>CAVQGM010000002.1:0-820000 GCA_963712065.1 uncultured Iamiaceae bacterium
GGGACCGGGCAGGTCGAGGGAGGTCAGCCGCTCGAAGGTCACCCGGGACACCTCGTCGAGGAAGTCGACCCGGTCCTCGCGCACCGGGAACCGAACGTATTGCTCGCGCAGCAGGAAGTCGGCGACGTTGTCGGCGTCGAGCGGCATGTCGAGGCTGTCGACCGCGACCGGCCCGGTGAGCTCGAGCAACGCGGCCAGCCCGAAGGGGTCGATGTAGAACACCCCGTCGATCGGGCGGCCGGTGGCTCTCGGATAGAGCTCCGATGCCATCTGCGCCACGGTCGGGAAGTCGGGCGTGCCGGTGATGTTCTGCCAGAACGTCCAGGGCCGGTAGCCGAGATAGCGGGCCGGGTAGCGATCGGGATCGGCCACGGGCGTCTCCCCCCTGGGAACCGGAGGGGCGGCGTCGTTCAGGTCGAGTGACCGGCCGCTGGCGGTGAGCTCGAGCTCGCCGTCGACGGCCGTCAACTCACCCCAGTTGCCCATGAACCCGCCGAGCTCGCGGGTCTCCGCAGGGCTGGTGAACACCACGAGATAGCGGCGTGGCCCATCGCTGCCCAACATCGGCGGGAGCACGTCGAGGGTGGCGGACGCCAGATCGGCGTCGTCGGACGCATCGGCCAGCTGGTCGTCGAAGTCGTCGAGCCGGCTGGTGACGGGAGCCACCAGCCACGTGGTGTCGAGGTCGGCAAGCTCGCGGCGGGCCGTCTCGACACGATCCGACACCACTGCGACCGGATCGCGCAAGGCTTCGAGGCGACCGAGGTCGATGCGACCCCCGGTGACCCGCAGTTGCTGCAGGTCGGCAATCTCCGCGGCGGTGGTGGCGGCCTCGACGATGTCGCGGCCATTGCCCGCCACGGTCGCCACGGCATCGAGCTGAGGTCCCACGACCGGCAGAGCGCGGGCAGGAGCGAGGTACCACGCGGTGGTCGATGCCGCCGCGTCGGAGAACGCGTCGTAAGCGGTGGCGAGGTGGCCGAGCACCGCCTGCTGGTCGCCCTCACGGGCCGCGTCGAGCCAGGCGCGGCTCTCGGTGGTGGCCTGGGCACCGCTGCGCCAGGTGACGACGCCTGCGATCGCCACCGGCACCAACACGACCACCAGGACCGCTCCGACGACGAGCGCGCCGCGCCGCAGCCGCCGTTGGATCGAGGGTCCGACGGCGCGATAGGCCGAGACCAGCAGGGGGACGGGCGCGAGCGCAGCGAGCACCGCGGTCGCGCCCTCGGGGCCGACGTCGGGTAGGCGCAACAGCACCTGCATGGCCCCGGCGACGACGAGAGCGCCCAGGACGGGGTCGCGTCTCGAGCGCAGCGCCACGACGATCGCGGCGGCGAGCACGACCAGACCTCCGACGACGACGGCCAGGTCGGCACCGACGGCCCCGGCCGCCGCCGCGCCGGCCACCACCAGCCAGGTCCAGCGCTTGGCGTAGGACGCGGCGAGCGTGACGACCGCCGCGAACGCGAACCGCCAGAACGCATCGACGACCACGAGCCCCGTGGGGCGACCGTCGGCCAGGACGGCACCCAACCCGGCGGCGACCACGATCACCCAGACCAGCCGGAGCTGGCGCTGGTAGGCGACCACGTCGAAACGGGGCGCGCCGGAGCGCGCCTCGTCGGTCATGGCAGTCACCCGCCGGGTCGGACACGGGCCAGATGGTAGGAGCGGGATCGGCTCAGGATGCGTCGAGCTCGCTGACCCCGTCGGTCGACCACCACGACGCGGTGAGCCGCAGTCCCGGGACGTCGGCGCGGGCCTGGATCTCCTCGTAGGTCCGCTTGTAGCCGGTGCGCGCGATCTTCCAGCGCCCGTCGACCTTGCGGTACTCGTCGGTGTAGAAAGCCGCGCCGCGGACCGTCAGATCCCAGTCGGTCATGACGACGACGTCGTCCATGGCCCACACGCCCACCGCGGTGTCGGGGCCGGTGAGCTCGATCTCGGGATGGTGCACGCGATGGCTCGAGTGGAAGGTGGGCGAGCCCATGTTGCGCTCGAGGAAGTCGACGATGGCGTCCCGGCCGTGGAACTGGTATTTCCCGCCGCTGTAGGCGGCGACCGCGTCGTCGGTGAACAAGCCGGCGATCTCGGTCCACAGCTTCTGGTCGATGCAGCGCATGTAGGCGTACTTGACGCGCTTTATCTCCTCGAACTCGAGCAGGTCGGTGAGCTCCATCGACGCATCGTAGGTCGGGGGCGCCGACTCAGATGCCGACGCCGGTGCCCTGACCGCCGCCGGCCGCCCGGCCCTCGGAAGGTTGCACCATGACCCACCCCTGCCCGCCAAAGGCCATCTGGAAGGTCTCGCCCGATCCTTTCCCGATGAACGTCTTGAGGTTGACGTCGGCCTTGATGTTCATAGTGACCCCGCTCGTCCACATGACGACGGCGTTCGGGTCGGCGAAGGTCGGCGCGCTGGCGACGTCGAGCACGACGGGTGGACCATCGCTCGTGACCGCGACGTAGCCGGTGCCGGTGAGGGCGACGTTCCACATGCCACCCGCCATCGACCCGGCGCCGCCGACGCGATGGATATCGCCTTCGATGCTGGCGCTGTGGGCCAGGATGCTCGCGCCGTTCACGCTGACCGAGTCGTTCTCCAGGTACATCACCTGGATCTCCATGCCCATGTCGGCCAAGAACACCTCGCCGGTGCCCTCGACGGTCATCAGCTGCTGGCCCTCACCGGTGACCTTCTGCTTGAGCCACTTCGAGGCACCGCCGGCACCGGCCGACTCGAACTTGGCGTCGCCCTGGTAGGCGACCATCGAGCCGAGCGCCGCCTTGATCGGGCCGTACTGCAGCAGCACCTTGAGCAGCTTCTTGTTCTGGAGGGTGAAGGGATCTTGGCCCGTGGTCTCCTGGGCGGCAGCGAGATCGAGGGCGACGGGATGGATCGGCACGGTGCAACTCCTCGGCAGGCGAGCTTGATGTCGACACCCCGACAGTAACGAGGCGCGATCGGTGAGGTGCCCATCGGCAGAACGGCCCTGCGTCTGAACGGCCCGCGTCTGAACAGTGGGCTCAGCCGCGGAGGTGCCAGGCCTTGGGTTGCACGAACGTCAGCACGCCCGCCGTGCCGAGGGTGGACCCGACGCCCGAATGGTGCCGGCCCGACCACGGCAGCCGGGGGCTGACCCGGTCGCAGCAGTTCCAGTAGGCGGATCCGGCATCGAGGCGCTGGAGGATGGCCCGCGCCCGTGCCTCGTCGGACGAGTAGACCCCCGCGGTCAACCCGTAGTCGGTGTCGTTCATCAACCCGATCGCCTGCTCGTCGTCGTCGACGGCCATCACCCCGATGATCGGACCGAAGCTCTCGTCGCGCATGACGGCCATGTCGTGCGTGACGTCGGTGAGCACCGTCGGCGCGAACCACGGCTCGCCGTCACGATCGACCCGGCCCCCGCCGATGCGCACGGTCGCGCCGTGGTCGACGGCGTCGGCCACCTGGGCCTCGAGCACCTCGAGCTGCTGAGGTCTCGCGAGGGGGCCGAGGTAGGTGTCGGGTTGCGTGGGATCGCCGATCACGAAGGACTCGACCGTGTGCACCAAGGCGTCGACGAATGCGTCGTGCACACGGCGATGGACATAGATGCGCTCGACCGAACAGCAGCTCTGCCCGCCGTTGTAGAACGCCCCGTCGGCCAACGCTTCGGCCGCCACCGCCGGATCGACGTCGTCGGCGACGTAGACGGGATCCTTGCCGCCGAGCTCGAGCTGCACCCTGATCATGCGCCCGGCGGTCGCCTGCGCGATGGCTCGCCCCGTGGCGAACGAGCCCGTGAAGAACACGCCGTCGACCGGCTGATCGACGAGAGCGGCACCCGCCTCGGGCCCACCCCCCACCAGCGTGAACACGTCGTCGGGTACGCCGGCCTCGTGCAAGGTGGACGCGATGGCGCCGCCGGTGCGCGGCACCAACTCGGAGGGCTTGTAGAGCACGGCGTTGCCGGTGAGCAGCGCGGGCACGAAGACGTTGGCTCCGACGAACCAGGGGTAGTTCCAGGCCGACACGTTGGCCACCACTCCCAGCGGCTCGTAGGTGATCTCCTCGCGCAGGGACGGGCCCTCGTCGGTGACCGTCACCGGCGCCAGCACCTTCGGTACCTCGTCGAGGAAGAAGTCGATGCGGGGTAGCAGGCCGGCCAGCTCGTTGCGGGCCTGGGTGATGGGCTTGCCCATGTCGGCGGTGAGCAGCTCGGCCAGTCGGTCCTGGCGCTCCTCGACCAGCGCACGGAACCGGCCGATCACCGCAACACGCTCGCCCAACGGACGCTGCGCCCATGCTGGTTGCGCAGCCCGGGCGCGCGCGTAGGCGTCCTCGACGTCGATCGATGTACGAGCTCTCATGCGACGGCGCGCGCCACGAGCCGACGCGCGGCCGAGGAAGTCGTCGAGCAGCGGATCGGACGGCAGGAGATCGTCGCGCCCACCCACCCACTCGGGGTGCCACTGCACGCCGAACACGAACGAGTCGTCGTCGTCGAGTCGCAGGGCTTCGACCACCCCGTCGTCGGGCGACACCGCCTCGACGACCAGGCCGTTGCCGATGTCCTTAGCAGCCTGGTGGTGAACGCTGTTGACGGTCGCCCGAGCGACACCGGGGTAGAGGCCTGCGAGGTGCGACCCGGCCACGATGTCGAGCTCGTGGCGGTTTTCGTCGTAGGGCACCCAGTCGCGGTGCTCGAAGCTCGTGTCGACCTGGCTGGAGATGTCCTGATAGAGCGTGCCGCCGAAGGCCACGTTGATGACCTGCACGCCCCGACACACGCCGAGCACCGGCTTGCCCGCCTCGTGGAACCGGTTCAGCAGGTCGATCTCGTAGCGGTCGCGCACCTCGTCGCCCTGCCACTCGGGACGCAGCGGCTCCTCGTCGTAGGTGCGCGGGCAGACATCGGAGCCACCTTGCAGCACCAGTCCGTCGAGGTCGGCCACCCAGTCGTCGATCTCCGGTCCGACGCCGGGCGCGGTGGGCACCAGATAGGTGACCGCCCCACCACTCGCCACCCAATGGCTCATGGCCTCGTCGAGGTAGAGCAACGTCTTGCCCTTGAACACCGCCCGCTCGGGATCGGCGTGGAAGAAGCTGGCCGAGATGCCGATCCGCGGGCGGTCGGGGTCGCGCCTGCTGCTGGTGCCGAGCGGGCTCATGAGAAGGCCTCGAGATAGATGGCCCGGAAGTCGTCCTCGGTCACCGGGCGTGGGTTGTTCAGATGGCAGGTGTCGGCGAACGCCAGGCCGGCGAGTCGGTCGACATCGGCTGGGTCGACGCTCGGTGGCCGCCAGCGATGCCGGCACGCCGAGCTCCGACTTGAGCGCCCGCAACCATTCGAGGAACGCCTCGGGCCGGCGGTCGTCGAGCCCGACCGTCTCGGCGAGGATGGCGAACCGGCCGGGTGCGGCCTCGACGTTGAACCGCAGGGCATGGTCGATCATCACCGCGTTGGCCAGGCCGTGATGCATGTCGGCCACGGTGCCGAGGGCGTGGGCCGTGGAGTGCACCAGACCCAGTCCCTTCTGGAAGGCGATGGCCCCCATCATCGAGCACATCAACATGGCGCCTCTGGCGTCGAGATCGGTGGGCGCGACCACGGCCCGCGGCAGGAACTCGGCGCCGAGGCGCAGGCCTTCGAGGGCGATGCCGTCGCAGATCGGGTGGTAGGCCTTGGCCAGATAGGCCTCGATGTTGTGGGTGAGGGCGTCGACGCCCGTGGCCGCGGTGATGGCGGGCGGCAGGCCGACGGTCACCTCGGGATCGGCGAACACCACCTTGGCCAGCAGGTGCGGGGAGAAGATGATGCGCTTGACGTGATGCTCGTCGCTGATCACGGCACTGCGGCCGACCTCGCTGCCGGTGCCCGCGGTGGTGGGCACGGCGACGAAGTGCGGCACCGCCTCGGTGATCGGCAGCGCCTCGGGTGTCTCGTCCTCGTAGGCGAAGAGGTGACCAGGATGGCTGGCCAGCAACGCCACCGCTTTGGCCACGTCGAGCGCGGCCCCTCCCCCGACACCCACCAGGCAGTCGGCGTCCTGGGCCTGGTAGGTGGCCACGCCGTCGATGACCTGTGACTCGACCGGGTTGCCCTCCACCTCGTCGAACACCGACGGCTCGAGCCCGGCGGCTCTCATCTCGTCGACCAGGCCGGTGAGGAAGGCCTGGCGGGCGACACCCCGATCAGTGACGACGAGGGGCCGGCGGCAGCCGCAATCGACCAAGTGTTGAGCCAGACCGTGGCGCGCCCCGACGCCGAAGCGGATGTCGGTGGGGAAGCTGAACCGATGAACCGTCATCGCGGTGAAGGCTAGGCCCGAACTGGCCGTCCATCTTCACCGCCCCAAATTGGTGCGTGAAACAACCCATACGGTTGTTTCACGCACCAATTTCGGGGTGATGCCGGGTTCGCGGCCGCGAACTAGCGGCCGCGATCTAGATGATCTCGAAGTAGCGGCGCAGCTCCCAGTCGGTGACCACGTCGCCGAACTGGCGCCACTCCCACTCGCGGGTCGACGCGTAGTGGTCGACGAAGCCGTCGCCGAAGATGGCGCGCGCCGCCTTCGACCCGGCCAGCCGGTCGGTGGCCGCCTGGAGCGTGCGGGGCAGTCGTTCGAGGGTCTGGTCGGCATACGCGCTGCCGACGATCGGGTCGCGGTCGAGGTCGAGGCCCTGCTCGATGCCCCAGAGCCCCGCCCCCAGGCAGGCCGCCACCGCCAGGTAGGGGTTGACGTCGGCGCCGGGCACCCGCATCTCGAGCCGTGGTCGAGCTCGCCGTGCCCGGTATCACCCGGCAGGCCACGGTGCGGTTGTCGATGCCCCACGTGGCCTTGGTGGGGGCCCAGAACCCGTCGACCAGGCGCTTGTAGCTGTTGACCGTGGGCGCCCAGAACACCAGGAGCTCGGGCAGGAGCGTGAGGATGCCTGCCAGGTAGGAACGGAAGGTGCTGCTCATCGAGTGCTCGGCGTGCTCGTCGAAGAACAGGCTGCGCTCACCGTCGAGATCCCAGAGCGACTGGTGGGCGTGCCCCGAGCATCCGGGGAGCTCGGTGTTCCAGCGGGCCATGAACGTGGGGAGGATGCCGAAGCGGTGGCCGATCTCCTTCACGCCCGACTTGAACAGTTGGGCTCGGTCGGCCGCTTCGAGCGCCGGCCCGTAGAGGATGGCCGCCTCGAACACTCCCGGGCCCGTCTCGGTGTGCAGGCCCTCGAGCGGCACGCCGAACGATCGCAGCTCACCCAGCAACGCGTCGAAGAAGGGTTGGTTGTGGGTCTGGCGCAGCACCGAGTAGCCGAACATGCCCGGGGTGAGTGGCTGCAGATCGCGGAAGTCCTTGTCGTGCAACGACTGCGGTGTCTCGAGGAAGTTGAACCACTCGAACTCGAGCCCGAAGTTGGCCGCGTAACCCATCTCGGTGGCCCGCGCCACGACCCGCCGCAACGCCTGGCGCGGGCAGACGTCGAGCGCCTGATGGCCGGTGCCCACGAAGTCGCCGAGGAAGAAGTCGCGCTCGCTCTCCCACGGGATGGTGCGATGGGTCGAGAGGTCGATGCGCACCTCAGCGTCGGGATAGCCGCTCTGCCAGCCCGTGTACGCGACGTTGTCGTAGCACTGGTCGGACGAGTCCCAGCCGAACACGACGTTGCAGAAGCCGAATCCGGAGCGCGCCGCGGAGAGGAACTTCTGCTTGTCGAGGTACTTCCCCCGGAGGATGCCGTCGACGTCGGTGACGGCCACCTTCACGTAATCGGCCGGCGAGTCGCGCAGCCTGCCCAACAGGTCGTCGATTGCCGCTTCGTCGAGGGCCCCGCTCATGGCGGGTGAGCCTACGCGGGCTCGGCCGCCGGCGCGACGGCCGGTGTCCCCACGTCGCGACGGGCGGCGGTCTGGGACAGGCGCACGAGGATCGTGACGGCCGACGCCGAGAGCATCACCGTGTAGCCCAGCAACGCCGGATCGCCGACGGCCAGGCCGTAGGCGCCCCAGGTGAGGGCGTCGATGAACGCCAGCTTCCACATGGTGGGCGAGATGCCGTCGAGATCGTCCTGCCGCAACGCGGTCCACACCTGCGGGCCGTACTGCACGACGACCGACAGCCGCGAGCACTGCGCCGAGCGCACCACCCACCCACGCGATGACGATGAGCACCGCCCACAGAACTGCTCCGATCAGATCGGACCGGCGGATCTGGGCGCGGAGCAGCACGACCGTGAGCAACGCCAGCGGAAAGGCCGGCAGCGACACGGCCCACACGGGGACCAAACCGGTGCTCAGGCCATAGGCGAGCCAGGCCAGTTCGGTGAGGGCGATGTTCATCGCCATGAGCGGCGACACCCCGTCGGGCACACCGGTGCGGATCAGGCGGATGGGCTGGGGCAGCAACCGCACGAGGAACGCGACCGTCGCCACGATGCCGAGTGCCGTTGCCAGATCCACGGCCGCCAGGCTACCGGTGCCCGAACGCCCCCGACCCGGGCGGACGACGCCCATCGGGCCAGGACTAGCGTGACGGACATGGCCGCAGCTCACACGACCGGCGGGGCGGTCGGCCCTCGCGAGACGGGCGCCGATCGGTACGTGCTCGCGGTCGACCTGGGCACGGGCGGCCCGAAGATCGCCCTGGTGTCGACACAGGGCCGGGTGATGGCCCACACCGTGCGCCACAACGACCTCATCCTGGTGCCCGGAGGCGGCGTCGAGCAGGACGCCGAGCAGTGGTGGTCGACGATCGCCGACGGCATGAAGGAGCTGCTGGGGCAGCACCACGTTCCTGTCGACGACATCGTCGCCATCGCCGTCACCGCGCAATGGATGGCCACCGTCGCCGTCGACGAGAAGGGCACACCGCTCACCAACGCCATCAGCTGGATGGACGACCGTGGGGCCCCTCACGTCCGACGAGCGACCAGCGGCGGCATCACCGTGCCGGGCGTGGGCTACAACGCCATCAAGTTGCGGCGATGGATCCAGCGATCAGGAGGCATGCCGTCGCGGACAGGCAAGGACTCGACCGGCCACATCCTCTGGCTCAAGCACGAGCGACCCGACGTCTACCGCGACACCTACAAGTTCCTCGAGCCCATGGACTTCCTCAACATGCGGCTGACGGGCCGGTTCGTGGCCTCCTACGACTCGATGGTCGGCCACTGGGTCACCGACAACCGCGACCTCAGCCGGGTCGACTACGACGACGAGCTGCTCGCCTGGACCGGCATCGACCGCACGAAGCTGCCCGATCTGATGCCCACCGGGTCGATCGTCGGCCCGATCACCGCCGAGCGGGCCAAGGAGTTCGGGCTGGGTGAGCACGTGCAGGTCGTCACCGGCACGGGCGACACCTGCTCTGCGGGCATCGGATCGGGTGCCGTACGCGACTACGACGCCCATCTCTACGTGGGCACCTCGTCATGGCTCTCCTGTCACGTCCCCTTCAAGAAGACCGACGTGTTGCACAACATCACCTCGCTGCCCTCCGGCATTCCCCGGCGCTACTGGGTGGCCACCGAGCAGGACGTGGCCGGCGCCTCGCTCACCTGGTTGATCGACAACGTGCTGCTGGCCAATGACGGCCTGTCGGTCGTGAACGCACCAGACGACATCCTCGGATCCCTCAACGAGCTCGCGGCCACCTCACCGGCCGGCAGCAACGGCGTCATCTTCTTCCCCTGGCTCAACGGCGAGCGCACCCCGGTCGACGACCACCGGATTCGCGGTGGATGGATCAACCTCGGCCTCAGCACCAACCGTGCCGATCTGGTCCGCAGCGTTTTCGAGGGTGTCGCCCTCAACGCTCGCTGGATGCTCGTCTCCGTCGAGAAGTTCACCAAGCGCCGGTTGGACGGGCTCACGTTCATCGGTGGTGGTGCGCTCTCGCCGCTCTGGTGCCAGATCATGGCCGACGTGCTCGACCGACCGGTGCGCCAAGCGGCCGAACCCCGGCTGGCGAACGTGCGCGGCGCCGCCTTCTCCGCCGCCGTCGCCCTCGGCCTGCTGCGATGGGACGACATCCCCGCGTTGGTCGACATCTCGAACACGTACACCCCGCAGGCCGCCAACCGAGAGGTGCACGATCGCGCCTTCGCGGCCTTCACCGACTACTACAAACGCACCAAGGGCCTGTTCGCCACCCTCAACCGTCACGCCTGAGACCTTCAGCCTGCGCAAACACTCGCCGGAGACACCTATGACCGAGCACGACACACCGCCCGAACCCACCATCAAAGAGTTCCGCTCGCGCTACGAGACCTACGCGTCGATCCCCGAGAAGGGCGTGCCGCGCGATGACATCCTGCAGATGATGCGCGAGATGGCCGCCGAGGAGCAGGCCCGCTGGGCCGAGGGCTACGCGTCGGGTTGTGTCTACAACGGCGATCAGGAGCACATCGACTTCCTGGTCGAGGCCTACGCCATCAACTCGCAGGCCAACCCGCTGCACACCGACATGTGGCCGAGCGCGGTGAAGTACGAGAGCGAGATCGTGGCGATGACCGCCAACATGCTCGGCGCGGGCGGCATCGGCGATGGCCCGGGATCACCCGACGGCGTGTGCGGCACGGTGTCGTCCGGAGGCAGCGAGAGCATCCAACTCGCGATGAAGACCTACCGCGACTTCCACCTGGCGACCCGTGGCATCACCCGACCACAGATGGTCGTGCCCGAGACGGCCCATGCGGCGTTCGACAAGTCGGCGCAGTACTTCGGCATCGACATCGTGCACGTGCCGGTGGGTGACGACTGGCGGGCCGACGTCGACGCCATGGCCGATGCCGTCACCGACGACACCGTGGTGATGGTCGGCTCCGCACCGCCCTTCCCGCACGGCCTGGTCGATCCCATCGAGGACCTGTCGGAGATCGCTCGCGAGCGTGGCATCGGGTTCCACACCGACGCGTGCCTCGGCGGGTTCGTCCTCCCGTGGGCCGAGAAGCTGGGCTACGACGTGCCGGCCTTCGACTTCCGGCTGCCCGGCGTCACGTCGATGTCGGCCGACACTCACAAGTTCGGCTACGCCGCCAAAGGCACCTCGGTCGTGCTCTATCGCAACCAGGAGCTGCGCCACCACCAGTACTTCACGGTCACCGACTGGCCCGGCGGGCTCTACTGCTCACCCTCGTTCGCCGGCTCGCGTCCCGGGGCACTCAGTGCCGCCTGCTGGGCGTCGCTCGTGTCGATGGGCGAGTCGGGCTACCTCGAGGCCACCCGCCGCATCCTCGAGACGGCCGCCACCATCAAGGCGGGCCTGCGCACCATGCCGGAGGTGCGGGTGTACGGCGATCCGCTGTTCGTGATCGCGTTCGACACTCCCGATGACGATCTCGACGTCTATCGGGTCAACGACGCCATGACGGCCCGGGGCTGGGCGCTCAACCCGCTCCACCGGCCGGCGGCGATCCACCTGTGCGTCACGCAGCGCCACACCCAGGCGGGGGTGGCCGAGCGCTTCCTCGACGACCTGCGAGCGTCGATCGAGTGGGTGCGCGCCAACCCGAGCGCCGAGGGAGGCATGGCCCCGATCTACGGCATGGCCAACACGGTGCCCGAGCGGGGCCTGGTGTCCGACGCCATGCTCGACCACATGGACAGCTGGTACCGGCTCACTTGATCAGGCTCACCTGACTCGTCCCCGGTCAGACCTCGCGGGGCTGCAACGAATCGAGGGTCCAGGTGCCCTCCTCGGTGTAGGTGACCGAACCGATGGGCGACGGCGAGTCGATCCGGAGGTTCCAGGACATCCGCACCGGTAGGCCGGTGCGGATGTCGAGCCAGAGGTCGACCGTGCCGGCACCCTCCTGGTCACCCGAGTAGGTGCGCTGGTCGCGCACGTGGTGGGTCTCGACGAGCTCGGAGCCCACCAGGATGTCTTCGCGGCCCACGAAGAGATGAGGCCCCGACGTGGTGCTGTCACCGGTGTCGGGACTCGTGACCGTGCAGGTCTGGTCCCACGTCTCGCCTTCGGTCATGCCGGCCCGCACCACCACCGCCGGTGGGTCGCAGACCGACGTCGACAGCGATTCGGGGCTCACCACGACCAGGTCGAAGCGTTGATAGACCTCTCCGCCGGTGTCGACCAGGCCGCCGTCGCGCTGGCAGTAGCGCCACGACTGCCAGTGGTTGGCGTTGTAGTCGACCCGCACGTCGAAGCAGTCATCGCCCTTGAGGGTCACGGTCACGGGGATGGTCGGCCCGATGGGCTGCTCGCTGGTCTGGAAGCTCAGCTTCTCGCGCCCGTCGCCGGTGGCGGTGTAGACGCCGGGAGTCGGCCGGTCGGGCGCAGGCGGCTCGGTGGAAGGAGGCGCCGTGGTGCGGTACTGCTCGACGGCCTCGTCGACCGAGGCCTGCTCGGGCGGCCGACCACGAAGGATCGTGATGGCGACCCCCGCGATCACCACCACCAGCGCGACGGCCAGGCCGACAACCAGCCAACGTCTCCTGCTCATGGCTCCATCGTGATCCAGCATCGTCCCTCGCGGAGGTCGCGAGGGCCCCACACCGTCAAACCGAGGGTGTCATGCGCTCCACCTTGCCCAGCTGGAAGCCGGCCCAGAGCAGGATCAGACCGAGGATCACGAGATAGATCCCGAGCACGAGGGCGACCACGAACACCGTGGCGTCGGGCCAGGCGATCACGACCACGCCGGCGATGATGGTGATGATGCCGCGCCACAGGTAACGCGACCGGCTCTCGAGCTCCTTCGGCGTGCGGAACGACACGATCACCGAGACGATGCCGCCGATGATCAGCTCGAGTCCGATCAACACGACGAGGGCCCACACGGTGATGTCGGGCCAGGCCACGGCCACGACACCGATGGCCAGATCGATGAGGCCCCGCAGCAGGAGCAGGCCCCAATAGGTGCCCTGGCGATGAGTGACGAGGGCGTCGATGATCTGGGCCAGGCCCGCGATGATGAGGAAAACGCCGACCACGCGGGCGACGACCTGCACGGTCTGGTCGGGCCACGCCAGCACGACGATGCCGGCGACCAGTGCGATCAGGCCCGCGACGATGGCCACCGCGCGACTGCTGCGCAGGACGGCGAGCTGCTCGGACGGACTGGGAAACGTTGGACTGGTCATGCCGGCTCCCTTCCCCCGGAAGGCTCTCCCCCGGAACGGGCAGAACCAAACGCTAGGCCCGCACCGGTGTCAGGTGGTGCGTATGAAGTCGACCACGACCTCGGCCAGGCGCTCGCCCCGGTCCTCCTGCAGGAAGTGGCTTCCGCCTTCGATGGTGGTGTGCGGCTGCCCGGCGGTGCCGGGCACGACCTCGAGGAACTTGCGGTCGGAGCCGGCCATGATCGGATCGAGGTCACTGAACGCCGTGAGGAAGGGCTTGTCGAACGTGGCCAGCGAGGCCCACGCCGCCGTGTTGGCGGCTGCCGCAGGATCGTCGGGCCCGGTGGGCACGAGCATGGGGAACTGGCGGGCGCCCGCCTTGTAGCGGTCGTCGGGGAACGGTGCGTCGTAGGCGGCGACCACCTCGGGTGCCAGCTCGGTGGCGCAGCCCGTGTTCACGATGAACCCGACGGCGAAGTCGTCGACGGTCTGGGAGAACTGCTGCCAGCGGAGGAACGCGTCGCCGGGCGAGCGGTCGCCCGTGGGCAGGAACGTGTTGGCCGCCACCACTCGGGCGAAACGCTCGGGGTGTTCGGCCACCAGCCGCAGACCGATGAGGCCGCCCCAGTCCTGGCAGACGAGGTTGACGTCTCGGAGGTCGAGCTGGTCGAACAAGGCGGACCGCATCCACTCGACGTGTCGTGCGTAGGTGTAGTCGTCGCGCGACATCGGCTTGTCGGACCGGCCGAACCCGACGAGGTCGGGCGCCACCACGCGGAAGCCTGCGGCGACGACCACTGGGATCATCTTTCGATAGAGGAAGCACCACGACGGCTCGCCGTGCATCATCAGGACGATCGGCGCGTCGGGCGGGCCCTCGTCGAGGTAGTGCACCCGCAGTGAGCCCCCTTCGCCGTCGTCGATCTCGACGTAGTGCGGAGCGAACGAGTAGCCGGGGAGGCCTTCGAAGCGGTCGTCGGGGGTGCGCAGGGTCTCCATGACCCGGTTATTGCAGAGGTCCTGTAAGATGTCAAGCATGGCCGGAACCAGAGCGGGCGAACCACGCACGGCCGCCACCCCGGTCGGAGCGCGAGCCGGTGACGACCTCGAAGGGAAGATCGACGGGCGCGCCGCTCGCTCCACCCGCACCCGCGCCGCCATCGCCGACGCGATGCTGGGCCTGATCGAAGAAGGTGACCTTCAGCCGACCGCCGCCCGCATCGCGAGTCGCGCCGGCATCTCCGAACGCCTCATCTATCACCACTTCGACGACCTCGAGGCGCTGCTCGGCGCGGTGGCCGATCGTCGGGTCGAGCAGGTGATGGACCGCTTCACGCCGATCGACGCCAAGCCTGCCGCTCGACGAGCGCATCGATCTGCTCGTCGCTCAACGCTCTTCGATCCTCGAGTGGATCACGCCGGTCCGGCGGGCCTCAGCGGTGCACGAGCCGTTCTCACCTGAACTGCGGCGCCACCGAGACCAACTCGCCGCCTTCGCTCGCGAGGAGCTGGCGCGGGTGTTCGACGCCGAGCTGCGGGGCCGGCCGGCGGCCGATCGTCGCGAGCTGCTCGGGGCGCTCGACGCCACCACGAGCTGGGGCTATTGGGACGCCATGCGCAGCTCGGGCCTACCCGTGGCCACCGCCCGGCGGGCCATGACGCGCACCCTCGCCGCGCTGCTCCATCGTTGCTGACCCGCGCATCTCTGCGCAGGACTGCATCCTGCGTCAGGACAGCGCAGACAGGTCGGCGTGCTGGCGGATCCAGACGTGCATGGCGATGCCCGACGCCACGCCCGCGTTGATCGACCGGGTGGAGCCGAACTGAGCGATGGAGCAGACGAGCGCGCACGCGTCGTGGGCCTCGGCCGACAGGCCCGGGTCCTTCCTGCCCGAACAAGAGCACGCAGCGCTCCGGCAACGCCGTGCGTTCGATGAGCACCGAGCCAGGAAGGTTGTCGATGCCAACGATCGGCAGCTCTTCGGCAGCGGCCCAGACCACCAGTTCTCCGATGCTGTCGTGATGGCGCACGTGCTGGTAGCGCTCAGTGACCATCGCACCGCGTCGATTCCAGCGACGGCGGCCGACGATGTGCACCTCTGCGGCCAGGAACGCGTTGGCGTTGCGCACCACTGCACCGATGTTCATGTCGTGTTGCCAGTTCTCGACGGCGACGTGAAACGGGTGTCGACGGTGATCGAGGTCGGCGACGATCGCGTCGCGACGCCAGTAGCGATAGCGGTCGACCACGTTGCGGCGATCGCCGTCGCGCAGCAGCTCGGGGTCGAGCCGGTCGTCGATCGGCCAGGGTTCTGGGTGGGGCCCGACGCCGATCTCTCGCTGCTCGACCGGCTCGTCCGACATCACGGCCGCGACCCTACGCCGCGTGGCCGCAGGCGAAACTATTGACAGTGTGACTGAAATTTTCCTACCGTCACTCACCATGCAGGTCATCACGCTCGGAACAGGTAGCCCACTCCCCGACCCCAACCGGGCCGGACCCGCCACCCTCGTGCGCGCCGGCGGGCGCGACCTCCTCGTCGACTGCGGCCGGGGCGTGCTGATGCGTGCCGCCGCGGCGGGACTGATGCCCGCAGGCATCACCGCGGTGCTGCTCACCCATCTGCACAGCGACCACATCACCGATTTCAACGATGTGGTCACCATGCGGTGGGCCATGTCGCTGGCCCCGCTGCCCCTGCCGGTCATCGGCCCCGTCGGCACCCAGGCCTTCACCGACCGCACCCTGGCGATGCTCGAGCACGACGTCGAGTACCGCATCGCCCATCACGACGACCTCACCTGGCAACCCGAGGTGGTGGTCACCGAGGCGGCCGACGGAGTCGTGCTCGATGACGGCGTGGTACGGGTCACCTGCGACGCCACCGACCACCGGCCGGTGCACCCCACCATCGGGTTCCGTGTGGAGGCCGATGGCAAGGCCGTGGTGTTGGCGGGCGACACCGTGCCGTGCGAGGGCCTCGACCGGCTGTGCGCCGGTGCCGACGTCTACGTGCAGACCGTGATCAACCGGGCCCTCATCGAGGCCATCCCGGTGCCCCGCCTGAAGGACATCCTCGACTACCACTCGTCGATCGAGGATGCCGCCGACACCGCCAAGCGGGCGGGAGTGCGCACGTTGGTGCTGACCCATCCGGTGCCCTCGCCGCTGCCCGGCACCGAACAGCAATGGGTCGATGCGGCGAAGGCCATCTTCGACGGCGAGGTCGTGCTGGCCCACGACGGCCTCACGATCGACGTCTGACCGCCACCCACGAGCCGAGGCCGACGCCATGAACATCCTTCTCATCACCACCGATCAGCAGCGCGCCGACACCATCGGCGCCTACGGCAACCCGGTCTGCCAGACCCCCAACCTCGACCGGCTCGCCGCCCAGGGCACCCGGTTCACGTCGTGTCGCACGCAGAACCCGTTCTGCCAGCCGGCCCGGGCCAGCATCCTCACCGGGCAGTACGCGTCGACCCATGGCGTCACGTTCAACGGCATCGACCTGCCGCTCGACGCCACCGAACAGTCGATCGCCACCACGTTCGCGCAGCAGGGTTGGCGCACGGGCTTTCTCGGCAAGGCGCATTTCGCCTCGACCTATCCGTTCTTCCCCACCGGCCGGCTCGAGTCGGTGGAGGGGTCGGCGTCGATGGACCCCGACTGGGTCGGCCCGCACTTCGGCTTCGACTACAACCAGCTGCTGCTCTTCGGCCACAACATGCGGATGGCCCCGATGATGGGCCAGTGGACGTGGTGCTTCGGCCCGGCGCCGTTCGGTCTGCACTACGGGCAGTACATCAGCCGTGACGGCGTCGAGAAGGCGTCCGAGCGCCTGCGCCTCATGCAGCCCGAGGCCGCGGGCGCGACCTGGGATCACACCCAGACCTGGCGCAACGCCCTCCCCGAGGAGGACCACCCCACCACCTGGGTGGCCGACCGCACCATCGACTGGCTCCAGCAGACCTCGGCCCAGGGCGAGCCCTTCTTCGGCTGGGTGAGCTTCACCGACCCGCACCATCCGATGGATCCACCGGCGAGGTGGTTCGACCAGTACTCACCCGCCGACGTGGCCGAGGTGATGCCCGAGCGGCGGACCGACGAGTTCGACAACAAGCCGCCGTTCCACCGCATGTGGACCCAAGGCGCGCGAGGTCGAGACTTCGAATGGGCCAATCCGGGTGGCGCCACACTCACCGAGCCGGAGCTGGCCAAGATGATCGCCGCCTACTACGGCATGGTGAGCCAGCTCGACTGGAACATCGGTCGCATCCTCGACACGCTCGACGAGCTCGGGTTGGCCGACGACACGCTCGTGCTGTTCACCACCGACCACGGCGAGCTGCTCGGCGATCACCAGATGATCTTCAAGGGGCCGATGCACTACGAAGGGCTGCTGCGGGTGGCGCTGATCGCCCGGGGACCCGGCTTCGAAGCCGGCGAGGTGGTCGACGATCCGGTCGGCACGATCGACCTGGCCCCCACCATGCTCGACGTGGCCGGGCTGGCTCCGGCCACCCATCACGAAGGTCGCTCGCTGCTCGACCGACCTCGCGAATGGGTGCTCACCGAGGACGACTTCCACGTGATGATCAGGGTGCCGCTGCGCACCGTCACCACCGATCGCTACAAGCTGACGCGGTGGCTCGACGCGCCCGACACGGGCGAGCTCTACGACCTGCACGACGACCCCGGCGAGTTCGTCAACCGATGGAACGATCCCGCGCTGGCGGGCGTGCAGCGCGACCTCCTGGCCCTGCTCGACGAGATTTCGCCCCCGCTCGCCCGTGAGCTGCCGACCGTCGGCCTGGTCGCATGAGCAGTCCTTCCGACACGCGCCCGACCGACCGCTCGCCCGCCGGCTACTGGCCGAGCGCGTGGCCCGGCGAGGACGGCGGCCCCGCCCGTCGCCAGGCGCCACATGCCGGCGCGGGACTGGGACTCGGGCCGGGCGACGAGCTGCGGGCGACCAACCGGGCACTGTTCGGGTCGAACATGGTGGTGCAGCGCGACCCCGGCGAGCTCTATGTGCACGGCGCGGCCATGACCGAGGGCACCGCGTGGGTCGAGCGCATCGACCCGACCACCCTCGACCCGCTCGACTCGCACGCCTGATCTGTCCGCCGGCCCGTGGTGGCCGGGTGGGCTGGCGGTGCACGCCAACGGCTCGCTCTACTCGACCCAGGGTCGCTGGTGCCACCGACTCGCGCCCGATTGCTCGGTGCTGGCGGCGAGAGAGCTCCCCCGCGATCGCCCCTACAACTCGCTGCTGGTGCTGCCCGACGGCCATCTCGTCATGAAGGACTTCATCCTCGACGGCGCCGAAGGCTCGGAGCTGGCGGTGCTCGAGCCCGAGGGCCTCGAGATCGTCGATCGGCTGGTGCTTCCCGAGGGCTCCATCGCCCGGCTGTCGGCGCTCGATGACCGCGTGATCGTCGTCGGCGATCACTCGCTGTTCGTGGTGGCTTGGGATGGCACCCGGCTCTCGGTCGACGGCCCGCCCGCCACCTATCGCACCATCGAGGGGCAGACCTTCGGCTGGGATGCGGTCGTCGATCTCGGCGCCGCATGGTTCCTCGACAACGGGGCCGGCACCGACACCCAGTTCGGCGGTTGCTTCCGGGGCAAGACCGCGTCGGAGAGTCCGCTCCACCTGGTGCGCGTCGACCTGGCCGACCGCACGACCACCCTCTCGGAGGTGGTGGGCGAACCCGGCGGCATCGTCGCCAACCCGCCCGTGGTCGACGGCGAGCGCCGCATAGCGGTGGGCTACGACAGCGGGCACGGCGGCATGACCGCCTGGCGCGTCGCCGTCGACGGCTCCACCGACGTGCTCTGGCGGCGCCAGCAGAACCAGGCCGGCCACATGATCCGCTGGGCCGACACCGGCGAGCTGCTGAGCTACGACTACGACACCGAGCGGGCGCTGGAGCGAGTGGTCGTGCTCGACATCGAGTCGGGCACCGAGCTCGGGCGGGTCGACACCGAGAGCCCCGTGCAGTCGGTGCTCTTCCCTTGCCCGGGATGGGATCGCGACGCGTACGTGGTGACCTTCACGACGCTCACCCGCATCGCCGCCGTTTGACGTCAGCGATCGAGCAGCGACGCGCCACCGGCGTCGTGCAGCAAGAAGCGCGCCCCCTCCCGCCCGAGGCCCGGCCCGTCGTCTCCCGCGAGGCGATGACGCAGCACCAGGTGCCCGTCGAGCGACGCGAGCAGCACGTCGAGCGTCACGACGCCCTCGGGATCGACAGTGGCGAACGCGCCGGCCGGCAGGTCGCAGTCGCCCCCGAGCTCACCGAGGAAGGCTCGCTCCGCATCGACCGCTCGACGCGAGGGCGTGTGCTCGATCGCCGACAGGAGCGTGAGGGCCGATTGATCGTCCGAGCGACACTCGACCGCGAGGGCGCCCTGGGCCACCTGGGGAAGCATCACCTCGGGCGAGAGGATCTCGTGATCGACGTCGACCAGGTCGATGCCGAGCCGCACGATGGCCGCCACTGCCATGACGATGGCGCCTCCGTCGGGGATCTTGTCGAGGCGGGTGGCGATGTTGCCGCGCAGCCCGGCGAAGGTGAGGTCGGGACGCAGCCAGGCGAGCTGAGCCCGCCGGCGCACCGAGCCGGTGGCCACCGTGCGCTCCCGGGGCCAACGCGGCGAGCGAGCGACCCACCAGCACGTCGCGCGGATCGGCCCGCTGCGGTACGGCGCCGAGGACGAGCCCGTCGACATCGGTGGACGGCAGATCCTTCGCGGAATGCACCGCGAGATCGGCGCGGCCGTCGAGCACCGCGGCCTGCACCTCCTTCACGAACACCCCTTTGCCGCCCATCTCCCAGATCGGGATGTCGAGACGACGGTCGGCGGTGGTGTCGACCACCACCACCTCGGTGTCGAGGTCGATGTCGACCACCGTGGCGGCACGCCGCAGCAAGCGGATGACGTGGTTGGTCTGCCAGCGGGCGAGGGCGCTACCTCGGGTGGCGAGGCGCAGCGTGAGGCGGGGCACGAGGCCGGCGTCAGAGATCGAAGAGGTCGCGGAGCGCCTCGGCGAGCCGCTCGCCGCGTGGTGTGCCGGCGGCGTCCTTCAACCCGACGGTGGGGTCGTGCAGCATCTTGGCGACGATGCCCCGGGTGAGGGCCTCGACGGCCTCGGCCTGGCGGGCATCGAGCGTCGACAGGCGTGCCGCGAACCGCTCGAGCTCGGCACCACGCAGCGCCTCACCTCGTTCGTGCAGCGCACCGATGAGCGGAGCCACCTCGCGCGCCGTGCTCAGCGCGGTGTAGCGCACCAACTCGTCGTCGACGATCTCGCGCACCGCCATGACCTCACGTCGGCGCTCGGCCAGCCCGCGTTCGGCGAAGGCGCGCAGGTCGTCCATGTCGAGCAGGGTGACACCAGGCAGATCGGCGGCACTGGGGTCGACATCGCGCGGCACCGCCACGTCGACGATGAGGAGAGGCCGACCGGCACGCGCCGACATGGCTCGATCGAGATCGGTGTGCTCGAGCATGATCGACGTGGCACCCGTGCTGGTGAGGAGCAGGTCGACGTCGGCGAGGGTGGTGTCGAGGTCGGCGAGGCGCACCGCCGCGCCACCCACCCGATCGGCCAGCTCGACGGCCCGCTCCCACGTGCGGTTGGCGATACGCATCTCGGCCACGTCCTGTTGGGCCAGCGCGCGCACCATGCCCTCGCCCATCTCGCCGGCGCCGAGCACCAGGATGCGACGCCCGGCCAGCGTGCCCAGCCGGTCCGCGGCCATGGCCACCGCGGCGGTGGACACCGACACGATGCTGCGGGCGATGCCGGTCTCGGTGCGGGCCCGCTTGCCCACCTCGAGGGCGTGGCGGAACAACATGTTGAGCGACGAGCCTGCGGTGCCCTCGGCGCGCGCCTTCTCCCACGCGTGACGCACCTGGCCGAGCACCTCGGCCTCGCCGACCACCGCGGAGTCGAGCCCAGCGGTGACCGCGAAGAGATGGGCGACGGCCTCGTCGTCGTAGTGCACGTAGAGGTGGTCGCTGAACTCCTCGGGCGGCAGGTAGGCCATCTCCGACAGGAAGTTGCGGATGTCGTGGTAGGCGCCGTGGAAGCGCTCGGCGACCGCGTAGATCTCGGTGCGGTTGCAGGTGGAGAGCACCACCGCTTCGCTCACGTGCTCGCGGGAGGCCACGTCGTGCAGAGCCTTGGGCAGCCGCGACTCGTCGACCGTCATGCGCTCGAGCAGATCGAGCGGCACCGTTCGATGGTTCAGGCCGATGGCGACGAGAGACACGCCTGGAGGCGCTCCTTGGCTTCGGCGAGGCGACCCTCGCGGACCAGGTCAAGCATTCCCGAGTCGAGGGCAGTTTGCCAATCAAGGCCCTCCGTCGTGCGACCCTCGGCGTGAAGTCGGTCACGCTCCGCAGCCACCAGGGCGATCAGGGCCTCGTACTCGGGTCCGAGCTCCCCCTCGAGACGCCGGCGCAGCCAGGTGGCCACCGCCGGGCTCTGGCCGCCGGTGGAGATGGTGACGAGCAGCGGTCCCCGCCGCACACGGGCGGGCAGCACGAACGCGCAGTTGTCCGGATCGTCGGCGCTGTTGACCCAGACACCGTGCTCCTCGCCGTCGAGGAAGACCTGTCGGTTGACCGCGGGATCGTCGGTGGCGGTGATGACCAGCCGATAGCCGGCGACCTCCCCGGGGCGATACGGACGCGCCTCGGTGGTGACCCCGGGCAGGGCGACGATGTCGTCGACGATGTGGGGGGCCACCACGTGCACCTCGGCGGATGCATCGAGCAGGCCCTGCACCTTCTGACGGGCGACCGCCCCTCCACCGACCACCAGGCATCGTCGGCCGTCAACCCGGAGGTTCACCGGGTAGAGGGGTCCGTCGACCGGCATCAGCCGGAGCCCGCCTTGGCTTTGGTGCTGGCCTTGGTGGCCTTGGTGGCCTTGCTGGTCTTGGCCGGCCGGCCGCTCTTGGGCGCACTGGCCGATGAGGACGAGCCGTCGTCGGACGAGCGGCGGCGATCGTGGCCGTTGGCCGGTCCGCGAGCGCCGAGAGCTCGCCGCTCGTTGCCCTCGACCCGGCCGTGCTCACGGTAGAAGCTGAGGATCTGCAGCTCGAGCGCCAGGTCGACCTTGCGCAGGAAGGCGTCGGCGGGCACGTTGATGACGGCCGGGGCGAAGTTGAGGATCGACGTGACGCCCGCGGCGACCAGTCGGTCGGCCACCAGCTGGGCGCCGGCGGCGGGGGTGGCGATGATGCCGATGGCCACGTCGTGCTCCTCGACCACGGCCGGGAGGTCGTCGAGATGGCGCACCTTGAGACCGCCGAGCTCGAGGCCCACCTTGGCGGGATCGGCGTCGATCAGGGCCGCCACGGGGAAGCCCCGCTCGCCGAAGCCGGCGTAGTTGGCGAGGGCCGCACCCAGGTTGCCGATGCCGACGATGGCGACGGGCGAGTCGTGGGTGAGCCCGAGCTCGCGGCTCATCTGGAAGAGCAGGTACTCGACGTCGTAGCCGACACCACGGGTGCCGTAGGAGCCGAGGTAGGAGAGATCCTTGCGGACCTTGGCGGCGTTGACGCCGGCCATCTCGGCCAGGCGCTCCGACGAGATGGTGGTGATCTGGTCGTCGGCCAGCTCGACCAGGCTGCGGAGGTAGACGGGGAGGCGGGCCACCGTGGCCTCGGGGATACGTCGCTTGCCGCGCTCCATCTCCGGAGGGTACCGCTCTCGTGCAGCCGTTCACAAAGTCACAGGCTCGCCGGGGGAGGTGTCGATCGGCGCGGGATCGGCCAGTTCACCGGGGCGCCGAACCTTAATTATCTGCCCAGGTTTCCTGGTGACTTCTCGGTCTGTTTCGTCTACACTCGAACACATGTTCGATGGCGTCGCACTCGTGGAGCAGGGCCGCAAAGCGGCCGGCGCGGACGTGTCGTTGTTGTCGGATCGCGAGCTGTGCGAGGCGGCTGCTGGCGCTCGAGGAGGCTCGCCGGCTGGTCGACGCGGCTGAGGGGCACGTGGTGGCCGAGCTCGAGAAGCGGTCGGTGTGCGAGCGTGATCACGGTCTGTCGACCGGTGGGTGGTTGGCGCGGGAGGCGATGCTGCCGCTCGGCGGTGGCCCGTTGTCGGGTGAAGGTGGGCGTCGAGCTGTCGGGCCGGTTCTCGTCGGTCGACGAGGCGCTGATCGACGGGCGGATCGGCTGGGAGCACGCCCGGGTGATCGTGGCCGCCGCGAACCCGCGGATCGTGAAGAAGATGGCCGACATCCAGGACCACCTGGTCGCTGCCGCTCGGGGCACGTTGTTCGAGCGGTGGCGCCGCGAGGTGGCCGGCATCGCCGATCTGTTGGACGAGGACGGCGGCCACGATCCCGACGACGGCCTGTCGCGGAACCGGTTGTTGTTGTCGGGCACGTTCGGTGGCTCGACCGAGGTGTCGGGCCGGTTGGTGGGCGAGTGGGGCCTGGTGGCCCGCCAGGCCATCGACGAGATGGCCGCCGAGCTGCGCCGCGCCTTCAAGGCCGACCGCGAGGTGTGCCCCGAGCTGGTGATGCCCGACCCGTCCACCCTGCGGGCCCTGGCGTTCGTCGAGCTGTGCCGCCGCGGGCTCGGTGTCGACCTCGACACCACCAAAGCACCCCGGCCGGATGTGACCCTGGCCGTCAACGCCATGACCCCCAGTCGGGGGCGATCACCCCGACGGCACGGTCGTGCCCGACGACGTGAGCCGGGTGTTGCTGTGCGATCCCGATCTGCACCCCATCGTCTTGGACAGCTTGGGCATACCCGTCGACATGGGCCACACCGTCAGATACGCCACCGCCCGGCAACGACGAGCCATCGCGCTGCGCGACGGCGGCTGCGTCTTTCCCGGCTGTGGATGCCCCGCGGCGTGGACCGACGCCCATCACGTCGAGCACTACACCCCCACCGAAGGCCCGACCGACATCGACAACCTCGCCGGACTCTGCCGACACCATCACCGGGTCACCCACCGCAACGGCTGGACCATGACCGCCACCGACGACGGCTGGTTCTGGTGGACCACCCCAACGGGCGATCAGATCTGGAGCCAACGCCACGGCACCCAGCGCAGCTCAACGATGCGAGCCGGCCCCGCCCCCCGCGAGTGATCAGCGCAGGGCGCGGCGCAGGACTTTGCCCGACAGGCCGCGGGGCAGCTCGTCGACGAACATCACCTTGCTCGGGCACTTGTAGCGAGCGAGTCGCTCGGTGCACCAGGCGACGATGTCGTCCTCCTCGGCGGCGCGTCCCGGTGCCAGCACCACGTAGGCCTTCACCGCTTCACCCGAATGCGGATGGGGCACGCCGACGACGGCGCACGCGTCGATGGAGGGGTGCTCGATGAGCACGTCTTCGACCTCGGCGGGGAACACGTTGAACCCCGACACGATGATGAGGTCCTTGGCCCGGTCGACGATGAACACGAAGCCGTTGTCGTCGACCACGGCGAGATCGCCGGTGCGCAGCCAGCCGTCGTCGGTGAGCGCGTTGGCGGTGGCCTCGGGATCGTCGAGGTAACCGCCGAAGACATTGGGGCCGTGCACCCAGATCTCACCAGCATCGCCCACGAGCACGTCGTCGCCGTCGGCGTCGACGATGCGCAGCTGCACACCAGGAAGCGGCAGCCCGATGGAGCCCCAAGGAGCTTCGGTGCCGGTGGCCGAGGTCACGACCGGAGAGGTCTCGGTCAGTCCGTAGCCTTCGTCCAGATGCAGCCCGAAGCGATCTTCGATCAGCTGCGCCGTCTCGACGGGGAGTTTGGCTGCGCCACTGACGGCCAGCCGCACCGACGAGAAGGCGCGTGGATCGACCCCCGGCAGGCTGCCCCATGCCGCCCACATGGTGGGCGGGCCGGTGACGATGGTGATGCCGTGCCGTTCGATGGCCTCGAGGCCCGAGGCGGGGTCGAAGCGCTCGACCAACACGACCCGCGAGCCGGTATAGAGCGTGAGGCCCAGCACCACGTTGAGGCCGAAGATGTGGAACATCGGCAGCACGCCGAACACGACGTCGTCGGGTTGCTGGCGACGGCTCGGCACCTGCTGCACCTGCTCGAGGTTCGACAGCAGGTTGCCGTGGGTGAGCATGGCGGCGCGGGGTGCACCGGCGGTGCCGCTGGTGAACATGAGCACGGCCAGATCGGACGCTTCCCGATCGACGATCGGCGCCGGTTCGGCCGCGAGCAGGTCGTCGAGGCCGACGGCGTCGGGCAGCTCGACTCCCGGCGCCGCGACGATCGTGTGCAGGTCGGGCAGACGGTCGCGGCGCAGGCCGGCCACCGACGCCTTGGCCGCCGGGCCGACGAGGAACGCCTTGGCGCCCGTGACCGCCAGCTCCCGCTCGAGGGCGGGACCAGGTGCCATGGGGTTGAGCGGCGCCGCCACCAAGCCCGCACCGATCGCGGCCAGGTAGCCCACCACGAAGTACCAGTTGTTCCCGCAGGCGATGGCCACCCGGTCGCCGGGTTCGAGACCCAGCCCCTGCAACCCACCACGTAGCGCGGCCACCTGGCTGCGCAACTCGCCGTAGGTCGTGGTCTTGCCGCGGCTCACGAGCGCCACGGCGTCATCAGGATGGGGATCGAGGATCGAGGCGAGGTTCACCGGGCGCAAACGATAGCCAGGCCGGGACAGAGCCGCGGCGTGGACCGGCCTCACCGCGACCTCACCGCCGTCTCACCGCACTCCCACGGGCGGCGCCCACCCTCTGCCTCCAGATGAGAACCGCCGCCACCAGCGATCACTCAACCCCAGGCCCGATTCTGTCGAAGAACCGGGAGCGAGCGGGCGGACAGGGAGTCTCGATGCGAGAACGAAGCATGGCGAAAAGTATGGAAACGACACGAACCGGTCTCGGTGCCAGCGCTCGGCGGGCAGCCGTCGTGATCGCGGTGCTGGTGGCGATCACCACCACGGTGTTCACCCCGGCCGCCACCGCCCAGGGCGAGGCGGGCAACTGGTTGTCACAGGTCAACAGCCTGCGGGCGTCGCGCGGCGTGGCTCCGCTGCAGGTCGACGGCAACCTCACGGGCCTGGCCCAGAGCTGGGCCGACCACCTCGCCGCCCAGGGCGCGCTGTCCCACGCGTCGAACCTCGGCGCGGGCGTCACCTCCAACTGGTCGAAGCTCGGTGAGAACGTCGGCATGGGCGGCGACGTCGGCTCGATCATGAACGCGTTCGTCAACAGCCCCGCGCACTACGCCAACCTGGTCGACCCGGCCTTCACCCACATCGGCATCGGCGTCTCCTATTCGGGCGGCTTCCAGTTCGTCGCCCACCGCTTCATGGCGATCGCCGGCGGAGCACCCGCCACCCGCGCCGGCCCCGGCGCCGCAGCCCGCCCCCGCTCCGAGTGCTCCCCTCCCCCGATCGGCCCCATCGACGATCGCTCCCCTCACCCCTCCCCCCTCGATCCCCGTGACCCCGGCGGCGCCGGTCGTGATCCCGCCGCCCGCCGAGCCCGGCCGAGTGGCCGCGGTGCTCGACGCCTTGCGGGTGGCCGGCGACTGACGGGCCACGCTCCGGCTGCCGCCACGCCACACTTGAGACCGTGACTCCCGCCATCGAGACCGTCGACCTCACGCGTCGCTTCGCCAGCGGGCTGGCGGTCGACCGGGTCACGTTGAGCCTCGACCCTGGTGAGGTGCTGGCCCTGCTCGGTCCGAACGGCGCGGGCAAGACCACCACGGTGCGCCTGCTCAACGGCGTGTTGCGACCCGACTTCGGATCGGCACGCGTGCTCGGACTCGATCCGGCGGTGTCCGGCGACGAGGTGCGGCGGCGCACCGGCGTGCTCACCGAGAACGCCGGGCTCGACGATCGCCTCACCACCCGCGAGAACCTCGAGTTCGCCGCCCGCATCCGTGGCCTGTCCGCCAAGGAGGCGCGCGCACGTGTCGGCGAGCTCATCGACCGGTTCGGCATGGCCGAACGGGCCGACGACCTCACGCAGGGCTTCTCCACCGGCCAGCGCAAGCGCGTCGCGCTGGCACGCGCCCTGTTGCACGACCCCGAGGTGCTGTTCCTCGACGAGCCGACGTCGGGCCTCGACCCGGCCGGCACGCGCGACGTCATCGACCTCATCCAGCAGCTCGCGTCGGAGGGGCGCACCATCGTGCTCGCCACCCACTTCCTCGGTGAGGCGGGTCGGCTGGCCGACCGCATGGCCGTGCTCCACAACGGCCAGCTCCGCGCCTTCGGCGCGCCCGACGAGATCGCGGCCGGCATCTGGGACGACATCTCGGCCACCATCGACCTCGGCGGTCCCGCCGGCAACGACGCTCTCGACGTGCTGCGCGCCACGAACGGCATCACGTCGGTGGCGCCGTCGGTCACCGGCGCCGACCTGCGGGTGACCGATCGTGAGGCGTTGGCCGCCGCCGTCGCTGCGCTGGTCCGGCGCGATGTGCAGGTGTTCGGCGCCGCCGCCCACCCGCCGTCGCTCGAGGACGTCTACTTCGAGATCGAACGGCGCATCCTGGCCGAGACCGGGGACCCGTCGTTCAGCGACGGCTTCGCCCGGCGTGACGCGATGGGCAGCAACGCGTGAGCTCACTCGCCAGCGCCGACTGGCCGGCCATCCGCACGGTCGTGCGCAAGGACCTCACCGCCGTGCGCCGGTCGAAGGCCATCGTGCTGCCGATGATCTTCGTGCCCCTCATCCTCATCGCCGTCCTCCCGTTCCTGCTCGGCGTCATCGCCCGGAGCGCTCCGTCCGAACAGGTGCAGAACGCACTCAACTCCACGATCGTGCAGGATCTGGCCCAGCCGATCGCGTCGCTTCCCGACGACGAGCAGATGGTGGTCCTCACGCTCGGCTACCTGCTGCCGCCCCTGCTGCTGGTGATCCCCTTGATGGTCTCGGCGGTGCTGGCGGCCGACGCGTTCGCCGGCGAGAAGGAACGCCGCACGCTCGAGAGCATGCTGCACCTGCCGATCGCCGATCGCGATCTCTTCGTGGCCAAGGTGCTCGGCGCGTTCCTGCCCGCCGTGGCCATCACCTGGATCGGCGCCGCGCTCTATGCGGTCATCAGCAACGTGGTGGCCTGGCCGAACACGGGCCGGATCTTCCTGCCGTTCTCGCAGTGGGGCGTGATGATGGTGTGGGTGGCTCCGGCCGTCGCCCTGCTCGCGCTCGGCCTGCTCGTCGTGGTGTCGTCGCGGGCCCGCACCACCCAGGAAGCAAACCAACTCGGTGGCGCGGTGATCCTGCCCCTCATCTTCGTGGGCGCCACCCAGGCGTCCGCGCTGTTGTTGTTGCCATGGTGGGGTGTGATCGTCGCCGGTGCGCTCATCTGGGTCGTCGCCTTCGGCCTCGTCGCGTTCAACGCGCGACGTTTCACGCGCGACCGGCTCGCCACCGCCGCCTGATCGCGCGTCGACGCGTCAACGCGCGAAGACGAACAGCTGCAGCGCGGCCGCGCCGAGGATCAACAGCAACAGGATGCCGAGGGTGATCACGGTGCCCGGTCTCATGTCGGCGGTTCCTTTCGCGTGATGTCGACGTTGGTGGTGACACCCGACATGCGAGCCGACCTCTTGCTCGTCAGCGTCGAAGCCTTCGATGCGCACCTCGGTGCTCGGTGCCAACCCGAGCACGTCGGCAGCCGAGTGGCGATCGACCACCACCGACACCAAACCGTAGGAGTCGACGACCAGGCCGACCTCACCGGGCCCGATGTCGGCGTAGGTGCGCACCCGACGGGCCGTGCGCTGCTCGTCGTTGAAGCGGAGGCGCACCCGATCGCCGAAGTCGTCGATGTCGGCCGGATCGACGTTGAGCTGGGCGTTGCCGAAGCGGTCGATCCACAGCACCTCGGCGATGAACACCCCATCTTCCTCGTAGGAGACGGGCAGCACACCCGGTAGCAGGCTCACCGGCTCGACCAGCTGGCCCAGCTCGGCCAGATCGACCCCTCGACAGAGGTGAGCGGCCGCCGGCGCGAACACGTCGCGACCCGCGAAGGTGGGGCCGAGCGCCGGAAGCTGGTAGTCGGGGTTGTCGAGCGCCACGGCACGCGTCGCGCCCCCGCACAACGCCACGGCGGGCGCCAGCAAACCGTTGTCGGGACCGACCAGGACCGACGCGCCGTCGCCGACCTCGACCGCCACCCCGCGACGCTCCGTGCCGACTCCGGGATCGACCACCGCCACGACCACGCCGGGGCACAGGTACTGCGCGCTGCGCGCCAACGCCAAGCCGGCGGCCCGTACGTCGTGCGGGGCGATGTCGTGGGTGATGTCGATGACCGCCACGTCGGGTGCGATCGACCGGATGACCGAATGCACCACGCCGACGAACTCGTCGACCCGGCCGTAGTCGGAGAGGAACGAGACCGTGTCGTAACGCAGTGCTCGCTAACCCGCTTCGGTGTAACGCTTGGCGAGGTAGGCGTCGACGTCCTCTTCGCGAATGCGATAGCTCTTGCCGACTCGGGCCGACGCGAGCTCGCCGGCCTTGATGAGCCGGTAGACCGTCATCGTCGACACCCGCATCATCTGTGCGACTTCTGCCACCGTCAGAAACCGGGCACGAGACGTGGACGACGGCATCAGAAGCACCCCTCTCCGCGCATGGATCGACACCCTAATCTCCGTCCGCTGGGAGCGAAAGTGGCGCCGAGCGACCCGCGGCGCCCACCCGCCCGGCGACTCGTTCAGGCCTGGCCGAGGCGCCGCGACTGCTCGGTGGCGGCCTTCACCGCCGACAGCACCGCAGCGCGCACGCCGCCGATCTCGAGCGCGTGGAGGCCTGCCGCGGTGGTGCCTCCGGGTGACGTCACCGCGGCCCGCAACGCGGCCGCGTGCTCGTCGCTGTCGCGCGAACAGCTCGCCCGACCCGATGATGGTCTCGACCGCGAGGACCTCGGCCACCTCCCTCGGGAGACCGACCAGCACGCCGGCTTCGATGAGGCTCTCGGCGACGAGGAAGACGTAGGCCGGGCCCGAACCTGACAGGCCCGTGACGGCGTCGAGCTGCGGCTCCTTGACGCGCACCACGACGCCGACCGCCTCGAGCACCGATGCGGCCCACTCGAGATCGGCCTCGCCTGCGCTCGCGCCGGGCGCGATGGCGGCCACCCCCCGGCCGATGACCGCAGGCGTGTTCGGCATGGCGCGCACCACGGGCACGGCGCCGTCGAGGGCTGCCTCGATCGACCCGGTGGACACCCCTGCGGCGATCGACAGCACCCGTTCGACGCCGGCGAGCGCCAGCTCCTTGCAGGCCTCGTCGACGTCGCCGGGCTTCACCGCGATGACCGCCCCCTCGGCCGCCACCGGGCGGTCGCTCACCTCGACGCCGGGGAACGCCTGGCGCAGATGAGCCGCCCGGTCGGGCAGGCGCTCGACCACGGCGAGCTCGGCCGCGGTGGCCCAGCCGGCCCGCAGCAGGCCGCTGAGCAGCGCCTCGCCCATACGGCCTCCGCCGATCAGCTCCAGTCGGATCATGGGCCGGACGTTACCGCCTCGCCCCTCTCGGTTCGGGCCTCGATTCGATCGATGCGGATCACGAGTTGGGCGACGAGCATGGCCAGGGCCACGCCGGCGCCGAGCAGGTAGGTGGCCGACGGCCCGACCGCGGCGAGACACGCCGCCGCGAGGAGCGGGCCCACGGTCTGTCCGGCGCGGGCCGCGCCCACCCACACGGCGACCACCGCACCGCGGCTCTCCTCGGGCGCCTGGCCGGCCACCACGTCCTGCACGGTCGGGATCGACATGCCCTCGCCCAATCCGTAGAGCACGGCACCGACGAAGACGAGCCCGAGCAGCGACGCCCATCCGATGACGGCGAAGCCGATGCAGAACAGCACCGACGCGGCGAGCAGCAGGCGCCGCCGGCCGAAGCGCGCGCGCAGGCGACCGAGGGAGAGCGCGGCGATGGTCGAACCGGTCGCCGGCACCGCCAGCACCAGACCGCGCGCGCCGGCCGACAATCCGAAACGGTCCTCGAGGAGGATCGGCAACACCGTGAGGAACAGCCCGAAGATGAGGATGAACAACACGAAGCCGTAGGTCACCGAGCCGAGCACGGCAGGCTGACGCAACACGGCAACGGCGTCGCCGACCTGGCGACGCAACGACTGGGGCGGCGGCGTCGGTCGATGCGGCAGGCCGCGCCACACGAACACGGCGGTGAACAACGCCACGCCGTAGGGCAGGAACGACCAGCGCCAGTTGCCCACCTCGGCGAGCAGCGCCGCCGACGGCGGGGAAGATGGCCACCGAGACGGTGAGGACCGCGGCGTTGTAGCCGATGAGCCGGGCCCGATCGGCGCCCTCCCAGTAGTCGCCCAGCAGCACGACGGCCAGGTTGATCAAGCCGGCCGAGCCGAACCCCTGGGCGAGCCGCAACACGAGCAGCACCACGAACGTCGGCGCGAACGCGGCACCCACCCCGGCGACGCCGAAGACCACCAGACAGGGGATGAGGACCTGGCGTCGGCCGAAGCGGTCGGCCAGCAGGCCGATGATCGGCGCGACCACGATGCCGGGCAGGGTGGCGGCGGCGACGAGCGGCCCGGCGGCAGCGTCGGACACGTCGAAGTCGTCGAGGATGTCGGGCAGCGGCGCGTTGATGAGGGTGTTGGCCAGGATGCCGGTGACCGTGATCGAGAAGACCAGCACCAGCGAGGGCCGGCCGCCCTGAGCTCGGGATTCCTGGCGTCCGGAGGGCCCGAGGAGCTTCACACCGGGAGCCGTCTTCCCCGATCGGCATCGGCGAGGGGGCGCTCCCCGGGCCCGCCGAGCACGCTAGGACACCTTCGATGGAAACTCAATGAAAAGTATCGAAAGTCATTCACTGGGTGAATCGAGAGGCGAAGCCGATGCGCAGGGCCGGGCGGAAGCACTGCTCGACGCAGGCGTAGAGCGAGCCGAGGATGCGATCGAGCTCACCCTCGTCGAGTGCGTGGATGGGGAGCTGGCCGACGAGGAACACGGCATCTTCGGCACCGATGGCGAACGCCATCCCGTTGAGGCGCAGGTTGCGGCGCAGGAGGTGCTCGTAGAACTCGGCGTGGTTCTCCTCGGGCGCAGGCATGACGTAGGTCTCGTAGTGCAGCGTGCGCTGGCGCAGCGAGAACCAGATCGAAAAGACGTCCTTCTCCTCGCCGGTGACCCGCACGTACCACCGGCGCAGGTCGACCAGCGGATCGGATTCGCGCTCGACCGCCACGACCACCGGGTTCTCGTCGAGCTGCTCGGCGAACCAGCCGTCGATGAGGGCGGTGGCGGCGGCCAGGTCGTCGGGGGTGGCGATCTCGTCGGCCATCACGAGCACGACACGAGCGAGCGCGCCGTGAGATCGGCGTAGAGGCGACGCAGACGGGCGGCCGTCGTCGACCAGGTGTAGTGCCGGGCCCGCTCGGCCGCTGAACCGGAGAGCGCGGCCGCCAGCGCGGGCCGCCCGAGGATCTCGTTGACATAGCCGGCGAAGCTGGCAGGGTCGCGCTCGTCGACCAGGAAGCCGGTGCGCCCGTGCTCGACGAGGGTGGTGAGGCCACCGACGTCGGCCGCGACCACCGGGGTGCCGCAGGCCGCCGCCTCGAGGGCCACGAGCCCGAACGACTCGGACCGGCTCGGCACCAGGCACACGTCGGCCGACCGGTAGTAGGTCGACAGCAGGTGGTGGGGCTGGGGGGCGACGAACCGGACACGGTGCTCGACGCCGAGATGGGCCATGAGCTTGCGAGCCCGCTCGAGCTCGGCCGGGCCGTCGGCGCCGCTCGGGCCCCCGACCACCATCAGCACGGCCTCGGGATCGTCGACCGTCGCCAGCGCCTCGACGGCCACCGTGAGGCCCTTCAGCGGTTGGATGCGACCGACGAACAGCAGGACCGGGTGCTCGCCCGAGGCCGAGGGCGTCGCGGGCACCTCGGCGGTCGCCGGGCGAGAAGAAGGCGTGATCGACCCCGGGCGGCACGATCTCGATGCGAGCCGGATCGGCGCCGTAGAGATCGACCAGCTGCTCGGCCTCGGCCGTGCACGAGGCCAGGATGGCGTCGGAGCAGCCGATCACTTCGCTCTCGGCGTCGATGCGCCGGGCCGGCTCGGGGTCACCGGTCTCGGCCTTGACCCGGGCGAGGGTGTGGAACGTCGACACCAGGGGCAGCGACAGCTCGTGCTTGAGGCGGTGACCGGCGACGCCCGACAACCAGTAGTTGGCGTGGATCGCGTCGGTCGCGCCTTCCCGGCGGAGGTGCCACTCGACCTCGGCGGTGTACTCGTCGACCACATCGGGCAGCTGCTCCTTGGCGAGGTCGGTGGGACCGGCCGTGATGTGCACGACGCGAAAGCCCGGCTCGACCTCGACGAGGTCGGGCAGATCGTCGCGCCACCGCCGGACGTAGACCGTGCACGCCACACCGGCCTGGGCGAGCGAGCCGACCAGCTCACGGACGTAGACGTTCATGCCGCCGCTGTCGCCGGTGCCGGGCTGGGCGAGCGGGGAGGTGTGCAGGGAGAGCACCGCGAGCGATCGCATCAGCTCAGCCGCCCACCACAGGCTCGTCGCGGAACGTCTGGTAGATGTGCACGAGCGTCTTCTTCTGAGTCTCGCTGAGGGTGGGGTCGCGCCGGATCTCCCCCACGACGTCGATGTCGCCGTCGCGCTGGTCGAGGATGCCGGCCCGCACGTAGAGCGACTCGGCCGAGATCTCGAGGGCGTGGGCGATCTGCTGGAGGATCTCGGCGGACGGCTTGCGCAGACCGCGCTCGATCTGGCTGAGGTAGGGGTTGGAGACGCCGGCCACCTCGGAGAGCTTGCGCAGCGACATCTGCCCCACCCGGCGCTGCTCTCGGATGAACGCCCCGAGATCGCGCCAGCGCTGCTCCAGCTCGTTCACGCTCTCAAAGGGTAGGGCCGGCCTACTCGAGTAGCGACTCGACGGTCGCTTCGCCCGTCTGATAGCGCCGGGTGAGCTCGGCCTGCAGCGCGTCGATGCGGCTGTGGAAGGCCCGCCGGCGCGCCGACACCCGCCGTTCGATCTCCTGGAGGGCGTCGGCCAGCTCGGCCAGCTCGACGTCGGACATCGTGGTGATGGCAGCCAGCTTGCCGTCGCCGAGCAGGACGGCCAGATCGGCCTCGAGCTCGGCGTCGACCACGGTGGGCTCGAGGGTCTGGGACAGTCGGCCCACGCCACCCGGGCGGCTGCCGTCGGCCAGCACCTCGGCGAGATCGTCGACCATGGTGGAGAGATCGGCCGCCTCACCGGAGACCCGCCGCGCCTGTTCGTGGTGAACGATGTCGAGCGGGGCCTGCACCATGCGACGCAGGTAGGACAGCCCGGTCTCGACGTCGACGCACTCGGCGCGCATGGCGCGAATGTCGGCAATCGGTCTGGCGGGCAGGCCGTCGAGGTAGTCGTCGGCGAGCATCTGCTCGGAACTGGTCATCGACCGGTCAGCGTAGTCCCAATCCCGGCGACGATCGGCCGTGGGAGACGCCGCCTCAGAGCAGATACCCCCACAACATCCAGGCCCACACCGGAGCCACCAGCAGATAGGAGTCGAGCCGGCGCAGGGCCGGCACCCGCGAGTCGGGCGACGGCGCGAGCACCGGCGCGGCGAAGCGACCGAGCGGAGCCAGCACGGCCACCAGACCGCCGAACACCCAGGCCGAGCCGGTTTCGAACGGTGCGAAAGCGAACACCGCGACCGCGAACGTGAGGACCAGCACGGCGGCGATGCCTGCGACCGGCCCCTCGACCGGTGTCGATGCGCCGGTGCCCACCAGGTAGTCGCCGACCTCATAGGCCGACACGAGCACGATCATCGTCACCAACGCTGCCGTGTCGGTGCGGGCGATGAACACCGCCGATGCGGCGGCGAACCCCACGAAGAAGCCCGCCCGGATCGTGTAGCCGGCCGGGACGAGCACGGGGTGGCGGCGGCGCGGATCGAGGAAGGCGGCCACCAGGGCGGCCACCACCATCGCCAGCGATGCCAGGCCGGTGAGCGCGATGCCGAACCCGGCGGCGAGCGCGAGCACCAGCGCACCGACCCCCGCCACGAGCCGGCTGGGGCGACGCCGCTCCTTACGCCATGCGGCCACGATCTGCAGGGCAGCGGCGCCCGCCACCAGGCCGAACACGACGGCGACTGCCGCAGTGCCGAGCAGTGCCGCGCCCACTGCGACCACGAACCACAGCACGCCCATGCGCACGCGCGGGCCGTCGAGGTCGTAGTCGCTGACCACACGGTCGACCCACGCGAAGGCGCCGGCATCGTCGATCGAGTCCTCGCCGCCCACCTCTTCAGGCGGCCGCAAGCCGCTCGGCTGCTCTGGCCTCACGCGGCCTCGACCGAGCCGCCCGACACCGGTGGCAACACAGCGACCTCGTCCCGCTCGCCCACGGCCTGGTCGGGCTCGGCGGGCTCGCCGTTGCACCAGACGCGACAGCCTTCGAGCACCTCGGCGAAGCCCGCACCGTAACGAGCGGTCGCTGCAGCGAGCACCTCGCCCACGGTGGTGCCGGGAACTGTGTCGCGTCCGGTTCCGGCAGCCTCCCTGGCCGACGCGAAGAGGCGGATGATCGCCACAGGGCGAGCCTACTTGCGGCGCCCGCCTCAACCTGACTTCGTGCCCCTGTAGCTTGGCCGCTGATGACCGCGATGCTGCTCGTCCGTCACGGCCAGTCGGAGTGGAACGCGAGCGGCCGATGGCAGGGACAGGCCGACCCCGCGCTGTCCGACCTCGGTCGTCGCCAGGCCCATTCCGCAGCCAGCCGACTGGGCACGGTCGACGTCATCGTGTCGTCGCCGCTCATCCGCGCGAGCGAGACCGCGCAGATCATCTCGGCCGCGCTGGGCGTCGGCCCGGTGGTGGTCGATGTCGATCTGATGGAACGCGACTCGGGGCCGTGGTCGGGCCTGACCCGGGTGGAGATCGAAGCCGAGTGGCCCGGATGGCTGGCCGACCAACGTCGCCCGCCGGGCTTCGAGCTCGACGAGCCGCTGGTGGAGCGCTCGCTGCTCGCGTTGGCCCGCATCGAGGCCGACTACCGCGGCGCCGACGTGCTGGTGGTCTCGCACGGTGGGGTGATCCGCTCGCTCGAACGCCACCACGGCGAGGACGGGCCGCCCGTGCCCAACCTCGGTGGGCGGTGGCTGACCCACCACGGGCACGCGCTCACGCTCGGCGAGCGCATCGTGCTGGTGGGCGACGACGACGTGACCGTGCCGTCGATGCTCTGACCCTCAGCCGGCCGTACCCATGGGTCGGCCGTCCCCGCCGGCCTCGGGGGCGCGGGTGCCGGCGATGAGCACGTGCGGGTGGAGCTGGTGGCGGTCGAGGCGCACCACCTCGGTGCGCAGGCCCTCGCCGGCGAGCACCGCCTCGAGCTCCTGGGCGCTGGCGAAGTCGAGGTCGGTGCCGGCCGTGATGCGCAACACCTTGGTGGACACCTGCTCCTGCGCGGCGGCCAAGCGGTGCTTCCATCGCGGCGTGGTGTCGGTCTCTTTCACGAGCAGGACGCCGCCGGGGGCCAGCCGCGCCGCGGCCCCTTCCAGCAGCTCTACCCGGGCGGCGGGCCCGAGCAGGTAGAGCACATCGGCGATGACGACGGCATCCCACGGCCCGTCGGGCAGCACACCGGGCTCGACCACGTCGAAGCTGACGTCGGGCGCGCCCGGTGCACTCGCGGCCGCTCGAGCCAGGTCGATCTTGTGCGGATCGATGTCGACGCCGTGCACCTGTCGGTGGGGAGAGGAGAGGGCCAGGTAGAGGCTGACCAGACCGTGACCGCATCCGAGATCGAGCACCCGTCCGGCGACCGGCACTCGTTGCTCGATCGCCGGGATCGGACAGGTGAGCCAGCGCACGCGCACGTGGAACCGATCGCCGAGCGGCGCGTCGTGGTAGAGCGACAGCGCGGCCCGCGCCGCGGCCGATCGTCGGCTCACGCCGTCGCCGGCCCGGGGTCGAGATCGGCGAACCGGCCGAGGCGGAAGCCTCCGGCGTCGATGGCGTAGCGCACCGCGGGGTCGCACAGCGCGGCGAGCTCTTCCTCCCATCGGTAGCCCCAGCGGTAGCGGTTGCGATCGGGGTCGTGCGCCTCACCGGGATGGGTCGCCAGCTCGGCACTCGTCGGTCGGCTTGCCGCCAGGTGGTCGACCGCCGCGATCATGGCGTCGAAGTGCAGCGTGCCTGCTTCGTCGAGGCCGGTGGCCGCGGCGGGGTAGGTCCAACCCAGCTCGGCACATCGACGTTCGAGGTCGCGCGCCAAGCGGCGCACGGTGACGCCAACCGGACTGCGGGCGGCCGACCGGGTGACGCGGATGCTGCGCACCCCGAAGCGCTCACCCAGTTCGAGCACCACCTCGCGCACCGCTGGCCACAGATGGATGTTCTGGTGGGTGTCGAGGTGATCGAGCACCCGCCCGGCGGCGAGCATGGCCTCGATCTGAGCGGTGAACTCGCGACGGAGATCGGCGGGGTCGATGCGGTGCGCCGCCATGAGCGGGAGGAAGCGCCGCCACGACTCGTGGAGGCGCCCTCGGCGATCGACGAGCGTGGGTATCTCGGCCGCGCTCAGCAGCGGCGGGTCCTCGCCGACTGCGGCCAGATGGGCACCGGTGCCGAGGTCGGGCGTGTCGTCGAGCCACGCGACCGTCGACGCGAATCCAGGGGCGAGGGCGAGCAGCGACGTCGAGGTCAGCACCCCTTGTCGGTGGGCGTGGAGGACGGCTCGCGAGACGCCGACCGTGAGCCCGTAATCGTCGGCGTTGACGATGAGCAGCGGTCGCCGATCGTCAGTCGGAGGCATCGGGCGGGGCGAGCTCGTTCGCGGGCAACGGCTCGATCGCGGCGAGCTCCGAGCGCAGTGTCATCATCTCGCGCAGGATGTTGGCGATGACGGTGTTCGACGACAGCGTCGATATGCCGCGGGTGCGGGGGAAGTAATCGACCCCGAACTGGATGATCTGGTAGCCGAGGCGCTGGGCCCGGGCGAGCAGTTCGACGTCGATGAACGATCCTTCGCTGCGCAGCACGATGTGGTCGAACACCCGTCGGCGCACGAGCTTGAAGGCGAAGTTCATGTCGCGCAGGCGCAGGCCGAAGGCCAGCTGCACCAAGTGGTTGTAGACGTAGGAGTAGACGAGTCGGCGAGGTCCCTCGCCGGTGCGGTCGAAGCGGTAGGCGCTCACGATGTCGGCTTCGTAGAGGCGCAGCAGTCGCACGGCCTTCACCGCCTCGGCCATGTCGAACGGCAGGTCGGCATCGGTGTAGAGGATGAGCTCGCCCTGCGCTTCTGCGAAGCCGGTGCGCAGCGAGCCGCCCAGCTGGCGGTTGCGATCGTGGTGCACGACCCGCACCCATGAGTGCTCGGCGGCCAACTTGTCGGCGATCGCCGGCGTGGCATCGGTCGAGGCGTCGTCGATGATCAACACCTCGTAACGACCGATCTCGCCTTCCTCGACGAGCTGGTCGCCCGCCTCGGCCGCAGCGCGCACGGCCCGGTCGATCGTGTCCTCCTCGTTCCAGGCCGGGAAGAAGATGGTGAGGCTCTCGAAGGCCGGTGGTCGGGCAGCGCTCATCGGTCAGGCAACGTAGTAGCCCCGGGCATAGGCCGACGTGAGCAGGGTGAGCAGCCCGGCGCCGACGCCGAGCACGGCGACGCGCCAGCGAGGACGGTCGGCCAGGATCAGAGCCAGCGCGGCGAAGCACGGGAACGCGGCCAGGAGGTAGCGACCCACGCCTTGGAAGTCCTTGGTGCCCACGAGCGGCACGACCAACAGGGTCAGGCAGTAGATGCCATAGCCCCATCCGAGCCGTCGGACGACCACGACGATGAGCGCCAACATGGCGATCAGGAGCGAGCCCTGGAGGATGAGGCCCGAGGTGTAGGCGGACTCGGTGAACGGCTGCAGCCCGGATGCGTTGCTGGCGGTGAACGAGTCGCGGATCCAGAAGGGCAGGTTGTCGAGCCGCTCGAAGAACGCGACCTTGAACCAGGTACGCGGCTCGGAGCCCTGGTCCCAGCCGGGCGACTTCTGCACCTCGACCCACAGCAACGGATCGGCGAACCTCCACCAGAGATAGCCCGACCATGCGACCAGGCCACCGACCGAGAGCAGCACGCCGGCGTCTCTGGGGCGCAGGGCGCGCCAGTTCCGCAGGCCGCCGCGCCGTTGCACCAGCACGGCCACCAGCCCGAGGATCACCGCCACCGACACTGGTCGGGTGGCGGTGGCGACTGCACCCAACAGACCGGCGAGGACCGGTTGATCTCGCTCGACGAGGATGAACGCGCCGACGACCGCGACGATGAACAGGGCGTCGGCATAGACCGCGCCGACGAGATACCACGCATAGGGGAACAGCAGCACCAACAAGACCGTGGTGCGAGCGGCTGCCTCGCCGAGGCGATCGGCCGTCCATCGGTAGATGAGGACGGACGCGGCCAAGCCGCACAGGAACGTCACGAGGATGCCGGCGAGGATCTCGTTGCGCACCGCGAACGCCACGCCGCGCATGGCGAGGGGGTAGCCGGGGAAGAACGCGACGGGCGACTGCAGGTCGGGGCCTTGTGAGAAGTAGCCGTCACGGGCGATGAGCTCGTACCACCCGCCGTCGTAGCGGAACCAACCTTCGAGCACGCCGGAGCCCGGGAACGAGACCGGTCCGACGGGATAGCCGGGGAAACGATCGAGCCAGCTGGTCGACCACCACACCACCAGCACCAGCCAGGCGGCGACAGCGAGGAACGCGAGCACCGGGAAGCGATAGGCGCGCCAACTGCCCGGCACCTGCTCGGTTGGGGCGTCAGGCACCTCTTCGGTTGCGACCTCAGGCACCGTCGAGTGTCTCCAACGGTGCGTGGTCGATGAACGGCAGGACATGGCGGGCGAACAGATCGCACTCGTCGAGATGGGGATAGCCCGAGAGGATGAAGGCGTCGATGCCGAGCTCCCGATAGGCCGCCAGCTTGGCCAGCACCTGATCGGGATCGCCGACGATGGCTGCGCCACAACCGCTGCGGGCCCGCCCGATGCCGGTCCAGAGGTTGGGCTCGGCGAACCCGTCGTCGCTCGCCGACTCGCGCAGCTCGGCTTGTCGGCGCACGCCGACCGAGGCGCTGTCGAGCGATTGCTCGCGAATGCGGCGTCCCTCGTCGTCGTCGAGACGGCTGATCAAACGCAAGGCCGCGTCGCGGGCTTCGGCTTCGGTCTCGCGCACCACCACGTGGGCGCGATAGCCGAAGCGCAGGCGCCGACCGTGGCGCTCGGCCCGCGTCCGCATGTCGGCGATGGTGTCGGCGACCGCCGGCAGGACGTCGGGCCACATGAGATAGACGTCGCTCGCGGCGGCCGCCACCTCGCGGGCCGGCTCCGACATCCCGCCGAAGTAGAAGGGCGGGCAGGTGCCTGCGACGGTGCGGGCCGAAGGAGGCTCGACCTCGAGATCGAGGAACTCTCCGTGGAACGACACCGCCTGGCCGGATAGGAGGGCGCGCAACACCTGCATCGTTTCGAGCGTGCGGCGATAACGCGGCTCCGACGCAAGCGTCTCTCCCGGCAGATCACTCGAGATGATGTTCACGGTGAGCCGACCGCCGAGCATCTGGTCGAGGGTGGCCAGCTGGCGGGCCAGCTGTGGAGGCCACAGCTCGCCACAGCGCACGGCCACCAGCAGCCGGATCTGCTCGACGAGCGGAGCCACGCCACCAGCGAAGGCGATGGAGTCGATGCCGAGTGCATAGCCCGAGGGCAACAGCAGGTTGTCGTAACCGTGCCGGTCGGCGGACAGGGCGATGTCACGGCAATGCGCCCACGACGAGCGCAGCGCCGGATCGGGCACGCCGAGGAACTCGTAGTCGTCGTCGCAGAGGGCGGAGAACCAGGCGATCTCGGCGGGCGGGCGGTCGGTCATGGCAGTCGCCTCCTCATGGCAGGGGCACCCCTTCCGACGCTTCTACGAGGCGATAGCAGTCGGTCCGATCGAGCCGCACACCCGTCGCGGCGGCCGCCTGCACCAACCGATCGGGGCGCTGACTGCCGACGATGGCGACCGGGCGGGACGGATGGGCGAGCAAGAACGCCAACGCGATGCCCACGCGATCGACTCGCTCGCGGGCGGCCAGCTCGTCGAGCACGTCGAGCAGCTCGGTGCGCACCCCGTCGCCCGACACGACCCGACCACCGGCCAGCGGGCTCCACGCAAGAGGGGTGAGCTGCGCCCGCATGGCGAGATCGAGCGTGCCGTCGCGCAGCGGCGCCAGCTGGGTGACCGACCACTCGGGCTGGATGGTGACCAACGGGAACGGGAGGAGCTCGCGCAACGCCTCGATCTGGGACGGCGTGTGGTTGGAGACGCCGGCCTCGCGGATCTTGCCGGCCGCCCGCAGCGTGGCCAGCGCATCGGCCACCTCGGCCGGATGCGCGAACAGATCGGGCCGGTGCACCTGGTAGAGGTCGACGGCATCGGTGCCGAGCCGGCGCAGCGATGCCTCACACGCGGCCTGCAACCCCGTGCTGCTGGAGTCGTAGGGCACGCCTGGGCGGATGCCGCCCTTGGTGGCCAGCACCATCCGGTCTCGACGGGGCGGCGACGACTTCAGCACGCGGCCGAGCAACTCCTCGTTGGCGCCGAAGCCGACGCCGCCCCAGTCGAGGCCGTAGACGTCTGCCGTGTCGACCAGGTTCATCCCCGCGTCGAGGGCCGCGTCGAGCGTGCGACCCGCCGATTCGGGATCGTCGTGGGTGAACCGCCAGCACCCGAACGCCAGCGGGCCCACCTCGATCGTCGAGCAGCCGAGCCGGCGCGCCGACGGGTCCACCAGGTTCGCCTCCATGAGGGTCCCTACACTACGGCCGCAATGACGGACACGACCGTGCGCTACGGCATCATCGGCTCGGGGATGATGGGCCTCGAACACATGCTCAACCTGGCCCACGTCGACGGTGCCCGCGTCGTGGCCATCGCCGATCCCCACGAGGGCTCGCGCGATCTGGCCGTGCAGGTGCACGGCCAGGATGACCTCGAGTTGTTCGCCGATCACCGCGACCTGCTCGACGCCGGGTTGTGCGATGCGGTGGTGGTGGCCACGCCGAACCACACACATGTCGACGTCATGGCCGACGTGCTCGCCGTCGACGACCTGCACGTGCTGGTGGAGAAGCCGCTGTGCACGACCGTGGCCGATTGCCGCCGTCTGGCCGAGGCGGCCGACGGACGGGCTGGGCTGGTGTGGGTCGGTCTGGAGTATCGCTACATGCCTCCGGTGGCCCGCCTCGTGCGCGAGGTGAAGCAGGGCGCGATCGGCGAGGTGCGCATGCTTGCGATACGAGAGCATCGCTTCCCGTTCCTGCGCAAGGTCGGCGACTGGAACCGGTTCAACAGGAACACCGGAGGAACCCTGGTCGAGAAGTGCTGCCACTTCTTCGATCTCATGAATCTGGTGATCGACGATCAGCCGGTGCGTGTGTCGGGCTCGGGCGGTCAGGACGTGAACCACCTCGACGAGCGCTACGACGGGGAGATGCCAGACATCCTCGACAACGCGTTCGTCATCGTCGACTACGCCGGCGGCGCGCGGGCGTTGCTCGACCTGTGCATGTTCGCCGAGGCGAGCCAGGAGCAGGAGGAGATCAGCGTGGTGGGCGACCTGGGCAAGGCAGAGGCGTTCCTGCCGTCGGCCGAGTTCCGGTTGGGGCGACGCGATCGCGGCCGACCGGGCGTGCAGCGCGAGGTCGTCACCGACCCCCGGGTGGCCTACGAGGGCTTCCACCACGGATCGAGCTACCTCGAGCATCTCGACTTCCTCGACGCGGTCAGGTCGGGCGGCACCGCCGGCGTGGGCGTCGAGGAGGGGACGTTGGCGGTGGCCATGGGCGTCGCCGCCCAGCAGTCGATCGCGGAAGGGCGAACGGTCGAGCTCGACGAGGTGCTCGCGCCAGGCGCTGCGGGCTAGCGGTCGACGCGCTCGGCCAGTCGGTGATGCGAGACCGCGTAGCTCCCGTCGCCTGGGAACGGATCGCGGTCCCAGGTGGCGAAGCGCTCGACCAACACCAGGCCGGCGGCCTCACAGTGCCGGTCGTAGTCGTGAAGGTCGTAGCTCTTGCCGAGCTGGAACCCGGCCACCAGCCTTCCGCCCTCGTTGATGTGGCGGGCGCACGCCGCAACCAACGCCGCCTCGGTGCCGGGCGCGGTGAACAGGGGCACGTTGCCGGCCATCACGACGACGTCGAACGTGCGACCGAGGTCGAGCTCGGTGAGATCGCTCTCCACCCACTCGATGTGGGGAGCGCGCTCGCGAGCCGTGGCCAGCATCGAGGCGTTGACGTCGACGCCCATCACCTCGACGCCTCGCCGGTCGAGCTCTATGGCCACCCGGCCGGTGCCACATCCGGCGTCGAGCACCGACCGCGGCTCGAGTGCAGCGACGAAGTCGGCCTCACCGTGGATCGCCGCGCCCTCGGCCGCGAGCTCGTCGAAGCGCTGCTGATAACGGGCGCCGTCGAACGCGCCGCCTATGGGTACTCGTCGTCGTTCGTCGGCCATCCCTCTACTCAACCACGCGGACCGGTGTTGCCCGGCGGCTCGGAGGATGGGCGCCGACGCGACCCGGGACGCTAAGATTAGAACACGTTCTACTTTCCCGGGGGCCATCATGTCGACCACAGCTACCGCCGCCGAAGGCACCGCCACCGATCGCTACACGATCATCTCGTCGGACTGCCATGCCGGCGGCAACCACCAGCAGTACCGCGAGTATCTCGATCCGGCCTACGTCGAGCGCTTCGACGAGTGGCGCGGTCGCTACAAGAATCCCTTCCGCGATCTGCAGGACGACGGCCGCAGCCGCAACTGGGACGACGATCGCCGCATTCGCGAGATGGCCGACGACGGCGTGGTGGGCGAGGTGGTGTTCCCCAACACCGTGCCGCCCTTCTTCCCCACCGGCGTGGTGATCGCTCCGGCGCCGCAGACCGCCGAGGACTACGAACTGCGCCTGGCCGGCATCCGGGCGCACAACCGATGGCTGGCCGACTTCTGCGCGGCGCATCCCACCCGGCGGGCGGGCCTCGGTCAGATCCTCCTCAACGACGTCGACGACGCGCTCGACGACGTGCGCCTGATGAAGGAGCAGGGCCTGTCGGGTGTCCTGCTGCCCGGCGTGGCACCCAACACCGGCATCGACCCGTTGTTCTCCCCGGTCTACGACCCGCTGTGGGCGCTCTGCCAGGAGCTCGAGTTGCCGGTCACCCATCACGGCGGGGGCAGCGGCGTGCCCGACTTCGGACGGCACCCCGCGTCGATGACCGTCTACATCCTCGAGGTCGGCTTCTACGCCAACCGGGCGCTGTGGCACCTCATCATGTCGGGGGTGTTCGACCGCTTCCCCGATCTCGTGTTCGTCCTCACCGAGCAGGGCAGCGCATGGGTGCCCGACACCCTCGACCGGCTCGACGGCATCCACGAGAGCATGGTGAAGGGCAAGTTCGGCGGCGAGCTCGGGCCGGCGTCGATGATGCTGCCCCGCCGACCGAGCGAGTACTTCGCCGAGAACTGCTACGTGGGGGCGAGCTTCCCGGCCCCGTCCGACGCTGCCGTGTTCGAGCGCATCGGTCTCGACAAGGTCATGTGGGGCAGCGACTATCCCCACCGTGAGGGCACCTATCCCTACTCGGTGGAGTCGCTGCGGCTGGCCTTCTCCGATTGGGACGAGCACGATCTGCGCCGCATCCTCTCCGAGAACGCAGCCCGGGTCTACGGCTTCGACCTCGACGCCCTCGCTCCGGTGGCCGCCGAGTGCGGCCCCAGCGTCGATCAGGTGGCTACGCCGCTCGACGAGCGGCCGGCCGACGCCACCAGTCCGGCCTTCTTCAACTGACCCGTCTTCAACTGACCCGTCTTCAACTGACGCACCGGGTCAACCAGGCTTGCCGTGGCAGTGCTTGGCCTTGCGGCCGCTGCCACACAGACAAGGCTCGTTGCGCGGCACCGCGGCGATCAGGCCCATGACCTCGTCGGCGAAGCGACCGTCGCGCAGCAGGCCGGCCATCGTCGACATGAGGCCGTCGATGTGGGTGAAGAAGGCCAGGTAGCCGGCGCACAGGTAGTTGAGGCCGGGCTCACCGTCGGGGGTCGAGATGAAGCGGTTCTTGGGGCACTCGCCGTGGCAGGCGAAGCGCACGCTGCACTCGCGGCAGTAGGCGGGCAGGGTGTCGCGTTTGGCGTCGCCGAACTCGCGCTGCTGGGGCGACGCCAGCAACTCGACCATGTGCGTGTCCATGATGTTGCCGAGCAGGTGGGCGGGCTCGACGAAGTGATCGCACGAGTAGAGATCGCCGTTGTGCTCGAGCGCGACGGCGTCGCCGCAGGTCTCGCGGAAGATGCACACGGCGCCCGGCACGGCCAGCCACGACGCCAACGCCGAGTCGAAGGTCTGCACGAACACCGTGCCGACGTCGCGAGTGACCCATTCGTCGAACACCGCGGTGAGGAACTCGCCCCATGCCACGGGGTCGACCGATCGCTCGGTGACCGAGTCGCCCTCCTGGAACCCGGTGTCGTTGTCACGCTCGACGATCGGGATGAGCTGGATGAAGCGGGCCCCCAGCTCGTCGCGGAAGAACCGGTAGACCTCGAGCGGGTGGTGCTGGTTGGCGGCGTTGACGGTGCAGAGCACGTTGAAGTCGACGTCGTGTGCCTTGAGCAGGTCGAGGCCCCGGATCACCTTGTCGAAGGTCGGCTGGCCGCGTTTGTCGACGCGGTAGGCGTCGTGCATCTGGCGTGGACCGTCGATGCTGATCCCGACCAGGAACTGGTGCTCCGACAGCAGCTCGCACCACTCGTCGGTGAGCAGGGTGCCGTTCGTCTGGATGGTGTGGGTGACCGTCTGCTCCGGTCGCCGGTAGCGCTCGACCAGCTCGAGGGAGCGACGGAAGAAGTCGACGCCCATCAGCGTGGGCTCGCCGCCCTGCCAGGCGATGGTGATCTCCGGCCCCGCCTGCGACTCGATCAGCTGGCGGATGTAGGCCTCGAGCAGGTCGTCGGCCATCCGGAAGCGATCACCCGGGTAGAGCGCCTCCTTCGAGAGGAAGAAGCAGTACTCGCAGTCGAGGTTGCAGATCGGGCCGGTGGGCTTGGCCAGCACATGGAACGCCGGCGGAGCGGTGAGCGGACGATCGGGCATGGCGGGCCCGACCCGCCCGCGCGTGGTCGCCCCCTTCGTGGTGAGGGCGACCGGCGAGTCGGTCATGGCCCGATGCCCGGCCGACCCGGCTCAACCACCGAGGAGGCGCTGCTTCTCTTTGTCGAACTCGTCCTGGGTGAGCACACCCGAGTCGAGCAGCTCCTTGAGCTTCACCAGCTGATTCATGGTGTCGTCGGAGAGACCGCCGGCGGCGCGGTGGGGCCGGTGCGGCGGCCGGGGGCGGAGCCGGAGCGGCCTGCTGCGCCTCGAGCTCGTGCGATGCGCTGCTCTTGTTCGGCGTCCTGGGCCTTGCCCTTGGCGCGCGCGTTGCCGGCGGCGTAGCCCGCTCCGGCAACCATGGCACCCCGCATCAGTGGACGACGGCGACGTCGCATGGGGTTCTCCTTCTGACTGGTTGGGTTGGCGTGGCTGGTTGGGTGGGCTTACTCGTCGTCGGTGTCGGCGCCGATGGCGACCAGATCGAGCGGGTGGACCCACATGTCGAGCACGGGCGTGCCCCCGGAGCTGACGATGGCGTCGCGCAGCGGGATGGCCCACAGGTGCTCGATGAGGGCGATGGCGGCGCTGGTGCCGGGCTCGATCTCGTCGAGCACCTCGACCAGCTCCATGTTGTCGATGATGTGGCCGTCGGCCGCCGCCTCGGCACCCAGCTCGGCGCCCAGCTCGGCGCCGTCGACGCCCCCGGCCCCGAGCCCGATGAGCGCACCGACGGTGGCGCCGAGCTCGGTCATCTCGGCCGCGGACAGCTCGCTGATCTGCACCGTGGTGACGGTGCCGTCGTCGGCCTTGTCGACCACCATGGCGTCGAGCAGGCGCACGAGGCCTGCGTCGGAGAGCCGGGCGAGCTCGCCTGCGATCTCTCCCGTGAAATTGGGCTGGTCGAAACCGACCACCATCAGCTGAACCGGTCCTAGCTCCACTGTTCCTCCATCGGTTTCGAGATCGTCACCGTATCGCGACGACCGTCGGGTCAGATCTGCAGCTCGTAGCCACCGCAGTTGTCGCGGACCCAGGTCTGCACCTCGGTGGCCGCCTCGGTGAACTCGGCCTCCGCGGCCGGCGGAAACGTGGCGTCGGGATCGTCCGACTGGACGAGCGAGGTGCTCAGCGTGGCGAGCGTCTGCACCGATGGCAGGATGTCGTCGGGTGCAGTGGCGGCCAGCGAGGTCACCGCCTGCGAGAACGCCGCAGCATCGGCCGAACCAGAGATGGCCAGGCCCTCGCTCAGGCGCTGCTGGTCGACGTTGATCACTTCCTGGCACCACTCGGCCGCCTCGCCGGTGGCCGACATCTCGGCAGGCACCGTCTCGTCGGACCCACCGACCTCGTTGCTGTCGTCGTCGTCGCTGCACGCACCGAGGCCGAGCGCGGCCACCACGAGCGCGAGACCGACGAGTGCGGCCCGCCCCTTCGCCAGGTTGGTCATCGACTGGTCCTCTCTCTTCGTGCTGGCGATCGGTTGCGATCAGCAGCGCTTGCGCTGGACATCGTGGGTCTTCTCTTCGGCGGGTGTCGCCGGCATGCCCCGGCCCGCCAGGTAGGTGCACGCCTCTCTGATGTGCACCATGAGAATGTCGATCTTGTCACGGCTCATGTCGTTGCGGACGACGACGCGCAGCACGGTGACGTGCTCTGCATCAGGGGGAAGTGTGTACGCCGGCACGATCCATCCGTGCTGACGGAGCCGGTCGGAGAGGTGGTACTCGTCGAAGTCGGTGTTGTCCTTCAACCGGAACGTCACGACGGGCTCGGCCAGGCCTGGGTTGAGGATCTCGAACAGGCCGGTCTGGTCGAGTTGCTCGTTGAGGTAGGTGGCGTTGCTCAGCATGTTGCCGACGATGGCCGCGTAGCCGGCTCGCCCGAGGCGCACGAACTGGTAGTACTGCGCCTGGATCATGGCGCTGCCCCGCGAGAAGTTGAACGTGAAGGTCGGTTGGGCACCGCCGAGGTAGTTGACGTCGAAGATGAGGTCGTCGGGCAGCGAGGCACGGTCGCGGAAGACGAGCCAGCCCACACCGGGGTAGACCAGGCCGTACTTGTGGCCTGACGCGTTGATCGACTTCACCTGCTCCAGCCGGAAGTCCCATCGTTCGTCGGGCCGGCTGAACGGGGCGATGAATCCTCCGCTGGCCCCATCGACGTGCAGCGGGATGTCCCAGCCCTTCTCGGCCTTCACCTTCACGAGCAGGTCGTTGATCTCCTCGATCGGGTCGTTCTCACCGATGAACGTGGTGCCGAGCACCGCACCCACCGCGATGGTGTTCTCGTCGATGCGTTCGGCGATGTCGTCGGGGTGCAGCACGTAGTGATCGGGGCGCATGGGGATCTTGCGCATCTCGACGTCGAAGTAACGCGCGAACTTGTCCCACACGATGTGGGTCTCCGCGCCGAAGACCACGTTGGGGTTGTCGGTGGGCAGGCCGGCCTCTCGACGACGGTTGCGCCAGCTGAACTTGTGGGCGAGCAGGCCGAGCATGATCGCCTCGGACGAACCGATCGTCGCCACACCCACCGCGCCGTGGTGGTCGGGCGCATGCCACAGGTCGGCCAGCATGCGCACGCAGATCTCCTCGAGCCGCTCGGCCAAGGGGTACTCATCGTGGTCGATGTGGTTGGTGCTGATCGCCTCGTGGATGAGCAGTTCGGCCTCGGGCTCCATCCAGGTGGTGACGAACGAGGCCAGGTTCATCGACTGCTGGCCGTCGACCTTGAGGCCGAGATGGATCAGCTCGTACGCGTCTCGGGCGGGCATGCCAGCGTCGGGGAACTCGAAACGGGGCAGGCCTCTCGCGAAGAACCGAGTGGCGGGAAGATCATCGGGCTGGTCATCTCGGGCATCGCTCATGCGTCGCTCCTGTAAGGGGATGTGCGGCGGTCTACGAGGCGACGCCTCAGACCGAACCTACGGCGCCGGTGGGGTTGGGGTCATCGTCCAGATCGGGTGAGCGGGCCTCGCCGCCGGACCCATCGGTGGCATCCTCACGCTGGTAGGCGTCGAGCAGAGCCAACTCGCCGTCCTTCTTCGGGAAGAGGAAGAAGACGAGGGCGGCACCGCCGACGATGGCGACGATGCCGGCCACGTAGGCCCAGTCCTGACCGTCGACGAACGACTGCTTGGCGGCCTCGATGATCTGGTCGGAGTACTGCGGGTACTGCTCGGCGGTGTTGGCCGCGCTGGCGAACGACTTCTGCAGCTCGCTCTCGACGCTCTGGCTCACCTGGTCGGCGTTGGGCGACGCCGCGATCAGCGAGGCGAAGGCGGCGGCGTAGCCGGCGGTGAGCAGGGCCCCGAGGATCGACTGCATGATGGCCCCACCCAGGTCGCGCTGGAGATCGGCGGTGCCCGACGCCATCCCGGCGCGGCGGACCGGCACCGAGCCGGTGAGCGAGTGCGAGGCGGGTGTGCCGGCGAAGCCGACGCCGATGCCGACGAACGCGTAGCCCAGCCCGACCTGCCAGTACGCGCTGCCCTCGTCCCACAGCGTGAGCATGGCGACGAAGCCGAGCAGGCAGAACACGTAGCCGATGAGCAGGGTGAAGCGCGAGCCGCGTGCTTCCACCAGCTTGGCGGAGCGCGGGGCCACGATCACCATGCAGACCACTGCGGGAAGGATGGCCAGCCCGGCGTCGAGCGTGGAGTAGTCGAGCACGTTCTGCAGGAACTGCTGGCCGACGAACATGGCCGCCATCAGCGAGCCGAACACGATGATGCCGGCGCAGGCGGCCACCCAGAAGATGCGCCGACCGGCGACCTTCAGGTCGTAGAGCGGGACCTGCGGCCCGGCGCTGACGGATCACGAACGCCGCCAGCGCCGCCACCGCCACCACAGCCAGGCCGACCGCCAGCGAGCCCTTGTCGGGCACCGCGGCGAAGTTGATGGCGAGGATGAACGCGGCCACGAGCAGCGCGGAGAGCACCCCGCCGAGGTTGTCGACCGGGTCGGACGACTCGTTCACGTGGCTGGGCACGAGCGTGAACGCCAGGATGAACGCCAGCACGGCGAGCGGCAGCGTGACGAGGAAGACCGAGCCCCACCAGTAGCTCTCGAGCAGGAGGCCGGCGACGAGCGGGACCGAGCGCCGAGATCGCGCCGCCGAGGGCCGACCAGAGGGCGATCGACCGGGTGCGCCCCGGGCCGGACCACAACGCGGTGATGAGCGCGAGCGTGGTCGGATAGGCCATGCCGGCGGCCACGCCACCGACCAAACGGGCGCCGATGAGCACCTCGATGGAGGGAGCCCACGCGGCGACGATGCAGGCCGGCACCGACAGAGCCACGCCGAGCAGCAGCATCATCTTGCGCCCGTGGTGATCGCCCAGCGCACCGAGCCACAGCACCGAGGCGGCGAGACCCAACGAGTAGGCCACCGCCACCAGGTTGAGCTGGGTCTGCGACGCGTCGAACGCCCGCCCGATGTCGGGCAGGGCGACGTTGGCGACGGCCAGGTTGAGGTTGGCCACTGCGGCGACGAGGATCAGCGCGAGCAGGACGAGGCCGGCCCGGGCGGGCGCGGCGGCAGATCGGGTAGTGGTTGCCATCAGCCTTCCTCGACCTCGTAGATGTGCAGTTCGGGTGGCTCGACGGCCAGCGCGGTCACCGCTTCCACGAAGGCAACCGACTCGGGCACGCGGAAGTGGGTCGCCGAGCGCGTCACGATCGGCCCAACGTTCGAAGAAGACAAGCGTCGACGGCTCGTCGACCTCGCAAAGCACGCGGTGCTCGAGACAGCCCGGTTCGACGCGTGATCGCTCGACGTGCTCACGCGCCAGAGCGAGCGCCTCGTCGAGTGTGTCGGGCGTGGCTCTCACCCGTCCGGTGACGATCACCATCACGAACCCTCTCTCTCCTCGCACGCGACCCGGCGAGACTAGGTCGCGAGCGCAGGCGATGCCGTGCTGTCGACTTCCTGTCGCCGGTCAGGCGAAGGTGCGCACCAGTTCGAGCACCGCGTCGGCGTCGGACCCGGTGGCGGTGAGCGAGGTGGCGCTCGCTTCGGCCCGCTGACCGGCGACCAGGCAGAGGTCGAGCGCGGTGCCGTGCACGATGGTGTGCGCCGGTTCGTCGCCGGCGAACTCCCACCGCTCCCCCGCCGGTCCGACCAGCTCGAAGTCGACCGGCCCGTCGAGGGTGCGACCTGCCCGCTCGAAGGCGTAGGGAACCGTGCGCCAGGCGAGCCGGGCGATGTGCCAGAGCCGATCGGTGGGCGACGGGGTGATGCCGAAGGCAAACGCCACGTCGCCCGTGTGGATCCACGCCTCGGACAGGCGCGTGGTGGCGAGCGTGCGCGCCGAGAGCTCACCCGCTACCCACACGAGTCGTGCGTGCGGATCGGTCGTCGACAGCGCGGCGACCAGGTCGTCGGTGCCGCTCCGCCAGCGCTCGTAGACCTCCTGTGGGGGCGCCCCCCGTTGGCGGTCGACCATGAGCCCGGCGCCGTCGTCGACCGACTCGGCCCAGTCGATGCCGGCGACCAGCTCGTCGAGGGCCTCGGCGAAGCGGCCGCGCGCGCTGCCAGCTGCCATCTCGTCGGTCTGGGCGAGATGGAGCACGACGTCGCTCACATCCCAACCGTCGCAACGCGACGGGCGATGCCAGTCGGCGTCGTCGAGCCCGTCGAGGTAGCCGGCCAGCTCGGCGTGCTGTGCGGTCAGCGCAGCGAGGACTGCGTCCAATGCGTGCCTCTGATAGGTCGGAACGAGAACGGTGCCTGTTGCAGGTGCAGACGGTAGACGCGACCGCTTGCTGGGGCGCTGAACCTTAATTACTCTGCCCAGGTTTCCTCGTGACTTCTCGGTCTGTTTCGTCTACACTCGAACACATGTTCGATGGCGTCGCACTCGTGGAGCAGGGCCGTAAGGCGGCCGGTGCGGACGTGTCGTTGTTGTCGGACTCCGAGGTGTTGGACGGGATGCTCGCACTCGAGGAGGCCCGCCGGCTGGTCGACGCGGCCGAGGGGCACCTGGCGGCCGAGGCCGAGAAGCGGTCGGTGTGCGAGCGTGATCACGGGTCTGTCGACCGGTGGGTGGTTGGCACGTGAGGCGATGCTGCCGCCGACGGTGGCCCGTTGTCGGGTGAAGGTGGGCGTCGAGCTGTCGGGCCGGTTCTCGTCGGTCGACGAGGCGCTGGTCGACGGGCGGATCAGTTGGGAGCACGCTCGGGTGATCGTGGCCGCCGCGAACCCGCGGATCGTGAAGAAGATGGCCGACATCCAGGACCACCTGGTCGCTGCCGCTCAGGGCACGCTGTTCGAGCGGTGGCGCCGCGAGGTGACGGGCATCGCCGATCTGTTGGACGAGGACGGCGGCCACGACCCCGACGACGGCCTGTCAGCAGGAACCGCTTGTTGTTGTCGGGCACGTTCGGCGGCTCGACCGAGGTGTCGGGCCGGTTGGTGGGTGAGTGGGGCCTGGTGGCCCGCCAGGCCATCGACGACATGGCCGCCGAGCTGCGCCGTGCCTTCAAGGCCGACCGTGAGGTGTGCCCCGAGTTGGTGATGCCCGACCAGTCCACCCTGCGGGCGTTGGCGTTCGTCGAGCTGTGCCGACGAGGGCTGGGTGTCGACCTCGACACCACCAAAGCACCCCGGCCGGATGTGACCCTGGCCGTCAACGCCATGACCCCACAGTCGGGGGCGGTCACGCCCGACGGCACCGTCGTGCCCGACGACGTGGCACGCGTGTTGCTGTGCGACCCCGATCTGCACCCCATCGTCTTGGACAGCCTCGGCATACCCGTCGACATGGGCCACACCGTCAGATACGCCACCGCCCGGCAACGACGAGCCATCGCCCTGCGCGACGGCGGCTGCGTCTTTCCCGGGCTGCGGATGTCCGGCGGCGTGGACCGACGCCCATCACGTCGAGCACTACACCCCCACCGAAGGCCCGACCGACATCGACAACCTCGCCGGACTCTGCCGCCACCACCACCGGGTCACCCACCGCAACGGCTGGACCATGACCGCCACCACCGACGGCTGGTTCTCATGGCGAACGCCCACCGGCGATCAGATCTGGAGCCAACGCCACGGCACCCAACGCAACCCAACGATGCGAGCCGGCCCCGCCCCACCATCGTCGGAGGACTGATCACGATCCGGTGGGGATCGACAACAACTGATCAGCGCGGGCCGCGAAGGTGACCATCCCTGTCGCGGTCGCATGGTCGCGCAATGCCTCAGCCCAGCGCCGTGTCTCTGCCGGTTGAGATCGGGCGGTGAGACACGCGAGCGATTCGAGCACCCAGGCCACCGGCCAGTGGAACGCATATCCCTGTCCAGTGGTGCGCCGGGCGTGACCGAGCGCGAGTGTGAGCCGGTCGATCGCTGCATGCTGGTCGCCACCGGCCGCGTCGGCGAGTGCAAGCGCACGCTGGGCCAACGCCCGTTGATACGACATGCCCGTCGCCGTCGCCATGCCATCGGCTTGGATCGCCGTGGCCACCGCTCGGTCGAGGTCACCGGCACGCACGTCGAGCTCCGCGAGCATCGCCATCGGCCACGGTTTCATCACCAAGATCGAGGCGCACGCGTCGACGGCCCGCTCAGCGTGTGGGCGAGCCATGTCGTAGCGCCCGGCCAGGAGATCGACGTGGGCGGCGTAGGCGTACGCGTAGGTGAGGCGGATCGGGTCGGCGCTGCGGTCGGCCTGATCCATCGCCTCGATGGCATGGGCCCGGGCCCGTTCGTCCTGGCCGGTGTCCGCCGCGATCGCACTCAGGAAGGCATGGTTGAGAGCGAGGGCACCGGTGTCGTCCGATCTCGGCAATCCGGACGTCGCATACTCCAGCGCCGCCGGATAGTCGCCCCGCATGAGCTCGCTGCCGGCCAGGATGCCAAAGGCGATCGCTTCGAAGGCCGATGCGCCGGCTTCGACCGCGAGGTGCCGAGCCTCCGCGGTCACGGTGGCGGCCTCGTCCCAGCTGCGCACCGCCATGTTGAGCATGCCGGCCAGGTAGACCCTGCCCGTGATCCGCAGGATGAGGTCGCCGGACGCATCAGACAGAACGACCGTGCTCCGGCCCATGTCGAGCGCGTAGTCGATCGACCCGGCCAGGAACGACTGCCACGCCACGTTCAACCGAGCGCAGATCTCGTCGTAGCTCGGCTGCGACTCTGCACCGGTTCGGTGGCTTGCGAGGTGCGCAGCGGCGAAGACTGCCGGGCCAGGCTCGGTGTTGAGCTCGGCACGCAGGAACAAGGCGCACCGATCGAACTGGCGCTGCGCTGCATCGGGCTCGCCACCCAACACGAGCGCCCGGATCAACAGCGCGTGATGGCCTTCGTCGAAGGGCTCGGTGGTGACGAGCTCGTTGGCGATCTGGACGGCGAGTTCGTAGTCGCCTCGGGCGAGGGCATCGAGCGCGAGCTCACGCCGACGCGACGAGAGTCGGCGACGTAGCCGCTGCCGCTCGCCCGACAGCCAGAGCTCGAAGACCGGGCTGTCGGCGAAGCTGAGACCGGCGAGCAGCTCACGCCCAACCGTGCCGGCGAGCACCGTGGCGACATCGCCCTCGTCGACGAGCACGCTGTCGACCACGAGGTCGGCACGATCGAGCCGGATCGCATCGCCCTTGAGGGCGTCGGGCCGATCGAGCAGCCGGCGCAGGGCGGCCAGGTTCCAACGCAGCGCCCCCAGCGGGTCGGCCGCCTCACCGAAGAGCAGCTCGGCGAGCTCAGACCGCGGATGCGCGGCCTCTGACGCGGCGAGGTAGGCGAGCAGGCCCCAGGCCTTGGCGCCCTTGGGAGCGGCGGCCTCGACGCCGTCGACGAACACGTGGGGTCGCCCGAGCAATCGGACCGAGACCCGAGACATGTCGAGCAGTCTCCCAGATCCGTCACACGGAGGTTCACACGCATCGACGTCAGGGTCGCCACACCACCAACCACGAGAAGGAGCACATCATGCCGAAGTACGTGATCGAGCGGGCGATCCCTGGCGCGGGGACGCTCTCCGCCGACGAACTGTGTGGCATCAGCCAGAAGTCGAACGGCGTCCTTTCCACCATGGCCGGGCGCGCCCAGTGGGTCCAGAGCTATGTCACCGACGACAAGATCTACTGCGTCTACATCGCCGACGACCCCGATGCGGTGCGTGAGCACGCCGTCAGCGGCGGCTTTCCCGCCGATGTGGTCACCGAGGTCCATGCCGTGATCGACCCGACGACAGGCGAGGGTTCCTGACGCACGGCCCGTCCGCCGGTCCGCACCCCGCCGATCGGAAACCAGAGCCGAGCAACACCGGCGTCGCCCGTAGGGTGCTGCCTGTGAGCTTCACGCTGCTGCCGGCGGTCGACGTGGCCGGCGGCCGGGCCGTCCGGCTGGTGCGGGGCGAGATCGGCACCGAAACCACCCACGGCTCGGCACGAGACGCGGCACTCGCGTGGCAGGCCGGCGGCGCCACGTGGATCCACCTGGTGGATCTCGACGCCGCTTTCGGCCGCGACCCGAACACGGAGGTGCTCGCGGCCGTGATCGGCGAACTGGACATCGACGTGGAGCTGTCGGCGGGCATCTGCGACGACGCCTCCCTGGCATGGGCGCTGTCGACCGGTTGCACGCGCGTCATCCTCAGCACGGCTGCGCTCGGTGATCTGCCGTGGTGCGCACGGGTGTTAGCGGCCCACGGCGAGCGCATCGCAGTCGGCCTCGACGTGCACGTGACCGAGGACGCCAACGGCGCGGTGACCCACCGCCTGGCGGCCCGCGGCGCGGCTCGTGACGTGGGCGAGCTCTGGACGACCCTTGCCCGGCTCACCGACGATGGCTGTGGCCGCTTCGTCGTCACCGACGTGAACCGGGACGGCATGATGGCCGGCCCCAACGTCGGGCTCTACCGGGCGGTCACCCACGCGACCGACGCCGCGGTGATCGCGTCGGGCGGCATCGCTGCCATCGCCGATCTGATCGCCCTGACCGAGCTCGCCGCGGGAACCAGCCTGGAGGGGGCGATCGTGGGCCAGGCCCTCTACGCCGGGAGGTTCACCCTGCCCGAGGCGCTCGACGCCGTGCGGCGCGCCGGATGACTAGGCGCTGAGGACGAGGTCGAAGCGCTCCGGCGGCATCATCGAGCCGAAGTAGTGGTCCTCGGCCACCGACCAGCGAGCCTCCCAGTCGGCCCGGTAGGCATCGCCCTCCCGTTCGCGAAGACGAGCACTGCGCAGCTCGAGCGGAACGTCGACCAGCACCCGGAGATCGAGTAGGTCGTGCAGCTCCGGCCGACAGCTGTAGGCGCCTTCGAGCACGACCACGCGAGCGACCTGCGTGACCACCGGGATCTCCGCCAGCGGCACGACGTCGGCGTCCCAGTCGTCCGCGTCCCAGTCGAACGGGCGCCATTCGGCGACGCCGTCGTCGCGTAGCTGTTCGAGCACGCGGCGCTGCCGACGCCAGTCGATGACGAGGTCGGCCTTGTCGGCAGCCGTCCGGCGGTCCCACGTGTCGGCACTGCCCCCGGAGTAGAACAGGTCGCCTTCGATCACGGTCACCGTGACTTCACGGTCGCCCGACCCGATCAGGTCAGACGCGAGTGTCGCCGCCAAGGTTGACTTCCCGGCCCCGCTGCGACCGTCGATCCCGACGAACACCGGGTTGTGGCCAGCCTCAAGGAGTGCGTGGAGCCGAGCGATCAGCTCGGCCGCCGACCCGTTCGCCTCGGCACCCATGGCGCCCATCATGGCTTGAACGGACTCGTTCCCGGCGAGGCGGGGTTATCTTGCAGTCCCGGGCCGCTAGCTCATCCGGTAGAGCAGGGGACTTTTAATCCCAAGGTGCTGGGTTCGAGACCCAGGCGGCCCACGACCCGACGACATCGGCAACGAGTCGGCCACTACCGTCGCACGCGTGCGTCGTGTCGTCATCGCCGTGGTCGCTCTCGCTCTCGCGCTGGGCGCGTGCAGCAGCGACGACGATCGTCCGCAGCCGACGGTCACCACCACCGACCGCCCGAGCGGCACCACCACGGCCGTGCCCGACACCACGGTGGTGCGCGTGCCCGCGCTTGTCGGCCGAGTCGACGGTGAGCACGGTGGGCCTCGACGACGTGTTCTTCGGCATGACGCTCGACGAGGCGCAGAACGCGGCCGGCTACGACTTCACCGTGGTCGGGTCGTCGTCGAGCCCCTGCTTCACGGCCACGCCCGACGGCGGCCCCGAAGGCGTGTCGTTCACCTTCGTCGACGGTCGGGTGGAACGTGTCGACGTGACGGGCGGGCCGATCTCGACCCGGTCCGGCGCGCGGGTCGGCTCGACGGCGGCCGACGTGCAGGCGCTCTACGGCGAGCGCATCGAGCTGCGGCCGCGCAACGACGGCCAGCCCGGAGGGCTGCTGGTGTTCGTGCCCGCCGACGCCGAGGACGCGCAGTTCCGGCTGGTGTTCGTCACCGACGGGGCCACCATCACCGCGTTCCGGGCCGGACGCCTGCCGGTGATCGAACGCGACCAGTCCTGCTGATCAGCTCTCGTCGGGCAGGTGCACGATGGTGACCGGGCACGGCGAGTAGTGCACCACCTGCTGGCTCACCGAGCCGAGCAGCGCACCCTTGATGCTGCCGTAGCCGCGCGAGCCCACCACGATCAGGTCAGCCGGGGTGGCGGTGTCGAGCAGGGCGCGCACCGGCGCGTCCTCGACCACCATCGGATCGACCCGGTCGGCCCCCTCCTCACCCAGCTCGTCGACCAGCGTGGTGTGCAGGCGCTGCGCCACCGCCTTCGAGAGCTCCTCGATGTCGGTCGGTGCCTCGGTGGCAACGATGAGCGGAGAGAACTCCCACGCCCACACCGCGACGAGGGGCACGCTCCACTGGTTGGCCTCGGCCGCCGCCCAACGCAACGCGTGGCGTGACCCGTCCGACCCGTCCACTCCGACGATCACCCGTTCCATGCCCGTCCTCCTAGTGCCCGACTCGTCGGGCGTTCATCGCAGCGACAGCCCGCCGTCGACGACGACGACCTGGCCGGTGAGATAGCCGGCGGCGGCCACGTCGAGCACCACCTCGGCGATGTCGACCGGCTCAGCCGAGCGCCCGAGGGGCGTGCGCGTCGTCATGGTGTCGTGCAACGGTCCCCAGTCGGCCGTCCACGGGGTGCGCACCAGTCCGGGCGCCACCGCGTTGACCCGCACCTCGGGCCCGACCACGTTGGCCAGCAGCGCAGTCATGTGGTTGAGCGCAGCCTTGCTGACCGCGTAGGGGATGGAGCTACCGGTGGGCCTCACGCCGGCCACCGAGGTGACGTTGACGACGGCGCCGTCGCCGGATGCCTTGAGGTGGGGCATGGCGAGGCGGGTGAGGTTCCACGTGCCCAGCACGTTCACGTCGAGGATGCGCCGGAACACGTCGTCGGTGACCGCGTCGAGGTCGTGATGCGGGATCACCTGCGTGTAGCCGGCGTTGTTCACCAGCACGTCGAGTCGGCCAGCCCGCTCGACCACCTGGTCGATCAGCGAGCCACACGCGTCCTCGGACGACACATCGGCCTGCACGTAGTGGGCATCGGGCAGCGACGCGGCGACGGCCTGGCCGGCTTCGACCGACGACGACGAGTTGACGACGACCGTGGCGCCCTCGGCCGCGAAGGCCCGAGCGCAGGCCTCGCCGATGCCGCTCGACGACCCGGTGACCAGCACCACCTTGTTGTCGAAGCGGGGTTCCATGCGAGGCGGAGCGTAGTGCGCGGCGGAATCAGCCCGCCGACGACTGCGCGCTCGACCCTGCTCCGGCGACGGCCTGGCCCGTGCGGGCCGCCTCGAGCAACCCCGTCCACTGATCGACCGTGAGCTCGCCGGCAACACGCTGGACGACGTTGCCGTCGGCGCCGACCACCACGAAGTAGGGGAACGACGCCAGACCGTAGGCCTGGGCTGCGGTCTGCTCGTCGTCGTCGAGCATCGTCGGGATGGGCCAGTCCTCCTTGCGCAGCCAAGCGCCGGGCGGATAGTTGGGCTTACCCGAATCGGTGCCGGTCGTCACCGCGTAGAGCTCGACGTCGCTCGGCAGGCCGTTGTCCTCGAGCCACTCGACCAGGCGGGGCACCTCGGCCTGGCAGTGGGGGCACCAGTGGGCGAGGAACATGACGATCTTGGGCGAGCCGTCGTCGGAGATGGTGACCGTCGACCCGTCGAACGATTGGCCGACCAGCCCAGGAGCGGGCTCGCCGATCGCCGGGTCGGCACCCGAGCTCGGCATGGGGGTCAGGGGCGTGCCGGAGACCTCGACGGGCCCGTTGCTCTGGTTGCCCGACGGCACGACGGTGCCGCCGGACGCCGACTCTCCTCCACCCTCGGCGTCGCCAGAGCCGCTGACGGCGATGGCGACCACCGCGGCGAGGGCCACGACCACCACCACGGCCCCGATGATCCACCACATGCGAGCATTGCCGGCCGAGGCGGCCTTGGCCTGCCGGACGCGCTCAGACGAGAGCGTGGTCTTCTTCGGTCGATTCGACACTTGTGGCCTCCTGGGGGGCGGGGCGGGCCAGCACCATCATGGTGATGACGAACAAGAACGCAGACAGCGCCATGAACGGGATCGACACGAAGCCGAACTCCCAGACGTGGCGGGCGGTGCACGGCGCGTCGGCCGTGCAGAACGACGTGCCGCCCTCGGGCGGGAACGCCTGGATCCAGCTGTGATAGCTGCTGATGGCGGCGCCGATCAACGCCAGCGGCAGGACATACCAACGGACGTCGCGGTCGCCACGCCACGCGGCCACCACCAAGACGACCGCGCTGGAGTACATGAAGATGCGCTGATACCAGCAGAGCGTGCAGGGCACGAAGTTGGCGATCTCGGAGAAGTAGAGGCTGCCGAGGGTGGCAGTGACGGCGACGACCGCGGCCAACACGACCGATGCTCGCCCGAGGTCGACGCGCAGCGCGTCGAGCGCTGGCGAGCCACCCGATGCCATCCTGACGACGGCGGCGACCACCACCACGGCCACCGCGGCAAGGCAGCAGAGGGCGAGCAACGCGAAGAAGAACGAGGCGGTCGAGACGCTCATGGGCCTACGAAGCTTAGGAGAGGGTCCGCCGAGTCGACTCGCGGGGCCTTCGCCGGGCGTGCACCAGGAAGGGCAGGCGTCCCGCCCAGAGCCATGCGCCAGCTCTGATCGGGGGCCGAGGGGAAAGGGGCCTTCCTGGTGCTCGCCTCGGCAGTGCCGTCAGTAGAACCGGCTGGATTGACCAGGCCCGGTCGCCCCGACGACCAGAGGATGAACAGCGGGCGAAGCCTCGGTGACCCGGCGATCGGCGCGGACCTCAGTACTCGAGGCTGACGTCGATGACCGGCGGGTAAGGGTCGACGTCGCGCACCGCGCCGACGGCCCGCACCGACGCCATCTCGGCGACGGTCTTGTCGATCGGCACGTTGGTGCGCAGGGTGATGTGCAGATCGGTGCCCACCCGACGCACGTGGGCCTCGGCCAGGCTGGCATCGACCCCGTGATGCTCGAGCACCGCACGGAACGAGCGCCGAGCCGCGTCGGCGTGCCGACGGAGGGGGGCCATCGCCGCATCGGTGATCGCCTGGTCGAGCCCGTCGGTTCCCTCCTGCACCACTGCGGCCCAATCGGCATACGGGGTGGCGGAGACGTCACCGGCGACGACCAGCGGGATGTAGCGCCGCAGCGCGCACCGCACGCCGTCTTCGCCTGCGACCGGCTCGCCGCCCGCCTCTCGACGGATCACGACGGCCACGTCGACGTGCTCGTGGTCGAGCGGGCAGGTCTCGTCGTCGACCAGGCCCTTGCAGGGGAACGGAGCGGCCCCGGCGTCATGGCACCGAGCCACCTCATAGCCGGATTCGGCCAGCTGGGCGGCCGCTGCGTCACCGGCGCCCCGCTCGCCTTCGAGTACCAGAACACGCATGGCGCTCCCCCTTGCAGATCGTCGTCCCAGGTCGTCTAACCGAGATCACCTGCATGGTCGGCGCTTGGCCACCGCCCAGGCAGAGCAGCCGGTCACCGCGAGGTGGGACCAAAGACCCTGCTTTAGGTGCCGCGGTGCTCTGACCGGGCGCAGGGACGCCGGGTCGAATGACACGAACCGCCCAAGGAAGGAACCAGATGGCCCCCAACAACGACCGCAGCATGTTCACGATGTTCGCTTCGCTGCTCTCCGTGAGCGCGTTCTTGCTCGCCGCCATCGGCATCATCGTGGTCGTGGCGGACGACGACGGGGGCGGTGGCGGCGTCGCGGCTGCGGCTCCCGTCACCGTGACCATGAGCGAGTTCGCGTTCACCCCGTCGACGGTCACGGTGAGCGAGGGCGGCAGCATCAACCTGGTGAACGACGGCACCATGGCCCACAACATGGCCATCGAGGGCGGGCCGGCCAGTGGTGACGTCCAACCCGGCGGCAGCACCACGGTCGACCTCTCCGATCTGGCCGTCGGCACGTACCGCTTCGTCTGCACCATCCCTGGCCATGAGGCCAGCGGCATGGTCGGCGAGCTCACGGTGTCATCGGGCCCCGCTCCCGTGTCATCGGAGACCGCCTCGGGCGGCGGCGGAGGCGGAGGCGTGGGGAACTCCCCGCTCTCGTCGCTCGACCACAACTGGGCGCAGATGGATCAGGACATGCTCGACCGCACCAACCAGTACCTCCAAGACGTGCTGGGCACCGTCGCCACCCCCGCCACCAACATGTGGGGCAGCGAGGGCCCGCTCGGCACGCCCACCGAGGGTCGCGGCAACCAGAAGCTCGAGCCGACCATCCTCGAGGACGGCACCAAGCAGTTCGACCTGGTCGCCGAGATCGTCCAATGGGAGGTCGCGCCCGGCGAGAACGTCGAGGCCTGGACCTACAACGGCATGGTGCCCTCGCCCTGGATCAAGGTGAACCCTGGCGATCAGGTGCGGGTGAACATCGAGAACAAGCTGCCGATCTTCACCGACATCCACTTCCACGGCATCACGACGCCGATGTCGGCCGACGGCGTCGCCCCGATCACCCAGGCGCCGATCCTGCCGGGCGAGTCGTGGACCTACAACTTCACGGCGCCGAGCACGCCTGAGCTCGGGATGTACCACCCCCACAACCACGGCGACATCTCGGTCATCAACGGCATGTTCGGCGTGTTCCAGGTGGGCGACGTGCCCCTGCCACGGGGCCGCACGATCAGTGGCATCGAGATCCCGGCCGACATGGAGCTGGCCCAAGAGGTGCCCATGGTGCTCAACGACGCCGGCACGATCGGGCTCAGCCTCAACGGCAAGTCGTTCCCGGCCACCGATCCGCTGGTGACCGTGGAAGGCGACTGGACCCTCATCCACTACTACAACGAGGGCCTCACCTCGCACCCGATGCATCTCCACCACACCCCGCAGCTGGTGGTGGCCAAGGAGGGGTTCCCCCTCGACTCTCCCTACTGGGTCGACACGGTCAACGTCGCTCCCGGTGAGCGCTACTCGGTGCTGGTCCACAGCAGGGCCGAGGACGTGAACATCGAGGCCGCTCCCGATGCGCCGCTCGCCGAGCAGCTCGGCATCTGGGCCTACCACTGCCACATCCTCACCCACGCCGAAAACGACGAGGGCCTCTTCGGCATGGTGACCGTGTTCGTGGTGGTGCCGGCGTCCGCCGTCTGACGCACCAGCTCTGACGAACGTGGGCGCCGGTGCAGGTCTGCGCCGGCGCCCACGTCGTCAGGTGATCAGCCTCGGAACGACTCGGGTGGTGCCACCGACACCACCCGGCGGCCGGTGAGGTCTTCGGCCCGCACCTGCACCCAGTTCGACTTCTCGTGCGACGACCACGGGCGCAGCGGCAACGCCTGCACATGCGCCAGATCGGTGGCGTCGGTGATCAGCTCGGCCCGGCCGCCCACCAGCACCGACCAACCGGTCTGGAAGACCGAGTCGAGATGATCGATCTCGAAGCCCACCGTGGCGCCTCGGAGCGCCGCATCGAACTTGGTGCCGTCGGCGGTGCGGAACACCACCCGATCGCCGTCGAGCACGTAGTTGACCGGCAGGACGATGGGCCGGCCGCCCATCACCATGGCGATGCGACCCACCTGCTGTGTGCCCAGCAGCCGCATGCACTCGGCACGGTCGAGCACCTCGATACCTGTCTTCGGGTCTATGAGTTGCATGGTTGCCTCCTGTCCCCTGGATTGTGCTCGCCTGTGGTCGTCGGCGACAGTGACCAAAGGACTTTTCGCCCTTGCCGTGGCTGTCAGGGGGAGGCACCCTCAAGTCAGGGACAGAACGACGGAGTCCAGCGAGGCGAGGAACGAGATGACAAGCGAGCCACAACCCAAGGATGAGTGGACGTTCCTCCGGCCCGACGAGTTCGCCGATGACGACGCGGTCGAAAAGGCCGACGCCGCCGCCGAACGCTCACCCGAGGTTTCGGCCATGCACGTCGATCGCACCGACGAGGCGCCGATGTTCGATCCAGGACGGGCCGATGTCGAGACCGGCTCGGACGGCGACGGCAAGCCGGTCACCTATTTCGACGACGAGCAACCCGACGGCCAGGTGACCGTGAGCAGCGACGGCGAGCACGAGCCCGACCTCGAGGAGATACTCGAGAGCCAGCACTACGCGTTCGCGCCCGAAGAAGACGACCAGGCCGATGGCCCCGACAGCAGGAGGTAGCAGTTCGTGGATGTCCAGGAGCTCGAAGTCAGTGTGGTGCAACTCGGCGATGTGCCCGAGGCGGCCAAGGCCTACGCGATCGACAAGATCACCCAGCTGGCGCGCTACACGAAACGACCCATCCTGTTCGCGCAGGTGAAGCTGTCTCTGGAGCCGAAGCCGTCGATCGACCGACCCGCGCTCGCCGAGGCGACCCTCGACGTGAACGGTCAGCCGGTGCGTGCCCATGTCGCCGGGCACGACCTCATGGAGGCCATCGACCTCCTGGAGGACCGCCTCCGCCGACGGCTCGAGCGACACAAGGGCCGGTTCGAGCACGACCACCATCGTCCGGCTGCCAGTCAGCCTGGCGAATGGCGCCACGGCGATCTCCCGACGCAGCGACCCGAGTACTTCGAGCGCCCGGTCGACGAGCGCGAAGTCGTGCGGCACAAGACGTTCGCCCTCGAGCCCATCACCTGCGACGAAGCCGCGTTCGATCTCGACATGCTCGGCCACGACTTCTATCTCTTCACCGACGTCGAGACCGGAGCCGACAGCGTCATCTTCCACGCCGACGACGACGGTCACCTCGAGCTCATGCAGGCCGCTGAGCAGACGACGGTGCCGAGCGACTGCGTCGCCCCCGTGCGGGCGAGCACCCAGCACCCCGCCACGCTCACCCTGCCCGAGGCTGAAGAGCGCCTCGATCTCGGTGTCGAGCGGTTCGTCTTCTTCGTGAACCCCGACACCAAGCGGGGCAACGTGGTCTACGCGCGCTACGACGGCCACTACGGCCTGATCACGCCGGCCTGACGATGGCCGACGACCGCAAACCCCTCGTGGTGGTGGGCACCGACGGCTCGCCTGCTTCGCGCGGCGCGCTGCACTTCGCGGCCGACGAGGCGCGGCTGCGGGGCGCCCAGCTACGGGTGGTGGTCGCCTGGCAGTACCCGGTGCTCACCACGATGCCCGCGTTCGGGGTGCTGCCACCGGTCGAGCAGATGACCGCCGAGGCGGCCGACGGGCTCAAGCAGTTCTTGGCCGACGAGGGCATCACCGGCACCGACCTCGAGGTGGAGCCGCTCGTCGCGCAGGGGCCGGCGGCCGCCGCGTTGATCGACGCGGCGGCCGACGCCGACCTGCTCGTGGTGGGGTCGCGCGGCCACGGCGGGTTCGCCGGGCTGCTGCTCGGTTCGGTGAGCCAGGCGTGTGTCACCCACGCGCCCTGCCCGGTGGTGGTGGTGCCCGCCACGGGCTAGCCCGATGGCCGTCGGGCCGCCGGTGGTGCGCTAGACAGACCGCGTGGCCGACCTCGACGCCGGGACTTCAGCGCGCGGCCTGACCACCGTCGAGGTCGAGCAACGACGAGCCGAGGGACGCACCAACGACGTCCCTGATCCGACCAGTCGCACGGTCGGGCAGATCGTCAAGGCCAACGTCTTCACGCCGTTCAACTTCCTGCTCGGGGGTCTGCTCGTCGTGATCCTCGCCGTCCGCGAGTATCGCGACGCCCTCTTCGGCATCGTGTTGGTCACCAATGCGCTCATCGGGATCGTGCAGGAGATCCGCTCGAAGAAGGCCCTCGACCGGCTGGCGCTGCTCAACCAGCCACGGGCCAAGGTGCTGCGGGACGGAGCGGAGACCGAGGTGTCGACCAAGGAGCTGGTCGCCGACGACGTGGTGGTGCTCAGCCTCGGCGATCAGATCACCGTCGACGGCGAGGTGCTCGACGCTGGCGGCCTCGAGATCGACGAGTCGCTGCTAACCGGCGAGGCCGACCCCGTCGACAAGCAGGTCGGCGACGACGTGATGTCGGGCAGCTTCGTGGTGGCGGGCAACGGTCGGATCCGGGCCACCAAGGTCGGCGCCGACGCGTACGCCTATCGGTTGAGCAGCGAAGCGCGGCGCTTCTCGCTCGTGCGCTCGGAGCTGCGCGACGGGATCAACCGCATCATCACGTTCGTTGGCTGGCTGATGATCCCCACCGCCATCCTCCTCGTGACGGCGCAGATCCGGGCCGACGAGGACCTCGTGTCGGCCGTGCAGGGCTCGGTGGCCGGCTTGGTGGCGATGGTGCCCGAGGGCCTGGTGCTGCTCACCAGCATCGCCTTCGCCGTCGGGGCTACCCGGCTGGCGAGCAAGCAGGTGCTCACCCAGGAGCTGGCCGCCATCGAAGGCCTGGCGCGGGTCGATGTGATCTGCCTCGACAAGACCGGCACGCTCACCGAGGGCGAGCTGGTGCTGGCCACCGTCGAGCACCTCGACGGCGGCCGGGCCGACGCATCGGTGGCCCTGGCGGCCCTGGCAGCTGCGGACGAGCGGCCCAACCCGAGCCTGCTGGCCGTGAAGAAGGAGTTCGCCGATGCGCCGGGGTGGGTGAGCGACGACATCGTGCCGTTCTCGTCGGCCCGCAAGTGGAGCGCCGCCAGCTTCGGCGAGCACGGGGCGTGGTTGCTCGGCGCGCCCGACATCCTCCTCGGCCAGGTAGCCGACCCGGGCGATGCGCCCGCCCGGCTCCAGCACTACGCGGAGCGCGGCCGGCGGGTGCTCATGCTGGCGTCGGCACCGACCGGCCTCACCGGCGAGACGCTCCCCGACCGGCTCGACACGGTGGCCCTGGTGGTGCTGGAGGAGAAGATCAGGGAATCGGCCCCCGACACGATCCGCTACTTCGAGGACCAAGAAGTCACCGTCAAGATCATCTCGGGTGACAACCCGGTGACGGTCGCGGCGGTCGCACAGCGCGTCGGCGTGCACGACGCCGACAAAGCCGTCGACGCCCGATCCTTGCCCGACGACCCCGACGAGTTGGCCGACGCCCTCGAGCGCAACGCGGTGTTCGGCCGGGTCACCCCCCAACAGAAGCGGGCCATGGTGCACGCGCTCCAAGCGAAGGGCCACACGGTGGCGATGACGGGCGACGGAGTGAACGACACGCTCGCCCTCAAGGACGCCGACATCGGCGTCGCCATGGGTGCCGGCAGTCAGGCGGCGCGGGCGGTCGCCCGCTTCGTGCTGCTGGGCAACGACTTCTCGGTGTTCCCGTCGGTGGTGGCTGAAGGCCGCCGGGTGATCGCCAACGTCGAGCGAGTGGCCAACCTGTTCCTGACCAAGACCTTCTACGCCATGATCCTCGCCCTCGCGGTCGGGGTCGCAGGGCTGCCGTTCCCCTTCATCCCCCGGCACTTCACCATCATCTCGAGCCTCACCATCGGCATCCCGGGCTTCTTCCTCGCCCTCGCGCCCAACGCCCGGCGGGCCCGCCCGCACTTCCTCACCCGGGTCCTGCGCTTCGCGGTGCCGGCGGGCATCGTGGCGGCGGTGGCCACCCTCACCGCCTACCAGATCGCGCGCGAGGTCGAGGATCTCGAGATCGCCGAAGCCCGCACGGTCGCCGTGGTGGTGCTCTTCATGGTGGCGATCTGGGTGCTGGCCATCCTCGCCCGGCCGTTCAACGGGTGGCGCGCCGTCCTCGTCGGGTCGATGGCCGGTGCGTTCGTGCTCACCCTCCTGCTGCCCCAGACCCGCGACTACTTCGACCTGCCCCTACCCGGCACCCAAGCGATGCTCGCCGCCGTCGGCGTGGGTGCGATCGCGTGCGGTGTGCTCGAGATCGGCTGGCGGATCGCCGGCTGGGTCGATCGCAACACCTCCATCGACCTGGACATGGCGGCGCGCTAGGCGCGCCGACGGGACATGGCGGCGCGCTAGGCGCTAGGCGCGCCTGGCGCGTGCGACGTTCGGCCAGGCGGGCGGCGTACACCGCGGCTTCGGTGCGGCGCTGCATGCCCATCTTCGACAGCAGGTTCGACACGTAGTTCTTCACCGTCTTCTCGGCGAGATACATGCGCTCGGCGATCTCTCGGTTGGTGAGGCCCTCGGCCAGCAGATCGAGGATGCGCCGTTCCTGATCGGTGAGCGACTCGAGACGCTCGTCCTCGGGTGAGCCGGTGCGCAACCGCTCGAGCACGCGCGCCGTGACCGTGGGATCGAGCAGCGATTGACCGGACGCGACCTTGCGGATGGCATCGACCAGTTCGGTGCCCCGGATCTGCTTGAGCACATAGCCGGCGGCGCCCGCCATGATGGCGTCGAACAGCGCCTCGTCGTCGGCGTAGGACGTGAGCATCAGGCACTGCAGATCGGGCAGACGTGATCGCACCTCCCGGCACACTTCGACGCCGTCGCCGTCGGGGAGCCGCACATCGAGCACCGCCACGTCGGGGCTGGTGGCCGGGATGCGCCCGAGCGCCTCCTCGGCTGTGCCGGCCTCAGCGACCACCTCCATGTCGTCGGTGGCGTCGATGAGCTCGCGAAGACCTCGTCTCACGATTTCGTGGTCGTCGAGCAGGAACACACGGATGGTCACGGCCACAGTCTGCCGCGTGCACCGTCCCGGTGTTCGGACGAGCGCTCAGCGTCGGCGCCATACCACCCCCGCAGGCGGCGTCCGCTGACCAGATCGGTGCTGATCGCCACCCAGTAGTCACCGGAATCCTCGGTCGCCCAGGGCCGCAGCGGCATCCGGCCGACCCGCTCGAGCTCGTCGGGCTCGTTCACCACATGGGCCGAGCCCCGCACCAGCACGCTCCAGCCGGCGTGGCTCATCGGATCGATCTGATCGGCTTCGAACGCCACGATCGCCCCCGACAGCGCCGCCCGGAGCTTGCCCCCCTCGGTCGTGCGCACGATGATCCGGCCCTGGGGACCGTCGAAAGCGAAGTTGACCGGGAGCACCACTGGCAGCGCGTTGATCGACAGCCCGATCCGCCCGACGGCCACGCTGCCGAGCAGTTGCAGACAGTCGTCCCGATCGAGGACCTCGAGGAGAGTGGGGTCGCGCGCCACCCCGAGATGGTCACCGGTCGGCGGTGAGAGGCACTAGGGCCGAACGTCCCACCCACCATGCCCTTCGGGCACCAGCCCCGGCGCGGCCTCCGCCCTACGCTGGTCGCATGTTCGACAGGGTGGTGGTCGCGCTCGACGGTTCAGCACTCGCCGAGCAGGCGCTGGCCCCGGCCGTCGCCATCGCCGACCTGCTCGACGCCGAGCTGCGACTGCTCCAGGTCGTCGGTCCCGAGAGCGACGTGTCCGCAGCCCGCCACCAGCTCGAGGCGGTCGCCGGTCGAGTGGGCCGGCCGAGCCAGGTGGAGGTGGTCGAAGGCGACTGGGTCGCCGAGGCGATTGCCCAGGCCGCCGACGCGCCCGACACCCTGCTGTGCCTCACCACCCACGCGAGCAGCGGGGTGCGTCGGGTGCTGCTCGGCTCGGTGGCCGAAGACGTGTTGCGCCTCCACGCGCACCCGGTGGTGCTCGTCGGGCCAGAAGCCGGGCGCGCGCCGGCCATCGCCCGAGGCGGCCGGCTCATGGTCTGCACCGACGGCTCGCCGGTGTCCGAGACGATCGTGCCGGTGGCCCAGGCCTGGATCAACCGCCTCTCCCTCGAGCCGTGGGTCGCGTCCGTGGTCGACCAAGAAGCTGTTGCTGCGGGTGACGGCTCCGACACGGTCGAGTCCGCTCACGTCGAACGCGTCGCCCGCCAACTCGGAGCCGACGAGCACTCCGGCGGATGGGAGGTGCTGCACGACACCGACGCCGCTCGAGCACTCGTGGCCTTCGCCGGTGAGCTGCCCGCCACGTTGATCACCATGGCCACCCACGGCACGACCGGCCTGGCTCGGGTCACCATCGGGAGCGTGGCGGCCGACGTGATCCGCCGAGCCCCATGCCCCGTGCTCGTGCTGCGCCCCACGCGACTCCGGGACGACTGAAATCGGTGCGTGAAACCACCACCACGGTGGTTTCACGCACCGATTTGGGAGTTGGGGTCAGGCGCCAGCGAGGCGCCAGCGGCGACGCCTGGGATCGACCGGCGGAAACCTACGCTGTCGACGTGTCGCCCTCCACCCGTGCGCCGATCCCGCCCATGCGCGCCGTGCTGGTCGAGGAGGTGCCCGACGACGACGACAACTGGGCCTACGAGATCAAGTGGGACGGCATGCGAGCGATCGCAGTGATCGATGACGGCAGGCTCTCGCTCAGCTCGGCCAACCTGATCGACGCCACCGAGCGGTTCCCCGAGCTGGCGGCGCTCGCCGACGCGCTCGCACCGCACGATGTGGTGCTCGATGGCGAGATCGTGGCCCTCGACCCCGACGGTCGACCCAACTTCGGCCGGCTCCAACCGCGGATGCAGGCGCGCAGCTCTCGAGCGGTCCACGAGGCGATGGCTGCCCAGCCGGTCGTCTACGTGCTCTTCGACATCCTCGAGCTCGACGGCACCAGCGTCGTCGACCAGCCCTACGAGAGCAGGCGCCGCTTGCTCACCAAACTCGTCGACCAAGGTCCGAACTGGCGGGTGACCGAGGCGTGGACGGGCGGCGGCGCCGAGCTGCTCGAGGTCATGGACGCGCAGGGCATGGAGGGTCTGATCGCCAAGAGGATCGGGAGCCGCTACGAGGTGGGCGGGCGATCGACCGCTTGGCGGAAGCTGAAGGTCCGCCGTCGCCAGGAGCTGGTGGTGGGCGGGTGGTTGCCTGGCGAAGGCGCCCGGGCCGCCACCATGGGCGCGCTGCTCGTGGGCTACTACGAGGCCGACGAGCTCCGATACGCCGGCCGGGTCGGCACCGGCTTTCGCGATCGCGAGCTGCAGCGGCTGCGAGCCGAGCTCGACCGCCTGGGCACGCCGGAGTGCCCGTTCGATCCCACCCCACCGCCGGCGGTTGCGCGGCGCGCCCGCTGGGTGACCCCCGAGTTGGTCGTCGAGGTGGCCTTCCGGGAGTGGACCGCCGACGGCGTGCTCCGCCAACCCGCGTACCTGGGCCAACGCGCCGACAAGACGGCCCGCGACGTGCGACGCGAGTAGTGGTTCGGCACCGGCCACGGCCGGTGGCCCGGCGGCGGTCCGGCCGTGGAAAAGATGCGAAGCTGGCCGGGTGGGAAACGGGCTGCGCGACGACGAGATCCGTCTCGTGCTCCCCGCCGACCCCGGGTACAGCCGGGTCGCCCGCGTCACGGCGTCGGGACTCGGCGTCCGTCTCGGTCTCCGCCTCTCAGAAGTAGAGGACCTGCGCATCGCGGTCGACGAGACGTTGATCCTCCTGCTCCGTCCGGAAGGGGCGTCGGGCACGATCGTGTTCACCTTCTCGATTGGTGAGCAGACCCTGCTGATCGACGCCGTCAGCTCGGCCGGTGAGGGTCAGCACCGGGTCGACGACGCCGCCCGGTCGAGGTTCGAACAGCTCGTCGGGCCGGTGGTCGACCAACACGAGGTCGACCCGTCGGGCCAGCGAGTGCGCCTGGTGAAGAACCTGCCCAGCTGACGCGCACTTGTCCTGCGGATGCCAGGGATCAGGCTCCGGTGTGGCCGAAGCCGCCCTCGCCGCGGTGCGAATCGTCCAGCTGGTCGACCACGTCGAACACCACGTGCTCCACCCGCTGCACCACCAGTTGGGCGATGCGCTCGCCGCGCGCCAGCTCGACATCGGTGGTGGGATCGGTGTTGACGAGCAGCACCTTCAGCTCGCCCCGGTAGCCGCTGTCGATGAGACCGGGGGTGTTGAGACAGGTGACGCCGTGGCGCAGGGCCAGACCGCTGCGGGGCTGGATGAAGCCGGCATAGCCCTCGGGGATCGCCACCGCCACGCCGCACGGCACGAGCACGCGACCTCCACCGGCGGGGAGCACCGTTGCCTCCCGCGCCATCAGGTCGAGGCCGGCATCGCCCGGACGGGCATAGGACGGCAACGGGAGATCGGGATCGAGGCGAACGATCGGAACCTGCAGCACGGTCCCGGAGACTAGAGCACCGGCTCGTCGCTCCAGCCCGGTGAAGCCGGGCGGTGGAGGGGCCGGCGGGGTCGCGGCACTACCATCTGGGCGATGTCTTTCGAGCCCGAGGTCGGCTCGCGGGGGTTGCGCGACCACATGGGCGTGCTGCGTCGGCGGGCGGTGATCATCGTGGCCATCACGGCTCTCGCCGTCCTGGCTGCGTTGGTGTGGTCGCTCGCCCAACCGCGCCGCTACACGGCGAGCGCCCAGGTGCTGGTGCAACAGGAGACGGCCACGGTCGCCGATCCCCGACCCGATCAGATCGTCGACAGCAAACGGCTCGACCCGTTGCGCGTCATGCAGAACGAGGCCCGCCTGGCGTCGAGCCAGCTCGTCCGCGACCGCATGCAAGCCGATTCGGGCATCAGCCGCAGCGTGTCGGTCACCAACCCACGCGACACCGATGTGCTGGTGATCTCGGCGACGGCAGCCACCGCCGACGAGGCGGCCCGCGCCGCCAACGCGGCGGCGGCCGCCTATGTCGCGGTGCGCCAGGAGCTCTCCGACTCGCGAGCAAGCGCCTCCGTCGAGGCCATCGCGGCCGAGTTGGGTGCGATCGACACCCGCCTCGGCGCGATCGACGCCGAACTGGCGGCAGCCACTTCTCCCGAGCAGACCATCGCCCTCACCGCCGAACGCGACGCGCTGGTCGACCAGCGCGCCGCGTGGGTGCGACAGCAGGCGGTGCTCACCGCCGATGCCGCGCTGGCCGACACCAACCAGGCCAGCATCATCAACCCGGCCAACCCGCCGTCGCAGCCCTCACAGCCCGCGACCGCGCGCAATCTCACGCTGGCGCTGCTGCTGGGGCTGGCCATCTCGCTGGTCGTCGCCTACGCGGTCGACCAGCTCGACGACTCCCTGCGCACCACCGACGATCTCGAACGGGCGCTGTCGTTGCCGGTGCTCGGCCAGATCGACACGCTCGATCCGCGCGACGGCGTGCGCGCCGTGCCGGCCGGCGACCCCGATCTGGTCGATGCCGGCCTGAAAGCGCTGGCCCCCGACGCAGGGGCGGTTCCAGAGGGCGCCCAGGTGCTCGTTGTGCCCCGTGGCAGTCGCGCCCGGGTGGCCCGGCACAGCGCGTCGGTGCTCGACCGGTTGGGCGTGCACCTGGTGGGCACGGTTCTGCTCACCGACGACCGCCCCGGCCCATGACGGCCGAAGTCCACGTGGTGGTCGACGCCCTGTCGGTCCACTTCGGGGGCGGCGCCACCTACCTCATCGAGCAGCTACGGGCCCTCGAGTCGGTCGCGCCCGAGCTCGACCTGCGAGTCATCGCCGGCCCGTGGAACGCGGCGGGCCTGGCCGCGGCGGTCTCGTCGCCCGTCGAGGTGGTTCGGGTCGGCGACGGCCTGGGCCGACTCCTCTGGGAGCAGACGGTGCTCGGCACCCGCCATCTGCCCCGCGGCGTGCTCTATGCACCTGGTGGCACCGCGCCACTCATCGGGTCTCGCCTGCCCGTGGTGGTCGCCCTGCAGAACCCGAACTACTTCGGCGCGGGACTCGACTCGGCCCACAACCAGGCGTGGAACCGCAAGCTGCGGACCTGGCTGCTGCGCCGCTCGACGCGCCAGGCCGACGAGGTCATCGCCGTCTCGGAGTCGTTCGGTCGCGAGGTGCTGGCCGATCTCCCTGAGCTCGCCGGGCGCCTCACGGTCATACCGAGCGGCGCGCCGTCGTTGCCGGCCGAAGAACAGGCGCCCCTCGCAACCGGGGCCACGGCCGCCGTGGTCGACGGACTCCCCTTCTTCTTGTCGTTGGCCAACGACGCACCGCACAAGAACCTCGATCTGCTGGTGAGTGCTTGGTCCGAGGCCGTGCGCGACCGTGACCCCACCCGGCGCGAAGCGCTCGTTCTGGCCGGCCACGTCACCGCCGCCCGGCGCCGCGAGCAGGAGGCCCTCGTCGATCCGAGCCTGCGACCTCAGCTGGTGCACCTCGGTGCGGTGACCGACCGACGCGTCGTGACCTGGCTGCTCCGACGGGCCCGCGCCCTGGTCACCGCGTCGACCCTCGAGTCGTTCGGCTTCACCACGCTCGAAGCCGGCAGGGTCGGTTGCCCGATCATCGCCACCGACATCGCCGCCCATCGCGAGACCGCGGGAGGCCATGCCACGTTCGTCGCGCCGAACGATCCGGCCGCGCTCGCCGACGCGTTGCGGACGGCTCCGCCCGACCCGCCGCGCGTCCCGTGGACATGGCCCATCACCTGGGCTGAGCACGCCACCCGGCTGGCCGAGGTGCTGACGCGAGCCGCCGACCGATCCGTGGTGCGCGCGGCATGACGGCGCACTCCGAGGCCACCGCGGAACCGCCCGTTCCTCGACCGGCCCGGGCGTCGTTCCGGCGCGACGTCGCCAGCACCACCGCCACCAACCTCGTCATCAGCGCGGCCAACGTCCTCACGGGCGTGGTGGTGGCCCGCATGCTCAATCCCGCGGGGCGGGGCGAGCTGGCGGCCATCTTGAACTGGCCGACCTTCCTCGGGATGCTCACCACGCTCGGCATGACCGAAGCGCTCGTCTACTACCCCGCCCGGCAAGCAAAGCGGGCCGGTCGCTATCTCGGCACCGGCTTGGCGCTGGCACTGTCGGCGAGCGTGGTGTTCATGGTCGTCGGGTGGCTGCTCATGCCCACCCTGCTCGCGGCTCAGGAACCAGAGGTGGTGGCCGGCGCCCGTTGGTACCTCGTGCAGGTGCCGATCGCTGCGGTGTTCGGCCTCATCATCAGCCCTCTTCGCGGCCTGAGCGACATCAGGGCATGGAACCTCCTGCGGGTCATGCCCACCGTGATCTGGCTGGGCACCGCGCTGTGGTTCGTCGCGTTCGTCGATCGGCCTGAGCCCACGGAGCTGGCGATCACCTTCGTCGGGGTGCGTCTGTTGTTGCTGCCGCTGGCGGTGTGGATCGTGCGCCGGCGACTTGGTCAGGCGTTCCGGCCGGAGGCGGCCCTGGTCCGCCCCCTGCTGCGGTTCGGCGTGCCCTCGGCGCTGGCCACGTTCCCCGGCACGCTCAACGTGCGGCTCGACCAGCTCCTCATCGCCGCGGTGCTTCCCCCGGGGGGCCTGGGCATCTACGCGGTGGCGGTCTCGTGGAGCATGATCCCGTCGCCCGTCCTGCTGGCCTTCGGCAACGTGCTGTTCCCGCGCGTGGCCGAGCACCTCGAGCCCGATGCGGGTGCCGCGCTCGCCGGACGGGGCGTGCGGACTGCCGTGGTGCTCTCGGCGGTGTTGGCCTCGGCCACCCTGCTGATCACTCCGGTCGGCCTGCCGCTGCTGTTCGGCCATCGGTTCGATGTCGCGGTACCGACTGCGCTGGTGCTCACCGTGGCGGGGGCCATCATGGGCGTCACGAGCGTGCAGCAAGAGGCGCTGCGTGGTCTGGGGCGCACCACAGCGGTGCTCTGGTCGCAGCTCATCGGCTTGGCGGTGACCCTCGCCGGTCTCGCCCTCACGGTGCCCACCGAGGGCCTCGCCTGGATCGCGATGGCCAGCGTGGCGGGCTACTCGGTGCTCGGCGTGGCGCTACTCGCCCACCTGGTGCGGGCGACCGGGCTTCCCCTCCACGAGTTCATCGTCCCTCGCCGCTCCGACCTCGACGCGCTCGTCGAGGTCGTGCACGGCCTGCGGCGCCGACCGCGGGATCTGCCCTGAACGAGGCCACGAGTGCCCGCCGCCCGACGGTCGTCTACCTGTTGTCGACCGGTCGTTCGGGGTCGACGCTGCTCGAGCTGTTGCTGGCCAGCCACCGCGACATCACCACGGTGGGCGAGGTCCAGCTGCTCGGCCATCTCCTCGCCGACCCGGCGGCCCGCTGCGGATGCGGCGAGCCACTGGCGCAGTGCCCGTTCTGGGCGAAGGTCCGGCAGCGACCCGAGGTCCGATCGATGGCCCCCGACCCGTTCCGCGAGAGCGCCGACGCGGGGCGGGTGGTGCGACCGCGGTGGTTGCGGGGTGTGCTCACCGGGAAGGTCGACCCGACGACGCCGCCAGCACGCGGCGCCCTACGCCGGGGCCATGGAGACCATCGCCGCCGCGGCGGCCGAGGAGAGCGGCGCCCGCTTCGTGGTCGACGCGTCGAAGGACGCCTATCGACTTCACCTCTTGCGCGCCGGCGGCGTCGAGCCGCAGGTGATCGTGCTCACCCGCGACCCGCGCGGCTTCGTGTCGTCGATGACAGGCGGCGGCTCGCCTATCGTCCGCCGGGTGGCGGTCCGCCGGGTGACGCGCTACGCAACCCGGTGGCTGGTGCAGAACCTCATCTTCGAGCGAGCAGCCCCCGCAGCGGGTGGCGCGACGAGCGTGCGCTACGAAGATCTGGCCACCGATCCTGTCGCGACGCTCGGCCACATCGCGCGGACGCTGGGGGTCGACCCGGACGGCTTCGCGATCGATCACTTCCGAGAGGCGCCCGACCACGCGCTCGGTGGCAACCCGATGCGCATGCGGGCCGACGGCATCACCCTCGACGAGCGCTGGCGCACTGACCTCTCGTCCGGTCACCAGCGGCTGGTGTGGGCGATCGCCGGATGGTGGGCCCGCCGTCACGGCTACTCGCGAGGTGGAGCCTGATGGTGCAACTGGTCGACGATCTCCGAGCCGCAGGATGGGGCGCGCCGGTGCGCGGCGCTCTACGAGGTGGGCAAGCGGCTCGGTGGCCACGAGCTGGTCCTCGGTCGTCTGGCCCGCCACAGCACCACCGCTGCGATTCCGTCACTGGTGTCCCCTCTACGTCCCCCGGCCGACATCCCCCACGAGGCCCGGCAGCGAGCCCTCGCCGAGGCCGAACGGATCGTCGCCGGTGAGATCACGATCTATGGCCGGGTGCTGTCCGTCGGCCCCGTGCCCGACTGGCATGCGGTGATCGACGGCCCGGGGTCGTGGCCGGTCGCGCCGTGGTGGCAGATCGACCTGCGGTCATCGGCGCGTGTGGGTGACGTCAAGTGGACGTGGGAGCTCGGTCGCCACCGCCACCTGGTGGTGCTCGCCCGCGCCGCACATCTCGAGCCCGACGATGACCGGTGGCTGAGCACGCTCGAGCGGCATCTGCGCTCGTGGCTCGACGCCAACCCGCTGGAGATGGGCGTGCACTGGGCCTCGAACCTCGAGCTGTCGCTGCGCAGCGTGGCCTGGCTGCAGATCGTGGGCCTGGTGGGCGATCGGATCGACCCCGCGCTGCTCGTCGACATGACGAGCGTGCTGTGGCACACCGGCCGTCACCTGCTCGTCGAGCTGCCCTACACGGTGAGCACGATGGCCAACAACCACCTGCTCGGCGACGCCCTCGGGCTGGCTGTGCTCGGCCGGTCCTTCCCCGACCGAACCGCGGCGCGGTGGGCCTCGCTCGGCGATCGCCTGTTCGCCCGGCAGGCCCGCCGGGAGTTCCGACCAGACGGCTCGACCATCGACGAGTCGCTGTCCTACCAGCGCTTCGTGATGGAGATGCTCGTGGTGCGCGCCCTGCTCGATGGGCCCGGACGCGACGAAGCCGTTGGTCATCTCGCCCGGTCGGGTCAGTATCTCGCCCGGCTGGGGGTGCTCACCGGGCCAGTGCCTCCCTACGGCGATTGGGACGAGGGACGGCTGCTGGTCGCCTCGGCCCCGCCCGACGATCTGGTCGGCACCACCCTCGCCGCCCTCGCACTTGCCGGCTCCGGAGCGCAGGCCGACCAGCGACAGCGCCACGACGAGGTGGCCTGGTATGTGCCGGAGGGGACGCCGCTCGAGCCCGACCCCGCCACCTCGGCCGGCGCGGTGGGCGGGGGGATCGCGCGCGCCTCGTGCGCCGGCACTGACGTGTGGCTGCGGGCGGGCGTGCGCACCTGGCACGGTCATGCCGACCTCGGCAGCGTCGAGATCGCGGTGCGTGACGATGCCGATGGTGGTTCCGAGCCCGAATGGCTCGTCGGCGACCCCGGCACCGGCACCTACAACGGCGATCCGGTCATCCGTGACGGATTCCGGTCGTCGGCCGCGCACTCGGTGCTGCGGGTCGAAGGGATCGATCAGCTCGAGCCGCACCGGGTCTTTCGCTGGCGCCACTCGGGCACCGCGGTCCTCGGCGACCCGCTCGTGCTCGACGACCTGGTCGTGCTGTGGTGCGTGCACGACGCGTACCGCCGGCTCACCCCGCCGCGCTCTGTCGTCCGAGTGGTGCTGGTCGACCGGGTCGACGGCGGCGTCGCCGTGGCCGACTGGGTGAGCGGTCAACCCGTGGCCTTCGCGCTGACCCTCCCACTCGGCCCCGGACGCGAGTGGGCCCCGGCCGACGGCCAACCCCGCCACGGCTCGCTGAGCCGTACCGACGGCCAACCCGACTGGCACCTCGCGCTGCCAGCGGCCCCCTCGGTGGCGGTCGGCGACACGAACGCCCTGGGCGGGTTGGTGGAGCGCTACGTACGGCCTGGTGACCCCTTCGACGGCCCTGCAGTGCAAGGGCCTAGCCGACGGCCCGGTGCTCTGGGAGCTCACCCCCGCCCGAGCCACCGATCCCTACAGCTGGCGGGTCGAGCCGGGCGGCCTGGTGCGGTCACCCGGGGACGGCGGGTCTGACACGACCGTCGCCCTAGACTGGGCTGATACCGTGCTTCGGCTACACGTTGCTCAGGGGGGGCGCCAGTGGGTAAGCACCGCGACCGTCCGCGCCGGGTGAGCCCAGGCTCCCAACAGACGAAGCGCCGCCGGCGGCTGCTGGCCCTCAATCACTTCGCCAATCCCTTTGATGCCCCTGGCGGGACCCGCCTCATCGAGCTCACCGAGCGGCTCGACGACTGGGACACGCTCATCGTGGCGGCCGACCGCAACCTGTTCACCCAGCAGCGGCAAGCGTCCTCCTCGCCGGGCTTTCGCACCGTGCGCACCCCGCCATACGGCGGCAACGACGGCACCCGCATCGCCAACTGGGCGGCCTTCGCGTTGGCGGCCTTCGTGGTCGGCATGCGCTGCCCGCGCCCCGACGTGGTCTACGCCTCGTCCCCCCATCTCCTCACCGGCGTGGCCGGGTGGGCGGTCGCCCGCCTGCGGGGGGCTCGCTTCGTGCTCGAGATCCGCGACCTCTGGCCGCAGATCCTGGTCGACACCGGCCGCATGCGGGCGGGCTCGCCCATGCATCGCCTGGTGCGCGCCCTCGAGCTGTTCCTCTACCGACGGGCCGACGCCATCGTGGTGCTCGCCGAAGGGGTCGCGCAGGCCATCATCGACGATCGCATCCCGCCGGAGCGCATCCAGTTCATCCCCAACGCCGCCGACCCTGCCGACTTCGTCGCCAGCCTGCCGCGTGACGAGCTGCGCGCCCGCTACGGGTTCGATGGCGTCACCATCATCTACGCCGGCGCGCACGGCCCGGCCAACGGCCTCGACTTCGTGCTCGACGCGGCCGCCGAGGTGGCAACCGATCTCCCCGACGTACGGTTCGTCTTGGTGGGCGACGGACTGTCCAAGCCTGCCCTCATGGCCCGCGCCGAGCGCGAGCACCTCACCAACGTCACGTTCCTCGAAGCCGTGCCCAAGCACGAGATGCCCGACCTCCTGGCCGCCACCGATGCCGGACTGCACGTGCTCGCTGATCTCCCGCTGTTCCTCTACGGCGTGAGCCCCAACAAGCTCTTCGACTACATGGCCGCCGGCCTGCCCGTGCTCACGAACACCGCCGGCGAGGTGGGCGAGATCGTGAAGCGCAACGACGCCGGCGTTGTGGTCGAGCCCGCGCAGCTCGCCTCCGGCGTGCGCCAGCTGGTGGCTGCGGGCCCATCCGAGCGCACCAGATGGGGCGACAACGGCCGCAACTTCACCGGACGCGAGCGAAACCGATCGCTCATGGCCGGACGCCTGCACGACCTGCTCGACCGGCTCTGATCTCTGATCACCAGATCCGGCGGCGCGACGTTCGTCAGAGGGCGGGCAGGATCACCTTGCGATAGACGTCCACGAGCCGTCGGCCGTAGTCGTCCCACGTGTTCGCTTCGGCCGTCGCTCTGGCCGCGCGGCCCATGCGGGCCACGCCATCGGGGTCCGCCGCCATGGCGGCCAAGCGATCACCCAGCGCACGCGCGTCACCCACCGGCACCACGTAGGAGTCGACCCCTTCGGTGAGCAGTTGGGCGGCGCCCACGTTCGACGACACGACCACCGGCAGACCCGAGGCCATCGCCTCGAGCACGACCATGCCGAAGCCCTCGGAGAGCGACGGCAGCACGAGCACCGACGAGCGCCGATAGAGCCGGGGCATGTCGTCGGCGGCCACGGAGCCGACCACCTCGAGCTCGACGTCGAGCCGCTCGGCCGCCACCCGCGAGGCGGCATCGAGCTGGCCGGTGATCACCAATCGACACTCCGCCCCGAGCGCGCGCGCCGCCTCGAGCAGGTCGAGCAGGCCCTTGCCCATCGACTCGCGGCCAGCGAACAGAACCGTGAAGCGTTCAGGCGGGCGATCGACAGGCACGAACCGGGTGGGGTCGCAGCCGAGCGGCACCGACACGACCCGGTCGGGCGCGAAGCCCTCGTCGAGGAAGGTCTGGCGGGTGTAGTCGGAGTTGCACACGAGGATGTCGGCCACCGCGAACTCGCGGAGCATGCGATCGGTGATGCCCGCATCGGGCGCGCGATAGTTGACACCTTGGCGCGCCAGGGTGTCAGTGACCGAACGGCGCATCGCGTTCGGATGGGCGGCGCGCACGTCGCACACCACCAGGGCGTTGCGCCGCCGAGCGAGTGACGCCGTGTGATACGACGCGCCGCTCACGCTGTGCAGAACGCGAGGGTTGCCGAGGTGCGACGAGGCGGCCAGATCCCACACCGCGCAGCGCAGGGGAAGCGCGGTGCCGTGACCGGAGCGCATGGCGAGCCGCTGGGCACCCAGCGCGAGCACCTGGGCACCCCACAGCCGCCTGGTCGGCACCCCCGCGAGCTGGGGCACGATGCGGGTGCGGTTGAAGTAGCCGACCGTGCCCACCGCCAGGCGAGCCGGCTTGCTGGCCACCGGTGCCGAGACGAACCGACGGAGAAGGCCCGCCTGGTGCAGAGCCACCGCCGCGTGCCAGTAGTAGGGCAGGTGCGCCGCCAGCACCACCGGGCGCGGGGTCTCGCCATCGGGAAAGGGATCGGCGTCGGCCGTCACGAGCGGGCCACTGCTGCCGACCCTGGTGCAGGTGAGCCGGCTGAGCCGGGCGGATCGAGCGGCCGCAGGCGACGCAGGCCCCGCACCACCAGTGCGAGCCCCACCACGAAGCCGAAGAGCCCGGCCAGCAGACCGGCCAGGTAGCCGCGCGAGAACAGCTGGAGCAGCATCGGGATGGCCGTGGCCAGGGCGACCACGCCGCCCAGCGTGCGTGCCGCCACCAGCCGGAGCCACACCGACTCGAGCACCAGGCCGAACACCAGCGAAGCCAACCCTGCGCCGATCCAACCGAAGTTGGCGTAGGCCTCGCCGTAGAAGGCGAACGACGCACCGAGCTCCTGGCCGAAGAACGCTCGCTGGAGCTCCTTCACCTCGCCCTCGGGCTTCTCGGGCCACACGGCACGCGGCACCGGCATCGCCAGCAACTCGGCGTAGCTGGTGCCACCGAGATGCGCGACATCGCTCGGCACGGTGTCGACCAGCACCGCGGTGGTGGCGAATACGCCCCCGCCGAGCTGCTTGGCGAGGAACGCGTCGGTGTCGACGGACTTGTCGCCGGACTGGTCGCGGAGGCCCCCGACCAGGACGGCCATGGCGAACAGGCCGACGCTGCCCACCAGGAGCAACCGGCGGGGCCGCCACGCCCACCCGCTCCTGGTCGTCTTCCACCAGACGAGCGCGGCCGCCACCGCGGGGATGCCGAGCCACCAGCGGGCCCCGCCGCTGATGAGGAGCAGCGCGCTCACCCCGATGACCGCCACCGGCACCAGACGCGATCGAGCGGGCGCCGACGTCAGGCGCAGCGTGGCCACGATGATCGCCACCCCGGCGAAGCCGAGCAGCACCCCGAAGTACTTGATCACCGGGCCGTCGGCCGACCGCAGGAAGTCGCCGTACTTGGCCGAGCCGACCAGCACGATCAGCGCCCTCGGATCACCGCCGGCGGTGAGCACGTAGAGCGCGAGCCCACCGATGGCGCCGAGGAGCAAGAGGATCGACCACCGATCGAGCCTCACGGCCGGCAGGCGGACCTGCAGATGCCGCATGGCAGGGGTGCCGTGCCAGAGCCGGGCACCCACCGCCCCCGCCAGCAGGGCGAGCTGGGCGAGCGTCGACAGCTGCAGCGCGCCGACCGTGCCGGCGGTGACGTCGTAGATCGCGATGAGGGTGCGGCCCTCGGTGACCGCGATGGTGGCCGGCGCCAGCACCTCGAGCAGGAAGAACAGCTGCACCCCGGCCATGGCGAGCGAAGGTCTCGAGGAGAACACCACCCATGCCGAGGTCAGCAGCCAGCTGGCCCACAGCGTGGCCAGCCAGTACTGGGGCTCGGCGGCGTAGGTGGTGACGGCGATCCCACCCACCAGGGCGGCGGCGGCGCCGACTCCGACCAGCCCCCGCTGGGCGCCCGTGGTCGAGGCAAGGGTGGGAGCGGTCATGGTCGGAAAAGCGAGAACGGCCCCCCGCCGAGCGGGGGGCCGTTCTTCAGGTTAGTTGCGTGACACGCACCCGGCGTCCTGGGCGAGCGAGCCCAGCAGGTTCTGGCTGCTGCCCGGCGGCGATGGTGATCGGGTTGGCGTAGGCGAACGACCCGGTCGTCGGACCACCGACCACGTCGGCGTTCCATTCCGAGCACAGCGCCGGTGACAGACCACCGTCGTTGATCACCCGGAAGAGCACCAGGTAGTCACCCGGCGGCAGGCCGTTCTGGGCGTAGGGGAAGGCCGGGTCGGCGGTCCAGCGGCTGAACGTGTAGTTCATCGCGGGGACGGTGCCGGCGAGGTTCTCGCCGACGGTGACCTTGCCCACGAACCCGCCGGTGTCGGCGTTGTAGAGGCGCACCTGGGTCTGTCCGGTGGGCACCGCAGCACCCGTGGACGCCAGGTTGACACCACCCTGGAGCTGACCAGGCTGGTCGTCGGTGGCAGGCTCGATGGCATAGACGCTGGTGGCATCGGAACCGTTGGCCGAGCCCCAGTCACTCGCCAGATTGAGCCGGGTGGCCGTGTTGCCGATGATGGTCTTGACCTGGCCCACGCCCTTGCCGGCCAGGATCCGCAACCGGTAGCCGGCCCAGATGTCGGCTGCCCAGCTGCTGGGAGGTGTCGAGGAAGTAGGCGTTGGCCGGTGTGCCGAAGAGACCGGCGTTCGCCGCACAGATCGCGGCGACACCGTGTGAAGCACTGACCGGTACCGGGCGTGGTGTTCGTGACCGACGCCTCGATCACGTAGACGCTGCCCGGCGCCAGGGGCGACCGCGAACGTCGGGCTGATCGTCAGCGCCGTGGCCGTGTTGGCCGTGATCGGGCGGGACTGGCCCGCGCCCGGCACCCGAGATGATGCGAGCCCGGTAGCCGACCCACTGGTTGTTGGTCCACGACTTGCTCGTGTCGGTGAGGCTCCCGGCTGCACCCGCCGTGGCGGTTCCGGTGCTGTTGGCCGCCACGTTGTCACGAACCAGCGTGGCGTCGACGTCGACCGTCGCGCCGCCGACGACATCGACGACCGCTGCGGTGCTGGCGTTGAGCGCTCCACCGGTCCACACCTCGGCGTAGTTGGTGGGCGACTCGACACCCTGGCCGAAGCTCACCTTGTAGCCGCCCGGGGGCAGCTGACCGAAGGCGTAGTTGCCACCGGACAGGTTGGCCTTGCGGATGAACCGGCCGTCAGCGCCGTAGAGGCGGATGTCGGTGCCGTTGGGCGCCGTGCCCGTGGGCTCGACGAAGACGGTGCCGGAGATGGTGCCCCGACCGCCGGTGCCGCCGTAGAGCGTCTGGTCGGCGCCTGCGTAGGGCGACGGGATGGCCGGCGAGTTCTGCGCCACGTTGGCGCCACCGAGCCAGGCCTGGGTGAAGTTGCTGGCGTTGTAGCGCAGCTTGTAGTTGCCCGCGGCCAGACCGTTGAACGAGAAGTTGCCGCTGCCGTCGGCGACCGTGAAGCCCACGTTGTTGAGGCTGTTGCCCACCGAGGAGAACAGCGTCACCACGGCACCGCCGAGCGGGGCGCAGGCGGGGTCGCAGCCGGTGACCGTGCCGGAGATGGTGCCGGCGGTGGCGGCCTTGACGAAGACCCGGGTGGTGTCGTCGCCGTTGGTGCCGTCCTCGTCGGTGCCGGTGAGGGTGACGTCGACGAAGCAGTCGGCCGCCACGCTCGCCGTGGCGAAGGTGGAGGTGAGTGCGTTCGGGCTCGTCGGCGTGACCGCAGCGGCCGGCGAGCAGGTGTTGTTCGGTCCGGCCGCGGCGGTGGTCCAGGCGTAGGTGCGACCCGGCACGTCGGACGGAGCGGGCGAGGTGAAGGTGCCCACCAGCTTCTGCGGGTTGGCGCCTGCGCTCAGGCCGCCCGACACGGTGAGGTCGGGCCCGGCGTTGATGGCCGGGGCGACGTTGCCCGCCGAGAAGTTGACGGTGGCCGTGTTGGGGCTGAGGTTCGGGCCGGCGCCGTCACCGACCTGGATCAGGAACGAGTAGCTGCCCTGATCGGGGATGAGGAAGGTGGCCGCACCGCTGATCGGCTCGACCGAGATCTCGGGGATGGTCGGGCCGGCGGTCTGCGTCCAGCGCCAGTTGTAGGTGGGCGGAGGCGTCGGGCACGGAGCGGTCTGGCAGAGCACCTCGTCGGGATCCGTGGCCGAGGGGGTCAGGGTGATCTCCTGGCCCTCGAGCGCACCCACCGGAGCGGCGGGCGCGATGGCCGTGGGCTGGCCGTTGCTCGTGCTCGAGGTGGCCCGGGCCACGGCCTCGAGGATGCTGACGCCCGGAGCCGAAGGCAGGCCGAAGGACGTGTTCACGCTGGCGCACAGCGCGCCACCGGTGGACGCCGGCAGCATGAAGGTGCTGTCGATGAGCGTGAGCATGCCGGTGTTCTCGTCGTAGTTCGAGCCGCCGGCGTTGGTGGTCGACAGGCTGGCCGTGACGCCGGTGATCGTGCACCAGCCGACCACGGGCACCTCGAGATAGGCGTTGAAGCTGATGTCGAGCACACCCTGGCCGGTGGCCGGGTCGATGCTGCCGGTGACGTTGCTGGTCTTGCCCACCTCGTCGATGGTGTAGGTGCTGGTGGCGTCAGGCGCCGTGCCCCAGTTCAGGGTGGTGACGGACGTGGCCGTGTTGGCGAGGATGGGCAGCGACTGGCCCGCACCGGTTCCGCCGGTGATGTTCGCTCGGTACCCGACGAACTCGTCGGGAGTCCACGACGTGGTGTTGTCCTCGAGCTGGTTGGCGCCGGGGATGATGGTGTAGGCGCTGACCCGACGACGATCGCAGGGTTCCAGCAGCCCGAGATCGTGAGCGACGTCGCGGTGTTGGACGTGATGTTTCGAGTCTGGCGGCGCCGACCACGACGCGATATCCGCCGCCCACTGGTTCGGCGCCCAGGACTTGGTGTCGTCGGTGAGCGTACCGGGTGACGTTCGCCACCGCGGTGGCGGTGCCCGTGCCGTTCACCTGGGCGGTGGTGACGTTGCCCGACTCGACCGGCGCACCGGTGAGCACGCTGCACCGCGCCTGCGAAGGGCGGTTGATGTAGGTGTAGATCGGGGCGAAGGAGAACTCGGCGTTGTTGAGCGTGCCGTCGGCCGCCACGTCGGCCTTCGCGTTGATGATGGCGCGGGGCTGTTCACCGGCCACGATCTCGCTGTCGTCGAGCACGCTGGCGCACTGGGTGTCGGTGGGGAAGTCGGGGAAGGCGTCCTGGTAGACGGGCGGCATGTTGGGTCGACGAGGGAGGCGTCGTCGTTGGTGCCGTTGTTGCACTGGTAGGGCCGGGTCGGCGGAGCCAAGGGGCTGCCCCGGCCGGCGAGGATCAGACGACCCGCCTGCGCGTAGAAGGTCCAGTCACCCGGATTCGACCAGGTGCCCGCAGCGGACGCCTGGGGCGCCGTCACGACGGTGGCGGCGAAAAGGCTCGCAACGATGGCAAGCACACTGACGACCTTGGTCGCCATACCCCGTGCAGAACTGGCTCGCATAACTGTCCCCCCTTGGAACGCCCACAATCGACGAAGCCGGCCTGCCGCCGGGTCCGTGGCTCCCACTGTCTAGCACCCGCCCCGCCGAGCGTCCACAGCACCACCACCCGTCGCCGTCGGGGTGAGGTCAGCAGAGATTGTTGAGCTCGCGCCCGTCGATCCAGGTGGTTTGACAGAAGATCGACGAACGGAAGCTGGCCCCGTCGATGATGGCCTCGAACAGATTGGTGCCCGACAGGTCGACACCCTGCACCGACGCCCCGACCAAGGTGGCCCCGGAGAGGTTGGCCGACGCGAGCGTGGCGCCGTCGAGCTTGCGCTCCCGTGAGGTTGGCGCCCGACAGGTTCGCCCCCGTGAAGTCGGCCCCGGAGAGGTCAGCGCCCCGCAGATCGGCACCCGTCACCTCGGCGAAGCCGAGGTCGATCCCGGGCAGCTGGGCGCCCGGCCACGACACGAGCACCAGATCGACCTCACGACACGAGCCCGCCGCCGCGCAGCTGTTGAAGCGCTCCGCCGCGGCCTCGGCACCCGGGCGCACCGCGCCGGCCGCCTCTTGTGGCTCGATCTCCGGCACCCGCACCGGCAGCGTCGTGTCGGCCCCCTCGGGCAGATCGCCCGAGGGCACCGTGTCACCCGACGGGAAGCCTGACGTCGTCGCGGTGGCCTCGTCGACGACCGTGGTGGACGACGTGCCGGTGTCGTCGGACCCCGAACACGCCGTCAACGCCATCGTGGCGACGAGGGCGGGCACCACGAACATCATCGGCCGACGCATCGTTCGAGTCTGACCGTTCGCCTCACCACGATCCAGCCACCCCGCCGTCGGCACCCAACGTCGGCATCCCGACGGCACGGGTACGCTGCCGCCGTGCTCGCCTGGATGGATCTCGAGATGACCGGACTCGAGCCCGATCGCCACGTCATCGTCGAGATCGCCACCTTGATCACCGACGACGACCTCGCGATCGTGGCGGAAGGGCCCGACCTGGTGGTGCACCAGCCCGAGTCGGCCCTGGCCGAGATGGGCCCCGTCGTGGTCGAGATGCACACCAAGAGCGGGCTGATCGACTCGATCCGCACGTCGACCGTCAGCCTCGAACAGGCCGGGGCCGACACCCTCGCCTTCCTCCAGGAACACATCGCCGCGCCCCGCTCGGTGCCGCTGTGCGGCAACTCGATCGGCACCGACCGCCGGTTCCTCGCCCGCTATCTCCCCGAGATCGAGGAGTTCCTCCACTACCGCTCGGTCGACGTCTCCACCCTCAAGGAGCTCGTCAAGCGGTGGAACCCTCCACTCGTGGGTGCTGCCCCCAAGAAGGCCGAGTCGCACCGAGCGCTCGACGACATCAAAGAGAGCGTGGCTGAGCTGCGCTACTACCGCGACACCTTCTGCCGCGTCGCCGACAACGGCCAGCGCCCCACCGCGCCGTGACCACCGCCGCCCGTCCTCCCAAGCAGGAGAAGGAACCGGCGTCGACCGAGGTGGTCGCGGTGGCGCCGGGCATCCTGCGACTCCAGCTGCCGATCGACCTGCCGGGTCTCGGGCACGTCAACACCTACGCGCTCGAGGACGGCGACGGCTTCGCGCTCGTCGATCCCGGCTTGCCCGGCGAGGCGTCGTGGCAGGCGTTGCTCACTCGGCTCGACGCCGCCGGCATCCCCCTGTCGCGCGTGCACACGGTGATCGTGACGCACTCTCATCCCGACCACTTCGGCGGCGCCGGGTTGCTCGTCGAGGAGACGGGTGCCGCCCTCGTGGCCTCCACCCACTTCCGCACCTTCTTCGACGGTCGCCTCGACGACGACGTCGAGCTCGAGACCCGAGCCGACGCCGGATCGGACATCGACGCAGACCACCCTGACGACGAGCGCGACGGCGACATCGACTTCCGGCGGCCGGCGCCCTGGGGCGGCACCCTCGAGGGCCCACCACCCGACAAGGTGGCGTTGTTCCGCCAGACCCTGCAGGAAGGCGGGATGCCGTTCTTCCGGGCCCCCCGGCCGACCCATCGGCTCGATGACGCCGACACCATCTCGCTGGCCCGGCGTGACTGGGTCGCACTGTTCACCCCGGGTCACACCAACGACCACCTGTGCCTGTTCGATCCGCTCGAGGGTGTGCTGTTGTCGGGCGACCACGTGCTGCCGACCATCACCCCGCACATCTCCGGGATGGTCGAGGGCGACTCGCTGGCGCGCTACGTCGAATCGCTCGACCGGGTGTCGGCGCTCGAGGGCGTGCGCACTGTGTTGCCCGCACACGGCCAGCCCTTCACCGACCTCCCCACGCGCGTCGACGCCATCAAGGAGCACCACGACGAGCGCCTCGAACAGTTGCGCGGCATCAGCCGTGAGCTCGGCTGGGCGAACGTCGAGGAACTCTCGCACCGACTGTTCGCACCAAGGTCATGGGGATCGATGGCCGAGAGCGAGACCTACGCGCACCTCGAGCACCTGCGCATGAGCGGTCAGGCGGACGTGCGAGAGCAGGCCGGCCTGCTCGAGTACCACCTGCCCTGAAACCCCCGAAATCGGTGCGTGAAACAACCCATGCGGTTGTTTCACGCACCAATTTGGCGACGGGGTGGGCCAGGCGTCAGACGCCGAGCACGCCGTAGTGGAAGTGGTTGTCGCGCCCGGTCGACTCGGGGTTGATGTGCACGTGCTTGACCTGGCGGTAGATCTCGTAGCCCTGCGTGCCGAGCTCGCGCCCGATGCCCGACTGCTTGTAGCCGCCGAAGGGACGCTCCGGTGAGATCAGGTGGTAGTCGTTGATCCACACGGTGCCGGTGCGCATGGCGCCGGCCACCTTCTCGGCCCGCTCGAGGTTGCCGCTCTGCACGCCGCCGGCGAGGCCGTAGATCGAGTCGTTGGCGATGGCCACGGCCTCTTCGTCGGTGTCGAACGGGATGACGCGACAGCACGGGGCCGAAGATCTCCTCTTGGGCGATCTTGGTCTTGTTGTCGACGTCGGCGAAGATCGTCGGCCGGTAGAACGCGCCCTTGTCGAGGTGGTCGGCCAGGCCCTCGGGCTGGCTGCCACCGCACAGCGGCTCGCCCACCTCGTCACGGCCGAGCTTCACGTAGCGCTCGACGGTCTCGACCTGGCCGTGCGACACGAGCGGGCCCAGGTCGGTGCCCATGTCCATCTGATCGCCCACGACCATGCCGTTGGCCTTCTCGACGAGCAGGCCCACGAACTCGTCGTAGATGCCGCGCTGCACCAGGGCGCGGGTGCCCGACTCGCACACCTGACCGCCGTGGAAGAACGTGCCCCAGAGCACGCCGCCGGCCGCGAGGTCGAGGTCGGCGTCGTCGAGCACGATGTTGGCCGACTTGCCGCCCAGCTCGAGGGTGACCGGCTTCACGGTGCCCGAGGCCAGCTGCATGATGCGTCGACCGACCTCGGTCGACCCGGTGAACGCGGTCTTGTCGACCAGCGGGTTGGAGGCCAGCTCCTCGCCGACGGTGCCGCCGGGGCCGGCGAGGACGTTGACCACGCCCGGGGGCAGGTCGGCCTCGGCGATGATCTGCGGCGAGCTTGAGAGCGCTGAGCGAGGTGAGCGACGCCGGCTTCAGCACCGAGGTGTTGCCGGCGGCGATCGCCGGGGCGATCTTCCACGCGGCCATGATCAGCGGGAAGTTCCAGGGGATGACGCCCGTGCACACACCGATGGGCTCGTAGCGCAGGTAGTTCTGCGACACCGGGAACGGGCGAGCCGGGCAGCTCGACCCGGTCGGGCTGCTCCTCGGCCATCTTGGCGAACCACTCGAACGCGGAGGTGGCGCCGGGCACGTCGGCCATCTGCGCCTTGAGGATCGTGCCGCCACCGTCGAGAGCCTCGAGCTCGGCCAGCTCCGCGGCGTTCTCGTTGATGAGCTCGACGATGCGGCGCATCTTGGCGGCCCGCTCGGCACCGCTCATGGTCGGCCACGGGCCCTCGTCGAAGGCCTTGCGGGCGGCTTCGATGGCCCGCACCGCGTCGTCGCGGCCCGCCTTGGGGAGATCGGCCAGCTTCTGGCCGGTGCCCGGGTTGTAGGTGGCGAACGTCTCGCCCGAGGCGGCGTCGCTGAACTCACCGTTGATGAAGAGCTGGTAGTCGGCCATGGCCGTTCCCCCTTGTGATGTGAACGCTGGGTGGCCTGGCCCGGATACCTGGGCGATGGCCCGCTGATGATGGTGACGGTACCCGCGGTGCCCCGCCGGCGGCTACTGCGGGTGCGCGGCCTGCATCCCGACGACGTCGCCGACGGTGAGCCAGGGCCCGTCGGTCACCGTGGGACTGACGGCGACGGGCTCGATCACATAACCCGTGTGGTCGCCGAGCTCGGGGACCCGGTGCACCACCTGGCCCACGAACCAGGCCGGGCACTCGTCGAGCAGCGGGACGTCGCCTGGCCCGGGTGTCCACGAGCACCGCTCGAACTTGTCGATCTCGTCACCCGTGTGCTGGGCGAAGAGCGAGGCCAGCGGGATGGCCGCACGCGGGATGAGATGGACGGCGAGCACGTCGGCCGAGGCCGCCACCGCGTGGGTGTGGTTCTCGACGGAGAGGGCGATCAGCACACGGGGCGGGTGCATGCTGCACTCGGTGACGAACCCCACCAGGCAGCCAGAGCGCTCGCCGTCGCGTCCCACCGTGGTGACGAGATGGGCGCGCGCCGTGTCGAGCTGAGCCGTGAACTGCCGGAACCGCTCGTCGGTCAGGCGATCGACCACTTGCCGGTGAGGGTCTTGCCGGTGACCCGACCTTCGGCCGCCAACTTCAGCAGATGCGCGTGCACCGAGTAGCGGGCGACGGGATGCAGTTCGGCGGGCACGTCGGCGTAGACCTGTTCGACCAGCGTGTCGATCTTGGCCGTGCCGGCGGCGGCCAGCGCGTCGTGGATCTGCTTCTCTCGCTCGAGACGGTGCTCGATGTAGTGGTCGATCACCTCGCCGGGCTTGTCGATGACGTGCCCGTGGCCCGGCGCGATGGCTCGCAGGCGCAGCTTGCGGACCTTGGCGAGCGACTCGAGGTAGACGGCCATGTCACCGTCGGGCGGGCGGATGACCACGGTGGAGCCCTGCATGATGTGATCGCCGGAGAACAACGTGCGCTCTTCTTCGAGCATGTAGCAGAGATGGTTCGACGCATGGCCGGGCGTGTGATGCGCCGTGAGGCGGAACTCGGTGGCCTCGATGCGATCGCCGTCACCCAGGCGCCGATCGACCTTCAGCCCGTCCTTCGACGAGAAGGCGAGCACCTCGGCCCCCGTGCGCTCCTTCAGCCCGGCGGCGCCGGGTGAGTGGTCGAGATGGGTGTGCGTGCACACGATCCAGCGGATGCGATCGCCACCGCACCCGGCGATCGAATCGAGGTGACCCTCGTCGTCGGGGCCCGGGTCGATGACCGCGATCTCGTCGATGCCGACCAGGTAGGTGTTGGTGCCCGGGCCGGTCATGATCCCGGGGTTGGGCGCCACGATGCGCCGCACCAGAGGGCTGAGCGCTCGCGCCACACCGGCGACCAGTGGTGGCGGCTCTGGCACCTCGGCCAGATCGTCGGCGGACACGTCGGCCATCCCTACTGCCCCGCCGACGCCTGCTCGGGCGCAGCCATGAGCTTGTTCATCGGCACGCCCGTCGGCAGGGACACGGGGACGACGTCGTCGTAGCCGGGATCGCCGGGGAGCACGATGCGATAGCCGCCACCGCCCTCGTCCTCGACGATGCGAGGGAGGATCGCCGGCACCTGCTCGATGGCCGCGGCCGCCGTCAACACGTCGTCGGCGGTTGCGAAGCGCGACAGCGATATCAGGGTGCGCATGGTGGGGAAGATCAGATCGAACTCGCCGGCCCGGTGTCGGGCCAGCGCGTCGTCGGGGCGGATCCAGAGGTTGGCGATGACCTCGTGGTCGTCGTGCAACGGCACCTGCGCCTCGGGCGCCCGGGCGACGAAGAACCGGGTGTCGTAGCGACGGGGCGCGCCGACCGGGGTGATCCAGTGGCTGAAGTAGTAGGTGTCGCCGACCGCGAGCTGCAGGCCTTCGTCGCGGCAGACCTCGACCAGCCGGCGCCGGCTCTGGTCGACGTCGTGGCGGTGCACCGCGAAACGGCCTTCGATCTCGGGCTCGTCGAACCGGATGACCTGGCCCCGACCGTCGCGGGCCAACAGCACGCCCGCCTCCTCGAAGCACTCGCGGATGGCCGCCACCCAGAAGGCGAGGCCCCCCCGCTCGACGCCGAGCTGGGCCGATGCCTGGCGATCGCTGCGCCCGGCGCACACCGGTTCGAGGTCTTCGTGACGATCGTGGTCGTCGACCGCTCCACCGGGGAACACGTAGGCCCCGCCGACGAAGTCGGAGTTGAGGTTGCGCCGGAGCATGAAGACCTCGAGGCCGTCGATGCCGTCGCGCAGCAGCATGACCGTGGCCGCGTCGCGCAACGGCACGCTGGAGGAGTGATCGAGGTGTCGGAGGCTCATGGCTCGTCGAGCTCGCGTCGGGGCCGGCGCCATTCGGGCGGCGTGACGTCGCCCACGTCGTGCACCTCGCCGCACGTCGTAGGCCCGGGCGAAGCCGAACGTGGCTCCCGGCCCGGCGTAGGTGCCTGCCGCCACGTCGAACCGGCGGCGGAAGCGTCGACTCAGGCCTGAGCGGGCCAGCGCCCGGGTGGGCGGCACCAACAACACCAGCCCGACCAGATCGGTGACGAAGCCCGGGGTGAGCATGAGCGCGCCCGCCACGAGGATCAACAAGCCGTCGAGCAGCTCGTTGGCCGGCAGCTCTGCCCGGTCGAGCTGACGTTGGGCCCGGCGCCAGACACCGACGCCTTCCCGCTTGACCAGCCAGGCGCCGGTGATGCTGAGCACGACGAGCAGACCGAGCGTGGGCCACACGCCGAGCCACTGGCCGACCTCGATGATGACGTAGAGCTCGACGATCGGCACGATCAAGAAGACCAAGAGGAGTACGCCGACCATGGCGTCAATGCTACCGGCGGTCAGCCAGGAGACAGCTTTGACCTCTTGACAGCTTTGGCTAGTGCTATTAGCTTTATAGCTAATCCATCTAGCTACGGGAGACACGAGATGACCTCTTCCCAAGTCTCAGACCCGTTCGACCACGATGATCGGCGAGACCATGGCCACCACCTACGACCTCGTTCGTCCCGGCGGCACGCTGCGCTACGACCGGCAGGGCCGCGGCCCGCTCGTCGTGTGCCTGCCCGGCATGGGCGACACCCGTTCCGTCTACCGCTTCCTCGCACCCGAGGTCGCCCGGGCCGGCTTCGAGGTGGTCACCCTCGATCTGCGCGGCCACGGCGACAGCGACGCCACCTTCGAGGCCTACGACGACGTGGCCGCCGGCACCGACCTGGTCGCGCTCATCAACGAGCTCGGGCGTGGGCCTGCGGTCATCGTGGGCAACTCGATGGGCGCCGGCGCGGCGGCCTGGGCGGCGGCCGAGGCGCCAGACCTCGTGGCCGGCCTGGTGCTCGTGGGTCCGTTCGTGCGCAACGTCCCGACCTCGCTGTTGGCCCGGTTCGCGTTTCGGGCCGCGCTGCGCAAGCCGTGGGGTCCAGCCGCGTTCGCGACGTACTACCGGCGCTCCTACCCCGCCAGCCCGCCCGCCGACCTCGACGAGCACATCGCCGAGCTGCGCCGGGGTTGGCGCGACCGCGGTCGCTGGCGGGCGTTCGTCGCCACGACCCACACCAGCCACGCCCCGGTCGAGGCCCGCCTCGCCGAGGTGTCCGCCCCGACGCTCGTGGTGATGGGCGACGCCGACATCGACTTCGCCGACCCCGAGGGCGAGGCCCGCCTCGTCGCCGAGCGGCTCTCCGGCGAGCTGCTGATGGTGCCCGGAGCGGGCCACTACCCCCAGGCCGAGCGGCCCGAGGTCGTGACGCCTGCGGTCATCGAGTTCGCCACGCGGGTCACCCGTGCCTAGAGCCGGCCTCACCCCCGAGATCGTGGTGGCCGAGGCGGCTGCGGTGGCCGACGAAGTCGGGCTCGACCGCATGACCCTCGCAGCCATCGCCGAGCGTGTGGGGGTGGCCGTCCCCAGTCTCTACAAGCACGTCGACGGGCTCGACGCGTTGCAGCGACACCTGGCGGTGCAGGCCGTCGGTGAGCTCGGTCTGGCTCTGGCCAGGGCGACCGCGGGTCGCTCGGGCGGCGACGCGCTGCGCTCGCTGGCCAAGGCCTATCGGCACTACGCCACCGTGCACCCCGGCCGCTACGCCGCCACCGTGCGAGCGCCCGAGCCCGACGACCCCGAGCATCTCGCCGCGGCGGACGCCGTGCTCGAGATCGTGGGGGCGGTGCTCGCCGGCTACGGGATCAAAGGCGACGACACGATCGACGCGGCCCGGGCGCTGCGCAGCGCGCTGCACGGTTTCGTGGCGCTCGAGGCGGCCGGCGGGTTCGGACTGCCCCGCCGGATCGATCGCAGCTTCGACCGCATGGTCGACGGTCTCGACGTGGCTCTCACCGGCTGGCCCACGGCGCGGCCGCGGCCCCGACGACCGGCGTGATTGCTGTGCCCCGGGCGAGCACGCGCGTGAGCGAAGGGCGCGTTCTCGGGTGCCGGTCCCCCCGAACTGGCACCCGAGAACGCCGCGCCAGCGCTGTCAGCCGGCCCGCTGGGCGAGCAGCTGCTTGCGCTCCACCTCGTTGAGCCCTCCCCAGATGCCGTGCGGCTCCCGGATGCTGAGGGCGTACTCGAGGCAATCCTTTTGAACGGAACACTCGGAACAGATCTCTCTGGCCCGATTCTCGCGCAGGAGCTTCTCCTCCTTGCGCTCGAACTGGGGCGGCGGAAAGAACACCGCAGCCTGCGGTCCCCTGCACGCAGCCTTCAGCTGCCAGGAATCTTCGACTCGCTGTGCGCTCAACGCCGTTCCCCCTTTCCCTGCCGACCCTACAACCCGTCATTTGGCCGAAACAAGGGGTCACAACACGTTCGTCAGACCTAATTCGGCGACGCAACCGCAGGTCACAGGGGGTGAACCGGCCAGACGGGGCCGATGTCGGCTGCAATGGCGCCCCCGCCAGGTCGCAGAACACCGCGAATTACGACGTGGTGATTTACCGACTATGGACCCGTACCGAGTCGCCGACCTCAGCGGTCGGCCTGCCCGCCGGGCTCAGTCTGTCAGCGAGGCGAGTCGGGCTGTTTCGGGCGCCGCTCGCGGTAGTCGCGAGCCGCACCCTCTTCGGGCTCGACCTCGAGCACCAGACCCTCGATGCCCACCACTCGCACCCGATCGAGCTCGTCGATCGGGGTGGCCCGGTTGGTGTAGGCCCGCCACAGCGCCTCGCGAATCTGCACGACGCCGTCGGGCGAGATGTCGGTGACCGCCCGGCCCAGCTCCCCGAGCATCCACTCACGCCCGATGGTGGGAGTCGAGAACCGGGTGCGCACCATCGAGGGCATGCCGGCCACGAAGGCGAGCACCACGCCGACGATGCCGGCCAGCAGCGTGACCCACGACAACGACAGCCCGTCGTAGAGGGTGAACGAGCCGATCACGAAGGTGACCACGCCCACGCCGGTCCAGAAACGCGGCACTCCTGTCTGCACGTCGATGGCGAACGCGATCATCGAGAGACAGATCAGACCGATGCCCCACCAGTTGGTGGGCAGCACGGCCAGTCCGTAGCACGCCAGCACGAACGCGCCGGCACCGACCACGCCGGCGACACCGACGCCCGCGGTGAACAGCTCGAACACGATCAGGCCGAGCCCGAACGCCAGCAGGAGATAGGCGACCGCGGGGCTGGCGACGGTGTGCATGAGCTGGTCGAGCAGCGACAGCTGGCCGAACCGCACGAGGGTGACGGGCTCGCGGCGGGTCTGGCCGTCCTCGGTGGTGATCTCACGGGTCTCGACGCCGGGCAGGTTCACGATGAAGTCGCCGATCGTGGGGCCGCTCAGGGTGGTGAGGCCGAACTCGGCGGCCTCGGTGTCGTTGAGGGTGCGATCGCGGATGAGGTCGAGGCGGGCCTGGTCGAGCTCGGGGTTGTCGAGCGTGCCCGCGTCGCCGACCTTGGTGCCGGGCGCCATGGCCAGCTCGTCGGCGATGCCGACGAGCTGGGCCGAGGCGCCGGTGAGCTGGGACCCGCTCGGCCCGATCCAGAGGTCGACCGGCACCGGCGAGGCCGCGATGGTGTCGATGAGGTCAGACAGGCGCTCGGACGACACGACCGAGCCGGTGCTGTCGATCTGCAACACCAACGCGGTGGCCCCGGCTCGGCCGGAGTCGAGCACCGACTGCTCGATGAAGTCGACCAGCACGGGGTCGAGCAGGCCGCTCACCTTCACCACGTCGACGATGCCGACATCGGCGGGATCGGGGGCCTCGTCCTGCGCACCGGCGGGGGACGCGGCCAACAACATGGCCCCGACGGCCACGAGAAGAATCCCGCTGATGGATAACCTGCGCACGACGTGCATCCGGATCTCGGTGCCTCCGAGGGGAAAAGCTTGGACCCTGCGCAATTCTTCGCAGCATCTCGCGTGCTCATCGTGGCCGGGAAGGGCGGGGTCGGCAAAACCACGGTGAGCGCGTCGGTGGCCAGCGCGGCGGCGGCCGCCGGCCTCTCGACCCTCGTCATCGAGGTCGAGGGCAAGAGCGGGCTGTCGACCCTGTTCGGCCAGCCGCCGTTCGACTACCACGAGGCCACCCTGTCGGCGGGCGGCGGGCCTGGAGGCGCGGCCGACGTCCGGGCCCGCACCCTGACCCCCGACGACGCCCTGCTCGAGTACCTCGAAGACCACGGGATGAATCGCATCTCGCGTCGTCTCGTGACCACCGGCGCCCTCGACGTGGTGGCCACCGCCGCGCCCGGCATCAAGGACATCCTCATCCTCGGCAAGGTGAAGCAGCTCGAGCGGGAGGGTCGGTTCGACCTGATCGTGCTCGACGCGCCGGCCGCGGGGCACGCCATCTCGTTCCTACGCTCGGCCAGCGGCCTGCTCGACGCGGTGAGCGTCGGTCCCATCAACACCCAGGCCCGCGATGTGATGGAGATGCTCGCCGATCCCACTCGTTGCCAGGTGGTGCTCGTCACGCTGCCCGAGGAGACACCCGTCAACGAGCTGGTCGACACGGCCTACAGCCTCGAAGACGAGGTGGGCTTGAGCCTGGGGCCGGTGGTGGTGAACGGCCTCTACCCCGAGGTGCCGGGCATCGACACCGATCCGGACGAGGCTGCCCGGCAGGCCGGCGCGTTCCTGCACGCGGGCGAGGCCGACGCGTTGCGGGCCGCGGCGCGCTTTCGGCGCCACCGCGCCGCGCTCCAGGACGAGCAGCTCGCCCGGCTGGCCGAGCGCCTGCCGCTGCCCCAGATCCACCTGCCGTTCGTGTTCACCGCCGACCTCGGGCCACACGACCTGGACGCGCTGGCGGCGGCCTTCACCGCCGGCGTCGAGGAGCTCGTCGGCCTGTGACGCTGCGCGCCCGACCCGACACCGATCTCCATCAGCTCCTCACCGACAACGACGTCGTCGTGTGCACGGGAAGCGGCGGCGTGGGCAAGACCACGACGGCGGCCGTGATGGCGCTCGAAGGGGCGCGCGTGGGCCTGCGCACCTGCGTGGTCACCATCGACCCGGCGCGCCGGCTGGCGAACGCCATGGGTCTCGAGGGCCTCACCAACTCACCCACCCAGGTCGACGGCCCGTGGCCGGGCGAGCTGTGGGCCCTCATGCTCGACACCAAGAGCACCTTCGACGACCTCGTGGTGAAGCACGCCGAGACACCCGACCAGGCCGAGAACATCCTCGGCAACCGCTTCTACCGCAACATCTCCGGGGCGCTGTCGGGCACCCAGGAGTACATGGCGATGGAGAAGCTCTACGAGTTGCACGAGAACAGCCAGTTCGACCTGGTGATCGTGGACACCCCGCCCACCCGCAACGCGCTCGACTTCCTCGAAGCGCCGCGCCGACTCACCCGCTTTCTCGACCATCGGCTCTACCGGGTGCTGATGGCGCCGACGCGGGGCATCGTGAAGGCCGTCAACCTGGCCGCCCAGGCATTCCTGCGCACCGTGTCGAAGGTGGTGGGCGGCGACGTGGTGCGCGACGCCATCACCTTCTTCCAGGCGTTCGACGGCATGGAGCAGGGGTTCCGCGACCGGGCCGCCAAGGTGCTCGAGCTGCTCACCCACGACAAGACCGCGTTCGTGCTCGTCACCGCACCGCGCGCCGACGTGGTCGACGAGGCGAGCTACTTCGCCGAGAAGCTGGCTGAGGCCGACATCCCGGTGCGCGCCCTCATCGTCAACCGCATGCACCCCCGATTCAGCGACGCGTCGCCCGACGCCATGCGCGAGCGAGCGCGCACCCTCGCCGGCACCGATCTCGGCGGGCTCTACGCCAACCTGGCCGACTTCCTCGCGGTGTCGAACCGCGAGGAGGCCCACCTCGCCGGGCTGGCCGACAAGGTCGCACCCGCTCCGGTGGTGCGGGTGCCGTTCCTGCAGACCGACGTGCACGACCTCGACGGCTTGGCCGAGGTCGGCCGGCACCTGTTCGGCCGCGCGGGCCTGACGATCGCTCAGGCGGTCTCGTCGCTCGGGTTGAGCAGCGCTTGCACGGCTTCGTCGACCGTCTCGGTGACCGGCACGATGCGATCGAACCCGGTGGTGTGCAGCAGGCGGGTGAGCGTGGGTCGGCTGCACGCCACCGTGACCTCGCCGTCGGCCTCGCGAGCGCGGCGGATGCCACCGATGAGCGCTCCCAGGCCGGCGGAGTCCATGAACGGCACTTCGGAGAGGTCGATCAGCAGCCGGGGCGCCGACGCCAGCTCGGCCAGCGTCTCGCGGAACTGACCCACGGTGTAGGCGTCGAGCTCGCCGACGGGGCGACACAGCGTGTAGTCGTCGGCATCCTGCACGTGGATCTCGAGCATCAGGCGACTCTACCCAACCCCCGCGACCATCCGGAACGCCGTCCCGACGGGTTGTCGACCCGCGGAGACGCATCCACTAGCCTGCCGACGTGCCGACGGTCCTGCTTGCCACCGACGCCGACTGGGTGTTCGACGAGGTCGACGCGGCGCTGTCCGACCCCGAAACCGAGGTGCACCGGGTGCACACCGGCGTCGAGGTCGTGCCGGCGATCCGCCGGATCGAGCCCGATCTGGTCGTGCTCGATCTGCAGATCGGCAACATGGGCGGGATGGCGGCGTGCATGGCCATCCGCAACGAGGAGGGCGCCGATCGGCTCCCGATCACCGCGGTGCTGATGTTGCTCGACCGGGCCGCCGACGTGTTCCTCGCCCGCCGAGCCGACGCCGACGGCTGGCTGGTCAAGCCTCTCGACTCGTTCCGCCTGCGCAAGGCGGCCAAGGTGCTGCTCGACGGCTACAGCTACTTCGAGGGCGTCGACGACGAGACCAGCCTGCGCACCGACGAGGCCATCGTCGAGGCCTGAGCCGACCACCCCGGGGCCGAGCCGCCGTTCGGACATCTCCTGTGGGTCGGGTACCATCAACCGCTTGCCACGGGGTGTAGCGCAGCTTGGCAGCGCGCTTCGTTCGGGACGAAGAGGCCGTGGGTTCAAATCCCGCCACCCCGACCAGCACGGCGACCGCCCGGCCACGACTCGGCCGGGCGGTCGCCGTTTTGGGCCGCTCTCGACGACGGCGCGCGACCGCCCTACGCTCGACCACCCATGGAGATCAGCGCGTTCCAGGACCTGATGGACGACCTCTACGGCGAGGCCGACCGGGCGCGGGGCGTGCCGGCCACCGTGGCGTGGCTGTGCGAGGAGTTGGGCGAGCTGGCCCAGGCGGTGCGCAAGGGAAGCACCGACGAGCAACTGCACGAGTTGGGCGACGTGCTGGCCTGGTTGGCGTCGCTCGCCAACCAGCTCGGCCTGTCGCTCGACCAGGCCGCCGACCGCTACGTGGTCGACCCTCCGCGCGCTCCCACCCATCGAGCCCGTTCAGTACGCTGACGCCGTTCTGGGTGGTTCGAGCCGATGGGGGACGACATGGCGCACGAGGTGCGAGGGGTGGTCGCGGTCGACAAGGGTGCGCCGGTACGGGTGGAGACGATCGTCGTGCCCGATCCCGGTCCGGGCGAGGTGCTGGTCGACGTGCAGGCGTGCGGGGTGTGCCACACCGATCTCCACTACCGCGAGGGCGGCATCAACGACGACTTCCCCTTCCTGCTCGGCCACGAGGCGGCCGGCCGAGTGTCCGCGGTGGGCCCCGACGTCACCTCCGTCGCGGTCGACGACTTCGTGGTGCTCAACTGGCGAGCGGTGTGTGGCGAGTGCCGGGCGTGTCGCCGGGGTCGGCCTTGGTACTGCTTCTCCACGTTCAACGCCACCCAGAAGATGACCCTCGACGGCGTAGAGCTTTCGCCCGCGCTCGGCATCGGCGCGTTCGCCGAGAAGACGCTGGTCGCCGAGGGTCAGGCCACCAAGGTCGACGACCGCGCCCGGCCCGAGGCCGCAGGCCTGCTCGGGTGCGGTGTGATGGCCGGGTTCGGCGCCGCCGTCTACACGGGCGAGGTCGGACGGGGCGACAGCGTGGCGGTGTTCGGCTGCGGCGGCGTTGGTGACGCGGCGATCGCAGGCGCGCAGCTCGCCGGCGCCAGCACGATCATCGCGGTCGACCTCGACGCCACCAAGCTCGAGTGGGCCCGCCGGTTCGGGGCGACGCACACCGTCGACGCGTCGGCGGTCGACGCCGTCGAAGCGGTGCGCGAGCTCACCGGCGGTTTCGGCGCCGACGTGTGCATCGAGGCCGTGGGCAACCCCGCGGTGCTCGAGCAGGCGTTCTTCGCGCGCGACCTGGCGGGCACCGTCGTACAGGTGGGCGTGCCCAACCCGCAGATGCGACTACCGGACCTGCCCATGATCGAGTTCTTCGGACGGGGCGGCGCCCTCAAGCCGTCGTGGTACGGCGACTGCCTGCCCAGCCGCGACTTCCCGATGCTGATCGATCTCTACCTACAAGGCCGCTTCGACCTCGACGGCTTCGTCAGCGAGACCATCGACCTCGACCAGGTCGAAGAGGCCTTCCACCGCATGGAGTCCGGCGAAGTCCTCCGCTCCGTCGTCGTCCTCTGAACAGACCAGCAGATCGACCGAGCAAATCGACCGACCTCAGCCGAGCCCGCACAGGGCTGAAGCGAGCACCGACGAGAGGGGCACCGACCCCCAGCCCAGAAGCGAGACCGGTGCCGATCGCAGCGAGGCACCAACGCCCGGCGTCGCCGAAGGCGCCGCGTCGGGCCGCCGCTGAGCGGGTGGCGGGCGGCCGCAAGCCCGATGCGAGCGCAGCGAGCACCTCGGGCGCGGACCGCCCGACAGGACCCGCTCAGCAGAGGCCCGACATCACAGGCCGAACGAGCTCAACCCCGAGCGAGCAGGCACTCCGCGATCTGCACCGCGTTGAGCGCCGCCCCTTTGCGGAGGTTGTCGCCGCTGACGAACAGCGACAGGCCGTGCTCGACCGTGGGATCGACGCGGATGCGACCGACGTAGGTGGGGTCGGCGCCCGCCGCCTTGAGCGGGGTGGGCACGTCGGTGAGCTCGACACCTGATGCCTTGAGCAGCAGCCGGCGGGCGTCTTCGGGGGTGATGGCCGACGCGAAACCGGCGTTGAGCGACAGCGAGTGGCCCGTGTAGACGGGCACGCGAACACAGGTGACGGCCACCTTGAGATCGGGCAGCTCGAGGATCTTGCGGCTCTCGTCTCGCAGCTTCTGCTCTTCGCTCGTCTCGGCCAGGCCGTCGTCGACCAGGCTCCCCGCGAACGGGATGACGTTGAAGGCGATCGGCTGGGGGAACACATGAGGCTCGGGGAAGTCGACCGCGTTGCCCGACAGCGCCAACGCCGGGCCGCCCTCGCCCACCTTGCGGATCTGCTCGTCGAGCTCGGCCGTGCCGGCCAAGCCGCCACCCGACACCGCCTGGTAGGTGCTCACGACCAACGTGCGCAGGCCCGCCTCGAGATCGAGCGGCTTGAGCACGGGCATGGCCACCATGGTCGTGCAGTTGGGGTTGGCCACGATGTTCTTCGGGATCGACTCGAGCGCGTGGGCGTTGACCTCGGGCACGACCAACGGCACGTCAGGATCCATGCGCCACGCCGACGAGTTGTCGACGACGATCGCCCCGGCCTCGGCGACCCGCGGGGCGAGCACTTTCGACGTGCCACCACCGGCCGAGAAGAGGACGATGTCGAGGCCCGCGTAGTCGGCGGTCTCGGCGTCTTCCACCTCGATGTCGCCGTCGAGCCAGGGCAGACGACGCCCGGCCGAACGGCTCGAGGCGAACAAGCGGAGCTGGTCGACCGGGAACTGACGTTCGGCCAGCACCGACCGCATGACCCCGCCGACCTGACCCGTCGCTCCGACGATTCCGATGCGCATAAGGCGACCATGCTACCGGCGCCAAGGTGGGCCCACGACCACGTTTTCGTCTTCTCGGTGCAGGGCGAGGCGGGCGAGCGGCCGCCGGTCAGTCGATGAACGCCTGGCCCTTCGACAGCTCGAAGGCGTCGTGCAGCACTTGCACGGCCTGCTCGATCTGGTCCTGGTGGACGATGCAGCTGACCCGGATGGCAGAGGTCGAGATCATCTCGATGTTGATGCCTTCTTTCGCCAGCGTCTCGAAGACCGTGGCGGCCACACCAGGGTGAGACTTCATGCCGGCGCCGACCACGCTCACCCGGGCGATGTCGGGATCGCCGCGCACATCGGTGGCGCCGATCTCCCCGGCCTGCTCGCGGCAGGTGGCGATGGCTCGCTCGAAGTCGGTGTGGGGAACGGTGAACGAGATGTCGGTGACGCCGTGGTCGGACACGTTCTGGACGATGACGTCGACGTTGATGTCGTGGTCGGCGAGCGCACGGAACAGCTGGCCGGCCACGCCGGGACGATCGGCCACCCCGCCCACCGTGATCTTGGCCTCGTCGGTGTCGTGGGTCACCGCCGAGATGATGGCCTGTTCCATGTCGTGGTCCTCCTTGGTCACCAGGGTGCCGGGCTCCCAGGTGAACGCCGACCGCACGTGCAGGTCGACGCCGTGGGTGCGGGCGAACTCGACCGACCGCATGGCGGGCTTCGGGCATCCGTTGGCGGTCATCTCGAGCAGCTCGTCGAACGACACCTGGTCCATCTTGCGGGCGTCGCTGACCACCCGAGGATCGCTGGTGAACACGCCCGACACGTCGGTGTAGAGCTCGCACACCTCGGCACCGAGTGCGTGGGCCAGCGCGACGGCGGTGGTGTCGGAGCCGCCGCGGCCGAGAAAGGTGACGTTGTGCTCGCCGGAGACGCCCTGCGCCCCACCGACCACCGGCACCCGACCGGCGTCGAGGGCCTGGCGCACCCGGTCGGGGCGCACATCGACGATCTTGGCGTTGGTGTGCGTGCTGTCGGTGATGAAACCGGCCTGGCTCCCGGTGAACGACTCGGCCGGCGTGTCGATGTCGCAGAGCGCCATGCACAGCAGGGCCATCGCCTTGCGCTCGCCGGCGGTGATCAGCATGTCCATCTCGCGGCCAGGACGCGTGTCGGACACCTCGGCCGCCACCCGCAGCAGGTCGTCGGTCTCCTTGCCCATCGCACTGATGACCACCACGACCTGGTTGCCCCGGCGGACGGTGCGGGCCACGTGGTCGGCGACGGCGCGCATCCGCTCGGGGTCAGCCACGGACGTGCCGCCGAACTTCTGCACCAGGAGAGCCACGCCGGGCAGCGTAACGGTCGCCGCGACGCGCTCACCATCCAGTAGCCGCAGCCGATAGCGTCGGGCCGCCATGCCCAGACCGCAGACCCAACGGGAGCGGGCCCGCGCCCGCGAGCAGGCCCGCACCACCGCCCAACAGCAGCAGGCCGCTGCAGCGCGCCGGCGGCGGCGCACCCTGGCGCTCGTGGGGTTCGTGCTGGTCCTCGCACTGCTGGCCGGCATCGCGGGCAGCGTCATCGGCAGCAACGACGACCAGTCGGTCGCCACCGACACCACGACCACCACCGGCGACCCGTCCACCACGACCGTCCCCGCGGTCGGCAACGCGGAGCTGCCCATCCCGCCGCCCGGCGAGACCCTCACCGAACCCACGCCCTGCCCGGCCGACGACGGCTCGTCACCCCGGGTCACCACGTTCGCCGGTCCGCCGCCGATGTGCATCGAGACCAACCGCTTCTACGAAGCGATCATCACCACGTCGAAGGGCGAGCTGAAGCTGCAGCTCAACCCCGAGCAGGCGCCCAACGCGGTGAACAACTTCGTGGTGCTGGCCCGCTACCACTACTACGACGGTCAGCCGTTCACGGCCATCTTCCCCAGGGAGGCGGCGGTGGTCCGGGGCAGGTTCGCCAACCCCGAGGGGGTCGAGAGCCCCGGCTACACGATCCCGGGCGAAGCCCCGCCCCAGGGCCAGATCTTCGTGCCGGGCACCATCGCGTTCATCCCGCTCAGCGAGACCGACGCGGCCTACGCGGCGTCGTTCCTCCTGGCCACCTTCGAGCGCGCCGCCGACCTGCCCCAGAACCTGACGTCGTTCGGCATCATGCTCGACGGGCAAGACACCCTCATCGGCATCGACCGGGCCGGCAGCCAACAGGGCAACCCCGCAGAGACGGTCACCATCGAGTCGATTGCGATTCGGGCCTCGGCGCCCATCGACTGACCGGGGTTGCTAGCGTGCCCCGCCGATGGGCACCGACAAACGTGAACGACAGAAGGCCGGACGCACCGCGCGGGTGGAAGCCGCACGCGAGGCACAGAAGAAGGCCGAGACGCGCCGCCGGATCATCCTCGCCGTGGGCCTGGTGGCCTTCGTGGCCGCCGCCATCGCCATCCTGGCCCTCGTGACGGGCGACGATGACGACGACAGCACCGCCACCACCACGCCGGAGGCCGAGGCCGGCGAATCGGCGGCCGGCAAGGACTGCGTGCCCCTGGCCGACGAGCTGCCCGATGGCGCCCCCGAGGTGAACATCGAGGCCGGGCCGCCGCCCACCGAACTGGTCATCGAGGACCTGATCGAGGGCGAGGGCGACGAGGTGCCGGCGGGCGCCACGGTCACGGTCAACTACATCGGCGTGTCGTGTTCGACCGGCATGGTCTTCGACTCGTCGTGGGAACGGGGCGAGCCGGCCACCTTCCCCCTGTCGGGCGTCATCACCGGCTGGACCGAAGGCATCCCGGGCATGAAGGTCGGCGGCCAGCGCCTGCTCATCGTGCCGCCCGACCAGGGCTACGGCGCCAGCGGGTCGCCGCCCGACATCGCGCCCGACGAGACCCTCTACTTCGTGGTCGACCTGGTGAGCTTCGAGGCACCCGCCGAGTCGGCGGCCGGCAAGGACTGCGTGCCGTTCTCGGGTGAGCTGCCCGAAGGCGCCCCCGAGGTCCCGATCGAAGCGGGGCCACCGCCCACCGAGCTGGTGGTCGAAGACCTCGTCGTCGGCGACGGCGAGGAGGTGCCGGAGGGCGCCACGGTGACGGTCAACTACATCGGCGTCGCCTGCTCGACCGGACAGGTCTTCGACTCGTCGTGGGAACGGGGCCAGACGGCGACCTTCCCGCTCGACGGGGTCATCAGCGGGTGGACCGAAGGCATCCCCGGCATGAAGGTCGGCGGGCAGCGGCTGCTCATCGTCCCGCCCGACCAGGCCTACGGCGCCGAAGGTCAACCGCCCACCATCGGCCCCGACGAGACCCTCTACTTCGTGGTCGACATGGTCAGCGTGGGCGAGTCGACCACCACCACGGCCGCCCCCTGACCCACCCTGAACCCGCTCAGGAGCGAGGCAGCACGCTGAGATCGCTCGGCGCGCCGTCGCGATAGACGGTGCACTCACCCACGCCCTCGACGCGCCACTCGCCCGTGGCATCGCGGATGAGCGCGGTCGACTCGGGCACGCCCACCACGGCCAGGCCGGCCGGCGCCAGCTCGACGGTGCGATGGACCTTGTCGGGTGACCACTGGTTGACCCGGGGGATGAGGGCCAGCCCCGGCACCAGGCCCAAGCCCACCGTGAACGCGCCACCTCGCGTGTCGACCATCGGGTCGCACAACACGTCGGCGCCCGCCCCTGACCCGGCGATCACCGCTCCTGCGTTCCAGGCTTCGACGAGGGCGTCGAACAAGGGGCTGTCCTTCAGCACGGCCCGCAGGTGCATCGGCGACGACCCGACCAGGTAGACGAAGCGGGCGGCTCGCAGCTGATCGATGTGCTCCTCGACGAGACCGTCGCGCCGGGTGAGCACCGGCAGCTCGCGCACGGTGGCGTCGAGCGAGGCGAACCACCGGCTGGCGAGCTCGACCAGTCGACCAGGGTTCTCGTAGGCCGCTCCGGTGGGCAGCACGACCACCTCTCGGGTGCCCGACTCGGCCAGCAGGGCGCCATCGAAGGTGCACCCCTCGCGGAACTCACCGCCGCCCACCAACGCGACCGGACCGCTCACTGATCGACCCCGTCGGATGCGCGGACCGCCGCCGCCTCTGTGGCGATGTACGTCACCTCTCGCCGTTCGTGCATGGGGGCGACGATACGCCCCCTCGCCTGCACGAACTGACGCAAGGGCCACACCGGTGTCGCGATCTTGAAGCGCTCGAGATCGGCGAGGGTGATCCCGGCCACCCACAACGTCTCGACGACGTCGCGCTCGACGAACCGATGGCGCACGGCCGGATGCGAGGCCCAGCACGTGGCGACCAGGCGGTGACCGGCCGACACGTGATGGACGGGCTCGATCAACTCGACCCACCCGCCGGGGGCGAGCAGGGCTGCCATTCCCCGCGCCGCGGCCAGCAGATCGGGGAAGCGGGTGAGCTCGGCCACCGAGACGATCGTGTCGTAGCGCGCCACGGGCAGCTCGCCCATCGACGCGCCGACCAGCTCGGCGCGGGCGGCGGGCACCGAGAGATCGAGGACCCGCCCTCGGCTGCGGCCTTCGATCGCCGGCCGTCGTCGCGCGAGCTCGGCGGTGACCGCGTCGGGGAAGGCGTGCGCACCGCCGGACACCTTCGGCACGACCGCTGGGGAGGGCACGGGCGCAGGCTAGTTCTGCTGCTCGGCTCCGCCGTTCTGGAACAGGCGAGCTACCGATCGGTAACGTGGCCGGTCATGACGATCAAGCGTGTTGGCATCGTGGGTTCGGGAATCATGGGATCGGGCATCGCCGAGGTCGCCGCCAAGGCCGGCTTCGAGGTGGTGCTGCGCTCGCGACAGCAGCACTCTGCCGACGCCATGGTCGCGTCGCTCGAGAAGTCGCTCGGCAAGCAGGTCGACAAGGGCCGCCTCGAGGCCGACGAACGCGATGCGGTGCTCGCCCGGGTCTCGGCCACCTCCGCCCTGAAGGACCTCGCCGACTGCGACCTCGTCATCGAGTCGATCGTGGAAGATCTCGACACCAAGCGCGAGCTGTTCGTCGAGCTCAACAACATCGCCAAGGACGGCGCCATCCTCGCCACCAACACGTCCACGCTCGCCGTGGTCGACATGGCGGTCGAGACCCATCACCCCGAGCGGGTGTGCGGAGTGCACTTCTTCAACCCGGCACCGATGATGTCGCTCGTCGAGATCGTGCGTCCCATCACCGCCTCCGACGAGACCATCGCCGAGGTGCGGGCGTTCGCCGAGGCCTGCGGCAAGACGCCGGTCGAGGTGGGTGACCGCGCCGGCTTCATCGTCAACGCACTGCTGTTCCCCTATCTCAACAACGCCGTGCGCATGCTCGAGAACGGCACGGCCTCGCGCGACGACATCGACGCGGCCATGAAGGGCGGCTGCAACTTCCCGATGGGGCCGCTGGCCCTGCTCGACCTGGTCGGCCTCGACACCTCGGTCGCCATCCTCGACGCGCTCTACACCGAGTTCCGCGACCCCAACTACGCCGCGCAGCCCCTCCTGCGCCGCATGGTCAGCGCCGGCCAACTCGGACGGAAGTCCGGCAAGGGCTTCTACGACTACTCCTGACGCGACCCGGGCGGTGCCCGTCGAGCCACCCCCGTCCCGCTGGGCGTTCCCACCCCTCGACGAGGCCGATCCGAACGGCGTGGTCGGCCTGGGTGCCGATCTCGAACCGGGCACGCTGCTGGCGGCCTATCGCCAGGGCATCTTCCCGATGCCGATCGATCGGGGGAACCGGGTCGCCTGGTGGTCGCCCGACCCGCGCGGCGTGATCCCTCTCGACGGCCTGCACATCTCCCGCTCGTTGCGGCGCTCCCTCGGTCACTTCGAGATCCGGGTCGACACTGCGTTCGACCAGGTGGTCGACGGCTGCGCGTCGCCGACGAGACCGGGCGGATGGATCACCCCCGAGATCAAGCACGCCTACCGCCGGCTGCACGAGCTGGGCTGGGCCCACAGCATCGAGACCTGGAGCGCCGACGGGCGCCTCGTCGGTGGCGTCTACGGGGTGGCCATCGGTGGCCTGTTCGCCGGTGAGTCGATGTTCCACGAGGACGCGCGACGCGTCGAAGGCGGCGCTGGTGGGCCTGGTCACGCTGCTCCGGGCCGGCGGCGCGAGCCTGTTCGACGTGCAGTGGACCACGCCCCACTTGGTGTCGCTCGGCGCGGTCGACCTTCCTCGCGCCGCCTATCTCGATCGGTTGCAGCTGGCCGTGAGCCAGCCGATCGACGTCTTCTCGTGACCATGCAGGCCGCCGGCGGGAGGCACGTCGGCGCACAAGGTTGGCCGAGGGCGGGCCGGCGCGGGACCATGGTCCCATGACGAACGATCAGGACCGGCCCAGTCGGGACAAGCCGTGGCTGATGCGCACCTATTCGGGCCATTCCACCGCGAAGGCGTCGAACGAGCTCTACCGCACCAACCTCTCGAAGGGCCAGACCGGCCTGTCGATCGCGTTCGACCTGCCCACCCAGACCGGCTACGACCCCGACGACCCGCTGGCCCACGGTGAGGTGGGCAAGGTCGGCGTGCCGGTGGCCCACCTCGGCCACATGGAACAACTGCTCGACGGCATCCCCGTCGGCGACATGAACACCTCGATGACCATCAACGCGCCGGCGGCCTGGCTGCTCGGCCTCTACGTGGCCAACGCGGAAGATCACGGTGTCGAGTCGCGACAGCTCCGCGGCACGACCCAGAACGACATCGTCAAGGAGTACCTGTCGCGCGGCACCTACATCTTCCCGCCCGAGCCGTCGAAGCGACTGATCGTCGACATGATCGCGTTCTGCGCCGAGTGGATCCCGAAGTGGAACCCGATGAACGTGTGCAGCTACCACCTGCAGGAGGCGGGCGCCACGCCGGTGCAGGAGATCGCCTACAGCCTGGCGACCGCCATCGACGTGCTCGACGCCGTGCGCGACTCCGGCCAGGTCGCCGACGACCGCTTCGCCAACGTGGTGGGCTCGATCTCGTTCTTCGTGAACGCGGGCATCCGCTTCGTCGAAGAGATGTGCAAGATGCGCGCCTTCACCGAGCTGTGGGACCGCATCACCGCCGAGCGCTACGGGGTGACCGATCCCAAGCTGCGCCGGTTCCGCTACGGCGTGCAGGTCAACTCGCTCGGCCTCACCGAAGCCCAGCCCGAGAACAACGTGCAACGCATCGTGCTCGAGATGCTCGCCGTCAGCATGTCGAAGCGCGCTCGAGCCCGGTCGATCCAGCTGCCTGCGTGGAACGAGGCGCTGGGCCTGCCCCGGCCCTGGGATCAGCAGTGGTCGCTGCGCATGCAGCAGGTGCTCGCCTACGAGACCGATCTGCTCGAGTACGACGACCTGTTCGACGGTTCGCACGTGGTCGAGGCCAAGACCGCCGAGCTGATCGAGGCGGCCCAGGCCGAGCTCGACGACGTGCTCGCCCTCGGCGGCGCGTTCGCGGCGATCGACGAGCTGAAGGGTCGACTCGTCTCGTCGAACACCGAGCGCACCCGCAGCATCGAAACCGGTGATCTCACCGTGGTCGGGGTCAACGCGTTCACCGAGACGGCACCGTCGCCTCTCGGCGGCGAGGAGAACATCCTGCGGGTCGACGCCACCGTGCAGGACCAGCTGATCGCCGATGTGCAGGCCTGGCGATCGCGTCGCGACAACGATGCCGTGAAGCGCTCCCTCGACGAGCTGCGCCGGGCCGCCGAGTCGGACACGAACATCATGCCGGCCACCATCGACCTCGCTCATGCGGGCGGCACCACCGGCGAGTGGGCCGGCGTGCTGCGCGAGGTGTTCGGCGAGTACCGGGCGCCCACCGGCGTGGCCGCCGCGGTCGGCGTGGGCGGGCTGAGCACGTCGCTGCGCGACGTCGCCGAGCGGGTCAAGGCGCTGCCCGCGGGGCCGCCGCGCCTGCTGGTCGCCAAGCCGGGCCTCGACGGCCACTCGAACGGGGCCGAGCAGATCGCGGTGGCCGCTCGCGACGCCGGCATGGAGGTCATCTACCAGGGCATCCGGCTCACGCCGGAACAGGTGGCGGCGGTGGCTCGCGACGAGGACGTCGACGTCATCGGCCTGTCGATCCTGTCGGGGAGCCATCTCGAGCTCGTGCCCCACGTGGTCGAGCTGGTCCGGGCCGCCGGGGTCGAGGCCCCCATCGTCGTCGGCGGCATCATCCCGGAGGACGATCGGCCCCGACTGCTGGCCGCCGGGGTGGCCGCCGTCTACACGCCGAAGGACTTCGAGCTCGGCCGGATGATGGCCGACATCGTCGACCTGGTCGAGGCGGCCCGGGCCGGCTGAGCCGGTCTCGCCCGGGGGTGGCCGGATCGCCGTCAAATAGGTGGTCCGGCGCTTGATTCCGGGCGTTGCGCACCGATGAAGAGAGGGTGGATCGGCGAGCGGTCGCAGGCGTAATCGTCGGAGCGATCGGCCTGGCCCTCGGCGTTGCGGCAGCCATTTGGGATGTCGCCGCGTTCGCGGTCGTGGCCGGTTCGCTCGCTCTCGTGACCGGTATCGCCGGTTGGCGGATCCTCGCGCGCCTGCGGTCGGCCCGGAGCCGCATCGCAGAGCTCGACTCGCAGGTGGGCGAGCTCGAGCGCACCGTCGCCTCGGAGGTGCAGGCCCGCGCGGACGTCGAGCAGAAGCTGGCCTCGCGCATCGAGCTCACGGCCGTGCGCCGCAGCACCGAAGGCGATGCCCTCACCGACGGCTCGACCGGTCTGTTCAGCGAGGGCTACTTCACGGTCGCCCTCGACGCCCGCATCGCCGCCGCTCGCCGCAACCTCCGACCGGTGGCCGTCGTGCTCATGGAGGTCATCGAGGGACTCGATTCGGGTGCGCCCCGACCCGCTGACCCCGGCGCGGTGGCGCTGAGCATCAGCGAGACCGTCCGCGAGGCCGACACCGCCTGCCGCCTCCTCGACGGGGGCTACGCGCTGGTGCTCGAGGACACCACCGAGAACGGCGCGATCTGGACGGTCGAGCGCATCCGTCGGCAGCTCGGCTCGCAGTCCGAAGGACTGACCATGTGGGCCGGTGTCGCGTGCTATCCCGCACACGGCCTGTCGACCGAAGACGTGCTCGATCGCGCCGACCTGGCGCTCGACATGGCACGCGAGTGGCGACAGGACCGCATCGAGGTGGCCTCGGCCGACTCGTGAGCTGTCCGACATGACCCCCCTGGCCGACCTATCCCCCGAAGGCGCCACACCACGGCAGCGTGGGTTCACCATCTGGGTGGTGGCGACCATCGCCACGAGCATCGGTGTGGCGGTCGTGCTCTCGGCGGGCGGGCCTGAGGCCAACCTCAGCTTCGCCAACATCACCCAGATCGCGGCCCCGCTGCTCGCCACGCTCGCCGCATGGCGAGCTGCGCTCGTCTCCCGCGAGCCGAGGTGGCGACGGGGGTGGCTGTTGATCAGCGCGTCGACGCTGTCGTGGTGCATCGGTCAATGCGTCTGGACGTGGTACGAGAGCGTTCGCGGCCAGGACGTGCCGTTCCCGTCCCTCGCCGACGTCGGCTACCTGCTGTCGGTGCCGTTCGCCCTGGCCGGGCTGCTCGTGTTCCCCACCTCTCCGTCGCGGATCACCGCCCGCACGCGGACGTTGCTCGACGCCATGATCGTCGCCGGGTCGCTGCTCTTCGTCAGCTGGGTGCTCGTGCTCGGGCCGACGTTCGACGACGAAGCCGGCTCGGCGTTCGAACGGGCCATCAGCCTCGCCTATCCGGCATCTGATCTGGCCCTCATCGCCATCGTCGTCATCGTGGTGTCGCGGGCACCGACCTCGGGGCGGATCCCGCTCGGCCTGGTGGGCGCGGGCTACGCCGTGTTCGCCGTCGCCGACAGCTCATTCGTCTACACCACGGTCAACGGCCTCCAGACCTCGCCGTTGTCGAACAGCGGATGGGTGGCCGGCTATCTGCTCATCGCACTCGGCGCGAAGTACGCATCGTTGCACCCTTCCGTGACGGAACGAGCCGACGACGACCAGCCCAGTCGCCTGGCCCTGCTCACGCCCTATCTGCCGCTCTCGCTGGTGCTGATCGTGGCCGCCGGGCAGCGGCTGTTCGACAACAGCTTCCAGATGGACCCGACCGAGTTCTGGATCGGCATCGGCCTCATCGCCCTGCTCCTCGTGCGCCAGGCCGTCGTCCTGCTCGACAACGCTCGGCTGACGGCATCGCTCGCCGAATCGATGGCCCGTCTCGAGCACCAGGCGTTGCACGACACGCTGACCGGGCTGCCCAACCGGTCGCTCTTCCAGGACCGTCTGTCGGTCGCGCTGAGCCGGATGCGTCGGTCGCCTGAGCTGCTCGCAGTGGTGTTCATCGACCTCGACGGGTTCAAGCCCGTCAACGACCGCCTCGGGCACAAGGCGGGTGATCTGGTGCTGGTGACCGTGGCCGATCGCATCAACCGCGCCGTGCGCTCGCACGACACCGTCGCCCGCTTCGGCGGCGACGAGTTCACCGTGCTCGCCGAGGACCTCGCATCGGCAGAGGAGGCGGTGGGCATCGCCCGCCGCCTGAGCGACTCGGTGGCCACCCCGATCCAGATCGGCGACGAGGCGGTGGTGGTGACCTGCAGCGCCGGCATGGTGATCACCGACTCCGCCAGCGACCCGCCCGAAGAGCTCCTTCGCCTCGCCGACCATGGGATGTACCAGGTGAAGAGCGGCGGGCGGGCCGCCCTCAACGTGCTCGACCGCCGGGCGGCCAGCCGGTCACTCCCCCAGCTCGGCGCGGACCGCCTCGTCGTCGGCTCCCAACGGGCGCCCAGCCCAACGCACCCGGCCGGGAGTGCGTGAGAGGCGCGCCACCACGTTCTGCATGGGCACGCCGTCGACCTCGACGATGGCCTCGCGCTCGACGAGATGCGCATCGGTGAGCAGGTCGCCCATCGAGTAGATGGGGGCCGCGGCGGCATTGGCCGCCTCGAACGCGGCCAGCACCTCGTCGAGCGGGCGGGCTGCGATCCACGCCGCGACCACCCGATCGATGTCGTCACGATGAGCGGCTCGGCCTTCGAAGGAGTGATAGCGCACGTCATCCCCCACGCCGACGAGGTCGAGCACCCGTCGGGCCACCGACTCGGCCGAGGTGCTCACCGCCACCCATCGATCGTCGGCGGTGCGGTAGGTGCTGCGGGGCACGGAGTAGGGGATGCCCGATCCGAGCCGGGGCTGCTCATAGCCGAGAAGCGCGCGGGCCGAGGGGAGCGGCCCCATGATCTGGAGCAGCGACTCGAGCAGGTTGACGTCGATCACCTGACCGCCGCCGGCGTGCACGGCCACCATGGTGGCGAACGCGCCGACGAGCGCGGTGATCTCGTCGGTGAGGGCGATCGGGGGGAGCAGGGGTGGACCGTCCGGTTCGCCGTTGATGGCGGCGAATCCCGACATGGCCTCGGCGATCGTGGCGAAGCCGGCCCGGTGGGCGTAGGGGCCGTCCTGCCCGAATCCGGTGACCCGGAGGACCACCAGCTTCGGGTTGGCGGCGATGAGCTCGTCGGGCACCAGGCCCAGCGCCTCGAGCTTGCCGGGACGGAAGTTCTCGACCAACACGTCGGCCGAGCCGATCAGCTGACGCACGAAGGCGAGGTCGGCGGCGTCCTTCAGATCGCACACCACGCTGCGCTTGTTGCGACCGACGAGCTTCCAGAACAGGGTGATGTCGTCTCGGGGATCGACCCAGCCCATCGAGCGGACCGTGTCGCCACCGTCGGGCCGCTCGACTTTCACCACGTCGGCCCCGAAGTCGGCCAGGTAGCGCGCACAGCCCGGGCCGGCCAGCACGGTGGACAGGTCGATCACCCGCAGGTCGGCCAACGGACCGACGCCCGCTCCCTCCTCCGCCGTTCCTGTCGCGTGATCGGGGTCGGGAGACCCCACATCCGCGACCGGTTCGGGAGGTGGTGGGGTCATCCGGTCAGGTGGGGATGACGAAGCAACGGTCACCGAGCTCGCCGAGCGCATACTCCGCGTAGGTGCCGTTGAACATCTGCCGGGTCTTCTCGGTCCACACCAGCGCGTCGGGGGTGGAGATGCGATGGAACACCTGCAGCACTCCCCCCTCGTAGACGCGGTACTCGGCCCAGGCGCCGGGATAGTCCTTTACGCAGGCCACCTCCGCCCAGGGCACGTCGTGGGTCATGCCGATGTGGCGCACCCGGTTGCGATGCGTGTGCCCTGCGAAGTAGCCCCGAAGGTTGGGATGGGAGGCGAAGACCTCGACCAGGCGCTCGGAGTCGTCGGGATTGATGCCGAAGTAGGCCTCGGGCCGATTGGCCGACTCGGGGCTCCACACATGGTGGTGTCCGAACACGAGCACGGGGCCGGGGGTCGACGCGGCGAGGTCTCGCAGCCAGGTCAGCGTCTCGCCCGTGACATAGCCGTTGGCCCGTGACTCGCGGGACGTGTCGATGACGGCCAAGGTGATGCCGGGCAGGTCGACCTGCAGCGGGGCATCGGACGCGAAGCTCTCGCCGTAGTAGGCGTCGTGGTTGCCGCGCACGTGCACCAGACGGTCGCCGAAGGCCTCGCCGTAGTACTCGAGGAACAGGGCGTACTCGTCGAGCGTGCCCTTGGCGGTGAGGTCGCCTTTCACCACGAGCACGTCAGGATCGAACTGCTCGATCTCGTGGATCGCACCCCGGTTCATCGTCTCGGGATAGGGCTCTTCGCCGTCGACCACGCTGAAGATCGGGCCCATGTCGAGGCCTTCGATGATGCCGCACTCGGTCTCACCGAAGTGCACGTCGTTGACGGTGGCGAACCGGGCCAGCAGCTCGCCTTCGGGGCGAGGCAGGGTGCGGAAGGCGAAGCCGTCGAACTCGTAGAGATGGTCGGGCTCGAGGCCGTCGTAGCGCCGCACGTCGAGCCCGTCGTGCACCACTGCGGCATCGTCTGCGACCGAGGTCAGCTCCATGGCCGCACCCTACCGGACCCCCCGTCGCCAAATCGGTGCGTGAAACAACCACATCGGTTGTTTCACGCACCGATTTCGGGAGGAAGCGGAAGAGATCAGGGGCGGTCGCGGCGCATGGGCAGCGGCTTCGACCACCAGCGGCCCGAGAAGCGCCAGCGTGGCGGGGCGTCGTCGACCGCTTGGGCCCCGGCGCGCGGCCACGACACCTCGAGGGCGGCCACGATGGCCGCCGCCTCGTCGTCGGTCGGCACCGGGCGAATCGAACCGATCGGAGCAGCAGTCTGGTCGCCCACGACAGTCCTCAGAGCGGCACGTTGCCGTGCTTGCGCTTGGGGAGCTCTTCGCGCTTCGACCGCAGCAGGTCGAGGCCGGCGATGAGCTTGCGGCGGGTCTCGGCGGGATCGATGACGTCGTCGACGAAGCCACGCTCGGCCGCGACGTAGGGGTTGGCGAACTTCTCGGTGTAGTCGTCGACCAGCTCGACGCGCCGCGCCACCGGGTCGGCGGCGGTCTGCAGCTCGCGGCGGTAGAGGATCTCGACGGCGCCCTGGGGGCCCATCACCGCCAGCTCGGCCGACGGCCAGGCGAAGGCGAGGTCGGCCCCGATCGACTTGGAGTTCATCACCACGTAGGCGCCGCCGTAGGCCTTGCGGGTGATGACCTGGATGCGGGGCACGGTGGCCTCGCAGTAGGCGTAGAGCAGCTTGGCGCCGTGGCGGATGATGCCGCCGTACTCCTGGTCGACGCCCGGCAGGAACCCGGGCACGTCGACGAAGGTGACCAGCGGGATGTTGAACGCGTCGCAGGTGCGCACGAACCGGGCGGCCTTCTCGGAGGACTCGATGTCGAGCACGCCGGCGAGCACCATCGGCTGGTTGCCCACGATGCCGACGGGATGGCCGTCGAGGCGGGCGAAGCCGCACACGATGCTGCCCGCCCAACTGGGGAAGTACTCGAAGAAGTCGCCGTCGTCGACGACGGCGGCGATGACCTCCTTCATGTCGTAGGGCTGGTTGGGGCTGGCCGGCATGAGGTCGACCAGCTCGGGACAGAGCCGATCGGGATCGTCGGTGGGCTCGTAGTAGGGCGGCGCCTCGAGGTTGTTGGCCGGCAGGAACGACATGAGGTAGCGCACGTCGTCGAGGCACGACTTCTCGTCGGGCGACACGAAGGTGGCCACGCCCGACTTGGTGGCGTGGCTGCGGGCGCCACCCAGCTCTTCGAGGGTGACCTCCTCGCCGGTCACCGTCTTCACCACGTCGGGGCCGGTGATGAACATGTGCGAGGTCTCGTTGACCATGAAGATGAAGTCGGTCATGGCCGGGCTGTAGACGGCGCCGCCGGCGCACGGCCCGAGGATCACCGAGATCTGCGGGGTGACGCCCGACGCCATGCACGTTGCGGTAGAAGATGCCGCCGTAGGACGCCAGCGAGACGACGCCTTCCTGGATGCGGGCGCCGGCACCGTCGTTGAGCCCGATGACCGGCGCCCCGACCGACAGGGCCAGGTCCATGACCTTGTGGATCTTCTCGGCGAACACCTCGCCGAGCGCGCCGCCGAAGACGGTGAAGTCCTGCGAGAACACGAAGACCTTGCGGCCGTCGATGGTGCCCCAGCCGGTGATGACGCCGTCGGTGTAGGGCCGGTCCTCGATGCCGCTGTTGAACGCCCGGTGGCGCGCCAGCATGTCGAGCTCGTGGAACGAATCGGGATCGAGCAGGTAGTCGATGCGCTCGCGGGCGAGCATCTTGCCCTTCTCGTGCTGGCGCTGCACCGACCGCTCGGAACCCGGGTGGAGGGCTTCCTCCTTGCGCTTGGCCAGCTCTTCGAGCCGCTCAGTCATCGAATGCTCCGACATAGGAACCCGAATCTACCGGTGGCCTCGTAGGGGCACCGAATCGGCTCGCCGTGGCCGGCCACGCCGCTACGGTGACCGCCCGTGCCGGACATCCATGCCGTCTGCGTGTTCTGCGGATCGAGCCTCGGCGACCGGCCGGCGTTCGCCGAGGCGGCGCCCGGCTGGGTCGGCTGTTGGCCGAGGAGCGCATCACGCTGGTGTACGGCGGCGCTCACGTCGGCCTCATGGGGGTGGTGGCCGACGCGGCCCTCGAAGCGGGCGGCGAGGTGCGCGGGGTGATCCCGACGGGGCTCGTCGCCCTCGAGATCGCCCATCGGGGGCTGACCGACCTGCGGGTCGTCGAGACGATGGCCGAGCGCAAGGCGGCCATGGCCGAGCAGGCCGATGCGTTCATCGCGTTGCCCGGCGGCTTCGGCACGCTCGAGGAGCTGTTCGAGGTGGTGACCGCGACCCAAGTGGGCTTCCACGCCAAGCCCACCGGCCTGCTCGACGTCGACGGCTTCTTCGCTCCCCTGCTCGGCTTTCTCGATCGCACCGTCGAGGTCGGGCTGATGAAAGCTGACAACCGGGGCATCGTCCTCGACGACACCGACCCGCACCGACTGCTCGATCGACTCCGAGCCTGGCGGCCGGCCCACGAGCCCAAGTGGATCGACCCGACGGTCCCCTAGTCTCGACCCATGGAGCTCCCTGTGATGCCGCCGGTGTCGCCGATGCTCGCCAAGGCGGTCCACGGTCTCGACGAGTTGCCACCCGGCGACTACCTGTTCGAGCCCAAGTGGGACGGCTTCCGTTGCCTCGTCTTTCGTGACGGCGACGACATCGAGCTCGGCAGCCGCAACGAGCGACCGCTCACCCGCTACTTCCCCGAGCTGATCGAACCGCTGCTCGCGCAGCTGCCGGCTCGGTGCGTGATCGACGGCGAGGTGTTCGCCATCGGCGATCACGGCCTCGACTTCGATGTGCTGCAGCAGCGCATCCATCCCGCCGAGTCGCGCGTCAATCGGCTGGCCGCGGAGACCCCGGCGTCGTTCGTCGGCTTCGACCTCCTCAGCCTCGACGACCGGGCCCTGCTCGACCTCCCGTTCCGCGAGCGCCGCGCCCTGCTGGCCGATGCGCTCGCCGATGCGTCACCACCGCTTCACCTCACCCCGGCGACCACCGACATGGACGAGGCCGAGGACTGGTTCGTGCGCTTCGAGAGCGCCGGGTTCGACGGCATCATGGCCAAGCCGCTCGACGGCGCCTACCAGCAGAACAAGCGCGTGCAGTTCAAGGTGAAGCACCAGCGCACCGCCGACTGCGTGGTGGCCGGGTACCGCACCCACAAGAGCGGCGACGGCGTGGGGTCGTTGCTGCTGGGGCTCTTCGACGACCACGCGGTGCTGCACAGCGTGGGTGTCGCCACCTCGTTCACCGCCAAGCGCAGAGGCGAGCTGATCGACGAGTTGGCGCCCTACGCGGTCGACTCGATCGAGGGCCATCCGTGGGCCGAGTGGTACGCCGCCGAAGCGCATGCCGCGGCCGCCGCCGACCCCGCGAGCGGGCGCATGCCCGGTGCACCGAGTCGGTGGAACGCCAAGAAGGACCTGTCGTGGACGCCGCTGCGACCTGACCTGGTGTGCGAGGTCGCCTACGACCACCTGCAGGGCAATCGCTTCCGTCACGCCACCCGGCTCGTGCGCTGGCGGCCCGACAAGGCAACCACCGACTGCACCTACGACCAGCTCGAGCAACCCCCGCCGGCCGACCTGGCCGACCTGCTCAGCCTCTGAGGCCCGCCTCGGCCCGATCGGACGCCAGCAGGCCGGCGACGCAGGCGCGCAACCCGCGCTCGAAAACGACGTCGACCGTCTCCGGCAGCACCGCCCCGTAGATCGCGAGGCTGCCGTCGTCGGCGATGGCGTCGGCGGCGCGCCGCTGCACCCAGTCGGCGAGCTCGTCAGGATCGCGACCGAAGTAGCGATCGGCACGCTCGCGAGTGGCGGTGACCGCCACCGATCCGAAGGTGTAGGTCTGCAGCACGCTGGCGGCGAGGGTGACGTCGGGGAAGCCGGCGTCGACGAACAGATCGCCCATCACCGTGGCGGCCGCGGCCAGCCGGTTACCCGGAGCGACGACCGCGGCGGCGTAGAGCGCCACGTCGACATGGGCCCGAAACGCTTCGCGCACCGCGATGCATCCCTGGATGATCACCTCGATGGCCGGCAGTTGTGGGTCGATCGGCAGGAAGTCGTTGATGGCGTTGTCCCACACCATCGACACCACTCCTTCGAGCACCGCGGCCTTTCCCGAGAAGTGGTGGTAGAGCGCCCGGGGCGACACGTTGACCTCGTCGGCCAGGCGCCGCATCGTCAGCCCGTCGATGCCGTGGGCATCGACGATCGCCAACGCCGTCCGAGTGATCTCCCCCGCGGTGAGGTGGTCGTCGCGTCCTGCGGCGACGCGCCCCCGTCCCAGTCCTGTGGCCGCCATGCTGACCTCCTGTCCTGCACGCCGTGCCGTCGGTGACGGCAGTGGCGACTGTACAAGACATGTCGACAAGAAGTGAGGAGAAGTTCACTCTTCGTGAGAACTTCTGGCCCGGCTGGGCTGCACCCGGGGCGGTTCTCCCTTCATTTTGGGGAAATTCGGGGGCCACGGAGCGTCACCGAGGCCCGCGGCCTCGTCACGGGCGGCCTGGGCCAGCAGGGGCTCGAGCGAGCCGGCCTGGTCGTCGATGGTGGCCTCGAGGTCGCCCACCTCCCGGAACCGGGCCGGCACGGTGGCAAGGGTGAAATCGCCGAGTTCGACGTCGGCCAGCTCGTCCCATCGGAACGGGCACGACACCATGGCCTCGGGATTGGCCCGCACCGAGTAGACGGATGCCACCGTGCGGTCGCGGGCGTTCTGGTTGTAGTCGAGGAAGACGCGATCGCCCCGCTCCTCCTTCCACCACTTGGCGGTGGCCAGGTCGGGCCGGCGCCGCTCGACCTCCCGGGCCAGCGCCACTGCGGCTCGCCTGACCTCGACGAAGTCCCACCGGCTTTCGATGCGCACGTTGATGTGGATGCCCCGCGAGCCCGACGTCTTCGGGAACCCGACCAGACCGTGCTCGTCGAGCACCTGGTGGCACACCGCCGCGACCTGGCGCACCGCGTCGAACTCCACACCCGGCTGAGGATCGAGATCGACCCGGAGCTCGTCGGGATGCTCGAGATCCGACCGGCGCACCGCCCACGGATTGAGATCGAGACAGCCGAGGTTGACCGCCCAGATGAGATGAGCGACGTCGGCCGGGCACAGCTCCTCGGCCTGGCGGCCGCTGGGAAACGTGACCGTGACCGTCTCGAGCCACTCCGGGCGGTTCTTGGGGACGCGCTTCTGGAAGAACATCTCGCCTTCCGCGCCATCGGGAAACCGCTTGAGCACGGTCGGCCGCATCTTCACGCCCCGCAGGGCGCCCTCGCCCACCGACAGGTAGTAGTTGGCCAGGTCGAGCTTGGTCTCGCCTCGAGCCGAGAAGAAGATCTTGTCGGGGTTGGTCAGCTTCACCTCTCGCCCGCCGGCGTCGAGCATGACGAAAGGACTGGCCACGAGGTCGAGGTTAGGGCCGGGTGGAACCGTCGTGACGCTCAGCCGTCGGTTCGCTCCACGGGGGCGCCGCTCTCGCACCGGGCCCGCAGTCGCCACTCGTCGCCGCCTTCGACGGGCCGGAACCGGACGTCGATCTCGCCCGGACCGGTGTCCATGGCTCCGTGGATTTCGTAGCCGGCCGACGGGGTGGCATAGAGCAGCCCGATGACGCTGCCGTTGCACTCGGCGCCGACCGTGCCGCCGGGCCCGGAGAACGTGCGCCGCACAACGGCAGTAGCTGGTGTGGGGGCGGAAGGGGCGAGCGTGGTGGCCGGCCCTGGAGCAGACGGCGCCGGCGCGGCGTCGGCCGGGGCGGCCGCTCCGGGGAAGACGATGCCTCCCGTGGACCCAGGGGGAGGAACCTCGGTGATCTCGGGGGAAGCGTCCGGGGCGACGGAATCGGGCGAGGGAGCCGCGGGATCGCTGGTGGTCGTGGAGGTCTCCAGGGCCGACTCCTCCGTGTCGTCACCGACTCTCGTCACCGGATCGGTGCTCACCCGGTTGCCCACGATGCCGACCGCGGAGGTGGCGAGCACGACCGCGACGAACGTTCCTGCCAGCCAGATCAGAACGAGCACCACCCACCTCGGCACCGGCCCATTGTGGACCCCAGCGGGCGGGCCGATCGCTAAGCCGAGGTTAAGCGAGGGCCAAGCGGTGCCCGCGTCCACTGCCGGCGCCATGGTGGACCGGTACGGTCTGCATCCGATGCCGGTCGTGATGCTCATCGAGGACGACCCACGAATTCGCGACGCCGTGGCGCGCACGCTCGGCGAGCGCGGGCACGCCGTGAGATCGGCGTCGGCGGGGCTGACGGGCATTCGGGACGTGCTCGACGATCCGCCCGACGTCGTCGTGCTCGACCTCGGGCTACCCGACATCGACGGCCGTGAGGTGTTGAAGATGATCCGGGCGGTGAGCACCGTGCCGGTGATCGTGGCCACCGCGCGCGACGACGAAGCCGAGATCATCGGAGCGCTCGACGGCGGGGCGGACGACTACGTCATCAAGCCGTTCTCCGCGGAGCAGCTCGACGCGCGCATCCGTGCCGTGCTCCGACGCGCGGTCGACAACGGCACGGGCGATCGCATCGAGGTCGGTGGCCTCACGATCGACGGGTCGTCACGGGAGGCCTGGCTCGACGGCGAGACGCTCGACCTCACCCGCAAGGAGTTCGACCTGCTCATGCACCTTGCCAGCAACGCGGGACAGGTCGTCACCAAGCGGGCGCTGCTCGCCGACATCTGGCAGCAACCGTTCGGTGGCGCGGACAAGACAGTCGACGTGCACCTGTCGTGGCTGCGAAAGAAGCTCGGCGAGTCGGCGGCCGAGCCGAGGTACCTCCGCACGGTGCGCGGCGTGGGCGTCAAGCTCGTCGCACCGGACGGCTGACCCGTGCGGCGACAGCTGGCCCTGACCACCGCCGCGATCGCCACCATGATCGTGGTGGCCTTCGTCGTGCCGCTCGCGCTCCTGGTGCGCACCATCGCAGAGGACCGCGCCGTCAACGCGGCCGAGCACGGTGCAGAGGCGCTGGCCCCGGCCCTCGCGACCGTCGACGACCCGGCCAGCGTTGCGCAGGTGGTCGACGGGGTGAACGCCTCAGCGGTCGGCGAGGTCACCGTGTTCCTTGCCGACGGCACGACACTCGGCGTGCCGTCGGAGCCCGACGTCAGTGTCGACCGGGCCCGCTCGGGTCAGTCCTTCACGACCCGTACGACCGGAGGGGTGGAGGTGCTCATCCCGGTGATCGGCTCGGATGGCACCGCCGACGTGGTGCGTGCCTTCGTGCCCGATGCGCAGCTCACGGAAGGCGTCGGCTCGACCTGGCTCTTGCTCGGAGCCCTGGGAGTCGGGCTGGTGCTCGTCGCCGTCGTGGTGGCCGACCGCCTCGGACGCAGCATCGTGCGCCCGGTGAACGAACTGGCCGATGTGGCCGAGCGGCTGAGCCACGGCGATCTGCACGCTCGGGTCGAGCCCGCCGGACCTCCCGAGGTGGTCGAAGTCGGTCAGACGCTCAACCAGCTCGCCACACGAATCGATGGCTTGCTGGAAGCCGAGCGCGAGGCCGTCGCCGATCTCTCCCATCGACTCCGCACGCCGGTCACCGCGCTGCGACTCGATGTGGACGGTCTGCACGACGCCGCCGAGCGAGAGCGGGTAGCGACCGATGTCGACGCCCTCACTCGTGCCATCGACCGGCTCATCGTCGAAGCCAGGCGCCCGGTGCGCGAGGGCGTGCGCGCCGAAGCAGACCTGGCCGCCGTAACACGCGAGCGCGTGGCGTTCTGGGCCGCGCTGGCCGACGAACAGCACCGGGCCTACCGCACCGATCTGCCTGATACGCCGTGCATCGTCGGCGTCACCGCAGACGACCTGGCGGCCGCCATCGACGCGCTTCTCAACAACGTCATCGCCCACACCCCGGACGGATCCGCGTTCACGGTGCGCGTGACCCCCCGGGCCGTGCGAGACGGTCGGGGCGCCCGCCTCACGGTCGACGACAGCGGATCGGGATTTCCCGTCGATCGGCCGGTGTTGGAGCGGGGCGAGAGTGGCGGCACCTCGACCGGGCTCGGACTCGACATCGTGCGCACCACCGCGGAGGCCACCGGGGGCACCGTGACCCTCGGCCGGTCCGAGCTCGGAGGCGGGCGGGTCACGGTCGACTTCGGACCACCCACGGGCTGATCTCGTCGCACAGGCCGCCCGCCCGGCGACTCGCCACACGCGAAGGGGGCGGGCCATCAGGCCCGCCCCCTCGCACGATCCGTCCGCTGCAGGTTCAGCGTCGGCCGCTGCTGTCGTCGTCGCTGCGGTCGTCGTCGCCGCCCCGACCCCGGTTGCGGCCGCTGTCGTCCGGGTTGTCGTCGCCGGCGTCGTGGTCCGGGCCGTCATCGGCGCCGTCGTCGCAGCCTCGGCACTGGTGCACACCGCCGTCCTCATCGTCGTCGTCGTGGCGGGGGGCTGTCGTCGGCGTCGTGGGGGCAGGGACGGGCGTGACGGTGGTCGAGGTCACCCGATCGGGGCCGCCGGGGCCGCGGTTGCGGCCGTGATCGTCCGAGCCGCGATTACGCCGCCCGTCGTCGACGGTGCTCGACGTGGTGTCGTCGCGGCCGTCCGAATCATCGATGGTGCTGGAGGTCGAGCTCGAGCTCGAGTCGTCCATGGTCGACGAGGTGCTCGTGGAGTCCTCGACCTCGACGGCTCGGCCTCGGTCGTCACGACCTGAGCCCGACTCGCGAGCGGCAGCCAGGCTCACGCCTCCGGCCAATACAACTGCGCCGGCAGCGAGCGCCGCTGCCGCGAACATCCGTGATCGCATGATCTCTCCTCGGTGGGTTGGTGGCTCCCACCGAGGATGAACCACGCGGTGTTGCGGCCACCCCGCGTGAAGGTAAAGACGACGCTAAGCCCGCTCGTCGGCCAGGCGGATCGCCCGCGTGACCAGGCCGGGAGCATCGACCCGCTCGGCGAGGTCGACCAGCTCGGGAGTGGGGCCGCGCCAGCGCAGGGCGTCCGGGTCGGGCACGGTGACGGCGTCGAGCTCGAGGGTGGCGAGGCGCCGGAAGAGCAAGGCGTCAGCCAGGTTGTCGCGCAGGGTGACCGCCAGCTTGGCGGCACCGCGTACGTTCGCGTCCCAGTCGGCGCCATCGGGTGGGATGTGCTCGAGGTGCTTCCACCTGGCGAGCAACGAACCGGTCGACTTGGCTCCGAAGCCCGGCAGACCGGGAAAGCCGTCGGCCGAGTCGCCCACCAGCGCCAGATAGTCCGCGATCGACTCGGGATCGACGCCGAACTTCTCACGCACGCCGTCGGCATCGCGCAGCTCGTTCTTGCGCCGGTCGAGCTGCACCACCCGGTCACCGACCACGCACTGCGAAAGATCCTTGTCGGGCGTGCAGATGATGACCTGCTCGACCGAGTCGTCGGCGGCAAGGGCGGCCGCCGCGGCAGCCAAGGCGTCGTCGGCTTCGTACTCGACCATGGCCCACACGACGAACCCCGCCGCGGCCAGCAACTCCTCGAGCAAGGGGAACTGGGCGCTGAGATCGACGGGCACACCCGATCCGTCCTTGTAGCCGGGCCAGAGGTCGTTGCGGAACGACTCGATCACGTGGTCGGTGGCCACGCCGACGTGGGTGGCGCCCTCTTCGAGCAATCCCATGAGCGATCCCGCCACCGCCCTGGTGGCCGCCACCTCTTGCCCGTCGGCGGTGACGTGTGACGGCACCGCGAAGTAGTGGCGGAACAGTTCGTAGGTGCCGTCGACGAGGTGGACCTTCATCCGAGCAGCGTGGCACACACCCAGGTGGACCACCGTTGAAACGGGTCGCGAAGCCCGCGCAGTGGGCTGGGACCGCTGCCGATCAGGAGCCGGTCTGCACCCGGATGCGGAACACGTCGTAGACGCACTGCTCGGGATTGCCCGTGAAGTTGTCGGGCCACGACACGCCGTTCATGCCGATAGCCGTGCCGGCCACACACCGGGTCTCGCCGGGGGGTGAGCTGTTGAGGCAGGTCTCTTCGGCCTCGGCGCCGAGGATCACGGCGCCAGGGTCGGTGAAGGTGAGCGTCATGCCGAGGGTGCAGTCGAGGCCACCGTTGTTGTCGACGATCGTCCAGTTGAGGTCGAGACCATTGACGGGCGGGGGCTCGCCAACCACCCAGTCGGCCGGCTCGCACGGCGGCACGAGCGACGACGCGGTGGTGAGCACCGCTTCACAGGTGATGGGATCGATCTCGACCAACCACACCATCGACTGCGCGCCGGCGGGGGTGGTGATGATCTGGGGCGCAACCCACGCTGCACCGGCCACGACCGCCGCTCTGCGAATGAACGTCCGACGGTCGTGGCTCAGCGAGGGGACTGGGGTCACGGGGCGACTCCGGTGGGGGGCAACGGCAGAGCCGGATCTCCGAGCATGGTCCAACCGATCTGGATCTCGGCCACGTCTCCGTTGGCGCGGGCAAGGTCGTGCTTGGCGGCCAAGACGGCCTCACCGATCGTGCCACCCCCCGACCCCAATCGGGCGGATGCCAGGCGGGCGAACAGCAGGTCCGCGGCCGCGGAGGTCAACGTGGCGCCGCCCATCACGACGGCGGCCCCACCACCTGCCGACTTCATCGCCTCGTGGGCCATGGTGTCGGCACTCGGCTGCACGTAGTAGGTGTTCCAGCAGCCGAACTGCACGAGCGCCGTCGGGCGGTCGGAGTTGGTGAGGCCGGCCACGTCGCGCGAGGCGAAGAAGCCCGCCGGTCCCCATTCCCGCGGACCCGAGTGACCGAGATAGCTGGTGATCGTCGCCCCGGCGCCCAGACCGTCGAGCAGGGTGGCCCGAGCGGCCGCCAGACCCTGGCGGTCGATGTCCGAACGGAGCACCGACGCACCGGCGTAGCTCTGAGCCAGCCCGTCGTTGACCGCCGAGTAGTCGATGCCGTCGTTCTCGTCGGCGACGAGCAGGACGCTCGTCGGGCCCGACGACACGCTCGCGGCGTAGGCCAGCGACTTGCTGACCATGGCATCGAGCTCGGACGGAGTGCGGGCCGGCAGACGACCGAGCGCCACATCGGGCACCCCGTCGTCGTCCACGTCCGCGTAGGCGGGATCGATCGGTGCGTACCGCACGTTGCCCTGGCCGACATCGCCGTAGAGCGAGGGCATCAGGCTGAACGAACCGTCACCGTCGAAGTCTCGGTAGTCGTAGGAGTCGGCCCCCACCAGGAGGACCCAGCGCACGCCGAGGGCACGCTTGGCCTCGGCCACGTAGGCATCGATGGCGTGCGCATCGACCATGCCGTGGCCGTACCGGGCGTAGACGTCGTCCACGTCGACGACCTTCACGCGGCGGCCCTCCGCCGTGTGGTGGTCGACGAGCGGAGCCAGGTTGTCCATCAACGCTCCGTGCGAGATGACCAGGTAGTCGGCCGGACCCGTCAGGAGCGCGGCGGCGGTGCGGGCAGGAGCGATCGGGGGCACCCGGATCATCCCCGCCTGCACCACCGCCACATCTGCCACACCACCGATGGGGAGCACGATCTTGAAGCCCCCACTGCCGTCCTCGGTCACCTTGGCCTTCTTCAGCACCATGGGTCGGCCGTTGTCGAAGCGCAGCGCCATGACATCGGGCGCAGACAGACCGGTGACCTCCACTGCGGTGCCGACCGCCCCGAAGCGCATGTCGCCATCGGTCAGCACGGTCTGGCGCGGATAGGTGAGGGCGATGTCGTCGAGCGCCACCATGTCGAGGGGCACGCCGGTGTCGCCGACCAGCGTGACCGTCACGGTGTTGGCCCCGTCGACCAGCAGTCCGTCCGGCACCGCGGCTTCGATGGTGGCGGCCTCGACGTCGTCGAACCGGTGGTCGGCGACGGTCTGGCCGTTCACGCCCAGCCGCACGTGGTGCTCGTCGGCCTGGGGCCACTTCGAGATGCCCCAGAGCTCGACTGCGATGGTCGCATCGCCGGCGCCGTTCGCGGGCTGGGCGACCTGGATGGTCCGCGACACCGTGCGGGGCGTCGTCTTCGTCGAGATGAGCTGGTCGTACCAGGGGTCGTCACCAGGCGCAGTGACCGAGTAGCCCCGCTGGTTGGCCACCTCGGCGACCTCTTGATAGGTACGGGTCGGTTCGGCCGCGAGGTCGAGCTTGGTGTTGTCGACGCCGAAGCGCGCCGCCAGCTTCGGGTTGACCTGCAGCTGATAGGTGGCCGTGCCGGTGTAGAGGGTGTCGACCGGATCGCCCCAGAACGTGATGACCGTGCCGGGGCCGACGAGTGGGCCGGAGCCCTCCACCTGGATCGCGACCGGCTGGCCGCCGAGCGTCAATGCGAGCTTGGACTTCTTGACCCCGGTGAGGTCGACGCCGCTCGCCACGAGCTCGTCGTGGGTGATGCGGTAGAGGCCTGCCTCGGTCACCTCGATGTCGGCGACCGGGCCAGAGGTGGCGGTGGTCGCCTTCACCGGCGGCGGTGGTGGCGTCTCGGACTCGACCTCACCCTCGACCTCCTGCCAGTCGATCGGTGCCGGAGCCTTCGGATCGCCCCAGGACTCGCCGAGGGCGAAGGGCCCGTGGCGCTCGGTGGTGCCGTCGAGCGCCACCGACTCCAACCACAGGTGCGACGAGAACGACGCCACCTTCGTCGTGTACGACTGCGACTCCGCCGACGTGGGTGCCAGCGAGGGGATGATCTCGCCGTTGAGCACCTGGCTCTGACCGCCGCCGAGGTCGGCGACGATGTTGAAGCCGAGGTTGTCGACTTCCTGGGCGGTCCGCCACGACACGTTCACGCCGTTCTTGGTGGCCTTCGCCTGGAAGTAGGCCAGCTCGACGGGGAGTGCACCGAGGACGCTGCTGTAGTCCTCGACCTCACCGTCGAGCGACACACCGATCGGCGATGCCACCTGGGAGGCGAACGAGCTCATCCGGAACCGGCTGTAGACGAGGTCGTTGACCGAGTAGCCCGAGCCGTTGTCCTCGAAGTCCGGGACGTTGATCGTGACGGTGTACGTGCCGTTGCCGGGCGCGAAGCCACCCGAGGTGAGCCCGTTGGTCGCCGACACGAACACCGACGGGTCGAAGATCGACTCGTTGGCGTCGAACACGCCGTCGTTGTCGAAGTCGAACCAGCCGTTGACGAACGTGCCGAACGGCGAGTTGCTCACCGTGATGTCGACGGTCGCCGTGGTGCCGCCGGCCAGGCTGGTGTTGCCGTTGATGACGATGCCGTCCTCGTCGTCGAGGTTGTTGACGTTGTCGCCGGTGGCGGGCGACGAGCGGTTGACCGCCGCGTAGGCGTTCAGCTCGCGATCGATCAGCGAGCCGAGGCGAGGCCCGTTCGGCCAGTAGAGGGCGCGCGCCCCGTTCGAGCCGAAGAGCGTGCCGTAGTCGTTGGGGGCGTCGCCGAAGTCGAAGCAGACGATGCAGTTCGACACGTCGTCCTCTTCCTCGTAGTCGCCGGTGGGCGGGTCAGGATCGCCTGGGGGGTACTGGCACGACGAGGCGGGCGCGCACACGTGGGCGGTGTTGTTCAGGTCTTCGATGCCGGGAGCGATCGGGGTGTCGACCAGCGTGGTCACGGTGACGGTGGCGGTCTCGCCGGGCCGCAGCGTCGGGATCAGGTAGGGCCGCACCGGCTCGGCCAGGCCGGTGAGGACCACGTTGTCCACGAAGAACTGGTCGTTGTTGTTGTCGAACGCATCCGACACCCGGAACCGGACCTCGGTGGCAGCTCCGAACTGGGCGCCGGTGAGGTTGAAGCTCTCGGCCAGATAGGCTCCCGTTGTTGCAGTTCTCGTAGGTGGCCAGGGTCTGCCACGGCGTGGCGCCGCCGGTCGGTCGCACCTCGACCACCACGTCGTCGTCCGCCTCCATCGACGCGCACCGACGATCGAACGCCAGGGTCACCGAGCTGAAGCTGCTGAGGTCACCGGCGACGCGGCTGATGTTCAGGCCGGCGGCAGGTGTGGTGCCGAACCGGATGGCCCGGCTGACGTCGTTGACGTTCTGGATGTCGCCCGCCGACGGGTTGCCGTCCTCGCTGTCGACCCAGTCCGCGGCCCAGGCAGCCGAGCCGTTGCTGTTGGCGTAGGTGGCGGTGGTGCCGAGGTCGTCGGCCCAGGTCGTGCGCCGTACGGCCGGTGAGGTTGATCGGCGCGTAGCCCGCCACCACGTCGCCCACCCGGTCGATGAGCGAGAAGGTGATGTTGTCGGCGTAGAAGATGTCGTTCGGTCGCGTCGAACGCGTCGGCCACCACGAAGCGCACCTCGGTGGCGTTCCCGATGTCGAGCGTCGGATCGAGGTCGAAGGTCGTCGGCACGTAGGAGGCCGAGTTGCAGTCGATCGGTCCCACCGGTGGTGCCGCCGGCGTAGCGGACGAGCGTCCGCCAGGGCTGCTGGCCGTCGGGACGGATCTGCACCTCGACGTCGTCGTCGTCTCCATGCCGGCGCACCGGTAGTCGAAGCTGAGGTCGACCACGTCGAACGCGGTGAGGTCACCGGCGATCCGGCTGATGGCGTCGTTCAGCGTCGGGCGGTGCGCCGGCCCACCGCCGATGCGGATCGCCCTCGTTGCGCCGTCGGCCGCGTTCTGGATCTCGACCCGAGCCCGGCAGGCCGTCGTCGTCGACCTCGGTCCAGTTCTGGCCACCGGGCCAGCCGGTGCCGCCGGCGTAGCCGGTGCTCTGCAGGTCGTCGGTGATCGTGCCGGCCATCTGGTCGATCGGACGGTTGACCGAGGTCGACTGCCAGGTGAGCCCGGCAGGCAGCTGGTCGGTGACGTTCACGTCGGTGAGCGTGTTGCCCGAGTTGTTGCCGACGGTGATCGTGTAGGTGAGCGTGTCGCCCGCCTCGACCGGCAGGTTGGCGTCGCTGATCTTGCCGACCGACAGCTCAGGGGCGCCCTGCACGGTGAAGCCGCCGGCGCCCGAACCGTCCGCCTGGTCGGAGGTGAACTGGGCGACGTTGGTGATGGTCTGGCTGCTCGCCACGAAGGGCTGGGCGATCGTCGTGCGGAAGCGGAAGGTGACCGTGCCACCGATCGACAGGTTGCCGATGCCGTAGCCGGCCTCGTCGAGCGGGAACGCGGTCGCCGGGTTGACGTCGTCGGGCACCGCAGACCGGCCCTGAGCCCTGGTCGATGGTGGTGGTGCCGTCGACATAGGTGATGCCGCCGGGCAGCGAGTCGAGGGCCACCACGTTGGTGAGGGCGGTGGCCCCGATGTCGGTGGCGCTGACGATCCACTCGACGGTGTCGCCCGGGTCGGGCAGGCCGTCCTGGTCCGGTCATCCGACGACGACCGCCGAGTTCTTGCGCACGAGCAGGGACGTGGCCGGGAACTGCGTGGTGCCCAGATCGAGGCCCGGGAACGCCGCCGCCGCGCCCTGGGCTGCCGGCTGGCCGGTGTCGTTCACCGCCGGGTCCTCGCCATAGGCCGCCGCGATGCGCTGGTTGAAGTCGCAGGTGGTGATGCGGGCGCCGGTCATGTCGCCGTCGTTGAACGGCGAGCCGTCGGAGGTCTGGTCGGCGATGCGGGTCGAGGACACGAGCGCTCCGACCGAGATCGCCACGTCGTACTGATCGACGCCGTTGCAGGCACCCGTGTTGGGCATGACGTTGGCCCCCGTCGTCGGGTCGCCGTCGAAGTCGACGTAGAGCGTGGTGGCGGTCTCCGTGGTGATCCACACGACGCTGGCGTTGCAGGTCGCTCAGGTCCTGGCTGCCCGGCGCCCAACCGACGACCACCGACGGGGTGAGGAACGCCGTCGGCAGCGGCACGTAGCCCCAGTCGTAGCGCGACGACGAGTCGGTGCCGCTCGGCGTACCGTCGCCCGAGCTGCCGCCGATGAGCGCGGCGGTAGTGAAGTGACGGTCGGCGGTGAGCAGCGCCGCCTCGCCGACCGGGAGCTCGAACACCCGACTGCCGCTTGGCCGGCACCGAGTAGACGACCGAGCCGGACGGGCTCTGTCGCGTCACGTAGAGGATCGTGTCGTGCGGGTTGTAGACGTAGACGACCGTCTCGAAGTTGCCGATGTAGGCGGCCGCCGGGGCGAGGTAGCTGTTGGTGACCTGGCTCTCGGGAAGCAGCTCGATGAAGCCGATCTCGTAGTTCGCGCCCACGTCGGCCACGTAGAAGTCGGCCTGCACGCGGGTTGGAGGCGACGATGGTGGCGCCTTCGAGGATGTCCTCCGACGAAGAGGGTCTCGCCTTCGTCGATCGTCGAGGTCACGTCGACCGATCCCGTCGCCGTCGCGGTCGACGTTGACGACGGTTCCGGGCTCGGCCGCCATCACCGACACCGCGGTGTACTCGGTGGGGGACGCGGCGATCGATCCGTTGCCCACGAGCGAGGGGGAGTCCTCGCCGACCGGCACGACGAACGACGGTGCCCCACCGGCTGGTGTCGAGGGCCGAGACCGCGCCCGACGCCAGCGCGTCGGCATCGCCCCATCCGGCCTGCGACACCGAGATGCCACGCGTCGAGGCGATCTTGTCGCGACCGTCCCAGTAGACCTGGTTGGCGTTGCGCACGAGCGGCGTGCCCGAGACCGTGATGCCGGCCGGCGTCTCCGTCGGCGTGCCGGCCGCGCCCGGCGCCACGCTGTTGTTCAGGGTGATCACACCACCGGCCGGGATGATGTCGGCCGAGCAGCGCGGGCAGAACGGGGTGACATCGCCGTTGGCCGTGTTGCCGTCGCCCCACACCAGCGTCGCCCCCGCGCCGCTGGTGACCGCTGGGTCGTTGATCGTGGTCTCGAACCCGTTCTCCCACTGGTCGTAGTAGATGACCGAGTCGGCCGCCGCCGCGGTGATCGAGATCGTCGTGCGAGCGGTCGTGCCGATGGAGCCGGGCCGGCCGGTGCCGTTGCGCAGCGCGGTCATGTAGTCGCCCTCGGAGAGCGGCACGTAGACGGTGACGAACGGCTCGGGACCCGGGCCCTGCGGCGGACGCGTCGGGAGCTGGATGCCGAACACCACGAGGAGGGCGGCCACCTGGGCCATCACCAGCGCTGCTGCGGTCACCCCGAGGGGGCCACGCGAGCGCGACCTGCTCGCGTGCTTGTTCCTGGAACGCACCAACACGGTTGCCTCCTGAGGCCCGGCGGGGGAAGTGGTACGGGTCTCTGTCGGCAGATTCGGCCCGCTCATTCCCCTTTGGGTGGGAAAAGGGTCCGCCGCCCTACCACGGAGGGCTGGACGCCCTACCTCCGCACCGCACCACGACACGCGAGACTTACCCCATCGGCCGTTGGTGAACACTGTTAACGTCCACGCCGATGGGGGGCCACATGCGACAACGATCGACGCGGCGCGCGGCGTTGTTGGCGGCTGCCCTCCTGCTCGTGGTGACCGCTGCGTGCGTCGAGAAGGTCGACGAGCCGGCGGGTGGCACACCGACCTCGGCGACCGGATCGGCCGCTCCCGACGATGGCGACGGCCAAGGCACCGACTCCGTGGTGAGCCAGTTCGCCGGGGAACGGATGTCGTTCGGGGTCGTTCCCGCCCAGCCGAGCCAGGCCGACGGCGAGCCGATCCTGGTGGGCATGATCAACCAGGAGGACACGCCACTCGGCTCGTTCCCCGAGTTGCGCCTCGGCGCCGAGGCGGCCGTCGCCTTCATCAACACCGAGCTCGGCGGCGTGGGCGGGCGCCCGATCGAGTTGGTGCCGTGCATCACCAGCTTCTCGGTCGAGAAGTCCCAGGCGTGCGCCCAATCGCTCGTGCAGCAGGGTGTGGTCGCCGTCGCCGGCGGCATCGACATCACCAGCAACGGCTCGATCCCGATCCTCGAGCAGAACGACATGCCCTACATCGGTGGCATCCCGGTGAACTTCGACGAGATGCGCAGCCCGATCTCGTTCCAGTTCAGCGGCGGCGCGCCGGGCGCGTTCGTGGCGTTCGCGGACTACGCGGCCAATGTGCAGCGCGCCCAGAAGGTCGCGGTCGTCTACGCCGACTACCAGTCGATCAAGGCGGGCGCGATCGACTACGGAGTGACCACCCTGCGCAAGGCCGGGGTCACCGACATCACGGAAGTCGCCTTCCCGATCGCCACCACCGACTTCGTGCCGGTCATCCAGAAGGCGGCCGAGTCGAACCCCGATGCCATCTTCCTGGGCGCAGCCGACACGGCCTGTGCTCCTGCCATGCGAACGGCCCACGACCTCGGGCTCACGGCCAAGCTCTACCTGGTGGGCGCCTGCGCCGCGCCGGGCATCGCCGAGCAGGTGGGCGAGGAGGCGGTCGACGGCAACATCTTCAACATCGAAGGACCGGCGGGGGGCGGCGATCGCGAGGGCCCGCTCTACTTCGCCGTGGTCGATCGGTATGGCGATCCCGATCTGCAAGGGGCCAGCGCGGCCACCGTCACGTTCCGGTCGATGATGAACCTCTATGCCCTGCTCGACGACATCGGACCCACCGACGTCTCGTCTCGCGCAGTGCTCGACCTCGTGCGTTCGGCTCGCAATCGCCCGAGCTTCAACGGGCACGCCTACACCTGCGACGGCCAGCAGATGCCCGACCTCCCGGCGATGTGCGCGCCCCAGCAGATCCTCGTCGAGCGCGCCGACGGCACCATCTCGCCGCTCACCGACTGGATCGACGTGCCCGCGATCCTGCGGGGCTGACCACGCCTGATGAGCCAACACCTTCAGTTCCTGCTGTTGGGGCTCGGCGGGGGCGCCATCGTGGCGGCGCTGGCCGTCGGCCTGCTCATCACCTACCGCGCGTCAGGAGTGGTCAACTTCGCCCACGCCGCGCTCGGCATGTGGGTGGCGTACACCTATCTCGAGCTGCGCCAACGCGGCGAGCTGATCCTGCCGATCATCGGCCTGCCCGATCGCGTGCAGGTCGTCCCCGACGGCTATCGCCCCACCTGGGCCACCGCACTCGTCATCTCCCTGGCGCTCGCTGCGGTCTACGGGCTCGTCGTCTACCTGCTCGTGTTCCGCCCGTTGCGGCACGCGCCCGCGCTGGCGAACGTGGTCGCCAGCCTCGGCCTGTTCCTCTACCTGCTCGCCATCGCCGATCTGCGCGTCGGTGGTCAGGGCGCGGCGGTCAGCCGGCCCGAGAACCTGCTGCCCGACGACGTGATCGGCGTGCTGGGCGTCGATCTCCCGGCCGACCGGCTCTGGCTCGCCGGGCTGGTCGTGGCCGCCACACTCGGGTTGGCCGCGGTCTATCGCTTCACTCGCTTCGGACTGGCCACCCGGGCGGCAGCCGAGAGCGAGAAGGGCGCGGTGCTGCTCGGCTACTCGCCCGAACGGCTCGCGGCGGTGAACTGGATGCTGGCCGTGGTGCTCGCGGGCGCCGCGGTGATCCTCATCGCGCCTGTCGCCGGCATCAGTCCCACCGGCACGAGCCTGCTCATCGTGCCCGCGCTGGCGGCTGCGGTGGTGGGCGGGTTCCGCTCGTTCCTGCTCGCCACGATCGCCGGCTTCGGAATCGGACTCGTGCAGTCCGAGTTGCTCAACGTGCAAGCCGACTGGCGCTGGCTACCCGACATCGGCCTGCAGCAGGGCGTGCCGTTCGTGTTGATCATCGCCACGTTGGCCCTACGGGGTCAGGTGCTGCCTGCGAGGGGCGCGCTCGAGACGGGCCGGTTCCCGCGCTCGCCCCGGCCCAACCACGTCGTCGCGTGGACCGGCACACTGTGCACGTTGGCACTCGTCGGGTTGTTCACGCTCGACAGCACGTGGCGCCAGGGGATCATCGTCACTGCGGTCACCGCGCTGATCGCGTTGTCGATCGTCGTGCTCACGGGCTACGTCGGTCAGATCTCGCTCATGCCGATGGCCCTGGCCGGAGTCAGTGCCTTCGCCATGATCAAACTCACGACCTCCGCCGACCTGCCGTTCCCGCTGGCGCCGTTGCTCGCAGCCCTGGTGTCGGTCGGTGTCGGCCTGATCGTCGGCATCCCCGCCGTGCGCGTGCGCGGCATGAACCTGGCCATCGTCACGCTGGCCGCCGCGGTCGCCATCGAGGAGCTCGTGCTGCGGTGGGGCTGGTTCACCGGCGGGCTCGAAGGCGCCGAGGTCCCTCGACCCGAGCTGGCGGGGGTCGACCTCGGCATCCAAGCGAGCGGCGCCGACTTCCCCCGCCCGGCCTTCGGTGTGCTCTGCGTGGTGGTGCTGGCGGCGTCGGGTGCCGTGGTGGCCAACCTCCGCCGCGGCACCACCGGCCTGCATTGGCTGGCCGTGCGCAGCAACGAGCGCGCTGCGGCCGCGGTCGGCATCGACGTGCGCAGGGCCAAGCTCACTGCCTTCGCGTTCTCCAGCCTGCTTGGCCGGGCTCGGCGGCACGCTGCTGGCCTACGAGTACCGCACGCTGTCAGTGAACTCGTTCGTCGTGTTCCAGTCGTTGGCGCTGCTCGCCATCACCTACCTCGGCGGCATCGCCAGCATCCTGGGCGCCCTGGTGGCTGGCGCAATGAGCCAAGGGGGCCTGCTCACCGCCGTGCTCGGCGGCGACACCAGCCAGACCCAGTTCGCCATCAACGGCATCCTGCTCATCGTGGTGGCCGCTGTGTACCCCGAGGGGCTCACCGGAGCGCTCTACGCCGTGGCGCGGCGGGTCAGTGGCCGGGCACGGCGGAGACGCGACCGCTCTTGACAGCCGCGAGGAACCGCTCGTAGTCACGTTCGTTCTGATCGGCATAGGCCACTGCGAAGCGGCCAATCGCCTCCGAGAAGCCGCGGCCGTCACCGAGGTATCCGGACAACACTGCCGGATCACCGGCCCGGGCGTGGGCCCTCGCCAGCGTCCAGCCGCAGAGTTGGCCATAGGCCCGCAGCTGCACCTGTGACAGCCGATCGACGCGGACCGAGCCCTTCATGTCGCGCAGCTGCCGCACGTAGTAGTGATGACCCGCAGGTCCGGTGGTCCAGCCGAGGAAGATGTCGCTGGCGGCCTGCATGAGGCGTTGGCCGATGACCACTCGCTCACCCTGGTTGGCGAACTCGGTGCGGTGGCAGTGCGGCTCGAGCACCGACTCCTGAGCTTCCTTCACCTGGAGGAAGAGCGGGTCGCGCCCGTCGGCACTCACCAGCAGCAACACGAAGCACCGGGTGCCGACGCTGCCCACGCCCACCACCTTGCGAGCGAAGTCGACGATCTCGAAGCGATCGAGCAGCACGCGGCGCTCGGGCTCGAGGGTGTGGCGGTAGCGCGACCACACGTGCGCCAGGATGCCCTCGGCGTCGTCAGTCGGCACATGGGCGATGAGCGGTGGATCGTCGATGAGGCGCGGGTGGCCGTCGACCACCGTCGTGAGCTTCGGCATCGCCTCGGCACTCGTCTTGTGCATCGATCGCTGCATCGAGTCGTCAAGTGCCGAGCGCAGCTCGGCGGCGTCGGCCGCCGGTCCGTGCTCGACCTGTGCGATGGCGTCTTCCACCGCCACCCTCGAGTACCAGACGTCGAGCGCGCTCATCTCGGCGTAGCGGGCGACCTGCAGCGAATAGACGCGTGCCGCCTCGACCGCCAGCTCCTCGCACGCGTGAGCCTCGAACCCCCGGTCGCGACCGGCGATCACCAGGCTGGCCGCCAAGCGCTTGACGTCCCACTCCCACGGGCCGCGCAGCGTCTCGTCGAAGTCGTTCACATCGAACAGCAGCGTGCGCTCGGGCGACGCGAAGAGCCCGAAGTTGAGCAGGTGGGCGTCGCCACAGATCTGGGCCGTGATGCCTGTGCGCGGCGTGGCGGCCAGGTCGGCGGCCATGACCGCCGGCGCGCCCCGGAAATAGGTGAACGGAGAGACCATCATGCGCCCGTAGCGGATGGGAACCAGCTCCGCGACCCGTCGCTCGTTGGTGGCTTCGATCAGATCGAGAGGATCGGCGCGTGTGGCTTCGCCGACGATGTCCGCGAGCGAGGCGAAGGGCACCGCCTCACGCCTCGCTTCGCCCTCGGCACACCGCTCGGAGCGCAGCGGGCGCTCGGCATCGACGCCGGCCAGCTCGGTGGCGGCCTGGCGTGCGGCCTGGATCGCCGGCGCGACCGGCGGTTTGCCCTTGCCCTTGCCCTTGGGCTTGGCCGCCTTGGGGACCTGGCCGTCGTGCTTGGCGGGCTTGGCTCGCTTCGCCGCTTTGCCCGCCCCGCTCACTCCTGAACGAGCTCGATCAGCGTGCCGAACGCGGTCTTCGGGTGGACGAACGCGACCGTGGTGCCGCGCGAGCCGGGCCGTGGTTGCTCGTCGATGACCCGACCCCCCTGGTCCTTCACGGCTTGGAGAGCAACCGCGCAGTCGGCGACCCGGTAGCCGATGTGGTGCAGGCCTTCGCCCTTGCGCTCGAGGTACTTGGCCACCGGCGAATCGTCGCGGGTCGGCGTGAGCAGCTGGATGTAGCTCTCGGCCACCTTCAGCAGCGCCTCCTCGACACCATCGCTCTCGACGACCTCACGGTGATCGACCACCGCGCCGAACGTCTCGCGGTAGTAGTCGATGGCGGCTCCGAGATCGTTGACTGCGATCGCCACGTGGTCGATCTCGGTGAGCAGCCCCGGGGTGGTCGCGGCGGCCACCGTGCCGGCGGTGTCGTCCTGGCCCGGCATGCGGGCGCTCACTGGGCTCATGTCGTGCTCCTCTCAGGCGCCGAGACGGCGAAAGACGTTGATCTTGTCCTCGCCGACCTGCTCACGGAACTCGGGATCGTCGATGCCGAGACCTTCCTCGGGGGCGAGGCACAGCACACCGATCTTGCCCTCGTGCAGGTTCTTGTGGACCTGGTAGGCGGCTTCGCCGGTGTCGTCGAGCGGGTAGACCGCCGAGAGGATCGGTTGGATCTTGCCCTCGGCGATGAGCTGGTTGGCGGCCCACGCCTCGGCGTAGTTGGCGAAGTGCGAGCTGACGATGCGCTTGAGCTTCATCCAGAGATGGCGGTTGTCGTACTCGATCATGTAGCCGCTGGTGGCGGCGCACGTGACGATGGTGCCGCCGCGTGCCGCGACGAACACCGACGCACCGAAGGTCTGGCGGCCAGGGTGCTCGAACACGAGGTCGACGTCGCGTCCGATGTGGCCCCGGATGTCCTTGCCCAGCCGGCGCCACTCGGCTTCGTCCTGGGTGTGCTCGTCCTTCCAGAACTGGTAGTTCGCCGCCCGGCGGTCGATGACCGCCTCGCAGCCCATCGCCTTCAGGATCTCGCCCTTCTCGGGCGACGAGACCACACCGACCGGCGTGCCGCCGCCGTTGAGCACGTATTGCACGGCGTAGCCACCGAGCCCGCCGGTGGCGCCCCACACCAGCACGGCATCACCCTGCTTCATACCGCCGGCGTGCTCGCTGACGAGCATGCGGTAGCTGGTGGAGTTGCACAGCGCGTTGACCGCCGCCTCCTCCCAGGTGAGATGTGCGGGCTTCGGCATGAGCTGGTTGGCCTTCACCACCGAGAGCTCGGCCAGACCGCCGTAGTTGGTCTCGAAGCCCCAGATGCGTTGGTTGGCGGCCAGCATCGAGTCGTTGTGGGCCGACGGATCCTGGTCGTCGACGTAGTTGCAGTGCACGGTGACCTTGGCGCCCGGCTTCCAGTTCCGCACCGCCGACCCCACCCGCAGCACCACGCCGGAGGCGTCGGAGCCCACGATGTGGAACGGCTTGTCGTGGCGGGCGCCCCAGACGCTCTCCTTGCCGAGCCGCTTCAGGAACCCGAAGGTGGGCAGGGGCTCGAAGATCGAGGTCCAGACCGTGTTGAAGTTGATCGAGCTGGCCATGACGGCGATGACCGCCTCGTCCGGGGCCAGCTCGGGAAGCTCCAGATCCTGGATGTGGAGGGACTTTCGGGGGTCCTTGTCGGCCGACTCGACCCCCTCCCACATCTCTTCTTCGGCAGCCAGGACGACCGCCCCCCGGAAGGAGTCCGGCAGCGGCAGGTTGGCGAGGTCGTCGCCGGAGGCGCCCGACTGGATGGCATCGACGATGTGCTGCATGAACGAGAACCTACCCGCCGGCCGGGAGTCGGGACGAGTGGACGATGGGGCCCGGCGCCCGTGGCGCACCAGTCGAACTCGCCGTTTCGTCACGCTCCGCGGTCGGCTACTCTCTGAGACAGGTACTTCTGAGAGTGGTACTTGGAAAGCAGGAGAACCGTCGGTTGCCGGTCCCCAGCCGGCCGTCGATGCCAGAGCCGTGCCAGCCCGAGGCGATACGGGCCGGCGAGAACCAACGGACACCAAGCGCGGGGGGAGGAGTCGACGTGGCGTTGACGCCAGAAGAGATCGAGGGCCGGCAGTTCCCCGTGGTGTCGACGGGCTACGACCGCGACCAGGTCGACGGCTTCCTCGCCGAGGTGGCCCGCTCCTACCGCTTCGCCGCCCGCAATCCCGGGACCCGCGAGCGACCGGCCTCCAGCCCGGCCGGGGCCGCACCCCCGCCCCCACCACCGCCACCGTTGCCCCCGGCCGGCTCGCCACCCGCGGCGCGACCCAGCGACTCGTTCGAGCGCCTGGGGGACGAGGTCGCCGACATCCTGCGCTCGGCCCAGCGGTTGGGCGAGTCCCTGCGAGCCGCGGCCGAGACCGAAGCCGCCGACCGGCGGGCCGCGGCCGAGCTCGAGATCGCCGAGGCGATCCAGGTCGCCGAGCGCGATCGCGACCAGGCCAAGCGGGTGCTGGTGCGGGCCCAGGAGCGGGCGGACGCCATCATCCAGGAGGCGGAGCAGCAGGCTCAGCAGCGCCTCGATCGGGCCAGCGCCGAAGCCGAAGAGCGCTCAGCGCAGCTGCTCGCCCACAGTCGGCGTCATGCCGAGCAGGTGCTGCGAGCCGAGCGGGCCGCGGTCGAGCGGCTGCGCTCCGTGCGGGCCGACATCGAGTCGGCCATCACCCGCCTGGCCGGTTCCGAAACCGATCCGGTGGTCGACCTCACCTCGGGTGAGGCCGTGGTGCGGGTCGGTGAGATGCCCGGACTCGACGACGAGCCCCGACCGGCTCCGTCGACACCGCCCACCACGTCGGCTGGCCAGACCGCCCCCGGCACTGCTGCGGCGCCGGAGCCCGACGACGACGATCCGGTGCAGCGGCTGATCCGGGCCGCCGTGGAGCGGGCCTCGCAGCATCCGGTCGATGCCGGTGGCGGCGACGACGGGCCCGACACCCCGGGGAGCGCCGGCACCCCCCGGGTCGTGCAGTTCTAGGCCCGACCTCTGAGCCCCGACGTGGGGCCCTCGCGCCCCGGCGCCCCCGTTCGGGCCGCCTCGACACAGGGGGTTTTTGGCCGGGGATGGCCGGGCCTCCCTACACTGCAGAGCACTCATCCGGACCACACCTATCTGGGGGAAATCCATGGCTGGATCCGTCATCGTCGCCGGCGCTCGCACACCGATCGGAAAGCTCTCGGGCGGCCTGGCCTCGTTCGCGGCCACCGATCTCGGTGGGTTCGCCATCAAGGCCGCTCTCGATCGGGCGGGCGTGTCACCCGAGCAGGTCGACTACGTCTTCATGGGCCAGGTGCTCCAGGCCGGTGCCGGCCAGATCGCGGCCCGTCAGGCCGCGGTGAACGCGGGCATCCCCATGCACGTCCCGGCCACCACCGTCAACAAGGTCTGCCTCTCGGGGCTCAACGCCATCTACCTCGCCGACCTGATGATCGCCAACGGTGACGCCGACATCGTGGTCGCCGGCGGCATGGAGTCGATGACCAACGCCCCGTACCTTCTCCCCGGGGCACGCGCCGGCTACCGCATCGGCGACCAGAGCGTCATCGACTCGATGATGTACGACGGGCTCTTCTGTGCGTTCGACCAGTGCGCCATGGGCGCCGGCACCGAGAAGTACGCGGCGTCGGCCGGGCTCGAGCGCCTGGCCCAGGACGAGCTCTCGGCGCTGTCGCACGAGCGGGCTGCCCGGGCGCAGAAGGACGGGCTGTTCGACGACGAGATCATCCCGGTCGAGGTGCCTCAGCGCAAGGGCGATCCCCTGGTCGTGAGCGAGGACGAGGGCGTCCGCGCCGGCACCACCGTCGAGTCGCTCGGGCAGCTGCGCCCGGCGTTCGACAAGGCCGGCAACATCACGGCCGGCAACGCGTCGCAGATCTCCGACGGCGGCGCCGCGGTGATCGTGATGTCGAAGGCCAAGGCCGACGAGCTCGGTGTGTCGCCCCTCGGCGAGGTGGTGGGCTACGGCCAGGTGGCCGGCCCCGATCCGTCGCTGCTCACCCAGCCCAGCCGGGCGATCCTGGCCGCCACCGAGTCGAGCGGGCTCGAGATCTCCAACCTCGACCTCTTCGAGCTCAACGAGGCGTTCGCCGCCGTCGGCGTCGCCTCCATGGCCGAGCTGGGCATCAGCAGCGAGGTCACCAACGTCAACGGCGGAGCCATCGCCCTCGGCCACCCGGTGGGCATGTCCGGCACGCGGGTGGCGCTCACCCTGCTCAACGAGCTCAAGCGTCGCGGTGGCGGCATGGGTGCAGCCGCCCTCTGCGGTGGTGGCGGTCAGGGCGACGCCCTGATCGTCAAGTCGCTCTGACCGACGCTTCGATCCAGGTCCCGCCTTCGGGCGGTCTGCTGCGCAAGGCCCCGGCTCCGGCCGGGGCCTTTGCGCGTCGGGTCGCAGGGACGGCCCCTCGGGGACGTCCTCGAACGGACAGGCCCGTGGCGGCTAGGGGCCGCCGATCGACGAGAAGTCCTCGCTCGACGCGCCGTCGTCGTCTTCGGACCATTGCCCTGGTTCGGTGCCCGGCTCGATGCCAGGACCGAAGACGGTGGTCGGGCTGGTGTCGTCGGCGTAGGGATCGAAGCCACCGAAGTACGACTCGTACTGGTCGCCGAGCACGTCACGCAGGCAGGCCTCGACCTGATCGTCGAGTGCCGCCCACGCCTCGTCGGACGTGTCGGTCGGATACTCCTCGTACGCCGCGTAGCACTCCTCGATCGCCGTGTACTGCTCGTCGCTGATCGAAGGGAACCCGCTGAGCCCACCGCCGCTCGATGATCCTTCGTCGATGGACCTCGCCCACCTCCTCGAACTGCTCGGAGGCCGATGTGCCCAGCAGGTCGGTGAAGCTCTCGATGTCCTCTGGCGACATCGCCTCGAGCACCTCGACCATCGAGTCGAGGATGGAACGGACCGGGCTCACGTACCAACGACCGTCGACTTCGACCACGGTGAGCCCGGGCTCGACCTCCGACACCGCCGAGAAGAAGCCGAGATCGAGGAGACCGCCGAGGTAGGTGTCGTCGTCCGGCTCGTCGCCCCGGCAGTAGCGATACTCGTCGGTCTGCTCGGTCGGCTCGGTGGTATCGGACCCGTAGTCGTCGTAGAACTCGATCGACTCCGAGTAGTCGTAGGTCGTGGTGCTGGTGGTGCACTCGCCGTCGTAGGTGACGTGCGACGACGAGTACTCGTCGACCATCTCGATGTCGTAGGACTCGAAGCGCACCCGACGCACCGATCCGTCACCGTCGACCGAGAGCTGCAGATCGTTGACGGTGATCCACACGCCGTCTTCGCGCGCCTGGCCGACCGACTGGTCGAGCTCGGGGAGGAACAAGGGCGCGTAGTCGTAGAGCGCCCGCATCTCGTCCGGCGGCAGCAAGGCGATGGCTGTCTCGGCGTCGAGCTCGACCGCCGCGTCGACCATGCGCCGCACGACGTCCTCGGGGTCGTCACCACCGACCGGGTCGGGCCCGCTCCCGAGCTCGGAGAGGGGCGTGTCGGACTCGCCGCGAATGGCTTCGGCCATCGTGTAGGCGAGGCTGACGTGCCAGCCGCCGTCCTCCTCGATCGCCACCAGTTCGATGGGGTCGTCGGCGAACGAGGTCACCGACGACTCCGGCTCGTCCCGAGGTAGCCGTCGTGTCGTGGCGTCGAGCTCGTCGATCTGCTCACGAATCGTCGCACGACCGGCCGAGAGGGAACTCGTCGGGGACGACCCTCGAGACGATCGTGCCGCCCACCACCTCGACCACCACCACCTCGTCGGTGAGTGCGGTGGTCTCGTACTGCAGGTCGTCGACCGTGAAGGCGGTGCCGGGCACCTGGCGCAGGTCGAAGTCGTCGAGCACACCGAGGCGCTGCAGTTCGCCGACGATGTCCTCGAACGGCTCCCGGAGCACCTTGCGCTCACCCGGGGCGAGGGCTTCGAGCGCCCCGATGGCGTCTTCTTCCTCGAGGGCGCCGAAGAGGCTGTCGACCGCGGCCTCCGGGCTGTCGGCCCCGTCGCCGGCGGTGAGCCACGAGAAGGCGAACACGGCCGCGGCCACCACGCCCAGACCGGCGAGCGCCAGCACGGCGATGCGCCCCCCGCTCGGCGAACGATCCTCAGGGGGCGGCGGGGGCTCACCGTAGAGCGGCAGGTCAGGAGGGGCGGGAGGCAACGGTGGCGGCAGCGGCGGGCGGTCCGACGACGCGAACCACCCCGTCGGCTTGTCGTGATCGCTCATGCCGTCTGCCTTTCGACTCGGAGGAGCCACGCGGCGCCGCCCACGGTCAGTGCACCCATCACTATCGCCACAACCGGCCCCGATCTGGAGGAAACCGGGGCCAGAACCACCACCAGGCCGGCGCCCAGCGCCACCAGACCGGCCACCAGTGCGATGGCGGTGGCCAACACCACCCGGTGCAGCGCCAGCGCGAGCAGCGCCAGCGCCCCGAGCAGGGGCAACAGGTACCACCCGTCGAGCATCACCCCTTGCCACGACGACTCGGCCAGGCCGAGCCGCTGGGCGCTGCGCACGGTCTCGAAGCTGGTGCGCTCGACGCCGCCACTCGCCACCCAGGGCAAGAAGGCGGCCACCACCAGTCCGGCCAGACCGACGACGGTGACCGCGGCGGCCGACCGCCAGTGCGGGTGGGGAGCGCCGGCGGCACTCGACACCGCTAGTCGTCCCCCGCCACGCTGGCCACCGATCAGTCGCCGTCGACGTCGCGCCGACCCTCGAGGGCGCGACCGAGCGTGAGCTCGTCGGCATACTCGAGGTCGCCGCCGACCGGCAGGCCCGACGCGATCCTCGTGACCCGCAGTCCGAGCGGCTTGAGCAGGCGACCGAGGTAGAGCGCGGTGGCCTCGCCCTCGATGTTGGGGTTGGTGCAGAGGATCACCTCTTCCACCGCTTCGGGCTCGAGCCGCGACAGCAGCTCCTTGACGCGGAGCTGGTCGGGGCCGATGCCCTCGATCGGGCTGATGGCCCCCTGCAGGACGTGGTAGCGACCGCGATACTCACCCGTCTTCTCGACGGCGACGATGTCGCGCGACTCCTCGACCACACAGATGATCGACGAGTCGCGGCGGGTGTCGGCACAGATGCCGCACTCGGCGCCCTCGGCGATGTTGAAGCAGCGCGGGCAGAACGTCACCCGCTCCTTGGCCTCGGTGATCGCCCGCGCCAGGCGCACGGCGTCCTCCTTGGGCAGCTTCAGGAGGTGGAACGCCAGGCGCTGAGCCGACTTCGGCCCCACTCCGGGCAGTCGACCCAGCTCGTCGATGAGGTCCTGCACCGGACCGGCATAGACCGCCATCGGGTCGGTCAGGCCTCGGGATCGTCGTCGTCGTGGCTGCCGGCCTCGATGGCCGGCTCGCCGAACAGGCCGCCGAGCCCCGAGTCGGCCAGCCCGCCGCCCGCGAGCATCTCCCCGAAGCCGCCCAGCGATTCGCTCTGCAGGTCGTTGACCTTGGCCATGGCGTCGTGCAGCGCAGCCAGCACCAGGTCCTGGAGCAGGTCGACGTCGTCGGGGTCGACTGCTTCCACGGCGATGCGCACCTCGCGGAACTCCATCGCGCCGGTGACGGTGATCTCGACCGCGCCACCGCCCGACGCGCCGACGACCTCCTGGGTGGCGGCTTCGGCCTGGGCCGCCATCACCTGCTGCTGCATCTCCATGGCCTGCGACAGCAGCGCGTCGAGACCGGGCATGGGCGACTCGTCGGACATGGTCAGTCCTCCTCGACGATCTCGGCGCCGGGGAACACCTGCGCCACCCGCTCGGCGCCGGAGGTGGCGACGTCGTCGGCATCGGTGAGCTCGGTGAGATCGATCGTCTCGTCTGGCTGGAGATCGGCGGGCGGTGGCGGCTCGGCGTCGGTGCCCGCCGGGGGCGGCGCGCCGTCGTCGACCACCACCTTCAGGGTCATCGGCATGCCGAAGTGGGCGACCAGTGCCTGTTCGACCTCGGCGCGCACCTCCTCGCAACGACGGGCGTGATGCACGTTGGGCAGCCCGAACACCACCTCGTCGTCGGCCGAGACGAAACGACCGGCGAGGAAGCGCGACCGCGCCTTGTTGGAGAGTGCCGGCAGGATCGCGTCGGCCCACGCCAGCGTGAGCTCGTCGCGCGTGGGGAGGGCCGCCCCGGCTGGCGCGCGAGACGGCGAGCCAGCCGTCGTGGCGGACGGCGTGTCGGTCGGCTCAGGCTCGGGCGACGCAGCCGACGACGACTTGGGCTGGGTGGCCGGCGACGGCGATGCGGCCGATGGTGGCGGCGGTGACGACTTGGGCTTGGCGGCGGGCGCCCGGTCGGACGCCGAGCCGCGGCCGGCCTGCTTGCGCTGGGCCAACGCCTCGCGGGCCCCGTCGGCCGGTCGGCCACCCGAGCGAGGCGCAGACGGGGTGGGCGGCTCCGGTTCGGTGGGTGCCGGAGCGGTGTCGGTGCCGGCGGACCTGGCGGTGGAGGCGGTCGACGCATCCGGCGATGTGTCGGATGTCGGACGAGGTGACGGTGGGGCCGGCGCCGGCGCCGGCGATGGCGAAGCCGGGGACGCGGGCGGCGCTGCGGTCGAGGGAGCAGCCGCGGCGATCTCGCCTCGTTCGAGACGGCCGATGCGGTCGGCGAGGGCCGCCATGCTGAGCTCGGCATCGGGCCGGGTGAGCCGCACCAGCGCGACCTCGAGCACCACCCGTGGGTCGGGGGCATCCTGGATGCCGACGAACGCCTCGCCCAGCAGCTCGAGCGCGCGAGTGGCGCCGGCCGCGGTGAGGCGCTTGGCCTGATCGGCCACCCGTTGCTGATCACCTTCGCCGAGCCGCGACAGGTCGGCTCCCACCGAAGCGAGGAACACGTCGCGCAGGCGGCCGATGAGCTGCTCGCCGAGCACCCGCGGGCCCCGACCAGACGCAGTGGCCTGATCGACGGCCACCAGGGCCCGGCCGGTGTCGCGGTCGCACAGGGCCTCGACCAGCTCGTCGAGCGCGTCGCTGTCGTCGGTGACGCCGCCGGCCGCCACCACCTGATCGAGCGCCGAGAGCATGTCGCGCGCCGACCCGGCGCCGACGCGCACCACGTGGTCGATGGCTTCGGGGGTGACGTCGAGGCCGGCGTCCTTGACGACCGACTCGGCCAGCGCCTGCAGCTCGTCGGCCGACAGCAGGTGCACCTCGAAGTGCTGGCAGCGGCTGCGGATGGTGGGCAGCACCTTCTGGGGGTCGGTGGTGGCCAGCACGAACTTGACGTGCTCGGGCGGTTCCTCGAGCGTCTTCAGCAACGCGTTCGACGCGGCCGCCGACAGCATGTGCACCTCGTCGAGGATGTAGACCTTCGTGTGGCCGGGCGTGCCGAGAGCCGCTTTGTTGATCAGCTCGCGGATGTCGTCGACCTTGTTGTTCGACGCCGCGTCGAGCTCGTGCACGTCGAACGAGGTGCCGTGCTCGATGGCGATGCACGAGGGGCAGACGCCGCACGGTTCGCCGTCGGACGGGTTCTCGCAGTTGAGCACCTTGGCGAGGATGCGCGCCGTGGTGGTCTTGCCCGTGCCCCGAGGACCGCTGAACAGGTAGGCGTGGCCGACCCGCCCTTCGCGCACGGAGTTCTGCAGGGCCTTCACCAGGTGCTCCTGGCCGCGCACCTCGGCGAACCGTTGCGGGCGATAGCGGCGATAGAGCGACTGGTAGGCCACGGCCGGACTCTACCGGTCCGCCAAAGCCGCCGGTCCGCTCGCCAGACGCCGCCTCAGGACCGGATGAGTCCGCTCCGCACTATCGCCAGGTAGCGGACAGGTCCGCTCCCCCATGTGATGGTCAGGCGATCTGCGGCACACCGGAGGTTCCGCTGAGAGCTGCTGCCTCCCGGCCCTGACTCGGTTCACGGGCTCCGATTGCACAGGACCCGACCATCACATGCGAGAGCGGACCTGGTGACACGATAGCCTCATCGGCTGCGTTCCCCGGCGGGGACCGCAAACCCTAGGAGGGGTGCGAGAGCGGCCGAATCGGCACGCTTGGAAAGCGTGTGTGGGGCAACCCACCGTGGGTTCGAATCCCACTCCCTCCGCTCGACAGCCTCCGGCTGCGCTCCTTCCACCCGAAGTCACCGCCGGTCCAACCGAAGTCACCGCCCGGCCCAACCGACGTCGCTGCCCGACCGGACACACCCGATGCCGTGGAGGAGTGCCGCACATGGAGGGCACAGACCCTTGCATCGGGTGAACGGCGCTTGCATAATGAAAGCATGGCGAACGTCCTGGTACGAGACCTGCCCGATGATGTCCACGGCGCCCTCCAGCAGCGAGCGGAGCGACGCGGCCAATCCCTCCAGCAGTACCTGACGAGCGAGCTCACCCGCCTCGTCGAGCGCCCCACCCCAGAGGAGCTCTTCGCCCACGTGGCGCGTCGCAAGGGCGGCAAGGTCGGGCTCGAACAAGCCGTGGCCGATCTCGAGAGCGAGCGCCCCGGCCCGTGATCGTGGTCGACGCCTCCATCCTGGCCAACGCTCTGGCAGATGCCGGCGCCGACGGCGCCACCGCGCGCACCCGCCTGACCGACGCTCGCGCCATAGCCGCACCCGACCTCGTCGACGTGGAGACGACCGCGGTCCTCCGCAAGCGCTGGATCGCCGGGGACCTCACCGACCAGCGTTTCGCCGAGGCGATCGATGACCTCGAGGACCTGGACCTCACGCGCTATCCCACGCTCCCGCTGATGCGCCGGGCATTCGAGTTGCGCGCGAATGTGACCGCGTACGACGCCGCCTACGTCGCTCTCGCCGAGCGACTCGAGTGCGCCCTGGTGACCGCAGACCAACGCTTGGCCACCGCCCCGACGATCACCTGCGCGGTAGAAGTCCTGCATCCCTGACCGCGTGCTGACCGAGACTGCTCCAATCGTCAGGTGGCGGCGCACGGCGTTGATCAGCGGCTGTCGAGCCGTTCGATGGGCTGGCCGGTGACGTCCGCGATCAGTTCGAAGTCCTTGTCGACGTGGAGCACGGTGAGATCTGCGAGCTCTGCGGTCGCAGCGACAAGGAGATCGGGAACCGAAGGCGCTCGATGCTGACCCCGTTCGGCGAGCACCGACTGGAGCTCGACCGCTCGATCCTCGATCCTGGGCGTGAGGTACTCGACCGGCATCGACGCGATCGGCGGGTGAGTGAGAAGCGAACGGTGATCCGGCGCGGAGCGGGCAGAGAAGCCAACCTCCAACCGGGTGACCGTGCAGATCCGGACGAGGCCACGCTCGATCCGGCTGGCCCAGTCCGTCGCGTTCGGCGCGAGATGGAGTCGAGCGATCGCCGACTTGTCGATGAGCCAGGTGGTCATGCCCAAGCGCCGGACATGACGTCGGGGTCATCGAGATCCCGAGCGAGTGCGGCAGCCCGTTCGAGCTGCTCCACCGTGACCGGGCCCGACTCCTGAACCCGTTCACGCTCGAGCGCCCGGCGCAGGTACTGCACTTCGGGAGAGGCCCACCCGCTTCGCTTTGGCGTCGATCGCGGCCAGCACCTCGTCGGGCACGTCTCTGATCAGGATGTCCGTCATCACGTACCTCCTCAGGAGATATCTCACGATATCACCCGCTTCTGCAGACCTCGCGGCCCGATCGGCGTGACCGAGCCAGGCGTGATCGGTCGTTCGCGGATCGGCGTCAGTCGCACGACGAGGGGCGCTCGGGCACGCCCTCGGGGTTGTTGAGGAAGTACTCGTCGCGAGGGCGCAGGTCGACGTTGATCTCGTCGTCGGCCACGGGTGGTACCGGGCCGCCGTCGGCCAGGCACTCGGCTTCCACCGTGGCGAGGAACGCTTCGAGACGGTCGGCCTGCTCGTCCGAGAAACCGTCGCGCGCCGACCGGAAGTGGTCCACGAGCGCAGCGGGATCGAGATCGATCGGGTCGTGGCTGGCGACCACGAACGTCGAGTTGTTGTACTGCGGCACCGTGAAGCGCACGACATGCGGGAACACCTCAGTGATGGTGTTGGTCACCCGCGCGGTCGGTGCCCACTGGGCCATCATCCCGCCGTCGCCGAGGTGCTCGTCGACCAACTCGTAGAACTCGCGCGAGTAGAGGCTGCCGCTGAAGCCCGACTGCGGCCGCAGGGTGTCGACCACGATGACGTCGTAGGTGTCGTCGGTGCGCAGCAGGTGATCGCGACCGTCGCCCACGACCAGGTGCTGACGCGGATCACCGAAGAAGCGCACCAGCTCGGGCGCGCCGTCGGCCGCCAGACCCTCGAGCAGATCGATCTCACCACCGCAGATCTCGACGGTGGTGATGGTCTCGAGACGCGGATCGACGGCCAGACCGTAGGGCGTGGCGCCGATACCCAGACCGAGGGCCATGCCCGCCTCGGGATCGGGGTGCATGAGCGTGGGCATCATCCCGATGAGCACGTGGTAGTCGTCGAACGGATAGTTGTTCTGCGACGCGCCGTTGACGGTGAGCACCCATTCGTCGTCGACGTTCTTGAGCACGGTGGCGCACGAACGATCTTCGGCGAGCGCCTGGCGATCCTCGGTGACGCCGTTGAGGAACGCCCACAGCCGCTCGTTGCTCGGGAACACCGCCAGGAAGAGCAACATCGTGACGATCGCACCACCGGCCAGCACGAGGCGACGGCGCCCCGAAGCCAGCCATGCCGCACCGAGGCCAGGGATGAGAAGGGCGGCGGCGAGCAGCCGGTAGGTGCCCGACGTGCCCAGCTGATCGATCACCACGAAGCCGACCACCAACGTGCCCACCACGTTGCCCGCGATGTTGGCGAACTGCAGCAGGCCGGTGTGCCGGCCGAGCGTCTCGACCCGTTGTGACACCAACGCCTGGGCGCACGGGAACGACGCACCCATGCACAGCACCGGCGCCGCCATGATCAACAGCGGCACGCCGAAGAACACCGGCAGGAACGCCCGGTTGGCGCTGCCGTCGGCGTTGCGGAAGCCGAAGTCGAAGCCGTCGCCTGTGAAGTAGCTCGCCGACGAGTCCCAGAATGGGCTGCGCGGCAAGCCCCGCACGAGGAGGATCACGCCGAGCAGCGCCGACAGGCCGACGAGGAACTGCAACGAGAGGAACCAGCGGTCGGGGCGGGACGTGCGCCGGACGATGATCGACCCGATGGCCGAGCCGAGTCCGAAGAACACGAGATACGTGGCCAGCACGTGCGGGAAGCTGTAGCTGTTCGACCGCATGATGCCGTCGATGACCCGGAAGAAGACGAGCTCGAAGCCGAGCGCCACCGCCCCGGTGAGCCCGTACACCACATACCAGGGCCAGATCGTCGAGCCGGCGGCAGCGTCGGCGACATCGGTCTGGGCGGTCGGCAGGTCAGCGCCGGGGCTGACCTGCGGCTCGGCGGTGTCCGGGGCGGCCACCTCCCTGCGGAGGGTGAGCAACACGAGCGCGGCCGCCACCAGGTTGAGCAGCCCGGCAAACCGGGCGGTGGCGACGAATCCGATGGTGCCCTGCAGCACCCAACCGGTGACCGCCGCACCCGCAGCCGCGCCGAGGGTGTTCACCGCGTAGAGCCGACCCACCAGCGGCCCGGCGTCGCGTACGTGGCTCACCACGCCCCGGGCCACCAGCGGCAGCGACAGGCCCATGAGGATGGTGGGCACGAGCAGCAACGCGGCGTTGAACGCGAACTTCGCGCCGGCGTTGGTGAGGCTCTCGGCCTGGTCCTGATAGACGTCGTAGAGCAGCGTGATGCTGGCGAAGGCGTAGACCGCGATGGCCACGTTGGCCGCCGCGAACGCAGCCAACGACCGACGCGACCCCAACCGATCGGCCAACCATCCGCCGAGCAAGCTGCCCAGACCGAGCCCGGCGAGGAACGCGGCGATCACTGTGGTGAACGACACCAGGTCGACACCCGAGTGCAGCGCGATGACGCGCTGCCACACGACCTGCAGCGTCAGCGCGGCGAAGCCGGTGATGGTGAAGACGACGAAGAGGACCGCCCGCGAGGTGGCGCGCATGCGGGCACCGTTGTAGCCGGTGAGGGCGGGGCGGATGCCCACCCTCGGGGACCCGGCTCAGTCGGTGTCGTCGGACGCGTCGCCCTGGACCACCCCTCGGCGCCGGCTCCACGGCCAGGCACCGTCGATCTCGACCTCGAGAGAGAAGCTGAGAACGATTCGGATCACGACGATGATGCCCAGCACGGCCACCGATTCGAGGGTGGGCTCGACGATGATCGTGCGGATGATGTCGGCGATGATCAACACCTCGAGCCCGAGCAGGATCACCCGCCCGAGCGATCGGCGCAGTTCTTGGTAGGCGGACTCGCGGACGTCGGAGTTGCGGGCATCGGCCCGGCGGAGCGCCCATGCGGCGACGAGAAACGCCGCCAGACCGCCGACCACCATGATGGCCGCGCCGAACGCCTCGACAACTCGGACGACATCGTCGACGAGCTCGTCGTAGGTCATGGCCCGACCGTACCGCCGCACCCGCGCTGCGGCGGTGATCACGATCAGGTCTGTCGGGTGAGCCGGTAGGGTCCGGCCGGTGGACGACCGTGAGGCGATGGCGCTGGCGCTCGAGGAGGCCCGGGCCGCGCTCGATCACGGCGACGTGCCCATCGGGGCGATCGTGGTGGTGGGCGACGAGGTGGTCGCCCGCCGTCACAACGAGCGCGAGGCGACCGGCGACCCGACTGCGCACGCAGAGGTGTTGGCCTTACGCGACGCGGCCCGGGCGCGCGAGGGATGGCGTCTCGACGACGCCACGGTGTTCGTGACGCTCGAACCGTGCGCCATGTGCGCGGGAGCGATGGTGAACGCTCGCGTGGCACGCGTCGTGTTCGGCGCCGCCGATCCCAAGGCGGGCGCCTGTGGCTCGCTCTACCACCTCGGATCCGACCCCCGCCTCAACCACGAGTTCGCGGTCACGGCGGGCGTGCGGGCCGACGAATCCGCTGGCCTGCTGGCCGCGTTCTTCGCCGCCCGACGCTGACCGTCGTCGGTCCGCAGCTGGCCGATCGGCCGGCGGATCGCCGTTGTAACCCCGTCGAGGTGTCCGACTAGTGTCCGACCCGGAGAGTTGCCAGAGCGGACGAATGGGACGGCCTCGAAAGCCGTTGTGGCCTCCGGGTCACCGTGGGTTCGAATCCCACACTCTCCGCCATCACATCTCGCCTGCGCCCCGCTGCGTCAGGCGGTGACGACCACCTTGAAGGCCTCGGCCAGCCGACCGGTCTCGAAGCCGGCCAACTCGGCCACCATCGTCATCCAACCGCGCACCATCTGCTCGATGTCGTCGCGGTGGCCCGTCTGGCTGTCGTGGGCGGCCAACGCAGCCAGCTTGCGCTCGAACGTGTCGGTGACGTCGACACGCAGATCGGGGCGAGGGTGCGCCGACAGCCACACCTCGGGTACGACGTGGGGCGCCAGCCCCTGCTCGAGCAGCTCGGGGAACGCACGCGGGTTGCGCGCATCGGGATAGACCGCGCACAACGTGGCCTCACCGGCGGCCAGGTGGTCGGGATGGCTGGCGAAGATGCGGTCGAGCATGCGCTCGGGCGACTGGCAGATCACCAGGTCGGGTGTCGCCCTCCGGATGGCGGCGGTGATGTCGCGCCGCAAGGCGAGGGTGGGCTCGACCGCGCCGTCGGGATGACGCAGGAACACGAGGTCGTCTACGCCCACCTCCTTGGCGGCGGCCGTCTGCTCCTCCTCACGAAGGGCGCGTAGCGTGTCGCTGTCGTGATCGAGATGGTCGCTGCCCGCCTCTCCCGAGGTCACCAGGCAATAGCTCACGGTCGATCCCGCGTCGGTGAGCGCCGGCCACCGTGCCGGCGGCACCGAAGTCGACGTCGTCGGGATGGGCCGAGACCACCAAGCACCCGCGACGGCACCGCACGCGGGCCCTGGTCGGTGGGAAGGTCGCCGGTGGCATCGCTCATGGCGGGCAGCCTACGGAGTCGCCGACCGATCGGGACCCGTTCAGTTCCTCTGGGTCGGCCGTCCTGGCCGGCCTCCGGGAACCAGGCCGACCCCGCGCACGTCGGAGCGACATGGGGACGATGAATCGGGTGGCGGTGGCGGGGATGGCGGCCGTGATCGTGCTGCTGGGCGTGGCGTGTGGAGGCTCGACGTCGACCTCGCCCGACAGCACGGGCGCGGCCGACGCCCAGCTCGACGGGCGCACGTTCCTCTCCGAGTCGGTGACCGAAGACGGCGCACCTCGGGTGATGGCCGGCGACCAGCCGATCCGGATCGAGTTCGCAGACGGTCGCCTCGCGGCGAGTCCTGGCTGCAACTCGATGGGTGGCACGTATTCGCTCGACGTCGACCGACTGAACGTGGCCGACCTGGCCACCACCGAGATGGCCTGCGCGGACGTGGCCCTGATGGACCAGGACACCTGGTTCGCCGACCTGCTGCTGGCTGGTCCGACACTCGCCCTCGCCGGCGACACCCTCACCATGACCAGCGGTACGACCATCATCGTGTTCGTGGACCGAGAGACCGCCGACCCTGATCGCCCCCTGATCGGCACCACGTGGGTGCTCGAGTCGATCATCGACGGCGAGACCGCCAGCAGCGTGCCCGCCGGTGTGCGAGCCGAAATCACCTTCACCGCCGACGAACGCCTCGACGGCGGCCCTCGGGTGCAACCGGGGCAGTGCATCGGCGGTCGTCGGCGACACGACGGTCGAGATCGGCCCGCTGGCCGCCACACGAATGGCGTGTGGCGAGGCCGAGACCGCGGTGGAGGACGCCATGATCGCCACCCTCACCGGCACGGTCGACTACGAGATCGAAGGTCCGCAGTTGCGGCTGCGCACGGGCGACCGGGGGCTCGACTTCCGCGCCGAGTGACCGGCCGGACCATCGGACCGGTCCGTCGACACCACGCGAACCGGCCCGACCGATTACGCGATTACGTGCCCTAGCCTGACGGCATGCGCATGGCACCACACATGGCGATGGGGGCCGACCCGACGGCCATCGAGGGCGCCACCCTCGGCAAGGGCGTCGGTCGGCGGATCCTCAAGCTGGCTCGCCCCTACCGGCGACAACTCATCGGGTTCGTGGCCGTCATCGTCGCCGCCGCGTTGGTGGCGCTGGTCCCTCCGCTGCTCTTCCGCCAGATCATCGACACCGCCATCCCCGAAGGCGACCGCAGCCTGCTCCACGTCCTGGCCGCGCTCGTGGTGGTGGCCGCCGTGGCCGACGCCGCCCTGGCGTTCGTCGAGCGCTGGTACTCGTCGAAGATCGGCGAGGGGCTCATCTTCGACCTGCGCGTCAGCCTGTTCGACCACGTGCAACGCATGCCCATCGCCTTCTTCACCCGCACGCAGACCGGGTCGCTCATCAGCAGGTTGAACAACGACGTCATCGGCGCGCAGCGCGCCATGACCGCCACGCTCGGATCGGTCGTGTCGAACGTCATCGTGCTGGCCACCACGCTCGGCGCCATGTTCATCCTCGAGTGGCGGCTCACGCTCATCGCCCTCGTGCTGCTGCCGCTCTTCATCATCCCGGCCAAGCGGGTGGGCCGCCGCCTCCAGGTGATCACCCGCGAGGGGATGAACCTCAACTCGGCGATGAACGCCCAGATGACCGAGCGGTTCAACGTCGCCGGCGCCCTGCTGGTGAAGCTCTTCGGTGATCACACCCGGGAGGCCGACGAGTTCGGCGCCCGGGCGGGTCGCGTGCGCGACATCGGCGTGCGCAGCGCGATGTACGGGCGCACGTTCTTCATCGCCCTCGGCCTGGTGGGCGCGGTCGGCACTGCGGCGATCTACTGGATCGGCGGTCAGCTGGTGATCTCGGCCGCGATCACCCTCGGCACGCTCGTCGCCATGGCGACGTATGTGACCCGCATCTACACGCCGCTCACCAGCCTCACCAACGCACGGGTCGACATCATGACGGCGTTCGTGTCGTTCGACCGCGTGTTCGAGGTGCTCGACGCGCCGAGCATGATCACCGACCGACCCGGCGCCGTCGACCTGGTCGAGCCGGCCGGACGCATCGAGTTCGACGACGTCTGGTTCCGCTACCCGGCCGCAGCAGAGGTGTCGGTCGCCTCCCTCGAGACCGACGTGGCCACCCCGTTGAGCGACGTAGCGGGCGAGTTCGTACTTCGCGGCATCACCGCGATGGTGCCGCCGGGCCACACCGTGGCCGTCGTCGGCCCGTCCGGCGCCGGCAAGACCACCCTCACCTCGCTGATCCCGCGGCTCTACGACGTGACCACGGGAGCGCTGCGCATCGACGGGCACGACGTCCGCGACCTCACGCAGGCCAGCCTGCACCGCGCCATCGGTGTCGTCAGCCAGGATCCACACCTGTTCCACGACTCGGTGCTCGACAACCTGCGCTACGCCCGGCCTGACGCGACCGACGACGAGATCGAGGCCGCGTGCCGGGCCGCCCAGATCCACCACGTGATCGCCGCTCTCCCCGACGGCTATCGCACGGTCGTCGGCGAGCGGGGCTACCGCCTCTCGGGCGGCGAGAAGCAGCGATTGGCGATCGCCCGGATGCTGTTGAAGGACCCCGCGGTCGTCGTCCTCGACGAAGCCACCAGCCATCTCGACTCCGAGAACGAGGCCCTGGTGCAGGAAGCCCTCACGAACGCGCTCGCCGGTCGCACCGCCATCGTCATCGCCCACCGTCTGTCGACCATCACGACGGCCGACCAGATCCTGGTGCTCGACGAAGGCCAGATCGTCGAGCAGGGTCGGCACCGTGAGCTGCTCGAGCGCAACGGGCTCTACGCCGACCTGTTCCGGATCCTCGTGCGCACGGACCACACCGAGGCGGCGGCCGAGCCCACCGGCGCGTGACGGCCGCCGGCTCGCCGGCTGGTCACGGCGCACCGGTTCACCACGCCGGCTCGGCGGGTGAGCCGTCGTCGTGCAGGCAGCGGCCGACGGCACGCAGGATCGCCACCGCGTCGACCAACACCTGATCGCGCGTCAGCCGGGCGATCCGATCAGCCCGGTCGGCGTCGAGGGCCTCGCGCAAGAGGCGCAGACCCACCCGCATCGTGTGGATGTCCGCCGCAGAGCCTCGCCACTGCGTTCGGACGGCGGCCCGTTCACGGTCGGGATGCAGGCGATCGTCCATCAGTTCGGACCAGGTGAGGCGCGACACGACATCGCCGCCAGCCGCCACCGTGCTCGGTCGAGCGTCGACCTGCATCAGCTGGCCGTCCTCGATGATGCGACGGATGTCGAGGTCACCGATCGGGGAGCACTCGACGTGCTCGACCCACAGGACACATCGTCCGAGGCCGACGTTCACGCCGATCGGCACGTCGGGCTCGTCACCCGGCGGGAGCCGGTAGCGCACCCAACGCCGACCATCCCACCGTTCGAGACCGAAGTCGTCGAAGGCGACGGGTGCACCCGGGGTCAGGCCCATGGCCGCCCGACCGGCGGCGACGGTGTGACTCACCGCGAGGTGCGGTTCGCGCACGAAGCCGGCGCGCACGGATGCCAGGGCTCCGTCGACGATCGACACCCGCCAGGGCAGCACCCGGTCACCGGCCACGCCGATGAACTGGACCTCGAACCGGCGCCCGGCCAGCGCGGCGATGGACATCCCGCGGAGTCGACGATCCACCGTCTCGACCCACGGCCGCGTGAAGAGCGCGCCCTCGGCGGTGGCACCGCCGGACGTGATCTCGCGTGCTCGGGATGACGGGGGGAAGCTCGGCCATGTCCACTCCAGAAGCGCTCGGATGACGTCCCCGTTAGTGCGTGTCGAGGCGGGCCGAGGTTCCGCCGATTCGGCCCGATTTCCCGAGACCTAACGACGTCTTGCCGAACGCCAGCCGTCCTCGTTGCCCACGCCACGAGACGCTCACGGCGCGGCGCACTCGCGACGCAGACAGCGACGGCAGGCGGAGGCGCGCGGGATGCCAGCACACGAGTGGACGAACGAGCGCGAGCAGACGCACCGGCACGAGCTCCCAACCGAGCCCATCGTGGTCGGCGACCTCGAGATCGACCTGGCTGCGTCGAGAGCGCGCCTCGCCGGACGTACGCTGCCGCTGCGGGCGCGCGAGTTCGAGTTGCTGGCCTACCTGGCGAGGCGACGCGGGCAGTTCGTGCCTCGCCGCGACATCCTGCGCGACGTGTGGGCCGACTACGTCGGCGCAAGGCAGAACTCGCTGCACGTCCATCTCGCCACCCTGCGGACCAAGCTCGGGGAACGGGCTCGGCGACCCCGCCTGGTGACCACCCAGCGCCACCTCGGGATCAAGCTCGACGAACCGTCGGCTCCCGGGGTGGGCGAGGCGAAGGCATAGCCGGCCCGAGCACCATGCGCACCGACGCACCGCCCTCGGGCGACGCACCGAGCTCGAGTCGACCACCACTGGCCTCCGCGGTGCGGCGCACGATGTCGAGCCCGAGCCCGGTCGATCCACCACCACTCACCCCACGCCCGACCACCGCGAGATCGGCGAAGCCCGCACCGGCATCCGATACCTCGACCACGACGCAGCCGTCGGGTGTGGCACCGATCTCGACACGCACGTCGGTACCGGGTGAGGTGTGGGCGATCGCGTTGGCCAGCAGCTCGTCGAGCGCCGCGCCGAGCTCCACCTGGGCCACGCCGACCGCGATCGATGACTCCGTGCGGTCGACGAGCGAGAGCCCGCGCCGCTGGTCGTCGAACAGCGGACGCCAGAACTCGACCCTCTCGGTCACCACCTCGCTGGCGACGGTCGCGGCAGGTACAACGGCTTCCGCCCGCGCGTGGGCGTCGGCGATGACCGCGTCGACGGCGTCGTCCATGCGCCTCACCTGCGTCGACAGGCGCGCCGCCTCGTCGTGGTCGTGCAGCCCTTCCACCTCGAGGTGCAACGCAGTCAGGGGAGTGCGCAGCCGATGCGACAGGTCCGAGACCCGTTCGGCCTCTCGGGCGATGAGCTGCCCGATCCGCTCACCGAGAAGGTTGAAGGAGTAGCCCAGCTCTCGAATCTCCGGTGGACCGTCGGGCTCGACCCGCGCCGCGAGGTCTCCACCACGAAGCCTGCCGGTTGCGGACACCAGGGCGCGCACCGGGCGCACGATCGACAGCCCGAGCTGGTTGGCCAACGTCGCCGACACGGCGAACAGGACGACAGCTGTGAGACCGATCGCCCACCACCACGGGTCGAGGTCGCTGGTCACCAAGTGGTTCGGCACCAGCACCACCACCACTCCGCCGGTCTGTGGCAGGGCCCTCGGCGTGAAGCCTTCGACCACCAACGTGGCATCACCGTGATCGAGGCGGGCGTCGTCGTCACCATCGCCATCCCAGTCCTCGGCCACCGCCCGCCGGGCCTCGTCGGCCGCGGTTGCGGGCAGGGGTGGGCCGTGCGACCGGCCGTCGGCGAAGACGACGGTGAACCCGGGTCCGCCGTCCACGTCGTCGACTCGGTCGAGGGCGTCGGTGGCCACGTCGGCGTCGCCCACCTCGTCGAGCACTGCGGCGATGACGCGGGCGCGCAACTCGGCTTCACCGAAGACGCGCTCCTCGACCAGCAGCTTGACCACGATGGCCAGCGGCAACGCGAAGGCCAGCAAGGCGGCCAGCGAACCGGCGACCACCATGGCGACCAGGCGTCGTCTCACGGTGACCCACGCTCCGGCGCCTCGATCTTCACCCCGGCCCCTCGCCGGGTGTGCAGATAGCGCGGCTCGCTCACCGTCTCACCGAGCTTCCGGCGCAACCACGACACGTGCACGTCGACGGTCTTGTCGCTGGCCCCCCGAGGTCGCTGCCACACCTCGTCGAGCAGCTCGACCTTCGACACGTACTCACCCGGCCGGCCCATGAGGAACGCCAACAGCTCGAACTCGCGGGGCCGCAGGTCGATCGGGCGTCCCCCGAGTTCGGCTCGCCGGGTGCGCAGATCGATGGTGAGCTCGCCGACCGTGAGGACGGGCGCTCGAGGCCGCCCGAGCGCCGACCGACGGCGCGCAGCCGGGCATCGATCTGGCCGGCCGAGAACGGCTTGGTGACGAAGTCGTCGGCACCCAGGTCGAGGGCGCGGATGATGTGGGCCTCGTCGTCGCGGGCGGTGCACACGATGAGGGGCACCGTCGAGATGGCCCGGATCATGCGCAGCAGATCGAGCCCGTCGACGTCTGGCAGCCCGAGGTCGAGCAGCACGGCCGCCAGGCCGTCATCGAGCACGTAGCCGATCGCGTCGAGCCCGCGCCCGCAGGTGCGCACCTCGTGCCCTTTGGCCCCCAGGCCGCGTTGCAGGGCGACCCGGATGTCGAGATCGTCCTCGATCAACAAGATGCTGGGCATGCCCGCCGGCTCCCGCCTGTCGCCCGCGGCCGTCACGACCACGATCAGCGCGATCGTACGGAGACCATCCGCACACGCCGTCGGGCAAGCGACAGCCGCCGTGTCAACTGGCCGACAGACGAACGGTCGCGCAGGACGATGGGTGCGATCAGACCAACGAGGCGATCAAGCGATCAGGCCATCAGGCCGCCGTCGACGGGCAGCACCGAACCGGTCATGTACGACGAGGCGTCGCTGGCCAGGAAGAGGGCGGCTCCGACGATCTCGTCGGGCGTGGCGATGCGCTTCAGCAACGTCGACTCGACGATGGCGGCGTGGAACTCGGGGATGGCGTAGGTGGCGGCCATCATGTCGGTCTCGAAGGGGCCCGGCGCCAAGGCGTTGACCCGCACACCTCTGCTCGCCCACTCCTTGGCCATCACCCGGGTGAGGTTCCACATGGCGGCCTTGCCCGAGCAGTAGAGACCGAGGCTCTCCCCCGGCGTGAACGCGCCGGCGGTGATGACGTTGATGATCACCCCGTGACCCGACGCCGACAGGTGATCGAGCGCAGCCGTCGAGAGGAAGAGCGGACCCTTGACGTTCACCCCGTAGCTCTTCTCGAACGCCAGCTCGGTGAGGTCGGTGAGCATGCCGCCGAGCGGGTTGGCCGCGTTGTTGACGAGGATGTCGAGCCGACCGAAGTGATCGACGGTGGCGTCGACCAATCGGCCCAGCTCGTCGACCTTGCCTACATGGGTGGCGACCGCCAGCGCCTCGCCCCCGCCGCTGCGGATGGCCTGCGCCACCTCCTCGCACGCGTCGGCTTTGCGACTGGCGATCACGACCTTCGCGCCCGCTACCGCGAAGCCCTCGGCGATGGCCCGTCCGAGCCCTCGGCTACCGCCGGTGACGACGGCCACCCTTCCATCGAGGTCGAACCGTGCCCTGGCGTCCGCGGTCATGGCGCGCAGGTTACGCGCCGACCCGGCACGACCTCGGCACCGCCGATATCTTGACCCGCTATGAACAACTCGGGGGAACGACTCGTTCGTCGCGGCGCCTTGGCCGTGGTGGCGTTGATGCTGCTGGTCGCCACGGCGTGCGGCGGATCCGACTCGGACGACGGTGCGGGCGACGACGCGGCCACGACCACCACGGCCTCACTGGAGACCCAGGCCGCCTACGCGGAGACCGGTCCCTATCAGGTGGGCACCACCACCCTCGACCTCGACGGCCGCATCGTCGAGGTGTGGTACCCGGCTGACCCGGGCAGCGAGGCCGGTGCGGAAAGAGCGATCTTCGAGATCCGCGATCTGCTGCCCGAGAACCTCAAGGCGATCGTGCCCGACGAGCTCAACCCCGAGTACGAGACCGACGCCTACGTCGACATCCCGGCCAGCGAGGACGGGCCGTTCCCCCTCGTCGTCTTCGCCCACGGCTTCGCCGCCTACCCGACGGAATACCAGTACCTGCTCGCCCACCTCGCCAGCTGGGGCATGGTGGTGGCGGGTCCCGACTTCAACGAACGCGGCCTGCTCGCGGCGTTCGCCGGCAACACCGAGCGCGCCGACGAGACCGCCGTGATGATCGCCACCAAGGAGATGATGGCCGGCGCCAACGCCGAGCCCGGTGGCCTGCTCGAAGGCCGGGTCGACACCTCGAAGGTGGGCACTGGCGGTCACTCGGCCGGTGTCGCACCGGCGGTCGGCGCAGCTGCTGCCGACCCCGACGTGTTGACGTTCGTGGCCATGTCGGGCGGAGCGGCGCCAGGCGGAGAAGTCACGCTGCCCATCGCCGACAAGCCGAGCATGGTCGTCACTGGCGGGCGCGACGAGATCGCCGACCTCGACCGCGTGACCGCGTTCTACAACAGCCTCCTGCCGCCGAAGCGCTTGGTCGTCGTCGACGAGGCCGGTCACAACGCGTTCAACGATCTGTGCGTCATCGGCGCCGACCAGGGTGGGTTGCTGGCGATCGCCGAGCAGGTCGGCATCACGCCCACCGAGCAGATCAACAGGCTGTTCCTCGACGGCTGCGCGCCCGAGTACCTCGCCGCCCAGGAGGCGTGGGCGGTCGCCCGCCACTTCGTCACCGCGCAGTACCGGCACTATCTCGGTATCGACCCCCAGCCGGTCGGCTTGGGCTTCGGCGTCGAGTTCGAGTTCGACCCGGTGGCCGTCACCTACGAGGTCACCCTCTGACCCACCCTGACCCACCAAGCCCCGACCCCCCTACCGAAATTGGTGCGTGAAACAACCGTGGTGGTGGTTTCACGCACCGATTTCGGGAGAGCTTGGGGGTGGTGGGGGCGGGAGCGGGTGTCAGTTCAGACGCGGTCGCGGAGCCAGACGATGTCGTCCTTGCGGCCCTCGTCGGACGTCTCGCAGATGACGGCGCACCGGCGGTGCGCACCACCTCGACGAGGGCCTCGGGCTCGATCTGCCCATGACCGAGGTGCTCGTGGCGGTCGCGGCCCGAGCCGTGGCCGTCCTTCGAGTCGTTGCAGTGCACCAGGTCGATCCGGCCGGTGATCGACTTGATGCGATCGACCGCCCGCAACACGTCCTCGCCCGCGGCGTGGGCGTGGCAGGTGTCGAGGCAGAACCCGATGTCGAACTCGGCGATGTGGTCCCACAGCCGGGCGATGGTGTCGAAGTGCCGCGCCATGGCGTGGTCGCCGCCCGCCGTGTTCTCGAGATAGACGGGCACGGTGGTCTCGAGCTGGGTGAGCGCCTTGTGCCAGCGCTCGAAGCCGGCCGACTCGTCGTCGTCCTCGGTGACATGGCCCCCGTGCACGATGACCGCCTTGGCGTCGATGGCTGCGGCTGCGTCACACGTCTGTTGCAGGATCTTCCGCGACGGGATGCGCACCCGGTTGTTGGGTGACGCCAGGTTGATGAGATAGGGCGCGTGGACGTAGACGGGCACGGGCGAGGCCCGCAGCTGGTCGGCGTCGTCGCGGGGCTTGGGCGCCTTCCAACTCTGCGGATCGCCGAGGAAGAGCTGCAGACAGTCGGCGCCTTCGGCCGTGGCCGTGCCGATCGGGTCGTCGGGTCCCACATGTGCACCGATGAGCATGATCCGAACCTAGCGCCTGGTGGGAACCGATCAGCGGGGGCGATGCAGCGTGGACGTGCCGACCGTCGGGTCGGCCACCAGCTGGTAGCCCGCCGCGCTGAGGCGGGCCGGCACCGGTTGGTCCATCAGGTCGTCACAGCGCGGGGCCGGCCCACCAGTGGCGGCCGCGTCGACCTCCCGGCCGATCGCCACCACGTCGTCGAGGAGGGCAGCCGCCTCGGCATCGAGCAGGGCCAGATCGTCCGACACGAGGGCCATGCCGCCCGACACCGCCACCGCGTGGGCCCACGTGCGCACGGCGTCGGGCGACATCGCCGTCTCGGCGGTGCGCAGCATCAGGCAGTCAGGATCGTTGAGCCACAGCCGACGGTGCATGAAGCTGCGGGTGAGCGTGTCGATCCAGCTGTGCGACGTCGCCGGCGCCGACCTCCGCATAGCCGGGCAGCGCGTCGTTGTCGGCGGGCAGCTCCCACGACGGGGCCACGTCGGGGCCGATGCGGTTGCCGTCGACCACGCCCGACGACGTGGCTGAGCGGCACACCGCACCCGAGGAGGAACGTGTCGTCGCCGGCGCCACGCCGAACGGCGTCGTAGCCGGCGCGCACCCGTTGGGCCGGGGTGCGCGAGCTGTCCGCCCACACCCCGTCGAACGACGGCGCGAACGTGAAGTCGAGCTTCAGGTAGGTGAAGCCGGCGTCGACGAGCGACTCGGCAACGTGTTCGAGATGGGCGAGCACGTCGGGGTTGGTGGTGTCGAGGGCATACATGATGCCGCCGCGACCGCCACCCCACGGCGGGTTGAACATGCCCCAGAGCGGTTCACCATCGGCGAACCGGGCCAGCCAGTCGGGATGTTCCTGGGCCACCTGCGAGTCGGGGGCGGCGATGAACGGCGCGATCCAGATGCCGGGCTGGCGGCCGGCCGAGGCGATCGCCGCCGCGATGGTGTCGAGCGACGACGGGAACTTGTGGTTCGTGGCCAGCCAGTCGCCGATGGCCGCCTGGTAGCCGTCGTCGAGCTGGAAGACGTCGAACGGCCAATCGGCGGCGCGCGCCAGATTCGAGCGGAGGTGCTGCTCGGTGACGTCGTGGAAGTAGTGGTACCAGGAGCACCAGCCGACCTGATAGGGCGCCGTCACCCGAGCACCCTCGGCCCGGCCGATGCGCCCGGCCCATTCGTCGAGCAGCGCCGACGCGTCGCCGCGCTCGGCGGAACGCAGATCGACGGCGTGCAGCCGGCGGCTCTCACCGGGCGCCAGGGTGGCGTCGCCGAGGAAGGCCTCGGCCCAGAGCTCGGCACCGCCGTTCGTCGCGGCCCGCAGTCGCCAGGTGCCGTCGTGCTCACGGCCCGACTCGAAGCCGCCGAACAGCAACCCGCCGGAGTCGTCGGCCAGCACGGTGACCCACTCCGAGCGCAGCTCGCCGTCGAGCGCCCGTCGTTGGTCGGCGTGATGCACCCCTTGCATCATCTCGAGCGAGCCGGGCGTCGTCGACGGATCGCGATCGACGCCGAAGGTCGCCACCGCGGTGCGGGACCACGACTGGTACCCCTGGCGAAGCATTCGGAGAGCGCCATCGAGGGACCGAACCGCGAACACGAGCGACACCGCCCGGACGGGCACCGGAGCATCCGAGCGGTTGGCGACCGACCACTCGATCCGGTCGGCGGTGTCGAGGCGTTCGACGCTCACCTCGAGCGGGCCCAACGCGACGACACCCGGGCCATCGCACCCGGCGGCATAGGTCGATCCGGCGACGTCGGCGTGGGCGCGGGCGATCGAGAGGTGCACGGGTCGCGATCCTAGGGTCGGCCGCGACGCTCACGGGTGGGTGCGCCCCGACGGCCAGTAACGTCGAGCCGTGGAGCCCGGCACGTTCACCGTTCGCGAGCTCACCAACGGCATCCAGGACGCGTTGTCCGGCTGGTTCCCCGGCGAGGTGTGGGTGCAGGGTGAGATGTCGACCCTCACCCGTTCGCCGGCCGGCCACGTCTACTTCCAGTTGATCGACCCGGGGCCGGCGGGATCGCCCCCTGAGGCCGCGATCGCCGTCGCCCTCTTCGCCTCGGCCAAGGCCTACGTCAACACGGTGCTCAAGCAGGTCGGCGGGGTGCGGATGACCGACGGCATGCAGATCAGGATCCGCGGACGGGTCGAGCTCTACGGGCCTCAGGGCCGCCTCCAGATACGGATGTCGGGCATCGACCCGGAGTACACGCTCGGGCTCATGGCCACCGACCGCCAGCGCCTGCTCGAGCAGCTGGCAGCCGAGGGCCTGGTCGAGCGGAACCGCTCGACCACCACGCTTCCGGCCGGGCCCCTGCACATCGGCCTGGTGACGAGCCACGGCAGCGCGGCGATGGCCGACTTCGTGCACGAGCTCGAGGCCAGCCAGCTGACATGGCGGGTGAGCTTTCGCGACACACGCGTGCAGGGAGCAGGTGCCGACGCCGCGGTGGCCGAGGCCTTGCGGGCCGCCGTCAGTCGCGGCGTCGACGTGATCGCCCTCGTCAGGGGCGGTGGGGCGCGCACCGACCTGCTGGCCTTCGACAGCGAGGTCGTGGCCCGCGCCATTGCGGCGATGCCCGTGCCAGTGACCACCGGCATCGGCCACGAGATCGACCAATCGGTCGCCGACCTGGTCGCGCACACCGCATGGAAGACGCCGACCGCTTGCGCGGCCGGGCTGGTCGAGCACGTACGCGCCAGCCTCGACCGCGCCGAGTCGGCCTGGCACGCCCTGGCAGCCCGGGCCCGGCACACCGCCACCCGGCACGATCACCTGCTCGACACGCGCGCCGCTGCCATGACCCGCCTGGCGCGTTCGTGTCTCGACGACAGCGAGTCGGCGTTCCTCGCGTCGAGCCGGCGCCTGTCACTGGCGGCGCGCGCCACGCTCGATCGCTCGCAGCTGCGCCTCTCCCGCGACGAGGCGCGCATCGAGGCGATCGATCCCGAGCGCCTCATGGCTCGCGGATGGTCGATCACTCGCAATGCCGCCGGCGACGTCATCCGGCGCATCGACGAGCTGGCCCCGGGCGACGAGCTGGTCACGTCGCTGGTCGACGGATCGGCCCGCAGCGTTGTCACCGACACCCGCCTCGGCGGTGGGGGCGGCCGACGATCGGCGGACGGCCCGGCCGAGCGCGAGACTGACCGACCCGATCGGACGTGAGGCGGCGATGACGAACGACACCGACCCGAAGGGGCTCGAAGGCGACCGGGCGACCGACCACGAGCTCGACGGCCTGGCCTACGCCGACGCGGTGAACGAGCTCGAACAGATCCTGGCCGAGCTCGAGGACGACGACATCGACGTCGACCGCCTCACCACTCGCGTGCGGCGGGCCGCGGCGCTCATCGCGCTCTGCCGCCAACGCATCCTCGACGCGCGGGTCGAGATCGAGCAGATCCTCGGGGAGCCCGACGGGTGACCCCCTCCGTCGAGCCCGCATCGGCCGACGATGCGGCGTACCGAGCGGACCTACCGCCCGAGATCGAGGTCATCGCCACCCCGGTCCAGCAGCGACTCGACGCCCTGCTGACCGTGGCGACCACCGAGTGGACGGCCGTCGACCCGGCGCTCGAAGCGCCCCTCGACGCCATCAGACGCCTCGTGCTGGCGGGGGGCAAGCGCCTCCGTCCTGCGTTCTGCTACTGGGGGTTCGTGGGTGCCGGTGGTTCGCCCGACGACCCCATCGTGGTCGACACCGGCGCCGCGTTCGAGCTGTTGCACGCCTTCGCCCTGATCCACGACGACGTGATGGACGGGTCGGCGACCAGGCGCGGCACCACCACGGTGCACGTCGAGTTCTCCGAACGGCACGAGGACCAGGCCTGGCGCGGTGAGGCCCGCCGCTTCGGGGAAGGCGTGGCCATCCTCGCCGGCGATCTCGCCTACACCTTCGCCAACCAGCTCGTGGCCGATCTCGGACGCGACGCGGTGGCGGTTTGGCATCGACTGGCGGTCGAGGTGAACATCGGCCAGTACCTCGACGTGCTCGGCACCGCCCGGGGAGATGTCGGCGTCGACGGGGCCCGGCTGATCTCCCGCCTCAAGTCGGGCAAGTACACGATCGAGCGCCCCCTTCACCTCGGCGCCGCGCTGGCGGGCCGATTCCCCGAGCTGGCCGTGGGCCTTTCGGCCTATGGCGGGCCGTTGGGCGAGGCGTTCCAGCTGCGCGACGACCTGCTCGGCGCGTTCGGCGACAGCGCCCGCACCGGCAAGCCGGTGGGCGACGATCTCCGCGAAGGCAAACCCACGCCCCTGCTGGCCGAGGCCCGAAACCGGTGCTCGGGGACCGACGCAATGCTTTTGGCGAGGGTGGGAGCAGCCGATCTGGAAGACGATGAGGTCGCGGCGCTGCGGGAGCTGCTCGAACAGTGTGGTGCTCGGCGAGCGATCGAGCGCCAGATCGTCGCGCTCACCGACGAGGCGGTCGCCCGGCTCGACCCTGCGCTCACCGAGCCGGCCCGCCGAGCCCTCGTGGTGTTGGCCGACTACGTCGGCGCGCGCGACCGCTGAGGGTCCGCAGCCGCCGTCCTACCCGACCGTCCATCACGCAGCGTGGTGGTCCAACCTCGTAGCATGGTGCAATGAGCGACGAGCGGGGACCGGGGTGGCGCTCGCACCGGCCCTGAAACCACCGCCCGCGGAGGCGGGGCACCGCTCATGACCGCCATCGAGGAACGGCTCGAGGTGCTGTCCCGCCTACCCGGCGATGTGGTCAGCCTGCTCTCACCAGACGGTGAGGTGGGCTACGTCTCGCCCGCCATCGAGCGCACGCTGGGCTACCCCGTCGACATCTACACCTCCCTCGACATGGGCGCCCTCGTCCATCCGGACGATCGACCGGCGGCCGACCACGCGTGGACCAACCTGCTCGCCCGCGCCGGCACCTCGGACCGGTGGGAGCTGCGAATGCGCCACGCGGACGGCCAGTGGCGGTGGATCGAGGTCATCGCCCACAACAACCTCGATGACCCTGCGATCGGCGCCATCGTCACCAACTTCCGCGACGTGACCGAGCGGCGCCAGGCCGAGGACGCGCTGCGCGCCAGCGAGGCTCGGCTGCGAACGGTGCTACAGAACAGCCGCGACGTCACCGCCGTACTCGCTGAGGACGGCGAACTGGTGTGGGTCAGCCCGGGGATCGTCGCGATGCTCGGCTGGCCCGACGACACCGTCACCGGCATGAATGCATTCGACCTCGTGCACCCGGAGGACGTGCCCGCCGCGCTCGACCAGTTCGTCACCGCCATCGGGAACGAGGAGGCAGTCGACCCGGTGGTTCTCCGCTTGCGCCGCCACGACGGGGGTTGGGTGCTCGCTGAGGTCGCCGGCACGGTGTGGCGCAACGAGGGGCGTGGTCGAGGGGGTCGTGGTCAACGTACGCGACATCAGCTGGCGAGCCGAAGCCGATGAGGTGCGCCGCCAGAGCGAGGAGCGCTTTCGAGCGCTCGTGCAGAACAGCCATGACGGCATCGTGGTGTTGGGGCTCGACGGGCAAGCCACCTACGTGAGCTCGACCATGGAGCAGATGTTCGGGCGGAGGCCCGACGAGGTCGTCGGCCACAACGGATTCGAGTGGATCCACCCCGACGACACCGAGCACGCCGCGTCAGCGGTCGCGGCTGCGTTCGCGGCACCAGGTGCGCGTGCGACCCTGCACGCACGGGCCGTACACGCCAACGGCGAGTACCGCTGGATCGAGGCCGTAGCGGTCAACCTGGTCGACAACCCGGCCGTCCGAGGCGTGGTCATCAACATCCGCGATGTGACCGAGCGCCATCAGGCCGAGGAGGCCCTCAAGGCGAGCGAGGAGCGGTTCCGCTCGCTGGTGCGGTTCTCCGGCGCGGTCGTGCAGGTGCTCGACGACGAGGCGATCATCGGGTGGTGCAGTCCGTCGTCCGCCGAGGTCATCGGCTGGACCGACGACGAGCTGGTCGGGCGCTGGGTGGGCGAGTTCTGCCACGAAGACGACCTGCCGTCGGCCACCGAGGCGTTCCTGACCGCGGCCCGGCTACCCGGTGCGACGCGCACCACGATCGGCCGGGTGCGGCATCGAGACGGCACCTGGCGGTGGATCGAATGCACCTTCACGAACCGTCGCCGCGATCCGAGCATCGCCGGCATGGTCGCCAACTTCCGCGACGTCACCGAGCAGCGGCGAGCCGAACAGGCGTTGCGCGAGAGCGAGCAGCTCTTCCGGTCGCTGGCGCTCTCGTCGCCCACGGGCATCTTCCAGCAGAACGCCCAGGGCGAGTGCATCTACGTCAACCAACGCTGGCAGGACATCACCGGCTATACCGCTGAAGAAGCGTTGGGCCAGGGCTGGCGGCGCATCGTGCACCCCGACGATCGAGCGCGACTGCGTGTCGACGAGGAGGACATCCCGCCCGCGCCGACCGCCACGACCGATGAGTTCCGAGTGGTGCAGCCGAGCGGCGACATCCGGTGGGTGGCCGTGCAGACGGCACCGCTCTATGCCGACGACGGCTCGTTCGCCGGCAACGTCGGGGCCATCGAGGACGTGACCCAGCGGGTCGACGCCCAGCGCGACTCCCAACGGCTCACCGACATCTTCGACGCCACCGAGGACCTGGTCGCCATCGCCGAAGGCACCGGCAGGCTCCTTTACCTCAACCGATCGGCGCACCGGTTCTTCGACCTGCCCGACGGGGCCGACGTGCGGCAGTTCAACCTGGCCGAGCACGTCCCCGAGGGGGTCGGCAGCGTGCTCGCCGACGAGGTGGGCCCGAGCCTCCGTCGCAGCGGCAGCTGGACGGGTGAGTTGCCGCTGGCCCGACCAGACGGCGCCGTCATCCCACACCTCGCGCAGATCATGGCCCACCGCGATGAGTCGGGGGCGCCCGAGTTCTACTCGGCCATGCTCCACGACATCAGCGACCGCAAGGCGTTCGAACACCGGCTCGCCCATCAGGCGACCCATGACCCGCTCACGGGGCTGCCGAACCGCAGCCTGCTGCTCGAGCGCCTCGGTGTCGCCATCGCCCGGGCCCGACGCAACGGACGGCGCATCGCCGTGCTCTTCCTCGACCTCGATCACTTCAAGGTGGTCAACGACAGCCTCGGTCACGGGCTCGGCGACCGGTTGCTCGTGGCGATCGCCAGCCGCCTCCAGGCGGCGCTGCGGCCCACCGACACGATCGCCCGCTTCGGTGGTGACGAGTTCGTCGTGCTGTGCGAAGACCTGACGAACCTGGGCGACGCCACCGCCATCGCCGATCGGGTGAACGAAGCCATCAGCGGCCCGTTCGTCGTCGACGACGCCGAAGTCTTCGTGGGCGTCAGCATCGGCATCGCCTATCCCGACGACCCGGACGTCGATCCGGAGACGCTCATCCGCGACGCCGACGCGGCGATGTACCAGGCCAAAGAGCGCGGCCGGTCGCGCTGGGTCGTCTTCGACAACATGATGCGCGCCCATGCCGTCGATCGACTCGACATCGAGAACGCGCTCCGGCGCGCCCTCGAACGCCGCGAGCTGCGCATCTACTACCAGCCCATGATCTGCCTGGGCAGCGGCCGCATCACAGGTGTCGAGGCCCTCCTGCGATGGGAGCACCCCGAACGCGGACTGTTGCTTCCCGGTGACTTCATCACGGTCGCCGAGGAGACCGGCCTCATCGTGCCGATCGGCGCCTGGGTGCTCGACAACGCGTGCCGCCAGGTGCAGCGCTGGCAAGCGTCGCTACCCGACCTCGGGCCGCTGATGCTCTCGGTCAACCTCTCCGGCCGTCAGCTCGGGCACGCCTCCCTTGTCGACGACGTGGCCCGGGTGCTGGCGGAGACCGGCATCGACCCCGCGGCCGTCGAGTTGGAGATGACCGAGTCGGTGCTGATGGACGACGTCGAGATGTCCGAGGAGACCCTCGGCCGCCTGAAGCGCCTCGGCGTGAAGCTGGTGGTCGACGACTTCGGCACCGGCTACTCGTCCATGTCGTATCTGCGCCGGTTCCCCGTCGACCAGCTGAAGGTCGACCGCTCCTTCGTCGACGGGCTCGGGCGCGACCCTGGCGACTCGGCCATCGTGACCGCCATCGTCACCCTCGCCCACACGCTCGGGCTCGAGGCCGTGGCCGAAGGGGTCGAGAGCCCCGACCAGCTGGCCGAGCTGCGGGCGCTCGGCTGCGATCGGGCCCAGGGCTTCCATTTCGCCCGCCCCGCGCCCGAAGCGGTGATCGCCGAGCTGCTCGTGGCCTCACCCTGCTGGTGAGCCACCGACGCCCACGGGACCGCTGACGCCACGGAGCCGGGGGCCCGAGCGCGAAGCTGGTCGCACATGGCCGACACCACGCTCACCCGCGAGCTGCTCATCTCGACCACCCGCGACCTCATCGCCGCCGAAGGCACCGACGCCGTGTCGCTGCGGCGGGTGGCGCGCGCTCTCGGAGTCACCGCACCTGCGCTCTACGCCTATGTCACCGACAAGCGAGATCTGCTCCGCGGGGTGGCCGAAGCCGAGTTCGCTCAACTGATCGACGTGCTCGAAGCCATCGACGAGCCCGATCCCGTCGCACGGATCCGCCGGTTCAGCCGGGCCTACGTCGCCCAGGCGCTGGCCCAGCCGGCGCTGTTTCGCATCATGTTCCTCTTCCCGCCCGAGCTCGGCGTGGCGGCCGCCACCGGCGAGGAGCTGCCCGCCGCGACCAAGGCGTTCGAGCTGGCCATGGCCGCGGCCGCCGAGGCCATCGAGTCGGGTGCGCTCGCGCCGGCCGACCCGCTCATGGTGGGGCTCACGCTCTGGACCGCCACCCACGGCGTGGCCGATGTGCTGCTGATGGGGTTCGGCTTCGACGACTCGACCCGCGACCAACTGGTCGACGCGGTCATCGACACGTTGATCGACGGCCTGCGCCCCTGAGCCCGACGACCGTCACGACGCGGCGGCGAGCAGCTGCAGGCCTTCGGCGACGGAGGCCTCCACCACGCCCGGCTCGGCCACGACCGCCGCCAGCCACTCCGGTCGGTTGACGGCCGCAACCACGATGGGCCGTTCGAGGCCCGAGAACTGCATGACCTGACGCACGTACTCCTGCGCGTAGTCGGGCGGGCGAACATCGCGCGACAGCTCGAAGAGCGCGTTGGGATCGGGTGACTGCGACACAGGCTCGCCCAGGGCGGTGACGAACGCCGTGCCCGGCACCACACCGCCACCCACGATGCCCGGACCGTCGGCCAACACGATGCCGCGCACCACATCGGGCCGCGCGCCGGCGATGAGCAGGCCGATGTAGGCACCGAGACCCCGGCCCATGATGCTGGTGGGGCCCACCTCGGCCAGGGCGGCGTCGACGTCGGCCATCAGGATCTCGGCGCTGTACCCACCACCCAGCGGCACCGTGGAGCGGCCGTGCCCGGTGAAGTCGAGGCCGAGCACCGGCCCGGGCCACACGTCGGTCCAGGGCGGCGCGTGATCGGGTGTGCACTCGCCCAGGCCGTGCAGCAACAGCAAGGGCCGGCCGTCGGCCGGCCGCAGCTCGTGCAACGCGAGACGGGCCCGGTTGTGCACCAGCATCGTCGGCGAGCGGCTCATGGCGGCGACTCCAGGAAGTCGAGCACGAGGTCGGCAACCAGCCTCGGCTGTTCGATGTGCACGAAGTGCCCCACACCGTCGAGCGCCTCGAACCGCGAGCGGAGCGGCAGATAGGGCTCGACATCGGCCACGCGTGTCCCCCAGCCCATGACCTCGACCTCGAGTCCGAGCACGCCGAGCACCGGCATCGACAGCCCGGGCATGCGCTGCATCGACCACTCGGGTCGCCACGGGCCGAACCCGCCGAGGCGAAGCGCCGGGTCGATCTTCCACCGCCATCCGTCGTCGTCATGGCGCGCGCCGATGGTGACGAGATAACGCAGCCACTCGATCGACAGACGGGGGTTCATCCGCTGCCGACGCTCGGCGAGCTCGTCGAGCGTCCCGGCCTTGCGGACGGCGTCAGCGCTGCCTCGCCGATGGTCGAGCCAGCCGGCGATCTCCTGGTGCAGCATGCGCGTGCGCTCGTGGTCGGACACGTCGGGCCAGTTGTTCTTCGACGGCAGACCATCGAGGTTGACCAGATGCGACACGCGGTGAGGCAGCGCTTCGGCCAGCTCCAGCATGATGCCGCCGCCCTTCGAGTGGCCGAGGGCGACCGCCGGCTCATCGGTGCTCGAGTCGAGCACGGCGACCGCGTCGCGCAGATCGGCGGCCCAGTTGTAGAGCACGGCCGGGTCGGAGTCGCCGTGACCTCGCGCGTCCCACGAGATGACCCGCCAGCCGGCGTCGGCCAGCATCGGTGCGAACACGTCGAGCGTGCCCGCGAAGTCGAACCCGCCGTGGGCGGCGAGGATCGCGGGAGCATCCGGCGATCCCCATTCGTAGGTGGCGATCTGCAGTCCCCCCGACGACACCCACCTCGAGCGATCCGGTCGGCGCGCCCCGGCGAACGTGGGCAGATCGGCCGGCCGGGTGATCGGCGGGGCGGCGGAAATCACGTCCGGGCCGCCGCCGGCAGCGGCACGAACGTCGGCAGGCGGGGTCATCGGTGGGCAGCCTAGGCGGCGCCCACCTACCCCCAGGGTCCCGTGGTGCCCGTGGTTCTCACTCATTCTCATTCTGCCGCTAGGCTGCCGTCGATGGTGACCGCCCCCGATCTGCCCGACATCCACCGCACCGCCGCCGAGCGGCTGCGCAGCGTCGACCAGCGCTACACCACCGGCCGCCGGGCGATCGTGGGTGCGCTGGCGGCGTCGCAGCGGCCCCTCACCATCGCCGAGCTGCTCGAGGCCGACGAGAGCCTGGCCCAGAGCTCGGCCTACCGGAACCTCACCGTGCTCGAGCAGGCTGCGGTCGTGCACCGGGTGATCGGCGCCGACGAGTTCGCCCGCTTCGAGCTGGCCGAGGACCTCGCCGGCCACCACCACCACCTGATCTGCTCTACCTGCGGGTCGGTCGCCGACTTCACCGTCGACCCCCACATCGAGCAGTTGCTCGACGACGCCATCCGCTCGGTGGCCGACGACACCGGCTTCCAGGCCGAGCATCATCGCCTCGACCTGCTGGGGCTGTGCTCCGCCTGTCGGTGACCACGCCGCCTGGCTACGGTGACCCCACGCCACGTCCGCGTCCGCAGCGGTGCGTTCGACGCACCAGATCAGGGAGACGACCCTTGGCCGACATCGATGGTGAGGTAGCACCTGGGTTCGAGGGTGTCCGCGACGCGTTCGTCAGGAACTTCGACGAGGGTCACGAGGTGGGCGCCGCGTTCAGCGCCTATCACCGGGGCGAGAAGGTGGTCGACCTCTGGGGTGGTGTGGCCGATCAAACGACCGGTCAGCCGTGGGAGCGCGACACCTTGGTGATGGTGTTCTCGACCACCAAGGGCTTCACCGCCATCGCGGCCAACAAGCTCGCCCAGGAGGGTCTGCTCGACGTCGACGCGCCGGTCGTCGACTACTGGCCCGAGTTCGGCGCCAACGGCAAGGACACCATCCCCGTCTCGTACCTCCTGTCGCATCAGGCGGGCCTGGCGTGGGTCGACGGCGAGATGACCGCGGCCGAGGCGCTGTCGTGGGATCCGGTCATCGCCGCCCTCGAGACCCAGGTGCCCGCGTGGACCCCTGGCGAGGAGCACGGCTACCACGCCACCACCTACGGCTGGCTCGTCGGCGAGCTCATCCGGCGGGTGACCGGCCGGTCGGTCGGCACCTACCTGCGCGACGAGATCGCCGGCCCGCTCGGGCTCGACCTCTACATCGGGTTGCCCGCCGAGCTCGAGCCGAAGGTCGCCCGCCTCATCAACATGGTGCCCGGTCACGTCACCCTCGACCTGCTCCGCAACCCCGGAGACGACCCGTTCGCCCAGGTGCTCGCCGCGTTCCTCGGCCCCGACACCGACCTCGGTCGCTCCCTGTTCGCTCCCGGTCTGGCCTTCGCCGAGGTCGACATCTGGGACACGCGCGCGGTGCGCGAGGCCGAGGTTCCGTCGTTCAACGGCGTCACCGACGCTCGATCGGTGGCCCGTCTCTACGGCGCCTGCGTTGCCGAGGTCGACGGCATCCGCGTCCTCACCGACGAGCAGGTCAAGCGGGCGACCGTGCAGCAGACCACCGGCCCCAACCGCGTGCTGCTCAACATGGACATCCAGTTCGGGCTCGGCTTCATGCTGCACTCGTCGCTGCTCGCGCTCGGTGGGCGCAACAGCTTCGGCCACTTCGGCGCCGGCGGTTCGGTCGGCTGGGCCGACCCCGACAGCGGGCTGTCGTTCGGCTATGTCATGAATCGCATGGACCTCGGCGTCACCGGCGACGCCCGCAGCTTCCGACTCATCAACGCCTGCTACGAAGCCATCAAGTAGGCCCGGCTCGCGGCTGGTGCCCACATTGCGCGCGGAGGTCACCGGTAGCCTGATCCGGTGAGCACCACCCCGTCCGCCGAGGCATCGCGTCGCCGCACGTTCGCGATCATCTCCCACCCCGACGCGGGCAAGACCACGCTCACCGAGAAGTTCCTGCTCTACGGAGGAGCGCTCACCACCGGGGCCGGATCGGTGAAGGCCAAGGGCGATCGCCGATCGGCCACCTCCGACTGGATGGCGCTCGAGCAGCAGCGGGGCATCTCGATCACCTCGACCGTGCTGCAGTTCCCCTACCAGGGCCACACCGTCAACCTGCTCGACACCCCCGGTCACCGCGACTTCTCCGAGGACACCTACCGGGTGCTCGCCGCCGCCGACGCCGCGGTCATGGTGCTCGACGCGGCCAAGGGCATCGAGCCCCAGACGCTCAAGCTGTTCGATGTCTGTCGCCAGCGGGGTCTGCCCCTGCTCACCTTCATCAACAAGTGGGACCGCCCTGGGCGAGAGCCGCTCGAGCTGCTCGACCAGATCGAGGAGCAGATCGGGCTGATCGCCACGCCCGTCACCTGGCCGGTGGGCATCGCCGGCGACTTCCGCGGGGTCATCGATCGACGCGACGGTCTCTACACCCGCTTCACGCGAGTGGCACACGGGGCCACCGAGGCGCCCGAAGAGCAGGTCGACGCCGACGCCGCGGCCGCCGACGAGGGCCAGTCGTGGACGCACGCCCACGAAGAGCTCGAACTGCTCGACACGGTGAGCGCCGATCTCGACGTGAAGAGCTTCCTCGCGGCCGAGTCGACGCCCACCTTCTTCGGTTCGGCGCTCACCAACTTCGGTGTGCGCAAGCTGCTCGACGCCGTGGTCGAGCTGGTGCCGTCACCGAGCCCGCGCGCCGACGTCGACGGCACACCTCGCCCACTCGACGCTCCGTTCTCGGGGTTCGTGTTCAAGGTGCAGGCCAACATGGACCCGTCGCATCGCGATCGCATCGCCTTCGTCCGCGTGTGCTCGGGCCGCTTCGAACGGGGCATGGTCGTCACCCACGACAGCACCGGCAAGCCTTTCGCCACCAAATACGCCCACCAGGTGTTCGGGCAGGAGCGGGAGACCATCGACGAGGCCTTCCCCGGCGACGTGGTCGGCCTGGTCAACGCCACCGACGTGCGCGTGGGCGACTCGCTCTGGCTCGACGAGCCCGTGACGTTCCCCACCATCCCGAGCTTCGCCCCCGAGCACTTCTCCGTGGCACGTGTACGCGACACGGCGAGGTTCAAGCAGTTCCGTCGGGGTATCGCACAGCTCGACGAGGAAGGCGTGGTGCAGGTGCTGCGCGATCCCGACGCCGGCGATCAGGCACCGATCCTCGCCGCGGTCGGCCCGATGCAGTTCGATGTGGCCGTGCACCGCCTCGAGAACGAGTTCGGCGCACCCACCGAGCTCAGCCCGACGAGCTTCCGGGTGGCGCGCCGCACCGATGCCGAGAGCGCCGACTCCCTGCGGGGCATGCGTGGGGTGCGCATCGCCTACCGGGCCGACGGCACGGTGCTCGCCCTGTTCGAGAGTCAGTACTGGGTCGAGCGACTCGAGCACGACCACCCCGAGCTGACGCTCGAGCGACTCGTCGCTGAGGGAAGTGTGGGCTGACGTGTCGGATCAGCGCCCCGATCCACCGTCGGCTCAGGTTCGTCTCACCGATCTCGGTGTCGCCATGCCGCCACCCCGCAAGCCTCAGCGTTCCCGTCCTTGGCTCGTGCCTCTCATCGTCCTGGCGTCGCTGCTCGTGGCGTGGGCGGTGGTAGCCGTCGTCGACGACGACGGGAGTGACGACGATGTGGCCGCAAGCGGCGAAGCGACCTCCGATCAAGACGTCGAGGTCGTCACCGACACCACCGACTCGACGCTCGCCGAGCTGCCCCCCTACGACGGCTGGGTCAATCCCGCATCGTCCGGGCGCATGTGGAGCGACACGGTGCCAGGTGTCATCACCTTCCGGGGCAACCCCACGCGCAGCTTCTACGGCACCGGGCCGATGCCTGCGGCACCGCAGGTGCTGTGGTCGTTCCCCGACGAGGGCGGGATGTGCGGACAGTCCACCGACGGCAGCGGCACGTCCACCTGGTGTGGCACCGGCTGGACCGGCCAGCCATCGGTGTGGGAGCGCGACGGCAAGACGTGGGTGGCGTTCGGCGCGTACGACTACGACGTGCACTGGCTCGACGGCGACACCGGCGAGCGCCTGCTGCCCGACTTCGCCACCGGCGACATCATCAAGGGCTCGGTCACCGTCGACCCCGACGGCTTCCCGTTGCTCTACACCGGCTCGCGCGACAACTACTACCGCGTGATCGCCACCGATCGGCCCGAGCCCACCGAGCTCTGGAAGATCAACGCCAAAGCCGTCAGCCCCACCATGTGGAACGACGACTGGGACGGGTCCGGGCTCATCATCGACGACTACCTGTTCGAAGGGGGCGAGAACAGCCAGTTCCACATCGTGAAGCTCAACCGCGGCTACGACGAGGCCGGCCAGGTCACCGCCAACCCCGAGCTCGTCTTCAACACGCCGAGTTGGGACGACGAGCTGCTCGACGACGTGGGCGACAACCAGATGTCGGTCGAGAACTCGGTGGCCATCTCGGGCAACACGGTCTACTTCGCCAACGGCGGCGGCTTGGTGCAGGGCTGGGACATCTCCGGTCTGAAGAACGGCGAGACGCCCACCCGCAACTTCCGATTCTGGGCGGGCGACGACATCGACGCGTCGATCGTCATCGACAGCGACGGGTTCCTCTACGTCGGGGCCGAGTACGAGCGGGCCAACGCCCGGGCCACCGAGGTCGGGCAGATCTTCAAGCTCGATCCGTCGAAGCCCGACGATCCCCTGGTGTGGTCGATCAAGGACCAGACCGGCGGCAAGAGCGGCATCTGGGGCACGCCGGCGCTGTGGAAGGACGTGCTCTACGTCCCCACCAACGGCGGTGAGGTGCTGGGCATCGACCGCATGTCGGGTGAGGTGCTGTGGCGCAAGGACCTCGGCAGCCAGACCTGGCAGTCACCGGTGGTGGTCGACGACGTGCTGGTCATGGGCGACTGCGAGGGCGTGCTCCACGGCTACGACGTGAGCGACACCCGGGTCGACCCGCCCGAGCTCTGGACTGTCCAGATCGAAGGGTGCATCGAGTCGACGCCGGCGGTGTGGAACGGCCGCATCTACGTGGGCGCCCGCGGCGGCAAGTTCTACGCCATCGGCGATCCGGCCGCGCCTACCAGTTGAGCTCGTCGCAGCCTTGGTGGCTCTCGGGCTCGACCTGCAGCGTCGCGTGGTGCACACCGAAGCGGTCCACCAGCAGCTGGCGCGCCCCGTCGAGCACGCCGTGTGCGTCCACGTCGTCGCCGATCATCAGGTGGGCAGTGGCCACGTCCATGTCCGAGGTGAGGGTCCACACGTGCAGGTCGTGCACGTCGACGACACCGGGCAGCGCCGTGAGGGCCGTGCGCATCTCATCGACGTCGAGCCCCGGGGGCGCGGCTTGCACGAGCACGCGCAGCGCCTGCCCACCGAGCCGCCAGGTGCGCGGGAAGATGAACAGGCCGATGCCGGCCGCGATGATCGGATCGGCATAGGTCCAGCCGGTCGTGCCCACGATGGCCGCCGCCACCAGCACGCCGACCGAGCTGAGCAGATCGGCCAGCACCTCGAGGTAGGCGCCCTGCACGTTGATGCTCTCGCGTGAGCCCTCGCGCAACAGGCCCACTGCAACCACGTTGACGGCCAGGCCCACGGCCGCGACGGCGAACATCTCCCACCCCTGCACCTCCTCGGGATGGCGCACCCGCATCACCGCTTCGACGAGCACGTAGGCCCCGACGCCCAGGAGCAACACCGCGTTGGCGAGGGCGGCGAGGATCTCGAGGCGGTAGAGGCCGAAGGTCTGGTGGGTGCGCCGGACGCCACGGCTGGCGACATGGATGGCGGCGAGGGCCATGCCGAGCCCCACCAGGTCGGTGAGCATGTGGGCGGCATCCGAGAGCAGCGACAGCGAGTTGGTGACCAGCGCGCCGATCACCTCGACCAGGAAGTAGCCACCGATCAGGGCGAAGGCGATCCAGAGCCGGCGGGTGTGGCGGGCGCCGGCCCGGAACGCAGCACCGCCGTGGGTATGAGGGGTGCCGTGGCTATGGGCATGGCCGGCCATGGAGCCATCGTCGCACCTGAGGGCGATGAGCCGGTGAGAACGAGACCGGCTCTCACCTTTCAGGCGAATCGCGCCGATACAGATGAGGGGCAGAGTGAGCTTGGTGTGCGAGCTCGTCAGGCATGGAGGCGTTTCGTGAGCCAATCAGGTGGGCCCGAGAGGGGTCCGCTCCCCGAGATGACCGGGTTGGCACCGGTCGGCGAAGGCTTGACCCGTCTCACCCTGGAACTCGTGGGCGACCTGCTCGAGGCCACCGATCCGGTGGCCGAGCTCGGTCGACGCGGGCTGGCCACGCTCGGCCGCGGCCTGGCCGCCGACCGGGCCGTCGTCGTGGTCGAGGCCGCCGACGCGCCCGGGCCCACGACGGCGTACGGCTGGCGGTCCGCCGACACCGGCCACCGGGCGCACGAGCCTGCACGGGACGAGACGCGGCGCGACCTGCCGCGAACCTGGGAGCTGCTCAGCCGAGGGCAGACGGTCGCCATCACCGATGTCGAGGCGTTGTCGAAGGCCTGGGACGCCGATCGTCGCTATCTCGACTCGGTCGGCGTGCGCTCCGCAGCACGCGCCCCGTTGGTCGACCACGGCACCACCATCGGCGCCGTCGGCATCGACATGGTGGGCGTGGCCCGCCGGTGGACCGACGACGAGCTGGCCGCCCTGCGCCTGGTCGCAGGTGTGTGCAGCGGTGCCGTGTCGAAAGCGCGCGCCGAGGAGCGCCTGCACGAGCGCGACACGTTGTTCCGGGCGATGATCACCAACTCGTCCGACATCCTCGTGATGATCTCGGCCAACGGCGTCGCCCGCTTCGTCAGCCCGGCCGTCGAGCGGGTCCTCGGGCGTCCGGCCGACCAGCTGACCGGTCACAACTTCCTCGAGCTGGTGCACCCCGACGACCTCACACGCGTCGCCGAGCGTTTCGTCGACGCCATCGACCAACGCGACGCAGGCGATCCGATGGTGCTGCGCCTTCGACACGCAGACGGCGGCTGGCGTTGGGTCGAGGCCCTCGGCAGCAGCTTGCTCGACGATCCGTCGGTCAACGCCATCCTCGTCAGCCTGCGCGAGGTGACCGAACGGCTCGAAGCCGAGCGGGCGATCAGCGTGGGTCGCGAGCGCTACCACCAGCTCGTCGAGTCGATCCCTGACGTCGTCATCCGGCTCGATCGCGAGCTTCGCCCGGTCTACGGCAACTCGGCTGCGCTGACCTTCCGCGAAGCATGGCGCGAGGCGGTACGCGGCGCGTTCGACGGCTTCGATCACGAGGCGGCGCTCGCCCGCACCATCGCCGAGCTGCAGGGGGTGCTCGACTCGGGCGAGCCGCGCAGCTTCGAGCTCGAGCTGGTGCTGTCCGACGGATCGCACTGGTTCAACGTCGACGTGCTCCCCGAGCTCGATGCAGGCGGCGGCGTGAGCGGTGTGCTGACGGTGGGGCGCGACATCACGGTCTACAAGCAGCGCGAGCAGAAGCTCACCAAGCAGGCGCTGGAGGATCCGCTCACCGGTGTCGCCAACCGCACGCGCTTCATGGCCGAGCTCGAGCGCACGCTGCACGGGCTCAGCCGCAACGACGGGCCGGTGGGCGTGCTCTTCCTCGATCTCGACGGGTTCAAGGCGGTCAACGACGAGCTGGGTCACGCCATGGGTGACCGCTTCCTCACCGCCTTCGCCGAGCGGCTCACCAGCGCGCTGCGGCCCTCTGACCTGGTGGCGCGAGTCGGCGGCGACGAGTTCGTCGTGCTGCCTGACCGGCTGCGCATCATCGCCGAGCTGTCGGAGATGGCGGCCCGCCTGCACCGGGCCCTCGAACGACCGGTGCGGCTCAACGACGACGAGCGCGAGGCTCACCGTGAGCATCGGCATCGCCTATGCCACCCGACCGGGCACGCCGACCGCGGCCGAGTTGATGGACCGGGCCGACCAGGCGATGTACCACGCGAAGCACCAGGGGCCCGGACAGACCTCGGTGTGGGAGCCGAGCGAATGATGCGCAGCACGGGCTCGCACTAGCCTCCGCCCCCATGGGATGGGGAACCCGGTTCGGCCGCGCGTCGCGCCTCGGCGCGATCACGCTGGCGCTCACCTTGGTGGCTGCGTCGTGCTCTGACGACAGTGATGACGGTGGTGACGCCGGCGGCGACCCGACCACCACGGCCGTCGAGATCGTGCCGGCCGTCGCCCCGCCCACCGAGCCGTGCGAGCTCTTCGACGCCGGGCACTGCCTGTTCCCGTTCCCGAGCGACACGTTCACCACCGCGGACGAAGCCACCGGCACCGGTCGCCGGGTGGCGTTCGAGGTGTCGTCGATGCCCACGAACACGTCGGGTGTGCCGATCGATCCGACCGAGTGGAACCGCAGCGACGGGTTCAGCCCGGGCGGTCCGATCGTCCTCTACGTCGAGGGTGTCGATCTCGACGCCAGCGGCGCGCCGCCCCTGACCGACATCGGTAGCTCGCTCGACGACGACTCGGCCGTGGTGGTGGTCGACACCGACACCGGCGAGCGCCACCCGGTGTGGGCCGAGCTCGACGCCAACGCGCCGGCCGGTGAGGGCGCGCTGATGATCAGACCGGCGGTCAACTTCACCGACGGTCATCGCTACGTGGTGGCGTTGCGCAGCCTGGTCGACGGGAGCGGCACGCCGATCGAGCCGTCGCCGGCGTTCGTGGCATTGCGCGACGGCACCGAGTCGTCCGATCCGGCTGTCGAAGCTCGACGGCCCGCCATGGACTCGGTACTCGCCTCGCTCGACGCGGCGGGTGTCGGTCGCGACGACCTCTACCTCGCCTGGGACTTCACGGTGGCATCCACCGAGGACCTCACCGGCCGGCTGGTGACGATGCGCGACGAGGCCGTGCCGGTCGACGGCACCACGTCGCCGCCGTTCACGGTCACCACCACCACGCCGGGCGAACCCGACTCGGGCGTGTTGCGGGTGGTGGAGGGCACGGTCGAGGTGGCGAACTTCCTCACCGACGGCGGCGAGCCCGGTTCGGTGTTGAACAACGGCGACGATCCCGACGGCATCCCGACCGCCGACGGCACGTTCGCGGTGCCGTTCGTCTGTGTGATCCCCACCACCGCCGAGTCGACACCACCGATCGGTGTGCTCTACGGCCATGGCCTGCTGGGCAGTCGCTTCGAGGGCCGCGGCGTCGGCCTCGAGGTCGGCGACGATCTCAACGCGATCGTGTGCGCCACCGACTGGATCGGCATGTCGGCCGCCGACATCGGGCCGATCGCCTCGATGCTGTCCGACCTCAGCGGCTTCCGGGTGATTCCCGATCGCTTGCAGCAAGCCATGGTGAACTTCCTCGCGCTGGGGCGGGCGATGGTGTCGCCCGACGGGTTGGGCACCGACGCCGCCTTCCAAGGGGCCGACGGGCAGCCGCTGCTCACCGATGAGCTGGCGTTCGTGGGCAACAGCCAGGGCGGCATCTTCGGCGGCATCCTCAGCTCGGTGGCGAGCGACTGGGACACCGTGTTCCTCGGCGTGCCGGGCATGAACTACTCGACGCTGCTCGAGCGCAGCATCGACTTCGACGACTTCCGGCCGTTGTTCACCGGGCCCTATCCCGACCCGCTGGTGCAGGAGCTGAACTTCGCGCTCATCCAGATGCTGTGGGACCGCGGTGAGAACAACGGTTACGCCAACCACCTCACGGCCGATCCGTTGCCCGGGGTCGAGCCCAAGCAGGTGCTGCTCTTCGCGGCGTTCGGTGATCACCAGGTGACCAACTGGTCGACCGACGTGCTGGCCCGCACGATCGGCGCCCGGTTGCGCGCGCCGGGGTTGGCCGACGGGCGCTCACCTGCCGATCCGCCGTTCTGGGGCATCGACACGGTCGACGAGTTGCCCTACTCGGGCTCGGCCTATGTGATGTGGGACTTCGGCACGCCGCCCCCACCGGTCGAGAACGTGCCCAACCGGGCGGGCGACGATCCCCACGGCGAGGGACGTGACGATCCCGACGTGTTGCGCATGGTGTCGGCGTTCCTGCTCGACGGCGAGCTCATCGACGTGTGCGGCGCCGGCCAGCCCTGCCAGTCCACCCCCTGACTCGCCCTCCCCTTCGCGTTCTGGCTGGTCAAACCCGCACCAGAGTGCGGGTTTGACCAGCCGGTTCGGGTTTGGGAGGTCCGGACGCGCCGGGACCCGGTGGGGGCACCACCGGGTCCCGATTGTTGGACACCGGGTGACGGGGGGTTCAGCCGATGTCTTGTGTTGAGCTGGCCTCGATCTCGACGGAGTCGAGCGGTTTGGCGGCTACTCAGACAGCCTCCACGTCGCGCTCGCCGGTGCGGATGCGGACGATGTCGATCACGGGGATCACCCAGATCTTGCCGTCGCCGATCTGGTCGGTGTGGGCCGATTCGATGATGGTGTCGACCACCTTGGGCGAGTCGACGTCGGCGCAGAGCACCTCGATCTTGGTCTTGGGGAGCAGGTCGATCTTGTACTCGGCACCCCGGTAGGTCTCGGTGTGGCCGCCCTGGCGACCCACGCCCTTGACCTCGTCCACCGTGATGCCCACGATGCCCGACGCCTGGAGGGCGCTCTTCACGTCCTCCATCTTGTGCGGCTTGATCACCGCGGTGACCAGGTGGACCATCGCGCGTCTCTCCTCCCTCATCGCTGCGATCGACTCTGACCGATTCCTGAACCGTACGGGGGCGCGGTTTCCGCGCGGTGAGCGCCGTGTTACGACCGGCGGGCGCTTGTCTGTCGCCCATCTGACACCCCGCCGTGGCGGCGACGGATCCGCAGCGGTCACCCGTCGGCGGCGAGGCCGATGCCAGACTCCGGGCGGGAGGTGGCATGGCGCGCACGGGCGGGCAGCGAGGCACGTGGACGGTCGGCGTGGTGCTCGGCGTGGTCACCGCCTTCGGGTCGATCGGTCCCGGCCGGCGTGGAGTCGGTGGCCGCGGGCACGCACGGCACCTCGCCGCCCGCGTCGGCGACCAACTCGACCATCCCGGCCTCGACCGCAGCGGTCACGGTCACCCCCGACGTGCCCTACTACGACGGCGGGCCGACCCTCGACATCTACCAGCCGACCGCGGCGGGCTCGGGTCGCCCGGCCGTCGTGATGGTGCACAGCGGCGGCTGGTCGTCGGGGTCGAGCGCCGAGTTCGCGCCGTGGGCGATGCAGGTGGCGGAGGACCAGGGTTGGGTGGCGTTCAGCATCGACTACCGGCTCGACACCGACGACTCCTCCGCGTTCCCTGACGAGTTGCACGACGTGCAGGCGGCCATCCGCTGGGTGGCCGCCAACGCCGATCGCTACGACGTCGACCCCGACAAGATCGTGCTGCTGGGCGGGTCGGCCGGTGGCAATCTGGTCACGCTGGTGTCGTCGTTGGGGACCGCCAACCCGGTGACCGGCGCTGCGGTCGGCGTCGACCCGACGACGGCCGTGAAGATCAACGCGGTCGCGGCGTGGTCACCACCCGTCGATCTCGCTCCGCTGGTGTCGACGGGTGCGGGTCAGCCACCGCCGGGATGCGACGGCGACCAGGAGTGCGACTTCGTGTGGAGCTCACCCGACATCGTCGACTACCTCGGCTGCGAGCCGACCTCGTGCCCGAACACCTACAAGGACGCGTCGCCCATCTCGTGGGTGTCGGCCACGACCGCGCCGACGTTCATCGCCAACTCGAGCGACGAGCTGGTGCCTGTCAACCAGATCGAGCAGTACGTCAGCGCGTTGAAGACAGCCGGCATGGCAAACCAGTTCGACGAGATCACCGGCTCGCTGCACTCGACGCAGTACGGCGGCGAGGCCTGGGAGCCGACGGTCGAGTTCCTGGCCCGCTACGTCGATCCAGGCGCCGCAGCCGGTGCCGACGACGACGAGCGCGACTGGCTGCTCATCGCCGCGGCAGTGGGCGTGGTCGTGCTGCTGGCGGGCTTGGTGGTGATGGTGTTGGCCCGCCGCCGCGCGTCCGCTCGGTGACGACCCACCGGTTACCATCGGAACCCCGAAACGTTTCTCGGGGCTGTAGCTCAGCTGGCTAGAGCACCTGCTTTGCAAGCAGGGGGTCGTGGGTTCGAGTCCCATCAGCTCCACGAGTCGTTGTTTCACCGCAACCCCGCGGACCAAGATGCCGGCCGCGATCAGCACCCGGTAGTCCGGTCGACCGGTACTGCCTCGGGCAAGTCGTCGAACCGGGTGGAGAATGCGTCGACGATCGGCAGCAGGTCGATGGTCAGGAAGTCGTTGACCGAAGGTTCGCCGTGCGGTCCTCGCTCGGCTCCGAGCACCCGGTCGAGCTCGTCGAAGACGTCGTGGGCGACACGTACCGTTCGCCGGTGGCCGGCCACGGTGGTCAGTCGGTGTGCTGGGATTCGCGAGCTGCGATGAGACGCTCTGCGTCGGCCCGGACCTTGGCGAGGAACTCGGCGGGGACGAGCTCCGGGTCGGTGACGACGCTCTCGTCGAAGATGGCCTGCTGCTCGGCGCGGCTGAGCTTCTCCATCTCCGCAGCCGTCCAGAGCTTCCGAGCCATGACGACGACTGTACCGCCAGCGTGTGACGACGGACCGCGAATCCCTGGTCCTTTCAGCGGTACCAGGCCAGCTGCTCTGTCGTGGCCAGAAGGGCGCCGGTCGGGCTCCACATGCGGGCCTGTTGGCCCGAGGTGGCATGTGAGCCGCGGGTTCCGGCGGCCTCGTTCAGGATGTAGCCGGTTCCAACCTCCGCGAGCTCGTCATCGGTGGCGTGGAAGTAGACCGTCATCGTGAGGGTGGCAGATGGCCGCCGGCCGACACCCCAGTAGAACGAACGCGGTGCGAACTGATCTGCCAGGTAGGTGAGCTGGATGTGGTCGAGCTGCCGACCCGATGCCATGCGGATCCAGTGGGTTGTTCGCGTGTCGCCGCTGCCGAACCCATCCTCGTCGCCGGACAGGCGTCGGATGTCGGTCTGCTGGCCCTGGGCTCCGGGGGCGTGGTGCTCCGGCAGGGTCTCCGGCTCGGGTGCCGCTGGCATCGTCCACTGGTCGTGCGCCTCGGTGGCGCGTCGAGCGGTGAGCACCATCGACGCTGTCGCTTGCAGCTCGCCGCCGTCGGACGCTCGGAGGTCGGCCCGCCAGTGGTCGATCGAGCGGCTCCCGCCAAGGTGTCCGACGTGGATCGCAGATGTGGTCTGGGGTGTCACTACCGAGAGGTAGTTGATCGTGAGCGCGGAAGGCCGCAGCGCCTCGTCGGCCGATGCGATCACCGCTGCCAGCAAGACCGCTGCGGTCCATCCGCCGAACATGCCATTGAGCGACTCATGGTCGGGATCGGCGTAGCTGGTCCAGACGCCAGGTCCCGCGGCCTCGAGGGCCACCGCCTCATCGAGTGACCCCATCGGCTCCCCCTTAGTGCGGGGTCAGAATGTCATGCATTCCGGTCCGCGCCCAACCGTGGCGCACGCGATCGCGTGGGGTTCTGCACCGTGCCCTGGAATGCGGTGAAGGTGGCGGGAGCTGGTGCCTCGTGCGGCGGGAGCCTCCGGCTCGCACCCACGCGATCAGCAGTCCTCGAACGGTCGTCTACGCTGCCCTCCGAGGGCAGTGATCCGCCAAGGAGGAGTCGCATGGCCGTCCCTGATCGCAACCGAGTCGTCCGTTCCGCCCTGCTCGGCGCGGTCATCGTGGCTGCCGTCGTCCTGGTGGCGGCGCTGGTGATTGGGGTCGACGTCATCTACGCCGCGGTCGCCGCTCTGGGCATCGGTGTGTTCGTCGGTGGCGGCCTCGGTGGTCTGATCGGCGGGCGCCTCAGCGTCGACGCTCAGCAACAGGGCTGATCTTCCGGCAGCGCGTCGCCGGAGGACCGGGTGATTCATCGGGCTGCCCGACCCGGAGTGCACGCGGCAGCGCGACATCGCTGACCGAGGGTCTTGAGGCCTGATCGATCAACGACAGCGACGACCTCAGGACCCTCGCCGACTTGTGGAGCGGCCCCGGTCATTAGGGTGGACCGGCGTGGACCTGCCGACTCGTGTGCGTGAGGAGCAGAGGGCCGCAACTGAGGCCGCCATTCTCGACGCCGCCTGGGCTCAGTTCGCTTCCTTCGGACCTGACGGCGCATCGCTACGCGATGTGGCGGCGTCCGCCGGATGCGCCCACGGTCTGGTGGCCCGGTACTACGGCTCCAAGGACGGGCTTGTGGGGGCGGTGTCGTCGCAGCTGGCGGTGCGGGTGGATCGTGCCGTCACCCGAATCATGTCCTCCAACGAGGAATCGCTGATCGGATTCTTGACCGCGGCCCGTACGCACCGGTCGTGCTTTCAGTTGCTCGTGCGCAGCGCCTTGGGCGACCTGCCGCCCCGCGGGTTCCCGGAGTGTCTCCATGCCGACTGGTTCCTCTCGCAGTTACCGGGGACGGTCGACGATCCGACGACACTCGGCCCTGATCGTCGGTCCCGGTTGTGCGCGTACGCGGCAGCGAGCCTCTTGTTGGGGTTCGCCACGTTCGAGGGCTTCCTGATCGCCGCGACCGGGCTGCGTCCGTTGGCTCCCGGTCGCCGAGACCGTGCGATCGCCTCCGCTGCTCGACATCTGCTCGACGTCGCCACGTTGTCCGAGCCGCGCCTGGTGCCCCGCGACCTCTCGGCCGCGCGCATGCTCCTCGCCGCCGGTGAGCAACCGGTGTCGTCCGCGCGTGAGTCGCTGTTGGGATCTGCGATCGAGCTGTTCGCCGCTCGGGGGCCGGCCTCGGTCTCGGTGCGAGACATCGCACGACACGCCGGCGTCAACCAGGGCCTGATTTACCGGCACTTCGGCTCCAAAGGCGCACTCTTGGCCGAGGCGCTGGAGCGGGGCAGCTCGGAGATGTTTCCTGCCGCACTTGCGGAAGCGGGCTTCGACTTCGATGCGATGAGCTGGCTGTTGCACAACGGCGCCACGGCGCCACGGCTGATCGCCCGCACCCTCGTCGATGACGTCGACATCTCGACGGTGCGTCGGAGGTTCCCGATCCTGCGCCGACTTATCGATGCCTACGACCAGATACCGTCCGGCGCCGGCCCTGCAGACCTGTCGGATCCCCGCGTGGCGGTGGTGGCGACCGCCGGCATGGCGCTGGGATCGGCCATCTGGGGCGATGACCTGCGCGGATCGCTTGGGCTCGGCGTTCGCGACGGCATCGACACGGCGATCGCCGACCTTGCCCGGGTCCTGGTGGTGGCTCCCATGCAGGCGGCTGACGCGCCGCCGGGCAACCGATGAGCGCCGGAGCCCGGGGCCGGCATCGGCGGCGGGGGCCGACCGCGTTCAGAGCGGAGTTCGCAGCTTCAACCGATCGGTGAGACGGGCGGACTGGCTCAGCGTTGCGCCTCGACCCAGGTGACGGCGTCGGCGGTGGCCCGCTCGATCGTTGCCCCGACTCGCTCGTCGCCGCGGTAGATGTTGTGCTCACCGATGAGATCGGTGATTCCGGTCACCGCCAGCTGCTCGATGATCCGATCGTTGGCCGACACGATGACCAGCTTGCTGCCGACCGCCACGAGCGCTTCGGCGTAGCGAGAAAGCACGTCCATGAACGTCGTGCCCAGGTCGCTGCGGCCCCGCAGGCGCAGGATCACTACCGACCTGTTCGAAGTGGCGGCGACCGCGGGCAGGGCGGCTTCGAAGACCGGTGCAGCGGCGAAGAACAAGCTGCCGTAGGGCTGCAGCACGACCACCTCATGGCCGGGTAGCTCGGCGGGCGGGTCGACCTCGACGACGAGCCCGTCGGTGTCCCGGATTCGTCGCCGGATGGTGACCTGGTTGGACTGGCGCACGATGTGGAGCAGGACCGACATCCCCACGCCCGCCAGCACGGCGTACTGGAGCGGGATGACCATGGTCAGCACGAACGTCACGGCGAGGACGGCCGCCTGCACCGGTCCGGTGCGCCAGACCGACTGCAGGTCCGCAGGCTTGATCGTGCGGAAGCCGATGAGCATGAGCAGTCCGGCGAGTGCCGGCATGGCCACCTGACCGACCGCCTCACCGAAGGCGAGGATGACCACCGCCATCACCGCCGACGCGAACACCAGGGACCAGCGCGAACGGGCCCCCGCCTCCTTGTTGAGCGCCGAGGCCGACACCGAACCGCCGACGGGCATGCCCCGCAACACCCCGGAGGCCAGGTTGGCCACTCCCTGGCCGAGGAAGTCGCGGGATGCGTCGGGGTAGCGGCCGTCGGGGTTCGGGAAGTTCGCCGAGATCCCTGCGCCCTGGACGAGGCCGACGAAGGCGAGTGCCACGGCCGGGAGCAGCAGGGTCGGGACGAGTCGCACCAGCGGGAGCTCGGGGGTCGGGAGGCCGTCGATGGCGACCCCCAGATCGCCCAATGTCGCCACCTGGTCCCACCCGAGGACCTGGACGGCGGCCGAGGTCGCCAGGACGGCGACCACGAGGCCGAGCGACCGCATCGGTGTGCGTTCCAGCAGCACGATCAGGGCGATGGTCGCCAGGCCGATGAGCAGGGTGCGGCCGTCGAGGCGTCCTGGGTGGAGCACGGTGTTGACCGCGCGGATCACCCGGTTGGCGCCGTCGGCCGCGTAACCGGTGAGGTTGGCGAGCTGCCCGAGCACGATGTTCACGCCCACGGCGTTGATGAACCCGACCATCACGGCGTTGGAGACGAACCGGAGGATCGTGCCGAGGCGCAGCAGCCCGGCCAGCACCATGACCGCGCCGGTCAGCATCGTCAGGGTGACCAGTGCCCGGGTCGGGTCGGTGGATTCCCGCATCACGCTGACATCGGCGATCAGCATGGCCATCGCCCCGGTGCCCTGAACGGCCATAAAGGTCGAGCTGGTCGTGAACGCCCCGCCGAATGTGCCGACCATGTAGCCATACAGGCCGGCGAGCGGGTTGACTCCAGCGAGTAGCCCGGTGGCCAGGCCGTCGGGCACCGACTGGACGCCGAGCACCACTCCCGCGACCGCGTCCTGTCGGGTGGGTCCTCGACCGTGTCCGCGCAGACCCGTCATCTCCTCGGGGGTCTCGTCGGGCACCGGCACAGCCTATTGGGTGAACGACTGTCTACGTCTGCCTTGGACACGATAGGCTCCGATGATCCGACGAACGACAGGAGATGTCATGACTGCCGAGCCGCAGGTCTTCGGGCCGGTCGACTTCGTGCTGCTGGAATACCCCGCCGGCCGCACCGACGGCAGTGCCGCACGCGCCGTCATCGACCTCGTTCGGGCCGGCACGATCCGGCTGTGGGACGTCGTCCTCGTGGCCAAGGATCCTGACGGGAGCGTGCGGGCCGTCGAGCTCGACGAGCTGCCCGCCGACATTCCCCCGGACATCGCCGAGATGACCGGCGCCCGCTCGGGTCTGATCGGCGAAGAGGACGTGCTGGCTGCGGCTGAAGCCCTCGAGCCGGGCACACTCGCCGCGCTGCTGGTGTACGAGAACGCCTGGGCCGTTCCCTTCATCGAGGCCACGGTGCGCAACGGCGGCGGGGTGGTAGCCAATGGCCGTATCCCCTACGACATCGTGTTCGAAGTGCTCGACGAACTCGACGACGAGAACTGAAAGGACCCACCATGCCCCGACGAATGCTCGGAACCGTGGCCCGCACGGCCGTCATCAGTTCCACGGCCACTGCCGCCAGCGGCCGCGTGGCTCGCAAGCAGTCTGCGAAGTTCGCCGAACAGGATGCGGCCACCGCCGCGCAGCGCCAGGCGGCCTACGACGCGCAGACACAGGCCGCATCGGCGCCACCGGCACCACCGGCGGCGGCTGCACCCGCCTCAGCCGGTGCGATGTCGGACGAGGCCATCGCCCAGTTGAAGCAAATCGCAGAGCTGCATCAGCAGGGGATCCTCACCGACGACGAGTTCGCCGCCCAGAAGGCCAAACTGCTCGGCTGAGCCAAGTCGGCAGCTCCGCCATCACACCGAAACCCGGCACCGTCGCGTAAGGCGGCGGCGCCAGGGCATTCCGGGTCTCCGGCATCGGCGACGCTCATTGGGTGAACGGTTGTCTACTTTCGCGCTGGCCCTTGTAGTCTGCGGCCATGGCCGCACCGAACGTCCTGATCATCATGACCGACGAGGAGCGCTACCCCCCGCCGTACGAGACGGCCGAGGTGAAGCGCTTCCGGCGCGAGCAGATGCCGAACCGGGACCGCCTCCGCGACGGCGGGCTCGAACTGCACCGCCACTACGTCGGCTCCACCGCGTGCGTGCCCAGCCGGGCCACGTTGTTCACCGGGCAGTATCCGTCGCTGCACGGAGTGTCGCAGACCGACGGTGTCGCCAAGCCCCACAACGACCCCGCGATGCGCTGGCTGGATCCCGGGGCAGTGCCCACGCTTGGCGACTGGTTCCGCGCCGGCGGCTACGAGACCCACTACCGGGGCAAGTGGCACATCAGCCACGCCGACCTGCCCGTGCCCGGCAGCGACGACGGCCTGGCCGCCTCCGACGACGACGGGCGGGCCATCGCCGAGGCCGTCGAGGCGTATCGGGCCGCCGACCGCCTGGATCCGTTCGGCTTCTCGGGCTGGATCGGGCGCGAGCCTCACGGTGTGGCCAAGGACAACAGTGGCACGGTGCGCGACGGCGTGTTCGCCGAGCAGGTGATCGACCTCTTCGGTGACCTCGGTCGCGCCTCTCGGGAAGGCCCCTGGCTGGCGGTCGCGTCGTTCGTGAATCCCCACGACATCGCCTTCGCCGGCGGCTTCTACGAGCTGCTCCTGGGCTTCGAGCCTGGTGACGACACCGTGCCCGACATCCCGGAGGCTCCGTCCCAGGGCGATTCGTTCGACGGGCGTCCGGCCTGTCAGGAGCAGTTCAAGGACCTGTGGCCCCGGATGGTGGTGCCCCAGCCCGCCGACAACGCCTACCGGCGTCTCTACTACTACCTGCACAAGCTGGTCGATCAGGCGATCGGCCGCATCCTCGACGCCCTCGACGCTGTCCGGCATGGCCGACGACACGATCGTGGTGTTCACCTCGGACCACGGCGACATGCTCGGCGCCCATGGCGGACTCCAGCAGAAGTGGGCCAACGCGTTCGACGAGACGGTGCGCGTTCCCATGGTCGTCAGAGGTCCCGGTGTTGCACCGGTCGACGGGGGAATCGACATTCCCACCAGCCACGTCGACCTGATCCCCACGCTGATGGGCCTGGCCGGGATCGACCTCGAGCGCGCCACGGCAGGGGTGATGCAGCACCACACGTCGGCACGACCGCTACCGGGCCGCGACCTCAGCGGCCTCATCGCCGGTGACACCTCCGCCGATGAGCTGGCCTCACCGATCTACTTCATGACCGAGGACCAGATCAGCCGGGGTCTCACCCAGGCCAACGTGCTGACCGGCGAGCCGTTCGAGTCGCTCCGGCCACCCTCCTGCATCGAGTCGGTCGTCGCCACCCTGCCGACCGGCCAGGGAGGTGCCCCCGAGCTGTGGAAGCTCAACCACTACTACGAGCGCCTCGACCAATGGAACGCAGAGCACGGCGTGACGCCGCCTGAGGGCGCAGCGCCCGAGGCCGAGCCGGCCTGGGAGTTGCACAACCTGACCGTCGATCCCGAGGAGCGACAGAACCTCACCAACGCGGGCGGTGATGTCCTTCGGGACATGCGGGCGGTGCTCGAGACCGAGCGCGACACGAAGCGGCTGGTGTCCCCGAACGGGACGTGACCCGCCGCCGGCGCGGTGCCCACTCGTGCTACCGATCCGGGCTGTCCACGTCGGGTCCGGTGTCGAGGTCGAACCAGCGGATCACGGCAGGAAACCGCCTCGGGATCTGCCGCAGGCCAGGCAGACCGAAGACCAACCCGGCGATGCTGCCCATCCGTTCGTACACCACGGCGTTGAGGATGAAGCTGGAGGCCATGGCCCGACCGATCAGGAACATGCCTCCGAGCGTGGCCACAGCCACCCCGGTGCCCCCGGCAACTGCCTGGGCCCGCACTAACCGGCTCGGCAGGTAGAACTGCATGAACCACTGAACAACCCCGAACACGACGCCAACCATCACGGCGCCGGGCAGCAACGCGGCGGGGTCACGAGTCGCCCGGGGAAGGGCCCACAGCACGGCGTACCAGGCCGCCGCGAACAGCGCGACCGCAAGCAACCATGAGGTGGTCTGCACGGCGATGCCGAACTCGCTGCGGACCCGGTTGCCCAGCGCGGCCACGGTCAGGATGATGAACGCCAGGGCTGTGACGGCGCCAGTGGTCCGCATCGTCGGCTGTCGGTCGCGGATGCCGAGCTGCCAGGCGGCCCCGGAGCAGACCGCGAGCACCTTGGCCAGATTTCGTCCGGCCCAGATGCTGACCGGCAGACCGGCCAGCACGATCGCCAGCCAGGTGGTGCGGGACGCCGCCGCGGCTTGGGAGACCTCGCCGGCGAGTGAGCCGGTGACGCTCGCCCCCTCCAGGAACGCGTCGGTTCCTGCGGGGCCGGTTACTGCAGTGATCAGTCCGACGCCCGTGATGACAGCAGGAACCATGAACAGGAACAGGCGAAGCGCAATGGCGGCGCCGAGTACCGCGGCGAACTGCTCCCGGTCACGCTGGTAGAACGAAGCGGCGAGGTCGACCGCCCGCGTCGACCTCCGCGGCTCGAACCACTGCAGAGCACGCCGCTCGAGCGGCGCCGTCCGCCGACGGAGGCGGTCAGCGAGGCGCACCAGGCGACCTGGTCGTCGATCGGCGTCGTTCTTCCCCTCCGTCATCGAGCGAGGAGCACGACTCAGGCGCCCAGCGACCGGCAATCAGAGTTCATCGGGCTCGCCGCCGCGACTGCTGAGTCCACGAGCGCGTAGTGTAGACATATGGAGACCGAACTGCCAGAGGTCCGGCTCTCGTCGTCAGAGTCCCGAAGGAGCTAGCGCATGAGCGAACCAGCGGCGCAGGAAGGCTCTGCCACAGCTGCGCCGGGCCGCCCCCAGATCGCCGACGCGGACGCCTATCTACACGACGTCGTCGACAAGTACAGGAATCACGTCAACCCCTACCTCGCAGAGTTCCTGTCGTTCGTCGGATTCGGTGTCGAGGTGTACGGCGAGGGTTGCTACATCGAGGACCACGAAGGTCACCGGTACCTCGACTGCCTGGGTGGCTACGGCACCTTCGCGCTCGGGCATCGCCACCCCGTCGTCGTGGCGGCCGTCAAGGATCAGCTCGACTCGCTCGCCATGAGCGGCAAAGCCTTCTTCAGCAAGCCGGCTGCCGATCTGGCCGCAGAGCTGGCGTCGATCGCGCCGGCGGGGCTGCAGTACAGCTTCTTCAGCAACTCCGGCTCCGAAGCCGTCGAAGCGGCGCTCAAGTTCGCGAAGGTCGCAACCGGTCGCAGCCGGATCGTCTCCACGGTCGGCGGCTATCACGGCAAGACCCTCGGCGCCCTCGCCACCACCGGTCGCGAGAAGTACCGCACCCGCGTCGAGCCGCTGATGCCGGGCGTCGAGTTCATCCCCTACGGGGACACGGCCGCCGCCGTCGCTGCGATCGACGACCAGACCGCTGCGATCATCGTCGAGCCGATCCAGGGCGAGGGTGGCGTCCACGTGCCCCCCGACGGCTACCTCCGGGCGATCCGCGAGGCCTGCGACCGCACCGGCGCCCTCATGATCGCCGACGAGGTGCAGACCTGCATCGGGCGCACTGGGACCATGTTCGCCTGCGACCACGAAGGCGTCGCCCCCGACATCATGACGCTGGCGAAGCAGCTCGGCGGGGGCATCATGCCGATCGGCGCGACCATGGGAACAGCGTTGGTCTGGGAGAAGGTGTTCTCCGAGAACCCGCTGATGCACACCTCCACGTTCGGCGGCAATCCCTTGGCATGTGCCGCGGGCCTCGCAGCCGTCCGGGTCGTGCAGGACGAGGATCTCGTGGCTCGCTCCCGCGACCGTGGAGCGCTCATGCTGAAGCTGCTGGGTGAGATGCAGGCCAAGCATCGAGACCTCGTCGTCGAGACCCGCGGGCGAGGGCTCATGATCGGTGTGGAGTTCGCTACGGACGAGGTCGCCGAGCTGACAGTCATGCAGATGCTCAAGCACGGGATGTGTCGCGGCCTTCACACTGAACAACCCGCGTGTCGTCCGGCTGGAGCCGCCGCTCATCATCAGTGAGGACGAAGTCCGGACCGCGGTCGAGATCCTCGACCGATCACTCACCGAAGCCGCTGAACTGATGGCGACGCCGACATAGCGCCTCGAGGGCGAGAGGTGATGGAGATCGACCAGTCAGCTCTGACCGGACGGAGGCCAACCTCGCCGAGGTCGAATGTCTACCCCCGCTCGTCGGAATTCGCGGGCGAGCGTACGCGTGTCGACCCCGAAGCGCGCCGCGACAGCCTTGAGCGATTCCCCTGAGAGGTAGCGCCTTGCCGCCCGGGCAACCGATCGGTCGGTCAACTTCCGGACGATCTTGCGTCGTTCGATGCCGCAGCGGTCGAGGTGGCTGATGATTGTCGTCCGGTGCACGCCGAGCTGCGCCGCCAGGCGGTTGATCGACGACCCGGTGAGGTAGCCCATCACGATCTCATTGGTGGCGGCCTCGGATAGGTGTCGCTGGACAGGGTTTGAAAGCCGTCCCCCTTGGTCTGGAACCGTGCCCGATGCGCCCGCTGCGGCCCTGTTTCGCGTCTCATCGATGGTCGTCCGCTGGCGCTGTGGGCCCGCGGACCCCGTCCTGCAAGGGCTCCCACGACCTCGGGAGGGTTTGAAAGCCGTCCCCTCAGGTCCACAACGTTGTAATTCAACGACCTAATTGGGCGCGGCTTCGCCGGCTCTACCCTGCGTGCAGCGACTGGCTGCTTACGCAGCAACGTCTCGCAGCGGATAGCGGCCACGAACTGCGAACCCCGCTCACCAGCCTCCGCACGAGGATCGAGTTCCTCGACCAGGACCCGGACCTCGACCCCGAGGACCGCCAGAGGATCCTGCACGGCACCGCTGTGGAGATGCAGACACTCAGCGCCAGGTTCAGAGGTCGTCGAGCTGGGTCAGACCGGTTCGGAACGCGAGCACGACGAGTTGTGCGCGGTCTCGGGCGTGGAGCTTGGTCATCGCTCGACTGACGTGCGTCTTCGCCGTCAGTGGCGAGAGGAAGAGCTGATGGGCGATCTCGTCGTTCGACAGACCTCGACCCACGAGGCCGACGACCTCTCTCTCGCGGACGGTGAGCGCTGCGACGGCGACGTCGTCGACCGGAACCGTGGAGCGATCCGAGCCGAGCGATGCGAGCAGCGCTCTCGTCGCTCGGGGTGTGAGCAGCGCGTCACCGGCGGCGACGACTCGGATCGCGTCGAGGAGGACGTCGGGGTCGACCCCCTTGTCGAGGAAGCCGCTTGCGCCGGCTTCCATGGCGGCCACCACGTACTCGTCGAGCTCGAAGGTCGTGAGGACGATGACGCGCGTGCCCGCCAGGGCTTCGTCGGCGGTGATGATCCGAGTGGTCTCGATCCCGTCGCGATGGGGCATCCGGATGTCCATGAGGACGACGTCAGCGCCCGCGGCGCGGATGACGTCGACGGCGTCGAGCCCGTCGTCGCACTCGCCGACGACCTCGAGGTCGTCGGCGGAGTCGATGATGGCGCGGAAACCGGCCCTGATGAGCGCCTGGTCGTCGACGAGCACGACCCGTATCGTCACGATCGCACCTCCGTGTCGCCGAGCTCCATCCGCCCCGGGACGGCCGGGAGGCGGGCCCACACTCGGAAGCTCGTGTCGACCGGCCCAGCCTCCAGGCAGCCGCCGTTGCCAACCGCCCGCTCCCGCATGCCGATGAGGCCGTGCCTCCCGCCCGACACCACACGCTCACCGGTGACGTTGGGCATCGGGTTGGCCACGGTGATGACCAGCTGGTCGCTGCGCCACTCGGTCCTGAGGGTTGCGGTGCCGGCGCCGTGCTTGGCGGCGTTCGTGAGGGCTTCCTGGATGATCCGGTACGCAGCGAGCGACACCGCCGGCGCCAGGCCCAACCGGTCGCCGGTGTCGGTCCAGGCGACCTTCAGCCCGGCCGACCGCATCGTCGCGATCAGCGCCGGCAGATCGTCGATCTTCGGCAGCGACGCAACTGGTGCTCCTCCGTCGGAGTCGCGACGCAGGACCGCCAGCAGGTCACGCAACTCGTCGAGCACGGTGCGGCCTGCGTCCCGCGCCGCGAGCAGCGCCTCCTCTGCCCGGTCGGCGTCGGAATGCAGCAGGTGCAGTGCGGCCCCGGTCTGCACGTTCATCACCGACAGGTTGTGGGCGAGCAGGTCGTGCAGCTCGCGGGCGATCGCAAGGCGCTCCTCGCTCACCTGCTGACCGGCCTGCGCCTCAGCCGCGAGCAGGGCGGCGCGAACCTCCGCCGCCGCCGACACACGGTAACGCCGCCACGAGCGGACGGCGTCGGCGACGCCGACGGCCGCCGCCGTCCACACCACGGCGATCAGGACGCGCCCGTCGCCCGGTTCGAGTTCGTCGTTGATGACCAGTGCGAGCGCGTAGAGGATCGCGGCGACGGCGGCGCCGAGCACGATCGCCGGCGTGCGCTCGAGTTGGATGCACGACGTTCCCAGCAGCACGAACACGGCGAACACCATCACCGAGGGCCGGTCCCAGATCGCGGCGTGCAGCGCCGACCAGGCGAGCGCCACCCCGAGCAGCACGAGCGGCCGTCGGCGGCGCAGCGCGACGAGGACGAACGCGCCGACACCGGCGGCCACGTCGGGCCAGCCGGTGTCGTACTCCTCCGGTGTCGCCGCGAGGAGGGCGACGGCTACGGCGACGGTCAGGGTGGCCACCGCCAGGTCCTTGCGCCGCTCGTCGACGGTGAACCATCGTCGGGCGGCGGAGGGGGTCATGCGTCGCGGGTGCGCATCAGCACGCCGGCCACGACGAGCAGGCCGACGACCCAGGCGGCGAACACCGCGTACGCGGTGCCGGTACTGAGCAGATCGGGGTCGGACACCGTGGCCATCATGGCCGATCCGGCTTCTGATGGCAGGTACTTGAGCACCACGTCGGAGAAGGAGTCCGGCAGCAGGTTGAGCAGAGGCGGGCCGATGAACATGCCGCCGACGAGGATCCCGATCGCCGGAGCGGTCGATCGCAGGATGACGCCGAGCGCCAGGCCGATCAACGCCACGCCAACGACGTAGGACGTCGTTCCCAACACGACCTCGAAGGTGCCCGGGTCGCTGAGCGGCATCGTCGGCAGATCACCACCGTAAATCGCCTGCCCGAGCCACAACGCCAAGACGGTCGTGATGCCCATGACGACCGCGGTCGTCGTCGCGAGGACCGCCGCCTTGGCCCCGAGCACCGCCAACCGGTCGCCAACCGCTGCGATCGTCGTCCGGATGAGGCCGGTCGAGTACTCGCCGGCGATGATCAGCACGCCTAGCACGCCGACCAGCATGGCAGTGAGGTCGATGGCGCCCAGAGCGAGCTGCACCGGGTCGGACAAGACCGCGGCACGGGCGGGCGCCGCCTCGCCGGACGATGCCGTGGCGGCGAAGATCATGCCGAGCCCGACGGTGGCGACACCGGCGCCGAGCAACGTGAGCCGGGTCGACCGCACCGAGCGGAACTTGATCCACTCGGCGCGGACGACATCGCTCAAGCGGACCGGGCGACGCGTCCATGTGGTGCGGCGAGCCGTGCCGGTCGGCGCCGTCTGGTAGGTGGCGGTCAGGGTGGTGGCGTCCATTCGGGTGCTCCGGGTCGTGCGAGTGACGGGCTCGGTTGCGGTCGGGGCGCTCATCGAGCAGCTCCGACCAGTTGGACGGCACCGTGGTACTCGACGGTGCCGGCGGTCAGCTCCATGAACAGGTCCTCCAGGGTCCGTTCCTGGGGGACGAGGGCGGTGAGTGAGACGTCGGCCTCGTTCGCGATTCGGCCGATCGCAGTCGCATCGAGACCGCGCACCGTGATGGTCTCCCGATCGGTCGAGGTGACCTCCACGCCGTCGCGCCGCAGCAGGGTGACGAGATCGCTCAGCGAGTCGGTGCGCACGAGGGTCTGTTCTCCGGCTGCCATCGCCCGCATCTCGGCGGCCGACACATCGGCGATCAACCGACCGCGACCGACGATCACGAAGTGCTCGGCCATCAGCTCCATCTCGCTCATGAGATGCGAGGAGACCAACACGGTGCGCCCTTCGCGTGCGAGCTCCTGGAGCAGGTGGCGGATCCAGCGGATGCCCTCCGGGTCGAGCCCGTTGACAGGCTCGTCGAGCATCACGACCTCGGGATCGCCGAGGAGTGCGGCGGCGATGCCGAGCCGCTGGCCCATCCCGAGTGAGAAGCCGCCGCCGCTGCGGCGCGCCACGTCGGCAAGCCCGACGAGGGCGAGCACGTCGTCGACCCGCGACCGCCCGATGCCGTTGGTCACGGCGAGGGCCAGGAGATGGTCGTAGGCCGAGCGGTTCGGGTGAATGGCGCGGGCTTCGAGCATGGCGCCGAGCACCGTGAGCGGACGGTGATGCCGAGCGAGGGGCAGCCCGCCGACGGTGGCGGACCCCTCAGTCGGGGCGTCGAGGCCGACGATCATGCGCATCGTCGTCGACTTGCCGGCCCCGTTCGGGCCGAGGAAGCCGGTGACGATGCCGGGCCGGACGGAGAAGGTGAGGTCGCTGACGGCAGTGTGCTCGCCGTAGCGCTTCGTGAGATGCTGGACGTCGATCATGCCGTCATCGTGCGCAGGGCACGGACTCCCTGTCGTCGGCCACCGGGTGACTTCGTGCGTACGCCCGGCGGAGTAGCCGGGCTCCGAACGCCCGAGGTGCACCCGTACTCCGCACGCGGTAGGCAGGAAGCCTCCGACGGGCTGACGACGGAGCACCTCGGAGTCCGCACCATGGCACGATGAACGAAACACCCATCGACACCAGCCCGTCGGCAGACCCGGCAGGGAGGCCGAGCCGCTGGACCTCCCGCACTCTCGTGCTGGCGACCGCCGCCGCGTTCCTGCTGTCCGCGTGCAGCGGAGGCTCTTCGGGCACCGACGTAGATGCGGCACCGACGAGCGGTTCACTCGCGACCAGCGCGCCGGATTCGCCGGACGCGTCGAGTGCCACTGCAGCCGCGCTGTGCGACTCGGAACCCAACGTGTTGACCACCGCCGGGGGCGTGGACTTCGTGCGCACTCCCGATTCGTGCTTCGACGACCTGCCCGACTGGCCGTACGAACCGCGGTACGTCGAGATCGACGGCTTGCGCCAAGCCTACGTGGATGAAGGGCCAGAGGACGGTCCCGTAGTGCTCCTCCTGCACGGCCAGCCGGCCTGGTCGTACCTCTACCGCGACATGATCCCGGTCCTCACCGACGCCGGCTACCGGGTGATTGCCATGGACCACGTCGGTATGGGCCGTTCCGACAAACCCGTCGAGATCGAGGACTACAGCTACACCGGCCACGCCGAACGCTTGGAGATCTTCATCGACGAGCTCGGCCTCGCCGACATCAACCTGTTCGTCCAGGACTGGGGCAGCCTGATCGGTCTCAAGGTTGCGGGCGAGAACCCAGACCTGTTCGCCTCGATCGCGGTGGGCGACGGCGCGCTGCCGGTGATACCGGCGGGCACCGACGCGTTTCCCCCCGTCGAGAACCCGAACGAGGTCACTGAACTGGCGATCGGTTTCATCGACATTCCGGCGCAGCAGCCCGAGTTCTACGACGGATGCGAGCCGATCATGGGGCCGCCAGAAGGGTACTTCGGTGACTGGATGGCCTACGCGATGACCAGCGAGTCCTTCATGCCCTCGCTGATCGTGGAAGCGTTGACCTACTACGACCTCACTCCCGAGGAAGAGGCCGCCTACGACGCCCCGTTCCCCAGCCGCGCCTACATGGCCGGGCCGCGCGTGTTCCCGTCGCTGATCAACGACGTGGACGGCAACACCGCCGACGCCTGGGCTGGCCTGCAGGCCTACGACAAGCCGTTCATCACGATCTGGGCATCGAACGATCCCGGCCAACTCGGGTCGTGCGAGGCACAGCAGCGCCTGAGCGACAACGTTCCCGGCGCCGAAGGTCAAGACCACGCCCGCCTTCCCGAAGCGAGCCACTTCCTCCAGGACGACCAGGGCACCGAGATCGCGAACCGTCTCATCGCCTTCTACGACACGAACGGGATCGGCCCGAACTCATGACCAACTCCCAGCACCCCCGATGATCCCGACCAGAGCGGCACAAGCGACACGGGGACCGGACACCCGAGAGCCGACCACCTCAACGACAGCAAGCACCTGAACCGACAGACACATGAAGACGACCGCACTGCGCATCGCTCTCGTCGTCACGCTGGCCTCGCTCGTGGCCTGTAGCGGCGGGTCCGACGACCCCATCGCGAACGCGCCGACCCCGGACGCGCCGACCCCGGACGCCGGACCGGACACAGGCAGCGGCGTCGATCCGGACGATCTGGTGGGATACCGCGAATCGCTCTACCCCACGCACTACCCGACCGAGCGCAAGAACCTCAACGGGAGCAACACCCTTCGCAACGTGGGCCTGCCCCGGGACGTGCGGCTCGAGGACCTCGAGATCGACCGCATCGACATGCCCTACCCCTCGCTGATGTACACGCGGGACCGCGACGAGATCTTCGTGTTCGGCGGCACGTCACTCATCATCCAGGACTATGTCGAGCAGATCGACGGGCAGCCCGCTGGCGACAACGTCAGCGCGCCGTACTTCGCGAAGTTCGACCCGACGACCGACGAGCTGACGACCGTGCCGCTCGACCGCGGGGAGGGCCTTCCGTACCTCGGTGGCGCGCTGCGTGCACGCGGACGGCTTCGTCTACGTCATCTCCCAGGCCCATCTGTACAAGTTCGAGCCTGAAGCCATGGACATCGTCGAGTCGATCGAGCTTCCGATCCGTGACCCGGGGACCCTGTACAACGGTCTGATCACGAGCCGCACCGGAGAGCTGATCGTGAAGGGCGTGTCGTTCCGCTCAGGGGAAGGCGACTTGCTTCTGGTCGACGGCGACACCATGGAGGTCACGTTCAGCACGCCGTGCGACTGCGCGAGTCCCCGCATGGCAGTCGCGGTGGACGACAACGACGTCGAGCACCTGTACCACCTGAACACGGAGCAGACCTTCCGCTACATCGTCGAACCGGGCGCCCTCACCCTCGACCCCTCCTGGGTGGCCGACCACGAACCCGACGGCCCCGACGTGAGCGAGGAGCCCACATCCCCTGTCGTGTTCGGTGATCGGGTGTTCTACACGACGAACACCATCTTCCAGGCCACACTCCCCATGCGGGTGTTCTGGCAGGACGTGAACGCGACCTACGGGCCAGACACGCCCCCTCTCACGGGTCCGTTGATGTTCGACGACCCCACGAACAGCGCCGGTTGGAGCTTCTCCGGATTGGCCTCCGACGAGGACAACGGTGTGCTGCTTGGCAACGACCAGGGGCGGGGACTGATCAACGCGTTCACGGTCGATGACGGTGGGCTCGACCTGCTCTGGCAACACGAGGCAGCCGTGAGCACAGCCGGCGGCGTCGTCTCCGACCGGCAGATGGTGTACGTCACCGACTACGTCGACGGGGCGAACCACCTGGTGGTCCTCGACCTGATGACGGGCGAAGAGCTGCTGCGGATCCCGACCCCGGCGACGCGCGCGACGATCGGGACGATCCTGCTGACGCCCGACAACGAGGTCTTCCTGTCGTGCAACGAACCCGGGCAGCCCACCGGATTCCTCGTCCGAGTCCGGGTCGCGAAGACCGACTAGACCCGGATCGGCAGCGGATCCTGTGGCGTTCGCAGTCGGTGGCGGGGGATGGGACTACGGCCTAGCGCCGTCCGGGTCGGGGCCGAAGCTTCACGCCAGCCCGCTTCAGCCGCTTGGAGACCGTCGACGGGTCGAGCCCGTACCGGCTACTGATTGCTGCGGCGGGATCGCCGCGTGATCCGGTGACACTGGGTCTGTGGCGCCCAGAGGCCACGGAATTGAAGCCTTGCCCGGGTTGCTACCACCCTCTCCGGGGCCGGATCGACACGCCCGCTTGGCGGAACTCCCGGGCCAGGGTCCTGGCGTGAACATCGAACTCCGTCGCGACGAGGGCGAGTGAAGCCCCTTCCCCGTAGCGGGTCGCCGCCGTGGCGACGTCGTCGTCGGTCATCTTGCGGGCAACGCGCCGCCGTTCGATGCCCGCTCGATCCAGGTGGGTGATGATCGTGGTCCGGTTCACCTCGTACTGGCGGGCGAGCGAGTCGATCGACGCACCCTCGCGGTAGAGACGGCACAGATCGCCGACGTCGGCTACCGACAGCCGCCGCTGGACAGGGTTTGAAAGCCGTCCCCTTTGCTCCATCGACCCGGGCGCGCGGTCGGAATTGGGCCCTCCAACCGGCCCCGTGACGGTCTCGAAAGGCCTCACTGGACCGCTACACCCCTGGTCAGTGATGGTTTCGAGGATCTCGGAAGGGTTTGAAAGCCGTCCCGTTAGGTCCACCAGGTCGTTGTCGAAAGCACAACAGTCCGGTGAAGAACCGCTGGTCAGCGGTGGGGTTTGAAAGAGCCAACTCTGGTCTCTGGGGATCAGCGCTCGCCAGCGTCGTGGGGCAGCCGGCCTGCCAGTCCGCGCCCGCTGGCCTTGGGTACTGCAGGTCAACCATCGAGATCGCCGACGAAGAGCCGGACCTCTCCGTCGGCGGTGTCGTCGTGGGGCTCAAGGTGGGAGGCGAACGCGGTCTGGTGCGCCAGGTGCATCTGGAAGAACGCGGTGGCGTAGGAGGCCACGAGCTCGTGGCCTCGCCCCTGGTCGAGCGTGCCCGGGGGCGTCGGCCCCGCTGCCGCACGCGACGAGAGCGACGGCCGCCACCAGCAGCGCAGCCGATCGGAGGCGCCGACCTCCCCCGACGCTGACCGCCACGGATGTCGACGCGGCCCGGGGGCGGCGCCGGTGGTAAGGGGCCTTCAGCGCCACCCGGAACCGACAATGTCGAGCGATCGAGCGGCCCTGGTCGGGGGACGGCCCGCGCTCCGGATCGTGGCGCACGCGCCTCCATCAGAAGTGAGACTGATAGTATCAGTTCTGATGACCGACGTCGACCTGATCTCGACCGGGCAGCGCCGCGCCGCGCCGAACGGACGCCGTCCGACGGCGTCGGCTGGTGATCGACGCGTACCTCGACCTCGTGCTGGATGGCGACCCGTCGCCGGCCACCACCGCCGTCGCCGATCGAGCCGGCGTGTCACGAGCGTCGGTGTTCCGCTACTTCGAGACGCTCGAGGAGCTGCGGACCGAGGCGATGGGCCGAGTGCTCGAGCGATTCGCCGACCTGTTCGAGCTCGATGATGCGCCCTCGCTGGTCGGCGAACGCCGTGTCGCCAGCTTCGTCGACTCCCGGCTGCGGTTCCACGACACCCTCCATCCCCTGGCGCTCCTGCAGCGACGCCAGGCAGCCGACAGCGACCATGCGGCGGCCATGATCAACGCGAGCCGGAACCTGCTCGCTGAGCAGGTCCGGTCGTACTTCCGGCGTGAGCTGGAGCATCTCGACACCGACCAGCAGGACGACGCTGTCATCACCATCGCCGTGCTGACCTCAGTCGAGTCCTGGCACCAGAACCACAGCCACGGCCGCAGCCAGTCCGACACCCGGCGAGCATGGATCTCGGCGATCTCAGCAGTGATCGCTGGGGCCGGCTCTCATCCCGAGGGAGACTCGTCGTGACCACTTCCCCGAACAGCACCGAGCGGACAGCTGGTCGCATCGCCTGCGTGCTGCTCGCCGCCACGCTCATGGCCTCGGCGTGCGGTGACGGTGGGGGCGCCAAAGACGATGCTGCCTCGCCGACCTCGACGACTGCACCATCGACGACCGCCCCACCCGCGGTGACCGACACCGAGGTATCGGTCGACTGCGCCTCGGTCCCGACGGGTGTGAGCGAGCTCGTCCTCGACGCTGGTGGGGCCGAGCACGACGTGCGGGTCTACGTCCCCACGACCTACGACGGCCGCTCCGAGCTCCCACTCGTCTTGAACTTCCACGGGTTCGCCTCGAACGGGCAACAGCAAGCCGCCGTCACCGGCTATGAGGACCTGGCCGAGGAGGAAGGCTTCATCGTCGCCCACCCGACCGCCGTCCCCGCGAGCACCGACGAGAGCAGCCGCAACTCGTGGGAGCTCGCCGACATCGACGACCCGGCCAAGGACGACCTCGCGTTCACGAACGAGCTCCTCGACCTGCTCATCGATGAGTACTGCGTCGACGAGACCCACGTCTACGCCACCGGGATGTCAGGCGGTGGCCTGTTCACCAGCCGTCTCGTGTGCGACCTGTCCGATCGGATCGCGGCCGCTTCCTCGGTCGCCGCCCTCGCGTACTCCGAGTCCTGTGACCCGGCTCGGCCGGTGCCGTTCATGGCCATCCACGGCACCGAGGACGACCGGGTCCCGTTCGATGGAGATCTCACCGGCACCTGGTTCGAAAACGAAGAGTTCGCTCGGGTGCTGTTCTCCGAGCCCATACCCGACCAGTTCGCCCAGTTCGCCGAGACGATGGGCTGTGACCCGGCGGGCGAACGGGTCCAGCAGTCGACCGACATCTTCGCGACGACCTACACCGGGTGCGACGACGACGTGCCGCTCGTGTTCTACGAGGTCGTCAACGGCGGCCACGCCTGGCCGAGCTCGCCACTTGCCGACATGCTGACCGATTTCCAGGGCTACATCACCTTCGACATCGACGCCACGGCCGACTCCTGGGCCTTCTTCGAACAGCACACGCTCGGACCCTGATCGTGCTCGCTTCGTCGTGGAATCGAACGACGCACCGGGCTCAGGCGGCGCGGCGCCTGAGCCCCGGGTCGGCTGTCGCGGCCGATCGCATCTGATCGGACCGCTCAACCGCTCTGACCTGCGGTTTCTATAGATCCGGCCAGTCTGAAGGGTTTGAAAGCCGTCCCGTTAGGACCACTCGTCATTGTCGAAAGCACAACGTTGTGCCTGGTCAGCGGGTAGATCTCGTGTCCGGTCGCCCGTCCGGTCGACCCTGAGCTCAGGCGGTTCGTTGGTCGCCCATCCGAGCTAGTCGGAGGGGTTGCCGTCGTCGGCCGATAGGACGAGGGTGCCGATCAATCGAGCCGTCGTCGTCGAAGGTCCGGGGGCGCGATCGGGTGCAGGTGAGCCCGAGGGGTTGTCAGGTGCAGTCGCTCACTCGGGCTTGTTGAACATGTAGCGGGCGATCTTCCATCCGTCGGTGGCGGTCCGCTAAGCGGCGGAACACAGACCGTCCGAGCCACCGGGGACGAGTCGGCCGAGTCCAACCGTGAGATGTTCCTCTTCCGCAGGTCGCGAGCAGGTCTCGGATCTGGCTCTCACTGGTGTGCATGGTGTGTCCTTCCAGTAGATGGATTCCACGGAAGGTAACCGCCGTGGCCTAGAATCCATTCCATGGAAACTAAGCATCGGTCGTCCGAGGCCACACCGGTCGAGCTCGCCTGCCTGTTCAGCGATCTCGTGAGGTTGGAGACCGAGCTGTGGGATCGGGTCGATCGCCGGCTTCGTGAAGATCACGACCTCCCGCTGTCCTGGTTCGAACCGATGCAGGTCATGGATCGCGTCGTGGACTGCCGAGTCGTCGACATCGCCGAGGAGCTGTCGATCACAGTCGGCGGGGTGAGCAAGCTGGTCGATCGCATCGAGCGCGCCGGTTGGTGTGTCCGTGCCCCGAACCCCAACGACGCCCGATCGTCGGTCGTCACCCTCACCCGAGCCGGACAGCGCCTGCTCAAGGCGGCCAAGGGCTCGTGCGACGACGAGCTCGCAGTCCGGCTGGGTGTGGCGGTGTCGTCGGAGCGGCTCGCGTCGTTCGCGTCGACCGTACGAGACCTGCGGCGACACGTCGCCGATCAGCATGGGGGTGCTCGGTGACCGGCGTCGCGACGTCGATGCTGGCCGTCGTGCTCGACGCGCCAGGGCCGCCTGAGGCGTTGCAGATCCGTGAGGTGCCCGTACCGCTCCCCGAACTGGGTGAGGTCTTGATCAAGGTCAGAGCGTTCGGACTCAACCGTTCCGAGCTGCACACTCGGCTCGGCCTCGCAGAGGGGGTGACGTTTCCTCGTATCCTGGGCATCGAGGCTGTCGGCACCGTTGCGCGTTGTCCCGGTGGTGAGCTTGCACCGGGCTCACAGGTCGCAGCGTTGATGGGTGGCATGGGCCGCACGTTCGACGGCGGCTACGCCGAGTACACCTGCGTGCCCGTTCGACAGACCGTTCCGTTCACGAGCGATCTCGACTGGGCCACGCTCGGCGCCGTACCCGAGATGCTCCAGACGGCGCACGGTTCGCTCACGGTCGGCCTCGACGCACGACCCGGTCAGTCGATCCTGATCCGTGGCGGCACCTCCTCGGTCGGCATGGCGGCCGCAGTGCTCGGTGGGCGGCTCGGCCTGACTGTGCTGTCCACCACCCGCGACGCCGAACGCGCCGACGTGTTGCGCGAGATCGGTGTGACGTACCCGTTGGTGGACGACGGCGATGTGGCCACCCAGGTCCGTCGGCATTTCCCCGACGGCGTCGACACCGCACTCGAGCTGGTCGGAACACCCACGCTGCCCGATACGCTCCGGGCGACGCGGGTACACGGCGTGGTGTGCTTCACCGGGATGCTGTCGAACCGGTGGACCGTGCGCGACTTCTACCCGATCGAGTACCTGCCCCGGGGCGTGCGGCTCACCGCCTATGGCGGCGACGCCAGCGATCTGTCGCCTGCCGTGCTGCAGGAGTTCCTGGACGCGGTTGCCGCCGGCGAGGCCCGCGTCCCGATCCACCACACGTACCGGTTGGCCGAGATCGCCGAAGCGCACGCCGACATGGAAGCGGGGCGAGCGACCGGAAAGCTCGTCGTCCTCGCATAGGCGCACGCCGTTGTCCCGCTTCAGGGTTCGGGCGAGTCTTCGCAGTGTGCATACCAAGGGCTCAGGTCGACGGTGGGCATCCTCGGCGGCGACGGATCGGTACACCGGCGCGCCGGAACTCGCGGGCAAGGGTCTTCGCGTCGACGTCGAACAACGCCGCGGCGACCTTCAGCGGCTCGCCCGACCCGTAGATCTTCGCGGCCTGGCGCACCTTCCGCTCCGTCAACGTCGGGGTGATCTACGGACCCTCACCGAACGCAACCCGCTGCACCTCGTCCTCGGCGTGATGGCGGCGCTGTTCATGCTCGTCAACCTCAACCATGCCGGCATCCGATTCCTCGGACACCACCCCAGGGTGACGCGCCACGGACGCAACGTCGGGATCCTGTTCGCCCCGATTGGGGCGCTCATCACCGTGCTGAACGTGCTGGCCTTCTCCTGGTCCCTGCCCACCTGAGCGCTTGTCAGCCGGGCGGTGCGGTGAACGTCATGACGTCCAAGGACGGCACCTCCAGCTACCGGAAGGTCCGCTCGTCGTGGTGGAGCCGAGTCCGCGGTCCTACCCTCAGGCGCATGAGCGGAATGCGACCGGGCCGAGCAACCGTCACCGCGCTCGCGGTCGCCCTCGCCGTGCTCGCTGGCTGTACCGGCGGTTCGGCCGGCAACGACGAGGCCGACAGCGACCCGGGCACGGGCGACAGCGTCGCGGTGTCGCCTCCGGACGTCGACCCGCCGGACGAACTCGGAGCGTTCGAGGTCGGGCACACGTCGTTCATCGCGGTCGACGTCGATCGTGGTGACCGGTCGATCCCTGTCGACCTCTGGTACCCGGTCGATCCGGGCACGGCCGGCGCGGCGGAACAGACGTCGCTGCCGCTGGCCCCGGGCATCGGACTCGACTCCGAGGTGGCCGTCGAGGGTCCTCCCGTGTCGGCTCGCCCGGACCAACCGCTGGTGATCTTCTCGCACGGCTACGAAGGCATCAACAAGCAGTCGGTCGACCTGATGGAGACGCTGGCGAGCCACGGGTTCGTGGTCGCCGCGCCCGAGCACGTGGGGAACAGCCAGTCGGCGCCCGGTGACCCCTTCGACGTGGCCGCGGCCAACCGCGTCCCCGACGTGTCGTTCCTGATCGACACGATGACCGCGAAGAATCGCGACGCGGCCGACCCGTTCGCCGGTCGCCTCGACGAGGAGCGCGTCAGCGTCGTCGGCCACTCCTTCGGCGCCATGACCGCGATCGGCACCGCGGCTGGGTGGGCGGGCGCGGACCCCGACCCGCGTGTCGTCGCCATCGTCGCGGTCTCCGGCGTGATCGACGGCGACCTGCAACAGGACGACCGAAGTGGTCCCAACGCCGGGTTCAGCTCCACCCAACTCGAGCGAGTCGAGATCCCGGTGATGCTGATGGGCGGCACCGAGGACGTCAGCGTGCCGATCGCCAACAACGACCTCGCGTTCGACCAGCTCACCGGCGCGCCGGCGGTCGACAAGGTGACGATCGTCGGGGCGACCCACAACCACTTCGCCGCAGTGTGCACGTTCGGCCAGCTGCTGCTCGACCTGGGGCTGACCGAGGACGAGTGGGCGAACGTCGGCGCCGCCGACCTGGTCGAACCGTACCGGTCCACATGCGGTCCCCAGGCGTACCCGATCGATGAGGCCGTCCGGCTCCAGAACCTCTACACCGTCGCGTTCCTCCAGCGTCACCAGGTCGGCGACGAGCGGTACGGCTGGTACCTCACCGCCGAGGCTGCGGCGGACGAGGCAGACATCGAGTTCGAGTCCCGGTAGGCCGCCAGCCACCGACGCCCGCTGGCGGTGGGTTGTTCGACCGTTCATCCTTGCGAGAGCAGCTCACGCGGGTAGTAGTCGATGAGGCCTGGTTCCTTCCAGGTCGGGTAGGCGTCGATCATCGCGGCCTTGTACTGCTCGCCGCTGGTCGCACGGGAGAGGTTGGCTTGTGCGGTGCGTAGGTAGTCGATGGTCTCGGCGTAGACGCCGGGACCGGTCGGTGGCCCGTGTCCGGGGTACACGTTGGCCGGCGAGTCGAGCTGGAGGTCTTCGAGGATCGAGATCCAGTTGCCGAGCTCGGGTGTGAGGAAGAGGTGTGTCTGGTTGAAGACCAGGTCGCCCGTGAACACCGTGTCGTGATCGGGGAGGGTGATCACCATCTGGGCGCTCGCCTCGGCATCGAGGTACTCCTCAGCGACGTAGTCGACGCCGTCGATGGTGAACGAACCGTCGGTGCCGACAATCTCGGGAGGGTTTGAAGGCCGTCCCCGAAGGCCTACCGGTCGTTGCCGCAGTCTCCACGGTGTGTGCCCCCTGGTGGTGGTCGGGTTCCAACCAGCTCCCCGGTCCGGGTTTCGTAGGGTTGGCGGATGGACCTCGGCGACCCCCACACGTTCCAGCTGTTCCTCGAGGTGTACGGCACGCTCCCCCGGGCCGGGCCGGGAGGGGACGAGCACACCACCCGGGCGCTGCGCCTGGTGCCTGGGCCAACACCCCGAACCGTTCTGGACCTGGGCTGTGGGCCTGGTGCCCAGACCGCGTGCCTCGCCCGGGCCCTGCCGGAGGCGCGGATCCTGGCCGTGGACGTGCTCGCCGACCTGGTCGATGAGGCCAACCGCCGGTTCGCCGAGGCTGGCCTCGGGGACCGGGTGCAGGCCCAGGTGGGTGACATGGCTCAGCCCCCGGTGGCGCCCGACAGTCAGGACTTGATCTGGTGCGAGGGCGCCATCTACTTCATGGGCGTCACCGAGGCGCTGCGTGCCTGGCGCCCCCTTCTCGGTACCGGGGGAACGGTGGTCTTCACCGAGCCGATCTGGCTCACCGATGCACCACCAGACGAGGTTCGCACCTGGTGGCTGTCGGAGTATCCGGCCATCACCGACGATGTCGGAGTCAGGTCACGGATCGCCGCCGCCGGCCACCGGGCCGTCGCCACCTTCGCGCTGCCCGCATCGGCCTGGTGGAACGAGTACTACGAGCCCATGTCGGCTCGCGTCGAAGTGCTGCGAGCCCGGCTCCCCGACGATGCTGCAGCCCTGGAGGTGGTTCGTTCCGCCGAGACCGAGATCGACATGTTCCAACGCTTCGCCGACCACTACTCCTACGCCTTCTACATCGTTCAGCCGATCGACTGAGCCGGCGCGGAGACAGAGCTCGACGTGGCCGACATGTTGCTCGCGGTCGTCCCATGGCGAGGGCACTCCAGACAGTTCCTCCATTTCGGAGCGCTCTCGCCACGTTCAGTTCCGTCATGGTGCCTCTCGGCTCAACAGCTTCCGGCGTGGTCGTCGGCCTCCCGCATAGGGTTCACCTGTGGCTGACCCGTTCCTCGATGCGATCGAGAACCTGTCTCGCTTCCACCGGGAGCACGAGAAGTTCTACGCCCAGGCGCCCCGTGAACAGGCCGTGCGCCTGCAGCGCCATGGTCGAACGCTCAGCGCGCTCGCAGACCGGTGGTCCTCGATCACGGTGCAACGAATCGATGCTCTCAACCCGTTCGAAGGATCCGACGACCTCAACGCCAGCGCCGCGCTCCAGCTCGACGGCGTGCTGTTCATGGAAGGCAGCGGCGAGCCCGTCGAACTCACCCGGATCAAGCGGGACCTTCGGACTCAGGGCGATGATTCGATCGAGACAGGATCCTGGCTGGCCGCGGCCATGGAACGAACCTGGCAAGCCGCAGCCGCACTGACTGCCTACCCGGAACTTGCCGATCTGCTCGGCGACCGCCACCGCATCATCGCCAACGACTGGCAGGCCGCGTCGATGAGTTCCCTGGCAGGGCATGTGCTGCACCGCGCCGTGGACCTGCTCGACACGATCGACCTTTCGCCTGAAGCGGTCCGCGGGGACCTCGAGGGCACCCGCGCCGCTCCAAGGCTCATCCACTCCGCGGTCGAGTTGATCGATCACGCATCGGACCTGCTGAGCGACTCGGCCGGCCTCGTTCACGACAACGAACGACGCTGGCGGGTCTTCCACCAGCGAGTGGCATCGCTGTTCACCGAGCCCGACACCCGACCCGTCCCGTAGTCGGCCTCCGTTGGCCCGAAGGTCGCTGGACCCTGCGGGCTCAGTGCCGGTGGCCGTGGTGAAGATCAGGCACGTGGGCGTGCTGGTGCTCGACCGGCTCGTGACGGTGTCGGTGGGAGTGCCGGCCGGTGAAGCCATCGGCGTGAACATGGTCGTGGTGCCCGTCGTCATGGGTGTGTTCGTGCTCGTGTTCCATCGCAACATGACGATGAGCGTGCTCGTGGCCCGTGTCCAGCGACAGGGCGACACCTGCAGCGGCGATCGGCAGCGCGAGACCCTGCACCACCGAGATCGACTCACCCAGCAGCGTCCACGACAGCACAGCGCCGATGAACGGGGCTGTCGCGAAGATCACCTGACCCCGAGCCGCGCCCAGGTCGCGGGCGCCCTTGACCCACTGCGTGATCGACGCCCCGTAGCCCAGCGCCCCGATCCCGAGGGCGGCGAGCACCTGGCGGCCCGACACATGAGCCGTCGTCGCCAGGGCGAGGCCCAGTACGAGGTTGAAGGTTCCGGCCACGGCACCCTTGGCAACGGTGATCTGCTCCGGGCTCAGTTGGTCGATGCGTGCCGTCACGCTGTTGTCCACGCCCCAGCAGACGCATGCGCCGATGACCAGGACGCCTCCTACCGAGAACGCCGAGCCCGGCTCCCACACCAACAGGACACCGGCCACCGCCACGAGCCCGGCCGCCACGACGAGTCGACGCCCGAGATGCTCACGGAACGCCACGGCCGCGATCGTCATCGTCGCCACCAGTTCGAAGTTGAGCAGCAGCGACGCCGATGCCGCCGGGATCCGCGCCAAACCACCCACCAGCAGCGCCGGCCCAAGCGCGCCACCGAAGACGACCGCGATCGCCAGGGGCCGCCAGCCGACTCGAAGCGCGGACGATGACGGTCGGTGGCGGGCGACGGCCGGAAGCACCGCCAGCGCAGCACCCACGTACAACAGCCCGGCCAGAGCGAGGGTCGGCATGTCGCCAGCCAGCACCGAGGCCGCTGGCGCGGACGCGCCGAACAGAACCGCTGCCACGAAACACCGGATCACGCCGCGCGTCGGCACCCAACGAGTCTCGCACCGCGTGGCCCGACGATCTGCGGGCGCGATCAGGCAGACATCGATGGCGCCGCAGTTCCAGCTACCAGCCCCGCCGGCGGCGAACCGACGCGCCCGCCCGAGGAGATCCACGGACCGAGATGGTCCGACGCTCAGCGAGTCCGACGGAGGCCCGGGACCACCGGCTCGGGCGGATCGGCGGACGACGGCACCGAGCTGGTCGGCGTCGTGCTCGACCTCGGTGACGAGTGGTCGCCATGGACTTCTCCGTCCAGGAGCCCGGGCTCGAAGGACGCCGAGCCATCCAGCAGATGGGAGAGCACATGGAGCTCCGCAGCGGTGCCGGGCTCTCGTGTCCGACGCGGGAGCGCCTGTTGTAGCGTCCGGCCCGTGGACGACACCGTCGCCAACCGAGAACAGGCTGCGTACTGGGAGTCCCGGGCCGCGTCGTGGATCGACGCCGAGGGCTACACCGCGTTGGTGGGGGGCCCGTTCGGCCGGGCCGCCATCGAGGCGCTGGGACCGGCGCCGGGTTGGCGCGTCCTCGACGTCGGGTGCGGGACCGGGCCCACCACGGTGGAGCTGGCCCGGCGGGTCGCTCCGGGCGGGTCGGTGCTCGGGGTCGACATCGCGCCCTCGATGCTCGACGCCGCCCGCGACCGGGCGCGGCGAGAGGGCGTCGACGGCGTGGCGTTCCGGGTGGCTGACGCCCAGACCCACGAGCTGGCCGACGGCGAGTTCGATGCCGTGTTCTCCCAGTTCGGGGTCATGTTCTTCGAGGACCCGGCCGTGGCCTTCGCCAACCTCCGCGGCTCGCTCCGCGACGGTGGCCGCCTCGCCTTCGTCTGCTGGCAGGAACTGTTCGCCAACGAGTGGATGTTCGTGCCCGGCGCCGCCGCGCTCGCCGTGACGGGCGGTCCACCGTCCCTACCCGGTCCGGGGCAACCCGGCCCGTTCTCGTTGTGCGAGCAGGCGATGGTCGCGGACGTGCTCGAGTCGGCAGGCTTCGTCGACGTGGACGTGTCGCCGGTGGTCGACAGGGTGGACCTCCCCGCGAGTCGGCTCGACGACGCCGTGGACGCCTCCTGCGGGGTGGGAGCGGCGCGGGAGGCGTTGGAGGCCACGCCCGATCCCGAGCTCCGCAATGAGATCCGCCGGGCGGTGCGCGACGCGCTCGCCGAACGGGTGACCGACGGTCGGATCCGTCTCCGTGCGGCGGCCCACCTCGTCACGGCGGGGGCCTGAGGGAGGAGCCCGAGGGCGAGGCGGGACCGCTGGCTCTCCTGTTCGCGGCAGCGCACCCGGAGCGCGTGTCGAAGCTCATCTCGGGAAACACCGGCGCACGATTCGGGTGGGCCGAGGACTACCCCACGGGGATCCCGCCAGCGGAGGCGGAAGAACTGGCAGCGACCGTCGCCACGCTGTGGGGAACTCCGGAGCTGCTTGCCTCAGTGATGCCCAGCCTGGCGGGTGCTCCCTCTGAGCTCCAGGCGCTCGCCCGCTTGTCACGCGCTGCAGCCACGCGCTGGCGCATCGCACCTCCGGCACGTCTGGGAGGAGCTCGACGCGCGGCGAGCGCTCGACCTGATCTCCGTTCCGACGCTCATCCTCCAGAACCGTTCTCAGGTCTCGCTCGGTGGGTTGGAGATGTCTCGGTACATGGCGGACAGGATCGATGGATCGGTGTTGGTCGAGGTTCCCGGGGACGATCAGTACCTGTTCGCCGGCAACCACGCCCCTGTCCTGGGTGAGGTGGCTGAGTTCATCACCGGTGAACGCCGGCCAGTGGGTGGCGAGCGCTTCCTCACGACGGTGTTGTTCACCGACATCGTGGGTTCGACCGAGGCCGCGGTGGCGTTGGGGGATGCCGAGTGGCACGCCCGACTCGATGACCACGACCGGCTGGTCCGGGAGCAGATCCGCCGATTCGGCGGGCGCGAGATGCGGGACCGGGGGAGGTGTTGGTGTCGCGGACGGTGACGGATCTCGTCGCCGGGTCCGGGATCACCTTCGACGATCGCGGCGAACATGTGCTGAAGGGCGACGAAGAACCGTGGCGACTCTTCGCCGCCGCTCCCCGGTGACAACCCGACGGATCCTGGGGGTGGCTCAGCGGCGCTGCGGAGCTGCGGTGTCTCGCTGGGAGTCCACCTCGGTGGTGGACGGCTGCTGGGTCTGATCGGTGCGCCTGCCCGTTGGAGCTCCCGAGCGATGGTGAGGGGGTCGGGGGTTCGAGTCCCTCAGTGCCCACCCGTTGTCGAGATCACAACATGAGTCGAAGTCCGAGCGCCCTGCCGGCGCGGACGTGCCTCACTGCGCCAGGCGGTAGCGGAGGCGTACGACGCCGCGCCCACCAACTGCCTGGTCGACCGTCGCCCGGTAGCGTGAGGTGCGTGGTGCCTCGCTCGATCCCCAGTGACACAGATCCTGAGGTGTTCCGCGTGGTCGTGGAGCGATGGCGGACGATGACGGTCGCCGAGCGGGTGGCACTTGTCGAACAGATCAACGCCGATGTCGAACTGCTCGCGGTGGCGGGCATCCTGGCGGAGCGGCCAGGGCTGTCGGAGGTGGAGGTCCGCCACGAGCTGGCGCGCCGCCGCTTCGGGGCGACCCTTGCCGACGAGGCGTATCGACTCCTGCTCACGTGATGGCCAACGGTCCATTCGATCTCGTCCGCCAGATGGTCGAGATCCTCGACGACCTCGGCGTGCCGTATGCGCTGGGTGGGTCGATGGCGAGTTCGCTCCTGGGTGAACCGAGGTCGACGGTCGACGTCGACATGGCGGTCCGTCTCGATGAGACCACCGGAGACGCGCTGCTCGAACGAGTCGCTGCAACGTTCTACGTCCCGGTCGAGGCAGCGCGACAGGCCATCAGCGATCGTTCCTCGTTCAACCTGGTCGACACCGCCAGCGCGTTGAAGGTGGATCTGTTCGTGGTCGGCGATGGCCTGCTCGATCGGATGCAGATCGAGCGGCGCGTACTCATCGCCATTCCCGGCGCAGCCAACGGGATCTGGGTCACCGCTCCCGAGGACCAGGTCCTGCGGAAGCTCGACTGGTTCCGACAGGGAGCTTCGATGTCGGACCGACAGTGGCGAGATGTGGTCGGCATCTTGCGGCTCCACCGCCAGGCGATGGACCTCGAGTACCTGCGTTCGTCGGCAAGCGAGGTCGGCCTCACCGATGAGCTCGACGAGGCCCTCCGTCAGGCGGCGGTGGACGCGTAGGCGTGCGGCGACCCCGGCACCCGCTCGTGCCGTCCACGTGCCCCAGGTCAGAGCGGTGACCCTCTTGGCCTTCACGCGGCAGAGGTCAGGCGTTCGAGTCCCTTCGCGACCACACCGTTGTCATTTCAACAACGCAAGGGGGTGCTGGGTCGCAGCGATCGGCGATCTCCTGTGTGGTCGTGGCGTTGTCTCGGCCCGAGGCGGTGGTCAGGGCGCCCAGGGATCGGGCACGAACCCGAGATGCACCAGCAGGCCGAGCCAGTCGCTGCCCACCCAGTTGCCGACGATGCGGCCGTCGCGGAAGTCGATTGCCGGCTCGCCCGTCAGGGTCAGGTCCAGCCGCGGCGCGGCCGGATCGGTAGCCCAGCTACCCGGAGTCGGATCGCGACCATCGGTGGGTCACGTCGATGACGCGTAGAACTGCGCAGCCCACGAACGGAAACGCATGATCGGACCGTCCCGGTCGGAGAGCGCAGGGCGAGGGAGATAGGTCTTGTGCTCCCAGATCCGGACGTCCTCGCCGATCTGCTCGGTCAGCACGGCGATGAACCCGTCCCCCACCACCTTGGTGAACTCGGGGTCGCCCACGTCCTTCACGGCGAACGAGAAGCGGAGGTGGCAACGGTCCTCCGAGACCGGCGTGTTACACGCCAGGCTCACGGTATCGATGATCCCGGTCATCCGGACCAGGCTGAACCCGGGCCCGTAGCTGGTCGCCTCCACGAGGGCGTCGACGACGCCGTCGGGCGTCGGCCAGCGTTGCGTGCTTCGCATCCGCAGGATCGGCCCGTCCGACTCGAAGGCGTCGATGGTGGGCACGTCCTGCTGGCCGTGCACATAGCCGAAGTGTGCGCTGTCCGCCCCGTTCTCGGCCATCTCCTGCCAGGCCGCGTCGACGTGGAACTCGCGGGTCTCGGTGGCGCTCCAGGCGTCGGGGTGGGCCAGTTCGGGGACGTCCGGGATATCCCACCTGGGCTGCCGGCCGTCGGGGTGGAACCAGGCCATGAGCAGGCCGTTGCGCTCGATCAGTGGGTAGGAACTGAGCGAACACGTCCGGTTGAGCCGGTCGCTGTAGGGGATCTTGGTGTTGTGCCCCTTCGCGTCGAACTCCCAACCGTGGAACGGGCATGCAATCGAGGTTCCGTTCACCACGCCACCGTGGCCCAGATGGGCCCCGAGGTGGGGGCAGAAGGCGTCGTTGAGGTGAGCGGTCCCGTCGTCATCCCGCCAGAGCACGAGGTGGCGCCCGAAGTAGTACCGCGACCGTACCGAGCCGGCCGGCACGTCGGACGGCCAGCCCACCTGGAACCAGCCGAAGGGGATGGGAAGGGGACTCATCGGGCGTCGCGTGCTCGCAGCTCTCGTGCTCGACCGATCTGCTGTGCCCGGTCGAGTTGGGCACAGGGGTCCGACGGATGTGAGGCCGGCACGATGTACCTCATCTTCGGGGTGGGATCTACAGGGGTATGGCGAATCACGGCGCAGGGTGCCAACCCACCTGCAGCCGGTGTCACCGGCGACCTCGTACCCCTCGCAGGCGAACGATGAAGCCGTCCAGCGGATGGGGGGACGTCCCGAACAGCGACTCGAACAGGTCGACCAGTTCCTGGATCGCTGATTCGGGCAGGTCCCGGTCGCGAGCTGGCAGGTAGGCGTGGACCCGGGCAGGTCGTCGGGCACGGCGTAGCCGGCGTCGCCGTGTCTCCGAACCCACCTCACCAACACATTCCACCAGTGAGGATGCGTAGACGCATCGGGCGTCGTGCATTCCGCAACTGTTGATCTGGAACGATTCTGACTAACGCGCGTCACTGACGCGCGTTAGTGTCTGGGCCCATGTCGGCACAAGGGGGCGTTCGAGCGGCACCGCGGACCACCGGCACCAGCCTTCGCTCGGCTCAGCGCGAAGCCACCCGGGCGCGGCTGTTCGACGAGACGGTCGAGGAGTTCAAGCGCCGCGGCTTCGCCGAGACCGAGATCGCGGCGATCACCGAACGCGTCGGTGTGACCCGCGGCGCCTTCTACGTGCACTTCGCCGGCAAGGACGAGGTCCTGCGCGAGCTGCTCCTCATCGAGGAGCGCCGCATCGCGGCCACGGCACTCCTCGCCAGCGAACAGGCTGTCCCGCTCGAGGCAGTGTTCAGCGCGGTCGTCGATGCCGTGCTGAGGGCAGAGCGCCGACTCGGCCGCAGGCTGGTCCGCGACCTGTGCGCGGGCCAGTTCCGGCCCGACGGTTGCGGAAGGTCACGATGTCGGTGACCACCCGGTGGGGCTGATGCTCATCGACACCATCGCTGACCGAGCGCCCGAGGTCGATGCAGTGGACCTCGCCATGACGTTCCTCACCGGCCTGTTCGGTCTACTGGCGACCGACGATGCGCCGCAGGCGGCCCGCCGACGCCGCCTCGATCTTCTGGTCCAGATCGCCTCGCAAGGAGCGACGGCGCCATGACCCCCGGCCCGACCATTCGAGTGCCAGCGCCGGGCGCGACCTGACCGACCCGATCGGAGAGCTCCATGCCCCACAAGCCAACCACCCTCACCGACCGACTCGGCGCGCTGTGGGGGCTGCTGAGGATCAGCGACGAGGACTACACGCGCGTACATGCGGTCCTACGGCGAGCTCTTCGTCGACTCGCCCGAGAACACCAGGGCCGACTACGAGGCCGGCGTTCCGCTGCGGGGGTACCCCCAGGGCAGCAGCAACGAGCTGACCGAGCTCTACAAGGTGATCCACCTGCTGTGCACGCTCGGCTCGGTCGAGAAGATGTACATGCCGCCGACGATCGACCCGGACGCAGTCGGTGCTGCAGAACCAGATCCTGTTCGAGAAGATCGTGGCGGAGGATCTGCAGCTGCGCCCCGGCGACAAGGTGCTGGACCTGGGGTGCGGGTGCGGCGCGATCGCCGAGCACATCGCCGAGCTGACCGGGGCGACCCCCTACGGGATCAACCTGGACCGGTCACAGATCGAGAAGGCGTGGCGCAACCCGAACCTGCCGGGGGACAACTTCTCGGTCGGTGACTTCAACAAGGCCCTCGAGTTCGACGACGCGTCCTTCGACGCGGTGTACGCGATCCAGCCGATGACCTATGTGAGCGACCACGCCTCCACGTTCTCGGAGGTGTTCCGGGTCCTGAAGCCGGGCGGTCGGTTCGTGATCAACGACGTCGCCGCGCTCGACGCCTACGACCGCGACGACGAGCACCAGCGCACCCTGATCCAGCACACCCGTGAGCTGACCGTGTTCGGGGGGTTCTGGTACTACCGGTACTGGGAGGACGCCTACCGCGACGCCGGCTTCGAGCTGGTGTCCTCGGTGGGGCGGCCCGCGGTCGAGCTGATCAAGAAGGAAGTCGCCCTGTTCACCCGCTACGAGGCGGTGTTCCGCTTCCTGGCGAAGCTGCACGTGATCCCCAAGAAGACCGACGCGCTGATGCAGCGCATGAACGCCAACAGCAAGTCCTACATCCAGGCCGAGGAAGAGGAACTGCTGACGCTCAACTGGCACTGCGTGGGCCAGAAGCCCACCTGACCCGCGTCACCTGTCGCTGTAGACGGTCATCTCGCAAACGACGTCGCAGTGAACCTCTGTCTCGGTCCCGGTGTTCCCCACATCGATGTTGAGGTTGACGAGACCGTGGTCGTCACGCTGTCCGATCCAACCGGTGGTGTGGCCGCTGGACGCGGGGTGGGCACAGTGGTCGGGGGTTCGAGTCCCTCAGCGCCCACACGTTGTCAGAGATACAACGTTTGCCCAGGTGAGAAGGCGCTTCGCGTGTCCGATCGCTCGGGCACGTTCGGCCGCTCTTTCAAACCCTTGGGCGACCGGCGTTCATGCGTTGGGCAAGGCCTCGGCATGGTCGCGGTGGGTGGTGATCAGCACGGCTAAGGCGATGATCATCGTGGCGGCGAGGAAGCCGAAGGCGGGTGCTCGCGTCGACATCGAACCGGGAAGCGACGACCTTGAGCGACTCGCCCACTTCGTAGTGTCTCCCCGCCTCGCGGACCGAGCGATCGGTCATCTTCCGCACGACTCTCCTGCGCCCGACCTAGCGGCGCTCGAGCTCGTCCATGATCGTCGTCCACGCGCCCGCCAAGAGACGGCGCCGACGGTCCGGATCGAGGCGAGTAGGCCAGTGCAGTAGAACCCAGTGCAGTAGAACGAGCAGAACGCAGCGAAGCTTGTCGTCTGGATGTCCGAGAGAGAGCCAGGATCTGAGATGGCGATTGTCGAGTACAAGCCGGGGACGGGGTTTCCGGGGGTGGTCGGTCGCACGGCTGAGGAGTCGAGTCCGGCGTGGCCGGCGCCGACCCGGGCTCCGAAGGGGATGCCGAACGTGGTGTTCGTGGTGTTGGACGACACCGGCTTCGGTCAGCTGGGCTGCTTCGGTAGCCCCATTGAGACCCCGACGCTCGACTCGCTGGCCGGGAACGGGCTTCGGTACAACAACATGCACACGACCGCGCTGTGCTCGCCGAGCCGGTCCTGCATCGTCACCGGCCGCAACCATCACGCCAACGCGATGGCGTGCATCACCGAGTTCGCGACCGGCTATCCGGGCTACGACGGGAACGTGCCGTTCGAGAACGGCTACCTGTCCGAGATCCTGCTCGCCAATGGCTACAACACCTACATGGTGGGCAAGTGGCACCTGATCCCGTCGAGCCAGGAGACGGCGGCTGGGCCCTACGACCGGTGGCCGCTCGGCCGGGGCTTCGAGCGCTTCTACGGCTTCCTCGGCGGCGACACCAGCCAGTGGCACCCCGACCTCGTCTACGACAACCACCAGGTCGAGCCGCCCGCAACGCCCGAAGACGGCTATCACCTGACGGCCGACCTAGCCGACAAGGCCATCGGATTCATCGCCGACGCGCGACAGGTGGACCCTGACAAGCCCTTCTACCTGCACTTCTGCCCCGGCGCCACGCACGCCCCCCACCACGCTCCGAAGGAGTGGGCCGACAAGTACAAGGGCCGCTTCGACGATGGGTGGGACGCGTACCGCGAGCGCACGTTCGCACGCCAGAAGGAGCTGGGGATCATCCCCGAGGACTGTGTCTTGTCCCGGCACGACCCCGACGTGCCCGCCTGGGACTCGCTGTCAGCCGATGAGCGTCGGCTCTTCGCCCGGGAGATGGAGGTCTTCGCCGGGTTCTTGAGCCACACCGACCACCACATCGGGCGCGTCATCGAGTTCCTCCGCAAGATCGACGCCCTCGACAACACGCTGATCATGGTGGTGTCGGACAACGGGGCGAGCGCCGAAGGCGGCGTGACCGGAACGACGAACGAGGCGCAGTTCTTCAACAACTGCCCCGAGCCGGTCGAGGAGAGCCTGCGCTTCATCGATGAGATCGGCGGCCCCAAGCACTTCAACCACTACCCGTGGGGCTGGACCAACGCCGGCAACACCCCGTTCCGCCGGTGGAAGCGCGAGACCTACCGCGGCGGGTCCTCGGACCCGTTCATCGTGCAGTGGCCCGCGGGCATCAAGGCCCGGGGCGAGGTGCGCACCCAGTACGCGCATGTCATCGACATGATGCCCACGGTGCTCGACGTCTTGGGCATCGAACCGCCCACGAGCATCAAGGGCGTCACCCAGTCACCGATCCACGGGGTGAGCTTCGCGCACACCTTCGACGATGGCGCCGCGGCGACGAACCGCCACACCCAGTACTTCGAGATGCTGGGGCACCGGTCGATCTACCACGATGGTTGGCGAGCCGTGTGCCCATGGCCCGGGCCCTCGTTCGCGGAGGCCGAACAGCCCTTCGGCGCTGCCATCTCGGCGGAGAAGCTCAGCGAGCTCGACGCCACCGGCTGGGAGCTCTACCACGTGGCCGAGGACTTCGCGGAGACGAAGAACGTCGCGGCCGACAACCGCCCGCGTCTCATCGCGCTCATCGGCACCTGGTACGCGGAGGCCGGCAAGTACAACGTGCTGCCCATCGATGGCAGCGTGATCGATCGGCTGCTCGTGGAGCGTCCGCTGCTCGCGGCGCCCCGAGACCGCTACGTCTACTACCCCGACACCCAATCGGTGCCGAACTTCGCGGCCCCCAAGGTCTACAACCGCCCCCACAGCATCACCGCGGCCGTGGAGATCCCCAATGGTGGCGCCGAAGGCGTCCTGCTGTGCCAGGGCTCGGCTGCGGGGGGCTACGTGCTCTTCATGCAGAACGGCAAGCTCGCCTACGGCCACAACTACGTGGCACGCGGCTACTTCACGGTCGAGTCCACCGAGGCGGTCCCGCCGGGCGAACACGAGCTCCGATTCGAGTTCGAGCCGACCGGGCCGCCGAACATGCCCGAGGGCAAGGGCGCGCCCGGCCGACTCCAGCTCTACGTCGACGGCGAACTCGTCGGCCAGACCGAAGCACCGCACACGACCCCGCTCATGTTCAACCCCGGAGCACTCAGCTGCGGCATGAACCCCGGTTCACCGATCCTGCTCGACTACGCCAGCCCGTTCCCGTTCACCGGCACCATCCACACCGTCACCGTCGACGTGAGCGGCGAACTGATGACCGATCCCGAAGCCGAGATCCGCATGCACATGGCCCGCCAATAACAGGCTCTCGCCCGGCGCGACCCATGGCTCGCAACGGTGATCCGGGCTGTTCGACTCCCGTAGCACTGCGGATCGGGCTGGATACGACGCTTCCGGCGGCAAGTGGTCTGTTGAGACCTGCGGCTCACCCGGGACGACGCCGGATCGGTATGCCGGCACGGCGGAACTCCCTTGCCAGGGTCCGGGCGTGTACCCCAAACTCGTGTGCCACCTCGGCGAGTGACAAGCCCTCGCGGTAGCGGGTCGCTGCCTGCTCGACCCTTGAGTCGGTCATCTTGCGGGCCACGCGGCGCCGTGAGACGCCCGCTCGATCGAGGTGGGCGATGATCGTGGTTCGATCAACTCCATGGCGACGGGCGAGAGCATCGATCGAGGAGCCATGGCGGTAGAGATGGCAGATCGCCACCGCGTCGGTAGCCGACAGCCTGCGCTGGACAGGGCTTGAAAGCCGTCCCCTTTGCTCCGGCCATGCGTTCGCAGAGTGGGAAACGGGCCCTCCGGCCGGGCCCGTGACGCTCTCAACGGGCCTCGCTGGGCGGCTCCACCCCGGGTCAGAGATGGTGTCGAGGATCTCGGAAGGGTTTGAAAGCCGTCCCGCCAGGTCCACAGATCGTTGTCGAAGCGACAACGAGATGGATGACGTACCGCTGGTCAGCAGCAGTCCCGACGGCCCCGCGCTCAGATGGGCACGCCGAACACGGCGATCGTCAGCATCATCACCTCGATGCCCGTGAAGCCGGCCACAGCCCACCAGTTCCGCGCTCGCTTGGCGAGAACCCAGGCGATCAGGGTCTGGATGGCGAAGTAGAGGGCGAACACCCGTGATGCCAGCGCCACAGCAGCGGTGACGTCGACCAGCAGGAAGATGATCGTTGCGGGAACGAGCACGACAGCGAAGCTGACCTTGCGGGGAACCTTGGCCTCCACGAGGAGATCGCTGCGCGACGAGGTCGCGTTGATGATGGCCGACGTCTGGCTCCCTATCGCGGCGAGGAGCACCAGCCACGGAAGCCAGTCGCCGACACGGTCGGCGACCACGAAGATCCCGGTTCCGTTGTTCGGCACGTCGATCTCGACGAACAGGATCAAGACCGCCGCGAGCAACGCGACGAACACGACCGATGAGATGTACTGCGCCAACCGCATCGTCGAGACGCGTTCCTCGCGGCCGAAGCGCTCACCGACGTAGCGAGCGGCCTCGAAGCCCTGCACGAGCGCGAAGAGGCCGATCAGCTTCCGGAGGTCGTCGGTGGCGAGCGACGTATCGGTCTCGGGCAGGCTCCACCGACCACCGAGCCAGTCCTGGACGTTGTAGACGATGAAGGCGGTCACGACGCCGAAGACCGCCGCTAGGTTGAACGCGGTGGTTCGGTCGCCCTGGCGGTTGAGCCAGTCCATCCCCCCGAACCAGCCGATGGCGGCGATGCCCAGCAGCAACACCGATCCCCACACCTTGACCTGGCCGTTGGAGTAGAGGTGGAGCGGCCAGAGGACGAGGGTGATGAGGAGCAGGGTGTAGTAGGCGATGTTGACGAGCGACGCAGCGAGCAGCGACCACTCGCCCACCCGCTCAACTGTCTCCATCGAGTCGCCGCTGCCGATGAGTGGCTCGAAGTGGCGGATGTTGTAAGCGATGGCGTACCCGGTGGCGATGGCCACGAGGCAGATCCCGAGCATTGCCAGTGGTGCCGCGTAGCCGGCCAGAAAGACGATCGCAGGCGAGAGTACGATGAACCCGACGTCCATGATGTTGGCAAGCGGAACCACGGTCGCTTGGTAGCGCGACGAGGACTGCACCCGCCGGCTATACAGCAGTGTGGCGAGGCCGACGAGCACGACGAGGCCGAGTCCGACGGCGACCAGTTCGTCAGTCACGGTGCCCGACTCCGGCGCCTACGGCGTTCGTGCGCCCCATGACCACGGCCGTGAATCTACTCGGCACCTCTGCGCCGCCGAGGGGATTGGTCCCGCCGAAAGGCGCTGGCGGCTCGACCGAGCGCGCGCCGGTCCTGTGACCACACCTGCCCGGCCGTGCACTCAGCTGAACTCATCGGCCGCGTCGCTCGTCGTCGCCCGCCCGCGCAGCAGGGTGACGAGGAGGAGTGGAGGCCCGGCACCGAGAAGAACAGCACGACGCTGACCGTCGGCGCCACCGCCGACCGAACCAGCGGGAGACCCGCCGGTTGCGAGGCGCTCGGGCAAGGCGGTGGTCACGTCACGAGTGCGCGTCGTGCACGAGGATGGCGATCTGCACCCGGTTCGTGACTACGAGCTTGGCGAGAAGAAGCGAGACGTGCGCCTTGACGGTGGCCTCGCTCATGAACAGGGATGCCGCGACCTCGGCGTTGGACGCGCCCGAACCCACTGCGAACGCGACCTCCCGCTCCCGGTCGGTGAGCGACGCCAGACGTTGGGCAGCGATGCGACGGCGATCTGTCATCTCGTCGTTGCCGAGGTGAGAGAGAAGCGTGCGGGTGACCGACGGAGAGAGCATCGCTTCTCCAGCAGCCACGAGGCGCACCGCATGGACGATCTCCGCGGGCGCAGTGTCCTTCAGCAGGAATCCGTCAGCTCCGGCCCGAAGCGCGCTCATGACATGCTCGTCGGCCTGGAAGGTGGTCAGGACGATCACGCGCGGCGGAATCGCAAGGCGGCGGAGAACCGACGTGGCGGCAATGCCGTCCATCCCGGGTATCCGGATGTCCATCAGGACGACATCGGGTCGATGCACCCGCGCGGTCGAGACGGCGTCGGCCCCGTCGGCAGCCTCGCCCACGACCTCCATCTCCTCTGACGACGACAGGATCATCCGGAGACCGGCACGCCGAACGGACGCGCGGCAGCCGTGCATCTGTCCGTCTCGGGTGCCGCCGGCGATTCCGCCATCCTCGAGTACATCGACGGCGAGCTCGTGATCCATCACGGCTCTGAGTACCGGGTGATGACGAACTCGCCGATCTTCGATCAGCAGCTGGCGCTGAACACCTACTGGGACCTGATCGACGGCGACAGGATGCTACCGGGCACGATCAACGCTGAGGATCGATTCGTTCGCCTGAGCTACTACATCAAGACCGTCCCCAAGTTCGAGGACCGGCAGATGGCGGTGGCCGCCGTGTTCTCCATGATGCGAGCGATCGGCACGCCTCTCGGCATGGAGGATCCCGACCACCCGAACATCTCGGCCACCCTGTGGCGCACCGTCACCGATCACGACGCGAAGCGCTACTACTTCGAGTCGGCGATCAGGCCCGCTGTCATCCAGGTGGATCTCGACAAGGTCGACCTGGCCGCGGGGGCGACTCCCAAGAAGATCGATGTCCTCGGTCCGAAGGCGCTAGCGAGCGAGGTTGTCCGCTGAGTTCGAACCGGCCGAGCCGTTCAAGTGACTGGCGGCATGAGCGCCTCACTCGTCTCGCTTCTGGAGAGGGACCCCCACCGTGTTCCGCTGACGTCTGCCGGGTGCTCAGCTGAACTCTTCTGCCTCTCCGCTTGTCGTCGTTCGGTCTCGGAGCAGGGTGACGAGAAGGAAGTAGAGGCCCGGAACCGCGAAGAACAGCACGACACTGATCGTCGGCGCTGCGCCGGCGATCGCCATCGCCAGGAGATAGAGGGGGAGCGGTGCAGCGGCGACAGCGAGGCCGAGACGGGACCGATTGAGCTCCGTCGGGTCCCACAACAGTGCCGGTCGGCGCTCCACGTACGAGTACATCGCCACTCGCATGATCGTCACGGCGATGAGCACAACGCCGTAGATGTGCGATGCCACGGGTTCGTCGGGGTACTCGCCCAGCACCTGCGCCGCGAACGGGATCAGGCTCACCGGTAGGAGGAACAGGAGGTTCAGCCACACAAGGTCGCGGTTCACCTGTCGGATCCGGGCGAAGAGGTCGCGGTGCATCACCCAGTACATGCCAGTGAGCAAGAAGCTGATGACCCACGTGACCAGTGTCGGTCGCAGCTCCTCGAGGGTGTCGAACAGCGACTGCTCCGACAGGCTCGGCGGTACCGCGACCTCGAGGACGAGGATCGTGACGACGATGGCGAACACACCGTCGGTGAGGGCGACGACCCGGTCCGGGCTGTTTCGTCGCTCGCCGTCGACGACGGGGCCGTCCGGGCTGGTCAAGTGGCCTCGGCGTCGACCGACGAGCAGTCGGTCTTCAACGAGGTGACGAGCTGGTTCCATGCCGTGTTGACCCGGTCGAGGGCGCTGCCGATCTGGCTGGCCGACGTTCCTGCCTTCAGGGTGTCCTCGAGGTCGGTGATGGCGGTCTTCAAGGCGTCGACCTCGGGTTGGAGCTGGGCGCTGGCCGCGTCGGACAGCTCCTGGACGGAGGTCTCGAGCCCGGTGACATAGCTGCGAGCGGAGTCCAGGCCCTCGTTGATGATGTCGACCGACTGGAAGCTGTCGAAGGCGCTGACCACCCCGGACCATGCGTCGCAGGTGCGCTGCTCCGCGGTGGTCGTGGCGGTGCCGCTCTTGGCGTCGTCGCTCGAGCACCCCGCGGCAATGAGAAAGAGCAGCAGCAGCGGGAGAGCCAGAGAGACCGCAGCCCTGGGTGAGAGTGAGGTTCTCATGGCGTCATCCTTGTCGGAGTCTGGTCCGGTCTCGGCACGAGACCAACCCTAGAAGAGAGCACGCCTCCGGTCACAGGTAGTCGTGGCGGGTCAGCCAGTGGAGGCACAACCACCCCCAGATGGGGGCAGGTAGTAGCTGTAGAGCCGGCAGAAGATCACGGCGGGAAGGGCGATGTCGGTGCCGACCCCGACACCTGTGAGCCCTGCGGTGAGACCCGCTTCGGTGACACAGATGCCTCCGGGGACCGGGAGAATCCCGGCGAACAGCGACACCAGGATGTTGATGAACAGTGCCTGGCCGAGGTTGATGGAACCGCCGAGGGCGATGACGCACAGCATGAGGGTCGATGGCGGCATTCCTCCGCGCAGACAGGTCGGTAGGCCTCGGCGGTCGAGGCGGGCCTCGACGCTGCCGCCAGGGGCATCTGGGCTCAGCGCACCCGGCCGGGCCCGGTGGGGGGTGAGGGCGTCCAGAGGCGATGGAGGTCGACCGCTCAAGTCTGACAAGCAGGTGGCTAACCTCGCCGTGGCCGAATGCTGACCCCCGCACGTCCGAACTCGCGGGCGAGCGTCCGCGTGTCGACGCCGAAGCGCGCCGCGACGGCTTTGAGCGATTCGCCGGATAGGTAGCGCTCCGCCGCCTGTGCAACCGAGCGGTTGGTCATCCTCCGGACCACCTTCTTGCGCTTGACGCCGCGGCGGTCGAGGTGGCTGATGATCGTCGTTCGGCTGACTCCGAACCGCGATGCCAACAAGTCGATCGACGACCCCGCCAGGTAATCGCTCACGAGGTCGTTGACGGTTGTCTCACTGAGCCGCCATTGCACAGGGTTTGAAAGCCGTCCCGTTTGCTCTGGAACTGCGCCAGTCGAGGCCTCCGAGGCGCGATTCGGAGTGCCTCCAGCACTCCTCCGAGGCCGCAGGAGCGGGTCCGATCCCTCTTCTGCAAGGGCTCTCACGGCCTCGGGAGGGTTTGAAAGCCGTCCCGCCAGGTCCACGACGTTGACAGAATCACAACGTTTGCCCAGTTGAGAGGGCAGTTCGCGTGTCCGATCTCTCTGAGAGCGTGTCGGGCTCAGTGTGTCTTGACGTTGCGGGCGATTTCGTCGAGGTGTGTGTCCCAGGTGCCGCAGCATCCGCCCCAGATGTCGAGGTGCGGGTATTGCTCGGCGATGGCGCCCATGCGCTGGCCGAGGTCGACGGGGTCGCCTGACTCGAGGTGCCCGAGTGTGCACAGCGAGATCTTGTCCATCATGGCGGCGTTCGGGCGCAGGCAGCGGACCCGCTCGAACCAGTCACCAGGCTCGATAGCCGGAAGGAACTCGAGTGGGTGCGAGCAGTTGATTCCGTAGAAGGCGGGCCGTCCCTCACCGCATTCGGAGTCGACGGCCTCGATCGCTTCTTTCAGCGTCGGACCAGAGTGCAGGCGGTGGTTGCTGTCGAGCGTGAACAAGATCGACGCCGCCAACCCAGCTCGAGTCGCGGCGCGGGCCACGCCGACCGCCTCCGGTACGTTGTTGAAGGTCATGGCCTCTACCAGGTCCACCTCGGCTGTCGCCAGCGTTGCGATCTGGGTCGAGTGGTAGTCCTCCGCCTCCTCTGCCGTCATCGGATGGTCGAGTGAGTATGCGTCGCCGCGTGGTCCGACGATGCCGACGAACAGCAACGTGGGTAGCTGATCGACGTACGGGCGTGCGACCTCCCGCAGGAACTCGATGGCCCGAAGCTGCATCTCCTCCAATGCGGTCGGCGAGTAGCCGAGCAGCCCCGCCCAGTCAGGGCTGGCCCGGTAGTCGAAGCCCCCCATCAACGCGGCGAACCCATGGGCGCACGCGGTCTCGAGGAAACGCTGGTACATCCCTCGCAGCTCGACGACAGCCCGCGGGTCGTCGAGCAACGGGAACATGGCGAACTCGGGCAGCTCGAACCCGAACTTGTACATGATCTCGGTCTCCTGGCCCCCCTCGGTCAGGTACCGAAGACCGTCCTGCTGCGGGGGGAACGAACGAGTCCTCTCAACCCCCGTCTCGTCCTCGCATGGGTCCGCTTGCGTGAAGCCTTCCACGCCGCCAACCTACTCCGGCGTCCAGCACGGCGACGTGGAGCCACGCCACCAGCGCCGCACCGTGCAGGCAGTCGACTGGTCCGTCGCCAATCGTGTCCGTCGCAGCGCACTGGGGGCGGCTGAGCTCTTGATCGTCCTGGTTCGAGCGATGATCAGGCCGTGGCCAGGTGCGTGTGCACCACCCCTGTCTCGGCCGGGTTTGGATCCCCGCCCGCCTGAACTCGCGAGCGAGGGTTCTCGCATCGACGTGGAACCGGACCGCGACGACCCTCAGCGACTGGCCCGCCTCGTAGTACTTCGTGGCCTCGCGGACCGAGCTGTCGGTCATCTTCCGTACGGACTTCCGGCGCTCGATGCCGCGGCGGTCGAGGCGGCTGATGATGGTGGTGCCGTTTTCGTGGGACTTCTCGGCCAGTGAGTCGATCGACGACCCCGCCACGTAGTCCCGCACGAGGGCGTTGACGGTCGCCTCAGACAGCCGCCGTTGCACAGGGTTTGACAGCCGTCCCCAAAGGTCCACGTAGGTCGAGCTGGTCTTCTTCGTCGGTCCGGCGTCTCGATCCAGGCAGCTGGCGAAGAGACACCGGACTCCGATCCGGGTCGCCGGCCGCCTCCGCGCCAACCCGAACGTCGCGATGACCGTCTACGGCGGACGGCTGCTCGCGCGGGCGACGGCGTGTGGCGCGGTCCAGCTCCGAGCAGCCCCACTTCGACGTCAGCGGGCGCCGATCGAGGACGTCCGCGGCCCCGGCGCTCGGGGCGATCGGGGTCGTCAGATCTCCGGTGAAGCGGGCCGTTCTGCGGGGTCCTTGTTGATCGGCGCGGTCCACTGCTCGCCGGGGAGGCTGGTGCCGAGGACGACCCGGTACGAAGGGCCGGCCAGGTTGCGGTGCAGCCAGCCGGCCGGGGCCTCGAGGCGGCACCCGGGACCCACGTCGGTCACGTTCCCGTGCTCGTCGGCGAAGCTGCCGGTTCCGGAGATCACGAAGCTGACCGAGTCGAACTCGTGCCAGTGCAGCGGTTCGTCCTCCTGCAGGTCCTGGTCGAAGGCCAGGCCGTGGAGGCCCAGCTCGGCGACCTGCGCCAGCGCCTCTTCCTCGGTGATCGGCGTGCCCGTCTCGAACAGGTAGTCCATGGTCGACCGTGCTCCTTCGCTGGAGATCAGAGCCACCGTACCTCGCGAGGTCGACGTGCATCGCTCGGCGAACGCGTCCGAGAGTGACGCCGGTCTGCTGTGCGACACTCTCGGCTCATGGCGGGTGACGAGCACGGAGATCCGAGGCCGACCGGCACCGTCACGTTCCTGTTCACCGACGTCGAGGGCTCGACGCGGTCGTGGGCGGCGGACAAGGAGGCGATGTCAGCCTCGTTGTCGGTGCACGACGCGCGGTTGCGCTCGGCGATCGAGTCGAACGGCGGCTACGTGTTCACGACCGCCGGCGACTCGTTCGCGGCGGCGTTCCCGCGACCGACCGACGCGTTGCGCGCCGCGACCGATGCCCAGCGTGCCCTCGCTGATGCCGAATGGCCCGGGCCGGAGTTGAAGGTGCGCATGGGCCTGCACCTGGGAGAGGCGGAGGAGCGAGGGGGTGACTACTTCGGCCCGGTCGTGAACACGGCCGCCCGTGTCGAGGCCGCGGGCCACGGACGGCAGGTGCTCATCACCGAGGCCGTGCGGCTCGCCGCCGGCATCACCGACGTCACGGACCTGGGCTCGCACCGGCTGCGCGACGTCGCTGAACCGGTTCGCCTGTTCCAGTTGGGCGAGGGGGCGTTCCCGCCGCTGCGAGTCGTCGACCCGGGGCTGTCGAACCTCCCGGCCCGCCCGACGCGCCTCATCGGCCGGGACGACGAGGTGCTCAGAGTCCGTCAGCTGCTCGGCGAGCACCGGCTGGTCACGATCACGGCGGTGGGTGGTGTGGGCAAGACGCGATTGGCGATCGCGATCGGCGAGTCCGAGCTCGCGCATCGTGTCGGCGGTGTGTGGTTCGCCGATCTCACCACGGTCGTGAACGGCTCGGACGTGCCGACGGCCATCGCCAACGCCGTCGGCCTGAGCCTGGGCCCGGGGGACGCGATCGATCAGGTGATCCGTTACCTCGCGGACAAGCCGGCGCTCGTGATCCTCGACAACTGCGAGCACGTCATCGATGACTGTGCGGAGTTCTCCGAGCGGTTCCTCGCCCTGCACGGTCCTGCCGTCGTGCTCGCCACCAGCCGCGAAGCCCTCGACGTCGAAGGCGAGCGTTGCGTGGTGCTCGGGTCGCTTCCGAGCGATGCGCCCGACTCGCCCGCCGTTCGCCTGTTCGTCGATCGCGCCGGCGCGCTCGATCCGAGCTTCGAGGTGGCTGACGATGCGGCGACGATCTCGGCCATCTGCGGCCGGCTCGACGGCATGCCCCTCGCCATCGAGCTCGCCGCGGCGCGGATCACGGTGATGACCGCGCCTGAGCTCCTCGTCGGCCTCGACGACCGGTTCCAGCTGTTGGCGGGCGGTCGTCGCCGTCAACGCCAGCGAACGCTCGAGGCGATGCTGGATTGGAGCTATGACCTGCTCGAACCCGCCGAGCAGGAGGTGTTCCGGGCGCTCGGTGTGTTCGTCGACGGGTTCGACCTCGACGCTGCGGCTGCGGCCGCTTCCTTGGATCGAGCCAGGGCGATGACCGTCGTCGAAGCGCTGGTCGCGAAGTCCCTGGTGGTGCGCGCCGAGGGTGGCGACACGGCCCGGTTCGGGTTGCTCGAGACGGTGAAGGCCTATGCCGAGGATCGCCTCGTCGATGCCGGTGAGGCGGCGGCCGTCCGCAACCGCCACCTCGAGCACTTCCGAGGGCTGGCCATGGCGCACGGCCGCTCTCCGCTCGGCTACCTGAGCGTGGGGATCCGGCTCCGCCATGACACGAGCAACGTCGTCGGAGCCTTCGAATGGGCGTCGGGCTCCGAGCAGTGGACCGCGGGCGGCGAGCTGCTCGCCGGGAGCACGATGGCGTTCTTCGTCGCCGTCCAGATGAGCGAGTACCGAGCGCTGGCGGACCGGGCCTTGCTGGGCCTGGCGTCGACCGATCCGGAACTGGCCGGGTACGTGCGGTCACAGAACCTGTTCGCCCTCGGCATGCACCAGGACTGGCCCGCCTTCTTGCCGATGGCGCGGGAGCTCACGACCGCACCGACCGCAGTGCTGCGCTCGACCGGGTGGGCGATGCTCGCGTGGCTGGCCGCGTTCACCGACGCCGAGGTCTCTCGGAAGTTCCTGGCACGGGCCCAGGCCGAGTACGACGATCTCGATGCCCTCGCCATGGAGCGAGAAGCCGGGGTGCCGTTCGCCACGATGCGGTGGGCGGCCGCGACCGTCGCGCTCCACGACGGCGACTACCGCGCCGCGTCGGAGTACTCGCAACCCGTGGTCGACACCACTGATCGAGCTGCCTGGACCTACCTGACCCTCGAGCACTCGTCGATCGTCGCCGTGTGTCAGGTCCTCCTCGGCACGCCGGCCCGAGCGCTGGACACGGTCGCCGAGCGTGACCACTACGCGCTCGACTTCTTCGACGGAGCCGAGATCACCTCCCTCGCGCACCTCGCGCTCGACGAGCTCGACCGGGCGCGCCAGACGATCAGGACCCATGCCACGCGTGCCGCGACCGGCCGGGTCATCTCCGAATCCGACGACAGCCTCGTGCTCCTGGCCGCGCTGGCCCACTGCGAGGGCGATGACGAGGTTGCGCGGGAGTTGCTGTCGAGCACCGGGTTGGAGCGGCAGCCGTCGACCATCGCCTACGCCGGGGACCTCGCGAAGCGGCTCGGCATGTCGGAGGACCTCGACGAGCAGCGGCGGCGAGTCCGGGTGTTCCTCGACGAGCAGGCGCTCCTCGACGTGTCGCAGCGCTCACTCGCGGCGCTGCGGTCCGAGCTGCATCGCCGCGGGTGGAGCTAGGTGTCGGGCACGTGTTCCATGCCCGGATCGAACGCCGCCCCGGGTGCTGCGGGGCGGTCGGTCCCTCGTCCTGGTCGACTCAACGGTAGTCGCCGGGATCGGGGAGGCGGCCGGCCGCGAGCTGGTCGGTCCTCGGCCCCAGGGCGTCGACGTGGTGCGGGTGGGTGAGCACGAGGAACCGCTCGGCCCGGATGGCGTCGACGACCTGACCGGCGACGTCGGAGGCCTCGATGCCCTCTTCGAGGTACTGGGTGAGGACCTCGTTGGCGAAGGCGGCGTCTTCGGTGAAGGTGGCGGCCAACTCCGCCGGCCGGGTCTCCAGCGACTGGGCCGCCAGGTTCGTGCGCACCATCCCCGGGCACAGCGCGGTCACCTTGAGTGCCGACCCCACTGCGGCCAGGTCCAGGGCCAGGCTCTCGGTGGCGGCCAGCGCGGCGAACTTCGAGATGCCGTAGGGCCCGCTGAACGGGCTCGCCAGTAGGCCGGCGACCGAGCACGTGTTCACGATGTGGCCTTCGGTGCCCTGCAGCAACATGCGGGGGACGAAGGCCCGGATGCCGTGGAGGATGCCCCACACGTTCACGCCGAGCACGAACTCGAGATCGGCGGCTGGGCGCTCCCAGAGGAGGCCACCGACGAACACCCCGGCGTTGTTGCCGAGCACGTCGACCTGACCCCAGGTGGCGAAGACGTCGTCGGCCAATGCCTCGACCTCGTCCCCGCGGCGCACGTCGCACCGGTGGGTGAGCATCGTGTCGGCTCCGGCTCCGGCGGCGACCAGCGACGCCTCGGCCTGGGCCAGCGCGCCATCGTCGACGTCAGCCAGCGCGACGCGCATCCCCTCCGCCGACAGGCGGGTGGCGAGGGCGAGGCCGATGCCGCTGCCTGCCCCGGTGACGACGGCGACCTTGCCGTCGAGCTGCTGCATCGAGGTCCTCCTCCGGTGGTGCGCTCGGGTGGGACGGACGCGGGCGGGGTTCGTCCCCCGATCGTCTCGTCCGACCGGGCGGAGCCTAGGTGGTCGTCGTCGGAACCGCAGGGTGGGCTTGCGCCGGCAGGGCCCCACCTCCCCCGGCATCCCCACCGAGGGCGCCGATCGGGTCGGAGTCACCCGGCTCGTCGAGGCGCGGATCGTCGGGCGGGCGTGACCGGACGGGTAGCGTCGGAGTCGGCGCACCGGGGGGAACGGGTTTGGCACTTCCATCGATCGATGTCGACTTCGCCACGGCAGCAGTCCCGGGGGAGGCGCTGCACGACGTGCTTCGCCGGGCTCGCGAGGCCGGACCGGTGGTCGGGGCGCGGTTCGCGGGCATGCCCGCCTACCTCCTCACCCGGTACGAGGCGCTTCGCGGCTTCTTCGGCGCCCAGGAGCAGTTCCCCGGGGAGGTCGCCTATCAGTTCACCACCCGGCCGAACATCGGTAGCACCTTCATCGACATGGCGGAGCCCGACCACACGACCTATCGACAGCTCGCCATGCCGGCGTTCCGCTCTCGCGCCGTCAGCCGGTTCATCGACGCCGAGCTCACCCCCCTCGCCGACGAGGTGCTCGACCGGCTCGTCCCCCGCGGGGAGGGTGACCTCGCCACCGACTTCGCCCAGGTGCTCCCGTTCTGGGCGATCAGCCGCAAGTTGGGGTTGCCCCGGGGGTCCGAGGAACGGCAGCGGGTCTGGGCCCTGGCGATGCTCAGCTACCCCGCCGACCCGGATGGGGCGCTGCGGGCGGCGGCGGAGGTGACCGAGTTCCTCCTGCCGGCCCTCGCGGCCCGGCGCGCCGAGCCGGCCGACGACGTCATCTCGCGACTCGTCGTCGGCGACTACCACGGCGTGCGGCTGACCGACGAGGAGATCGCGTCCCACGTCCGCCTGCTCTACGCGGTGGGGGCCACGACGACCTCCGACGGCCTGAGCACCCTGCTGTGGCGGGTGGTCACCGAGCCTGGCCTCCTCGACCGGGCCCGCGCCGAGCCCGGGCTCCTGCCCCGCATCGTGCACGAGTCGCTGCGACTGGAGCCCCCGGTGTCGGTCCTCCCGCGGATCGCGCCCGACGGCGGCGAGGTCGCCGGAGTCGAGTTGCCGCCCATGGCGCTGGTGCTGTGCGGCATCGCGTCGGCCAACCGGGACGCCGACGTGTTCTCCGACCCGGATCGCTTCGACCCCGACCGGGCCGAGAGCGAGATCCTCACGTTCGGGTTCGGGGCGAAGTTCTGCCCCGGCTCGCACCTCGCTCGCCAGCAGCTGGTCGCCGCCCTCGACGCGGTCGCGCACCGGCTGCCCGCCCTCCACGCCGTCGAGGTCGGCGAGCCGGTGAACGCCGTGCTCCGGCGCGTCGAGCGGCTCCGGGTCACCTGGTCCCGTTGATCCGGGCGGCCGGCCGGCGCCTCGCTCCGCCGCGGCCGCGAGGCCGCGGGCTCAGGACCGGATGCGCAGCGTGTAGGCGCGGGCCCGCGGTGCGCCGGTGATCGTGAGCCGGTGATCCGTGTCGCCGACGCCGATCTCGGCGGTCACCTGGTCCCCGGCGGGCAGCTCGGCCGTCACCAGGCCGGACAGCCCCTCGGGTGACGAGGTGGGCTCGACCCCCGCGCCGTCGACGGTGATCGCGACGGCGTCGTCCCCACCGGTGGGCACCTCGCCCGAGGTCAGCTCGAAGGTGGTGCCGTCGGGCAGCGCGAAGGTGCCGTCGGCGCCGAGGAACACGTCGAGCACCATGCGGTCGGCGACGTCGGTGACGTCGACCACCTCGGGGTCGGCGGTCTCGACCAGCGTCTCGACGCCCGACGGCAGCCGGGGCACGAGCGCGCCGGCCGGCGCGTACACCGGCACCTCGCCCGGCGCGGCGGTGGCCTCGACCACCGTCGGCCCCACGAACGCCTCGCCGGTGCGGATGTCGTACCAGCGGCCGGCGGGCAGGTAGACGGGTCGCGAGGTGGCGCCCTCGTCGATGATCGGCGCCACGAGCAGCTCGTCGCCGAGCAGGTACTCGAACATCTCGCGCGCTGGTCGACCGACCGCGGCGAAGGTATCGAAACGGGGGTCGTCGGGCCGGCCCGCCTGTACGGCCGGGTCGTCGGGGTAGGCGAGCCACAGGTGCCGCATGATCGGCAGCCCGGTCTCCGCGTACTCTGCTCCGTAGGCCTTCAGGTAGGGGAAGAGCTGGATGTGCTCGTCGGCCAGGCGCTTCCACGTCGTCAGCGTCGCGGCGTCCTGGAGTGGCTCGACCGGGTTGGCCGGGTTGGGGCCACCCTCGAACGACCAGTTCTCGCCGTAGCGGCTGCCGTGGTGGGTGCGCATCATCGGCGTGTAGGCGCCGATGGCGGCCCAGCGCAGGAACAGCTCCTTCGTGGTGGGGGTGTTCTCGATGCCGGGGACGGCGAACGCCGAGTACCCGGCGATGTCGTGGCCGTAGTAGCCGATGCCGGACAGGCCGAGGTTGACGCCCATGGTGACCACGCTGCCCAGACCGTCGAGGCGGTCGAAGGTCGTGTTCTGGTCGCCGCCCCACACGGCGGGGGCCAGACGGGCCGTGCCCGTGTACCCGGAGCGGACGTAGAAGAGGTAGTCGCCGTCGGGGCGGAGCCGTTCCCACACGTCGCGGTTCGCCTGCTGCCACAGCAGGGGGTACTCGTTGTGGACCTCGGCGCCGGTGCGGCCGTCGCCGAACCGGGCGTCGACGGGGACCCACTCGCCGAAGTCGGTCATCGACCCGTCGAGGCCGAGGGCCTCCGCGTCCTCGACCCAGCCCTGGAACCACTCGACGGCCTCGGCGTCGGTGACGTCGAGGGCCGAGCCGGGCGGCGGGACGAACGGCGGGGAGAGCATCCGGTAGGGCTCGCCCGCCTCGTCGGTGAAGGTGAAGCCGCCGTCGACCGCCTCGGGCCACTTGACGTCGTTCTGGGGATGGAGCGTGACCTGCTGGCCGGAGGGGAGCGTGGCGGTGCCACCGGGGGTGGCCGCGGCGTCGGGGGTGAACGGGGAGAAGTAGCCGAGGAACCGGAACCCGTCGTCGTGGAGGGCGTCGGTCATCGAGGCGAGGTCGGGGTAGTCGTTCGGGCTGACGTCCCAGTCGTGGGAGAGGCGGAGCCCGGTGGCGGCCGAGCCGAGGCCGATCCAGTCCTCGGTCCAGATGACCGAGGAGGCGATGTCGTTGTCTCGGAGGACCCCGGCGACGCGCTCGACGTTGGCCCGGCCCCGGACCGCGTCGTTCATGGGTGCGTAGAACCAGTCGGGGGGCTCGCGAAGTGGCCGGCCGACGAGTCCCGTGTAGCGGACGAGCAGCTCCTCGGGGGTGTCACCGCCGATGACGAACCAGCTGAGCTCGTCGTCCCAGGTCGTGATCGTCCAGCGGTCGGGGTGCTCGGGGGTGCACAGCTCGAAGGTGGAGTAGCGGGTGGTGTCGAGGCTGATGCCGTAGCCCTCGGACGAGGCGAACCACGGCATGGGCAGGTACGAGTCGTACGGCTCGCCGAGCAGGGCAGGGGCCGGTTCGGGGGTCTCGGGGGTCAACTTGCCGAGGCCCTGTTCGACGACCCAGATGGGGATGGTCTCGCCGCGGTGCTGGGTGGCCCAGGTCTGGGCGCCGAAGCCGTAGAAGCGCTCGTCGGCGCCGCAGGCGAAGGAGACGGCGATCTCGTCGGCGCCCTCCGGGGCGGTGACGGTGACTCGGGTGATGCCCTCGCCGGCCGGCTCGGCCGAGAGGGCGGCCTCGCCGCCGTCGGCGCCGAGGGTGGCCTGTACGACCCCGCCGTCATCGGTCACCTCGGCGCTGACGGCCTCGGTCCAGGGTGCCTCGGTGGCCGGTTGGGAGGCGAGGAGCTCGTGGCCCAGGTAGGTGCCGCCCTTCGGCGCCGCCGTCTGCTCGGCCGTGCGCCAGGCGACGGCGCCGTCGTCGGGCGACGTGATGAGCTCCCGCGCTCCGGCTCGGACGGTGATGCGGGCGTCGTCGGCGACCTCGGTGGTGAGGGCCGGGACGGCCGGGTCGGTGCTGCCGTCGTCGGCGCCGTCGTCGGCGCCGGTGCAACCGGCGGTGACCACTGCCAGCGCGGCGAGGGCGAGGGCGACGCCACGGCGGGCGGCGCCGCAGGGGCTGCTGCCGAGGGGACCGGCCGATCGTCGCGTGGGCACGGTCGGACTGTAGACGGGGGACCTCGCACGGCGGCCGCTCGCTCGACCGGTCGAGCGTCAGCCGAGCCCGAGGGCGCGCCGCAGGACGCCACCCTGCTCGGCGGCCTGGCGCTTCGAGACCTCGGCGAACGCGAGGGCGGCCGAACCGTGGAAGGTGCCCGGGTACTGGTGCAGCTCGACCGGCACCCCGGCCTGCAGCAGGCGGAGGGCGTAGAGGATCCCCTCGTCGCGGAGCGGGTCGAACTCCATGGTCGACACGTAGGCGGGCGGAAGGCCCGACAGGTCGTCGGCGCGCGCCGGCGCGGCGTAGGGCGAGACGACGCCGTCGTGGTCGCCGAGGTAGTGACGCCAGCTGAGCTCGGCGTTGCGGCGGGTCCACATCGGGGTGTCGACGAAGGTCTGCATGCTCGGCGTGTCGAGCCGGTCGTCGAGCTCGGGGATGCCGAGGAACTGGAAGCACAGGGCCGGACCATCTCGGTCGCGAGCCATGAGTGCCACCGATGCCGCGAGGCCTCCGCCCGCCGATTGACCCATCACCGCCACCCTGGTCGCGTCGACCGACAGTGCGTCGACCTGCTCGTGCAGCCAGCACAGGGCGTGGTAGCAGTCGTCGGGCCCGGCCGGGAAGGGGTGCTCGGGGGCCAACCGGTAGTCGACCGACACCACCACGATGCCGAGGTGGGTCGCGAGCTGGACGGCCCCGATGTGCTCGGTGTCGACGCTGCCGAGCACGAAGGCGCCGCCGTGGAGGTAGAGCAGTCCGGCGAACCCTCCCGGTGGTGCGTCGCCGCGGGGCCGGTAGACGCGGACCGGGACATCGGGCTGGGCGCCCGCCCCGGGGGCGACACGGTCCTCGATCTCGAGGGCCGACTCGTCGGCCTCGCCGGCGAACCGCTCGATGAGCTCGGCCAACGCCTCCCGGGCGGCGTCGACGTCATCGAGGTCGTTGGTGGGGAGCATGGGCACGAAGGGCTCGAGCTCCGGGTCGATGTTCCAGGTCGAGGTCGGGCGCTCCATGGTGGTGCGAACCTTGCCACAGTCCACAGTCCACGGCCTCGGCGGCCGGGCACCGACCGGTACGGTCGGTGCCGTCGTCGACGGCGTCCCCGCACCGGAAGGGGGTCGCTGTCAAGCCGCGGGATGCCGGTGGCGACGCCTCGCGATCGCGATGACCATCGCTGCGAGGAGGGCACCACAGGTCAGCACGACCGGCCAACCCAGGAGCCGGCTGAGGAACACGGGGAGGCCGAGGAGGACCAGCCCACCGCCGATGACCGCGGCGACGATGGCGGCGACGGCGCCGGACGGGTGTCCCTCGCGCCACGCTCGCCACCCGAACCACGCCGCCGCTCCGGCGGGGACGACCACGATCGAAGCGAGCAGGAGGAACGATGCGAGCCCCAAACCCGGCGGCTCGGTCTCGATGGGCTGGTCGTAGCCTCGGGACTCCAGCAGGGCGATGCTCGCCGCCCGTCCGACGGGTAGCGCCACGAACACGAGCGCGGCCGACAGCCACGCCACGACGAGGTCCCGACGGGATCGCCGCGAGAACTCGGGCGGTGGCCCGTCCGCACGGGGCGCCGGAGACCGCTCGAACACCGAGGACATGGCAACCTCCTCTCGGGCCCGCACGTCCGGCAACGAGGAGCTGACTGCAGTGTGCGCCCCGCCCGGTCCGGCCCGTAGGGGCGAAGGTCCTCCGGGCGCTACGGCTGGGGAGCCACGTAGACACCGGTGTAGAAGGGCGTCCAGCGGTTGATGGCGGGGAGGGGGATCCCTTCGGGGGTGGTGAAGCCGTCGAGGCCGTACACGTCCGCCTCGGTCGCCCAAGCGGTGCGGTCGTAGGCCAGGAAGGCGTAGGGCAGGTCGTCGGCGAAGGCGCGCCAGATCGTGGCCCACTGCTCGGCCCGGGCGGCGGCGGCGTCGGTCGCCCGCTGGGCCCGAAGGGCGTCGTCGACGGCCGGGTTCCGGTAGCGGGCGAAGTTGAGCTTCACCAGGGTCTCCGGCGCCGCACCCGTCGACGAGATGAACGGGTACGAGCCGTCCGGGTCGGTGGCGCCGAAGAAGCTGCCCAGGTAGACGGTGTCGTACTCGCCCTTCACGAACTGCTGCACGAACGTCACCAGCTCGAGGTCGACGATGTCGACGTCGATGCCGACGACGCCGAGCTGCTGCTGCAGGTACTGGGCGGGCTGGGTGGGCGCCCCGGTGGCGATGATCATGATCGAGATCGAGATCGGGCCGTTGTCGGCCTCGTACTCCGAGACGAGCTCGCGCGCCGCGTCGGGGTCGTACGCGGGGTAGTCGACGGTGGTGTGCCAACGGCTGCCCTCGGGGAACGGCTGGTCGGCGAGCTCGAACGACGGGTCGAGCACCGCGTCCCGGAAGGCCTCCCGATCGATGGCGGTGACGACGGCGCGGCGCACCCGCTCGTCGTCGAGCGGAGGGTGGTCGTTGTTCATCAACAGGTTCGACACCCCGACGTGGTCGAAGTCCTCGACGACGGTGAGCCCGGCCGAGCGGAGCCCGTCGAGGCGGGGGTCGCCGACGCTGTTGGCCTCGGCGACGTCGAGGTCCCCCGCCTCGAGCGCGTCGAGCCGACGGTTGACGTCGGGGATCGGCCGGAACTCGATCGAATCGAGGTAGGGCAACCCGGGTCGCCAGTAGCCCGGGTTGCGGGTCGCCCGGAAGTGCTTGTCGGGGATCCACTCGTCGAACACGAACGGCCCCGTGCCGATCGGCCTGGCGGTGTCCCCGGACCGCACCTGCTCGGGAGCGATGACGTAGCCGCCCTGCTCCACGAGCGACGTGGGCATGGCCGACCACGGCTGGGTGAAGCCGAGGGCCACGGTCAGGGGCCCCGTCACGGTGATGGCCGGCTTCTCGGGATAGCCCTGCGACGAGAGCGGGCTCGTGGTCGCGGCGTCGAAGAAGACGGCGAGGGCGTCGGCGTCGAGGACCTCGCCGTTGTGGAACGTCACGCCGGACCGCAGTTCGAAGGTCCAGACCGTGAAGTCCTCGTTCGGCGTGATCGACTTCGCCAGGTACGGCTGCCAGTCCCCGTTCTCGTCCATGACGACCAGCGGGTCGAGCACGGTGCGGCCGATCTGGTAGGCGGGCCCGGACCACTGGCTCGTCAGCGGGTTGAACCCCTCGACCTCGCCGTTCGTGCCGACGACCAGTGAACCACCGGCGCTCGGCGGCGGGGGGACGCCGTCGGCGGTCGTGCTGCCCGAGCTCGACGAGCACGCGGCCAGGGTGACGAGCAACGCGCCCGCCACCGCGACTCGGATCGCGATCCTCCCCATGGCCACCCCCCGGTCCACGAAGAGTGTGCCAGGGCTCCGGTCGGGGCGCGGGGCGACGGGTCGCAGTAGCGTCGACGGGCGTCCCACCCGGGGAGGGAGCCGTGAGCGTCGACCTGCGCACGCGAATCGACGGACCGAGGCGGACGGTCGACCCCGCCTCGTTCTTCACCGACCTGGCCGACCGGGTCGACGCCCACCACGCCACGATGGCCGACGGCCTGCGCTGGCTCACCCCTCGGCCCCTCGCGATCGAGGTGGCCGAGGACGTGTGGACGCTGCGGGTCGACGACGACCGGCTGCGCGTCGCCCCGGGGCTCGCCGACGGCGCGGCCCACGTGCGGCTGGCCCCCGGCCAGCTCGACGACCTGGTCGACGACCAGCAGACGTTCATGGCCTGGTTCTCCGCCGGGCGCCTCGATCAGCCGGCCGGCCGCCTCGAGGACCTGCTCGACTGGTGGCTCGTGCTGCGGGCCGCCATCGACGGCTCGCCGATGTACACGCCGGGCTCGATCGGGTTCCGTACCACAGACGGGGCCGTCCTCGACCTCCACCGGTCGTTCTCGCTCGACGACGACCCGGCCGAGATGCGCCACTTCCTCGAGGAGGCCGGCTTCGTCCACCTCGCCGCGGTGTTCACCGAGGCCGAGATGGCCGAGGTCTCCGCCGACATGGACCGGGCGGCACCGACCTACCGGCCCGACGACGGTCGATCGTGGTGGGCCCGCACCGCCGACGGCGCCGAGCGGGTGGTCCGCATGCAGGGCTTCGACCACCACTCACCGCTCACCGCGGCGTTGGTCGACGACCCCCGGTTCCGCTCCATCGGCGCGCTCCCGGGCGACGGCCACGTCTTCGGCGAGCGTCGGGCCGACAACCGCATCGAGGCCCTGGTCAAACCCATCGGCGTGGTGCACGGCATCAGCGACGTGCCGTGGCACAAGGACTGCAGCCTCGGCCGGCACAGCTACGAGTGCTGCTCGATGACCGTCGGCATCTCGGTCACCGGCGCCGACGCGGTGTCGGGCCAGCTGCGCGTCGTGGCCGGCTCCCACCGGGCGCTCGTGTGGCCGGCGTTCGTCCGCCGGGGCACCGGGCTCCCCGAGGTCGACCTGCCGACCCGCACCGGCGACGTGACGGTGCACCTGTCGTGCACCTCCCACATGTCCCAGCCGCCGGTCGACCGCGAGCGCCGGGTGATGTACACGGGGTTCTCGCTGCCGGTGCGCGACAAGGCCGCCGCGGCCGAGGGTCGGGCCCGGCTACGCGAGGTGCGCGAGGCGGCCCCGGTCACGGTGTCGCAGACCCCGGGCCGCACCGGGCCCTGAGCTCGGGCGGCCGGGAGGTCGGGTACGACGATGCCGACGTGGTCGTGGGGTGGCAGGGCCTTCCCGATCACGGGAGCAGGCTGCCACCGATGGGTCCACGCGTGCAGCCGACCCCGTCGGGAACGACCCCACCCCCCCCGGTGCGCCGCTCAGCCCATGAGCACGACGGTGCGACCGGTGGTCCTCCGATCGGCCATGGCGGTGATGGCTCTCGGGATGTCGTCGAAGCCGATGACGTCGCCGACGACGGCGTGGACGGCCCCCTGCTCGACGAGTCCCACCACCTCCCGCATGATCCGGGTGCCGAGCTCGCCGGTCGGGAAGTTCCACCCCATGGCGGTCTTGACCAGCGCCCGCATCTCGTCGGTGGCGTAGGCGAGGATCACCCCGCAGAGGTGGATGTTGGCGGTGGCCAGCTGCCGGGGCACGATGCTCGGCTCGTCGACGATCGCCTTGTTGGAGGCGAACCCCATCATCAGGTAGCGGCCGTCGTAGGCGGTGGCCTTGAGGGACGACTCGAACACCGCCTCTCCGACGTTGTCGAAGACCACGTCGACGCCGGCACCGCCGGTCTCGGCCAGCACGACCTCCGCGAGGTCGGCGGTCGTGGAGTCGATCGCCACGTCGGCGCCCAGCTCCCTGCAGAGGGCGACCTTCGTCTCCGAGCCGGCGGTGGCGATCACCCGGGCGCCGAGGTGCTTGGCCAGCTGGATGGCGGCGCTGCCCGAGCCGCCGGCGCCGGCGTGGATCAGCACGGTCTCGCCCGCCCGGAGGTGGGCCCGGTCGATCAGCCCGAGCCATGCCAGGTGGAAGGGGAAGTAGAGGGCGGCGGCGTCGGGGAGCGGGATCGTGTCGGGCATGGCGAACGTCGACACCGCGGGGCACACGGCGTACTCGGCGTAGCCGCCGGTGGCCTGTCTCGGGCCGGCGACGACCCGGCGGGCGAGCCACCCCTCGGCGCCCTCGCCGGCGGCGTCGACCGTGCCCATGACCTCCATCCCCGGGACGCTCGGCAGCTCGGGGACGACCATCATGTTGCCGCCGGTGATCCGCTCGAGGTCGTTGAAGTTGAGGGGGATCGCCTGCACCCGGACCCGCACCTCCCCGGGGCCCGGCTCGGGCACCGGCACCTCGTCGAGGCTGAGCGCGTCGAGCGGTGCCCCGTAGTCGTGCACCCGCCAGGCGCGCATGGTGGCCGGGGCGCCTGCTCGGTCAGGGCTCATCGCCGCGACGGTAGTGGGGGTAGCTTCCTCCCACCGCGACGAAGGGAAACGGGGGAGCGGTGCACGCAGCACGACTGGACCGCCAGCGGCTGGTGGACGAGGCCATCGCCCTGGCCGGCGATGACGACCTGGGCGACCCGACCTGGCAGGAGGGGCTCGACCTCCTCCTGGACGGCCTGGTCGAGGAGGCCCGACTCAACGACATCGGGGTCGAGGTGGCCACGACCGACCTGGTCCGGTGCCTGGCCAACCGCATCGGCATCACCGCGTGGCGACGGGATCACCCCGAGGTGCTCGACGTTCCGGTCGACGAGCCCATCTTCATCGTCGGTCAGCCCCGTACGGGGACCACGATCCTCCATGACCTGCTCGCCCAGGACCCGGCGCTGCGGGCCCCGCTCACCTGGGAGCTCGACCGCCCGGTCCCGCCGCCCGAACCCGCCACCCGCGACACCGACCCTCGGATCGCCGAGGTGCAGGCCAACCTCGAGATGACCGACCTGCTCATCCCCGGGTTCCGGGACTTCCACCCGATGGGCGCGCTGCTCGCCCAGGAATGCGTCCGCATCACCGCCTGCGACTTCCGTAGCATGATCTTCCCCATCCAGTACCGGGTGCCGACCTACGACCGCTGGCTCCTCCACGACGCCGACATGGCGCCGGCGTACCGCTGGCACCGTCGGTTCCTGCAGCACCTGGCGTCGAGGCAGCCCACGCCGCAGTGGCTCCTGAAGTCCCCGGCCCACCTGTGGCACCTCGACGAGCTGGCCACCGAGTACCCGGACGCGCTCGTCGTCCAGACCCACCGCGACCCGCTCAAGGTCATCGCCTCCACGAGCGCACTGGCCACCCACCTCCGACGGATGGCGACCGACGCCCCCGACCTCACCGAGATCGCCGCGCAGTACTGCGACGACATCCTCGTCGGGCTCGACCGAGGCATGGACGCCCGATCCCGTGGGGTGATCCCACCCGAGCGCATCGTCGACGTGCACTTCCAGGCCTTCGTCGCCGACCCGATCGCCACGATCCGCGAGATCTACACGGCGCTGGGGCGCGAGCTCGACGACGGCGCCGAGCAGCAGATGCGGGACTTCCTCGCCGACCACCCGGGGGACGGGGGTGGCGGCGGAACCCGCTATCGCTTCGCCGAGACCGGCCTCGACGCCGACGCGCTGCGTGAGCGGTCCGCGACCTACCAGGAGTTCTTCGACGTCGAGTCCGAACCCGTCGCCTAGTCGGGACGCGTCCGCGTAGTGTGCGAGCCGTCCCCTCGTCGTCGACGAAGTTCCCGTCCGGGGGAGGAGGAGCGCACGGTGACCGCTTACGAGCTCGGGGGCATCGATCTCGTGAGGGTCAGCGCCACCGCCGGTCGTGTGGACGTCGTGGCCGAGCCCCGGCGGGATGCCTCGGTCGACGGCGTCGACGCCTCGGTCGAGGGGACCACCCTGACCGTCGACGCCGATGCCCACGCCGTCAGCGTGCGCGTCCCCGAAGGCATGGCGGTCGTCGTCGGGGCCTCCTCGGGGCGGGTGACGCTCCGCGGCCGCCTCGGGTCCGTGAGCGTGGCCACCGATTCGGGGCGGATCTCCCTGGAGGACGCGCAGACCGCCGACGTGCGCTCGACCGCCGGCCGGGTGGAGGTGGGCACCTGCCGCTCGGCCTGCCGTGTCCGCAGCGTGAGCGGCGGCGTCCACGTCGACCGCACCGGTGACCTCGACGCCCACACCGAATCCGGTCGCATCGAGGTCGCGAGCGCGACCGGTGTCGTGAGCGCCCGCACCACCGCCGGTCGAGTGGAGGTCGAGCTCGGCGGCCCGAGCGATGTGGTGGCCGAGACCATGAACGGACGGATCACGATCTCGCTCGCCGATGGCCTCGGTGCCGTCGTGGACGCGACGAGCCGGTCCGGGCGGATCGACAACTCGGCCCCCGCCGGCGACCAGTGCCGCATCGTGGCCCGCAGCGTCAGCGGCCGGATCCAGGTACGGGGGCGATGAGCGGGCCCGGCACGATCGCCTTCACCGACATCGTGGGCTTCACCGCGTTCACCGCCGCCGCCGGCGACGTGCGGGCGCTGGAGGTGCTCGACACGCAGCGGTCGATCGTCGACGAGCTGTTGCCACCGGGAGGGCGGGTGGTGAAGGAGCTGGGTGACGGGCTCCTGCTGTGGATCGATGCCGCCGCCGCCGCCGTCCGCCTGGGCCGTGACCTCCAGCGGGCGTTCCAGCGGGTGACCCTCGACGGATCGAGTCCGCTGTGGGTCCGCATCGGCATGCACTGGGGGGATCCCGCCCGGCGAGCCCACGACCTCGTCGGACACGACGTCAACACCGCCGCCCGGATCGTCGACCAGGCCGGGCCCGGTGAGACGCTCGCCTCGGCCGATCTGGTCGAGCGGTGCGACGTGGGCGAGGTCGGCGTCGACGCCCAGCCGATCGGGCCGGTGATGCTCAAGGGACTCCCGACGCCGATCTGGCTGTATCGCCTGACCTGACCTGACCTGACCTGACCTGACCTGACCTGACCCGGCCTCACCCTGACCGGCGCATCGGCACCCGGCCGGTCGCCTGGTCGCCGGCAGAGACCTTGGCCCCTGGTCGGCCGCGGCCGTGGCACCAACAATGGCAACGGAGCAGGAGCCGAGCACCGGAGGCGACCATGGCCGAGGACGAGACACCGGTCGTCGTCGAACGGGTGAAGGAACGACGCGAGCGCCTCGGTGACGCGGCGAACGAGCTCGAGCGGTCCCTCACCCGGGCGGCGAACAGGGAGGACTGGCGCGAGGGGGTGCAGGAGGCCCTGGCCGAGGTCGGCGCCGCGCTCGAGGCCCACGTCGTCGAGGTGGAGTCCCCCGAGGGCCTGTACACCGACATCATGGAACGAAGCCCGCGCCTCGCCCACGACATCGCGCGGCTGCAGGGCGAGCACGGGGCCATGGGCGACGAGGTCGGTGCCCTCGAGGAGCTCCTGGCCGACCCGAACAGCGATCCGGAGGCGGTGCGGGAGCAGGCCCTCCGCCTGCTGGGTGACATCAGCCGTCACCGGCACCGGGGTGCGGACCTGATCTGGAGCTCCTACGCCTTCGACATCGGCGAGGGCGACTGAGGGCCCGGTGAGGCCAGCCGGACCCGGAGGCACTGCTCCACCCGGAACAGCCCGAAGCTCCGTCGGTCGCGCTCGCCGAACCAGTGGAGCGCGTCGTCCATGGCGACGAGCTCGGGCCGCTCGACCTCGTAGGTGCCGCCATCGTCCACGATCGTGGCCGACCCGGCGGCGAGGGTGTTCCGGACCCAGTCGGCCTGGGTCCCGTAGGGGAGGGCGATCACGAACCCGTCGTCGGTTCGCACCGCCCCGACCGGTGTCCCGTAGCGCCGACCGGAGGTGCGGCCGACGTGGTGGATCACCGACGCGTACGCGCCGGGTGTACCGGCTGAGCGCATCTGTCGGGGGTTGAGCAACGCCCGGTTGACCCGCCGGACGACGGAGAGGAGCACCCGCGACTTCGTCCGCATCGCCACCAGGAGGAGCAGGGGCGCGGCGGCGAGCGCGACGAGCACGACGGCGGCGAGCGCGAGGAACCGCCTCATCGGTGGTGGCGCGGCTGGTCCGGCGCTCGTTCGAGGGTGGCCATCGGGGCGAACCATAGGGCTCGCGCGAGCTCCGGCGACGGCTGGCCTCGGGAGACGCGGCGGCCCGGTGGTTGACTGGTCGGCGATGCCGGTCACCCTCGCCGACCCGTTCTGGGCTCCCCGCCAGGAGCAGCTGCGCGCCCGCACCCTCCCCGTGATGCTCGAGCGACTCGAGCGGCAGGGCGTGGTGGACGACTTCCGTCGGCTCACCGGTGCCGTCGACATCGCCCGTGAGGCGATGCACTTCAGCGACTCCGACCTCTACAAGTGGCTGGAGGCGGCGGCGCTCGCCGGCCGCCTGGACCTGGCCGAGCCGGTGATCGAGCTCGTCGAGGCGGTGCAGCAGCCCGACGGGTACCTCCACACCTACTACGACGCCGGGCCGGGCTCACCGCCCCGGTATGGCGACCTCGACTTCGGCCACGAGCACTACTGCGCCGGGCACCTGATCGAAGCGGCCATCGCCCACCACGAGGTGACGGGCTCGCGCCGACTGCTCGAGGTGGCGACGCGCCTGGCCGACCACCTGTGCGCCACCTTCGGCCCCGGCCGCGACGAGCGCACCGACGCGCATCCCGAGCTCGAGCTGGCGCTCGCCCGGCTCGCGGCGGTCACCGGAGACGAGCGCTACCTCGACCAGGCGAGATGGGTGATCGAGCGCCGCCTCGGCCACGCCGGGTCGTCGGTCGCCACCTTCGAGCTCGGCGGGCACGCGGTGCGTGCCCTCTACCTGGCGTCGGGCATCGCCGAGGTCGCGCTCGCCACCGGCGACGAGCCGTGGGTCGAGGCGACGGCCAGGCTGTTCACGTCGATGGTCGACGAGCACGCCTACCCGACCGGCGCCGTCGGCGGACGCTGGCTCGGCGAGTCGGTGGGCAAGCCCTACGAGCTGCCCGAGGCCATGGCCTACGCCGAGAGCTGCGCCGCGGTGGCGGCCGTCCAGCTCTCGCATCGGGTCTGGCGGCTCACCGCCGACCCGCGTGCCCTCGACCAGATCGAGCTGCTGTTGTTCAACGCCGTCCCCTGCGGCGTCGGGGCCGAGGGCGACACGTGGTTCTACTCGCAGCCCCACGCCGTGGCCGAGGTGGCCGGGGAGGTCGACCCGTGGGTGCACCCGTTCGACTACGGCTCGTCGATGGTCGTGTCGTGGTTCCCGGCCCGCCGCCACCGGTGGTTCCTCGTGCCCTGCTGCCCGCCCAACCTGGCCCGGCTGTTCGCGTCGGTGGCCCGGTACGTCGCCGAGGTCGACGCCGACGGCGACCTGCTCGTCCACCTGCCGCTCGCCGGTCGCATCGAGGCGGGCGGCTGGGAGGTCGAGATCGACGCCTCGTATCCCGAGCACGGTCGGATCGAGGTGCGCGTCCTGGCCGCGCCCGATGGTCGCTCGGTGCGCGTGCGGACCCCGGGCTGGGCCGGGGGCCACGGGCACGAGCCGTTGCCCGCCGACGGCTGCATCTCGCTCGACGTCGGCTGGGCGTGGTGGGAGACCGACTCGCGCGTCGAGGGCGCCGCCGGTACCGCCTACCTCCGCCGAGGACCGTTGGTCCACTGCGTCGAGGGCGTCGATGCTCCTGACGTCGACCTGCGCGACCTGGTGGTCGATCCGACCCGCCCGCCGGGCGACGCCTTCATGGAGGTGGCGCGGGATGCGCGACCCCTCCATCGACCGGTGGGACCGTCGCCGGAGGAGCCACGCCCGATCCACGTACCGACCGTGCCCTACGCCGACTGGGCCAACCGGGGCACGACGACCATGCGGATGCGCTTCCCGGTCGTCCGGTCGTAGCCGACGCCGGCGTCACTCGTCGAGGGGGGTCTCCCTGGGCGGCGAGAACCGAGCCAAGACGACGGTCCCGGGTCGGAGGTCGCCGTCGGCGTCCCACGCCGCGATCTGGCCGAGGGAGCGCCGACCGACCGCGGCCCGGATGATCTCGAACCGGGTCGTGCGAACCGTCGCCGTCGGCTCGCCCTCACCCACGACGGCCTCGCCCGCCTCGTGGACGATGCGCAGCCCACCGGCGTCGCCGCGAGCGGCGCCGATCCCCCTGGAAACACCCCGGAAGGCGTAGGCGATCGCGTCGCTGTCGCGCTCGCCGGGCCGGTCGAGGGCCCCGCGCACGTCGTGCTCGTGGGTCACCGCGTCGGTGATGAGCATGCCCCGCATCGAGGAGGGGAGCTCCCGGATCATCGGCTCGACCAGCTCGCTGCACCGGCTCCACTCGTCGAGCACGTCGGCGATCGGCGTGTCCCGTCGGGCGGCGACCTGGGCCTCGGTCCACCCGTCGCCGGCCACGTCGTCGAGGTTCCCCGACACCATGTCGGCCGTCGCCCCGCCGAGGTGGGCGACGACGTCGCGCACCCGCCAGGCGGGTGTGGCCGGCACGAGCCGGTCGAGCACCTCGTCGGGCAGGTCGCGCACCAACCCGGTCACCCTGAGGCGCACACCCCGGTAGGCCGAGATCGGATCGAGGTCGCCCATCGCCTCGACCCTAGTGAGCGGCCGGCCTGGTGGTCGACGGCCTCGTGGAGGGCGGGTCGGGCGGGAGCGTTCAGAAGCCGCCGGCGGCGTAGTCGGCGAGGGCCTCGTCGATCTCGGCCTGGGCGTCGGCGAGGGCCTCCTCGGGGGCGACGCCGCCGAGCAGGACCGAGGTCAGCGAGTCGCTGAGGGCGAGCTTGGCCTGGTCGTAGGGGCCGATGAGCGGTCCGGGGAACTCGGGGTCGATCGCCGCGAGCTGACCGTTGGCGATCTCGAGCCACCCGCCGGCCAGGCTCGAGTCGAAGAACGCCCGGGCCTCGGGGCTCTCGGCCACCGAGGTTCGCAGCGGGAGGAACGAGCCGCCGGTGAGCTCGCGCAGCTGCGGCTGCTCCGTGAGCATGAACTGCACGAAGTCCCAGGCCCCGGCCTGCACCTCGGGCGGCGTGGTCGACATGACGTACCAGACCGGCCCGCCCACCTGCGTCCGGCCGGGGGCGTCGATGCCCGGGAACTCGCCGGCGCCGAGGTCGAGCCCGCTCGGGTTGGCGGACTCCCCGCCGACCTCGGCTGGGTCGAGGGTGCCGCTGAGGAAGGCCTCGATCGACGTCGCCGCGCCCGATGGCTCGATCACCATCGACGCCAGGCCGTTGGCCATGGCCAGGTACTGGTCGACCCGGCCCTCGGAGGCGGGGATCGCCTGCAGCAGGCCGTCGCGGTTCATCTCGTCGAACCAGGTGTACAGCTCGAGCGCCTCGTCGTTGTCGGCGAGGGTGGCGCGGGTGGCGGGAGCCGACCGACCGTTGTCGTTGTCGACGACGGTGGCCCCGGCGCCGGTGAGCCAGTACTCGATCTTGGTCGGCGCCAGCTCGTGCACGAACGGCTGGTCGACGACACCGGCCGCCTTGATCGCCTCGGCCGCGGCGCGGATCTCGGCCAGCGTGCCGGGCGGGTCGTCGGGGTCGAGCCCGGCCTGCTCGAAGTGGCCCTTGTTGTAGTAGATGAGCATCGAGCTCGGCGTGGCCATCGCCGGCCACAGCACGCCGTCGACCGTGAGCGCGCCGAGCACGGTGTCGGAGAACGGCGAGAGGTCGGTGTCGGCGGCGTCGACGCACGCCTGGCCCGGCAGCACCACGCCGCTGTCGATCATCACCTGGGTCATGCTGTCGTTGCCCATGAAGATGGCGGGCAGCTCGCGCGAGGGCACGGCCGCGGTGAACTTCTGCAGGAGCTCGGCGTCGTCGACGCCCTGGTTCTCGATGCGCACCCGTACCTCGTCCTGCGATGCGTTGTACTCGGCGGCGAGCTCTTCGAGGGTCGACTGCTGCTTGGCCTGCAACGAGTCCCAGAGCACGACCTCGACGGGCCCGGTGGCCTGGTCGAGGGCGTCGACCGGGCACTCGGGCAGGGCCTGGCCGTCGGAGCCGCCGTCGCCGTTGGAGCCGCTGCACGCGGCGAGGAGAGCCCCCACCAGGAGGAGGGCGAGCAGATGCCCACACGGGTTGCCTCGTCGCACGGGGGGACCCTATCCCCGCCGCCCGTGACCGCCGGGTCACCCCCGAGGGTCGGTGTGACCGATGCCGGAGGGGTCAGATGAAGGGGAACGGCGAGTCGTCGCCGAGGGCGAGCCCGCCGACGATCTCCGCCATCCGCTCCTGGGCCACCAGGTGCTGGTTGATCGTGATGGCGTCGCGGAGCAGCCGATCGAGCGGCGAGGTGGCGTAGATCGCCTGGGTGCCGGCGGTGTCGACCATCAGCTGGGTGACCTCGCGCGCGGTGCGGAACGCGTGGATGCGCGAGAGCGCCAGCTCGACCCGGCGGTCCATCGACAGCTCGCCGCGGTCGACGAGCTCGTCCCACACCGCGTCGAGGGTCCGGTAGGTGTAGGCCCGTGTCGCACCGAGGGCCATCTCGGCGCGGGCGACGGCGCTGCGCACCCGTGGTGCGTCCCTCATCGGGGTCAGCTCGGGCAACAGCACCTTCTCGGCGGCGATCGCCTTCAGCTCGTCGATCGCCCGCCGGGCCAGCCCGAGCGGCACCCCCGCCGTGTTGGCGAAGAACATGCCGGGGAAGGCGTACAGCGCGCCGTCGCGCACCGGCGGCTCGAACAGCGAGAACGTGTGCTCTCGGGGGACGAACAGGTCGGTGGTCTCGTAGTCGTTGCTGCCGCTGCCGGCCAGCCCGGTCGTGTACCAGGTGTCGAGGATGCGCCACGACGACGCGGGTGCCATCGCCACCCGCGTCTCGGGCCGCCCGTCGGGCCCGATCACCATGTCGTCGCCGTCGAACACGAGGCAGCCACCCACGATCACGTCGGCGTGCAGGCAGGAGCTGCCGAAGCTCCACCGTCCGCTGACGCGGTAGCCCCCGTCGACGACCTCGGCCCGGCCGGCGGGGACCAGCCAGCCGGCGGTGACGGCGTCGAGGTCGGTGAACACCTCCCGGGCGGCGACGTCGTCGAGGAACGCCGAGTAGAAGCCGGCGTCCGAGCCGATCATCACGCACCACCCCGTCGACGGGTCGGCCGTCGAGAGGATCTCGACCACCTGGGTCTGATCCGCGGGCGTCATCTCCGGCCCGCCCCTCGACCGGGGCATCGGCATGCGGAACATGCCCGCGTCCCGCAGGTCGCGCACGAGCGGTTCGGGCAGACGGCGGGAGGCGGCGATCTCGTCGGCGGCGCGACGCACCTGCGGCGCGAGCCCTTCGGCGTTGTGGACGATGGTGGCGGCGTCGAGGGTCACCGCTGCAGCCTCGCACCCGACGCCGGTCGGTGCCCGAGCATCCTCACCCGGTGGTCATCCGGTACATGACCTGGGCCGCGCCGCTGTCGTCGCGCAGCGTCAGCATCTCGCCGGTGATCTCGTAGGTGGTCGTCGCGTTCAGGGCGGCGACGTATCGGGCCTCGAGTGCATCGACCTCGCCTCCGCAGGACGCGGACCCCGACGCGATGCCGGTGAACGTGAGCCCCTGCTCGTCGGTGGTGGCATAGGTGCCGGCGAGCGGGTTGCACCCACCGAACCCGCTGAAGGTGCCCTCCGGTCCGAACGTGGCGGTGAGCGCGTCGGTCAAGGCCGTCCCCTCCACCGCGTCGCGCCCGTTGTTCACGCCCGTCGCGACCCACGACGTGCCCTCGAGGCCGCCGATGCCCGGTCGGTAGGTGAGCAGCACGGCGCCCGACGCGTCGCTGAGCACGAGGTTGCCGTCGGTGGTCGCGTAGCTCGCGACCCGGGGGAGGAGTTGGACCAGTGCGGTCTCCTGGTCCTGCAACGAGGCGGTGAGGCAGGCCATCTGCGTGGTGCCGACCGGCTGGATCGTGAGCGACGAGCCGGACGCCTCGTACGAGCCGAAGAAGCGGTTGCACCCGGTCGAGCCGCTGAGCGATCCGGCGGCCTGGAAGGCGAGGTCGGCCAGGCCGTCGGTGGACGCCGGTGTCGTGCCGCCCGCGGCCTGGTAGCTCGCGAGCGCCCAGGAGGTGCCGGGCAACGGCGTGGCCGCGGGGCTGCCGATCGTCGAGCTGGTCGGGGTCGACGCGGTGCCCCCCGAGGAGGTGTCGTCGCGCTCGCTGCCGCACGCGGTCATCGCCGCGACGGCGCAGACCGCCAGCAGCGACAGGGTCAGGCGGGTTGGCATGGTCGGGCTCCTCGTCGGGGTGGCGGCCGCGCCCACATCGTGCCAGCCGAGGCACGTGCTGTCCGGTCTGGGGCAGGGGACGGCGGGGGGAGCGAGGTCTAGGGTGGCGACGGAGCCGTCGAGAGCCGACGGCCGACGAGAGGGAGCGAACGCGCCGATGGCGGCAGATCTCATCGTGCTCAACTTCGACACGCCCAAGGGGGCCCAGCAGGCGGTCGCCGCGGTGGCCGCGCTGCAGGAGCTGAACTACGCGTGGATCGACGACCTGGCCGTGGTCGAGCGCACCCACTCCGGCCACACCAGGGTGCACACCACCCACGGCTCGGTCGCCGGGGGCGCCTTCTGGGGCGGCCTGGCCGGCATGTTCGTCGGCCTGCTGTGGCCGCCGCTGTTCTTCCTCGGGCTGTGGGGGGCCGGACTGGGCATCGGCGCCCTCATCGGGAAGGCGACCAAGGAGTCGGGCCTCGACCAGGACATGCTGCGGCAGGTGAAGGACTCGGTGGCCCCCGGCACCTCCGCGCTGGTGCTCATCGGCGCCAGCGGCGACGTCGAGGAGATGAACCGGGCCTTCGGGCCGTACCACCCCTCGAGCGTGCAGCGCCACGAGCTGAGCGACGAGACGGTCGAGCACTTCAAGAAGGCCATGGAGGAGGCGCCGCAGCAGGACGAGGTCGACGCCGCCCACGAGGCCAAGGACTGACCGACCGTCGTGCCGCCCGCCAGCGAACCGTCCTTCGCCGGCGTCGTCGGGCGCACCGTCGCCGACTCGGAGCCGTGGTGGCCGGACGCCCCGTGGGAGGGAAGGCCCCGCCGAGACGTGGTGGTGATCGTGCTCGACGACGTCGGGTTCGCCGACCTCGGCTGCTACGGGTCCGAGATCGCCACGCCGAACATCGACGCCCTTGCCGCCGGCGGCCTCCGTTACACGGAGTTCCACACCACCACCCTCTGCTCGCCCACGCGCGCCTGCCTGCTGACCGGGCGCAACCACCACGCCGTCGGCATGTCGATGGTGGCCGAGTGGGACACGGGCTTCCCCAACGGCCGGAGCCGGGTCACGCCCGCCGCCGCGACCCTCGCCGAGGTGCTGGGTGACGACGGCTACGCCACGTTCGCGGTGGGGAAGTGGCATCTGGCGCCGCCCGCCGAGCAGACCCAGGCCGGTCCGTTCCACAACTGGCCGCTGGCCAAGGGGTTCGACCGGTACTACGGCTTCCTGCAGGGCTACACCGACCAGTTCCACCCCGAGCTGGTGCAGGACAACACCGTCATCGACCCGCCGGCCCGCCCCGACGACGGCTACCACCTCAGCGAGGACCTGGCCGACCACGCCGTGGCCTTCGTCGGCGACCACCTGGCGCTCACCCCCGACCGCCCCTTCTTCGTCTACCTCGCCTTCGGCGCCTGCCACTGGCCCCTCCAGGCCCCGACGGAGTACCTCGACCGCTACCGCGGTCGCTACGACGTCGGCTGGGACGAGATCCGTGCCGAGCGGTTCGCCCGGCAACGCGAGCTCGGCGTGGTGCCCGACAGCGCCGCACTGCCGCCCCACGACGACCTCGTGCGGCCGTGGGACGACCTGCGCGACGACCAGCGGGTGTTCGCCGCCCGTCTGCAGGAGGCCTATGCCGGCTTCCTCGAGCACACCGACGCCCAGATCGGTCGGGTGATCGATCACCTCCGCGCCGCGGGTCGGCTCGACGACACCATCGTGGTGCTGCTGTCCGACAACGGCGCCAGCTCCGAGGGCGGACCCCAGGGCATCCTCAACATCACCCGGTTCTTCAACGCCATGCCCAGCGACATCGACCAGGCCAGGGACCGGCTGGACGAGATCGGCGGGCCGACGGTGCAGGTCGCCTATCCGGCAGGGTGGGCCGAGGCGTCGAACACGCCGGTGCGCCGTTACAAGGGCACCACCCACGGGGGCGGGGTACGCGATCCGCTCATCGTCCACTGGCCGGGCGGCATCGCCGACGGCGGTGGCATCCGGCGGCAGTTCCACCACGTGATCGACGTGTTCCCGACCATCGCCGAGGTGGTCGGTGTCGAGGTGCCGACGATCCACCGAGGCGTCGAGCAGATGCCGGTCCACGGCACCAGCCTCGCCTACACCTTCGCCGACCCCGATGCCCGTGGGCGCCGTCGTCGCCAGCACTTCGAGATGGCGGGCCACCGCGCCATCTGGGTCGACGGGTGGAAGGCGGTGACCTTCCACCCGGCCTCCTCGTCGTTCGACGACGACCGGTGGGAGCTCTACCACGTGGCCGAGGACTTCTCCGAGCTCGACGACCTCGCCGCCGAGGAGCCCGAGCGCCTCGAGCAGCTCGTCGCGGCGTGGTGGGAGGAGGCCGAACGGTACGGGGTGCTCCCCCTCGACGACCGGGTGGTCGAGCGCGTCGCCCACCTCGGACCGCCGTGGTCGCCGCGGCGGCGCACGTCGTTCTCGTTCCCGGGGGCCGCGGCGCGCATCCCGGCCGTCGGCGTGCCGGCGGTGGTGAACCGGTCGTTCGAGATCCGGGCCGTCGTCGATCGCTCCTCGCCCGACGACGGCGGCGTGCTGGTCGCCCACGGCGGCGTCGGTGGTGGCTACGCGCTGTACGTGCAGGACGCCCGGCTCGTCTACGAGTACGACCACGCCGGCGAACGCACGCGTCTCGTCTCCGACGCCGAGGTGCCGCTCGGGACGTCGGTGCTCTCGCTGCGGTTCGAGCGCACCGGCACGCTGACCGGCACGGCCCGGCTCGCCATCGACGGGACGTCGGCGGGGGAGACCACCGTGCGCCGGACCCTCGGGCTGATGCCGTCGACCCGCGGGTTCCAGGTCGGCCGCGACACCCAGTCGCCGGCCAGCCCGAACTACGACGCGCCGTTCCCGTTCTCCGGTCGGCTGCACCGCGTCGAGGTCGACCTCGACGACGACGCCGGGCCGGTCACGATCCACGACCTGCTCGCCGGCGACTGACCCGTCGCGATCCCTGGCCGTGGGCCCGTGCTGGGACTTGCCGCCTCCGGGTCACTACCGTGCACGACGTGATCCGGCCCCCCCGCCCCCCCGTCCCCCGTCCCTCCGGGCTCCGTCCCGTGCGCCGAGCCGTCGCCGCCGCGCTGGCGCTCGGCCTGCTGGCGTCCTGCTCGGCGAGCGCCGACGACGCCGAGCCCGCGCCGCCGAGCCCGATGCCCTACCCCGGCACCGAGTGGGCCGTCGCCGACCCGTCGTCGGTGGGGCTCGACGCCGCACCGCTCGCGGCCATGGACGCCGACCTGCAGGCTCGGGACAGCGACTGCGTGGCGGTGGTGCGCGACGGCGTCGTGGTGCACGAGCAGGCCTGGAACGGCACGGCGATCGACGACGATCGGGAGGCCTTCTCGGCGTCGAAGTCCGTCACCAGCGCGCTGGTCGGCATCGCCCAGGAGCAGGGCCACCTGTCGATCGACCAGCCGGCGTCGGACTTCATCACCGAGTGGAAGGGCACCCCGAGCGAGTCGGTGACCATCCGGAACCTGCTGAGCAACGACTCGGGTCGCTACTACGAGTTCGTCAACGACTACTCGACGATGGCGGCGCAGGCGCCCGACAAGACGGCGTTCGCCATCGACCTCGACCAGCAGTACCCGCCGGGCGCGGAGTGGGCCTACAACAACTCGGCCATCCAGACCCTCGAGGCGGTCCTCGAGCGCTCGACCGGCCAGGACGTGGAGGCGTTCGCCCAGGAGAACCTGTTCCGCCCGATCGGGATGTCCTCGACCATCGCCCGCGACGCCGCTGGCAACCCGCTCACCTTCATGGGCACCCAGGCCTCGTGCCTCGACCTGGCCCGGTTCGGCTACCTCTTCCTCCGAGGGGGCCGCTGGGAGGGCGAGCAGGTCGTCCCCGACGCGTGGGTCGACCAGTCCACCGACGTGTCGCAGTCGCTCCAGCCGAAGTACGGCTTCCTGTGGTGGCTGAACCAGGACGGGGCCCCGCAGTGGGATCTCCCCGAGGACGCCTTCGCCGCCATCGGCCTGGGGGGCCAGATCTCCCTGGTCGTGCCGTCGTGGAACCTCGTCGCCACCCGGATGGGTCGCGGCTCGGCGGGCGACGGGGGTGGGGCCGGCATCATCGACGTCATGGCCGGCCACCTCCGCCGGGCGGTCGAGGGCCCGGCGACACCCGCGCCCGGCACCGACTCGACGGCCCCGTAGCCGGCGGTCGGGACCTTCGGCCCTAGCGACGCGGCCTCCGCCCTTCCAGCATCCGGCGGTGACCGCTCGTCTCCGCGTGGAGCCCCTCCACCCCGAGGACTGCCGTGCCTACCTGCGCGCCGCCACCGTCGGTCGGGTGGGCACGACGATCGGAGCGCTCCCGGCGGTGCTCCCCGTCCGCTACCGCATGCTCGGGGACCACGTCGTGTTCCGGGCCGCCCCGGGCACGCGCCTCACCTCGGCGGTGCTCGGCGCGCCCGTGGCCTTCGAGGTCGACCACCTCGACGAGCGGGACCACACGGGATGGAGCGTCATGGTGGTCGGCCAGGCGCTCGAGCTGGTCGACGACCGCCTGCTCGAGCGGGCGCGGTCGCTCGAGCTGGTGCCGTGGTCCGGCGACCGCGACCACTTCCTCACCATCGCCACCGACTACGTGACCGGGCGGCGGGTCGCCACCGGTCCGCCCGAACCCGTCGTCTCGGCCCCGTCGTACGGGCGCCCCGGCGGGATTTGAGCCGAATCGCCCATCACGAATCGGGTGCGACCGGCCGATGGCCTGTCATGGAGAACGCATCGGCCACGGTGGAGCGCTGGACCTTCCTCGTGATCGCTGCGCCGGACGGCTCGCCGTCGGCGCTGCGGGTGCTGCTTCGGTCGGGGGTCGACGAGGACGGCTGGCCCCGGCTGCAGGTCGCCATGGACGGCACGGAGGTCCCCGTCGACGACGTCGAGAAGGACTACGAGGCACCCGAGTGGAAGGCGCTCGAGCTGTTCCTCGAAGGCGGGGGGACCGCCGCACGGTGGGAGGCGCTGAAGGCGCGGTTGCGGGCCGAGAGCCCGTAGCCGCGCCCGACGCCTTCCGGTTCCCGATAGGCCACGAGCTCGCAGAGCACGCGCACGAGCACCCGGCGCCGCTCCGTGTCGGTGAGCTCGTGCAGCGGCGTCGGACGTCGGCGTCGCTCGGGCACCGCGATGACGTGGGCCCGGAGGTCGATGACCGGGTCCGTCGGCACCGCCGTCACCGCCGGCGGGGGAGCGGTGCGCCGCCGGCCTCGGCGAGGGCGGCGGCGGCGGTCGGCCGCGCCTCCCGCTCGGCGCGCTCGGCGCGCAGGACGGCTCCGAGATCGCGCAGATCGACGTCGCCGGCGAGCTGGGCGGCCGACGCGAAGTCGGTGTCGCGCAGCCACCGGTGGACCTCGTCGAGCGAGACCGGGTCGGGTTGGAGCGGTTGGGCCACGAGTCGCCTGCCTTCGTCGGTCCCCGCCCGTGACCGCGTAGCGTAGAACTACAACCACTCATGGTGGTGGACCCCCCGTGCCGGTGGCTCCCGACGCCCGACGGGCCGGCGACGGCGGCGGCGTCAGTCCCGCCAGAGCCGGACCGGCGTCCGGTCCCGCGGCCCGGTGAACGGCACGGCCTCCGGCCGGCCGTCCCGCCGGGCCGAGGCGTAGGCGGCGCACACCACGTCGAGCACGTCGCGCCCGAACGCGGCCCCCAGCCGGGGCGGCCGGCCGGCGACGATCTCGCCCAGCGCGGCCAGCTGCCCGAGGTAGCCGAACTGCTCGAGCTGGGGGACGGGGAGGTCGGGCGTCGTGACCGGCACGACGGCGGGTTCGCCGTCGTGCTCCAGGCCCAGCGAGGGCACGAGGTCGGCCCGCACCACCCCGTCGGCACTGGCCGCCTGGAGGTCCCACTGGGTCGACGGGTGCCGCCAGCTGGCCACGACCCGGGCCTCGAGCCCGGTGTCGAACCGGAGCGACACCTCGGCGTGCTCGTCGACGGCGATGTCGTCGGCCCCTTCGAGCCGGGCCCGGACCTCGACGACCCTCGCCGGTGCGCCCGCCAGCATCACGACGGCGAGCGGATGCACGCCGAGGTCGAACAGGGCGCCCCCGCCCCATCCCTCGGTGAGGAAGTCCCCCCAGTCGGGTCGCCCCTGCAACGCGCGGGCCTCCAGGTGGTGCAGCGGCCCGATCCCGGCGATCAGCTCGACGGCCCGTTCGACGATCGGCGCGAAGGCGAGGTTCTCGCCGTAGAGGAGCCGATGACCGGCGGCCTCGTCGGCGGCGACCACGGCGTCGGCCTCGGTCAGCGTCGTGCACAGCGGCTTCTCGAGCAGCACGGCCGCGCCCGCCCCGAGGGCCCGGATGGCGTCCTCGGCGTGCCGCGCCGGCGGCGTGGCGACGACGACCGCGTCGGCGCCGGCGGGCAGCTCGTCGTAGGTGCAGACGCGGGCGTGGAGCTGGGTCGCCCGCTCCAGGGCCGACTCGGATCGGCGCGAGGCGACGGCGACCACCCGCAGCTCGAGCACCCCGGCGGCGAGGCCGTGCACGCCGGTGATGCGGCCCGAGCCGGCGAAGGAGAGCGTCGGGCGGCCCAAGCTCAGGTCCCGTCGAGCCGGGCGACCACCGGGGCGAAGGCCTCCATGGCGTCGGCCTGCACCACGATGTACGAGAACCCCCACCGGTCGCGGCGCCGTTCGAGGGCGTCGACCATCTGCCCGGGCGAACCGATCAGCACGTGCGGGACGTCGAGCACCGCCTCGGGGTCGACGCCGAAGCCGGCGGCCACGAGCTCGGCCGTGCCCCCGACGTCGTCGGTGAGGATCGTCGCCAGCACCAGGCAGTTGAGCTCGAGGTCGTCGAACCGGTCGCCCGCCGCGTCCCGGACCCACCCGACCTTGCGGTCGGTGGCCTCGGCGGTGGCGTCGGCGGCCGCCTCGGCGTCGGGGGAGCCGCTGCGCAGCGCCGGGTTGATGCCGACGATGTCGGCCTCCCGCGCCGCGATGGCGAGCATCCGCCGCCCGCCCCCACCGATCAACAGCGCGGGATGGGGCCTCTGCAACGGCTTGGGGTACCCGTCGAGCCCGGTGATCGTGTAGTGCTCACCTTCGAAGCTGCAGGGGCCGTCCGCGAAGAGGCCCTTCATCACCGCCACCGCCTCCTGCATGCGGTCGACGCGAACGGCGGCGGGCTCCTTCGGGATGCCGGACTGCTCGTAGTCGGTGTTCATCCAGCCGGCCCCGATCCCGATCTCGACCCGGCCGTCGGACAGGACGTCGAGCGTGGCCATCTCCTTGGCCAGCACCACCGGGTGCTTGAAGTCGTTGTCGAAGACCAGACACCCGACCTTGAGCTCGGAGGTGGCGTCGGCCGCCGCCTGCATCGCCGGCACCGGCGCGAGCTGATCGCCGAAGTGGTCGGGGAGGAACAACGTCGAGTAGCCGAGGTCCTCGGCCTGGCGGGCCAGGTTCGTCCACTCTCCGGCGCTGGCGGCGTTCGACAGTTGGATCCCGAACCGGAAGCGACGTGGGTGGCCCATGGCGGCAACCTAACCGACCCGCCCCGAGGGGCCGGCGCCGCCCGGCCCGGCGGGGAGCGGGAAGGCCCAGGGGGCCCGGGTATCGTTCTCCTCCTTGCGGAGGGCTGCGACCACCCGACCCGGCCATCGAGGAGACTGACCCGCGTGTCTTCGTTCGACGAGCTCCTCGCCCTCCAGGGCATCGACCTCACCATCGACCAGATCCACCACCGGATGACCCATCTGCCCGAGCGGGCGGCCCGGGACGAGCACCTGCAGGTGGTGCGCGACCACGACGTGGCCACCGAGGCGGTGCGGGCGCGTCGCGACGAGCTCGGTCGCGAGCAGAAGCGCCTCGAGGACGACGTCGCCCTCGTGGAGGACAAGGCCACCTCGGTCGACGCCAAGCTCTACTCCGGCACCGTCACGTCGCCGAAGGAGCTCCAGGCCTTCCAGGAGGACGTCGAGGCTCTGCGCCGTCGCCAGCGTCAGCTCGAAGACGGCGTGCTCGAGGTCATGGAGCAGGTCGAGCCGGTCGACGCCGACCTGGCGCAGCGGGCCGCCGAGCGGGCCGGGCTCGACCAGCGCGGGGCCGAGCTCGAGGCCGCGCTGGCGAGCGCCGAAGAGCACCTCGCCGCCGACCTCGCCGACGCCGAGGCGGCGCGGGCCGCGACCGCCGCCGGCATCGACGACGACCTGCTCGCCCGCTACGAACGGCTGCGCCGTGATCTCGGCGGCATCGCCGTCGCACCGCTCACCGGCTCGTCCTGCGGCGGCTGCCACCTGCAGCTGTCGGCCGTGGAGATCGACCGCATCCGCCACGAGCCACCCGACGCCTGGGTCTTCTGCGAGGAGTGCGGGCGCCTCCTCGTGCGCTGACCGCCATGGTCCTCTGGTTCGCCGGCGTCAGCTTCGTGTTCGTGTGGTTCGTGTTCCGCAGCCCGGCTCTCGACTACCGGCTGGTGATGCTCGGGTCGATCCTGCCCGTGGGCGAGGTCGTGCTCGGCGGTCCCCGCGTGCTGCACACCCTCCTGGCCTCCGTCGCCCTGCTCGCCGTCATCATGCTCGCCACCCAGAAGCGCCGGCTCGTGCGCCGCCGCTGGATCGGCATCCCGATCGGCATGCTCATGCACCTGGTGCTCGACGGGGTGTGGACGCGCACCCAGGTGTTCTGGTGGCCGCTGTTCGGGCTCGACTTCGGTGCGGGCGGGCTCCCCGAGCTCGACCGACCCGCGGGCGTGATCCTGCTGCTCGAACTGGCCGGCGCCGCGTGCCTCGTGTGGGCGTGGTCGGCGTTCGGGTTCGCCGACCCCGACAAGCGGCGGCTGTTCCTGCGCACCGGCCACCTGAGCCGCGACCTGGTGCCCTGACGTGCCCGGTGACCCCGAACGCCCCGTTCCGTCCCGATGATCGTCGTCTGCCGGCACGGCCGCACCGCCCACAACGCCGCCGCCCGCCTTCTCGGGCGGCTCGACGTGCCCCTCGACGACGTCGGCCGGGCCCAGGCCCGAGCCCTCGCCGCCGCGGTCGGCCCCGTCGACCGGGTGGTGTCGAGCCCGCTGCTGCGCACCCGCGAGACCGCCGCCGCCTTCGACGCGCCGGTGGAGGTCGACGAGCGCTGGATCGAGCTCGACTACGGCGAGCTCGACGGCACGCCGCTCGCGGAGGTACCCGCGGAGCTCTGGGCGGCGTGGCGGGCCGACCCGTCGTTCCGGCCGGTGGGCGGGGAGACGCTGGCCGAGCTGGGCGTCCGGGTGCGAGCCGCCCTCGACGACCTCGTCGCGGCGGCCACGGACTCGACGGTGGTGGTCGTCACCCACGTGTCACCGATCAAGGCGTCCGTGGCGTGGGCGCTCGGCGTCGGTGACGAGGTCACGTGGCGCATGTTCATCGGCCAGGCCTCCATCACGCGCATCGGCGTCGGCTCGCGGGGCCCGGTGCTGCAGTCGTGCAACGAGGTGGCCCACCTCCCGGGGTGAGCGCCGGCCGACGGCCGATCGTCAGCCGGCGAAGGCCTCGATCTGGTCGCGCACGACACCGACCAGATCGCCCATGGCGATGTTGGCGTCGACGAGGTGCAGGCCCCATTCGGGGCCGAGCCCACTCCCCGAGACGGAGCGCTCGTCGCGCACGGTCGCCGAGGGATCGACGGCGACCTCGAGGTAGGAGAAGCCGTCGCGTTCGACGCACCGGGCGGTGACGGCGTCGGCGAACGTGACGTAGGGGGTGGTGACGCCCGTGGCGGCGGTGCCGACGTCGTCGGTGCGGAAGTACGGGTGGAGCGTCGCGTCGCCCCCGGCGAGGGCCGCCGGGTTCGTGCAGCCGGCGATCCCGTCGCCCTCCCGCACCCGACCGAAGTACGAGTTGGCCGGCGGTGGCGACCCGTCGCGGAAGGTCGCGTAGGTGACGACGCAGCCGGTCTGGTCGTCGGCCCGGCACAAGGGGATCTCCTCGAAGTCGCCCCCGACGTCGGCGCCGTCGGGGACGGCGACGGCGTGGCCGAGCAGCAGGGCCGACACGAGGCGGGCCCGCTCGGCGGGATCGGGGTCGATCTCCTCCCGGAGGAGCCGCTTCAGGTGGCCGGCCCCCTGGGAGTGGCCGATGAGGACGACCGGTCGGCCGTCGTTCCCGTCGGCGAGGTAGTGCTCCCACGCATCGAGCACGTCCGCGTAGGCGGTCTCCAACGCCTGGGCCCGGTCGCCCCCTCCGAGCAGTCCGGCCACGGTGACCTGCCGGTGGACGGGTGCGAAGACCCGGCACACCTCGGAGAACCGGGCCGCCTGGTTCACCGCCGCCCGCTCCTCGTCCGGTCCGGGGACGAGGTCGGAGCTCGTGGTCGGGTCGGAGCTGACCGTCGGGTAGACGTAGAAGCAGTCGGCGGCCGGCTCGGCGGCGGGTGACGCCACCTCGATCGTGCGGTTGCCGTCGGGCGCCACCACGGTCGCGGTGAGGTCGGTGTCGCAGGGGTCGCCGGCCCGATCGGGGTGGCACAGCCAGTTGGTGGTGCCGGTGTAGGTCTCGCTCGTGGAGGGCGCGGCCGCCGGCACCGGGCCGGTCGTGGTGACCCCACCACCGGCCTCGTCGCCCGAGGTGGTCGACGCCGGGTCGGAGCCCGAGCACCCGGCCGCGAACAGGATGGCGGCGACCACCGTTGCCAGCATGGCCGTCCGCGTCACTCGGCGCCCTCGTGGCTCGTCTCCTGGTCGACGGCGCGAGCGTGCCCGATCTCCTCGGTGAGGCTGATGGCGAGCAGTCCTGCGCAGACCACGGCGAAGGCCACGGTGGCCGGCTCGTCCCTGAGGAGCACGGCGGCGACCACCACGACGAGGATCACGACCGGGCGCACGGGTGAGGGCCGCCTCCCCGTGCGCCACAGGCCGGCCACCATCATCAGCTCGAACAGCGCGACGCCGGCGAGGAGGGCGACGAGGTACCTGGGGTCGAGCGGCTCGCTCGGCGCCGCGACCGCCTTCTTGGCGGCCAGGGCGAGGAGGGCCACACCGAACACCAGGGGGAAGTGCAAGAAGCTGAAGACGTCGCGGGAGGCGGCGCTGAGCGCCCCTCCGGAGAGGCGGTGGAGGCGGGCGTCGAGGGCCGGCTTGGCCCGGGCGAAGTAGGTCCACCACAGCCCGGCGGTGGCGACGACGGTGACGAACCCCACCACGTACACCGCGGTCGAGCGGTCGGCGCCGGTGAGGCCGGAGGCGGTGACGATGAGGGTCTCGCCGAGGGCGATGATCACGAACAGCCCGTGGCGCTCGCCGAAGTGCTCGGGACGGAGGTCCCATCCGTCGTTGGTGCCGGCGAGCGACGCGGCGACGAGGTCGAGCACCAGGGCGGCGAGCCAGGCGAACGTGCGGGCGTCCCCTTCGACCATGCCGCCCGCGATCACCGCGACGAGACCGAACACGGACAGCCCGGCGAACGTCACCACCGACTGGCGCTTGGCCGCATCCGGTGCGGAGATCGCCACGTAGACGCCGAGGCCGATGATCCGGACGACGACGTACATGACGGCGAAGAGCAGGCCCGAGTCGCCGAACGCGTTCGGGATGGTGATCGCCATGAACACGGCGGTGACGGCGGCGGCCAACGTCGCGAGCTCGATGGCCGGATGGGTGGTGTCGGCGGAGTTGAGGGCCCAGGTGAACTGGGTCCATGCCCACCACACCAGCCAGAAGACGATCAACGCCCGACCGACGCCGGCCCACGACGAGTCGCTCGCGAGCAGCGAGACGATCTGGGTGAGGGCGAAGACGAAGACGAGGTCGAAGAACAGCTCGACGAACGTGGTCGGCTGATCGTCGTCGGTGTGCAGGGGTGCCCGCTCACCGAGCACCCGCAATCGTCGCCGCCCCCCGGCGGCGCCCTCTCGTCTCCCCAGCGCCACGCCGTGACGCTATCGGGCGTGCCGGGATCCGCCGCCGCTCGGGTTCCGGCGCCGGAGCGAGCGGCTGGCGGCCGAGCGCCCGGTCTGCTCCCGCCTGTGCCGAGCTCACCGGAGGGACAGCACGGTGACCGTGTTCAGGACGACGACCAGGCTGTAGACCCCGACCACGAACCAGCCGAGGCAGAGCACCGGGAGGGTGACGCGCCGGTGTCGTCGCCAGGCCACCACGGCGCCGAGGATCAGCCCCCCGCACACGAGGATCTTGAACAGGATCACGAGCCGGTTCGAGATCATCCATCGCACGATCGGGTTGCCCTCGTCGGCGCCCATCGAGATGGCGGCGTAGGTGGTGACGACGTCGAACAGGTTCAGGACCACGATCGCGCCGACGGCCACGAACCACGCCCGTTGGGACCGTCCGCGACGCTCCGGGGCGGTGCTCTCGGCCTGGTCGGTCACGCTGCTGGCCCCCCGGGCGGATCCTCGGTGGGTGGACAGTACCCGGGCACTCCGGCCGTCGGCGCCACGGGCGACGCCGGCCGAACCGTGACCTTCTGCTCTGCTGGTCCGGGGGCGCCAGGCGCACCATGGAGTCGTGCGTACGTCGTTCCGCCTGGGTCGGATCGCCGGCATCGAGGTCGGCGCCCACTGGAGCCTGCTCGTCATCGCCGCCGTCCTCGTGTGGAGCCTGGCCGTCGGCGTCCTGCCCGAGATCGACCCGGGTCACGCGCCCGTCGCCTACTGGCTCGTGGCGCTCGGTGCGATCGTGCTCTTCTACGCCGCGCTGGTCGCCCACGAGTTCGGCCACTCGATGGTCGCCCGGCGGCACGGCGTCGAGGTCGAGCGGATCACCCTGTGGCTGTTCGGTGGGGTCGCCCAGCTCGGCTCGGAGAGCGCGACCCCGGGCGACGAGCTCCGCATCGCCGCCGCCGGTCCGGCCGTCAGCTTCGGGCTCGGCATCGGCTTCGGCGTGATCGCCGTCGTCGTCGTCGCCGTGGGCGGGGACTCCCTGCTGGCCACCGGCTTCGTGTGGCTGGCACAGGTCAACATCCTGCTCGCGCTGTTCAACCTCCTCCCCGCGTTCCCCCTCGACGGCGGCCGCGTCCTGCGGGCCTGGCTCTGGCGCCGGGGCGGTGACCGGATCGCCGCCACCACGACCGCGGCCGGCGTGGCCGTCGTCTGCGCCTACGGGCTCATCGGGCTCGGCTTCGCCGCGGCGCTGTTCGGACTCGGGCTGAGCGGCGTCTGGTTCGTGCTCCTCGGCTGGTTCCTCCTCGGCGCGGCGCGGGCGGAGGCCGAAGGCGTCGTCCGTCAGGAGCTGCTGGCGAGGGTCACGGTCGGCGAGATCATGTCGGCCGACCCGGTGACCGTGCCGGCGTCGACGTCGGTCGCCGACCTGATCGACCGCTACGTCCTCGGCTCCCGGTACTCGGCGTTCCCGGTGGTGGACGAGCGAGGTGCCCCGGTCGGCCTGGTGACGCTCGAGCGGGTGCGTCGGGTGCCGGCCGCCTCGTGGCCCACCACGACCGTCGGCGAGGCCGCCCACCCGCTCACCGAGGTGCCGCAGACCCGTCGATCGGAGCCCGTGATCGACCTGTTGCCCCGACTGGCGGCCCCGGCGCCCGGGCGTGCCCTCGTGCTCGACGGCACCCGTCTCGTCGGCATCGTGTCGACCACCGACGTCACCCGAGCCCTCACCACCCGCCGGCTCGGACGTCGGCTGCCGGCGCGGCCGGCAGGATGACCACCAGCGAACCGACGCCGGGTGCCTCCCTCGACGGGTCAGGGACCCGCTGGCTCCTCCAATCCCGTCCCGCAGGTCAGAGGGGCTGGTGACGGTGAGCCGGCCTGTAGGCGGGATTCTGTCCGGCGCCTCCCGGCGCCGTGGTGACCATCCATCTGTGCGGCCTACCAGGGGACTGCCCCCGAGGGGGCGGACGGGCCGTCCATGTCCCACATGCGGCCTTGCTCCGGGTGGGGTTTGCCGTGCCACCCCGGTCACCCGGGGTGCGGTGCGCTCTTACCGCACCGTTTCACCCTTGCCTGTGCCCGACCCGAAGGCCCGGCCATCGGCGGTCTGTTCTCTGTGGCACTTTCCTGCGGGTTGCCCCGACTGGCCGCTAGCCAGCACCCTGCCCTTCGGAGTCCCGACCTTCCTCGACGACGTCACCGAAGCGCGCCGCCGCGGTCACCCGGCCGACTCACCGTCGCCTCCAGTCTGCCCGCTGACGGCCTCGACCACGAACTGGTTGCGGGATCGGCCGGTGCGGGTCCCGGTTTCGGCAACCAGTTCGGCGGGGGCTCGCGAACTGGTTGCGGGATCGGCCGGTGCGGGTCCCGGTTTCGGCAACCAGTTCGGCTCGGGGGACGGCTAGGAGGGGAGGGCGGTGCCGGACGTGGAGCCGCCGGCGGTGCCGTCCGTGGTCGACGCACTGGGGGCCCGGGTGGTGGGCGTGAGCGGGGGATCGTCCTGGGGGACGAAGCCCTTGTCGTCGACCCGGTCGCGGCGCGGCATGAACGCGAACGGCACCGGCGGCTGGTTCTGCACCGTGTGCAGCACGGTCACGTGGCGGGCCTCGGTGGCGCCGATCGACATGGCCGCCTGCCGCAGCGCCGGCGTCGTGAGCAGCTCGGCGGCGAACACGTAGGTCTGGGCCGCGGTGTTCTCCAGCACGAAGGCCAGCGAGACGACCGCCTCCTCGCCGTCGAGCACCCCGAGGGCCGGCTCGACGACCTCGGTGAACAGGTACTGGTTGGCCTGGTCGTAGGGCTCGCCCCCGACCTCGGTGGTGGCCTCGGCGACCGCCTCCGCGTGCTCCCGGTGCTGCTGCTGGAACAGCTGGGCGGCGTCGGCGATCGCGGGGGTGGTGACCAGGCCCGAGTCGATGGCCGCCTGGTAGGTGTCGACGGCGAGCACCTCGATCGACTGCGCGGTGCGCAGCAGCGTCACGTCGGTCGCCTGCCCCTGCTCCGGCGTGGTGGTGGTGGTCGCTCCCGACTCGGCCTGGATGGGGAGGGTCCCGCTCACCGGCACCGGGTTCGAACCGGAGTCGCTCCCGCATGCGGCCACGACCGCCGACACGGCGACGGTGAGGCCCCCGACCTGGAGGAACCGGCGTCGGTCGGGCAGGCCCAGCAACTGGCGCTTGGCCGCGGGCGACGCATCGCCGTCCGGATCGAACACCCGGTGCAGCGCGTCACGCCACTGGGGGAGCGACGCCTCGTGCTCGCTGGCCGACGCCCGCAGCTGCCGGCGCACCTCGTCTCGGCTGAAGTCCATGTCTGCGCTGTCTCCTCGATGCGAACGGCGGGTCAGCCGGCGTACTGGGCGGGGTCGAAGGCCCCGGCGGTGGGCTGGAAGGCGGGCATCCACTCCTCGACCGGGAGATCGAGGATCGTGCCGATGGCCGTCGCGTGCTGGGCCTCGATGGGGGCGATCGACGCCGCCGGCCCCGCCGACAGCGGGGACTCGAGGGCACCGAGGGCCGTGAGGTAGGTCGCGGCGGCGCCCTGCTCGACGTCGAACAGCACCTGCAACAGCTCGGGTGCGCTGCCGGCCGCCTCGAGCTGGGGAGCGACGGCGTCGACCAGCGCCTGGTTGGGGGCGCGGTCGAGCTCGTCCTCGGACTGCCCGGCGAGGGCCCCGAGGGCGTTGCCGTGCTGGAGGTGATGTCGCCCGAAGGTCCGGGCCAGCTCGGTCTCGGTCGCGCTCATGAGCTGGCGGCCGACGGCGACGTCGTAGGCGGCCACGGCGGCGAACTCCACGCCCTGGGCGAACTCGACGATGGCGAGGTCGCCGGCTGGCAGGTCGGGGGCATCCGAGCTCGCGCCCTGGCCGCCGAGGGCCCCTGCCGCCCCGGCCAGTGCCGTCATCGGCACGACGGCCGTGCCGACGGCCACGGCCCCACCGAGGCCGAGGTCGCGCATGAAGCGCCGGCGCGAGTCGCGCAGGCCGTCACCGAAGTGCGCCTCGCCCAGGTCGTCGGCGATGGTGCGCATCGCCTCCCGATGCTGCTCGTCGACCTCGTCCACCAGACGGCGGATCCTCATGCGTCGCTCTCCTCGTCCCAGGGCAGCACCGTCAGGAGACGGTGACCGTGCCCTTCATGTAGTTGTGGATCTTGCAGTAGTACCGGTAGGTGCCCGGGCGCGGGAACGCCTGGCGGTAGCTCGAATCCTTGCCCATCTCACCCGAGTCGAGCACATTCGGCTCGAGCCCCACGACCCAGTGGTCCACCTCGTCGTCGTTCACCCAGGTCACCGAGGCGCCGGCGACGACCGTGATCTCCCGGGGGACGAGCTCGTGGTCCCGCATCACGACGGTGCCGGCAGGGACCGCGCCGGGGTCACCGGTGGCCGTGGCGGCGGTCCCGCCGTCGTCGTCGGGGACCCCGCACGCGCTCGACAGGAGCACCAGGCCGAGGCCGGCAGCCAGGGCGGCGACACGGGGGCGGGGAGACGATGCTCGGGACACGTGGCCGGCATTCTCGCCTAGAAGTCGAGGGCGGAGAGGTCACCGAACCAGCCCCGGGCCCGCTCGACCGCTCGCGCCCAGCGCTCGCGGTCGAGCGGGGCGCCCGGCTCGACGACCAGGGTCGGTCGCCACACGGCGGCGATGTCGTCCCAGCCGCCCCATGCGCCGATGGCCAGCCCGGCGAGGTAGGCGGCGCCGAGGGTGGTGGCCTCCACGACGGGGGAGACCTCGACCGGCCGCCCGGTGGCGTCGGCCAACGCCTGGACGAACGTCGGGTTGCGGCTCATGCCCCCGTCGATCCGCAGCGTCGGGATGGCGATGCCGGCGTCGGCCTCGGTCGCGTCGACGAGGTCGGCGCCGCGGTGGGCCACGCCTTCGAACACGGCCCGCACGAGTTGGGGCCGGCCCGTCCCTCGGGTCACGCCGAGCAGCGTGCCGCGTGCCCCGTAGTCCCAGTGGGGGGTGCCGAGTCCGAGGAGGGCGGGGACGTAGACGACGCCATCGGTGTCGGCGCACTGCGAGGCGACGTCGTGGGACTCCTCCGACGTGGTGAGCACGCCGAGGTCGTCGCGCAGCCACTCCACGTTGGTGCCGGCCGACAGCATGATCGCCTCGAGCCCCCACGTGGGCGTGCCCGCCTCGCGCCACGCCACGATCGGGAAGGTCCCCTGGCCGCCGCGGGTGGGGAACGAGGGTCGGTGGGGGCCGATGACGGTGTCGAGCATGCCGCCGGTGCCGAAGGTGATCTTGGCCGGGCCGGGCCGCACGCAGCCCTGTCCGATGAGCGACGCCTGCTGGTCGCCGACGATGCCGGCGATGGGCGGTGCGCCGTCGAGCGCGGACGCCACGCCCACGGCGCCGGTCGAGTCGACGATGGTCGGCAGCACGGAGGGCGGGATGCGCAGCGCGTCGAGCACGGCGTGGTCCCAGCCCGAGCCGTCGAGGGTGGTCAGGCCGGTCACGCCGGCGTTCGACAGGTCGGTGACGTGCACGGCGCCCTCGGACAGGTGCCAGGCGATCCACGTGTCGACCGTGCCGAAGCAGAGGTCGCGGCTGCGGGACGGGTCGGCGCCGTCGAGCAGGTGACGGAGCTTGGTGGCCGACTGGTTCGGTGCCAGGCGCAGCCCCTCGCCCTGCAGCACCAGGCAGTCGCCGAGGGTGCGCAGGTCCTGCCAGCCGATGCCGGGCCCGACCGGCTCGCCCGTCGACCGTTCCCAGACGATGGTCGACGCCCGCTGGCTGGCGATGCCCACGGCGTCGACCGGCCCACCCTCGGCCAGCGCCTCCCGGGCCACGTCGAGGGCCGCGTGGGCCAGGACCCGGGCGTCGAACTCGACCAGGCCGGGCGCGGGTGAGTCGGGCAGCACGGCCCGATGGTGGTCGAGTCGGATCCCCCCTTCGGGATCGACGATGGCGGCCCGCAGGCCACTCGTGCCGACGTCGATGACGAGCACGCTCACGACGGGTCCTCCGGGGGGCGGGCGGTGGTGCCGAGCAGGGCGGGCAGGAACCCGCCGATGGCCCCGAGCGACATGAACAGGAGCGCGAACACCACGACCCCGACCGCGTTGGGCGCCTGGCCCCGCAGGAGGGAGTAGACGAGCTGGGCGACGACGAAGGTGGCGAGGCCCGCCATCGACCCGAGGAAGATCGGTCGATCGACGACGTTGCGGGCGGCGACGTAGCCGCCGAACAGGGCAGCACCGAAGATGCCGACCACGACGAGCAGGGCGGTGGTGCCCTCGACGTCGTCGCCGCCCACCAGGCGGGCGAGCCCGGCCACCACCGCGATCAGCACCAGCGAGGTGCCCGCGCCGATGGCCACCCCGGCGAGGTCGTGGCGATCCATCGGGTCAGCAGGCTCCCGGGAACGGCGTCTCGCCGAACGGGCTCGGCAGCCCCAGCTTGCCGGGGTTGAGGATGCCCCTCGGATCGAGGGCCCGCTTGACCGCCACGACGACGTCGAGGCCGCCGCCGAGGGCGTCGCCCATGAACCGGGCGCGGTTGAGGCCCACGCCGTGGTGGTGGCTCAGCGAGCCTCCCCGCGCCAGCACGGTGGCGGTGCCGGCGTCCCAGACGGCCCGGTAGAAGGCGTCCTTGGCGTCCGGGTCGGGATCGGGTTTGCCGGCGAAGGTGAAGTAGAGGCAGGCACCGTCGACGTAGGCGTGGCTCTGGTGCGCCGATGCGGCCAGCATCCCCTCGACGGACGACATGGCGTCGACCGTCGCCCGGTAGATGTCGGGCAGCGCACGCCACGGGCCGGTGATCTCCATGGTGTCGACCACGTAGTCGCGCGAGATCAACGCCGCCAGCGCCGACACGTCGTTGCGGTGGCCGAACCAGGTCTCGACGAGGCCCTCGTCGAGGTGGACCGCCGTCGTGCACTCCTCGGCGACGATCTCCACGACCGCCTCGACGATCGTGCGGTCGCCCTCGTCCATCACGAGCAGGGGGTGCAGGTCGCCGGTCCCGAAGTTCCGGTCGCCCTCGACCGCGTCGTAGAGCCGGAGCACCGCGGGCGTGGCCCCGCGGCGCAGGATGCGTCGGCACGCGTCGAGGCCGTCCTCGAACGAGGCGAACCCGTAGGCGGCGCGCCGCTCGTGCGGAGGCACCGGGTGGGCTCGCAGTCGGGCACCGGTGATCACGCCGAGCGTGCCCTCCGAGCCGACGAACAACTGGTTGAGGTCGGGCCCCACCGCCTGGCGGGCGTTGCCCCCGGTGGTGACGGTGGTGCCGTCGGCCAGCACCACGTCGAGGCCGACGACCATGTCCTCGATCTTGCCGTAGCGGTTCGACAGCTGCCCGGCGCCGCGGCAGGCCAGCCAGCCGCCGACGGTCGACAGCGTGATCGACTGCGGCCAGTGGCCGACGGTGAGCCCGTGTCGGGCCCGGAGCTCGGCTTCGAACTGGTCCCCGAACGTGCCGGCCAGCACGTCGACGGTGAGCGACGCGTCATCGACGTCGCGGATGCCGACGAGACCGGTGAGGTCGAGCACCACCCCGCCGTGCACCGGCACCGAGCCGCCCACCACCCCGCTGCGCCCGGCGGCGGCGGTGACGGGGACCGTGGCCTCGTGGCAGACGGCGAGGACGGCGGCCACCTCCTCGGGCGACGCCGGCCGGGCCACCACGGCGGCCAGGCCGCCCACCTGGCCCTGCCCGGCCCAGGTCATCGCCAGCGGCCACCAGTCACGGCTGGCCTCGACCCGGGTGGCGGCGTCGGTGCGCACGTGGGCACACGCGCCCCGGAGCCGCTCGACGACGGCATCGGGGACGGCCACGGTCGTGGCCTCGAGCCGGGCGGTGACCGCCTCGGGCCCACCGGCGAGCGCGATCGGGGGCGTCGGCGCGCCCGGTCCCTGCAGGACATCGTCGGTCACGCCTTCGTTCTCCTTGTTCATGGGGCTGGCGTTCGTTGGGGCCGGCCGTTCGTGGGGCCGGCCGGCGTCGGCTGCGCTAGCTGAGCACGGTCTCGGGGAGCCCGGGGACCTTGCGCTCCTCGTCGACCGAGGCGCGGTAGCGCTCGACCTGGCGGGCCTGCTCGGCCTCGTCCCAGCCGAGCTCGTCGGCCACCAGGGCGGCCACCTCGGCGGCGACCTCGGCCGACGAGTCCCGGCCGAGCAGTCGGGCCCGGGTGCGGCGCGAGAGCACGTCGTCGAGGGTCTGGGCCATCTCGTAGCGCACGGCGTACACGGCCTCGGCCCGCAGGTAGGGGAGGCCCGGGACGAGCGGCTCGGCCAGCGAGGGGTCGCGCTCGACCATGGCCAGCACCACTCGGGCCTCGCCGCCGTACCGGTCGGCCAGGTGCTCGAGGGCGGCGCGGTCGACGCCGGCGGGCGGGCTCGAAGAGCGCACGGCGTCGTAGCCCTCGGCGCCGCGCAGCCTGAGGCGCTTGGTGCGGCTGTGCCGCCGGGCCCGCTCGGCCACGTTGGGCTTCCCACCGGTGGGGCGGGCGGGGAGCAGGACGTGCTCGAGCACCTCGTCGATGGTGTCGGCCGCCATCTCCCGGTAGGTCGTCAGCTTGCCACCGGTGATGGTGACCACGCCGCTCGTCGACCGCTGCACGCGGTGTCGCCGCGACAGGTCGGCGGTGCGGGCCGAGCCGGCGTCTGCCACGAGCGGACGCAGGCCGGCCCAGGTGCCCACGACGTCGTCGTCGGTGATGTCGGTGGTGACCACGGCGTTGAGCGCGCCGAGGAGGTAGTCGATGTCCTCACGGGTGCACTGCGGGTCGTCGATCGGGCCGTCGTAGTCGGTGTCGGTCGTGCCGACGTAGGTGAAGTCGCCCCACGGCACGACGAACACGGACCGCTTGTCCTTCGGCACCGGCACGACGGCGGCGATGTCGTTGCGGACCTTCGACCACGGGACCGTGATGTGGATGCCCTTGGCGGGACGGATGGCGTGGGGGTGGACGCCCTCGTCCAGGGCCCGCACGTCGTCGGCCCAGACGCCGGCGGCGTTGACCACCGCGTCGGTCTCGATCTCGAACTCGATCGGGTCCTGGCCCGGTGCGGGGACGGCTCGCACGCGCACGCCACACGCCCTGCCGGACGCGTCCTTCGAGATGCCGATCACGCCGACGCCGTTGGCGACCACGGCCCCGTGGTCGAGGGCGGCCGTCCGGGCGAGGGCGAGGGTCAGCCGGGCGTCGTCGGCCTGGGCGTCGTAGTAGAGGTACGACGACGCCAGTCGGTCGCGGCGCAGGGTCGGCATGTGGGCGAAGGCCTCGTCGGCGCTGATGCGCTTGTGGAGCTTGCCGATGCGGGCCCCGCCGGTGAGGTCGTACATCCACATGGCCGAGCCGAGGGCGCGGGCCAGCTTCGGTGGCACCACGCCGTCCTTGCCGGTGAACACCGGCAGGAGGAACGGCAGGACCTTCACCAGGTGCGGGGCGTTGCGCCGCAGTCGTTGCCGCTCGCGCAGGGCTTCGTACACGAGGCGCACGTCGCCCTGTTGCAGGTAGCGCAGCCCGCCGTGCACGAGCTTCGAGGACTTCGAGGACGTGCCCGAGGCGAAGTCGTCCCGTTCGACGAGGGCGGTGCGCAGGCCTCGTGAGGCGGCGTCGAGGGCGCACCCGGCGCCGGTGACGCCGCCGCCGACGACGAGGACGTCGAAGTGGGTGTCGGCGAGGCGGCGCAGGGCGTCCGCACGGTCGAAGGCGCCGGGCATCGGGGCTCCAGGAGGTCGGGGATCTCGGGCCATCGTACGGGAGCGGGGGAGGGGCGTTCCCGTCCGGGCCCCTGCGGCGCCCTGGGGCGACCGGCGCCGTCGCCCCCAGGGCGCCGGAATCTTCAGTTGCTGCTCATTAGCAATCGTTGTCGATTGCCGGTAGGGTCAGGTTCGTGAAGTCGCCGGCCGAGCTCACCGATCTGTTCCGGGCCCGAGGCCTGAGGATCACGCCCCAGCGGCAGTGCATCTTCCGGGCTCTGCACGGCAACGGCGAGCATCCCACGGCCGAGGCGGTCTACGAGCAGGTGCGCGAGGAGATGCCCACCATCTCGCTGCGCACCGTGTACCAGACGCTCAACGACCTGGCGTCCATGGGCGAGCTGAGCCAGCTCGACCTCGGCACCGGGTCCGGACGGTTCGACCCGAACCTCGATCCGCACCACCACCTGGTGTGCGAGCGGTGCGGCACGGTGCACGACGTCTACGTCGACTTCACCGACGTCCGAGTCCCCGACGATCACCATCTCGGGTTCCGGGTGTCATCCACCGAGATCGTCTTCCGGGGGTGCTGCGCCGACTGCGCGACCGCCGGCGAGGCCACGCTCACCATCGACCCAGCACGAGGAGACACCGAGGCACATGCCTGAGCTCAGTGGCAGCAAGACCCAGGAGAACCTGAAGGAGGCGTTCGCCGGCGAGAGCCAGGCGAACCGCCGCTACCTGTACTTCGCCCAGAAGGCCGACATCGAGGGCTACCCCGACGTCGCCGCGCTCTTCCGCTCGGTCGCCGAGGGCGAGACCGGCCACGCGTTCGGCCACTTCGACTTCCTCGCCGAGGTGGGCGACCCCGTCACCGGTGAGGCCGTCGGCCCGACCGAGGACAACCTCAAGTCGGCCATCGCCGGCGAGACCTACGAGTACACCGAGATGTACCCCGGCTTCGCCAAGACCGCCCGCGAGGAGGGCTTCGACGAGGTCGCCGAGTGGCTCGAGACGCTCGCCCGGGCCGAGAAGAGCCACGCCGGCCGCTTCACCGAGGGCCTCGAGAGCATCTCGTAGCCCCGAGCGCGCGGCCGTCGGCCGCCGTCGTGCGGTTCGGGGGGACGGTGCAGCCGTCCCCCGAACCTGTCCGCCGCGGGCGGCCGTCACCCACGGCCCTCACCTCCCCGGCCGTCGTTCGGCGCGCCCGGGCTCCCGTCCGCACTGCTCCCCGGAACCACCCATGACCACCACCTACGACCCGTTCCACCCGAGGTACTTCGACGAGGCCGACCTGCGGCAGGAGCTGACGCGGGTCTACGACCTGTGCCACGGGTGCCGGCTGTGCTTCAAGTTCTGCACCTCGTTCCCGACGCTGTTCGAGCTGATCGACCGCCACGACGACCAGGATGCGGGGCGGCTCACCCCGGCCGAGCAGGACCGGGTCGTCGACGAGTGCTTCCAGTGCAAGCTCTGCTACGTCAACTGCCCGTACGTGCCCGGCCAGCACGAGTGGGAGCTCGACTTCCCCCGGCTGATGATGCGGGCCGACCAGGTCCGGGTCCGCAACGACGAGCTCACCGCCAAGGAGCGGATCCAGAACCAGACCCTCGCCAGCACCGACCTCGCCGGCAGGGTCAACACCGCGGTCGCCCCGCTGGCCAACAAGGCGATCGGCACGCCGGGCTCGTTCACGCGCAAGCTCATGGAGAAGACCGTGGGCATCGCCTCCGAGCGGCTGCTCCCGCCCTACGCCCGTGAGCGGTTCACCACCTGGTTCCGCAAGCGGCCGTCGCCCGAGGCCCGCACCGTCGACCGCACGCAGGGCGACGTCGCGTTCTTCCCCACGTGCCTCGTCGAGTACCAGAACCCGCAGGCGGGCAAGGACTGCGTCCGGGTCTACGAGCGCAACGGCCTCGAGGTCACCGTGCCCGACGGGTGGAGGTGCTGCGGCGCGCCGTGGCTGCACGCCGGCGACGTCGACCACTTCGTCACCGAGGCGCGCGGCAACATCAAGGTGCTGGCCGAGCAGGTGCGTCGGGGCCGCGACGTCGTCGTCCCCCAGCCCACCTGCGGCCTGACCATCAAGAGCGACTACCGCGACTACGTGGGCGGTCCCGACGCCGAGCTCGTCGCCGAGCACACCTACGACGTCGCCGAGTACCTCTGGAAGGTGCACAAGGGCGACGACACCGCCCTCGACACCGAGTTCCCCGGCGACGTGCCCGAGTCGCTCACCTACCACGCCCCCTGCCACCTGCGGATGCAGCAGATCGGCCTCAAGAGCCGGGACCTCATGAAGCTCACCGGCACCACGGTCACCGTGGTCGCCGAGTGCTCGGCCATCGACGGCACGTGGGGGTACCGCGCCCAGAACTACGAGACGTCGCGGTCGGTCGCCAAGAAGATGGCCGACGCCATCGACGCGGCCGGCAACGACGTCGTCGCCGGTGACTGCACGCTCGCCAACGGGGGGATTCTCCAGGAGACCGGGAAGCAGCCCGTGCACCCGCTCTCGATCGTCGCCCGTGCCTATGGCATCCCCGAGGAGGAGTGATGACCGTCATGACCAAGCTGACCCTCGAAGACATCGCCGACCTGCGCGCCTACGAGCGTGAGCGCGACGAGTTCCGCGCCCACGTGATCGCCCTCAAGAAGCGTCGACGGGTCCACGTGGGACCCGTCGTGACCCTCTTGTTCGAGAACCGCGACACCATCCGGTTCCAGATCCAGGAGATGGCCCGCGCCGAGCGGATCTTCACCGACGAGGGCATCGAGACCGAGCTCCGGGTCTACAACCCGCTGATCCCCGAGCCCGGCCACCTGGCGGCCACGTTGTTCATCGAGCTGACCTCGGACGAGCAGCTGCGCGAGTGGCTGCCCCGGCTCGTCGGCATCGAGCGGCAGCTCGAGCTGCGGATCGGCGCCGGCGACGACGTCCGCGTCGTCCGCTGCGTCGTCGACGCCGACCACGCCAGGCAGCTCACCCGGGACGAGATCACCGCGTCGGTGCACTACGTGCACTTCGACCTCGATCCCGCCGCGGTCGAGGACTTCGCCGCCGGGCCCGTGACCCTCGCCGTCACCCACGAGCAGTACGCGTACGAGACCGAGCTGTCGCCGGAGACCCGTGACGAGCTCCTCGCCGACCTGCGGGGGGACTGAGCGATTCCGGCGCTCTCGGCCGGTCTCCGTGGCCGCCGGGACCCCGTTTGGACATCGGATCGGGGGAACGAGCAAGATCGACCCTTCGTTCGTCCGCAGCTCGTTTCTGGGAGGAGCTGAGTCCCCCCGATGAACCACCCCTGGCATCACGCGGCGGCCTGCAGAGGCCTGGATCCGCAGATCTTCTACCCGCTCGAGGACGACCTGGCCGGCGAGGCCGCCGCCAAGGCCGTCTGCGGGGAGTGCGTCGTCCGGGAGGCCTGCCTCGAGCACGCCCTCGGCCGGCGGGAGAAGGACGGGATCTGGGGTGGTGCCACCGAGCGCGAGCGCCGGCGGATCATCCGCCAGCGTCGCCGTTCTGCGTAGCCGCGCTCGCGGGGTCCCGCCGTCCCGGCAGGTGGACCTCGGGCCCCGGCCCGAGGTCTCCCATCCGGAACGAGGGGTGGGGCGTGGTTGAATCTCGGCCGTGACGACTCTCGACGAGCTGGGCGGGTGGCCCGCCATCCTCGACACCCTGGTGGCCGGACGCGACCTGACCGCCGCCCAGGCCGGGGCGGCGATGAGCGGGATCCTCGCCGGCGAGGCCTCGGCCGCCCAGATCGCCGGCTACATCGTCGCCCTGCGGATGAAGGGCGAGGACATCGAGGAGATCTCCGGCATGGTCGACGCGATGCTGGCGGCGGCGGCGCCGATCGATCTCGGCGCCGACGCCGCCGTGGCCGTCGACATCGTCGGGACCGGCGGCGCGCCGACCCGCCGGGTGCATGCCCTCAACGTGTCGACCATGGCGTGCTTCGTGGCCGCCGGCGCCGGGGCCAAGGTGTGCAAGCACGGCAACCGGCGGGCGTCGTCCACGAGCGGTTCGTTCGACCTGCTGGAGGCGCTCGGCGTGCCGCTCGAGCTCGACGGGCCGGCCGTCGCCCGGTGCGTCGCCGAGGTCGGACTCGGCTTCTGCTTCGCCCGCGCCTTCCATCCGGCCATGCGCCACGCCGGCCCGGTGCGGGCCGAGCTCGGCGTGCCGACGGTGTTCAACGTGCTCGGTCCGCTCGCCCATCCGGCCCGGGTGCAGCGACAGGTGATCGGGGTGAGCGACCCGCGCCTGGCCCCGACGGTGATCGGCGTGCTGCAGGCACGCGGTGCGCCTCGCGCCCTGGTGGTGCACGGCCACGACGGCGTCGACGAGCTCACCACCACCGGCGCGTCCACCGTGCACGAGCTGGCCGACGGCGAGGTGCGGACCTACGAGCTGCGCCCCACCGACGTGGGCCTCGACGTCAGCACGCCGGAGCACGTGCAGGGGGGTGATCCCGCGGCCAACGCCGAGATCGCCCGGCGGGTGTTCGGCGGCGAGGCGGGGCCCCACCGCGACATCGTGGTGCTCAACGCCGCCGCCGGGCTGTGGGCCGCGGGGACCGTCGACGAGCTCGCCGTCGGTGTGGAGGTGGCCGCCGCCGCCGTCGATGAGGGAAGGGCCGCCGAGGTGCTCGACCAGCTCAGGACGGTGGCGGGGGCGGCAGCCGGCGGCTGACCGGCTCGGGCCGTGGTGGCCGCGGTCGTTCGACGGGTTGCGGAGCGCCGGTGGGCGCCGACGACGGCATCGGGGGCATCCGGCTGGCGAGGAGCGCCTCGACGGCGGCGAGGTCGTCGAGGCCGGCACCTCGTTCGATCTCGGTGAGCTCGCGGTTGGCCTCGTCGAACAGGTCGAGGTGGCCGGCGATGCGGGCGAGGGCCTCGGGGGTGGTCTCGTCCCACCCGCTGACCGGGGTGCCGTCGGGCCGTCGGAGCCCGCTCAACCGCACGGACAGCTGCTCGAGCTGGGCCACCTGGAGGCGCAGGTCGTGCAGCGCGTCGCGGCGGTAGGGCTTGGGTTGGCGGGAGGCGACCACGACCTGCTGGTCGAGCTGGACGGCGTGGTGCTCGAGCTCGCCCCGCAGCTCGTCGACCGAGGTGCTCGGCCCCCGGTCGGCTGAGCGGGTCGGGGCGGTCGCCGTCGTGGCCTGCACCGCGGTGCGGAGCCGACGGTGGAGGCGGGCCGGCTGGGTGGGCGACCACAACCACGGCAGCGGCGCCGGGGTGCGGTGGGCGGGGTGCACGCGATTGGCCCGCTGCAGTCGCCAGGCCAGGTAGCCGACGGCGGCCGTGAGCACCGCCAACCACACCACCACCAGGATCGTGAGGGCGATCACGAGCTCTCCCATCGCCGCCACCCTACCGGCGGGCGGAGGCCGACCGGGTCGCGCCCTCGGTCGGTGTGAAGCTCGGCAGCGCCGGCAGCGGCACGGCCAGCCCGGCGTCGCAGTGCCCGACCCGCACGTGCCCCGCCCGCTGGTCGAGCCAGGCGGCCACGCACGCCAGCTCGTCGGCGCGGTCGCGTGGGAGGGGGTCGCGCAGCTCGAGCGGCAGCCCGACGGCGGGCAGCGATGGCACGCCCGGCGAGGAGGGGTCGATCGGGGACGGGTCGGCCTCCGCGAACAGGGCGGGGCCTCCGGGCCCGTCGGTCGGATCGCCCTCACCCCATGCCCGCACGAGGGTGCCGTGGCGGAGCTCCGCGCCGCCGCCGGGCACGTGCACCACGAGCCGCCCCGCCCGGCGCAGGCCGTCGAGGCGACGCTGGCGTCGGATCGACGAGGCGAGGGCGGCGGCCCGGTCGCGCACGTCGGCGGCCTCCTCGAAGCGGTCGTCGCCGGCGAGCGCCAGCATCCGCGAGCCGAGCGGCTCGAGCAACAGGTCGGGGTCGGTGGTGAGGCCCCGCACGACCGTCGCCACCAGCCCGGCGTAGGCCGACGGGGCGATGGTGCCGGCGCACGGGCACGTGGCCACCCCGAGCTGGGCCGGGGCGCAGGGCGCCGAGCGGGGGCTGGCCGGTGGCCGATCGGTGCACCGTCGCAGCGGGACGACCGACTCGATGGCCTCGGCCACCCGGCGTGCGAAACGCGTCGACGGCAAGGGCCCGAGGTAGCACCCGCCGTCGGCCCGGGCCGTGCGCACGACCGACAGTCGGGGGAAGGCCTCGTTGGTCGTGAGCTTGAGGTAGACGTACTTCTGCCAGTCGCGGCCGTGCCGGTTGTAGCGGGGCGCGAAGGCGTGGATGAGCCGGACCTCGCGCACCGCCGCCTCGAGCGGGTGGTGGCAGACCTCGTGGTCGATGGCGTGGGTCTCGCGCAGGAGCGGCCCGACCTTCCGGCGGGTCTCGCCCGAGAAGTACGAGCGCACGCGCTGGCGGAGGTTGGTGGCCTTGCCGACGTAGAGCACCCGGCCGGCCCGGTCGCGGAACAGGTAGACGCCCGGCTGGCGGGGGAGGCGAGCGGTGAGCGGCAGCTTGGCGGCCTGGGCGTGGCCGTGCATGGTGGGCAGGGCGAGCAGGTCGTCGAGGCCGAGCACCCCGAGCCCGGCGGCCCGCTCGAGCAGCACGTGCAGGAGGTCGCCGGTGGCGAGGGCGTCGTCGAGGGCCCGGTGGCTGGGCCGGTGGGGGAGCCGGAGCCTCGAGGCGAGGGTGCCGAGGCGAAGGTTGGGCACCTCGTCGCGGACGAGCCGCTTGGCCAGGGCCACCGTGTCGACCCAGCGGTTGGCCAGGCGCGGCCGCTCGTCGCGCTCGAGCGCGGCGCCGAGGAACCCGAGGTCGAACCGCACGTTGTGGCCGACGACGACGGCGTCGCCGACGAACTCGAGCAGGGACGGGAGCACCGCTTCGATCCTCGGGGCCGGCATCACCATGGACCCGGTGATGCCGGTGAGCACGGTGATCGACGGGGGGATGGCCCGACCGGGGTTCACGAGCGTCTGGAAGGTGCCGAGGCAGGCACCCCCGCGGAGCTTGACCGCGCCGACCTCCGTGATGGTGTCGCGGTCGGGGGCGCCTCCCGTCGTCTCGAGGTCGATCACGCAGAAGGTGACCTCGTGCAGTGGGGTCCCGAGGTCGTCGAAGGAGCGCTGCCGCCCGGTGGGCAGGTCGTGGGGGCGAGGGCCGAGCCGGTCGGTCATCCACTCCACCGAAGCCGAACAGACGTTCGCCGTCAAGGACCCTCGGGCCGGTTCTCCCGCTCCCGGCCGCTCGGGCCGGTTCTCCCGCTCCCGGCCGCTCGGGCCGGTTCTCCCGCTCCCGGCCGCTCGGGCCGGCACTACGCTCGGCGGCGATGGACGGCCCCGCCCGCTACCGCTGCACCGCCTGCGGGAACCTCACGCGCTTCGACGTGACGACGACCCGGCGCACCCGCGCCTTCCACCACTACACCGTCGGCGGCGAGCTGCGGGTCGAGGACGAAGACGTGCTCGACGAGTCGGTCGACGAGGTCGTGTGCCGATGGTGCGGGACCGGCACGGCCGTGGTCGCCGTGAGCCCCGACGAGGCCGCCGAGTCGGCCGCCGGCCGGGCTGCCAGCGACGGCTCCGGGGCACCGTCCTGACCGACCTGCCCGACGGGTTGCTCCGGCCGGTGCTGGAGGCCGCACTCGTCGTCGCCCGCGTGGGCGACCACGCCGAGCCCCGCGAGCCGTCGCCGCCGTCGCTGCGCCGGTTCCTCGGCTTCCGGCGCTTCCCGCCCCGCGCCCTGGCCGCTGCCCGCCGCACCCTCGACGACGACGAGTCGTTCCGGCTCCGTGTGAGGGCGGCGGTCGACGAGGCCGCGGTGGGCGAGGCCGGGCTGGTGTTCCTCGACCGTCCCGACGGGTGGCGGGACCGGCTGGCCGAGCTCCGCGGGCGCTACGACGGCGAGGACCGAGAGGCCGAGCTGCGCCGGGCGCGCCGCGACCTCGACCTGGCCCGCCAGGCGCTGGTGCGCGCCGAGGCCGCCGCGGCCGAGGCCGTGCGGGCGGCCGACGCCGCCCGCCGGGCGCTCGACGACGAGCGCGCCGCTCGTCGGGCGGCCGAGGCGGCGGTCACCGAGGCCGCCACGCGCGCCGCCGCCGCCGAGGATGCCCGCCGCACCGCCCTCGCCAACCGGCGAGACCTCGAGGCCCTTCACGGCCAGCGCATGGCCGAGCTGCGAGCCGCCCGCCTCCGGTCGGAGCGCCTCGAGGCCGAGCTGGCTGTGGCCCGCGAGCGGGCCCGGCCGGCCATCGACGACGACATCGGGGACGACGAGGTCCCGGCACCCGAACCGACGGCCTCGCCCGACGCATCGGTCGAGGGGGTGACGCCGACCGACCAGGCGGCGCTGGCCGCCGCCGTCGCCGCCGCCGCCGAGGCGGCCGCCGACCTCGCCGCCGCGCTGGCCCGCACCGCCGCGCTCGTGGGCCCGGTCGACGGTGGGGTCCGACCCGATGAGCCCGCTGCCGATCGCGCGACGCGCCCGGCGGTGCGGCGACGTCGTTCGCCGGCGAAGCTCCCGATGGGGATGCTCGACGACGGTCCGGAGGCCGTCGATCACCTGCTCCGAGTGCCCGGCACGGTCGTGCTGGTCGACGGCTACAACGTGTCGATCGGCCGATGGTCCGAGCTGCGGCTCGATCAGCAGCGGGCTCGGCTGGTCGACCTCCTGGGCGGGGTGCAGGCTCGGACGGGTGCCGAGGTCGTCGTGGTGTTCGACGGTGCCGACGTGGGTCACCGGGGACGGTCGAACCCCGGTCGGGGGGCGCAGGTCCGGTTCACCCCTGACGGAGTGGAGGCGGATGACGTCATCCTCGCCATGATCGACCAGTACCCCGCCGATCGGCCGGTCCTCGTCGTCTCCGACGACCGTCGGGTGCGTGACGGGGCTCGCGATCGCGGTGCTCGCGTCGTGCCGGTGGAGCGGCTGTTGGATGCGGCGCGCTGAGACCACCGCCCCGGGGGGTCAGATGCCGGTCTCGGCCGGCACCCGGCCCTGGTCGATCGCCTCCAGCAGCGCCCGGTGGTCGAGGTCGTTCTGCTCGGCGTAGGCGGCCGCGAAGTCTGCGACGGCCACATCGAAGGTCTTGCCCCCGCCGAGGTAGGCGGCGATGGCGATGCGGTCGCCGGAACGGGCGTGGGCCCGGGCGAGTGTCCATCCGCAGATCCGCCCGTAGACGCACAGGGCGTCGGCATCCATCGACTCGATGTCCGCGGAGGCCTTCCAGTCCCACAGCTGACGCATGTAGAAGTCCCGCACCGAGCCGTCCGGGGCCGTGAGGCGCTGGTAGCCGAGGAAGATGTCGCTGGCCGCCTGCATCAGTCGTTGCCCTTCGACCACCCGCTGGCCGTGCGTCGCGTACTGGCTCTTCCCGACGAACGCCTCGAGGACGGATGCCTCGGCCTCCTTCACCTGCAGGAAGAACGGATCCTGGTCGTCGCGCCCGGTGAGCAGCACCACCCACGCCCGAGTGCCGACGCTGCCCACGCCGACGACCTTGCGCGCCACCCGCACGTACCGGTAGGTCTCGAGCAGGTGCCTGCGGTCGGGGGCGAGGCTGTGGCGGTAGTTGCGCAGCGCGGTGTGGATCGTCTGGTCGAGGAGGTCGCGGTCGGCGTCGCCGAAGAGCTCCTCGATGGGCACGAGCAGAGGGGGATCGGACACGAACTCCAACCGGCCGTCGACCGTCCGCGTCAGCTTGGCCGCGGCCTTCAGCCGGTCCTTCGACTTGGCCTTGTCGATGTTGCGCTGGAGTCGCTTCACGGAGGAGCGCCCGATCTCCTGCCCGAACTCGTCGACCACCTTCTCCACGTCGAGTCGGGCATACCAGACGTCGAGGTTCGACTGGGCGGCGAAGGTGCGCACGGCCTCGCGGTAGGCCTGCGCCATGACCTGCACGATCTTCCGGCGCGTGGCGGCGCCGAGGTTCACGCTGCGGGCCGCGATCTCGAAGCTGGCGGCGAGCCGCTTGACGTCCCAGTCGAACGGTCCCGGGTTCGTCTCGTCGAAGTCGTTGACGTCGAACACGAGCGCCCGGTCCGGCGCGGCGAAGCCGCCGAAGTTCGACAGGTGGGCGTCACCGCACAACTGGACGGTGAGCGGGACGCGCCGCGTCGCCGCCAGGTCGGCGGCCATCGGCAACGCCGCCCCCCGGAAGTAGGCGAACGGCGACACCGCCATGCGTCCGTAGCGGATCGGCACCAGCTCCGGAACCCGGGTGGCGGCCTGCTGCTCGAGCAGCTCGATCGGATCCGTCCGACCGGGAGCCGGTGCCCACTCCCCGTGACTCGTGCGCGCGACGGCGTCGCGCACCGCCTTGCCGCGCGCGTGCCGCTCGTCGGGCGTGAGCGGCTGGCCGGGCTCGGCTCGGGGCTGGTCGTCCGCGTGGGCATCCGCTGATGCATGAGGCATGGTCAGGCCTCCCGACCGTGGAGCGCGGGTGCCGCCCCGAGCACCGGAACCTAACTCAGGTGGCTCCGGCAGGGGTCGGCCGGCGGCGCCGGGGCCCGTCACGGGCGGAGCTCGTTTGGCTGTCACAGGGGCTGCGTAGGGTCGAGCGCATGGACGAGGCCCTGCGGATCGACTGCGACGAGTGCGCCATGCAGCACACCCCCACGTGCGACGACTGCGTCGTCACGTTCCTCTGCGGCCGCGACGCGGACGACGCCGTGGTCATCGACGTGGCCGAGGTGCGGGCCCTGCGGCTCATGAGCGACGTCGGGCTCGTGCCCCGCCTGCGCCACCAGCGCCGAACGGGCTGATCTCGCTCCGAGGCTTGGGGGGCCGACCGGGGCGCGTGCGAGCATGGCCCGGTGGAACCCGCCTCCCTCGTCGACGAGCTGCGCGCCGTCGGGCTCGCCGCCGGTCTCGCCGCAGTGGGCGTGGCCTCGGCCGAGCCGTTCGCCGAGGCGCGGGCCGACCTCGAGGCCCGCAAGGGTGAGGGTCTGCACGGCGGGATGCAGTTCACCTACCGCAACCCGGACCGGTCGACCGACCCGTCCCGGGCCCTGCCCGGGGTGCGGTCGCTCGTCGTCGGTGCCCTCGCCTACCCGCTCGCCCAGGGCGACCCACCCGAGACGCCCGCCGGGCGGGTCGCCCGATACGCCGACGACGACCACTACGGCCGCCTGCGCCACGCGCTCGACCGGGTCGCCGACCGCCTCGGCACCGACGGTCACCGGGCGGTCGTGGTGCTCGACGACAACGCCCTCGTCGACCGGGCCGCCGCCCATCGGGCCGGGCTCGGCTGGTGGGGCAAGAACGCCAACATCCTGGTGCCCGGGCACGGCAGCTGGGTCGTGCTCGGCTCGGTGCTGACCGACGCCGAGCTGCCCACCGCCGACGCCCCGGTCGCCGACGGCTGCGGTGCCTGCACCCGTTGTCTCGACGCTTGCCCGACCGGCGCCATCGTCGCCCCCGGCGTGGTCGACGCCCGCCGCTGCCTGGCCTGGCTGGTGCAGGCCGAGGGGGACTTCCCCCCGCCGTGGCGCGCGGCCCTCGGCGACCGGCTCTACGGCTGCGACGTCTGCCAGGAGGTCTGTCCCCCCAACCGGCGGTCCGGCCGGGACGAGGCCGCCGTCGCCCCGCCGCCCTCCTCCCGTCCGTGGGTCCCGCTGCTCGATCTGCTGGCCGCCACCGACGACGAGCTGCTCGCCGCCCACGGTCGCTGGTACATCCCCCGCCGCGACCCCCGTTACCTGCGCCGCAACGCCCTGGTGGTGCTGGGCAACGTCGGCGACGGGCGCGACCCCGAGGTCGTGGCCACGCTGCGCCGCCACCTCGACGGCGACGACGGCCTCCTCCGCCGGCACGCCGCCTGGGCGGCGGCCCGCCTCGGGGTGCCGACCGGTTCGTCCGACGTCGGGGCGCCGGCGTCGTGAGGCACCTGCTCGTCACCAACGACTTCCCCCCGAAGATCGGCGGCATCCAGTCGTACCTCTGGGAGCTGTGGCGCCGCCTGCCGCCCGGCGACACCACCGTGCTGTGCACCCCCTACGCCGGGGACCGGGCGTGGGACGCCGGCCAGCCGTTCCGGGTCGAGCGCAGCCCGTCCAAGGTGCTGCTTCCGACCGACGCCACCCGACGGGCCGTCGACCGCCTGGCGGCCGAGGTGGACGCCGACCTCGTGCTGGTCGACCCCGCGCTGCCCCTCGGCCTGCTCGGCCCCCGTCTCGAGCGGCCCTACGGGGTGGTGCTCCACGGCGCCGAGGTCACCATCCCGGGCCGACTGCCGTGGGTGCGGCCGCTCCTCGCCCGCGTGCTGCGCGGGGCCCGACTCGTCGTCGCCGCCGGCGGCTACCCCGCGGCCGAGGGGGCGCGGGCCGCCGGGCGGTCCCTCCCGACCGTCATCGTCCCCCCGGGCGTCGACGTCGACCGGTTCGTGCCCCTCGATGCCGGGGACCGGCGGGCGGCCCGTCGCCGGTTCGCCCTCGCCCCCGACGCGCCCACCGTGGTGAGCGTCAGTCGCCTGGTGCCCCGGAAGGGGATGGACGTGCTCGTCGAAGCCGCCGGCGCCCTGGCGGGCACCGTGCCCGGGGTGCAGATCGCCATCGCCGGTGGTGGTCGTGACCGCCGTCGCCTCGAGCGGCTGGCCCGCCGGCACGGCGCCCCGGTCGAGTTCCTCGGGAGGGTGCCCGACGCCGACCTGCCCGCGCTCTACGGCTGCGCCGACGTGTTCGCCATGCTGTGCCGCAACCGGTGGGCCGGGCTCGAACAGGAGGGGTTCGGCATCGTGTTCCTCGAGGCTGCGGCCTGCGCCGTGCCCCAGGTGGCCGGTCGGTCGGGCGGGTCCCACGAGGCGGTGGTGCACGGCGAGACCGGGCTCGTCGTCGACGACCCGCACTCGGTCGAGGCCGCGGTCGACGCCCTCGGCCGTCTGCTCCGGCACCCCGACGAGGCGCGGCGCATGGGCGAGGCCGGCCGACGCCGGGCCGAGGCCGACTTCACCTACGACGGCCTGGCCCGGCACCTGCACCGGGCCCTCGCCGAGCTGGGGAGGTCGGCGTGACCGACGGCCCGACGACCGAGGGGGACGGGACGATCGGCGGTCAGGGGATCATCCGAGCGTCGGTCATCGGCACGGCCGTGTTCACCGTGGTCGCCCTCGGCGCCGTGGCCGTCGACGCCCTCACCCCGGCGCTCGTCGTGGTGTCGCTCGTGCTGTTCGCCGTGGGGGTGGTGGCCTTCCTCGTCGCCTTCGCCCGGGCGGTGAACCGCAGCCGCTACGAGGCCATCGGGATGGGTGGCCTGTTCTTCCTGGCCGGCAGCGCGCCGGGCCGGGTGCAGGTGCTGCTGCTCGGGTCCCTCGTGGTCGAGGTCGTCGTCGCCTTCACCGCCGCCACCGTCCGCATCTACACCCCCGTCGCCTTCGGCCTGCTCGTGCCCATGTACGGCCTGGGCCTGGCCGGGCTGTGGGCGTCGCGCCACGGCTCGTTCGGGCCCCGCGTCGACGCCGGCGCGGACGGCGCGGACCGGGCCGACGACGAGCCTTGACTATCGTCGTCGCCGTGGCCGAGCAGGCGAACGAGGAGACCACCATCGACGCACCGGTGGAGCAGTGCTACGAGGTCCTCACCGATTTCGAGCGCTACCCCGAGTGGGCCGGCGACCTGAAGGAGTCGACCGTGCTCGAGCGCGACGACGAGGGTCGTCCGGTCGTCGTCGAGTTCCGGGCGGCGGCGATGGGGCGCAGCACCACCTACCGCCTTCGCTACGACTACGCCGGCGCCCCCCGGCGCCTCGGATGGCAGCTCGAGACCGGCGACATCCAGCGCGAGCTCGACGGTGCCTACGAGCTGCGCCCGGCCGACGACGACCCCGGTCGCACCGATGTCGTCTACGAGCTGTCGGTCGACCTGATCATGCCCATCCCCGGCTTCGTGAAGCGGCGGGCCGAGACCCGCATCCTGAAGACGGCCCTCGACGAGCTCAAGGCGCGCGTCGAGCAGGTCGTGGGTCACGGCGCCTAGTGCGCATCCTCCTGTTCACCGGCAAAGGAGGCGTCGGGAAGACCTCCACCGCGGCGGCCACCGCGGTCCGCCTGGCCGAGGCCGGTGCCCGCACGCTCGTGCTCTCCACCGATCCGGCGCACTCCCTCGCCGACGCCTTCGACGCGCACCTCGGCTCGACGCCCACGCGCATCGCCGACCGGCTCCACGGCCAGCAGCTCGACGCCCAGGAGCGCATGGAGGAGTCCTGGGGCGAGATCCAGGAGTACCTCGTCGAGGTCTTCGACTGGGCCGGCGCCGAGGGCATCGAGGCCGAAGAGCTGTCCGTCCCGCCCGGGCTCGACGAGCTGTTCAGCCTGTCCGACATCAAGGACTACGCCGCCACCGGCGAGTGGGACGTGCTCGTCGTCGACTGCGCGCCGACGGCCGAGACCATCCGGCTGCTCTCGTTGCCCGACATCCTCGAGTGGTACATGGAGCGGGTCTTCCCGATGGGCCGCCGCATCAGCCGCATGGTCGGACCCGTCCTGTCCAGGGTCACGTCGCTGCCGATGGCCGACGACCGGGTGTTCGCCGCCACGCGCCGCTTCTACGACCGCCTCGACGGGGTCAAGGCCCTGCTCGCCGACCCCGACACCACGAGCGTGCGCCTCGTCGTCAATCCCGAGAAGGTCGTCATCGCCGAGGCCCGGCGCACGTACACCTACCTGTCGTTGTACGGCTACCGGGTCGACGCCGTCATCGCCAACCGCCTGCTGCCCGCCGAGGTCGTCGATCCGTGGTTCGCTCGCTGGCGGGCCTCGCAGGTCGAGCACCTGGCCGAGATCGAGGCCGGCTTCGCGCCCCTGCCCGTGCTGCGGGCCGAGCTGGCCGCCGAGGAGCTGGTGGGCATCGACCGCCTGCGGGCCTTCGCCGACGCGCTGTACGCCGACGTCGACGCCGCCGCCGTCCTCCACCAGGACGACCCCCTGCGCGTCGAGCGCACCGACGAGGGCTACCAGCTCGTCCAGCAGCTCCCGTTCGCCGACCGCGACGACCTCGAGGTCGGCCGACGCGGGGACGAGCTCCTCGTGCGCATCGGCCCCTACCGACGGGCCGTGCTCCTGCCCGACTCGCTGCGCCGCCGTCCCGTCGAAGGAGCATCGCTGCGCGACGGCGAGCTACGGATAACCTTTGGCGGTCGGCCACGGGCGGGGACGACGACCACCCGGGTGGCCGGGGGAGGCACGAGATGAGCCCGTTCGGGTACGACGACGACGACCGCGACGACGCCGAGCCGCCGCGCGCCGACCGCGCCGGCGAAGGCCTCGATCACCTCCAGGCGGCCGCCCTCGAGATGATCGCCGCCGCCCGCGCCTTCCTGGACGTGGCCGAGGACCTCGTCGCCGATCGCGCCAGGGTCGCCGGTGTCGTCGACGCCGTGACGTCGATGGCCGACGGGTTCGCCCGCTCCTGCGCCGACGCCGACGCCGTCCGGTCCGACGGAGCCCCGGGGGAGGAGCCATCGTCCGGCCCCGTCGAGCACATCAAGGTGTCGTGACCCGGTGAGGCTCCTGCAACTCGATCCCGAGGGCCGCCAACCATCAGGTGAGGCCGCCCCCGACGACGCCGTCCTCGACTTCCACCCGCGCCTCACCGTGGTCACCGGGCTCAGCCCCGCCGGCCACGACCGCGTGGTGCGGGCCCTCACCGCGCTGCCCGGAGGCAGGGATCCGGGGTGCCCCGGCCTGGTCGAGGCCCACGGCATCATCCTGAACCTCGACGCCGCCACCCTCGATGTGCTCGGGCTCGGCACCGACCTCGACGTCCTCGTCCGGGCCGGCGACCTGCCCGGCCGGGGGGGCGGTGCCGTCATCGCCGCCGAGGCGACCGTCCGGGTCGACGTCGACCGCTTCCTCGCCGCCACGCCCGAGGGCCGCCATCCCGACCTCGACGAGGCCCGACGGGCCCAGCGCGACGCCCGGTCCGGTCTCCAGGTCCTGCGAGAGGCGACCGAGCGCTCTCGCCGCCAGTACGACGAGGTGCTCGTGCGACGCGAGCGGCTCGAAGCGGCGCTGGCCGCGGCGCGTCGGCGGCTCGAGACGGGCGTCACCGACGAGCGAGCGGTCCTCACCGGCCTCACCCACGACCAGATCCAGGCGCGGCGCGCCGAGTTGGCCGCCGACGCCGACGCCCACTGGGTCGAGCTCGAGCGCATCGAGCACGGCCTCGCCGAGCTGGGCGCGCTCGACACCCGGCCGATCGAGGTCCTGCTCGAGGCCATCCGGAACCCCCAGCCCGTCGAGTACGTCGGCTCGGCGCGGGCGCTCGAGCTCGCCGACGAGGTGGTCGCGCTGCGGCGCAAGCTCGACGAGCTCGAGGACCGGATGGAGGCCGAGGGCCGGGGGCCCGGCCCGGCCCTGCACCGACTGGAGGAGGCGCGGGTCGCCGTCCAGGCCGCCGAGCGGGCCATGGCCAAGCCCGACCTCTCACCCGACGACGTGGCCGAGCTCGAGGCCGCCCACGACGAGGTCCTCGAAGCCGAGCAGCGCACCGCGGGTCCGTTCGGACGGCGAAACCAGAAGCGGCTCGACGAGGCGTTGGTCGCGCAGCAGGCCATCCTCGACCGGGTCGGCTTCCCCACGTGGAGCGCCTACGTGATGGGTGCCGGTCTGATGTCGGTCGACCCGATGGCCGAGATGCGGCTCGAGAAGGCGCGCTTCGAGCTCGAGGCGGCCGAGGCCAACTGGGCCGACATCAGCACCGCCCTCGAGGCCAATCCCCTCCACCGGGAGCTGCTCGACCAGCTCGAGGAGGTCTACCTCGAGGCCTACGACCTGCTGGGAGGAGCCGAGCCCGACGACCTCGAGGCCGCGCTCCGCGAGATCAAGGTGCCCAGGCAGGAGGTCACCACCGCCGAGCTCGTCGACGCGCTCGTCTACCAGCTCGAGTTGGTCGGCCTGCAGCTGCCCGAACCGGTCGGCGTCGACCTGGCCACCACCGCGGCCGAGGCGTTCCTCGCCGAAGCGGCCGGCATCGGCGCCCGGGTCGAGGAGCTGCGGGCCGAGCGCCGGGACGCGGAGAACCGGCTCCACGCCGTCGCCGAGGAGCTGGCCGCGCTCGATGCCGCCGACGACGGGGCCACCGGGGCCCCCGACCGGGGCGCCGACGACGAGGACGACCTCCTCCTCGTCGGCCCGGGACCGACGCCGGCCGACGAGGTGGCGGCGCTGGCTGCCGAGCTCGAGGTGGTCCGTTCCGAGGAGCACGACGTGGCCGACGCCCTCGAGGCCCGGTCGACCCTCGTCGACGCCGCGACGCAGGTCGAGGCGGTGGCCACCAGCCGGCTCGTGCGCATCGCCGGCGAGCTCGCCGAGCACGAGGCCGACCGCTCGGCGATGACCGATCCCGCCTACGAGCTCGACGACGCCGACACCGACGTCGACGCCGCCCAGGAGGCGATCGAGTTCTACCTCCTCACGCGCCTGGCGGCCCAGCGCACCGTCTCCTACGCCGGGTCGGTGCCGCTGGTGCTCGACGACGCCCTCGCCGACGTGCCCGACGACGAGGTGAGGGCCCTGCTCGGAAAGCTCGAGCGGATGTCGGAGGCGGTCCAGATCGTGTACCTGTCGGACGACGCCCGGGTGGTCAGGTGGGCCGACGGCGCCGGCATCAACCGGGCGGCCGTGGTGCCCGCGCCCCCGCGTTCGCCTAGCCCGGGCCCGCGCCGTTCGGCGACGGCCTACGATCTCGGGGCTTCCCCCCATCCCCGAGCCGGCGTCGCCGCTGGAGGTGCCCTGACCGTGATCACCGAGGACGCGATCCGACGGCTGGCCGAGTTCCGCAGCGCGGGCGCTCCGGTCGTGTCGTGCTACCTGGACGTCGACGGGCGGCGCCTGGTGCGCCCCCAGGACGTCGAGGGTGAGCTCGACCGGGCCCTGCGCCCCGCCCGGGAGGGCGGGGACGAGCGCATCGGTCGCGACCTGCGACGCATCGAGGATCACGTCCACCGTGGCCTCGACCGGTCCCGCACGCGGGGCCTGGCGTTGTTCTCCTGCCAGGATCCGCCGTTGTGGCAGGTGGTTCCGCTCCCGGTGAGCGTGCGCAGCCGGGTGGTGGTCAACGACGCCCCGGCCGTGCAGCAGCTCGAGGCCGTCACCCAGGAGCTCGAGCGGTTCGGCGTGCTGCTCGTCGACCGCCAGCGGGCCCGCATGTTCGTGTTCCAGTTCGGCGAGCTCGTCGACCGCTCCGAGCTGCTCGACGAGCTCCCCCGTGACTACGACAACCTCGGCGAGCGCGACCAGTCGGGCTACGACAAGGCCCTGCACCACGTGGAGGAGCTCGTCGCCCGCCACCTGCGCCACGCCGGCGAGGTCGCGTTCCGCCTGTACCAGGACGACGGGTTCGAGCGGCTCGTCGTCGGCGCCCCCGACGAGCTCACCGGCGCCGTCGAGGCCGCGCTGCACCCCTACCTCCGGGAGCGCCTGAGCGGCCGCATCCGGGTCGGGGTGGCAGCGTCGCTCGACGAGGTCCGCACCGCCGCCCTCGAGGTCGAGGCCCGGGTCGAGCGGGACAAGGAGGCCGAGGCGGTCGCGCGCCTGCGCGACGCGGTCGCGTCGGGCGGCCGCGGCGTGGCCGGGCTCGACGACACCCTCAGATCGCTGGTCGAGCGCCGGGTCGACGTGCTCTTCGTGTCCGACGGCTACAGCGAGACGGGTTGGCGTTGCCCGAGCTGCCGGTACCTGTCGTACAAGGGGCCCCGCTGCCCGGTCGACGGCACCGAGATGGCGAAGGTGGGCGACGTGGTGGAGGAGGCCGTCGACGTCGCCCTGGCCCAGTCGTGTCGAGTCGAGGTGTGCGCCGGCAACGCTGACCTCGACGTGCTGGGACGCATCGGCGCCCTGCTGCGGTACTGAGCCCGCCGCAGGCCGGGCTGGAGCAGGGCTGATGGGCGCGCCGCTGGCCGTCGGGGTCGACGTCGGAGGGACCAAGGTGCTCGGCCGGGTGATCGACCCCGCCGCCCCTGCGGAGGCCGTCGCCGAGATGCGGGTCGACACCCCGCTCGGTGCCGACGCCCTCACCGACGCCGTGGTCACCGTCGTCGAGCGCCTCGTCGCCGATCCCGCGGTGGGCGCCGTCGGTCGGGTCGCCTCGGTGGGCGTGGGCGTGCCCGGACTGGTCGATCCGACGGGGGTGCTGCGGGTGGCGCCCAACCTCCCCGGGGTCCGCGACCTCGCCCTCCTGCCGGCCCTGGAGGCCCGGGTCGGGCTGCCCGCCACCGTCGACAACGACGCCAACTGCGCCACGTGGGCGGAGTGGCGGGTCGGCGCCGGACGGGGTGCCGACGACGTGGTGCTCGTCACCCTCGGCACCGGCATCGGCGGCGGGGTCGTGGCCGGTGGACGCCTCCAGCGCGGCGCCCACGGGTTCGCCGGGGAGCCGGGGCACATGATGGTCGACCCGGTCGGTCCGCCCTGTCCGTGCGGCCGTCGGGGCTGCTGGGAGCGGTTCGCCTCCGGGAGCGGTCTCACCCGCCTCGCCCGCCACGCCGCCGCCGCCGGTCGTCTCGACGGGGTGGTGGGGCTGGCCGGGGGCGACCCCGGCGACGTGCGGGGCGAGCACGTGTTCCAGGCCGCCGCCGCCGGTGACGCCGACGCGCTCGCCGTGGTGGACGACTTCGCGTGGTGGGTGGCCGTCGGCATCGCCAACCTGGTCGACCTGCTCGATCCCTCGGTGATGGTCGTGGGGGGTGGGCTGGTCGACCAGGGGGAGCTGCTCCTGGTGCCGGTCCGGGCCGCCTACGAGGGGCTGGTCCTGGCTGCCGGGGAGCGCGGCACGGTGCGCATCGCCGGGGCCGAACTGGGCTCGGACGCCGGCGCCATCGGCGCCGGCCTCATGGCGGCCGGCGGCACGGGCGGCTGACCCGCCGGCGTCGCGACGCTGCGGGGCGGCCGGCGGTCCGCACTACCCTCGGCGCATGGAGTTCCGCCGCATCACGTCGTTGCCGCCGTACGTCTTCACGATCATCGACTCGCTGAAGATCGAGGCCCGGCGCTCGGGGGCGGACGTCATCGACCTGGGTTTCGGCAACCCCGACCTGCCGTCGCCCCCGGTCGCCGTCGAGAAGGTCGTCGAGGCGGTGCGCAACCCCCGCAACCACCGCTACTCGGCGAGCCGCGGCATCCCGAAGCTCCGCCAGGCGGTCAGCGACCTGTACCGCCGGCGGTTCGGTGTCGAGCTCGACCCCGACACGGAGGTGATCAACACGATCGGCGCCAAGGAGGGCTTCTCCCACCTGATGTGGGTGCTGCTCCAGCCGGGCGACGCCGCCCTCGTGCCCTCGCCGTCGTACCCCATCCACATCTATGGGCCGCTGTTCGCCGGCGCCGACATCCGTGAGGTCCCGCTCGGCACCGGCGTGGACTTCTTCGACTCGCTCACCGAGGCGTGGGAGTACTCGTGGCCCAAGCCGCGGGTGATCGTGATGTCGTTCCCCCACAACCCCACCACCACCTGCGTCGACCTCGACTTCATGCAGAAGGTGGTCGACTTCGCCCGCGAACACGACGTGGTCGTCGTGCACGACAACGCCTACGCCGACCTCGGCTTCGACGGCTACTCGCCGCCGTCGATCCTCCAGGCCGAGGGGGCCAAGGAGGTCGCCGTCGAGCTGTACTCGATGACCAAGTCGTTCTCGATGGCGGGGTGGCGCGTCGCCTTCCTCGTCGGTCGACCCGACGTCGTCCAGGCGTTGGCCAAGATGAAGAGCTACCTCGACTACGGCACCTTCCAGCCGGTGCAGATCGCCGCCACCGTCACCATGAACGAGGCCCCCGACTACCCGAGGGTGGCCAACGAGATCTACCAGTCGCGCCGCGACGCGCTGTGCGGTGGCCTCGATCGCATCGGGTGGCACGTCGAGCCCCCCAGGGGGACGATGTTCGTGTGGGCGCCCGTCCCCGAGCCGTACCGGGAGATGGGCTCGGTCGAGTTCGCGTCGTTCCTCGTCAAGGAGGCCAACGTCGCCACCTCACCCGGTGTCGGGTTCGGGCCCGGTGGCGACGGCTTCGTGCGCTTCGCCCTCATCGAGAACGAGCAGCGCATCGGCCAGGCCATCCGCAACCTGCGTCGCGCCCTCACCAAGCTCGGCTGAGCTGCGAGCCTGCCCCGCCGTTCCCGGCTCAGCGGCCGACGGGGTCGGACACCGCGGCGAGGCCCTCGAGCACGAAGGTCACCGCGGCGTCGGCGACGTCGTCCCACGGCGTCGACCGCTCGTGCAGGAACACCCGGGCGAGGTGGGTGGTGATGCCGAGGATGGAGTGGGCCAGCATCAGCGGGTCGGCGTCGCGGATCTCGCCGAGCTCGATGCCCTGCTGCACGTGGCGCATGACGTCGGCGACGGCGACCTCCTGGCCCTTGCGCAGCGCCGGTCGGAACCGGTCCTCGGTGGCGGCGAACTGGATGAGCCGGTTGACCTCGCCGTGGTCGGCCGACCACTTCATCGAGGCCCGGATGCCGAGCTCGATGCGGCGGACCGGGTCGTCCTCGCCCTCGATGGCCTGCTGCTGGGCCCGTCGCAGGTCGTGCTGCGCCTCGCGCAGGATCTCGATGAACAGCTGCTCCTTGCTGTCGAAGTACCAGTAGAAGACGCCCTTGCCCACCCCGAGGCCCTGGACGATCTCGGCCACGGAGGTGGGGTGGTAGCCGTTCTCGGCGAAGCGGGCGGTGGCGAAGTCCATGAGCTGGCGCCGCCGTTCCCGGCCTCGCGGCGTCAGGCGCCGGGTCATGGGGGGCCACGGTACGGGCGACTTGACCGGACGGTCAAGGACGGGAGCCGGCGAGGGGCGCGAGGTTCGTTCAAGGACCCGTTCGCTGCCCGAAACATGTGGTTCATCCGGCCCTCGTACGGTCGGGCCATGCAGATGACCTACGTCATGCGCCTGTGGGTTCCCGATCGGCCCGGCGCGCTCGGTGCGGTCGCCAGCCGGGTGGGCGCGGTCGGCGGGGACGTGGTCGGCATCGACATCCTCGAGCGGGGTGCGGGCCGTGCCGTCGACGAGCTCGTGATCGAGCTGCCCCGACCCGAGCTGCTCGACCTGCTCGTGGCGGAGGTGCAACAGGTCGACGGGGTCGACGTCGAGGACATCCGCCCCGTCGCCGAGGCGCTGCACGATCCTCGGCTCGACGCGCTCGAGACGGCCGCCATCTTGGTGGGGGCGTCATCGACGGGCGAGGCGGTCGAGGCGCTGTGCGAGCACGCCGTGCGCACCATCGGATCGGTCTGGGGGGCGGTCGTCGCCGTCGAGGACGGCGATGTCGTCGCCGTCGAGGGCGAGGCCCCGAACGTCGGGTGGTTGGTCGCCTTCGTGACCGGCAGCCAGTCGTCGGCCCGGGTGTCGGGTGGCGACCACGGCCCCGAGGACGTCGTGTGGGCGCCGCTGCCGTCGGCGGGCCTGGCGTTGGTGTTGGGCCGGAACGGGCAGCCGTTCCGGGCGCGGGAGCGGCGGCAGGCGGCAGCGCTGGCGCGGATCGTCGACAGTCGGTTTCGTGAGTTGAGGACGCGGGAGTCGCGCCTGGCCCACCCCTCGAGCCAGGTCTGACCTTCCCGCGCGACCCCGCTGCGGCGTCGCACTAGCGCGCGCCCGACCGATCCGAGTCGCGGGCCCAGTGGCGCGAGCGCTCGACCGCTCGGCACCAGCGCTCGTAGGCGGCGTCGGCGGCGGCGGGCTCGACCGCCGGCGGCACCTCGACGTCGAGCACCCAGTTGCGCGCGATCTCGTCGAGCGATCCCCACACCCCCTCGGCCAACCCGGCCAGGTACGCGGCGCCGAGGGCGGTCGTCTCCTGGATCGTGGGTCGGGCCACCGGCACCTGGAGCTGGTCGGCCTGCACCTGCAGGAGCAACCTCATCGCCGACGCGCCGCCGTCGGCGCGCAGGCCCCGGATGGGGTGGCCGCTGGCCTCGCTCATGGCCTCGACCACGTCACGGGTCTGGTAGGCCATCGCCTCGACCACGGCTCGGGCGAGGTGGGCGCGTGAGGTGCCCCTCGTGATGCCGAGGATCGTGCCTCGCGCGTAGGGGTCCCAGAACGGGCTGCCCAACCCGGTGAACGCCGGTACCAGCACCACGCCGTCGGTGTCGGGGACCGACGTGGCGAGCGCCTCGGTCTCGGCCGCCTCGCTGATGATCCCGAGCCCGTCGCGGAGCCACTGGACGGCGGCACCGGTCACGAAGATCGCGCCTTCGAGCGCGTAGGCGGTGGTGCCGTCGGCGAGCGTCCACGCGATGGTGGTGAGCAGCCCCTCGACCGGATCGGGACAGGTCGGGCCCACGTTCATCAGCACGAACGAGCCGGTGCCGTAGGTGTTCTTCACCATGCCCGGCTCGAAGCACGCCTGGCCGAAGAGGGCGGCCTGTTGGTCGCCGGCGATGCCGCTCACGGGCACGCCCCCACCGATGCCGGTGTCGGCGACGGTCACGCCGAGCCGGTCGCTCGACGGGCGCACCTCGGGCAGCACGTGCCCGGGGACCCCGAACAGCTCTCCGAGCGCCGGCGACCACTCGCGGGAGCGGATGTCGAGCAGCAGCGTTCGGCTCGCGTTCGACACGTCCGTCGCGTGGGCGCCGCCACCGTCGGCGCCGCCGGTGAGGTTCCACAGCAGCCATGAGTCCACGGTGCCGAAGGCGACGTCGGGTCCCGCCCCGACGCCGCCCGGCCCGAACAGCCACTCGAGCTTGCTGGCCGAGAAGTACGGGTCGAGCACGAGGCCGGTGGTCGAGCGGATCAGGGGGAGCTGCCCGTCGGCGGCGAGCTGCTCGCAGCGGTCGGCGGTGCGCCGGTCCTGCCACACGATCGCCCGGTGGAGCGGGCGGCCGGTGCGGCGATCCCAGACGACGACGGTCTCACGTTGGTTGGTGATCCCGAGGGCCGCGATCGGACCGGCGTCGGCGAGCGCCGTGCGGACCGCGCCGAGCACGGCGCGGGCCGCGTCCCAGATGTCGTCGGCGTCGTGCTCGACCCACCCCGGTCGGGGGAAGTGCTGGGGGAACTCCCGGTAGGCGCTGGCCAGGTTCCGGCCGGCGGGGTCGAAGGCGATGGCCCGCACGCCCGTGGTGCCGGCGTCGAGGGCGACGACGATCGGGTCGGTCACGGGCAGGGAGCCTAACTGGCGGTGGCGGTCGCTCCTGGCCCGCGCGACGACCCCGAACGTCCGGGTCCCACCGCCCGCCGGCGCGCCCACCGGCGAGGGATCGGGCCGAAGGACCCGGGAGGCGGTGGTCCGGCGCGCCTAGGTTGTTGGCAGGATGCGGCACGAACCGACGCGGGGGACCGGACGAGGAGGAGCACGTGAAGGTTGCGATGCTGACGGGGGGCGGGGACTGCCCCGGTCTCAACGCGGTGATGCGGGCGGTGGTCCGCAAGGCAGAGCGTGAGTACGGCGACGAGATCGTCGGGTTCCAGGACGGCTGGCGGGGGGTGATCGAGGGCACCACGATGCCGCTGTCGATCGAGACGTTCCGCGGCACGCTGCCGCGTGGTGGCACCGTCCTCGGCTCGTCACGCACCAACCCGTTCAAGATCGAGCACGGGGTCGAGCAGGCACGGGCATCGCTCGAGCGGCTCGGCATCGACGCCCTCGTCGCCATCGGTGGTGAGGACACCCTCGGCGTCGCCGACAAGCTCCACCAGCTCGGGGTGTCGGTCATCGGCGTGCCGAAGACGATCGACAACGACCTGTCCGGCACCGAGCTCACCTTCGGCTTCGACACCGCCGTCTCGATCGCCACCGAGGCCATCGACCGGCTCCACACGACCGCCGAGTCCCACGACCGGGTGATGGTGGTCGAGGTGATGGGACGTCACGCCGGCCACATCGCCACCTGGTCCGGCATCGCCGGCGGGGCGACGATGATCCTCATCCCCGAGGAGCCCTTCGACATCGAGCAGGTGTGCGACGCCATCACCCGTCGGCACGCCAAGGGCCGGTTCGCCTCGATCGTGGTCGTGGCCGAGGGAGCGACCCCCAAGGCCGGCACCATGGAGGTCATCTCCAACGAGATCGACCAGTTCGGCCACGTGCGGCTGGGCGGCATCGGCACCACCATCGCCCAGGAGATCGAGGGGCGCACCGGCTTCGAGACCCGGGTCACGATCCTCGGCCACGTGCAGCGCGGCGGCACACCCACCGCGTTCGACCGGGTGCTCGCCACCCGGTTCGGCATCGCTGCCATCGAGGCCGTCCACGACGAAGCCTGGGGCCAGATGGTCGCCCTGCAGGGCGGCGAGATCGTGCGCGTCCCCCTGTCCGACGCCGTCGGCACCCTCAAGCTCGTCGACCCCGCGCTCTACCACGGGGTGGCCGAGTGGTTCTTCGCCGGCTGACGATCCCGGCCGACGCCACCATCCGTGCAGGTCCTCACCGCCGAGCAGTCCGAGGGCGACCAGCGGCGCATCGCCGGCGGCCTCCGCGCCGTCGGCCTCGGCCCCGGTGACCGGGTCGCCCTGCTCACCACCAGCAGCGGCCTCATGCTGTCGGCCATCCTCGGGGCCCTGCGCACCGGTGTCGTGCCGGTGCTGTTGAACGCCGGCCTGCTGCCCCACGAGCGAGACGCGCTGCTCGCCGACGCCGATCCCGCCCTGGTCGTCGACGACGCCGCGCTCGAGGGTCTGGCCGGGGCCCCACCCGTCGACCTGGCGCCGCACCCCCTCGCCCGCCCGATGCACTACACGTCGGGCACCACCGGCACGCCGAAGGGCGTGTGGTCCGGGCTCCTCGACGAAGCCGACGCCGCCGCCCTCGTCGCCGAGGAGGCCGAGATCTGGGGGTTCGCGGCCGACGACGTGCACCTCGTGTGCTCGCCCTTCCACCACTCGGTCGCCATCCGCTTCGGCGGGGGCACGCTGCTGGCCGGCGGCACGGTGGTGGTGCTCGGACGGTTCGAGGCGGCCGCCGCCGCCGAGGCCGTCGCCCGCCACCGGCCGACCACCACCTTCATGGTCCCCGCCCACCTCCAGCGGCTGTTCGCCCTGCTGGGTGCGGAGGAGCGCGGGTCGCTCGGCGGGTTCCGGCTGGTGGCCCACGCCGGGGCACCCTGCCCGGACCCGCTCAAGCGGGCGGCCATCGACGCCTTCGGCGTCGATGCGGTGTGGGAGTTCTACGGCTCGACCGAGGGCCAGTTCACCGTCTGCTCGTCGCCGGAGTGGCTCGAGCGCCCCGGCACCGTCGGTCGGGCCCGGCCTCGCCGTCGGCTCTCGGTCGACCCCGACGGGATCGTGTGGTGCGAGGTGCCCGGCCATGCGTCGTGGGAGTACTGGCGGGACCCAGAGCGCACGGCGGCGGCCTGGCGTGACCGCGCCTTCACCGTTCGAGACCTCGGTCGCCTCGACGACGACGGCTACCTGTTCCTCGAAGGGCGCCGTGACGACCTGATCATCACGGGAGGGGTGAACGTGTACCCGGCCGAGGTCGAGCGGGCCCTCGCCGACGCTCCCGGGGTCGACCAGGTCGCCGTGTTCGGGGTCGACGACGAGCGTTGGGGACAGCGGGTGTGCGCCGCCGTGGTCGGCGAGGTCGACGCCGGCGGACTGGCGACGTGGGCCCGTGCGCACCTCGCGTCGTACAAGTGCCCGAAGGAGGTGTTCGTGGTGGAGGAGCTGCCGCACACGAGCACGGGCAAGCTGCAGCGGACCCGTCTGCCGCACGTCCTCGGCCTCGGTTGAGCTCACCGCCGGTCGGCGCTGCTCAGCCGGTGCCGGTGCCCGCCTCGCCGGTGCGCACCTGCTCGTCGAGGCGAGGGAAGCTGGACCGCGTGATGACCTCGCCGGTGCCGCTCGTCCCCGCTTCGGTCGGCACCGCCGCCGGCTCGCCGTCGATGAAGAACCGCACCCCCCGCACCGGCAGCGCGGTGATGCCGGTGGCGCTGAACACGATCTGGGCGACGGCCAGCCGCAGCTGCGAGCTGTCGACGTCCTCCAGGTTCGTGAGGTCGAGGTCGAGCACCTCGTCGTCGGCGACGCGGGCGCTCAGCACGCGCGTGCCGGTGGGCACGGCGTTCACGAGGCCGCTCTGGCCGGACTCGGTGGGGTTGAGCTCGATGAGGGCGTCGATGACGACGCGGGGCAGGTCGTCGGGGTCGTTCGGGGACTGGATCTCGACCGGCACCGGCTGGAGACGCTCGCCGCCAACCTGGCCGGTCTCACCGGTGCGCACCAGGTACAGCTGCTCGGTCTGGGTGGAGGCGTTCGGCGCGTTGGTGCTGGCGGTCGCACCGGGCACGCCCTCGCGCGCCGCCTCGGGGATGGCGTCGTCGGGGATGGCCCTCGGCTGCTCGTCGGTCGGGATCCCGCAGCCGGCGACGACGAGGAGGACGACGGTGGCCACGACGACGGCGATGACGCGCCGGCCGCAGCGGTTCACGTGGTGACCTCGAGGTCGTGGTCGTCGACGGCATCGGCGTCGGCGAGGCTGGCGACCTCTTCGCCGCCGGTCGGCGCGAGCTCGACGATGGGCAGCGCCACCACGAAGCGGGCGCCGGGCTCGCCGTCGGGGCGGTCCTCGACCCACACCCGCCCGCCGTGGAGCCGGACGTGCTCGTCGACGAGGGCGAGCCCGAGCCCGACGCCGCTGTCGGGAGCCCGGTTGCCGCCTTCGCTCCCGCGCGAGAAGCGGTCGAAGATGAGCTGGCGATCGGCGTCGGCCACGCCGGGCCCGCGGTCCTCGACGGCGATCAGCGCCAGCTCGTCGTCGCGGCTGATCGTGATGGCGGTGGCGCCGCCGGCGTAGCGCTCGGCGTTGTCGATGAGGTTTGCGAGCACGCGGGCGAAGCGGCGCTTGTCGATCCGCACGACGATCTCGCTGACGTCCTCCTCGTAGCGGACGGGGATGCCGCCACCCCCGAGCATGCTCACGGCCTGGATCACGACCTCGGCGACGAGCACCTCCTCGAGGTGCAGCTTGATGGCCCCGGCGTCGAAGCGGCTGATCTCGAGGAGGTCCTCGACCAGCTGCTGGAACCGGTCGACGTCGGCCGACAACAGGTCGAGCGCCGTCTGGGCCCGGTCGGGCATCTCGTCGCGGCTGTTCTCCAGCACCTCGACGGCGGCGGACAGCGTCATCAGCGGCGACCGCAACTCGTGGCTCACCTCGGACGCGAACCGGGCGTCGCGGTCGAGGCGGTCCTGCAGGGCCTGGGCCATCTCGTTGAACGGCTTGGCGATGAGGTCGACGTCGCGGTCGGCGCCGACCGGGAGCCGGGTGTCGAGGCGGCCGCCGGCGATGGCGTCGGCGGCGTTGCCGATGTCGAGCAGCGGCCGGAACACCCGCCGGGCGACCCACACCCCGAGCAGGCCCCCGGCAAGGGTGGTGATCGCCGACGCGCCCACCAGGCTGATGGCCAGCCCTTCGAGGGTGCGCTCCAGCTCGACCAGCGGCGCGCCCTCGTAGTAGGCGCCGCCGTCCGCGATGGGTATCCCCACCACCAGGGTGGGCTCGCCGTCGACGTCGACGCGCATGCGACCCGGCTGGCCGGCGTCGACCTCGGCCTGGAGCGCGTCGGGGATGTCGTCCTGGCCGAAGCGCACGGAGTTGCGGGCCGTCCACCGCCCTTCGAAGTACAGGACGGGCTGGGCGCCGCCGGGAGTGGGCAGGTCGCCGACGAGGCCCTCGACGGTGGAGGTGTCGAGGTTGGGGTCGATCAGGTCGGACACCGTGGCCACGTTGCGCAGTGCCTGGTTGACCGCCGCCTCCTCCTGCTGGTTGATCAAGTTCTCGCGGGTGAGCAGGAAGGTCGTCAGGGCGAGCACCGTCGACAGCAGGGCGGCGCCGAGGGCGTAGGTGAGGGCGAGGCGCGCCCGCAGGCCGAGCCGCACGAGGGGGCGGCGAGGGGGCGGGGTGCGGGTGGGGCTGGAGGGCACGAAAGGGGCGGTGCCCGGTGACGACCGGGCGGTCAGGGCTGGAGCTTGTAGCCGAGGCCACGCACCGTGACGACGTGTCGCGGATTGGCCGGGTCGACCTCGATCTTGGTGCGGAGGCGCCGGATGTGGACGTCGACCAGGCGGCCGTCGCCGAAGTAACCGTAGCCCCAGACCCGCTCGAGGAGGACCTCGCGGCTGAACACCCGCCCCGGGCCCGAGGCCAGCTCGACGAGGAGCCGGAACTCGGTCTTGGTCAGGTGGACCTCGCCGCCGTCGCGGAGCACGACGCCTTCCTCGGGGTGGATCTCCAGATCGCCGAACTTCAGGTGGGTGACGCCCGGCTCGGTGGTGCGGGCCCGGCGCAGCAGGGCGCGGATCCGCGCCGACAGCTCCTTCGGTGCGAACGGCTTGGTGAGGTAGTCGTCGGCGCCGGCCTCGAGCCCGGCCACCACGTCGTGGGTGTCGGCCCGGGCCGTCACCATGACGATCGGGACGTCGCTCGTGCGCCGGATGGAGCGGCACACCTCGAACCCGTCGACGCCCGGCAGCATGATGTCGATCAGCACGACGTCGGCGGGGTGCCGGGTGAACGACTCGAGGGCGTCCTCGCCGTTCTCGGCCTCGGCGACCACCCATCCCTCGTCCTCGAGGGCCATCTTCACCGCCGTGCGGATGCGCTCGTCGTCCTCGACCGTCAGGATGCGCGTTCCCATCGCTCCCCATCGTGCCGCACCGGGCCGGGTTCCGGGCCGATACCCGGCACCTTTCTCCAGGTTCGGTCGCTACGCCTCACCGGCGCCGGCCTCGGCCAGCAGGGCCCGGAGGGGCTCGAACACCCCCGGGGTGGTGGCGAGGGCGAACCTCGGCGACAGCGGCCCCCCGTCGAGGTCACCGACCGTGGCCCCCGCCTCGACCGCGATCAGGGCCCCGGCGGCGTAGTCCCAGGGCTGCAGCGACCGCTCGTAGAAGGCGTCGACGCGGCCGCACGCCACCGAGCACAGGTCGACGGCGGCGGCCCCGACGCGGCGGATGTCGCGGACCTCGCCGAGGACGCGGGCCAGCACCAGGGCCTGCCGGCGGCGTCGCTCGGCCTCGTACGAGAACCCGGTCGCGACCAGCGCGTGGGTGAGACGGGTCTCGCCGCTCACGGCGATGGGGCGGTCGTTGCGGGTCGCGCCGGCGCCGTGGGTGGCGGCGAAGGTGTCGCCGTGGAGCGGGTCGACGACCACGCCGGCGACCACCTCGCCCGCCACCTCGGCGGCGATCGACACGTTGAACCCCGGGTGCCCGTACAGGTAGTTGGTGGTGCCGTCGATGGGGTCGACGACCCACCGCACCCCGGAGGTGCCGGTGCGGGCGGTCCCCTCCTCGCCGAGGAAGCCGTCGTGGGGCCGGCTCGCCAGCAGGGCGTCGACGATCAGCTCCTCGCAGGCCTGGTCCATCTCGGTGACCACGTCGGTGGCCGAGGTCTTGGTGAGGACGCGGGACCGGGCCCGCTCCAGCCCGTCGACGAGCAGCGCCCCGGCCTCCTCGGCGGTCTCGCGAGCCAGGGCGAGCAGTGCCCGGGGATCGGGTTCGTCGGGGGCGGGGAGGTGCGCACCGTCGGCCATGGCGTCCCATGATGCCCTCCTAGGATGCGTCCCGTGCCCGAGGTGGTCGATCTCCGATCCGACACCGTGACCCGGCCGACCCGCGCCATGCGGGCGGCCATGGCCGAGGCCGAGGTCGGCGACGACGGGTACGGCGAGGACCCCACCGTCGCCCGGCTGGAGTCGGCCTTCGCCGAGCGCGTCGGCAAGGAGGAGGCGCTGTTCGTCCCCTCCGGCACCATGGCCAACCAGATCGCGTTCCGCCTCCTCGGGCGGCCGGGCACCTCGGTGGTGGCCGGCCGTCGCCAGCACGTGGTCATCTACGAGCTGGGCGCCGCCGCCGTGAACGGCTCGGCCCAGTTCCACCTGGTCGACGACGCCGACGGCTTCCTCCACCCCCATGACGTCGGTGACGCCGTCGCCGCCGCCGACGACCACTGGCCGGCGGTGTCGGCGGTGTTCGTGGAGAACACCCACATGCCGGCGGGCGGCCGGCCGTGGCCGGACGGGGCGCTCGCCGCCGTGGCCGACCTCGGGGTGCCCGTCCACCTCGACGGGGCCCGGTTGTTCAACGCCGAGGTCGCCACCGGGACCCCCGTCGCCGAGCTGGCCGCGCCGGCGACCACGGTGATGTCGTGCCTGTCCAAGGGGCTCGCGGCGCCGGTGGGCTCGCTGCTCGCCGGCCCCGCCGACCTGGTCGCCCGGGCCCGTGTCGAGCGCAAGCGGCTGGGCGGCGCCATGCGCCAGGCCGGGGTGCTCGCCGCCGCCGGCCTCGTCGCCCTCGACGAGATGGTGGCCCGCCTCGCCGACGACCACGATCGGGCCCGGGCCCTCGCCGCGGCCGTGCACGAGCGCTGGCCCGACGCCGGCCCCGACCCCGCGTCGGTGCCGACCAACGTGGTGGTGTTCCGCCACCGCGACGCTCCCGGCCTGGTGGCCCGCCTCCACCACGACGGGGTCTGGGCCGGCACCATCGCCCCCGGGGTCGTGCGCCTGGTGACCCACCTCGACGTGGACGACGCCGCCCTCGAGCGGGCCATCGACGTCATCGCCGGGCTGCCGGCCGAGTGGTGACCGGACCGGTCGGCGCGGCAGGCGCCGGGGAGGACCGGCGGGCTGGGCCTAGCGGACCCGAGGCGGGCGGGGTGGCTCCTCGACGGCCTGGCGCTCCTGGATCGTGCGCCACTCGCCCATGGCCCGCAGCGTGAGCACGGTCACGACCGCGGTGCCCCCGGCGAACACCACCGCGCCGATGAGCCCGCCGAGCCCGGTGGCGACGGTGCAGTCGCCCGAGCACTGCAGGTCGACGAAGGCGTACCCGATGAACCCGCCGCAGACGCCGGCCAGGAGGATCAGGGCGAAGGCGACCAGCCGGGCGCCGACCGACGGGAGGGCGGTCGGCTGGCGCTCGGTCCCGGGGGGCTCGGTGGACGGCACGGACCCGATCGTACGGGTCGGACGAGGGTGACACCCACTCAGGTCGGGTCCTCCGTAGCATGACCGCGATGAAGCCCCTGGTCGTGCTCCCGACCTTCAACGAAGCCGAGAACATCGTCGAGGTCCTCGACCTCGTCCGGGCGGCGGCCCCCGAGGCCGACGTCCTCGTCGTCGACGACGGCAGCCCCGACGGCACCGGCGACCTGGCCGCTCGGTGGGGTGAGGGTCACGGCGGGGTGCAGGTGCTCCGGCGGGCGGGGAAGCAGGGACTCGGCTCGGCCTACCGGGCCGGGTTCGCCCACGGCATCGAGCACGGCTACGGGATCCTCATCGAGATGGACTCCGACCTGCAGCACGACCCGGCGATGCTCCCGGCGCTGATCCACGCCGTGCAGGACGGCGCCGATCTCGCCATCGGGTCTCGCTACGTGCCGGGTGGCCAGGTGCCCGGCTGGAAGTGGTCGCGCCGCATGATCTCCCAGGGCGGCAACCTCTACGCCTCGCTCGTGCTCGGCATGTCGGTGCGCGACTCCACGGCGGGCTTCCGCGCCTACGACGCCGACGCCCTGCGCCAGATCGACCTCGACGGCGTGAAGGCCGACGGCTACGGCTTCCAGATCGAGATGGCCTACGCCGTCACCCGCAACGGCGGGCGCGTGGTCGAGGTGCCCATCACCTTCGGGGACCGCCAGCGCGGCACCTCGAAGATGTCGGGTCGCATCGTGTTCGAGGCCCTCGCCCTCGTGACCTGGTGGGGCCTGCGCGACCGCATCCTGCGGCCGCTCGGCCGTCTGCGTCGGTCCTGAGGCCCGCGCAGCGCCCCGCCGCGCTGCCGCGCGTCCGATGAGCACGGCGGCCGGAGGCTGCTCGTCGCGCAGGCGGGGTGTCGTAGGCCGTTCGGATCATCCTGGGGGGTGACGCCCCGAGACCCTTTCCCGGCTGAGGAGGGGGTCCTAGGCTGAGGGCGTGATCGCGCCGCCGCTGTCGCTCGTCCCGCCCCGCCGCCTCGGCACCCTCCTGGCGTCGGTTCGCACCGACGAGGGTCGCTCGCTCGACGACGTCGCCCGCTCGTCGCCGTTCGGGGTCGACGACCTCGCCGCCATCGAGGCCGGCACCCGGCCCCTCGACGACGACGCCGTCGCCGCGCTGCTCGACGCCTACCGCCTCGAGCCCGATGCCGTCGTGCCGGTACGGACCGAGCTCGTCGTCGACCTCGACGACGGCCGCATCGCGTCCGGTGCGAGCGCCCGCGAGGTGGCGGCGCCCACGGCCGACGAGGTGCTCACCACCTACCTGTCGCTCGTGTACACGATGCGCAACGCCACGCCGGGTACACCGCTCGTGCTCCGCGACGCCGACGTCGACGTGTTGTCGCGAGCCCTCGACCTGGCCCACCCCGAGGTCGAGCACAGGCTCCACGACCTCATGGCCGAGCCCCAGGGCGCGGTGCGGCGGCGCATGGGCGGCCTGCGGGCGCGGGTGCTCGTGCCCGTCGCCGGGATGGTGGTCGCCGCCACCGCCATCGGGACCCTGCTCGTCGTCGCTCGCAGCGACGACGGCGACTCGACCCCCGCGCCGGCGACCACCGACGCCGACACCCCGGTGATCGTGACCAGCGACGAGCCGGCCCGGGTCGGTCCGGCCTCGGTGCAGACCCCGGAGGGCGGGCTGGTGGTCGAGGGCGAGGACATCCCCGCCGCCGAGCTGCCGCCCGACGCCGCCAACGTGGGGCAGGCCCAGACCGCGGTGCGCAATCCCGACGGCTCGGTGTCGCAGTTCCCGACGCCCGACGACACCACGGCCACCACGCCCGGGCCCTGAGCCCGCCGGTCGGCCGGGCGGTCGTGGCCGGCGCCGGTCGCGCTCCCGCTGCGGCATGATGCCGGGGTGCGAAGGTGGACCGTGGCCGGCGCGCTCATCGAGAGCGCGGAGGGTGTGCTGCTCGTCCAGAACCGCCGCCGAGGTGGGCTCGTCGACTGGACCCCGCCGGGCGGGGTGATCGACGAGGGCGAGGAGCTGCTCACCGGGCTCACCCGTGAGGTCGAGGAGGAGACCGGCCTCGTGGTCTCCGAATGGGTGGGCCCGCGCTACGAGATCGAGGCGGTGGCCCCTGATCTCGACTGGCACCTGCGGGTCGAGGTGTGGGAGGCGGTGGCCTACACCGGTCACCTCCGCGTCGGCGCCGACCCCGACGGCATCGTCGTCGACGCCCGCTTCGTGTGCGTCGAGGATTGCGGCGTCCACCTCGAGGGCGGCCACACCTGGGTGCGGGAGCCGTTGGCCGACTGGTTGGTGGAGCGGTGGGCGGGCGCCCGCCGGTACGACTACCGGATCGAGGGCGTCGATCCCCGATCGCTCGTCGTCACCCGGACCTGACGGCGAACGCCCCGCCCCGCACGCCCCCGTCGCCGCCCCGCGCGCCCCCGTCGCCGCACCGCGCGACGCGGCGGAGCCGATGGCGGCCACCGGGTCGTCCCCGCCCGTACGATGACGCGGGGATGACCGCCGCCGAGCCCCAGCGTGACCGCTCGATCCTCCACGTCGACATGGACGCCTTCTTCGTGTCGGTCGAGCTGCTCGACCAACCCGAGCTGAGGGGCCGCCCGGTGATCGTCGGCGGCGCGGGGGAGCGGGGCGTGGTCGCCGCCGCCAGCTACGAGGCGCGGGCCTACGGGGTCCACTCGGCGATGCCCTCGGTGCGCGCCCGGCGCCTGTGCCCCCATGCCGTGTTCCTCCACGGACGCTACGAGCGGTACCTAGAGGTGAGCGAGCGGGTGATGGCCCTGTTCCGGTCGTGCACCCCGCTCGTCGAGCCCGTCTCGCTCGACGAGGCGTTCCTCGACGTGACCGGCGCCCGGCGCCTGCACGGCCCGGCCCGGACCATCGCCGCCGCCGTCCGGGCGCGGGTGCTCGACGAGGAGCGACTCCACTGCTCGGTCGGGTTGGCACCGAGCAAGTTCGTCGCCAAGCTCGCCTCCGAGGCGGCCAAGCCCGAGGCCTCACCCGACGGTCCCGTGCCCGGGGAGGGCGTGCACGTGGTCGAGCCCGACGAGGTGCTCTCGTTCCTCCACCCCCTGCCGGTGCAGGCGCTCTGGGGGGTCGGACCGGCCACCCTCGCCCGGCTCGAGCGCCTCGGCGTCGCCACGGTCGGCGACCTCGCCGATCTCGACGTGGCCCTGCTCGTCGGGGCCGTCGGCGAGGCCGCCGGTCGCCACCTCTCGGCCCTCGCCCACGGGCTCGACGACCGCCCCGTCGAGCCCGACCGGGCACCCAAGTCGATCGGCCAGGAGGAGACGTTCCCCCGCGACCGCCACCGTCGGGCCGAGCTCGAGCACGAGTTGGTGCGGCTCGGCGACGGGGTCGCGGCCCGGCTGCGGGCCCACGACCTCGCCGGTCGCACGGTCACGGTCAAGGTTCGCTTCCACGACTTCCGCACGATCACCCGGTCGGTCACCGTCGACCCCCCGGTCGACACCGCGCCGGCCGTCGTGGCCGAGGCACGGGCCCTGCTCGCCGACGTCGACCCCTCGTCGGGGGTGCGGCTCCTCGGCGTCAGCGTCAGCGGCCTGGTCGACGGCACCGTCCGCCAGCTCTCCCTCGCCCTCGACGACGGCACGGCCCGGGGGACCGGCGGGCGCCGACCGGTCGACGCCGCGGGCTGGGGCTCGGCCAGCGAGGCGGTCGACCGGATCCGGCACCGGTTCGGGGCCTCCGCCATCGGCCCGGCCGCCCTGGCGGGGCCGGCTGGCCTGCGCCTCGCCCGGCGCGGCGCGCAGGCGTGGGGCCCGGGAGGGGGACCCGACGAGGACCCGCCCGCCGGATCCTCAACGCCGACGGCCCATGCGCCGAAGGAAGGAGAGGGAATCGACCACCAGCCGCCCCCCGACTGACCGGCGCGTTGTGACTCCGGGAAGGCTGTGGGAAGATGACCGTCAACGAGGGGCCCCGACCTCGCTCGGGCCCATCTCACGAAGGGGTGGACGCGTGCCGCTTTCCGAGGACGAACAGCGGATCCTGCACGAGATCGAGCAGCAGCTCTACGAGACCGATCCCGGTCTGGCGCGCGACATCGCCGACACGACGATCTACACCCATGCGTACCGCAACCTGAAGTGGGCGGCGCTCGGGTTCCTCGTCGGGGTCGTCGTCCTCATCGCCACCCTGTCGGTCTCGTTCGTCCTCGCCTTCGGCGGCTTCCTGATCATGCTGGCCTCGGCGCTCGCCGTGGAGCGCAACGCCCGCAAGCTCGGCAAGGCCGGCATGCAGCAGATGACCCAGTCGATGAAGGCCGCCGGCCTGCGCGACGCCTTCGGCAGCGCCAACCAGAAGATGAAGGATCGCTTCAAGCGCGAGGAGTAGGCCCGGGGGGTCGTCCCCGTCGAGCACGGTGATCGTGGCGCCCGCAGGGGCGCCACCTCCGCGTCAGGGCCGTGACTCGTGGGCCTGGTGGCGGGGCACCGCCGTCGGGCGACCGAGCAGCGGGCGGGGGTCGAGTCGGCGAACGAACCGGCGCCGGCGCGGCGTGCGGGCCCGCACCGTGGTGGCGATGGCCGCCGAGGTGGCCTCCGCCTGCTCGGCGGCGTGCTCGTCGAGGGCGTCGGGGGCGAAGGTGGCGGCGTCGGTCACCTCGGCCAGGTGCACCAGGTCGGTGGCGTGGCCGGGGACGGCGGTGCCTGCTCGGCGGGCGAACTCGTCGTGGGTCTCCTGGGGGCGGCGGACGGCGCCGACCAGCTCGAGGTCCTCGACCGACTCGGTCCACGCGACCCGCACGCGGGCATCGGGGCGGTCGGCTCGTTCCCGGCGGCGGCGGCGGTGCCACGACCACCACGCCGGCACGACGACGAGGTAGGCGACCGCGGCGACCAGCACGAGGATCAGCGCCGGGTGGCGGGCGGCGTCGGCGGCGCGGGCTGGCAGCGACGCCGACGCCTCGGTGGTGGTGGGTGACGAGCCGCCGCCCTCGGCGAGGAGCCCGGCGAGGTCCTCGGGCGACAGCGGCGTGGTCGTCGAGGCGGTGGCCGGCGCCGTCGTCGAGGTGGTGGAGCTGGCATCGGCGGCGAGGCCGGTGCCGTCGTCCTGCTGCTGGTCGACGTCGTTGTACTGGGCCATCCCCGGCGCCCCCCGCCCCGGGGTGGGCTCGAAGGCGACCCAGCCGAAGCCGTCCAGGTACACCTCGGGCCAGGCGTGGGCGTTGCGACCCTCGACCGAGAACGTCGACGAGCCGTCGGCGTTCTGCTGCACGACGTCACCCCACGTGAAGCCCACCGCGACGCGGGCGGGGATGCCGAGCGAGCGGGCCATCGCCGCGAAGGTGCCGGCGAACTGCTCGCAGTAGCCGCGCCGTCGCTCGAGGAAGGCGTCGATGGCGTTGCCGTCGTGGCCGGCGCCCGTGCCCGACAGGTCGTAGGTGAACGTGCCGCGGAACCAGTCCTGCAGGGCGCGGGCCTGGTCGTAGGGCGTGGTCGCACCGGCCGTCACCTCGGCGGCCAGGTCGCGCGCGTCGTCGCCGAGCCCCGACGGGTCGGCGAGGTACGGATCGAGGATCTCGGCCGGGAGGGCGTCGTTGGTGGCGGTGCGCAGCTCGGCCTCGTCGAAGGACGGCACGACCGACTCGACCTGGTAGCGGAACCCGTTGGAGTCGTTGAACTGCGTGTCGACGATGAGCGTCGACGACGACGGCTGGTAGCGGACCCCCCGGTCGGTGGTGACCGCGACGGGCTGGAACGCCGCCGGGAGCCACAGGGCGTTGAGCCCGGTGATCTCGAAGTCCTGGGCGACCAGGCGGCCCTCGGCGAGTTCGCCGGCGTCGAGCTCGCCGGCGGCCTGCGCGTAGCGCCCGCCGCTGCGCCAGATCTGCCCGTCGAACGCCTCGAGCGACGTGAGCCGCCAGTAGGCGGCTTCGGTGGCGGTGACCCGGAAGACCTCGGTCCTCGACTGGGTGACGAGCCGCTCGCGGATGTCGACGAGCGGGCTGATCGTGACCCGCGAGCCGCCACCGGCCTCGTCGTTCCGCCAGTCGACGAGCGCGTCGTCCGACGCGCCCGGGAGCCGCGGCCCGACCACCACACCGCCGAGCACGGCCAGCACCGCCAGTGCGCCGCCGGCGCGCAACAGGGCCCGCCCGCCGGTGGCGACGTCGGTGGTGAGCCAGCCGGTGCCGCCCTCGAGCCGGACCACCCGGTGGACGAGCACGAAGACGAGGGCGGCGGCGGCGAACACGACCGCGCTGCCGACGCGCTGGCGCTCGGAGCCGAGCAGGGTGCAGAACACGAACATGGTCGTGGCCGGCACGATCGCCTCGATGGGGGACCAGAGGCGGAACGCGGCCCAGTCGGCCAGGAACACGGCGAAGAGGAGGGCCACGGCGGCGGCCAGCAGGAAGCCGTCCTGCACCGGCACCGGCGCGGTGAGCTCGCGGAACGCGTCCCACGACCGGTCGAGCTCGGTGCGGACGGCGTCGACGGTGTCGGGGCTCGGCAACACCAGGCGCGTGGTGCTCGGGAACCAGAGCCAGGTGGCGACGAGCACGAACCCGGCGCCCGACACCAACGCCGAGACCGGCACGCCGACGCCGCGGCGGCGCAGGACCATGGTCGAGAGGTGGGCGTAGGCGGCCACGCCCAGCATCGGCCAGAAGAAGCCCCAGGACCCGAACAGTCGGCTGAACCCGAACACGACGGACGCGGTGACGCCGGCGAGGGCGATCTCGGCCCACGCCAGGTGCGGGGCCCGCTCCGGGGTGGCGGTCATCGGGGGATCCGGGCGCGGGCGGCCCAGGTGTCGGGCTCGGCGTCGTCGGGCCCGGCGTGGTCGGGCTCGGGCGCCGGTGGCGGTGCGGTCCAGCGCAGGCGGGGCCGGTGGCGGGCGTACGCCTGGTCCCAGGTGGCCGCGAACGGCGCGGTGGCCACGCGCAGCACGCCCTCCCGGGCGGGCGGCGGCGTGGCCATCGGCCCGGTGGCGCCGTACGACGCCGGGTCGAACTTCACGAGGGTGACCGAGCCGAACCGGCGCTTCAGGCGCACGATGCGCTCGACGTCGGCCGGAGCCAGGTCGGCGCCGACGACGACGAGGGCCCCGCCGGTGGAGGCGCGGGCCAGACCGTCGAGCATGCGCCGGAAGCCGGCGTCGTTCGACGCGGTCATGCGGGCGAGGTGCTCGAGGATGCGCTCGACGTGGGCGTTGCCGGCGGCGAAGCCGGAGTCGAACCCGTCGGTGACGGCGACCCGGACCAGGTCCTGGCGGTGCGAGCCGGCGACCACGATGCTGGCCACGGCCGAGATGACGAGCTCGAGCGACTCGGCGTTGGTGCTCGACGCCCGGGCGTCGAGCAGGATCGTGGCCCGACCCTGCCAGGGCAGCTCGTCCTGGCGCACCATGAGCTCGTCGTGGCGGGCGGTCGACGCCCAGTGCACGCGGCGCAGGTCGTCACCGACGACGTACTGGCGCAGGGCGTAGAAGTCCTCGCCGTTGCGGCCGAGGGCGTTGGGGTGCTCGGCGCCGGCCATCGGGTCGTTGCCCGACGTCTGGGGGATGGGCGCGATGTCGTCGACGTGGGGGAACACGACGAGCTCCTGCACCCCCGAGGCCTGCATGGTGAGCTGGGCCAGGCCGAACGGGTCGGCCAGGGAGACCTCGAGCGGGCCGACGGTGAGCAGGCCGCGTCGCTCGGTGGGCAGTCGGTAGGCGGCCCGGGCGACGCCACCGCCCTCGAGCGGCGGCACGAGCAGGTTGGCGCCCCGGGTGCCCGACACCGCGTCGCGGATCGACAGCACCGGCGACCGTCGCCTGCCCTCGTTGCGGACGCGCAGGTCGACCCGGCTGGGGGAGCCGGCGTGCACGCGGGGCGGGTGGAGCTCCCGGGCCACGTCGATGTCGATGCGGGTGAGGGTCAGGTAGGCGAGGATGCCCACGACGAGAGCGCCGACGGTGGCGCCGAGCACGTACAACTCGGGTGCGCCGAGGAGGCGGCCGGCGACGACGAAGCCGATGGCCACGCCCACGGCCGCCCAGCCCTTCCGCGTGAGCATGGGCCAGGGGTCAGCCGGCGTGCCCGGTGGGCACGGGGACCGTGTCGAACACGTCGGCCAGGGCGTCGGCCGACGAGATGCCCTGCAGCTGGGCCTCGGGGGTGACGAGCAGGCGGTGGGCGAGCACGGGCTCGGCCAGCGCCTTCACGTCGTCGGGCACGACGTAGGTGCGGCCGAGGGCGGCGGCGCGCGCCCGGGCCACCCGCAGCAGGCTCAGCGTGGCGCGGGGCGACATGCCGAGGCTCAGGTGCGGGTGCCGGCGCGTGGTGTCGGCCAGGTCGACCAGATAGGTCTTGAGGCTGGGGGCCACGTGGACCGAGCGCACCAGCTCGATCATGCGGAGCAGCTCACCGCGGCTGGCGACGGGGGTGATGTCGTCGAGCGGGTTGCCGTCACCGTGGGTCTCGAGCACCTCGAGCTCGGCGGTGCGGCTCGGGTAGCCCACCGAGACGCGCATGAGGAACCGGTCGAGCTGGCTCTCGGGGAGCGGGTAGGTGCCCTCGTGCTCGATGGGGTTCTGGGTCGCGATCACCATGAACGGCGGACCGAGGGGGTAGGTGACGTTGTCGACCGTGACCTGGCCCTCGGCCATCGACTCGAGCAGGGCCGACTGGGTCTTCGGCGAGGCCCGGTTGAGCTCGTCGCCGAGGACCACGGCGGCGAACACCGGACCGGGCCGGAACTCGAACTTGCCGTCCGAGCGGTTCCACACCGTGACGCCGACGACGTCGGACGGCAGGAGGTCGGGCGTGAACTGGATGCGACCGAACGAGGCGTCGATCGAGCGGGCCAGCGCCTTGGCCAGGCTGGTCTTGCCGACCCCCGGCACGTCCTCGATCAGCAGGTGGCCCTCGGAGACCAGGCACAGCAGCACGAGCTCGATGACGTCGCGCTTGCCCTGGATGGCGCGCTGCATGCTCGTGGCGACGGCGTCGAACCGCTCGGCGAAGGTCGCCCCGTACGGAGCGTCGGCCCCGCTCCCCACGTGCTCGCCGGTCGTCGCGGTCTCCTGGGTGGCCAACGAGGACTCCTTCGGTGGGTGGGCCGGGCTCGGATCCGGTCCCAAGGGTAGAGGGATGGGGCTCGGAACCCCCGACGCGGCGGCCGATCGACACCCGTCGCGGCGGGGGAGGCCCCTTGGCTAGCCTCCGCGCCGTGGTCGCTCCGTCGCGCGTCGCGCTCGCCGTCGACATCGGCGGCACGAAGATGGCGGCGGGCCTGGTCGACGACCGGGGCGTCGTGACCGCCCACCGGCGCACGCCGACGCCCACCACCACCGACCCGGAAGACCTGTTCGGGCACCTCGCCGCCCTCGTCGACGAGGTCCTCGACGACGCCCCCGATGGCGCCTCGCCGGTCGTGTGCGGGGTCGGGTGCGGTGGCCCGATGACGCGCCACGGCAGGGAGGTGTCCCCCGTCAACATCCCGGCGTGGCGCGGCTTCCCGGTGCGCGACCGGTTGGCCCGGCTCACCGGGCTGCCCGCGTTCGTCGACAACGACGCCAAGGCCCTCGCCCTCGCCGAGGGTTGGGTGGGCGCGGCCGCCGGCGAGACCGACTTCATCGCCATGGTCGTGTCGACGGGCGTGGGCGGCGGCATCGTGCTCGACGGTCGACTCCTCGACGGGGCAGCGGGCAACGCCGGCCACATCGGCCACCTCGTCGTCGAGCCCGACGGTCGTCGCTGCGCGTGCGGCGGGCACGGCTGCCTCGAGGCCGAGACCTCAGGCCCGTCGATCGCCGCGGTCACCGGGCGCCCGCCCTCGGAGGCGGGACCGGAGACGATCGAGCGCACCGGCCGGCTGGTCGGACGGGCGGTCGCCTCGGTGGCCAACCTGCTCGACCTGCGCCTCGCCGTGGTCGCCGGCTCGGTCGCGCTCGGGTTCGGCCCGCCGTTCTTCGCCGCCGCCCAACGCGAGCTCGACGCCCGGGCCCGTCTCGAGTTCTCGCGCGGCGCGGTGATCCGACCGGCGGGCCTCGGCGCCGACGGTCCCCTCGTCGGCGGCGCCGCCGTCGGCTGGCGGGGCCTCGGGGGCGACGTCGGCGTTCGCTAGTGCCCTGTCACGCAACCTTCGCGCTGTCCTCGAACGGCACGTCGGGGATGTTCAGCGCCCACGGTCCGCCGCTACTCGTCTTGAGGCTCACCGATCCAGCCCGTCGGGGTCGGCACCGGTGACGACGCTCTATCCCGCCGCGGCGCCCGCTCCAGCCACCCTTCGAAGGTGCGAGAAGTTGACGGCCCACAGCAGGCCCATCGCCAGTGGGAGATCCACACCCTCGGCGATGTCGACCGGATAGCGACGCTTCAGGGGCAGGTCCTTCAGATCCATTCTCGCGATGGGTTCGCCATCGTCGAGCACGGTGTAGATCTGCTTCAGGGCACCCGACTTGACGACGACCCACTCGGCACCGCTGGCCAGCGTGAGCTCCATGTGCTTCTTGCTCAGCACCGAGTTGGTCTTCAGGTCAGCGGCCTTGGCGCCGTCGGCGCTCGCGTACTCGACTTTCGTCAGGAACCCCTTCGTGACAACCGCCGTCATCACCACGCTCCCGCCAGCGTCGGTGATCTCGACACCGCCCTTGTCGCCGACCATGGCGAACATCTGGTCCTCAAGGGAGTCGTCCCGATAGACGGACGCATCGCGCTGCAGGACGCCCGAGCTCTTCACATAGAACCGGTTCCAACCATCCCCTGGGCCTTCCGCGGTCTCACTCATGGTCGTCCTGACCTTCTCCGTCAGCTCGACGGGTTCATCTGCGCACGATGTCGCTGCCTTCGTGCTCAGGGTAGATGGACCGAACCAGGGCCCACGCCACACCACGACCCTTCATGGCGATCCGCCGAGACCGACTGATGAGCCTCGCACTCAGGCTGGGACAGGTTGCCTACCCGCGGGTCTCGAACGCGACAATCAGCTACCACGTTTGCCCACGACCAGCCCACCCACCAGCTCGACCCTGCCCCCTACCGCCGGGACGGAGTCACTTGCACGAACAGCGCAAACGTTGCCGGACGCGGCACTAGCCTGACGGCCGTGCCGGTCGCTCCCACCCCTGCCACCGGCGCCGTCGACCGCTCGTGGTTGCCGGCGGCCGTCGCCGCCGTCGCCGTGCGACCGTGGCTGTGGGCCACCGCGGTGCGCCAGGTCTTCCGGCTCGCGCCCGAGGGGTGGTGGCGACGGTCGCCACGCCTCCCGCTGCCCGACCCCGAGTACCTGGCCTTCCGCCTCTCCACCATGTACGGCGACCCCGCCCGGCCGCCCGACGCCGGTGACGTCGTGACCTACCTCCACTGGTGCCGGGCCTGGGGTCGCGTGACCGACGGCCACGCCTGAGGGCGTACGCGCGGCCGGCGAACGTCGGGACCCGGCGCCGCTGCGGCGGATAGCCTGCCCGGGCATGGGTCGTTCGCTCGTGCTCAACGCCTCGTTCGAGCCCCTGTCCGTGGTGTCGGCCCGTCGGGCCGTCGTGCTCGTGCTGAGCGAGAAGGCCGAGATCGTCCACGACAGCGGCCTCGAGGTGCACTCCGAGCGCCTCACCGTCGCGGTCCCGAGCGTCATCCGACTGCGCGCCTTCGTGCGCGTCCCCTACCGGCGCCACGCCGCGCTCAGCCGTCGTGGCGTGTTCCTGCGTGACGGTGGGCAGTGCCAGTACTGCGGCCGTCGCGCCGAGAGCATCGACCACGTCGTCCCCCGCAGCCGGGGCGGCCCTCACACGTGGGAGAACGTCGTCGCCGCCTGTGGGCGCTGCAACACCACCAAGCGCGACCGGTTGTTGGAGGAGACGGGCATGCGCCTGCGCTGCCGGCCCCACGCGCCGTCCCACCTGAGCTGGGTCGCGGTGGCCGTGTCCCGCGTGCCCGACGACTGGGCCCGCTACCTGAGCCACGCCATCCCGGCGTGACCCCGGCGGGCGAGGGCCCACCGCCGGCCGCCGTGGACCTCGTGCGGGTCCACCTCCCGCTCCGCCGTCCCTTCGTGGCGTCCCACGGCACCGAGACGGTGCGTGACCTGGTCCTGGTTCGCGCCGACGACGGCGCCGGCGGCGTGGGGTGGGGGGAGTGCTCGACGCTGGGTCGACCCTCCTACACCGCCGAGCACACCGACGGCGCGTGGGCGGCGCTGGCCGACGACCTCGTCCCGGCGGCGTTGCGGGGGGCGCCGTTCGCCCGTGCGGCGCGGCCGATGGCGAGCGCCGCGTTGGCGACGGCCCTCCTCGACCTCGCCCTCCGGGGCGAGGGCCGGTCGCTCGCCGCGTCGCTCGGCGCCACGGCCACGGCGGTCCCCGTCGCCGCCGTCGTCGGCCTCGACCCGATCGGCGACGTCATCACCGCCGTGCGGGCCGCGGTCGGCGCGGGTGCCGTGCTCGTGAAGTGCAAGATCGCGCCCGGCGACGACGTCGCCCGACTGGGCGCGGTGCGGGCCGCGTGGCCCGACCTCGCCCTCGCCGCCGACGCCAACGGCGCCTATCGGGCGGTGGAGGAGGTGCCCGTGGCCGAGCTCGACGACCTCGGGCTCGCCTACCTCGAGCAGCCGCTGCCCCCGGCCGATCTGGCCGGTTCCGCCGCGTTGACAGCCCGGTCGGCGACCCCCATCGCCCTCGACGAGGCCATCGGCGACGAGGACGACCTCGACGCCGCGCTGGCCGCCGGGGCGTTCTCGGTGCTGAACGTGAAGCCGGCGCGCGTGGGCGGGCCGACGGAGGCAGCCCGGCTGGTGGCGCGCGCCGCCGCCGACGGGATCGACGTGTTCGTCGGCGGCATGCTCGAGAGCGGCATCGGGCGGGCGGTCGCCCTCGCGGTGGCCGGACTGCCGGGCTGCTCCCTGCCCACCGACCTCGGGCCGTCGGGGCGGTACTTCGTGGAAGACCTCACCCCGCCGTTCGTCCTCACCGATGGCCGGCTCACGGTCCCCGCCGGGCCCGGCATCGGCGTCGTCCCCCTCGACGACGTGCTCGACCGGGTCACCGTCGACCGCGTCCGGCTCACCCGACCATGACCACCGGGTGGCTCGTCGACCGCCGAGTCGGCCCGGCCGACGTGCTGCACGAGCTCGATCCGGGACTCGATCGGCGGCGGACGGTGCGGTTGCTCGACGTCGACGCCCCCGCGGTGGTGCTCGGCAGCACGCAACCGGTCACCGACGTCGACCAGGAGGCGGCCGCGGCGCTCGGGGTGGTCGTCGTGAGCCGGCGAAGTGGTGGGGGAGCGGTGCTGCTCGACCCTGGTGCCGTGGTCTGGCTCGACGTCGTGGTGCCGCGGGGGGATCCGCTCTGGGACGACGACGTCGTCCGCTCGATGATCGCGATGGGGCAGCGGCTGGCCGACGCGCTGGGCGCGGTCGGCGTCGACGACCTGGCGGTGCACCGCGACGCACTCGCCCGGACGGCACTGGCCCGGGTCCTGTGCTTCGGCGCCGTCGGGCCCGGTGAGGTGACGCGTGCGGGCCGCAAGCTCGTCGGCCTGTCGCAGCGGCGCACCCGTGACCGGGCCCGCTTCCAGGTCGCGGTGCCGAGGACGTGGGACGGTCCCCGCACCGCGAGGCTGCTGGCCCCCGGCCTGGCCGCCGCCGGTGCCGACCTCGCCGCCCTCGACGACCTGGTGGCCGTCGCCCCCGACCTGGTCGGCGACGATCTGGTGGCCGCGCTGACCCGCTGAGGGGCCGATGGCCCTTGTCCGGCGCGCCGGGGTCCGGGTACGCCAAGGGCAGCGTGAGCACATCGCCCCTGCCTCTTCCTCGCTCGGACCCGCCCGCCGTCGTCGGGGGCCGTGCCGTGCCCCCCGGCGGGCTGACCGACGCCGAGGCCGCCCGCCGCCTGGCCGACGCGGGGCCCAACGAGCTGCCCGCCGAGCCGCCGCCGCCCTGGTGGACGACGTTGCTCGCCCAGCTCACCCACTTCTTCGCCCGCCTGTTGTGGATCGCCGGCGCCCTGGCCTTCATCGCCGGGCTCCCCCAGCTCGGCGTCGCCATCTACGTGGTGGTGCTCATCAACGGTGTCTTCGCCTTCGTCCAGGAGCACCGGGCCGAGCGGGCGGCGCAGGCGCTGCTCGAGCTCCTGCCCCGCACCGCGGTCGTGGTGCGGGAGGGCCGGCCCCGCCGCATCGACGCCGCCGCGCTGGTGGTCGGCGACCTCGTGCTGCTCGAGGCGGGGGACCGGGTGTCAGCCGACCTCGAGGTGCTCGAGGTCCACGAGCTGCGGATCGACACCTCCACCTTCACCGGGGAGAGCGTCACCGCCACCCCCTCCGCCGGGGACGCCGTGCACGCCGGCACCTTCGTCGTCGAGGGCGAGGGCCGGGCGCTCGTGGTGGCGACCGGCGCCGGGACCCGCCTCGCCGGCGTGGCCGGACTCGCCCGTTCGAGCCCGCGGCCGAAGGCGCCGCTCGCCGTGGAGCTCGACCGGGTGGTCGCCACCATCGCCCGCATCGCCGTCGGCGTCGGCGTCGTCTTCTTCGGCCTCGCCCTTCTGCTCGGGACCCCCGCCCAGGACGGCTTCCTGTTCGCCGTCGGCGTCACCGTCGCCCTCGTCCCCGAAGGGATGTTGCCGACGGTCACGCTGTCGCTCGCCATCGGCGCGCAGCGGATGGCGGCGGAGCGGGCGCTGGTGCGCCACCTCGAGGCGGTCGAGACCCTCGGTTCGACCACCTTCATCTGCACCGACAAGACCGGCACCCTCACCCGCAACGAGATGCAGGTCGAGCGGGTCTGGACCCCCGAGACCGGTGTCGTCGCCGTCGAGGGAGCGGGCTACGACCCCGACGACGGCGGCGTCGCCGCCGGGTCGGCGGCCGAGCTCGTCCCCATGGCCCGGGCGGCGAGGCTGGCCTCGACGGGTCACGTGCACCGCACCGACGCCGGCTGGCGCCCCGAGGGCGACCCCCTCGACGTCGCCGTCGACGTGCTGTGGCGCAAGGTGGCCCGGGCGACCGGTGCGGGACCCGAGCTCCCCCGGTCGGGCGGATCTTCCCGTTCGACCCGCGCCGGCGGCGCCGGTCGGTGGTGGTGGGCCCCGACCTGTTCGTCAAGGGCGCGCCGGAGGCGGTCGTCGCCCGGTGCGACCGCGGCACCGAGGGGGTCGACGCCGCCCTCGAGGCCATGACCGAGCAGGGCCTTCGGGTCATCGCCGTCGCCGCGGGGCCGGCGCCCACCGCGCCGCCCGACGACGGCTCGTCCCTCCCCGACGGCGACGGCGACGACGCGGAGGTCGGGCTGGGGCTGCTCGGCCTCATCGGGCTCGAGGATCCGCCACGCGAGGCCGCCCGTGCCACGCTCGCGGGCTGCCGGGCCGCCGGCATCCGGGTCGCCATGCTGACGGGCGACCACCCGGCCACCGCCGCCGCCATCGCCCGCGCCACCGGTCTCTCCCTCGAGGACAGCCCGGTCGTGACCGCCGACGAGCTCCCCGGTGAGGACCACCCCAACGCCGACGAGCTGCTCGGCGCGGTGATCGACCGCGACGGCATCGTCATCGCACGGGTCACGCCCGAGGACAAGCTGCGCATCGCCCGGGCGCTGCAGGCCCGCGGCCACGTCGTGGCCATGACCGGCGACGGCGTGAACGACGGACCGGCCCTCCGGCAGGCCGACATCGGGGTGGCCATGGGCCGGTCCGGCACCGACGTGGCCCGCGAGGCAGCCGACCTCGTGCTGCTCGACGACGACTTCTCCACCATCGTCGACGCCGTCGCCCACGGGCGGGCGACGTTCGCCAACGTGCGGCGCTTCCTCACCTACCACCTCACCGACAACGTGGCCGAGCTCACCCCGTTCGTGGTGTGGGCCCTGTCGGGCAGCCGCATCCCGCTCGCCCTCGGCGTGCTGCAGATCCTCTGCCTCGACATCGGCACCGACCTCCTGCCGGCGTTGGCCCTCGGTGCCGAGCAGCCGCCGCCGCACGTGCTCGAGCGGCCCCCCTCGTCGGGACGGCTCCTCGACCGCTCGGTGCTCGCCCGGGTGTTCGGCGTGCTCGGGCCGACCGAGGCGGTGTTCGAGATGCTCGCCTTCTTCGCCGTGTTCGTCGCCGCCGGCTGGCGCCCCGGTGACGCCTTCCCCGGGGGGGACACGCTCCTCGCCGCCTCGGGCGCCGCCTTCACCGCCGTCGTGCTGGCCCAGCTGGCCAACGCCGTCGCCTGCCGTTCGACCACCCGACCGGCGTGGCGCGTCGGCCTGCGCGGCAACCGCCTCCTGCCGTTGGCGCTGGTGGTCGAGCTCGGCGCCTTGGTCGTGTTCCTCTTCGTGCCCCCGGTCGCGACGCTGCTCGACCAGGCGCCGCCCGGCGCCGCCGGGTGGGCGGTGGCCCTGGCCGCCGTGCCGGCCCTCCTCGTGGTCGACGGCGCGTGGAAGGTCGTCCGGGCCCGACGTCGAGGTGCCGGCCGGCGCCGGTCGGCGCCGGTCGTCGCCACGGCCGGGTAGCCCGGGCCATCCCGCCGCGCCGTCGGCCCGTCGTCGACGCGCCCGGTCGTCGACGCGCCCGTGCCCACCCCGACGGGCGTTCGGTACGCTCCGACCGTCCTTTCCCCCCCCTCAGGAGCCGGTTCCGCGATGTGGAAGCTGCCGTTCGTCGCCGTGGTCACCGCCGTGAAGTCGGTGTTGCACCGCATCCGGTTCGGCCCGGTCGATCCCGCGTGGTCGTGGCGCACCTCGACGTTCCGCGACGTGATGGCGGTGCTCACCGAGCGGGCCATCGGCCAGCCCCCCTGGCTCGTGCCGTTCATGAACCGGTTCATCCTCTCCGGCACCCCGGTCGACCTCGGGCGGGTCATCCGCCGCGGGAAGGACGACCTCGACGGGGTGCCGGCCGACGTGCTCACCCGGCCGTCTCCGGATCGGCGCACGCTGGTCTTCCTGCACGGCGGTGCGTACCTGGTCGGCTCGCCGCGCTTCGTCCGCCACGTCGCCTCCTGGCTGACGTGGACCCTGCGCTGTCGCACCTACGCCCTCGGCTACCGCTTGGCGCCGCTGCACCCGTTCCCGGCCGCGCTGGAGGACGCGCTCACCGCCTACCGGTGCCTGCTCGACCAGGGCCAGGACCCGCGCACCATCGTCGTGGCCGGCGACTCGGCCGGCGGGGGATTGGCCGTCGCCATGACCGTCGCCGCCCGTGACCGGGGCATGCCGCTGCCCGGCGCGCTGGTGCTGCTGTCGCCCTGGACCGATCTGCTGGCCAGCGGCGGCACGATGGACACCAACGTCGGCGTCGACTACCTGCCCCCGGTCCGCATCCGCGACGCCGTGCAGCTGGTCGTCCGCGACGCCGATCCGGCCGACCCGCGGGTCTCGGTGATCAACGCCGACCTCACCGGCCTGCCACCGATGCTCGTGTGCGTCGGTGGCAACGAGGTGCTCCACGACTCGATCGTCGCCTTCGCCGACAAGGCCGAGGCCTGCGGCGTCGACGTCGAGCGGGTCGTCGAGCCCCACATGTTCCACGACTGGCTGACCGTGCTGCCGAACGGCGTCTCGTCCATGCTCACCGTCGAGCGGATCGCCGACTTCGTCGACCGTCACCTCGACGACGAGCTCTCCAAGCGCGATCGGACGCCGATCCGGCTCGACGCCCTCGGCTGACGACCGCACCTCCGGCCCAGCCGCCGGTCTGACCGCCGCACTCCCCGCGGGCGCGCCCGCCCGCTCCCTGCCCTGCCCCCGCCCGGGCGCGACATGGTTGACCGGTGGGGGGAAGTGGCATAGGGTGGGGCGCAGTGGGGAACAGGGGGGCCGACGACGGCCTGTCTGGGACTTGCTGGCAGGACACGGCGGGGGTGCAGCAACGGCGCTGGCCCCCACGCCGGGTCGCAGGAGCAGCACCAGGACAGCCGGACCGCCGGCGGAGAGGTCGAAGGTGACGAGGTGTTCGTCGGGACGTTCGAGCACTCGCTCGACGACAAGGGCAGGGTGGTCCTCCCGGCGACCTTCCGCAGCGACCTCGCCGACAAGGGGTTCCTCTCCCAGTTCGACACCTGCCTCGGCCTGTGGACCGAGACCGGCTTCGCCGAGGTCGCCCAGCGCCTCACCGACAAGATCCGGGAGGGCCAGGCCCCCCAGGAGGCCCGACGGGCCTTCGCGGCCAACGCCCACGAGGTGCGGCCCGACAGCCAGGGCCGCATCACCATCCCGCAGCGCCTGCGCGACTTCGCCGGTCTCGACCGCGACGTCGTCGTCATCGGCGCCATCGACCGCATCGAGATCTGGGACCTGGACCGCTGGCAGGCCACCAGCGAGCGGGCCGACGAGAGCCTGACCCAGGCGGTCACCGCCCTCGGGCTCTGAGCCCGACGCACGCAGACACGAACGCGACGAGGAGAAAGGACACCGCCAGGAGGACGACACGAGCCAGGCACCAAGAGGTGACCGTGAGGCTGCGGGTTCGCTCATCCGCAGTCCTCCGGCCGGCAGATGGAAGGCCCCTACTCCGCCCGCTTCCCATCAGCTCGATCGGGAGAGACAACCCGACGTGCGCCGCCGGCCGGGGGACTGCAGATGAGCGAGCTCCCTCGCCCTCAGGCTCCCGCCCACCCGACGCCCCGATGCCGGAGCAGCCACCCGCCTTCGTGCATCACCCGGTGATGGTCGACCAGATCACGACCATCCTCGGCGCCGGGCCGCCAGGGCTGCTGGTCGACGCCACCGTCGGCGGCGGCGGGCACGCCCGGGCGCTGCTCGAGGCGCACCACCACCTCGAGCTGCTGGGGATCGACCGGGACGAGGACGCCCTGGCCGCCGCCACCGCCACGCTCGCCCCCTTCGGGGACCGGGTGCGCCTGCGCCAGGCTCGTTTCGACCGCCTCGCGGACATCGTGCACGACGAGGGATTCGCGGAGGTGAGCGGGGTGCTGTTCGACCTGGGCGTGAGCTCGCCCCAGCTCGACCGGGCCGACCGCGGCTTCTCGTACCGGGCCGACGCCCCTCTCGACATGCGCATGGACCGCAGCGGCGGCCCGACCGCCGCCGACGTGGTGAACGGCTACGACGAGGACGCGCTCGCCCGGGTGCTCGCCGAGCACGGCGACGAGCGCTACGCCCGCCGCATCGCCCGGGCCATCGTCGCCGCCCGACCGCTGCACACCACCGCGGAGCTGGTCGAGGTGGTCCGCGCCGCCATCCCCGCCCCCGCCCGTCGCCGGGGTGGTCACCCGGCGAAGCGCACCTTCCAGGCCCTACGCATCGAGGTCAACGACGAGCTCGCCGTCCTCGGCCCCACCCTCGACGTCGCCATCGACCTGCTCGCCCCCACCGGCCGGATCGCCGTGCTCGCCTACCACTCGGGCGAGGACCGCATCGTGAAGGACCGGCTGCACGAGGCGGCGACCGGCGGGTGCACCTGCCCACCCGGCCTGCCCTGCCGCTGCGGGGCCATCCCCACCGTCCGGCTGCTCAAGCGCGGCACGTGGAAGCCGACGCCCGACGAGATGGCGCGGAACCGGCGGGCCGAGAGCGCCCGCCTCCGCGCCGCCGAGAAGCTCCCCTCGGAGGCCGCGTGACCTCGCCGCTGCGCGCTCGCGCCACCGAGCCCCGCCGCCGTCCGGTCGAGGACCGTCGGCCAGACCTGCGCGTCGTCGAACCGGCGCGTCGCCAGGGGGACCGCCGTCGGGTGGGCCGGGTCGGCACCATCGCCGGCGTCGCGCTGTTCGCCGCCCTCTTCGGACTGGCGGCGTTCCAGACCGTGCTCATCAAGACCCAGTCGCGCATCGACGACCTCGATCGCCGCATCGACGCCGTGTCGGCCGAGACCCGGGACCTGCGGCTCCAGGTCGCCGACCTCGAGTCGCCGGCGAGGATCACCGCCGCCGCCCGCGACCGGCTCGGCATGATCGCCCCCGGCTCGGTCACCTACCTGCGCCCCGGGGCCGACGACGCCGCCCGCGCCGCCCTCCCGACGACCCCCGCGCCCGACCCCGCCCCGGCCGGTTCCGTGGACGCGGCTGACGGCGGCGGCGAAGGCGACGCTCCGTGACGCCGCCGACCGGCACCCTCGCCCCTCCCGCCCGCCCGAACGCGCCCGGCGCCCGCCGGCGACCGTCGGCGGGCGCACGCACGCGGGGTCCCGCCCCGCGTCCGGCCCGACCGGTGCCGCCTGGCACCCGCACCCGGCCGCCCGTCCCCGCCGCCCCCGACCGGCGCAAGCGACTCCTCGCCGTGCTCGTCGTGTTCGGGCTGCTGTTCGCGGTGATCATCGGCAAGCTCGCCGAGCTGCAGCTGCTGAGCGCCGAGGAGTACCGCGCCGTCGGCGAGTCCCAGCGCGTCGAGTCGAGCACCATCCCCGCCGAGCGCGGGGTCATCTACGACCGCAACGGCGTCGAGCTGGCCATGTCCCGGCCGGCCTCCTCGGTGTTCGTCGATCCGGAGTTGGTGGTCGACCCCCACGCCACCGCCGCCCAGGTCGCGCCGGTGCTCGGCCTCCCGATCGACGAGGTCGAGGCCAAGGTCCGCAGCGAGGGCCGCTTCGCCTACCTCGCCCGCAAGGTGCCCGCCGAGCAGGTCGACCGGCTGAGAGCCCTCGGACTGGCCGGGGTCGCCTTCCTGGAGGAGCCCGAGCGCTACCACCCGTCGGGTGACCTGGCCCGGTCGATCCTCGGCTCGGTCGACGTGGACAACGCCGGCCTCTCCGGGCTCGAGTCCCTCTACGACCACCAGCTCACCGGCACCCCGGGCGAGCTGTCCCTCGAGCGCAACCCCGAGGGCCGCACCATCGCCGTCGCCGAGCAGGACCTCGTGCCGGCGGTGCGGGGCGACGACCTCGTGCTCACCCTCGACCGCTCCGTGCAGTACGAGGTCGAGCGGATCCTCGCCGACCAGGTCGCCGAGACCGACTCCAAGGGCGGCATCGCCGTCGTGTCCCGGCCCGACACCGGCGAGATCCTCGCCATGGCCAACGTCGTGCGCGACCCCGAGACGAAGAAGGTCGTGGCCGGCACCAACAACGCCGCCCTCACCACCTCCTACGAACCGGGGTCGGTGCTCAAGACGGTCACCATCGCCTCGGCCATCGAGAAGGGTCTGGTCACCCCCGACACCATCATCGACGTGCCGTCCAAGGTGCGGATCGCGGACGCCGAGTTCAAGGACGCCGAGGACCACGGTGGCGTCTCGTGGCCGGTCCACGAGGTGCTGGCCCACTCGTCGAACATCGGCACCATCAGGATCGCCCAGAAGGTCGGCAAGACCGGCCTGTACGACGAGCTGCGCTCGTTCGGGATCGGGGAGCGCACCGCGCTCGGCTTCCCCGACGAGCAGCGCGGCAGCCTGCTCGACCCCGAGGACTGGTCGGACACCTCGCTGCCCACCATCGCCATCGGCCAGGGCGTGGCGGTCACGCCGCTCCAGATGCTGTACGCGTACAACGCGGTCGCCAACGACGGCGTGTACGTGGCCCCCCGGCTCGTGCGCTCCACCATCGACGCCGACGGCGACGAGCACCCGCTCCCGCTCGACGAGGGGCGCCGGGTCGTCTCGGTCCAGACCGCCGACACCATGAACGTGATGCTCCGGGACGTGATCACCCAGGGGACCGGCAAGTTGGCGGCGGTCGACGGCTACACCCCGGCGGGCAAGACGGGCACGTCCCGGAAGGCCCAGCCCGGCGGCGGCTACGTCGACGCCGACGGCAGGATGCGCTACCAGTCGACCTTCGTCGGCTTCGTGCCGGCCGAGCGACCGGCCCTGTCGATCATCGTGATCATGGACGAGCCGAGCGGCGGCGAGTACACGGGCGGCGTCGTGGCCGCGCCCGCCTTCGCCGAGATCGCGTCCTACGGTCTCCGACGGCTGGGGATCGCGCCGCCGCTCACCGACGCCCCCGCCGGCGGCGCGCCCGTCGACCCGTCGGCGGCGACGGCCGCCGCCCTGCCCGACGGGGCGCGGCTGACCGACGACGGCAGGGTGCGGGGGCTGCGGGCCGAGGAGTCGCCGCCGTCGCCGGTGCGGGCCACGACGACGACCGCGACCGGTGGGGACGCCGAGGACCCGTCCTCCGGCGACGACCCGTCCCCCGGCGAGCCGTAGCCGTGCGCCTCACCGAGGTGCTCGCCGCCCTCACGCCCGAGCGGGTGGAAGGCGACCTCGACCGCGACGTCACCCGGGTCGACTACGACTCACGCGAGGCGGCGCCCGGCAGCCTCTTCTGCTGCGTGCCCGGAGCCACCCGCGACGGCCACGACTTCGCGCCCGACGCCGTGCAGGCCGGCGCCGTCGCCCTGCTCGTCGAGCGGTCGCTCTCCCTCGACGTGACCCAGATCGTCGTGGCCGACGTGCGGGCGGCCATGGGTCCGGCGGCGTCGGTCGTGGCCGGCCACCCCGACCGCGACCTCGAACTGGTGGGGGTCACCGGCACCAACGGCAAGACGACCACGACCGCCCTGCTCGGCAACGTCTTCGAGGCCGCCGGCCGACCGGTCCGCGTGCTCGGCACCCTCACCGGTCCGCGCACCACGCCGGAGGCACCCGACCTGCAGCGGCAGCTGGCCGCTTGGCGTGACGAAGGGGTGCGCGCCGTCGCCATGGAGGTGTCGTCCCACGCATTGGCCCTGCGCCGCGTCGACGGCACCCGGTTCCGGGTCGCCGTGTTCACCAACCTCAGTCGCGACCACCTCGACTTCCACGGCAGCATGGAGGCCTACTTCGAGACCAAGGCCCGCCTGTTCACCCCCGAGCTGTCCGACGCCGCGGTGGTGAACCTCGACAGCCCGTACGGGCGCCTGCTCCTCGACGCCGCCACCATCCCGACCGTCGGCTACTCGACCGATGCCCTCGACGCCATCGAGGTCGGGGCCGAACACAGCCGGTTCCGCTGGCGCGGAGAGACGGTCGAGCTGGCCGTCGGCGGCGCGTTCAACGTGAGCAACGCCCTCGCCGCCGCGGAGGCGGGAGTCCAGCTCGGCATCGAGCCGGCCGTCGTCGCCGACGGGCTGTCGCGGCCGATCGAGGCCCCCGGCCGGTTCGAGTCGGTCGACGCCGGCCAGCCCTTCACCGTGGTCGTCGACTACGCCCACACGCCCGACGCCCTGGAGCAGGTCCTGGTGGCGGCCCGTGAGGTCGCCGGCGGCGGGGCGGTGACGCTGGTGTTCGGCTGCGGCGGCGAGCGCGACGCCACCAAGCGCCCCCTCATGGGCGAGGTCGCCGCCCGCCTGGCCGACCGGGTCGTGGTGACCGCCGACAACTCACGCAGCGAGGACACCGCCACGATCATCCGGGCCGTGCTCGACGGCACCCGTCGGGCCTCGCCCGTCGCCGCCCGGGAGATCGTCGACGAGCCCGACCGGCGGGCCGCCATCGCCCTGGCCGTGGGACGGGCGGCACCGGGCGACGTGGTCGTGGTGGCCGGGAAGGGCCACGAGACGACCCAGTCGATCGGGGACACCGTGGTCCCCTTCGACGACCGCGAGGTGGTCCGGGAGGCGGTCCGCCAGGCCGGCCTCGGAACTGAGGGAGGATCCCCCTCGTGATCCGCCTCATCGCCGCCGCCGCGATCGCCATGTTCGTGTCCCTGATCGGCACGAAGTTCCTGATCGCGTTCCTCCGCGGGCGACAGATCGGCCAGCCGATCCGCGACGAGGGGCCCGAGGGCCACCAGACGAAGGCGGGCACGCCGACCATGGGCGGCCTCGCCATCGTGGGGGCTGCCGGCCTCGGATGGATCATCTCCGACCTCTTCGGCGGCACCTTCACCCGCCGGGGCATCCTCGTGATGCTGGCCGTGTCGATGGCCGCCCTCGTCGGGCTGGTCGACGACGGGCTCAAGGTCTTCAAGGAGCGCAACCTCGGCCTGAACAAGCGGGCCAAGATGATCGGCCTGCTGGCCGTGGCCCTCGTGTTCGTGGTGCTCGTGCTCGACCAGACGAACGTGTCCACCACGATCTCGTTCACCCGGTACGACTGGCCCGGCATCGAGCTGGGGGAGCTGGGCTGGGCGATCTTCGCGATCCTCCTGATCCTGGCCGCCACCAACGCGGTCAACCTCACCGACGGCCTCGACGGCCTCGCCGCCGGCTCGTCGATCTTCGGCTTCGCCGCCTTCGTGGTGGTCTGCTTCGTCGGCTTCCGGCACCCCGACATCTACGGCGACCAGAGCTACCTCGACCTCGGCGTGATCTCGGCGGCCATGCTCGGCGGCTGCGTCGGGTTCCTGTGGTGGAACGCGGCGCCGGCCCAGATCTTCATGGGGGACACGGGCTCGCTCGCCATCGGCGCGGCCTGGCCACGCTCGCGCTCAGCACCAACACGGTGCTCCTGCTCCCGATCATCGGGGGCCTGTTCGTGATGGAGACGGTGTCGGTCATCCTGCAGGTCGGCACCTTCCGACTGCTCGGGGGGCGGCGCGTCTTCCGCATGGCGCCCATCCACCACCACTTCGAGCTCGGCGGATGGCCGGAGACCACGGTGATCGTGCGACTCTGGATCATCGCCGGTCTGTGCACCGGCATCGCGGTGGCGATCTTCTACGCCGACTTCGTCCGCATCCCGGGGGTGATCGAGTGACGCCCCGCCGGGCGCTGCTCATCGGGTTCGCGGTCACCAACCAGGCCGTCGCCCGGGCGCTGCGGGCCCGGGGGAGCGAGGTCGTGGTCACCGACGACCATCCCACGGACGCCGTGCGCGCCGCAGCAGAATCGGCCGGCGTGGAGCTCCTCGATGCACCCGACGACGGGCGCCTCGGCGAGCTCGTCGCCGCCGCCGACGCGGTGGTGCCGAGCCCGCTCGTCCCCGACCGCCACCCGGTGTTCGCGTTGGCCGCCGGCGCAGGGGTCCCGGTGCTGAGCGAGTTCGACCTCGCCCGCGAGTGGGACGACCGGCCGCTGCTCGCCATCACCGGCACCGACGGCAAGACCACGGTGACCACCCTCGTCACCGACATGCTCGAGGCCTCCGGCGTCCACGCCAGCGCGGTGGGCAACACCGAGGTGCCCCTCGTGGAGGCCATCGACGACCCGTCGGTCGCCGTGTTCGTGGTGGAGGCGTCGTCGTTCCGGCTCGGCCACACCCGTCGCTTCACGCCGAGGGTGGCCACCTGGCTCAACTTCGCCCCCGACCACCTCGACGTGCACGCCTCGCTCGCCGCCTACGAGGCGGCCAAGGCCCGGATCTGGGCCCACCTCCCGGCCGAGGGCACGGCCGTGGCCAACGCCGACGACCCCGTCGTCATGCGCAACGTCCCGGTCGGCGCGACCACCACGACCTTCGGCCTCGGCCCCGCCGACTACCACCTCGAGGGCGACACGCTCGTGGCTGCCTCCGGTGATGCGCTCGTCGAGCGCCACGAGCTGCACGGCACCTTGCCGCACGACGTGGCCAACGCCCTGGCCGCATCGGCCACCGCGCTGGCCGGCGGTGCCTCGCTCGACGGCGTGCGAGGCGCGCTGCGCTCGTTCCGCGGGCTGCCCCACCGGGTCGCCCTGGTGGGGGAGTGGCACGACGTCCGTTGGTACGACGACTCGAAGGCCACCGCGCCGCACGCGACCCTCGCCGCCCTGGAGGGGTTCGACTCGGTCGTGCTCATCGCCGGCGGGCGCAACAAGGGCCTCGACCTCTCGGCCCTGGCCGCCGCCGCCCCCCGGCTGCGGGCCGTCGTCGCCATCGGCGAGGCCGCCGGTGAGGTCGCCGCCGCCTTCGAGGGAGCGGTCCCCGTCGTCTCCGTCGCCACCGACATGACCGATGCCGTCGTCGCCGCCGCGGACCTGGCTCGTCCCGGGGACGTGGTCCTGCTCTCTCCGGCCTGCGCGTCGTTCGACTGGTTCCGTTCCTACCACCACCGGGGCGAGGCCTTCGCCGCCGCCGTGCAGGCCCGGTTCTCCCCCGGGGCCGGCCGATGACCGCGCCCACCCGCTCGTCCGCCCACCCCGCCCTGCGGGGCCGCTCGACGTCGACGTCCTCGCCGTCCGGGGGTCCGACGTCGGCCCGGCGACGGGGCCGACGTCCCGTCGCCCGCCGGCCGGTCGGCCGGCGCAACGACCTGTTCCTCGGCCTGTTCGGCCTGGTCGTCATCCTCAACCTCGTCGGGCTCCTGATGGTGCTGTCGGCCTCGGCCGTCGACGCCCTCTACGAGTACGGCTCGTCGTGGTACCAGTTCCAGCGGCAGTTCGTCTGGCTCCTGCTCGGGGCGGCCGTGCTCGTCGTGGTCATGCGCGTCGACTACCGCCGCTGGCGGCCGTTCGTGCACTGGTTCCTGCTCGCCGCCATCGGGTTGCTCGTGCTCGTGCTGGTGCCCGGCTTCGGCCTCGAGGTGAACGGCGCGTCGCGTTGGCTCGGCGTCGGACAGTTCCGCATCCAGCCGTCGGAGATCGCCAAGCTCGCCGTGCTGGCCTTCGCCGCCGACCTGCTCGCCCGCCGCGCCGACAAGGTGCACGACTGGCGGATCACCCTTCGCCCCGTCGTGTTCGTGTTCGGCGTGGTGGCCCTGCTCATCATGGCCCAACCCAACCTGGGCACGACCCTGATCCTCGCCGCCATCGTGCTCACCGTGCTCTTCGTCGCCGGCGTCGCGGCGAAGCCCCTCGCCGTGGTCACCGCCTGCGGCGTCGGCCTGGCGTCGATCGCCGCGGTGGCGGCGCCCTACCGCTACCGGCGGCTCATGGCCTTCCGCGACCCGTGGGCCGACCCGCTCAACACCGGGTACCAGACCATCCAGAGCCAGCTGGGCATCGCCAACGGCGGTCTCCTCGGCGTCGGCCTCGGCGAGGGTCGGGCCAAGTGGGGCTTCCTGCCGTTCCCCCACACCGACTTCATCTTCGCCATCATCGGCGAGGAGTTCGGGATGGTCGGTGCGCTGCTCGTGGTCGCCCTGTTCGTCGCCATCGGCGTGCTCGGCGTGCGAACGGCGCTCCGGGCGCCCGACGTGTTCGGGATGCTGATCGCCGCCGGGGTCACCACGTGGATCCTCGTGCAGGCGTTCGTCAACATCGGCGCCGTCGTCGGGGTGCTGCCCATCACCGGCGTCCCGCTGCCGTTCGTGTCGTTCGGCGGGTCGTCGCTGCTGGTCACGATGGCGGCCACCGGGCTGTTGCTGAACGTCGCCCGCCAGGCACGCTGATGCCGGAGCCCACCTTCGCCGTCATCGCCGGGGGCGGGACGGCCGGCCACGTCCTGCCCGGCCTGGCCGTGGCGCGCGTGCTGGTGGCGCGGGGCCACGCGCCGTCGTCGATCCACTTCGTCGGCAGCGAGCGGGGCATCGAGACCCGGCTCGTGCCCGAGGCCGGCCTGCCCTTCACGGCCCTGCCCGGGCGCGGCATCCAGCGGCGCCTCACCCTCGCCAACATCGGCGCCGTGCTCGGGCTCGCCGTCGGCGTGTGGAAGGGCATCGCCCTCGTGCGCCGGCTCCGGCCCCGGGTCGTCGTCGTGCTCGGCGGCTACGCGTCGGTGCCCTGCACGGTCGGGGCCGTGCTGTGGCGGGTGCCGATCGTGGTGATGGAGCAGAACGCCCGCGCCGGCGCCGCCAACCGGCTCGCCGGCCGGTTCGCGAAGGCCGCGGCCGTCCCCTTCGCCGCCACCGACCTCCCGCGCGCCGTGCTCACCGGCAACCCGGTGCGCGACGCCCTGAAGGCGGTCGGGCGCCCGGCGGCGATCCCCGCCGCCCGGGCGGCGCTCGACCTGCCGACCGACCGCACCGTCATCGCCGTGTTCAGCGGATCGCTCGGGGCCCGGCGCATCAACGAGGCCGTGCGCGACGCCCTCACCCTCTGGTCCGATCGCCGCGACCTCGCCATCCGCCACGTGATCGGCACCCGGGACTGGGACGCCATCACCGCCACGTTGCCGAGCCTGCCCCCCGATGGGCTCCGGTACCAGCCGGTGCGCTACGAAGACCGGATGGACCTGCTGCTGGCCGCCGCCGACGTCGCCGTGTGCCGGGCCGGCGGCACCACCGTCGCCGAACTGGCCGAGGTGGGGCTGGGCGCGGTCCTCGTGCCGCTCCCGGTCGCTCCTCGTGACCACCAGACCGCCAACGCCGAGGCCCTGGTGCGGGCCGGGGCCGCCCTGCGCATCCCCGACGGCGAGCTCGACGGGGCCCGCCTCGTCGCCGCCCTCGACCCGCTGCTGGCCGACCCCGGCCGCCTCGCCGCCATGGGCCGAGCCGCGGCCACCCTCGGTCGCCCCGACGCCGCCGAGCGGGTGGCCGACCTCGTCGAGCAGCACGCCCGGGAGCCCCGTCGTGGGTGAGCCCTCGCCCCCCATCGACCTCACCGTGCCCACCACGGTGCACGTGGTCGGCGTCGGCGGCGCCGGCATGAGCGCCATCGCCACCGTGCTCGCCGAGATGGGCCACCGGGTGTCGGGCAGCGACCTCAAGCACTCGGCCGCGCTCGAGCGGCTCCGGGCCGCGGGCGTCGAGGTGCTGGTCGGCAACCGGGCCGAGCACGTGGGGCCCGACGTCGGCCACGTGGCCGTCTCCACCGCCGTGCCCGACGGCAACGTCGAGGTGCAGGCCGCACGCCGGCTCGGCATCCCCGTGCTGCGCCGGGCCGAGATCCTGGCCTCCATCGCCGCGGTGCGCCGCACGGTCGCGGTGGCCGGCACCCACGGCAAGACCACGACGTCGTCGATGCTCGCCCTCGTGCTCATGCGGGCCGGGCTTCACCCGTCGTTCATCATCGGCGGCGACGTCAACGAGATCGGCACCGGCGCGGTGTGGGACGACGACGGGGAGTGGTTCGTCGTCGAGGCCGACGAGAGCGACGGCACGTTCCTCGAGCTGCCGCGCCGGGCCGCCATCGTCACCAACGTCGAGCCCGACCACCTCGAGCACTACGGGGGCGTCGAGGGGTTGTTCGCCGCCTTCGACCGGTTCGTCGCCGAGACCGACGGCCCCCGGGTGGTCTGCGCCGACGATCCCACCGCCGCCGCCCTGGCGGCCCGTCACGGTGCGACCACCTACGGCACCGCCGCCGACGCCGAGTGGCGGATGGTCGACCTGCGGGCCGACGCCCACGGCACCACGTTCCGCCTGGTGCACGGCGACGACGAGCTCGGTGACGTCCACCTCCCCGTCGCCGGCGCCCACAACGCCCGCAACGCCTCCGCGGCGGTGGTCACGGGGCTGGCGCTCGGCGCGTCGTTCGACGCGGCGCCGGCGCGCGATGGCCGCCTTCGCCGGGGTGGCCCGTCGGTTCGAGCACCGGGGCGAGATCGACGGCATCACCTTCATCGACGACTACGCCCACCTGCCCACCGAGGTCGCGGCGGCGATCGAGGCGGCCCGGTCGGGCGGCTGGGGTCGCATCGTCGCCGTCTTCCAGCCCCACCGCTACAGCCGGACGGCCGCGCTGTGGCGCGACTTCGCCGACGCCTTCGAGGGTGCCGACGTGCTCGTGCTCACCGACGTGTACCCGGCGGGGGAGGCCCCCCGTCCGGGGGTGTCCGGCAAGCTCGTGGTGGATGCCGTGCTCGACCGCCACCCCCGCCGCCACGTCGTGTACCTGCCGAGGCGGATCGACGTCGTGCGCTACCTCGTCGACCACCTGCGGCCCGGCGACCTCTGCCTGACGCTCGGCGCCGGCGACCTCACCTCGGCGCCCGACGAGGTGCAGGAGGTCCTGGCCGGGCGACGGGCCCCGGCCCTCGCCGGCTCGTCCGCTCCCGGTCGCGCCGGCGTCGGCCCCGCCGAGGGGCAGTGAGCGCGCTCGACGACGCCGTGCGCCGGCTGGGCCGCCGCGTCCGCCGTGACGAGCCGCTCGGCCCGATGACCACCTACCGGGTCGGCGGGTCGGCCGCGGCGTTCGTGCGCATCGAGTCCGAGGACGACCTCGTCGCCGTGGCCGACGCCGTCCGCACGACCGGCGTGCCCACGCTCGCCGTCGGGAAGGGGTCGAACCTGCTCGTGGCCGACGCCGGCTTCGACGGCCTGGCGGTCACGCTGGGCGACGCCTTCGCCACCGTCGAGATCGAACGCACCCTCGTCCGGGCCGGCGCCGGCGCTGCCCTCCCCGTCGTCGCCCGTCGCACGGCCGCCGCCGGGCTGACCGGTTTCGAGTGGGCCGTCGGGGTGCCCGGCTCGATCGGTGGCGCGGTGCGGATGAACGCCGGGGGACACGGCTCGGACATGGCCGCGTCGCTCGAGGGGGTCCGCGTGCTCGATCTGCGCACGGGAGAGGATGAGGAGGTGCCGGCGGCCTCGCTCCACCTGGGTTTTCGACGCTCGGCGATCGGCGCTCGCCACCTGGTGGTCCGCGCCGACCTCCGCCTCGCCGAGGGGGATCGTTCGACCTCCGAGGCCACCATCGCCGAGATCGTCCGCTGGCGTCGCGCCCACCAGCCGGGCGGGGCGAATGCCGGCTCGGTGTTCGTCAACCCGGCCGGCGACGCCTCGGGTCGGCTCATCGAGGCGGCCGGCGCCAAGGGCCTGCGCCTCGGCACCGCCGAGGTGTCGCCCAAGCACGCCAACTTCATCATCGCCGACGACGGCGGACGGGCCGACGACGTGTTCGCCCTGATGCTCGAGGTGCAGCGCCGGGTCCGGGAGGCGACCGGGGTGACGCTGCGGTCCGAGACGAGGCTGATCGGGTACCCGCCCTCGGCCCTCGACGAGCTCCAGGACACGGCACCCGAGCGGGACGCGCGATGAGCGTCCGATCCCTCACCCGGCCCCGGAGCACGGCCGGGGACCACGGCGGCGACGTCGTCGATCCCCGCATCGCCGCCCGGCGGCGGCACGTGGCGTCCGTGGCCGGCCGGCGCCGGCGGCGCCGACTCCTCGCCGTGGTCGCCGTGGTCACCGCCCTGGCCCTCGGCTGGGTGGTCGTGCGCTCGCCGCTGCTCGACGTGGACGAGGTCACCGTCGACGGGGCGCTGCGGACCCCCACCGACGAGGTCCTGGCCGTCGCCGGCGTGCTGCCCGGCGACCAGCTGGTCGACGTCGACACCGGTGCGGCCCGCGAGCGCCTCCTGGCGTCGCCGTGGGTGGCCGATGCCTCGGTCTCGGTCGACTGGCCGTCGGCGGTGCGCGTCTCCGTGCAGGAGCGGACGCCGATCGCGGTCACGTGGCGCGACGACGGCACCGGCTGGCTGGTCGACGCCGGCGGCCGGGTGCTGGCCCCGGCCCGTGGCGACGAGGGCCTGGTCGGCCTGGAGGGGCTGGTCGTGGGCGACCCCGGCACCACGCTCGACGCCGGCGCGGCGGGCGTCCTCGAGCTGCTCGCCGTGCTGCCGCCGGGGAGCCGGTCGCGCCTCGAGGCCCTGGTGCTCACGCCCGCCGGTCGACTCGACGGGCGCACCCGTGACCCGGAGGCCGCGGTGTGGTTCGGGGAGCCCACCGAGCTGGCCGCCAAGGCGACCACGCTCGAGACGCTCTTCGCCCAGGTGGACGACGAGGCCGTGCTGGTGTGGGACGTCCGGGTGCCGGGCACCGGTGCCGTGACCCGGACCCCGCCGCCGGCGCCGCCGTCGGCGCCCGACGGCGACGACCGGTCCACCGGGGGTGCGCGCGACGGGGGTGGCGGTGGTTGACCCGTGTCGACGACGACGCCTACAGTGTCGACCGCTTCCTGAGGTTGACATAACCCTCGACCTCAGGTCGAGGGTTCGGCCGTCAGGCCGGTGCCCCACCCTCGAGCCCGGAGGTGGCCTCGATGGGTGACCGGCTGTTCGACCTCCCGCCAACCGATCCACCGACGCCACCGGCCTCCGGGTCGTCTGCCCCTGCGGCTCCCGAGCCCCCCGATCCCCTTCCCCGTCCTGACCCGGAGGTAGTGCCCACCATGGCCGGTTCCCCTCAGAACTACCTGGCCGTCATCAAGGTCGTCGGCGTCGGCGGCGGCGGCGTCAACGCCGTCAACCGCATGATCGACGCCGGCCTCAAGGGCGTCGAGTTCATCGCCGTGAACACCGACGCCCAGGCGCTGCTCATGAGCGACGCCGACGTCAAGCTCGACATCGGCCGGGAGCTCACCCGGGGCCTCGGCGCCGGCTCCGACCCCGAGGTGGGCCGACAGGCCGCCGAAGCGCACCAGGACGAGCTCGAAGAGGTCCTGAAAGGCGCCGACATGGTGTTCATCACCGCCGGCAAGGGCGGTGGCACCGGCACCGGCGCGGCGCCGGTGATCGCCGAGCTCGCCAAGGGGCTCGGCGCGCTCACCATCGGCGTCGTCACCCGACCGTTCGGCTTCGAGGGGCGCCGGCGGGCGGTGCAGGCCGACTCGGGCATCCAGCACCTGAAGGAGAAGGTCGACACCCTCATCGTCATCCCGAACGACCGCCTGCTCACCGTCTCCAACGACAAGACGTCGGTGCTCAACGCGTTCAAGATGGCCGACGAGGTCCTGCTCCAGGGCGTGCAGGGCATCACCGACCTCATCACCACACCGGGTCTCATCAACACCGACTTCGCCGACGTGAAGATGATCATGAGCGACGCCGGGTCGGCGCTCATGGGCATCGGCTACGGCTCGGGCGACGGCCGGTCGCTCACCGCCGCCCGTGCCGCCATCTCGAGCCCGTTGCTCGAGGCCAGCATCGAGGGGGCCCGAGGCATCCTGCTCACCATCTCCGGGGGCAGCGATCTCGGGCTGTTCGAGGTCAACGAGGCCGCCGAGGTCATCCACGGCGTGGCCCACCCCGACGCCAACATCATCTTCGGCACCGTCATCGACGACGAGATGGGCGACGAGGTGCGGGTGACCGTGATCGCCGCCGGCTTCGACCGTTGGGACGACGGGCGCAAGCCCGGCGAGGAGGGCGGCGGGCGGCCGACCCGGCCCGACGACCTGGCCCCGGTCACCGACGTCTTCGCCGGTGGCGACGACGGAGAGGACCTCGACCTCGACGGTGGCGACGACGACTTCGACGTCCCCTCCTTCCTCAAGTAGCCCGTCGGTGACCACCCCCGGTGGGGTGCCGGTGAGCCCCCGTGGCGTGCCCTGGGGGGATGGCTGGGACGTCGACCTCGGCGGTGGCGTGCGCGCCCACGCCCGGTTCACCACTCGGGACGACGGCGACTTCGCCGTCGACGCCGACGGGGTGGACGAGCGTCGCCGGGCGGTCGTCGACCGTCCGTGGCTGTGGCTGCGCCAGGTCCACGGCGCCGGCGTGGTGACCGCCCGCTCGGCGGACGACGTCGTCGAGCTGGCCGGCGTCGAGGCCGATGCCGGCGTCACTGACGACCCCGGCGTGGCCGTCGCCGTGCAGACCGCCGACTGCGGGCCGGTGGCCCTCGTCAGCCGCCAGGGCGTGATCGGCGCCGTCCACGTCGGCTGGCGCGGTGCCGAGGCCGGGGTGCTGCCCGCCGCCGTGGCCGCCATGCGGGGGCTCGGTGCCGTCGACATCGAGGCGTGGCTCGGGCCGTGCGTGCACCCGGAGTGCTACGAGTTCGGCGCCGAGGACCTCGGTCGGCTGACCGATCGCTTCGGCCCGGCGGTCCGGTCCCGCACCGCCGACGGCCGACCGGCGCTCGACCTGCCCATGGTGGTCGCCCGTGCCCTCGGCGACCTCGGCATCGCCCTCCACGGCCCGGACCGCTGCACCGCGTGCGACGCCTCGCGCTCGTTCTCGTACCGGGCCCGGGGCGACGTCGGGCGTCACGCCCTGGTCGTGTGGCTCTCGCCCGGGCCCCCGAGCGGGGGTGGCGCCGACGAGGCCGGCGAGGAACCGGCCTCGTGACCGTCATCGAGCCCGTGCTCGTCGCCGAGCGGGCCGCGGCCGTGCGCCGCCGCATCGACGCCCTCGCCGGCGACCGGCAGGTCACCCTCGTCGCCGTCACCAAGGGCTTCGGCGTCGATGCCGTCGAGGCGGCCCTCGACGCCGGGCTCGTGGACGTGGGCGAGAACTACGCCCAGGAGCTGTCGGCCAAGGCCGACGAGCTCCTCGCCCGAGCCGCGGGACGCGGGGAGGCCGGGCACCGCGCCGACCTGGTCCGATGGCACATGATCGGTCGGCTGCAGCGCAACAAGGTGAAGATCCTGGCCGGCCGGGTGGCGCTGTGGCAGACCGTCGACCGGCTCGACCTCGCCGGCGAGATCGCCAAGCGGGACCCCGGCGCCCGGGTCCTCGTCCAGCTGAACCTGTCGGGGGAGGACCAGAAGGGGGGATGTCCGGTCGGGGACGCGGTCGCGCTGGTGACGGCGTCCCGGGACCTCGACCTCGACGTGGTCGGGCTGATGGGGGTGGCCCCCGCCGGACCGCCGGAGCACGCCCGGCCGGGCTTCCGCCGGCTCGTCGCCCTCGCTGACGAGCTCGACCTGCCGGTGCGGTCGATCGGGATGAGCGCCGACCTCGACGTCGCCGTCGAGGAGGGGAGCACCATGGTGCGGGTCGGGACCGCCATCTTCGGTGCCCGCCCGCCCCGACCGGGGCCGTGATCCGACGTCGTCCGGCGCGCCCACCCGGGGCCCGTCCAGGCGCCTGCGCCGTCGCCCGCGGCGCGCGCTGGTAGATTCTGCGGGTTCAGGAGGAACGATGGCTTCGATGTGGCGCAAGGCCATGCTCTATCTCGGGCTCGGGCCCGACGACGAGTACGAGGACTACGACGAGCGGCCGGCCACGGCCCAACCGGAGCCGCAGGCCGCGTCCCGCGCCGCCGCGGGTCCGTCCCGATCCCGCTCGGCCCCGCCCCGGCAGGCCCAGGGCGCCGCACGGTCGGGCGCACCGCGACCGGCTCCTCCGCCCCCGGAGCCCGAGGCGTCGACGGTGCGCACCATCGCGCCGCCCGCAGCAGCACCGTCGCCGTCGGAACCGGCCGCCCCCAAGCCCCGCACCGTCGTGCGCCCGGTGCCGGCCGCGGCCCGCCCCCACCTCATCGCCCCCACCTCGTTCAACCAGGCCCAAGACGTCGCCGACCGGTTCAAGGCCAACCAGCCGGTCATCCTCAACCTGCAGGGCGTGGACCGCGAGCTCGCCCGGCGCCTCATCGACTTCTCCAGTGGGCTCTGCTACGGCCTCGCCGGCCACATGGAGAAGGTCGCCCACCAGGTCTACCTCCTCACCCCCACCGACGTGGAGGTGTCGGCCGACGAGCGGCGCCGGCTCGTCGAGCGCGGCCTGCACGACGCCTGAGCCTGCTGCACCGTGGAGATCGTCTGCTACGCCCTCGGGCTCTACCTGATCGCCCTGATCGGTCGGATCGTGCTGTCGTGGTTCCCCATGTCGGGCGAGGGGTTCATGGCGTCCGTCCAGGGCTTCCTCTTCGCCGTCACCGAGCCGGTGCTGTCCCCCCTCCGGGCGATCCTCCCCCCGGTCCGGCTGGGTGCGGTGTCCCTCGACCTGTCGCCGATCATCGTCTTCATCGGCATCCAGATCCTGCTCGGGGTGCTCGGCTGCTCGTTCTGACGAGATTCCCCTACGACGGGCGTGGCGTAGGTACCATCGCCCCATGGACGGAACGCCCCACCTGCTGACCGACGTCAAGTTCTCCGAGCGCCGCCGAGGGTACGACCCCGACGAGGTCGACAACTTCCTCGAGCGGGTGAGCGCCGCCGTCGCCCAGCTGCAGGACAAGCTTCGCCAGGCCACCGCCCGAGCCGAAGAGGCCGACGCCCGGGTGCTCGAGGCCGACCGGGCTCGTGCCCTCGCCGAGTCCGAGATGACCCGGCTGCAGGAGTCGGGGGCGGGGGCCCCGCCCCCGGTCGATCCCACGGCCGGCGCCGACGCCGCCGCCAAGGTCCTCGCGCTGGCCCAGCAGACCGCCGACCAGGTCGTCGCCGACGCCAACCAGACGGCCAACGCGACCCTCGACGACTCCCGCACCCGGGCCGGCGCGATGGTGGCCGACGCCGAGCGGGAGGCCGGACAGGTGCTGGGCGACGCCCGCCGCAAGGCCGACGAGCTGGTCGCCGAGCGGCAGCGTTCGATCGCCGACGAGGTCCGCTCCCTCGAGGGGCTGCGCGAGCAGCTCAACGACGACGTGAGGATCCTGAACCGCCACCTCGACGGGCAGCGGGCGTCCATCCGCGCCGCCGTCGCCCAACTGCAGGAGCTGCTCGACGACCCGGCCGCGTTCCGCCCGGCGCCGGTGCCCCCCACCAGTGGCGCGGCGCTGTCCGCCGACCTCGACGAGGGCCGGCCCTCCCCCGTGGTCGTCGGCGGCGACGCCCCCACCGCCGAGACCCCGGCCGTCATCGCCGGCTCGTCCGCCCCCGAGGTCGCCCACGGTGACGTCGCCGACGAGGCCCCGGGCCCGGTTGCCGACGAGGCCCCGGCCCCGGTCGCCGACGAGGTGCGCGACGAGTCGCCCGCCGAGCCCACCCCGGCGGCGACCGACGTCGTCGAGCCGCCGGAGGCCGGTGGCCAGGCCGTCTCGTCGGCGGCGCCCGCCGAGACCCCGACCATCGACCTGTCCGACCAGGTGAGCCCACCGCCGAGCCCATCGCCGGCTCCGGGTGGCGCCGACACGCAGCTCTTCGCCCCGTTCGACGACCAGGCCGCCCCGCCGTCGCGGCCGGCCCCGCTCGGCGAGCCCGACGCCGACGCCGACGAGGCCATGCGGGCCTTCTTCGAAGCCGACTTCGACGAGAGCAGGGAACGGCCCCGGTTCGGGCGTCGGCGCTGACGGCGAGATCGCCGTTCCCCGTCAGCCGACGGGGCTGATCGACACCCGCACCGGCTGACCGTCGATGTCGAGCTCGTGGGCCACGCCGGTCGGCGGGCTGAGCTCGAGGGTCGTGGCCAGCACCTCGCCGGCGATCCACTCGCGGTGCGTGGCCGCGGCGCGCCGTACCGCGTCGGGGCCGTCGAGCTCGACGTGCACGCGGTCGGCGATGGCCAGGCCCACCTCCTTGCGGAGGTCGTTGAGCCCCCGCACCAGCTCACGCGCCGTGCCCTCGGCCCGCAGGTCGTCGTCGACCTCGAGGTCGAGCGCCACCGCCCACCCGTCGTCCTCGGCCAGGGCGAACGCCTCGTGGCGCTCGGCCCGCAGCTCCACGTCGTCGGCCTCGAGTCGCTCACCGGCCACCACGAGGTGACCGTCGGCCTCGAGTCGTCGTTGCAGGTCGGATCCGTCGGCCTCGGCCAGGGCGGCCTTGACCTCGTTCACCTTGGGCCCGAGCCGGGGTCCGAGCGTCCGGAAGTTGGGCAGCACCCGCCAGCTCATGAGCCCCGAGAGCGTGTCGATGTCCTCCAGGGCCTTGACGTTGAGCTCGGCCATGATCTCGCGTCGGACGTCGTCGCTCAGGGTGGCACCGGGGTGCAGGAGCAGGGCGCGGGGGAGCGGCTGGCGGACCTTGACCTTGGCGTCGGTGCGGGCGGCGCGACCGGCGGCGACCAGCCGTCGTGCGGCGGTCATCTCGGCGGCGAGGCCGGCATCGTGACGACCCCCGGGCTCGGGCCAGTCGGCCAGGTGCACCGACGGCCCGCCGGTGAGGGTCGTGTGGATCTCGTCGGCGAGGAACGGGCAGAACGGCGCGAGCAGCTCGGCGACGGTGACGAGGCATTCGTGCAGGGTCGCGTGGGCCCGGGGATCGCTGCTCTTCCAGAACCGTGGGCGGCAGCGCCGCACGTACCAGTTCGACAGGTCGTCCACGAAGCGGGCGATCCGGCTCGCCCCGTCGAGGGCGTCGAACGCCTCGAGCGATTCGGTGACCACCCGCGTCGTCTCGTCCAGCTCCGAGAGGATCCACCGGTCCATCACGTGTTCCTTGGCGGTGCTCCGCACCGCCGGCTCCGCCGATGCGGGTGTCGCCGGGTGACCCGTGCGGGGCACCGCCGGCTCCGCCGATCCGGGTGTCGCCGCCTCGTCGGGTGTCCACCCGTCGAGGTCGGCGTAGGTGGCGAAGAACGAGAAGACGTTCCACAACGTGAGCAGCGTCTGGCGTGTCGACTCGCGGATGCCCTCCTCGTAGACCCGGCGGGTCGTCCACGGCTGGCCCTGGGAGAGGAAGTACCAACGCAGCGCGTCGGCGCCCTGGGTGGAGAAGATGTCCCACGGGTCGATGACGTTGCCCCGCGACTTCGACATCTTCTGGCCGTTCTCGTCGACGACGAGGGCGAGGCACACCACGTTCTTGTAGGGCGTGCGGTCGAACACCAGGGCGTTGACCGCCAGCAGTGAGTAGAACCACCCGCGGGTCTGGTCGATGGCCTCGCAGATGAAGTCGGCGGGGAACGAGGCCGCGAAGCGCTCCTCGTGCTCGAACGGGTGGTGGAACTGGGCCGACGGCATGGCCCCCGAGTCGAACCAGGCGTCGAGCACCGGCGGCACCCGCCGGGCCGTGTCCGGGCAGTCCGTGCACGGCAGGGTGACGTCGTCGACGAAGGGACGGTGGAGGTCGAGGTCGGAGAGGTCACGGCCCGCCCGGTCGGCCAGCTCGGCCACCGAGCCGATGCACTCCTCACGCCCGCAGCCGGCGCAGCGCCAGATGGGGAGTGGAGTGCCCCAGTAGCGGTCGCGCGACAGCGCCCAGTCGACGTTGGCCTCGAGCCACTTCCCGAAGCGGCCGTGCTTGATGAACTCGGGATGCCAGTCGATCCGCTCGTTCTCGCGCAGCAGGCGGTCCCGCTGCTCGGAGGTGCGCACGAACCACGACGTCTTGGCCCAGTAGATCAGCGGTGTGCCGCACCGCCAGCAGTGCGGGTAGCTGTGCTCGTACTCCTGCCGGCGCACGAGCAGCCCGCGACCATCGAGGTCGGCGATGATGTCGTCGTCGACGTCCTTCACGAACCGCCCCCGGTACGGCGGCACGCGGTCGTCGAAGGCGCCGTCGACGTCGACCGGGTTGAGCACGGGCAGGTCCTCGGCCCGGGCCACCCGGGCGTCGTCCTCGCCGAACGCCGGGGCCAGGTGCACGATGCCCGACCCGTCGTCGGTGCTCACGAAGTCGGCGGCGACCACGCGCCAGCCGTCCTTGCCCGGTGGCGGGTCGAGGAACGTGAACGGCCGCTCGTAGCGCCGCCCGACGAGCTCGGCGCCGCGGTGGTGGGCGACCACCTCCGCGGCCTCGGGCGCCCGGGCGGCGGCCATGATGAGATCGCGGTGGCCGCCGTCGCCGACACGCACCCGGACGTAGTCGATCTCGGCGCCGACGGCGGCGGCGGTGTTGGAGACGAGGGTCCACGGCGTCGTGGTCCACACGAGCAGGTCGGCGTCGTCGTCCACCAGCGGGAACCGCACGTAGACGGACGGGTCGACGACATCGCGGTAGACGTCGGGTTGGCCCAGCTCGTGCGACGACAGGGCCGTGCCGCAGCGGGCGCAGTAGGGCGTGACCTTGTGCCCCTCGTAGAGCAGGTCCTGCTCCCACATCTGCTTGAGCAGCCACCAGACCGACTCGATGTAGTCGTTCGAGAGCGTCCAGTAGGCGTCGGCCGTGTCGATCCACACGCCCGACCGGGTGGTCAGCGACGACCAGTCCTCGACGTAGCGGTGCACCGAGTCGCGGCATCGCTGGTTGAACTCGGCGATCCCGTAGGCCTCGATGTCGTGCTTGGTGGCCAGCCCGAGCTCCTTCTCCACCTCGAGCTCGACCGGGAGGCCGTGGCAGTCCCACCCTCCCTTGCGGGGCACGTTGCGGCCGCGCATCGTCTGGAAGCGCGGGTAGAGGTCCTTGAACACCCGGGCCCAGACGTGGTGGAGGCCCGGTCGACCGTTCGCCGTGGGCGGTCCCTCGTAGAAGATCCAGGGCTCGCCGTCCTTGCGGAGGCGCCGCGCCTCCCGCACGACGTCGCCCTCCTGCCACGCCGCGAGGACGCGCTCCTCGAGGGCGACGAGGTCGAGATCGGGGTCGACGGGACCGAACGCCATGGGCCGTAGCCTACGAGCGGCGTCGTGTTGACGCCCCTGTGACGGGCGCATAAGGTCCGGCACCCTTTCCCGCCGGGCGAACCCTCGCGCGGTCGGGAGCGCGAGGAGGTGTGCATGCCCAGAGCGAGCAGTTCGGCGTCGGGCGCCTCGACCACGCGGACCTCCGCGGCCAAGAAGGCGACCACCAAGACCGCGACGGCGACGAAGGCCACCAAGGCGGCGACGTCCTCGACGTCGACCGCGGCCCGGTCGGCCGCCCCGTCCAAGAAAGCAGCTGTGACCCCTCCCAAGAAGCCCACGACCACGACGGCCAAGAAGGCCCCGGCCGGCAAGGCGCCGGCCAAGAAGGCCCCGGCCAAGAAGGCCCCGGCCGGCAAGGCGCCGGCCAAGAAGGCCGCGGCGAAGAAGGCCGCGGCGAAGAAGGCGCCGGCGAAGAAGGCGCCGGCGAAGAAGGCCGCGGCGAAGAAGGCGCCGGCGAAGAAGGCGCCGGCGAAGAAGGCGCCGGCGAAGGTGGCGCCCAAGAAGTCGCCCTACGACGCGAAGTTCAACGAGAGCCAGCGGCTGTTGCTGCTCGAGGAGCGGGCACGCCTCACCCATGACGAGGAGCAGCTCACCGCCGAGGCGAACGAGCTGGCCCAGATGCGCGAGCCGGGCGACGTGCAGTTCGACGAGGAGAGCGGCGAGGGCGACACCCTGGCCGTCGAGCGGGAGCGCGATCTGGCGCTCGCCGCCCAGTTCCGCGGCCAGGTCGAGGAGATCGATCACGCCCTCGCCAAGATCTCCGCCGGCATCTACGGCGTCTGCGAGGTCTCCGGTCAGCCGATCCCGAAGGAGCGGCTGAGGGCGATCCCGTGGGCACGCGAGCGCGTCGAGTACAAGGTGGGGGGCTTCAGCCGCAGGTGACCCAACGGACGCACCGACTGCCGTTGGTGCTGGCCGTCGCCGCCGTCATCTTGGTGGCCGACCAGCTCACGAAGTGGTGGGCCCTCGAGCGGCTGTCCGACGGCAGCGTCATCGACGTCGTCTGGACCCTGCGGTTCAACCTCACGTTCAACACCGGTGCGTCGTTCGGGCTCGGCGGCGAGTTCGGACCCCTCATCGGGTTGCTGGCCATCGGCATCGTCGGCTTCCTCGTGTGGCAGGGCCGAACGGTGTCGACCCGCACCGGCGCGGTGGCGCTCGGCATGATCCTCGGCGGCGCCCTCGGCAACCTGAGCGACCGCGCCTTCCGCGGCGACGGCCTCTTCGACGGCGCCGTGGTCGACTTCATCGACGTCCAGTGGTGGCCCGTGTTCAACATCGCCGACGTGGGCGTGGTGCTCGGCGTGCTCCTCCTGCTGGTGTCGACGTTCTTCGAGTCGGACGAGGTCGGGTCCGACGCCGGCGAGCGAGCCTGAACCCGTGATCGTCGAGACCATCCCAGCGGCGATGGCCGGCGAGCGGCTCGACCGCGTGGTGTCCCTCGTCACCGGGGTCAGCCGGTCCGAGGCCACCGCGCTCGTCGTGGCCGGCCGGGTCCGCATCGACGAGCAGCCGGTCACGGCCAAGTCCCACCGCGTCCTCCTCGGGGACGAGATCGCCGTCGACCTGCCCGCGGCCACCGGCGCGACCCGTCCGGCGCCCGACCCGTCGGTGCCGCTACGGGTCGTGTACGAGGACGACGGCGTGCTCGTGGTCGACAAGCCGCCGGGGCTGGTCGTGCACCCGGGGGCCGGCAACCCCGACGGCACGCTGGTCAACGGGCTCCTCGCCCGCTACCCGGAGCTCGCCGACGTCGGCGACCCGGATCGTCCCGGCATCGTCCACCGCCTCGACAAGGACACCTCGGGGTTGCTGCTCGTGGCCCGCTCCGGTGCCGCCCACGCGGGGCTGGTCGAGGCGCTGGCCGGCCACGCGATCGAGCGGACCTACCTGACCCTGGTCTGGGGGGCGCTCGGCTCACCCACCGGCCTGATCGACGCGCCCATCGGCCGGTCGGCCCGGCAGCGCACCCGCATGGCCGTGTCCGCGGAGGGCAAGGAGGCCCGCACCCACTTCGAGGTGGAGCGGTCGTTCACCGACCCCGTCACCGTCGACCTCCTCCGCTGCCGGCTCGAGACCGGCCGCACCCACCAGATCCGCGTCCACCTCAGCGCCATCGGCCACCCCGTGGTGGGTGACGAGCGCTACGGGGGCGTCCGCGAGTCGTTCCCGGTTCCCCGGATGGTGCTCCACGCCGCCGCCCTGCGCTTCACCCACCCGGTCACCGGCGCGGTGGTCGAGGTGACCTCTGCGCTGCCCCCGGACCTGGTCGGGGTGCTCGCCCGCCTCGGCTGACCGCGCCGGCGAGTGCTCAGCGCTCGTTCGGCCAGGGCGCGTTGCCCTCGGCCATGCTCACGATGTCGGCCAGGCTGAGCGACGACAGGTAGCGGCGCATGTGCTCCCCCACGTCGCCCCAGATGGCCAGCAGCACGCACTGGCCCTCGTGGTCGCAGGCGCCGTCGGTGTGCGGCTCCCCGAAGTCGCCGGCCACGATGGGCCCGTCGACGGCCATGAGGATCTCCGAGAGCAGGATCTCCTCGGGTGGGCGGGCCAGCACGTAGCCGCCCCCGACGCCGCGCTTGGATCGCACGAGCCCGGCCCCCTTCAGGGCGAGGAGGATCTGCTCGAGGTAGGGCTGGGGGAGCCCGGTGCGCTCGGCGATGTCGCGCACCGAGGTCGGTCCCACCGCGTCGGCGTGCAGCGCGAGCGAGAGCAGCGCCCGGCTCGCGTAGTCGCCTCGGGTGGACACCTTCATCGTCGCTCATGCTAGGGCCGCCCCAGGCGCCCCCGCTCCGGGGTGTGCCGGGTCGACCGCCTCCGGTAGCGTGATCCCGACCGGAAGGGCCCGAGCGGCGGAGCGCGGAAAGCAGAAAGCGGAGAACACGGAACCAGTGGGCGACGACCAGCCGGTTCGGCCGGACTACGGCGGACCATGCATCACGAACGTGGTGCCCACGCTCCTCGAACCACCGGACGACCGTCCGGCGTGGATGCCGCTCGCCTCCGATGCCGACCAGGTCGTGCTGCTCGTGCTCGACGGGCTCGGCTGGGACCAGATGCAGGAGCGGCGGTCGTTGCTGCCGACGCTGCTCGACCTCGAGGGCGGCCCGATCACGACGGTGGCCCCGTCCACCACCGCGACCGCCCTCACGTCGATCGCGACGGGGATGCCACCGGGTGAGCACGGCGTCATCGGGTACCGCATGTACGTCGACGGCGAGGTGCTCAACGTGCTGCGTTGGGCGACCGACGGCCGTGACGCACGTGACCGCATCCCGCCCGACAAGATCCAGCCTCGCGTGCCGTTCCTCGGCCACCGGCCGGTGGTCGTCACCCGGGCCGAGTTCCGCGAGACCGGTTTCACCCAGGCCCACCTCGAGGGCACTCGCTTCGCCGGCTATCGGATGCCGTCGACCCTCGTCGCCGAGGTCGCCCGGCACCTTCGGGGCGGTGAGTCGTTCGTCTACGCCTACTACGAGGGCGTCGACAAGGTCGCCCACGAGTACGGGCTCGGCGAGGTGTACGACGCCGAGCTGCGGGCCGTCGACCGACTGGTGGCCGACCTGCGTGAGGTGTTGCCTCCCGGCGCCGCCATCGTGGTCACGAGCGACCACGGCCAGGTCCACGTCGGCGACCGCATCATCACGCCCGCCGGGGACGTCCTGCGCCACGTCGCCCGGCAGTCCGGTGAAGGCCGGTTCCGGTGGCTGCACGCGCGCGCCGGTCAGCAACAGCCGTTGCTCGAGGCGGCCGCCGCCCGGCACGGCGACGTTGCGTGGGTGGTCTCGCTCGACCAGGTGCTCGACGAGCAGTGGTTCGGGCCGGTGGTCACCGACGCCGCCCGGTCCCGCCTCGGCGACGTGGCCCTCGTCGCCCGTGAGCCCGTGTCGTTCGACGACCCCGACGACGGTGGGCCGTTCGAGCTGATCGCCCGTCACGGCTCGCTCACCGAGGCCGAGATGTGGGTCCCGCTGCTCGCCGCCGGCCCCGGCTGAGCGGTGTCCGAGCCTGGCCCGTTCCGGGAAAGGAACTGCGCATGACCGATCCCCAGCCGAACCCCGACGCGCCACCCGCCGAGCGTGGGGAGCTGATCATCCCGACCACGGGCGATCCGTCGCCCCCCCAGGACGGTGACAAGGAGTTCGTCTCCGAACCGGCCAAGGTGATGCGGGTGGGGTCGATGATCAAGCAGCTGCTCGACGAGGTGCGGTCGACCTCGCTCGACGAACCATCCCGCGAGCGGCTGCGGTCGATCTACGACACCTCCGTCGCCGAGCTCAGCTCGGCTCTGTCGCCCGACCTGCAGGACGAGCTCGGGCGGCTGGCGTTCCCCTTCGGCGACGACGGCACCCCGACCGAGGTCGAGCTGCGGGTCGCCCAGGCCCAGCTCGTGGGTTGGCTCGAGGGTCTGTTCCACGGCATCCAGGCCACGCTCTTCGCCCAGCAGATGGCGGCCCGCCAGCAGCTCGAGAACATGCGGGGCCAGCTCCCGCAGGGCAGCCCCGGCCGCCCCAACGAGGAACGTCCCGGCACCTACCTCTGACCCGCCCGCGGGGCCGATCCGCGTGCCGGTGGGGTCGACGCCGCCGCGTGTGACGGCGGGAGAACTGGGTGTAGGCGACCAGTAGCCCGCCCACCAGGGCGACGGCGAGGGCGTACCAGAGCACGTCGAGGGCCTCGGTCGTCGTGGTCAGGATCTCCAGGAACTTGATCGCCAGCACGAGCACCAGGGCGTTGCCGAGCTTGGCCTTCAGGTCGTCGAGCGACCCGATCACCAGCCACTCGGGCAGGTCGAGCGGGGACACGAACAGCTCCCACAGGCCGAGGCCGAAGATCACCAGCACGGTGCCGATGAGGAGGACGTCGATCGCCTCGAGCAGGGCGGGCAGGTCGATGCCCTTGGCGATGCCCTAGGCCATCACCACCACCGACGGGGCCAGGATGGCGATGCTCACCGGCGCCATGATCCACCGCGACCGCTCGAGCAGGGTCTTCACGGGGCACATCTTCGCCCACGAGGCACCGGGCGACGGGGATCGAGGGGCACCGCTCGCCCCCGGCCGCGGAAGCGGTACAGTGCGCCGAGCGGAGGAATCACACCGGTGTCATTCGATCCACAGGCTGGGGACGGCGGCTGTGGACGGGGTGTGGACAAGGGGTTGACGAGGATGCATCGAGTGCGGCTGGTGGCGACCGGGACGGTCGGTCACGAGGGACGAGGCGGCGAGCGTGGCTGACTCGTTCACCCACCTGCACCTGCACACCGAGTTCTCCATGCTCGACGGCGCGGCCCGGGTGGGCGACGTGGTGGCCAAGGCGGCCGCCGACGGCCAGCCGGCCATCGGCATCACCGACCACGGCAACATGTACGGCGTCCTCGACTTCTACAAGGCCTGCCAGGCCCAGGGCGTGAAGCCGATCATCGGCTCCGAGCTCTACCAGGCCTACGAGCACCGCACCGAGCGTCCTGCCCGTCGGGGCCGCCAGGACGACACGGGCGGCGACGCCGAGGGGGGCCGCAAGGCCTACTACCACCTCACCGCCCTGGCCGAGACCGACGTCGGCTACCGCAACCTCATCCAGCTCTCGAGCCGGGCGTACCTCGAGGGCTACTACATGAAGCCCAAGGTCGACTGGGAACTGCTCGAGGCCCACCGCGAGGGCCTCATCGTGACGTCCGGCTGCCTCGGTGGCCAGGTGCTCCAGTCGCTGGTGCGGGGCGACGAGCAGGAGGCCCTGGCCAAGGCCGGCCGTCTCCAGGACATCTTCGGGCGCAACCACTTCTTCATCGAGATGCAGGACCACGGCATCCCCGAGCAGCACCGCACCAACCCGATGCTGCTCGACCTGGCCCGCAAGCTCCAGGCGCCCCTGCTCGCCACCAACGACAGCCACTACACGCACCAGCACGACGCGGTGTCCCACGACGCCCTGCTGTGCGTGCAGACGGGGTCGCTGATGAGCGACCCCGACCGCTTCAAGTTCCACGGCGACGAGCACTACCTGAAGACGGCGGGGGAGATGCGCCACCTCTTCCGGGAGATCCCCGAGGCGTGCGACAACACCTTGTGGGTGGCCGAGCGCTGCGACGTGCAGATCGAGTTCGGCAAGCCCCAGCTCCCCGAGTTCCCCCTGCCGGAGGGCTTCGCCGACTCGGCCGCCTACCTCGAGCACCTCACGCTCGCCGGCGCCCGAGACCGGTGGGGCGACGCCCTCTCCGACGAGATCGTCGAGCGGCTCGCCTACGAGCTCCGGGTCATCGCCGACATGGGGTTCTCGTCGTACTTCCTCATCGTGTGGGACCTCATCCGCCACGCCCGCGACGCCGGCATCCGCGTCGGCCCCGGGCGAGGGAGCGCGGCCGGGTGCGCCGTCGCCTACTGCCTGCGCATCACCGACCTCGACCCGATCCGGTACGACCTGCTGTTCGAGCGGTTCCTCAACCCGTCCCGCATCTCGATGCCCGACATCGACATGGACTTCGACTCCCGCTACCGGGACGAGATGATCCGCTACGCGGCCGAGCGCTACGGGCGCGACCACGTCGCCCAGATCGTCACCTTCTCCACCATCAAGGCCCGGGCCGCGGTGCGCGACGCCGCTCGGGTGCTCGGCTACCCCTACGTCGTCGGCGACAAGGTGGCGAAGGCCATGCCCCCGCTGATCATGGGCCGCGACACGCCGCTGTACGCCTGCCTCGAGCCCCACCCGAAGTTCGACGACGGCTTCAAGATGGCCGCCGAGCTGCGGACCATGTACGACACCGACCCCGACGCCAAGCAGGTCATCGACGTGGCCAAGGGGCTCGAGGGCCTGCGCCGCCAGGACGGCATCCACGCCGCCGCGGTGGTGATCACCAAGGAGCCCCTCACCGACTACCTGCCCATCCAGCGCAAGCCGGAGGCCGGGCAGGACCCCGAGCTCGCGCCCGTCGTCACCCAGTACGAGATGCACGGCGTCGAAGAGCTCGGCCTGCTGAAGATGGACTTCCTCGGGCTGCGCAACCTCGACGTCATCACCGACACCGTCGAGCTGGTGCGGCGCATCCACGGCCTCGACATCGACATCGACGCCATCCCCCTCGACGACCCCGCCACCTTCGACCTGCTCTGCAAGGGCGACTCCATCGGGGTGTTCCAGCTCGAGGGCGGGCCCATGCGGGCCCTCATGCGGTCCCTGGCCCCCAGCTCGTTCGAGGACGTCGCCGCTCTCGTGGCCCTCTACCGGCCGGGCCCCATGGCGGCCAACATGCACAACGACTACGCCGACCGGAAGAACGGCCGGAAGCCGGTCGCCTACCTGCACGACGACGCCGAGGAGATCCTCGGCGACACGTACGGCCTCATGATCTACCAAGAGTCGGTCATGCGGATCGCACAGAAGTTTGCCGGCTATTCACTTGCCGAGGCTGACAACCTCCGGAAGGCGTGCGGGAAGAAGGTCAGGGAGCTCATCCAGAAGGAGCGCGAGAAGTTCGTCGCCGGATGCGAGTCGGTCGGCTACGGCGCCGAGCTCGGAAAGCAGTGGTTCGACATCATCGAGCCATTCGCCGACTATGCGTTCAACAAGTCGCACTCCTACGGCTACGGCCTCGTCGCCTACCAGACCGCCTACCTCAAGGCCAACCACCCGGTCGAGTACCTCGCCTGCCTGCTCACCAGCGTCAAGACCAACCTCGACAAGGCGGCGATCTACCTCAACGAGTGCCGGCAGATGGGCATCCCCGTGCTCGTCCCGGACCTCAACGTCTCCGAGAGCGACTTCACCGCCATCTACGACGACCGCGGCAAGGGCTCGATCCCCTTCGGCCTGTCGGCGGTGCGCAACGTGGGCGAGGGGCTGGTCGAGCTGATCGTGGCCGAGCGCGAGGAACGGGGCCCGTTCACCGACGTGTACGACTTCGTCGAGCGGGTCGACTCCTCGGTGCTCAACAAGCGGACGATCGAGTCGCTCATCAAGGCGGGGGCGTTCGACGCCATGGGCCACCCCCGCCAGGGCCTGCTCGCGGTCCACGAGATGATCATCGACCGCACCATGGCCCGCCGGCGCAAGGAGGCCGAGGGCCAGTTCGAGCTGTTCGCCTCCGTCGACGCCGACGACCCCGCCTTCGACGACGCCAAGATCGACGTCCCCGACCTCGAGTTCGACAAGAAGCCCCGGCTCGCCTTCGAGAAGGAGATGCTGGGTCTCTACGTCAGCGACCATCCCCTGATGGGGGCAGAGGCGTCGCTCCGCCGGCGCACCGAGTGCACGATCGCCGAGCTCGAAGAGGTCCCCGAGGGCTCGATGCGGGTGGTGGGCGGCATCGTCACCAACCTGCAGCGGAAGTGGACCAAGCGCGGCGACCTGATGGCCGTGTTCGTCCTGGAAGACCTGCAGTCGTCCATCGAGGTGATGGTCTTCCCCAAGACGATGCAGGCCTACGGCCACCTGCTCGACGACGACGCCGTCGTCATCGTCAAGGCCCGCGTCGACGGCCGTGACGACCAGCCAAAGCTCATGGCCACCGAGCTCGACCGCTTCGAGCCCATCGTCGACGGCGCCCCTCCGGTGCGCATCAGCGTGGCGCCCACCTCCCTCAGCGAGGAGAAGCTGGCCGAGCTCAAGACGCTGCTCGCCGAGCACCCCGGCGAGTCGCAGGTCTACCTCCACCTCGGCGAACAGGTGCTCCGCCTCCCACCGCAGTTCTGCGTCGAGCACACCACCGGCCTGGCTGCCGAGCTCCGGGTCCTCCTCGGCGCCGACGCCCTGCTCGTGTGACCCGGTCGGGCCTGCCGCCCGACCACGGTCCTACTCCTTCACCTGGAAGGTGACGTCGGGGGTCTCGGCCGCCGCCTCGGGGGTGAGCCAGGCCCCGGCCGCGGCGTCGCCCTCGACGTAGCTCTGGAAGAAGGCGATCCCGTAGCGGGCGATGAGCTGGTGGGCGGTGTCGATGGCGAGGAACTCGGGCGTGCACGCGGCCACCGCGAACTCGTCGATGGCGGCGACGATCGCCTCGGCCACGTTCGGCAGCTCCCGGACGAGCACCTGGTAGTCGCACACGTCGGTGAACGACTGGTGGCCGGCGGCGGTGAGGTCGACCCGGTAGAGCGGCCGACCCGAGATGAGGTCCCACGGGCGAACGGTGTTGTCGGGGATCGGCGTGGTCGTGTCGAGGGTGCCGCTGATCAGCATGGTGGGCACGTCGACGGCCTCGAGCTCGGCATCGGACAGGCCCCGGGTGGCTGGGGCGAGCCCGAGCACGGCCCTCACCCGCTCGTCGGCCGGCACCGTCGGACGTCCCGACGCCGTGGCCAGTCCGGTGTAGCCGCCGGCCGAGTGACCCCCGATGCCGATGCGCTCGGGATCGATGGTCGGCACCAGGTCGGCAGGGGCGCCGTCGGCGCCGGCGAGGAGGGCGTCGATCACGAACGCGGCGTCGGCGGGTCGGTTGACCGCGTTCTCCTCCTGGGGGACCGAGGTGCCGAGGAAGGTGTCGTAGGCGGTGTTGCCCGTGTGCTCGGGCGCCGCCACGACGAAGCCGTGGCTGGCCAGCCGCTCCGTGAAGAAGGCCGACTGGTAGCGGATGCCGCCGCTGCCGTGGGAGAAGACGACCAGGGGGAACGGACCCTCGTCCGAGGGTGCGACACCGGTCTTGGCCGTCTCGGCGTCGAACTGGATGCCCGGGATGAAGACGTAGGTCGATGCCGCCGCTCCCTCGGCCGCGGCGGGGTCGACCGGGAACCAGACGTCGGTGGTGAGCGTCCGTCCGCCCCGGTCGGGGTCGGTGAGGGTCACCGTGGTGCGGCCGACGGCGTACGGGCCGGGCTCCTCGGGGGGCGGCCCGGTCGGGAGCCCGATGGTGGTGGCCGGGGCCACGGCGTCGGCGGTGGCGGTGTCGGTGTCGTCGTCGGACGAGCACGCCCCGGCCACCAGGGTGGCGGCGAGCACCAGGGCGAGGAGGGCCAGGCGGGTGCGGGGCCGCGCCCGAGCGACCGAGAGCGGGAGGGACGTGCGCATCGGGCGGCACGCTACCTGCCCGGGTCCGGTCGGTGCGGGGTCAGGCCTCGGCGTCGAGCTGGGCGACGTGGGCGGCGACCGCGTCGCGCACCGCCGGGTCGAGGTCCTCGTCGGCGAGCAGGGCGTCGTAGGTGCGTCGGGCGTCGCGCCGGCGACCGGACGCCTGGTAGGCGAAGCCGAGGCAGTGCCGGAAGCGGGCCTCCCCCTCGGGGACGAGGCCGGCGCCGAGGCCGGCCTCGAGGTGGGGGATCGCCTCCGTGAACCGGTCGACCTGGAACAGGGCGTGGCCCCACACGAGGTCGAGGCGGGCCCGCTGGACCGGTGTCAGGGTCTCGTCGGCGGCGGCCGGGCCGCCGGCGATCACCGCCGCGTAGTCGGCCCGCCGGTAGGCGTCGAGGACGCTGCGGAGGTCGGTCGGCACCGGCCCGGCCCGCCCCCGGGCGGCGCCACGGCGCCGCAGCCGCACGAGGAGGTACCCGGCGAGGACGCCGAGCACCACGCCGACGAGGATCGTCAGGACCAACTCCACGACCGTGCACGGTACGCCCCGGAGCGGGTCGGAACGGTCGATGGCGGCCCCCGCCCGTCCCGACCGAGTTGCACGCGTCGGCCGCGACCGCTGGACTGGTGCGGTCCGGAGCGCACCAGGGGGACCACCACGGCCATGGCGATCGATGTGACCACCAAGGACTGCACGGCCCTGAGCGACGCCGAGTTGGCTGAGATGGCCGACATCTGCGCCGATGGCCCGAGCCGGTTCGAGGTCGGGCTGCTGTCCAAGCAGGCCGAGGCGTGGGTGCTCGTCACGCTCGCTCGCGAAGGTCGTTCGCTCAAGGGCTTCTCGTTCTGCACGCTGGAGCGCATCGGTGGCACCCCGAGCGTGCTCATCGGGCTGGCCTCGGTTCGGCGCACGAGCCGCCGCGACGCCGTGCTCCGGGGGATGATGACCGACCAGTTCCGTCGGGCCGTGCTCGCCTTCCCCGACGAGGACGTGCTCGTCGGCACCCGACTCACCAACCCGGGCGGTTTCGAGGCGTTCAAGAGCCTCCAGGACATCGTGCCCCGGCCCGGCCACAAGGCCAGCGGCGAGGAGCGCGCCTGGGGCCGCCGGCTGGCCAAGCGGTTCGGCGTCGAGAACGGCAACTACGACGACCGGGACTTCATCGCCACCGGCGACAACAGCTTCCCCCTGGCCCTCGACCACGAGAGCCTGAAGCCGGAGAAGCTCGATCCCGCCGTCGCCCCCTTCTTCGACCGCGTCGACCAGGCCCGGGGCGACTCCCTCATCGCCTTCGGCTGGGCCATGGCCGAGCAACTGGCCAAGCTGGCCTGACCCTGGAGCTCTCCGAGGTCGTCCGCCGGCGCCGCATGGTGCGGCGCTTCCTCGACCGACCCGTCCCGCCCGACGTCGTCGACCGCATCCTCGGCGCGTCCCTGCGCGGACCGTCGGCCGGCTTCGCCCAGGGCACCGACCTGGTGGTGCTCGAGGGCGCCGACACCGGTCGGTACTGGGACGTGACCCTGCCGGCCGAGCGTCGGGCCGGGTTCCCGTGGCCCGGGTTGCTGCTCGCCCCGGTGCTCGTCATCCCCGTGGCCGACCCCGCCGCCTACGTCGCCCGCTACGCCGAGCCCGACAAGGCGGCCACCGGCCTCGGCGTGGCCCCCGACGCGTGGCCCGTGCCGTATTGGATCGTCGACACCGCCATGGCCGCCATGCTGACGCTGCTGGCCACGGTCGACGAGGACCTCGGCGCGCTCTTCTTCGGCATCTTCGACCACGAGGACGCCGTCAAGGAGGCGTTCGGGATCCCCGCCGACCGCCGTCCGATCGGCACCATCGCCATCGGCCATCCCGACCCGGCCGATCGGCCGAGCCGTTCGGCGTCGCGTCCCCGGCGCGAGCCGGGGGAGGCGATCCATCGCGGTCGTTGGTGAGCCGGACCCGGGTCAGGCCGGCTCGAGTCGGGCCTCGAGGGCGGCGACCTCGGTGACCGGCGCCTGGCACGCGAAGTCACGGCAGACGTAGGCCTTGCCGGCCTCGCGCCCCGCCCACAGCGGCGAGTCGTAGGGCGTGCCCCACGCCAGCACGGCGTTCGGGAGGTAGCGCCGCTGCACGGCGGCCACGAGATCGGGGCGGTCGCCCACGACGGCGATCTCGGTCGGGCCGGCGGTGAGCAGGTCGACGGCGGCGAGCAGGTGGGCGAACGCGGTGGGGTGCTCGCCGGCCGGGCCGCCGAGGAGGCGCAGGATCCGCTCGGCCCGGTCCTGCAGCGAACGGTCGCCGGTGAGCGCGGCCAGCCGCAGGAGCCCGTTGGCGGCGAGGCTGTTGGCCGACGGGGTGGCGTTGTCCAGGATGTCCTTCGGGCGGGTGACGAGGGCCTCGGCGTCGTGGCCGGTGGTGAACACGCCGCCGTGCTCGTCGTCCCAGAACAGGTCGAGCAGGGCGTCGGCCACCAGGCGGGCCTCGGCGATCCAGCGGGCGTCGCCGGTGGCCTCGGCCAGGCGGACGAAGGCGTCGAGGAGCGCGGCGTGGTCGGCGGCGTAGGCGAGGTGGCGGGCCCCGGCCTCGGCCTGCCACGACCGCAGCCAGCGGCCGTCGCCCCGGCGCAGCTCGTCCAGCAGGAACTCGCCGTTGGCCACGGCGACCTCGAGCCATGCCGCGTCGCCGGTCGCGGCGGCGGCCTCGGCCAGGGTGGCCAGCATCAGGCCGTTCCACTCGGTGAGCACCTTGTCGTCGAGGCCCGGTCGCACTCGGCCCTCCCGCACCTCGAACAGCCGCCGTCGGGCCCGCTCGATCGGCTCGGGCCGAAGGAGGTCGCCGCGCACCGGTCGCCACAGGATGTTGGCCCCCTCGAAGTTGCCCTCCGGGGTGACGCCGTACCACTCGATGGCGGCGTCGGCCACGCCGTCGCCCAACTCGGCGAGGGCGACGCGCAGCTCGTCGACCGTCCAGACGTAGAACTTGCCCTCCACGCCCTCGGAGTCGGCGTCCTCGGCCGAGTAGAAGCCGCCCTGCGGGTGGCGCAGGTCGCGCAGCACGTAGTCGATCGTCTCGTCGAGCACCTGGCGGTAGCGGGCCTCGCCGGTGACCTGCCACGCGTGGAGGTAGGCGCGGGCGAGCAGCGCCTGGTCGTAGAGCATCTTCTCGAAGTGGGGCACGAGCCAGCGGTCGTCGACCGAGTAGCGGGCGAACCCACCGCCGAGGTGGTCGTACATGCCGCCCGCGGCCATGGCGTCGAGCGAGGTGGTGACGACGGCCAGCGACTCGGCCGACCCGTCGTGGGCGTGGGCCCGGAGCAGCAGCTCGAGGCTCATCGCCTGGGGGAACTTGGGCGCCGACCCGAAGCCGCCCCACTCGGGGTCGAACTGCTGGTGCAGGTGGGCGACGGCGGCCGACGACGTGGCCGTGCCGGGGAGCCCGCCGCCCCCGGCGATCTCGCCGGTGCGCCCGATGGCCTCGGTGAGCTCGTCGGCCTGCTCGACCAGGTCGTCGCGCCGCGTGCGCCACACCTCGTCGATGCGTCGGAGGAGCTCGGTGAAGGTGGGCATGTTGCCGCGGCGGTCCTTGGGGAAGTAGGTGCCGCCGAAGAAGGGGCGGCCGTCGGGCATGAGGAACACGGTCATCGGCCAGCCGCCGTGGCCGGTCATGGCCTGCACCGCGTCCATGTAGATGGCGTCGACGTCGGGCCGCTCCTCGCGGTCGACCTTCACGTTGACGAACAGCTCGTTCATGAGCGCGGCGGTGTCGTCGTCCTCGAACGACTCGTGGGCCATGACGTGGCACCAGTGGCAGGCCGAGTAGCCGACCGACAGGAGGATCGGCACGTTCCGCTCCCGGGCGGCGGCGAACGCCTCGTCGCCCCACGGGTACCAGTCGACCGGGTTGTCGGCGTGCTGGCGCAGGTAGGGGCTGGTCTGATCGGCGAGGCGGTTGGCCATCGGCTCACGCTACCGGCGCGGTCCACGCGCCTCCCCGGTCGCCTCTAGCGTGACGGCCTCGGGGCGGCGGCGTCGCCGTCCGGACGACGACGCGGGAGGCGACGGGGATGGAGATCCGACTGGACGGCAAGGTGGCGCTGGTCACCGGGGCGTCGCGCGGCATCGGGCGGGCCATCAGCGCCGAGCTGGCGGCGGCCGGCGCCCGGGTGATGCTGTCGTCGCGCAAGCAGGAGGCCCTCGAGCAGGCGGCCGCCGGCATCGACGGGGAGACGGCCGTGTTCGCGGCCCACGCCGGCCGTCCCGAGGAGGCCGACGCCTGCGTCGCCGCCACGGTCGAGCACTTCGGTGGCCTCGACATCCTCGTCAACAACGCCGCCACCAACCCCTACATGGGACCGACCATGGGCATCGACGTCGCCCGCTTCGACAAGACCGTCGAGGTGAACTGGCGCGGACCGCTGGTGTGGGCGCAGTGCGCGTGGCGGGCGGCGATGGGCGAGCGCGGCGGCGTCATCCTCAACATCTCGTCGGTCGGCGGCATGACCGTCGAGCCGTCGATCGGCGTCTACAACGGCACCAAGGCGGCGCTGCTGCACCTCACCCGTCAGCTGGCGAAGGAGCTGGCCCCCGGCGTCCGCGTCAACGCCATCGCCCCCGGGTTGGTGAAGACCGACATGGCCCGCGCCCTGTGGGAGCCGAACGAGGAGGCCATCGCCGCCCACGTGCCGCTCCACCGCCTCGGCGAGCCCGAGGACGTCGCCCGCGCCGCCGCCTTCCTGTGCAGCGACGCGTCGTCGTGGATCACCGGCACCACCCTCACCGTCGACGGCGGGATGCTGTTGTGAATCAGAGCTGCGCCCGCTCCACCTTGCCCAGGGGCGTCTTGGGCAGGGATGGGACCACCTCGAGCGCACGCGGCGCGCAGTAGGCGGGGAGCTCGGCCCTGACCGTGTCGCGCAGCTCGTCGAGCGACGGAGGGTCGGCCCCGGCGGCGAGCACCACCACGGCCACCACCCGCTCGCCCCACTCGGGGTCGGGGCGGCCGATCACCGCCACCTCCTCGACGGCGGGGTGTTCGGCGAGCACGCGCTCGACGGCGGTGGGCCACACCTTCTCGCCCCCGCTGGTGATCATGTCGCCCCGCCGGCCCCGCACCGTCAGCCGGCCGTCGTCGTCCATCGATCCGGCGTCGTCGGTGGGGAACCACCCGTCGGCCAGTCGGGGGTCGGTGCCGTCGCGGTAGCAGCGCAGCAGCATCGGCCCCCGCAGCTGGATCTCGCCGTCGACCACCCGGACCTCGACCCCGTCGAGGGCCCGGCCGTCGTAGGCGACGGCGCTGCCGGTCTCGGTCATGCCGTAGCTGACGAGGGCGTTCGCGGGCAGGTCCGCCGGAGGCGCCGCGCCCCCCACGACGATCCGTCGGAACAGCGACGGATCGATGCGTCGGAGGGCGGTGGGAACGACGGTGGTGAGCGTCGCCCCCCGCGAGCGGGCGGCGGCCTCGACCTCGCGGGCGTCGAAGCCGGGCAGCACCTCGACCGGCACCCCGGCCTCGAGGGCGCGGGTGACGACCGAGAGCCCGGCGACGTGGGCGAGGGGGAGGCAGCAGAGCCACCGGTCGTCGGCCGCCGTGCCGATGCCGGCGTTGGTGGCTCGGGCCGAGGCCCGCACCGAGGCGTGGGTGTGGACCACGCCCTTGGGGGTTCCCGTGCTGCCGCTCGTGGCCACCACGAGGGCGTCGCCGGGCTCGACCGGGCGCCCGTCGGCCCGGCGGTGGCTCCCGTCGGCGTCGACGACCCGGGCCGGCCGCGTGACCTCGAGCAGCCGCTCGAGGGCGGGCCGGGGCAGTCGGGGGTCGAGCGGCAGCACGGCGTCGCCGGCGTCCCAGACCCGTCGCAGCGCGTCGACGAACCCCGGACCGCCGTCGAGGGCGAGGGCGACGAGCTCGGGCATGGCTGCCAGGGTACGGGTGGCATGCTGGCGCCGTGAACGCGTGGATCGCCGGCGCCCGGCCCCGCACCCTGCCGGCGGCGGTGGTCCCGGTGCTCGTCGGCACCGCGGCCGCCGCCGCCGGCGACCTCGGCGCCGGGAAGGACGTCGTCGCGTGGCGGTTCGCCGCCGCCCTCGTGGTGGCCCTCGCCATCCAGGTCGGCACCAACTACGCCAACGACTACTCCGACGGCGTGCGCGGCACCGACGACGAGGGCCGGATCGGGCCCGTCCGCCTGGTGGGGTCGGGGCTGAAGTCCCCGTCGGCGGTCAAGACCGCCGCCGCCGCCTCGTTCGGCGTGGCCGCCGCCGCCGGCCTGGCCCTGGCCCTCGCCGTCTCGCCCTGGTTGCTGCTGGTCGGCGCGCTCTCGTTCGCCGCCGGCTGGCTGTACACCGGCGGCCCGAAGCCCTACGGCTACTACGGGTTCGGCGAGCTGTTCGTGTTCGTCTTCTTCGGGCTGGTCGCCACCATGGGCTCGGCCTACGTGCAGGAGGAGCGCCTGACCTGGCTGGCCTTCGGCGTCGCCGTGCCGGTGGGCCTGCTGGCCACCGCGCTGCTGGTGGTCAACAACCTGCGCGACATCCCGAGCGACGCCGAGGCGGGGAAGAAGACGCTGGCCGTGCGCCTCGGCGACCGCCGGACGCGGGCCCTCTACGTCGTGTTGATGGTCCTGCCCTATGTCATCACCCCGGTCGTCGCCGGCCTGGGGTCGCGCCCGTTGGCGGCGGCCTCGCTGTTCTCGGTGCTGCTCGCCCGCATCCCGGTGCAGCGCGTGCTCGAAGGGGCGAGGGGACCGGCCCTGATCCCCGTGCTGGGCCAGACCGGGCGGGTCCAGCTCGTCTACGGCGCGCTCCTGGCCGCCGGGCTGTGGTTCTCGGCCTGACCGTCGACCCAGGCCACCAGGGCGGCGACGAAGGCGTCGGGGCGCTCGAGGTGGACCGAGTGCCCGGCACCCTCGACGACGGCGAGCGTGGCGCGGTCGCCGATCGCCGCGGCCAGGCGACGTCCGACCTCGGCGAACCTGGCGTCGTGGGCCCCGGCCACGACCAGCACCGGCACGGAGAGCTCGGCCAGCCTCGGCCACAGGTCGTCCTGGGTGCCGGTGCCGGCCAGGCGGAGGCTGGAGGCCAGCCCCTCGACGGTGTTGGTGCGACGGGCGGACCGGCAGTCGACCTCCGGGGTGAGCCCGTCGAACAGCGGCCCGGCCAACCATTCGTCGACGAAGCGATCGACACCCACCACTTCGAGGTGGGCGGCGAGGACGTCGTCGTCGGCGCGGCGCCGGGCCCGCTCGTCGGGGTCGACGATGCCGGCGGTGGCGCCGATCAGCACGAGGCCTTCCACCAGGGCCGGGCGCGACAAGGCGGTGTGCAGGGCGAGCCGCCCGCCCATCGAGTAGCCGACGTAGACCCCACGACCGCCGGTCGCCGCCAGCAGATCGCCGCCGGTCCACAGATCGGCCCGCACCCCATCCGAACCACCGTGCCCGGGAGCGTCGACGACCACCATCTCGTAGCGCCCCGCCAGCCGGTCGACCACGGGCGCCCAGCACGCGCCGGTCTGGGTGAACCCGTGGACGAGCACCAGGCGGGGACCGCCGGCGCTCGCCCGGGCGTGGGGGGCGTGGCGCTCGGCGTGCAGGGGCGGCGCGGGTGCTCCCGGGATGTCGGCCGTCATCGGGGCCGAACCTAGGCTGTCACCATGCCGCCGAGCGATCCGGTGCCCTCACCCCCGCCGGCGGTCGCCGCCGCCTTCTGCCGCACCCTCGTCGACGAGTGGGCCCGGGCCGGCGTCACCGACGCCGTGATCGCCCCGGGCTCGAGATCGACGCCGGTCGTCCTGGCTCTGGCCGACGAAGCTCGGATCCGCCTCCACGTCCACCACGACGAGCGCTCGGCCGCCTTCACCGCCCTCGGCCTCGGCCTGGCCACCGGGCGGCCCGCCGTCGTCGTCACCACCAGCGGCACCGCCGCCGTCGAGGTCCACCCCGCCGTGGTCGAGGCGCACCATGCCCGGGTGCCCCTGCTCGCGTGCACCGCCGACCGTCCGCCCGAGCTCCGCCACGTCGGCGCCCCCCAGACCGTCGACCAGACCCGGCTCTTCGGCGACGCCGTCCGGTGGTTCCACGACCCCGGCGTCCCCGATGGCGCGGCGGCCGACACCTGGCGGTCGACCGCGTCGCGAACGGTTGCCGAGGCGACCGGACGCCCGCCCGGCCCGGTGCACCTCAACCTGCCCTTCCGCGAGCCCCTCGTGGGCGGCGTCGGGCCGATCCCGCCCGGCCGGCCCGGGGGTGCGCCGTGGCACCGCCGGATCGAGGCACCTGCTCGCCTCGCCCACGCCGACGCCGAGCGGATCGCCGGTCGGTGCCGTGACGCCACCGGCGTGATCGTCGCCGGCGGGGCGATCGACGACCCCGAGGGCGTGCTCGTGCTGGCCCGCACGCTCGGCTGGCCGGTGCTCGCCGACCCGCGCAGCGGGGCACGGCTCGACGACCCGGTCGTGATCGCCCACGCCGACCCGATCCTGCGCACGCGGGTGGCCGAGTTCCGTCCGCAGGTGGTGCTGCGGCTCGGCACCCCGCCGGCCTCGCGCGTCCAGGCCGAGTGGCTGGCGGCATCGGACGCCCGGCAGATCGCCGTCGACCACCACGGCGGCTGGTTCGACGCCGACCACCGGTGCGAGGTCGTGGCCGTCGCCGAGCCCGGTGCCGCCGCCCTCGAGCTGGCCGCCCTCGTCGACGCCCACGCCACCGACCCGGCCTGGCTGGCGGCCTTCGCCGCCGCCGACCGGGCCGCCGCCGACGCCATCGCCGGGGTGCTGGGCGCCCACCCCGAGGTCACCGAGCCGCTCGTCGCCCGATCGGTGCTGGCCGGCCTGCCGGACGACGCCGACCTGGTCGTCTCGTCCTCGATGCCGGTGCGCGACCTCGAGTGGTTCGGGGCCCCTCGCGACGGGGTCCGGGTGTTCGCCAACCGGGGGGCCAACGGCATCGACGGGGTGACGTCGACCGCGGTCGGCGTGGCCCTCGGCGGGCGGCCCACCGTCGCCCTCCTCGGCGACGTCGCCTTCCTCCACGACACCAACGGGCTGCTGGGTGCGGCCGGTCGTCCGATCGACCTCACCCTCGTCGTGGTCGACAACCGCGGTGGGGGCATCTTCTCGTTCCTGCCCCAGGCCGGGATGCTCCCGCCCGAGGGGTTCGAGCGCTTCTTCGGCACCCCCCACCACGTGGACCTGCTCGGCCTGGCCGCCGCCCACGGCGTGAGCGGCGTCGTGGTCGACACCGCCGACGAGCTGGACGAGGCCCTGCGCAAGGCCCAGGCCTCGACCGACGGGGTGCGCCTGGTCGTGGCCCGCACCGACCGGTCGGCCAACGTGTCCGTGCACGGCGAGCTCGCCGCCGCCGTCGCCACCGCCGTCGGCTAGCCGACGAACGACCTTGGGGGGCGGCTACGGGCGCACGAGGGCGCCGAGCATCGCCTCGAGCTTGGCCCGCGTCTCGGCCAGCTCGGAGCGGGGGTCGGAGTCGGCCACCACGCCCACCCCGGCGAACAGTCGGGCCCGCGGCCCGTGCAGCTCGGCGCCGCGGATGCCCACCGACCACGCCCCGTTGCCCGCCGCGTCGACCCAACCGACCGGGCCGCCGAACCCCCCTCGGTCGAGCTGCTCGTACCGGGCGATCAGCTCGAGGGCGAGTGACCGGGGTGTCCCGCAGAGCGCGGGCGTGGGGTGCAGGGCGGTCATGAGCTCGAGCACCGAGGCGGCCGGGGCCGACAGCCGTCCCTCGACCCTGGTGGCCAGGTGCTGGACGTTGGCCATGGCCACGATCGAGGGCTCGGCCTCCTCGTCGAGGTAGGAGCACCACGGCAGCAGCGTGTCGTGGACCATGTCGATGGTGATCCGGTGCTCCTCCCGGTCCTTGGTCGAGGCCAGGAGGGTGGCCGCCAGTCGGGCGTCGGTGGAGGCGTCGCTGCTCCGGGGCGCGGTGCCGGCCATCGGGTGGGACCGGACGATGTCACCGGTGCGGGCCACGAGCAGCTCGGGGGTGGCCCCGACCAGGTCGTCGGTCGCGTAGAGCGTGCAGGCCGGGTAGGCGGCCCGAAGGCGACCGAGCACGACCAGGCGCGAGAACGGTCGGTCGGCCTCGACCGTGACGGCCCTCGACAGCACGACCTTCCGTGCGCCGCCGCGCTGGATCTCGTCGCGTGCGGCGGCGACCGCCGCCATCCAGTCCTCGGGGTCGCGCTCGGACGCCACGGTGAACCGTGACGCCGTCGGCCCGGGAGCGTGGCCGAGGTCGGGGAGGGCGGGCTCGGCGCCGTCGCCGGCGATGGAGGTGAGCCACCGGGTGCCGTCGGCGCCCCGGCCCACGACGAGCGCGGGCACCACCAGGGTGCCGTCGCGATCGGGCGCGAACGGGAGTCCGCCCATGGCCACCGGCCCGGTGCCGGGCAGGCCCACCTCGTCGTCGACGGCGATGGCGTCGAGCACCTCGTGGACCGCCTCGGCCGCCAGCAACGGGTCGCGGCGCGGCACGGTGATGCGGGCGGCGGTGCCCTTCCCGGCCAGTCCGGTGCGGCCCTGCTCCCAGAGCCAGCCGTCCTCGCCGGCCACATCGAGCAGGTCGACCTCGGCGTCGAGCCGCCGGGTGGTGGCGACGAGGCCCTCGGTCACGCCTCGCCCCCCGGCACGGCGTCGTCGCCGGCGGGGTCCGCCGTCGGGGTGAGGCCCCACTCGGGCCGGGGGACGGTGGCGGTGATCAGCTGGGCGATCCCGGTCGACAGCAGTCGACGCTCGACGTCGACGAACCCGGCGTCGGCGAAGATCGCGAGCAGCGCCTCGGGCGGCGGCAGGTAGGCCACCGACTTCGGCAGGTAGCGGTAGGCGGCGGGGTCGGAGAGCAGCCCGCCGATGCGGGGGACGACCCTGCCGAAGTAGACGCCGTGGCCCCAGCGCAACACGCGGTTGGGCGGCTCGGCCACCTCGAGCAGGGCGATGCGGCCGCCGGGACGGACCACCCGGGCCAACTCCACGGCGAACGGTTCGAGGGCGACGAGGTTGCGGAGGGCGAACCCGCAGGTGACCCCGTCGACGGATCCGTCGGGCACCGGCATGCGCAGGACGTCGGCCTCGACCAACGGCGCCTCGGTTCGGGCCGCGGCGAGCATCCCGAACGACAGGTCGAGGCCGATGGGCGACAGGTCCTGGGCGGCGAGCTCGCGGCAGAAGTCGCCGGTGCCGCACGCGAGGTCGAGCACGCGCGAACCGGGCCCGAGCCGGAGGCTGCGCACGGTGCGCCGCCGCCAACCGACGTCCATCCGGAACGTCATCACCCGGTTGACCAGGTCGTAGCGGGGGGCGATGGCGTCGAACATCGACCGGACGGCGACGGCCTTCTCGTCGCCCTCCGGGAGGGCCTCGTCGACGGGCGGTCGCCCGGGCCCGGACGCGGTCGAGGTCACCCGCCGAGCCTACGGCCGCGCCGTGCCCGTCGCCGACGTGGCCCGCCGTCGTCGTGACGGCCCCGCCCCGTACGCTTGGGGTGTGCAGCCCGTCGGTGCGGCCGGTCGTGGCCTCGGTTTCTCGCTCGCCGGGATCCCGGTGCGGATCGAGCCGGCGTTCCTCGTCATCATCGCCATCCTCGGCATCAACCCGGTCGACCCCCAGCCGCTGTTCATCGCGTCGTGGGTGCTGATCGCGACGGTGTCGATCCTCGTGCACGAGCTGGGTCACGCCGTCGTCTTCCGCGTCTTCGGCATCCGCCCGAGCATCACCCTGCACGGCTTCGGCGGCCTCACGTCGGGCACCGGGGCGCTGAGCCCCGGGCGCGAGATCGCGGTCAGCCTGGCCGGGCCCCTCAGCGCGCTCGTGCTGCTCGGACTGCCGGCGGTGTGGCTGGAGCGGAGCGGGACGATCTCCACCTACGAGATGGAGGTCTTCGTCAGCCAGGCGGTGTGGATCAACATCGGCTGGTCGCTGCTCAACCTCGTGCCGGTGCTGCCGCTCGACGGTGGGCACGTGTTCGAGGCGATCGCCGAGGTGGTCGCCAAGGGCAGGGGCACCCGCATCGCCCAGATCGTCTCGGTGGGGGTGGCCGCGGTCCTCGCCGTGGTCGCCCTGCGCACCGGCCTGGTCTTCGGTGCCCTCCTCGCCGCCATGTTCGCCGGCATCAACCTCACCGAGCTGTCGCGGACCAAGCAGCGCGAGCTCACCGTCGAGCTCGGCCAGGCCCACCGGCTGCTGCTCGCCCACGACCCGGCCCACGCCGAGCCGATCATCCGCTCCGTGCTCGAGCGCAAGCCGTCGGGTGAGACGTTGCGGCTCGCCTCCGAGCTGCTCGGTTGGGCCCGGCTCTGGCAGGGCGACCTGGCCGGCGCCGAGCAGGCCGTCGCCCGGTCGGCCCACGCCGGGGGACCGAGCCGGTGGTTCGTCGCCGCGCAGGCCCTGGCTGCGGGCCGGATCGACGAGGGCGTCACCGTGATGGCGTGGGCGTTCGCCAACGAGACCCCCGGCCCCGCCGCCTCGCTGGGGGCGGTGGCCACCGCCGGCACCGGGCAGTCGACGGCGGTGGCGCGGGAGCTGTTGGCGCTCGGCCCGCCGGGCGAGCACGGCCGTGGGCTGCTCGGCGAGCTGCTGGGGCTGGCCGGCTACGCCGCCGACGCCGCCGCCGTGCAGCAGATGGGGTGAGCGGGTCTCCTCCGGGCAGCCCTTGACCGAGCGGTCAAGGGCTGTGCCACCATGGTCGCATGGCCATCGACTTCTCCTTCCCGCCCGAGATCGACGAGATCCGCGTCCGGGTCCGCGACTTCCTCGACGAGGTCGTCCGCCCCGTCGAGAAGGAGGCCGACGCCGCGGGGTGGGAACGCGACGAGTGGATCAAGGCCATCATCGAGATGCGCGGCGCGGCCAAGGAGTGGGGGCTGTGGCTGCCCCACATGCCGAAGGAGTGGGGCGGCATGGGCCTCGGCCACGTGGCCATGGCCAGCGTGTCGGCCGAGGCGGGCAAGACCCGCATGGGACCGTTCGCCCTCAACGCCCAGGCTCCCGACGAGGGGAACATGCACACCCTCCTGCACTGGGCCACCGACGAGCAGAAGGAGCAGTACCTCCGGCCGCTGTGCGACGGCTGGTCGCGCTCGTGCTTCGCCATGACCGAGCCCGAGGTCGCCGGCTCCGACCCGACCCTCATCCAGACCCGGGCCTACGAGGACGGCGACGAGTGGGTGATCAACGGGCACAAGTGGTTCATCTCGGGTGCCAAGGGCGCCAAGTTCGCCATCCTCATCGCCCGCACCGAGGACGACCCCGACCTCCCGCAGGCGGCCAACTCGGCCTTCCTCGTCGACATCCCGTCCGACGGGTGGGAGATCGTCCGTGACGTCGAGACCATGTCCGGCGGCCACAACCACTGCGAGATCCTCATCACCGACCTGCGGGTGCACAAGGACAAGATGCTCGGCGGTCGGGGCCAGGGCCACCTGCTCGGCCAGGCCCGGCTGGGCCCGGCCCGGCTCGCCCACTGCATGCGCTGGATCGGCCAGGCCGAGGTGGCGCTCGACATGATGGTCGACCGGGCCCTCAACCGGTACAGCCACGGCTCGATCCTGGCCGAGAAGCAGGGCATCCAGTGGATGATCGCCGACTCGGCCATGGAGCTCTACCAGTGCAAGCTGATGGTGCTGCACGCCGCCTACCTCATCGACGCCGGCGTCGACTTCAAGACCGAGGTGTCGATGGCCAAGCACTTCGTCGCCAACTCGCTGTGGCGGATCATCGACCGCTCGATCCAGGTGCACGGCGCCCTCGGCTACTCCACCGACACGCCGCTCGCCGACATGATGAAGCAGGCCCGGTGGGCCCGCTTCGCCGACGGCGCCGACGAGATCCACCAGATGCGCATCGCCCAGCGCACCATCGCCGCCTACAAGGACCACGGCACCACCAAGGCGGCCACCGGCAACCTGCCCATCTGATCGGCGGTCGCACGGCGCCGCCTCCGGCGGTGCGGCGTCGCCCGCCGGGTGTCAGTCGGTGGGGGTCGTCGACGGTGAGGTCGTCGACGGTGAGGTCGTCGGGGCCGCAGTCGTGCTCGTCGGCCGGGACGTCGTCGGGGGGCTGGTCGAGCCGGTCGAGCGCCCCTTGGGCCTGGTGGTCGTGTTCGTGGACTTCGTGCTCGGCGTGCTCTCGTCGTCGTCGTCGGCCTCGATGCCGGCCAGGTAGCCCCGCTCGATCCCGAGCTCGGCCAGGTTGTTCCGCGACGGGTGGCGCTCGCCGACCGGTCCGGTGGCGAAGGCCCGCAGGATGTTCTCGGTCATGCGCTGGGCCTTGCACTCCGGGGTCGTGGGCACCGGCTCGTCCGTTCCCCGCCGCTCGGGCGCGGGACAGTCGAGGACGAGGCGGGGGATGAGCCAGAACGTGCCCACCGCGAACACCCCGGCGCCGCTCGGCACCGTGTAGTAGGTCGAGTCGGCGTAGGAGCGCATGCCCCGGCAGGTGACGGGGGAGTGGGCGATCACCTGGATCGACTCGGGCGTCGGGGCCTCGGGCGTGACCCGGTCGTACTCGTTGCCGACCATGTCGGCCACCTTGTCGCCGTTGCGGAAGCCGGTGCCCTCGAACATCCACGCCGACGCGTCGGCCACCACCCAGTCGGCCTTCACCGGATTGCACTCGTAGTAGTTGCCGATGAGCGCGCTCTCCGGGTCGTTGCTCGGTGCCTCCCGCCAGCTGACGGTGACCTCGTCGTCCTGGGTTCCGAACAGGGGGTCCTCGTCGGCCGACCGGTAGTTCACCTCCCGGCGGCTGGTGCCGAGGGGGGAGTCCTCGAAGCGGATCTTCCGATAGATCGCGTTGGCGCCGAAGAAGGCCAGGTTGACGCCGTCGTCGCGAGCGACCTCGAGGCCCTCACGCATCTCGTTGGAGTAGTACTCGTCGTGGCCGAGGGAGACGAAGGCGTTGCGCTGCGACAGCAGCTCGGGGCGCTCGTGCAGGTCGACGTCGGTCCAGTAGGTGACGTCGAGGCCGAGCCGCTCGACGAAGTAGACGAACTCGTACTCCCGACCGAAGAACTCACCCGAGCCGTTCCCGCCGTAGGGGCGGTCGAAGCTCACGACCCGGGCCCGCGTCTCGGACGCCCCGCCCCTGCCGGTGTAGAGGTTGGCGCCGCCCCAGCCGTTGTAGGCCTGCCAGGTGGTGACCGAGCTCTGCACGAGCAACCCGGCCTCGCTGCCGTCGTCGCGCACCACCATGGGCACGAACGACGCGCCCCCGTCGCTGCTGGTCAGCTTCAACAGGTACATGCCAGGGGGCCACTCGGGGCCGGTCGCCACCTCGAGCGACGGCGCCCACGGCGCCTCGGCCATGTTGGTCTCGGCGTCGACGACGGCCGCCGGTTGCCTCACCCCGGTCTGCGGGCCCGACGACCAGATCAGGCGGGCGCCCGAACCCCCGTAGAACCCCACGCGGTAGGCGTCGACGGTCCACGTCGACGCCGCGGTGGACACGAACAGCCGGAACGGGTCGCCGTGGTCGACGCTGGTCGCGTCGGCGAAGCCGCGCACCTTCTCCCACATCTTCGGATCGTCGGGCACGACCCAGTCGCCCGTGCCGGGCTTGGCGTTCTCCTCGCGGATCCACTCGACGCCGCGATAGGCCGACACCCCGGAGGCGTCGGTGCCCTCGGCGGTCACGACGGCGGCACCGGACGCCTCCTCGGTGGCGCCGCCGGTCTCGGTGAAGGGGTCGGAGCCGGTGAGGCGGGAGCCGGCCACGACGACCGCCACCAGGGCCACGACGGTGGCGATGGCCGCGCCCACCCGGGCCTTGCGGCCGCGACGGACCGGGCGGGGTGGTTCGAGGTGGAGCTCGTTGACGAGGAACGCGAGCGGGCTCACCTCGGGCGCGTCGGCACCCCTCGGATCACCCGGGATCGGCATGCGGGCGAGTGTAGGAACGCGCCCGAGCGTGGTCGTGGATGGTCAGCTGTCGGCGCCGACCGCCTGCTCGCGGGCCCACCGGTAGTCGGCCTTGCCCGAGGGGCTTCGGACCACGCGGTCGACGAACACGAAGTCCTTGGGGAGCTTGTAGCGGGCGATGTGCTTCTCGCACACCTCGAGCAGGTCGGCGATCGAGGCGTCGAACCCCTCGCGCAGCTGCACGACGGCGACCACCTCGTTGCCCCAGCGCTCGCTCGGCCGGCCGGTGACGACGACGTCGTACACGGCGGGGTGATGGGCCAGTGCCTGCTCGACCTCCTCGGCGAAGATCTTCTCGCCGCCGGAGTTGATGGTCACCGAGTCGCGACCGTGCAGCTGCAGCAGCCCGTCGGCGGTGTAGTTGGCCCGGTCGCCCGGCACCGAGTAGCGGATGCCGTCGATCACGGGGAAGGTGCGCTCGGTCTTGGCCTGGTCGCCGAGGTAGCCGAGGGGTACCCGCCCGACCTGGGCGAGCCAGCCCATCTCGGTGTCGCCGGGGTCGATGACCCGCTGCAGGTCCTCGCTCACGATGGCCATGCCCGGGCCGGGGGTGAACGTGCCGGTGGTCGCGTCGGCGCCGGCGGTGCTCATCTGGGATGCCTGCGCCCCGGTCTCCGACGAGCCGAGGCCGTCCATGATCGCCATGGCGGGGTTGGCGGCGAGGAGGGCGTTCTTCACCGGTGGGCTGAGGGCGGCACCGCCGCTCACCAGCATGAGCACCGACGACAGGTCGTAGGGCGCGCCCGCGGCCACGGCCCGGTCGAGCTCGTCGAGCAGGGGACGTCCGAAGGCGTCACCGACGATGAGGACGATGTTGACGCCCTCGCGTTGGATCGTGGCCCACACGTCGGCGGCGTCGAGGGTGCGGGGGTTGGCCGGCAGGACGATGGTGTTGCCCCACGAGAACGCCGTGAACGCGGCCCAGTGGGCGGCGCCGTGCATGAACGGTGGGGCGGGCATGATCTTGGCCCCACCGCTCTCGGCGTTGGCGAGGATGGCGTCCAGGTCGGGCCACTCGTCGGGCGTGCCCACCTGGCGGCCGCCCAGTGCTGCCGGGAACACGTCGCCCTGACGCCACAGCACACCCTTCGGCATGCCGGTCGTGCCGCCCGTGTACAGGATGTAGAGGTCGTCGGGGGACGGCTCGACGTCGGGCAGGTCGGGCGATGCCGCCGCCAGCGCGTCCTCGTACCACACGGCGTCGGGCAACAGCTCCTCACCGGACTCGTCGGGCACCTGCAGCAGCACCTGGAGCGACGGCACCTCGGCCCGCACCTTCTCGAGGGTCGGCGCGAACGACGAGTGGTAGACGATGCCGCGCGCCCGGGCGTCGTTGAGGAGGTACAGCAGCTCCTCTTCGACGTAGCGGTAGTTCACGTTGAACGGCGCCACGCGGGCCTTGTAGGCCCCGAGCATGCCCTCGAGGTACTCGTTGCCGTTGTAGAGGTAGAGCGCGAGGTGGTCCTGGCCCGACTCCCACCCGGACAGGCCCGTACGCTCGTGTCGCACGGCCAGGCCGCGATCCAACAGGTGGTTGGCCAACCGTCGGGTGCGCTCGGCGAGCGCGCCGTAGGAGATGCGGCGATCGCGCCAGATGATCGCGTCCCGCTCGGGGTGGGCGGCGGCGATCGCGTCGTTGACCTGGGCCAGGTTGAACTCCATGAGGCCGGGAGCGTACGGGACCCCGCCCGGCGGGGTGAACTTGGGCACACCGCCGGGTCAGGGGCGGCACACCGTGCCCACCGGCGGGAGCCGCAGCTCCACGAGGTAGTCGGCGACGGTGTCGGCGACGCAGCGGTTCTTGGTCGACGCCGTGTGCCCGGGCCCGTCGTAGGTGAGCAGCACGTTCCCGGGCAGGGTGGCCGCCAACCGCTCGGCGGCGGCGTAGGGCGTGGCCGCGTCACCCGTCGTCCCCACGACCAGCACCGGCGGGAGGCCGGGAGCCGGGTCCAGCGGGGCCGGGACCCGGCCCGGCTCGACCGACCAGAACGCGCAAGGGAGCACCTCGTTGGCCACGGCGGCGCCGAAGCGCGGGGAGCGGGCCGCCAACTCGTCGGCGAAGGCCTCGGCGGCGGCCGCACCCTCGGGATACGGACCGTCCACGCAGAGCGTGGCCACGTAGGCGGCGAAGTCGTCGTCGCCGATGGCGTAGCCGTCGGCCAACCGGGCGAGGGCGGTGCCGTCGCCCCCGACCCCCTCGGCGAGCGCGGCGCCGAGCCGGACGATGCCGTCGCCCTGGTAGGTCGCGGCGATGGCGGCGAAGGCCAGTCGCCCGGGGTCGACGTCGTCACCGGCGCGACTGGGCAGGGGCTCGACCTCCACCTGGGCCGCGAGCTGGTCATAGGACGCCAGGGGGTCGTCGAGCTCGCAGTCGCCGGCGGCGGCGCAGGCGGTGAGGCCGTCGGTGATCTCCCGGTCGATGGCGTCGGTCTGGTCGCCGAGCAGCTCGGTGAGCGACTGGGCCGGGTCGACCACGCCGTCGAGGGCCATGGCCCGCACCCGTTCGGGGAAGAGGCGGAGGTACTCGAGCCCGATGAGGGTCGCGTAGGAGTAGCCGAGGAACGACACCTGCTCCTCGCCGAGCGCCCGGCGGAGCACGTCGAGGTCGCGGGCCGCCACGGTGCTGTCGAGATGAGCGGCGAGATCGGCGGCCGGTGCCCCTGGGGCGCTGCAGCCGTCGGCGACCTCGTTCGCGGCGTCATCGAGGGCCGACTGCTCGGTGTCGTCGTCCGGGCCCGGGTCGAGGTCGCGGAACGGCGCGACGGCCGTCTCGCAGCCCAGGCCGCTGCTGGCCCCCACCCCCCGCGGGTCCCACGCCACGATGTCGAACCGCTCGTCGAGGCCGGGGATGGGCGTGCCCTCGGCGATGAAGCCGAGCCCCGACGCCCCCGGCCCACCGGGGTTCACGAGGAGGGTGCCGATGCGCTCGTCGGGGTCGGAGGCCGGTCGACGGGCCACCGAGACCTCGACGGTCGGCCCGTCGGGATCGTCGTGGTCGAGCGGCACCACGAGGGTGGCGCAGTCGAGGTCGTCCCGGCAGCGCTCCCACGACAGCGGCTCGGGGACGAACGCGCTCGACGAGGGCGGCCGCGCCGTGGGCGACGTCGTGGCCGGCGGAGAGGTCGTCACCGCAGTGGCCGAACCGTCACCGTCCTCGCTGCACGCGGTCGCCAGGAGCGCGAGCGCGAGCAGCGTGACGATGAGGGGCCGAGGCACGAGGGGGAGCGTAGGAGCCGCGCCGGGTGGGTCGAGGTCGCCCTCCGGCCCGTGGTTCCGGGGGCGGGCCCGGTTCGGGGTGGTGGTCGGTGGTGGTGGTGCCAGGTGTGGTGCCATCGGCAGAGCATCCGGCCGTGGTCGAGGTCGGTGGGGCCGTGGTGGTGCCAGGGGTGGTCGTGGTGGGCGTCGCACCGGTGGGCGGGTCGGTCGCAGCCGGGGTGGGTGCAGGTGGGGCCGTCGCGGGCGATCATGGCTCGGCGTTGGGTGGGGGTGAAGGTGCGGGAGCGGCGGCCGACGTCGACGATCTCGGTGGGGCCGCGCATGAGGACCCGCCCGAGCGAGGAGTCGCAGAGGAGCTGTTCGATGGTGGCGAGGGGGACGGGGCCGGTGCCGATGGCGTCGCCGCGTCGGTGGGTGAGGTCGGTGGGGGGTTGGCCGGTGAGGGTGTCGAGGTCGACGATCACGTCGACGGTGGCCACCGGGGCGCCGGCTCGTTGGTTGGCGCCGGAGAGGTGCTCGCGGGCGAGTTCGCGGAGGGCGTCGTGGCGGCGTTGGGGGACGGTGCGGGGGCGGGGCGCGTGGTCGGTGACGGCGTCCGGCGGGCCCATGGTGGGGTCGAGGGCGGCGGTGAGCAGGGCGGTGGTGGTGGGGTCGCGTCGTCCGCCGGGCATCGACGAGCCGTCGGGGAGGGGTGAGAGGGTGAACCCGCGCCGGTCGTGGGAGCGGGCGGCGTCCCGGTGTCCCAGCGCGTCGTCGGCCAGGTTGGTCCGGTGGCGCAGGGCTCGGGTGAACCGGTCGGGGGTCAGGGTGCGGGCGGCGTCGAGGAGCACGGTTTCGTCGCGGGTGTAGAGGTCGTCGAACCCGGGGGGTCGTACGGCGGCGCCGGCGGTCTCGGCCTGGGTCACGGAGATGTCGCCGGTGGCGAGGGCTTTGGCGGTGTCGGGGTGGTGGTGGGCCAGGCGGGCGGCGCCCACCAGGCGCGACGCGGCCGCTTTGGTGACGGGTCCGTGGGCGGCCAGCCACGAGGCGGTGCTGGTGGCGCCGGTCGCCGTGGCGGTGCCGGTGGCGTCGAAGGGGCCGAGCGATCGCAGCGCCAGCGCGGTGGCTCGTTCGGCCACCCGCAACCATGCCAGGGCCTCGTCGCCGAGGGCGCCGACCGGCCCGCCGCCGACCGGCCCGTCGCCGAGCGGCTCGACCCTCTCGAGCAGCCGGAGCACCGTCGCCGCATCCATCGGTGCGAACTGGTGTTCTTCCACGACACGATCGTACCCACCACCCCCGACAACCACGCCGACCCCGAGCTCGTGCCGGGACCGGACCTCGGTCGCGTGGGCGGTCGCGGCGCCGCGCTCAGGGACGACGGCCGAGGGCGTCGAGCACCCGCGCCTCCACCGGGTCGTCGTCGCCGAGCGTGCCGCTCGGGCCCGCCCCGAACACGCCGATCGCGCCGATCATCGGCAGCAGCGGCTGCAGGTCCTCCCACACCGACGTGGCGACGGCGTCGTCGAGGTGCTCGTCGCCGCCGGTCGCCCGGGCCAGGTCCCAGCCGTGCACGGCGAGGTCGGCGATGCGGAAGCCGAGCACCTGGTCGGCGGGGAGATCGCCCATGGGGTGGTGGACGGTCCGGTCGAGCGCGCCCGGCTCGCGGAAGGCGGCCAGCTGGTCGGCGGCGCCCGCCCGGTAGGTGGCGAGCGGGTCGTCGCCGACCGGTGCCGACTCGAACGCCGTCACGGCTTCGGCCCGAGAGGCGCCGCGCACGATGGCCGCGCCCATGGCGTTGCCTCGTACGACGTGGTGCACCAACTCGGTGACGTCCCACCCCTCGCAGGGCGTGGGCAGCTCCCACTGATCCTGCTCCACGGCCGCCAGGCGCCGCTCGAACTCCGCCCCGGCGCGTTCCAACACCTCGAGTCGATCCATGGCCGTGCACGTTAGGTGGCGGACCGCAGGGCCGCGCTGGTCGCGGGCATGATGTCGGCATGTCCGAGAACCTGAAGATGCTGGGCGCCTACAGCGATGCCATGTTCGCCGGCGACGACGAAGCCGTCTTCCGCTTCTGGGCACCGGAGTTCGTGAGCCACGTCACGGAACGGATCAATCCCGATGCGGTGGGCACCGACGTCCGCGGCTTCGAGGTGGAGTGGTGGCGCCAGGTGCGATCGGCGTTCCCCGACTACACGTTCAGCGTCGACCTGCTGATCGAGTCCGACGACCTGGTCGTGTCCAACTGGACCGTCCGCGGCACGCACACGGGCACGGCGTTCTACGGCGTCGAGCCGTCGGGCGAACCCATCGTGATCAACGGCACGGCGATCCTGCGGATCCGAGACGGCGAGCTCGTGGAGCACTGGGGCGGGCCCCACTGCCAGGAGGGCCTGGGGCTGACGCACGCGCCGTCGGCGATCCCGCGCGCCGTCGAGCACCGGGTCGCCGGGGCGTCCGCGGCCGACGCCGACGCGTGAACGGGCGGGTCGCTCAGCGGCTCGCCGCGCTCGATTCGACGGTGTCGGGCTCCACGTCGCCCGTCTTCAGGATCTTCACCAAGGCGACGATGCCCACCACGACGGCGATGAGGATCAGGAACGACCCACCGGGGGAGGCGTCGTTGCCCGAGTGGTCCACCGTGATCGTCGAGAAGTCCCAGAGCATGTGGATGACCATGGTGACGAGGATGGTGCCGGTGATGCGGCGGGTGACGTAGAAGGCGATGCCGGCGGCGAAGGCGAACACCATCTGCTGCAGCGTGGGGCCGACGCCTTGCCCGAAGAAGGCGTTGAGCGAGTGGAGCACGGCGAAGATGGCGCACGACGCGAGCCAGACCCACTTCTCGGGCATCGAGCCGCGGAACCCGACGATCGCCAGGCCACGGGTGAGCATCTCCTCGCTGAACCCGACGAAGGCCGTGCCGACGGCGAGCCAGAGGAGGAACTCGCCCGACACGTCGTCCCACTCGGCCGTGGCCAGGTTCACCACGACGACGCCGACCATGGCGACGGGGGCGACGAACATCCACCCCGAGCCGACCCGAACGCGCTCGAACAGCGCCGGGCGCCACCACCCGAGGACCGTGGCGGCGACGGCCAGGAAGGCGGCACCGAGGCCGATCGGGACGACGATGCCCTCCCGGACGTTCTGGACGGAGTCGGCGACCGTGTCGTAGTCGAAGCCGACGATCGCCCAGACCCCGGCCACGATGACGCAGTAGACGACGAACAGGCCCACGGCGATCGCGGCGGAGGGCTTGATCTTCATGCCCGCAACCGTAAACGGTGGCCGGACCCGACCGACGGATCGGGGACCGGGGTGGCAGTGGCAACCGGTCTCACCCGATCGGGGTGGCGACGGGCCTCGGCGGAGAGCGCACAATCCCGTCGGAACCGCCGATCGACGGCCGGTCCACGGAGGTGAGCATGTTCGCGTTGTCCGGTGCCGGATGGGCCGCCCTCGGCATCATCGGCCTCGTCATCTGGATCGCCCTGGCCTTCTGGCCGGCGCGAGTGGCGGGGCGGAAGGGCCACAGCTTCGTCGGCTACTTCATCCTCAGCCTGTTCTTCTTCCCGCTCGCCCTGATCATGGCCTACGTGGTCCAGGATCGGCGCGTGGGTTCCGTCAACTGAGGCGGCCGGCGCGGCCTCAGGATGCCGGTACGGGGTCGATGGGCCCAAGGTGGCGGGCTTCGGCGGAGCGGGTCAGATCGGCAGGTGGGCCACCCAGACGTCCTCGACCGGCCACCGGTCGGCCCAGTCGACGGTGGCGATGACGTAGTAGTCGGGCTCGATCGCCCCCGGGGGCGCGTACAGCTCGTGGAGGGCGTCGACGACGAAGCCGGCCCGGGTCAGGTGCCCGACCCAGTCGCCGTGGCCCGGATGGTGCTCGATGCCGCCTCCCGGCCACGAGACATGGGCCACGTCGCGCTGAGGGCGGAGGAGCCGGTCGCCGGCGTAGCCCTCCTCGGCGGGCACGCACAGCGCGGCGAGCACGCTGTTGGTGAGGAACACCAGCCGGCCGCCGGGACGCAGCAGGCGCGCCGCCTCGGGGATCCAGGCCGCCGGATCGCACCACGGCGCGGCGCCGTACTCGCTGACCACCAGGTCGAAGGCGTCGTCGCGCAGCGGGACCCGGCCCCCGTCGGCCTCCACCAGGGCGAAGCGCAGGTCATGGCGGTCCTGGCCGCGGCGAGCGCTCTCGAGCTGCTCCCGGCTCAGGTCGACGGCGACCACGCGGGCGCCGGCCCGGGCCAGCCCGGCCGCCAGGTAGGCGCTGCCACACCCGAGCTCGACGACGTCCCGGTCGACGAGCTGCCCCAGGATCGCGAGCTCGGCCTCCGGCCTCCGGAACAGCCCCCAGGTGATGCCGGCGTCGGCCCACCGGGCGTCGGCGTCGGCATCGGTGAACTGCTCGTTGACGAGCCGCCACAGCTCCCGGTTGTGCGCGACCTCACGTGCGGCATCCACGCCGGGCATCTTGCCGCGTGGGTCGTGGTGGAGCTGGGGGGCATGGAGAGCCTGCGATCGCAGGGAGGGAACGGTCGAGCATCGGTTGGCTGGGGGATCAACGGTTGGCGTGACCGGCCCCCCGCCGAGCCATCACCGGTCGCCGGGTGCGGGGGGAGGGACGTTGACGCCCCCAGCATGGCTAGCCATACTTCTGGCCATGGCCTCGAGTCAGCACCTCTCCCTTGCGGACGTGAAGAACCGGCTGTCGGAAGTGATCGACACCCTGGAGCGGGAGCACGGACGCGTCGTGGTCACCAAGCACGGGCGTCCCGCGGCAGTGATGATCAACGTCGATGACCTGGAGTCCCTCGAGGAGACACTCGAGATCCTGAGCAACCCGGCGTTGGTGGCGGCGATCCGAGCTGGCGAAGCGGACGTGGCCGAGCTCCGGACGGAGCGGCCGTCGCGCGACGACTTGCTCGCCCGCGTCGCGAAGCGGTGAGCTCGGTCTCCTACGAGATCGCATGGGCAGCGAGCGCGCTGAGATCCCTCGACCGGCTCCCGGAGAAGATCGCCACTGCGTGTGTCGAGTTCGTCTACGGCGGTCTGGCGGAGAACCCGCAACGTGTCGGCCGGGCGCTCCGGTTCGACCTGGACGGCGAGCACAGCGCCCGGCGGGGTGACTTCCGCGTGATCTACGTGATCGATGAGCAGCAACGAGTCGTCACCGTCATCGCGATCGATCACCGCAGCGACGTCTACCGGAACCCCTGATCGAGTGGCATACCGACGCGATCGAGCAGTCGGTCTCCGGCGGCGACCGACGGGTCGGCAACCGCGGCAGCGCTCCCCGCTGCGTTCCTGTGCTCACGTCGAGGCGAGCGTGCAGACGGGGTCGGAGTCCGTCCCGCGGGGTTCTGCCTTCAGTTGCGCTGTGCAGGAACACCGAGGGTCTGCGTCTCCAGCTTCGTCTTGAGGAGCGCGAGCAGATCGGCGATCGCGGCGGACGGTCCGCGGAGATGCCCCGGTCCCCATCTCAGGGCGAGTGTCGCACCGCGACCGGCCCCGCCGGCGTGAGCATCGGATGGTGTCGGGCATAGGGTGGCGCGGATCGTGAGCAACGAGAGCGTCCCCGGCAGCGAGTTGGCCCGACGGCTGGAGGCGTATCGGTCCGCCTACGAGGCGCGCGATGTGGACGGCATGTTGGCGTTGTTCGCCGACGACGCCGAGGTCGTCGCGGCGCCCGGCACTTTTCGGGGCAAGGCCGCCCTCCGGAAGCTGTTCGAGTGGGACGTGCGGATGTCTCCGACCGCGACGGTTCGCGACGCCGGGCTCGGCGTGCTCGTCTCCGGGCGGACGGTGGTGTGGGAACGCGAGCTGGACCTGACCGCCGAGGGCGTGGGCTACGTGGAGAAGGCGGCGACGATGCTGATCTTCGACGACGCCGGCCTGATCCGACAGGTCCGCTCGTACTACGACAAGCTCGCCATCCTGGACCAGATCGCGTCGGGCACGGGTGGCATCTCGGGCTGGTTCTTCAGCAAGCTCACGGGCTATCTGGTCGCCCAGGGGAGCAAGGGGCTCGACGCCCCTCGACCTGACGGCTGAGTCGGGCGTATCCGGTCGGCCGCGGGGGTCTGCCGCAGCTTCGGTCGACGACGCGGTGCCGGTGCCCACCACGTCATGATTCACGTCGACGCGGTGAACATCGTGCCCCCGGTGTCGCCGAGCTCGCGCAGCCATCGTTGGATGACCACGGTTGTACGTGTGTTCGGTGGAGCTGGGGGGAATCGAACCCCCGTCCGTCGAGTGGTGACCGTCCGCGCTACGACCGTTCCCGAGGTTCCGGCTCACGGCTGCCGGACTGCCGGGTCAGTTGGGCCGGGGCCCACCGCCGGGTCTTTCCCCGGGGTCAGCGGTCTTTCCCACCGTCAGCGGTCTCTCCCTGCCGTCCACCGCTACTTCTGTTGCCGGGCTGTAGCGGTCAGGCCCCGTGCGCCATTGCTGGTCACGATGTCTCTCAGTCACCTGATGGATCAGGCGGCGAGAGCGAACTCGCCATCGGCGGTTCTTTGGTTGCCCCCGTTTAAGGAGTCTGAGGCAACTCCGGTCGCACGATCCGGCTGCCAGGTCTCAACGTCGAACCCGATCAGCCCCGTGACTCTGCAGTTGTACGCCCTCACCGAGGGCCTCCCCACTGTAGCGGGCGGTCGCGCCACCCCCGCCCGGGGCAACCCCACGCCGCGGTTCCGTGTCGTCCGGTCGACGTGGGTGGCGCGGTGAGGCGACCGGCGTCAGCCCGTGTCCCCCTCGTCGCCGTCGTCGCCCTCGTCGGACGCCGTCGTGGTGGTGACGCGGTCGGGCGCCGTGGTGGTGACCACCGCCCCTGGCTCGAGGGTCGTGGTGGTGGCGAGCGGGGGCGGGCCCTCGTCGTCGTCGCCGCAGCCGGTGACCGCGGTGGCGCCGACCGCGAGCGCGACCACGACGAGCAACGGAGGGAGCCGGCGGAGGCGCATGGGCCCTTCCTACTCGACCGAGGCCTACTCGATGCCGCGACGGTGGCGGCTCATGGCCCGCTCGGCCTCGCGGGCGGCGTCGCGCTCGGCGATGGCCTGGCGCTTGTCGCCCTTGCGCCGGGCCCGGGCCAGGGCGATCTCGACCTTGGCCCGGCCGTCCTTGAAGTAGAGCGACAGCGGCACGAGGGTGAGCCGCTCCTGGTCGATGCGGGCCTTGAGCCGCTCGATCTCGTCGCGGTGCAGCAGCAGCTTCCGGTTCCGCATGGCTTCGTGGCCCGAGTGCAGCCCGGCCGTCCGCCACGGCGCGATGTGCAGGCCCACGAGCCACGCCTCGCCCCGGTCGATGCGGGCGTAGGCGTCGGACAGGGTGACCTTGGCCTCGCGGAGCGACTTCACCTCGCTGCCGAGCAGCACGAGCCCCGCCTCGACGGTGTCGAGCAGGTCGTAGTCGTGGCGCGCCTGCCGGTTGGTGGCGACGACGGTGGAGCCGGGGGGAGCCATGCGGGTCGCCACGCTACCGGCGGCCGCCGGCCCGGTCGCCGCGGTCGGCTCAGCGGGGGTTCGGGATGCGACAGGCGCCGTCGATGTCGAACACCCGGTTGAACCGTCCGGTCGCCAGCCACGTGCCGACGCAGATGCCCAGCTCGACCAGCTCGTCGTCGGTGAAGGCGGCGTGCAGGCGCGCCCACAGGTGGTCGTCCATCGCGGTGTGGTCGAGGGCGAAGCGCTCGGCGAACTCCATGGTGAGGCGCTCGCGCTCGGAGAACCCCGACCACGACGGGTCGCCGACGTGGGCGTAGAAGTCCTCGGGGACGGCGTCGTCGTCGGCGCCGAAGGCGGGGACGTCGCGGGCCGAGCGCCAGCCGAGGCAGATGGCGCAGTCGTTGATCTGGGCGATGCGGGTGCGAGCCGCCTCGAACTCGCGGATCGACAGCGTCGACTTCGAGTACACGGCGTCGGTGAGGCCGGCCGCGGCCGCGGTGAACGGCGGGGCCATGGAGGTCCAGACGTGCAACGTGGGGTCCGCGCCGGCGGGGATCGTCACGCGGGGCATGGCCGAACGGTAGCGGCCGGATAACGTCGCCGCCGTGCTGCGCCTCCCCCGGCTCGCCTACCAGCAGATCATCGGCCACGCCTACGACGGGCTGCCCCTCGAGGCCTGCGGCCTGCTCGCCGGCGACGCCCCGTCGGGCCGGGTCGAGGTCTTCTACCCGACCACCAACGTGGCCGCCTCGAGCAAGCTCTACACCGTCGATCCGAAGGAGCACCTCCGGGCCGACCGTGATGCCGAGCAGCGCGGGCTCGAGATCATCGGGGTCGTCCACTCCCACACCCACACCGACGCCTACCCGTCGCCCACCGACGTGGCCCAGGCTCCCGATCCGGGCTGGCACTACGTGATCGTCTCGCTCCGCCAGGAGGCCCCCGTGCTGCGATCGTTCCGCATCGTCGACGGCGAGATCGACGAGGAGCCGGTCGCGGTCGAGGACCGCTAGCCGACGTCTCATCCGCCGACGAGAGGCCTTTCATCCGCCTCTCACGTTGCCGCGGGAACATCACCTCGTGCGGACCTCACCCACTCGATCGCTGGTCGTCGCGCTCGCGCTGGTGCTGCTCGTCGGCCTGGGGGCGTGCGGCAGCGACGACGAGCCGGCGTTCGAGGCCGGCGAGACGGTCGTCGGCCCCGCCGACACGGCGACGGCGACGACGTCGGTCGTGGATCCGACCCATCCCGAGGTGGCCCGGTCCCCGGCGGTCGGGGAGGCCCGCGTCGGCACGCTGGTGGTGGACGGCCGCGCGCGCTCCTTCCGCGTCTACGTGCCGTCGGTGCTCCCGCCGGGCCAGGTGCCCCTCCTGCTGGCGCTGCACGGCGGTGGCGGTTCGGCCGAGCAGTTCGAGCGGGCGTCGGGGTTCGACGAGGTGGCCGAGGCCAACGGGTTCGTCGTGGCCTACCCCGAGGGCATCCCGAGCCCCCGCCTGGCGGCCGCGCACACGTGGAACGGCGGGTACTGCTGTGGCCCGGCCCAGCAGGAAGGCGTGGACGACGTCGCCTTCGTGGCCGCGCTCGTCGACCGACTCGGCGACGAGCTGCCCATCGATCCGGAGCGGGTCCACGCCGCCGGGCACTCGAACGGCGGGATCATGGCCTACCGGCTCGCCTGCGAGCTCGCCGATCGGATCGTCGCCGTCGCCGCCGTGGGCGCGTCGCTCGGGGTGGACCGCTGCGATCCGGGCGGGCCGGTGTCGCTCCTGCACGTCCACGGCACGGCCGATGCCAACCACCCGATCGACGGTGGGGTGGGGGAGGACGGCATCTCCGGCGTCGACTTCCGCTCGGCATCGTCCAGCGTCGACGCGCTCGCCGACGCCATCGGTTGCCCGGAAGGGTCCGTGACCATCCGACAGGGCGACCTGCTCGTCCGTGACCGGGCGCCGTGCGACGGGGGTGCGGTGGTGCGGTTCGTCACCATCGACGGGGCCGAGCACGCCTGGCCCGGCTCCTCTGCGGGTGGCCGGGGGGTGGGCGGGGCCCCGTATCCCGGCTACGACGCCAGCACCGAGATCTGGGGCTTCTTCGCCGAGGTCGGGCCGTGATCCGACGTCGTCCGCCGGCCGGGAACATCGCCGGATCGGTCGTGGTTCGACAAGACCGGTAGGATTCCCTACGAATCCGATCGGCATTTCCGACCATCCCGCGGGAACGTCCCCGCCCGACGCGGAGCCTCCATGACCGTCTACTCGTCCGTGCTCGACCTGATCGGCGACACACCGCTGGTCGACGTCAGCGTGCTCAGCCCCAACCCGGACGTGCGGATCCTGGCCAAGCTCGAGAGCCAGAACCCGGCCGGCTCGGTCAAGGACCGGATCGCCCTGCGCATGGTCCTCGAGGCCGAGGCCGACGGGGTGCTCCGCCCGGGGCGGACCATCCTCGAGCCGTCCTCGGGCAACACCGGCATCGCGTTGGCGATGATCGCCCGGATCAAGGGCTATCCGATCAAGATCCTCATGCCCGAGAACGTGTCGATCGAGCGGCGGCAGATGCTCGAGGTCTTCGGGGCCGAGGTCACCCTCACCCCAGGGGCCGAGGGCTCGAACGGTGCGGTGAAGCGGGCGATCCAGATGGCCGACGAGCACCCGGAGTGGGTGTTCCTCTACCAGTACGCCAACGAGGCCAACCCCCGGGCCCACTACGAGACCACCGGTCCGGAGATCTGGCGGGACTGCCCCGACATCACCCACTTCGTCGCCGGGCTCGGCACCAGCGGCACGCTGATGGGGGTGGGCACGTTCCTGAAGGAGCAGAACCCCGACGTCAAGGTGATGGCCGTCGAGCCGCCGCTCGGCGAGCTGGTCGAGGGGCTCCGCAACCTCGACGAGGGCTACATCCCGCCGGTCTACGAGAAGTGGGACGGCAACGAGCTGCTCGACGGCAAGCGCATCGTCCGGCCCCTCGAGTCGATCGAGTGGACGCGGCGGCTGGTGAACGAGTGCGGCATCTTCGCCGGCATCTCGTCGGGCGCGGCGCTGGCCGGCGCCGCCCGGGTGGCGTCCCAGATCGAGCGCGGCACGATCGTGTTCATCGTGTGCGACGGCGGGTGGAAGTACTTGTCGACCGGGGCCTACACCGACGACCTCGACGAGGTCGCCGAGAAGGCGTCGAAGATCATCTACTTCTGACGGTCGCGACGGTCGCCGTCGCACCGCCGTCAGGACCTCGGACGGCCCGGCCTCGAACGTGCAGGCCTCGGACGTTCAGTCCTCGACGATCTCCCGGCCGAACGGCCACAGGGCCAGCACGCCGAGCTTGAACGCCTGGATGCCGAACGGGATGCCGATGATCGTGATGCACAGGATGATGCCGCCGACGATGCTGGTGACGAAGATCCCCCAGCCGATGAGGATCAGCCAGATCAGGTTGAAGATCGACTCGAGGATCCCGCCGGCGTCGGGCTTCCGCTCGATCTCCCGCCCGAACGGCCAGAGGGCGAAGCCCGCCAGCTTGAACGACTGGATGCCGAACGGGATGCCGATGATCGTGATGCACATGACGATGCCGCCGACGACGTAGCCGAAGGCGAGCCAGATCCCGGCGAAGATGAACCAGAGGATGTTGCCGATGGTCTTCACGGCGACATCATCCCAGTTCCACGACGTCGCCCCGGGTGATGGTGCCGGGTTGGACGACGTCGGCGTAGACGCCGAGGTGGTTGGCGTGGATCTCCTCCATGGCGGCGTAGAGCGCCGCCTGGCGCCCGAGGCCGGGCTGGCCCCGCAGCGGGAGCGCGCACCTGACCGTGGGTTGCACGATGCGGAGCACCGCCGTGCCCACTTCGAGCTCCCGTCCCGACCAGGTGTCCTCCACGAACGGCTCGTCGTCGACGTCGACGACCAGGTTGGGACGGAAGCGGCGCACGTCCCAGTCGAGGTCGGGCCGCTCCTCGGCGCAACCGGCCAGGGTCGCGGTGCTGAGCAGGTGCAGCGGTGACAGGTCGAGGAACGATCCTCGGGGCGCCGGGATGGCGAAGACCTCGGCGTCGTCGTTCGGCGGGTCGAGGGTCATCTCGTAGGCGACCTCGTCGTCGGGGTCCACCTCCCGCAACTCGACGGGCCGTCCCAGCCAGGCCTCCAGGGCAGCGGCGAGCGCCGGATCGCCGACTGCGAAGCCCCCGTGGCCGGGCAGCTCGACCCGCACCGCACCGGACGGGTCGGTCGTGGCCGACGCGGCGAGCAGGGCCGACGTCCGCTTGGCCGACAGGAGCCACCCGTCCCGTCGGTCGATGAGCCCGTACCGGCGGTCGCCCTCGATGCCGCCGAGGCCCACCCGGGCCTCGGCGAGGCGCTCTCCCTGGAACGACTTGACGGGGAAGCGGTGGATGGCGGCGACCGTGCCCGGCATCCCCCCTTGCTAGCAGCCCGGGCGGCGGTCGGTACTCCTCGGTCCGGGCGACCTCGACCGCGTCGGCCGGCCCCCGCGGGGAGCGCGGGATCAGTTGAAGAAGTTCTCCACGCTGGTGACCGTGCACGTGACCGAGGTGCCCGCGTCGGTGGAGCCGGTGATGCTCCACTCGGAGGTGTCGCCGGGCGGCAGGTCGAACACGATGTCGGCGAGGCTGCTGTCGACGATGCGGTCGGTGTCGGAGTCGCGGAACTCGGCGTTGACGGTGAAGTTCTTCGTCTCGTCCGACGTGTTCTCGATCGTGCCGGTGTAGGTGACGAACCCGAAGTCGTCGATCTCGCAGGTGTCGGCGACCAGCTCGTAGGTGTCGGGGTCGGCGTTGCCGGCGATGTCGTCGGCGGCTTCGTCGGCCGCCAGCACGATGACCACCGTCGCGATGATGGCGACCAGCAGGCCCAGGATGCCGAGGACGATGCCGGCGATGCTCATCCCGCGGCCCGAGCCGGTCTGCTTGGCCTTGCTCAGCCCGACGAGGCCGAAGACCACGGCGAGGACCGGCCCGAGGAAGGGGAGGCAGACGAACGACAGGATGCCGAACACGAGGGCGGCGATGGCCATGCCGTTGGTGGCGGTGCCACCGCCGGCCCCGGCGGGCGCGGCCGGGGGTGGCTGGTAGGCCGGCGCGGCGCCGTACGGGGCGCCGGGCTGGGTCGGCTGGGTCGGCGGGGCCTGGTACGGCGGCGTGCCCGCCGGCTGGGTGGGCGGCACCCCGCCGCCGGGGGTGCCCTCGGGCGGGGTCGGCACGTCGCCACCGGGCGGGGTGGGCGGGGTCGGGGGAGGGACGTCACCTCCACCCGGGGGTGGGGGCACGGCGCCGCCGGGCGGTGGTGGGGGTGGGACGTTGCTCATGTCGGTCTCCCTCGCCTCATGAACCAGGTGGCGTGGATCGTAGCCATCGGGCGCGATGCGGTCGCGGAAGGCCCTCCGGCGGGGCACTAGAAAGACCCCATGGATCGCCACGACGTCGTCGCCCCGCTCCAGGGCATCGTCGTGTCGGTGCGGGCGACGATCGGCGCCGCCGTCGAGGCCGGTACCGCGGTCGTGGTCATCGAGTCGATGAAGATGGAGCACACGGTCGCCGCCGGTGCGCACGGCGAGGTCATCGCCGTGTCGGTGGCCGAGGGAGCCACGGTGCGAGCGGGCGACGTGCTGGTCGGCATCGCCGTGGCCGACGCGGGTGGGGCGGCGGCGGCGAGCTCGCCGGGCCCGGTCGCCGCAGGGGAGCGGGCCGACCTGGCCGAGGTGATCGAGCGCCATGCCGTCGGCCTCGACGCCGGTCGCCCCGACGTCGTCGCCCGTCGGCACGCCAGCGGCCGACGCACCGCCCGCGAGAACGTCGACGACCTCTGCGATCCGGGGAGCTTCGTCGAGTACGGACCGCTGGTGATCGCCGCCCAGCGACGTCGCCGATCGATGGAGGAGCTCATCGAGCGCACGCCGGCCGACGGCCTGGTCGGCGGGGTGGGCGCCGTCGACGGCCGACGCGCCGTCGTCATGTCGTACGACTACACCGTCCTCGCCGGCACCCAGGGGCTGCAGAACCACCGCAAGAAGGACCGGCTGTTCGAGCTCGCCGAGCGCCTCCGGCTGCCGGTCGTGTTCTTCACCGAGGGCGGGGGTGGCCGACCGGGCGACACCGACGGCGTCGGCCCGTCCGGGCTCGACTGCATGGCCTTCCGGCTGTTCGCCGAGCTGAGCGGCCTCGTGCCCCTCGTCGGCGTGGCGTCGGGCCGGTGCTTCGCCGGCAACGCCGCCATCCTCGGGTGCTGCGACGTGGTGATCGCCACCACCGACGCCACCATCGGGATGGGTGGCCCGGCCATGATCGAGGGCGGAGGCCTCGGGGTCGTCACCCCCGACGAGATCGGGCCGATCGACGTGCAGTGGGCCAACGGGGTGGTCGACCTGGTCGCCGCCGACGACGCCGAGGCGGTGGCCCTCGCCCGCCGCTACCTCGGCTACTTCCGTGGCCCCCACGACGCGTGGGAGGTCCCCGACCAGCACCGTCTCCGCCACGCCGTGCCCGAGCACCGCAAGGCGGTCTACGACGTCCGTGCCGTCGTGCACGGCCTCGCCGACGTCGACTCGGTGCTGGAGCTGCGGGCCGGGTGGGGGGCGGGGATGGTCACCGCCCTCGCCCGGGTCGAGGGTCGCCCCCTCGGGATCGTGGCCAACGACCCCGCCCACCTCGGGGGTGCCATCGACGCCGACGGTGCCGACAAGGCGGCCCGCTTCACCCAGCTCTGCGACGCCCACGACCTCCCGCTGCTGTTCCTCTGCGACACGCCCGGCTTCATGGTCGGGCCCGATGCCGAGCGCACCGCCCTCGTGCGCCACGTGAGCCGGCTGTTCGTCACCGCCGCCAGCGTCACCGTGCCGGTCGGCACCATCGTGTTGCGCAAGGGGTACGGACTCGGCGCCCAGTCGATGGCGGCCGGCAGCTTCCGCTCGCCCGTGTTCACCGTCGCCTGGCCGACGGGGGAGTTCGGCGGCATGGGCCTCGAGGGCGCGGTGAAGCTCGGGTTCCGTCGCGAGCTCGACGCCATCGACGATCCCGACGAGCGCGAGCGCCGCTACGACGAGCTGGTCGCTCGGGCCTACGAGCAGGGCAGGGCGCTCAGCACGGCGACCTCCTTCGAGATCGACGACGTCATCGACCCCGCCGACTCTCGTCGCTGGGTCACCTCGTTGCTCACCGCTGGCGAACCGCCGGCGCGGTCGGGCAAGAAGCGACCGTTCGTCGACACGTGGTGACCCCGGCGTAGCCTGACCCTGTGCCCGACGATCGTCCCATCGGCATGTTCGACAGCGGGTTCGGCGGGCTCACCGTCGCCCGGGCCCTGATCGACCTGCTGCCCGCCGAGGACGTCGTCTACGTCGGCGACACCGCCCGCTACCCCTACGGGCCCCGTCCCCTCGACGAGGTGCGGGGCTTCGCCCACCAGATCGGGCGGTTCCTCGTCGACGACCACGACGTCAAGCTCGTCGTGGTCGCGTGCAACACCGCGTCGGCGGCTGCCCTCGACGAGCTGGCCGACGAGCTGCCGGTGCCGGTGATCGGGGTGATCGCGCCCGGCGTTCGGTCGCTCGTGAGCGCCACCCGGAACGGCCACGTCGGGGTGATCGGCACCGTCGGCACCGTCGCGTCGGGCGCCTACCAGCGCGCCGTCGCCGACGCGGACGCCGGCGTCAAGCTCACGTGCGCAGCCTGTCCGGGGTTCGTGGAGTTCGTGGAGCGCGGCGACTTCGCCAGCGACCAGGTGCACGTGCTCGCCGAGCGCCTGCTGGCACCGTTGCACGACGCCGACGTCGACACGCTGCTGCTGGGCTGCACCCACTACCCGTTCCTGGCCCGCACCATCAGCGACGTGATGGGCCGTGACGTCGTGCTCGTGTCGTCGGCCGACGAGACCGCGTTCGAGGTGCGCCACCTGCTCGGCGGCGACGGGCCGGCCCGGCCCGCCGACGGCCCCGGTCGGGCCACGCACCGGTGGCTGTCGTCGGGCGACGTGGTGTGGTTCCGGCGGCTCGGCGCCCGACTGCTCGGCCCCGAGCTCGACCACGTCGAAGCCGTCTCGTGGGGGTGACCGAGCCGTGGGCCTGAGGGTCACCGTGCTCGGCGCGTCGGGCAGCTACCAGGGCCCCGGCGGCGCGTGCAGCGGCTACCTCGTCGAAGGTGGCGGCGTGCGGGTCGCCGTCGACCTCGGCCCCGGCGCGCTCGCCAACCTCCAGCGCCACATCCCCATCGAGGCGCTCGACGCCGTCTTCGTCTCGCACAGCCACCCCGACCACTGGGTCGACCTCACCGGGCTGCGGGTCGCCCTCCGCTACGGCCTCGGGCGTGACGGTCTCGTCGTGTACGGCACGGCCGAGACCCGGGCGCTGGCCCAGGCGGTGACGACCGACCTCCGACCGACGTTCGACTGGCACGACACCGGCGACGGCGACGAGTTCGCCGTCGGCGGCCTGCGCTTCCGGGCGTCGCGCACCGACCACTACGTCGAGACGCTGGCCCTGCGCATCGACGACGTCACCTCCGATGCCAGCCTGGCCTACTCGGCCGACACCGGCCCCGGGTGGTCGTTCGCGGCGCTCGGGACGGGCATCGACCTGGCCCTGTGCGAGTCCACCTACCCCACCGACGAGCAGGCCGAGGGCGTGCTCCACCTGTCCGCCCGCCAGGCCGGTGCCATGGCCCGGTCCGCCGGTGTGAGACGGTTGGTGCTCACCCACCTGTGGCCGAGATCCGACCCCGACGAGCACCGCCGCCGCGGCAGCGAGGCCTTCGGCGAGCCGGTCTCGATCGCCACCATCGACGAGAGGTACGACCTGTGAGACCAGACGGCCGAGCCGACGACGAGCTGCGGCGCATCACCTTCGAGCGCGACTTCACCGACCAGGCCGACGGGTCGGTGCTCGTCACCGCGGGCCGGACGATGGTGCTGTGCACCGCGACGATCGACGAGGACGTGCCGCGGTGGATGAAGGGTCGGGGCAAGGGCTGGGTCACCGCCGAGTACTCGATGCTGCCCGGCGCCTCACCGGAGCGCATCCGTCGCGAGGTCGCCGCCGGCAAGCCGTCGGGGCGCACCCAGGAGATCCAGCGCCTCATCGGCCGGTCGCTGCGCGCCGTGTGCGACATGGCCGCCCTCGGCGAGCGCCAGGTGCTCGTCGACTGCGACGTGCTGCAGGCCGACGGCGGCACCCGCACGGCGTCGATCAACGGCGGCTACCTCGCCCTGCACGACGCCCTGACCCGGCTCGTGCAGCGCGGGGCCATCGGCGCCCAACCGCTGCGCGAGGAGTGCGCGGCGGTGTCGGTGGGCATCGTCGACGGCGTGCCGGTGCTCGACCTGCCCTACGTCGAGGACTCGGCCGCCGAGGTCGACATGAACGTCGTGCTCACCGGCTCGGGCCGCTACATCGAGGTGCAGGGCACCGCCGAGGGCGCCGCCTTCAGCCGCGGCGAGCTCGACTCGATGCTCGACCTGGCCGAGCGTGGGATCGCCGACGTGGTGCAGCTCCAGCGGCTGATGACGGGCGACCCGCCCCCGGCGCGACCCTCGCCGTGAGCGAGCCGGTGGAGCCGGCGCCCGAGCGGCGGGGAGCGGCGACGTTGGTCGTCGCCTCGGCCAACCCCGACAAGGTGGCCGAGATCGCCGCCATCCTCGAACCGCTCGGGCTCACCCTCGTCCCCCGGCCCCCGGAGGTCCCCGACGTGGTGGAGGACGCCGACACCCTCGAGGGCAACGCCCGGCTGAAGGCGGTCGCCATCACCGAGGCCACCGGGCGGCCGGCGGTCGCCGACGACACCGGGTTCGAGGTCGACGCCCTCGGCGGCGAGCCCGGGGTGCTGGCCGCCCGCTACGCGGGGCCCGACGCCACCTACGCCGACAACGTGGCCAAGGTGCGCCGCGAGCTCGACCGGGTGGGCGCCGAGGGCCCCGAGCGGCGGCGGGCCCGCTTCCGCACCGTCGCCCTCGTCCGCTTCCCCGACGGCCGGGAGGTGGTGGCCGAGGGCACGGTCGAGGGCACGGTCGCGCCCGCGCCGAGGGGCGAGGCCGGCTTCGGCTACGACCCGTTGTTCGTCCCCGACGACGGCGACGGGCGCACGTTCGCCGAGATGACCGCCGACGAGAAGCACGCCGTGAGCCATCGCGGTCGGGCGTTGCGGTCCCTCGCCCGGGCGCTCACCAGTTCCTGAGGTCGACGGGCCACTCGTCCACGACCGCATCGCCGTCCACCACCCACATCCGCTCGTGGTAGGCGACCGTCGGGTCGACGTGGGCGGGCCACACCCGCACCCGGTCGCCGACCCGCGGGAACTCGGCGGGGTCGCGGGGCGAGAAGGTGAGGTGCTCGTCGGAGCAGAACCACACCTTGGCCTCGTCGATCGACGGGTCGCCGTGGTCCATGCCGAGCGACTTGAGGCCCACGTCGGCCACCGCGTAGCCCGACGACCGATCGACCGAGATCACGGTGCCGAGCACGCTCACGGCGCGCACGAACGGCAGGCCGAGCTTCTCGTACGCCGTGTCCATCAGCGTGTACGAGCCGGCCTGGAGCTCGGTGACCCACTCGTTGAGGTCCCACGTGCCGGTGCCGCCGCCCGAGACCACCGGGCCGCCGACCCGCTGGTGGGCGGCGGTGAGCAGGGCCATGCTGGCCGCGACGCCCTCGGTGCGCGCCTCGCGGTCGGTCAGGCCGACCACGTGGCCCTCGTAGCCCATCACCCCGCGGACCTCGAGCCCGGCCCGCCTCGCCACCTCGGCCAGGCGCCGGCGCGTCGGCCGGGTCGCACCCGCAGCGGGGGAGGCCGACGTTCACGTCGACGAGCACCTCCCGCACGCCGCCGGCGGCGGCGGCGGCGATCGTCTCGTCGGAGTCGACGGCCACGGTGACGCGGTGGCCGGCGGCGACGACCGCGCCGAGACGGGTGGCGTCGAGCACCTCGTTGGCGAGCAGGAGGTCGTCGCCGAGCCCGGCGGCGGCGAGCCCCTCGATCTCCCGGATGGTCGCCGCGCAGAACCCGGGGTGGCCGGCGGCGACGAGCTCGCGGGCGAGCGCGGTCGACTTGAACGCCTTGACGTGGGGACGCAGGCGACGGCCCGGCCACACCTCGGCCATGGCCGACACGTTGTGGGCGAGGGCCTCGCCGTCGACGAGGAGCGCGGGCGTCGCCAGGTCGTGCACGTCCATCGCGGTCACCCTAGGAGCTACGTTCCGGTGGTGACCGGGAACACGTCGTCGACCCACGGTCGGGCGCCGCGCCGCCATCCGCTCGCCCAGCTGCCCACCCCGCTCGAGCCGATGCACCGCCTCGGCCGGGCGCTCGGCTTCGCCGACGGGGCGCTGTGGGTCAAGCGCGACGACCTGCTCGGTCTCGGTGCGGGCGGCAACAAGGTGCGCAAGCTCGAGTTCCTGGTCGCCGACGCCCTCGCCCAGGGCGGTCGCACGCTCGTCACCGCCGGCGCCGCCCAGAGCAACCACGTGCGCCTCACCGCCGCCGCCGCCTGCCGCACCGGGCTCGACTGCGTCGCCGTCCTCGGGGGCACGCCGCCCGACGACCCGGAGGGCAACCTGGTGCTCGACCACCTCTTCGGCGCCGAGCTGATCTGGGCCGGCGCCTCGGACCCGGAGCTGATCGAGCGCACCCTGGCCGAGACCGCGCTGCGCCTCGCCGCCGAGGGCCGGCACCCCTACGAGATCCCCCTCGGCGGGGCCAACGAGGTGGGCACCCTCGGCTACGTCGTGGCCGCCGCCGAGCTCGCCGCCCAGGCGCCGCTCGGCGCCGTCGTCTACACCGCCACCGGCACCGGTGGCACCCACGCCGGGCTCGCGGTCGGCTTCGGCCACCACGACCGGGTGCACGGCGTCGACGTCGGCGCGCTGCCCGACGTCGAGCACCGCATCGACGCCCTCACCCCCGGCGTCGCCAGCCTGGCCGCCCGGCCCCTGCCCGCCGGCACGCTGCACCTCGACCGCGACCGGATCGGCCGGGGCTACGGCGACCACACCGAGGCGGCCCACGAGGCGGTCACGCTGGCGGCGCGCTGCGAGGGGTTGGTGCTCGACCCCGTCTACTCGGGCAAGGCCCTCGCCGGGCTGATCGCCGACCTCCGGGCCGGACGCCTGGCCGCCGACCAGCCCACCGTGTTCCTGCACACGGGCGGCCTGCCGAGCGTGTTCACCGCCCGGACCCGCTCGTGGATGCTCGGGACCGCGGCCGGCGGCGAGACGAGCACCTGACCCCAGCGCATCCGCCGCGTCGGGCACACTGGCGGCCGTGACCGATCCCGACGGGCCCGTCCCCTGGCCGCAGCGGCCACCGACCCAGCCGGCCCCGCTCCCGCCGTTCTCGACGTCGTGGCCACCGCCGGGCACGTCGGCCGGGCCGTTCGGCCCCTGGGTCCCCGATGCCACCGGTCCCCGTGAGCCCGAGGTGCGGTGGGGCCTCGGGGACGTCCTCTACGGGCTGCTGCTGTGGATCGCCGGCGGCATCGTCGGCACGGTCGTCCTGATCGTCCTCGGTGGGGTCGACCTGCAGACCGGTGACGTCGGCGAGCTGTCGGTCCCGTTGCTCGCCGCCACGCTCGCGTCCGGCTGGATCGGGCTCGCCGGGTGGCCGGTCGTCGCCAGCTACCGCAAAGGGCGGCGCAGCCTGGCCGAGGACTTCGGGCTTCGCATCGTCCCGTCCGACGTCGGGTGGGGGATCCTCGCCGGTGTCGCGTGCCTGGCGATCAGCATCGCCGGCAACATCGTGTGGACGCTGATCTCCGCCGAGGAGGCGCCCGACAACGCCGACTTCCTCCCGAGCGACCCCGGCCCGCTCGGTGTCGTGGCCGTGCTGTTCCTCGTCGCCGTGGCCACCCCGGTCGTGGAGGAGCTGTTCTTCCGCGGGTTGTTCCTCCGGGCCGCCGAGAAGCGCTGGAACACCGGGGTCGGCATCGTCTTGTCGTCGGTCGTGTTCGGGGCGTTCCACGCCACCGGCGACTCGATCGGCCAGGCCCTGTTCATCGTGGGGGTCACCACCGCCTACGGCCTGCTGCTGGCCTTCCTCGCCGCCACCACCCGCCGGCTGGGCGCGTCGATCGTCGCCCACATGGTGATCAACGGCGTCGGTGTCGCCGCGGTCTTCCTCACCTAGGGCGGACCGGTGCGGGCGGGGGGATTCGAACCCCCACGTCTCGAAGGACACTGGGACCTAAACCCAGCGCGTCTGCCGGTTCCGCCACGCCCGCGTGGCCCCGCCCACGCTAGCGACGAGTCCCCGCCCGAGCGGCGGAGCGCGGCGCCCGGCTCCGCCGCTCAGCAGGTGCTGGGTGCGTCCTCGCCGGCCAGCAGGCCCTGGGCCCAGGTGACGACGTCGGGTGCGGCGACGAGGGCGATGGTCTCGTGGGTCTGGCCCGGGTACACCGTCAGCTGGACGGTGGAGCCCTGCTCGCACAGCTCGGCGGCGTAGTCCTCGGTGACGCTCGGATCGACGATCGTGTCCTGGTCGCCCTGGGCGATGAAGACCGGGGCGAGGATGGGCACCGCCCCGGTGGTGTTGCGGGCGAGCAGCTCCGACCACGGGGCGGTGGTCGTCGGGTCCTCGGCGAAGACGTTGCCGGCGAGGGGGTCGGCGATGGCCTCGACCTGCTCCGACTGGGTGAGGTCGCAGAGCTGCTCGAGCTGCGGCACCGCCTCCTGGGCGGCGGGGGTGAGCACGTCGTCGCCGTCGAGGCCGGGGAACTCGGACTGGTAGGCCTGCTCGTAGGCGACCATCGCGTAGATCGACAGCGAGACCCCCGGGCCGGTCTGCTCGTCGTCGCGCACGAGGTCGGCCAGCAGGGTCGCCGGGGCGGCGACGGCGACGCCCAGCACCGACAGCTCGGGGGCGTAGTCGGGCGCGAGCTGGCCGGCGAACAGGGCCGCGTGCCCGCCCTGCGAGTGACCCCACAACACGACCTCGTCCCCGGCGCCGGTGTCGGGGACGTTCCGGGCGGCCCGGGCGGCGTCGAGCAGGTTGCGGCCCTCGAGGTCGCCGATGAGGTAGGACGGCGGCCCGGCGGCGCCGAGCCCCGAGTAGTCCGGGGCGGCGACCACGAAGCCGGCGGCGAGGAGGTCGGTCAGCCCTTCGATGAAGGCGAACGGCGTGCCGATCGACGGGGCGCACCGCTGGGCCACGCCGGTGGTCGGGTGACCCCAGGCGACGACCGGTCTTCCGGCGGGCGGGGCGGGGGGATCGGCGGGGGCGACGATCACCCCCGAAGTCGCGATCGGCTCGCCCGAGACGTCGGTGGAGGTGTACAGCACGAGCCACGCCTGGGCCCCGTCGGGCGCGCCCGTGATCGGCTCGCTGCGGATGATCGTGCCCGGCGGGCCGGCCGGCAGGGGATCGGGGATCTCGTAGAAGTCACCGCCGGGGGGCAGCGTGGTGGCCACCGGCTCGGTCGACCCGGTCGACGACGCGTCCTCGTCGTCCGAGCAGGCGCCGAGGGCGGCGACGAGCACGAGGGCGACCGTGACCGCCAGCAACCGGGAGGCACGCATTGGCCGGATTCCTAGACGACCGGACCCGAGGGCGCAACGGCCCCCGTCGCGGTGGCGGGGAGCAGGGAGGGTGGCCGGACCACGAGTCGGGGGCGGTAGCCTGCGCCGGCGGGCCGGAGGGCCCCCCATTCGAGAGGAGACCGATGGAGCAGCCACTGCCGGCGCCGATCGCCCAGACCCCGCTCGGGAACGATCCCGGGCAGGAGATCTTCCGGATGCTGCTGCGCGACCGCATCGTCGTGCTGGGCAGCGACGTGAACGATCAGGTCGCCAACCAGCTCATCGCGCAGCTCCTCTACCTCGACGCCCAGGACGCCGACCGCGACATCTGGCTCTACATCAACAGCCCCGGCGGCTCGATCACCGCCGGCATGGCCATCTACGACACCATGCAGTTCATCAAGCCCGACGTGGCCACCATCTGCATGGGCCTGGCCGCCTCGATGGGCCAGTTCCTGCTCTGCGCCGGGGCCGCCGGCAAGCGCTACTCGCTGCCCAACGCCGAGATCATGATGCACCAGCCCTCGGGCGGCATCGGTGGCCAGGCCGCCGACATCGCCATCCAGGCCGAGCGGATGGGCTTCATCAAGCGCCGGATGGCCGAGCGCATCGCCTTCCACTCCGGCCAGGACGTCGATCAGATCGAGACCGACTCCGAGCGCGACCGCTGGTTCACGGCCGAACAGGCCAAGGAGTACGGCATCATCGACCACGTGATCCTCAAGCGCGGGGAGATGACCTAGGCGGGGGCCGCGCCCGACAGCTGCAGGGCGCAGGTGTTGCGGGCGTAGTCCTCCAGCACCACCCCCGCGAACTCGGCCCTCGGCACGTCGGCCTGGTGGGCCCGCAGGGCCTCCTCGACGGCCGCCACCCGGTCCCCCGGGGCGGCGTCGATGGTGTCGCGCAGGTCCTCGACCAGGTCGAGCACGGCGGTGACCGTCGGCTCGATCTCGAGCGGGGCCACGGCCCGGGCCCGCGCCAGGGCGGCCACCTGGGGGTCGAGGCGGTCGGGGTCGAGGGAGGCCAGCCCCTCGTCGAGGTCCTGGGCGGCGGTCAGCTCGGCGCAGAACGCCGGAGCGGAGCGCTCGGGGGGTCGGTCCGCGAGGCGGAGGGCGACCACGGCGGCGACACCGGCGATCACGGCGACGATCACCGCCGTCCTCCAGTGCCGGGTGAGACGCGCCACACGAACCTCCTGCCGAGCCGCCCGCGCCCCAGGTCGCCGAGCAGTCTGGCAATCCCGTCCCCCGAGGTGGTGGACCGCCGTGGCTGTCACCGGCCCTGGGTACTGTCGACCCGATGGTGGAGACGAGGGCGCCCGACGCGGGGCAGGCACCGCCGGCCCTGGTGGTCGTCGACCACGGGCCGGCCGCCCTGTCGGTGCTCGATCGCCTCGTGGTGGCGGCCAAAGGGGGCGATCCGCTGGCCCCGGTCACCGTGGCCATGCCGTCCACCCATGCGGCGGTGACCGTCCGACGTCGCCTGGCCGCCGGCGCCGCCCCCGGCGTCGACCGGCCCCCCGGGCTCGTGCACGTCCAGTTCACCTCGCTGCCGCAGGTGGTCGACCTGTTGGCCGCCCCGGCGCTGGCCGCCGAGGGTCGCCCGCCGCTCGGCCGTCTCGAGCGGGCGGCGCTGATCCGATCCGTGCTGGCCGACGACACCGGCCCGCTCGGGTCGCTGGCGGGCAGCGCCGCAGTCGAGCGCAGCTACGAGCAGACCTTCGCCGAGCTGGCCGACCTCGACGAGGCCGCCCTCGACCGCCTGGCCCGGGTCGGCGAGCGCGCCGCGGCGGTGGTGGCGCACCTGCGGGCCTTCCGGGTTCGGGCCGCTCCCTTCGCCGACGACCGCCTGACCCGGCGGGCCGCGGTCGAGGCGGTCCGGTCCGGCGCGGCACCGCTCGTCGGGCTCGGCCACCTGGTGGTGCACCTGCCCCGCCGGCTCACCGACGCCGAGATCGGTCTCGTGCTCGCCCTCCACGAGCGCCGGGCCGTCACCGTGGTGCTCGGCCGCACCGGCGACCGCGTCGGCGACGAGCTGCTCGTCGACCTGCGCACCCGGTTGGCTCCCCTCGCTCCCGCCGTCGACGCGGCGTCGGCGTCGGCGGCGGGGTCGACCACCCCCGCACGCCTCTTCGTGCGGGCGCCCGACGCCGACGAGGAGGTGCGCCACGTCGTGCGCCTCGTCGTCGACCACCTCGAGCGGGTGCCGGCCGAGCGCGTCGCCGTCGTCAGCCGCGTCGGGTCGCCCTACCACCTGCTGCTGCACGAGCAGCTCACCGCGGCCGGGATCCCGCACCACGCGCCGGCCGCCACCACGCTCGCCCAGTCCGTGCCCGGCCGCATCCTGACCGGGCTGCTCACCGTCGCGGACACCGGGTTCCGGCGGGCCGAGGTCATGGCGTGGCTGCGGGCCGGGCCCGTCCGCGGTCCGCACGGTGAGCGGCTGCCGGTCGGCCGGCTCGACCGCCGGGCCCGGGCGTGCGGTGTCAACCAGGGCGTCGACCAGTGGCACGAACGCGTCGGTCGCCGTCGCGCCGAGCTGGCCACGGTGGTGGGCGAGGAGTCGGGCGACGGCGGCGCCGGGCCGCCGGCATGGGTCGACCGCGAGATCGCCGACCTCGACCTGCTCGACGAGCTGATCGACCACGTGGCCGCGCTGGCCCAGCCCGACGACGCCGGCACGTGGGCGGGGCTGGCGGCCTGGGCCCGGCACGTCCTGGTCACCCTCCTCGGTCCTCGGCACACCCGCACCGGCTGGGCCGACGACGAGCTCGACGCCTACGAGCGCATCTGGGTGCTGCTCGACGAGCTGGCCAACCTCGACGCCGTCGAGGACCACGTCGACCTCGACCGGTTCCGACGGGTGCTCGGCGACGAGCTCGGTCGGCCCGGCCGGGCCGTCGGCCGCTTCGGTCGGGGCGTGTTCGTCGGTGGCCTCGCCGACGCGGTGGGCGCCGACCACGACCTGCTCGTGGTGGTGGGCATGGCCGAGGGACTGCTGCCGCCGCGTGGGTCCGACGACCCGCTGCTGCCCGACCGCGTCCGCGCCGAGGCCGGGGTGGGCCTGCCCCGACGTCGGCCTCCCCGCAGCCTCGAAGGGGCCGACCTGCTCGCCGCCCTCGCCACCACACCCACCGCGATCGAGACCTTCGCCGCCGCCGACCGCCGGGCCGGCCGCGTGGCCTGGCCGTCGCGTTGGTGGCTCGAGGCGCTGCGGGCGACCGTCGACCGCCCCGTCCTCGCCGAGCGTCTCGACGAGGTCCACCACGCGTCGTTCGTCGACCTCCCGTCGTTCGCCGCCGCCCCCGCCCTGGCGACCGCCGCCGCCGACGCCCGCGACCACCGCACCAAGGTCCTCCAGGCCCTGCACCACGCCGGCGGCCCGGCCGCGGCGACGGGCGCCCTCGCCACCGACCCGACCCTGGCCCGGGGGGCCGAGGCCGTGGTGGCCAGGGTCGAGGGCCGGTTCGGCGAGTGGACCGGCGGGGTGGGCCCGCTCCCCGAGGCGATGGCGGAGCGGGCCACCACCGGTTCGGCCACCCGCTTCGAGACCTGGGCCACCTGCCCGTTCCGCTCCTATCTCCACGCCGTGCTCCACGTGCACCCGCTCGACGACCGCGGCGACGTCGACGTCATCGGCAGCCTCGCCCGCGGCTCGCTCGTGCACGAGGTGCTCGAGCGGTTCGTGGGCGACGACCTCGGCCGCCTCCCCGACGACGAGCTCGACGACGCCGACCGGGCCCGTCTCCGCGCCGTCGTCGAAGAGGTGTTCGCCCGCTACCGCGACGAGGGGCTCACCGGTCGACCGCTGCTCTGGCGGCTGGAGGCCGACCGGCTGGTCCGTCGCATCGAGACCATCATCGAGGACGACGCCGCCGAGCGGCGCGCCGAGGGCTTGTCCCCGCTCGACGTCGAGCTCCGGTTCGGCACGGGGGACGACGACCGGCCCCCCGTCGAGGTCGCCCTGCCGTCGGGTCGTCGGGTCGCGTTCCACGGCAGCATCGACCGGGTCGACCGTCGGGTCGCCGACGGGGCGCTCGTGGTCACCGACTACAAGACCGGCTCCGACGAGGGCTACAAGCACCTGGGCGACGACGTCACCGCCCGCGGCCGCCACCTGCAGCTCCCGCTGTACGCCGAGGCCGCCCGGCTGGCCTACGCCGGGCGCGCCGACGTCGACACCGACGCCGACGTCGAGGCCCGCTTCTGGTTCGTCGAGCGGCGCTGCCACTCCGAGGCCACGATCGACGACACCGCCCGGGAGCGGTTGGTCGAGGTGGTCGGGACCGTGGTCGACGGCGTGGCCGAGGGCCGGTTCCCGGCCAACCCCGGCGACGACGGGTACTGGGGCCACGCCCACTGCGGCTTCTGTCCGTACGACCGCATCTGCCCGTCCTCCCGGGGCGAGCTGTGGGAGCGCGTCCGCAACGACGCGGCCCTCACCGGGTACGTGGCCCTCGCCGAGGGCCCGACCCCCGGCACCGACCCGGCGGGGGATGGGTCGTGAGCGCCACCGTGCCGGCCGCCCCCACCGACCGGCCGCCGGTCGACCAGCCCGAGCGCGACCGGCTGCGCACCGAGGTCGGCGGCACCTCCTTCGTCGAGGCCGGCGCCGGCACCGGCAAGACCACCACGATCGTCGACCGCGTCCGGCACCTCGTCGCCACCGGCGGGCTGGCCGACATCGGCGGGCTGGCCGCCATCACCTTCACCGAGGCGGCGGCGGCCGAGCTGCGCGACCGGCTCCGTCGCGGGCTCGAGCAGGGCGCCCTGGATCCTGCCCTCGACGACGCCGGGCGGGCGAGGTGCCGGGCGGCGGTCGACGGCATCGACGAGGCCTCGATCTCCACCCTGCACGGGTTCGCCCAGCGCCTGCTGGCCGAGTTCCCGCTCGAGGCCGGCATCCCGCCCGGGTTCGAGGTCGCCGACCCGATCGAGGCGGCGGTCGCGTTCGGCGAGCGATGGGACGCCTTCGTCGACGACCTGCTGGCCGACCCCGCCCTCGAGCCCGCGCTGCTCCGCGCCTTCCAGCTCGGTGGTCGCCCGAAGGACCTCCGCGAGGTCGCCGAGGTGTTCCACGACAACTGGGACCGTCTCCACCGGCCGTCCGTCAGCCCCCTCGAGCCGATCGACGTGGCCCCGCTCGTCGCCGCCCTCGACGCCGCCGTGCGCGCCGCCGGCGCCTGCCCCGCCGACGGGAAGCTCCGCACCTGCGTCGAGGGCACCCTCGTGCCGTTCGTCGCCCGGCTGCGGGCGGTCGCCGCCGAGGGTCCCCCGGTGCCGGGCGGCGAGGCCGAGCTGGCCCTGCTCGAGGTGCTCGACCACGACTGGCCGGGGATCCCCGGCAAGAGCCTCGGTGGCAAGAACCCCGAGGCGACGGCGGTCCACGAGGCGTGCGCTGCGGCGTGCGAGGTGCGCGCCACCATCCGCGCCGCCGCCGGCGAGGCGGCGCTGCGACCCGTCGTGGCCCGACTGGTCGAGTTCACCCTGGCCGGCGCGAGCGAGCGCCGCCGTCGGGGTCGGCTCGAGTTCCACGACCTGCTGGTGCTGGCCGCGTCGTTGCTGCGCCGTCATCCCGAGGTCCGGGTCGCCCTCCACGACCGCATCACGATGGTGCTGGTCGACGAGTTCCAGGACACCGACCCGCTCCAGATCGAGATCGCCGCGCTGCTCTGCCTCGCCGATCCCACCGCGACCCCGTCATCGTGGGCCGACGCCACCCTCGGCCCGGGGCGGCTGTTCCTCGTGGGCGACCCGCAGCAGACCCTCTACCGGTTCCGACGGGCCGACATCGGGCTCTACCAACGGGCCAAGGCGGCCTTCGCCCACCCCCTCGTCCCGCTCGTCGAGAACTTCCGCTCGGTGCCCGCCGTCATCGACTGGGTCAACGCGGTGTTCCCCTCGTTGTTCGAACCGATCGACGGGGTGCAGACCGAGTTCCGGCCCCTCCACCCGCATCGTCCGGCACCCCCGGACGGACGTCCGGCCGTCGTCGTGCTCGGCGACGGCGCCGACAAGGGCACGCGGGTCGGCGAGGTGCGGGCGCGCGAAGCCGACGAGCTGGCGGGGGCCATCGTGGGCATCCGCGACGGCGTGGCGCCGGGAGTGGGGCCCGAGGGCGTCGCCTACCGCGACATCGCCGTGCTGCTCCCGACCCGGGCCAACCTCGCCACCCTCGAGCGGGCCCTCGACGCCGTCGACGTGCCCTACCGGCTCGAGAGCCGCTCGCTCGTCTTCGGCAGCGACGAGGTGCGCGAGCTGGTCGCCGTCCTGCGGGCCATCGACGATCCCGCCGACGAGGTCGCGCTGGTCGCCGCCCTCCGGTCGCCCGGGTTCGCGTGCTCCGACCGAGACCTCCTCGACCACCGGGTCGCGGGCGGTCGCTGGAGCTACCTCGGTCCTTCCCCCGACGAGCTGTCCCCCGACCAGCCCGTCGTGGCGGCGCTGGCCGCCCTCCGGGCGTTGCACCGGCAACGGTCCTGGCTCCCGGTCAACCTGCTGGTCGAGCAGGTCATCAGCGAGCGTCGCCTGGTCGAGCTCACCTTCGCCCGACGTCGCCCCCGTGACCACTGGCGTCGGCTGCGGATCCTCGCCGACGAGGCCCGCGCCTTCGTCGAGGCCGGCGGCACCAGCCTCGGTGACTTCGTGGCGTGGTGCGAGCGCCAGGCCGACGAGCAGGCGGCCCGGCTCGAGACCATCGTCCCCGAGGCCGACGACGACGCCGTGCGCATCCTCACCGTCCACGGCGCCAAGGGGCTGGAGTTCCCGGTCGTGGTGCTCGCCGGGCTCAACGTCGGGCCGCCCCCGCCCACCGACCGTGTGCTGTGGAACGACACCGGGCCCGAGGTGCGCCTCGGCACCAAGGAGTTCCCGGTCTCGTCGTCGGGGTTCGCCGAGGCCAAGGAGGCCGAGCAGCAGCACCGGCTCGCCGAGCGCCGCCGCCTGCTCTACGTGGGGGCCACACGCGCCGAGGAGCTCCTGGTCGTCAGCCTGCACCGTCCGGCGAGGGGTCCGAGCCTGGCCCACGACCTCGCCCCGCTGCTCGAGGGCGACGCCGCCGTCACCGACGCGTGGGAGCGGTGGTCCCCGCCGACGGTCACGGTGGACCCGGTCCCGGTCCCGGTCCCGGTCCCGGTCACGGGCAGGGTCCCGGTCACGGGCACAGGGTCCGTCGACCGGGTCGACCTCGCGGCCGAGCACGAGGCGTGGGCGACGGGGCGCGAGCGGCTCCTGGCTCGGGTCCGCCGTCCGGCCGCCGTGGTCCCGACGGGGCTGCAGGCCGAGCTCGACCAGGTCGAGGCCCCCGCCGACGCCGAGACCGGCACCGAGCCCGACTCCTCGATCGACACCGACCGCGACGATGCCCCCGCGACCGTGGAAGGGGGCGACGCCGCCGAGGTCGACGGCGAGCCGCCCCGTCCCGGCCGGCGGGGCCACGCCGGCACCGCCGTCGGCCGTGCCGTCCACGGCGTGCTGCAGATCGTCGACCTGGCCGATCCCGCCGATCTCGACGCCGTCGCCGAGTCCCAGGCGGCGGTCGAGGGCATCGCCGAGTCGGCCGACACGGTGGCGTCGCTCGCCCGGGCGGCCCTCGTGAGCGTCCCGGTGCGCGAGGCCGTCGCCGGCGGCCGGTTCTGGCGGGAGGTGTTCGTGGCCGCCCCGTTCGGCGACCGCGTCCTCGAGGGCTACGTCGACCTGCTCTACGAGCGGCCCGACGGCTCGTTGGTGGTCGTCGACTACAAGACCGACCGGGCCCGCTCCGAGGCCGAGCTCGACGCGTCGTTCGCCGGCTACCGGCTCCAGGGAGCGGCGTATGCCGCCGCGCTCGAGGTCGCGCTCGGCCGTCCGGTGGGCGAGGCGGTGTTCGTCTTCGTCCGTCCGTCGGGCGCCATCGTGCGGGCGGTGGGCGACCTCCCCGCCGCCGTCGACGAGGTGCGCCGCCTGGTGACCGGCTGACGTCGTCGAGGGGTGCCGACGCTCAGGTCGGCGTTCGTCGGGTGGCCTCGGCCCGCTCCCGCAGGTCGCTCACCGCGTGCTCGAGGCCCTCGGGGTCGCGGAACAGGGCGCTGCCGGCCACGAGCACGTTGGCGCCCGCCGCCGCCGCGGCGGCCACCGTGTCGGGGGCGATGCCGCCGTCGACCTCGAGGTCGACGTCGAGCCCCCGCTCGACGATCCGGCGGCGCAGCACCCGCAGCTTCGGCTCCATGCCGGCGAGGTACGACTGGCCGCCGAAGCCGGGGTTCACGGTCATCACCAGCACCAGGTCGACCAGATCCAGCACGTAGTCGACCGCCTCCGGTGGGGTCGCCGGGTTGAGGGCGACGGCGGCCCGGGCGCCGAGCTCGTGCACCCGTCCGAGCGTGCGGTGGAGGTGCTCGCACGCCTCGGCGTGCACGATGAGGCGCTCGCACCCGGCGTCGACCATGGCCCCGAGGATCCAGGTGGGCTCGTGCACCATGAGGTGGGCCTCGAACGGCACGGTCACGTGGGGACGGGCGGCGGCGATCACGTCGGCGCCGACAGTGAGGTTGGGCACGAAGCGCCCGTCCATGACGTCCCATTGGATGCGGTCGACGCCGGCCTTCTCGAGGGCGGCGCACTCCTCGCCGAGCCGGGCGAAGTCGGCGGGCAGCACGGACGGGGCGATCTCGAAGGGCCGGTCGCTCATGGGCCGACGATAGCGGTCGGTGCCGTAGCCTCGGCCGGACATGACCACCACCGACGACGTGCCCGGGACCGACGTGCTCGACATCGCCGGCCCCGCCGTCGGCGGCGCCGGCATCGCCCGGGACGCCGAGGGTCGGGTGGTCCTCGTCGAGGGTGCCCTGCCGGGGGAGCGGGTGCGGGTCGAGCACACCGGCACGCGCCGTGGGGTGGCTCGGGCGGTGGTCGTCGCCGTCGATCGGGCGGCACCCGGCCGCATCGAGCCTCCGTGTCCCGCCTACCGAGCCGGCTGCGGCGGGTGCGACCTCCAGCACCTCGACCCCGCGTACCAGCCGGCGTGGAAGGCGGCGATCGTCACCGACGCACTGCGGCGCCAGGCCGGCCTCGACGACCCACCGCTCACCGTCGGGCCCGCCCTCGACCCGCTCGGCTACCGCACCACGGTGCGCGCCGCCGTGCGCGACGGGGCCGCCGGCTTCCGCCGGGCCCGGTCCCACGAGGTCGTGGTCGGGCCCGGCTGCCCCGTCGCCCACCCCGCCCTCGACGAGCTCCTCGTCGACGGGTACTTCGGCGATGCCGACGAGGTGGTGCTGCGCACCGGTGCGGCGACGGGGGAGCGCCTCGCCGTGGTGCACCCGACGGCGGACGGCGTCGAGCTCCCCACCGACGTGGTCGTGGTGGGCACCGACGAGCTCCGTGGCGGCCGGCGGGTCTGGTTCCACGAGGAGGTCGGCGGGCGACGGTTCCGCATCTCGGCCCAGTCGTTCTTCCAGTCGCGCCCCGATGGTGCGGCCGCCCTGCTCCACGCCGTGCTCGACGCCGCCGGGCCGGCGGCGGGGTCGGCGCGCTCGGTCATCGACGCCTACGCCGGCGTCGGGCTGTTCGCCGCCGCCCTCGCCGACGCCGGGTCGGACCGTCGGGTGGTCGCCGTCGAGCGGTCGGCGTCGTCGTCGGCCGACGCCCGGGTGAACCTGGCCGGCACCGGCGCGCGGGTGGTGAAGGTGGCGGTCGAGCGGTTCCGGGCCCGTCCCGCCGATCTGGTGGTCGCCGACCCCGCCCGCTCGGGGCTCGGTGCCGCCGCCGTCCGGGCCCTCACGGCCGCCCGGGCCCCGGTGTTCGTGCTGGTCAGCTGCGATCCGGCCTCCCTCGGCCGTGATGCCGCCCTGCTCGGCGACGCCGGCTACCGGCTCGACCGGGCCCACCTCGTCGATCTGTTCCCCCAGACCCACCACGTCGAGGTGGTGAGCCGGTTCGTCGGTCCGCCGGCCGGCGAGACCCCGGAGTAGGTTCCTGGTGTCATCCGGATGCATCCGCTGCGTCGTATGACTGCCTGACATGACGCCCGACGCCCTCCACGAGGCCAGCGACGCCACGCTGGTGATCGCCATCAGCCGCTACGAGGAGCGCGCCCTGGCCGAGGCCTACCGCCGCCACGCCGGTGCGGTGTTCGGCCTGGCCCGGCGTCTCCTCCACGACCCGGTGCTGGCCGAGGAGGTCGTGCAGGAGGTCTACCTCCGCCTCTGGAACTCGCCCACCAAGTTCGATCCCGAGCGGGGCTCGTTGCGCAGCTACCTGTTGGCCCAGTGCCACGGCCGCTCGGTCGACCTGCTCCGCTCCGAGTCGGCACGCCGCCAGCGCGAGCAGCGTGACGCCCGGTCCACCGCCGAGGCGGGCTACGACCTCGAGCACGAGGTGCTCGACCTGGCCGTCGCCGACCGGGTCAAAGGGGCCATGGCCGAGCTCCACGAGAACGAGCGTCGGGCCATCGAGCTCGCCTACCTGGGCGGTCACACCTACCGCGAGGTCGCGGTGCTGCTCGGCGAGCCCGAGGGCACGGTCAAGAGCCGCATCCGATCCGGCCTGAAGAAGATGCGTGTGAACCTCGTCGACTCGGGTGTCGGAGGTGTCCGATGATGGACACGTACCGCGACGACGAGATCGAGGCGCTCCTCGGCGCCTACGCCCTCGACGCCGTCGACCCCGACGAGCGCGAGGCGGTCGAGCTGCACCTGCCCGAGTGCCCCCGCTGCCGGGCCGAGCTGCGCGAGCACCTCGAGGTCGCCGCCCTGCTGGCCGAGGGCGCCCCCGCCCCCGACGGGCTGTGGGCCCGCATCGCCGACTCGCTCGAGGAGCCCCCGCCGGCCCTGCGGCTGGCGGTGCAGCCCGAGCCGGTCGAGGCACGGGCCGACGCCGAGACCGGCGTTGCCCCGGTCGTGCCCATCGGCTCGCCTCGCCCCCGCCCCAGTCGCTGGGTGCTCGGCATGGTCGCCGCCGCCGCCGCCGTCATCGCCGTGCTCGGCATCGTGGTGGTCCGCCAGGAGGAGCGCATCGACGACCTCGACGAAGAGGTGGCGGTGCCCACCCTCGACGCCGCCGCCGGCGAGGCCATGGCCGACCCGTCCAGCACCAAGACCGTGCTCACCGACCCCGCGGGCGGCGTCCTGTCGGCCACCGCGGTCGTCACCCCCGCCGGTACCGGCTACCTGGTCACGCCCAACCTGCCGGTGCTGCCCGACGACCGCACCTACCAGCTGTGGGGGATCGTCGGCGAGCAGGTCATCTCCCTCGGGGTGCTCGGGGCGCAGCCGTCGGTCTCGGTGTTCGAGGTCGACGACAAGGTGGCCGTCGACGGGTTCGCCGTCACCGAGGAGGTCTCGGGCGGCGTCGTGTCGTCGGCCAACGACCCCACCCTGGTCGGCACCCGGGCCTGAACCCGGATCCCCGGCGGACCGGCCTTCCGGAATACCTGACGGGCCTGGTCGGGTTTACACTGCCGCCATGGCTCCGACCCCGTCGCCCATCGATCCCCGCGGTCCCCGGTTCAACCAGAGCGTGCTCGCCGCCGGCCTGCTCCTCGGGTTCGCCTTCGACCAGCGCTGGGTCGTGCCCGCCTTCGCCGTCGTGTTGTTCCTCGGGGTCGCCTTCGGGCCCCGGTACGGGCCGTTCCTGCGGCTGTACGCCGAGGCGATCAAGCCGAGGCTCGGCCCCCCCGCCGAGCTCGAGGACCCACGCGGGCCCCGGTTCGCGGCCACGGTCGGGGTGGTCTTCCTCGCCGCCGCCACGGTGGCTCTCGCCCTGGGGGCATCGGTCGTCGGCTGGGTCCTGGCGCTCGTCGTGGCCGCCCTCGCCGCCCTCGCCGCCGTCACCGGACTGTGCGTGGGGTGCGAGCTGTGGCTCGCCTTCGCCCGGGCCCGGCGCATCCCGCTGGCCGTCTCCGGGTCCGGGAGCGCCCGGTGACCCGCCTCCTGGTGATCGCCGGGGTCGTGGTCGTCGTGGCCATCGTCGCCGTCGCGTACGCCCGCGCCCGTTCCCGTGACGAGCGTCGGGGTGGCCACGGCTTCCCGCGGTTGCCGGCCGACCTGCTGAGGGCGCCCACCACCTGGGTGGTCTTCACCACGCCGTACTGCGCCAGCTGCGACTCGGTCGAGGCGACGCTGCACCGCACCTTCCCCGGCGACGCGGTGGTGAAGGTCGACGCCACCGTCGAGGTCGAGCTGGCCGATCGCTACGCCGTCCGCCGGGCGCCGACGGTCCTGCGGGCCGACGCCCGGGGCACGGTGACGGACCGCCTGGTCGGTGCCGACGCCGTCCAGCGCCTCGTCCCCGCCTGACCCGACATCGTGTGCGTACCCGCCCACACGAGGTGTGGCCGGGTACGCACACGACGGGGGGACGAGGGGTGGCGAGGGGTGGAGCTGCCTCTGGACGCAGGTCGGCTGTCTCGTCGTCGTCAGCGGCGGTCGGATCTTGCGCCTTGACGACGGCACGTTCGACCCCTTCGCCGGGCCGGTGGTCACGTTGGGTCGTCGGTGGGCACCCTCCCCAGTTCATGCCGGGTGGCCGGCGCCCCAAGCGGAGATGAACGGGCTGCGAACCTCGCGGGGCGAAGGCCCCGGGGCGGCACCGGCATGGGCGTCGATGCGCTAAGACGCGCTCCGGTCGGGCGTCTGCTCGGCGCTGCGGAGGAGCACCATGGGACGAAGGATCATCGCCATGATGATGGTCGCGCTGGCGTCGGTGGCGTCGATCGCGGCGTGCAGCGACGACGAGGGCGCCGACCCCGAGACGGATCCGGCGGTAGCCGTCTGCGCGCAGCGTGCCCAGCTCGCGCAGTCCCTCCAGCTCCTCCGAGGGTCGGTCGCCACCGGCAACGCCGAGAGCGCGGTCGCAGCACTCGAGGGCGTCGATGCCACCCTCGCCCAGGCCCAGGAAGGCGCGGCCGCCCTCCCCGACGAGCAGCGCCAGCGGCTCACCCCCGTGGTCAGCGGTCTCGAGGCGACCATCGCCGGGGTGAGGAACGCGCAGGGCAGCGAGCAGACGCTGGCTCGTGCCCGGGCCGCCTCGGACACCATGACCGCCACCATCGGGGTCCTGGGGGAGGTGTACGGCTGCCCCCCGATCACGGGCGTGGACAACCCCGCCGGCACCACCCCGTGACCGGGGACCGGGTGGTGGAGATGCGTACGCCCCCTGGGATTCGAACCCAGAACCTGCGGACTCCCTGCAGGCCGTCCGTTGGTATTCGTGCATGTGCCGCGACGCTACTGCGGCTCGACCCGGTGCCGGTCCAGTTCGGGCCTGATCCTTGACAGGGGACCCATCGCGTTCTCGGGGCAGGCGTGGATTGTGGGAACGCCTGGACGGCTGGCCCCGGGACCCTGGTCGTCGCCCTCGTGTTCGGGCTGTTCGCTGGCGGCGGGCGCTCCTGAGTGTCATGGAAGGTTCGTCCATCGCCCGTGAGGGCGTCTGTGCCGTGTGCGTTGCGGGTCAGCGGGGATCGAGCCAGGCTTCGAGCGCCCGGGAGGTGCGGACCAGGTCGTCGAGGGCGATGCGCTCGGTCGGGGCGTGCGCGTCGTCGATCGAGCCGGGTCCGAACACCACGAGCTCGCGGGCGAGGCCCGAGTAGACGAGGGCATTCGACCCGTACGGGGCCGTGGCAGGGGCGTTCCCCGTGAGCGAGGCGAGCCGCCGCACGAGTGCGGTGTCGGGCGGCTGGTGGAAGGCCGTGTACCCCGTCTTGCCGTCCAGCGCGCAGACCATCAGCGGGTCGACCTCCACGGGAACCGACGTCGACGTGCGGGCCAGTTCCGCAAGGCGGTCGTAGACCTCGTCGGGGTCCTCGCCCGGAACCGTGCGGCGGCTGACGATGATCGAGCACCGCTCGGGGACGACGCTGGGGCCGGTGCCGCCGGTGATGGTCGTGACGGACAACGTGGCGCAGCCGACAGCGGTGGACGGCGGCGCGGCCTGCAAACGATCGTGTTCCTCCTGCAGGGCGACCAGGACCGGTGCCATCGCGTCGATGGCGTTGATCCCCCGTTCGGGCACGGCGCTGTGCGCGGCGCGTCCCACGGTGGTGATGAGCAGGCCGACGCCACCCTTGTGGCCGTGCACGGGCGCCAGATCGGTCGGCTCTGCGACCACCAGCTGGTCGATCTCGAGCCCGCGTTCGACGGCCCAGCGCCGGAACCGGATGGCCCCGGGGAACCCGGCCAGCTCCTCACCGACGGTACCGACGACCAGCAACGTCGGGTCCGGGCGCGTCCCGGCGAGCTGCCAGGCAGAGAGGAGCGAGAGCATCACGCCGGTCGTGGCCTTCGAGTCGAGCGCGCCCCGGCCCCAGACGTAGCCGTCCTCGACCCGGCCGTCGAAGGGGGGATCGGTCATGTCCTCCACGCCGACGGTGTCGAGGTGCGCGTCGATGACGACGAGCCGTTCCGTGTGACCGGGGAACAGGGCGTAGACGTTCGGTCGTTCCGGAGACGCGTCGTCGGGCACGACCTCCGCGGCGCCGAGATCCGTGTACCGATCGGCGAGGTGGCGGGCCAGAGCTGCCTCTCCGGCAACGCCCGCTTCGGCGGCTCTCGGCCCGTGCACGAACGGCTCGACGCTGGGGATGCGCACGAGCTCGGCGACCGAGGCGGCCAATGCGGCCTCGGTCAGCGGGCCGTCAGCGACTTCCGCGGAACCCCTTCGACCGGGTCCGGTTGCCATCCCGACCACCCCCGTGTCCTGTTCGACACCGAGCACAGGTAGACGATCGACTTGATGCTGGGGGCCACGGGGGTGCCAGGCAAGTGCCATTGGACCTGCGTCCTTGCCGAGAAGGGGACCCGGGGCCTGCTGCCGGCGGTTGTGAGCGTCGGCGTGACCGGGCCCCAGTTCGACGGCCGTCGATCCGGGTCTTCCTGCTTCGGATCGTGGCGCCCTCGGCACGGGGAGTGCGCGTGTTCTCGGCCGTGCATCGGCACGGGGGACCTCCGCCTCTTGCGGGTGGAGGCGATCTCGTTCGACCATTGCGTGGACCCCGAGGAGAGGGGGAGTCATGGCAGCACAAGTCACCACCCCTTCCGAGCAGGCAACGCCGAAGCGCAGGTCGAGGACCGGCCTCCTCGTCGCAGTCGTCGCCGTTGTCGCCCTGGTCGTGGGCGGCACTGCCGGATGGTTGCTGCGTGGGGATGACGGAGTCTCGTCCCCGGCGTTCGTGGCCGGGTTGGGTGACACGGTGGTGGTCGGCGGCGAGGTCGCCGACCGAGATGCGCTGACCGATCGTCAACTGGAGATGGTCGAGGTCGGTCGCGACTACGTCAACGCCTGGATCGAGGAGGACGGCGAAGCAGTGGCCTCCTTCATGACCCCGGATGGCTACGTCACGCTTCTCAACCAGACCTTCAGGGTCGACGACGGGACGCTGCAGGAGTGGGTCGAAGGCCCGTTGGCTGACATTCCGAACGAGTTGAACGATCCGATGGTCGTCTCCGGCAACCAGGTCGTGTTCGTCGGCTACTCCGAGCGGGCCCTCGGCTCGGACTGGATGATCACGCTGGAGTTCACCGACAGCGGTGACGTCAAGATCATGAGCGACTTTCACCTCGCCTTCTGATCGGGGTGCCTCGCTTGGACGGTCGCGTCGGAGCGCTCTATGCGTCGTCGTCGGCGGAACTCGACATGCTCCCGACCGAATAGGTAGCCCAGCTTCGAGGAGGTCGGTCACCGTCGGAGGTGCGTGTCCCCGAACTTCGGGGATGGTCGGCTTGTGACCTCACCCCTTCAGTCGCTGATCCGGACCAGGTTGGCGGCAACCTCGTCAGGCCTGTTGACCACGTCGAGGTGATTCCCCAGGTCTTCGAGCACCAACCAGCCACGCGAGCGGGCTCGCTCGGCGTCACCCCGCATCTCCTCGCTCGACAGAAGGTAGCCACACTGCCATTCGCACCAACCGGCCGGAACCGGTAGCCCGTCCTCGAATAGCCGCAGTGGAAGCTCGGGTAGCTCGGCTTCGACTTGGGCTCGCACCTCAGTGTTGGGGATCTCTTGCTCCACCCAGCCTTCACCCCGCCACGCTGACCATGGGGGCAGGACGCCGTCAACGGCCAGTGGCCGAAGCAGATCGACGACAGCCGGGTCAAGCCTTGCTTCTCCATCACAGCCTGGGATGGCCGCATCGACGAAGATGAGACTCGGGCGAACAGGGGTCGACAGCGAGTTCGCGATTGCGGGCAAGAGAAGACCTGCGCCGCTGTGGCCGGCGACCACGTGCGTGTCGCTCGGGCACGCGGCGACAGCCTCCCTAACGACCGCTGCTGCGCGTCCTGACGACGCGGCCTGTCGCAGGTCCGGCACAACCGCGCTGTGCCCAGCCCCAGTCAGCGCCTCAGCGACCCATTGCCACGTCACGGGCCCAACTAGCGGACTGTGGATGAGGACGAACTGCACCCTGCGAGTGTGCCCGGAAGATCGGCGTCCACGCAGGGCGATCCCCGGAGAGTGGTTGAACAGGCACGCCGTCAAGACCGCCCGCAGCCGTCGGGTGCTCGCCCTGCCGCCCCTGGCGGTCGACGCTCTTCGGGCTCACCGCCGGACCCAGGCCGCCGAGCGGCTTGCCTTGGGAGCGGCCTGGGGCCGAGAACGGCCCCACCGACGACCTCGTGTTCACCACGGCCGAGCTGGCCGGGCACTCCTCGGTCCGGCTGACGAAGGACGTGTACGGGCACCTGCTCGACGGCGGGCGGCGAAGGGACGCCGACGCCATGAGGCGGGCGCTCGGAGCGGGCTGACGAGACCTGGTTGGTCCCCCGGTTGGTCCCCTAGCCCGGGATCTGCCGTCGACGGACATGGCCCGCAGGCCCATGACCTGCGGTGATGGTACGCCCCCTGGGATTCGAACCCAGAACCTGCGGATTAAGAGTCCGTTGCTCTGCCATTGAGCTAGAGGCGCGAGGGATGGCTGATTGTAATGGGGTGGCCGAGGGGACTTGAACCCCCGACCTCCAGGGCCACAACCTGGCGCTCTAACCTGGCTGAGCTACGGCCACCACGTCCCGCCGGGCGGGCCCGGGGGAACGATCAGCATAGGCCCCGGTCGTGGGGTCACCGCCAACCGGATCGGCCTCCCCCTACGATCGGACCGCCCGCCCTCGTAGCTCAGCCAGGAGAGAGCAGGGGACTTCTAATCCCAAGGCCGCAGGTTCGAATCCTGCCGGGGGCGCCACTGTTGTGTCGCGAGACATCCCGGGCGGGTGTCGCGTGACATCGCGATCAGGTGTCGGACTCGGAGAGCCGATCGGCCAGCTCCTCGGCTGCACGGCGCACCGCCTCGACCGCCGGCCCATCTTCGGTGCTGGCGTGCCTGGCCAGCTCGGCGACGAGGGCGGCCAGATCGGCCATGGCCGTCTGGAGTCCGCTGTCCACGGCGGTGATCGTCGAGAACGGGAGGGCCACGGTCACGGTCGGGCTGCCGTGCCGGCCGCCGATGAAGGTCTTGCCCGTGGGTTGGCGGTCGGCCTCAGTCGGCTCCGGCATGTCGTTCATGCAGTGCTCACTCTCCCCGGGCGATCCTCGTATCCTCCCAGGGTGCCCCACCGGCGGCCCCGAGACCAGGGCCAATGGAGGACCGAGCGCGGGCGAGCGCCCTCGTTCCCATCGGTGCCGTCGGCCGTGGTCCCGCTCGAGTCCCGGATCACGGCCGAGCTGCCGCCCCCTGCGCTCGGCAGTCCCACTCTCGGCCGGTATCGAGCCAGGATCACAGCCGGGTTCGGGAGGACCACGTCGGCCCCCGAGCGTCCGCCGGGTTCGCGGGCCTCGCCCACGATCGTGTCCCGCTGATCGTCAATCCCCGGGACACTTCGAGCCGTCGCAGGTGTCCTTGCCTGGTCCGCCGTTCAGGGTGTCGTTGCCGGCTCCCCCGTCGAGGGTGTCGTTGCCGTCACCGCCGTTGAGGATGTCGTTCCCGAGGCCTCCTCCCAGGATGTCGTTGCCGGGCCCGCCGTTGAGGGTGTCGTTGCCGGGCCCGCCGTTGAGGGTGTCGCTGCCGTCGCCGCCGTTGATGACGTCGTTGCCGGCTCCACCTTCGAGGCGGTCGTCGTTGTCGGCGCCGCCGTTGATGAGGTCGTCACCGTCGCCGCCCAGCAGAGTGTCCTTGCCGGGCCCACCGTTGAGGGTGTCGTTGCCGATGTCGCCTTCGAGGCGGTCGTTTCCGTCTCGGCCCTCGAGCGTGTCGTCGCCGCCGCCGCCGTCGAGGGCGTCGTCGTCGGCTCCCGCGCCACCGTCGAGCAGGTCGTTCCCGAGGCCGCCTCCCAGGATGTCGTTGCCGGGCCCGCCGTTGAGGGTGTCGTTGCCGGGCCCGCCGTTGAGGGTGTCCCTGCCGTCGCCGCCGTTGATGACGTCGTTGCCGGCTCCACCTTCGAGGCGGTCGTCGTTGTCGGCGCCGCCGTTGATGAGGTCGTCACCGTCGCCGCCCAGCAGAGTGTCCTTGCCGGGCCCACCGTTGAGGGTGTCGTTGCCCCTACCGCCGTCGAGGGTGTCGGCGTCGTCGCCGCCTTCGAGCTGGTCGTCGCCGTCACCGCCGACGAGGTCGTCTCGTCCGGCGCCGCCGCTGAGGGTGTCGTTCCCGAGGCCGCCTCCCAGGATGTCGGCGCCGGGCCGCCGTTGAGGGTGTCGTTGCCGGGTCCGCCGTTGAGGGTGTCGTTGCCGGGTCCGCCGTTGAGGGTGTCGGGGGACAGGTCGTCGCCGCCGCGGAGCTCGTCGTCGCCGTCGCCACCGTTGATGACGTCGCCGCCGTCGCCGCCCGGGAGCACGTCGTCGCCGTCGCCGCCGTCCACCTCGTCGTTCCCGGGTCCACCGATGACGGTGTCCGCACCCGCTCCGCCACGGAGGACGTCGACCCCCGCGCTCCCATCCAGGGTGTTCGGGCCGCCGCTTCCGACCAGCAGGTCGTCGAAGGGGCCGCCGGTGGCGTTCTCGATGCTGCTGAGGACGTGGTCGGTCCACCCGGAGACCCGACCGGCAGCGAGGTCGATGGACACCCGGGCCTGGGCGTTCTGGTAGTCGACGGTGTCGATGTCACCCTCGCCGCGGTACTCGTCGCCGCCGGCGGTGGCGACGATGACGTCGTTGCCTGCACCGGCACAGATGACGTCGCGTCCCGAGGTGCCGACGAGCCGGTCGTCGCCCGCCGTGCCCTCGCTCGTGCACGTGTCGCCGTCGTCGACGATGGTGCCGATCCCCCGCCCGTCGCGGACGACCGCGTTCGACGCCGCGGTCAGGTCGACGGCGAACGTCTCGTTCGGCTCGGCGATGCGGTCGCCGATGACCACGACCGGGATCTGCGCCGAGGCGCCCCCCGTCGGGATCTGCACGGAGCCCTGGGTCGCCCTGTAGTCGGCGGGCGCCCCGTCGGCGCCGTCGGTCGCCGTCCCGGGCCTCGTCGTGTACGAGACCGAGACGGTGCCGGTGAACGGGGCGAGGGTCACGCTGAGGGTGTCGCACCCCGTGCCGCCGTCGTCGTCGGTGACGCACACCTCGACGGCGTACGCGCCCGGGCTCGTGTACGTGTGACCGGTGCTGAACGGAGAGGTCACGGCACCGAGGTTCGTGATGGCGGCGTCGCCCCAGGCGACCGTCGCGGTGTGGGTGTCGGCGCCGGGGTCCGTGAAGGACACGTCGAGGTCGACTGGCGCCGGATGGCGTCGGTGCGACCGTCACGGTGAACGAGACGGTGCTCGTGGTGGGGGTGTTGCCCTCGGGAGCGGTCACGTCGGCCACGTCCAGGGACGGGAGCAGCGTGCGCTGGACGTCGTCTCCGGCGTCGACGGCGGGGTTGGTGTTGGCGACCGAAACGGTGACCGAGGTGGGGGCGCTGCAGAGGCCGTCGTCGTCGCAGACGGTGAAGGTCACCGGGTAGTTGCCGTTGTCGGGGGTGGTGAGGGTGGGGGTGGCGGTGGTGGGGTTGGTGAGGGTGACGGTGGGGTCGGTGGTGGTCCAGGCGAACGAGACGATGGTGCCGTCGGGGTCGCTCGACGCCGACCCGTCGAGGGGGATGGGGGTGCCTTCGGTGCCGGTGTAGGGGCCGCCGGGATCCGCGGTCGGGTGGGGTGGTGTCGGGGGTGTGCGACACGTGGGTGACGAACGTGTCGCAGCCCGGGCCGTCGTCGTCGTCGGTGACGCAGATGGTGATGGTGTAGGTGCCGGGGGTTTCGTAGGTGTTGAACGCGTTGATGGGGGAGGTGGCGGGGTCGATGGCCTGGATCGTGGTGCCGTCGCCCCAGTCGATGGTGGCGGTGTGGGTGTCGGCGGTGCCGGGGTCGGTGAAAGCTGGCGTCGATGCGCGATGCGGTTGCCGGGACGCAGGGCGGCGGGCGTCTCCGGCGTCGACGACCGGGGCGACGTTGGTGACGGTGACGGTGACGTTGGTGGCGCTGCAGAGGTCGTCGTCGTCGCACACGGTCAAAGTCAGCGGGTAGTTGCCGTTGTCGGGGGCGGTGAGGGTGGGGGTGGCGGTGGTGGGGTTGGTGAGGGTGACGGTGGGGTCGGTGGTGGTCCAGGCGAACGAGACGATGGTGCCGTCGGGGTCGGTCGACCTCGACGCCGTCGAGGGGGATGGGGGTGCCTTCGGTGCCGGTGTAGGGGCCGCCGGGATCGGCGGTGGGGGGTGCGTCGACGTCGATGGTGGCGGTGTCGCAACCCTGGCCGTCGTCGTCGTCGGTGACGCACACCTCGACGGTGTACTGGCCTGGGGTGGGGTAGGTGTGGGGGAAGGCGAAGGCGCCGTTGGTGACGGGTTGGGCGGGGGTGGTGGTGCCGTCACCCCAGTCGACGGTGGCGGTGTGGGTGTCGGCGGTGGCGGGGTCGGTGTAGGCGCCGGCCACGGTGACGGGGGCCCCGACGAGGGTGGCCTGCTGGTCGGCGATCAGGGACACCTGGGGGGCGACGTTGGCGACCGAAACGGTGACGAGGTGGGGGCGCTGCAGAGGCCGTCGTCGTCGCAGACGGTCAAGGTCAGCGGGTAGTTGCCGTTGTCGGGGGCGGTGAGGGTGGGGGTGGCGGTGGTGGGGTTGGTGAGGGTGACGGTGGGGTCGGTGGTGGTCCAGGCGAACGAGACGATGGTGCCGTCGGGGTCGCTCGACGCCGACCCGTCGAGGGGGATGGGGGTGCCTTCGGTGCCGGTGTAGGGGCCGCCGGGATCCGCCGTCGGGTGGGGTGGGTGGCGGGATGTCGGACACGTTCACGACGAAGGAGTCGCAGCCGTTGCCGTCGTCGTCGGTGACGCACACCGTCACCGTGTACTCGCCCGCGGTCGGGTAGACGTGGCCGTTGGGCATCGAGAGCTGCTTGGTGCCCTGGTTGACGTCGAGGGTGCCGATCGGTGACCCGTCACCCCAATCCACTGTCGCGGTCCAGGGCGCGTCGGCCCCCGGGTCGAGGAAGCTCATGCGGGTCTGGACCAGGGTGCCGCCGGTGACGAGGGTCCGGTCGACGCCGGCATCGAGGCTGGGGACCACGTTCCGGACCTCGAGCGGGGCCGTGTCGCAGGCGTCGACGGCGCCGTAGACCGTCTCGCCGGTCACGCAGGCCTGGACGTCGAAGGCCCCGTCCTGGGGGTAGGTGTGGCTCTTGATCACCGGGAAGATCGCCGGGTCGACGATCTCGAGCGGGGTGCCGTCCCCCCAGTCGAAGGTGGTGGCGAGGGTCCCGCCGGGGTTGAAGAACTCGACGGTGCCCCGGGTGTCGTCGCCCTCGTCGATCGGGCTCGTCAACTGCACGACGAAGTCGACGACGATGGTGAGGTCGAACCCGCAGGCGCCGTCGTCGTCGCAGACGATGAGCTGCACCCGGAACACGCCACCCTGCGGTGAGGAGAACAGCGGGGTCGGCGAGTCGGCACCGGTCAGGGTGGCGGGTGGGTCGACCACCCATTGCCACGACACGATCGTCCCGTCGGGGTCGAACGAGCCGGTGCCGTCCAGTGCGGCCTGCCCGTCGAGGTCGTAGGGCCCGCCGGCGTCGGCCACGGGCGGCCGGTTCAGCTCGCAGGCCGGATCCCCGGGCGCGGAGGGCCGACCGCCGGCGTTGATGACCACCGTGCCGGTCGCCGTGCCCCCGCGCCCGTCCTCGATGGTGTACCTGAACGCATCCGGTCCGTCGTACCCGGCGTTCGGGGTGTAGGTGCACTGGGTCTCCGTGCAGGAGACCTGTCCAAGGAGCGGGTCGGTGTGCGAGACGACGGTCAGCGGGTCGCCGTCCACGTCGAGGTCGTTGGCGAGCACCGGGATCGCGACCGGGGCCGGCGGTGTCGTCGTGTAGTCGGTTCGGGCTTCGGGGGCGTCGTTGACCTCGTCCACGGTGATGGTCACCGTCGCCCGGGACGCGGGGGCCACCGGCTCGTGGATCGAGCTGTTGGGGCGGTCGGTGATGGTGTAGTCGAAGGTGTCGGTGCCGAAGAAGTCGCGGTCGGGGGTGTAGGTGACGGCGGTGCGGGCGGCGTTCACCACGAGCGTGCCGTGCTCGGATCGGAACTGCCCGGTGCCGCCGTCGAGGGTCGGGGCCTCGAGGATGGTGATGGCGTCGCCGTCGGCGTCGCGGTCGTTGACGAGGAGGTCGAGCACGGTGGTCGAGTCTTCGTCGACGGTGTAGGCGTCGTCGGCGGCGTCGGGGGGCTGGCTGGCGCCGGGGTCGCACGATCCATTCACCGGGAGCCCGTAGACCACGAGGTGGTCGACGATGGCGGCGGAGCTCTGGAAGCCATCGGCTCCGTCGAACACCGACAGGTAGAGCTGGTGGGCGCCGGGCGTGATCGGGGTGCGCACCCGGAGCGACGCCGTCGATCCGTTGTAGGACATGCCGGTGTCGGTGATCACTCGGCCGGGGTCGAAGAACGAGCCCTTGACACTGATGACCTCGCCGCTCGGGTCGAAGGCGATGTTGTCGTCGGCGACGATCTCCGTGCCCGCGACGCGCCAGGTGCTCGTATCGAGCTCGGCGACGAAGCCGTCGTTGTAGGGCTTGTTCACGTAGTCGGGGAACTCCTCCGTGGCGAACACGACGTCGAAGCTCACGCACTGGACCGGGACCGGGGAGACGGCGCCCTCGGCGTCGACCGCGTCGACCGTCGCGGGCACGTCGAGGTCGAGACGCAGGACCGAGGCGTCGAAGGCGCCGCGGTAGGAGCGCCGGTGGTCGGCCTCGGCGTTGCCGCCAGGCGTCCCGTCGGACTGCGAGGCGAGCCCGGTCGTGAGCAGGGCCAGCGTGTCGTCGCCGTCGGGCTGGATGACCGGGGTCAGCGCGGCGCCCGCCGTGGCGTGCGCGCCCGGGTCGGCGCACTCCACCCAGTCGTAGCCCCGCACGAGGCTCCAGGGCGCGCCGGCGACGGTGACCGGCTGGGCGAAGGCGCCGGTCAGGTCGGCGCAGCCGACGACGTCGACGGCGACCGTCGCCGTGTCCTGCAGGCCGCCGTCGGAGATCGTGTACTCGAAGGTGGCGGTGCCCACGAAGCCGATCGCGGCCCGGAAGACGCAGCCGACGGCGGTGCAGGTGACGGTGCCGGCCGCCGGGTCGGGCTGGGTGGTCTCGATGATCTCGGCGCCCACGCCGGCGTCGTTGGCCAGCACGTCGAGGACCCGGTCGCCGCTGCCCTCGGGCACCTCGAACTCGTCGTCGACGGCGGTGAGCCCACTGGTGACGGTGACGACGAAGGTGTCGCAGCCGATGCCGGCGTCGTCGTCGGTGACGCAGACGCGCACCGTGGGGGTCCCGGTGGTGGCGAAGGTGTGGGTGATGGGGAACGGCGAGGTCGCCGGGTCGATGGGCTGGATCGCGGTGCCGTCACCCCAGTCGATGGTGGCGGTGTGGGTGTCGGCGGTGCCGGGGTCGGTGAAGCTCACGTCGCGCGTGAGCGGGTCACCGGGGCGGACGGTGGCGGGCCCACCGGCGGCGACGACCGGGGCGACGTTGGTGACGGTGACGGTGACGTCGGCGGCGTTGCAGAGGTCGTCGTTGTCGCAGACGGTGAGGGTGAGGGGGTAGGTGCCGTTGTCGGGGGTGGTGAGGGTGGGGGTGGCGGTGGTGGGGTTGGTGAGGGTGACGGTGGGGTCGGTGGTGGTCCACGCCCAGGAGGTGATGGTGCCGTCGGGGTCGGTGGAGGCCGACCCGTCGAGGGGGATGGGGGTGCCTTCGGTGCCGGTGTAGGGGCCACCGGGATCGGCGGTGGGGGGTGCGTCGACGTCGATGGTGGCGGTGTCGCAGCCGGTGCCGGTGTCGTCGTCGGTGACGCACACCTGGACGGTGTAGGTGCCGGGGGTGGGGTAGGTGTGGGGGAAGGTGAAGGCGCCGTTGGTGACGGGTTGGGTGGGGGTGGTGGTGCCGTCACCCCAGTCGATGGTGGCGGTGTGGGTGTCGGCGGTGCCGGGGTCGGTGTAGGCGCCGGCGATGTCGACGGTCCCGCCGGCGAGCGCGTCGATCTGGTCGGCGACCAGCGAGACGGCGGGGGGCGTGTTCTCCACCGTGACGGTGAGGGGCTGGCAGGTGGTGTCCCGCCCGTCGGACACGCAGACCTCGCCTACGTAGACGTCGTCGTCGGGGTACGCGAACCCGCCGGTGACCTGGTCGGTGACCTGGTTCACGGTGGCGGGCTGCGGCCCGGCGCCCACCCCCCAGTCGACGGTGGCGGTGAAGGTCTCGCCGGCGACGTCGGCGATCGTGGCCAGCGTCGTGCTCGTGGCGTCCCCCTCGTCCAGCACCGGTGCGGCGGGTGTGACCGTGGGCGGGCGGTTGGCGACCGTGACGGGGATCGAGACCTCCCCGACACCGCCGTCGTCGTCGGTGACGCGGACGCGCAGCGTCCATGCGCCGTCCCGCAGGTACTGGTGGGTGCCGGCGACGGTGGTGGGTGCCGGGGAGGCGATCGTGTCGGCCTGGCCGTCGCCCCAGACGATCTGCACGGTGTGGGTGTCGGCGGTGCCGGGGTCGGTGAACGAGGCGATGTCGATCGGGCCGAGGGTGTCGCCCTGGGTCAGGAACTGGGGCGGGATGAGGGCGACCACCGTGGGCGGGGCGTTGGTGACGGTCACCGTGGTGCCTGCCGCGGCGCACTGCTGGGCCGGGCCGATGCCGTCGTCGCAGACGCGGAGGGTCACGGCCGTCTCTCCGTCGTCGGCGGTGCGGGTGAACAGCGGCTGGGCGACGGTGTTGTCGTCGAAGGCGTCGGCGGGAAGCCACTCGTAGGAGGTGATCTCGCCATCGTCGAACGAGCTCGACCCGTCGAGCTGCAGCGGTCCGCTGCCCTCGACGGCGGGGTACGGTCCACCGGGGTCGGCGGTGGGCGGTGGGTTGAGCCCGTTGAGGGTCACCGCGGTGTCGGTCTGGTTGACGTCGAAGTACGGCGCGGCGCCCAGGATGGTGGCGAAGAACCCGGCGCGGACGAAGTAGGCGATGATCGGGTACTGCTCGCCGGTGGGCGGCGTGAAGCCACCGACGAGCTCGATGGCGAACGTTCCGCCGAGGGTCCCGGTGCCGGGTCGGGCGTCGATCTCGCCGTACAGCCCGTCGGCCTGACGACCGCCGATCCGGGTGACGACCGTGCCTCCGGCGTCGTTGGTGAAGCCGCCGGGGGTGGTGAGCTTCGACGTGTCGAGCGGGGTGTTCCCGTTGCCGACGACGAGCGTGCCGCGGTTGGTGAACCCGGTGTTGGTGGCGAGATCGGCGCCGTCGAGCAGCTCGAACGTGCCGTTGTTGACCGACAGGTTGTTGGCTGCCGAGCTGGTCAGGTCGGGGATCGACGCCCCGGGCCCGCGCAGGACGATGGTGGCGTCGTTGGTGGCGATCGCCGAGGGGAGGTCGAGGGTGGCTTCCGCTCCCACCTCCCAACGGCCGAGCGAGAACGTGGTGCCGGCGTAGTGGGCGGGCGCTTTCCCGATGTTGAGTTGGCCGCGGGTGGTGGTGACGGTGCCTTGGTTGGTGAACAGGACGGCGGTGGTCAGTATGGAGGTGGCGGTGGTGCTGGTGGGGGCGACGCGTTCGAGGGTGGCGCCGGGGGCGTTGAGGAACGAGCCGGCGAAGGTGGTCGACGAGCCGGTCAGGATGTTGAAGGTCCCGTCGTTGGTGAGCCGCCACAGGTTCTGGTTGGTGACGGTGCCCCGGGTGGTGCTGCTGGACGTGGTACAGCTGGCCGCTGTGGTTGACGGTGCCCTGGTTGGTGAGGGTGCCGAGCACGGTCCCGCCGGTGATGTCGAGGGTGCCGGTCGGGGTGACGACCATCGCCGCCGACATGGTGCCCGAGGTCCACGACGCGCTCCCCGACACCGACAGCGTCCCCGCCCCCGCCACCGACCCCGCCAGGGTGACCCGTCCGGGGTCGGCGGTGGCGGCGTCGATGGTGGCGGTGGCGTCGAGCGTGTAGGTCCCGCCGACGGCGATGACGCCCCCTCCGCCGAGGACGGACGCGCCGGTCACGTTTGCGTTGTTGCCGGTGAGGGTGAGGGTGGTGCCGGGTTGGGCGGTGAACGTGGCGGCGTCGATCGCGACGGTGCTCCCGATGTTGAGTTGGCCGCGGGTGGTGGTGACGGTGCCTTGGTTGGTGAACAGGACGGCGGTGGTCAGTATGGAGGTGGCGGTGGTGCTGGTGGGGGCGACGCGTTCGAGGGTGGCGCCGGGTGCGTTGAGGAACGAGCCGGCGAAGGTGGTCGACGAGCCGGTCAGGATGTTGAGGGTCCCGTCGTTGGTGAGCCGCCACAGGTTCTGGTTGGTGACGGTGCCCCGGGTGGTGCTGCTGGACGTGTACAGCTGGCCGCTGTGGTTGACGGTGCCCTGGTTGGTGAGGGTGCCCAGCACGGTCCCGCCGGTGATGTCGAGGGTGCCGGTCGGGGTGACGACCATCGCCGCCGACATGGTGCCCGAGGTCCACGACGCGCTCCCCGACACCGACAGCGTCCCCGCCCCCGCCACCGACCCCGCCAGGGTGACCCGTCCGGGGTCGGCGGTGGCGGCGTCGATGGTGGCGGTGGCGTCGAGCGTGTAGGTCCCGCCGACGGCGATGACGCCCCCTCCGCCGAGGACGGACGCGCCGGTCACGTTTGCGTTGTTGCCGGTGAGGGTGAGGGTGGTGCCGGGTTGGGCGGTGAACGTGGCGGCGTCGATCGCGACGGTGCTCCCGATGTTGAGTTGGCCGCGGGTGGCGGTGACGGTGCCTTGGTTGGTGAACAGGACGGCGGTGGTCAGTATGGAGGTGGCGGTGGTGCTGGTGGGGGCGACTCGGTCGAGGGTGGCGCCAGGGGGCGTTGACGAACGAGCCGGCGAAGGTTGGTCGACGCTGCGCGGTCAGGATGTTGAGGGCCGCCGTCGTTGGTGAGCCGCCACAGGTTCCGGTTGGTGACGGTGCCCCGGCGTGGTGCGGCTGGACGATGTGATCAGCTGGCCGCTGTGGTTGACGGTGCCGTGGTTGGTGAGGGTGCCGAGCACGGTCCCGCCGGTGATGTCGAGGGTGCCGGTCGGGGTGACGACCATCGCCGCCGACATGGTGCCCGAGGTCCACGACGCGCTCCCCGACACCGACAGCGTCCCCGCCCCCGCCACCGACCCCGCCAGCGCGAGCGCACCGTTGACCTCGCTGTCCCCTCCGATCGTGAGGGTGCGACTCGACGGGATCGTCAGGGCACCGTCGCTCACGAGCTGGTCGACGACGGGGCTCGCGTCCATCGTCACCGTCACCGCCGGGTCGAGGATGCAGACGTCGTCGCCGTCCACCGGCAGGGTGTCGCCGGTCCAGTTGCTGGCGACGTTCCAGTTGCCGCTCCCGCCGTCCCACTGCCGGGCGCCGGCGGGACAGGTGATGGTGGTGGCGGCGGACGCATCGGGCACCGGGACGACGGCCGGAGCGGTCGCGCTGGCTAGCAACAGGAAGCCGGCGAGCAGTCGCGTCGATCGGTGGCTCCGGCCGTTCGTCCGCTCCTGCATCGAACACCCCCAGCCTCGACCATCCGGCACGTGCGTGCGCCGAACGGGGCCCCTTCGGTCGAACCTAGGGACGGACCCGGGAGCGGTCATCCCCAATCCGTGCCAGACGCGGTCCCGGGGCGAGGGCCCGCTCGGGCCGTTTCCGGGGCGTCGGTGCGCCCCGGGGCGTACTGTTGAGGCGGCGCACGAATCGTGGTGGGGGGGCGAGTGTCACAGCGGGTGGAGGTCGTCCCGACACGGTCGGCGCTGCGTCGCCGTCGTCGTCAGCTCGCGGCGGGCGGGCATCGGATCGTCGACGGCTTCGCCATCGCCGACGACGATCACCGCTCCACGAGCGAGGTCACGTGCGTCGGCGTCGTCTCCTCGGCGGACCAGGCCCGGGCCGCCGTCCTCGCCGGGCTGCACGGCGCGTCCCTCCTCGTCGCCGTGGAGCTGGGCCCCGCCGACCGCCGGCGGGTGGCCGAGGATCTCGCTCGCTTCGGCGAGCCGTCGCCGCCGTCGGAGTCGGGTGGATGCCCGGCGGCGGACGGCGTGGACCTCCTCGACCGGGCCCTCCTCGATCGACTGGCCGCCGGCGCGCCCGTGGTCGGCGCCGCCGCCGAGGTCGGACTGTCGGTCCGGACCGCCCACCGCCGGCTGACGGCGTTGCGTCATCAGGCCGGCGTGCACACGAACGCCGAGCTCCTGGCCCGGTCCTGGTCACCGGTCGTGTCGGAACGTGGTGAGCCGGCGAACGGAGTCGCGTCGGAGCTGGTCGGACGCGAGGTCGAGGTGGCCGTCCTGCGCAGCGTGGCTCGCGTCCGGAAGGTCGGTGGTGGTGACCGGGCCCGCGGGCATCGGGAAGTCGACGCTGGTCCGCGCGACGGTCGCGGGGGCCGACCTCGCCGTCCTCTGGGGCGGCGGACTCAGCACGCTCACGTGGTCGACCTTCCTGCCGCTCCGTCGCGCCATCGGCGATCTGCCCGACGACGCCGACACGGCCGCGGTGCTCCACCAGGTGATCGAGCGCACGGGAACCGCGGTCCTGGTGCTCGACGACCTCCAGTGGGCCGACGGTGCGACCCTGGGGGTGGTCGGGACGTCTGGCCACCCACCTGCAGGTGGTCGCCGGGGCGCGCACCGACGAGCCGGCGGGTCTCGAGGCCATCGACGCGGTTGGTGGAGGGCGGGTACGAGCGGCTCGACCTGGGCGAGCTCCCGCCCTCGGCGGCGGCGGCGCTCGTCCGCTCCCGCGCCCCCGACCTCGACGACGACGCCGTGCGCTCGGTGCTCGAGCGGGGCGGGGGGCACCCCTTTCTGCTCGAGGAGCTCACCGGGAACCCGTCGCCCACCCTGCAGGCGAGGATCGTCGACGTCGTCGACCGCCTCGACGATCCCAGCCGCGACAGCCTGGTCCGCCTGGCGCTGCTGGCGAGGCCTGCCTCGCCCGACCTCCTCGGTGACGGCGTGGACACGCTCGTCACCGCCGGGCTCGTGCGTCGCAGTGACGACGTGGTGGTGCTCCGCCACGACCTCATCGGCACCGAGGTGCTGGCCGTCACTCCCGACGACCGGCAGGCGCAGCTCCACGCCGAGCTGGCCCGTCGGTTGCCCGACGATGAATCGGCCCGGCACCACGCCGCCGCCGGGGAGCAGCTGCTGGCGCGGTCCGCGGCGCTTCGTGCCGCGGAGCAGACTGCCGCACCGGCGCAGCGGCGCCCGGCACCTCCTCCTGGCGGCCGGCTGCCCTCGCTGCCCGAGCGGCTCGTGCGACGGGTGTGACGAGCTCGACCTCGTCCTGAGGGCCGTCGACGCCTTCGTCGATGCAGGCGAGCTCGACACCGCGCGGCAGGTGCTCGACCGCGTCGGGCACGAGTCGCGCCCCGAGGTCGCGCTGCGCCGCGCCCGGGTGTGCTGGCGATCCGGTGACCCCGAGGGGGCTCGTGCCGCGGTCGACGCCGGGCTGGCACTGGCCGCGGGCACGCACACCGCGGTCGAGGTCGAGCTCCGCATCGAGCAGCTCCGGGCGCCGATCCGCGTGGACTTCGACGGCGAGCGCGCGCTGTGGCTGGGAACGGAGACGCTCGACCTGGCCCGGTCCCTCGGCATCGGAGAGGCACGGGCCTCGACGCTGCTCGGCAGTGCGCACCTCGTCGCCGCGACGGGTGACTGGGAGCGGCACATCACCGCCGGGCTCCGGCTGGCGCAGCGCGACCACGATCTCGACGCCGAGCTCGAGGCCGCGAACGCGCTCGTCGCCGCGCACCTCCTCGGCGGCGACCGGCACGTCGCCCGCGCGTCGCCACCGACGCCGCCGCGACCGGACAGGCGTCGCATCGCCGGCACTGGGAGGAGCAGTTCAGCGTGATCGCGCATCTCCTCGCCCTCGTCGAGGGCGATCTCGAGGAGGTCGTGCGCTGGGGCGGGTCCTTCGTCAGGCCTCACCTCACCGCCGCCGTGCCGTTGGCCTACGGCACCTACGCGCTGGCCGAGGCCGATCTCGGACGGGGAAGGGTCGCGCTGGACATCGTGAGGCAGGGCCGGTCCGTCGAGGTGGGTGACGCATCGGGCGCCAGCTTCCTATCCTGGGCGGAGGCGGAGGCGCGCTGGCTCATGGGCCAGCCGGATCGGGCCCTGGACGCCGCCGCCGCGAGCCTCGAGCAAGGCGTCTCGGGCTTCCCGGTTCGTCCGCTGGCCGGGGTGATCCGCGCCTGGGCCGAGCTCGAGCTCGGCCTGAAGCCGCGGCCGGCGCCGGTGGAGGGCTGGGTGTTCGCCGACGCCGCCGAGGCCGAATGCCGAGGCATCGGCCTCCTCGCCGCAGGCGAGTACACGCGTGCTCTCGACTGCTTCACCGAGGCCGCGACCCTCGCTGCCGACGCGCCGAGGTTCGCGTTCGCGCGCGGTGGGCGGTGGGGGAGACGATGCGCCGGACCGGTGACACCGGTGCCGCCTGCGAGCACCTCTGCAGGGTCCTCGACGAGGCCGAAGGCCGGTCGTTCGCCACGCTCGCGGGACGGATCCGCAAGTCGTTGCGTCAGGCCGGCCACCCGGTGCCCCACGACAGCGGGTGTGATCGAGCGCTCACGGCGCGACAGCTCGAGGTGATGAGGATGGTCGCCGACGGATTCACGACTCGGGAGATCGCCGCGTCGCTCGGCGTGCGCCCGTCGACCGTCGAGAGCCACATCGCCGCGGCCATGCGGGCGCTCGGTGCCGCCACCCGACACCAGGCCGCGCTGATCGCCCTGGCCGACTGACGGCCAAGGGCAGGAAGCCCCAGGGCAGGACCCCGCCGACCGCCGTTCGGTGTGGTTGGCGGGTGGGCAGCCGAGCCCGTCCAAGGCGGATGGGGGCGACCGGGGCCGTGAGAGATGTGCTGCCGCTGCGGACTCATCGTGCAGGCGTTTCGGCCCTCGTGAGCGACGCCCACCACCCATCCTGCCCGTCGGCGGGCACCTCCGGCGAACGTCTGTCCGGACCGCCGGCGATCTGAAGGTCCCGGGATCGGTGGTCCGCCGGCTCTGGCCTTCCGGCGGTCCGCGGGGTGACGCTCAGGTCGGAGGGAGGTCGCCATGCCGACCGGGACCGCCGACGCCGGAGTCGTGCCGTCAGCGTCCGGTGGCACGTCGCGGTCACCCCCGGATGATTCGGGATCGCGCCGGTCGGTGGGCGGGCCGTTGCGGTTGCGGACCCCCGGCGGGATCGCGCTGCTGATCGGCCTTCTCGCAGTGGTCGGCGTCGCCGCGGCGTTCGTCCTCGTGCCGTTGCGGTCGGACCTGCCCGTGTTCGGTGCCGGTGAGTCGATGGCGGGTCGCTACTGCGATTCCGCCGTCGTCGTGCTCACGGGTGCCTCCGATCCCTCGAGCGAGGCCGAGCGGTACGGGTTCTCGGAGACGTGCCGGGAGGCGGCCCGCGGCCGCGTGCTCGGGGCCGGCATCCTGCTCGCCGCCGGGGTCGCGCTCTACACGGGCGGACTGTGGGCCCTCCGGGGACGGACCGCACCGGGCCGGCGGCATCCGGCGCACTCGGCTCCATCGAGACCTGACGGAGCGGTGCCACTCCCGTCGCGGGGCTCCGCCGCCTGGCTCGTCGGGATCGCACTGGGGTCCGAGGCGGCGGCGGCGTGGGTCGCGACGGGCACGACCGGCGGGTACTGGATGCTGGCCGTCGTCCTGGTGTGGATCGCGCTGGCGTGCGCCACCATCGCCGTGCGTCGGGGGACCGGAAGTCGTTGGCTGACCCTCGGTGCGGTCGTCGCCATCGCGTCGGGGCTCGCCGCGCTGGCCCTCACCATCTGGGGCCTCCCGAGCGGGATCGCCGTCGTGGTGGCCGTGCTCCTGCTGTACCGCCGACCGTCCGCCGTCGAGCGACCCGTCGAGCCACCGGTCGCGGCGCCCGTCGAACCTCCGGAGCCGGTCGCCCCCTTCTTCGCGCCACTGGTCCCGGAGCCGGAGCCGGAGCCGGTCGCGCCACCCGCCGCGCCGCGGAGTCCGTTGGAGCCGGTCTTCGTGGTGGCGTTCATCCTGTACGCCATCGCCACCCCGGTCCTCGGGCTGTTCTCCCTGGTCGCGCTCATGGGCGGCGGGGGGGAGGTCGAGGGGTGGCTCTTCATCGGTGCCTCGCTCGTCGCCTGGCTGCTGGTGGGCGCGTCGGTCCTCGTCAGCCGGCGCAAGGGTCGGGCCCTCGGCTGGGCCGTCGGGTTCGGCGCGGCGGCGTGCATCGCGGCCGCGGTCGTGGCCCTCGGCGAGCGTGTGTCGTACTGCGTGATGGAGTCGTGCTCGGTGCCGTACCTGGGATTCGGCGGGTACGTGCGGGAGGGCGAGTTGTGGGCGCGGGGGTCGGAGCCTTCCGGTTCGGCGAGCGATGCCCTGTTCCTCGCCGTCGTCATCGCCGGCGTGGGCCTCACCCTGGCGGCCGTCGTCCTCGCGCTCCGTGCGCCGACCGGCTCGGGCGCCACGGGGTGGACCACCCCCGAGTGGCTCATGGCGGCGGGAGCGGTGGCGCTGACCGGGCTCGTCGCCGCCACCGCGTTGGTGGTTCCCGTCGAGCAGGCCCGAGAGTCGGAGGGGGTGCCGTCGCGGGTCACCGACGAGCTGGCCGAATGGGTCCGGTGGACGCAGTACGCGGCGACCACGACGACGACGACCCGGCCACCCCCGACGACGACCGCCCCGGCGCCGCCGCTGCTCCCGCCCCTGCCCCTCGCGACGGACGTGGCGGCCGAGCTGTCGGCGGTCGGGGTCGATCTGGCCTGGACGCCGGTGGAGCCCGGCCCCGGCGACCCGTTCTCTTCGGCGGCCTCGGGTCGGATCGACGCCGTGGGCGGTGTGGGCGGAACCCCCCGGGTCGGATGGGTGGCGGTGTTCCCGAGCGTCATCGATGCCGCCGCCTACGGGGAGACGCGTGCCCGGGAGCTGTCCGACTCGCTCGTCGGGGAGGGTCACTGGACCTGGTACCAGGGGAGCTTCTGTGGACGGATCAGCGTCGCCTACGCCACCGGCTATCCCGATGAGGCCACTCGTGACGCTGCGGCGCCGGAGCGGGAAGCGCTCGCGGCCGCGACCCGCGCCGGCCTGATCGCCACCGGCGAGTGCCGGTGACCCGGGGACTGCCGCACGGGCTCGGGCGTCGGTCGGGCCGACCGTCCATCCGGCAACCCGGTCCGCACGGTCTGACCAGATCGTGTGCCGGCTCTGCGATTCGGGGCCCTGTCACCGCTGGTGGCCACGCCCCAGGAGTGACCGCGGAACGCGGCGAATGGGCCACATTCCGGGGACTCCCCGGTGCTCTTCGTGGCCGACGCAGGACGCTTCGCGAGACCGCCGGGCCGACCTCGTGACCCACGTCTCAGGGCGTTCTCGGGGCCTCCGTCGGGCCGGTAGGTTCCGCGTCGTGCTGTCTTCCCCTCCCCTCCGCGACGGCGACGTCACCGCCGACGGTCGCCGGCCGTTGCGCCCGGATGCCTCGGACGGCGAGGTCCTCGCCGTCGAGTTCGCTCTCGTCCTCGTCGTCGTCGTCGCCGTCGGTGCGCTCGCCCTGTGGTCGCTGCGCGACGGGGACGGCGACGCCATCCGCCCGAGCTCGACGGGGGCGGCGGAACAGGACGTCTCGACCGACGGCCCCGGGACCGGTGGCGACCCCTCGGCGACCGAGCCTGCTCCCGGGACGCCGCTCGCCGCCGGTGACGCCGTTCCCCCCACGGGCGGCGTCGGCGAGCTCGCCACCCCCTCCGGGGAGCTCTCGCCGCTCGAGCGCTTCTTGATGGTCGGATCGTTCCTGTCGGCGCTGACCGGGCCAGGCGCCGTGCCGAGCGTCGACGCGGGGGACGACCCGTTCGACCCCGGCGTGGGATCCGTCCCATCGGCGCCGGCCACGGCGACCACGTCGCCGACGACGCGCACCTCGATCGTGCGGCCGCCCTCCACGTCGGTCCCGCCGACGTCCACGACGACCCCGGTGCCGACGACGAGTCCTCCGACGACCTCGGCGCCACCCGTCGCGACGACCACGACCCCCTCGCCTCCCCGCGGCGGGAACTCCTGAAGTCCTGACCCGGTCTGCACCGGCGCCACCGGTCGGCGGTGCCTCGGGCGGAGAACCGTGACACCGTGGGGGGCGTGGAGATCCTGTCCCGCCGTCGGTACGCGTTCCCGGTCGGACGGGGCGAGGTGTGGGCGGCGATGGGCCAGGTCGAGTCGTATCGGCAGTGGTGGCCGTGGCTCCATCGCTTCGAGGGGGGTGCGCTCGCCCTGGGCGACCGCTGGACCTGCGAGGTCCGCCCCCCGGTGCCCTACTCGCTGACGTTCACGGTCACCCTCGACGAGGTCGTGCCGGCGGAGCGGGTCCGGGCGTCGATCGCCGGCGACGTGGTCGGGCGGGCCGAGGTGGCGCTGCAGTCCGACGGCGTCGCTGCCGGGGCCGAGGGGTGCGAGGTGCGGTTCGTGTCGACGCTCGCACCCGGGAACGGCTTCTTGCGCGCCGTCGCCACGGTCGCCCGGCCCGTCGCCCAGTTCGGCCACGACTGGGTGCTCGACATGGGGGGCCGGCAGTTCGCCGAACGGGCCCTGGCGCCCGACGCATCGTGAGCGCCCGGGAGGCCGCCAGCGGCCGGGTCGCCGTGGGCGTCTGGGCGCCGGGCCGACGGGCCCTCACCGCCGGTCTCATCGGGGTGATCACCCTGGTGGCCGCCGAGGCCATGTCGGTGGCCACCGTGCTGCCGCTCGTCGAGGACGACCTCGGTGACCTCGCGCTCTACGGCTGGGTGTTCTCGGCGTTCTTCCTCGGCCAGCTCGTCGGCATCGTGATCGCCGGTCGGGCCGCCGACCGCGTGCCGCCGTGGATCCCGTTCGCGTTCGGCCTCGCGCTGTTCGGCGTGGGCCTCCTGCTCGGCGGGCTGGCCCCGTCGATGCTCGTGCTGGTGGCGGCCCGCGCCCTGCAGGGCCTCGGCGCCGGCGCGCTCCCGTCGGTCGCCTACGTCGCCGTCGGCCGGGCGTACGCGCCCGAGCTGCGGCCGCGCATGTTCGCCCTGTTCTCCACCGCGTGGATCGTCCCGTCGCTGCTCGGCCCGGCCCTGGCCGGGGTGGTCGGCGAGGCCGTCGGCTGGCGGTGGGTGTTCCTCGGCCTCCTGCCCGTGCTGGCGGTGATCGGCACGTGGTCGGCGTCGGCGCTGCGGGCGGTGCCCGTGCCCGACGAGGTGGGGGCGCCCACGCCGCTGCGCGACGCCTTGCTGGTCGCCGGCGGCGCCACGGCGGTCATCGCCGGCCTGGGCTCCGACGACCGGCCCCTCGTCGGCGTCGCCCTGGTCCTCGTGGGCGTCCTCGCCGCCGTGCCCGCCTTCCGCCGGCTCACACCCCCGGGCACGCTCCGCGCCGCCCCCGGGCTCCCGGCCGCCATCGCGGCGCGGGGCGTGCTCACCTTCGCCTTCTTCTCGGCCGACGCGTGGGTGCCGTTCGGGCTCACCGACACCCAGGGCCTGCCGGTGGTGGTCGGGGGGTTGGCCCTCACCGCCGCCGCCATCACCTGGACCTCGGCGTCGTGGGTGCAGGAGCGCTTCGTCGGCCGCGTGGGGCCCCGTCACCTCGTGCGGCGGGGCTTCGTGATCCTCGCCCTCGGCGTGGTGGGCGTGGCCGTCGCCATCGGCGGGGTGGTGCCGGCCGGTCTCGGCGTGGCGCTGTGGGCCGTGGCCGGCTTCGGCATCGGCCTGGCCTACGCACCCATCTCGTTGACCGTGCTGGCCGAGGCCCGATCCGGCACGGAGGGGGCGGCCACGTCAGCGCTGCAGCTGTCCGACACCCTCGGCGTCGCCCTCGGCACCGGCGTCGCCGGCGCGGTGGTCGCCGTGTTCGAGGGCACCGACCGGGCGACCAGCGACGCGCTGTGGGTCGTGTTCGGCCTGGCCGCGGCCATGGCCGTCGCCGGCGCCCTCGTGGCCCGACGGCTCCCGAACCACCTCGCCGACGGTGCCGAGCCGGTGCCCGCCCACGCCGACGGCCATCACGACGATGGACGTCAGGCCGATGGAGATCAGGCCGATGGAGATCAGGCCGATGGAGATCAGGCCGATGGAGATCAGGAGGGCGCGCTCGACCAGGACGCCAGCGTCGACACGTAGTTGGCCCGCTCGTAGCCGGCCGGGTCGGGGCCGGTGGCCGCCGCCGCGCTGCCGACGAGCTGGCGCACCGAGGTGTACTCGTGGTCGACCATCCAGGCCCGCAGCCCGTCGAGCAGATGGGTGACGTGGCCCGGGCCTCGCCGCAGCAACGCCGAGGTGGTCATGGCCACGTCGGCGCCGGCGAGCAGCACCTTGGTGACGTCGTCCCAGTCGTGGACGCCGCTGCTGGCGGCGAGGGACAGCGTCAGCTCGCCCCGCAGCAGGCCGATCCAACGCAGCGGCAGGCGCAGCTCGTCGGAGGTGCTGAGCACCAGGCGGGGGGTCGGGGCGAGCGTCTCGAGGTCGAGGTCGGGCTGGTAGAAGCGGTTGAACAGCACCAGCCCGGCCGCCCCGGCGTCCTGCAGGCGGGTGGCGAGGTGGGCGAGGCTCGACCAGTGCGGCGAGAGCTTCACCGCGACCGGGATCGACACGGCGTCGGCGACGGTGGCGACCAGCTCGACGGTCTCGTCCTCGAGGTCGGCGCCCGAACGACGGGGGTCGGCGGCGACCCGGTACACGTTGAGCTCGATGGCATCGGCGCCGGCCTGCTCGAAGAGGTGGGCGTAGCGCACCCACCCGCCGATCGACACGCCGTTGAGGCTCGGGATCACCGGCACCGACACGAGCGACCGGGCCCGTTCGACGTGCGTCAGGTAGCGGTCGGGGCCGGTGTTGTAGTCGTCGAGCTCGGGGAAGAACGACGTGGCCTCGCCGAAGCTGTCGGCGTGGGTCTCGAGCATGTCGTGCACGGCCATGGCGTCGTGCTCGAGCTGCTCCTCGAACAGCGACGGCAGCACGACGGCCCCGACGCCGGCGGCGTCGAGGGCGACGAGGTCGTCGTCGTGGTTGGTGAGCGGCGACGCCGAGGCCACCACCGGCGAGCGCAGGTCGAGGCCGAGGTAGGTGGTGCGCAGGTCGGTCATGACGAGGCCTCGTCCTCGCGGAGCTCTTCCACTTCGTGGACGCCGTCGATCTCCTCTTCGTGGGCCACCGTGCGCTCGATGCCGGCGAGCTGCTCGTAGAGCCGCCAGCGCTCGTCCACGTCGGCCTGGGCCAGGGCGGCGAGGTGGCCGGCGGCCTCGGGATCGGTGCGGCCCAGCACCGCGAACCGCCCCTCGGCGGCGAGGACGTCGCGCACCGGACGGGTGGGGGCGTGCGAGTCGAGGTGGAAGGGGTGCTCGTGCTCGCCGAGCCCGGGGTGGTAGCGGTACAGCGGCCAGTAGCCGCTCTTGACCAGCTCCTTCTGGTGGCTCATCGACGTGGCCATGTCGATGCCGTGGGCGATGCACGTGCTGTAGGCGATGATCAGCGAAGGTCCCGGCCAGGCCTCCGCCTCGCTGAACGCCTTCACCGTCTGCACGTCGTTGCCGCCCATGGCGACCTGGGCGACGTACACGTCGCCGTAGGCCATGGCGTCCTGTCCGAGGTCCTTCTTGGGGGTGCCCTTGCCCGACTGGGCGAACTTGGCGACCGCGCCCCGCGGCGTCGACTTCGAGGCCTGGCCGCCCGTGTTCGAGTACACCTCGGTGTCGAGCACGAGCAGGTTGACGTCGCGGCCCGAGGCCAGCACGTGGTCGAGGCCCGAGAAGCCGATGTCGTAGGCCCAGCCGTCGCCTCCCACGATCCACACGCTGCGCCGCACCAGATCGTCGGCGACGGCGGCGAGCCGCTGGAGGTCGTCGGCGAGCCCGGCGCCGGCGGTCTCCCGAGCCGCCCGCAGCCGACGGTGGAGCTCGGCGACCCGGTCGCGCTGGGTGTGCACGTCGGCCTCGGTGCGCTGGTCGGCGGCGAGGATGGTGCCGACCAGGTCGTCGCCGATCTCGCGGGCGAGCTGCACGAGCAGCACGCGGGCCAGCTCGTGGCGCCGGTCGACGGCGAGGCGGATGCCGAGGCCGAACTCGGCGTTGTCCTCGAACAGCGAGTTGGCCCACGCCGGCCCCCGACCCTCGGCGTTGGTCGACCAGGGGGTGGTGGGGAGGTTGCCGCCGTAGATCGAGCTGCAGCCGGTGGCGTTGGCCACGATGGCCCGGTCACCGAACAGGCGCGACAGCAGCTCGAGGTAGGGGGTCTCCCCGCAGCCGGCGCAGGCCCCCGAGAACTCGAACAGCGGCTCGAGCACCGCCGCGCCCTTCAGGGTGTCGTGGGCGAGCAGCGAGCGGTCGAGCTCGGGGAGGGCGAGGAAGGCGTCGAAGCGGGCACGCTCGCGGTCGCGGTGCTCGTCGGCGGGCTCCATGGTGAGCGCCTTGTGCCGGGCGACCTCCTTGCTGCGGGCCGGGCACACGTCGACGCAGACGCCGCACCCGGTGCAGTCGTCGGGCGCGACCTGGATGGTGAGCAGGTGACCGGGCAGGTCCTTCGAGCGGAACGCCTTGGTGGGCACCACGGCGTCGTCGTCGGCGCCGGCCTGCCCTGCCACGGCTTCGGGGGCGAACACCTTCATGCGCACGGCGGCGTGGGGGCACACGAGCGCGCACTTGCCGCAGTCGATGCACAGCTCGGCGTCCCAGATGGGCAGCTCCCGGGCGAGCATCCGCTTCTCGACGCGGGCGGTGCCGGTGGGGAAGGTGCCGTCGGGCGGCAGCGCGCTCACCGGGAGCAGGTCACCCTCGCCGGACAGCATGCGGGCGGTGACCCGGGCCACGAAGTCGGGCACGTCGTCGGGCACCGGGGGGCGGCGGCCGTGGTCGGCGGTGACGGTGCCCGGCACGGCCACCTCGTGCAGCTCGCCGACGGCCCGGTCGACGGCGAGGTTGTTGCGCTCGACGACGGCCCGGCCCCGTGAGCCGTACCGGCGCTCGAAGGACCGCTTGATCTCGGTGATGGCCTGCTCCTGGGGGAGCACCCCCGACAGGGCCATGAAGCACGGCATCATCACCGAGTTGAGCCGCCCGGCCAGGCCCACCTCGCGCGCCACCCGGTAGGCGTCGATGACGAACAGGCGGAGGCCTTTGTCGACGATCTGTCGCTGCACCTCGAAGGGCAGCCGGTCCCACACCTCGTCCGGTCCGTAGGGGCTGTTGAGCAGGAACGTGGCGCCGGGCTCGGCCAGGGCGAGCACGTCGAGGCGCTCGAGCAGGTGGAACTGGTGGCACGCCACGAACCCGGCCTGGTCGATGAGGTAGGTCGAGCGGATCGGCGTGTGCGAGAAGCGCAGGTGCGACACGGTGATCGACCCGGACTTCTTGGAGTCGTAGACGAAGTAGCCCTGGGCCCAGAGGTCGGTGCCGTCGCCGACGATCTCGACGGTCGTCTTGTTGGCGCTCACGGTGCCGTCGCTGCCGAGCCCGTAGAACACGGCCCGCACGTCGCTGCGGTCGGTGCGGAACGACGGGTCGGCGGCCAGGCTCGTGTGCGACACGTCGTCGACGATGCCGACGGTGAAGCGGCGCTTGGGGGCGTCGGCGTCGAGCTGGTCGAGGGACGCCTTGGCCATGGCCGGCGTGAACTCCTTGGAGGCCAGCCCGTAGCGGCCGCCGAGGACGAGCGGCATCGAGGCCCGGTCGCCGGTCGAGACCGCCTCGGCGAGGGTGGTGATCACGTCGGTGAGCAGCGGCTCGCCGACGGCGCCGGGCTCCTTGGTGCGGTCGAGCACGGCCACGGCGCGAACGGTCGGGGGCAGGGCGGCGAGGAGGGCCTCGGTGGGGAAGGGCCGGTAGAGGCGGATGGTGAGCAGGCCCACCTTCTCGCCGGCGGCGACCAGGGCCTCGACCGCTTCGCCGGCGGCCCCGGCCCCGCTGCCCATGAGCACCAGCACCCGCTCGGCGTCGGGCGCGCCGGTGTAGTCGACCAGTCCGTAGCGACGTCCGGTGCGGGCCTCGAGCTCGGCGAACACGTCGGCGACGATGTCGGGCACGGCGGCGTGGAACGGGGTGGAGGCCTCCCGCGCCTGGAAGAAGACGTCGGGGTTCTGGGCCGAGCCCCGCAGCACGGGCCGGTCGGGGGTGAGGCCGCGGGCCCGGTGGGCGAGCAGGGCGTCGGTGTCGACGACGGCCCGGAGGTCGTCGTCGTCGAGCAGGGCGACCCGGCCGATCTCGTGGCTGGTGCGGAACCCGTCGAAGGCGTGGAGGAACGGCACCCGGGCCCGCAGGGTGGCGGCGTGGGCGACGGCGGCGAAGTCGTGGGCCTCCTGCACCGAGCTGGAGACGAGGATGGCGAACCCGGTGGTGCGGGCGGCCATGACGTCGCTGTGGTCGCCGAAGATCGACAGGGCATGGGTGGCCACCGCCCGGGCGGCGACGTGGATGACCGCCGGGGTGAGCTCGCCGGCGATCTTGTACATGTTGGGCAGCATCAGCAGCAGGCCCTGCGAGGAGGTGAACGTCGTGCCGAGGGCGCCCTCGAGCACGGCGCCGTGGAGGGTGCCGGCGGCCCCGGCCTCGCTCTGCATCTCGATGACGTCGGGCACGACGCCCCAGAGGTTCCGCCGCCCCCGGGCCGCCCACTCGTCGGCGTGCTCGCCCATCGCCGAGGCGGGGGTGATCGGATAGATGGCGATGACCTCGGCGAGGGCGTAGGCGACCCGGGCCGCCGCCTCGTTGCCGTCGATCATCGCCCACGTCGGAGCCCGCCCACCTGGTGCGGTGGCCGTCGGGCGCGGGTCGGTGAGCGTCACGCGTGCATCATGGCGCTGCGCCGGCTCCCCCCGAAGGGACGAATGTCACCTTCACGGGCGGATGAGCACCTTGCACTCCTCGGTGGGGTGCTTGAGGGCGGCGAAGCGCTCGGGCGCCTCGTCGAGGCTCACCTCGTCGGTGACGAGCGGGCGGGCGTCGATCCGCTCCTGGTCGAGCAGGGCGATCGTCGTGTGCCAGTCGGCGGCGGTGTAGTAGAAGCTGAACCGCACGTCGAGCTCCTTCTGCACCGCGCCGAGCGGCGTCAGCGCGTCGGGTTGGAAGCAGACGCCGGCCACCACCACGGTGGCGTCCACGGCGGCCACGTCGACGGCGTGCTGGATGAGGCCGGGCACGCCGACGCACTCGATCACCACCCGGGGCAGGTTGCCCACCAGGCGGGTGACCGCGCCGGCCACGTCCTCGGTGGTCGGGTCGACGGTGGCGGTGGCCCCGAGCTGCTCGGCCATGACCCGGCGGTGGGCCACGGGGTCGCTGACCACGATCTCGCCGGCGCCGAGGGCGCGCAGCCACAGGGCGACGGCGAGGCCGACGGGGCCGCCACCGAGCACCACGACGTCGTCGCCGGGCTGCAGGCCGGCCCGCTCGACGGTGTGGAGGGCGACGGCCAGCGGCTCGACGAGGGCCCCGAGGGTGGCGTCGATCGACGGCGGCAGCCGGAAGGCGGTGAACGCCGGCTGGGCGACGTACTCGGCGAAGGCGCCCGGACGCTCGATGCCGACCATCGCCGCCGTGAGGCACTTGCGGGGGCGGCCGCCGAGGCACGCCGCGCACCGGCCGCAGGTGGCGAGGGGCATGCCGGCGGCGCGGTCGCCGGGGCTCCAGCCCTCGACGGCCGGGCCGACGTCGACGACGGTGCCGGTGTACTCGTGGCCGAGGGTCAGCCCGGGGATCGGGAACGCATCGGAGAGGTGGAGGTCGGAGCCGCAGATCCCGCATGCGTCGACCCGCAGGATCAGCTCGCCCTCCGCGGGGGTGGGGTCGGGCTGTTCGACGACGGCGAGGGGCTGACCGAGATCCTGGAGCACGGCGGCACGCATGGCGCCATGTTCGCACCCGCCACGGGTTCTGGTGTGGGTTCCGGTCGCTGGAGCGACCGGAACCCACACCAGAACGGCGGGGGGCGGGGTGGCGGGGCGATGGGGCGATGGGGTGGGGGCGGGGGCTGGCGGTCAGCCGACGGGGGACCGCTGCGTGATCACGAAGTCGTCGGGGTCCGGGGCCTTGGTCCAGTCCCAGTAGTCGACGAGGCGCCACGGGCTGAGGATCCAGATCCGGCCCTCGTCGTTGCGGTACCAGGAGTGCTCGATGGCCGGGCTCGTCCACACGAACGTCGACAGCTCGGCCTGGAGCCGCTCGACGTAGTCGTCGTGGACGTCCTGGCGAGGCTCCATGGCCGTGTGCTCGCCGGCGAGCAGCAGGTCGAGGCATCCGGAGATGTACCGCATCTGGCACTCGGAGTGGAAGATGAGGCTGCCGCCGCTGGCGAGGTTCGTGCCCGGCCCGTACATGCAGAACAGGTTGGGGAAGCCCGGCACGGTGATGCCCAGGTAGGCCGACGGCTCGTCGCCCCACTGCTCGGCCAGCACGACGCCGTCGCGGCCCACGATCTCCATCGGCCACAGGAACCGGTTGGCCTGGAACCCGGTGGCGTAGACGATGAGGTCGACCTCGTGGCGCTCGCCCGACTCGGTGACGACGGCGTGGGGCTCGATGTGGGCGATGCCCTCGCGCACCAGGTCGACGTCGTCGCGGGTGAGGGTGCGCAGCCAGCTGCCGTTGTCCTGCAGGGTGCGCTTGCCGGTGGCGGGGTAGTCGGGGATGACCTTGGCCAGCAGCTCGGGGTCGTCGCCCACCTGGCTGGTGATCCAGTCGGTGAACATCTGCCGGGCGAAGTCGTTGGTGGCGCTGACCGAACGCTCCTGGTCGGGCCAGTCCGGGTCGATGCGGGCGGCCTCGATCCCGCCGTCGCAACCGGGCCAGAAGAGGAGGAACCGGTACCACCGCCCGTAGAAGGGGAGGTGGCGGATCGCCCACCCGACGCCCGGGCCGACGGCATCGTGGTAGCTCGGGTTGGGGAACATCCACTGGGCCGTCCGCTGGAAGACCGTGAGGTGGGCGACGTCGTCGGCGATCGCCGGCGCGATCTGGAAGCCGCTGGCGCCGGCGCCGATGAGCGCCACCCGCTTGCCGCGGTGGTCGACGGCGTGGTCCCAGCGGGCCGAGTGGAACGACGGGCCGGCGAAGGTGTCCATGCCCGGGATGTCGGGGAGGTGCGGGCGGTTCAGCTGCCCGACCGCCGAGATGACGGCCCGGGCCTCGAGCACCTCGTCGCGCGAGTCGTCGTCGGCGTCGGCCGGTCGCACGGTGACCTGCCAGGTGGCGGTGTCGTCGTCCCAGCGGGCGGCGACCACCTCGGTCTCCCAGCGCACCGACGGGCGGAGGCCGTGGCGGTCCATGACCTCGGAGAAGTAGGCCTGCAGCTCGGGCTGGCGGGCGAAGAACTCGGTCCAGTGGTCGCTCGGCTCGAACGAGTAGCAGTAGAAGTGGTTGCCCACGTCGACCCGGCAGCCCGGGTAGGAGTTCTCGTACCAGGTGCCGCCGGTGTCGGGGTTCTTCTCGATGATGGTGAACGGGATGCCGGCCTCCTGCAGGCGGATGCCGGCCAGCAGGCCCGACTGGCCGCAGCCGATCACGACCACGGGGAAGGCGGCTCGGGCGTCGGGATCCGCGTGCACCTCGACGCGACGGGCGTCGGTGCCGTCGAGCTCCATCTCCTCGAGCACCATCGGGACGTACTCCTCGGGCACGTCGGCGCACACGAGCCAGCTCATCATCTCGCGGATCAGCTCGGGTCCCGGCTGGTCGGGGAGCACGCACCCGCCGTCGCGGTAGGCGGTGATCACGTCCAGGGCGACGCGCCTGGCCTCGGCCTTCTCCTCGTCGGAGAGGTAGCCCTGCACCTCGTTGAGGAACAGCCCGTGGGGACGCAGCGGGCCCCGGATGAAGGACGGGTCGCCGGTCATGTGCACGAGCGACAGCAGCAGGGTCGGGATGCTGACGTCCTCGAGGGCGGCGGCGATGGTCGCGTCGTCGTCGGTGATCGGCTGGCCGGAGTGCGGGTTGCGTTCGGTCACGGACCGATCATGCCGCGCTCCTGCCTCGATCGTGAGCGTGCCCGTGCCCGCGCCCGTGCCCGTGCTCGTACCCATGCTCGTTCTGGTGTGAGAAGTGGTCGCCCGACCGACCGGATCTCACACCAGAACCAGGGAGTGGGGGTGGGGTGGGGGTGGAGCGGGTGACGGGAATCGAACCCGCATCACCAGCTTGGAAGGCTGGGGCTCTAGCCATTGAGCTACACCCGCGAGGGATCCTCACGGTAGGCGATCGTGCGGGCGGGGATCGACCCGCGGGGCCCTCGGGCGACCCCGTCGTGGGTCAGGTCGTCTGCAGGATGAGCACGCTGCAGGGAGCCTTGTGGGCGATCGAGTTGGGCACGCTGCCGAGCACCCGGCCCTTGCCCTTCATGCCCTTGTTGCCGACGATGATCAGGTCGGCGTCGACCGCCTCGGCGACCTCGAGGATGCCGTCGACCGGGTCGCCCGACAGCACGTGGGAATGGGTCTTGACCGAGGTCTCGGCACCCAGCGAGTCGAGCCACGCCTCGCCGTGGCGGAGTGCCTCGGCCTCGGTGAGGTTCCCCTCGGCCTCGGGGTGCAGGACGAGGTAGACCTCGGCCCCGAACGGCGCCGCCAGCTCGAAAGCGCTGTGGGCGATGCTCCGTCCTCGCTCGATCTTCACCACTCCGACGACGATCCGCTCGAACATCCCCTCGCCACCTCCCGTTCGCCCTCCGGCCCCGCCACCATAGGCGTCCGGCCGCGGGAGCTCCCGTCCAGCGGCAACGGCGGCTTCGCCACCTCGTGGGGACCGGGTGCGGCCCGCGACCTCGTCGTGCGGGGACGGGGCGGTGTGCCCCAGGACGCCGAGGCGGTCGTGCTCAACTTCGTGGCCGACGTCGTGGGCTGGTACGGCTGAGCGTCCCGCGCCGTGCCGGGCTCGAGCATCAAATAGGAATAAATCGCACTAAACGCGGTTGTCGCCGGTGTCGCCGATGAAAGGACGACCGCCATGAACCCCTCGCTCCGAGCGAAGCTGCCCTTCCTGATCGCGGGCTTCGCCTCGTTCCTCTTCTCCGTCTACCTGTACTTCGTACAGGGGGCCACGACCGCCGGGATCTTCGTGGGCCTCTGGGTGCCCTCCATCCACTCCCTCGGAACCCTCCTGCTCACCCCCGTCGACGGTGTGCGTCGCGATGCCCGGATGGACGTGAACCGATGAGCCAGACCGTGGTCTTCATCGTGGGCGCGATCGTGTTCGCCATCACCGTCTACGGCGCCATCATGGCCGGTGGCCTCGCGTTGACCCGACGCGAGCTCGAAGGCGACGAGGAGCTCCGGAGGCGTGTGGATCCGGGCCACGACGAGCCCACCGTGCCCTTCAAGGCCAAGTACTGACCGCCCCAAGGGCGGTGAGGACGACCGGCGATGCCCGAGGGGCACACCGTCCACCGACTGGCACGTTCGGCTCGTACGCTGACCGGAGCGCAACTGGCGTCGCTGTGGTCGGACGCCGCGGCCCTCATGCGCCTCGGCGAGCGACTCGGCGGATCGTGACGGTCGACGGGCCGACGCGTGCCGTCGCGAACGGCTCGAGGTGTGAGGTGGCGGCGAGGCCTTTGGACTCACGCCGTGCCCGGCGAGACCTCGGATCATGACCAGTCGGACACCGAGTGACGCCACCGGAACGCCACCGCCGCGTCGAGGGTGGCCGGGATGCCGGTCAGGACGCTGGGGTACGTGGGCTCGAGTCCGAGCTCCTTCCACAGGCGGGTGCCGGTCACCGGCAGGTCGAGGTTCCAGCCCCGGACGGTGTCGACGCTCACGAGGGTCGGGCCCACCCGGCCGAGCAGGGCGCCGCCCACGGCGGCGGCCGCCGTCGCGAGCGAGGCCGGGACCCGAAGGACGTGGACGCGGGGTGCGTACGAGCTGAGGACGTCGAAGAACTCGTTCCAGGTCACGTTCCGCTGGTCGCCGATCGGGGCCGTGCCCGTCCAGCGCTGCTGCGCCGCGGCCACGAGCACCGCGGCGGCGTCGTCGACGTGGAGCTGGGCGAAACGGTTGGTGCCGTGGCCGGGGAAGACGACCAGTCGGCGCCGGACCAGCCCGAACAGGATGCTCTGCGGGCCGTACACGTGGGGCAGCCGCACCGAGGCCACGGTGGGGCCCCCGGCGGACGCGACCTCGTCGAGCGCCGACTCCGCCGCCAGCTTCGCCCGCCCGTAGCCGAGGCTCGGGCGAGCAGGCGTGTGGTCGTCCACCGGGGCGGAGCCGTCGTGGACGAACATGCTCGACCCGAACACGAGGTGGGCCACGCCCGCGTCCGCAGCTGCCTGCGCCAGGCGAGCGGTGCCGTCCACCAGGGTCGGGCGGAGCCGGTCGTAGGGCTCGAACGTGGCCCGCCCGGCGAGGTGGATGATGGTGTCGACGCCTTCGACCGCCCGTCGCACCGAGGGCGCCGACAGCAGATCACCGTGGACGGGGTCCACGTCGAGCGGGGCGAGCAGCGGCGCCCGCCCCTCGCGTCGCACCATGACCCTCGGCCGCACGCCCTCGGCGTTGAGACGGCGCACGACCTCGATGCCGATGAAGCCGGTCGCGCCCGTCACGAGGATCTGCACGACCCCAGGGTGGCACGGGTCCGGGCCGAGCGGGCACTCGACCGGGATGCGTGGAACGATGCCGTCGATGGTCGACGCAGTCGTCATCGGGTCGGGACCGAACGGGCTGACCGCGGCCGTGACCCTGGCGCGACACGGGCGGTCCGTCACCGTGCTCGAGGCGGCCGACACGATCGGCGGGGGCTGCCGCTCTGCGGCGCTCACCCTGCCCGGCTACGTGCACGACGTCGGCGCCGCCATCCACGCGCTCGGCGCCGGCTCCCCGACGATGACCGCGCTGCCGCTCGAGCGCCACGGCCTCGGTTGGATCCACCCCGAGATCCCGCTCGCCCACCCCCTCGACGGCGGGCGGGCGGCGGTGCTGCACCGGGCGCTCGAGCGCACGACGGCCGGACTCGGCGACGACGGGGCCGCCTGGCGGCGCCTCTTCGAGCCTCTGGTCGCGGACTGGGACCGCCTCCTGCCGGGGGTGCTGGGCTCGGTGCTGTCGCGGCCCCGCCACCCGCTCGCCATGGCCCGGTTCGGGCTCGTCGCGGTGCCGCCGGCGTCGCTGGTGGTGCGCCGATTCGGCTCCGAGGAGGCCGCCGCGCTGTTCGGCGGCTGCGCCGCCCACGGGTTCCTCCCGCCGAGCCACCTGCTCACCTCGGCGTTCGGGACCCTCCTCGTCCTCAGCGCCCACGTGGTCGGCTGGCCCGTGGCCGCCGGCGGCTCCCAGGCCATCCCCGACGCGCTCGCCGCGCACCTGCGGGAGCTGGGGGGCACCATCGAGACCGGCCGACGCGTCGAGCGACTCTCGGAGTTGCCTCCCCACCGGGTCGTGCTGTTCGACACGAACCCGGCCCAGGTCGCCTCGATCGCCGCCGATCGGTTGCCGGCGCGCTTCCGGCGTCGCCTGCAGGAGTTCCGTCACGGCCCGGCGGCGTTCAAGCTCGACTACGCCCTCGACTCACCGGTGCCGTGGACCAACGAGGCGTGCCGACGAGCGGGGACCGTGCACGTGGGCGGCGGCGTCGCCGAGATGGCGTCTGCCGAGCGCGACGTGGCTCGTGGGCGCATGCCCGACCGTCCGTTCGTGCTGGTGGCCCAGCAGAGCCTCGCCGATCCCTCCCGTGCCCCCGCCGGGAAGCACACGTTGTGGGCCTACGCCCACGTGCCGCCCGGCTACTCGGGCGACGCCACCGATGCCATCGAACGCCAGTTGGAGCGGTTCGCCCCCGGGTTCCGGGATGTCGTCCTGGCCCGACACGTCACCTCCCCGGCCGACTTCGCCGCCTCCAACCCGAACCTCGTCGGGGGCGACATCGCCGGAGGGGCGCACGACGGCCTCCAGTTGGTGCTCCGGCCGACCATCCGCACCCACGGGACGCCCGACCCGAGCCTGCTGCTGTGCTCGGCCTCGACGCCGCCGGGCGGAGGCGTCCACGGCGCGTGCGGTGAGGCGGCGGCACGACGGGCCCTCGCCGGGCCGCTGCGATGAGCGGTCGGCGGCACCCCCGGCGGGGTCAGTCGGCCAGGGTGCCGGCGTAGACCTGCCAGGCGAGGGCGCTCTTGGCCACCAGACTGAGCACGAGATACACCTTCTCACCGAACAGGTAGTCGGCGAATCGTCCTCGGCGCCGGTACTGCAGCCACTGGTTGAGGGCGAAGCAGTTGAACAGCAGGAACAGCGAGACGAAGATCCCGTAGACGAACCCGGGAACGCCGTCGCCTTCCTGTTGCGAGGTGAGCAACGCGATCCCGATCGCGACCCATGGCACGATGCCGACGAGGCACCCGAACACGAACGGCCACCAGTCGACACGGCCGTCGCGGCCGTTGACCCGCTCCATCAGCAGCCCGAACAGGATCATCGCGGCGTTGACGGCGAACAGCCCGATGAGGGCGTAGAGGTTGGTGATGCCGGGCAGCATCGCGATGAGCACGATCATCACCGAGGCGCTGATCGAGTACTCGATCCATCGGGCGTAGTTGACGCCACGCCCGAGATGGCGCTCGTACCAGGAGACGATGCCCGGAGTGGCCATCAGCAGGTGGTCCACCGCCGCCAGGAACAGGAACAGGGCGATCGCCAGGGAGAACCGGACGTCGAAGAAGACCTTCTCGACGGTCAGCGCCGTGCCGGGCGGGCCGGTCTGGACCGGCGCCACCACGGGGATGGCGAAGTCGTTGCTGATCGCCACGATGACGACCGCCTGGACCAGGTGCACCACGCCGACACCGGTGTTCCAGCGGCGCAGCGACCTCAGCTGAGGGTCGTCGGACACGACGACGACGCTAGCCGAGGCGCCTCACCGGGATCGGAGCGCCGGGGTCGGTCCGGTGCCGTCGGGTGGGGTCGGCCGGAGCATCGCCGGTACGGTCCGCGCACGATGATCGGCCCATCGGAGCTGCCCATTCCCTCCCCGACGGGGGAGCCCGTCAGGCGTGCGGTCATGGTCCAGCACTGGGCCGATGTGGTCTTCGCCCACTGGCGCTACGACCCCGACGTCGTGCAGCGACTGCTCCCCCCGGGCGTGTCCGTCGACGTGCACGACGGCTCGGCCTGGGTGGCGCTGGTGCCGTTCCGCATGGAGCGTCTCGGGCTCCCCGGCCTGGCGCCGCTGCCGTTCGTCGGCCGGTTCCCCGAGATCAACGTACGGACCTACGTCCTCGCCGGAGGCCGGCGCGGGGTCTGGTTCTTCTCGCTCGACGTCGACCTGTTCCTGCCGACGATCGTGGCCCGCACCGTCTACCGCCTGCCGTACTGCTACGGGCGCACCGACCACGTCCGGGTCGCCGATGTCGTCACGACACGGGTCGAGCGCCGCTGGCCCCGCTCGACGCTCCCGGCGGCGGCCGCGATGGTCGTGCGCACCGGCGCGGCGATCGAGCCCGACGACACCGTCCAGTTCCTGACCTCGCGATGGGGACTCGTGTCCGCCGGTCGGCGAGGCGGGCTCCGGTACGCCGCGGTGAGCCATCCGCGATGGCCCCTCCACCACGCCGAGGTGGTGCACCTCGACGAGGGGCTCGTCACCGCTGCCGGCCTTCCCGCGCCGCACGGCCCACCACATCTGTTGTGGTCGCCCGGCGTCGACGTGCGGGTCGGGCCGCCCCGGCGCATCGCCGGCCGCTCCGGGCGCTGAACGACGCACGCGGGGCGGGACGCGGCTCAGCGCGCACGGGCGAGCCGCTGGAGCTCGTCGAGGGTGGCGCCGGGCCGACCGACGAGCGAGCGGACGCCTTCGCGCTCGAGGCGCGTCGCGGTCTCCGCCGCCGAGCGCGCCGCGTCGGTCGTGGTGACCGTGAGGACGGCGAGGTCGACGTCGTGCTCGTGGCAGAACCGGACGAACTCGTCGCCGGGCATGTCGGCGCCCAGGTGGTGCACCCGCCAGTTGTCCTCGCGCAGCGCGGCGGCGGCCATGGCGGTGGGGAGGGCATGGCGGTCGCCCGACATCGCGGCGACGACGGCGGTGCCCCGGCGTCGTCCCCGCGGCGTCGGGTGGTGGTCGCCGAGGATCTGCTGGACGATGGCCGAGGCGCGGTGCTCGACCCAGATGGGCAGTCGGCCGGCGTGCCACTCGGCGCCGATGTGGCGCAGCGCCGGGACCAGCAGCTCCTGGGCGACGGTCGTGAGCGGCACCCCGTCGTCGATCAGTGCGCCTGCCAGCCGTCGGGCGGTGCGCTCGTCACCGTCCACGAGCGCGTCGAGCATCTGTCGGCCGAGCGGCTCGAACCCGCCGCGGGGCCGGCGCGGCCGGGGTCTGACGGGAGCCGAGCGGCGGGCTCCGAACGCGTCGACGGCGTTCGGGTCCAACAGGTAGCGACCCCCGACCATCTCGGCGGGGAGCCGTCCCGAGCGGACCCACTTGTAGGCGGTCTGGTAGTGGACGCCGAGCCGGTCGGCCGCCGTCTGCAGATCGATCCGAGGGTCCACGACCCGAGGATACGGCAGGACGCAAATGCGCGCTGAAGTGGGCTAAGGGCGCCCGGACGCGGCTTGCTCGGGGAGACGTCTTCGTTCGTGGCCGACGGGCGGCCCTTCAACGAGGGCTACCGGTACGTGGACTGGCTCCTCACCGTGCTGCTGCTGCTCGCCGCGCTGGTGCTCGTGCTCAATCTGGCGAAGGCACCACCCGGAACCTGCTGGTCGAGCTGACCGTCGCCGTGCCCGCGCTAGGGTTCCGGGACTCCGTGGAAGGGACCCTCATGCGTCGTGCCGTCATCGCGTTCTTCGCCGTTGCGCTGCTGGCGATCGGGCTCGCGCCCGCGGCGGGGGCGGGTGGCAGCAGCTTCAGCGTCACCCCGAACCCGGCGGCACCCGGCGACGAGATCACCTTCGTCGGCACCTGCCTCCCGGGCGACGAAGTGCTGTTCGGGTTCGGCACCACCGAGGCCCCCGAGGTGTCCGACGAGACGACGGCCGACGGGTCCGGCAACTGGACCGGGTCGCTGGTGATCCCCGCCGACACGGAGCCCGGTGACTACGTCGTCGGCGCGGAGTGCGAGTCCGACGAGACCGTCTCGTTCCAGGACTTCCGGGTCGTCGCCGCAGGGCGCATCGTCCTCTTGAAGACGGTGAGCACCACGCCGGACGAGTGTGGCACCGAGCGTGAGATCGTCGTCCCCAAGGGCACGAAGGTCTACTACTGCTACGCGGTGACCAACGAGACCGAGTTCACGCTCGACGTCCACACCCTCACCGACGACGAGCTCGGCACCATCTTCACCGACCTCGAGTACGACCTGGCTCCCGGGGCGAGCGTCGACACGGTGGCCGCCGGCGTGGAGGCTTCCGCCGTGATCGACGAGACCACCATCAACGGCGCGGTCTGGACGGCGGAGGGGGTCATCCCCGGTGGGCCGGCGGTCAGCTACGAGGCCGATGCCGGGGCCGTGGTGACGGTGGCCGCCACCCCGACGACGGCCGCCGCGGCGGCCGCCGCGGTGACGCCCCGCTTCACCGGCTGACCCGGGCCCGAGGGCCGATCGCCCCTACCGAGGCGCCGGGCCGCGCTCGTATCGTCGGGTGGTGAGCGCCGGCCGGGGAGCCCCCAACCCCCTCGGTGCCCGTGCCGGCGCCGGAGGGGTCAACTTCAGCGTCTTCTCCCGCGATGCCACCCGGCTCGACCTCCTGCTGTTCGACGCCGTCGACGACGACGCACCGGCTCGGGTGATCGAGCTCGACCCGCAGGTGAACCGCACCTACCACTACTGGCACACGTTCGTCCCCGACCTCGGCGTCGGGCAGCTGTACGGCTACCGCGCCCACGGGCCGTGGGACCCGGCACGGGGCCGGCGGTTCGACGGCGACAAGGTGCTGCTGGACCCCTACGGGCGGGCGGTGGCGATCCCTCCCTCCTATGGGCGGGTCGAGGCGTCGCGCCCCGGGCGCAACGACTCGTCGGCGGCCAAGAGCGTGGTCGCCGACGTCGCACGGTACGACTGGGACGGTGACCGGCCCCTCCGCCGACCGTTCCCCGAGACGGTCATCTACGAGATGCACGTCGCCGGCTTCACGAAGCACCCGAGCTCGGCGGTGGCCGCCGACCGACGCGGCACCTACCTGGGGGTGATCGACAAGATCCCCTACCTCGTCGACCTCGGCGTCACCGCGGTCGAGCTGCTCCCGGTGTTCCAGTTCGACGAACAGGACGCGCCACCCGGTCTCGTCAACTACTGGGGCTACGCACCGGTGTCGTTCTTCGCGCCCCACGCCGGCTACTGCTCGACGTCCGACCCGCTCGCACCCCTCGACGAGTTCCGCGACCTCGTCAAGGCGCTGCACCGGGCGGGGATCGAGGTCATCCTCGACGTCGTCTACAACCACACCGGCGAGGGGAGCGCACACGGGCCCACCCTCGGTCTGCGAGGTCTCGCCGACGGCGTCTACTACCTGCTCGACGAAGGTGGGCAGTACGCCGACTACTCGGGCACGGGGAACACGCTGAACGCCAACCAGTCGATCGTGCGTCGGCTGATCATCGACAGCCTCCACTACTGGGTGGAGGTCATGCACGTCGACGGCTTCCGCTTCGACCTCGCCTCGATCCTGTCCCGCGACGAGGACGGGAGGCCGCTCGCCAACCCGCCGGTGCTGTGGGACATCGAGTCCGACCCCGTGCTCGCCGGCACCAAGCTGATCGCCGAGGCGTGGGACGCCGCCGGTCTCTACCAGGTCGGCGGCTTCGTCGGCGACAGCTGGAAGGAGTGGAACGGTCGCTTCCGTGACGACGTGCGGGCCTTCGTGCGGGGCGATCCGGGCATGGTCCCGCGGCTGGCCGACCGACTGCTGGGCAGCCCCGACCTCTACGGCGGCACGCCGCGCGAGCCCGAGCAGAGCATCAACTTCGTCACCAGCCACGACGGGTTCACGCTCGCCGACCTGGTCGCCTACGACCGGAAGCACAACCTGGCGAACCTCGAGGACGACCGCGACGGCACCGATCAGAACCTGAGCTGGAACTGCGGATGCGAGGGGCCCACCGACGACCCGGAGATCCAGGCCCTCCGGGAGCGCCAGATCAAGAACCTGCTGGCCATCACCCTGCTCTCCCTCGGCGCGCCGATGCTGCTCATGGGCGACGAGGTCTGCCGCACCCAGGGAGGCAACAACAACGCCTACTGCCAGGACAACGAGACCAGTTGGTTCGACTGGGACGACGTCGAGCGCCACGCCGGCATCCGCCGGTTCGTCCGCCACCTCATCGCCCTGCGGTTCATCAGGGAGTCGGTGAGCGTCGAGCACCACCTCCACCTCGACGACGTCGTGCGCCGGGCGCAGATCCGCCTGCACGGCGTGCGCCTCGGCGAGCCCGACCTCGCCGAGCCGTCGCGCAGCCTGGCCCTGACCGCGTCGAGCCTGTCGGGCGACCTGCTCATGCACTTCGCCCTCAACGCCTACTGGGAGCCGCTCGACTTCGAGCTCCCCGTGCTGCCGGCGTGGGCCGACAGCGGCTGGCGACGCATCGTCGACACGGCCCGGCCCTCGCCGTTCGACATCGTCGACCCGGCCGTCGCCGAGCGAGTCGCCGGAGAGGTCCTGCGGGTCGAGCCCCGGTCGTCGGTGGTGCTGTTCGCGGCGGCGCGCCGCCCGGCGGGGGAGGGCGGGCCGTGAGCGCGCCGATGCGGGCGCTCGGGGTCGACTACGACGGCACGCTGGCCACCGAGGGCCCGCCCGCCGCTGCGGTGCTGGCCACCCTCGACGTCGCCCGGCGACGGGGACTGCGCGTCGTGATCGTGACCGGGCGCATCCTCGACGAGCTGCGCGAGGTGTTCCCGGGCGTCGACGACCACGCCGACGCCATCGTGGCCGAGAACGGTGCCGTCGTCACCGACGGGGGCGACCACCGTCGGCTGGCCGAGCCGGTGGACCCCGAGCTCGACGCGGCGTTGGCCGCCGGGGGTGCGACGTTCCGGCGCGGCGAGGTGCTCATCGCCACCACCGCCGAGCACGAGGCCCTCCTGGCGTCGGCGATCCGACGGCTCGGGTTGGACCACCAGCTGGTCCGCAACCGCGGTGAGCTGATGGTCCTGCCCGCCGGGGTGACCAAGGCCACCGGGTTGCTGGAGGCCCTGGCCGACCTGGGGGTGTCGCGCCACGACGTCGTGGCGGTGGGCGACGCCGAGAACGACCTCGCCCTCCTGGCCGTGGCCGAGGTGGGCGCCGCCGTGGCCAACGCGGTGGACAGCGTGCGGGCCCGGGCCGACGTCGTGCTGCGTTCCGCCGACGGTGAGGGGGTGCGCGAGCTGCTGGCCGAGCCGTTCTTCGGCCGCATCCGGGAGCGGCAGTCTCCTCGCCGCCAGGTCGTGGTGGGTCACGATCAGCGGGGCCACGCGGTGCGGATGCCGACGTCGGCCAACATCCTCGTGACCGGGCAGGCCGGCTCCGGCAAGTCCTACGTGGCCGGCCTGATCGCCGAGCAGCTGATCCGGGCCGAGTACAGCCTGCTGATCGTCGATCCCGAGGGCGACTACCACGACCTGCGGTCGGTGCCGAACGTGGTGACCGTCGGGGGTGACGGGCCGCTGCCGTCGCCCGGTGAGCTGCTGGAGCTGTTCCATCGGCGCAGCACCAGCGTCGTCGTCGACCTGTCGAGCCACGACCACGCGGCGCGCCAGCGGTTCCTCGCCGACGTGCCCCCGGTCGTCCAGACGCACCGGATCGTCACCGGCGTCCCGCACTGGATCCTCGTCGACGAGGCCCACGAGGCACTGGGATGGGAGGGGGCGGCGCTGCCGTTCTTCCGTCGCGAGGTCACCGGCTTCATCCTCGTCAGCTACGAGCCCCGCCGGCTGGCCGACGAGGTGCTCGGCTCGGTCCAGTTCGAGGTGCTGCTCCCCGGCACGGCGCGGGCGCCCGCCGAGGGCGAGGACCCTCGAGGAGCCGAGCCCCCGCGGGTGGTGGTGTTGCCCCGCGACGGCGAGCCGGTCCTCGTGCACCTGGTGCCCCGGCACACGGGCCACATCCGGCACTGGCACAAGTACCTGGCCGGGCAGATCCCTCCGGCGCAGCGCTTCTACTGGCGATCGGAGCCCGACGAGTCCCTCGGGTGGGCGGCCACCAACCTCACCGAGTTCCACCGCCAGCTCACCCGGGTCGACGCGTCCGCGGTACGGCACCATGCCTGCGGCCACGACTTCTCCCGCTGGTTCCGAGGTGTCCTCGGTGACGCGGTGCTGGCGGCGCGGGCGCTCGAGATCGAGAGCCGGCTCCATCCGTCCGATGCCGTCGAGGTGGTCGACGCGGCGCGGACGGCGCTGCTGAAGGCGATCGAGGACCGCTACCTGGATTGATCGGTTCGGTCTCGAGATCCCGCCGTCCGGAGGCAGGGCGCGCTCCTGGCTTTGTGCTCTGGCGGTCACCAGGACGGCGGGGCCACGATCGGGGTGGTTCTCGTGCCCGGAGGTCGTGATGGTTGGATGTGTTCGAGCGACGGTGGTGGGGCTGTTGGTGGTGGCGGCGGCCCTCGTCGGCCAACCGGCCGGCTCGGCATCGTTCCCGCGCGAGAACGGCAACATCGCTTTCAGCAGCACGCGCGACGGCAACGACGAGATCTACGTGATGGGCGCGGACGGGTCCGACCCGACCCGCCTCACCGACAACGACGACGCCAACGATCGCGAGCCGAGCTGGTCGCCGGACGGGACGAGGATCGCGTTCACCAGCAACCGGGACGACGGCAACTCCGAGATCTACGTGATGGGCGCGGACGGGTCCGACCCGACCCGCCTCACCAGAGACACCGCGTACGACAGCGAGCCGAGCTGGTCGCCGGACGGAACCAGGATCGCGTTCACCAGCAACCGGGACGATCCGAGGGGCGAGGTCTACGTGATGGGTGCGGACGGGTCCGACCCGACCCGCCTCACCGACAACGGCGACGCCTACGATCGCGAGCCGAGCTGGTCGCCGGACGGGACGAGGATCGCGTTCACCAGCAACCGGGACGACGGCAACTTCGAGATCTACGTGATGGGCGCGGACGGGTCCGACCCGACCCGCCTCACCGACGACACTGGGTACGACAGCGAGCCGAGCTGGTCGCCGGACGGAACCAGGATCGCCTTCGCCACCTCCCGCGATGGGGTGTCGGCGATCTTCGTGATGGAAACGGACGGCTCCGGTCAGACCCGCCTCACCCCGGCTGACGACGTTGCTTCCGTCCAGCCGACCTGGTCGCCGGACGGCACCAAGATCGCGTTCACCCGCTCCGCTGATGGCAGCGAGGACATCTATGTGATGGACGCGGACGGCTCCGACTCGATCCGACTCACCGCCGACGCGGCGAGCGACAGACAGCCGAGTTGGCAGACGACCCCGGGGGACGAGGACGGCGACGGAGTGCCGGATGTGGGCGACCTGTGCCCGGGCACCGTGCTGCCCGATGCGCCCACCATCGGATTGACCGGTGCTCGCTTCGCGGCGGCGGCGGACGGATCGTTCGACTCGGCAGTCGACCGTTTCGACGGCAGGTACACGATCACCGACACCGCTGGGTGTTCTGGGAGCCAGATCATCGAGCGGCTCGGCCTCGGCGAGGGCCATACGAAGCACGGGATCAGCAAGGGCGCCCTCGATGCGTTCAGAGCCTCCATCTCGTAGGCCGTCGTCGGCCCGCCCTCCCGCGTCCAGCCCCCGGGCGAAGACGACGAGGCCCTGGTACCTCGGCCGGCCTGAACCTTCGTGTTCGGCTCCGGGGCCAAGCTCCATGTGAGCGTGGACTGGTCGGGGAGGGGAGATTCGAACTCCCGGCCTCCTGCTCCCAAAGCAGGCGCGCTAACCAAGCTGCGCCACTCCCCGCGGCATCGACCCTACCGGGCCGATCACACCGCCTGGACCGCCGTCGGAACAGAGGCCGGAGCGACGACGACCCGACGGAGCGGGCGCTGCTCGCTCAGCGGCTCAGCGCGTCGAAGACCTCGTAGACCATCCACGCCGGCCAGAACAGGCCCTGGATGACGGCGAGGACGTACTCCCAGAAGGAGTCGGCCTGCTGCCAGAACCAGACCCAGGCCCCGAAGATCCCCAAGGCGTAGATCGCACCCCCGCCCGCAGCCCCGCTGTTGCCGTTGCTCACCCCGGCTCACCCCTTCCCCTCGGCACACAGGCGCCGACCGACGGACCCGCCCGGCGCCCCGCGTCGTGGACGGCCCCATCATGGCGTGGGCGCGGCTCCCCGTGGGCCTTAAGACGTCGATCCCGTACGTGCCCGCGGGGAGCGGCCCGGCGATCTGCTCGCCGTAGGACACGGTGCCGACCGAGACGCCGACGGTCGTGTTGACCACGTCGACCTCGGGGGCGTTGGCCGCGTGGACCGCGACCGCCCGACCCGTGCCCGCCTCGACGCAGGAGAGGTCGAGCGGGACGACCAACAGCTCCGGCGCGAGCTCGGCACCGTTCGAGGTCGCCACCAGGGCGGCGCTCGTCGCCTCGGGCACCGGCTGGTCGATCAGCGGAGCTGCGCCGGGGTCGGCGCAATCGACGTCGGCGCCGAGGTACACCTGCAGCGACTCGTCGCCCCCGGAGCGCAGATCGACGGGACCGATCACGTCGCCGAACTGGAGGTCGCCCACGACCGTCTCCGAACCGGAGCACACCGTCACGCTCGTGCCTCGATCATCGGGTGAGGTCTGCCCGTCGAGGTTCAACCCGTGTACCACCCACGCACGCGTGGTGGGGATGGTGAACGGTGGGCCCGACTGCGCGCCCGCGGCGTCGAGGGGCAGGATCAACGTCGCCAACACGGCGATCAGCAACACACCGGACAGGCGTCTCATGGTCCCTCTCCTTCGGCCGATGACCAGACCGGAGCCTGACATCGGCCGGTCGCGGCTCGGTCGCGGCACGGTTCCTCGACCCTCACGTTGCGCCCCGCCGTCTGGGCCGAGGTACGTCGAAGTCCGTCGCCGTCCGGCCCACCCTCCTGGTTCTGCCCCCGGTCCCGCCGGTCAGGACCGGCACCGCCGGGGTACCGCTCCGGGCCCCTCGCGTTCTTGTCGGACCCCCTGCGTATGGTCGTCGCATGGCGCTCGCGGTCGTTCCTCCACCTCCTCCACCCCCACCGCCTCTGTCGCCGGAGGTGCGGGTGGATGCGTTGTGTGGGGAGTTGGCGGAGTTGTGTGGGCAGCAGAACGTGATCGCGGGGCGGATCACCGAGATCCTGTCGGAGATCGACGGGTTGTTGGGGGTGACGGGGGCGCGGTCGTTGGAGCATTTCGCCACCTGGCAGCTGGGGGTGTCGCCGGCGCGGGCGCGGAACCTGGCCGCGATCGCCCGCCGTCGTGAGGCGTTGCCGACCACGACGGGGTTGTTGGGGGAGGGGGTGTTGTCGGAGGACCAGGCGGCGGTGATCGCCCGTCGGGCCCCGGACGGCACCGACGACCACTACGCCGATCTGGCCCGGTTCGCCACCGTGTCCCAGCTCCAGACCGCCCTGCGGCTGGCTCCCACCCCGCCCCCACCTCCGGAGCCGGAAGTGGAACCGGGACCGCAGCCCGATCCGGGGGAGACCCGCCAGGCCGCCGCGCAGTGGACCGAGCTCGACGAGTGGCTCCTGCACGCCCGCCTGCCCAAGCTCGACGGGGCGGTGGTGGACACCGCGTTGCGGGCCCATCTCGACGCGTTGGTGGCCGAATGGGAACGCGAACGCGGAGGCTGGTGGGGCACCGGCCCGGCCGTTCCCGACGCTGGGTGATGCGCTGGTGCGCATGGCCACCCTCAGCCTGAACGCCGAAGCGGCACTGCGCCCGCATGCCCATCGCACCACGGTGGTCCTCCACGTCGACGTCGACCGCCAGATCAGTGAGCTGCACCTGGGTCCGGCGCTGTCCGACGGCGAGCGGCGGGAGTTGGGCTGTGACGCCCGGGTGGAGACCTGGTTCGAACGGGACGGGGTGCCCATCGGGGTCGGGCGGGACAGCCGGGAGATCCCCCGCCGGCTGCGCCGGGCGCTCGAGCACCGCGCCCGGGGCCGCTGCGAGGTGCCGGGCTGTGACGCCCGAGCCGGGTTGCACGCCCACCACCTCGTCCACTGGGAAGACGGCGGCCCCACCGAGCTGACCAACCTCCTGCTGGTCTGCCCGTCTCACCATCGGGCCCATCACCGGGGGCTGATCACCATCCGCGGCCCCGCCCCCAGCCTCGAGGTGCTCGACCGGCGCGGCCGGCCGATGCACGGTGGGTCGCTCGCCCGGCCCCCCACCCGACCGCCCAGACCGGCCCGCTACGACCACCCCCTCGGCGAACGCTTCGACACCCGCTGGTACCACCCACCCACCCTGTCCTGACGCCGCGTCGGTCAGGTACGAGGCCGAACGGCACCCGGGTGTCGTCAGCCCGGATGCTCCCGCATCAGCTTGGCGTCGTCGCTCGTCATGGCGACGGGACGGACGAGCGGACGTCGGTGCGGCCCCGGCCTCTCCCGTCCGAGGGCGCAGCCATGTCAGGGGCGTGGCGCCGGCAACTCCCCCTGTCCACCGCACGGTCGCCGTGCCAGGCTCGGGAGGTGCCGTCCCACGACGTACTCGTGCCCGCCGAGGAGGGGGCCGTCCCCACTTACCTGGCGGTCCCCGACGGCGGCGGTCCCCGCCCGGGCGTCGTCGTGGTCCCGAGCACGGGATGACGGCGACGCCGACAGGCCGACTGGCTGGCCGACGCCGGCTTCGTCGCCGCCGCCCCCGACCTGTACCACTGGGGCGGACGCATGCGGTGCCTGGTCACCTTCATGCGCGACGCCGCCGCCGGTCGGGACGGCCGCGCCTTCCGGGACCTCGACGCCGTGCGCCGCTGGCTCGCCGGGCGCGAGGACGGGACGGGCCGGGTGGGGATCATCGGGTTCTGCATGGGTGGCGGCTTCGCCATGCTCCTCGCCCCGGGCGGCGATACCAGGCGGCGAGCGTCAACTACGGCGGGCTCCACCGACGCGCCCGAGGAACGCCTGGCCCGCGCGTGCCCGATCGTGGCCAGCTACGGCACCCTCGACCCGACCCTGCGGGGCACGGCGGCAGCGCCTCGACCGGATCCTGGCCGACGCCGGCGTTCCCCACGACGTTCGCGAGTACCGCTACGCCGGGCACGCCTTCATGAACGACCACGACCCCGACGAGGTCCCGGCGCTGTTCCGCCTCCTCGCCCGCCTCTCCCGGTCGGCGTACGAACCGCAGGCCGCAGCCGACGCCCGCCGGCGCATCGAGGCGTTCTTCGACGAGCACCTCGGCCACCCGGGGTGACGGTCAGCGGTCGCGCCGTGTCCCGCGTCGACGCGGCCGGGAGGGTCAGCCGGCGGCGACCTGGCTGGTGGTCAGGGGCGCCCGCTCCCGGCCATGTGCAGCGTGCAGCCGAGGTGGACGGTGACGTCGCCGGTCGACGTGGGCAGCTGCTGTGGTCGCCGGGGGAGGTCGCGGGGGAGGTCGCCGGGGGAGGTCGCCGGGGGAGTAGGAGGGCGCCTCCGCGTCCATGTCGGCGCTGACCGCGGCCATCTCGTCCGCGTCGAACGCGCTCCGCAGGTGGAGGAAGCCGGCCGAGGCCAGGAGCCCGAGCATCTCGACGGGCTGCACGGCGCCGTCAACGGATCGGACAGACGATGCGGGTGCGCCACGTGCTCGGATCGGGCTCGGCCGAGGGGTCCGACAGGTAGCACTCCCACATGGGCCCGACGCTCCAGGGCCGCGCGCAGGTCGACCAGCGGGCTGAAGGCATCACCGAGGGTCTGCGTCGGATGGACCCCGTCGATCCACTGGCCGGCGACGAAGCCGACGAACCGCTCGCTCGTACTCATGCGCGCACGCTGACCCGCGGCCTAGGGTGCAGCTCGCGAGGCCCACCTGGTCGTCCCACGGGAGGCGTGATGTACGAACGGATCGTGGTCGGGGTGTCCCAGACCGAGACCGCCCGCCGGGCGGTGGACCACGCCGCCGCGCTGGCCGAGATGGTGGGGGCCGAGCTGCACCTCGTGCTGTCGTTCGACCCGTACTGGGACCGCATCGAGCCGACCACCCTGCCGGCGACGGCCAAGGCCAAGGCCTACCTCGAGGAGCTGGCCGCCGAGCTGCCGGTCGAGGCGGTGGCCCACCCGGTGCCCGGCGACCCCGACGAGGGGATCCTGCGCACCGCCGAGGAGCTCGACGCCGACCTCATCGTCGTCGGCAACAAGGGCATGAGGGGCGCCGGCCGCGTCCTCGGCAGCGTCCCCAACTCGATCGCCCACCACGCCCACTGCTCGGTGCTGATCGTCGCCACGACCTGACCGTCGTGGCCCCTCCCGTCGAGGTCGACGGAGACGCCGACCCGCGGTTCGGGCCGGTCGTCGACGCCTTCAGGGCCAACTTCACCGAGCGGGGCGACGTCGGCGCCGCCCTGTGCGTCTACGAGCGCGGACGGGAGGTCGTGGACACCTGGGGCGGGGTCGCCGACGTCGCCACCGGGCGACCCTGGGCCGAGGACACCCTCGTGCTGGTGTTCTCGGCGACGAAGGGCATCACGTCGATCGTCGTCCATCACCTCGTCGAACGGGGCGCGCTCGCCCTCGACGAGCCGGTGGCCACCTGGTGGCCCGAGTTCGCCGCCGCCGGCAAGGAGGCCGTGACCGTCCGCCAGCTGCTCGCCCACCAGGCCGGGCTGGTGCTGATCGAGGGCGACATGACCTGGGACGAGGCCCTCGGGTGGCACCCGGTCACGACGGCGCTCGCCGCCCAGGCGCCCCAGTGGGAGCCGGGCACCGCCCACGGCTACCACCTCCGGTCGTTCGGCTGGCTGGTGGGCGAGCTGGTCCGGCGCGCCGACGGCCGCACCGTCGGGCAGGTGCTGGCCGACGACGTCGCCGGCCCGCTCGGCGCCGAGGTCTGGATCGGTCTCCCCGAGCGGCTCGAGGGTCGGGTCGCCACCCTCGTGCCCCCGCCCCCGGTCGTGCAGCGCTTCCTCGACGACCTTCCCGACGACGTGCCGCTCGGTCGGGCCACGACCGGTCCGTCCGGGCAGTTCGGCTACGACGAGCGGTGGAACCGACGCGACGTCCACGCCGTCGAGCTGCCCTCCTCCAACGGCATCGCCTCGGCGCGTGGCCTGGCCCGGCTCTACGCGGCGACGATCGGCGAGGTCGACGGCGACCGGTTGCTCCGCGACGACACCCTGGCCGCCGCCACCGAGGTGCAGTCGTCGGGCCCCGACCGCACCCTGATGGTCGACACCACGTTCGGGTGCGGCTTCCTGCTGGGGGACAGCCTCAGCGGGGCCTGCCCCCGCACGGCGTTCGGCCACTCGGGTGCGGGCGGGTCGCTGGCCTACGCCGATCCGGAGACCGGCATCGCCTTCGCCTACGTGATGAACGAGATGCGCATGGAGCTCGGGCACGACGCCCGCCGCGAGGCCCTCGTCGAGGCGCTGAACGACGTCGTTGGCTAGGTTGTGCCGGTGCCGGCGAGGTCGTCACCGGCCACCATCGCCGTCGACGGCGGCTCGTGGGACAGGGGACGAGGTGACGGTGTCGCGAGCGGGGGAGCGGGGCCTGCGCCGGCCGATCGACGACGTCGAGATCGAGGCGTTCTGGCGCGACGGCGTCGTCTGCCTCCACGGGGTGCTCGACCCCGATGGGGTCGCGGCCATGGCCGGTCCGGTCGACGCCCTCCTCGCCGAGCCGGAGATGGCCGACCTGTCGGCCATGGGCGACGCCCTCGGCGCGGCAGCCGACGAGGCGACCACCGCGGCACGAGGCCGGTTCGTGTCGGGCGTCGACCACTGGCGACGGCACGAGGCGTTCCGGGCCTTCGCCTGCGACTCGGCCGTCCCCGCCGTGGCCGGCGCCCTCCTGCGCTCGGACACGGTGCGCCTCTGGGAGGACAGCGTCCTCGTCAAGGAGCCCGGCACGCGAGAGCGCACCCACTGGCACCAGGACCTCGCCTACTTCCACGTCGAGGGCGACCAGCTCTGCACCACCTGGGTGCCGCTCGACCCCACCACCGACGACACCGGGGCGGTGCGCTTCGTGCGGGGGTCGCACCGGTGGTGCGACACGTTCCGGCCCAACCTGTTCGTCACCACCGAGCCGCTGCCCGGCACCGAGGGTGACGAGGTGCCCGACGTCGACGCCCTGGCCGCCGCCGGCGAGGTCGAGATCCTCACCTTCACCACCGAGCCCGGCGACCTCACCGTCCACCACGCCCGCACGCTCCATGCCGCCGGCCCGAACCGCTCGACCAGCACCCGACGGCGGGCGATCTCCCTCCGCTACTGCGGCGACGACGCCCGCTACCGGCTGCGCCCGGGCGTGCCCCGGAAGGCCCACCACGACCTCGTCCGCGACGGCGACCCGCTCGCCGATCCCGACTGCCCGCTCGTCTGGAACCGGCACCGCGAACCCCCCGGTACACTCCCGACCCTGTGAAAACCACCGTCGAGCCCCTCGAGGGCAACAAGGTCAAGCTCTCGATCGAGGTCGACGAGCTCGAGTTCGAGAAGGCGATCGACTCCGCCTTCCGCAAGATCGCCCGTGAGGTGCGCATCCCCGGCTTCCGTCCGGGCAAGGCCCCCCGCAAGGTGCTCGAGGCCCGCATCGGCGCCGATGCCGCCCGCCACCAGGCGCTGCAGGACTCGATCCCCGAGTACTACGCCGACGCGGTGCGCGAGCACGACGTCGACGTGATCGCCGCCCCCGAGATCGACATCACCGACGGCGAGGAGGGTGGCACCGTCGCCTTCGACGCCGTGGTCGAGGTGCGGCCCGTCGTGACCGTCCCGGGCTACGCCAGCCTGCAGGTCACGATCCCGTCGCCGGAGCCGTCCGACGACGACATCGACGCCCAGCTCGAGACCATGCGCACGCAATACGCCGAGCTCGAGGTCGTCGACCGCCCGGCCGCCGAGGGCGACTACGTCACCGTCGACATCGCCGGCAGCCAGGACGGCGAGCCGCTCGAGGGCCTCACCGCCGACGACTACCTCTACCCGCTCGGCTCGGGCGCCATCGTCGCCGAGCTCGACGACGAGCTGGCCGGCGCCGAGGCCGGCGACGTCCTCGAGTTCGACGCCGCCTACCCGGGCGCCGACCCCGACGACGACGACGCCCCCTCGCCGCTGTCGTTCCGGGTCCTGGTCAAGGAGGTCAAGGCCCAGGTCCTGCCCGACCTCGACGACGAGTTCGCCGCCGAGGCGTCCGAGTTCGAGACCCTCGACGAGCTGCGCGACGACCTCCGTCGCCGCATGGGCGCCGTCCGCAAGATGCAGGCCCAGATGGCGCTGCGCGAGAAGGCGAGCGAGGCCCTCGCCGAGCTGGTCGAGGACGAGGTGCCCGAGGCCCTCGTCGGTGCCGAGATGAACGACCGGCTGCAGGACCTCGCCCTCCGCCTCCAGGCCCAGGGCCTCACCCTCGAGCAGTGGCTGTCCGCCAGCGGCAAGGGCCAGGAAGCCCTCGTCGCCGAGCTCCGCGAGACCGCGGCCACCGCCGCCAAGGTCGACCTCGCCCTGCGGGCGGTCGCCGAGGCCGAGGGCCTCGAGGCCGACGACGACGACCTCGAGGCCGAGTACGAGGCCCTGGCCGAGCGGGTGCAGCAGACCCCGGCCAAGGTCCGCGACCAGCTCGAGCGTGCCGATCAGGTGCCCGCGATACGCTCCGACATCAAGAAGCGAAAGGCCCTCGACTGGCTCCTCGACTCGGTGACCATCGTCGACGAAGAGGGCCGGACGATCGCCAAGGACGACCTCGAGATCACCGCTCCGGGTGACGACGAGGCCCTCGGGCTGGCCGCCGAGGGCGACGAGCCGGAACCATCCGACGCATCCGAGGAAGGACCCTGATGGAACCCCGCATGTACAACATCCCCTACGTCGTCGAGCAGACGAACCGTGGTGAGCGCGGGTACGACCTCTTCTCCAAGTTGCTCAAGGAGAACATCATCTTCGTGGGCACGCCGATCGACGACACGATCGCCAACCTGATCTGCGCCCAGATGCTCCACCTCGAGTCCGAGAACCCCGAGAAGGACATCAACCTCTACATCAACAGCCCCGGCGGCAACATCACCGCCCTGCTGGCGATCTACGACACGATGCAGTTCGTCAAGCCCGACATCTCGACGATCTGCTTCGGGCAGGCCGCCTCGGCCGCCGCCGTGCTCCTCGCGGCGGGCACGCCGGGCAAGCGCCTGGCCCTCCCGCACAGCCGGATCCTGCTCCACCAGCCCTACTCGGAGGCCTACGGCCAGGCCACCGACATCGAGCTGGCGGCCAAGGAGATCAACCGCCTCCGGGAGCTGCTCGAGCAGATCCTGGCCCGTCACACCGGCCAGACCGGCGAGCGCATCCACGACGACACCGACCGCGATTTCGTAATGTCCGCCGACGAGGCCCAGCGAATACGGCATCATCGATGAGGTCATCTCGGCGAGAGAGCTCGCCGACCAGAGCGGTCCGATCACCGCCGTCCAGTAGCAGCGCAGGCAAGCCGGAACGACCCGGGGGAGGAACGTGGCCAAGTTCGGAGACGGTGGCGAGCTCCTCAAGTGCTCGTTCTGCGGCAAGTCGCAGAAGCAGGTCAAGAAGCTCATCGCGGGCCCCGGGGTCTACATCTGCGACGAGTGCATCGATCTCTGCAACGAGATCATCGAGGAGGAGCTGGCCGAGTCCTCCGAGCTCCACTTCGACGAGCTGCCGAAGCCTCGGGAGATCTACGAGTTCCTGAACGACTACATCATCGGGCAGGACGTGGCCAAGCGGATCCTGTCCGTGGCCGTCTACAACCACTACAAGCGGGTGCAGTACGGCGCCGGCAGCACCGACGACGTCGAGCTGGCCAAGTCGCAACATCCTGCTCATCGGCCCGACCGGTTGCGGCAAGACGCTCCTCGCCCAGACCCTCGCCCGCATGCTCAACGTGCCGTTCGCCATCGCCGACGCCACGGCGCTCACCGAGGCCGGCTACGTGGGTGAGGACGTCGAGAACATCCTCCTCAAGCTGATCCAGGCCGCCGACTACGACGTCAAGAAGGCCGAGACCGGCATCATCTACATCGACGAGATCGACAAGATCGCCCGCAAGAGCGAGAACCCGTCGATCACCCGCGACGTCTCCGGCGAGGGCGTGCAGCAGGCGCTGCTCAAGATCCTCGAGGGCACCACCGCCTCGGTGCCACCGCAGGGGGGCCGCAAGCACCCCCACCAGGAGTTCATCCAGATCGACACCACCAACATCCTGTTCATCTGCGGTGGAGCGTTCGCCGGGCTCGACAAGCTCATCGAGAGCCGCGTGGGTCGCAAGGGGGTCGGCTTCTCCGCCGAGATCCGCACCTCACGACGAGACCGACGCTCGGCCAGCTGTTCACCCAGGTGCTCCCCGAGGACCTGCTGAAGTTCGGCCTCATCCCCGAGTTCATCGGCCGTCTTCCGGTCATCGGCGCGGTCAGCAACCTCGACCAGGAGGCGCTGATCCGCATCCTGATCGAGCCGCGGAACGCGCTGGTGAAGCAGTACCGCAAGTTCTTCGAGTTCGAAGACGTCGAGCTCGAGTTCACCGACGACGCCCTCGGCGCGGTCGCCGACCAGGCGCTGCTGCGGGGCACCGGCGCCCGAGGGCTTCGCGCCATCCTCGAAGAGGTGCTGCTCTCCGTCATGTACGACCTGCCGGGCCGCACCGACGTCGGCAAGGTCGTCATCGACCGCGACGTCGTGCTCGAGAAGGTGAACCCCACGCTGGTCCCCCGCTCGACCGCCGAGCCGACCACCCGGCCCCGCCGCGCCGCCTCCTAGGCGCACCCGCTCCGCCCGCCCGTAGCCTGCCCCCCGTGGACTACCCGGGCGCCCTCGCGTACCTCGACGAGCACATCAACCGCGAGGCCACCGCCGGGCGCATCGCCGGCCTCAGCCTCGAGCCGATCGAGCGGCTGCTCGCCGTGCTCGGTGACCCGCAGCGGGCCTACCCGGTCATCCACGTCACCGGCACCAACGGCAAGGGCTCGGTCGGGCGGATGGCGTCGGCCCTCCTGGCGGCCCACAACCTCACCGTCGGCACCTACGCCAGCCCCCACCTCGAGCGGGTCAACGAGCGCCTGCTGTGGAACCTGCAGCCCATCGAGAACGAGCCCTTCGCCGCCCTGATCGCCGAGGTGGCCGAGCTCGAGCCGCTGTCGGGGGTCACGCCGTCGTACTTCGAGCTGCTCACCGCCGCAGCGCTGTCGTGGTTCGCGGAGATCGCCGTCGACGTGGCCGTCGTCGAGGTCGGGCTGCTCGGTCGGTGGGACGCCACCAACGTGGTCGACGCCGACGTCGCCGTCGTGACCAACATCGGCCAGGACCACACCGACGCCGTCGGCGACTGGCGGGAGGCGGTGGCCGCGGAGAAGGCGGGGATCATCAAGCCCGACTCGTTCCTGGTGCTGGGGGAGAACGACTTCGACCTGCTGCCGATCTTCGAGGGCGAGCCCCACCGCGGCACCTGGGTCGTGGGGGAGGACGTGGAGGTGATCGACGATCTGCCCGCGGTGGGCGGACGGGTCATCGCCGTCCGCACGCCCCACGGACTGATCGACGAGCTGTTCCTGCCCGTGCACGGTCGGCACCAGGCCGAGAACGCGGCGTTGGCCGTGGCCGCGGTCGAGGCCTTCTTCGACCGCGCCCTCGATCCCGAGGTGGCGCGCGAGGCGTTCGCGGCGCTCACCATCCCCGGCCGGTTCGAGGTCGTCCGTCGCTCGCCGCTGGTGGTGGTCGACGCCGCCCACAACCCGCCCGGGGCCATGGCGGCAGGGGAGACCTTCGTCGAGGACTTCACCGTGTCGGGCCGCCGCACCCTCGTCGTGGGCATGCTCGAGGGGCGGGACCCGGGGCAGATGTTCGAGGCCTTCGACGTCGGCGCCTTCGATCTGGTCATCGCGTGCCGCGCGCCGTCGCCCCGTGCCATCCCCGCCGACGTGCTGGCCGACGCCGCCACCGCGCTCGGCGCCACGGTCGAGGTCGTGGCCGACGTCGGCGACGCCGTGCGCCGGGCGATGAGCGTCAGCACCGAGGACGACGCCGTCCTGGTGGCCGGCTCGGTCTACGTGGCCGGCGCGGCGAGGTCCGTGTTGGCCGGGTGAGGCCTCGCCCACCTAGCCTCCCGGCCCATGGATCGCACCCTCGTCATCTGCAAGCCCGACGCCGTCGAGCGGGGTCTCGTCGGCGAGATCATCGCCCGGTTCGAGCGCCGCAACCTGTCGATCGTCGCCCTCGAGCGGCGTGAGGTCACCGAGGAGACCGCCGCCGCCCACTACGCCGAGCACGACGGCAAGCCCTTCTACGGCGAGCTGATCGCCTTCATCACCCGCAGTCCGGCCGTGGTGATGGTGGTCGAGGGCCCCGAGGACACCTGGAAGGTCGTCCGCACGATGATCGGCGCCACCAACCCCCGCGACGCCGCCCCCGGCACCATCCGCGGCGACCTCGGCATCCTCTTCACCGAGAACCTGGTCCACGGCTCCGACTCGGCCGAGTCCGCCGAGCGCGAGATCGCCCTCTGGTTCCCCGGCCTCTGACCGACGGGCCTGCGCCCCCCGATCCCGTTCTGGTGTGAGATCGCGTCGCCGGAGCGAGCGGATCCCACACCAGAACGAGCGGGAACTGGTTCTGGTGTGAGATCGGGTCGCCGGGGTAGCCGGGTCCCACACCAGAACGAGCGGGAACGGGCGGGAACGGGCGGGGCGAGCGCAGAGCGACATTGCGATTCCGTTACGAAGGGGTAGAGTGACGACGTCCTGCGGGCGGCGACGAGGCCGCCCGCGACCGTGGGACGGCCTGCAGCACACCTGGTGCCGGTGGCCTACCCTTCGGTCGAGCACCTTGCCGCCCCCGCCGCCCGCCCGGAGCCGCCACCCATGGCCGGAAAAGCCTTCTCCTCCCTCGGCTCGATCATGGGTCGTGACATGGCCGTCGACCTCGGCACCGCCAACACGCTGATCTACGTCCGCGGCGAGGGCATCGTGCTGAACGAGCCGTCGGTGGTCGCGGTGAACTCGCGCGACGGGCGTCCCGTCGCGGTGGGGGCCGAGGCCAAGCGGATGATCGGCCGCACGCCCGCTCACATCAAGGCCATCCGACCGCTGAAGGACGGCGTCATCGCCGACTTCGACTACTGCGAGAAGATGCTGCGGTACTTCATCCAGAAGGTGCACCGCTCCAAGTGGGCCAAGCCCCGGATGGTGATCTGCGTGCCGTCGGGCATCACGCCCGTCGAGCAGCGCGCCGTGCAGGAGGCGGCCGAGTTCGCCGGCGCCCGGAAGCCGGCGTACATCATCGAGGAGCCGATGGCGGCGGCGATCGGCTCGGGCCTGCCCGTGCAGGAGCCCACCGGCAACATGATCGTCGACATCGGCGGTGGCACCACCGAGGTCGCGGTGATCTCGCTCGGCGGCGTGGTCACCAGCCAGTCGATCCGCGTCGGCGGCGACGAGCTCGACGACGCCATCATCAACTTCATCAAGAAGGAGTACTCCCTGGCCCTCGGCGAGCGCACCGCCGAGGAGGTGAAGATGGCGCTCGGGTCGGCGTGGCCCCTCGAGCAGGAGATGCACGCCGAGATCCGCGGCCGCGACCTCGTCACCGGCCTGCCGAAGACGATCGTCACCTCCACCGAGGAGATCCGCGAGGCACTCGAGGAGCCGGTGTCGGCCATCGTCGACGCGGTGAAGGTCACGCTCGACAAGACGCCACCCGAGCTCGCCGCCGACATCATGGAACAGGGCATCGTGCTCGCCGGCGGTGGCGCCCTCCTCAACGGGATCGACGCCCGGCTCGAGCACGAGACCGGCATGCCGATCGTGATCGCCCCGAACCCGCTCTACGCCGTGGCCATCGGGTCCGGGCAGTCCCTCGAGGAGTTCGAAGCGCTGAAGGGCGTGCTGTTCTCGGCCAACATCAGCGGCTGAGGGCGGACGTGGCCCTCTCCCGGCGGTCGGGTCGGACCCGATTCACGCTGATCCTGCTCGTGCTCACGTCGGTGACGTTGCTCACCCTCGACTTCCGCGGCTTCGGACCGCTCAACACGGCACGATCCGCGGTCCTCGACGCCTTCGCCCCGGTGGGGGACGCCGCCAGCGGTGCCCTCGACCCGGTGCGGGACGCGTGGGACGGGGCCACCGGGTACGACGACCTGGCCAGGGAGAACGAAGAGCTGCGGGCACGCGTCGACGAGCTCGAGGGGCAGCTGACCGCCAACCAGGTCGCCCGCGACTCGTTCGAGCAGCTGCTCGAGCAGAACGACATCTCCTACGTCGGTGATCTCCCGACGGTGAAGGCGCGCGTCGTGTCCGGGGCGGTGTCCAACTTCGACGCCACCCTCGAGATCGACAAGGGGAGCTCGGCGGGCATCCAGCGGGGGATGCCGGTCGTCACCGGGCGCGGCCTCATCGGCCGGGTCGCCGAGGTGAGCGACGACCGCGCCGTGGTCGAGCTGCTGTCCGGTGGCAACTTCTACGTCGGGTTCAGCGTCGTCGGCACCAACGTGCTCGGCAAGGTCCGTGGGCAGGGCGAGGGTGGCCGCCTGGCCGCCACCGTCGACGGCGACGACCCCGTGGCCGCCGGGCAGATCGTGCTGACGAGCGGCGTGCAGGGCAGCCAGTTCCCCCAGGGCATCCCCATCGGCACGATCAGCCGGGTCGAGGGAACGCCCGGCTCCCTCGAGACCGCGCTCGAGGTGCAACTGCTCGCCGACACCACCGACCTCGGCTTCGTGACGGTGGTCCTCTGGCAGCCGGAGCAACCATGAACCCGGAGCAGCCATGAACCCGGAGCAGCCATGAACCCGGAGCAGCCATGAACCCGGAGCAGCCATGAGAGTCGCCCTCCGCGTCGCCGTCGTGCTCCTGTCGGCCGCCGTGCTGCAGCGCGGCCTGTTCTCCGAGGTCCGGATCCTCGGCGTCGCCATCGACGTCTTCCTGCTGATCGCCGTCGCCGCCGGCATCGCCGTCGGCCCCGAGCGGGGCGCCGTCATCGGGTTCTTCGCCGGGCTCTCCCTCGACCTGATGGTCCAGACCCCCCTCGGCCTGTCCGCCCTCGTCTACTGCCTGACCGGCTACCTCACCGGCCGCCTGTACGGCACCACGGTGCGGTCCTCGCGATGGCTGTCGATCGGCCTCGTGGTGCTGGCGACCGCCGCCGCCGTGGGCGCCTACGCGCTGGTGGCCGAGCTGTTCGGCCAGGACGGCGCGATCAGCCCCGATCTGCCCACCATCGTGGCCGTGCTGTGCGTCGCCAACGCCCTCCTCGCGCCTCTCGCCATCCGGGTCGTGCGCTGGGCCGCACCGGACGAGGATTCCCTCCGACCCGCCCTCCGCTGAGCCCGCCGACGTGGTGAACTGAACCCGCTCGCCGCCCCGCCCCACCTGCGTTCCCGATGGACAACGACTCCCCCCGCCTCCGCCTCAGCATCCTCGGCATCGTCGTGGTGTCGCTGTTCGGCGCGCTCTTCGCCCGCCTCTGGTACCTGCAGGTCATGGCCGCCCCCGAGTACCGGGTGGAGGCCCAGGCCAACCGGGTGCGCACCGTCGCCGAGGAGGCGCCCCGAGGCCGCATCATCGACGCCAAGGGACGGATCCTCGTCGACAACCGCAGCTCCCTCGTGGTCACCGTCAACCCCAACGAGCTGTCGAACGTCGATGAGGTGGCCGCCGACGCCATGCTCCTCGAGCTGGCCGAGACCCTGACCCGCTTCGGGGTGCCCACCAAGGTCTCCTCCATCGAGGCGCGGCTCGACGACAAGCAGTACAACCCGCTCCAGCCCGTGCCGATCGCCATCGACGTGCCCGAGGAGCTCGAGCTGTACCTGGCCGAGCGAGCCGACGAGTACCCCTCGGTCGAGGTGCGACGCGAGTCGGTGCGCGCGTACCCGTACGGGTCGACCGCCGCCCACCTGCTCGGCTACGTCGGACGCATCTCCCCGTCCGAGCTCGAGGACAAGCAGGGCACCGAGGAGGATCCCAAGGCGACCGAGAAGCCCTACCAGCCCGACTCCAACATCGGCAAGGAGGGCGTCGAGCGCACCTACGAGGACGACCTGCGGGGCCGGCCCGGCACCCGCACCCTCGAGATCGACGCCAACAACCGTCCGGTGCGCACCGTCGACTACGTGTCGCCGGAGCCCGGCAACGACATCCAGCTCACGATCGACATCGACGTGCAGATGATGGCCGAGCGGGCGCTGGCCGAGCAGCTCGAGTCGATCCGCGGCGGCCGCACCAGCGACGGCAACCGGATCAACGCGCCGGCCGGCGCGGTCGTCGTGCTCGACCCGCGCAACGGCGACGTCCTCGGCATGGCGTCGTACCCGACCTACAACCCGGAAGAGTTCGTCAACGGCATCGGCACCGACCGCTACAACCAGCTCACCGGCGGCGCCGAGAGCGACAACCCCCTCATCGACCGGTCGATCCAGGGTCTCTACGCCCCGGGCTCGACGTTCAAGCCCATCACCGCCTATGCGGCCATGACCGAAGGCGTCATCAACGGGAACACCACCTTCAACGACCGGGGCTCGTTCAGCCTGGGCGACCGGAACGTCACCAACTCCGGGGGGAAGGCCCACGGCTCGGTCGACGTGAAGAGCGCGCTGACCGTGTCGAGCAACGTCTTCTTCGCCTGGCTCGGCAGCCGCTTCTGGCAGGAGCGGGCGATCTACGGGGACGGCATCCAGGAGGCGGCCACCGGCTTCGGGCTCGGCACCGCCACCGGCGTCGCCCTCCCCGGCGAGCGCGACGGGCTCGTCCCCACGCCCGAGCTCAAAGCCCAACGCAACGCCGAGAACCCCGACGCCTTCCCGTACGGCGAGTGGTTCCCGGGTGACAACGTGAACATCGCCATCGGACAGGGCGACGTGCTCGTCACGCCGCTCCAGCTCGCCGACGCCTACGCCACCATCGCCAACGGGGGCACGTCCTACGTGCCCAACCTCGTCTCCCGGATCCTGAAGCCGCTCTCCGACCCCAGCGACCCGAACGCCGTCGTGCGGGTGGTCGAGCCGCAGGTCCGGGGCCAGATCCCGATGCCACCCGAGGTCCGCCAGCCGATCGTCGACGGCCTGGTCGGCGTCACCGGGAGCCGGGGGGGCACCGCCTACGCCACGTTCAGCGGGTTCGACCTCCAGTCGTTCCCGATCGCGGGCAAGACCGGCACCGCCGAGGTCAACGGCCAGGCCGACAACTCGGTCTTCGCGTCGTTCGCCCCCGCCAACGACCCCCGGTACGCCGTCGTGGCCGTGCTGCAGGAATCGGGCTTCGGCGGCCAGGCGGCGGCGCCGACCGTCCGACGCATCTACGAGCTGCTCTCGGGGCAGGAGATCACCAACGCCGAGGACATCCGGGCGGGGGCGGCCGACTGATGGCCATCTCGAGCCTGCCCGCCGCCGGCACCGGCCTCGGTTCGGACCGCAGCCGACGCGACCTGTCGGCCCCCTGGCGCCACATCGACATCACCCTGCTCGTGTGCACGCTCGCCCTCGCCGGTTTGGGCGTGGTGATGGTGTTCTCGGCGACCCGGGGCCCCACCGACCCGCCGCGCACGGAGTTCCTGTTGCGCCAGGGCCTGTTCACGACGCTCGGTGTGGGCGTCATGCTCGTGGTCACCCTGGTCGACTACCGCCGCCTGCCGCGACTGGGCGTGGCTGTTCTACGGCGGGGCGATGGCGCTGCTGGTCGGCGTCATCTCCCCGCTCGGGTCGCAGTCGAAGGGCGCGCAGGCGTGGTTCGCCTTCGGGCCGTTCCAGCTCCAGCCGGCCGAGTTCACCAAGGTGGCCCTCATCCTCCTGCTGGCCTCGCTGCTCGCCCACTGGCAGGGCGACCTCGACCTCCGCCGCCTCGCCATCCTCCTCGGGGTCGCAGGCGCACCGATGGCGCTGATCATGCTGCAGCCCGACCTCGGGTCGGTGCTCGTGCTGGTCGCCATCACCCTCGGCATGCTGCTGATCGGGGGACTGCGCGGGCGCTACATCCTGGCCCTCGTCGCCATCGGGCTGATCGGGGTGATCGGGGTCTTCAACTCCGGGGTGCTGCGGGAGTACCAGAAGGACCGGTTCACCGCGTTCCTCGACCCGGCCGCCGACACCCAGGGCGCCACCTACAACGTCAACCAGTCCAAGATCGCGATCTCGAACGGCGGCATCACCGGCGAGGGCATCTTCGAGGGCACCCAGACCCAGCTCGAGTTCGTCCCCGAGCAGCAGACCGACTTCATCTTCACCGCCGTGGGGGAGGAGTTCGGCTTCGTGGGGGCGGCCACCGTCCTGCTCCTGTACGGGGTGCTCCTCTGGCGGATGTGGCGCAACGCCCAGCTCTCCCGGGACCAGCTGGGCACCCTGATCTGCGTCGGCGTGCTGTGCATGTTCACGTTCCAGATCTTCGAGAACGTGGGCATGGCCATGGGCATCATGCCGGTGACCGGGATCCCGCTCCCGCTGCTGTCCTACGGCGGTTCCAACACCGTCGCCACGTTCGCCTGCATCGGGCTGGTCATGAACGTCCACACGCGCCGGTTCCGATAGGGGCTTCCCCAGGTGGCCAGGCGGTAACATCGAGGCGACATGGACGACCTCTGGCCCCGCCTCGAACCCCTGTTGGCGCAGGTCCAGAAACCCGCCCGCTACCTCGGCCTGGAAGACGGCGCCGTGCGCCCCGAGCACGGCCCCGACAAGGTCGCCTGGCTCCTCGCCTATCCCGACACCTACGAGATCGGGCTGCCCAACCAGGGGCTCCAGATCCTCTACGAGATCGTCAACGAGCGGTCCGACGCCGTCGCCGAGCGCACCTACGCCCCCTGGGTCGACCTCGAGGCCCTGATGCGCCAGCGCGGCATCCCGCTGTTCTCGGTCGACACCCACCGGCCGGCCGGGGCCTTCGACGTGCTGGCGTTCAACCTGTCGGCCGAGCTCGTCTACACGAACCTGCTCAACTGCGTCGACCTGGCCGGGGTTCCGGTGCGCAGCTCCGAGCGTCGGCCCGAGCACCCCTTGATCGCCGCCGGCGGTCACTGCACGTACAACCCCGAGCCGTTGGCCGACTTCCTCGACTTCGTCGTCATCGGCGACGGCGAGGAGGTCGTCTCCGAGATCACCGAGGTGATCGCCGGCTGGAAGGCATCGGGCCGCACCGAAGGGTCGCGCCAGGCGGTGCTGCGGGAGCTGAGCCATGTGCCCGGCGTCTACGTGCCGTCCATGTACGACGTCCACTACGCGGGCCCCGACCTCGTGGCCGTCGAGCCCCGCTACCCCGACGTGCCCGCCGTCGTCGAGAAGCGCACCATCGCCGACCTGGCCGAGTGGCCCTACCCGAAGCGTCAGCTCGTCCCCCTGACCGAGGTCGTGCACGACCGACTCAACGTCGAGGTCTTCCGCGGGTGCACCCGGGGCTGCCGGTTCTGCCAGGCGGGCATGATCACCCGCCCCGTGCGCGAACGGCCGGCCGACCAGGTCCGCACGATGGTCGAGGACGGCCTGCGTCGCACCGGCTACGACGAGGTCGCGCTCACGTCGCTCTCCACCGCCGACTACAGCGGCATCCGAGACGTCGTCGGCGGGGTCATCGACCTCAACGGCTGCGGCCAGGACGTCTCGGTGTCGCTGCCGAGCCTGCGGGTCGACGCCTTCACCGTGGGCATCGCCACCGAGATCCAACGGGCCCGCCGCACCGGCCTCACCTTCGCCCCCGAGGCCGGCACCTGGCGCATGCGTCAGGTCATCAACAAGCTCATCCGCGAGGAAGACCTCTACGCCGCCGTCGACGCCGCCTTCTCCCAGGGCTGGCGACGGGTCAAGCTGTACTTCCTCACCGGCCTGCCCTCCGAGACCGACGTCGACACGCTCGGCATCGTCGACCTCGGCCGCAACTGCGTCGACGTCGGGCGGCGCCACCACCCGAGCCCGTCGGTCACCGTGTCGGTCGGCGGGTTCGTCCCCAAGCCGTTCACCCCGTTCCAGTGGTTCGGCCAGAACACCGTGCCCGAGCTGCACCGCAAGATCGACCTCCTGCGCGACGGCGCCCGCAAGGCGCGCGGCGTGCAGCTCAAGTGGCACGACCCCAAGGCCACGCTGGTCGAGGGCATCGCCAGCCGTGGCGACCGGCGCATCGGCGCGGTGATCGAGGACGTGTGGCGGCGAGGCGGCACGTTCCAGGAGTGGTCGGAGCAGTTCGCCCTCGACCTGTGGCTCGAGGCCATGGCCGCCCACGGCCTCGACGTCGACTGGTACGTCCACCGCCACCGCACCGAGCACGAGGTGCTGCCCTGGGACCACCTCTCCGCCGGGCTCCACAAGGACTTCCTCTGGCAGGACTGGCAGGACGCCCTCGCCGAGGTCGGTCTGCCCGACTGCCGCTGGACCCCCTGCTACGACTGCGGGGCCTGCACCGGCTACGGCATCGAGCACATCGTGGCCTCGACGGTCCCGCCCGCCGGCGGCTCCCAGGGCACGGGCCAGGATCTGTCCACCGGCGGTGCCGTGCCCGTCACCCTGCTGTCGAGCCGATCCGAAGGGGTCTCGGCCTGATGCGGGTCCGCTTCCGCTACACCAAGTCCGGCAAGGTCCGCTTCACCAGCCACCGCGACGTCGCCCGGCTGTGGGAGCGGGCGCTGCGCCGGGCCGAGCTGCCGGTGGCCCGCACCGAGGGGTTCTCCCCCCGCCCGAAGGTTCACTTCGGCCTGGCCCTGTCCACCGGGCACGAGTCGCTCGGCGAGTACCTCGACGTCGACCTGGTGGCCGATGCCGATCTGCCGTGCGCCGTCGATTCCCTCCCGGCGGCGCTGACGCCGATGCTCCCACCCGGGCTCGAGGTCACCCTCGCCGCCCCGGTCGACCGTAGGGACCCGTCGCTGCAGCAGGCCGTCACGTCCTGCTCGTGGTGGCTCGACATCCCCGACGTGACGCCCTCCGACCTCGCCGCCGAGGTCGCGCGGGTGCTGGCCGCCGAGCGGCTGCCGGTGACCCGCGAGCGCAAGGGCCAGGCCGTCACCGACGACCTCCGCCCCGGCATCGTCGATCTGTCGGTCCTTCCCGACGCCGCAGATCTGGTGGCGGGCCACACCCGCCTCGTCGCCGAGCTCGCCACCCAGCCCCGGGGCATCCGGCCCGGGGAGCTCATGGCGGTCTTCGCGCCGCCCCGCCCCGACCCCATCCTCCTCGGAGGACGGGTCATCCGCACGCACCAATGGATCACGTCCGACGGCGCCGCGCGCGAGCCCCTCGGGTTGGCGCGCCGCGATGCGACGTCGGCACCGCACGCGAGGCGTGCGTCGTGAGAGAGGAACGCACCCATGACCGACCCCGTCGTCAACGGGCCCCCGGAGGGATCATCCGACGCGCCATCCGGTGACGCGACGCCCTCCTCGGGCGACACCGCCGGCCGCCCCCGACGCCGCCGCGGCTCGCGTGGAGGGCGAGGCCGCCGCCCGAGTGGCTCGACGACGCGCGCCGAGGGCGCGCCCGACGTCCCGCCGGCCGACGCGTCCGATGGCGGAGCCATGCCCGAGGAGCTCCCCGAGCGGATCCACGAGGGCCGGCCCAAGGACGCCGAGGTGGCCGAACGGGCGCTGGTGAAGCGTCCCCAGATCGGCGACTCCCGCCCCGCGCCGGCGGCCGCGCCCGCGGGCGACGCCACCCCGTCGGCGCCGTCGAAGCCTCGTCGTCGCCGCAGCGGCCGCGGTCGCGGCGGCGGGGCCAGCGCCCGCTCGGGCGGGGGGCGTGCCGGCGCCGGCACCGACGAGCCGGTCGGCCCGGTCGAGGCCCTCCTCCCCGACGCCGTCGAGCTCGACGAGGAGCTGCTCGACAAGCGCGGCGGCCGCCGGCGCAAGGGCCGACCCGTCGGGCGGTACCTGATGACGGTCAGCGTCCGCCCCGAAGCCACCCAGATCGCGGTGCTCGAGGGCCGCAACCTGATCGAGCACTACGTCTCCCGACCGGCCGACGACGTCACCCTGATCCACGGCAACATCTACCTCGGCCGCGTGCAGAACGTGCTCCCGGGGATGGAGGCCGCCTTCGTCGACATCGGCACGCCCAAGAACGCGGTGCTCTACCGGGGCGACGTGCAGTACGACGCCGAGGACATCGAGGAGAAGGGCCCGCCGCGCATCGAGCAGCTGCTCAAGGCCAAGCAGGCGATCGTGTGCCAGGTCACGAAGAACCCGATCGCCCACAAGGGTGCCCGGCTCACCCAGGAGGTGTCGCTCCCGGGCCGGTTCGTCGTCCTCATCCCCAACAGCTCGACCTACGGCATCTCCAAGCGCCTCGCCGACGACGAGCGCAAGCGCCTGCGCGGCATCCTCGACAAGGTCAAGCCGGCCCAGCACGGGATCATCGTGCGCACCGCGGCCGAGGGCGTGACCACCGAGGAGATCGAGGCCGACGTCCGGCGACTCCTCGACCAGTGGGCCCGCATCGAGCAGATGGCCGCCCGGGGCAAGGCCCCGGCGCTGCTCTACCGCGAACCCGACATGGCGGTGCGGGTCATCCGGGAGGAGTTCAACGACCAGTACCGCGGTGTCGTCATCGACGACGAGGTGCTCTGCGAGGAGGTCCGCAGCTACGTCGCCTCGATCTCCCCGGCGCTCGCCGACCGGGTGCAGCACTACGACCGTTCGATCGAGCCGCTGTCGATCTTCGAGCGCCACCACGTCCACGAGCAGCTCCACAAGGCCCTCGACCGCAAGGTGTGGCTGCCCTCGGGTGGTTCGCTGATCATCGAGCACACCGAGGCCCTCACCGTGATCGACGTGAACACCGGCAAGAACGTGGGCTCGTCGAGCCTCGAGGAGACCGTCTACCGCAACAACCTCGAGGCGGCGGAGGAGATCGCCAGGCAGCTCCGACTGCGCGACATCGGCGGCATCATCGTCATCGACTTCATCGACATGGAGATCCGCGGGAACCGCGACGACGTCATCCGCGTGTTCCGCGACGCGCTGGCCCGCGACAAGACGCGCACCCAGGTGTTCGACATCTCCGAGCTGGGCCTGGTGGAGATGACCCGCAAGCGCATCGGTGAGGGACTGCTCGAGTCGTTCTCCTCCCTGTGCCCCGAGTGCGAGGGCCGCGGGGTGCAGATCGACCAGGCCCTGCTCGACTGAGACGTCGGTGGGGAGGCGTCAGGGCGCCGGCGCCGGCGGCACCGTGGTCGAGGTCGCCTGGGCCTCGAGCGCCTTCTGCAGCTCCTCGAGCGCCCGGCGCTCGTCTTCGAGCCGCTGCTCCTCGGCGACCCGGGCGGCCTCCTCGGCGGCGATCCGTGCGGCCTCCTGCTCCTGGACCACCCGGACGGAGTAGGCGCGCCGCCACTGGCCGATCAGGGCGTCGGGCAGGCCCTCGGGGCGGTCGACGAACTGGTCGCCGTCGAGCCGACCGACCGTGGCCAGCGTCCAGCGGCCGTCGGCGCCGATCTGGAAGTAGCCGATGACCGCGTCGGTGGTGGGCCCGTCGATGGTGGCGATGGCGTACGTGGAGCTGCAGGACTGGTCGACGACGGTGGCCTCGGGGAACTGGGCCTGGGCGGCGGTGGCGAGGAGGGGGGCCAGGCACGCGTCCCGGGCGATCGGGCGGGTGGTGGTGGTCGTCGGGGGTTCGGTGGTCGTGGTGGGGGTCTCGTCCGCGGTCTCGGTCCCCGAGCCGCCCCCACAGGCCGACAGGGCGAGGCCGAGCGCGACGCATCGCCATCGCCATCGCCATGGTCACCGTCCAGCGCTGCATCGGGACATCCTGCCTCGTCGGACACGAGTGCCGCGCGCACCCCCGGTTTTCGCTCCGGGTCCTCGATCCGGTAGCCTGGCGAACCTATGTATGCGGTGATCCGGACCGGTGGGAAGCAGTATCGCGTCGAGGAGGGTCAGCAGCTCGAGGTCGAGCGGCTGGGCGCCGAGGGCGACGTGGCGCTCGACCCGGTGCTGCTCGTCGACGGCTCGACCGTCCTCGCCACGCCCGACGCCCTTGCCGGCGCCCGGGTCACGGCCCGCGTCGTGGGTGCCACCAAGGGCCCCAAGGTGACCGGCTTCACCTACAAGGCGAAGGCCAACGAGCGACGTCGCTGGGGTCACCGCCAGCAGTACGACACCATCGAGATCACCGGCATCACGAAGGGCTGACCGATGTCCAAGACCAAGGGCGGCGGCTCCACCCGGAACGGCCGCGATTCGCAGAGCAAGCGCCTCGGCGTGAAGCGGTTCGACGGCGAGGCCGTCACCGCCGGCACCATCATCGTGCGCCAGCGCGGCACCCGCATCCACCCCGGCGAGAACGTCGGCAAGGGTGGCGACGACACGCTGTTCGCCACCACCAGCGGCACCGTGAAGTTCGGCGAGCGCCGGGGACGCAAGCTCGTCGACATCCTTCCGGCCTGACCTTCCCCCTCGGCGCTCAGCCGAACAGGTCGATGCCCCGAGGGAGCTCCTCGTGCGACCAGCCGAGCTCGCGGATCGCGAGCTGGCACGCGTAGCGGTCGGTCATCCCGGCGACGTAGGCGACGGCGGCGGCGACCACCGGGTCGACCCCGGGTGCCGGCGCCGCCGCCCCCGACGGCAGGGCGTCGTCGCGGCAGAACAGCACCGGGTCGTCGATCAGGCGGTCGACGAGGGCGCGCAGCAGGGCGGTGGTGCGCTCGGCCTGGTCGAGCGAGGCTGGACGGGTGTAGATGCGCTGGTAGTTGAACCGGCGGAAGGCATCGAGGGCGTCGGCCACGTCGACCGGCATGGCGATCACGCCCTCGGTGAGGGCAGTGGTGACGACGGCGGAGATGAACGTGTCGAGCTGGCGGCTGCGCCGCCGCCCGCAGCGCTCGGCCACCTCCGTCGGGAGCTCGTCGGGGGAGACGACGCCGGCGTGCACCGCGTCCTCGAAGTCGTGGCACACGTAGGCGATGCGGTCGGCCCAGGCCACCACCTCACCCTCGGGGGTGGCCGGCGCCGGCCGTGACCAGGAGTGGTTGCGGATGCCGTCGAGCGTCTCGGCGCAGAGGTTGAGGGGGGCCAGGACGACGTCGGCGCCCCACACGGCGTGGTCGTACCCCTCCGGCAGGTAGGGGCTGAGGGCGTGCTCGCTGGCATGGCCCCCGGGGCCGTGACCACAGTCGTGGCCGAGGGCGATGGCCTCGGTGAGGGCCTCGTCGAGCCCGCAGGCGCGAGCGATGGCGGTGGCGACCTGGGCGACCTCGAGGGCGTGGGTGAGCCTCGTGCGTTGGTGATCGCTCGGGAAGATGAACACCTGGGTCTTGCCGGCGAGGCGGCGGAAGGCGGTGCTGTGGAGGATGCGGTCCCGGTCGCGCTCGAAGCAGGTGCGCCAGGGGTCGGGCGGTTCGGGCACCCGGCGGTGACCGGCACCCACCGCGCGCGTGGCGCCTGGCGCCAGCCCGGCCTCGTGGGCCCGCTCCCTCGCCATCCGGTCGACCGGTCGGTCGACGGGGCCGATGGCGAGGGGGGCGTGGGCGGCGACCAGGGGACCGGTGGCCGTGCCGCGCGACGCCGCCCACCGGTGGGTTCGGTGGGCGAGCGGGTCGACGTCGGGGGCGGGGGACTGGGCCATGCGACCACCGTACGCACGGGGGGTGACAGTCGGGGGCACGCCGGATCTGGCAGGATTGGGTCGCTGGACCCAGTGTCAAGCGGTGGGATTTCCGCCACACTGCGTGCAGGTGTGACCGCTACGGGACCTTGGTCGGCCCCTGATGGGTGAGGTGAGCGGTGTGGCAGGACGCCCAGCAAGGTCGTGCCGGCGGAGTCGGCGATCGGCACCGTCCACACCCCTCAAGCGGGCCAACGTTCGTACCGATACGATGAGTGATGACTAACGCGCGCTGCGTGGTCTCAATGGGCAGTGCACTGAAAGGGCACCACATGGACAGGTCGGCGGGACCGTCGTGAACCACACCGAGGTTCACCGCCGCGGCACGGGCGAGGACGGCGCGGTGCTGGCCGAGGCCGCCCTGCTCACCCCGCTGATCGTCCTCATGCTGTTCGCCATCCTCGAGTTCGGGGGCCTGTTCCGCTCGTACCTGACGATGAACAACGCGACGTCCGCCGGCACCCGTCAGGCCGCCATCGCGGGCAGCGACGTCGACGCCGACTACCAGATCCTCCAGGCCATCAGGGACGACTCCAGGGCGATGCCGTCGAGCCAGATCACTCGGATCGTCGTCTACAAGGCCGTGAACGCCACCACCCCCGTCCCCTCGACGTGTGCCGCGGGAACCCCGGTGGCCGGGTCGTGCAACACGTACACCGGCGCCGACCTCGCCCGCCCCGCGACCGACTTCGGGTGTTCCGTCTCCCCGCCCCAACCCGACCGGTTCTGGTGCCCCACCACGCGGAAGTTCGCGGTCAAGGGCGTCAACGGCCCGCCGGACTGGCTGGGCATCTTCATCGAGGTCCGGCACCCCTGGGTCACCGGGCTCTTCGGATCGAGCGTCGTCATCTCCAACACCTCCGTCGTCAAGCTGGAAGCGAGCTCGTTGACATGACGGCCCCGTCCCGCTCCGAGTCCTCCGGCCGGCTGCCGGGCACCGCCACCGCCTGCCGCGGCGCCGGGGAGGCCGGTTCGCTCGTCGCCGAGTTGGCCCTCGTCCTGCCCTTCCTGGTGTTGCTCGTGCTCGGGATCTTCGAGTTCGGGATGGCGTGGCGCGAGTCGCTCAACCTCGCCTCCGCCGTGCGCTCCGGCGCCCGTCAGGTCACCAACGCCGGCGATACGCGCCCGGCCGACTACCTGGCCCTCCAGGGGTTCCAGTCGACGATGTCCCGGGCGAGGAACGTCTCGGTCGATCGCGTCTCCATCTACAAGGCCACCAACGCCGACGGCGACCCGAGCAACCCGTCGTGCCTGACGATCGTGCCCACCGGGAGCGGCACCGGGGTCTCGGGCGCGTGCAACATCTACAGCTGGTCGCAGATCAACGGTCTCGGTGCGAACTACCTGACGCACTTCGGGCCGAACGACACGAGTTGCACCGGCGCCTGGGACTCCTCCTGGTGCCCGATCAACCGCAACGCCGACCAGGGTGACCCACCCGACTACGTGGGCTTCTACGCCCGCGTGACGTACACGAGCTACACGAATCTCCTGCCTTCCTCCATCACGGTCACCGACCGCGGAGTGATGCGCATCGAACCAAAGGTCTCGTGATGAGCATCGAACCAAAGGTCTCGTGATGAACCGACCCACTCGTCTTGGCGGCGACACCGGCGTTGCGCTCTCGTTCGGAAGGGGCGGCCCCCGCGGTGATGCCGGCTACGTGCTGGCGATGACCGGCCTGCTGATCATCCCCCTCATCGCCATGACCGCGTTCGCGGTCGACCTCGGATCCTGGTACGCGCAGGCGGCCAAGATGCAGCGCAGCGCCGACGCGGCGGCGCTGGCCGGCGTGGTCTGGACGAACGACCCGCTCAACCCGAACAAGTGGGACACCGTGGCCCGGGAGACCGCCACCAAGAACGGCTTCACCGACGGGGTCGACGGGGTCAGCGTCGACGTGGAGAAGACCTCGGCCAACCGCATCCGTGTCACCATCGGGCAGGACGGCGAGCAGTACTTCAGTCGCCTGTTCGTGCCCGACGGCCAGCGTCTCAGCCGCACGGCGTCCGCCGAGTACGTGCTCCCGGTGCCGCTCGGCAGCCCCCGGAACTACATCGGCACCGGGGGGCTCGGCACCGGCGCGGTCAACACCCCCTACGAGCCGGAGCGGTTGTGGGCGGCCGTGAGCGGCTACTGCACGGACAAGACCCAGGGTGACCGCATCGCCGCCCGCTACTCGAACGGCGCATCGGCGTCGAACGGCTGCACCGGGACGCAGAACGGCGAGTTCAACGACACCAACTACTCGTACTACATCGAGCTCCCGGCCGGCCGCACCTACGACACCGACGTGCTCGTCTACAACGGGAACTTCAACGTCACCTCCGGCTGCGGGGCTCCGGCCGCCCCCCAACCCAACGAGTTCTGCCCCGGTGGTCTCAACGGTCTCCCCCGCATGTCCACCACGATGACGCTGTACCAGGCCGACGGGACGCCGCTCGACGACGGCGACAACCCGACCATGGCCTCGGCGGGCGCGTGCTCGACGCCGTCCAGCCCGGGCTTCGACGACGGCACCAAGTCCTTCGCCCCGGGCGTGCTCGAGAACAACGCGACGTTCACGCCGGCGGGCAGCTTCCAGAACGTCCCCGGCTGGTGGAGGATCTGTCGGATCTCCTCGGCGGCTCCCCCCGGTCGGTACATCATGCGGGTGAGGAACCAGGACGCGACGACCGGCGCGCCCGCCAACACCAACGGGTCGAACGCCTTCGGCATCGTGGCCACCCCCGCCACCAGCCAGGCGCTGTGCGACGCTCGCACGAACGCGCTGTGCCCGAAGGTGTACGCCAAGGACTTCCTCTCCGTCTACGCCCTCGCCAACGGCACCGCCAACTTCTTCCTGGCCGAGATCGGGCCCGAGCACGCCGGGAAGAAGGTCAAGATCACGCTCTGGGACTCGGCCGAGGGCGCGACCGAGCTCCGGATCAAGCGGCCGACCGGCACCAACAGCTGGACCGACCAGACCTTCAGCTACACGCCGACCTGCAGCGGCAGCACCGGCTCGACGACGTCGGGCGTGACGAGGGTGTACAACGGTGGCAGCGCCCTGCCGTACAACAACTGCCTGCTCACCATCGAGTTCACGCTGCCCACGAGCTACTCGCCACCCGCCGACAACGAATGGTGGCGCATCCAGTACACCTACAGCTCCACCGCCACCGATCGCACGACCTGGGGCGTCGAGATCCTCGGCGATCCGGTCCACCTGGTGGAGTAGCCGACGCCGACGGCCGGGGAACCGGCGGGGCGCCACGCCCGCGCCCGCGTAGCCTGGCTCGGTGGCCAACTTCGTCGACGAGTGCCAGCTGAACGTGCGGGGTGGTGACGGCGGCGCCGGCGCCGTCGCCTTCCGGCGTGAGGCCCACGTCGCCAAGGGCGGCCCCGACGGCGGCGACGGGGGCAACGGGGGGAGCATCTGGCTCGTCGCCGATCGCAACGTGGCCTCGTTGCTCGCCTTCCGCGACCACCCTCACCGCCGCGCCGAGAGTGGCAAGCACGGCCAGGGCAAGCGCAAGCACGGGGCGTCGGGCAACGATCTCGAGGTGGTCGTGCCCGAGGGCACCGTGGTCCGCGACCGTGACGGCACCGTGCTGGCCGACCTGGTGCAGGCCGGCGACCGCTTCCTCGCCGCCGAGGGCGGGCGCGGCGGCAAGGGCAACGCCCGGTTCCTGTCGAATCGCCGGCGGGCCCCGTCGTTCGCCGAGCAGGGCGAGCCCGGCCAGGAGCGCTGGCTCGGGCTCGAGCTCAAGCTCATGGCCGACGTGGCCCTCGTCGGGTTCCCCAACGTGGGCAAGAGCACGCTCATCAGCCGCATCTCGGCGGCCAAGCCCCGCATCGCCGACTACCCCTTCACCACCCTCGAGCCCCACCTCGGGGTGGTGCGCCTCGACGACGGCTTCGAGTACGTCGTCGCCGACATCCCCGGGCTCATCGAAGGGGCCAGCGAGGGACGGGGTCTCGGGTTCCGGTTCCTGCGCCACATCGAGCGGGCCCGGGTGCTGGTGCTGCTCGTCGACCTCGCCGGTGGGGCCGACGGCACCGTGTTCGGTCGCGACCAGCTCGCCGTGCTCGGCCAGGAGCTCGGGGCCTACCGGCCCGACCTGCTCACCCGGCCTCGCATGGTGGTGGGCTCCCGTGCCGACATCGCCGTGCCCGGCATCGACGACGGCGCCGGCATCGAGTTGCGGATCTCGGCGGTCACCGGTGACGGCCTCGCCCGGCTCACTGGTCGGCTGGCCGACCTGGTCCGCGAGGCGCGGGCCGCCGAGCCCGTGGCCGAGGCGTTCGTGGTGCACCGTCCGGCGGCCGAGGGCTTCACCATCGAGCGAGAGGACGACGGCGGCTTCCGGGTGATCGGCCGCGAGGTCGAGCGGGCCGTGGCCCTGTCCGACCTCACCAACCTCGAGGCCCTCGACGTGGCCCGCGGCCGGCTGAAGCGGCTGGGCCTCGACAAGGCCCTGCTTCGGGCCGGTGCCGGTGAGGGCGACGTGGTACACATCGGCGGCCTGTCGTTCGACTTCACCCCCGAGGAGTCCCTGCGGTGATCGTGGTCGCCAAGATCGGCACGTCGTCGGTCACCGACGAGGAGGGGGAGGTCGACGCTGCCGCCATCGCCAAGCTGTGCGCCGAGGCGGCGGACCTGCGCGGCGCCGGCCACCAGGTGGTGATCGTGTCGTCCGGTGCCATCGGGGCCGGGCTGCCCGCGCTCGGGCTCGGCGGGGACCGGCGGCCCCGCGACGCGGTGACCCTCCAGGCCGTCTCGGCGGTCGGCCAGAGCCGGCTCATGCAGGTGTACGGCGACGCCCTCGCCGAGCACGGGCTGATCGCCGGGCAGGTGCTGCTGGCGCCCCTCGACTTCGTCGACCGCCGCCAGTACCTCCAGGCCCGCGGCACCCTCACCCGGCTCCTCGAGCTGGCCGTGGTCCCCATCTGCAACGAGAACGACGCCATCGCCGACGACGAGATCCGCTTCGGCGACAACGACCGGCTGGCCGCCCTGGTCGCCCACCTGGTCGACGCCGACGTGCTCGTCATGCTCACCGACGCACCGGGGCTGCTCACCGCCGATCCCCGGCGCGACGCGTCGGCGTCGCTCATCGAGGAGATCGTCGAGGTCGACCAGCAGCTCGAGTCGCTGGCCGGTGGGTCGGGCACGGTGCGCGGCAGCGGCGGCATGGCGTCGAAGTTGGCGGCGGCCAAGATCGCCGCCTGGTCGGGGGTGCGCACCGTGATCGCCGCCGCCGGGCGTCCCGGCGTGCTGGCCGACGCCGTGGCCGGGGTGCCCGGGGTCGGCACCACCTTCCCGGCCCACGACCGCGACCTTCCGGCCCGCAAGCTGTGGATCGCCTTCGCCGTCGGCTCGTCGGGCCGCATCACCGTCGACGCCGGCGCCCGTCAGGCCCTGCACCGCGGGGGCAACTCGCTCCTCGTCGCCGGGGTGACCGCCGTCGAGGGCGACTTCGTCGACGACGACGCCGTCGAGATCGCCGGACCCGACGGCGTCGTGTTCGCCAAGGGCCTGGTGCGGCTCGACGCCGCCACCGTCGACAAGGTCATGGGCCGGCGCAGCGCCGAGCTCCCGGACGGCGTCCTGCCCCACGTGGTGCACCGCGACGACCTGGTCATGCTCCCCTGAACAGCCTGCCCACCGGTTCTGGTGTGAGATCCGGTCGCACCAGCGACCGGATCTCACACCAGAACGAGGCGTTGAGGCCGTCGGCGCCTACGACGACGGCGTGGCCCCGCCCTCGGCGGGTTGGGTGGCGGGCTGGGCAGCGCTCTCTCCGGCCGCCGGCGACTGCTGGAGCTGCTCGGCCGCCTTCAGGAGCTCCTCGCCCTCCTGCTCGGACGGGGCCAGGCCGAGCTCGGCCCGGATCTGCGACAGCCTGGCCTGGGCCTCGGTGTTGATCGAGGCCTGCTCGACCTCCAGCATCCGGCTCTCGACCGAGGCCTCGGTGAGCTCGGCGGCCCCCTTGGCCTTGGCGTAGCGGGCCTCGATCTTGTCCCGCACCTCCTCGAAGGTCGGGACGTCCTCGCCGACGGTCTCGGAGAGGCTGGCCATGGCCTTGTTCATCTGCTCCTGCATCTTCGCCTGGTCGAGCTGGGAGAGGAGCTTCTGGCGCTCGGCCAGCTTCTTCTGCAGCGACGCGGCGTTCTGCTGGACGGCGGCCTTGGCCTGCTCGGAGGCCTGGCTGGACTGGAGCACGAGGGTCTTGGTGTCCTCGACCTCGCGCTCGACGGCGATGAGGCGGTTGGCGAACGCCTCGGCCGCCTGCTGGTACTCGGCCGCCTTCTTCTCGTCGCCGGCCTTGGCGGCGTCGTCGGCCATCAGGATGGCCTGGCGGGCGTTGGTGTTGAGCTTCTCGTACTCCTGCATCGACCGGTTCAGGCGCATCTCGGCCTGCTTCTGGTTGGCGATGACGTTGGCGGCCTGCTCCTTGAGCCGGCGGTGCTGCTCGTGGGCCTCGGTGATGGCCTGCTCGAGCTGGACCTTGGGGTCGGCCTTCTCGTTGAACGACGAGTTGAGCTTCGCCGTCATGTACTTCCACCAGCGCTTCAGCGACTTGAACATGGCCGCCAGCCTACGGCAAGGCGTCGCCGTCGGGAGGGGCGCCCCCCGCCCCCGACGGGGCCGGGGCGGGCCGCCTCCCCAGCGCGGTCCGCAGCGACCCCAGGTCCTCGGACCGGAGCGCGGCGAGCACCCCCAGGTAGACCAGGGCGCCGACGGCCACCCCGACCGCGAGCTCGACCAGGGTCTCGGTGGGCCCGTCCAGGTCGACGAGCTGCACGACGGCGAGGAGCACCGCCGCCATGATCCCGGCGGCGACGACGTCGCGCGCCACCGAGCCCCCGGTGGAGCGGCCCCCCAGCCCGTGCACCCGCCGGCGCAGCACGACCAGTGCCACCACCGCGCCGATCGAGTAGGCGACGGCGTAGGAGGCGATCACCCCGGTGAGCCCGAACGGGCCGACGAGGGCGAGGGCGAGCACGGCGTTGAGCACGCTCTCGCCCAGGTTGAGCAGGAACGGGGTGCGGGTGTCGCGGAAGGCGGTGAACCCCCGCATCGTGTACAGGAACACCGTGTAGCCGGGCAGGGCGACGGCCAGCCACGCCAGCACGGTCACCGTCGTGTCCACCGACGTGGCGCCGAACTCGCCCCGCTCGAGCAGCACCGACACGATCGGCGTGGCCAGCACCAGGTAGCCGGCGACCGTCGGGACCATGACGAGCAGCACCGACCGCAGCCCCTGGGCGAACCGCAGCCGGTAGGCGGGCAGGTCGCCCCGTGACGCGTGGGTGCTCAGCTCCGGGGTGAACGTGGTCATGATCGACACCGCGAACAACCCGTAGGGGAGCTGGAAGAACAGCCACGCGTACGTGTAGGCCGAGACCGCTCCCTCCTCCGTGCCGTTCATGAGGGTGAGCAGCACGAGCAGCAGCAGCTGGTTGGTGACCACGTAGCCGAGGGTCCACCCGGAGAGGCGGACCAGGGTGCGCAGGGCCGGGTTGCGCCACTCGGGGCGCCACCGCAGCCGCACCCCGGCCCGGCGCAGGGCCGGGAGCAGCACGAGGGTCATGGCCACGATGCCGGCGGTGGTGCCGAGACCCAGCACCACCAACAGGATCGGGTCGTCCTGCACGCCCTGGATGGTGAGGTCGTCGGCGCTCACCCGGGCCAGCCCGACGAACAGGCAGATGACCACCACGTTGTTGAGCACCGGTGCGAAGGCGGGGGCGGCGAACGACCGGCGGGCGTTGAGGAGCGCGGTCCACAGGGCGGTGAGCCCGTAGAAGAGGACCTGGGGCATGAACAGCAGCAGCAGCGGCACCGCCACCGCGATCTGCTCCTCGCGGCGGTCGGTGGGGACGTCGAGGCTGTACAGGCGGATGAGGAGGGGTGCCAGGGCGACGGCGACCACGGTGAGCGCGACGAGGGCGATGCTGACGATCGTCCCGATGGCGTCGACGGCGTCCTCGTCGTCGTGTTCGAGCCGGTCGACGATGAGCGGCACGAGCGTGGCCGAGATGACCCCGCCGAGGATCAGGTCGTAGATGATGTTCGGGGTGTTGTTGGCCAGGTTGTAGGCGTCGGCGAGGGGCGAGGTGCCGAGCGCGTAGGCGATGGCGACGATGCGGACGAGGCCGGTGAGTCGCGACAGGCCGGTGCCGGCGGCGACGACGACGCTCGACCGCAGCAACCCCGACCGCGGGCGCCGGTCCGCGGCTGCCGTCTCGGTCATGCGGGTGGTGGCGGCAGCGGGCCGGAGGGCGGGGGCGGTGGCGGATCGGGTGGCTGGGGAGGGAGGGTGGCGGGGGTCGGGGGAGCCAGGCCGGCGTCCGTCGCGCCGGGGCGGTCGGTCTCGTCGAGGGCCTGGCGCAGCGCCTCCATCTCGCCGACGAGCGAGTCGACGTCGTTCGACAGCCCGCCGAGGTCGGCCGGGCCCTGGGCCCGCACCGACAGCTCGATGGCCCGCGTGACCGCCTCGTCGAGCCGGGCGTCGAGGAGCCGCAGGCGGTCGCGGGTGTCGGTGATCACCGTGTCCATGCGGCGAGCGGTGTCGAGCTGGGCGGTCAGGGCCTCGAGGGTCTGGGCGGTGGCGCTGCCCGGCGGCGCCGCCCGGCCCGGGCCGAGCTGCCCGCCGATCTCGTGGAGCTGACGGCTGATGTCGGGCACGTCGATGCGGGCCCGGGCGTCGGCGAGGGCCTCCCCGGCGCGGGCGATCCGCCACGACTCGTCGACGCCCTCGGCGATGCGGTCACCGATCTCGCCGAGCCGCTCGCGGAGCGGGCCGGCGTCGGTGCCGCGCACGGCGTCATCGAAGCCGGCCTTGGCCTGTTGGGCCTCCCGGACGAAGGTGCGCCACGGCTCGGAGAGCGAGAACGGGTCGATCCGCTCCCTGGTGGGGTTGCGGGGCACGGCCACCGCCACCCGGACCGCCCATGCGGCCGCGCCCACGGCTGCGGCGACGGCGACGGGGGCACCGGCGACGATGGCGACCGACGCGCCGGCGCCGGCGAGCAGGATCCCGCCGGGCGAGGTCATGGCCCGGGCCACGGGTGGCGTGAAGAACCGGTCGCGGAAGCGTCGGCGGGCCATCAGCCCAACGCTAGAAGTTCGAGACGACGGCGGTGAACACCTTGTTGATGCTCTTGGGATCGCTGGCGTTGTAGGAGGCGGCGTTGGTGGCCTCGGCGATCTGGCGCAGGACCGACAGGTCGGCGTCGGCGCCGTACCCGATGGTGAACACCCGGACCGGCCGGCCGAGCTCACCCTGGCTCCGGTCGCGCAGCAGGGCGAGGGTCTGGTCGAGCTGGTCCTGGTCGTCGGCGACGTCGCCGTCGTCGTTCTTCCCGTCGGTGAGCAGCACCACGGCGTTGATGCGGGTGGGGTCGTAGGAGTCGTACATCGTCTCGAAACTCTGCCGGGTGATGTCGTAGAGCGGGGTGCCGTTGGTGGGGATCAGCCCCTCGATCTGGCGGCGGAGCTCGTCGGCGTTGTCGCTCATCGGGCCGATGGGCACCAGGTCCATCGAGATGCTGGTGCCGTCGCCCAGGCCGGTGGAGAACACGGTGAGCCCGACCTCGTCGTCGGGCTTGAACTCGTCGAGCGAGTCGACCGCCGCCGCCTTGGCCAGGTCGAGCTTGGTCTCGCGCCCGCCATCGGCCGGTTCCTTCATCGAGCCGGAGATGTCCATGACCAGCAGCACGCGGGCCGCCTTGCGCTGCTCTGCCCAACGGTCGAGCAGCCCGACCATCACCGGCGGGGTCGGTACCTCGAGCAGGGTCTGCGGCTGGTCGGGGTCGACGCCGTTCTCGGGGGTGATCGGGGCGCCGATGGCGACCTCCGGGCTGGCGGGCCGGAAGTTGAACTCGAGCACCCGCTGCTGGTTCTCGGGCTGCTGGACGAACGCCTGGAAGGCGGCCGCCGCCTCCTTCTCCTCGGGCGTCACCCAGTCGGCGTCGAGGATGAAGAAGGGGTTGTCGGAGTAGATCGTCCCCTCCTTCGGATAGATCGCGACGAGGGGGATCCGGGGCGGCCGCGGCTCCTCGCCGGGGTCGAGGCGGCCGTCGGGGTTGCCGGTGTTGTAGTCGATGACCGACTTCTCCTCGACGGCGACCGCCGAGACGTAGGTGAGGGCGGTGCCCTGCTGGTCGGCCCGGTACCAGTTGTTGAGGAACGTGAGCGTGGTGTCGCCGTAGTGGACGACCGCCGACTCGACGGCGGTGTTGGTCTCGACGGTGGAGGGCTTGTCGAGGTCTTCGACGGTGAGGTCGCGGGTCTTGCCGGTGGCGGCGTAGTTCTGGGCGATGAGGGCGGACAGGCCGCTCGTGGAGAAGTTCGGGTTGGTCTTGCCCAGCCGGAACGGTCCCCACTCCGGATGGCCGTACGCCGCCCATCCCTCGGTGCTGGTGGACAGGCGCAAGATGTCGCTCCACCCGATGGCGGTGTCCGGCCAACCGAGGGCCTCGGCCATCGGCTGGGGCATGGCGATCACGAGGGGAGTGTTCATGAACGGCTCGCCGGTGCCGGCGACGGGGGGCCGTCCCTGCTCGGCGAGGCGCTGGTCGGTGATGGCGCCCCACGCGGTGGCCGCCGGCGACCAGATCACCGGGCGGGGGCCCTCGGCGGCCTCGTCCCACCCCTCGGCGAGCAGGTCGGCGGCGGCGCCCGAGGACTTGGTCTTGGGGTTGACGAACACGCATCGGCCGTCCACCTCGGTCTTGGACCGGTTGAACGTCTGGGCCAGGTTGGTGAGCAGATCGATCTTCTCGGGGGAGACGGCGGCGTCGATCACGAGGCAGTCACCGGGATCGCCGAGGTCGGCCTCACCCGACTCGTCGGAGCCCGTGCTGCAGGCGGCGAGGATCAGCCCGGAGAGCAGGACGAGGGCGACGACGAGGTTCGGTCGGCGATGGCGCCGGGCGCTCACAGGACCTCGTTCCAGAGCGCGCGCAGGGCCTGGAGCACGCCCGGCGCGGGCAGGCCGTCGTCGGCGGGCCGACCGGCGGCGTCGGTCTGCCAGCCGGCGGCGGCGAACGCCGCCGACGCATCGTCGGAGCTGAGGATCTGCTGCACGCGGCCTCCCGCATCGGAACCGGCGACGGGCGCGAGGACCACCTCGGCGACCGCCGTCGGGGAAGGGTAGAGGACCGCCAGCCGATCTCGGTCGCGGCTCCGCTCGATCTCGGGCACCGCCTCGGCCTCGGTGGTGCCGGTGAGGTCGTAGGCGGCCGGGCCCTTCGAGAGCATCTCGTCGAGCGGGGTGCGCGGCGGCCGCGGGAACCCGGGCACGCCCCGCTCCAGGCGCTCGAACCACGCCCGGAAGGCGGGGTCGGCGAAGTCGTTGGAGGCGTAGGCGGTCGTGCCGAAGAACGAACCTGCGGCCTGGCCCAGCACCAGCAGGCCGACGGCGGTGGTCTCGGGCGTGGGATGGCTGGGCTTCACCGGGCCCCACGTGGCGGGGCCGCCCAGCTCGGACCACGGTTGGCCCGACACCTCGCCGATGCAGCGCCAGCTGATCTCTCCGCCGCACCGCTCGGTGAGCACCGCCTGGCGGTCGGTCCACACGGCGAGCACCAGGGGCGACCAGGCGAGCACGTCGCCCGGCTCGTCGAGGACGGGGAAGCCACCGACGCGCCGGCGCTCCTCGTTCACGACCTGGGCGAACGGCGCCAGGGTCAGCCAGGCGTCGACGTCGGCGGCGGTGCCGGCCACGAGGGCCCGCTCGGTGACCGCCTCGTCCTCCACCCTCACCTCGAGCTCGGGACGGTCGGCGGCGACGGCCTCGCAGACCGCCGCCAGCTCGGTGACGCACACGACGGTCGCCGCCCGGTCGGAGCCTCCGCCGCCACCCGAGCCGTCGCCGCCGTCGTCGATGCGGCCCCGGAGCCACAAGGCGCCGACGATCATCCCCACGGCGGCCACGACGGCCACGACCCGCTTCATCCGGGGCCCTCCCCGGGGGGAGGGACGTCGGCGCCAACGAGGGTCACGAGTTGGTCGTCGGACGGCTCGGTGACGTCGACGATGCGGCTCGCCTGGCGGGCCACGGCGTGCTCGAACAGGTTGCGGGCCAGCCGGCCGTTCCCGAAGCCCTTCTCCCGAGGCTCGGCGTCGAGCCAGGCCCGCACCGCATCGAGCGCCGACGGGTCGGGCCGGTAGTGCGAGGTCTCACACAGCTTCCCGAAGATCCGAACCAGCTCGTCGGTCGTGTAGTCGGGGAAGAAGATGGTCTTCGGGAAGCGCGACCGGAGCCCCGGGTTGGCGCCGACGAAGTCGTCCATCTCGTCGGGGTACCCGGCGGCGATCACCACCACGCGGTCGCGTCGGTCCTCGACCAGCTTGACGATGGTGTCGATGGCCTCGCGGCCGAAGTCGTTCTCGCCGCCGCGTACGAGGGCGTAGGCCTCGTCGATGAGCAGGACGCCCTCGTCGGCGGCGTCGAACACGGCGACGACCTTCGGCGCGGTCTGCCCGACGTAGCCGGCGACCAGCGCGGCCCGGTCGGTCTCGACCAGATGGCCCCGGGACACCACGCCGAGCGTGCGGTAGATCTGGGCCAGCAGGCGGGCGACGGTGGTCTTGCCGGTGCCGGGGTTGCCGGTGAAGACGAGGTGCCGGCTCGACTCGAGCACCGGCAGGTTGCGTTGCCGGCGGAGGTTCTGCACCTGGATGAGGTTGGCGACGAGCTTGACCTCCTCCTTCACCTCGTCCATGCCGACCAGTCCGTCGAGCTCGGCCAGCAGCTCGTCGAGCGGGCGGCGCGGCGGTTCGACGGGGGCCGCCGGCGGGGGGGTCGCGGCACCGACGGGGCCGGCGGCGGGCACGGCTTCGGCGGGCCGGCGGTGGGCCTCGTCGGCGGCGTCGATGGCGGCGAGCAGACGCCCCCGGTAGTGCTCGATCGCCAGCAGCTCGGTGCGGCTGTGGTGCAGGTCGAGCGACGCCACCGTGTGGGCGATGCGCACGGCGTGCTCGTAGTAGGTGCGGGCGTGGTGGCTGCCCTGGCGCCGGTCGACGCCCACCAGGATCTCGAACAGGTCGGACGGCTCGTCGAGCCACCGGGCCTTCCCGATGGTGAGCCCGGCCCGGCGCACGTCGGTGGGGGTGGCCCGCTCGAGCTGGGTGTCGAGGATCGGGGCGAAGGCGCCGATCAGCGCCCACAGCTCGTCGTCGGTGGCGAGGCCGTCGGCGTCGATGAAGGCGCACGCCAGGTTGTAGGCCTCGGCGGTGACGTCACGGCGCACGTCCCGGCGGTCGATCCCGCCCGCTCCCCGCCGCTCGGGCGTGCCTCCCGCTCCCCGCCGCTCGGGCGTGCCTCCCGCTCCCCGCCGCTCGGGCGTGGGTTGCAGCGAGGCGACGACGTCGTCGAGCACCGGGGCGAGGGCGTCGATGAACTCGCGCACCGCGACCTCGAGCCCCAGATCGATCCGCACGGCGGGAGCCTACCGACCGCCCGCCGGACCCACCGGTAGCCTGGGCGGCCATGACGACGACCCCGATCCCCGAGCTCGGCCGCCGGGCCAAGGCCGCGTCACGGGTGGTGGCCACGGCGTCCACGGCGGCCAAGGACGACGCGCTGCGGGCGGCGGCCGACCTCCTGGTGGCCCGCACGGCCGAGATCCTCGACGCCAACGCCACCGACGTGGCCCGGGCCGAGGCCGGCGGCGTGAGCGCGACGGTGGTCGACCGGCTGCGCCTCGACGAGCGACGGGTCGAGGGCATGGCCGGCGGCCTGCGCCAGGTCGCCTCGCTGGCCGACCCGGTGGGCGAGGTGCTCGGTGGCTGGACCCGACCCAACGGCCTGCGCATCGAGCAGGTGCGGGTGCCGCTCGGCGTGGTGGCGATCATCTACGAGAACCGGCCCAACGTCACGAGCGACGCCGCCGGGCTGTGCCTCAAGTCGGGCAACGCCGCCTTCCTCCGTGGCTCGTCGGGGGCGATCACGTCCAACACCGCCATCGCCGGGGTCCTGCGCGAAGCCGTCGCCAAGGCGGGGCTGCCGGCCGACGCCGTGATCCTCGTCGACGACACGTCACGCGAGGCGGCGGTCGAGTTCATGCAGCAGCGCGAGTTCGTCGACTGCCTCATCCCTCGGGGTGGACCGTCGTTGATCCGCTCGATCCTCGACCACGCCACGGTGCCCTACGTGATCGACGGCGACGGCAACTGCCACGTCTACGTCGACGAGGCCGCCGACCTCGACATGGCCGTCGACATCGTCGTGAACGCCAAGACGCAGCGACCGTCGGTGTGCAACGCGGCCGAGACGCTGCTCGTGCACGAGGCGGTCGCCGACGTCTTCCTGCCCCGCGCCGCCGAGGCCCTGGTCGGGGTCGAGCTGCTCGGCGACGAGCGCACCCGGGCGTTGGTGCCGTCGGCGGGGGTGGCCGACGACGAGGCGTACGCCACCGAGTTCCTCGACCTGCGCCTGGCGGTGCGGGTGGTGCCGTCGCTCGACGAGGCCATCGCCCACGTCACCCGGTTCTCGTCGGGGCACAGCGAGGCCATCGTCACCGGCTCGCTCGCCGCCGCCGAGCGGTTCTCCCGCGAGGTCGACGCCGCCGCCGTGCTGGTGAACGCCTCGACCCGGTTCGTCGACGGCGAGGAGTTCGGCTTCGGCGCCGAGATCGGCATCTCCACCCAGAAGCTCCACGCCCGGGGCCCCATGGGGCTCCGCCAGCTCACGACGGCCAAGTACGTGGTGCACGGCTCCGGTCAGACCCGCGGCTGATCAGGTGCTCCCGTGCCCGGTCGGCCAGAAGGGCACGAACCTGGGGGTGCGGGCGGCATAGGCCGGGTAGTCGGGATAGCGGCGGGCGAGGTGCTCCTCCTCCCAGCGGGCCTTCAGGGTGAACCACCCGATCAGGGCGGCCGAGGCGAGGGCGACCCACGGGCTCGCCGACCGGATCGTGGCGCCCACCACGAGGGCGATGATCCCGCTGTAGATCGGGTGACGCACCCAGCGGTACAGGCCCGTCACCTTGAGCACCGCGTGGGGCACCGGGGTGGGGAGGGGGGTGAGCGACCGGCCCAGGTTGACGATCGCCATCACGAGGACGGCCGCGCCGGTGGCCTCGAGGGCGAAGCCGAAGGTGTCGAGCCACGACGGCACCGGCCAGGCGTCACCCGGGGGGAGGAGCAGGATCGCCACCAGGAGCGCGAACTGCACCGTCAGGAACAACCACGCGAGGGCCGTGTCCCGCGGCGTCTCGCCCGACAGCAGGCCCATCAGCCCCGCTCGGCGAGGCTCACGGTCGCACCTCGTAGTAGAGGTTCGCGGGCTCGTCGAAGTCGTGCACCCGGACGCTCGTGAACCCGGCGTCCCTCGCCAGGGTGGCGAGCAGCTCGGGGTGCAGTCCCATGGTGCCGAGCCCCGCGCCGCCGGGCTCGGACATCGCCGATGACATGCAGCTCGTGATGGAGAACCCGTACATCATCGCCGCCATCGGGTTGCGCAGGTTGTCCCTCGGGGCGGGGGCGCAACGGATGTCCTTCACGAGCCAGGTGCCCGCCGCGGCGATCGACCGTCGGATCGCGGCGATGGCGGACCGGGGGTCGGTCATGTCGTGCAGGCAGTCGAAGGTGAGCGTCAGGTCGAAGGTCGGTCCTTCGGGGAGCTCGTCGGCGCCGGCGAGGTGCAGCTCGACGTTGTCGAGCCCGGCGTCGTCGATCCGCTCCCGCGCTCGCTCGATGGCGTGATGCGAGATGTCGTAGCCGTGGAAGCGCGACGCCGGGAACCGTTGCGCCATCGCGACGAGGGCCACGCCGGCCCCGCAGCCGACGTCGGCCACGGTGCCCCCGCGCTCGAGGGTGTCGACGACGCCGTCGAGCGCAGGGAGGATCCGTGGAACCAGGGCGAGGCGCGACCAGGGACCGAGCATCCGCTCGGTGCGATGGGCCCCGGCGGGCCCCTGCCGGTCGTAGGGGAGGCCGACCCCGGTGCTGAAGGCGGTGGCGAGGTCGTCGACGAAGTCGGCGGCCGGCGGTGAGGCGAACGCGCCCGCGGCGAAGAAGAGGCTGCCTGCTTCGTCGGCCAGGACGGCGGCCCCGGCCGGGCTCAGCTCGAACCGATCGTCGTCGTGCCAGACGAGCAGGCCCGCCGCCCCCTGCCCCTGGAGCCACTCCCGCACCCACCGCTCGTGGAGGCCGGTGCGCTGCGCCAGGGACGACGGGCTGAGCGGTCCCGCGTCTCGCATCGCCCGGTAGAGGCCCAGGCGGTCGCCGAGGTGGATCAGCAGCGACACCATCTCGCCCTGCTTGAAGCTCCACACCTGGAAGGCGAAGAGTCCGATCTCCTCGTCGGTCGGCTCGGTCACGGGCCCACCGGCTCGGTACGGCCGTAGCGGACCTGCTTGAGCAGGTCGCTCGACATGGTGCCCGCCTCGGTGTCGTAGCCGAGCAGGCCGATGAGCCGGGTGGTGGCGCCGGAGATGGGGCTGACCCGGTGCAGCGAGTGGCGGCCCTCGAACAGGAGCAGCGTGCCGGGGGTGAGCCCGAGCCGGACCACCGGCGCGTGGTCCCCCCCGAGCACCCGGGCGACGTCGTCGTAGCGCTCGTCGTCGGCCGACCGGATGCGGGGCGCCACCTCGAAGTCGCCGCCGTCCTCGGCATCCCGGATGGCGAGGGACACGACGAAGTCGGTCTGGTCGAAGTGCCACTGCAGTTCGTCGCCGTCACCCATGGAGGCCAGGTTGAGCCCGCCGAGGGGGTCGGCGTACCGGTAGAGGGTGCCCCGCTGGAGGATCTCCTCGATGAACGCCCGCACCGCCTCGCTCTCGTAGACCCGCCGCAGCGGCGAGCGGGCGGGGAACAGGTCGTAGGCCACCGCATTCACGGCCGCCCAGCCGAGCCAGCGGCGGGGGTGGCCCTCGGGCCGGTCCATGTCGGGGAAGCCGAGGTAGGCGGTGGCGGGGCCGGCGTTGCGGTGCCCGACCGCCTCGAGGGCCTCGGCATCGGCGGTGAGCGCGTCGACGGCTCCGGGCGTGACGAAGCCCGGCAGCTCGGCGGCCCCGATCTCGTGGAGCCCGGCCCGGGCACGGGCCACCGCCTCCCGGTAGGCGGGGCTGCTGGGCTCGTGCAACGGGTAGCGGTCGACGTCGACGAGGTCGGCCACATCGAACGGTGCCATCTCGCGGACAGTAGCGTCGGCTCCGGCCCGCTTCACCCGCCCCCCGCCCTTCGAACTGGTTGCGGGTTCGACACCTGACAGGGGCGGATCCCGCAACCAGTTCGGGCCGCGGGGCGGGGTGGGCCGAACCATCTTGACCGTGCGGTCAAGAGCGCCGGTAGGCTCCGGGGATGGATTACCGCTTCGAGTCCCCGTCGACGGTCCGCACCGGCCTGGGCGAGGTGAACTACCTCGCCGACGAGGGCATCGCCGGCGTCGTCTACCTCGCCGACCGGCTGCAGAAGCCGATCCTCGTCGAGGGCCCCGCCGGCACCGGCAAGACCCAGCTGGCCAAGTCGGTGGCCGAGATCCTCGGCGCCCGACTGATCCGGCTGCAGTGCTACGAGGGCCTCGACGAGTCCAAGGCCCTGTACGAGTGGAACTACAAGAAGCAGCTCCTGCGCATCCAGGCCGAGCGCAACGTCGAGGCCACCTGGGACGACATCGAGACCGACATCTTCTCCGACCAGTTCCTGCTCACCCGGCCGCTGCTCGAGGCGATCCGGGCCGACGACCCGGTCGTGCTGCTCATCGACGAGGTCGACCGCGTCGAGATCGAGACCGAGGCCCTCCTGCTCGAGGTGCTGTCCGACTACACCGTGTCGATCCCCGAGCTCGGCACCATCGACGCCAAGCAGATCCCGATGGTGTTCCTGACGTCGAACAACACCCGCGAGCTGTCCGAGGCGCTCAAGCGCCGGTGCCTGTTCCTGCACATCGACTACCCCGACATGGAGCGGGAGAAGGAGATCGTGCTCGCCAAGGTGCCCGACATCACCGAGTCGCTGGCCGACCAGGTCGCCCGCATCGTCCGGTCGATCCGCCAGCTCGAGCTCAAGAAGGCGCCGTCGGTCTCCGAGACCCTCGACTGGGCCAAGACCCTGGTGCTCCTCGGCGTCCAGCAGGTCACCGAGACCGAAGCCCTCGACACCATCAACATCCTCCTCAAGTACCAGAGCGACATCGCCAAGGCCACCCGCGAGCTCGCCGACGACAAGGACGGCAAGCGGCGGGCCCTCGGCAAGGTCGCGCCCTGACGATCGGGCTGACGCCGTGACCGACCTGACCGACCTCGCCGACGACGTCCCAGCCGTCGCCGGCGAGCCCATGCTCGAGCTGCTGTCGGGGTTCATCCGCGAGCTGCGCGAGGCCGGCCTCCCCGTGAGCCTCACCGAGAACCTCGACGCCATGGAGGCGGTCAAGCACATCCCCCTCGAGGACCGCCCGGCGTTCAAGTACGCCCTCGGTGCGACCCTCGTGAAGAACAACGCCCACTGGCGGGCGTTCGAGACGGTGTTCGAGGTCTACTTCTCCCTGCGCGGCCGCGAGTACGACATCCGCCCCGGCGACGAGGAGCTCCCCGAGGGCGACGAGGAGCTCCCCGAGGGCCAGGGGGCCGAGGGCATGCCCGCAGCCGCCGGCGCCGGCGACGCGCTCACGCCCGAGGAGCTCGCCGAGATGCTCTACAAGGCGCTGCTCGAGGGGGACGAGGGCCTCGCCCGGGCGCTCGCCCGGCAGGCGGTGAAGCGCTACGCGGGCATGGAGCCGGGTCGTCCCGTCGGCGGCACGTACTACCTCTACCGCACCCTGCGGAACCTCGACCTCGACGACGTGCTCGACCGGCTCATGCAGCAGGCCCGCGACGACGCGCCCGAGCCCCTGAGCCCGCTGGAGGAGCGCCTCGAACGGGACGAGTACGAGGCCCGCATCGATCAGTTGAAGAAGGAGATCGAGGCCGAGATCCGCCGCCGGCTCGTGGCCGACCGGGGCGTCGAGGCCATGGCCAAGACGCTACGCAAGCCCCTGCCCGAGGACGTCGACTTCATGCACGCCTCGCGCGAGGAGATGGCGTCGCTGCGCAAGGCGATCTACCCGCTCACCCGCAAGCTGGCGGTCCGACTGGCCCGAAAGCGTCGCCACGGGCGGAAGGGCCCTCTCGACTTCCGCAGCACCGTCCGTCACTCGCTCAGCTACGGCGGCGTGCCGGCCGAGCCGAAGTTCCGCTATCCCCGCCCGTCGAAGCCCGAGATCATGGTGATCGCCGACATCTCGGGCTCGGTGGCCGCCTTCGCCCGGTTCACCCTGCACCTCGTCTACGCCATCTCCAACCAGTTCTCGAAGGTGCGGGCGTTCGTGTTCATCGACGGCATCGACGAGGTCACCCGCTTCTTCGAAGGAGTCGACGACATCGGCGACGCCGTGCACCGGGTCAACACCGAGGCCGACGTGGTGTGGGTCGACGGCCATTCCGACTACGGACATGCCTTCGAGGTGTTCTGGAACCAGTGGGGCCGCGAGATCGGGCCGAAGACCACCGTGATGATCCTCGGCGATGCGCGGAACAACTACCACGCCAGCCAGGCCTGGGTGGTCAAGGAGATGCGCAAGAAGGCCCGCCACGTGTTCTGGCTCAACCCCGAGCCCCGCGCCTACTGGGACACCGGCGACTCGATCGTGGGGGAGTACGGCGTGCACGCCGACGGCACCTTCGAGTGCCGCAACCTCCGCCAGCTCGAGAAGTTCGTCGAGAACCTGACCTGACCTGACCCACCGAGCCCTGCATCGCCTGCGTAGCCAGCCACACCGCAGGTGGGCGGATAGGCAGACGACGGCGCTGTCACCATCGCCTGCGTAACCAGCCACGCCGGAGGTGGGCGGTCACGCACGCGACGGGCGACCGGGGGTGTGACCTTGGTCCCGGATCGCCCGGGGTGGGGGAGTGCGACCGCTAGCCTCGACCCGATGCGCGTCACCGTCACCGGCCATGCCGGACTGCTCGTCGAGACCGCGCACGGCTCGGTGCTGTGCGACCCCTGGTTCATCCCCGCCTTCCACGGGTCGTGGTTCGTCTTCCCCCGCAACGACGGTCTCGACAAAGCCCGGTTCGCCCGGCCCGACTTCCTCTACGTCTCCCACCTCCACTACGACCACTTCGACGTGCCGTTCCTCGAGCAATGGATCGACAAGGACACGCCCGTCCTGCTCCCCGAGTTCCCCACGTCCGAGCTCGAGAAGGCGCTGCGCGACCTCGGCTTCGCCCAGATCATCCAGTGCCCCGATGGCGAGACCCTCGACCTCGACGGCCTCTCCGTCACGATCTTCGCCGAGACCGCACCGTCCGACGGGCCCATCGGCGACTCGGCCATCGTCATCGCCGACGAGACCGGGCGAGTGCTCAACATGAACGACTGCCGTCCGGGCGACATCGACGCCATCAAGGCGCTGGGCCCGATCGACGTGCAGTTCCTCCAGTTCTCGGGCGCCATGTGGTGGCCGGTGGTGTACGACCTCCCGGCCGACGAGAAGGAGGCCGCCGGCCGGGCCAAGCGCGAGGCCCAGCTCTCGCGTGCGGTCGGCTACGTGAAGGCGGTCGACGCCACGTGGGTCGTGCCCTCGGCCGGCCCGCCGTGCTTCCTCGACCCCGACCTGTGGGCGTGCAACGACCTCGACCGTTCGCCGAGCAACATCTTCCCGGACGCCACCGTGTTCCTCGAGCGACTCGAGACCGAGGGCATCACCGGTGGCACCCTCGCCATCCCCGGGACCGAGCTCGACGTCGACCACCCGTCGTCGTCGCTCACGGTCTCCCACCCGTTCCCCGACGACGAGGTGGCGGCCATCTTCACCGACAAGGCCGCCTACCTCGAGCACTACCAGGCCGACTGGCTGCCCTGGCTCGAGGTCATGAAGGCGGGCTGGCCCGAGCCGAAGCCCGACCTCGTCGGGCGCATCGCCGCCTGGTGGGAGCCGCTCATGGACCGGGCCCCGGTCACGTGCTCGACCATCGGGCGGTCGCTGCTGATCCGCTCCGGCGACGAGGACGTGCTCGTCGACTTCCCGCACCACCGGGTGCGGGCCTGGGACGGGCAGGAGCCCCACCAGTACCGGCTGGAGCTGCCTCGGCCCCTGGTCGAGTGGTGCATGGAGCAGCGCGCCGTCGACTGGTCGAACAACCTGTTCCTCTCGGTGCGGTTCACGGCGTGGCGACCGGGCGAGTACTGCGAGGAGATGTTCTCGTTCCTCAAGGCCCTGTCGCCCGAGCGCATCGACGTGCTCGAGCGCTACGTGGCCGCCAGCCACGGCGAGGTCGACGAGATGATCCGACTGGGCGGCTGGGAGGTGCAGCGCTGGTGCCCGCACCGCCAGGCCGACCTGTCGCAGTTCGGCGAGATCGACGGCTGCACGCTCACCTGCACGATGCACGGATGGACGTTCGACCTTCCAACCGGCGACTGCGCCAACGCCCGCAACCGACACCTGAAGGCTCGCCCGGTCCACTGACCGCGGGTTCACCCCATCGGGATGAGGCCTCGCGCCGCTCCCACGCGGTCAGATGCTGGGGCACGCCGCCCGACCGGTCGAGCGACCAGGAGGTGGTCCACCCGTGAGTGAGGAACGATCCGTCCAACGCCCGAGCGGCGGGGAGCGAGAAGTACGAGGATCGGAGCAGGCGATGGCGATCGCGTCCCTCGTCGCCGGGCTCCTGGCCGGGATCGGGGTGATCTTCTTCCTGCTCCGGAACCTCGGATTCATGGTGCTCGGGCTGGTCGGCCTCGCCCTGGCCATCGGCGGCGGCTGGTGGGTGATCACCGAGCGGATGCCGCGGCGGGTGATCGGTGCGGTGGGGATGGCCGTCGGCGTCGGCGTGCTCGTGGCCGCGGTGATCGGGGCGGTGTCCGGCACGGATCGGATCGTCCTCCGCCTGGCGATCGTGCTCGGTCTGCTCGCCCTGTCCGTCGGGCTCGCCCGGGCCGCGCTGCTGCGGAACCTGCACGAGCGCGAGCGGCGCCAGCCGCACGCCGTGTCCCGCCCCGAGCACCCCGTGCTCATCTGCAACCCCTGGTCGGGCGGTGGCAAGGTCGAGCGGTTCGGCCTCGTGGAGCTGGCCGAGGAGCTGGGCGTCGAGGTGATCATGCTCGACCACGGACTCGACCTCGAGCAGCTCGCACGCGACGCCGTCGCCCGCGGGGCCGACTGCCTCGGCATGGCCGGCGGTGACGGCTCCCAGGCCCTCGTCGCGTCCATCGCCATCGAGCACGACCTGCCGTTCGTCGTCGTGTCCGCCGGCACCCGCAACCACTTCGCCCTCGACCTCGGCATCGACCGCGAGGACCCACGCGCCAGCCTCCATGCCTTCGAGGACGCCCTCGAGCGGCGCATCGACTACGCGACCGTCGGTGACCGGCTGTTCGTCAACAACGTCTCGCTCGGCGTCTACGCGACCATCGTCCAGCAGGAGGGCTACCGCGACGCCAAGGCCGAGACCACCAAGGCGCTGCTGCCCGAGCTGCTCGGTCGCACCGAGGCGCCCTTCGACCTCCAGTTCACCGAGCCCGACGGCACCGAGGTCGATGGCGCGTTCCTCATCCAGGTGTCGAACAACCCCTACGTGCTCGGCGCCACCCTCGAGGCCTCCCAGCGCCGGCGGCTCGACACGGGCACGCTCGGGGTCGTGGCCATCACCGCGGCCACGGGCCGCGACGCCGCCGGGGTGGTCGCCCTCACGACCCTCGGGCAGCGCCGCCGGAGCCGCAACTGGCACGAGTTCACCGGCGAGCGTTTCGAGGTGCGGTCGAGGTCGGGCAAGGCCTATGTGGGCGTCGACGGCGAGGCCCTCGAGCTCGACACCCCGCTCGAGTTCCGGATCCATCCCCGCGGGCTCCGGCTCCTCGTGGCCGAGGGCAATCTGGTCGAAGCCGAGCGGCGGCGGGCGCGAGACGTGAAGGTGATGGACCTGATCATGCTGGCCCAGGGCGTCGACCCCCTCGAGGAACCCGAGGGCGACGAGGGCGGCCGAGCGGCCTAGGGGCCTTCCGCAAATCCCGGCTCAGACCATCTCGACGATCGCCTCCAACCGCCCCGAGTCGATGGCCTCGCGGAAGCGGGCGTAGTCCTCGAGGTTCTGCGCCGAGTAGGCCTCGGCGAACGCGGTGACGGCGCGGTCGAGCCGGTTGCTGGTCCCGGCGTAGGCGGCGATGGACGCAGCGTCGCCCGATCGGGCGTGGCCCCGGGCGAGGGTGCGGCCACACAGGTCGGCGTAGAACCGCAGCTGGTTGGGCGTCCCGCCGTCGATCTCCACCGAGCCCTTCCAGTCGCGCAGCTGGCGGAGGTAGAAGTGCCGTCCCTCGATCTTGCCCTCGGTCCACCCCAGGAAGATGTCGGACTCGGCCTGGACGAGCCGCTGGCCCTCGACCACCCGCTGTCCGTGGTTGGGGTACGGGCTCGGGGCGAGGTGCTCCTCGAGCACCGAGGGGCCGGCCTCCTTGCCCTGCAGGAACAGCGGGTCGCCCTGGTCGCGTCCGACGAGCAGGAAGATCAGGCACCGGGTGCCGACGCTGCCGACGCCGACCACCTTGACCCCGATGTCGACGAGTCGATAGCGGTCGAGCAGGAAGTGCCGGGCGTCGTCGAGGGTGGCCTTGTAGGCCTCGAACGCCTCGTAGGCGGCGCCTTCGAGGGCGTCGATGTCGTACCCGGTGGGCAGGTCGCGCAGCGGGAACAGCACCGGAGGCTGGCTGCGGATGCGGTACTGGCCGTCGACGATCTCGGCCAGCTTGCCGACCGCCTGCAGGCTCGTCTTCTTCTTGGCCCGCCGCTCGAACCGGCCGAGCCGCTCGGCCAGCTCTTCCGGGCTCACGCCGGCCGAGGCCTGGATCTGGTCGACCTTCACCGCCTGGTTCCACAGCTCGAGGAAGCCCATCGTGGCGAACTCGGCCATCGCCTTGCGGTAGGCGCGGGTGACGCGATCGGTGGCCCGGCGGCTGTCGGCACGCGAGAAGCCGAGGTACTGGGCGGCGATGGTGAAGCTGGTCGCCAGGCGCTTGAGGTCCCACTCCCACGGTCCGACCAGGGTCTCGTCGAAGTCGTTGGCATCGACCACGAGCTGGCGCTCGGGTGAGGCATAGGCGCCGAAGTTCGAGAGGTGGGCGTCGCCGCCGAGCTGCACGGTGAGGCCGCTGTTCGGCGTGCCGGCGAGGTCTGCGGCCATGATCGCCGCCGCCCCCCGGTAGAAGGTGAACGGGTTGACCCCCATGCGTCCGTGACGGATCGGGACGAGGAACGGAAGGCGCGTCTCGTTCTGCGCTTCGAGGAGCGCGACGGGGTCTGGCCTCCGGGACGACGGGCCCCACTCGCCGTGGGTGCTTCGGGGGACGTTCCGGCGCGCCGCGCGGCCGGCCTCCACTCGTTCTTCCATCGGCGGGCTGCTCACGGCGTTCCTCTTCGGTCGGCGGACGGGACCGGCGTCCCGATCATGGCCCATGGTGACCCGAGGCGGGAGGTGCCGGCGTCACCCCGAGGGGGTGAAACCGCGTCGCCGGTCGGTCAGCCGATGGTCTCGACGATGTCGTCGAACGGGGCGAACAGCTGAGGCTGGTCGTGCTCCTCGCGCAGCAGGATGCCGAGCCGCCGGCTGCGGGCCAGGAGATCGCGCGCCCGGCGTCCCGGCCACGGGCGGGGGAGGAGCTCGGGGGGCAGCAGCGGATCGGCGCTGAAGCACTCCTGGAACTTGATGCCGATGACCAGGGCCCCGGGCAGGAACTCGGCTTCGGTGAGTCGGCGCTTCTTCCGCCGCATCTGCTCGAGCTCTTCGGGGATGCCCTCGTAGACGTCGACGAAGGCGCGGTAGCGCTCGGCCAGCTCGTCGACCGGCCACAGCCGGGTGGCGATCTCCCGCGGGTCGCGCGTGCCGCCGATCTCGAGGTCGTCGGTGGTGGCGAAGGTGACGTGGTCGGCCACGTCGAGCCGCTCGGCCTCCGCTCGCACGTCCAGGTCCCACTTGTGGGGGGAGACGTAGAGGCCGTTCTGGATGGCGGCGCCGCCGAGCTCGAGCAGGTGATCGCGGAAGGCGTCGCGTGCGGAGCGCCGGCTCTCGGGGATGGCGAACGCGATCAGTCGCCAGCGCCGGTCCCATCCCTTGCCGGCGGCGTCCTGGGCATAGGCCAGACGAGTTCTCTCCAGGGTCGCGCCGAGGGCCCGCATGCCGGCGTCGGTGGCCCGGAACCGCGCGTCGCGCCCCTCGCCCTTGCGGGTGAACAGGCCCTCGCCGACGAGGCGGCGGAGGCAGGAGCGCACCTGGTCGGCGGTCTGCCCGCAGGCCTCGGCGACGGGGTACAGCTCGGAGGCGAGGATGGTGCCGTCGTGATGGGTCATCCCGAGGACGAGCACGCGCGTCGGGATCTCGCGGTCACGCCCGACCGGACTGCTGGTCGCCGTCGCGCCGGTCGGATTCGCCACGGCCGCATCTGACCACGACCATCACGGAGGGTCAAGGCGATCGGCACGCGTGCGCACGGCGCGTCGATCAGGCGGTGGCCGCGCCCGCCGACCCGGCAGGCGGGGGTGGCAGCTGGTCGCCCTCCGCGCTGGCCTCGGCCGACTGACCGAGCCACCACACGCCCGCCTCGTAGGCGGTGAGGAGCAGGAGCAGGAGCAGGAGCCCGAACCACGACAGGTCGAACACCAGCAGCAGCAGCACGGCGACGACGGCACCGCCGATCTGCAGGGCGCCGGTGTTGGCCCGCAGCCACGCCACCGTGGCCGGGTCGGTGGCCCGCTCGCCGGCCGTGCCGGCCACCCGCACGGTACCGGCCCACACCCGCGCGACGCCCCGGCGCAGGGCGACGGCCCAGCGGTAGGGCCCGGTGACGAGCGCGACCACGGCGATGGCCAGGAGGATCCACAGCACGGTCGCCGCCGCGCTGGTCAGGGGATCGACGAACGAGCTGGCGATGGCCTTGGCCGCGGCGCGGTTGGTGTCGTTGGCGATGCGGTCGAGGGCGTCACCCTCGACCCGGAAGCCGAGCCGGCGCACGAGCACCATGCCGAGGGCGATGCCGAACGTGAGCTGGAGCAGGGTGCGCCGTCGTCGGCGCGAGAGCCACAGGGCCAACGGGATGAACACGACGGTGAGGATCGCGAGCACCCAAACGGCCAGGCTGAACAGCTTCACCGCCTCCTGGGCCGAGGCCAGGCCACCGTTGTCGTCGATCACGATGACGCCGAAGTCGGAGCCGACCGGCGTGCCGAGGGCCTGGGAGATCTGCTCCTGGGCGCTCGACGGCAGGTCGTCGACGGTCAGGTCGGGGAGATCGACGGTGCGTCCGAAGATCTCGGGCGAAGCCTGGCCCACCTGGGCGAGCGCGGCGTTGACGAGCGGCACGAGGTTGACCTCGATCTGGTCGCCGCTGGCGCTGACCACGTCGCTGTTGCCCTCGACCACTTCGATGGCGCGGGCGTGGGCCCGGGTGACGGCCTCGGCCCACAGGTCGGCGAAGGTGTCGGTGGCGAGGAACTCGTCGACCTTGCTCTGCACGAACCCGCGCACGGCGTTGGCGAGGGGGACGGCCAGGATCTGGCCCCGGTCGGGCAGCGCCTCCCTGAAGATCTCCTCGGGGTCGATCGTCGACATCACCTGGTCGGTGATGAAGATGCCGAGGGCGGCCTGCACCGCCGGGTCGGCGCCGAGGGGCCCGGCCCGCTCGGCGAACACCTCGTTGTTGAGGAAGCTGCGCTTGGCCCACACGCCGACGGCCGCGCCGGTGAACGCCACGCACGACAGCACGACCAGCACGAACACGGCGATGCCCCGCAGGGTGCCCTGTCGACGGCTCTTCTGCTTGAGCTCCTCGACCTCGTGCTGCAGGCGGTCGCGCTCGGCCTGGAGCTCCTCGACCTCGTGCTGCAGGTCGGTGGGCGGGGTGTCGGCGGTGTCACTCATGGCCTCCACTCTTCCGCACCGACGGCGGTGACGGGGGGAGGCCGAGGGTCAGCTGGCGTGCAGGCCGCACTCGGTCCTGTCGCGGTCGGCCCAACGCCCGGAACGGGGATCGTCGGGGTCGGTCGGCCGTCGGGTGCACGGCATGCAGCCGATCGACGGGTAGCCCTGCTCGAGCAGCGGGTTGACGGGCACGTCGTGGTCGGCGATGTAGCCGGCGACGTCGGCGTCGGACCAGGTGGCCAGCGGGTTGACCTTGACGAGCCCCCGCAGGTCGTGGGTGACGATCGGGGCGGTGACCCGGCTGTCGGCCTCGGCCCGGCGCAGCCCGCTCATCCACGCCGCCTTGCCGGCGAGGGCCCGGTCGAGCTGGCCGACCTTGACCGCCGAGCAGCAGTTCTCGGGATCGGCGATCCAGAGCGCCTCGTCGTGGGGGGCCACGGTCATGATCCTCAGGTTGAGGCCGTACCGCCGCCGCACCTGCTCGACGGTGTCGAGGGTCTCGGGGAAGTGGTAGCCGGTGTCGATGAACACGACCTCGATGGCGGGGTCGACCGTCACCGCCAGGTCGATGAGCACGGCGTCGGTCATCGACGCGGTGAGGGCGAGATGGGGCGAGAAGTGGTCGACCGCCCACTGGACGATCTTCGACGCGGGGAGGCGCTCGAACTCGTCGCTGAGCTCGGCGAGCTCGTCATCGGTGAAGGTCGGAACGGTGCGCAACATGGGGGCTCCGGGACGTTCGGTCGGGGCGGGACGGCGGTGACGGGTCGTTCGGCTGGAGGACCCGGATCAGGTCGCGCACTCGGAGTCGCCGACCTCGGCGACGTAGGGACCGGTCTCGCCGTAGTCGACGTAGAAGTCGGGGGCCTCGTCGGGGGTCGGGAAGGCATCGAGGTCGGCCAGCTCGGCGGCGATGGCCTTGGCGCCACCGACCCGGTCCATCCAGCCTCGGAAGGTCTCACCGGCGAGCCGTTCGCCGGCGAAGCGGCCGACGACCCGCACCGCCCCCTCGGGGGCGTTCTTGGCCGGCAAACGAAGTGCCTTCTCGCCGAAGTGGATCTGCTCCTGGCCGACGTAGCCGCCGAGGAGCATCTGGTAGCCGGGGGCCGGCTGACCGTGGGCGCGTCGCTCGGCCCCGAAGAAGCCGATGTCGGAGGCGTGGTGCTGGCCGCACGAGTTGGTGCAGCCCGAGATGTTGATGCGGACCCCGCCGACCTCGGCCAGCCCGGCATCGTCGAGGGCGCTGCCGACGGCGTCGGCCAGGCCGCGGGACTGGGTGACGGCCAGGTTGCAGGTGTCGGCGCCGGGGCACGCGACGACGTCGCGGGCCAGCTCGGCCCCCGGGGAGGCCATGCCGATGGCGTCGAGCCGGGCGAACAGCGTGGGCAGCTGGCCCTCGGCGAGGCCGCGGAACACGAGGTTCTGCCGGTTGGTGACCCGGATCTCGCAGCCGAGCTCGCGCTGGCTCGCGGCGAGGGCGCGGAACTGGGCGCTGGTGATGTCGCCCAGGTGGGCGTGGGCCATGGCCGAGACCGTGCCCTTGGCCACGCCCCGCACGACGTTGGCCGACTCCCACCGCTCGTAGGGCTTGGTGCCGCGGAGGGCCACCGGCACGCCCTGACCGACCGGTGTGGCCGGCCCGGCGCCGAGCCCGGCGGGGGCGTCGCCCTGCTTGGCGACGACGTCGGGGATGCCGCCCGGCCAGCTCGACGACGCGAGCAGGAACTTGCGGGTGGCGAACACCCGCCGCTGCACCTCCTCGAAGCCGAGGGTGTCGACGAGCCACTTCATGCGGGCCCGGAGCTTGTTGTCACGGTTGCCGGCCTGGTCGAAGACCCGGAGGATCGACTCGATCGTGGGGAGGAGGTCCTCCTTGGCCGTGAACTCCTCGAGGGCGAGCGCCGGGTGGGGCGTCGCCCCGAGGCCACCGGCGACGAAGACCCGGAAGCCGGCTTCGACGGTGCCGTCGCCGAGGGTGCGGGCGGCGGCCACCACGCCCACGTCGTTGAACATGGCCTGGCCGCAGTCGGTGGCGCAGCCCGAGAAGTTGATCTTGAACTTGCGGGGGAGGCGCTGGCCGATCGGGTTGCGCAGGAAGTGCTGGTACGCGGCCTCGGCCCAGGGGCTGATGTCGAGCACCTCGAACGGGCAGGCGCCGGCGAGGTGGCAGCCCATCACGTTGCGGACGGTGTCGCCGCAGGCCTCGCGTGACGTGAGCCCCACGGCGGCGAGGTCGCGCAGCACGTCGGGGATCTGCTCGAGGGGTACGAAGTGGAACTGCACGTTCTGGCGGGTGGTGAGGTGCCCCCAGCCGCGCGAGTAGGTGTCGGCGATGTGGGCGAAGGCGTCGAGCTGCTCGGGGGTGATCGACCCGTACGGGACCTTCACCCGCACCATCTGGTGGTGGCCGCCCTGGCGCTGGCCGTAGATGCCGTTGTTGAGGCGGAAGACGCGGAACACGTCCTCGGGCAGGTCGCCGGCGAGGTAGCGCTCGAGCTGCTCCTCGAACTTGGCGATGTCGGCGGCGGCGCCGGCATCGATCTCACGCTGCAGCATCAGCCGCGTCCTCTCGGGGGCCGCCTCGGAGGGCGATCACGGGAGACCAGGAAATCTGCAAATCCTGATCAGATTCATCGTGATTGTTCTACCAATAGTTGACCCACAAGATCAACATTCGAGTGGGAGAACCTCAGCGACGGAGGAGCTCGGCGACCCGGAAGGCCAGGTCGAGCGACTGCTGGGCGTTCAGCCGCGGGTCGCACATCGTCTCGTAGCGGGTGTCGAGATCGGCGTCGAGGATCTCGTCGGCGCCACCGAGGCACTCGGTGACGTCGTCACCGGTCAGCTCGATGTGCACACCGCCGGGCCAGGTCCCGGCCACCTCGTGGGCTCGGAAGAAGCCGGCGATCTCGGCGAGGACGTCGTCGAAGTGGCGGGTCTTGCGGCCGCTCGGCGCCGTGAACGTGTTGCCGTGCATCGGGTCGCAGGCCCACACCACCGGGTGACCGGCGTCCTGCACCGCGCGCGAGCAGGGGAGGCAGGGCGGTCGTCGACGCGGTCGGCACCCATGCGGCGTGATGAGGGTGAGCCGCCCGGGGACCCGCTCGGGGTTGAGCGCGTCGCAGAGGGCGACCACCTCGTCGGGGGTGGCGGTCGGGCCCACCTTGCAGCCGACGGGGTTCTCGACCCCGGCGAGGAACTCGACGTGGGCGCCGTCGAGCTGGCGGGTGCGCTCACCGATCCAGAGCATGTGCGCCGAGCAGTCGTACCAGTCGCCGGTGAGGGAGTCCTGGCGGGTGAGGGCCTCCTCGTAGCCGAGGATGAGCGCCTCGTGGCAGGTGCAGAAGTCGACCGTGTGCAGCTGCGGGGTGGCCTCGATGTCGACGCCGCAGGCGCGCATGAACCGCAGGGCCCGGTCGATCTCGTCGGCGACCTGGTCGTAGCGCCGACCCTCGGGGCTGGCGGTGACGAACTCCTGGTTCCACGCGTGCACGCGGTCGAGGTCGGCGAAGCCGCCCTTGGTGAACGCCCGCAGCAGGTTCAGCGTCGACGCCGACTGGTGGTAGGCGGTGACCAGGCGTTCGGGGTCGGGCACCCGGGCGGCGGTCGAGAAGGCGATGTCGTTCACCATGTGGCCGCGGAACGACGGCAGCTCGACGCCGTCGACGGTCTCGGTGGGGGCCGAGCGGGGCTTGGCGAACTGGCCGGCGATGCGGCCGACCTTCACCACCGGCACGCCCGACGAGTACGTCAGCACGACGGCCATCTGCAGGATGACCTTGAGCTTGTCGCGGATGGCGTCGGCGCTGAAGGCGTCGAACGACTCGGCGCAGTCGCCGGCCTGGAGCAGGAAGGCCCGCCCGGCGGCGACCTCGGCCAGGCTGCGCTGCAGGCTGCGGGCCTCGCCGGCGAACACCAGCGGCGGCAGGCTCGACAGCGTCTTCAGCGACACGGTCGAGGTCGGCCTCGTCGGGCCAGTCGGGCTGCTGCACCGCGGGACGGCCCCGCCACGACGACGGCGACCAGGTGGGATCCACGGTCCAAGCGTGCCGGACGGCGCCCCCGGGTCGCAACGTCAATGGACGGCGCGCCGGCTCGGGGGTGGGACGCGACGAGGCCCCTCCCGGAGGAGGGGCCTCGTCGCGGCGAACCCGTCGAGCGATCAGGCGGCGTCGAAGGCAGCGACCTCGGCCTGCTCGCGCACCGCGCTCACGGCCCGCTTCACGAGCCGGCGGGCGGCCTCGGCGGTGACGCCGAGCTCCTCGCCGACCTCGCGGTAGCTGCGCTTGCGTCCGTCGTTGAGGCCGAAGCGCTGCTCGACGGCGTAGCGGGCCCGGGCGTCGAGCACCGACAGCAGGTCGGTCACGGCCTGCTCCTCGGCCCGGGCGATGACCTCCTGCTCCGGGCTCGGGTTGGCGTCGGGCAGCAGGTCGATCAGCTCGTTGCTGTCGTCGTCGCCGATGGTGCGGTCGAGCGACGTCGGCGTGGTGAGCCGGTGGAGGCGAGCGTGCTCGTCGTCGAGCTCGTCGCCGTCGCCCGACACCTGACGCAGGGCGGCCCGGAGGCTCGCCGAGCGGTCACCCGGGAGGCGCACGAGGCTGGCCTTCTGGTCGAGGGCCCGGCCGATGGCCTGGCGGATCCAGAAGGTGGCGTAGGTCGAGAACTTGAAGCCCTTGCGCCAGTCGAACTTGTCGACGGCGTGCTCGAGGCCGAGGTTGCCCTCCTGCACGAGGTCGAGCAGCTCCATGCCCGGAGGGAGCGGGTAGCGGCGGGCGACGCTCACGACGAGGCGGAGGTTGGCCCGGATGAATCGGTCCTTGGCGATGGCGGCATCGCGCACGGCCCGCTGGAGGTCGCGCCCACGCTCGCCGGCGTCGAGGTGCTCCTGGGCGTCACGGCCCTTCTCGATGATCTGGGACAGCTCGCGCTCCTCGTCGGCGGTGAGGAGGGGGACGAGCCCGATCTCGTTGAGGTACTGGCCAACAGAATCGCTCATGACAGGGTCTCCAACGGGTGGCGCCTGCCGGCGGGTACCCGCACTACGAGTTCGTGGTCTCCACCCGGGCGGCACCCCGGGGGAGGTGGGGGAATGACAGACGTGTAAGCGCCTCCCTTACCCGCTTCATTCCGAAACGCGGTGGTGACGTCCGTCACGGTCGGGGTGGGTGGGAGGCGGGGGGGAAGGGCATCGTAGGGGGACGGGGGCGAAAGGCCAGCGAAAATCGCCGGGCGGCCATCTGGCGTTGCCTCGTGTTCGGCGCCGACGACGCCTCGGATGAGCAGGAATCCGCACCTACACTCGGCCGGTGGCAGGGGAGCGGCTCGGGATCCTCGGGGGGACCTTCGATCCACCCCACGTGGGGCACCTCGTCGCCGCCGTCGACGTGCGCCACGCCCTCGACCTCGACCGGGTCCTCCTGGTCGTGGCCAACGAGCCGTGGCAGAAGGTCGGAGCGAGGGCGATCAGCCCCGCCGCGCTGCGCCTGGCCATGGTCGAGGCGCTGGCCGAAGGTGTCCACGGGGTCGAGGCCGGCGACGCCGAGATCCGGCGGGGAGGCCCGTCCTTCACGGTCGACACGCTCCGGGAGTTGGCCGACGCCGACCCCGAGGGCCGTCGGTTCCTCATCGTCGGCGCCGACGTCGCCGCCGGGCTCGACACCTGGGAGCGCGCCGACGAGCTCCGGGAGCTGACCTCGCTGGTGGTGGTCGACCGCCCCGGGGTGCCGTCGCCGCCTCCGCCGCCGGGCTTCGCCTTCAGCCGGGTCGAGATCCCGAGGCTCGACGTGACGAGCAGCGACCTGCGCCGCCGGGTGGGGGAGGGGCGACCGATCGACGGGCTCGTCCCCGCGGGGGTCGCGGCCCTGATCCACCGGCACAACATCTATCGTGAGGCCCCGTGAACCGATGGCGGAGCGAGGGGGCGTGACCGCCCCCACCAAGGACGACGAGCTCTCTCCGCTCACGCGCGAAGCCCTCGGCCTCGACGATCAGGGTCGCCCGCTCGCCACCCCCACCGACCGCCGTCCGCGGCCGCGCAGCCCGTGGTGGCGCTACGGGTTCCCCGCCGCCCTCGTCGCCCTGGTGCTCGCCATCCCGGTGCTGGTCTACGCCGGCAGCCGGGTCGTGCTCGGGTCCAGCGACGGCCGGCTCATCGAGACGGTCACCGATCCGACCCAGCCCGGCTTCGAGGCCATCGTCGACCCGACACCGGTGATGCTGGTCTCGAGCGTCGACGAGGACGGCGTGCTCGACGGCCTCACCCTGCTCACCCTCACCGCCGAAGGCGTGGGCGGCGTCGTGCAGATCCCGGCCGACACCGTCACCGGCGGGGTCACCCTCGCCTACGCCCACGCCCTCGGCGGCGCCGAGCAGGCGCGGGGGGCGACCGAGGGCATCGTGGGGCTCGGCATCCCCGACGTCGAGGAGGTCACGCCGGCCGAGTGGACCACGCTGGTGGCCCCGGTCGCGCCGCTCACCGTCAACAACCCCGACCCGGTGAGCGAGCTGAACGAGTTCGGCGTGTCGACCGTCGTGTTCCCCCGGGGGTCGATCACGCTCACGGCCGACGACGTGCCCGACTACCTGTCGATGCGGTCACCGGGGGAGAGCGACCTGGCGCTGATGATCCGCCGGCAGGCGTTCTGGGAGGCGTGGCTCGACGCCGTCGCCGCCAAGGGCGGCCAGCCCGGCGTCGTGCCCGGCGAGACCGAGTCGGGCCTCGGACGGTTCGTCCCCCAGCTCGCCGCCGACACGGTGAACCACGACACGCTGCCGGTCGAGTCGATCGAGGCCGCCGGCGGCGACACCGTCTTCGAGCCCGTCCGTGCCGGCGTCGAGGCGCTCGTCGAATCGCTGGTCCCGTTCCCGGCCGGACCCGAGGGCTACCGGCTGCGCACCGAGGTGCTCGACGGCACCGGCGAGCTCGACGCCGGGCTCGGCGTGGCCGTGCTGGTCGGCACGGCCGGTGCCCAGGTGCAGAAGGTCGGCAACGCCAGCGAGTTCGGGGTCGAGACCACGCGGATCGTGTACTTCGACGAGTCCCAGCGGGCGCGGGTCGAGGCCCTGCGCGAGGCGCTCGGTGTGGGGGAGCTGGTCAGGAGCGACGCCATCAACGCGGCCCTCGACGTGAGCGTGGTGGTGGGTGCCGACTTCCTCGTCGCCCGGCCCGACGTCGTGGCGCCGCCCCTGTCGCTGTCGTCGCCGACCACGAGCGGAGCGACCGCTGACTGAGCCGGCTACTGAACGGGCTGGGCCGGGCGACGTGCTCGAGTGGGTGCGCCTCGCCGCCCGGGTGGCGGCCACCAAGACCGACGACGAGACCGTGGTGCTCGACGTGGGGGACGTGCTCGCCATCACCAACTGGTTCGTGATCACGAGCGGCCGCAACCCACGCCAGGTCAAGACCCTGGTGGACGAGATCGAGCAGCAGGTGGCCGAGGCCGGCGGCCCCCGGCCGCTGCGGGTGGAGGGCCTCGACGCCCGCCAGTGGGTGCTCATGGACTACGGGGACTTCGTGGTCCACGTGTTCCTCGACGAGACCCGGCGGTACTACGAGCTCGAGCGGCTCTGGGCCGACGTGCCCCGGGTGGACTGGGCCGACGGGGCCTGAACGGGCGGAGCGGGCCGGACGCGACGGTGCGGCCCCGAAGGGCCGCACCGCGGTCTTCGTCCGAGCCAATGAACGGAGACCGGATCAAGGTACCGACCGTCCCCCACGCCACAAGGCCCGGGGGCGGCTGTTCACAAGGTTGTGACGTTCGTCCACATCTCGTTCACGAAGGTGCGATCATGGTCCGTGACCGCAGATCGGCAGGACGGATGACGACGTTCTGTGGTAAGACGGACACTCTACGACGGGGTCCGAACGCCCCGGCAACCAAGGAGGGGGCGGCGTGACCGAGCCCACGCAACCTGACAGCACCGACGGCGGGGCCGACGAGTTCGCCCGCCTGGGCGGCGAGGTCGCCAACGTGCTGCGCACCGCGCAGACGGCGGCCGACGCGCTGCGGGACCAGGCCAAGCTGGAGGCCGATGGCATCCGCACCGAGGCGACCGAGGAGGCCGAGCGGGTCCGCACGGAGGCCAACGAGGAGGCCGAGCGGGTCCGCACCGAGGCCAACGAGGAGGCCGAGCGGGTCCGCACCGAGGCCACCGAGGAGGTGACCCGCGGTCGGGCGGAGGCCGATCAGGAGATCGCCGCCCTGCGGAGCACTGCCGAGGTCGAGCTCCAGGCCGCCACCACCGCCCGTGAGGAGGCCGAGGCCGAGGCGGAACGCATCGTCGCCGAGGCGACGGCGCGCGCCGACCGGGTCGGGGCGTCGCTGCGGGCCCGCGAGGCCGAGGCCCGCAAGCACGTGGACCTGGCCATGGCGAAGCTGCACGAGGTCCGCTCCGAGCTGAGCCTGCTCACCGGCACCGACGGCGAGATCGACCTCGACGCCGCCCCCGCTGCGGGGGCCGAGGAGCTCGCCGATGCCGAGACCGTCGAGACCGCCGAGGCCGAGGTCTCGACCGCTGCCGGGGCCGAGGACGACACCGAGGTCCCGTCGCCGGAGGGCGCCGAGGCGGACAAGGAGCCGGTGGCACCGGTGAAGGACCCGGCCGAGGCCCGGAAGGCGGGTCCCGATCCCGTCAACGGTGCGGTGAAGGTCGGGGTGGCCAAGGCGGTCAACGAGTTCTTCGCCAAGAAGAGCGACGATCAGAAGCCGGAGTCGGGCCAGTCCTGAATGACGCAGCGTGACGATTGACACCCTGGGCCGATTGGCCTAGAACGCTGTCCAAGCGATCACGCACCGCGGTTTCGTTCGCACCACGATCGAGACCTCGCTTCCCAGAGTCGTTCCGCTGCTGTCGGGGGACGTCGTCCGAGCCAACGGGGGAGGCCGGGTCGAAGACGTGAGGAGGGGCACGGTTTCCGTGCCCCTCCTCACGTTTTGCCCCGCTCTCGACCGTCCGGGAGCGCCAGGGGGCGACGTGATCGCCGCAGAGGGCTCCAGGTGGCCGCAGGAGAGCCGAAAAATGCCATCGGCCCCCATCCGGGGGCCGATGAACTGGGAGTTCGTCCGAGCCATGGAGAACAACCTCCACTGGTATCGGCTCGCTCAGGCGGGACTTGAGGCTTTTCTTCCGCGGATCGTCCGGGTGAGGAGCCACCCGGCCAGGATCAGGGCCACGCCGACGGCGGTGAGGGCCGCCCAACCACCACCGGTGCGGGGAAGCGGGCCCGGGCTCCCTCCGCCGGGCTCCTGGGTGCGGCCGGCGACCTCGCCGCCTCCCTCATCGCCCCCTGGGGCCGTCGTCCCGGTGGTGTCGGGGGTCGTGGTGTCGGGGGTCGTGGTGTCGGTGGTCGGGGGCGGCTCGTCCTCGCGGAACACCTGCACCTGGATCGTCTGCTCGAGCTGAGCGGTCGGGTCGGCCTCGACCGGGCCCTCGTCGGGCGCGATGAACGGCGTGTCGGGTGGGTCGGGGAGGGTGGACTGGGTGATCGGACCCAGTGGCTCCGGCTCTGGTAGGCCGAGTCGCCGCCGATCCTCCTCCCGTGCGCAGATGGTGCCGGGGATGTACTCGCGCGAGCAGTCCGCGGCCTCCTCGGCGGCCGCCCTGCTGCCATCTCCCCGCAAGCGGGGGCTGACGATGGCGTCGTCGGTGCCGACGAGCGAATCGAGCTGCTCGACGGTCCTGCCCACCTCGTCGTTCCTCGAGCTCACGCCAAGCGCGACGATCACACCGGCGGCGAGCAGCCACACGAGCCCCAGGAGCATGCCGGTCGCTCGGGTCCGCCGGCGCGCCGAAGGGGGAGCCACATAGGACTCCCCCTCCGGGCGCTCGCCGTCAGTGGTTCCCGCGTGCACGGTGCCTCGTGGACTCCCTTGGTTCCTGTCGGTCGATCAGGTCCGGGTGCGGGCCGTCTTCGGGGGCCGGGAGACCGACATGGCGATGTAGCCGAGGTCGACCAGGGCCAGGCCGAGGAGGATCAGGATGAACATGTCCCGGCTACCGGTCTTCGGGAGGGTGCCTCCACCGCCGCCGCCGCCGCCGCTGCCGCCGGTCTGGCTGGTCCCGCCCACCTGGGCGCCGGCGGTGGTCGACGTGGTGCCGCCACCGGCCGGAGCCGTCGTGGTGGTCCCGATCGGGATGTCGGCCTTGCCGATGACCTCGGAGGACACGAAGGCCGCCACCGGGGCGACCGGGCTGCAGCTGAACGTGACCTTGAGCGGACCGATGTTGACCGACACGTCGGCACCGTAGAACTGGAGCTCGACGACGTCCTGCACCGGGATCCAGTTCAGGTCTGGTGGGTTGAGGGTGACCATCGCCGGCACCGCGACACCCCCCGGGGCGTCGACGGTCACGCTGATCGGCAGGCCGTTGGCTGCCTGGACCGAGGGATCCGCGGTGTTCGTGCCGAACACCGCGGCGTTGACGGTGCCGCTCACGACCTGACCGTCGCCGAGCAACCCGAGGTTGATGCCGGTCTGGAACACCGAGGCCGGGATGGTGATGTCCCACTCCTGATCCGAGAGCACCAGCGGGTCGCCGGCACGCACCTGCGTGGGCACGGTGCCGGTGATGTCGAAGGTGAGCTGGCTCAGATCCGGCGTGACGCTGTTGCGGCACTCCGCCGTGTAGCTGGCCGAGCCCGTCTTGGGCGTCGAGTCGACGTCGGGTGCCGTCGTCGTGGTCACCGGTTGGGTGGTGGTCGTGGAGCTCGATGACGATGAGCTGGTCGACGATGAGCTGGTCGACGATGAGCTGGTCGACGATGAGCTGGTCGACGATGAGCTGGTCGACGATGAGCTGCTCGACGATGAGCTGCTCGACGATGAGCTGCTCGACGATGAGCTGCTCGACGATGAGCTGCTCGAGCTCGACGACGTGGTCGGCGCGTTCACGGTGATCGTCTCGAACGGCGTCGCCGTGGTCGGGGTGAACGTCGGGCCCGAGGTGCCGCCGGGCGGGTCGATGATGGTGTTGCCCGGGGAGCAGTCGAAGTTGGCCTTGATGAGCCCGCCGGCGACCTGGGCCGAGGCGAAGATGCTGCCGGCAGCGACCACCGCGGTACCGCCGGGGCCGGCGCCGGGGATGCTCGGCAGCGTGCCCGGCGCGGCCTGGGCGAAGGCGATGTTGCCGCCGGTCGCCGTCACCGTGTAGTCGGGCAACGGTTGGTTGACCGCCAACGGGGTCGCCGACTCGTCACCCGTGCCGGGGATGCCGTTCGGGTCGGTGATCGTGGTCGTGGCGGTGATGGAGAAGTTGTTCACCTGCGTCGCCGGCGTGGCGTTGGTCGCCGACCGCGCCACGTACACCGTCGTCGGAATGCTGTTCGCCCCGACGCTCAACAACCCGAGGTTGTACCCGGCGATGAGGAGCGTGGCGGGGATGTTCACCTGGACGTTGCCGCCGGCCAGCGTGACCGTCCCTCCCGTCGTGGCCGGATCGGGGGTCGCTTCCCCTGCGAGCGTCCACGCGAGATCGCTGTAGGTGCTCGTCGCGTTGCTCTTGCACGCGTTGGTCGTGGTCTGGCTACCGGCCTGGCTCGGCACCGGGCTGAGCGCGATGACGGCAGCGCTCAGGACGGTCAGGGCCAGGAAGGCAAGGTGCACGCGGCGCGCCCTCATGGGTGGTCTCCTCGGTTGTGGCTCGGACTCCCGGTGTGAGATGGACGTCATACGCCGGGTTGCGTGCACCTTACGCCTCAGCGTCGCCATGGGAAAGGGGTTCGTTCACTGTCCGTGAGATTCACTGGTTGACAGGAGACGACTACGGCGAGTAATCAAGTGGCGGGGGTCACGTCGCTGAAGTGGCGCACCACGCCGTGGTGCTCGACTCAGGGAGGTGCGGAGAAGCGGCCCGACCCCTGGTGACGGCACGGGAGCGGTCTGCTCCGGGTCACGCCGCACCCACCTGTTGTCCGAGCCAAACGGAGACACTTCATGCAACCCAAATCCCGACGGCGCGTAGGCGTCGTGGCTGCCACAGCTCTGCTGGGCAGCCTCCTCTACTTCCTGCTGCCGTTCACACCGGCATCGGCGGGAACCCAGACCAACACCAACGCGTGCTTCAGCAACGCCACGGCGACGTACAGCGACCTTCCGTGGACGCTCGCCGGCACCTCGTCGCCGAACCCGGCGACCCTCGGCGGCGGCAACGTCACCGTGTCGGGCAGCAGCGTCCAGGTGGCCATCCCGGCCACGCTGCTCATCGCCGGCTACAACCTCGGGCTGCTGACCCCCGGGGCGAACAACATCCCGACGGCGGTGTACATCTCGCGCGCCGCCACCAACGCCACGGGCGTCGCCCCGGCGACCGGCTCCGGTCCGGCCGTGCAGGTCGACAACTTCAGCACCGTGGCTGTCACGACCATCACCGACCCGGACGGCATCCCCGGCACCGGTGACGAGTCGGCGACGCCGCTCGACGTCAACCAGCCGCTGCCCAACATGGTGGTGACGCCGACCGGTGGCACCATCTCGTGGTCCCAGGGCCCGAACGGGTCGATCGGCACCCTGCCCCCGGGCGTGGGTGGCACCGGGCCCACCATCGTGAACGGCTCGATCTTCGCCTCGGCTTCGGTGGCCGGTGGCCTGATCCGTGCCAACTTCGACTGCCGGGTCGGCACCACCAACATCGATCCGCCGGGTGGCACCTCCGGCCCGACCTTCACCCCGGCGACGCCGATCCCGTTCGAGTCGACCACGGTCACGGCCCCGCCGACGGCCCCGGTCTGCACGGACGAGTCGGTCAGCGTCGGCGCCGGCCAGTCGGCCACCATCGACCTGACCAACAACTGCACCGACGTCAACGGCAACATCGACCCGACGACCTTCGCGGTCTCGGCGCTGACGCCCGCGTCGCCGGCAGGTGGTGACCTGACGCCGACGGCCACGCCTGGTGTCTACAGCTACACCGCGCCAGGTACTGACCCGGGTCCGGTCACGTTCACCTTCACGGTCGCCGACACCGGCGGCCTGGTGAGCAACACCGCCACCACGACCATCTCGGTCCTCGCCAACCAGTGCGACGCCACCACGGCAGCGTGCTCGCTGACCGAGATCGTGGTCCAGCCGGTCATCGGCACCACCATGACCATGGACAAAGCGCCGGGCTTCGTCGTGATGACGCCCGTCGTCCTGAACGGCGCCGCCCAGGTGTCGTCCGGTGCCATCCAGCCGGTCGTCGTCACCAACGCCCGCGGCACCGCGGCGGGCTGGTCGGTCACTGGCTACGTCACCGATCTCGGCGCACCGGGTGCGCCGACGTTCAGCCCGCTCCCGGGCGTGACGATCGCCGCCTGCTCGGCCGAGGGCAGCTTCGGCGCCCTGTCGGCGCCCAACCGGCTGTGCATCCCCGGTGACAACATGGGCTGGGCCCCGAGCGCCCAGGTCACCCATGACGCCATCTTCGGTGATGTCGCATCGGTCAACGCCGGCCCGGCCGACGCCGCCGACGCGGCCAGCTGGCTCGCCCAGCTCATCGCTGCCAACGGCTCCCGGGTCGACGGCATCGGTGGCCTCCAGGAGGCGAACCTGCTCTGCTCGGCGAACACCAACACGAGTGGCGGCACGTTCCAGTGCGACGCTTCTCTGTTCCTCGGCGTTCCTGCCTCGGCAGGCGCAGGTGACTACACCGGTGGTCTGGTCCTCACCCTGACGTGAGCCCCGGCCAACGGTGAACCCGGACGAGGGGTGGGGGCGGCGACGCCCCCACCCCTTTCCGGAGGCGCCGAGCAGGCGGACGCGCTCGGTGCCACAATGAACGGCGGAACATCGACATGAGGCCCAGGGGAACGACGACACCATGACCAAGACGACGAGATCGGTCCTGCTCCTGGGGCTGATCCTGGTTGGCCTCGTCACCTGGAGCCCACCGAGCTCGGCGCAGGGCGTCGAGTTCGCGGTGCAGCCGTCCGGCCCCGAAGGGCCCGGCGGGCGGGACTACTTCGTCTACACCCTGAGCCCCGGCCAGACGTTCGGTGACTTCGTGGCGGTTTCCAACTTCGCCGACCAACCGGTCACGTTCCTCCTCTACCCGACCGACGCCTTCAACACCGAGGGCGACGCGGCGTTCGCCCTGCTGCGCGAGGACGAGCAGCCCGTCGACACGGGCACCTGGATCAACCTCGCCGCCGACCAGTACACGATCGACCCGCAGAGCACGGCGGTGATCCCCTTCTCCATCACCGTCCCCCCCGACGCCGCCCCCGGTGACCACGCCGGCGCCATCGTCGCCCAGCCCGTACCCACTCCCGGGCAGCCCACCGAGGGGTTCAGCTTCCAGGTTCGCCAGCGGATCGGCGCCCGGGTGTACACGAGGGTCGACGGCCCGCTCGACCCGTCGCTGCGCATCGACCAGCTCGCCTTCGACTACGAGCGCCCGGTGAACCCACTCACCGGCGGCGACGGCCTGGTGACCTACCAGGTCTCGAACATCGGCAACGTCCGCCTCGCATCGACCGCCGTGCTCAAGATCAAGGGCCCGTTCGGCATCACCGTCAAGGAGCTCCCGGCGCGCGAGCTGCCCGAGCTGCTCCCCGGCAGCGACGTCCTCGTGACCGAGACCGTGAACGACATCCCCCAGCTCGGCCGCCTGACCGCGCAGGTCGACGTCACCGCACAGATCGAGGACGAGCAGACCAGCGCGTCCACGAGCGTCTGGGCGATCCCGTGGCTGGCCCTGCTCGCGCTCCTATTGGTCATCGGCCTCGTGGTCTGGTACCTCCGGCGGCGTGGCCGCTCCGACCGCGACGCCGCCCCCCCGCCGCCGTCGACGCCGAAGGAGGCGGTGTCGGCATGACCCGCGCCTCCCGCCTCGTCCTGGTCCTCGCGCTGCTCGGCGCCGTGGCGCTCGCGCTGCCGTCCATCGGATCGGCCCAGGGTGCCGACTCCGCGCCGGTGATCTCGGTCACGTCAGAGACCCTCATCCCGGGCAGCTCGGTGGGGGTCACGGGGAGGAACTGGCCCGCCGGCGCGCTCGTCAACCTCGAGATCTGCGGCAACGAGGCCCGGAACGGGTCGTCCGACTGCGCCGTCGCCGCCGCCCAGATCGTCGGCTCGACGGCCAGCGGCGAACTCACCGGGTTCGTGCTCGTCACCGAGCCCCCGGTCCTCTGCCCCTGTGTGGTGCGGGCCACCTCACAGGCCACCACGGAGGTGGCCACGGCCCCCGTGAAGATCTCCGGGGTACCCGACGCCCTCCCCGGCGACGCCCCCGGGATCCCGATCATCCGCCGCCAGGTCGAGGTCGTCGGTGCCACCATCCGTGACGAAGGCGGCTTCGGCGGCTGGTTCGGGCTGGCGCCCGACCGCACGCTCGTGTTCACGCTCAGGAACACCGGTGACGTGGCCGTCAAGGACGCCGAGATCGCCCTCGCCGTCGGCAAGGGTGACGACCCGACCGGGTTCGTCGAGCCGCCCCCGCTCGGGACGATCGAGGTCGGGCAGCAGGCGACCTACGAGGTGCCGGTCGACATCGGTGGGCTGGCCTTCGGTGAGTACAACGTCGTCGGCGACATCACCGGGCTCACCGAGCCGGTCGAGTTCACCGCCTCGACGACGCACTGGCCGTGGGCGCTCATCCTGATCCCGGTGATCGGCGTCGTCCAGTTCCTGCTCCTTCTCGCCCGCAACCGGATGCGCGACCGGGTGCACGCCACCCAGGTCGCGCTGCCCGCCCCCGTGCCTGCGGCGCTGCCCGCCCCGGCCGCCGTCATCGACATCACCGATTCGAAGACGCCTGCCGTGGTGGGTCAGAGCACCGGCGCCGTCGTCGCCGGCGTCGGCGCCAGCGTGCTCATGGACCGGCCATCGGTTCCCGTCGACGCGGCGAAGGTCGAAGGCCTCGACGCGACGATCGCCGAGGAGCTCGGGCTGGCCCTGGTCAGCGCCTTCGAGGAGCACGGTGATCGTCCGCTGTCCGATCCCGAACTGGTGCAGGTCGCCGCGCAGCTCGCCCACGTGACCGCGGTGCGCACCGCCAGGCGCCATGATCTGGACATGACGATGACCCGATCCCTGCTGGTGAGCGTGTTCGCCGAGCTCACCGAACGCCTCCAGGTCGGTGACGACCTCGGCGAGGCCGTCACCACCATCTCCGAGAACGGCAACGGCGTCCGCCCCGCAGCGGTCCCGACGGCATGACCGCCCCGACGAGAGCTCATGGGGGACGCCGCGCGCTGGCGGTCCTGTGCCTGCCCTTCCTCCTGATGGTCGTCGGGGCGTGCAGCAGTGACGACGAGTCGTCGGACGAGGCGCCCCTCGAGCAGCCGGCCGAGCCGAAGGACCTCGACGCCGAGACGTGCACCGCGCTCTACGAGGCCCTCGACACCCTCGAGGGCGTGCCGACCGGCGAGACCGAGGACCTCGCGGCAGCGCAGGCCCTCGCCACCGTCGAGACCAACCTCGGGGCGTCGGCACCGCTGGAGACGATCAAGGTCGGGGTGCAGCTCATCACCAGCGCGGCGAGCCCCGAGGACGCAGAGACCACGCGACAGGAGATCGAGCGCACCGGCGGGTTCGCCGATCGGATCGACCAGCTGCGCGCGACCGTCGACGAGAGCTGCGGCTGACCCGGCCCGGACGCGACACCGCCGCCGGGCTCACCGGCGGCGGTTCGGTGGAGCTAAGGGGAATCGAACCCCTGACCTCTTCCATGCCATGGAAGCGCTCTACCAACTGAGCTATAGCCCCATGAGGGTGGCTCACGATACCAGCACGACCCGGGCCGTCGAAATCATCCCCGGCCCCGTCGGCGAAGCCGTTTCAGGGGGTTCGCGGGCCATCGGTACGATGCGGGGGTGACCGAGCCCGCCGCCGCCGAACCGTACGACGCCCAGGCCGTCGAGGCCCGCTGGCAGGCCTTCTGGCGCGACCACGGCACCTACCAGGTCGACAACGACGACCCCCGCCCCCACTGGTACACGCTGTGCATGTACCCGTACCCGAGCGGGGCGGCCCACATGGGCCACGTGCGCAACTACACCTTCGGCGACCTCATCGTCCGGTACCGCACGATGAACGGCTACGCCGTGCTGTCGCCCATGGGCTTCGACAGCTTCGGGCTGCCGGCCGAGAACGCCGCCATCCGCACCGGCGTCCACCCGCGCACCTTCACCGACGAGCGCATCGCCGAGCTGCGCGGCTCGATCCAGCGCATCGGTGCCGTCTACGACTGGCGGCGCGAGCTCACCAGCCACGACCCCGCCTACCTCCGCTGGACGCAGTGGATCTTCCTGCGGTTCCTCGACGCCGGCCTCGCCTACCGCAAGAACGCCACCGTCAACTGGTGCCCCGGCTGCCACACCGTGCTGGCCAACGAGCAGGTGCTGCCGGACGGCACCTGCGAGCGATCGGGCGACGTGGTCGACAAGCGCGACCTCGAGCAGTGGTTCTTCAAGATCACCGACTACGCCGACCAGCTGCTCGACGACGTCGACGACCTCGACTGGCCCGACCGGGTCAAGGTCATGCAGCGCAACTGGATCGGCCGCTCCGAAGGCGCCGAGTTCGACATGGCCGTCACCGACGCCGACGGCAACCCGCAGGCCGACCTGACCGTGCGGGTGTTCACCACCCGGCCCGACACCAGCTTCGGGATGACCTACGCGGTCATGGCCCCCGAGCACCCGCTGGTCGACGCCGTGGTCACCGACGACCGCCGAGCCGACATCGACGCCTTCGTCGCCCACGCCCGGACCATGACCGACGTCGAGCGCATGTCGGCCGAGGGTTCGGCCGCCAAGAGCGGGGCGTTCACGGGCGCCTACCTGCGCAACCCGTTCACCGGCCGACCGGTGCCGCTCTACCTGGCCGACTACGTGCTGATGGGCTACGGCACCGGGGCGATCATGGCCGTGCCCGCCGAGGACCAGCGCGACTGGGACTTCGCCACCGTGCACGGCCTGCCCGTCGTGCGCACCATCCAACCCCCCGAGGGCTGGGAGGGCGAGGCCTACACCGGCGACGGTGTCCACATCAACAGCGAGTGGCTCGACGGCATGGGCAAGGAAGAGGCCATCGCCGCCAGCATCGACTGGCTCGAGCGCGAGGGCCTCGGCGAGCGCAGGGTCAACTACCGCCTCCGCGACTGGTTGGTGAGCCGGCAACGGTTCTGGGGCTGCCCGATCCCCGTCGTCTACTGCCCCGACGACGGCATCGTGGCGGTGCCCGACGACCAGCTGCCGGTGCTCGCCCCCGACGACGTCGAGTTCCTGCCCACGGGGGAGTCGCCGCTGCGGCTGCACGAGGAGTTCCTCCACACCACGTGCCCGACCTGCGGCGGCCCCGCCACCCGCGAGACCGACACCATGGACACCTTCGTCGACTCGTCCTGGTACTTCCTGCGCTTCACCGACCCGTGGAACCGCGAGGTCCCGTTCGCCGAGCAGGCGGCCGAGGACTGGATGCCGGTCGACCAGTACATCGGCGGGGTCGAGCACGCCATCCTCCACCTGATGTACGCCCGCTTCTTCACCAAGGCCCTCGCCGACCTGGGCGTGGCGCCGCGCGAGCTGCGCGAACCCTTCGCCCGTCTGTTCACCCAGGGGATGATCCGCCTCGGTGGCGACAAGATGTCGAAGTCGAAGGGCAACCTGGTCGCGCCCGAGGAGATCCTCGACCGCGAGGGCGCCGATGCCCTGCGCCTCGCCCACCTGTTCGTCGGCCCGCCCCAGGACGACGTCGACTGGGAGGGCGTCGGCATCGAGGGCACCTCCCGGTTCCTCCACCGGCTCTGGCGCCTCGGCACCGGTGCCGCCGTGCCCGGTGGCGCCGTCGAGCGCGACCCGCTGCCCGTCGACGTCGAGGTCGACAAGGCCACCCACCGCCTCATCGCCCGCGTCACCGACGAGTACGAGCGGTGGTCGTACAACACCGCCGTCGCCGCCTTCATGGAGTTCACCAACGACCTCTACCGCTACGTGCAGGGCGACGACGGCGCCCGCACCGACACCCTCGGCTTCGCCCTCGACACGCTGCTGCTGCTGATGGCCCCCATGGCGCCGCACATCACCGCCGAGCTGTGGGCCCGCCGCCACGACGGCGACCACGTGCACGAGCGTCGGTGGCCCGTCGCCGACCCGGCCAAGCTCACCGTCGACACGGTCACGATGGTCGTGCAGGTCAACGGCAAGGTCCGCGACCGCATCGAGGTCGACGCCGGCATCGACGCCGCCGAGGCGGAGCGTCTCGCCCTCGCCAGCGAGAAGGTGCGGGCCCACCTCGACGGCGGCGAGCCCCGCAAGGTGATCGCCCGTCCGCCCAGCCTGGTCAACGTCGTCGTCTGACCCCCGCGCCACGCCGAACTGGTTGCGGGTTCCGCCGCTCGGAATCGCCAAGACCGCAACCAGTTCGGTGAAGACCGCCGAACTGGTTGCGGAATCGGCCCCTGCCGACCCCCGAAACGGCAACCAGTTCGGGGGGGGTGGGGGGCGAGCGGGCGGTGAAGGGGTTACATCGATGTAACCCCCGTCACACGGAGGCGGTCGGACTCGGCATGCCGAGTCTCATCACCCGCATCCAGCAGGCCGCCGCCACCGACGCGTCGATCACGTTCGCGTCCGGGGACACCACCCTCACCGTGCCGTGGGCCGACCTCCACGGCGACGCCCTCGCCGCCGCCGCCCAGCTCCAGGCCCGCGGCGTGCGTCCCGGCGACCACGTCGCCGTGCTGTCGCCGACCACCCGGCCGCTCGTCACCACCATCCAGGCCACGTGGCTCACCGGGGCCACCATCGTGCTGCTCCCGCTGCCCATGCGGCTGTCGTCGATCGAGGAGTTCGTCGCCCAGACCCGGGCCCGGGTGCGCAAGGCCGACATCGACCTGCTCGTGCTCGACCCCGACCTCGCCCCCTACGTCGAGCCCATGCCCGGCGACCCGCCCACCGTCGGGCTGACCGAGCTCACCGACGGCTCGGTCGGCGTCGACGGCTGGCGGGCCCCACCCGTCGACCTCGAGCGCCTCGCCATCCTGCAGTTCACCAGCGGGTCGACCTCCGAGCCGAAGGGCGTGATGCTCCCCGAGCGGGTGCTGCTCGCCAACCTCGACGCCTGCGTCGAGGGCGGCCGGCTGCAGGGCGACGACGTGTTCTGCTCGTGGCTGCCGCTCTATCACGACATGGGCCTGGTCGGGATGCTGACCATCCCCATGACCATCGGCAAGGGCCTCGTGCTCGGCGCCCCTCAGGACTTCCTCGGCGCCCCGGGGCGGTGGATGCGCTGGCTGTCCGACTTCCGGGGCACCGTCACCGCCGGCCCCAACTTCTCGTGGGTGCTCGCCACCCGCGCCCTGCGCCGCATGGACGACGGCGAGCTCGACCTGTCGCCGCTGCGCATCGCCCTCAACGGCGCCGAGCCCGTCGACCCGGCCACGGTGCGGGCCTTCGTCGCCGAGGCCGCCCGCTTCGCGATGCGCGAGGGCGCCGTGTTCCCGGCGTTCGGCATGGCCGAGCTGGCCATCGGCGGCACCTTCCCCGAGCCCGGGCGGGGGCTGCGCACCGACCCCGTCGACCGGCGCGTCCTGGAAGCCGAGCGCTACGCCGCCCCCGCCGAGCCCGGTGCCGAGGGCACCCGCGAGTTCGCCCTGCTGGGCCGTCCCCTCCCCGGCCTCGAGATGCGGGTCGTCGACCCCGCCACCGGCCGGCTGCTCACCGACCGCGAGGTGGGCGAGCTCGAGATCAGGGGCACGTCGGTGACGCCCGGCTACTACGAGAACCCGGGGGCCACCGCGGCGGTGTTCCGCGACGGGTGGCTGCGCACCGGTGACCTCGCCTACCTGCTCGACGGCGAGCTGGTGCTCTGCGGCCGGATCAAGGACGTCATCATCATCGGCGGCCGCAACATCTTCCCCGAGGACGTCGAGCGAGCCGTCGCCGACGTCGAGGGCGTCCGCCCCGGCAACGTCATCGCCTTCGGCGTCGAGGGCGACCGCGGCAAGGAGCACATGGTGGTCGTGGCCGAAGCCAAGGACGCCGACCCCGACGCGGTGCGCCGGCTCGTGCACCACCGGGCCATGGAGGTCGCCGGTGCCCCGCCCCACGACGTGGTGCTGGTGATCCCGGGCACGCTCCCGAAGACGTCGAGCGGCAAGCTCCAGCGCAGCCTGTGCCGGACGCAGTACCTCGACGCCGGTCTCCAGGCCCTCGTCTGAGCCCCCTCGATCCGGCTCGGGACCTTCGGCGGGGAGTCGGGGTCGAACGTCACTTCTCCCGTCGCGGGCGGGGTGGGCGGAATCGAGGTGGAGGAGTCGCCGTTCCCCAAGGCGACGAACCATGAGCAACCCTTCGCCCCACCCCCACCCCCACCCCCACTTCCACCATCACAGCGACCCCGGTGTCGTCGAGGTCGACGGGTCGCCGAGCGTCATCGGCGCTCCCCACGCCCTGTCGATGGTGTACGGGGGTGGTGCGGTCTTCGGCATCGCCTACGGCGCTGGCGTGGCCCACGGCCTCGCCGTTTCGGGGATCCCCGTGAGCACCGCCCCCGCGCTCGGCACGTCGGCGGGCTCGTGGGTGGCGGGCATCGTCGCCCTCGGCCTCGACTACGCCGACGTCGAGGCGCTCGACACCCCCTCGGTGCCGAACCGTCGCACCGGCGTGCTGTACGACATCGCCCGCCAGGCGTTCGGTGACGCCCGCCATCCGCTCGTCGCCGCGTCGGCGGTGGCGGTGCGGTCCCGCAAGCGGCACATCCTCGACGGCGGCCGCTACCCGCTGGCCGACCTGGTCGCCGCCTCGTCGGCGGTGCCCGGCCTCCTCCCGCCGCACCGGATCGAGGGCCGGCTCTACGTCGACGGTGGGATGTGGTCGGCCACGTCGATCGACGCCGCCGCCACCGCCGACCACGTCATCGTCATCGCCCCCATCGCCGGCGCGGTCATGGGACCGATGGGCCGCACCGCCACCTTCCTGCTCGAACGCGAGCTGCGCACGTGGCGCAAGCGCCATCCCGAGCACCGCATCACGCTCATCCGGCCCAACAAGGAGATCGCCCGGTTGGCCGGCCGATCGCCCCTCAGCCTGTTCGACGACGACCGGGCCAGGGACGTGTACCCGCTCGCCTACGAGCAGGGCCTCCGGTGGGGTGAGCGGCTCCAGACGACCGAGGCGGCCTGACCCTCACCTAGCGTGCGGGCCATCGCCCCGCCCGCCGCCCCTGCGTCGCTCCGCATCGTCCTGTTCGACCTCGACGGCACCCTCACCGACCCTCGCGTCGGGATGCGGGCTGCGTTCGCCCACGGCCTTGCCGCCGTCGGCATCGAGGTCGCTGCCGACGAAGGGCTGGACGGGCTCATCGGACCGCCGGTGCAGGACGGCCTCGCCCTTCGGTTCGGACTGACCGAGCCGTCGCTGTCGGTCGCCATCGCCGCCTTCCGCGCCTACCTCTGGGAGGGGGGTGCGTTCGAGAGCGAGGTGATCCCGGGGATGCCCGAGCTGGTGACCGAGCTGGCGGCGTCGGGTGTCGGCGTCGGCGTCGCGACCTCGAAGCCGACCGACTTGGCGACGGTGATCCTCGAGCACTTCGACCTGCTGGGCTCGATCGACTTCGTCGGCGGCGCCGAGCCAGACGGGTCACGCCGCCACAAGCGCGACGTGATCGTCCACGTCCTCGTCGGGCTCGGCGTGCCGTCCGGGCCCGAGGTGGCGATGGTGGGGGATCGAGAGCACGACGTCATCGGGGCTCGCCTCGCCGGCGTCACCGGCATCGGGGTGCTGTGGGGGTTCGGGTCGAGGGACGAGCTGGTCGAGGCCGGCGCCGCTGCCGTGGCAGCGACGGTCGACGACCTGCGAGAGGTGCTGCTCGATGGGGCTTGAGAGCGAGTGGACGGGTCCGTCGGCGGGGGTTGTGGCGGTGCGTCGGTTCGAATAGCTTTACGTTTGTGAAGATAGTAAGGAATCGACGACGGGGGGCGTCTCGGATCAGTGCGAAGCACCAGATCACCATCCCCGTCGCCGCGCTCCGAGCCGCCGGCCTCGAGGTCGGTGACCGCGTCGTGGCGCGGGTGGCGGGTCCCGGCCGCATCGTCCTCGACCGCGAGGATGACATCGTGGCCCGGCTGGCCGGCGCCCTCACCGACGTCTACGAGCCGGACGAGCTGTCCCGCCTCCGGGACGAATGGGACTGACCGTCTTCGACGCCGGTGTGCTCATCGGCTTCCTCGACCGCCGCGACGGCCATCACGTGGAGGCGCGTCAGGCGCTGGCAGACGCAGTCGAGCGGGGGGACCGGCTGGTGTTGCCCGCCTCCGCCTACGCGGAAACGATCGTCGCACCTTCTCGGAAGGGGGTCGAGGCGGTCGACACCGTGCGGCAGCTGATCGACCGGACGCCGATCGACGTGGTGCCGCTCGACCGCGACATCGCCGAAGCCGGTGCCACATTCCGCGCCCAGCACGCGGGACTGAAGCTGCCCGACGCCCTCGTCATCGCGACCGCCGCCATCCTCGATGCCGACGAGCTCGTGACCACCGACCGGCGATGGCCCTCGCGCGCCAACCTCGGCCTGTCGGCCGACATCACCGTGCTCTGACCGCTCAGCCCGCCTTGAGGGCGGCGATCACCGGGAGCCAGGTGTCGGGCGAGCTCTCGTAGGGGGCGTAGAACGAGATGCGGTCGACCAGGTCGGCGTAGCGACCGAGCAGCTCCGGGGCGAGCTTCGACGGCTCGGCCACCACCGCGAACGTGTGGAGCACCTCGTCGTCGATCAGCTCACCCATCTGGGCCCACTCGCCCTGCTTGGAGAGGGCGTTGAGCTCATCCTGCAGCGCGCCCCAGCCGTGCAGCTCGAGCACCGGCCGGTAGGCCGGCGTCGACCCGTAGAACGCGATCTGGCGACGGACGCCCTTGGCCGACTCGGCCATCTCCTCCTCGGTCTCGCCGGTGACGACGAACGAGGGGAGCGACAGCTCGAGGTCGCTCCGGGTGCGCCCGCTCTTGCCGAGACCCCGCTCGAGCGCGGGCAGCGTGATCTCTCGCAGGTAGCGCTCGGTGGTGAAGCCGTGGCAGAGCATGCCGTCGCACGTCTCGCCGACGACCTCGGTCATCCTCTCGCCGACGGCGGCGAGGAAGACCTTGGGCACGCCGTACGGGTTGGGGCCCGGATCGAAGAACGGCGTCATCAGCGTGTGGGTGTAGAAGTCGCCCCGGAAGTCGAGCTTGGTGCCCTCGTTCCACGCCGCCCAGATGGCCCGCATGGCGAGGACGAACTCGCGCATGCGCGCCGCCGGCTGCGACCACGGCATCGAGAAGCGCTTGGTGATGTGGGGCTTGATCTGGCTGCCGAGGCCCAGCAGGAAGCGGCCCTTCGAGTAGATCTGCAGGTCGTACGCGGTGTTGGCCAGCGTCATCGGGCTGCGGGCGAAGGCGACGGCGATACCGGTGCCGAGCTGGATCCGTTCGGTGTGCTCGGCGGCGAGGAGCAGCGGGAGGAACGGGTCGTGGCTCGTCTCCGCCGTCCAGAACCCGTCGTAGCCGGCGCCCTCGCCATCCTGCGCCGTGCGGACGATGTCGCCGAGCTCGAGGGTGAGGCCCATGCCTCCGTCGACCTTCATGGAAACGGCCTCCCCTTCCGGCGCCCGACCCCTCGGGCGCGATCGACCGGCACCGTAGTCGGGAAGGGGGGGCGAGCCGGTTGGTGGTGTGACCTCCTGCACAGCGCGGGGGGTCGCGCCTGACTACCCTGACGCCGAAGCCAACCACCAACGCACCACTTCACCGATGGGGGAACGGCCTTCGGGCCGCATCGGGCGGAGCGAGGGGGGAACCGGGGCATGGCCAAGGCGCGCGTGATGGAGGACGCCCGGGTCCGGCGCGCGCTCCAGGTCGTCGGGCCGGCCGCCGCCATCCTCGCCCTGCAGGTCGTGGCGTTCCCGATGCCCGCAGGCGTCTACCTGCTCGGCGTGATCATCGGGCTCCTCGGCGCCCTCGTGGCCGTGGGCATGGCCCTGATCTACCGGGCCAACCGCATCCTCAACTTCGCCCAGAGCGACCTCGGGGCCGTACCCACCGTGCTGGTCGTGTACCTGGTGGCCTTCAGCGGTCTCAACTACTTCCTCTCGGTCACCCTCGGCATCCTCGCCGCCATCACCCTCGGCGCGGTCATCGAGATGCTGATCATCCGCCGCTTCTTCCGCGCCTCCCGGCTGATCCTGACCGTCGTCACCATCGGGCTCTCGCAGCTGCTCACCGTCGCCGCCCTCGTGCTCCCGAGCGTTTGGGACCGTCAGGCGTCGACCCAGCAGATCGACGTGCCGTTCTCGTCGTCGTTCACGGTCGACCCGATCGTGTTCAACGCCGACCACCTCGTGGCGCTCGTCGTCGCGCCGCTCGCCCTCGTCGCCGTCGCCGTGTTCCTCCGCTCGACCGCCTACGGCATCGCCGTGCGGGCCAGCGCCGAGCGGGCCGACCGGGCGTCACTGCTCGGCATCCCCGTGCGCCGGCTGCAGACGCTGGTGTGGGCCATCGCCGCTCTCCTGTCGTTCATCGGCCTGTTCCTCAAGGCCGGCATCGTCGGTCTGCCGGTGATCACCGGGCTGACCGTCGGCGCGTTGCTGTTCGCCCTGACCGCGCTGATGCTCGGCCGACTCACCGATCTGCCGGCCATCGCCCTCGCTGCCGTGGCCCTCGGGGTGCTCGAGCAGGGCGTCGTGTGGAACAACCCCCGCAACCCGGAGCTGATCTACCCGGTGCTCGCCGCGGTGATCCTCGTCGGGCTGGTCGTGCGGCGGCGGGGCGTCGCCCGCACCGAGCACGACGGGGCGTCGAGCTGGCAGTCGGCCGACGAGGTCCGCCCCATCCCGCGAGAGCTGCGCCGTCAGCCGGAGGTGCGGGCCGTCCTGTGGGGCGGGGGCACCGCCATCGCCGCCGCGGTGCTCGCCCTGCCGCTGTGGTTGGGGCCGGGCGACACCCTCAAGGCGTCGGCCGTGGCCGTGTTCGCGCTGATCGCCCTCTCGATCATCGTGCTCACGGGCTGGGCCGGGCAGGTCTCGCTCGGGCAGATGTCGTTCGCCGCCGTCGGCGGCGCGGTCGGGGGCTACGTGACCTCGGAGTGGGGGCTCGACCTCGCCATCGCCCTGGTCGTCGCGGGTGTGGTCGGGTCGCTCGTCGCCGTCGTCGTCGGGCTCCCCGCCCTCCGGCTGCGGGGCCTCTTCCTCGCCGTGACCACCCTCGCCTTCGCCATGGCCACGTCGACCTGGCTCCTGAACGACAAGCACTTCGACTGGGTGCCGAACGAGCGCATCGAGCGCGACGTCATCTTCGGGGCGATCGACATCTCCTCGCAGCGGGCGATGTACTGGCTCTGCGTGGCGTGTCTCGGGCTGGCGCTGCTCGCCGTACGGGGCATCCGCCACAGCCGCACCGGCCGGGTGCTGCTCTCCCAGCGCGAGAACGAGCGGGGGGCTCAGGCCTTCGGCGTCAACGTGACCCGGGCCAAGCTCACCGCGTTCGCGCTGTCCGGCTTCCTCGCCGCCTTCGCCGGCTGCCTGCTCGTCCACCTCCAGCAGCAGTTCAGCGGCCTGCTGTTCGCGCCGGCCGAGAGCTTCAACGTGTTCACCTCGGCGGTGGTCGGCGGCCTCGGCTCGCTGTCGGGCGCCGTGCTGGGCGCGCTCTACCTGCAGGGGGGGCAGTGGTTCCTTCCCGGCGAGTGGCAGCTCCTCCCGTCGGCGCTCGGTGTGCTCGTGGTGCTGATGGTCCTGCCCGGCGGGCTCGGCGGGCTCGTGTTCCGACTCCGGGACCACTGGCTCCGGTCCGTCGCCCGACGCAACGGGATCATCGTGCCGAGCCTGTTGGCCGATGTCCGCCAGGAGCCCGAGCCGCTGGTGCACGCCGAGGAAGCGGTCGAGCACCACGAGGCCGAGGTCGCCGTCGCGACGGCGGTCCCCACCGACGGCCCCGACCCGCCCCCGGACGGCAGCGGCCTGGACGGGGCCGCCGCGGACGGGGCCGCCGCGGCGTCCACCGAGGCGACCGGCGCGACCGCCGGGAGCACCCCGTGATCCCCGTCGCCCCCGTCGAACCCCTGGGCGAGGGCAACGGGTTCCAGCGGTTCCTCGCCGGGGCCCGCCATCCGATCCGCCACGTCCGCGACCTCACCGGCGGCCTGCCCGTCTACCCGCTCGCCATCCTGTTCGCCCTCAACACCGTCGACGAGCTCGACCGCACCGCCTTCGGGGTGCTGCTGCCCAACATCCAGGACGCCTTCGGGCTCGACCTCGCCGGCATCCTCACCGTGGTCGCCATCGTGTCGGCGGTCGCCCTGGTGCTGCAGATACCGATCGCCCACATGGCCGACCGGCGCAACCGCGTCCACCTCGCCCTCCTCGGTGCCGTCGTGTGGTCGGTGTTCTCGTTCGGCACCGGCCTCGCCGTCGCGGTGTGGATGCTCTACGTCACCCGCATCGGCTCCGGCCTGGGCCGGGCGGTGGTCGATCCGACCCACAACGGGCTCCTGGCCGACTACTACCCGGCCGAGCAGCGACCACGGGTCTTCTCCTTCCACCGCGCCGGCAACGCCGTCGGCCAGTTCCTCGGGCCGCTCCTCGGCGGCCTCATCGCCGCCTGGCTCGGATGGCGCTGGCCGTTCTTCCTGTTCGCCATCCCCACGCTCGTCATCGTGGTCCTCGGCCTCAGGATGACCGAACCGGCGCGAGGTGCCCACGAGCGCCGGGCCATGGGTGCCTCCGAGGACGCCATCGCCACCGAGGAGCCCCCGCCGTCGTTCGCCGAGGGCTGGCGGATGGTCAACAAGGTCGAGAGCCTGCGCCGGATCTTCTACGCCCTCCCGTTCCTCGCCGCCGCCCTCATCGGCTTCACCGCCCTCGCCTCGCTGAAGTACGAGTCGCTCGGGCTCGACGAAGCCGGTCGCGGGTTCGCCGCCGCTGCCGCCGAGCCGTTCGCCCTGCTCGGCCTCTACCTCGGGGCCCGCATCGGCACCCGCCTCATCCAGCGCGACCCGGGGCTCGTGCTGCGGTTCATCGCCGTCGTCGCCTTCGTGGCGTCGGGCCTGGCCGCGCTGTTCGCCTTCTCCCCGAACGTCGGCGTGGCCATCGGCGCCAACATCGGCATCGCCATCAGTCTCGCCATCGTCGGGCCCGGCACGCTCGCCGCCCTGTCGCTGGCCATCCCGGCCCGGGCCCGGTCGCTCGGGTTCTCGATGGGCTCGCTGTGGGTCCTGCCCGGGCTGATCGTCCTCCCGATCATCGGCGGGATCGGCGACGCCGTCGGCATCTCGTGGGGGATGGCCCTCATGACCCCGGTGTTCCTCGTCGGGGGGCTGATCATCGCCAGCGCCGGCAACGTGGTCGGTCGGGACATCACCCAGGTCTGGACCGCGGCGGCAGCCCGGGCGGAGGTCCTGTTCGACCGACGCCAGGGCAGGGTCAAACTGCTGCTGGCCCGGGGCCTCGACGTGCGCTATGGCGACGTGCAGGTGCTGTTCGACGTCGACTTCGAGATCGACGAGGGCGAGATCGTCGCGCTGCTCGGCACCAACGGGGCCGGCAAGTCGACGCTGCTCAAGGCGATCTGCGGGGTCGTCGAGGCCGACAAGGGGGCGGTGATCTTCGACGGGCTCGACGTCACCCACGCACCGCCCGACGAGATCGCGGCCAAGGGCATCACCATGGTGCCGGGCGGGCAGGGGGTGTTCCCGTCGCTCACGGTGTCGGAGAACCTCACGTGCGCCGGGTGGCTCGACCGCCGCAAGCCCGCCGAGGCCAAGGCGAGGGTCGAGGAGGTCCTCGAGACCTTCCCCGTCCTGCGTGCCCGGCTCGGCGAACCCGCCGCCAACCTGTCCGGTGGCCAGCAGCAGATGCTGGCCCTCGGCATGGCGTTCCTCGCCCGCCCCCGCCTGCTGATGATCGACGAGCTCTCGCTCGGGCTCGCGCCCGTCGTGGTCGAGCAGTTGCTGCCGATCGTGCGGGCCATGCGGGACCAGGGCACGACGGTGATCCTCGTCGAGCAGTCGGTGAACGTCGCGCTCACGGTCGCCGAGACCGCCTACTTCATGGAGAAGGGCGAGATCCGGTTCCACGGCCCCACCGCCGAGCTGCTCGAACGGCCCGACGTGTTGCGCTCGGTCTTCCTCGAGGGCGCGGCCAAGGGGATGTCGGTCGCCGGGAACGGCAGCGGCAGCGGTCCGGGGACCCGTTCTGGTGTGGGATCCGGTCGCCATGGCGACCGGATCCCACACCAGAACCGGGGAGGGGGTGCCGCAGACGGGGTCGCAGCGGCCGAGACGCCCGCCCTCGAGGTCGTGGGGCTGTCGGTGGGCTTCGGTGGCATCCGCGCCGTCGACGACGTCTCCCTGAGCGTCGCCCCCGGCGAGATCCTCGGCCTGATCGGCCCCAACGGGGCCGGCAAGACCACGCTGTTCGACCTCGTGTCCGGCTTCCTCCGGGCGTCGGACGGGCAGGTCCTCCTCGGTGGCGTGGACGTGACCCGCCTCGGCCCCGACGCTCGGGCCCGGCGCGGCCTCGGGCGGTCGTTCCAGGACGCCCGCCTGTTCCCGTCGATGACCGTCGAGGAGGCGATGGCCGTCTCCCTCGAGCGCTTCGTCGAGGTGCGCGACCCGTTCAACGCCGCGCTGCGGATGCCCGCCCACCAGGACAGCGAGGCCCGGGTGAAGGCGCGGGTCGACGAGCTGATCGAGCTGCTGGGCATCGAGTCGTTCCGCGCCAAGTTCGTCCGTGAGCTCTCGACCGGCTCGCGGCGGGTCGTCGACCTGGCCTGCGTCGTCGCCCACCGACCGAGCGTCGTGCTGCTCGACGAGCCGTCGAGCGGCATCGCCCAACGCGAGGCCGAGGCGCTCGCCCCGCTCATGCTCCGCATCCGCGAGTCGTTGGGCGCGAGCCTGCTCGTCATCGAGCACGACATGCCCCTCGTCACCGCGGTCGCCGACCGCATGGTGGCGCTGGACCAGGGACGGGTCATCGCCGAGGGCCCGTCCGACGAGGTGCTCGTGCACCCGGACGTCGTGACGTCCTACCTCGGCAACACACACGAGGTCATCGCCCGCTCTGGTGCCACGAGCGGGAGCTGACGACAAGGGGGGATCCAGTGGAGTCGACCGCACCGCCACCTTCGGGGGGCTCGAACGCACTCAAGCGCTACGGACCGCTGATCGCGATCCTGGTGGTCGTGGCCGTGGTGGCGGTCATCGCCATCGTGGTCAGCAGCGGCGGTGACGACGACGACACGGCCACGACCGACACGACGGGGGCGAGCAGCGACCAAGCCCTGCCCGAGGGCGTCATGACGTGGTCGGAGGCCGAGCGCCAGGGGATCACCGACACCATCGAGTGGGGCGAGCGCTGCAACACCGAGACCGGCACCCTCGCCTACCCCAGCTTCTTCGCCGGGGAGTGCTACGCCCCGTTCACGGGCGACAACGGGGGTGAGACCGCCACGGGGGTCACGGCCGACACGATCAAGATCGTCCAGTACCTGACCCCGGAGACCGACCCCACCATCGACTTCATCACCAGCGCCATCCAGGTCGACGACACCAACCAGCAGACCGCCGACACGGTGCGCGGCTTCATCGAGCTGTACGAGACCTACTACGAGCTGTACGGGCGCACGATCGAGCTCGAGGTGTTCGAGGGAACCGGGCCCTCCGAGGACGAGGTCGCCGCTCGGGCCGACGCCGTCACCATCGCCGAGGAGATCAAGCCGTTCGCCGTGCTCGGCGGGCCCCTCCTCACCCCGGCCTTCGCCGACGAGCTGGCCGCCCGCCAGGTGCTGTGCATCGGGTGCACCCCGAGCCAGGACGAGCAGTTCTACGCCGAGCGGGCCCCCTACGTGTGGGGTGTGGGCAACAACGCCGAGCAGGGGAACACGCACCTGGCCGAGTACATCGGCAAGCGGCTCGCCGGCTCACCCGCCGAGTTCGCCGGCGACCCGGCGCTGCAGACCCAGACCCGGAAGTTCGGCATCGTCTACCTCAGCACCAGCCAGGCCAGCGAGGACGTCGTCAACACGCTGCAGGACCAGCTCGGCGAGTACGACACCGAGATCTCCGAGCTGCTGTCGTACACCAGCCCGATCGAGCTGCAGACCACGGCCCCCCAGCTCGTCGCCCGGCTCAAGGCGTCGGGGATCACCTCGGTGATCTTCACCGGTGACCCCATCGCCCCCCAACCCCTCACCCGGGCGGCCACCGAGCAGGGCTTCCGCCCCGAGTGGATCATCACCGGCTCGGTGCTCACCGACACCGCCGCCTTCGCCCGCAGCTACGACCAGGAGCAGTGGTCCCACGCCTTCGGCGTCAGCCCCCTCGCCGCCCGCGTGTCGCCGCAGGTGCAGGGCACCCGGTTCCTGTACCAGTGGTTCTTCGGCGAACCGCCTCCCACCGAGAGCGGCTCGGCGACGGTGATCCCGAGCTGGAACCTGCTCGTCTCGGTGCTCCAGGGCGTCGGCCCGAACCTCACCGCCGAGAACTTCGGTGCCGCGCTGTTCGCCGCCGACCCGACCACCCGGGCCATCAGCCAGCCGTCGCTGTCGTACGGCGACAAGGGCATCTGGCCGTACGACGACTACCTCGGCATCGACGACGCCACCGAGATCTGGTGGGACCCGACCGCCGACGGGCCCGACGAGATCCAGCGCGACGGCACCGGCCTCTGGCGGTTCGTCGACGGCGGCAAGCGCTACCTGCCGGGGGAGTGGCCCGACTCGACGCCGAAGGTGTTCCAGCTTCCCGACAGCACGACGATCTACGAGACGGCCCCGCCCGGCGAGGAGCCGGTGCAGTACCCGTCACCCGCCGGCGGCTGACGACGGGGGGCGACGGAGGGCGACGGCACCCGGTCGGCATCGCGTGCGTACTGAACCACGTTGCCGGTGGCCAGGTACGCACGCGACGGGCGGTCGGGGCGGGGCTAGTGCCCAGGGTCGCCCTGGTCGCGGAGGAACTGCTCGAGCTCGGCGGCCAGCTCGTCGCCCGACGGCAGACGGCCCCCGTCGTCGGCCTCGAGGGCATCGACGTGGCGCTCGAGCTGGCGCACCATCTCGATGTGCTCCTGGTTGGCCGCGATGAGGGACTCGATCCGGGCGATGGAGTCCTCGGCCTCGGTGGCCAGGTCGGCGGCGTCGAAGGCCAGGTCGGCGACCCGGGCCAGGCCGCGGATGAGCGCCTCGGACGCCGCCGGGTAGGGCATGGCCGCGGCGTAGTGGGGCACCTGGGCCCACAAGCCGACGGCCGGGAGCCCCACCTCGGCGCAGCGACGCTCGATGGCCGAGCCGACCCCCGTGGGCACCTCGATGCGCCCGTGCACGTAGCCGACGAGATCGGCCAGCTCACGGTTGGTGGCCGTCGCCACCAGACGCGTGGGCCGCGTGTGCGGGACCGGGGCGGGGTAGGCGCCGAGGCCCACCACCAGGCGGGTGCCGAACTCGAGGGCGAGGTCGACGACGGCGTCGGCGAACGCCCGCCAGGTGTGGTCGGGCTCGACGCCGACGAGGAACAGGGCCTCGGTGCCGAGCGGGTCGGTGGTGACCTTGAGCTCGAGGCTGGGCCAGTTCAGCTGCTCGACGATGCCGTCGACCAGCTCCATGGTGGGTCGGCGGGCCCGGTGGTCGAGCAGCGTGTCGGTGTCGAAGGTGGCGACGGTGGACAGCTCGACCTGGCCGGTGATGGTGGTGAGGGCGGTGGCGGCGCCGAGCCCGGCGTCGATCCACCCGTCGAGGGCCACGACCAGCACGGGCGAGTCGAGGTCGGGCCGTTCGTGCAGGTCGAACAGGCGCGCCGGTCGCGGGACGTCGCTCATTCGAACCGCCCGGCTGCCTGGCGGGCCGCCTCGGCGAGGGCGACCACCTGTTCACCGAAGAACGAGAACGCGCCCGGGTCGCCGCCCCGGTCACCCATGGCGCCGCCGACGTAGCGGGCGTACACGCCCTCGATGATGCAGGCGAGCTTCCAGTACCCGAAGGCGACGTAGTAGTCGATGCCGGACACGTCCCGACCCGAGCGCTCGGCGTAGCGGGCCAGCAGCTCGGCCTTGGTGGAGAAGCCCTCGACCGACGTGGGCGACGGCAGCCCCGAGTGCGTCGGCTCGCCCGGGTCGGCCCAGTAGACCTGCAGGAGCCCGGCGTCGGCGAGGGGATCGCCGAGGGTGCAGATCTCCCAGTCGAGCACGGCGATCACCTGCCCGTCCTCACCGAGCATGCAGTTGTCGAGGCGGTAGTCGCCGTGGACGATCGTGGCCGGCCCCTGCTCGGGCACGGCCTCGCGGAGGCGCTCGTGGACCTCCTCCATCACCGGCAGCTCACGGGTCTTCGACTTCTCGAACTGCCCGTACCACCGCGTGAGCTGGCGCTCGATGTAGCCCTCGTGGCGCCCGAGGTCGGACAGGCCGACGGCGTCGAGGTCGACGGCGTGGATGTCGGCCATGGTGTCGACCAGCGACTCGCCCGCCCGGCGTCGCTGTGCCACGGAGAGGGCCTCGGCGCCGTTGACGTCGCGGACGACCACGCCGTCGACGTAGCCCATGACGTAGAACGGCGCGCCGTTCACCGACTCGTCGGTGCACAGCCCGACCACCGGCGGCGTGGGCACCGGTGTGGGCTGCAGGGCGGCGAGGATGCGGTGCTCACGCCCCATGTCGTGGGCGGTGGCCAGCACCTGGCCGAGGGGTGGCCGCCGCAGCACCCAGCGCCGGCCGTCGGCGTCGGTGACGGTGTACGTGAGGTTGGAGTGGCCACCCTGGATCAGCTCGAACGACAGCGGGGGTCGGACCTCGCCGGCGTTGGCCTGGAACCACGCCGTGACCGGGTCGACCTCGATGCCCTGGATCGCCTTCGCGTCGGCCACGACCGTCCTCTCCCGTCGACTCCCTGATCGCCGCCACGCTACCGGTCACGCACGGGGCGGGAGTGACCTCCGGCCCGTGGACCCGTTCGCCCGCTCCCGTATCGTGTTCGCCATGTCCTTCGATGTCACCGACGCGACGTTCGACGCCGAGGTCATGGGGCGATCGCACCAGACGCCCGTGGTCGTCGACCTGTGGGCCCCGTGGTGCGGCCCGTGCCGCACGCTCGGTCCCCTCATCGAGCAGGCGGTCGACGCCACCGGCGGCGAGGTCGTCCTCGCCAAGGTCAACGTCGACGAGAACCCGCAGGTCTCGGCCGCCTTCCGGGTGCAGGGCATCCCCGCGGTGTACGCGGTGAAGGACGGCAAGGTCGTCGACGGCTTCGTCGGCGCCCAGGCCCAGCCCGTCGTCGAGGACTTCGTCGCCCGGTTGCGGCCGACCCAGGAGGAGACCGAGGTCCACCGGCTCCTCGCCGCCGGCGACGAGACCTCGCTGCGCGCCGCCCTCGCCCTCGATCCCGACAACGAGGACGTCATCGTCGCCCTCGGTGAGCTGCTCGCCACCACCGACCGCGGCGACGAGGCGCTCGAGCTCATGGCCCGCATCCCCGAGACGCCGACGACCCGGCGCATCGCCGCCCTCGCCCGCAGCGGCGGCGAGGCGCCCACCGACACCGACGTCGAGACGACCCTCACCGCCCTGCTCGACCGGGTCAAGGACGACGAAGCGGCCCGCCAGGAGTACCTCGACCTGCTCGAGCTGCTCGGCCCGGACGACCCCCGCACCGCGAGCTACCGCAAGGCCCTCACCACCAGGCTCTTCTGAGCCGACCGGAGCCGTCCCTTGGCAGCCGCCCCGCGGCTCCCTACCCTGAGTTCCCCGCTTCCCCCGTGAGCCGAGCCCGGTCGAACCCGACCGGGCCGCCCTCGGAGGATGCCCGTTGCCCGACCACGCCGACGCCGGCACCGCCGCGACCGGTGGCGACCGATCCGATCCGCTCGCCACCCTCCGGGCGTCCAGCCCGGCCGTGCCACCGGCCCCGACCGCCTTCGCCGGTGCGTGGTGGTCGCGCCTCGACGCCGTGGCGGCGCGGGTCGGCATCCCAGCGCCCGCCACCGTCCTCCTCGCCGGCGCGCTGCTCGCCGCCGTGGTGGTCGTCGCCATCGTGGCCTCGACCGTCTGGTGGGTCGGGCGGGAGGGCCCGCCGGGTGCCGAGGTCCCCGCGCCGGTCGACCGCGACGCGGCGCTGCCCCTCGCCACCACGACCACGGCGGCCCGACCGGTGGTCGTGCACGCCGCCGGGGCCGTCGCCCGCCCGGGTGTCTACGAGCTGCCCACCGGATCGCGGGTGGTCGACCTGCTCGAGGCCGCCGGTGGGCCCGCCGCCGACGCCGATGCCTCCCGGTTGAACCTGGCCGAGCCCCTCGCCGACGGCGGCCGCCTCTACGTGCCCCGGGTCGGCGAGGCGGAGCCGCCGACCGTCGTCACCGGCGGGGGCGGGGCCGGGGCGGGGCCGCGACCAGGAGGCCGGAGGGTGCGACCGGCGGCGACCCGTCCGGCCCGGTCGACCTGAACACCGCGACCGACGCCGACCTCGACACCCTGCCGGGCATCGGCCCGGCCACCGCGGCGGCCATCGTCGACCATCGCTCGGCCAACGGTCCGTTCCGCGCCGTCGACGACCTCCTCGACGTCCGGGGCATCGGTCCGGCCAAGCTCGAGCAGCTCCGGCCGCTCGTCACGGTGGGCGGCGGGTGAGCGACCGGTTCCCGACGCCGCCGTCGGACCGCGGCGCCGTCGTCCTCGCCCTCGCCGCCGCCGCCGGCGCCGCCCTGGCCCTGCCCGTGCCGGTGCCGGTCGGGGCTTCCGCCGTCGCCCTCGCCGCCGTCGTCCGGCGCCCGGTCCTGTTCGTGGTCGCCGTGTTCCTCCTCACGGCGGGCCTCGCCGCCGGGGCGTGGGCGGGCCTCACGCCCCCGGCTCCCGGCTCGATCGAGGGCTGGGCCACGGTGCGGCGCGACCCCGACGCGGTCGCGGGCGCCGTCCGGGTCGACCTCGACCTCGGCGGCCGGCGGTTCGACGCGTGGGCCCGGGGCCCGGCGGCCGGTCGGATCGGCGACCTCGCCACCGGTGACCGGGCCTGGGTGCAGGGACGCATCGAGCCCGGTCGCCCGCCGCGGTACCTCCAGGTCCGCCACCTCGTCGCCCGTCTCACCGTCGACGACGTCGGTGCCACCCGGCTGGCCGGCCCGCCCTACTCGTGGGCCAACGGCGTGCGCGACCTCCTGCGGCGCGGTGTCGAGCACCTCCCGCTCTCGTCGCGCACGTTGTTCGCCGGCTTCGTGCTCGGCGACGACCGGGGTCAGCCGCCCGAGGTCGCATCCGACTTCCGGGGTGCGGGACTCACCCACCTGCTGGTCGTGTCCGGTCAGAACGTCGCGTTCGTCCTCCTCGCCGCCGCGCCGGTGCTCGTGCGGCTGCGGCCACCCGTCCGACTGCTCGCGACGCTGGCGGTGCTCGGGTCGTTCGCCCTCCTCACGAGGTTCGAGCCGTCCGTGCTGCGGGCCACGGCCATGGCCGCCGTCGCCACGCTGGCCGTCGTGAGCGGTCGCCCGGCCTCGGGCGTGCGCACCCTGTCCCTCGCCGTGACCGGGGTCCTGCTCGTCGATCCGTTGCTGGTGGGATCCCTCGGCTTCGGGCTGTCGGTCGCGGCGTCGGCGGGCATCGTCGTCCTCGCCCGTCCGCTGGCCGCGTTCCTGCCCGGTCCCCGGTGGCTCGCCCTCCCGCTGGCCGTCACCCTCGCCGCCCAGCTCGCCGTGGCCCCGTTGCTGGTGCCGGTCACGGGTGGTCTCCCGCTCGCCACCGTGCCCGCCAACCTGGTCGCCGAGCCGATGGCCGCGGTCGTGGTCGTGTGGGGGATGACCGCCGGGCTGGTGGCCGGCGTGGTCGGCGGCGACGCCGCCGCGTGGCTCCACGTCCCGACCGGGCTCGCCCTCGGGGCCGTGGCGTGGGTGGCGCGGGTCGCCGCCTCCGCCCCGCTCGGCGACGTCGGCCTGGCCGCGGCGCTGACCGCCGGCCTGCTCGGCGTCGCAGCCGTGCTGGCGTCGCGCCGCCATCGAACGATCCTGACCCGCACGCTCGTGGCCGCGTCGGTGCTGGTCGTGGTCGTGCCCGCGTCGGTGCCCCGGTCCCCGCCGCCGGCTCCCGAGGTCGCCGTCGATGGGGGGGCGACCCTCTGGCAGGGTGGGGCGCCCGGCGGTGGCCGGGTCCTCGTCGTCACGTCCGACGCCCGGCCCGATCGGTTGCTCGACGCCCTTCGTCGGCACGGGGTCGATCGGGTCGACCTGCTGATCAGCGTCCACGGGTCGAGGGCCGCCGCCACGGTGGTGCGGGCGGTCACCTCCCGCATCGAGGTGCCGGACGGCGCGATCTGGGCCCCCGTCGAGCACCGGATCCCCGGCGCGACCGACGCACCGGTGGGTCGCTGGCGGATCGGCGGCCTCGAGGTCACCGTCGCGGCCGATGCGTCGCGCCTCGAGGTCGCCGTCGCGGTCATCGCCGGATCCCATCGCCCGGGCGGCGGGGAGCGCGACGAAGATGCCGGGTAACGTCGGCGCGGTGCACCTGGCGCTCGGTCCGACCCGGTTCGACGTGACGCATCGCGCCGTCGTGATGGGCATCCTCAACCGCACGCCCGACTCGTTCTACGACGGCGGCCGGTACTTCGCCCTCGACGACTTCGTCCGCAAGGCCGAGCAGCTGGTCGACGAGGGCGCCGACCTCCTCGACGTGGGCGGCGTGAAGGCGGGCCCCGGCGAGGAGGTCACCGAGGCCTCAGAGCTCGAGCGGGTCGTCCCCGCCGTCGAGGCCCTCGCCGCCCGGTTCGACGTGCCCCTGTCGGTCGACACCTGGCGGGCATCGGTGGCGCGGGCCTGCTTCGCCGCCGGTGCCGTCGTCGGCAACGACATCAGCGGGTTCGCCGATCCCGACTACCTGCCGGCCTGCGCCGAGGCCGGCGCCTCGGTGGTGGCCACCCACATCCGGCTCCGGCCCCGGGTCGCCGACCCCGACCCGCACTACGACGACCTCGTCGGCGAGGTCGTCGCCCATCTCCGAGACCGGGCGACCCGGGCCGAGGCCGCCGGCATCCCCGCCGAGCGGATCATGGTCGACGCCGGTCTCGATCTCGGCAAGACGCCCCAGCAGTCCCTCGAGCTGCTCCGCGCCTCGGACCGGCTGGCCGAGCTCGGCTACCCCGTGTTCCTCTCGGCGTCGAACAAGCGGTTCCTGTGGACCCTGCTCGACGTCGACCGCACCAGTGCGGGGGAGGGCACCATGGCCGCCCACGCCCTCGGCATCACCCTCGGGTGCCGCGTGCTGCGGGCCCATGACGTGCGGGCCGCTCGGCGCGTCGCCGACTCGCTCGCCGCGGTGCTGGCGGCCGGTTGAGGGGACGAGGACCGTGACCGACGCCGACCGCGTGGTCCTCGTGAAGGGGAGCGACCCGGTGCTGCTCGGCGACGCCGTGCGCGACCTCGTCCACGAGCTGGTCGGCGACGACGACCGCACCCTCGTCGTCGACGAGCTCGACATCGACCGCTACGAGCAGAGCGGCGACGCCGACATCGCCCCCCTCGTGGACGCCGCCCAGACCCCACCGTTCCTCACCGACCGCCGGGTCGTCGTCGGGCGCCACGCCGCCGTGTTCTCCACCAAGGACGCGGTGGCCCCGCTCGTCGCCTACCTGAGCGACCCGTTGCCCACCACCGCGCTGGTGCTGGTGTGGGAGGCGCCGAGCCGGCCCGGGGCACAGGTGCGTGCCGTGCCGAAGAGCCTCACCGACGCCATCTCGGCCGCCGGTGGGCGCGTCCTCGACACCGCGCCGGGCAAGACCACCGAGGTCGTCGCGCAGGCCGTGGCCGTCGCCGGCATCAGCCTGGACGCCGCCGCCCAGCGGTTGCTGGCCGACCACGTCGGTACCGAAGCGAACCGGGTGCGGGCCACGATCGAGGCGCTCGAGTCGACCTACGGCCCTGGTGCCCGTCTCGGTGTCGACGACATCACGCCGTACCTGGGCTCGGAGGGCGCCGTCCAGACCTGGGACCTGACCGACGCCATCGACAAGGGCGACGTGGCCCTGGCCCTCGACCGGCTGCACCGGATGCTCACCGGCGCCGACGCCAAGCACCCGCTGCAGCTCATGGCGACCCTGCACCACCACTACACGCGGATGCTGCGCCTCGACGGGGCCGGCATCGGCGACGAGCGCCAGGCGGCCGAGGTGCTCGGGACCAAGCCGTACCCGGCGAAGAAGGCGCTCGAGGGTTCGCGGCGTCTGGGCTCGGCGAGGCTGGCCGAGTTCATCCAGCTCCTGGCCCAGGCCGACCTCGACCTGCGGGGCGCCAAGCACTGGTCGCCCGAGCTGGTGATGGAGGTGCTGGTGGCTCGGCTGGCGACCCGTAGCCGGACCGCCGGGCGAGCCGGACGGGGAGGGGGCGCCCGGCGGGGCCGCTGAGCGCCTGATCGGGCGAGGGGAACGGGCGGCGCCGGGTCGGCGGTCGCTCAGGCCCCGGCGTTGACGCGCTTCTGCAGCCGGCTCTTGCGCCGGGCGGCGGCGTTCTTGTGGATGACGCCCTTGGACGCGGCCTTGTCGATCTTCTGCATGGCTTCGCGCCAGGGCCTCGGCGTCGTCGGCCCCGGCGTCGACCGCCACGCCGGCGTTCTTGGTGCGGGTCTTGCAGCTCGGAGCGGACCGCCTTGTTGCGGACGCGCCGGCGCTCGTTCTGCCGGTTGCGCTTGATCTGGCTCTTGATGTTCGCCACGAGAGGTTCCCAGGAGTCGACGGGCGCGCCGTCGGGCACGCGGACCTGACATCGTAGCCAGCAGGACCACGATCCCGCCAACCACGCCCACGGCGACCGCCCCGAAGTCGCCGTGGGCGCCGCTAGGCTCCCGAGGCGCCCGTCGCGGTCGACACCGGCCATCGGCGACGCCGCTCCCGGGGTGTCCGCCCCGCCCCGCCCCCTCGTAGAGACGCCCCCGTGCCGACGCTCGATCACCTCCGCAACCTGAGCATCATCGCCCACATCGACCACGGGAAGTCGACGCTGGCCGACCGCATGCTCGAGCTGACCGGGGCCGTGGACGCCCGGGACATGCGGGCCCAGTACCTCGACTCGATGGACCTCGAGCGCGAGCGTGGGATCACCATCAAGCTGCAGAGCGTGCGCCTCGACTGGGCCGACCACGTGGTCAACCTCATCGACACGCCCGGTCACGTCGACTTCGGCTACGAGGTGTCCCGGTCGCTCGCCGCCTGCGAGGGGGTGATCCTGCTCGTCGACGCCGCCCAGGGGATCGAGGCCCAGACCCTGGCCAACTGCTACCTCGCCCTCGAGAACGACCTCGAGATCGTCGCCGCCCTCAACAAGATCGACCTCCCCGCCGCCGACCCGGATCGCTACGCGGCCGAGATCGAGAACGTGCTCGGCATCCCCGCCGACCAGATCCTGCGCATCAGCGCCAAGACCGGTGAGGGCGTGCCCGAGCTGCTCGACGCCGTGGTCGAGCGGATCCCGCCGCCGGTCGGCGACACCGAGGCGCCGCTGCAGGCGCTGATCTTCGACAGCCACTTCGACCAGTACCGCGGTGTGGTGAGCTCGGTGCGGGTGATGAACGGCCGGCTCACCACCGGTGCCCGACTCCGGTTCGTGCAGGCCAACGCCGTGCACGACGCCGACGAGGTGGGGGTGCGCCGGCCCGACCCGACGCCCGTCGCCAGCCTGGCGGCGGGGGAGGTGGGCTACCTCATCGCCGGCATCAAGGACGTGGGCGAGGCGCGTTCGGGTGAGACCGTCACCGACGCGACCCGGCCGGCCGACGCGCTCGCCGGCTACCGGGAGCCGAAGCCGATGGTGTTCTGCGGGCTGTACCCGGTCGACGGCGACGAGTTCCCGGCGCTGCGCGAGGCCCTCGAGCGGCTCCGCCTCAACGACTCGAGCTTCACCTACCAGCCGGAGAGCTCGGGCGCCCTCGGCTTCGGCTTCCGCTGCGGGTTCCTCGGGCTGCTGCACATGGAGATCATCCGTGAGCGACTCGAGCGTGAGTTCGACCTCAGCCTCATCGCCACGGCTCCGTCGGTCGAGTACCGCGTCACGCGCACCACGGGCGAGCACCTCGTGGTCGACAACCCGAGCGACATGCCGCCGCCCGCCGAGATCGAGGCCATCGAGGAGCCCTTGCTCACCACCACCATCCTCACCCCGACCACCTACACCGGCACGCTCATGGAGCTCTGCCAGAGCCGGCGCGGCGACATGCGCAAGCTCGAGTACCTCTCGCCCGAGCGGGTCGAGCTCGTCTACCGCATGCCGCTGGCCGAAGTGGTCGTCGACTTCTTCGACCAGATGAAGAGCCGCACGCAGGGCTACGCCAGCCTCGACTACGAGCCGGCCGACTACGAGCCGGCCGACCTGGTGAAGGTCGACATCCTCCTCAACGCGGTCCCCGTCGACGCGTTCAGCACGATCGTGCACCGCGACAAGGCGTACGACTACGGCAGGCGCATGGCCGAGAAGCTGCGCGAGCTCATCCCGCGGCAGCTCTTCGACGTCCCCATCCAGGCCGCCATCGGCGGGCGGATCATCGCCCGCGAGACGGTCAAGGCCAAGCGCAAGGACGTGCTGGCCAAGTGCTACGGGGGCGACATCACCCGCAAGCGCAAGCTGCTCGAGCGCCAGAAGGAGGGGAAGAAGCGGATGAAGAACATCGGCCGCGTCGAGGTCCCCCAGGAGGCGTTCATCTCCGCCCTCCGCCTGGAGGAGTGAGCCCCCGAAGCACCGTCGGCCACCATCCGCCCGATTCTGGTGTGGGATTCGGTTGCGTGGGCATCGCGATCTCACACCAGAACGGGGTGGATGGTGGCGAGGCGGGCGCCGTCTAGCAGTCGGCGGTGGGGAGTGCCAGATATCATGCGGCCCAGATGCTCGACGAACGCAAGGCCATGATCCTGCGGGCGGTGGTCGAGGAGTACATCGAGACCGCCCAGCCGGTCGGCTCCGGCCTGGTGGCGCGCGCCCCCGGTGTGCAGGTGTCGCCGGCCACGGTGCGCAACGACATGGCCGTCCTCGAGCAGGAGGGCTACCTCTACCAGCCCCACACCAGCGCCGGTCGGGTGCCCACCGAGAAGGGGTACCGCTTCTTCGTCGACCACCTCGGCGGTCCCGGCCGCCTCGGGCCGGTGGAGGCTCAGCAGGTACGGGCGTTCTTCGCCCGCGCCCACGGCGAGCTCGAGGGGATGCTCGAGTCGACCAGCCGACTGCTCTCCTCGCTCACCCACCTCACCGCGGTCGTCGTCGGGCCGCCCCACGAAGCCGCCACCGTGCGCTCGGTGCAGCTCGTCGGCCTGACCCCCAACGTCGCCGTGCTCGTGGTCGTGCTGTCCAACGGCGCCGTCGAGAAGCACACCGTCGAGTTCCCCCGCGACGTCGAGGAGGTCCGGCTGGCCGCGGTGTCGAGCCGGCTGTCGTCGCTGCTCGTCGGCCGCCCGCTCGCCGATGCCGCCGCGCTCGACCTCGACGCCGCGGCCGACGGTGCCGACGAGGCCGATGCCGACCTGTTGCGCGCCACCGTCGCACCGCTGCGACCGCAGGCCGAGGACGGCGAGGTCTACATCGGCGGCGCGTCCGAGATGGCGTCGGCGTTCGACGCCGTCGGTACCGTGCACGAGGTGTTGCGCCTGCTCGAGGAGCAGTACGTCGTCGTCTCGCTGCTCCGTGACGTCCTCGACCGTGGCCTGAGCGTCGCCATCGGCACCGAGACGGGGCTCGAGCACCTGGCCGACGCCGCCATCGTGGTGGCGCCGTACGAGGTCGACGGCGAACCGGCCGGCTCGATCGGCGTGCTCGGGCCCACGCGCATGCACTATCCGCAGGCGATGGCGGCGGTGGCCGTGGTCAGCAGCCGTCTCGGTCGTCAGCTGAGCGAGGGCTGATCGGTGGCCGACCACTACGAGTTGCTCGGTGTCTCCCGAGACGCGACCGCCGAGGACATCAAGCGCGCCTACCGTCGCCTCGCCCGCCAGCTGCACCCCGACGCCAACCCCGGCGACGCCGCCGCCGAGGCCCGCTTCAAGGAGGTGGCGGTCGCCTACGAGACGTTGAGCGACCCCGAGCGCCGCCGGCACTACGACCTGTTCGGCGAGGCCGGTGCGGCGGCGGGAGCGGGCTCGCCGTTCGGTGCCGGCGGCGGGCTGAACGACTTGTTCGACATGTTCTTCGGCGGCAGCCCGTTCGGCGGAGGTCAGGCGGGGCCGGCGGGTCCCCCGCGCGGGGTCGACCTCGAGGCGGTCATCGACCTCGACTTCGAACAGGCCGTGTTCGGGGTCCAAGTGCCGGTGACGATCAACACCGCCGTGCCCTGCGCCGACTGCGAGGCGACGGGTGCCGCGCCCGGCACCGTGCCCGAGACCTGCCCCGACTGCCAGGGCAGCGGTCAGGTGCGGCACGTGCGCCAGTCGATCCTCGGGCAGATGGTCACCGCCGGGCAGTGCCCGCGCTGCGGGGGCCTCGGCCAGACCATCCCGCGTCCGTGCCCGGCGTGCCGGGGCGAGGGTCGGATCCTGCAGCCCCAGACCTACACCGTCGACGTGCCCGCCGGGATCGACACCGGCTCCACCCTGCGCCTCACCGGCCGCGGCGCGGCCGGGCCCCGCGGCGGCGGCACCGGTGACCTGTACGTCCACGTGCGCGTCAGCCCCCACGAGCGGTTCGAGCGCCAGGGCTACGACCTCGTCCACGAGCTGCACCTGCCCATGACCCAGGCCGCCCTGGGCGCCCACCTCAGCTTCCTCACCCTCGACGGCGAGGAGGACCTCGTCATCCCCAAGGCCACCCAGACCGGCCGGGTGTTCCGCCTGCGTCACCGCGGGGTGCCCCACCTCGAGGGACGCGGCCGCGGCGATCTGCTCGTCCAGGTCGTCGTCGACACGCCCACCGACCTCGACGCCGACGAGGCCGAACTGCTCCGCCAGCTCGCCGATCGGCGCGGCGAAGTGGTCGCCCCGGCCGACCAGGGCTTCTTCTCCCGCATCCGATCGGCGTTCTCCTGAGCGTCCCCGCCGCGTGCATCCCGGTCGACGCCGGCGCCGTGGTGCTGGTCGACGACGTCGAGGACCCCCGGCTCACCGACGACGACCACCACCACCTCGCGCGCGTTCGACGCGTCCGTCCCGGCGATCCCGTGGCCGTCACCGACGGGCGGGGCGGTTGGCGGCCGTGCCGGTTCGCCGACGTGCCCGAGCCGGTCGGCGACGTGGCCCACCTCGCACTGCCCGTGCCGGCGCTCACCGTCGGCTTCGCCCTGGTGAAGGGGGACCGGCCGGAGCTGGTGTGCCAGAAGCTCACCGAGCTCGGGATCGACCGGATCGTGCCGGTGGTGGCCGACCGGTCGGTGGCGCGCTGGGACGACACCCGGGCCGCACGCCACGTCGAGCGGTTGCGTCGGGTCGTCCGCGAGGCGGTCATGCAGAGCCGGCGGGCCTGGCTGCCGAGCGTCACCGACCCCCAGCCGTTCGCCGTCGTCGCCACCGAGCCGGGCGCGGTCCGGGCCGACCTCGGCGGGGACCCCCCGACGCTCGGGCGACCGGTCGTGCTGGTGGGGCCCGAGGGAGGGTGGTCCGCGACCGAGCGGGCCGCACTGCCGGCAGTGTCGCTCGGCGACGGCGTGCTCCGGGCCGAGACGGCCGCCATCGCCGCTGGCGCCCTCCTGGCCGCCCTCCGGGCCGGGGTGACGGGGACGCCGTCGTGACCGATCGCCGGCACCCACGGCCGGTGCGGTCCCCCGAGTACGCGCCGCGGTCGTTGCCCCCAGGACCCAGGGGTTCTAGTGTGAACATGGTTACAGACCGGGCCACGCGTGGTGGTCGGTGGGGGGTCGACCGGGACCCGCTCGAGACGCGGCCTTCAACCCCGGTATGGAGCGAGACGAGATGAGCGAGCTGAGCGACGGCGGCGGCGAGGCGCAGGGGATCCCATCCAGCTACAGCCGCATGGTCGGCGAGCGCCTCCGCGCCATCCGGCGCCAGAAGCGCCTGTCCCTGCAGGACGTCGAGGCCACCTCCCGCCAGGAGTTCAAGGCGTCGGTGCTCGGCGCCTACGAGCGGGGGGAACGGGCCATCTCGGTGCCCCGCCTCCAGCGCCTGGCCCGGTTCTACAACGTGCCCGTCGACCAGCTCCTGCCCCCCGACGAAGGGCCGGGCTTCGGCCCCGACGCCACCCGCACCCGCACCTCCGGTGACAGCTCGGTCACCATCGACCTGCGCCGCCTCGAGCACCTTCCGGGGCCCGAGGCCGAGATGCTCAACCGGTACCTGACGATGATCCAGGTGCAGCGGCAGGACTTCAACGGACGCATGCTCACCATCCGCAAGGACGACCTGCGGGCCATCGCCTGCATCCTCGGCGTGGCCATCGACTCGGCCACCGGACGGCTCGACGACATGGGGCTGAGCCTCACCGTGTGAGCGACCTCGTCGCCGAGCCGAGCGGCTCGGAGCGCGCCCCCGCACCGTTCGGCATCTACCTCCACGTCCCGTTCTGCGTCCACCGCTGCGACTACTGCGCGTTCGCGGCGTGGGCCGATCGCGGTGAGCTCGTCGACGACTACCTCACCGCCCTCCACGACGAGGTCCTCGCCGCCGTCGCCGGCGGGCTCCCGCGAGCCACCTCGGTCTTCGTCGGCGGAGGCACCCCGTCGCTCGTCCCCGCCGAGGCGCTCGCCACGGTGCTCGGCGCGCTCCCGCTCGCACCCGGGGCGGAGGTCACCGTCGAGTGCAACCCGGAGACGGTCGACGACCACCTCGTCGCCACCTACGCGGCGGCCGGGGTGAACCGTCTGTCGTTCGGCGTCCAGTCGTTCGTGCCGCACGTGCTCGCCTCGCTCGGCCGCCGCCACGACCCCGACCACGTGCCCGCCGCGGTCGCGACGGCGCGACGTCACGGCATCCCCGAGGTGAACCTCGACCTCATCTACGGCGCCGCCGGCGAGAGCCTCGACGACTGGCGTGCGACGATCGACGCCGCCCTCGACCTCGAGCCGCCCCACGTGTCCGCCTACGCCCTCACCGTCGAGGCGGGCACGCCGCTCGCCGACGACCCGGTCCGCCATCCCGACGACGACGACCAGGCCGCCAAGTACGAGGTCGCCGCCCGACGCCTCGAGTCCGCCGGCCTGGCGTGGTACGAGATCTCGAACTGGGCGGTGACCGGCCACGAGTGCCGCCACAACCTCCTCTACTGGGCCCAGGGCGACTACCAGGGGTTCGGCTGCGCGGCCCACTCGCATCGTCGGGGTCGCCGGTGGTGGAACCTGCGCACCCCGGAGCGCTACGTGGCCGCCGTTCGCGAGGGTCGACCCACCGAGGCGGGCGCGGAGCGGCTCGACGACGACGCCCGCCGGCTCGAGGCACTGCAGCTGGCGGTGCGCACGGCACGAGGCGTGCCGTCCCTCGCGCTCGGCGACGACGACCGGGCGGCGCTGGCCGGGCTGGTCGACGAGCGCGAGGGACGGCTGGTGCTGACCCCGGCGGGGCGTCTGCTGGCAAATGAAGTTGCGGTCCGCCTCCGCTGACGGTCAGGGCTCGGGAAGCACGAAGTCCTGCCCGGCGAAGACGAGATCGGGGTCGTCGGGCACGGCCAGCCGGTCGCGGTTGGCGTCGACGATCCGGGCCAGGTAGCGGACCACCGACCCGTCGTCGGTGGGGCGACCGGCGGCGGCGAGGGTGCGCGACGCCACCAGCCAGAGGTGCTGGCCCGGAGCGATCGTCCAGGTGCCCTGCCCCGTCTCCACCGGCTCTGCCTCCTCGGCGACCGGCGGCGCTGGAGCGCTCGGCGCCGGCGCGGCGACCCGGGCCGGGTCGTCGGCCCCCGGCTGGACGGGCACGGGCACCGCCGGCGCCGCGGCGGGGGCGGTGGCCCGAGGCGGGAGGGGCTCCATCCGGATCGAGGGGGTCAGGGGTGGCAGGGGCGGGGCCGCGGTCGTCGGGGTGAGGGTCGTCGGGGCCGTCGGGACGACGGTCGTCGCGGCCGGCGGGGAGGCAACCGGACCCAGGTCCTCCATGACGACGACGGCGGGCGGGACGTCGACGGCCGTCGCCACGGCGGGGACCGCCCCGAGTCCGACGCTCACCCCGACGACACCGCCGAGGAGTCGCCGGACGCACGGCAGCGCGACGGCGGAGACGAGCCGCCCGACCGACCGCCTCCGCGTCGCGGCGGCGACGGCGGCGAGGGCTCCGACCACCACGAGGTAGGTGCCGGCGAGGAGCACCAGCGCGCACCCGAGCACGGCCACGACGAGCAGCGGGTCCGTGGTGGTCGCCCACCTCTGGAGGTCGGCCACCTCGGACGGTGTCGGCAGGGCGCGGGCGGCGAGCAGGGCCACGGCGACCGCGGCACCGCCGACGAGGGCGAGGGCGAGGCTGCGGCCGAGCGCCCGGAGGGGCGACGGCCGGACAGGGGTGGAGGTGGGCGGGACGAGGGTCATGGCGCCGCTCCTGGGATCGGGACGGGGACGGTGGTGCCGTCGGTCAGGACGGCCACGAGGCCTCCACAGCCCGGGTCGGGGCCCGGGCGGAGAGCGACGGCGCCAGGGACCCGACCGAGCGACGCGGCCTCGACGCGTCCGCCGGGGGGTGCCCACGACGTGAACACGAACACGTCACCGGTCGTCGGTCGCAGCACGGCGGCGAGGGGGCGGCCGACGCAGGTCCAGTCGCCCACGGCGACGACGTCGCCCGGATCACCCACCGCGAAGCGGCGACCGTCGAGCTCGGCCACCGGTCGGGTGTCGAGGCGCTGGTCCGGGGGAGTGCCCGTCGTCGACGACGAGCCCGGGATCGTCGGGCTCACCGCCGGCCGAGGGTCCCGGCCGGCGACATCGTCACCCCCGCCGGATCGCACCAGGGCACCGACGGCGATGACCAGTGCGACGAGGGCACCGAGCCCGGCGACGAGACGGGAGGTCGGAAAGGGCCGTGGTGGGCGGGGTCGTCGGGGCCGATCGTCGTCGAGCACCCGGCGCAGGTGCTCGAGCGCATCATCATCGGCGGGGTCGCCCGCGGACCCGACCTCGGGCCCACTCGGTGACGGCGCCGCGGCCGGCGGGTCGGGGCGGCCGCCGGGTCCGATCGCCGCCACCCGCTCGGCCAGGGCCCGGGCCGAGGGACGGCGGGCCACGTCCCGGGCGGTCGCGCTGGCGGCGAGCGCCGCCAGCGCCCGGCGCTGGTCCCGGGTGCCACGGTCGGGGCGGCGCGTGCCGGGCGACCGCTCGAGCAGGGCGCCGAGGAGCCGTCCGAGGCCGGCCACGTCCTCGGTGCGGGGGTGACGCGTGTCGGCGGCGGTCGACGCCTCGCCGAACCCGCAGAGCACGGGCCGCCCGTCGCCGTCGAGCACGACGTGGTCGGCGGTCACCCGTCCGTGCACGACACCTCGGTCGTGCAGATCGGCGATCGTGGCGGCGACCGCAGCGAGGTGGACGGCGACCTCGACCGCCGACGGGGCGCGGAGGTCGGCAAGGGTGCGGGTGCCGATCCAGCGGAGCACGAGGTCGCCGTCTTCGTCGCCGGCCCCGCTGCCCGGGCCGGCCACCAGCTCGACGACACCGGGGTGCCGGGCCTGCACCAGCACGGCGGCTTCGTGGGCCAGGCGATCCCTCGCTGCTTGGTCGCTGGCCCGCTTCACCAGCACCGGGATGCCGTCGCGGTGCTCGACACGGACGTCGACGGGGGTGGCGCGGATGCCGTCGGCGTCGGTCATCGGCCGGACGGTAGGAGCGCGGCGGCGGTCGGGCAACGGCTCGGAACGAGAGTTACGCGCCGCCCACTCCACCGGCACCGGGACGCCGGGCCGAGGTGGCCGGCGGCGGCCGCCGCAGCCGGCGCCGCCCGGGCCACGCCCCGCTTCACCGGCTGAGCCAGGTCCTCCGTACGAGCGGGCTCGACCCGGGTGTCGTCAGGCGATGACGCCCGGGTTGAGCACGCCGGCCGGGTCGAGCGTCGCCTTCACGGCGGCCAGCGCCGCGCCCACCGCCGCCGGACGCTGCCGGCGGTACCACGGGTCGTGGTCGCGGCCGACGGCGTGGTGATGGGTGATGGTGCCGCCGGCGGCGAGGAGGGCATCGCTGGCCGCCGCCTTGATCTCGTCCCACATCGTCACCTCGCTGCCCGGTCGACCCGGCGCGACCACGGTGAAGTAGGGCGCGGGACCGTCCGGGTAGACGTGGGTGAAGCGGCAGGTGACGAAGCCGCCGCCGCAGACGCGCCGGGTGGCGTCGCCGACGGCGGCGGTCACGTCGGCGTGCAGGTCGCCGAAGCGGTCCCAGGTGCACGCCGTCTCGAAGGTCTCGACGATCACGCTCATCCGGACCATGGCGTCCCGTCCGTAGGGCGCTCGCAGGAACGACGACCGCCACGCCCCGGCAGCCCCCTCACGGCCGCTGGTGCCGACGTCACCACCTGGGGCCACGCCCCCGGGGGGCGGTCCGCTGCGGCTCACGCCGTCCGGCAGCCGTCCGCCGTGGTCGGCGAGCAGCTCGACGGCCCGGTCGACGGCGGCGTCGACCGGATGGTCGGCCGACTCGAAGCCGACGATCAGCAGGGCGCTGCCGTCGTCGACGCCGGCCGCGGTCATGGCCTCGCCCGGATCGAGCAGCCGGCAGTTGGACGGGTGCAGGCCCGACTGGCTCACGGCCCGGGTCGCAACGACGGCGTCGGTGTAGTCGTCGAACCGGGCGGCGGCGGTGGCCTTCCAGCGGGGACGGTCCTGGAGGCGCATCCACGCCTCGGTGATGATGCCGAACGCCCCCTCGCTGCCGAGGAACAGCCGGTCGGGGGACGGCCCGGCGCCCGACCCGGGAAGGCGTCTCGACTCGACCGTGCCGCTCGGGGTGACCACCCGCATCGACTCGACGAAGTCGTCGATGTGGGTGTGCAGCGTGGCGTAGTGGCCTCCGGAGCGGGTCGCCAGCCAGCCGCCGAGGGTGGAGAACTCGAACGACTGGGGGAAGTGCCGCAGGGTCAGCCCGTGCGGTCGGAGCTGGTCCTCGAGCACGGGGCCGAGCGCGCCGGCCTGGATGCGGGCCGCCCGTGAGGTGCGATCGATCTCGACGACCCGGTCGAGGGCGGTGAGGTCGATCGACACCGCGCCGGCGAACCCCTCGCCGACGGCGCACTCCACCCCGCCCACGACCGACGAGCCGCCGCCGTAGGGGATGGCGGCGATGCCCGCGTCGGCGCACCAGTCGAGGATGGCGACGACCTCGGGCTCGGTCGTCGGGCGGGCGACGAGGTCGGGCGGATGGTCGAGGAGTCCCTCGAAGCCCCGCACCACGTCGCGGTACGACTTGCCGTAGGTGTGCGACGCCCGCTGGTGGGCGTCGTCGTGGCAGATCCCGGCCAGCGTCGCCGGCGGGCGGACGCGAGGCGCGGGAAGGGTGACGGCGCCGAGGTCGGGCCGGGGCCGGACGATGAGGTCGGTGCCGAACCGCTCGCCGAGGCCGGCGGCCAACCGGTCGACCTGGTCGTCGGTGAGGGCCTCGTCCTCGTAGCCCCAGCCCCACCACGAACGGGTGCGCCCGCTCACGGCGAGGCGCGCCCGGGCGCGCCCGACGTCGTCGGGGCCTCCGGCGGCGGCAGCGTGAGCAACGACGGTCGGCGCCGGGCCGGGTCGATCGAGCGGGTGTCACGCCGGGCGACCTTCCGCACGACGGGCGGCAGGGCCACCAGCACGAACAGCAACGGCAGCATCTGCGTGCGCTGCCGGGCGAGGATGCCGAAGTTGCCGACGGCGGAGAACGCGTAGCAGAAGAGCAGCACGTAGGAGAGCGCGTAGGCGACGAAGGGCTCGCGCAGCACGGTCTTGGGCAGGGCGAGGAGGCGACGCCACGACACGGCGAGGAGCACGACGAGGGCGATGCCCTCCATGGCGCTGATGCGTTGGTCGGTGTTGCGCGCCTCGAAGATGAACGGGCGGAGGGTGACGGTGACGACCGCCGCCGGGTAGTCGACCGGGCTCGACACCCGCGCCGGTGCGAACGTGCCGCCGGACGTCTCGGTGGTCTGCTCGGTGGTCTGGCTGAGCGTCTGGTCCACCTCTTCGGTGCCGAGCTGGTCGACGTCGAAGAAGTCGGCCGTCTGGCTGGCGATGACGGCGCCCCCGACGAGCAGGCAGGCGATGGCCACGAACTTGGAGCCGGACAGGACCCGTGAGCCGGCGGTGGACCGGACGAACAGGTAGGCGACGGCGACGGCGACGACGACCATGAGCGCCACGTGGGGACGCACCATCACCGCCCCGAGCAGGCCGAGCGCGAGCAGGGTGAGGCCGCCCCGTCGGTGGGTGAAGAGGCGGGCGGCGCCGAGCGAGGCCAGCCCGATCGTGAACGCCATCACCGCCTCCTTGCCGACGCTGGAGGGCCAGAACACGAGCGACGGCCACAGGAAGAGCACGAAGGCGTAGCGCTTGTGGTCGCCATCGGGGACCGCGGTGCGGAACGCGAGGTAGAAGAACACGGCGCCGGCGAACGCGACGACGGTGAAGACGATGAACTCCGCCATGAAGCTGGTGCCGGTGAACACGCTGACCAGGCCGGACAGGTAGCGGAGCGAGCCGGTGCCGGGGATCTGCCGGCCCGTGTCGACGCCGAAGTCGAGGTTGCGGAACGAGTCGGCGAGGAGCACGCCGACCTCGTGGTACACGCCGGGCGTCGACGGCGCCCTGGAACCGCTGGTAGGCACCGAGCAGCTTGACCGCCAGCCCGAGGTAGAGCAGGGCGAGCAGGTCGAACTGGCGCTCGGCGCGGGCGAGGCGCCGGAAGATGGGCCAGGCGGCGACGGCCACCACCGGGATGAGCACGATGGCGGCGGCCACGTCGACGCCCCGCACCAGGCCCAGCGCGTACCACCCGAACACGCCCGACATGGCCAGGCCGGCGACGAGGCGGAGGAGGGGGGAGCGGGTCGGGTCGCCGTCCTTCGCCGGACGGGCCCGGCGCAGGGGCGGAAGGTCGAGGGTGCGCGTCGGCGGCGCGTCGAGCGGTGGACGGGCGGGAGCGGCGAGGGTGCCGGGATCGTCGAGGCCGGAGAACGACGACGTCACGACGACGGGTCGGCGCGGCCCTCGACGTCGCCGCCGGCCGCGCCCACGTCGCGTCGCCGTCGCCGTCGCCGTCGGACGATCGGCGACCTCTTCGGCGTCGGGGCGACGCATGTCCTCGATCAGGGCTTCGAAGGGGTTGCCCTCGGGCTCGGCAGCACGGCCGGAGGCCGCGTCCTCCTGGTGGTAGTAGTAGTAGTACCGGTTGGACGGGGACTCGGTGGCGCCCACCAGCACGGCGCCGACGACCGGGGCGTTGAAGCGCTCGAGGAGCTCTGCCGCCCGGTCGGCGGTCTCCCGGGTGGTCTTCCCGGCCCGGCAGATCACGACGACCATGTCGGTCACCGACAGCACGTCGCTGGCGTCGTTGGTGGTGAGCACGGGTGCCGTGTCGAGGATGACGTAGTCGAACATCGTGCGGGCGGTGGCGATCAGGTGGCGCTGGGCGGCGACGACCTCGGCCGGGTTGGCGTGGTGGACGTCGTGCACCACGCCGCTCACCATCTTCACCCCGGGGACCTCGGTCTGGATCACCCGCCGGGGCTCGTCGGGGGCGTGGAGGTACAGGTGGAGGCGGGGCCGCCGGAAGTCGCAGTTGACGACCAGCACCCGGCTGCCGTCCTCCCCGAGCACCGCGGCCAGGTTGGACACGGTGGTCGTCTTGCCCTCGGCCGGTCCCGGCGAGGTGACCATGATGACCACCCCCGGCGGCGTGGGCTCGGTGGTGGGCTCGTCGCCGTCGGCCCCGCCGGGGGTGGGCGCGGCGGCCTCGTCGGTGGGTGGCCCCGGGGCGTGGGCGTCGGGGTGGCGGCGGTCCCGGCGGCCAGGGCCAGGTTGGCCATCTGGTTCAGCCGGCCCGTGCGTTGCACGAACAGCAGCGACGACCGCAGGGCGCGGAACGACTCGGCGAAGCGCGAGTAGGGGGCGTCCTTGGCGACGACCGAGGTCTGCTTCCGCTGCCGCCGCGAGAAGGCCGGGACCTCCGCGATCACCGGGAAGCCGAAGGCCTCCTCGGCCTGCTCCTTGGTGAAGATGCGCGGGTCGAGGGCGTTGACGGCGAGCACCAGGACGATGCCGAGGAGGGCGGCGCCGATGCCGCCGAGCAGTGCGGCGAGGAAGGGGTTGAACCCGTCGTCGCCCTGGGCGGCCTGGAACTGGACGCTGCGCGACGACACGCTCCCGCTGCCGGCGACCGTGGTGGAGGTGGCGCCCGAACCCGAGCCGGTCGAGTACAGGGTGTCGATCTCGCGTTGGGTGACCGGGAACGCCTCGGCGGTGCGCAGCGTGGCGAAGGCGGGGCCGGTGGCGATCTGGCGGTCGAGCTCGACGAGCTGCTGCTCGGTGCTGCGGATCTCCTCGACGAGGGCGTCGCGACGGGCCGCCGCCAGGGTGTCGTCGGGTGCGGCCGGCGGGAGGCTGAAGATCTCGATGCGCAGACCCTGCAGGCGCGCGTCCAGCACCTCGCGGTTCTGGTCGATCGCCCGCTGCTGCACGTCGCGGACCGAGGCCTGGAGCTCCTCGGCGAAGCTGTCGGCGATGACGACGGCGCGGTCGGGGTCGGGGTCCTGGACGGTGATCTCGACGGTGCCGAGGGTGCGGTCGGTGACGGCGACCACCTGGTTGGCGAGCACGCCGGGATCACCGCCGGTGCGCGCCGCCACCCGCTCGGGGACGTCGCCGGCGGTGACGAGGTTGGCCACCTGGTCGAGCGACAACGACCCGGTTGCCGGCCGACGCCGACGGCGTGAACAGCGTGTGGGTGGCCAGGTAGGCCTGGGGACCGGAGAGCGGGGTGGCGGCGTCGGGCCGAGGGGCGAGCACGAAGCCGGCGACGGCGCCGACCGCCGCGAGGGCGGCGATCATGCGCCAGTGGCGGCGGAGGACCCTGAGGTAGCGGACGAGATCCATGGGACGAGCCGGAGGGCTCGCCGGTCAACCGACCGGCGGCGGGTGGCACTCCTCGAGGTGGTGTCGGCGCTCGCGACCGGACACGAGCAGCGCGGGATGAGACGGGGTGACCGGCCCCGGACGATCGCACCTCGGCAGCATAGTGGGGCGCTCCCGCCGGTCACGGCATCCGTGCCGTCGGCCCGTGGGACCTCGCCCGGGCTGCCGGCCCGCTCGCATGCCCGGATGCGGTGCGAGTGGGGCACTACGATCGTCGAGCCGGGGGCGCCGGTTGGCCGCCGCTCCGCCACCCAGGAGACACGTGGCTTCGACCGTTCCGACCATCGACGACGAGCGCGCCCCGATCCGCCCGACGCGGCGATCGGGCCGGCCCTCGCCGGTCGAACGGCGGGCCATCGTCGTGGTGGCGGCGCTGGCCGGGCTCGCCGCCATGTTCGCCCCCGGCCGGCCCACGGCGTTCCGGCTCGTCGACTGGGTCCTCCTGGCCGGGTTCGCCGTCGTGGTCACGCTCGCCACCGCCCGGGCCCGACGGTGGACGTGGATCGTCCTCGCCGGCCTGGCCGCCGTCGGCGCCGACGAGGGGGTGTGGATCGCCGTCGCCGCCCTCGCCCTCACCGTGGCCATCGTCGGCGGGCTCCTGTCGCGGCGGCGCATCATCGGGGCGGTGGTCGGCGCCCTGGCCGTGCAGGTGCTGTTGCGGCTGCCCGACCTCGGGTTCGAGGGGGCGTCGGCGCTCTACGTGGCCGTCGCCGTGGCGCCGGTGCTGGTGTCGGCCTACCTGCTGCTGCCGCGTGCCAAGCGCCGGATCGTCGGGCGGGTGGCGATCGGCGCCGCCGTCGTCGTCGCCGCGGGGGTGCGTCGTGCTCGGCGTCGCCGTGGTGCTGGCCCAGGACGACGTCCGGCGCGGGGTCGACCTCACCCAACAGGGGCTCGAGGCGATCGGCGACGGCGACCAGGCCCGCGCCGCCGGGCTGCTCGACGAGGCGTCGACGTCGCTCGACGCCGGTTCGGCGGCGCTCGACGCCTGGTGGACCGACCCCCGCCCGGGCCGTGCCCGTCGTCGCCCAACAGGCCGAGGCGCTGTCGGCCGGCGCGGCCGAGGCCGGCAACATCGCCGGCGCGGTGGGCGAGGCGTCGGCGGCGGCCGACCTCGAGCAGATCCGCTACCTCGACGGGCGCATCGACGTGGCCCGGTTGCGGGCGGCGTCGGCGCCGCTGGCCGCGGCCGAGGCGTCGATGGTCGACGCCCAGGCCCGTCTCGACGGCCTCGACCGCGGACTGGTTGCTGCCACCCGTCGCCGAGCGGCTCGACACCTTCGAGGAGCGCCTGGCCGACACGTCACCCGAGGTCGCCCTGGCGGCCGAGGGCGCCCGCGAGCTGCCGGCCGTGCTCGGCGCCGACGGGCCGCGCCGGTACCTGGTGCTGTTCACCCAGCCGGCCGAGTCCCGGGGCCTGGGCGGCTTCGTCGGCTCGTACGCGGAGCTGACCGCCGTCGACGGCGAGGTCGAGGTGTCGCGATCGGGGCCGATCAACGAGTTGCTGACGGCACCGGGCCGGGCCGATCGCACGCTCACCGGCCCGCCCGACTACCTGGCCCGCTACGGCCGGTTCCGCCCGCAGGAGTACCTGCAGGACCTGACGCTGTCGCCCGACCTGCCGTCGGTGGCCCAGGCCGCCGCCGAGCTCTACCCGCAGGCGGGCGGTCAGCCGGTCGACGGCGTGATCGTGGCCGACCCGGCGGGCCTGGCTGCGCTGCTCGAGATCACCGGACCGGTCTCGGTGCCGGGCATCGGCCGGCCGATCACCGCCGACAACGCGGTCGACTTCCTGACCCGTGAGCAGTACCTGGTGGCGGGCGACGACGCGGCCCGGCGGGACCTGCTCGAGGACGTGGGGAGGGCGACGTTCGATGCGCTGGTGAGCGGTGACGTGCCGGGCCCGAGGGAGCTGGGCGACGTGCTCGGCCCGGCCGTCGCCGGCCGCCACCTGATGGTGCACCTGTTCGCCCCGTCGGAGGACGCGCTGGTGCGCCGGGTGGGGGCCGACGGGGCGATCCCGGTCGTGCCCGGGAGCGACGGGTTCCTGCTGAGCACGCAGAACAAGGGCAACAACAAGATCGACGTGTTCCTGCAGCGGCAGGTGGAGTACACCGGCAGCTACGACCCCGGGACGGGCCAGCTCGTCGTCACCGCCGAGGTGACGCTCACCAACGGCGCGCCGGCCGAGGGGCTGCCCGACAGCGTGATCGGCAGCAACGACCAGGGCCTGCCACCGGGCACCAACGCCATGTTCTTCTCGTTCTACACGCCGCACCGGTTGGCGGCCGCCCGCGTCGACGGCCAGCAGGCCGGCCTCGAGTTCCAGCGGGAGCTCGGCTGGGCGGTGTACTCGCGGTTCCTCGAGATCCCGCCGGGCGGCACGGTGACGGTCGAGCTCGACCTGACCGGCACCCTGCGATCGGGGTCGGCCTACGACCTGGCGATCGGCTACCAGCCGCTGGTGAACCCCGACCAGGTGACGGCCGACATCGCCTTCGCCCCGCCGTGGCTCGTCGCCGACGTCGACGGGTTCGGCGTGACCGGCCGGGGTCAGGGGGTGTCGGCCAGGGTGACGCCGGAGGAGCCGACGGTGCTGTCGGCGGAGCTGGTGGCGCCGTGAGTGCGGACCGTCAGGCGAGACCGGACAACTCCAGGGCCTCTCGGTAGAACTCGCTGCTCGACGCCAGGACGTTGGGGTCGTCGAAGGCGCGCAGCCGTCCGTCCTGGATCACCATGATCCGGTCGCAGATGTCGAGCGTCGACAGGCGGTGCGCGATGACGATGATCGTCACCTCGCCACGTAGCTCGTCGAGCGTGATGCGGATGAGGGACTCCGAGCGCACGTCGAGCGCCGAGGTGGGCTCGTCCAGGATGATCATCTCCGGACGGCCCAGCAGGGCGCGGGCGATCGAGAGCCGCTGGCGCTGCCCGCCGGAGAGGTGGTCGCCTCGCTCGCCGACCTGGGTGTCGTAGCCGTCGGGCATCGCCTCGATGTCGGGATGCAGGTGGGCGGCCCGTGACGCGGTCTCTACGTCGGCTCGGGTCACCTCGCGGAAGAACGCGATGTTCTCTGCGATCGTGCCGGCGAACAGATGGGCGTCCTGCGGCACGAACGCGACGCGCTGGGTCCACCACGCCCGGTCGATGGTCGACAGGTCGACACCTTTGGCGTGGACGGTGCCGCTGGTCGGGACGCGCAGCCCGAGGAGCAACTGCACCAAGGTCGACTTGCCGCTGCCCGAGGGACCGACGACGCCGACGACCTCGCCCGGTGGAATGGTGAAGCTGACGTCGTCGAGGGCGCGGTTGCCGGCCGGGTAGACGAACGACACGTGGTCGACGGCGACGCGATCCACTCGGGTCGGTCGGGCGTCGCCGCCCGGGGCCCGATCCGCTTCGTACCGGCCGAGCGTCGCTTGGAGGGTCTCCAGGAAGGGTTGGGAGGCGCGGAGGGTGGCTGAGGCGACCTGGAGCTGCTGCCCGTAGGCAAGTGATCGGAGCATGACCAGCATGACCGCACCGATGGTGGACAGCTGTCCGAGGCCGACGCCGGCAGCGACGGCGAGCGCGCCCAGGATGGCTGCGTAGGCCAGCGACGTGTACACCGGGCCGATCGAGGTGCGGAGCAGATCCGCACGCCTCGACGCATCGGCTTCCGTGCGCGCGAGGTCGTGGATCCGCTCGGAGAAGGCGTCGCGGACCCCGAACGCCTGCATCTCGAGGCCGAGCGACCCGAGTTCGGCCACGGCGCCGGAGAAGTCCATACTCTTGCGGGTGGCGAGGAGGGACCGCGCCTTGATGCGACGGCGGAGCGGGGCGAGGAGGCTGCCGAGCAAGGTCAGGGAGACGAGGACGACGATGGTGGCCAGTGGGTCGATGCCGAGTGACACCGCCACCATGGCGGCCAGGCTCAGCCCGGCCGACAGCGCGCCCGCGAACGACCCGGCGGTGGACGCGGCCGCCGATGCGAAGCCGGTGACGAGCTGCTGGAGGCGGCCAGCGCGCTCGTCCTGCTGGGTCGCCCAGGACGCGCGGAGGTAGGCATCGGCCAACCGACGGCGCAGCGAGACCGCGACGGTGGTCGTCAAGCCGGTCGACGCCCAGTTGGTGGTGAGGGCCAGGGCAACCCTGGCGACGAGCAGCCCGAGGCCGAGCGCGAGGGCGGTGCCGATCGGGCTCGAGATCCCGGCCGTGAGCTCCACCGTGTCGGCGTCGTCGGCGACCGCGAGACCGGTTCGCGTGACGATCACGAGGAAGGCGGCTTCGACCAGGCCGCCCAGGAACGATGTCGAGGCCACGACGCCGACCTTCCCGACGTGCGGCCGGACGAGATCCCCGACCGATGACCACAGCTCCCGGCGCTCACCCACGGGCGCCCACGTTAGAGGTCGCCGTGGGGGGCTCCGTGCCAACCATGCCCGGACTCGTCGACGACCGTCGCCAGCAGGTCGCGCCACGAAGGCGCGATCGCGTCGATGGTGAACCGATTCTGGCAGTGGCCGAGCGCGGCGTCTCCCATCCTCCGGCGGAGCGGCTCGTCCAGCGCAAGCTCGGAGAGGGCCTGGGTGAACCCACGCTCGTCGCCTGGGGCAACGGTGCGTCCGGTGGTTCCGTCGATCACCACCTCGGGTACGGCGCCCACCGTCGTCGTCACGGTCGGTAACCCGCACAGCCCCGCTTCGATGAGCACCGCCGGCATCGAGTCGCCGCCACGGCTGGGCAGGACGAGCACGTCGGCGGCGTGGAGGATGTCGACGGCACGATCCACCGAGCCGACGAGGTGGACTCGTCCTGGCGCGATCCTTGCACCCAGCGCCTCGAGGGCGGGGTGTTCCGGCCCGTCGCCCGCGACCACGAGGTGCGCGTTGGGGAGCGGGGCCACGGCGCGGACGGCCGCGTCGACGCCCTTCTCCGGGACGAGCGCCCCGAGCGACACGACGACGAACGCCTCTGCAGGCACCCCGAGATGCCTACGACAGTCGCGGCGCTGGTCGGGATCGGCGGGACCGAAGTCGGCCCCGGGGACCGCGTTGGGTATCACGGTGAGCGCCGACAGGGGGAGCCGGTAGTGGGTCGCGAACGTGGCCGCGACGCCGGGCGAGAGGGCGACGATGGCGCTCGCCCTGCGAAGGAGCAGCGCGGCCCGCACACGTCGGGAGGGGGTGGCCGCCCAGAACTGCGGATCTGAGATCTGGCGGTAGATGAACGGGGGACCGCCGACGAGGCTCGTGGCGCAGGCGAAGAGGGTCGACGAGCCGTGGGCGATCACGACATCGTGGCCGGTCGCGATGCTCCGCAACGCGCGCAGGGTGCGCGGATTGCGACGGGACGGGCCCAACGCGTCGATCGGAAGGGCATCACCGAACCGCCCGGGAGCCAACGCGACCGTGGTCGCCTCCAGGCCGAGGGCGGCCAGCCCCGCCTCGAGGTCCAGCGCGAACACCTGGGCGCCTCGGCGGTCGCGGTCGGTCACGACCTGCAGGACCCTCACCAACCTCATCTCCTCCTGACGGTGCGTCCGACGCTAGCGTCGGAGACGCGCCAGCCAGGTCGGATCGAGCGAGAGGTGGTCGTGGCGGGACGGATCCAGCACGTCGTGATCACCCGCATCAACGTCAGCCGCGGCTTCGGTGCCGGGGACGGTCGTGCCCTCGACCCGGTGTGGCTCGAGCGAGAGCTCGGCTTGTTCGAGGACATCTGCCTTCCGTCGGTGAGGGCGCAGGAGGTCGAGGACTTCACCTGGCTGCTCCTGACGAGTGACGAGACGCCCGAGCGATTCCGGCGGAGGATCGCCGGGTATGCGGCCGCGGATCACCGCGTCGTCGTTCGGGAGATCCGGGACTATTCGCTACCTGCCATCGGACGACTGGTCGACGACCTCGTGTCTCCGGCGACCAGTCTCCTCGTCTCGTCGAGGGTCGACGCCGATGACGCCCTTGCCCGCTCCTACCTCACGGAGGTGCGGCGCGTGGTCGCCGACCAGGAGTTCGAGTTCGTGAACTGCGAACACGGCTATCAGTTCGAGCTCCCGTCCCTCCGGCTCTTCGAGTGCTCGCTCCGCTCCAACATGTTCCTCTCGCTGATCGAGCGGGTCGGTCCGGGCCGGCAGCCGTTCACGGTGATGGGAGAGCAGCACCAGCTCGTCGAGGACCGCTTCCCCGTCCGAACGATCGAAACCCGGGGGATGTGGATGCAGACCGTCCACGGCCACAACGTCAGCAATGCCCTCGACCACACCAATCGCAGGCTGCCGCGACGGGACGCGGCTGCCCGATTCGCAATCCCTCTGCTCGCGACTCCGGTGCGAGAGTCTCGTGCTGCGATCCTGCGCGACAACACCACGCGCCAGCTTCGGCGCACGCGGAGGCGAGGGAGGAAGTGGCTGAGCCGCCGATGAAGGCCGACGGTGACGACGAGGTACTCGAGCTCTCGGTGATCCTTCCGACCTTCAACGGGGCAGAGACCATCGGTGCCCAACTCGACGCGCTCCTCGCTCAGGGTGCGACCGTCTCGTGGGAGCTGGTGATCGTGGACAACGGCTCGACCGACCGCACCAGGGCGGTCGTGGAGCAGGTGACGGGGCGCCAGGAGCGAGTGCGCGTGGTGGATGCGCCCGATGCGCACAACCTCAGCTACGTGCGGAACGTGGGAGCCGAGCGCGCGCGAGGTCGCGGCTTGGCGTTCGTCGATGACGACGACGTGGTCGCACCCGGGTGGATTGCGGCGATCGCCAGCGCGCTTCGCTCGCATGCCCTGGTGGCAAGTCGCCTCGAGTACGGGCTGCTGAACGAGCCCGGGTCACTGGTCGGCCGTGGCCGATTCCAGACCGACCACGTCGAGGAGCTGTTCTCCCTGCCGATCCTGGCTGGGGCCGGGCACGGTTGCCGACGCGATCTGTGGGAGCGGCTTGGCGGGAACGACGAGCGATTCGCCGAGACGGGCGAGGATTTCGACTTCGCCATGCGGGCGTACCGGTCCACCGGTGTGCGCCCCGTCCTCGTGGAGGACGCGGTCTACCACTACCGGCTCCGCACCGGCCTTCGGCAGGAGTTCCGCCAAGCTCGACGCTACGGCTCGTCGCACGCTCTGCTGTACCGAACGCACGCCAGCGGTTCGATGTCCGCCCGTGAGCGCCTCGCCGACGCCGGACGGGACTGGTGGTGGCTCCTCACTCGGCTTCCGCTCCTCGTTTGGCCGGAGCGGCGTACTCGCTGGGTCACGGTCCTCGGACGGCGGGTTGGCCGTATCGCCGGCTCCGTTCGCTACCGGGTGCTGCTGCCGTGAACGGGTCGTCACGATCGAGCCCCACCGGGGTGGACGTCACCGTCGTGGTCCCGGCACGCAACGCCGCCGCCACCATCGATCGGCAGCTCGCGGCGCTGCGCGATCAGTCGACGGACCGGGGGTTCGAGGTCGTGGTCGCCGACAACGGCTCGACCGACGGCACCCGTGCGGTGGTGGACTCGTTCCGCCGGTCCTGGCCGGAGCTGCGCTGGATCGATGCATCGACCGTGCGGGGCTCGTCCCACGCCCGGAACGTGGGTGCTCGTGCGGCTGTGGGTCGTGTGTTGGCATTCTGCGATGCCGACGACGAAGTCGGACCCGGGTGGCTCGACGCCGTCGTCGACCCGGTGGCGCCAGGGGTCATCGTGGGCGGGCCCCTGTTGCTCGATCGGCTGAACAGCCCCGAGGTGCAGCGCTGGCGGCCGCCCCGCAACGCCGAAGGGCTCTCGCGTGCCATGGACTTCCTCCCCTTCGTTCCGAGTGGCAACTTCGCCATCGAGCGCGACGCCTTCCTGCGGCTCGGTGGCTTCCGGGAGGACTACCCGAAGTCGCACGACGTCGAGTTCTCGTGGCGTGCCCAGCTGAACGGCTCCTCGTTGGTCTTCGCCCCGGCGGCGGCGGTCCAGTATCGCTACCGTTCCACCATGAGCAGCGCCTTCAGCCAAGCCGTCAAGAGCGGCCGAGCGACGGCACAGCTCTACGCCGACTATCGAAATGAGGGCCTCACCACACGAGGAGTCGAGGTCGCGCTGCGAGACCTGGCGTGGCTCGTGTTGCGCGCCTATCTGGTCGTCGACCCACGTCGGCGCGCCGTGTGGATGAGGCGCTCGGGAGAAGCCATCGGTCGGGTGATCGGGTCCTGTCGGTTCCGAGTGGTGTACCTGTGAGGCTGAGCGCCGCCTCCCAACGGGTCCGATACCGCCTTGCCTGTCTCCCCCGGTCGGCCAGGGAGGCCGATCGCCTGCTGCTCCTCGCCGGCACCCTGCGGCGCATCGGTTGGACACGCTCGGTCCGTACGCGTCGTCCGGTCAGCGCCGACGGGGTGCCCCTTCCATGGCTCACCTACCCGGCGATCCACTGGCTGCACGCCTCGCTTCGCGGTGATGAGCGGACCTACGAGTTCGGGAGTGGCTCCTCGACGACCTGGCTGGCGGCGAGGACGGAAGCCGTGAGCAGCGTCGAACACGACCCGAGCTGGTACGAGGAGGTGCGTCGTGGGCTACCCCAGAACGCGGACGTCTCGCTCGTTCCGCCTTCGCAGTACGCGATGTCGATCGTGGGTCGTGGCCCCTTCGATCTCGTACTGGTCGACGGGATCTACCGCTCCGACTGCATCCGACAGGCCTCGGGGGAGCTGACGAACGAGGGCGCGATCGTCGTCGACAACAGCGATCGACTGGACCTCCAAGGTGCGATGGAGGACCTCGCGGCCTCCGGCTTCGCTCGGATCGACTTCGCAGGGCCCGCCCCCGGCCTCACGAACTTCTCGTGCACCAGCGTCCTCAGCCGGAGGTTCTCACGCTGGGGTGCCAGGCGACCTCCGACCGCGTGGGGAAACGCGGACGCACTCACGGGGATCGTCACGCCCCTGCGGAACGACGCGTGGTCACCTCGGTGAGGGTCGCGGCATGAGGGCGACGCGCGCCAGTCGCGGTAGTGCTTGGGTTGGCGAGGGTCGGCTTGGAGCGCCCGGCCCAGAAGCCGCACCGCCTCCGACCGACGCCCGAGCTGCCACGCGTTCGTCCCGGCGATGGCCAGGTAGATGCCGAGCAGGTGCGGGTCGCGACGGAGATGCTCCCCGTCCTCGTCGAGCAGGACCAAGGCTGACTCGTACCGCAACAGGGGAGAAGGGCCGTCGTCCCGACGACGAGTGGTCACGAGTGCTTCGTCGGTCCAGAGGTGGGGGAGGGGCTCACGCATCGCCCGGCCACCGAGACGGAGACCGAGGTCGGTGTTCTCGCTGAACCGGAGACCTTCTCGGAACGAGCCCACCGATTCCAGAAGGCCTCGGTTGATGGCGTAGGTGCCGGCCATGAACTGGGCGTGGAGGTGACCGAAGGCGGGACCGAGTGGGCGAGGTGGCTGGGTCATGCGGCGGCCGTCCTCCCAGACGAGGACCTGTCCGCACGACGCCAGATCCGCGCCTCGCCGGCGGGCCTCCACGAGGTAGCAGAGCCAGCCTTCCGACGCGATGTCGTCACTGTCGAGGAACGTGATGAAGTCGCTGGTGGCCACGGCGATCCCTGCGTTCCGAGCGGAGCACACGCCTTGGTTCGACTGGCGGACGAGTCGAACCCGTTCGTCGTCCACCATCGCCACGCGGTCGACGGTGTCGTCGGTCGATCCGTCGTCCACCACGATGAGCTCGAAGTCGGCCATCTCTTGGGCGAGCACGCTGGCGATCGCCTCGGTCACGAGCTGTGCCCGGTCGAACGTGGGGATCACGACCGAGATCGCGGGGGCTGGGCTCACCACGGGTCGAGTCTCCGGCCGAGGCGGCCTCGGAGGCCGTCGAGGATGGCGCGGGTGTTGAGGCGGAGGTGGGCGAGGGCGTGGCTGGGTTCGACGGGCAGGTTGGCGATCGGCTTGCCGATGCCACGCGTGGCGGCAACGCGCAGGGCCGTCGAGGTTCGGTGGTTCATGCGCAGGACGTGGATCTGGTTGCGGAGGCTGTAGTAGCGGCGCCAGTCGAGTGGGCGGAGCCGGCCTCGGGGGCCTGCGGTCGTGGCCGACTGCCGGCCGAGCCGCCGCCACAGCACCGGGTCGGCGCGCAGCTCGTAGCCGGCCCGCCGCAACCGCAGGCCGTACTCGAGCTCCGACGATCCGTAGAAGAGGTCGGTGTCGAAGACGCCGACGTCTCGGACGGCGCTCACGCGGTAGGCGGGGTAGACGTTGGTGGGGACGTAGTCGACGGGGACGGGTGCGGTGGCGATCTCTTCGTCGGGGATGCGTCGGAGTCGTCCGGTGCGCCAGTCGTAGCGGGCGCCGACGGCGCCGACGGCGCCGATGCGGGGGTTGGCGGTGTGTTGCTCGACGGCGAAGCGGAGGAGCTGTTCGAACACGTCGGGGCCCATCTCGGTGCGGTCGTCGTCGAGTCTGGTGATCCAGTCGTGGTCGGCGGCGCGGGCGAGGAGGTGGCGCATGCCGAGGGCGGTGCCGCCGGCGGGGCCGAGGTTCTCCGGGGAGCGGACGTACTGCACCGGCTCGCCGTCACGGGTGAGGTCGGTGACGAGGTGCTCGACATCGTCGCTGCCTTCGTTGTCGACCACGACGATCAGGTCGGGGCGTCGGGTCTGGGCCAGCGCCAGTGCCAACGTCCGCGCCACCGTCGGCCGTCGGAACGTCACGATCACACACCACAACCTCGGGCCCATGACTGGCTCGCCCACCTCCCCGCCTCGGTGCCGTCCTGGCCTCCGCCCGCCGTCGGGCGTGCCGTTCCGGTCCCGTGGCGGCGCGCCGAACTCGGCGACCCTCTCTACCACGGGTCGAGTCTCCGGCCGAGGCGGCCTCGGAGGCCGTCGAGGATGGCGCGGGTGTTGAGGCGGAGGTGGGCGAGGGCGTGGCTGGGTTCGACGGGCAGGTTGGCGATCGGCTTGCCGATGCCACGCGTGGCGGCAACGCGCAGGGCCGTCGAGGTTCGGTGGTTCATGCGCAGGACGTGGATCTGGTTGCGGAGGCTGTAGTAGCGGCGCCAGTCGAGTGGGCGGAGCCGGCCTCGGGGGCCTGCGGTCGTGGCCGACTGCCGGCCGAGCCGCCGCCACAGCACCGGGTCGGCGCGCAGCTCGTAGCCGGCCCGCCGCAACCGCAGGCCGTACTCGAGCTCCGACGATCCGTAGAAGAGGTCGGTGTCGAAGACGCCGACGTCTCGGACGGCGCTCACGCGGTAGGCGGGGTAGACGTTGGTGGGGACGTAGTCGACGGGGACGGGTGCGGTGGCGATCTCTTCGTCGGGGATGCGTCGGAGTCGTCCGGTGCGCCAGTCGTAGCGGGCGCCGACGGCGCCGACGGCGCCGATGCGGGGGTTGGCGGTGTGTTGCTCGACGGCGAAGCGGAGGAGCTGTTCGAACACGTCGGGGCCCATCTCGGTGCGGTCGTCGTCGAGTCTGGTGATCCAGTCGTGGTCGGCGGCGCGGGCGAGGAGGTGGCGCATGCCGAGGGCGGTGCCGCCGGCGGGGCCGAGGTTCTCCGGGGAGCGGACGTACTGCACCGGCTCGCCGTCACGGGTGAGGTCGGTGACGAGGTGCTCGACATCGTCGCTGCCTTCGTTGTCGACCACGACGATCAGGTCGGGGCGTCGGGTCTGGGCCAGCGCCAGTGCCAACGTCCGCGCCACCGTCGGCCGTCGGAACGTCACGATCACACACCACAATCGCGGTGCGATGCCCTGGGGCGGGCCGCCTGTTACGTCTCGCACCGGGCGTCGGCGCCACGTCGCGCCGCGAAGAAGTCCTCTCCCCGCACGATCTCGATCTCGAAGTCCTGTGTTGCCTCGATGAACGCGCGGGTGCAGCCGGGCCGGAACCGGTCGTGCAGCTCGGCGACGACGGCGTCGACCTTCGGCATCCAAGATGCCGACGAGCGGAGGACCTCCAGCTCACCGCCTTCGATGTCGAGCTTGAGCAGGCCGATGCGATCGATGTCGTAGTCCGAGATGAGCTGGTCGACGGTGAGGCACGGGACGGAGGTGACTGCTCGCGATTCCGACCAGCGTCGGTCGGCGCGTTGCACCTGGATGCCCCACGATCCGATGCCGGGGTCGACGACGAGCGCGTCGCCGGGTTCGTCGCTCAGCGCCGCCCGGAGCGGCACCACGTTGGCCTGGTGGGCCGTGTTGCGAACGAGCATCCGGAAGTTCTCCTCGTCGGGCTCGATGGCGATCACGTTGGCCCTCGGGTAGGTCGTGGCGAACCACGTGGCCGAGTAGCCGACGTTGGCGCCGGCGTCGATGATCCAGGCCGGGTCGATCACCGGGTCGAAGGCGTAGCAACGATCGCCGAACACGTGGATGAACGTCGGCAGGTCGGTCTCTCGGCGGCCGAGCCGCACGGCCTGGCTGGGACCACCACCAGGCGGTGTCACGGCTCGCTCGGACGAGGCGGCCCGGAGGTCGCGCATCCCGAGCGCGAGCCCGGGACAAGGGCCGAGGCCGGTGGCCGCCCGATGGAGGTTCCTCGTCGCAAACGCTGCTCGAGCGACGAGCCGAGCGACGGAGCGTTCGACCTTGCCGGTCGTCCTCCGGCCCGTGTGCGGCCTTGCGGTGTTCATGGCGACAGTCTGGCCGAGCGCCGGGGTCCGCCGGACATCGTCTCAGTTCGGCGATCGTCGATGGGGACCCGGCGACCCAGACGATGACGGCGAGGTTGGGGTTCGCCTTCGCCCGGGCCTCCGATGATCCTGCTCGGGATACGATTCCCACGTGACTGACCCCGAGCGAATCGGTGTGCTCCAAGCCGCCCTCGATCGCCGCTCCGATGCGGTCTATCTCGAGATCGGCGTGTCGAAAGGCGTTACGTTTCGGGCGATCCGGGCCGGCACCAAGCTCGCTGTCGATCCGCACTTCAGGTTCCGGAAGCCGCTGCTGGCCGAGTTGCGTACGAGGGTGAGGCGGAAGACCGGCGACCACTACTTCGAAGTGACGAGCGACGAGTTCTTCACGAAGCGAGCAGACCCCGTGCTCGGACGACGCCACATCGACGTCGCCTTCGTGGACGGACTGCACGAGTGGCGGCAGGCGCTCAGCGACGTCGACCATGTGCTCGCGAGACTCGCCCCCGACGGATTGATCCTCCTGCACGACTGCAACCCAACGTCCGAGCCGGCTGCGGCACCATCGCTCGAGGAGGCGAAGCGTCACCCCGGCTTCACCGGTGCCTGGAACGGTGACGTCTATCGGGCGATCATCGCTCTTCGACGCCGAGGGGGTGTCGAAGCCTACGTTCTCGACGTGGACCAAGGCCTTGGTGTCGTCATCCCAGCCGCTGACGTGCCACCGGCAACGGACCTCCCGCCGCCAGAGTCGGTTTCCTACGCAGACCTCGAGGCCCGACGCGAGCACCTACTCGACCTGCGCCGTTTCGAGGGGGTCCCGGCGTAGGGCGGCCACGGGCGAGCGGCCCGCCCTGGCGACCTTCGGTGGACCGAGGCCTTGGACAACCCGCAATAGCCGTGTGTGAGAAGGACTTCGACCTAGGGCGAGTTCCCATCGGCCGCAGCCTGAGCCCATTGCAGGAAGCCGTCGATGTCCGGCGCACACAACCGGTCCGCCGCTGCAATGACTTCGTCGTCCGGCCAGTCCCACCATCGCACGTCGAGCAGCCGGGCGATCTGGCTCTCACTGAAGCGAAACCTCACGAGGCGCGCAGGATTGCCACCGACGATCCCGTACGGGGGCACGTCGGCGAGGACGACGGCCCCCTCACCGATCACGGCCCCGTGGCCTATGTTGACGCCGCTGTGTATGCGTGCGTGGTTGGCGATCCACACGTCGCTCCCGATGATCACATCACCCTTGGTCGAGGGGTGCCCATCGCGACCAGCCCCCGGTAGCCCGAACTTGATGCGCAGGGGATAGGTCGTCACCCAGTCGGTCCGGTGGTCACCACCCGTGTAGATCTCGACGTCGGCAGCGATCGAGCAGTACGACCCGATCTCCACCCGTCCTGCATTTGCCCAAACGAGGATGATCGGCTCGCCATAGGTGTGAGCGCCGACCTCCAGGACTCCGGCCATCCTGAGCTGGCAGTTCCGGCTCGCGGGCGTCGGAGCGTCCGAGCGGAGCAGGTTCCTCCTCACGGCTGCCAATCGCGCTCTCATAGTCCTCCGGTGGCCATCGTCGGCAGTCGGCAGTCGGCAGTCGGCAGTCGGCATTCGTGGCATCCGGGCGAGGGTAGACGTCGACCGAGGGACGGTCTCGACGGTGTGTGGGGGGAATGACGGCGACGGGTCAGCTGGATGAGGTGGCTCGGCTCGTCCTGGCGACGTCGACATAGAGCGCTGCCATCGAGTCGGCGGCCCTGCCCAACGTGAACCGCTCGAGGGCATCGTGACGGCCCTCCCGCCGCAGGCGGGAGGCGAGCTGCGGATTGTCGAGCACGGACGCCAGGCCGGCCGCGAACGCCTCGGGGCGCCCCGGAGGTACGAGCACGGCGTTCGAGCCGGTACGCAAGACGCCCCGCACCCCGTCGACGGCGGTGGCGACCACGGGGACACCGAGCGCCATCGCCTCGAGCGCTGCGCCTGCCGTGCCTTCGAATCGCGACGAGATCGCAAGAACGTCGCTTGCGACGAGGAGATCTGGCACGTCACGCCGATGTCCGAGGAGGTGGACGTGCGCGGCCGCCGCCGGATCGGCCCTGAGCGCGCGCGTCGATGTCGGCGGATGCGTTGCCCTCCCGGCCGGCGATGAGCACGACGACGTCCGGGTGCGTCTGCGCCAGCAATGGCGTCGCCCTGACCAGATCCACCTGTGCCTTCTGGTGCTCCTGACGTCCGAGGTTGAGGACGACGGGCGCGGTGTCGGGTATGTTCAGCTTGGCGCGCACCCGAACCCGGGCATCGTCGGTCGGAGCGAGGGCGGCGAGGTCTCGGCCCCGCTCGGCGACCCGGACTTTGGCGCGAGGGACGCGCAGCGCACGTGCGTTGGCGAGCGCCACACCTTCGGAGACGGCGTGGAAGCGATCGACGAAGAGGCGCCCCGTCACGGCGTCGACCGCCTGGATCGCGCGCAGCTTCCACGGCGTCACGAGAGGATCGGCGAGCCGCGCAGGGTCATACGGGGTGCTCACGAAGCTGGAGACGACGGCGGACCCCGTCCTCCATGCCGCGAGACGGCCCGCCAGATCGGCGTCGAACAGGGCGGTGTGGACCACGTCCGGTCGTCGGGTCCGGATGAGTCGCCGGAGCTCGAGCATCTGTGACCACCCGCGCCGGGCATCGAGTCGGATCACCTCGACGCCCAGGCGACGCGCCCCTTCGTCGAGGGACGGGTCTGCGTCGCGCAGCGTCACGATGGTGGTGTGGACGCCTCGCCGTGCGAGATGAGGGACCAGCAGCAGCGTCGACGTCTCGGTTCCGCCGGGGGCGAGCGAGTTGATGACGAACAGGACCCTCAGGTCGTTCACTGGGGCGTGCTCTTCCACGGTTGAATCGACGTTAGCGGTTGGGCCCTACTCTTCCGGACTCGTGACGGACGAATCGGCTGCATCGGATGACGCGTCCCCGCCCGACGGGTCGAGACCGCGCGTCTGCATGGTCATCGTGACCTTCAATCGACGGCACCAGCTCGACCGCTTGCTCAGGGCGGTCGGTTCCATGACTCGCCGACCCGACCACGTGATCGTCGTCGACAACGCCAGCGCGGACGGCACGGACACGTTCCTGGCCGAGGCTCATCCCGAGGTCGAGCACGTACGGCTTGCCCGGAACACCGGGTGGGCGGGCGGGCTGGCGGTCGGCATGTCGATCGCGGTGGAACGCGGGTTCACCCACGTCTGGCTGTCGGACGACGACAGCGTCCCGGCGGCTGATGCCCTCGATCGCCTGTATCGGATCGCTCTCGCTCTGCCCGACGTCGCCGTCGTGAACGACGAGGGCTATGTCATGCGGCGAGGGATACCTCGCCGCGTCGGCTCACTGCCGCCGAGCGAACGGGCGAGCCGACGGGTCCTCCCCGGTGTCCACCGGGTCGACTGGACGCTCGTCGACGGTGCGCTGGTCGATCTGGACGCGGTGCGGGCCGAGGGTGTCGTTCGCGCCGACTTCTTCATCATGTGCGAGGACATGGAGTTCACGGGGCGCCTCCGCCGGGCCGGATGGAGCGTGGTCGCGATCGACCAGAGCGACACCGTTCGAGGGCACCTCGGCTCGGGCCGACCTGGGACGGCTCCCGCATGGCGCGCCGACTACCAGACCCGGAACCAGCTCCTCATCGCTCGCGGGCAGCGGTCGGTCGCCGGCGTCGTCGGCTGGATGCACCGGACGGCGCGTTTCCTGGCGGCCGCTGTCGTCGCACGTCGTTGGGACGTCGTGCGCATGCGGGCTCGCGGGGCGTGGGACGGTGCGCGGGGACGATCGGGCATCCGCATGCTCCCCAGCAACGATCTGGCGAGCGCAGCGCCGGTGCCCGGCGCCGGGCGCACGACCTCCTAGGTTGGCGTCCGGTGTCGATCTCCGCCCGAGTGATGACCAAGCGCCTGGCCAGCGGCCTCGATCGCCTCCGAGCCCCCTCGCCGGGCGTGATCGTGCTGCTCTACCACCAGGTCGGCGCGCCCCGGCCGGGAGAGGTCAACCTCCCCGTCGACCTCTTCGCCGACCAGATGGCCGAGCTCGCTGCGACCGCCGACGTGCTCTCCCTCGACGCGGCGCTCGAGGTGCTCGACGCACCGGCGACCACCCCGCCGCCGGCTCGTCCCCAGGTCGTGCTCACCTTCGACGACGGCACCGCCGACTTCGTCGACCGGGCGCTGCCGATCCTCGTGGAGCACGGTCTCCCCGTCACCCTCTACGCCGCCACCCGCTGGCTCGACGAGGGCCGGTCGTTCTGGGACGACGGCACCGTGCTGTCGTGGGCCGCCCTGGCCGAGGCCCATGCCACCGGGCTCGTCACCGTCGGGTCGCACACCCACTCCCATCTGCTCCTCGACCGACTCCCGCCCGTCGAGATCGCCGCCGACCTCGACCGGTCGATCGGGCTGATCGAGGACCACCTGGGCGTCACGCCGGGGCACTTCGCCTACCCCAAGGCGCTCCCGCCCTCGGCCGACGCCGACTCGGCGGTGAAGGCCAGGTTCGTCTCGGCCGCCCTCGCCGGCACCAGGCCGAACCCACGCGGCGCCACCGACCCCTACCGGTTGGCGCGCTCGCCCATCCAGGTGAGCGACGGCATGCGCTGGTTCCGTCGGAAGGTGGCCGGCGGCATGTGGTTCGAGGACCGGGTGCGCGAGGTGCTCAACCGCCGTCGGTACGCCGGGGCCACCCGGTGAGCCCCACGCCCGAGCGGCGGGGGGCGGGAAGGCCGAAGCTGATCCACGTCACCACCACCGACATGAGCCTCGACTGGCTCCTCGGTCCCCAGCTCGAGGCCTTCGCCGCCGCCGGCTACGAGGTGCTGGGCGCCTCTGCGCCCGGGCCGCACGTCGACGCGCTCGAGGGGCGCGGCGTCCGCCACCTCCCGCTCGCCCACGCCACCCGGGCCATGGCCCCCGGCGAGGACCTGCGTGCCCTCGCCGAGCTGCGCGCCCTCTTCGCCGCCGAGCGACCCGACCTCGTCCACACCCACAACCCGAAGCCGGGGCTCTACGGCCGCCTCGCCGCCCGGGCCGCCGGCGTCCCGGTGATCGTGAACACCGTCCACGGCCTGTACGCCCTGCCCGACGACCCGCTCGCCGAAGCGGGCGCTGGTGTACGGCCTCGAGCGGTTGGCGGCGTCGTGCTCCGACGCCGAGCTGGTGCAGAACCCCGAGGACATCCCGGTGCTGCGCCGGCTCGGCATCCCCGACGACCGCCTGCACCTGCTCGGCAACGGCGTCGACCTGGACCGTTTCGATCCGACCGTCGACCGCTCCGCCGCCGTCGTCGCGCTGCGGCGCGAGCTCGCCATCGGCGACGACGAGGTGGTCGTGGGCGCCGTCGGGCGGTTGGTGTGGGAGAAGGGCTACCGCGAGCTGTTCGCCGCCGCCGCCCGGGCCCGGGCCGCCGACCCCCGCCTGCGGCTCGTCGTCGTCGGCCCGTCCGACCCCGACAAGGCCGACGCCGTGGCGGCCGGAGGACCGGGCGCAGGCCGAGGCCGCAGGCGTGACCTTCCTCGGCCGGCGCGACGACGTCGAGGACCTCTACGCCCTGTTCGACGTCTACGTGCTGGCCTCGCACCGCGAGGGCTTCCCCCGCTCGGCCATGGAGGCGGCGGCCATGGGGCTCCCCGTGATCGCCACCGACATCCGGGGGTGCCGCCAGGTGGTCGACCACGGCTGGAGCGGCCTGTTGGTGCCCCCCGGTGACGTCGACCGGCTGGTCGACGCGCTCCTGGTCGTCGCCGGCGACGGAGACCGGCGGCGGGCCATGGGGGAGCGGGGCCGGGCCAAGGCGGTGGCCGAGTTCGACCAGCAGCGGGTGATCGACCTCACCCTCGGCGTCTACGAGGGCCTGCTGGCCGCCAGGTCCCGGTAGATGGCGGTCAGCCGGGCGGCGGCGGTCGCCACGTCGAACCGGGCCGAGCGGGCGGCGGCAGCCGCACCCATGCGGGACCGGCGGTCGGGGTCGCGGGCGAGGGCGACGTAGGCCGCGGCGAGCAGCTCGGGTCGGCCGGCGGGCACCAGCACCGCCTCCTCGCCGTCGGTGACGGCCTGGGGGACGCCGCCCACCGCGGTGGCCACCACGGGGAGGCCGAGCGCCAGCGCGTCCATGAGCGACACGGGCAGGCCCTCGTGGGTCGAGGTCAGGGTGAACACGTCGAAGCCGCTCATCACCCGCACCGCGTCCTCCCGATACCCGAGCAGCCGGATGCGCTCGCCCAGCCGGTACCGGGCCAGCTCGGCCCGCACGGCGTCCTCGAGCGGTCCCTGCCCGACCGAGACGAACCGGAGCGACGGCTCTTCGGCGCAGGCCGCGGCCGCGGCCTCGAGGAAGACCTCGTAGGCCTTCTCGCGACGGAAGTTGGCCACGATGCCGATCACCACGTCGGCGTCACCGACGCCGAGCTCGGCGCGCACCGCCGGCCGGTCGGCGGCCATGGCCCGCACCGCGTCGAGGTCGACGCCGTGGACCAGCACCTCGACGCGGGAGCGGAGCCGGGCGGGCATGGAGGCGCGCACGTCGTCCGAGACGGCCAGGTCGTGGTCGTCGAGGCGGATCGTGAGCCGGTTCAGGAGACGGGTGGCCGGCACGTGGCGCGGCCAGCGGTTGTGCTCGGTGTAGACGAGCGCCGGCCGTCGCCGGCGGGGGAGCGTGCGGACCACCAGCCGGGTGATGCCGGCGACGTAGGGCGAGTGCACGTGCACCACCTCGACCGGCCGGACGGTCAGGCGTCGACGGAGGCGCCACGCCCAGCGCAGGTCCCAGGTCCGGGCGCCGTCGAGACAGGTCGTGGGGACGCCGGCGTCGACGAGGGCGGCGACGTGGTGGTCCTTCCACGGCACCAGGTACGCGGCCTCGACGGTCAGGCCCTCGGTGTCGCTCCCCCCGCTCCCCGCCGTTCGGGCGGAGGCCCGGGCCTGGTGCACGAGCAGCTGCTCGGCCCCACCGGGGCCGAGGCCCTTGACGAGCCACAGGACGCGGACGCGGGCGGGGTCGGTCACGCCGCGTGGGGCACGCCGACGGCGCGCCGGAACGAGGCGACGACCCGCTCCTGGTCGGTCTCGCTCATCGAGGAGCCACTGGGCAGGCACAGGCCCGTGGCGAAGATCCCGGCGGCCACGTCGCCGCCGATCACCGGCGCGTCGGCGAACAGCGGTTGCAGGTGCATGGGCTTCCAGGCCGGTCGGGCCTCGATGTCGTCGGCCTCGAGCGCGAGGCGCACGTCGTCGGGGGTGCGACCGGTGACCGCGGGATCGAGGGTGACGACGGTGAGCCAGTGCGTGGGGGTGCCCCAGGGGGCGTCGGGCAGGAAGCCGACCCCGGGCACGTCGGCGAGGGCTTGCCGGTAGCGCCGGTTGATCGCCGTGCGCCGGGCCACCTTGGCGTCGAGCCCCTCGAGCTGGGCCCGGCCGAGCGCGGCGAGCAGGTTGGACAGCCGGTAGTTGTAGCCGGCGACCGAGTGCTCGTAGTGGGCCGCGGGGTCCCGGGCCTGGGTGGCGAGGAAGCGGGCCCGCTCGACGAGCTCGCCGTCGTCGGAGACCAGCATGCCGCCGCCGCTCGTCGTGATGATCTTGTTGCCGTTGAACGACAGTGCCGCCGCCCGCCCGAACGACCCGGCGGGGCCGGCCCGGTGGGTGGCGCCGAGGGCCTCGGCGGCATCCTCGACCAGGGGCACCTCCCACCGCTCGCAGGCGGCGAGGAGCGCGTCGTAGTCGGCGCACTGGCCGTACAGGTCGACGGTCATGAGCGCGGCCGGCCGTCGCCCGGCCGCGGCCCGCCGGGCGAGCTCGTCGTCCACCAGCGCGGGATCGACGCACCAGCTCGCCGCCTCGGCATCGACGAAGACCGGCGTGGCGCCCGCCTGGCGGACGGCGTTGGCCGAGGCCACGAACGTGAGGGTGGGCACCAGCACCTCGTCGCCGGGGCCCACGTCCACCAGCTCGAGGGCCAGGTGGAGCGCCGCGGTGCCCGACGAGAGGGCCACGGCGTGGCCGACGCCGGCAACGGCGGCCACCTCGGCCTCGAACGCCGCCAGCTCGGGGCCCACCGGGGCGATCCAGCCGTCGTCGAAGGCCTGCAGCAGCCGCTCGCGCTCCCGCGGTCCCACGTCGGGGGGAGACAGGAGAACGCGGCTCATGACGGCCGGTACGCTACCGCGCACCCGTCCGTCGGGAGGGGGAGCGTCCACGCGACGGGAGGGTCGAGCACGTGAAGGTGGTGGTCACCGGCGGCGCCGGGTTCATCGGCGCCAACCTGTGCCGGGCGCTGGTCGCCGCCTCCGAGGTCGACGAGGTGGTCGCCGTCGACGACCTGTCGAGCGGCTCGGCCGCCAACCTCGACGGCGTCGAGGCGGCCTTGGTCGAAGGCTCGATCCTCGATGTCGCCACCCTCGACGCCGCCCTGGCCGGGGCCGACGCCGTCGTCCACCTGGCCGCCCGCCCGTCGGTGCCCCGGTCGCTGGCCGATCCGGTCCGCAGCCACGAGGTGAACGCCTCGGGCACCGTCGCCGTGCTCGAGGCGGCTCGGCGGGTCGGCGCTCCCCATCTGGTCGTGGCCTCGTCGTCATCGGTCTACGGCGCCAACCCGACCCTGCCGAAGCGCGAGGACCTGGCCACCGAACCGCTCAGCCCCTACGCGGCGAGCAAGCTGGCCAGCGAGGCCTACGCCCTCGCCTACCAGCACTCGTTCGGCCTCCCCGTGCTCGCCTTCCGGTTCTTCAACGTGTTCGGGCCGCTGCAGGCGGCCGGCCACGCCTACGCCGCGGTGGTGCCCACCTTCGTCGACGCCGCGCTGGCCGGACGGCCCCTCCCGGTGCACGGTGACGGTCACCAGTCGCCGCGACTTCACGTTCGTGGGCACGGTCACGAGGGTGATCACCGACGCCGTGCGGCGTCGCGTCACCCACCCGGGTCCGGTGAACCTGGCCTTCGGCTCGCGCGTGACCCTGCTCGAGGTGGTCACCGAGCTCGAGGAGATCTTGGGCCGGACGCTGCCCGTGGAGCACCACGATCCTCGGCCGGGCGACGTGGCCCACTCCCAGGCCGACGACACCCGGTTGCACTGCCTGTTCCCCGACGTGGCCCCGGTGTCGCTCCGCGAGGGCCTCGAGGCCACGGTGTCGTGGTTCGAGGCGTCGCGGTGAGCACGATCGGCTTCGAGCCGGCCTTCCCCCCGTACCGGGGCAAACGGCTGCTGGATCTGGCCGTCCTCGTGGTCGTCGCCGTCCCCGCCGTCCTGGTCGGCGCGATCTGCGCCCTCGCCGTGAAGGCCACGTCGCGCGGCCCGGTCTTGTTCCGCCAGACGCGCATCGGCATGGGCGGTCGACCGTTCGAGGTGGTCAAGTTCCGCACGATGCTCACCGGCGACAACCCGATCGTCCCCGACGCGTCCCGCATCACCTCGGCGGGGCGATGGCTGCGGCGGTCGTCGCTCGACGAGCTCCCGCAGCTGCTCAACGTCGCTCGGGGGGAGATGAGCATCGTCGGACCGCGCCCCACGCTCGCCTACCAGGTCGAGCGGTACGGCGATCGGCAGCGCCAGCGGCTCTCCGTGCGCCCGGGGCTCACCGGCCTGGCCCAGGTGCGGGGCCGGAACGCGTTGAGCTGGTCGGCGCGCATCGAGCACGACCTCGAGTACGTGCAGACCCAGTCGCCCCGCCTCGACCTCTCGGTGCTCGCCCGCACGTTCGCGGTGCTGGTGTCGGGCGAAGGCGTCGAGGGCCACGCCGAGCACGACCCGTTCGTCACGGTGGAGGAGGGCCCGTGACCGCCAGCGTCCGTCCGTTGGTGATCGTCGGCGCCGGGGGCCACGGGCGCGAGACGCTCGACGTGGTCGAGGCGATCAACGCGGTGGACACCCGGTTCGACGTGCTCGGCTTCGCCGCCGACGACGCCGACCTCGAGCTGCTCGAGCGGAGGGCGGTGCCGCTGCTCGGCCCGGCGTCGGTGCTGGCCGACCTCGAAGCCGACTACGTGATCGGGGTCGGCGGGTGCGAGGCCCGGCGCCGCCTCGATGCCGAGGTGTCCCGCTACGGCCGCGAGGCCACCGTGCTCGTCCACCCCCTCGCCTCGATCGGCTCCGAGGTGCGCCTCGGGCCGGGCGTGATCCTCGCCGCCGGCGCCCGGGCCACGACCAACGTGACCCTCGGTCGCCACACCCACCTGAACGTGAACGCCGTGGTCTCCCACGACGTCGTGGTCGGTGACCACGTCACCCTCAGCCCGGGGGTGCTGGTGAACGGCAACGCCCGCATCGGAGACGGAGCCTTCCTCGGCACCGGGGCCATCGTGCTGCCGGGACGGGTGGTGGGGGCCGGGGCCATGGTCGGCGCCGGCGCCGTGGTCGTCGACGACGTCGCCCCCGGGGCGACGGTGGTGGGCGTTCCCGCCCGCCCGATCCCCTGGATGTTCCGCTAGAGATCGCGAGCCTGGGGTCGCGCCATCGCGCCGGCGAGCACGGTCGCGGCCGCCGAGGCGGCGAGCACCACGGCGGCCCGGAGCAGGCCCTGACCGACGTCGTCCACCCGCGCCGCCCAGCGGGCCGCGGCCAGCACGGTGGCGGCCTGCAGGCCGAGCACGATGGCCGGGTGGGGCACCCGGCGGGTGCCCCTCATCACGACGGGGATGACCACGACGACGCCCCAGCAGGCGAGGGCCCCGACCGCCGACGCGGGACGTCCCCGGGCCCCCACGAGGGTGGCCCACCCGATCACCGCGGCCAGCGCCATCCAGTCGCCGGCGCGCCCCGGCTCGGCCATCGTCGGTGTCCACCAGGCCACCGTCGCCCACACGGCCAGGGCGCCCACCACGAGGATGGGTGCCTCGGTGTCCGGCACCGAGAGCCACACGCCGAGGGCGGTGAGCAGCACCGCCCCGGCCACGACCGGCGGGGCGGCCATGGTGGTGAGGCGGGCCGCGCCCGCCCCGGCCAGGACCCCGGCGGCCGTCGCGCCCAGGGCCACCCCCGCGCCGGCCGGCAGGCCCGCAGTGGTGAGGAGCAGGGCCAGGGTCGTGCCGCCGGCCAAGCCGACCACCGTCGTCGACCGCGCCCGCGGGACGGCGACGGCCAGGCCGGTGACGGTGGCACCGAGGGCCAGGCCGACGAGGAGGAGGTCGAGGTTCCAGTCGTCGACGGTGAGCGCCTCAGGTGCCGTCGCGGTGCGCGTGGTCGTCGCTCGGCGTCGGGGCGAGGGACAGGCCGGCCAGGACGGCGGTGATCGCGTCGTCACCGTCGATGTGCTCGAGGGGTGCGAGCGCGTCGGCGGCGAGGCGGCGGGACCGCGACCTGGGCGATGAGCGGGTGGTGCGGGCGGTCGTCGGGCTCGTCGGCGCCGAGCAGGCACTCGTGCAGCTTCTCGCCGGGCCGCAAGCCGGTGTAGACGATGTCGATCGGGCGGGGGGCCTCGGCGGCGAGACGGCGGGCGACGTCGTCGATGCGCACCGGCTGGCCCATGTCGAGCACGAGGGCCTGGCCGTCGTTGCCGACGGCGCCGGCCTGGATGACGAGCTGGACGGCTTCCTCGACGGTCATGAAGAAGCGGGTGACGTCGGGGTCGGTGACCGTGATCGGCCCTCCCGCCTCGACCTGGGCCCGGAAGCCGGTGAGCACCGAACCCCGGCTGCCGAGCACGTTGCCGAAGCGCACGCTCAGGTAGGTGCCGTCGCCCCGCCCGGCGGCGTCGGCGGTGAGGCGCTCGGCGATCCGCTTGCTGTAGCCGAGCACGCTGACGGGGTCGGCGGCCTTGTCGGTCGAGATGTTGATGAACCGCCCGACGCCGGACAACAGGGCCAGCTCGAGCAGGTCGCGGGTGGCGACGACGTTGGTCTTCACCGCCTCGCCGGGGTGCAGCTCGAGCAGCGGGAGGTGCTTGAGGGCGGCGGCGTGGAACACGACCTCGGGGCGGTGCTCGGCGAACACCTCGGCCATGCGACCGCGGTCGCGGATGTCGGCCACCACGAGGTTGCGCGTGTCGAGCAGGGCCCGGCCCTCGATGCTCAGCTGCAGGGCGTGCAGGGCGGACTCGTCCCGGTCGACCATGACCAGCTCGGCCGGGGCGAACCGGCTCACCTGGCGGCACAGCTCGGAGCCGATGGAGCCCCCCGCCCCGGTGACGAGCACCCGGCGGCCGGTGAGGTAGCCGGCGATGGCGTCGATGTCGGTGTCGATGGCGTGCCGTCCGAGGAGGTCCTCCTCGGTGACCGGCCGGAGGTCGCTCACGCCGACGACGCCGTCGAGCAACTCGGACAGCGACGGCAGCACCGCCACCCGGAGGTCGACGTCGAGGGCGATCTCGCTGATCTCGCGCACCAGCTCGGAGTCGGCGCTCGGCACGGCGAGGACGACGGTGGTGGCCCCGGTGCGATCGGCCAGGGCGCCGATGTCGGCGCGACCGCCGAGCACGGGGACGCCCCGGATCCGGAGGTTGCGCTTGGCCGGATCGTCGTCGACGAGACCGACGGGCAGGTAGCGGCTGTTGGGGTTGCGCAGCATCGAGGTGACGAGCTGTCCGCCCGCCTCGCCGGCGCCGAACACGAGCGCTCGCTCGGACCGGTCGTCGGTCGGGCGGAGCTTCCGTTCGAGCATCAGGCGCCAGACGTAGCGCACCGCGGCCATGACGAGGAGGGCGACGACGCCGCCGCCGAGCACGGCGCTGACCGGGAGGAGACGCCGGGAGGCCACGGCGTTGACGACCAAGAGGAGGACGTCGGCCACGACGCAGACCCGGACGACGTGGGCGACCTCGTCGAACGAGCCGAACCGCCAGTGTCCCCGGTAGAGCCCGCTGCCGAGGCCGACCGCCACCTGCAGCAGGCAGGCGACGGCGATCGCCACCGCCAGGCCGCCGACCGAGAAGGGTCCCCACGAACCGGACGTGAGGGCGAACTCGTAGCGGGCGACGAGGGCCAGCGTGAGGCCGAGGGCCCAGGCGAGGCAGTCGAGCGTCGCCTGCACGACCGTGCGGTTGCGCTCGAGGAAGGTGCCGACGCGGCTGGGCCGGACGGGCGGGGACGCCGGACTCTCCTCGTGTGCCTGCGGGTCCCGTGGTGCCACCGTCACTCCCGTGCTCCGAGCCGAGCCAGGAGCCTAGTTCCCTGGTGACCCCGCACCCGCGGATCGGCACGAATCGATCCGGCCCGCCGGCCGTTTCACCGATCCGAGGTCAACTCGACGTGGTGGATGGCCGATAGGAGGAGAGGCGTGGGCTATAGTCCGCGCGCAAGCAAGGTCGTGCGTGCCACGCCTGACGGCGGAGGAGACGGGTTGATCCGCAGGGTATTGGTTCTGGTGGTGGCCATCGTGATGGCAGGCGTCGTCGCCGCGCCCGCCGCCAACGCGCAGTACATCCCCGGCCAGCCCGGGTTCATCATCACGCCCCCTGAGCTGCCGGACACCGGGGGTCGGGCCACCATCACCGGGTTCGGCTGCCCCGCCGACGTCGTGGTCAGCGCCTACGTCGTCGGCCCCGACGGCGAGATCTTCATCGGCTCCGGTCAGTCCCCCGATGACCCGGACGGGTCGTTCAGCTTCGAGGTCACCGTGCCGCCCCTGCCCGGCCGGCGAGTACCTGGTCCTGGTGCGGTGCGGAGCGGTGACCCTCTCGAACACCCTGCTCATCACGGCGACGGGCGTGCCCACCACCGCGGGCACGGGCACGCTGCCCCGCACCGGCGGTGACAGCGTGCCGTGGCTGCGCATCGGCCTCGTGCTCGTGGCCGTCGGCGGCCTGCTGGCGATGAGCGCCCGCAAGCGGCGCCGCGCCTACGCCTGAGCGCCGGTCCCCCGTCGCCGTCGCCAGGCCTCGACCCCGTGGCGCCATCGCGTCCGGCGGGTCGTCCGATCCACCTTCGTCGGCCAGGCGACGGCCAGTGCGTACGCGGCCTTGCCCCTGACCCCGCGCACCGCCCGCACCGAGCTGAGGGCCATCGTCGCCGACGAGCGGCCACCGCCCGTGTAGGTGGCGAGGCGCGACCGGTCGAGCCGGCTCGGGGGGCGCGCGTCGATCGTGGCGACGAGGTCGGGCGGTGGTGCCCAGGCGAGGGACCGGGCCGTGGCGTGCACCGCCCGGCGGACGAGCACGCCGATCTGCCAACGCTCGGCGAGGGCCAGCGCATCGGCCCTCCCCACCTCGGTGCCGGGCACGGTCTGGGCCACGTCGCGCAGCGCGGCGGGCATCGGGACGGCTCGACCGGCGGCGGCGTGGACGCAGGCGTGCAAGAAGCGGCGAGGCGGGTCGAGGGCGGTGAGCTCCCGTCCGCCGAGGCCGAAGCGCTCGGAGCCGGCGAAGAGCTCGTCGAGGTCGATGGTGAGGCCGAACGGGCCGAGGCAGAGGGTTCGGTGGACGTCGACCTCGTCGCCCGTCGGGGTGACGATGCACATCCCCTTGCCGAAGCGGCGGTCGAAGCCCGGGCGGGGCTCGGGGTAGCGGCGCCCGCCACCAGCGGCCAGGAGGACGTCGCGTGCCCGCTCGACGTCGGCGGCGCGCACCAGGAGGTCGACGTCGCCGAACGAGCGCCACGACGGGTCGGGGTAGTCGAGGTGGGCGTGGGCGGACCCCTTGAGGGCCCGGACGGAGATGCCCTCGGTCTCGAGCCGGTCGACCACGTCGAGCAGGAGCTGCTCGAGCCGGACCACGGTGGCCATGGCCTCGGCCTGGGCGGCAAACGCCTGTTCGGCCTGCTCGTCGGTGGCCGGCCACGACCCGGCGTCGACCGCCGCGGCCAGCAATCCGGTGAGCCGCCCGCTCCGGGCGGCGGCGAGGAGCTTGCGCCACGCGGGTTCGTCGAGCGGCTCGACCGGGACCGTGGGCGCTGCGGCGACGAGCCCGTGGGCGGCGACGGCGGCGAGTGGGGAACGGTCGGTGGGGTCCATGGCGTCGGTCGGTCCGCAAGGGTCGCCGACTGACCCTACTGTCGGGGATGTGGCCACCCACTACGAGGTGCTCGGCGTACCGGCCGACGCCGACGGCGACTCCATCAAGAAGGCCTATGTCGAGGCCGCCCGTCGCTTCCATCCCGATGCGCTGGCCCACGCCCCGGACGAGCAGCGGTCACGGGCCGAGTCCCGCATGCAGGAGATCAATGCCGCGTGGTCGGTGCTGCGCAACCCCGTCCTCCGTCGTGAGTACGACCGCCAGCTGCGGGGCGAGCCGACACCGGCGTGGCGCCAGCAGCCGGCCGCAGCGCCGCGCACGCGCCCGGTCGGCGCCGAGGAGGTGCGCCGTATGGCGCACGGCCCGTCCGCGGCGCCAACCCCCGTGCACGGCGGATCGTGGCTGCGGTACTGGCCGGCGTTTCTGGTGGGCGGGCTGCTCCTCGTGATCTTCGTGTTCACCGCCTACGCAGCGAGCACCGACGGCGACGAGCCGGTGCCGGTCTCGCTGGCACCCGCCGCGTCCCCGTTCGTCGAGGGGGGCTGCGTCGTCCTCGTGTCGTCGGCCGGTCGGGTGACGCCGGTGCCGGCCGAGTGCACCGCCACCGGTGCCAGCGTGGTGCGGTCGATCACCGACACCGGTCGTCCGTGTCCCGCCGGGTCGGTGCCCTTCGACGTCCCCGCGTCCGAACAACGCCTCTGCCTCCAGGAGCAGTGATGCCTCACGTGCGTGGTCTCGACCACCTCGTCCTCGACGTCGCCGATGCCCGGCGCAGCCTCGCCTGGTACGGCGAGAAGCTGGGCCTGGCCCCCGAGCGGCTCGAGGAGTGGGAGCGGGGCGAGGCCCCGTTCGTGTCGCTCCGCGTCGACGAGCACACGATCATCGACCTGCTCGAGGCCGAGCGCACCGGCGAGAACATGAACCACCTCTGCCTCGTGGTCGACCCGTCGACCGATCTCGAGGCCATCGTGGCGTCGGGGGAGTGGGACGTCGCCGTCCCGGTGTCGGTCGTCTGGGGCGCCCAGGGGTGGGGGACGAGCGTCTACGTGCGCGATCCGGACGGCAACGTGGTGGAGCTGCGGGTGTACCCCGAGGCCTGACCTGGGAGTGGGAGGCCCCGAGGCCCAGGCGCTACAGTCGGCCCTCCCTAACCGGGCGATTAGCTCAGTTGGCTAGAGCGCTGCCTTCACACGGCAGAGGTCGGCAGTTCGAGTCTGCCATCGCCCACTTCGGCTCTCGGCGCGTCCTGGCGATGGCGGCCACGGAGCGTGGGGATGGCGCGGCAAGATGGCGCGGCAATGGCGCGATCACGGCGAGGGTCAGCCGGTTTCCGGTGGCGTCGCGGCCGCGGAACGCCCTGGGGAACGCCCCAGCCGGCTCCGTCTGGGCGGCATCCGCACGCCAGGCGAGACAGAAAGTACCGTGTGGTACTTTCGTGGCGTGGCAGCAGGATCGTCGGATGATCCGACGGGCGTGGCACTGACGGCGGCGGATTCCACGTCGGCGGGTGCTATCAGCCCGTTTCGGGCCGGAGCTCCCAACGTGGTGATGATCGTCCTCGACGACACCGGGTTCGCGCAGCTCGGCTGCTACGGGTCCGACATCGCGACGCCGGCCATCGACGGTCTGGCGTCGCGTGGCGTCCGGCTCACGAACTTCCACACCACCGCGGTGTGCTCCCCGACGCGGGCGTGTTTGTTGACGGGCCGTAATCACCATCGGGTGGGCGTCGGCATGTTGCCGGACCTCCCCATGAACTTCCCGGGGTACACCGGGCGCATCCCCGACGAGGCCGGCACTCTGGCGCAGATCCTGGTTGACGCGGGCTACGCCACCTTTGCCGTCGGGAAGTGGCACCTCACGCCGCGCGACCAGCGGTCGCCTTCGGGTCCCTTCGACAACTGGCCGACCGGGAAGGGCTTCGAGCGCTTCTACGGCTTCCTCGGCGGCGATGCGAACCACTGGGCCCCCGAGCTGGTCCGCGACAACAGCTATGTGGACCCGCCCCGCACGCCCGGCGAGGGCTACCACCTGAGCGAGGACCTGGCCGACGAGGCGATCGCCCGGCTGCGCGAGCTCCGCCGGAACCAGCCCTCCCGACCCTTCCTGTTGTGGCTGGCCCTCGGTGCCACACATGCCCCGCATCAGGTGATGCCGGAGTGGATCGAGTCGTACCGCGGGCAGTTCGATGCTGGGTGGGAGGCATGGCGCCGAGCAACCCTCGAGCGCCAGATCCGGCTCGGGATCGTGCCGCCGGGCACCGAGTTGCCCACCCCGTCTCCGTACGTGCCCGAGTGGGACGGTCTCGGCGCCGACGAGCGACGGCTGTACGCGCGGATGATGGAGGTGTACGCGGGGTTCCTCACCCACGCCGACGCCCAGATCGGGCGGGTACTCCTGGCGCTCGACGAGCTTGGCGCTCGAGACGACACCATCGTGGTGCTCGTGTCGGACAACGGGGCCTCTGGCGAGGCGGGTCCGCACGGCTCGGTCAGCGAGTTCCGATTCGCGCAGGGGCGAGACGAGGACCTCGCACTCAATCTGCGCCTCATCGACGAGCTGGGTGGGCGGCGCACCTACAACCACTACCCGTGGGGGTGGGCCGAGGCCGGCAACACTCCGGTGCGACGGTTCAAGCGATACACGTTCGAGGGTGGCGTCCGCGACCCCTTCATCATCTCCTGGCCGAACGGTCTCGATGCCGAGGGTGAGATCCGCCATCAGTACTGCCATGCCATCGACGTGTTGCCCACGCTCCTCGACCTCGTCGGGGTGGAGCCACCTGAGGTGCTTGGCGGCACTGCACAGATGAGCCTCGACGGGGTGTCTCTGCGGTCGGTGCTGGTATCGGCCGCAGCGCCTGATCCGCGCACGAGTCAGTACTTCGAGTGCTGGGGGAGCCGGGCGATGTACGAGGACGGGTGGAAGGTGGTCACCAACCATGTCAACCAGCTCACCCACGCCGAGCGCGACCTGATCGAGGGCAGCAGCGACTTCGCCCTCGACCACTGGCACCTGTTCGACGCGCGCCTCGACCTGGGCGAGAACCACGATCTCGCCGAAGAGCACCCCGACATCCGGGACCGCCTCGTCGCCCGCTGGTACGACGAGGCCGAGCGCAACGGTGTGTTGCCGTTGAGCGACGGCGTGATGGACCGCATCGCTCATCTCTTCCTCCCGTGGCCGACCGGCGCCGTCCGCGTCGAGCTTCGCCCGGGGGAGCGGGTCTTCGAGGACAACACACCGGTGCTGTCCAATGGCTTCACGATCACCGCCCGCCTCGCCGAGCCGATCCGGTCAGATGTCGTCGGCGTGCTCGCCGAGCAGGGCGACTACAACGGTGGCTGGGCCTGGTACACGGGCGAGGGCGCGTTGACCTTCGCGTGCAGCTTCGTCAGCGAGCATCTCACCAAGTTGACCGTCGATCTCCCCGTGGGCGCGACCGAGCTCCAGATCGTCGGGCGTCGGGACGGCGACGAGATGAACCTGGTCTGCACCGCCGACGGCCAGCAGGTCGGCAACGGTCGTCTTCCGCACGAGTGGCCCGGCCTGTGGACCCCGAACTCGTCGGCCTCTCTGCTCGCCGGGGTTGGCAGGCCGTTGCCCGTTTGTGACGGCTACGAGCCTCAGGTCGCCTTCAGTGGTGTCCTGGATCGGCTCGTCGTAGAGGCCGACGGTGGGACCACGTTCCTCGAGGTCGCCCACCAGGTCGAGACGGCCTTTCGGAACCAGTGAGTGGGAGCGACGCTGTGACGACGATCAACGGACGGAGCCGCTCGAAGCTCCAGCGGCGGGGCCGCCCGGCCAACGCGTCCAGCGACGACACGGTGGCGGCGGTGCTCGCCGCGGCGCGGCGCCTGTTCGCGGCGCGCGGGTATGCGGCGACGTCCAACCGGGCCATCGCCGAGGCCGCCGGGCTCACCCACACGGCGATCTACAACCACTTCGGCTCCAAGGCCCTCCTGTTCACCGCGGTGTTCGTCGACGTGCAAGACCTGCTCGTGGCCGAGCTCGAGCGGTCGGACGATGACCAGCCGGGGCGGGGGTCGTTCCCGGGTGTGCTGCTCGACGCGCTCGAGGCGCTCCGCTCCGCCGACCCGAGCTACGTGGAGTTCCTGGCGTCGATGTACGTCGAGGTGCGCCGGCACCCGGAGCTCCAGGGGGTCTTCCAGGGCGGTGCGCCCTTCCCGATCGTCGAGGTGCTGCGGAACCTCGCGGGTGGCGTGGCATCTGGGGATGGGGGCGCCGACGACGCGCTGTGGTTCTGGATCGCGTTCGCGCTCGGGGTCGCCCAGCTCGAGCGCGCTCGCCGACGAGGCGACCTTCAGCGCATCGATCGATGCCCTTCGACGCCAGGTGGCGGTCGCGTCAGGAGCCGGGCTGGTGCGGCCGAGCGGGAACGGACGGAGCGAGCGATGAGCAATCGTGCACGTGGTCAACACGGGAGCGTCGTGTTCCCCTCCAACCTCGAGGATCTGACCCCCGAGCTCCTCGGTGCCGCGTTGGCCGACCGGGCCCCCGGCGTGGCGGTCGAGCACGTCGACATCGTTGCCGCAAAGCATGCCGGCGAGGGCGTTGCGTCGACTGCGGACCGCGTCGTGGTCGATCTCACCTATGCCGCGGGGACCGGCGCTGATCTACCCCGGCGGCTGATCCTCAAGACGATGCTCGCGTCGCCCCACGCCCCGGCAGCGATGTATGAGAACGAGGTGCGTTTCTACCGAGAGATCCGTCACGAGCTCGACATCGAGACGCCGAGGGTGTTCGCGAGCCACTTCGATCCTTCCACCGGACGCTTCGGGTTGCTTCTCGAGGACCTCACCGCACGCGGAGCCTGGTTCCCCTCCGCCATCGAACCGGTCAGCCTGGCCGCAGTCCGCTCGATCGTCGAGAACCTCGCGAGGCTGCACGCCCGGTTCTGGGACAGCCCCCGGTTCGAGGGCGAGCTGTCCTGGGTGCCCACCCCGACGCGTGGGGGCATGTTCGAGATCTTCGACACGATCGGCCTCGAGCTCATCGAGGACCAGGTGGCGCGGAACCCGTTCAAGGCCGCGCTGATCGCTCCCCTTGGTCGGAGCGTGGCCCAGATGTGGGGCCCGCTGTGGCAGGTCCTGGAGCACCACGCCGCCGCACCGACCACTTTGCTGCACGGCGACCCTCACCTCGGGAACACCTACCTGCTGCCGGGCGAGCGCGGTGGACTGCTCGACTGGCAGCTGATGATGCGGGGGAGCTGGGCCCACGACGTCACCTACATCCTGGTCACCGCCCTCGATCCCGAGGTACGGCGCCTCCACCAGCGCGACCTCCTGGCCGAGTACCTCGACCTGCTCGCCTCCGCTGGGGTCGATGACGTGCCGACGATCGAGACCGCGTTCGGGCAGTACCGCGCCGCAGCGCTATGGGGCCTGGTGATCGGTTGGCTGATCTGTCCGCCCGACAACTATGGGCCCGAGATCACCGGGGCCAACATCGCCCGACTGGTCGTCGCGGTGGAGGATCTCGAGACGTTCGCCGCCATCGAATCCACGACATCGGACCGACCCACGAAGGGGCTCACATGAACGAGACCGACGGGTCGCCCAACGATGGGCTGGTGCTCGACCCAGCGAGGCTGGCCGACCGTGCTGCCATCGTGGACCTCACCACCGCCTACACGTACGCCGTGGACGATGGCGATCGGGTTCGGTGGGAGTCGCTGTTCCTCCCGGACGTCCACATCGACTACACGTCGTCGGGGGCATCGCCGGCACGCCCGCCGAGCTCGCAGCGTGGATGCCGGAGGCGCTGGCCATCTTCACGTTCTGTCTCCACACCTCAGCGACGCACGACCCCACCGCCCTTCGGCTGATCCACGAGGACGCTGGCCCGATCATCGGGTCGGGCTCAGGTCGATCGGACCGGGCAGCTGCCGACAGGGATCGGCCCCAAGACGCCACTCGCCGCAGCGACTCCACGTACCGTCGACCTGACGGGCAACAACAGCGGGGTTCCGGTGGGGGCCACCACGGTCCTCGTCAACCTCGTGGCGACCGGCACGACGACGGGGATCGGCGGCTACATGACGATCTACAAGAACGGGATCGCCTGGCCGGGCACGTCGAACCTCAACTGGACACGTGCCCGGCCACTGGGAAGGTGACCTGCTCATCGGTCTCGAGTGCTCGGCCATCGGCACGCTCGTCGAGCGCACCACCCGCTACACGATGCTGGTCCACCTCCCTCGCGAAGCCGGCTATCGGCACGAGCACACCCCGAAGAACGGGCCGGCGCTTGCCGGCTACGGCGGGGTGAGGATGAAGAAGTGAGGGCGGAAGCATCAGATGGGGCGGCGCCTTAGCTTCTTGTCGATGGCGACGATGAGAGTGGCGCCGATGGCGACCAGGAGGATTCGCGACCAGGCGGCGGCGGTGATGGGGGCGGTTCGAAAGACGGTGTTCATGAACGGGACGTAGGTGAGCGCGAGTTGGCCGAGGGCTTGGACGGTGACCCCGCCGATCAGCCAGTGGTTGGAGAGCAGTCCGACATGCCAGGCGGAGCGTGTCAGGGAACGGCAGTTGAACAGGTAGAAGGCTTCGACGGTGACGAAGAGGTTGAGGGCTGCGGTGCGCGCTTCGTCGAGGGAGGCGCCGTTGGCTTGTTCCCATTCGAAGAGCCACCAGGCACCACCGACGAGGATGACGGCGACGAGAGCGATTCGCGTGATGAGGGCGGCGGTGAGGAGGGGGCGCCGCGGGTCGCGGGGTGGGCGTTGCATGATCCCGTCTTCTTTGGGTTCGAACGCGAGTGTGAGTCCGAGGGCGACAGCGGTGGTCATGTTGATCCACAGGATCTGGACGGGGAGGATGGGCAGCGCGGCGCCGAGAAGGATGGCGACGAGGATGACGAGGCCCTCGCCCACGTTGGTGGGGAGGGTCCATACGATGAACTTGGTGAGGTTGTCGAAGATGCCGCGCCCTTCTTCCACCGCGGCTTCGATGGTGGCGAAGTCGTCGTCGGTGAGGACCATGTCGGCTGCCTCCTTGGCGACCTCGGTGCCACCGCGGCCCATCGCGACACCGATATCGGCTTGCTGGAGCGCAGGTGCGTCGTTGACGCCGTCCCCGGTCATCGCGACGACGTGACCGCGTGCCTGTAGCCCCTCCACGAGCCGAACCTTCTGCGCGGGTGACACGCGGGCGAACACCGACGCGCGCTCGACGGCGTCGGGGTACTCGGTTGCGTCGAGTGCTTCGAGGTCGGCACCGGTGAGCACCTCGACGTGGTGGTCGTGGGTGCTGAGGATTCCGAGTTGGCGGGCGATGGTGGCGGCGGTCCTGGCGTGGTCGCCGGTGATCATCTTCACGGCGATGCCGGCGGTGTGGCAGGACTGGACGGCGGAGATCGCTTGGGGTCGGGGTGGGTCGAGCATGGCTTGCAGGCCGGTGAGTGTCAGGTGCCCGCGATAGGCGTCCGGGGTGAAGGCCAGGTCATCGGCCAACGCGGTGGTCGCGGTGGCCAGGACCCGTAGCCCTTGGTCGGCGAGTGCGTCGGCGGCGGACAGCGCTTGGTCGCGGTCGAGGGGCGAGGGGGTGCCGTGGGCGCCCATTTGGGTGGTGCACAAGTCGAGGATCTGCTCGACAGCGCCCTTGGCGAACACGCGGCGGTGGCTGTCGCTGTCGTCGTGGAGGGTTGCCATGTACTTGCGGTCCGAGCTGAAGGGGATCGCGTCGACTCGGGGGAAGAGCCGTTTCGCGGTTGGCGAGCCGAGGCCGACCTTGGCGGCCGCGACCAGCATCGCGCCTTCGGTCGGATCGCCGATGACGCTGTAGGCGCCGTCGGTCTCGTCCAGGCGGGCATCGTTGCAGGTCGCGCCGGCGATCAGGGTCCACCGCAGTGCAGAGTCCTGGTTGCGGGACATCTCGGTGCCGTTCGGGTCGAGCACCGAACCTTCGGGCTGGTAGCCGGTGCCGGTCACGGTGAACTCGGTGTCGGGGGTCCAGATCCTCTGGACGGTCATCTGGTTCTCGGTGAGCGTGCCGGTCTTGTCCGAACACACGATGGTCGTGGAGCCAAGGGTCTCCACGGCGGGCATGCGTCGGATCACGGCGCGGCGACGAGCCATCCGATTGACGCCGATCGCCAAGGTGATCGTGACCGCCGCGGGCAGCCCTTCGGGTATCGCACCGACGGCGAGCGCAACAGCAGCGGTGAACATCTCCGTGGAGCTCTCGCCTCGAAGCACGCCCACGACGAAGGTGACACCGGCGAGCCCGAGGATCGCGGCGGTGAGCACCTTGCTGAACCAGGTCAGCTTGCGGGTCAGAGGCGTCGAGACGTTCTCCGCCGTGCCGACCAAGCGATGGATCTCGCCGAGCTCGGTCTCTGCTCCGGTAGCGACTACGACCCCGACACCGGTCCCGTGGGTCACCAGGGTGCCCGAATAGACCATGTTGTGACGGTCCGCCACCGGTGTGGCTGCGGGCAGTGCCACCTCATGCTTGGGTACCGGCAGGGACTCGCCGGTCAGGGTGGACTCGTCGACCTGCAGTTCGTAGACCTGCACGAGGCGCAGATCGGCTGGAACCTTGTCGCCTGCCTCGATCAGCGCGACGTCACCGGGTACGACATGTTCGGAGGGAACGGTGCGCTGGTGGCCGTCTCGACGGACCCTGGCCTCGGTGCGCACCATCGACCTGAGCGCATCCAGCGCCGCCTCGGCTTTGGACTCCTGGAGATATCCGACCATGGCGTTGATCGCCACGACACCGAAGATCACCGCTGAGTCGACGACCTCGCCCAGAGCAAGGGTCACCACCCCAGCGAACAGCAACACATAGATGAGCGGATGGTGGAGCTGCCGCAGGAGGCGTGTGAACCGGCCGACTACATTGGCCTCGGGCAGCATGTTGGGCCCGAACCGCTTGAGCCGCCCCGCGGCCTCCTGGCCGCTCAACCCGTGATGCGGATCGGACTCGAGGAGCAGGAGCACCTCGTGTGCCGCCAGGGCATGGTGCGCGTCGTCTCCGACGCTCTCGGGGCGTGATCTCGGCGGCGTTTCACGTTGTGGGATCGTCACGGACGGCCCCTTCGGTGAACGCCGTTGCAGTGGAGGTGTGCACCCCGCATCGTTGCACCGCGGTGCGCCCGGCGCGACGGATCACTCGGCCGGTCTGCTCGTGGGCGTAGGAGGCGGGCCCGCCCGAGGTCGAGAGAGCCCGGACCGCTCGGCGCCCAGGGGCGTTGGGTGGCGTCATCGATGCCGGTGCTCGGGAGGCTTGCGGTGCTTGTGCTGGTGTCGGGGTGACGACGACGAACTCGTCGCCGCCTACTCGTACGGCGAGGTCGCTCGATCGGATGCTGGCGCGGATGGCGTCAGCGAGGTGGACGAGGATCGCGTCGCCGGCGGCATGTCCGTAGCGGTCGTTGATCGGTTGTCCTCGCCGGTCGTGGTCCGCCCGCGGTTCGCGTCGATGACCGGCTCCGCTATGCGGCGACGAGGGCATCGGTGCCGCGGTCCGAAGATGCGACAGCGGAGGCTTCGCCGGCCCGTCGGGGGAGCCAGATCGTGAGCGCAGCCTCAGCGATCACCGCGGGCACGGCGACGATGGCCGTGAAGACTGATTCGTTGTCGGCGTAGATGCCGAGCGCGAACAGCGCGACGTAGGAGAGTCCGGCGATTCGGGCGGCTGTGCGTGGAGCTGGCGAGGTGTCGTCGTCGGTGGATGGCATGGGTCTCTCCCCTTGGCAAGGCCTACGGTGTGATCACGAGGCGACCTCGGGTGCGGCGTCGGTCGAGGTCATCGATCGCGTCGGCCGTGTCGGTGAGCGCAAAGGTGCGGCCCATGACGGGCTTGATCCGTCCCGTGTCGATGAGCTCGTTGAGCGATTCGAGGATCTCGAAGCGTTCGCTGGCGATGAAGGTGCCGAGCTTCTGGGAAACGAACGGAGACAGCAGCTGCGCGCCGAGCTGGCGGTGGATGCCGCCGATGAGCCGGCCGCCGCCTTCGCCGCCGATGATCACGAGCGTCCCCCGTGGCGTCAGCGCACGGCGCAGCCGCGAGATCGACGCGTTGCCTCCGATGTCGAGGATCACGTCGTAGCGATCCGTCTCGGTCGCGAAGTCACGTTGCGTGTAGTCGACGATGTGGTCGGCACCGACGCCCCGGACCAGCTCCGCGCTGGCAGTGCCGCACACACCGGTGACTTCGGCGTCGAACGCCTTCGCCGCTTGGACCGCGATCGTTCCGACCGCCCCGGAGGCGCCCACGACGAGCACCGTCTGGCCAGGTTCGACCCTGGCGCGGTCGCGGACCGCCTGCAGTGAGACGGCACCCGGGTAGGGGAGCACCGCGGCTTCCTCGAAGGTGACCGCGGCTGGCTTGGCGGCAACGCGGTCCTCGTCGGTGGCCACGTACTCGGCGAACGCTCCGCGGCAGGTCCCGTAGACCTCGTCGCCTGGGCGAAACCGTGTGACTGCGGCGCCGACCGCGTCGACGTGCCCGGCGAAGTTGGTGCCGGGCACGAGCGTCTTCGGTCGGCGAATCCCGTAGCCCATGAACCGCACGAGGTACGGAAGGCCGCGCATCACGTGAAACGTCCCCCGGTCGACCCCGGCCGCGGCGACGCGGACGAGGAGTTGCCGCTCGCCGATTCGAGGTGTGGGAGCATGTTCGAAGCTCAGGGTCTCGGCGCCGCCATAACGGCGTTGGACGATCGCCTTCATCGATTCCACACCACCCGAACAGGCGCGGCCGGTGGGTTTCGCCGGTCGGTCGTGCGACGCGAGTTGCGTCCGCTGGTGGTGGGTGGGTGCACGGCGTCTCCTTTCGACGAGTCTTCGCCTCCGAGCCCGCCGAGCTGTCGGGCGCCGCAGATCGCGGTCAGCCCGGTTGTGCCGGCGCCAGCTCGATGAACGTCACTGGTGCCGGGCGAGCCCGGTTCCGGGCCCGGAGGCATCTGTTCCCTGGACTGTCTCGTGCTGAGAGAACGCGTCAGACGCGGGCAGATGACGGTTTGGTAACGGTCGCGGGCGGCCTACGCGGCGGCCTTGTAGCCGAGGCCGCGCACGGTGAGCAGGTGCTTCGGCTCGGCAGGGTCGGCTTCGATCTTGGTTCGGAGCCGGTAGACGTGGACATCGACGAGCTTGGTGTCGCCGACGTACTCGTAGCCCCAAACGGACTCGAGGAGCACCTCCCGGGTGAACACCCGCCCCGGTGCTCGGGCGAGCTCGCACAGCAGTCGAAACTCGGTGCGGGTGAGGTGTACCTCCTCACCATCGAGTCGCACGACGCCTTCGTCGGGGACGACTTCGACACGCCCGCCGAGGGTGAGCACGGTCGACGCGGACTCGAACCCCTGGGCGCGGCGCAACATCGCCCGGATCCGTGCGCTCAGCTCTTTGGGCTCGAACGGCTTGGTGACGTAGTCGTCGGCGCCGGCCTCGAGGCCGGCGACCACGTCGAAGCTGTCGGATCGGGCGGTGACCATGATGATGGGAACGTCACTGCGAGCGCGGAGCCGGCGGCACACCTCGAAGCCGTCGAGGTCGGGGAGCATCACATCGAGCAGCACGCAGTCGGCAGGACGCCGGTCGAACGCCGCAAGCCCGGCTTCTCCCGTGCCGGCCTCGTCGGTGTCGTAGCCCTCGTCGCGCAGCAATAACACGGTCTGCTCGCGGATGCTCACGTCGTCTTCCACGGTCAGGATCCGTCCCGGCATCCCTCCATGATGCCCCGTGGGCCGGTCGGCTCATCCCAACACGTTCGAGTAGTCGTCCCTCGAGACGGGACCGCTGGTGAGTGACCCGTCGCCGCGGGGAATATCGACGGCTGAGCCTTCCAGGGTGAAGGTCACCGGTCCGACTCCGGGGCGACCGCTGAGCGTGCACACGAGCTGCGCCACCGCGAGTAGTTGCTCCTCGCCGCTCATCGCCGTGATCGCGGGCAGCAGGTCAACGCTGGCGGCGCCCGCCGTGACCTGGACGTCGCCGACCAAGGGTGGTTCGCCGATTGCCGTTCGCAACGACGCATCGGCGTCCTCGGGCGGTTCGACCAGTGCATCGACCACGTCGGTCAACTCCATCGGCGGGTCCAGCGCCGTCTCGACGACGACGACCGTGTCGTCGCGAACGAAGCACAACGACACCGTTTCGGCCCCGGCGGCAGTCACGGGGGGAAGCAACGGCGGTGCATTGCGGTCGAGCAGTCCGAACGGGACCGAGGCGGCGGGCTCGGGCTGCGCATGACGCTCCTCGGGGACCCCGCACGCGGCAGCCACGACCACGGACCCGAGCACAAGCCAACGAACCAGCCGCCGCCCGGTCACGGCAGCACCAACGGAAGCTCGATCACGAAACGGGCGCCGCCGGTCGGGCTGTCCTCGACCCACACGCGCCCGCCGTGTAGCCGGACATGCTCCGCGACGAGAGACAGACCGAGCCCGGTACCCGATGTCGTGCCGGCACGGCGACCGACCTCGCCGCGGGCGAAACGACCGAAGATCGCTGCCCGCTCGTCAGCGGGAACGCCCGGGCCGCGGTCATCGAAGGCGAACCGGACCATGCCGGGGCTGGACTCGCTCACCGTGACAGCTGTGGCCCCGCCGCCGTAACGACGAGCGTTGTCGACGATGTTGCCCATCGCCTGCGAGAGACGCCGACGATCAGCGACCAGGTGGGTAGGGGCGCCGTCCTCGAACGTCACCTGAGCGTTCTCGTCGGCCCCGTACCGTGCCATGACCCGAGGCAGGAAGTGCTCCAGATCGATGAGGTCATCCGCCAGCGTCGCTGTTCCCGCGTCGACACGCGAGATCTCCAACAGATCGAGCACCATGCGCTGGAACGTGTCGACCTTGTCGACCAGGACACTGAACGCCTCGATGACCTCGGGCGGGAGCTGATCTCGACGCCGGGCGATGATCTCCAGCGCGGCCGCGACCGCCGTCAACGGTGACCGAAGCTCGTGGCTCACGTCGGCCGCGAAACGGGTCTCCCGCTCGATTCGCGTCTCGAGAGCCTCGGCCATCGTGTTGAACGCATCGGTCAGGCGGCCCAGATCGGGATCGTCGATGCCGGTCAAGCGCGTGTCGAGCGCGCCGCCGGCGATGCTCTCGGCGGCCTCCGCCACGGGGCCGAGCGGGCGGACGACCCGACCCGCAGCTGCCCAGCCGATGATCGCGGCGGCCACCGCCGCTCCCAGCACACCGAACGCGAGCGATCGGGCAAGCAGCTCAAGGGTGCGGTCGAGCTCATCGAGCGCGAAGAACTCGAAGTACGAGCCATCCACCGCGGCGATCGGCACCCCCACCGCCAACCGCAGCTGGCCGTTCGCGTCGCGGAAGCGTTGATGGCCCGCGTGGCCCTCGTTGACGACGCGGGCGAGATCCGCGGGGATCGCGTCCGGTCCCACAGCCACCGACGTGGAGAAGGTCTCCCCCCGATAGCGCAGAACCGAACTCGACGCCGTCCCGCCACCGAGACTCGACAACAACCCACGGACGTCAGGTTCCGGGGTCCGCAGCACCGCCCGCGCCAAACGGGCATTCACATACGCCTGCTGTTGGGCAGCGTCCTGGCGCTGCTCCACCAGATAGCCCCGCGCCAGCCCGTAGGTGATCACCGCGAGCACCAACGCCACCACCAGGGCAGTCACCCCGAAACCGATCGCCGCACGAGCCCGCAGCCCGACCCGCTTCCTTCCCGGCCCCAGCCGCCGTCGAAGCGGAGAACCAGCCCCGGCCGCGCCGCTCACCGGCCCCCCGATCCCACCGAGGCGCCGCCGCGGCCTGGCAACGCCGAGCAGCGGGTGCCACGAGCGCGGTCCGGGTACACGCCGCCGTGGCGGCGACCGACAACCGCCCGCCGCCCGTCGGACCATCCGCCGCGCCCGGCGATACGTGGCGCCGAGCGGACCCGCTGACCGCCGGGGTGGCCGACCCGGGCCCCCGCGACGAGCCCAGGCAGGCGGGACCAACCGACCGCGACCGGGACCACGGGCTGACGCCGACTCGACAACGCATCCATCGCCGCCATCCTCGCACCGCGACCACGCGGCATCGGTCCGCTCCGCCAGGGAAGGACCACAGATCACGCCGCCAGGTCCCGTTGGACCGGCGGGGCCGCCGGATCCCACCAGCGGGCAAGGTCGAACCGAGCGCCGTCGGCGTCCCCGTCGACCACCACGTCGAACACCGTGGGTCGCAGCTCGGGTGGTTTGCCGGTGAACGTCGTCGTACGGGCGCGTCGATGCTGGATGACCGCGACCATGAGCCCGACACCGCCACCAATGATGGCGGCGAGAAGGATCAGCGGCAGAACCCAGCGAGCAAGCGTGTCGAGCCCGAGCGAGGTGGCGACCGCGAGCCCACCCACCACCAAGGCGGAAGCCGCCGCCCCGCGACGGGCGCCTCGCCGGACGCGAACGCGCAAACAGTCCGAATCCACCACCTCGAAGGCCCTCGGCGCGATCGCAAGATCGGCAGGGTCATGGTGCAATGCCACGAGGTGGCTCACCGCAAGCGCGGCACCCTCCACCGATTCGAAACAACCGATCACCCCGCGCGGCGACGGAGTCCAGGGCATTGGGCCTCCCTTCGGAGTTGGTTGACCTGTGCATCGTCCGCGCCGCGTCTCTCGCCACGATGGCGCCAAGATCGCGATCTGATGAAGGTCCGGCAGGGCGGGGGACCCGGCCAGGACCCGGCCCGGTTGTCCACCAGCGAACCAACTGCCGTTCTCCGAGGTCGGTCGGGTTGTTGGCTTCGGTCGTCGATCCGGGCGGGCGCGAGGTTGGACGGGGCAGCGGAACCCGCCGCCGGGCTCAGGCCGGGTCCGAGCGTCATCTCGTCCCGGTCCCGCACGTCGACACGATCGCCGAGCTCAACGAGCTGATCGCCGCAGCGATGGCCACCGATGACGCCAGGTTCATCGCGCATCGGCGGATCACCGTCGGCGAGCACTTCGAGCTCGAAGCCCCAGCCCGCTACGTCCGCCGCCGCCTCGACGTGCGGGTCGAAGCGGAGGTGATCGAGGTCCTCGACGGGGCCACGGTCGTGGCCCGGCATCAGCGGGGTCGCAAGGGCGACGAGGTCCTCAGCCTGGATCACTACCTGGACGTGATGGTCCGCAAGCCCGGCGCCTTGGTGTCGTCGACACCGCTGGCCCGGGCCCGAGCATCGGGCACGTTCACCGAGGTCCACCAACGTCTCTGGGACCAGGCCCGTCGCCGGCTCGGCGACCGGGACGGCACCAAGGCGCTCATCGACGTGCTGTTGGGTCACCGCACGATCCCCGCCCAGGCGATCGTCGCCGGCCTCACCCGCCGCCCTGGGAGGCCGCACGCCTGGCCGAGGACGCCAAACGATCGAAGCTGTCCTACCTCGGGTTCCTCGCCGAGCTCCTCGAGACCGAGGTCGACTCGCGGGCCGAACGCCGCCGGCAACGCCGCATCACCGAAGCACGCTTCCCGAGGCTCAAGCGGCTCGCCGACGTCGATCTCGACGCCGCCGCGACCGTCAACCCCGCCACCATCGCCACGCTCGCCGCCAGCGGCTACATCACCGCTGGTGATCCCGTCGTGCTGCTCGGCGACTCCGGCACCGGCAAGTCCCACCTGCTCATCGGACGGCCACGCCGCCTGCGAAGCCGGCCTGCGGGTCCGCTACGTCACCACCGCGCAGCTCGTCAACGAACTCGCCGAAGCCGCCGACGAACGACGCCTCTCCCGCCTCGTCGGCCGCTACGGACGGATCGATCTGCTCTGCCTCGACGAACTCGGCTATTTCCAGCTCGACACCCGCGGATCCGAGTTGCTGTTCCAGATCCTGACCGAACGCGAGGAGAAGTCGAGCGTGGCTGTCGCCTCGAACCTTCCCTTCAGCGAATGGGGCAAGGTCATCCCCGACGCCCGCCTCGTCGCTGCCGTCATCGACCGCGTCACCTTCAACGCCCACATCATCGAGACCGGCACCAAGTCCTACCGGCTCCGCGTCACCCGTCGACGACGCTCAACAGGTGGGGCCAAACCAGACGAGCACCCTGGCGCCAATCCGGGTTGACGTCCCCAGTTGACCGTTCCGGGACGCGGCCCCGGTCCCTGGGTGGCATCTCGAGGTCCGCGTGCAGCGATCGACCCCAGCTTCGTCACAGGACGCGCGGCGCCACGTCACGGCGAGGCCGTCCCCCACCGCTGGTTACGTCTCGGTCCACCGGAGGTCCTTCCAACGCCACGGCGCTTCGTCGACGAGGAGCTCCGGGTCGCCAGTCCAGAGGTCGGCGTCTTGTGCGACCGCGAGCGCGGCGGCGAAGCCGTCCGCGTACGACATCGACCAGTCGGCCTTGATGCGGGCTGCGGCCAAGACCATGCGCTCATCCGGAAGGCGAGCGTCGAGCACGTCACGCAGGTCTCGCACGGTCTCGACCGCCTCGCCCTCACCGTGGAGGCGCCGGAGCACGTAGTGCACCTCGCCGAGGTTGATCCACGACATGAGCGGGCGCTCGTCCTCGAGGAGGTTCGCAACCCGGACCGCGGCTTCCCCCTCGTCCTCGAGGTAGCGGAGCACCGCCCAGGAATCCAGGACGGCGCTCAACGCCCGTCCTCGCGTGCGCGGTCTGCCGAACGCTCGGCCGCCAGCTCGTCGACGAGGGGCGAGCCATGGAACCGGCCGCGCAACGGTCGCCGGCGATCCGTTGGCCGGACTGCGACGTGGTCGTCGTGACGCCAGAAGCTGACCTCGTCTCCGGGCTCGATGCCGAGCTCGTCGCGGAGCTCTTTGGGAATGACGACCTGGCCCTTCGGCCCGACGCGGTGAGTCATACCAGGAAGTATAACCAGGCCGCCTGGTGACCTCGCGGTGCCGGGTCACGGTCGGCGCGGCGGGGTGTGAGGCCGAGCTCGGCGCCGGTCTCGCTCGGCGCGAGGTCATGCGGCGGTCGGCGCCCGTCGCCGACCGGTCGTCAGCCGGCGACGCCGTTCCCCACGGCCTGGCCGGCGGCGTGGGCGTGGAGGGCCTGCTCGTCGTCGAGGCTGGCGGGGTGGAGGTCGAACACGACCTCCTTGATCGTGCCGGTGAACGGATACGGCGCCTCGGCCTCGTAGTCGAGGTCGACGACGAGCCCGTTGTCCCGGCCGACGTCCATCCCCGCGTACGACGAGAAGGCGATGGGCACGGTGTGGGCCATGGTTCCCTCGCCGATCTGGTCGCCGTCGGCCCAGAGGGTCACCTTGCCGCCCGACCCGGGCAGGGGGGCGTCGGCCTCGAACCGCATCTCGAGCTTCACCTCGCCGGCCGGGATCGGCGTGTCCGACACCTGCCGGTACCGCTCGACCCCGAGCCACGAGTACGTGTGGTTGAGCCGGCGGTCGCCGTCGACCCACAGCGCGAACCCACCGATGAAGTCGGCGTTGGCGACGAGGACTCCCTCGGCCCCGTCGTCGGGCACGACCACGTCGGCCTCGATGGCGTACGACCGACCGTAGATGCGCGGGATCATGCCCCGCTGCACGTTCTGGACGTCGCCGGCGAAGCTGAACCGGGTCCGGGTGGGCATGGGCGGCAGGATCCCGTAGATGACCGACAGCCCGGCCATCAGCGGCAGCACGCGGTTGCGTTCGGCCTCGCTCCACCACAGCTCCTGCAGCTCCTGCACCTTCTCGGGGTGGTCGGCGGCGAGGTCGTGGGCCTGGGAGAAGTCGGTCGTGAGGTCGTAGAGCTCCCAACCGACGTCGCGGTCGGGGTCCCAGTCGGCGTCGGGGCCGAATCTCGCCAACGTCGCCGGCGACACGTCCCACGGGAGGCGGTCCGGCCGCGAGGCCGCCCACCAGCCGTCCTTGTACATGGCTCGTCCACCGAACATCTCGAAGTACTGCTGGATGTGCTGCTCGGCGGCGTCGGCGTCGTCGAACGTGTAGCCGAAGCTGGTGCCGTCCATCGGTTCCTGGGCGATGCCGTCGACCGAGGTGGGCTCCGGGATGCCGGCGGCCTCGAGGATCGTGGGGCCGACGTCGATGCAGTGGGTGAACTGGCTGCGCACGGTGGCGTCCGGCTGGATGTGGCTCGGCCACGCCACGACCATCGGGTTGCGGGTGCCACCGAGGTGGCTGGCGGTCTGCTTGCCGTACTGGAACGGCGTGTTCATGGCGTGGGCCCACGCCGCCGCGTAGTGAGGCGCGGTGTGCACGCCACCCAGTTCCTCGATGCCGCCGTACCTGTCGATGAGCTCGAGCTGCTGGTCGGCGTCGAGCACCAGGCCGTTGAGGAAGGTGAGCTCGTTGAACGAGCCGGTGACGGTGCCCTCCATGCTCGCCCCGTTGTCACCCCAGATGTAGAAGATCAGCGTGTCGTCGAGGTCGCCCATCGCCTCGATGGCGTCGAGCAGCCGGCCCACGTTCCAGTCGGCGTTCTCGCAGTAGCCCGCGTACACCTCGGCCTGGCGGGCGTACAGCTTCTTCTGGTTCTCGGAGAGCGTGTCCCACGCCGGCAGGAAGTCGGGACGGGGGGTGAGCTCGGTGTCGGGCGGCACGATCCCGAGCTCCTTCTGGCGGGCCAGGGTGCGCTCCCGCAGCGCATCCCAGCCGTCGTCGAACACGCCCTCGTAGCGGTCGGCCCACTCCGGCGCCACGTGGTGGGGGGCGTGGGCGCAGCCCGTGGAGTAGTACATCATCCACGGCTTGGTGGCGTCCTGGGCCCGCACCGCGTGGAGCCACTCGATCGACTTGTCGGTCAGATCGTCGGGGAAGTAGTACTGCTCCCCGTCGTTCCCCTCGGGCACGCCGACGACCCAGTCGTCCTGGGTGATGATCGGGTCGTACTGTCCGGCGGCACCGGACAGGAAGCCCCACCAGTGGTCGAAGCCCCACGACTTGGGCCAGTGGTCGAACGGACCGGCGGCGCCCTGCACGTTGTCGGGGGTCAGGTGCCACTTGCCCATGCCCGCGGTGACGTAGCCGTTCTCCTGGAGGATGCGGGGGACGGCGGTGCACGACCGGGGCTTGGCCGCCGTGTAGCCGGGGAACGGTCCCGGGTACTCGGCGATGGAGCCGAACCCGACGCGGTGCTGGTTGCGCCCGGTGAGCAGCGCGGCGCGGGTGGGGGAGCAGACCGCGGTCACGTGGAAGCGGTTGTAGGTGAGGCCCATCTGCTGGACCCGGGTGAAGGCGGGCGTGCGGACCGGACCGCCGAAGGTGTCGAGGTTCCCGAAGCCGGCGTCGTCGATGAGCACGACGAGCACGTTGGGCGCCCCTTCGGGCGGGGTGGGGCCGGGGATCATCGACCAGTCGGGGACGGCGTCGCGAAGGGTGCGGCCGATGGTGCCGCCGAAGGGCCGATCGGGGATGGGCAGCACGGTGCGGTCGGGGCTGAACTTGCCGGCCGCCTCGGCCAGTGACGCCTTGAGGTCGGCCAGCCCGGTGCCGTCCATGGTGACCGCCGAGTGGGCAGGGGTGCCGTCGAGGGCCCGCTCCGCCTCCAGCCGGTGGTCGCGGTCGACCATGGCGATGATCAGGGCGCCACCGGGCGGGAGCTTGTCGGCCATGGCGTCCTCGAGGCCGCTGTCGACCTTCCTCTTGGCGAACTTGCCGACGACACCGCCGACGGTGCCCCCGATCACCACCGAGGCCAGCATCGGCGGTGCGGCCAGACCCACGAGCACACCGACGCCACCGCCCCAGCCCATGCCCTTGCGGCCGAGGTGGTCGGCGGTGTGGGTGACCTGCACCTGGCCGTCCGCCTCCTTGGCCACCAGGATCACGCCCTCGGAGTCGATCGTCCTGGCCGTGACCAGCGCCACCAGGTCGTCGAAGTCCGCCCGGGCCTCGTCGATCGTCGGGTAGGGAGCCATGATCAGGTCGTAGGTCTCGGACATCCTCGGTGCTCCTCGGCTGGCGTCGTGCGCGGGGGTCGGGGCCGCAGGCCCGGGATGATCATGGTCGACGGTGTCGGAGCCCACATCCACCAGTGTGGGTGATGACTCGCGCGACGACGGCCGCCAGGATGGGACCACGGGGCCAGGGCATCGGCGAGGTCGTCACCCGTGTGCCGGTTTCGGTTGTTTCGATCGGATCCTTCGTCGGGTAGTGTCGACTCCATGGCCGTGGCGACCGCCGACGTGATCGAGCGGGCCCGGGACCGGGCTGCATCCGACCCTCGGTTCGCCGACATCCTCGCCGACCTCGTCGCCGTCGAGGCCGGCGACGCCGGGTCGTACGCGCACGCCGCCGCCGCCGCCGTGAACCGTCAGCGACGGGCCGAGGCGCGGGCCCGGTTCGTCGCCGGGTCGCTGCGCACCGCCGACGTGCAGCGCCTGCTCCACCTGGGCACACCCCAGGCGGTCCACCGGCTCCGCAGCCGGGGGCGGCTGATCGGCCTGGCGGTCGGCAACGCCACCTGGTTCCCGAGGTGGCAGTTCCGCGACGGGGAGATCCGTCCCGACCTCGACGAGATCCTCGGTCCGCTCGCCGCCTTCACCGCCGATCCCGTCGCCGCCGACCGGGTCATGCGCCTGGAGCGGGACGAGCTCGGCGGGCTGAGCATCGCCGAGGCGCTCGATCGTCCCCGCAGGGCGGGCGCGGCCCGCACGATCCTCACCGCCCTCGGCGCCTGAGCCGGCGGCCCGGCCGTGGACGCCGTCCCGCTCCCGGGCCCCCGGCCGCCGGGCCTCCGCCGCCGGAGCCTCCCGGCGGGCACCGAGCTGTGGCGGCTCGACGTGCGGTCTCCCGTCGAGTGGAGCTGGGACGCCTTCGCCGAGCCGCGGCACCGGTTCGACTCCGCCGCCGGTGCCTTCCGAACCCGCTACGCCGCGACCTCGGTGCCCGGCGTCGCTCGCGAGCGGTATCACGACACGGGTCGGTACGTCCCCGATGACCACGCCACCCATCAACTCGTCCGGCTCACCGCCAACCGCCGGATCCGGCTGCTCGACCTGCGGACCGAGGCCAACCTCGACGCCCTGGGCCTCGACGACCGGATCAGCACGAGCCACGAGCCCGCCGTGTGGGGCGCCGCCCACCGCCTGGCCGACGCGACCCGGCGCTGGTGGCCGGACCTCGACGCCATCGTCTACCGCAGCCGCACCACGCCGCAGACCTCGGTCAACCTCGCCTTCTTCGCCACCGACGGCTTCGACGTGGCGGCGCGACCGCTGGCCGCCTGCGAGGACGAGCTCGTCGAGCTCGTCCTCCACCACCAGTTCACGATCGCCTTCGGGTACTGAGACCCCATGGCGCCTCGCGAGGGTCGGCGAACCCCACGGCTCGGGCCCGGGCCCACGGCCTCGCCGCTGGTGGGGTCGCTGCGCCATGGGGGCCGGGGGCCATCGAGGTCGCAGGGCCGGCATCCCCGTGACCGTGACCGCCGCCGGCTGATCGTCCACCGAGCGGGGTGGTCGGCCGGCTCGGGCCGAGCTGCCGGGGATCGACCGCAGCAGCCTCTCCGCCGCCCGCTGCTGGCGGCGGGGCGCCCTCTTCGTTGCCGGGTCGGACGGAGCCGTCGGGACCCCTAGGGTCTGCCGGCGTGGTCGCCGCGATCGAACCGGACGCGTGGCTCGCGGTCCTCGTCCTGGCGTCGTTGTCGGTCGTGTCCACGGGGCTGGGCATCGGCGTGGCCGTGTGGGCCGGTCCCCGGCCCCTGCTCCGGGCGGCAGGCATCGGGTTCTCGGTCGGGGTCATGGTCGCGATCGCGTTCGCGGGGCTCCTGCCGGAGGCCGTCGGCCAAGCCGGTGTGGTGGCGGCGGTCGGGTGGGCGCTCGCCGGTGCGGCCCTGTTGGCCGCCCTCAACGTGGCCGTCCCCCACGTGCACCTGTTCGACGAGGCGCGCGGGACGGTCGCGGTGCGCCGGTCGTACCTGGTGGCGTTCGGGCTCGTCCTGCACGACTTCCCCGAGGGGTTCGCGATGGCCAACGCCTACCTCTCGTCACCGCAGCTCGGCGTCGTCGTGGCGCTGGCGATCGTGTTGCACAACATCCCGGAGGAGTTCGCGATGGCGCTCCCCGCGGTCCTCGTGCATCGCCCGAAGGTGCTGCTCGGTGCCGCCGTCGCGTCGGCGGCCGCCGAGCCGCTGGGGGCGCTGATCGGGCTCGCGGCGGTCAGCGTGTCACCTGGCCTGAACGCCGCCTTCCTCGCCCTCGCGGCGGGGGCCATGGCCTTCGTCTCGTTCCACGAGCTGGTGCCCGTCGGCCGTGAGCTCGGCCGCCCCCGTGACACCGCGGCGGGCACCGTCGTCGGTGTCGGCGTCGTGCTGGCGCTGGGTGCGCTCGTCGGTTCCTGATCGGGCCCGGCCATGGGCCGCCGGGCGCCGTCCCCACCGGCCGTGGTCAGGGAGGCGGGAGCGGACAGGCACCACCGGATCGCTGGGCGCGACGGATGAGGTGGAGGCCGTAGCCGGTGCCGAGCAGCCAGGTCAGGGTGATGAGGGTCCCGGCGACCCACGCGTGCTCGCGCAGGACGGCGCCGAGCGAGGTGCCGGCCAGCACCGCGCCGAGCACGCCGAGCGACAAGGGCAGGTGGCACGGGCAGAGGAGGAACGAGCCGATCAGCCACCGCTGCCCACGTCGCTCGAGCGTTCGGCCCGGCGGACGCCCACCGGCGAGCGGGTCGCGCTCCGGGATCGTCGGCGTGCTGCGTGTCGACATGTACCCAATATACCCGCCCGGGTATCACTCGGGCACGGTTCCGCGCCGAGGTCCGGTGGCCGCCTAGCCTCCGGCGGGTGCGATCAGGGGAGGAGCGCGATGTCGAGCGGCGCCTGGCCGCGGTCGCCGTGGTGGCGGCGATCTTCGACACCGACGGCGTCCTCACCCGCACCGCGACGGTGCACGCGGCGGCGTGGAAGGTGCTCTTCGACGACTTCCTGCGGGACCGGGCGGCGCCGGGAGGGCCGTTCGACCCGTTCACGGACGACGATTACCGCCGATACGTGGATGGTATGCCCCGCTACGACGGCGTCCGCCGCTTCCTCGAGTCCCGGGCCATCGATCTCCCGTCCGGCGCGGCGGACGACCCGCCGGGCGACGGCACCATCGCCGCCCTCGGGAACCGCAAGAACGAGGCGTTCCTCGCCGAGCTCGACGCCCACGGCGTCGAGGCGTTCGAGACCACCACGGCGTTGCTGCACGAGCTGCGCGAGGCGGGGGTGCGCACCGGTGCCATCTCGGCCAGCGAGAACTGCGCGTCGGTGCTCGAGCGGGCCGGCATCGCCGACCTGTTCGACGTGCGGGTCGACGGGCTCGACGCCCACGCCCTCGGGCTCCCCGGAAAGCCGGACCCGGCGATCTTCCTGGAGGCGGCCCGTCGACTCGGGGTCGACCCGTCCGAGGCCGCGGTGATCGAGGACGCCCTCGCCGGCGTCGAGGCGGGGCGGCGCGGGGGCTTCGGGCTCGTCCTCGGCGTGGCCCGCAACGGCGATCCGCAAGAGATGCTCGACGCCGGCGCCGACGTCGTGGTGGCCGACCTGGGTGAGATCCACGTCGACCGCAGCGGGCGCTGGTCGCTGACCGGAGGTGCAGGGCCGTGAGCAGGTGGGTGATGACGCGCCAGGGCTTCGTTCCCGAGGAGGAGGGCCACCGCGAGGCGCTCGGCACCGTCGGGAACGGGTACTTCGCCACTCGTGGGGCGCTGCCGGAGTCCCGCCACGACGGCGTCCACCACCCCGGCACCTACATCGCCGGCGTCTACAACCGGCACGACGACGACGTCGACGGTCGGACCGTGTCGAACGAGAGCCTGGTCAACGCGCCGAACTGGCTTCCCCTCCAGTTCCGCATCGACGGCGGCCCGTGGCTCGGGGTCTCGACCGCCGAGCTGCTCGACCACCAGGTCAAGCTCGACATGAACCGCGGCGTGCACACGCGACGCAGCCGGCTCGCCGACGAGGACGGTCGCATCCTGACCGTGGCCCAGCGGCGGTTCGTGAGCATGCGCGACCCGCACCTCGCCGCGCTCGAGACCACGATCGTCGCCGAGAACTGGAGCGGCACCCTCGAGGTGCGCAGCGCGCTCGACGGGACGGTGCGCAACGACGGCGTCGCCCGGTACGCCGGCCTCGAGGATGTGCACCTGGCCCCCGTCGAGGAGAAGGTGGTCACCGGCGACACCGTGCTCCTCGTCGTCGAGACCAACCAGAGCCACATCCGGATCGCCGAGGCCGCCCGCACCCGGCTGCATCGCAACGACGGGCTCCTGGAGCTGGAGCCCCGGATCGAGCGCCGACCCGGCTGGATCGCCCAGACGTTCACCGTCGAGGTGGACGAGGGCGACGAGATCCGCGTCGAGAAGGTCATCGCCCTGTTCACGTCACGCGACCGCGGCATCGTCGAGCCCGGGGAGGAGGCTGCGGAATGGGCGTCGGTCGTGGCCGGTAACTTCGATCGCCTGCTCCGCCGTCACGTGGTCTCCTGGCGCCACATCTGGGGGCGGGTGCGCATCGAGCTCGGCATCGACGGCGACGTCGCCCAGGTGCTGCACCTCCACCAGTTCCACCTGCTCCAGACCGTGTCGAACAACTCGGTGGCGCTCGACGTCGGGGTCCCTGCCCGGGGACTGCACGGCGAGGCCTACCGCGGGCACGTCTTCTGGGACGAGCTGTTCATCCTCCCCTTCCTCAGCCTGCGGCTCCCTCAGCTCGCCCGCGCCCTCCTCCTGTACCGCCACCGGCGCCTCGACCGGGCCCGGCAGGCGGCGGCCGCCATCGGGTGCCGGGGAGCCATGTTCCCGTGGCAGAGCGCGGGGAACGGCCGGGAAGAGACCCAGACGATGCACTACAACCCCAAGTCGGGACGCTGGTTCCCGGACGCGTCGCACCGGCAGCGCCACGTCAACGCCGCCATCGTCTACAACGTCTGGCACTACTACCAGGCCAGCGGCGACCTCGACTTCCTCCGGTTCTTCGGCGCCGAGATGATCATCGAGATCGCCCGGTTCTGGTCGTGCCTGGCGAGCTACGACCACGTCACCGACCGCTACAGCATCCGCGGCGTCATGGGTCCCGACGAGTTCCACGAGGGCTACCCCGACCGGGAGGAGCCCGGCCTGGACGACAACGCCTACACCAACCTCATGGCGGTCTGGTGCCTCCTGCGGGCCGCCGAGGTCCTCGAGACGCTTCCGCCGGTCAGCGTCCGGGACCTCCGCGAGCGGCTCTCGCTCACCGAGGACGAGCTCGCTCGCTGGGAGGAGATCACGCGCCGCATGCGCCTCCACTTCCACGACGGCGTGGTCTCGCAGTTCGCGGGGTACGAGCAGCTCGACGAGCTCGACTGGACCGACTACGTCGAACGCTACGGCGACATCCACCGGCTCGACCGCATCCTCGAAGCCGAGGGCGACAGTCCCAACCGCTACAAGGTCGCCAAGCAGGCCGACGTGATGATGCTGTTCTACGTGCTCCCGCCCGAGGAGGTGGAGGCGCTGCTCACGCGGCTCGGCTACGAGTGGGACGACGACCTCGTCGCCCGCAACAGCGCCTACTACGAGGCCCGCACCGTGCACGGCAGCACGCTCAGCCGGGTCGTGCACGCCTGGATCAACGCCCGTCTCGACCGCAAGCGCTCGTGGGACCTGTTCACGTCCGCGCTGCGCAGCGACGTGGACGACATCCAGGGCGGCACCACGGCCGAGGGCATCCACCTGGGCGCCATGGCCGGCACCGTGGACCTGCTCCAGCGGTGCTACGCCGGGATCGAGGTGCGCCAGGACCGGCTGCGCCTCGATCCGGCCATCCCCGAGGAACTGGGATCGTTGTCGTTCGAGGTCCGCTACCGAGGTCACGTGGTGCACGTGGATCTCACGACCGACCTCGCCGCCGTGCGCGTCGACCTCGACGAGGGCGCACCGATCACCGTCGACGTCTGCGGCACCGTCCAGGAGGTCGCGCCGGGCGAGCTGATGGAGGTCGCCCTCACCCCGGCGGACCCCTGACCGCCGGAGCATCCGCCGCTCGGCAGGGGTCGCGCCTCAGCCGACCCGGGCGCACTGGCCACCGTCGACGGGGAGCACGACCCCGGTCACGAACTCGGCCTCGTCGGAGGCGAGGTACAGCGCCGCGTGGGCGACGTCCCACCCCGTGCCCATCCTCCGACGCAGCGGGACCAGCCGGTCGCGTTCGGCCCGGATCTGGTCACGGCTCACCCCCAGGGCGGCCGCCCAGCCGTCGACCGCCATCGGCGTGTCGATGAGCCCGGGCATCACCGCGTTGACCCGCACCCCGAACCCGGCGTTCTCGATGGCCAGCTCCTGGGTGAGCGCGTTCACCCCCGCCTTCGCCGTCTTGTAGGCGACGATCGGGACGCTGCACACCGCCGCCGCCGAGGACACGTTGACGACGGCGCCGGACTCCTGGGCGCGCATCGTCGGCAGGACGTGCTTGCAGGTGAGCCACATGCCCCGGAGATCCACCTGGTGGATCCGATCCCAGCTCTCGATCGTCAGGTCGAGCGCGCCGCCGTCACCGGCGCCGATCCCGACGTTGTTGTGGAGCACGTCGATGCGGCCGAAGCGCGCCACCGCCGCCTCGGCCATCGCCTGGCAGTCGTCCTCGCGACGAACGTCGGCCTCGAGACTCTCCGCTTCACCGCCCTCGCCGGCGATCAGGTCGCAGGTCTCCTGCGCCGACTCGAGCCGGCGGTCGACGGCGAGGACCCGTGCGCCCTCCCTGGCGAACCGCAGCGCCACCGCCCGTCCGTTCCCGATGGTCTCACCCGGGGTCTGTCCGGCGCCCACGACGACGGCCACCTTCCCGGCGAGCCGGCCGCTCATGCCGGGAAACCGGGCACGCCCGGGTCGCGCTCGACGCCGCAGGAGTTGAGCGCCATCGACACCAGCACGTACTGCCCGACGGTGAAGATCAGGTCGAGGAGCTGGCGGGTGTCCAGCCAGGTCGTCAGCACGTCCCACGTGGCGTCGCTCAGGCGGTGGTCGTCGATCAGCTCGTCCGCGGCCACCAACACCGTCCGCTCCTGCGCCGACCAGCCGTCCGTTCCCGGTCCTGCGGTGACGCGCCGGATCTCGTCGTCGGTGATGCCCGCGTCACGGGCGATCACCGTGTGCTGGCCGAACTCGTAGTCCGAGCCGCAACGCCACCCCGTGCGGAGGATGACGAGCTCACGCGTCCTCGGATCGAGCGTCGAGCCCAACAGGACGTGGCTGCCGAGCCCGAGCCAGCGCCGGAGCAGCACCGGATGGTGGGCGAGGGTCCGGAAGATGTTGAGCTCGCCGAGCTGCTCCATGAGCGCGGCGGTGTCGTCGTCCCAGTCGGCCTCGGTGGTGGGGGCCAGGCGTGGCATGTCGGGCATCGTGCCCTCCTCGGGTGATGGGGGCCCACGTCGTCGACGACGTCGGTCGCTCATCATCGCTCGTCCCCCGGGCGACGGGCCCGATGACCCTCGGGCGCAGACGCCCTCAGCGGGTTCGGCCCAGGGTGACGGGCTCGGCGCCGGCGTCGGGGGCGCAGCACGTCGCCACCTTGCCCTCGCCCTCCCCCTCGGGCACGACCTCGTCGGTGAGCTGCTCGGCGTCGCCCGTCTTGACGTACCACTCCCAACGGGCGCCATCGGGGTCGGTGACCCACGTCTCGACCTTGGTGGCGTAGCAGCAGACCGTGTCGTCGACGCCCGTGGTCTCGAGGCCCGTGTCGGAGAGGCGGGCCTCGGCGGCCTCGACCTCGTCGGGGTGGTCGGTCTCGACGCCGAGGTGGTTGAGGGTCGCCCCTTCCGGGCCCTCGAACAGCACGAGCTTGAGGGGAGGGTCGGCGATCTCGAAGTTGGCGTAGCCGGGCTTGCGCTTGGCCGGCTCGGTGGCGAAGAGCCTGGTGTAGAAGTCGACGGCCTGGTCGATGTCGGTGACGTTGAGGGCGAGCTGGACGCGTGCCACGGGGACCTCCGGTTAGGGTGTATCGATCATGGTCGATCTGACGGGCACTCTACCAACAGATCGACGACTGTCAATTTGTCGGTGGCCACCGGTCGCCCGAGCGGGGGAGCGAGGTTCGCGATGAAGGCCGAGCCGTTCGAGGGGTGTTGCCCACCGGTGACCGCCGGCGTGCTCGACGAGGCCGACGCCGAGGAGTTGGCCGGGGCGTTCAAGGTGCTCGCCGATCCGGCCCGTCTTCGGCTGCTGTCGCTGGTCGCGGCGTCGACGTCCGGCGAGGCTTGCGCATGCGACCTGGTCGAGCCGATCGGGCGAAGCCAGCCGACGGTGTCGCACCACCTGTCGGTCCTCGTCGACGCCGGCTTGCTGTCCCGGGAGAAGCGGGGCCGGTGGGCGTGGTACCGGCTGGTGCCCGACCGCCTCGAGGCGCTGCGGTCGGTGCTGGCGCCGTAGCGCCGAGGGCACGCTGCTCAGCCGGCGGTGGCCGGCAGGTCGAGCGACGCGACGAGTTGGCGGATCCGGCGGTCGATCTCGTCGCGGATGGGACGCACCGCCTCGACGCCGCGGCCGGCGGGATCGTCGAGCTGCCAGTCCTCGTAGCGCTTGCCCGGGTAGATGGGGCAGGCATCGCCGCACCCCATCGTGATGACCACGTCCGAGGCCTGCACCGCAGCGTCCTCGAGCCGCTTCGGGCGGGCCCCGGCGGCCCGCAGGTCGAGGCCGAGCTCGGCCATGGCCTCGACGACGGCGGGGTTGATGTCGTCGGCGGGGGCCGACCCGGCCGACCGCACCACGACCCGGTCACCGGCGTGGTGGGCGAGCAGGGCGGCGGCCATCTGTGAGCGTCCGGCGTTGTGGACGCAGACGAACAGGACCTCGGGACGGGTATCGCTCATGAGGAGGGCTCCGACGCGTCGTGGGGGTAGAAGAGGCGCACCAGTCCGAACGCGATCGTCATGCCGACGAGCTGCATCACGATGAACATCGGTGCCGACGACGGTGCGATGCCGGCGAAGGTGTCGGACAAGGTGCGGGCGATCGTGACCGCCGGGTTGGCGAAGCTGGTCGACGACGTGAACCAGTAGGCGCCGCCGATCCATGCCGCCACCGCGAACGGCACCACGTTGGCCCGCCCGGTCCGTACGCAGCCCTGGATCACCAGCAGCAGGGTGACGGTGGCGACGACCTCGGAGAGCCAGAGGGCGGGTGACGACCGGTCCTTCGTGGACAGGTTGACCGCCGGGAGCTCGAACATGAGGTTGACCAGCATCGCCCCGAGGCAGCCGCCGGTCACCTGGGCGACGACGTAGAGGCCCGTGTCGCGGCTGGTGGTGGTGCCGAGCACCCGGTCGAGCAGCGTGACCACCGGGTTGAAGTGGGCGCCCGAGACCGCGCCGAACATCAGGATGAGGCCCACCAGCGCGCCCGCGGTGGCGACGGCGTTCTGGAGCAGCTGCAAGCCGACGTCGCCACTCGAGAGCCGACTGGCGGCGATGCCGGAGCCGATCACGGCGACGATCAGCATGGCCGTGCCGAACGCCTCGGCGACGAGGCGCCGGGCCAGGTCGACGCGGAGGAAGCCGGTGCCCGTCTCCGGCTCGAGCGCCAGCTCGGTGTCGTCGGGGACGACCTCGTCGGTCACGACGACGCTCCCGAGGCGTCGACCAGGGCGTCGATGCGCTGGGACAGCTCGGCCACCACCCGGTCGAACGCCGCCTTCGTGCCCGTGGGCACCGGATCGGTGATCGACCAGTGCAACCAGGCGTCGTCCGGTTCGAGCTCCTCGTGGGCCTGGTCGCACACGGTGACGACGAGCGCCGGGTAGGCATCGACGTCGGCCAGGTCGTGGGGGACCGAGGCCGCCAGGTCGAGCCCGACGCGCCGGGCGGCGGCGACCGCCCCGGGATGGACGCGCGCCGCCGGACGGGTGCCGGCCGAGGCGGCGTCCTCGCCCGTGGCCCGTCGCCACAACGCCGCCGCCAACGGGGATCGGGCCGAGTTGGCGGAGCAGACGAACAGCGCCGGTCCCGGCCGCACGGGCGAGCCGGGGGCGAGGCCCTCCAGCGCATCCCGGTGCAGGTGGACGTAGCGGCGGCGCCCGTCGCCACTCGACCGCGAACGCTCGATCAGGCCGACCCGGGTCAGCACGTCGAGGTGGTGGGCGAGCAGGTTCGACTCGAGGCCGAGGCGGCGACGGAGCTCGACGGGGGAGCGGTCCGACGTGGACAGCTCATCGGCGATCGCCAGGCGCACCGGGTCGCCCAGCGCGGCGTGGCGAGCCGCCCGCTCGTCGACGTTGCGGTCACGAACCATCGCCCGGCAGACTCTCACTCTCCCGGTATTGAGTCAACAAGCAGTGAGGTACTCGGCTCCGGCGAGCGGAGCGGACGGTCCGGCGCCGACGCCACGTGGGAGACTCGGCGGCATGATCCGCCGTCGCGTCCTCGTCGTCGGGCGTGTCCAGGGGGTCTGGTACCGGGATGCCTGCCGGCGGGAGGCGACGTCCCGGGGTGTGGCCGGGTGGGTCCGGAACCTCGACGACGGTCGGGTCGAGGCGACGTTCGAGGGGCCGGCCGAGTCGGTGTCGTCCATGGTGGCGTGGTGCCGGGTCGGCCCGCCCCGTGCGGTCGTGACCGCGGTCGAGGTCGTCGACGAGGAGCCGATCGGCGCCACCGGCTTCCGCCTGCGGTAGCGAGGCGCGGTCGGGTGCTCGGGTCGCGCCCGGTCAGGGACTGATCACCGCGAACGTCGCCGACGCCGTCGCGATCAGGCGTCGGTCGCCGTCGACGACCCGTCCCTCGAGGTGCACCACCGTCCGGCCCTGCTTCAAGACGTCGACGTCGGCCACGAGTGGACCGCCGGCGGCCGGCCGGACGAACCGGAGCTGCACGTCGACCGACGCGCAGTACCGACCGTCGGGGAGCACGGACATCGTCGCCGCGCCCATCGCCGTGTCGACCATGGCGAACAGGACGGCGCCGTGCACGACGCCGTTGGGGTTGCGGTGCCGGTCGTCGACCGTGAGCGAGGCCGTGGCCGAGCCTTCGCCGGTGCTCTCCACCGCCATGCCCAGGAACTCACGGAGCGCGAACTGGCCGTACTCGGGATCCGGGGGCATCGCGCCAGCCTGACGGGCGGTCGGCGCCGCGGGCAAGCCGACGACTCGACGACTCGACGACTCGACGGGGCGGCTACGACCGCGGGGCGGCTACGACCGCGGGGCGGCGTCGCGTTCGTCACGGGACACGGGGTCTCCTCGCCGTGTCGGGGGCGGGAGCGCGCAAGCGCCGGAGGTGCCCCTGACGCGGCCGAGCACGACGATGCCGGTGACGGTCACACCGGCGGCGAGCAGGCCCGCGAGGTCGTTGCCGGTGAGGACCGACACGGTGACGGCGACGAGGAGTGCGGGCCAGAGCAGGCCGGCCAGGCGGCACGTGTCCATGTGGGGCTCAGCGGCCGGTCAGGGCGGACCGCCAACCGCGCCGGGCCCGGCCGGGGGACGAACCCTGCCCGCACTGGCACCGCTCGGCCCGCGGCACGTCGCCGAGCACCTGCTCGACGTGGTTGCCGCAACCGGCGTAGGTGGGACGGCCGCAGGTGGCACAGGTCATTCGGCTGCACATACCCCCGAGGGTATCGAGGGCGGCCGGTGATCGCAAGCACCGGCGCACCGCCCCGTCGCTCGCTCGACGGGGCAGTCAGTCGAGGCGGACCCGTTCGTGGTGGCGGGCCACGACGGCGGGCCGGTCGTCGCGGTCGACCAGGCAGCGGAGGGACTCGGCGGCGTCGGGCTCGCCGTGCACGAGGTACACGACCTCCGGTGGCCGGACGGCGGTGTCCAGCCAGCCGGCCAGCTCGTCGCGGTCGGCGTGCACCGAGAACGCGCCGACGTCGACGACCTCGGCGCGCACCGGGACGTAGCGGCCGAGCATCTTGACCTGCCGGGCGCCGTCGGCGAGCAGGCGGCCCCGGGTGCCCGGTGCCTGGAACCCGACGAGCAGCACGGTGTGCCGGTGGTTCGGGAGCAGGCGACGGAGGTGGTGGACCACGCGCCCCCCGGTGGCCATGCCCGACGCCGACACGATGATCGACGGGGTCCTCACGTCGGCCAGGGCCTTCGAGTGCTCCACGTCGTGCACCTCGACCACCCGGCCGGTGTCGAACGGGTCGTGGTGCCGGGCGAGCGCCACCACCTCCGGCCGGACCTCGGGATCGCCGCGGCGGATCGCCTCCCGGTACACGGTCAGGGCGGTGAGGGCCATGGGGGAGTCGACGTAGACGGGCACGTCCGGGATCACGCCCGCACGCGACAGCTCGCGCAGGTGGAACAGCACCACCTCGGTGCGGTCGACGGCGAACGCGGGGATGAGCACGGTGCCGCCCCGGGCGACGGTGTCGGTGATGGCATCGCCGAAGCGTTCGACCGCGTCGGCGTCGTCGTGGGTCCTGTCCCCGTAGGTCGACTCCACGATCACCACGTCGGCGTCGCCCACCGGCGACGGAGGGCGCAGCAGCGGGTGGGCCGGTCGCCCGAGATCGCCGCTGAACACGACCCGGCGGTCGCCGTGGTCGGCCAGCCGGAGGGTGACCGTCGACGAGCCGAGGATGTGCCCGGCGGTGTGCAGGGTCAGGTGGATCCCCGGCGCCACCTCGACCTCGGTGTCGTAGTGCTCGGCGCGAAAGGCGGGGAGGGCCCGGCGGGCGTCGTCCTCCGTGTAGAGCGGGAGGGCCGGATGGTGCTTGGAGAACCCCTTCCGGTTGGCGTAGGCCGCCTCCTCCTCCTGGAGGTGCCCGGAGTCGGGCAGGACGATGCCGGCCAGCGCCGCGGTGCCCCGGGTGGCGTGCACCGGACCGGTGAACCCGTCGCGATGCAGCACGGGGAGGTATCCGACGTGGTCGACGTGGGCGTGGCTGACGACGACGGCGTCGATGCTCGCCGGCTCGACCGGGAAGGGCTCCCAGTTCCGCCGCCGCAGGGCGCGCAGGCCCTGGAACAGGCCGGCGTCGACCAGGATCCGGGCTCGGCCGGTGTCGACGAGGAAGCGGCTGCCGGTCACCGTGCCGGCCGCGCCGAGGAAGGTGAGCACCGGGATCTCCGGGCGCGCCGTCACGTGGGTGGTCATCGCTGCAGCCGCTCGAGGTAGCGGCGGGCCGCGTCGCGGGACTCGGGGTCCTGCAGGGCCGTGAGCAGGACGTCGGCGTCGTTCCACGCGCCCGACGCGGGGACCATGGCGTCGAGGGCGGCCGCCACCCCGAGCTTGGTGGCGCGAAGGGTCAGGGACGACTTGCCGACCAGCTCGTCGGCGAGGGCGGCCACGGCCCCATCGAGCTCGTCGTCGACGACGACCCGGTTGACGAACCCGAGCGCCCTCGCCTCCTCGGCGTCGAAGGGCCGGCACGTGAGGACGAGCTCGCGGGTCATCGCCGGGCCGATCTCGCGCACCAGCCGCGGGATCCCACCCCAGGCGAGGGGGATGCCGAGGTCGACCTCGGGGATCGCGAAGCGGGTGCCGGCCGCCGCCACCCGCAGGTCGCACGCCGCCGCCAGCACCAGGCCGCCGCCCACGCAGTGGCCGTGGATCCGAGCGATCGTCACCGCGGCCATCCCCTCGACGGCCTCGGCCATGGCCCGTCCGGCGTCGGCCGCCGCCCGTTGGGCGGCGACACCCGGGTGGGGACCGCGGAAGGCGGTCACGTCGGCACCGGCGCTGAAGGCGCGGCCGCGACCGCCGACGACGACCACCTTGACCTCGGGTCGCTCGTCGAACCCGCGGGCGGCGGCGGCGAGCTCGAGGAGGGTCTCGGTGCTCAGGGGGTTGAGCTTGTCGGGTCGGTCGAGCCAGATCGTGCCGCGGGGGCCGTCGGAGTCGACCTCGATGGTGGTGAACGTCATACCCGATCGTGGCATGCCCGGCGACCGTCGGTCGGACGCGCCGACGCCCACCTTCCCGGCATCGACGCCGAGGCGAGCGAGACCCCGATCCGAACCGGTCGTGGTCGGGGGGCCAGGGTAGGTCCGAGCCAAGGACGGGAGAGACGCCCCCTGTCCACCCCGGCCCCCACACCCAACGACGCCCCGGTCCCCGTCCCCGGGAGCCGACCCACGGCCCCCCGGGGACGGGTCTGGGATCCGTCGCCGTCGGGGGCAGTGTGACCCTCGGCGACGGCGACGTCTGTGCGTGCGGGCACACGACGTCCCTCGTGATCGACGCGGCGCCCGGGAGATCGGCTCAGCCGATCCGGGTGAGGGCGTCGGTGTCGAGCAGGACCACTCGTCCCCGCAGGGTCCGCACGAGCCCACGGCCGCGGAGTTGGCCGAGGGCGCGACTCACCGCCTCGCGGTTGATCCCGACCCAGCCGGCGAGCTCTTCGTGGCTGGCCTGCACGGCGGGGAGGCCGTCGACGGTGGTGCGGTCCCTCGCCGCCACCGTGATCAGCACCTCGGCCACCCGGGCGACGGTCGATCGGGTGCGCGCACCGACCGCCTGGTTGGTGGTGGCCCGCAGCCGGTTGGCGAGGAGCTGCAGGAGCGGCAGGGCGAGCACCGGGTGCTCGTGCAGGAAGGCGACGAACGCAGGGCCGGGGATGGCGGCGAGCTCGACGTCGTCGAGGGCGCTGGCGCTCGCCGAGCGCGGCAGCCCGTCGATGGCCGACAGCTCGCCGAAGAGGTCGCCCGGCTGCTTGTGGTCGAGCACCCGCTCCCTGCCGTCGAGGGTGACCGCGCTCACCTTCACGCGGCCCCGCACGACGGCGAAGACGTCGCCGGGCGGGTCGCCCTCGACGAAGATGCACGCCCCGGCGGGAAGCCGTCGGGGGCGGCCGAGTGAGACGAGGGCCCCCCAGAGCTCGGGATCGATCTCCGCCTGCACGGCCCCCGTGCTAGCAGACCCGCTGCTTGCCGTGTCGATGCGGGGCCGGTGCCGGCGGGGGGTTGAGGTGCAGCTCCTCGGCCATGGCGTGCAGGTCGTCGAGCAGGGCGACGGCCAGGTCGCGGCTGAAGCCCTCGCGCACGACGACGCGCAGCACGGACATCTCCTGCAGGTCGGCCGGCATGGTGTAGGCGGGCACGATCCACCCCTTCCGGCGCAGGGCGTTGGCCACGTCGTGGGCGTTGAACCGTGACTCGTCCTCCAGCCTGACGCACAGCACGGGGAGGTTGCCGGGCTCGCTGACGACCTCGGCTCGCCCGCGCGCCGTGATCTCGTCGGCGAGGAACTGGCAGGTGTCGAGGGCGTTGCGCATGATCGACGTGTAGCCGACCCGCCCGAGGCGGATGAGGTTGTAGTACTGCCCGACGACGCCGGCCGTGGGCTTCGAGAAGTTGAGGTCGAAGGTCGACTGGTCGTTGCCCAGGTAGGAGTCGTGGAAGATGAGATCCTCGGGCAGGTCGTCCGCGTCGCGCCAGATCGCCCAGCCGACACCCGGGTACACGAGGCCGTACTTGTGGCCCGAGACGTTGATCGACCGCACGTTCGGCAGCCGGAAGTCCCAGGCGAGATCCGGGTAGGCGAACGGGGCCACGAACCCACCCGATGCGGCGTCGACGTGGATGCCGAGGGTCCCGTCGTGCTCGGCGTTCCACGCCGTGACGGCGGCGTCGAGCTCGGCGACGGGGTCGAAGTGGCCCGTGTAGGTCGACCCGAGGATCCCGACCACGCCGATGGTGTTCTCGTCGCACCTCGCCAGGGCGGCGGCCGGGTCGAGCGTCCACCGTCCTGCCTGCAGCGGCACCTCGCGCGGCTCGACCTCGAAGTAGCGGCAGAACTTCTCCCACGTGACGTGCACGGCCGAGCTCATCACCAGGTTGGGCCGGGCGACGTCCCTGCCGGCCGCCGTCCGTCGGGCCTGCCAGTTGCGCTTGAGGGCGAGGCCGCACAGGTGGATGGCCTCGGACGACCCGATGGTGCTGGTGCCCACCGCCTGCTCGCCGGTGGACGGGGCGTGGAACAGGTCGGCGATGATGCTGACGCACCGGCGTTCGAGGACCGAGGGGATCGGGTACTCCTCCTGGTCGATGAAGTTCTTGCCGGCGACCTCGGCGGCGAGGAGGTCGGCCTCCGGCTCCATCCACGTCGTGACGAACGACGCCAGGTTGAGCAGCGGCGTGCCGTCGAGGCTCATCTCGTCGCGGATGAGCTGGTAGACGGCACGGGACGGTGTCTCCTCGTCGGGCATCCGGTAGCGGGGGATCGGCTGGGCCATGACCCGCGACCCGAACATGGGGGCGACGTCCCGTTCGCCGGGATCGACGTCCTCCGCCTTCACGTGCTTCGACAGCATCTCGCGCTCCTCGCTCGGGCTCCGGAGGTCGGCCCCTCTCCTGGACGAGACCGTAGAACGTGGTGGACCGGGCTGCGTCACCCGCTTCGGATGAATCCCGCGGTGGCGCGGTCAGTACTCGTCGAACCCGCGGTCCCAGGGCCGAAGGGCGCTCTCCTGGCAACCGGACAGGGTGGGCCTCCCCGTCGCCGACGTCCGCGACGGTGCCCCACCGGGCGCGGCCAACGCGTGAGCATCGCCGCGCGCCGCGACCGCACCGATATTGTCGAGCACATGGATCGGGTTTCGGGAACCGACAGCGGCGGGGAGCCCGAGATCGCCGACTCGATCCTCGACCTGGTCGGCAACACGCCGCTCGTCCGCCTGCGCCGTGCCGCCGCCCACGTACCGGCGCCGGTCGTGGTGAAGCTCGAGACCACCAATCCGGGCGGCAGCGTGAAGGACCGTCCGGCCGTCGCCATGATCGACGCGGCCGAGCGCGAGGGGCTCCTGGAGCCGGGCGGCACCATCATCGAGCCCACCTCGGGCAACACCGGCGTCGGGCTGGCCATCGTCGCCGCCCAACGCGGCTACCGGTGCATCTTCGTCACCACCGACAAGGTGGCCCCGGAGAAGGTGTCGCTGCTCCGGGCCTACGGGGCCGAGGTCGTCGTCTGCCCGGTCGCCGTCGAACCCGACGACCCGTCGTCCTACTACTCGGTCGCGGAGCGCCTGGTGCGCGAGACCCCCGAGGCGTTCCGCCCCAACCAGTACGGCAACGAGTGGAACCCCTGGGCCCACGAGCAGTCCACCGGTCCGGAGATCTGGCGCCAGACGGCCGGCCGCATCACCCACTTCGTGGCGGGGGTCGGCACGGGCGGCACCATCACCGGGGTCGCCCGTTTCCTCAAGGCGCAGAACCCTTCGGTGCAGGTGGTGGCGGCCGACCCCGCCGGCTCCGTGTACTCGGGAGGATCCGGTCGGCCCTACCTGGTCGAGGGCATCGGCGAGGACTTCTGGCCGACGACCTACGACCCTTCGCTCGTCGACCGCGTGGTGGCCGTGAGCGACGAGGACAGCTTCCTCACCGCCCGGCGCGTCACCCGTGAGGAGGGTCTGCTCATCGGCGGGTCGGGTGGGACCGCCGTCGCCGCCGCCCTCGAGGTCGCCGCCGACCTGACGCCCGACGACCTGGTCGTGGTGCTCATCCCCGACTCGGGGCGGGGCTACCTGTCGCAGCGTCTTCGACGACGACTGGATGGCCGGCTATGGGTTCGTGCCGCGATGCGGGTGTCACCGTGGCCGACGTGATCGCCGCCCGCGGCGCCGAGATGCCCCCGCTCGTGTACGTCCACCCCGACGCCCCGGTGCGGGCTGCGGTGCGACTGATGCGCGAGCACGGCGTCTCACAGGTGCCGGTCGCCAAGGGTGAGCTGCCCCTCGCCGCCGCCGAGGTGCTGGGCGCCCTCGACGAGCTGGCCCTCATGGATTCGGCCGCCCGCGACGCCTCCGTGCTCGACCGCTCCGCCGGCGAGGTGATGGGCCCACCGCTGCCGACCATCGGGGTCGGTCAGCCGGTGCCGCTCGCCGTCGAGCTCCTCGACCGCGCCCCCGCACTGGTGGTGCTGGCCGGCGGGCGGCCCCACGTCGTGCTGTCCCGCACCGACCTGCTGCGCTACCTGTCCGACGGCGACGGCGACGGCGACGGCGGTTCGCCGGCGCCCGGGTCCGGGGGTGGGCGTGCCTGACCCCGACGGCGACCCGCTCGGCTTCGAGACCCGCGCCATCCACGCCGGACAGGAGCCCGATCCCACCACCGGGGCGGTGGTCATCCCCATCTCGCTGGCCACGACCTTCGCCCAGGAGGCGGTGGGCGAGCACAAGGGCTACGAGTACGGCCGATCGGGCAACCCGACCCGGGCGGCGTTCGAGGCCTGTCTGTCCTCGCTCGAGGGGGCGACCCACGGCTACGCCTTCGCCAGCGGGCTGGCCGCCGAGGACGCCGTGCTGCGCCAGCTCCCGCCCGGGGCCCATGTGGTGCTGGGCGACGACGCCTACGGCGGCACCTTCCGCCTGATCGACAAGGTGCACCGCCCCGCCGGGTTGTCGTGGTCGGCCGCAGACCTCACCGACCCGGCGGCGCTCGAGCGCGACTGGCCCGCGGGCACCGGCCTCGTCTGGGTCGAGACCCCGACCAACCCGATGCTGTCGATCGTCGACATCGCCGCCGTCGCCGAGATCGCCCACGGCCGCGGCGCCGTGGTCGTGGTCGACAACACCTTCGCCACCCCCTACCTGCAGCGGCCACTCGAGCTCGGGGCCGACGTCGTCGTGCACTCCACCACCAAGTACGTCGGGGGCCACTCCGACGTGGTCGGCGGCTTCGTGGCCACCTCCCACGACGAGTTGGCGGCCGGGCTGGGCTTCGTGCAGAACGCGGTGGGCGCGGTGGCGTCGCCGTTCGACTGCTACCTCAACCTGCGCGGCCTCAAGACCCTCGCCGTGCGCATGGACCGCCACGGCGACAACGCCGCCGCGGTGGCCGGGGCGCTCGCCGACCATCCGCGGGTCACGCGCGTGCTGTGGCCCGGCCTGCCGGGCCATCCGGGCCACGAGGTCGCCCGCCGGCAGATGTCCGGCTTCGGCGGCATGGTGTCGTTCGTGGTCGACGGGGGAGAGGCCGCCGCCGTCGAGGTCGCGCGTCGCACGCGCGTCTTCCGGCTGGCCGAGTCGCTCGGGGCGGTCGAGTCGCTCATCGAGCACCCGGCCCGCATGACCCACGCCAGCGCGGCCGACTCGCCGCTCGCCGTCGATCCGGGGCTGGTGCGCTTGTCGGTGGGGATCGAGACCGCCGCCGACCTGGTGGCCGACCTCCGCCGGGCCCTCGACGGCTGACGGGGACCAGGTGCCGCTGCGGGCGGCTCAGGCGGTGGTGCTCGACCGGTCGTAGGCGGCGAGGAGCCCGTCGGCGTCCTCGAAGAACGAGTTCGCACCGAGCTCTTCGGTCAGCCCGTACCGGTCGAGCTGCCTGCGGACCGACGGCATGACCTCGACGAACACCAGCTTCACGTGGTGCTCGTCGAGCTGGCGTGCGACCTGACGGATGGTGTCGCCGCCGGTCATGTCGATGTCGGGCATGGCGGCGGCGTCGATGCAGAACCACGAGAGCGGCGGCGCGTCGGGGTCGGCGACGAAGGCGGTCACGTCCTCGAGGAAGTGGTTGGCGTTGGCGTAGTAGAGGTTGGACGCGAACCGGTAGACGACCAACCCGGGTCGGCTGCGCGCATCCGGGGTCGGCGGCACCGAGTGCCAGGTCCCGAGGGATGCCGTCGCCGCTGCGGTGGGCGTCGAGGCGTCAGCCGCCCTGGCCGTGGTGTCGCCGTCACCTTCCACGAGGACGGCGGTGGCCGGGCGGTAGGAGCGGCGGAGGTGGTCGATGATCGACAGGACGATGGCGAGCACGATGCCCTGCTCGACGCCGACGAGCACCACGGTGAGCGCAGTGAGCGCGGCCACGACGAACTCGCCCGGACGCTCTCGGAGGATCTTGCGCATGCCGCCGATGTCGACCAGCTCGATGCCGATGAGGAACACGACGGCGGCGAGCACGGCGTTGGGCATGTACTGCAGTGGCTTGGTGAGGAAGAGCAGGACGATCAGCACGATCGCACCCGTGGTGATCTGGGCGAGCTGGGAGCGTCCCCCGGCGCTGTCGACCATCTGGGTCTTGGTGGGACTGCCGTTCACGACGAACGTGCCCGAGAGTCCGGCGGCGACGTTGGCGGCGGCCAGGCCGTCGAGGTCGACGTTCTCGTCGAAGGCATCGTCGTACCTGGCGGCGTAGGCGCGCGACGTCGCTGCGCTCTGGGCCAGGATCAGCACGAAGATCGAGGCCGCGGTGGGGACGAGCGAGCCCATGTCCGACCACGAGACGTCGGGCAGGCCGAACGAGGGGAGCCCGCCCGGCACCGGCCCGAGTGTGGAGACGCCGTGGTCGGCGAGGTCCCAGTGCCAGCTGACGATGATGGCGCCGAGCACGGCGATGAGCGCGCCCGGCACCGCCTTGGTCACGAACTTCGCCCCGAGGATCACGACGATGACGCCGGCGGAGACGGCGACGGTCGTCCAGCTGATGTCGCCGAGGTCCTCGAGGGTGCTGATCAGCTTGCCGATGGTGTTGGTGAAGTCGACGTCGCCGACGGTGATGCCCTTGCCCTCAGGGATGCCGAGCAGTCCGCCGACCTGGCCGCAGGCGACCTGGATGCCGACGCCGGTGAGGAACCCGACGAGGACGGTGCGGGACAGGAAGTCGGCGAGGAACCCGAGCTTGACGAGCCGGGCGAGGAGCAGGAGGCCGCCGGCCATGAGGGCGAGCAGGCCGGCGAGGGCGACGTACTCGGAGGACCCCGTCGCGGCCATGCCGGCGAGGCCGGCGGCGAGGACGGCGGCGGTCGCCGAGTCGGCCCCCACGACGAGGTGGCGGGACGAACCCAGCAGGGCGAAGACCACGATGGGGACGAGGATCGTGTAGAGGCCGGTGATCACCGGCATGCCGGCGATGGTGGCGTAGCCCATCACCTCGGGGATGGCGAGCGCGGCGAGGGTGACCCCGGCCAGCACCTCGAAGCCGACGCGTGACCGGTCGACGGGCAGCACCCCCTGCAGCACCGGGAACCGCTTCGCCTTCGATCTCTCGGACATCGCGCCTCCTCCGCCGGACTGCCCGATCGCCCGGACTCCCGTTCGCACCCTAAGCCGGAGGATCCCTTCGGTTGCTCCACCGATGTGGGTGATCCGCGATCGGGGCTCGACCCTAGGATCCGTGACGTGTCGGACGTACCGGTGGCCGCTCGGGGCCAGGCCAGCCGTCTCGCCGGCCATGCCGACCGCCCGTCCGGCGAGCGCACCCGACGGGTTCCACGTCCTGGCCAAGCCCACCGGGGCGATCTGCAACCTCGACTGCGAGTACTGCTTCTTCCTCTCGAAGGAGGCGCTCTACCCCGGCGACCGGTTCCGGATGGCCGACGACCTGCTCGAGACCTACATCCGCCAGCTCCTGGAGTCGCAGCGGGTGCCGGAGGTGACCATCGCCTGGCAGGGCGGCGAGCCCACCCTCATGGGCGTCGACTTCTTCCGGCGGGCGGTCGACCTGGCCGAGCGGCATCGGCGTCCCGGCCAGGTGGTCCGCCACACGATCCAGACCAACGCCACGCTGCTCACCGACGAGTGGTGCGAGCTGCTGCGCGCCCACGACTTCCTCGTCGGGGTCAGCATCGACGGGCCCCGGGAGCTGCACGACCGCTACCGGGTCGACAAGAAGGGCAAGCCGACCTTCGACAAGGTCATGGGCGGCCTCGAGCTGCTGCGGAAGCACGGCGTCGAGTGGAACGTGCTGGCCACGGTCAACGCCGCCAACCAGGACCATCCCCTCGATGTGTACCGCTTCTTCCGTGACGATCTCGGCGCCCGGTTCATCCAGCTGATCCCGATCGTCGAACGTGACAACGACACCGGGTTCCAGGAGGGCGACCGGGTCACCGACCGCTCGGTCGACCCGGAGGCGTGGGGTCGGTTCCTGATCGCCGTCTTCGACGAGTGGGTTCGCCACGACGTCGGAGCGGTGTTCGTCTCGCACTTCGATGCCGCGCTGGCGTCGTGGGTCGGCGTTGCGCCGGCCATGTGCGTGTTCAACGAGACCTGCGGCGACGCCGTGGCCCTCGAGCACAACGGCGACCTCTACTCGTGCGACCACTTCGTCGAGCCGGCGCACCTCGTGGGCAACATCACCCGCACCCACCTGGTCGAGCTGCTCGCCTCGCCGCAGCAACGAGCCTTCGGCACCGCCAAGCGAGACACCCTGCCCCGACAGTGCCGCGAGTGCGACGTGCGCTTCGCGTGCCACGGCGAGTGCCCCAAGAACCGCTTCCTGGTCACCGCCGACGGCGAGCCCGGCCTCAACTACCTGTGCGCCGGCTACCTCTCGTTCTTCCACCACGTCGACGGACCGATGCGGCTGATGGCCGACCTGTTGCGCGGGGGTCGGTACGCCGACGAGATCATGGCCGTCTTCACCGAGGCAGGGCGCAACGACCCGTGCCCGTGTGGGAGCGGCCTGAAGGCCAAGCGGTGCCACCAACGATGAGACGCGTGTGCGAGAGTGCGAGCGATGCCGGGCTCCAGTGACATCGGTTCGACTCCGGCGGCCGGGGCCGCACCCCCCGATCCCGGGTCGGGCCCGGCGCGCGGGTCACTCGTGCTGCTGGCCCTGATCCTCGTCGCCGCCGTCGCCAACCTGAACCTGGCCGTCGCCAACGTCGCCCTGCCCGACATCGGCAAGGCGTTCGACGCCTCGCAGACGGCGCTGAACCTGGTGGCGGTGGGGTACTCGCTGGGCCTGGCCGCCTCGGTGCTGTGGTTGGGCGCCCTCGGCGACCGCTACGGCCGCAAGCTGATGCTGCTCCTCGGTGTGGGCCTCAGCATCCCGGCGTGCATCCTGGCCGCCTGGGCGCCGTCGATCGAGGTGCTGATCGGGGCCCGGATCCTCGGCGGCCTGTCGGCCGGCATGGCCTACCCGACGACCCTGGCCCTGATCACCGCCCTGTGGAGCGGGGCGGCGCGCACGCGATCCATCGCTCTGTGGTCGGCCCTCGGTGGGGCCATCTCCTCCCTCGGGCCCCTCGTCGCCGGGGTCCTGCTCGAGCACTACTGGTGGGGCTCGGTGTTCGTGGTGACGCTGCCCCTCGCCGCCGTGGCCCTGGTGATGGCGGTGGTGCTGGTGCCGGCCCACGTCCACGAGACCACCGACCCCGTCGACAACCTGGGAGGCGTCCTGTCGGCGTTGATGATCGGCGCCCTCATCCTTGCCATCAACTTCCTGCCGGTGCCCGGCGAGACCACGGTGGTGCTCAGCCTCTTCGTCGTGGCCGCCGCCGCCCTGGTGGCCTTCGTGGCGCGCCAGCGCCGAGCCCGAGATCCCCTGTACGACCTCCACGTCGCCGCCCGCCCGACGTTCTGGGTGGCCGCGGTGGCCGGCATCATCGTGTTCGGCTCGCTGATGGGCGCCATGTTCATCGGGCAGCAGTTCCTGCAGAACGTGCTCGACTACTCGACCCGCGACGCCGGCCTGGCCATCATGCCGGCCGCGGTGTGCATGGTCATCGCAGCACCTCGATCGGCCAAGCTGGTCGAGGCCCGGGGCGCCCGGTTCACGCTCCTGTTCGGCTACGTGTTCGTCCTTCTCGGCTTCCTCACCATGCTCTTCCTGTGGGACGAGGGCATCCCGTACTGGGAGGTCGGGCTGGCCTACGCCTTCGTCGGGCTCGGCGTCGGCCTGGCCGGCACGCCCGCGTCCCGCTCGCTCACGGGCTCGGTGCCGGTGACCCGCGCCGGGATGGCCTCGGGCACCGCCGACCTCCAGCGCGACCTCGGCGGCGCCATCATGCAGTCTCTCCTCGGCGCCCTGCTCACCGCCGGCTACGCCAGCGCGGTGAACCAGCTCATCGCGTCGTCACCGGAGTCGAGCCAGATCACCGACCAGGTGCAGAGCGAGCTCACCAAGTCGTTCTCCAGCGCCGCCAACACCGCCGCCCAGTACCCGCAGTACAGCCAGCAGATCATCGCCGGCGCGCAGCAGTCGTTCATCGACGGACAGAAGTGGGCCTACACGGCGGGCATCGTGGCCGTGCTCGGAGGGGCCGCCCTCGTGGCCCTCGCCTTCCCGAAGCGGGACGAGGAACGCGCCCTGCTCGCGTCCTACCAGCAGGCCGACGCCGTCGGCATCGCCGACTGATCGGCCGACGAGGGACCCGGGCGCGTTGAGCAGGCCTCACCCGTCAGGGGTGCCACGCGCCCGTCTCGGCCGCGTGTGGTGGACGGACGTCTTCTTCATCATCGGGTCGGCCTGCTTCGCGGTCGCATCGGTCCCGGGGATCGCTTCGGCAGTGGGACCGGGGCCGGTCGGCGTCACCTACTTCGTCGGCTCTGTGTTCTTCACCTCGGCCGGGTTCCTCCAGTACCAGTCGTCGGTCGCCGACGGTCCGCGGGTGGGTGGCCGGCGGGTGCTGGCCTGGCTTCCCCACGACGCGGACTCGTGGGCGTCGCTCATCCAGTTCGCCGGCACGCTGTGGTTCAACGTCAACACCTTCGACGCCATGCAGGGGGGTCTGTCGACCAAGCAGGAGGACCTCCGGATCTGGACCCCGGACTTCGTCGGCTCGATCTGCTTCCTCGTGGCCAGCGGCATCGCCTGGTGGACGGTCGCCCGGCCCTGGCGTGACCCCGAGGGTGACATCCCGCTCGAGACCGCACTCCTGAACCTGGTCGGCTCGCTGCTGTTCATGGCCGCCGCCCTCGCCGCGTTCGTCCGCCCGTCCACCACCGAGATGGTCGACGCCACGACCGCCAACTCGGGGACGCTCCTCGGTGCCCTCTGCTTCCTCGGCGCTGCGTGGCTGGACGCCCGCCGCGGGGAGACGCCCGTCGACTCCGTCTCCGGTCGCGATCCGACGGACGCGCCGATGCCCGATCCCCGTTCGGGGACCGGGCATCGGCACGGAGCGGAACCGTCGACTACCGGACGAGGGCGTGCTCGGGGAGCGCCTCGGGGGTGATGTCGGGCGGCGGGTTGTTGAACATCGGGTACTTGGGCTGGGCCTGCTGGCGGTACCGGGTGGTCGAGTGCACCGGATCCTCGTCGAACTGGGGGATCACCTTCGAGCCGAACAGCTCGATGATCTCGAGCGTCTCGTCGTGGCCGACGCCGTCGGCCGGGAGGCCGAAGACGACCTGGTCGCAGCCGACCGTCTGGTACTTCTCGACCTGCTCGGCGACCTCGTCGGGGTTGCCGCACAGCATCATGCCGGCCTCGATGACCTGGTCGAGGACCTCCTCGCTCGGGATCGCCGGCGGGTGGGCCGGCCAGGTGAACGAGCCCTCGCGCTTCGGCATCGTGTCGTGGTACAGGGCGACCATCGTGTACTGGTAGCCGCGGCCCTTGCCCATGGCGATGGCCCGCGCCTTGTCCCGGTCCTCGAGGCAGATGACGGCGTTGGTCATCATGATGTTGTCGTTCTTGTACTGCCCCAGCGGCTCGGTGCAGTTGGCCACCGCCTCCTTGTAGGTGTCGACCCGGCCCTTCATGTTGAAGATCGGCTCGAAGTTGAAGGCGATGGCGCCGATGCCGAGCTCGCCGGCCTTGGCGAACGTGGGCGGGTTGCCACAGGCGACCCAGATCGGCGGGTGCCCGATGCCGTAGGGCTTGGGCAGCACGTTGTGCGGCGTGGGAACGGTGAACGAGGTGCCCTCGTACTGGTAGTCCTTCTGCTCCCACATGCGGGGGATCTCGCGGACCGCCTCTTCCCACTCGGCCTTGGTGGAGTCCTTGTCGAGGATGTTGAACGAGGCGATCTCGTGGCTGCCGGCGCCACGGCCCGTTCCCCACTCGTAGCGGTTGCCGGTGACGTGGTCGAGCATCGCCACCCGCTCGGCGTTGCGCACCGGGTGGTTGACGCGTGGCGACAGGTTCATGATCGCAGAGCCCATGTGGATCCGGTCCGTGGCGCGGGCCACGTACGGCATCACGACCTCGGGAGCCGACATGTGGCTGTACTCGGTGAGGGCGTGGTGCTCGCCGAACCAGGCGTACTTCCAGTTGTGCTTGTCGGCGAGGACGGCGTACTCGATCTCGCGCATGAGCAAGGTGTGCTCGAGCTCCGAGTCGTGAGCCGCCGGGCCGGGCATGTAGCCGTTGAAGAAGACGCCGAACTCCACCTGTTGCCTCCTGGGCGATCGCTCCGGAGGTGCCGATCGACCCCCGTGACCGGCAGGGTAGGGCAACCATCGATCAGGTGCAATGATCAAGTGATCGAAGTAAATGCTCGACATGGGCCGTCGCCCCCGGCAAGATCGTCGTCCATGGTTCGGGGATCGGCATCGGCGGCTCCTCGGTCGCGTCAGGGCGAGTCCCGGCGGGCCGACGGCGAGCGCACCCGTGACCAGCTCATGGACGCCGCCGAGGAGCTGTTCGCCCGTCGGGGCGTCGAGGGCGTCTCGATCCGGTCGGTCAACACCGCCGCCGGGCTGGCCGCCGCCTCGGTGCACTACCACTTCGGGGACAAGGACGGGCTGCTCGAACAGGTCATCGCCCGCCGTGGCGGCGCCGTCGTCGCCCGCCAGGCCGAGCTGTTGGCCGCGCTCGAGGCGGCCGGGGACCGACCCGACCCCGAGTCCGCGGTCCGCGTGCTCGCCGAGCCGCTGTTCGAGCTGCTGCGGCGGGAGCCGGTGGGTGGGGCCCGCTGGATCACGATCGTCGCCAACCTCGTGGCCGGCGACGACGAGCGGGTCTACCGCATCGGCTTCGGGCCCGGCTCGGTGCAGGAGCGCATCAACGCCACCGTGGCCGCCGCCTTCCCGCTCCAGGCGCCCGACGTGGTGGCCGAGCGCTGGCTCATGGCCAGCACGAGCCTCCTGCAGCTGATCGCCGATTCCGCGGACCGCCTGAGCGCCGACGACGAGACCACGGCCCGGGCGGCGTTCGACGTGATCGTCGGCTTCGTCGCCCACGGCCTCGACGGCGTCTGCCGCACCTGACCCTCCTCGTCGCCGTCCGGTGGCGGGCCCTTCGTCCTGGCTGGCGCGGGCGGCTGCCCATCCGGACCCCACCTCTCGTGCTTCGGTCCTGCGGCCCCGGCACGGCGGGCGCCGAGGGGATCAGCGCGCCACGATCCACGCCACCGTGAAGGTGACCCCGTTGACGGCCAGGTGGGCGACCACGGGCGCGACGAGGCTGCCGGCGCGGAGGCGCAGCCAGCACAACACCATCCCGGCGGCCCCGGTGGCCAGGACCGTGCCGACGAGGACCAGGGCCAGGCCGGGACCGCCGGTGGCGAGGTCGCCGAGGGCGTCGTTGGCGTCGGTGGCGCTGAGCGTCGGCAGGACGTGCCAGAGGCCGAACAGCACCGACGACGACGCGGCGGCGCGCCGTGTCGACGTGCGTCGCGCGAACAGGCCGAGCAGGCTCCCGCGGAAGGCCAGCTCCTCGAGCAGCACGGTGCCGAACGGGATCGACACGCCCACCTCGAACGCCAGGCTCCCCGGGCCGACGTCGACGCGGGAGTCGTCGAGTGCCGGCCGCATTGCGGGGACGAGGGCGACGACCACGAGGGCGGCGACGACGACGACGAGCACGCCGGCGCCGGCGCGCACGCCGGCGCCGATCCGGTCCCGCCGCAGCCCGAGCTCGTCGGCACCCATGCCGGCCCACCACGCGATCATCGCCACCGCGCCGGCGGCGGCGACGTTGGCCCCGAGTTGGGCGCCGTCCGGGACGACCCGGTTGCGGGCCACGTTGAACAGCACCAACCCGCCGATGGTCAGGACCAGGGCCGGGACGGTGCGGTCGGGCGTGCCCGCCGAGGTGACCGCCGGCGAGCCCGTCCCCGGGCTCACGACCCTTCGCTGGTCGGCGGGACCAGGTCGAGGTGCGCCTGCAGCCGGGCGGTGTCGGCTTCGGTCCACCCCTCGGGCGGGACCACCGCCGCCCAGCCGGGGATGAAGTCGGGGTCGTAGTTGTGCCCGTGGCCCCCGGGCGCGCTGAACCCGGCGATGAGGTCGGCGACGGTCTGGGTCCAGGTCACGAACGGGAACCAACGGGCGGCCCGGGGGACGTCGTAGCCCTTCGGGTCGGCGATCCACGCCGGGCGCGACCACATGGTGGGCCAGTTCCACCAGGTCACGGGGTCGCTCGGGTGCTGCACGTAGAGCACCTTCGTCCCGGCGCCGCCGCCCGCACCGGGCGCCCCCCAGGTCGCCGGCACGTCGGTCAGGTCGGAGGGGCGGTTCACGAACTGCACCGTCGACCCGTCGCCGATCACCGGACGCCACACCGGTGAGCCCGCCTCCCGGGCGTCCTCCAGCTGGTTCCACACCGGATTGCTGTTGGTGGGCCCGGTCCACAGCACGGCCTGGGTGCGGGTGCGCAGCTCCTCGATCGAGGCGTCGGCGGAACCGCCGTCGTAGGCGGCCTCGGAGCCGAACGAGCCGAGGCTCTCGCCGAAGGTCACGAGCGCAGGGCGGTCGTCGGCGGGGAGCTGTGACCACCACGAGTGCACCGCGCCCTCGAGCGCTCGGCCGGCGTTCGCCGCCTTGTCCTTGTCCACGAGGAACGAGATCCAGCTCGGCAGGTAGGAGTACTGCAGCGCGGCGATGGCGGTGTCGCCCGCCCACAGGTACTCGAGGGTCCTGGCCGCCGTGGGGTCGACCCAGCCGGTGCCCGTCGCCGTGGCCACGACCAGCACCGAGCGTTGGGCCGCACCCGTGCGCTCGAGCTCCTGCACCACGAGGTCGGCCCGCTCGTCGGTGGAGTCGGCCGACCGCAGGCCTGCGTACACCCGGATGGGTTGGACGGGGGTCGTGCCCGGCTCGGTGAAGCTCCCGATGTCGGCCGGGCTCGGTGCGCCGGCGGCGAAGTTGCGGCCCTCGTAGCCGAGCGTGTCCCAGGCGACGAACGATCCGGGGCCGCCCGAGGCGAGGGGGGTGGTCGGTGGCTCCACCCCCTCGGCGGTGGTGGTGTCGAAGGCACCGAAGCGCTCGTTGGTGAACGCGATGAAGGCGTCGGCCACGATCTGGTTGCCGAAGAGCAGGCCGGCCTGCACGAACACCGCGAGGGCGATCAGGTGGGCGAGGAGTCGGGGCATGAAGGTGCACAGCCAGTGGTCGAACCGGCTGACGCCCCACTCGACCAACCGGGCGACGAGGAGGAGGACCACGGCGAGCCCGGCCGAGACCACCAGGATCGGCGCGTACAGGAGCGCCGAGGTGTCCTCCATGCCGACGAGGGCCCGTTGGTCGTTCTGCCACCAGCCCCACAGGACCGCGCCCGACACCACGGCCACGCCCCATGCGCCGGCGACCGCGAACCGGCCGAGGCGTGCCGTCCGGCGCGACGCCGGCCATCGCTCGAGTGCCTCGGCCACGACCCGGATCACCCACGCGACCAGCACCCCGGCTCCGTAGCCCACGGCGGCGCAGAGCGCGCTCACCGCCGCCTGCGACACCCACGACCGGGGGAGGAGGGTCGGCGACAGCGACCACCACCACAGCAGGGCGGCGCCGACCAGCCCAGCAGGTCGGGGCCCGGCCAGCACGACGTGGCGAACGCGGGGACGGCTCTCGACGTAGCCGACCGGCGGCCACCCGCGGTGCTGCGGCATGTCGACGAGGCGCCGCAACGACACGGGTGACGGCAGATCGGTCACGTCCCACCTCCCTTCCGCCTTCAGCGTGGCACGCGGGCTCCGGGCCGACGAGCACCCCGGGGCGGCTCAGGCCGCGGGCACCTCGAACGCGACCCGTCCACCGGGGGGCGGCTCGATCCAGATCCGCCCGCCCTGCGCCTCGACCAGGCCACGGGCGATGGCCAGGCCGAGACCGGCCCCGCCCGTGCCGCGGGTGCGGCTGGCGTCGGCCCGGGTGAATCGGTCGAAGGCCCGAGGCGCGAAGGCGTCGTCGAAGCCCGGGCCCTCGTCGACCACGCGGACGTGCGGGGTGCCGGTCGTGCCCACGGCGACCTCGACGGTGGTGCCGGACGGCGCGTGGCCGACGGCGTTGTCGATCAGGTTCCGGATCACCCGCCCGAGGGCGAGGGGGTCGCCCTGGGCCCGGACGCGAGCGGTGGCCACGAGGCGGAGCCGGACCCCGGCCTCGGCGGCGACGGGTGCCAGCGCCTCGATGGCCTCGTCGGCCACCTCGGTGAGATCGACCACGCTCGGCGTCAGGTCGAGGCGACCGCTCTCGAGCCGCGTCAGGAGGAACAGATCGTCGACGAGGGCGCTCAGCGCGGCGACGTCGCGCTGCATCGACCGGTGGTAGCGGTCGGGATCGGGGGCGACACCGTCGGCGAGCGCCTCGACGGCCACCCGGAGCGCGGCGAGGGGGGTGCGCAGATCGTGGCCGATGCTCGACAGCATCGCCGCCCGTTCCCGTTCGAGGTCCTCCCGCTCCTCCTCGAGGTGGTGCAGACGCTCGTTGAGCTCGTCGAGGGCCTCGGCGACCTGCCCGAGCTCGTCGGCCCGATCGACGCCGGCTCTCACGTGGCGATCGCCGGCGTCGATCCTGCGCACCGTGGTCTCCAGCCTCCGGGCGTCGGTGCCGAGGGGCTGCGAGGCCAGCACCACGAGCACGACGGCGACGGCGGTGGTCAGGGCGAGGACGATCGAGACCTGTCCGAGCTCTCGCCCGTCGAGCACCATCACCCAGGCGAGCAGGGCGGCCACCAGCGCACCGAGGGCGAGCGACGCGACCGTGGTCAGGAGCACGTGGGCTCGCAACGATCGCATGCGGCGGCCGGTGTGGCGCAGGGCGAAGCCGGCACCGGCCGTGCCCGCGAGCAGGACCGCGAGGGCGACGACGATGCGCGCCGGATGGTCGGTCACGCCGTCCATCGCCGCCAAGGGGACGAGTGCGGTGGTCATGGCTCGAACCGGTAGCCGACGCCCCAGACGGTGACGAGCCACCGGGGCTCGTCGCGGTCGCCCTCGAGCTTCTGGCGGAGACGGCCGACGTGCACGGTGACCGTGGCCGGGTCCTGGTACTCCGGGGCCGACTCCCAGATCTGGGAGAGCAGTTGGCGTCGGGAGAACACCTGGCGGGGCGATCGGGCCAGGAACAGGAGGAGGTCGAACTCCTTGGGGGTGAGCGTGCGCAGCTCGCCGCCGACCCGCACCTCGCGCGACCGCGGGTCGATCTCGAGCTCGTCGAACGCCAGTGGCGCGCCCTCACCCGCCGCCGGTGCGGCCGGCGGCTGTGTCCGGCGCAACACGCTGCGCACCCGGGCGGTCAGCTCGCGAGGGGAGAAGGGCTTGACCACGTAGTCGTCGGCGCCCAGCTCGAGCCCGACGACGCGGTCGACCTCCTCGGCGCGCGCCGTGAGCAGGATGACGGGGATGTCGCCCTGCTCGCGCAGCGTCCGCAGCACCGACAGGCCGTCGACCTCGGGCAGCATGACGTCGAGCACGACCAGCTCGGGGGTGTGGGACGCGAGCCACGCGAGGGCGTCGGCGCCGTCGGCCGCCTCGTGCACCTCGAACCCGTCCCGCAGCAGGTAGCGGGCCACCACCTCGCGCACCATGGGCTCGTCGTCGACGACGAGCACCGTGGCGGATCGAGCCGCAGGCAGGGGGGAGACGGGGTCGTCGGCCAGGGCCACGACCCAGAGGCTACGCGCGCCCGGCGTCCGCTCCCAGGGGCACTGGCCGGTGTTTCGCGATCGTTGCGCGTGGCGTGCGTCCGTCGTCAGGTCCTCCCGTGAGGATGCCTGACCATGAACCAGACAACCGTCTCCCCGGAGCCCACGCCCGCGCCCACCGCCCGACGCCGGTCCAAGAGGCCGTTCGTGATCGGCGCCGTCGTGGCGTTGGCCGCCCTCGTCGCCGTCGTCCTCGTCGTGTTCCAGCCCCAGAAGCTGTTCATCGACGACGTGGTGGACGAAGACCTCCCCGGCGTCGTCGCCGCCGGCCAACCGTCCCCGACGACGACCACCCCGCCGAGCACCGCCGCACCCGACGCGGCCGCCGTCCCGTCGACCACCACGACGACCGCGCCGCCCCTGCCGGCCAACTCCCTCGAGGGGGGCGCCGCCCAAGCCTCCGCCACCGGCGCGCCGGTGGCGATCGCCACCGGCGAGTTCGTCAGCCTCGACCACCCCACTCGGGGCACGGCGCTGGTCGTCGTGCAGCCCGACGGGTCACGCGTGCTCCGCTTCGAGTCGCTCGACACCGACAACGGTCCCGACCTGCGGGTGGTGCTGTCGACCGCGGCGGTGGGCGACGGGAGCTACGACGACCTGGTCGAGCTCGGAGGGCTCAAGGGCAACGTCGGGAACCAGAACTACGAGATCCCGGCCGACCTCGACCTCACGTCGATCCGGTCGGTCGTGATCTGGTGCGAGCGCTTCAGCGCTCCGTTCGGCGAGGCCCCGATCGCCGTCGTGGCCTGAGGCGTCACTCGGCGCCGGTGGAGCCGCGCAACTGGTACGAGGCCGTGAGCTGGGCCCGTTCGAACGGGCCCGGCTGCAGCTCGGTGCCGGGGGCCGGACGACCCCACACGTCCACGTCGTCGCGCACGCCGTCGGCGTAGAACTGGCTGTACCACTTCCGGAACTTCATGAACGGTGGATCGGTGTCGGCGAGGGCCGGCCGGCGGACGTGCGCCTTGTTCTCCCAGATCGGTCGGTCGTCGCGGAACTGGTTGCACACCTCCTGCACGAAGGCCTTGCCGACGTTGGCGGTCATCGCCTCGTCGCCGAGCTTGCGGGTCTTGAAGTTGAACCGGACCTCGCAGCGGTTCGCGTCGACCGGCGTGGCGCAACCGACGAGGAAGGTGTCGACGATGCCGCTGAAACGGGTGACCGCGAAGCCCGGTCCGAAGTTGTCCACGTCGATGCGGCCGTCGACCACCCCGCGCGGCGTCGGGAACTGCTGCACCGAGCGCATCCGCGACACCACGCCGTCGGCGTCGTAGGACTCGATCACGGGCACGACCTCGGTGTTGTGCACGTACCGGAAGTGGGGGCCGTCGACCGCGTTCTCGGCCAACTCCTGCGACGCGGCGTCGACGGCGAAGTGCACCGAGGTCCATTCCGAGAACGCCGGATCGACGGTCTCACTCGGCGTCTCGAGGTCCCACAGCGGCTCGAGCTCGTGCGGGTGGTACCAGGCCATCACGAAGTGCTCGCCGATCTCGCGCACGGGATACGTGCGGATGCGGGCCTTGGCGTTGGTGCGGTCGCTGTAGGGGATGCGGGTGTTGGCGCCCTCGCGGTCGAACTCCCAGCCGTGGAACGGGCACATCAGGTTGCAGCCCTTCACCTGGCCGCCGTAGGCGAGGTGGGCGCCGAGGTGCGGGCAGTAGGCGTCCTGGAGGTGCACCTCGCCCTGCTCGTCGCGCCACAGCACGAGGTGCCGGCCGAAGTAGTAGCGAGGGAGCACGGCACCGGAGGCGAGCTCGTCGCTCCACGCGACCATGAACCAGCCGAACGGGATCTCGAACGGATAGCGGCTGTCGACCGACTCGCATCGCGCGGCCGAGAGGTGCTTGGCCCCCCGCTCGTTGATCACGGGGTGGGCGGCATCGTCGACGGTGGTCATCGCAGGGCTCCTCGGAACGGGCGGACAGGGGTCATGACGCGAGTCGGGGCGCGCCGCGGGCGGCGCCGAGGGTGCCGGCGGTGCCACCGGCGCGGAAGTCGTGCATCATCCGTTCGAGCAGGGTGGCCAACTCGGCGCGATCGTCCGCGCTCCAGTGGGCGAGCGACGCCGAGACCTCGTCGCGGATGAGGCCGCGGAAACGGTCCTGGGCCTGGCGACCCGTGGCGGTGGCGGCGTAGACGACGAGGCGCCCGTCGTCGGGGTCACCGCGGCGCTCGACGCAGCCGAGGTCCTCGAGCTGGTGGAGCTGACGGCTGGCCGTGGGCACGGTCAGCTCGGCCACCCGCGCCAGCTCCGTGACCGATGCCGGGCCGTGACCGTCGAGCCAGTGCAGGAGACGGTGGCCCGGGGCCGAGATGGGCAGGCCGGAGGCGCCGGGCCGGCGGTGGCGCAGTCGGTCGCTGGTGGCCAGCTCGAACAGGTCGGCCAGGGCGGCCTCGATCCGGTCGATCGCCGGGCGGTCGACGCCGACCGCGTCGTCTCGGCGGCCGGCGGGGGCAGTGCTCCTCGGCATACGGCCCGACGCTATGGTAGATAGTTCCACGATGCAACAAAATCGGGAGACGGCATCCGGGGGGCTCGAGGGGCACGTCGCCCTCGTCACGGGGGCGGGCGAGGGCATCGGCCTCGGCGCCTCGCGCCGCCTGGCCGCGTCCGGCGCCCACGTCGTCGTGGCCGAGCTGGTGACCGACGCCGGGGAGGCGGCGGCCGAGGGGCTGCGACGCGACTTCGGCGTCGAGGCCCGCTTCGTCGCCACCGACGTCACCGACAAGGCCCAGATGGAGGCGGCGGTCGCCGCCGCCGTCGAGGGCTTCGGTCGCCTCGACGTGCTGGTCAACAACGCCTGGGGCGGCGGCACCATGAGCCGTCTCGAGCACAAGACCGACGACGGCATGGAGCACGGCTTCCGCATGGCCTACTGGCCGGCGTACTGGGCGATGCAGGCGGCGTTCCCGACCATGCGAGCCCAGCGCCGCGGCCGCATCGTCTCCATGTGCTCGCTCAACGGGGTCAACGCCCATCCGTTCACCGCCGAGTACAACACCGGCAAGGAAGCGCTTCGCGCCCTCACCCGCACGGCGGCGCGCGAGTGGGCCCGGCACGGCATCACCGCCAACGTCATCTGCCCCGCGGCCGCCACCGCCGCCTTCAACGCGGTGCAGTCCTCGATGCCGGAGATGATCGCCGACATCTTGAAGGACAACCCGATGGGGCGCATGGGCGACCCCGAGGACGACATCGGCGGGGTCGTCGCCTTCCTGGCCGGTGACGACGCGCGCTACCTCACCGGGAACACGCTCTTCGTCGACGGTGGCTCCCACATCAACGGGGTGGCCTGGGCACCCGACCTGCCCGACTGATGGACCCCGACCCGCTTCCCCCCTCGCTCGTCCGCGCCGTCGCCCGTGACGAGCTGCGCGACCTCGTCGCCCGGTACGCCGTCGCCGTCGACGCACGCGACCTCGACGCCCTCGTCGACCTGTTCGTCGACGACGTGCAGGTCGGGCGGGACGAGCAGGGCCACGACGCCCTGCGCCGGGCCTTCGAGTCCTCGCTCGCCGAGGTGGGCGTCACCTGCCTCCTCGTCGGCACCCACGTCATCGACCTCGACGGCGACGACGCCGCCCACGGCCTCGTGTACTGCCACGGCGAGGTGCAGGTGGGCGACACGTGGGTGCGACAGCGCATCCTCTACCGCGACACCTACGCCCGGCGCGACGGCCGCTGGCGGTTCGTGCGCCGTCGCCACGAGCTGTGGTACGGCGCCGAGGTGGTGCCCAACCCGCTCGACCAGGCGCCCGCCGACTGGCCTGCCCGGCAGGTGGGTCGTGGCACCGTGCCGGGAAGCTGGCCAAGCTGGGACGACTTCTGGAGGGGAGCTCGATGACCGAGACGACCACACCACCGGGGCCCGACGAGGTCCCCAACCAGCGATCGAGCCGCGACCCGGAGCAGCTGCGGCTCGGTCTCGAGCGATGGCTGCGCGAGCGGTGGGCCGAGGGCGGTCCGCCGATGGTGCCCGAGCTGGCGGCGACCTCGAGCAACGGCATGTCGAGCGAGACCGTGCTGTTCGAGGCCGTCTGGGAGCAGGACGGTCATCCCCGGATGGAGCCGCTCGTCGCCCGGATCGCCCCCGACGTCGACGACGTGCCCGTCTTCCCCAGCTACGACCTGCACAAGCAGTACGAGGTCATGCGCCTGGTCCGCGAGCTCACCCCGGTGCCGGTGCCCAGGCTGTGGTGGTACGAGCCCGACGCGGCCGCCATCGGCGCCCCCTTCTTCGTGATGAGCCGGGTCGAGGGCCAGGTGCCACCCGACGTCCTGCCCTACAACTTCGGCGACAGCTGGGTCTACGCCTCCACCCCCGAGGAGCGACGCACCCTGCAGGTCAGCAGCGTCGACGTGCTCGTCCAGCTCCACCAGCTCGACGGCGCCGATCCCCGGTTCTCGTTCCTCGAGCTGCCCGACCCGGGTGACACGCCCTTGCGCCGCCACGTCGCCCACACCCGGGCCTGGTACGAGTTCGCCCAGGACGGTCGCCGCTCCGGGCTGATCGAGCGGGGCTTGCGCTGGCTCGACGATCATTGGCCCGACGAGAGCCCCGCCGTCGTGCTCTGGGGCGATGCCCGCATCGGCAACACGATCTACCGCGAGCACCGGCCCGTCGCGGTGCTCGACTGGGAGATGGCCGCCGTCGGTCCCCGCGAGCTCGACGTGGCGTGGATGACCAACGCCCACGCCGTGTTCGAGCACATCGCCGGCACCTTCGAGCTGCCGGGGATGCCCGACTTCCTCCGCCCCGACGACGTCGCCACGACCTACGAGGCCGGCAGCGGCACCGCCCTGCGCGACCTCGACTGGTACCTCGTCTACAGCGCCCTGCAGTGGGCCATCGTGTTCCTCCGCACCGGTCTGCGGGCCGTGCACTTCGGTGAGAAGGAGCTCCCCGACGACATCGAGGAGCTGATCTTCAACCGCGAGCCGTTCGAGCGCATGATCGCCGGCTGAGTCGTTCCCCACCCTCCGCCAACCAGAGAGCGAGCCTCCCTTGCCCCACCCCCTCGACGAGTACCCGATCCACCAGGCTCCGGTGTCGCTGCAGCACGTCGGCAGCACGGATCGGAACTTCTACGACCGCTGCTACTTCAACGCCCACCGGCGCGACGACTCGCTCTTCCTCGTGAGCGGCTTCGGCGTGTACCCGAACCTCGGGGTCACCGACGCCTACGCGACGGTGCGCATGGGGGACCGGCAGTGGTCGGTGCGGTTCTCCGACGCCTTCGACACCGCCACCGATCGGCTCAACCCCGCCGTGGGGCCGTACCGCATCGAGGTGATCGAGCCGCTGGAGACGGTTCGCCTGGTGTGCGACGGCGACGAGCACGGCATCGGGTTCGACCTGACGTGGCGGGGGCTGTTCCCCGCCGTGGACGAGCAGCCGCAGCTCATGCGGGTCGGGCCCAAGGCCATCCTCGACACCTGGCGCTTCGCCCAGATGGGGTCGTGGAGCGGCGTGCTCCGGGTCGACGGCCAGGACATCGAGGTCGACCCGGCCACCTGGATCGGCTCCCGCGACCGGTCGTGGGGCATCCGCCCGGTCGGTGACGCCGAGCCCGCCGGCCGCAACGCCGACGAGCCCCTCGAGGGCTTCTGGTGGCTGTACGTGCCCCTCGCCTTCGACGACTTCGCCATCGTGCTCATCGTGCAGGAGCAGCCCGACGGGTTCCGGACCCTCAACGACGCCACCCGCGTCTGGCGCGACGGTCGCCACGAGCAGCTCGGCTGGCCCCGTGTGGCGATCACCTACCGCTCCGGCACCCGCGATCCCGAGCACGCCACGATCCACTTGACCGAGCGGGACGGCACGCCGCTGACCCTCGAGGTCGACGCCCTCACCTTCGTGGCCCTCAACGTCGGCGCCGGCTACGGCGGCGATCCCGACTGGGGCCACGGCCAGTGGCGGGGGAGGGACTGGGCCGAGGGCGCCGTGTACGACCTCACCGACCCGGCCATCGCCGGGCGGGTGCCGTTCAGCGTGGTCGACCACGTCGGCCGGGCCACCCTGCGGGGCCCGAACCTCGACGGCATCGAGGGGTGGGGCCTGTTCGAGCACGGCACCTTCGGTCGCCACGACCCCTCCGGGTTCGACGACTGGGGGAGCGTCGCCCCGTAGGGAAACAGACGCAATCAGTTTCCCCTGGTTTACTTCCGGTATCTGGTAGGGTGCGTCGGTCCCCAGCCAGGAGGAGACCGTCCGTGGACGTCCTCGACGCCGCCTTCAGCAACCTGACGACGCCGGCGGTCATCGCCTTCGCCTTCGGCATCGTCGCGACCCTGCTCAAGAGCGATCTCAAGCTCCCGGACCAGATCGCGCAGGGCATCACGATCTTCCTGTTGCTCGCCATCGGCATCAAGGGCGGGGTCTCCCTGGCGAACACGCCGCTCGCCGAGATCGTCGGGCCGGCGCTCGGCACGCTCGCGCTCGGCATCGGCACGCCGATCGTCGCCTATGCGCTGTGGCGGAAGGTCGGTCGGATGGGGGTGACCGACGGCGCCGCGCTCGCCGCCCACTACGGCTCGGTGTCGCTCGTCACCTTCGCCGCCAGCTTGAACTACCTCGAGACCCTCGACGTCGTGCCGGAGGGCTTCCTGCCCGCGCTCCTCACGATCCTCGAGATCCCGGCGATCATCGTGGCCCTCGTCATCGCCAAGGCCCGGGCCCCGAAGGAGGAGCGGGTGCCGCGCTCGGTCGGCGCCGCCGCCGCCGACGCGGTCATCGAGCCGGCCACGCCGGCGGGCGCCTCCGGCCCCGGCCCGGGCAGCTCCCGTCACGAGAACGATCCCGCCCAGGGCGTCGGTGCCGTGTTGCTGCACGTGCTCCCCGAGCGCAGCGTGATGCTGCTCGTGGGTGGCCTGCTCATCGGGTGGGTCGGCGGCGAGCGCGGCTACGAGCAGATCGGCCCGTTCTTCGAAGGGCCCTTCCTCGGCGTCCTCACCCTGTTCCTCCTCCAGATGGGCGTGATGGCCGCCAACCACCTGCGTGACCTGCGCACCGTCGGCTGGCGGCTCGTCCTGCTGGCGATCGTGATCCCGATCGTCAACGGCGCGCTCGGGGTGCTCATGGGGAAGGCGACCGGGCTCGACCTCGGCGGCGCCACCGTGCTCGGGTGCATGGCCGCGTCGGCGTCGTACATCGCCGCTCCGGCGGCGGTGAGCATGGCCCTGCCGAAGGCCAACCCGGGCTACTACCTGACGGCCTCGATCGGCATCACGTTCCCGTTCAACGTCGCCCTCGGCATCCCGCTCTACTACGCCATGGCGACGCTGCTCTACTGAGCGCGGCGAGCCCTCGATCGCGGCGACCCGTCGAGCTCGCCGGCCCCGAGGCCGAGCAGCTCCTCGATCGTCCGACGCACCAGGCGCTGGGCACGACGGGGCCCGATGGCCTCGCCCACGGCCAGCTGGATGGCCATGCCGTCGAGCAGCGACAGCACGACCCACGCCGAGCTGTCGGGGTCCTCGGTGGTGAACACGCCGGTGGCCGCCCCGGCGGCGATGACGTCCGTGAACATCGCCGTCCAGGCCGCGTTCTGTCGATCGGTCGTGGCCCGCAGGAGGGGATTGCGGGGTGCCTCGCTCCACGCGTCGATCCAGAGGAGCACGGTGGGGTCCTGGCTCGTCGGCCCGAAGTCGTGCACCAGGCGGCGCAGCTTCTCGACCGGGTCGCCGGTCGCGCCCAGGCGGGCCTCGAGGTCGGCCCGCTCGCGGGCGGCGGCCTGGTCGAAGGCGTCGGCCAGCAGCTGGTCGCGGCTCGGGAAGTAGTGGTGGAGCAGGCCCGGCCGCACGCCGGCCTCGGCGGCCACGTCGCGGGTGGTCGTGGCGTTGAACCCCTTCGCCGCGATGACCCGGAGGGCGGCGTCGAGGATCGACGTCCGTCGCTCGTCGTAGGGGAGCCGGGCCACGCCCGCCAGGGTAGGGGAACTCGGTTGGCCGTGCGCCCAACAGCGGCTAGCCTATTGGGCGTATGACCAACAGACGCCCTCCTGCGGCGTCCCGTCCGGAGGCCCTCATGGCCGCGCTCGCCGAGCCGACCACCGCGATCCACCCCGAACCCACCCCGGCCGGCCCGCCGCAGGCCGGTCCGGCCGGCGGTCGGCGGCGCCGGTTCCATGGGGACGCCTGGCTGCTGGCCGCCGCCTTCACGACCGCCGGCGCCGCCGTCGCGGTGTTCGTCCTGTTGCCCGACCTGCAGGACGAGCTCGGCCTGTCCACCGCGGTCCTCGGACCGATCACCGCCGCCAGCTTCCTCACCGCCGTCGTCGCCCAGATCGTCCTGACCCCGCTCGTCGACCGCGGTCGTGGCCGGGCGGTGCTGGTCGGCGGTCTGGTGGTCGGCGCCGTCGGTCTCGCCGCCACCGCCCTCGCCACCTCGGCGCTGACGCTGGTGGTGGCGCGCGCCCTCGAGGGCTTCGCCATCGGTGCGTTCCTCCCCGCTGCACGGGCGATCATCAGTCGTCGGGCTGCAGCCGTGACCGCCGAGGATCCCTCGCACGACGACCTCGGCCACCGGCTGGGTCGGCTCTCGGCCGCCGAGTTCGCCGGGTACGCGGTCGGCCCCATCGGGGTGGCCGCCCTCGCCCAGGCGTTCTCCGCCGACGTCGCCCTGGTCGCCTACGCCGTCTTGTCGCTCGCGACCGTGCCCCTCGTGTGGCTGGCCACCGCCCACGACCCCCGCGGCCCCAGGTCGATCGTCGGGGGCCGGGCCCGTGGTCGCCGTCGGTCCGCCGGGTTCGACCTGTTCCGCAATCGCCGGTTCCTCGGTGGGCTCCTGCTGGTGGCTGGTGTCGTGATCCCGGTCGGTGCCTACGACACGTTGTGGGCCCGGTACCTCACCGACAACGGCGCGTCGACCCTCGTCGTCGGCGCCAGCCTCACCGCCTTCGCCATCCCCTACGTGCTCCTCGCCGGCGCCGCCGGTCGTCTGGCCGATCGCATCGGCGCGGTGCGGGCGGCCGCCATCGGCCTCGTCACCATGGCCGCGGTGATGGTCGGCTACGGCGTGGTCCGCGAGGTCGGCGTCATCGTCGCCATCGGTCTCGTCGAGTCCTCCGGGCAGGCGTTGGCCGGTCCCGCCGGGCAGGCCGTCGTGTCCCGCTCGGTGGAGCCCGGCCGCGTCGGTGCCGCCCAGGGCCTGTCCGGTGCGGTCGGCACGCTCCTCGCCGGGTTGGTCGCGCTGATCGCCGCCCCCGTCTACGCCTTCGGCGGCGCCCCCGCGCTGTTCATCGGCACCGCCGTCGTCGTGCTGGCCGTCCTGGCGGCGGGCGCGTGGCTGCTCGCCGGGCAGGAGGACCGGCCGGTCGACCAGCCCCTCGGTCGGCCCCTCGGGAGCTGACCCCGCCGGCGTCGGCTCCGGGAGCCGGTGTCGAGCCGTCGCCGTCACCCCGGGCGGGGATGCGACGGTGCGGGAAGGTGGGTCGGTCGCCCTGGCGCGTGGACTACAAAGGCGCCGATGGCCCGCCTGCTCGACACCTTGCCGCGCCCCGACGGCTTCGCCATGCCGGCCGAGTGGTCGCCGCACGCGCGCACGTGGATGGCGTGGCCCGAACGTCCGGACAACTGGCGTCGCGGCGCCCGACCGGCACAGGAGGCCTTCGCCGCCGTGGCCGCCGCCATCGCCGAGGTCGAGCCCGTGCGCATGGCCGTGTCGCCCGAGCAGCGCGATCGGGCCGCGTCCGTGCTGCCGGCGGCGGTCGAGCTGGTGGAGTTGGCCACCGACGACGGTTGGATGCGCGACATCGGCCCCACGTGCGTCACCGACGGCGGGGGCGCCGTGCGCGGGGTCGACTGGATCTTCAACGTGTGGGGCGGGCTCGAGGGCGGGCTCTACTCGACGTGGGATCGTGACGACGCCGCGGCCGCCCGCGTGTGCGAGGTCGAGGACCTCGATCGGTACCGGGCCCCGTTCGTGCTCGAGGGCGGCGCCATCCACACCGACGGCGAAGGGACGTTGCTGACCACCGAGGAGTGCCTCCTCCACCCCAACCGCAACCCCGGTCTGTCGCGTCGGGAGCTCGAACGCCAGCTCCGCGACCACCTCGGCGTCGAGACCGTCATCTGGCTCGGCCGCGGCGTCGTCGACGACGAGACCGACGGCCACGTCGACAACCTCGCCTGCTTCGTACGACCCGGTGTCGTCCTGCTCACGTGGACCGACGATCCCGACGACCCGCAGCACGCCGTGTCGGCCGATGCCCGGCGCCGACTCGACGGCGCGCGCGACGCACGCGGGCGGGAGCTCGAGGTCCACCTGGTCCGCCAGCCCGGTCCGTTGCACCTGACCGACGACGAGGCGGCCGGGATCGTGGCGACGCCCGGCACCCGACCACGACCGGCCGGCAGCCGCCTCGCCGGTTCCTACGTGAACTGCTACGTCGCCAACGGGCGGGTCGTCGTGCCGCTGCTCGATCCCCGCCACGACGACGACGCCCTGGCCACGATCGCCGGGCTCTTCCCCGAGCGCGACGTGGTCGGCGTGCCCGGGCGGGAGATCCTCATCGGTGGTGGCAACGTCCACTGCATCACCCAGCAGATCCCCGCCCCGGGAACGGTCGCGGGCTGAGCCGTGGGTCGTCGGCGGAACGACGCGCCCGAGCGGCGGAGCCCCCGCGGCGTGCCCGAGCGCGGTGGCGCAGACCGCACCGCCGACCGGCCCCGTCGCACCCGTCGCGCCCTGCTCGCCGTCGCCGAGTACCGCACGGTCGGCGCGCAGAGCCTCGTGGCCCTGCTCCTCAACAGCTCCACGAGCCTCGTCGCCGGCGCCGTGCTCGGATCGCTCACCGGCACCTTCGAGCGGCTGCCGGGCCTGCTCGTGCTCGTGCCCGCCGCCATCGGCCTGCGCGGCAACGTCTTCTCGTCGCTCGGAAGCCGACTCAGCACCTCGATCCACACCGGCACCTTCCGCCTCACCGTCCGACCCGGCACCGTCGTCGGCGACAACATCGGTGCCTCACTCCTCCTCACGAGCGCCTTCTCGCTGGTCTTGGCGGTGGTCGGCAAGGGCTTGGCGGTGGCGTTCGGGGTGGCCGACACCATCTCGCTGTTCGACCTGGCCACCATCTCGATCGTCGGGGGCCTGCTCGCGTCGGTCGTGGTGCTGGCCGCGACGGTGGGGCTGGCCTCGACCGCCCGTCGCAGGGGATGGGACCTCGACAACCTCGTCGCCCCGGTGATCTCCACCCTCGGCGACGTGCTCACCCTGCCCGCGCTCTGGGTCGGCACCCTGGTGATCGGCCACGGGCTGGTGTCCGGTGCGGTCGGCGTCGTCGCCATCGGCATCGGCCTCGGGGCGCTGGTCGTCGGCCTGTTCGTCCGGGTGCCGATCCTGCGGTCGATCGTGCGCCAGTCGTGGCCGGTGCTCTTGGCCGCCGTGGTGCTGTCGACGCTGGCCGGTCTGGCCATCCAGTCCCGACTCGAGTTCTTCGCCCAGTACCCGGCCTTCCTCGTGCTGCTCCCGGCGTTCGTGAGCAGCGCGGGCTCGCTGGGTGGCATCCAGACCAGCCGGCTGGCCACCCAGCTCCACCTCGGCACCGTGGAGGCGACCCCGGCACCGGGGCGGGCGGCACGCCGTGACGCCGCCCTCGTCGCCGGCCTGGCCCTGCCGATCTACCTGTTCAACGGGGCCGGCGCCGACCTGGTGGCCGACCTCATCGGCGAAGCCAGCCCGGGTCTGCTCGACATGGTGGGCACCGCCCTGGTCGGGGCTCTCGGCCTCATGCTGTTCGTGCTCGCCGTCGCCTACTACGGGAGCATCGCCGCGTACCGGTTCGGTGTCGACCCCGACACGTACGGCATCCCCGTGGTGACGTCGTCGGTCGACTTCGCCGGGGCCGTCGCGCTGATCGCCGCCGCCGTCCTGCTCGGCGTGACCTAGCCGGCGCGGGCCGCCTCGGTGCGGAGCCGGCGCACGACCACGTCGACCACCTCCGGCCCCCCACCGTGCACCACGCGCACGAACGGGAGCTCCTCGGCGATGCGCACCAGGCCGGTCATGGCCTCGTCGTCGTCGAAGGTGCACGCGAAGGCCTGCTCGAGCAGCGCCAGGAAGGCGTCGATCGGGGCCAGGACCTCCTCGAGCAGCTCGGCCCCGGGCAGGTAGCGGGGCGTGACCACGACCACCACCCGGCCACTCCCGACCTGGGCGCCCGCCCGCACGTCGTCGGGCGTCAGCCGCCACCGACGGTCGGCGTACCGCGGGTCGATGCGCGCCGCCGCCGCCGCCAGCCCGGGGAAGAGGGGGAACGAACCGGGCTCGAGGGTGATGGCCTTCGGGTAGGGCTCGACGACCAGGTCGTCGGGTCGGATGCACAGCGCCTCGTCGGTCACGTAGTCGAGGCCGCGCTGCACCAGGGCGGTGGCCAACGTCGACTTCCCGGCGTCCATGGCGGCGGGCAGGGCCACCACCGCACCGGCCTCGCCGACGCCGGCGGCGTGCAGCAGGATCCGGCCCTGCGTCCCCTCGATGACCTGGCGGTTCAGGTGCCACTCGAGGTAGGCGAGGGCGGCGGCGTCGTCGTCGAAGCGACCGAGCTCCCGGCGTTCCAGGCTGAGCCACGTGCGGCCGTCGTGCTCGCCGAGGACGTACCGGAGGGGGGTCGACCCGTCATCGGCGACCTCGAGCGGCTGGAGGAACCGGGCTGCTTCGGCGGCGGCGCCGTCGGCGGCGACGACCACGAACCTGGCCGGCCCGGCGCGGTACGGCCCGAGGGTGCGGGCGCCGGCGGGCGGGGGTCGCGTGGACTCGTCGGCACCGGCACCGGCACCGGCACCGCCGACCGGAGGGCCGAGGCCGGCGGGCGGGGTCGCGGGGTGCGCCACGCGCTCGGGAGCGCCCTCGTCGAGCAGCAGCCCGGCGGCGGCGAGGGCCGCGAGCGCGCCCGCCACCTCGGCCGCCACGGCCCGCGGCGCGACCCCGAACGACCGGGCCACGACCTCGGCCACCTCGTCGTCGGACCGCCGGCCGTCGCAGGCGTCGAGGATGGCGGCGGCGGTGTGGTTGAGCCGATGCGCCTGGCGACCGGCGGCGTCGAGCACGACGAGCTCGTCGCCGAAGCCGATGGTGCGCAGGCCGTCCCGGGCCCGGGGGCGGCTCGGGCGGTCGGTTCGCGGGGCCTGCGCGGGCGGCTCGGTCACCGGGCCGGGACCGGTCGAGCGCTGGTCGTCGCCACCTGCATGACGGCGACGCTATCGGCCGACCGACGCCGGTGGGGGTCGTTCGGCCACGCGTCGTCGCAGGTCGCGACGGGTGATGGCCGCTCCTCTTGACGAGCCGGGGACCCGTGGTGAGACTGCGCTCCGGGCGGCCACCGACCGGTGGCGAGGGCGATGGTGGTGCAGGTCGTGACGAGGTCCGAGCAGGTGGCCGTCGAGAGCTTCGACGACGAGTGGGCCGAGGTCCGCACCGGGTTGTGCTCGGTGACGTTCCGGACGCTCGGCGTCGGGGCGATCGTGGAGCTGGCCGCCGCCAACGGTCTCGAAGGCATCGAGTGGGGCGGCGACGTGCACGTCCCCGTCGGCGATCTGCGTCGTGCGGGTGACGCCGCCGCGCGGGCCTTCGCCGCTGGCATCGCCTGCCCTTCGTACGGCTCCTACCTCATGGCGGGCGCCGTCGAAGGCGGACAGGTCGACGCCGCCGTCGAGACCGCCCTTGCCCTCGGTGCGGCCAACCTGCGGGTGTGGCCGGCGTGGGGGATCGGGCCCGACGCCGCGGCCGACGACCGGCTGCGCGTCACCCGCGAGCTCGGGGGCATCGCCGATCGCGCCGCCGTCGCCGGCCTCGCCGTGTCGGTGGAGTTCCACCCCGACACCCTCACCGGGACCGCCGTCTCGGCCACTCGCCTGCTGTCCGATCTCGATCGCCCCAACCTCTACACGTACTGGCAGCCGCGGCCGGGCACCACCATCGGCGCCGCCCTGGCCGAGTACGAGGTCGTGGCGAGCGACTGCTCGCACCTCCACGTGTTCTGGTGGGGGCCCGACGGCGAGCGCCACCCGCTGCGCGACGGTCGGGAGCTGTGGGCGGCGGTGCTCGGCGACGACCGGGGGCGGCGCTGGTTCGGCGACCGGTGGGCGTTCCTCGAGTTCGTGGCCGGCGACGACCCGGCGGTGCTCGCCGAGGACGCCCGCACGCTGCGCACCCTCGTGGCCGGGGTCCCGGTCGTCACGGGTGACTGACCCCGTCCCGGTCCGAGTGGCGGGGAGCGGCAGGGGACGACCCGCGGTCGGCCTGGCCATGGTGCCGGGCCTCGCCCCCCTGCTGCTGGCCGACGAGCACTGGTCACGCCTCGACGCGATCGCCACCGTCGTCGACCGACGCCCGATCGGCCGGCTCGGCAGCGCCCGGGCGGCCGGGATCCTCGCCGAGGTCGACGTGCTGCTCACCGGGTGGGGGTGCCCACCGCTCACCCCCGAGGTGCTCGACGCGGCGCCGAAGCTCGCGCTCGTCGCCCACGCCGCCGGCACCGTCCGCGACGTCGTCGACGAGCGGTCGTGGGACCGAGGTCTGGTCGTCACCTCCGCCGGCTGGGCCAACGCGGTGCCGGTCGCCGAGTACGCCCTCGCCGCCATCCTGCTCGCCGGCAAGGGCGTGTTGACCGCTCGCGAGCGGTACCGGACGACTCGCGAGGCGCCGCTGCTGCTCGAGGGGCCGGTCGGCAACCACGGGCAGACCGTCGGCATCGTCGGGGCGTCGACCGTCGGCCGGCTGGTCATCGGCCACCTGGCGCGCCACGACGTCGAGGTGCTGGTCTACGACCCGTACCTCGACGAGGCCGGCGCCGCGGCCCTGGCCGTCGAGCGGTGCGACCTGATCGACGTGTGCCGACGATCGCGGGTCGTCAGCGTGCACGCCCCGCACACGGCCGAGACGGTCGGCCTCCTCGGGGCTCGGGAGCTGGCCGCCATGCCCGACGGGGCGACGATCGTGAACACGGCGCGGGGGTCGATCGTCGATGCCGCCGCCCTCGAGTCGGAGCTGGCCTCCGGCCGACTCGCCGCCGTGCTCGACGTCACCGACCCCGAGCCGCTCCCGGGGTCGTCCCCGCTGTTCGATCTGCCCAACGTGTTCGTGACGCCGCACCTGGCCGGCTCGCAGGGCAACGAGCTGCACCGCCTGGCCGACGCCGCCGTCACCGAGATCGAGCGCTTCGCCCGGGGTGAGCCGCCGGCGCACCCCGTCAGCATCGAGCAGTTCCGGATGATGAGCGCATCCGCCCACTCGTGACCCGCTCGCCGATCGTTCCGGCAGGTCGGACGCGCGCCTCCGCGCTCGTTCGGGCAGCCGGCTCGCCGTGCTGGAGGAACCCATGACCGACGCCGCCCTCACCGGACGCATCGCCATCGTGACCGGGGCCGGATCCGGCCTCGGCCGGGCCTCGGCGGTCGCCCTCGCCGCCGCCGGCGCCGCCGTCGTGGTGTCCGACGTCGACGACGACGGTGGCGCCGAGACCGTCGACGCCATCCGACGCGGCGGGGGGCAAGCCCGCTTCGTGGCCGCCGACGTGGCCGACGCGACGGCTTGCGAGGCCCTGGTCTCCGAGGCGGTGGACGCCTACGGCTCCCTCCACGTGCTCCACAACAACGCCGGCGTGGCCTGGCCGTTCCGCGACGGCTTCACCCCCGACGTGACCCCCGAGGTCTGGGACCAGGTCATCGCCATCAACCTCTCGGGCACCTTCTACTGCGCGCACTACGCCATCCCGCACCTGGCCCGCAGCGGCAGCGGGTCGATCGTGAACACGGCGTCGTCGATGGCGACGCTCCCGCTCGGCGGGCTCGACGGCTACGCCGCCTCGAAGGGCGGCGTCGCGCTGCTCACCAAGTCGATGGCGGCGGGTTGCGGTCCGCTCGGCATCCGGGTCAACGCCATCGGCCCCGGCTACGTCGACACCCCGATGAACGCCGTCATCTGGGGCAGCGAGGAGCTGAAGGCGGGTTTCGCCCGCGGCCACGCGACCGGTCTGCAGACCCCCGACGAGATCGCCGACCTGGTCGTGTTCCTGGCGTCCGACGCCTCGCGCAGCCTGACCGGGGCCCTGCTCACCTGCGATCGTGGCTGGACCGCCTTCAAGGCCCCCGACGTGCTGCGCGGGAAGTGACGAGCCTGGCGGGTCCGACCGTGCCCCGCGCCACGGCGCGCGCGATCATGGTGCCATGGCCATCATCGACATCCCCACCGCCATCCACCGCGGCGAGACCGACCTGCCCTTCGTCGACATCGGCGACGGCTCCGACATGCAGCTGCTCCAGGTCGACATCGAGGCCGGCCTGTGGGTGGTGCGCACCCGCTTCCAGCCGGGCTACGAGGTCCAGACCCACAAGCACACCGGCCCCGTCTTCGCCTTCACGCTCAGCGGCAGCTGGAAGTACCGGGAGTACCCCGAGGTCAACACCGCCGGGTCGTACCTGTACGAGCCGGCCGGCTCGGTGCACACCCTCACCGTGCCCACGGAGAACACCGAGGTCACCGACGTGTTCTTCGCCATCTACGGGGCGAACCTCAACCTCGACGAGGAGGGGAACGTCACGAGCGTCTGGGACGCGGCGTTCATCCGCGACGGCTACTTCCTGCTGTGCGAAGCCGCCGGCCTCGAGCGCCCCGACGTGATCGGCACCTGAGGCCCACGGGGCCCGACCCGGCACGCGGCACGGCCCGGCGCGCTGCGCCGGGCCGTGCTCGGTCGAGTCGGGTGCATGACGTGGGGCCCGCCTCGGCGGTCCCCACGTCGGCTCACTTGCCGGCGTTGACCGCGTCCTTGAACGCCTTGAGCGGCGTGATGCGGGCCTTGCGGGACGCCTTGATCTGGATCGTCTCCCCCGTGGCCGGGTTGCGGCCCTGACGGGCGGGGCGGTCGACCCGGGCGAACTTGGCGAAGCCGGGGATCGAGACGGGGTCGCCCTTCGAGACCGTCTCGGTGACGACCTCGACGAACGCCGCCAGGAACGCGTCGGCGGTCTTGCGGTCGGTCTCGGTGCGCTCGGAGAGGGCGAGCACCAGTTCCCTGCGATTCATGGGGCCTCCGTACGGCTGGGGTGGCAGGACTCGCGCACTCTTACACCGATGAGGCCCGAAAAGTGGGACCCTCGGGGCATTCTCACCGGTTCTGCGCCCGAGGGACCGCCCGGCGAGGGAGCTCGACGGGCTCAGGCGGCGGCCGCGGCGAGGGGCCGGACGGGCCGGTTCGCTCCGGCGGGATGGCGCCCGACGGCGGCGAGGGTGCGGCGGCGGTGACGCACGGCCCGGTCGGCGGCGACGGCCGAGACCAGCAGCCCGACCGCCCAGAAGATGAGGAGACCGCTGACGACCTGGCCGATCGCCAGCACCAGGACCGCGAACCGCACGAACCCGCGCCATCCGGTCACGAGGGCAGTGTGCGGGACCCGGTTGAACGCACGGCCACCCGAGGGTGCACGCACGATCACGATCGGGTGGCGGGGCGGCGAACCCCTCGGGTCAGTCCGGCGCCCGTCGGTAGTGGTAGCGGTAGGCGGCGCTGAACCCGACCCGGGCGTAGAGGGTCCCAGGGGCGGTGGCGTCGACCTCGACCTGCAGCCAGGCCCTCGAGGCGCCGAGCGAGGACGCGTCGTGGGCGAGGGCGGCGAGCACCGACCTCGCCGCTCCTCGACGCACGGCCCCGGGCCGGGTGCGCATGCCGAACACGCCGAGCCAGGTCCCGTCCACGACGCCGATGCCGATCGCGGCGGGTCCCGCGTCGTCGTCGAGCCGGGCGACGAGCACCCGGGGCTCGATCCGCGCCACCAGTCGGGCGAAGGCCCGCGTGCGGGTGGCGGCGGCCCCGTCGAGACCGGCGACGAACGCCTCGGCCCACTCCGGCGGCATCGACGACCCGACGGCGACCCGACCGTACGGCACCGCGCTCGGGGCGGGGAGGGGGAGCGGGGCGGTCATCACCGCCACCGGGGCCTCGACGACCCACCCTCGTGCCGCCAGGGCGTCATCGAGGCCGGCCTCGGCGAGGGGACCGAGCTGAGCCCGCGGGACGATCCCCTGGGCGGCCGCGAAGTCGACCAGGGCGCCGGTGAAGGCGTCCGGATCGGTGTCACCCCGTCCCTCGGGGAGCCGCACGGCGGCGTTGGCCCGACGGAACGGCAGGTCGGGGCCGGCGCGCAGCAGCCAGGCCCGCCACGGCCGCTCGACGGTCGCGGGCACGGCCCGTCGCGCCAGCCGCTCCAGCGTGGCGATCGTCGCCGGGTCGGCGTCCGGAGCGCGGTCGTGCACGACGAGAGTGTCGCCTACGCTCGACCCATGACCGACCCCCAGCCCCGTGACGACACCTCCGCCCGCGCCGGCGACGAGCTCCCGGCCGACGACGACGGTGTGGAGGTCGAGCCGTTCGACCTCGACGGCGACGGGGAGCCCGATGGGGTCACCATCACCGAGTCGCGGGGCTTCGACCTCGACGGCGACGGCAACGTCGACCTCATCGAGAAGGTCGAGACGACGATGATCGACCTCGACCACGACGGCTCCCCCGAGGTCGTGTCGACGACGCAGACCGACTACCTCGACCTCGACGGCGACGGGGTGGTCGACAGCGTGACGGTCACGACCGAGACGCGCATCGACTTCGACGGCGACGGTCGGCCCGACGTGGTCGAGATCGAGGAGACGGTGGCCGTGGACTCCGACGGCGACGGCACCCTCGACACCGTCGAGCGGATCGAGATGCAGGGCACCGACCTCGACGGCGACGGCACCATCGACGAGATCGAGGTGCAGGAGGCGAGACTCGAGCGGGGCGGCGACCAGGTGGGGACGGGCGAGGACGAGGCGTGAGCGGCGGGCTCGCCGGCGGGGTGGTCGACCGCCAGCGGCTGGCGGCGCGCCACGCCGCCGAAGAGGAGCGCTTCGCCGCCGACCGGCCCCGGTCGGCGGCCCTGGCGGCGAAGGCCCAGGGGCACCTGCTGGCCGGCGTGCCCATGAACTGGATGACCCGCTGGCCCGGCGCGTTCCCGGTGTTCGTGGCCGAGGCCTCCGGCTCGCGCTTCACCGACGTCGACGGCCACACCTACGTGGACCTGTGCCTGGGCGACACCGGAGCCATGGCCGGCCACGCCCTCCCGCAGGTGGCCGAGGCCGTCGCCGCGCAGTCCTCCCGGGGCATCACCGTGATGCTGCCGTCGGAGGACGCCATCTGGGTCGGCGACGAGCTGGCCCGGCGCTTCGGGCTCCCCTCCTGGCAGTTCGCCCTGACCGCCACCGACGCCAACCGGTTCGCCATCCGCCTGGCCCGCACCCTCACCGGCCGCCGCAAGGTGCTCGTGTACGACTGGTGCTACCACGGCAGCGTCGACGAGGCGCTGGTCACCGAGGAGCAGGGCCGGGCCGTGCCCCGGGAGGGCAACGACGGGTGGCCGGTCGATCCCGACCTCACGACCCGGGTCGTCCAGTTCAACGACGTGGCCGCCCTCGAGCAGGCGCTCCGCCACGAGGACGTGGCCGTCGTGCTGGCCGAGCCCGCCCTCACCAACATCGGCATCGTGCTGCCCGAGCCCGGCTACCACGACGAGCTCCGCCGGCTCACCCGCGAGACCGGCACCCTGCTGATCATCGACGAGACCCACACCCTGTGCACCGGCCCCGGTGGCTACACCGCCGCCCACGGCCTCGACCCCGACCTGTTGACCGTGGGCAAGTCGATCGCCGGGGGCGTGCCGGCCGCCGCCTACGGGATGACCGCGGAGCTGGCCGAGCGTCTCGCGGGCGTGATCGACGACCCCGAGACCGACGTGAGCGGCGTCGGCGGCACCCTCGCCGCCAACGCCTTGTCGACGGCCGCCATGCGGGCCGTGCTGTCGAGCACGCTCGACGAGGTCGCGTTCGCCCGCACCATCCCCCTCGCCACCCGATGGGCCGACGGCGTCCAGGGCGTGATCGACGAGTACGAGCTGCCGTGGCACGTGCGCCAGCTCGGATGCCGGGCCGAGTACTGGTTCTGTCCGCCGCCGCGCGACGGCGCCGGGGCGGCCGCTGCGGTCGACCACCAGCTCGACGCCTTCATGCACCTGTGGGCGCTCAACCGGGGCATCCTGCTCACGCCGTTCCACAACATGGCACTGATGGCGCCGACCACGACCGAGGCCGACGTCGACCGGCACACCGAGGTGTTCGGCGCGGCGGTCGCCGAGCTCGTCGGGTGACGACCGTCCCGACGACGTGACGTCGGGTGGGTCACGGGGAGTCGCCGGGCCCGTCGACCGACTCGTCGATCGGGCCGTCACCCTCACCACCCGGTCCGTGTCCTAACGTCGGCCGGCGTGAGCGACCCGACGCAACCGAACGACCCGATCCGTCCCGGGGAGCCGGCGCCGCCCGGCGGCAGCGACCCGGCCGTTCCCGGCCCCGGTGGCGAGCCCACCCCGGGTGCCGGCAGCGACCTCGGCGCCGACCGGGACTGGTACCCGGGCGCCGACGACCCCACCCAGGCGGTGCCGCCCGTGGGCGCCGACGCGACGGGCCCCGGCGGCCCTCCCACCGTGCCGCTCCCGCCGACGGCGGCACCCGGGCCGCCGCCCGGGCCCGAGGGGAGGTCGGGCATGGCCTCGCCGATCGTGTGGGCCGTCGCCGTCCTCCTCGTGGCGGTCGCCGTCGTGCTGGTCATCTTCGTGATCCGGGCCACCGGCGACGACGACGAGCCGGCCACCACCACGACCACCTCGTCGACGACCACGTCCAGCTCCACCACCTCGTCGTCGACCACGACCACGCGGCCGCCGACCACGACCACCACCCGGGCGCCGACCACCACGACCACCACCCGGCCGCCGACCTCGACCACCTCGTCGTCGACCACCAGCACCACGTCGTCGACGACGAACGGCACCGCGGCGCCGTGAGCTCGGGCGCCTCCCACCCGAGCCGGCGGTAGGCGTCGCGGTGGGCGTCGAGCGCGACCGCCTCGGAGCGGCGCGGCACGGCCTGACCCCCTGGCACGAGTGGGGCCCGTTCGTCGCCGACCGGGCCTGGGGCACGGTGCGGGAGGACTACCGTGCCGACGGCGACGCGTGGGTGTCGTTCCCGCACGACCACGCCCGCTCCCGCACGTACCGGTGGGGGGAGGACGGCCTCGCCGGCGTGTGCGACCGACGGCAGGGCATGGTGCTGGCCCTCGCCCTGTGGAACGGCCGCGACCCGATCCTCAAGGAGCGGCTCTTCGGCTTGGCCAACGCCGAGGGCAACCACGGCGAGGACGCCAAGGAGTACTGGTGGCACGTCGACGGGGTGCCGTCGTCGTCGTGGCTGGTGTGGCGCTACCACTACCCGCAGGCGGCGTTCCCCTACCAGCGGCTGATCGACGAGAACGCCGCCCGGTCGGTGGCCGACGACGAGTACGAGCTGGCCGACACCGGCGTGTTCGACGAGGGCAGGTTCTGGGTGGTCGAGGTCGCCTACGCGAAGGCCGCGCCCGACGACCTGCTCATGCGCATCCGCGCCCGCAACCACGGTCCCGACCCCGACACCGTGCACGTCCTGCCCTCGCTCTGGTTCCGGAACACGTGGGCCTGGCGCGAGGGCGTCGAGCACCCGAACCTCGTGCTCGCCGATCGCGCCGGCGTGGGCGAGGAGCACGGCAACGTCGTCGTGGCCGAGCACCCCGGACTCGGACGGTGGACCCTCACCGCCGGCACGCGTCCCGACGGCCGCGCCCCCGATGCGCTGTTCTGCGCCAACGAGACCAACACGGCGCGGCTGTACGGCGTCCCCAACGAGGTGCCGTACCCGAAGGACGGCATCAACGACCACGTCGTCCACGGTGCCGACACCGTCGACCCGGCACGCCACGGCACCCGGATGGCGTGGTGGTACGAGGTCCCCGTCGGTGCCGGCGACGAGGTCGAGCTGCGCCTGCGCCTCACCCGGGTCGGCGACGTCGACGGCGAGCCCGAGGCGGTGGTCGCCGGCGATCTGGGCGCGGCCTACGACGCCGTGGTCGACGCTCGCCGGGCCGAGGCCGACGAGTTCCACGCCGAGCTGGGCGAGGGCCTCGACCCCGACGAGGCCGACGTCCAACGACGGGCCATCGCCGGGCTGCTGTGGACCCAGCAGTTCTATCGCTACGACGTCGACCGCTGGATCGAGGGCGACCCGGTCGGGCCTCCGCCCCCGCCGGGGCGAGGCGACATCCGCAACGGCTCGTGGCGCCACCTCGACGCCAACGAGGTGCTGCTCATGCCCGATGGTTGGGAGTACCCCTGGTTCGCGTCATGGGACCTGGCCTTCCACTGCATCACCATGGCGCTCGTCGACCCCGAGCTGGCCAAACGACAGCTGCTCGTGCTCACCCGTGAGTGGTACATGCACCCCAACGGGGCGCTGCCGGCGTACGAGTGGAACTTCTCCGACGCCAACCCCCCGGTGCAGGCCTTCGCGGCCAAGCGGATCTTCGAGATCGACGGCCGCCGCGACCTCGAGTTCCTCGAGCGCATGCTGCACAAGCTCGTGATCAACTTCACCTGGTGGGTGAACCGCCAGGACCTCGAGGGCAACAACGTGTTCGAGGGCGGCTTCCTCGGGCTCGACAACATCGGCCCGTTCAACCGCTCCCGGCCGCTGCCGGGGGGCGCCCTGCTCGAGCAGAGCGACGGCACGGCGTGGATGGCCATGTACTGCCTCGACCTGCTCGACATCGCCCTCGTGCTCGCCGAGCACGACCACACCTACGAGGACCTGGCGGTCAAGTTCCTCGAGCACTTCGCCCTCATCGCCAACGCCATGAACGCCTCCGGCCTCTGGGACGACGAGGAGGGCTTCTACTACGACCTGTTGCGGCTCTCGTCGGGCGAGTCCCAGCGCGTGAAGGTGCGGTCGATGGTCGGGCTCATCCCGCTGTTCGCCAACACGGTGATCCCCCTCGACAAGGTGCAAGGGCTGCCCGACTTCGAGGAGCGGACCCGCTGGTTCCTCCGTCACCGCCCCGACTACCGGGCGCAGTTCGGCGCCGTCGAACGCGAGGGCGAGGCGTTGGGCCTGCTCTCGGTGGTCACGCCCGAGCGGTTGCCCCAACTGCTCCGTCCCGTGCTCGACCCCGACGAGTTCCTGTCCGACCACGGCCTGCGTTCCCTCTCGAAGCGCCACCGTCACGAGCCCGTCACCGTCTCGCTCGGCGACGTCACCTCGACGGTCACCTACGAGCCGGGTGAGTCGCGGTCGCGGTTGTTCGGCGGCAACTCGAACTGGAGGGGGCCGGTCTGGTTCCCGACCAACTACCTCCTGCTGCACGGCCTGGCGCGCTACTCCCGCTTCCTCGGTGCCGACTACCTCGTCGAGTTCCCCACGGGCAGCGGGCGGATGGTCCCGTTGCGCACCGTCGTCGACGAGGTCTCGCGACGCCTGGTCGGGCTGTTCACCCGCGGGCCCGACGGTCGCCGCCCCGCGCTCGGCGACCATGCCCTGTTCCAGGACGAACCGGCCTGGCGCGACGGGATCGTCTTCCACGAGTACTTCCACGGCGACACCGGCGCCGGCCTGGGGGCCTCCCACCAGACCGGCTGGACCGCGCTCGTCGTGAACCTCCTGATGGCCCGTCGCCGCAACTGGCTGTGACAGGATCGGCCCATGGGGAGATGGACGCGACAGGAGCTCGAGGACGCCTTCGCCGCCTACCAGCGCACGGCCCTGCTGGCCGGGACCACCGGCGACTGGGACACGTGGGCCGACATGTTCACCGAGGATGCGACCTACCTCGAGCACCACTACGGCACCCTCGGCGGTCGGGAGGCCATCCGCCGGTGGATCAAGACGACCATGGCCGAGTGGCCGGGGTCGGAGATGCCGTACTTCCCCATCGAGTGGTACGTCATCGACGAGGAGCGGGGCTGGGTGGTGTGCCAGGTGTGGAACCGCATGGCCGACCCCGGTGACGGCTCGTTGCACCAGCAGTACAACTTCACGCTCCTGAAGTACGCCGGCGACGGCAAGTGGAGCTATGAGGAGGACATCTACAACCCGGCCCACTTCGCCACCATGGTCAAGGGGTGGATGGACCGGAAGGCCGAGCTGGCCGAGCGCTCCGACGACGACTGAGCGTCGGCCGGTCCGAGTGCGCGCCGTCGATCACACCGGCTTGTCGGCCCGCACGTAGAGGTCTCCTCGGTCCCGGGCCACCTCGATGACCCAGCTCCGTGCGCCGCGGCGCGCCAGCCAGGTCCGGACGTCGCGGCCCGGGACGTTCGCGTACCACTCCCCGTCGCGGACCTCCCAGCCGTCGACCGCCGAGTGGGGCGGGCGGGGATCGGTGGCGCAGGTGACCACGAGCCGACCGCCCGGCGCCAGGGCCGCCCAGGCGGTGTCGAGCACGGCGTCCCATGCCGGGGCGTGCTCGAGCACCTCGGTGGACACGACGACGTCGTACGAGCGGTCCGGCTGCCAGGTGGCGGCGTCGGCCACCTCGTCGACGCCGGGCCCGTCGGCGAGGTCGATGCCGTGGTAGTGGCTCGACGTCGGGAACAGCGGGCGCACGCTGCCGTTCACGTCGTGGCTGCCGATCTCGAGCACGGTCGGGTGGGTCGACGGGAGGGCGCGGACGGCGCGCGTCACGAAGTCGTAGGCCTGGACGTGCAACGCCTCAGCCCGCCGACTCGCCCGAGCGGCCGATCGACACCAGCCCGGGGGCCAGCCACTGGGCGACGGCGTCGGCACCCGGGACCGACAGGCGGGCCGCCGGGAGCAGCCCGCCCTCGACGCCGCCGAGCCCCTCGGGCGCGGCCGCGAAGGCCGCGAGGTCGACCACGTCGACGAAGTCCCGGGTGGCGGCCATCTCGCGGATCAGCTCGTTCACGCGGGCGGCCCGGGCCGGATCGGCGGCCACCGTGACCGCGGCGGGAGCGGCGGCCGGGTCGGCGGGCGCGACGGGGATGACCGGAGGCACCGTGAGCCACAGCACACGCGCGCCGGTGGCGTGGAGCGCGTCGGCGGCGCGGCCCATCTCGTCGCGGAGGTACGTGTCGAAGTCGGGATCGCCGGGCGACCGGTAGCCGCCCCAGCCGGGCAGGGCGCGATCGGTGAGGTCCCACAGGCCCACCGACACCAGGACCACCCCCGGGTAGTGGTCCATGAGCGCCAGCCCGTACTTCTCCTCCCACGCGTTGCAGGAGTCGGGGACGGGCCCGGGCCCCACGGTGTCGAGGCGGTCGCCCAGCCGGGCGGTACCGCAGACCGGGAGCGTGGCGACCTGGACGCCGAGGGTGTCGTAGGCCTCGGCCCAGCGCACGAGCCCACCGGCCAGGTCGTCCGCCATGGCGTCGCCCGCCACCAGCACCCGCACCGGGGTGCCGACGGTCTCGAGCTCGATCTGCTTCTTGGCCGTCCACCAGTCGCGGTAGGTGGTCAGGACGGCCTCGGTCAGCCACTGGTCGGCCACCTCGTTGGCGGTCTCCCGCGAGAAGTGGGTGCCGTCGATCCGCAGCCGGCGGTCCTCCTCCTCGCCGAGGGTGCCCACCCAGCCGGCCAGGTCGACGACCTCGACCCGGCCGGGCCGGACGGAGGGGAGCTCCTTGACGAGCTCGTTGTAGCGGGCCATCCGACGGGCCGTCTCGGCCGGGTCGGGCATCTTCCACATGGGCGGACCGGTGAGCCACACGACGAGGGCGCCGTCGGCCGACAGCGTGTCGACCACCCGGGCCAGCTCGGCGCGTGCGAACTCGTCGTAGACGGGGTCGCCCGGGGCCCTCCACTGGTCGTCGCCGGGGATCTTCGTGTCGCCGATGTCCCACACACCGGCCTGCACGACGGCGACGGTCGGCGCCCCCTCGGCGAGGCGGTCGGGGTAGACGAGGTCCCACTGGCAGACGTCCAGCTTGTCGAGGACGTTGCCCTCCTGGGCCTTGTGGGCGTCGGAGCGCAGGAGCGGGCAGCCGAGGGGCGTCGACCCGGACACGATCGTCGCGCTGCCGTCGCGCACCATGTCGTCGGCCAGCCCGATGCCGGTCTGCATCGCCGTCGAGTCGCCGAAGAAGCCGACGCGCGGCGGGGGCGGGACGAGGGCGACGGGGTCGATGGTGGAGGGCGGGGTGGCGGGCGGCGCCGTCGCGCTGAGCTCCTGGAGCTGGTCCTCGGTCTGCCCGAAGTCGATGAGGGGCGGCGGCGCCGTCGCCGACACCGCGATCACCGCGGCGACCACGCCGAAGGCGACCACCGGGGCGACCCGGCCGGGCCGGCGGCCGAGGATCGGTCGGCCCCGACGGATGGGCATCTCCAGGTACCGGTACGACAGCTCGGCCAACCCCGTGGTGATCGCCACCGCCAGGAGGAACCGCGGCCAGGTGCCGAGCGACGTCTCCTGGCGGAGCCAGAGGAAGATCGGCCAGTGGTACAGGTACACGCCGTAGGAGATGCGGCCGAGGTGGCGCAGGGGCCGCACGGCGAGGACGGTGCGCACCGGGCCGACCGGCAGGATCGCTGCCGCCACCACCGCGCACGAGGCCAGCGCGTACGCCGCGAACCCGCCGTCGTACAGCCAGGCGCTCGTCTGGTCGGTGCGGGCCCAGAGGAGCACCGAGGTCACCAGTGCCACGGCCCCGACGGCGGCGACCCCCGTCCTCGCTGCGCTCGGGCGGGCGAGGCGGGTGGTCACCCGGCCGTCGAACAGCACGACGGCGAGCAGGCCGCCGAGCAGGAGCTCGGCGGCGCGGGTGCCGGTGCCGAGGTAGATGTGGTCGTCGCCGAAGCCGGCGAACAGGGTGAGGGCGAGCGACCCGGCGATCAGGACACCGAGGACGACGCCGAGGTTGCGTCGGTAGTGGGCACCGGTGAGGCCGAGCCAGTACCGGCGGCGATGGTGGTGGGCGCGGGTGGCGACGGCGCCCAGCCCGACCAGCCCGGCGAGGAGCAGCGGGTACAGGAAGTAGAACTGCTCCTCGATCGCCAGCGACCAGAAGTGCAGCACGGGCGACGGTGCCGCGAACAGGTCGGCGTAGCTCTGGTCGGCCAGGATGAACCGCCAGTTGGCCACGTCGAACAAGGCGGCGATGACGTCGCCGGCCAGGTTCTCGCGCTGCACGACGTCGGCGGCGAGGACCCCGAAGGCGATCACCAGCACGAAGCACGCCAGCGATGCCGGCATGAGGCGTCGGGCCCGCCGCACCCAGAACCCCTTCAGGTTCACCCGGCCGGTGGTGGCCCGCTCGCCCAGGGCGAGGGCGGTGATCAGGAAGCCCGAGAGGGTGAAGAACGTGGAGACACCGAGGTAGCCGCCGACCATCCACGAGAAGCCCCCGTGGAAGGCGAGGACGGCGGCCACCGCTGCGCCCCGCAACCCGTCGAGGGCCGGGAAGTAGGGCAGGGACGCGCCGGGCGGCGGGGCCGTGCCGTCGCCGGCCGGGGCGGTGGGGGAGACGGTCTCGGGCGGGGCATCGGTCGTCGTCATCGGTCGCGGCGGGGGGCGGTGGACGTCGTGCTCGTCGCCGCCGTGGCCCGGCGCCTCACGCTACTGCCCCGCACCGCCCCATCGAGGGCGCGTCCGCTGCGTCGTGCCCGCTTCGTCCCCCGCCGGACAGGCCACTACCGTACGTGGAGGGGTCAGCCCCGCCGACACGACTTCCGGAGGTGCCCGGTGCACGAGTGGTCCGACGAGCAGCTGATGCTGCGTGACGCCGTCCGCCAGTTCATCCACAACGAGCTCGTCCCGATCCACGAGGAGCTCGAGCACGGGGACCTGCCGCCCTACGACCTCCTGCGGAAGCTGTTCGCCACGTTCGGGATGGACGTGATGGCGAGGGAGGGCTTCAAGAAGCGGATCGAGTTCGAGAAGCTCGTCGAGGAGGCGAAGGCCAAGGGCGAGCCGGTCCCGGACAGGCCGAGCCGCGACGGCACCGACGCGTCGTTCACGATCATCCCGATCATCGAGCTGTGCCGCTACAGCCCGGGCCTGGTCACGGCCATGGGCGTGTCGATGGGCCTCACGTCCGCCTCGATCTCCAGCCGGGGCACCATCGCCCAGAAGGAGCGGTGGGTCCCCGACCTGCTCGCCATGGACAAGATCGGTGCCTGGGCGATCACCGAGCCCAACTCGGGTTCGGACGCGTTCGGGTCGATGCGCTCCACCGCCCGGCGCGACGGCGACGAGTACCTCCTCAACGGTTCCAAGACGTTCATCACCAACGGGCCCTACGCCGACACCATCGTGTTCATCTGCAAGCTCGACGAGGGCAATCCGCCCGAGGAGCGCAAGATCCTGTCCTTCGTGCTCGACTCCGGCATGCCGGGCCTCGAGCAGACCAAGCCCCTCCGCAAGATGGGCATGCACTCGTCGCCGACCGGCGAGCTGTTCCTCACCGACGTGCGCGTCGGTCGTGATCGCCTGGTCGGCGAGACCGAGGACGTGCCCTCGGGCGGCCGCGAAGGAGCGAAGGACACGTTCCAGATGGAACGTTCCGGCGTCGCCGCCATGTCGCTCGGCATCATCCAGCAGTGTCTCGACCTGTCGGTCGAGTACGCCAAGAACCGGGTGCAGTTCGGCCAGCCGATCGGGAACTTCCAGCTGATCCAGGAGAAGCTGGCCCGCATGGAGGTCCATCGGCTGAACGTCGAGAACCTCGTCTTCCGCTCGATCGAGACGTCGGCGGCCGGCAAGTCGCTCACCTTCGCCGAAGCCTCGGCCATGAAGCTGTACTCGGCCCGGGCGGCCACCGAGGTCGCCCTCGAGGCCGTGCAGCTCTTCGGCGGCAACGGCTACATGTCCGAGTTCAAGGTCGAGCAGCTCGCCCGCGACGCCAAGGTCCTGCAGATCTACGCCGGCACCGACGAGCAGCAGATCATCGCCATCGCGAAGGACCTGCTCCGCCGCTGACGTCCGGGCGCGGCCTCGCCGTTGCGCCTACCATGCTGGTCGCGAGGTAGCCGCGCCGACGGGCGTGGCGACCGTCACCTCCACGGCGCGGTTCGTCCTGCGCCCGACGGCGGCGGTCGGCACCCGACGGCGCCCGACCTCGAGAGGTGCGCGGTGGCGCAGATCCTTCTCGTCGAAGACGACGCCGACATCCGGGCGAGCCTCCGACGATCCCTCAGTGCTCGCGGGCACGACGTGCGTTGGTGCGACCGTGGGCTCGACGCCCTCGGCCTCGTGCTCGACGACGAGCCGACCATGGTCCTGCTCGACCTCGGACTGCCCGACGTCGACGGCCTCGACCTCGTCAAGATGGTCCGCGCCGTGTCGAGCGTGCCGATCATCGTGTGCACGGCCCGCGACGACGAGGTCCACATCGTGCGGGCGCTCGACCTCGGCGCCGACGACTTCGTGGTCAAGCCGTTCTCGAGCGAGCAGATCGACGCCCGCATCCGGGCCATCGCCCGGCGCCACCGTGGCGTCGACGGCACGATGGTGCGGGCCGGCGGACTGGTCGTCGAGTTCCGTCGCCGACGGGCGGTGCTCGACGGGGTCCCCCTCGATCTGCGGCCGAGGGAGTTCGACCTGCTCGCCTATCTCTCCGAACGCCACGGCGAGTACGTCGGCAAGGCCGAGCTCCTCCGTGAGATCTGGGGGATGCCGCCGGGGGCGAGCGACAAGACCGTCGACGTGCACATGGGTCTCGGCAGCCTCCTCGAGGTCCTCGATCGGGACACCTACCTCGACTTCGACGGCAGCGGTGTCGCCGACCTCGACGGCGAGGGCGACGCCGACGCCGGACCGTTCGGCCCACGGCTCGCCGTGCACGACCCGGTGGTCCGGGCCCTCGTCACCCACGCGCTCGACCGGTTCGTGAGCGACACGGGGATCGACGGCCTCCGGCTCGACAGCCTGGCCTCCGCCCGTTCGGCGACCCGCGACTCCACCCGCCACGCCATCGCGGTGGTGGAGGCGGTGCGGGACCGCCATCCCGGCCTCGACCTGGTGGCCGAGAGCTCCCCGCTCGAGCCGACCGGGCCGTTGGCCGAGTCCTGGGGCCAGGAGGACGCGTCGGTCTCGGGCGCGGTGACCGCCCTGCTCGCGGACCTGGACGCCGGCGCCGCGCCCGGCGATCTGGCGGCGCGGATCGCGGCCTTCGTCGGGGCCGCCGTCGCCGACCGCGACGTCGTGCCCGCCCGCCGGGTCGTCTACGTCGCCCACCACGACCGGCCGGGCACGGCGGCGACCGTCGGGGCGACGGGGGCCCGAGCCGAGGCGCTCGACGCCGCCTCGCTCGCCCTGCTGACCCTCGTCGAGGGTCGCCGGTCGCTCGCCCCGGGGGCGGCGTGCGGTCCGGCGGCGGCGACCCCGGTCGGCTCGACCCTCTCCGTCGTCGGGGGGCCGCGGGCCGAGAGCGTCGGGGTGCAATGTCCGTCGTCCGCCCTCGTTCCGTTCGTGGCCGCGGCGGCGTCGCCCGCGGTGGGGGCCGGGGACGTGGTCGGTCGCCCGGCGGTGACCGTGCCCGCGCCCGGCGCCGTCACCGTCGTGCGCGGCGGTCTGGCGGCGTTGGCGAACCTCGCCGGCCAGCCCGTGGTCCTCCCCGAGCCGGTGTGCGTGACGACGGTGCACGCGTCGCTCGGCCCGATCGAGGGAGTCGGGGGCTGCTGGTCGACGCTGGCACCCCGGTCGGTCGCGCTGGTGGAGGTGGCGCGATGACCGGTCGGCGGCGGCTCCTAACGAGGCTTAGGGCTGTCGTTGGCCGTGGTTTGCCGACGCGTTCCTACGGTCGTCACCGCACCACCCCGAGCTCGGCGTTTGTGCCCTCGAGCGTCGAGTCCGGGTTGGGTGGACCGTACATAGCCTCGCCGGTCCGCCCACGGGTAGGGCGCCCGGGGGGACCGACCGCACGGTCGGTCCCCCCGTCGCCTGCCGCCGTGCCCGTGCTCGTCGCCGTGCTCGTGCTCGTCGCCGTGCTCGTGCTCGTCGCCGTACTGAAGCTGGTGGGCGCCCCGACGGCACCCCGCGGGGTCACAGGCCCATCGAGCGACCGATGATCTCCTTCATGATCTCGGTGGTGCCGCCGTAGATCGTCTGGATGCGGGCGTCGAGGTAGGCGCGCGCGATCGGGTACTCGAGCATGTAGCCGTAGCCGCCGTGGAGCTGCACGCCGGCGTCGACCACCCGCTTCTGCAGCTCGGTGCACCACCACTTGGCCTCGGCCGCCTCCTCGGCGGTCAGCTCCCCGTCGTCGAGCGCCTCCACGCAGCGGTCGACGAACACCGTCGCGATGTCCACCTCGGTCTGCATCTCGGCCAGCAGGAAGCGACTGTGCTGGAACGTGCCGATCGGCTGGCCGAACGCCTCCCGCTCCTTGGCGTAGGCGAGCGTCCAGTCGAGCGCGGCCCGGGCGGCGGCCACCGCGCTCATGGCGATCGACAGCCGCTCCTGGGGGAGGTTGTCGACGAGGTGGACGAACCCGCCGCCTTCGTCGCCGAGGCGGTTGGCGACCGGCACGGTCACGTCGGTGAAGAACAGCTCGGCCGTGTCCTGGGCGTGGAGACCCACCTTGTCGAGGTTGCGGCCCCGCTCGAAGCCGTCCATGCCGCGCTCGACCACGAGGAGGCTCATCCCCTTGTGCCGCTCACCGGGGTCGGTCTTCACGGCGGTGATGACGAGGTCGGCGTTGATGCCGTTGGTGATGAACGTCTTCGAGCCGTTCACGACGTAGGCCTCGCCGTCACGGATCGCGCTCGTGCGCATCGACGCCAGATCCGAGCCGATGGTGGGCTCGGTCATGGCCACGGCGGTGATCAGCTCGCCCCGGCACATCCCCGGGAGCCACCGCTGCTTCTGCGCCTCGGTGGTGAGGTGCAGGAAGTAGGGGAGGCAGATGTCGTTGTGGAGGGTCAGCCCCAGCCCGGAGCCGGCGACGCCGGCCCGCTGGATCTCCTCGGAGACGACCAGGTTGTACCGGAAGTCGTCGACGCCCCCGCCGCCGTACTCCTCGGGGGCGGCCATGCACAGGAAGCCGTGCTCGCCGGCGGCGAGGAAGAGTTCACGCGGCACCTTGCCCTCGCGCTCCCATGCCTCGTGGTGCGGGACGATCTCCTTGTCCACGAACGTGCGGAACGACTGGCGGAACAGCTCGTGGTCATCGGACAGGAGCGTGCGGCGCATGCCCGTCACGGTAGGGCTTCGGGGGGCAGGCGGGTAACGTGGCACCGAACACGGGAGCCCGGACCGGCCGGGCTGAGAGGGAGGGCGAGCCCCTCCGACCGTCGAACCTGATCCGGGTCATGCCGGCGAAGGGAGTTTTCGGGGAGCGTCCCGCTCGCTCGTGTTCACCACCGAGCGATGAACGAGCCTCAGAACCCACCACCGGTGCCGCCCACGGTCCCCACGGTCCCCACGGCGCTCACGGTCCCCACGGCGCCCACGGCGCCGACCCGTGTCGCCGTCGTCGTCACCGGGGGCGACCCGCCCGAGCGCCTCCCGACCCACCGCCTCGGCGCGGCGCCCGTCGTCATCGCCGCCGACGCCGGCCTCGTCACCGCCGACGCCCTCGGGCTGGTGGTCGACGTGCTGGTCGGCGACTTCGACTCGATCGACCCCGATCGGCTGGCCGCCGCCCGTGCCGCCGGCGTCACCGTGGAGGCCCACCCGGTGGCCAAGGACCGCACCGACCTCGCCCTCGCGCTCGACCGGGCCGTGGCTCCGCCGGTGGCCGCGGCGCGGGTCGTGGTGCTCGGCGGGCACGGGGGCCGGCTCGACCACTTCCTCGCCAACGCCCTCGTGCTCGCCTCGCCCGAGTACGCCGCCGTCGAGGTCGAGGCCTGGTTCGGCCCGGCCCGGCTGCACGTGGTGCGCCGGCGCACGGTGGTCACCGGCACCCCCGGCGAGCTGCTCACGCTCCTCGCCCTCGGTGGTCCCGCCCACGGCGTGCGAACCGAGGGCCTGCGGTACCCGCTGCAGGGCGAGACCCTGCGACCGGGCTCGACGCGCGGGGTCAGCAACGAGCTCCTCGGTCCCGAAGCCGTCGTGGACGTGGCCGAGGGCGTGGTGCTGGCCGTGGCCCCCGGTGCGACCGGCGCCCATGTGCCCGATCTCGAACCCGACGGTCGCGCCCGCCCTCCAGGAGGTCCTGATGTCTGATCGCACCCGTCCCGAGGATCGCCTCCCCCGAGGCCCGCACCGGCTGGCCGTGGTGGCGCTGGCCGTGGTGGCGGTGGCCGTGGTGGCGCTGGCCGCGTGCGGCGAGGACGGACCGAACGACGGCCCCGCCGACGAGCCGAGAGGCGCGGCGCCGCCGGTGGAGCGCACCGTCCGGCTCGTCACCCACGACTCGTTCAACGTCAGCGAGGACGTGCTGGCCCGGTTCACGGCCGACACCGGCTACGAGGTCGAGATCGTCAAGGGCGGCGACGCCGTCGCGGTGGTGAACCAGGCCATCCTCACCGCCGGCTCCCCCCAGGGCGACGTGATCTTCGGCATCGACAACAACCTCCTCGGCCGCGTGTACGACGCCGAGCTCGTCGAGCCCTACGAGTCGCCCGGCCTGGACGCGGTCGACGTCGACTACCGGCTCGACCCCGAGCACCGGGTGACACCGGTCGACGTCGGGGACGTGTGCGTCAACGTCGACCGTGGGTTCTACGCGTCGGAGGGGGTGCCTCCGCCGGCCACGCTCGACGACCTCGCCGACCCGGCCTACGCCGGTCAACTGGTCGTCCAGAACCCGCAGACGTCGACGCCGGGGCTGGCGTTCCTGCTGGCCACGGTCGATCGCTTCGGACCCGAGGGCTTCGCCGACTACTGGTCCCGGCTCCGCGCCAACGGGGTCGAGGTCGTCGACGGCTGGGAGGCCGCGTACTACGGATCGTTCTCGGGGGGCAGCGGTGAGGGCACCAAGCCGATCGTCGTCTCGTACGCCTCCAGCCCGCCGGCCGAGGTGCTGGCCCGACAGGAGGCGTCCCCGGAGGGCACGGCGCCGCCAGAGGCTCCCACCGCCGTGCTCACCGACACCTGCTACCGGCAGATCGAGTTCGCCGGCGTGCTGCGCGGGGCCACGAACGAGGCCGGCGCCCGGGCGCTGATCGACTTCCTGCTGGGCGTCACGTTCCAGGAGGACGTCCCGCTGCAGATGTACGTGTACCCGGTGAACCGGGACGCCGCCCTGCCGGAGGTCTTCGAGCAGTACTCGACGGTGGTGGACGAGCCCCTGCTGCTGCCCGCCGACGAGGTCGACGCCAACCGGGACGCCTGGGTCGAGCAGTGGTCGGAGGTGGTCCTCGGGTGACGCTCTCGCGCCCGGCGCGCCTGGCGCTGGCCGCCGTCCCCCTCGCCTTCCTCGCCGTCTTCTTCGTGTGGCCGGTCGCGGCCATCGTCGACCGGGGCCTGCGCCCCGACGGGTCGTGGCAGCTCGGCGTGGTCGGCGACGTGCTGGCCGACCCCTCGTTGCGCCGCGTCGCCTGGTTCACGCTGTGGCAGGCCGCGCTGTCGACGGCGCTCACGGTGCTCGTCGCCCTGCCCGGGGCCTACTGCTTCGCCCGCTTCTCGTTCCGTGGCAAGCGCCTGTTGTGGGCCGCCCTCATCGTCCCCTTCGTCCTCCCCACCGTCGTCGTCGGCGCCGCCTTCCTCGCCCTGGTCGGCCCTCGCAGCCCGGTCGGCCTCGACCTGCAGGGGACGGTGTGGGCGATCCTCGTCGCCCACGTCTTCTTCAACTACGCCGTGGTCGTCCGCACCGTCGGAGGGCTGTGGGGGCGGCTCGACCCGGCGATGGAGGAGGCGGCCCGCATCCTCGGCGCCTCCCCGTGGCGTGCCTTCCGCGAGGTCGGCCTCCCGCTGCTGCGCCCGGCCATCGCCGCGGCGGCGTCGATCGTGTTCCTGTTCACGTTCACGAGCTTCGGGGTGGTGCTGCTGCTCGGTGGGGGGACGCGGCGCACCCTCGAGGTCGAGATCTACACCCAGACGGCACGACTGCTGAACCTCGACGTCGCCGCCGTGCTCGCCCTGGTGCAGCTGGTGCTCGTGTCGGCCGTGCTCCTCGCCTACGCGCGGTACCAGGAGCGACGGTCGCTCCCGGTCCGGCTGCGCCCCGAGGCCGAGGTGGCGCGGGCGCCTCGCACCCGCGGCGAGCGGGCGTTCCTCACCGCCAACCTGGTCGGGATGGGCCTGTTGCTCGGCGTTCCCCTCGCCGTGCTGGTGCTCCGGTCGCTCGACACGGGAGCAGGGTGGGGGCTCGGCAACTACGCCGCCCTCGACGAGGCGCAGCGCGGGAGCATCCTGTTCGTCCCGCCGGCCGAGGCCGTGCGCACCTCGCTCGTGTTCGCCGCCGGTGCCACGGCCATCGCCCTCGTGGTGGGCGGTCTGGCCGCCGTCGCCATCACCGCCGGCCCCGGTGGCGCCCGGCGCGCGTCGCTGGCCCGGTTCACCGACGTGGCCCTGATGCTCCCGCTCGGCACGTCGGCGGTCACCATCGGCTTCGGGTTCCTGATCGCCCTCGACCAGCCGCCGCTCGATCTGCGTGACTCCGCGTGGCTCGTCCCCATCGCCCACGCGCTCGTGGCCGTGCCCTTCGTCGTGCGCACCCTGGTGCCGGTGCTGCGCTCGATCGACCCGCAGCTGCGGGAATCGGCCGCCGTGCTCGGGGCCGGGCCCGGCCGGGTGTGGCGCACCGTCGACCTCCCGATCGTCGGGAGGGCCGTGCTGGTGGCCGCCGGCTTCGCCTTCGCCGTGTCCCTCGGCGAGTTCGGCGCCACGGCGTTCCTCGCTCGGGCCGACCGACCCACGGTCCCGGTGGTGATCGCCCGGATCCTCGGCCAGCCGGGCGCCGGGAACTTCGGACGGGCCATGGCCCTGTCGGTGGTGCTGATGGCCGTGACCGTCGTGGTCATGCTGCTCATCGAGCGGGTCCGGGTGGCCCGTATCGGCGAGTTCTGATCCGGTCGTGTGATCTGGTCGTGTGGTCGGGGTCGTGTGGTCCGGTCGGCAGAATGGGGGACGTGGACATCACCGCGACCTTCGAGGCCGACGTCGCTCCCGAGGGCCTGTTCGCCGTGGTGGAGGACCTCGACGGGTACCCGGAGTGGCTGTCGATCGTGTCGGCGGTGAAGGGCGACGGCCCCGCCTGGGAGGTCGAGCTGCGGGGCCGGATCGGGCCACTGGCCCGGTCGAAGCGCCTGCGGATGGAGCGCACCGCCCACGAGGCACCCGGCCACGTGCGGTTCGAGCGCCGCGAGCTCGACGGTCGGCAGCACTCCCCGTGGGTGCTCGACGCGGTCGTCGATCCCACCGCCGACGGCAGTCGGCTCACCATGCACCTCCACTACGGCGGCAGCTTCGGGGGAGCGGTCCTCGAACGGATGCTCGGCGACGAGATCGAGGCGTCACGACCGCGCCTGGCGGCGTTGCTCGCCGGTTGACCGGCCAGCCGGGCCGACCAGCGGTCGGTCGCCCCGTCGTGCTCGACGCGGAGCGGGACGCCGAACGCCTCGCCGAGCCGCTCGTCGCTCAGCACGTCGCCGAGCGGCCCCGCGGCGAGGACCCGACCTTCCCGCAACAGGAGGCCGTGGGTGAACCCGGGCGGGATCTCCTCGAGGTGGTGGGTGACGAGCACGATCGGCGGCGTGCCGGGGTCGGCGGCGAGGACGGCCATCGACACCAGTAGCTCCTCGCGACCGCCGACGTCGAGGCCGGCGGTCGGCTCGTCGAGGAGGAGCAGGCCGGGGTCGGTCATCAACGTCCGGGCGACGAGCACCCGTTGGCGCTCGCCCGACGACAGGGTGCCGAAGGCCTGCCCGGCTCGGTCGCCGACGCCGAGGCGACCGAGCAACTCGGCGGCGCGTGCCCGGTCGGCGTCGTCGTAGGCGTGCCACCAGGGCTCGAGGGCGCCGTGGCGGGCGGTGACCACGACCTCGGCGGCGGTGAGCCCGGGCCGCAGGTCGGCGGCGAGGCCGGCCGAGGCCAACCCGATCCGGCTCCGATGGCGGCGCACGTCGACCCGGCCGAGGCGCTCGCCGAGCACCCACACCTCGCCGGACGACGGGTGCAGCCACAGCGAGGCGATGCGGATGAGCGTGGTCTTGCCCGATCCGTTGGGGCCGAGCACGACCCAGCGCTCACGAGCGTCGACCCTCCAGCTGACGTCGTCGAGGATGCGGTGGTGGCCGCGCTCGAGGCACACGTGCTCGAGCGCGAGCGCGGGCGCGGGTGGTCGACGGTGGTCGGTCACCGGGCGGCGGGGTCGGCGTGGGCCTGCCACATCTCGAACATCACCGCGTAGCGACCCCGCTCGGCGACCAGCTCGTCGTGGGTGCCGATCTCGACGATGCCGCCGTCGTCGACCACGGCGATGCGGTCGGCCCGCATGGCGGTGGCCAGCCGGTGGGCGATGACGATGGCGGTCCTTCCCTCGAGCAGCACGTCGAGGGCACGCTCGACCTTGGCCTCGGACTCGAGGTCGAGGTTCGAGGTCGCCTCGTCGAGCACCAGCACCCGGGGTCGGGCGAGGAAGGCGCGGGCGAGCGCGAGGAGCTGGCGCTCGCCGGACGACAGCGAGGAGCCCCGCTCGTGGACCGGAGTGTCGACGCCCTCGGGGAGGCGGGCGATGAGGTCGTCGATGCCGGTGAGACGGCAGGCCTCGGCGACCTCGTCGTCGTCGGCGTCGGGGCGGGCGAAGGCGATGTTGTCCCGGATGGTGCCGTGGAACAGGAAGGGCTCCTGGGGGACCACGCCGAGCTGACGACGTAGGGACGCGAAGGTGACGTCGCGGAGGTCGTGCCCGTCGATCCGCACGACGCCCCGCTGCGGGTCGTAGAAGCGGGTGACCAGCTTGGCGACCGTCGACTTGCCGGCGCCGGTGGGGCCGACGAGGGCGAAGGTCTCGCCCGGCTCGATGTGCAGCGTCACGTCGCGCAGCACCGGGGGCCCGGCTTCGCCGTCGGTGACGTAGGCGAAGGTGACGTCCTCGAGATCGACGGCGCCCTCGACCGGGGGGAGCTCGACGGCGTCGGCGGCCTCGGGCACGGTGGGCTCGGTGGCGAGCAGGTCGCGCAGCTTGGTGACGGCGGCCTGACCCTGCTGGTAGGTGTTGTAGAGCTGCACGAGCTGCTGGATCGGGGCGAAGAAGGCGGTGAGGTACAGCACGAAGGCGGTGAGCTCGCCGAGCGTGAGCGTGTCGTCGAGCACCATCCACCCGCCGATGCCGAGGACGGTGGCCTGGGCGATGACGCCGAGGGCTTCGCTGGCCGGTCCGTAGATGGCGCCGACCCGGGCGGTGTAGAGGTTGGCGTCGAGGTGGTCGCCGATGACGTTGTCGTGGTGGACCACGTTGTGCCGCCGGCGGTTGTGGGCGGTGATGATCCGGATGCCGGAGAGGCTCTCCTGCAGGTCGGCGAGCACCTCGGCGATGCGATCGCGGACGACCGAGTAGCCGCGGTCGCTGGCCGATCGGAACCACAGGGTGAGCAGGAGCATGACCGGTACGACGACGAGGACGGTGATGGCGGCCAGCGTCGGCGACATCACGAAGAGGATGACGGCGATGACGAGCAGGGTGAGCCCCTGCACGGCGAGGTTGACGAGCCCGTCCTGGAACAGCATGACCAGGGCGTCGATGTCGCTCGTCATGCGGGTCATCAGCCGCCCGGCCTTCTCGCCGGTGAAGAAGTCGAGGGAGAGCCGCTGGAAGTGGGAGAACACCCGGATCCGGAGCTGGTAGAGGAGCTTCTCTCCGAGCCGTCCGGTGAACGCGACCCGTCCGGCCGACGCCCCGATGTTGACGACGATGGTCGCGAGGTAGACGGCCGACACGGCGACCACGACCCCGAAGTCGCCCTGGGTGATGCCCCGGTCGATGCCGATCTGGGTCAGCAGGGGCCCGGCCTGGAGGGCGATGGTCTCGATGACGACCAGCAGGAAGGCGAAGCTCAGTGCGCCGCGGTTGGGGCCGAGGAACGTGCGGAGGGTGAACGGTTCACGGTCGTCGCCGGTGCGGTGCTGGTCGAACGAGACGTCGACCGGCGGGTGCTCCGGCTCGGTCCGCAGGATCTTCTCGGCCTTGTCCTGGAGCTCCGCGGGGATGCCGGCGAAGGGCAGCCCGGCGGCGCTCGACGACGCCACCGCGCCGGGTCCGGCGAAGGGCGATCCGGCGGGAGGTCCCCAGCCCATCAGACGGACACCTCGTCGGTTGCGTCCTCGTCGGTTGCGTGCTCGTCGGTTGCGTGCTCGTCGGGCTCGACGAGGTTGGCCAGCACCGCCGCGTAGCGGGGGTCGGTGGCGAGGAGGTGGGCGTGGGTGCCCATGGCCGCCACCCGGCCGTCCTCGAGCAGCACGACCCGGTCGGCGAGGGCGATGGTGGACAGCCGGTGGGCGATCACGATCGTGGTGCGCGCCTCGAGGAGCGCCTCGAGGGCGCGGTGGATGTCCTGCTCGACGCGGACGTCGATGGCCGAGGTCGCATCGTCGAGGACGAGGAACGTCGGGTTCACGAGCAGGGTGCGGGCGATGGCGATGCGTTGGCGTTGGCCGCCCGACAAGGTGTAGCCCCGCTCGCCGACGAGGGTGTCGTAGCCGCCGGGCAGGGCGCTGATGAAGTCGTGGGCCTGGGCGGCCCGGGCGGCGGTCTCGACCTCCTCGTCGGTCGCGTCGGGGCGCCCGTAGGCGATGTTGTCCCGCACCGAGGTGGAGAAGAGGAACGGCTCGTCGAGCACGAGGCCCACGCTCGCCCGCAGCGACAGGAGGGTGAGGTCACGCACGTCGTTGCCGTCGACGACCACGGCGCCGTCGCGCACGTCATAGAAGCGGGGGAGCAGCCGGGCGACGGTGGACTTGCCGCTGCCGATCCGTCCGACCACGGCGACCCGCTCGCCCGGTTCGATGGTGAGATCGAAGTCCGTGAGCACGTCGGGTCCGCCGCCGTCGTCGTCGGGGCCGTAGCCGAACCGCACGTGGCGGAACTCCACCCTTCCCTCGGGGGCGATCAGGTCGATGGCGCCGGGGCGGTCGACGATGGCGGCCGGCTCGTCGAGCACCTCGTAGATCCGCTGGGCCGACGCCGCCGCCCGTTGCTGGAGCATGAGGAAGAAGCCGAGGAGCCGGAACGGCGCCTGCATCATCACGATGTAGGCGTTGAAGGCGACGAGGACGCCGAGCTGGAGCTGGCCGTCGATGACCAGCCAGCCGCCGTAGACCAGGACGACGACGAGCCCGATGCGGGGGAGGTTCTCCATGATCGGCGTGAACCGGGCGCGGGCGTCGACGGTGGCGACGTTCGCCCATCGGAGCCGCTGTGCGGAGCGGGCCAGCTCGTTGATCTCGCGTCGTTCGGCGGCGAAGGACTTCACGACCCGGACCCCGTTGACGTTCTCGTCGACGATGGTCGCCAGGTCGGCGGTGCGGGCCTGGGTGATCCACGAGAGGGGGAACACCCGGTTGCGGAGGACGACGCCGAGCACGTAGACGCCGGGCAGGCACGCCACCGACGCGAGGGTGAGCGGCACGCTGATCGACAGCATGATCCCGAGCGCGAGGAAGAAGGACAGGATCGACACCGAGATCAGCGGCGCGAAGGCCAGGAACATCTGCAGGGAGCGGATGTCGGAGTTGGCGCGGCTGATGAGCTGACCGGACTGCACCCGGTCGTAGAACGAGAACGACAGGGTCGTGAGGTGTCGGTAGATCAGGGCGCGCAGGTCGGTCTCGATGCGGTAGGCCATCGAGTAGAGGCCGTAGCGGTAGCCGTACGACACGAGGCCTCGCACCAGGGCGAGGGCGACGAGGGCGATCACGTACTTCGCCAGCGGCTCGTCGCGGTCGATGAGGGCCTCGTCGATCGCCTGGCTGGTCACGAGGGGCACGGCGACCATGACGATCACGCCGATGACGGCCCCGACGATCGAGGCGATCAGCAGCCTGCGGTGGGCGAGGACGAGGGGCATGACCCGCCGGATCCAGCCCTTGCCGGTGTCGGGGTCGATGGTCGCCGTCGGCTCGGGGAAGCGGGGGGTGACGCCGAGCGGTTCCCAGGCGGCGTGCGGTTCCCAGGCGGCGTGCGGTTCCCGGGCGCCGGTCATCGGGTGGCGACCTGGAGGCGCTCGTCGCGGGTGCGGTTGAGGGCCACACCCCATGCGGTCATCCCGACGTCGGCGCGTCGGCGCTCGGTGGGGCCGAGCTGGTCGGCGATGCCGTCGAGGCGCTCCTCGACGGCGGCATCGGCGGCCTCCAGCGCCTCGATGCCGGCGGGGGTGATGTGGAGCTCGACCCGGCGTCGGTCGTCGAGGCAGCCCCGCCGCTCGACGTAGCCCCGCGCCTCGAGTCCATCGACGATGGCGGTCACACTGGGTCGGCTCACCTGGAGTCGGCCGGCCAGGGCCGAGGACATCGAGCTGTCGACCTCGGCCAAGTGGCCGAGCAGCCGGTACTGGGGGAGCGAGAGCGCCCGCTCACCGGGCACCTCGGCGAGGGCGACCTCGACCTGACGGGCCAGACGGGCCAGCACGCGGCCGGGTGGGGAGGCCGGCCCGACGCGGCCGGTCCTGGCCGGAGTGGCCCGAGATGGTTCGATGCTCACATGGTTAGTGTGTCGAACCGATCTCCGGGCCACAACTTCGGGAGACAACTTCGGGAGACAACTTCGGGGGTGCCACGAGCGGGCGTTCGGGCTCGGCCGTCATCACGATCACAGCGCCGTACGACCGGAGTCAGCCGTTGTCAGCGACCAGGTCTGCCGTGCTGGGCGCTGACTCGGGCTGACACTGGTCGTACGGACGCCGGGGCCGAGGAAGCGCTGACGCGTACAAGCCTCGCCCGACCCGGACGACCCGTCCTCCACGGACCTCGACGGCCAGCGCGGCGGCGATCGTCTGGCTCGGGCGGCCAGGGACGTCGAGCCCGTCGGCGAGGAGCAGTCGGTGGAGCTCGCTCGGACGGAGTGGGTCGCCGTCGACGGCGGTGAGCAGGTCGACGAGCACCTCGCGGAGCCCGACGCCGCGCACCACCTGGGGCGCGACGGGTGCTGGGAGGGGGTCCGGCTCGGCGTACCCACGCTTGCGGAGAAGGCGTCGGGCGACGCCGTCCGGGTCGATGAGCTCGCCCGTGCCGCGGAGGGCCACGTTCACGGCGCGCAGGCGGGCCGTCGCCTCCCGTCGTCGCAGGAAGGCCGTGGCGAGGTCGCGGTCGGCCTCGTCCCGGGCGGCGAGCGCCTCCTCCTTCAACTCGAGCACGGCCTGGCGCAGTCGGCCGCCGACCCCGAACGTCCCCGGCTGGTCCACCGCCCACTCCGCGCGTCGTCGCCACCGTCGGGCGGCTCCGTCGTCGTCCATGGCGAGAGCATCTCGGCGGGGGGTGACAGCCGTTACGCTCCCGCGCATCGAGACCGCGCTCGGCCTCATCGCCATCGGGCTACTCATCGCCGCCAACGGGGTGTTCGTCGCGGCCGAGTTCGCCCTGGTGGCGGTCGACCGCTCCCGCATCGACCACGACGCCGAGACCGGGAGCCGACGGGCCCGCATGGTGCGGGGCCTCCTGCGCCGCCTGTCGTTCCACCTGTCCGGCGCCCAGCTGGGCATCACCGTCACGTCGCTCGCCATCGGCTTCATCGCCGAGCCGACGATCGCCGCCGTCATCGAGCCCCCGCTGTCGACCGGGGTGGCCCTCGCGGTGGCGTTCACGGTGGCGACGGTGGTGCAGATGGTCGTCGGCGAGCTGGTCCCCAAAGGCGTGGCCATCGCTCGGCCGGACGGCACGAGCCGGTTCCTCGCACCGTTCCTGCGCATCTACGGCCTCGTGTTCGGTCCGGCCATCCGGGTGCTCGACGGCAGCGCCAACTGGACGGTGCGCCAGCTCGGCCTCGAGCCGCGCGAGGAGTTGTTCGACGTGCGCTCCCTGCCCGAACTCGAGCTGGTGATCGCCGCGTCGGCCGAGCAGGGCACCCTCGCCGGCTCGGCGTCGACGCTGCTCACCCGCTCGATCCGCTTCGGGCGCAAGACGGCGGCCGATGCCCTCATCCCCCGTACGCGGCTCGAGGCCATGGCGAGCGACGAGACCGCCTCCGCCCTCGTCGAGCGGGCCGCCCACACCGGGCACTCCCGCTTCCCGGTGTACGGCGCCGACCTCGACGACATCCGGGGGGTGGTGTTGGTCAAGTCCGTCCACGGGGTGCCCCGGGCCCAGCGGGACACCACACCGGTCGGGGATCTGATGACCGAGGTGCTCGCCGTCCCCGAGACGCGCGAGCTCGAGGACCTCCTGTTCGACATGCGGGACCGCCGTCAGCAGCTCGTCGTGGTGATCGACGAGTACGGCGGGACCGCCGGCATCGTCACCCTCGAGGACCTGGTCGAGGAGATCGTCGGCGAGATCGACGACGAGTACGACGTGCGCGCCCCCAAGCTCACCGGGGCCCCCATCGTCGGCACGTTCGTGGTCGACGGCGCCCTGCACCCCGACGAGGTCGAGGACGCGACCGGCTTCCGGCCGCCCGAAGGGGAGTACGAGACCCTCGCCGGCTTCGTGCTCGAGCGGCTCGGCCACCTCCCGGTGGCCGGTGAGGCCGTCGAGCGCGACGGCTGGCGCCTCGAGGTCCGCCGCATGGACGGCCGCCGCATCGCCGAGATCGCCGTCGAGGCCCCCGAGCACCACCCGGGGTCGGCGTGAGCATCGGCCCGGCGTTGCTCATCGCCGTCGTCCTGCTCCTGGTGAACGGGTTCTTCGTCGCCGTCGAGTTCGCCATGGTGGGCTCCCGTCCGACGAAGTTGGAGACCGACGCGGAGGAGGGGGATCGGCGGGCGAAGGGCGCCCTGGCCGCGGTGGGCGACCTCAACCGGCAGCTCGCCGGGGCCCAGCTCGGCATCACCATGGCCTCCCTCGGTCTCGGCATCGTGGCCGAGCCCGCCGTGGCCCAGCTCTTCGAGGGCGTCGTGGGCCACGCCGTCGCCCTCGTGATCGCCCTCGTCATCGTGGTGTTCCTCCACCTCGTGATCGGCGAGATGGTCCCGAAGAACATCGCCCTCACCGACCCGGAGCAGTGGCTCCTGCGTCTGCAGGGCCCGAACCGGGCCTACCTGTGGCTCTTCGGTCCGGTGATCCGCCTGCTCAACGGTGCCGCCAACGTGTGCCTGCGCCTCCTGCGGGTGCCGACCGGCGACGCCCGGGAGGGCCACACCGCCGAGGAGCTGGCCGTGATGCTGGCGGCCTCGCGTGACGAAGGGTTGATCGAGGACTTCGCCCACGACCTGCTGGCCGGCGTCCTCGACTTCGGCGACCGCACGGCGGGGTCGGTGATGGTGCCCCGTGACGACGTCGCAGCCATCACGCTCGCCACCACGGTCGCGGAGGCCGAGGAGCTCGTCGTCGCCAGCGGTCACTCCCGCCTCCCGGTGATCGGGCGCGACCTCGACGACGTGCGCGGCTTCGTGCACGCCAAGGACCTGCTCGTCGTCGACACCGCTCGGCCCGTGCCGCTGCGGCTGTTGCGCCAGATGCTCGTGGTGCCACCCGAGCGGTCCCTCGAAGACCTCCTGTTGGCCATGCGCCGTGCGCGCGTGCACGTCGCGCTGGTGCGGGCGGCCGACGGGAGCACCGTCGGCATCGTCACCCTGGAGGATCTGCTCGAGGCCCTGGTCGGCGACATCGTCGACGAGAGCGACCAGGCCCACCACCGCCCGCCTCGGCATCACCAACAGCAACAGCAACAGCAACAGCAACAGCAACAGCAACAGCAACAGCATTAGCCCGGGTACTGTGGCGAGCGCCATGGCCGACCTGCGCGGGCCGCTCGCCGCCTTCTTGCTCGACGTCTCCGGCGGGGAGCTCGGCCACGAGGTCGGCGAGCCGGTGCGGCTGTCGGGGGGCGCATCGCGCGAGACCTTCGCCTTCACCGCCGACGGCCGCGACCTGATCCTGCAGCGGGTCCGACGGGGTCCCGTCGCCGGCGGCTTCTCGATGGTGGGGGAGGCCGGCCTGCTCCGGGCGGCCGCCGAACGGGGCGTCCCGGTCGCGTCGGTGGTGGCGGCCAGCGACGACGACGTCGTCGTCGGCAGCCCGTTCGTCGTGGTCGAGCGCCTTCCGGGCGAGACCATCGCCCGTCGCATCCAGCGCGACGAGGTCTACGCGACGGCTCGTCGCGTCCTGGTCGCCCAGAGCGGGCAGGCCCTGGCCCGGATCCACACCATCCCGGTCGACGCCGCCCCGTACCTCCGCGACGACGACCCCGTCGCCCAGCTCCGGGCGCTGGCCGACGTGCTCGAACCCCAGATGGGCCCCCATCCGGCGTTCGAGCTGGGCTTCCACTGGCTCGAGCGCCACCGGCCGGCGACGACGCGTCGCACCGTCGTGCACGGCGACTTCCGGCTCGGGAACCTGCTGGTCGACGAGGACGGGCTCACCGCCGTGCTCGACTGGGAGCTGGCCCACCTCGGCGACCCGGTCGAGGACCTCGGCTGGTTCGCCATCCGGGCGTGGCGCTTCGGTCGCCCGGGTGAGGTCGCCGGGCTCGGGTCGATCGACGAGCTGGTCGCGGCCTACGAGGGCGCCGGCGGCGAGCCGGTCGACCGCGACGCGCTGCAGTGGTGGCAGGTGCTCGGCACCCTGCGATGGGGCGTGATCTGCCTGTTGCAGGCCTCGACCCACCTCAGCGGGGCCAGCCGGTCGGTGGAGCTGGCCGCCATCGGCCGCCGCGTGTGCGAGACGGAGTACGACCTGCTGTGCCTGCTGCCGTGAGCGACGAGCTCCCCGACCCCTCGACCGTCCCTCGACCGACCTGCACGGCCGCCCGACCGCGGCCGAGCTGGTCGAGGCCGTGCGCGAGTTCCTCGAGCGCGACGTGATGGCGGCGACCGAGGGACGGGTCCGGTTCCACGCCCGCGTGGCCGTCAACGCGTTGCGCATGGTCGAGCGCGAGCTCACCGAGGGGGCGCTCATGGACGACGAGCACGCCCGCCGGCTCGACGCCCTCGGGGTCACCTCCGACGCCGAGCTGGCCGCCCTCGTCCGATCGGGCCAGGTCGACGACCGCATCGACGAGGTGCGCAGCGCGGTCTACGAGGCGGTCGTCGAGAAGCTGCGGATCGCCAACCCCTCCTACCTCGACCACGACGAAGGCGAGGGCTGAACCCGTCGTGGTGCTCAGGCCCCCATGGCGTGGTAGCCGCCGTCGACGTGCACGATCTCGCCCGTGGTCATCGGGAACCAGTCCGACAGCAGCGCCACGCAGGCCCGGGCGACCGGCTCGGGAGCCTTGACGTCCCACCCGAGCGGTGCGCGCTCGGACCACACGTCCTCGAACCGGCCGAAGCCAGGGATCGAGCGGGCGGCGACGGTCTTCATCGGGCCGGCGGCCACCAGGTTCACCCGGATCCCCAGTGGCCCCAGGTAGCGGGCGAGGTAGCGAGCGGTGGACTCGAACGCGGCCTTGGCCACGCCCATCCAGTCGTAGGCCGGCCAACTGACGGTGGCGTCGAAGTCGAGGCCGACGATCGAGCCGCCGTCGGGCATCAGGGGCACGACGGCGTCGGCCAGCGCCTTCAGGGAGTAGGCGGAGACGTTGACGGCGACCGACACGTCCTCCCAGCCGGCGTCGAGGAAGGTGCCCCCGAGGCACACCGGCGGCGCGAACCCGATGGCGTGGAGGGCGCCGTCGAGACGCCCGTAGCGGGCCTCGAGCTGCTCGCGGAGCAGGGTGGGGTGGTCGGGGTCGGAGGCGTCGAACTCGACCACGTCGGGCGTGCTCGGGAGCTTGGCCGCGGCCCGCTCGGTGTGGCGCATCACCTTGTCGACGCCGGTGAGGACGACCTCGGCGCCCTCCTCCTGCGCGAGGCGCGCCACCGAGAACGCCAGCGAGGCCTCGGTGAGCACACCGGTGATGAGCAGTCGCTTGCCGTCGAGCACGGCCATGGCACCTCCGACTCAGGGGTGGGCGGCCACGTTACGGGTTCGTCGTCGCCCTCGACGCGCTACTAGGGTTTCCGGGATGCAGATCGGCATCCTCGGTGCAACCGGCCCCGCCGGCAGTGGCCTCGCCGCCCGCCTCGCGTCCGTCGGGTTCGACGTCGTCGTCGGCTCCCGCTCGAAGTACCGGGCCATGGAGGTCCGCGACAGCCTCCTCGAGAAGTGGCCCGGCCTGGGCCTGTCGATCGAGGCGGCCGACAACGAGGGCGCGGCCGCCGCCGACGTGGTCGTGATCGCCACCCCGTGGGACGCCGCGGCGTCGACGGCCAAGTCCGTCGCCACCGAGCTGCAGGGCAAGGTCGTGATCTCGATGGCCAACGCCCTGGCCAAGGTCGGCCACGAGTTCCAGCCCCTCGTCCCGCCCCGCGGGTCGGTGGCGGCGAGCGTCCAGGCGGCGCTGCCCCGGTCGCGGGTCGCCGCGGCCCTGCACCACGTGCCCGCCAAGGAGCTGGGGCACCTCTCCGAGCCGGTCGAGAGCGACGTGCTGGTGTGCTCCGACCACCCCTCGGCCACCGACTGCGCCATCGACATCATCGGGAAGGTCCCGAACATGCGCCCCCTCGACGCCGGTGAGCTGTCCAATGCCGCGCCCATCGAGGCCTTCGCCGCCGTCCTGCTGCAGCTGAACGTGCGCTACAAGACCCGCGCCGCGGTGAAGTTCATCGGCATCGACGTCGACCGGTAGTCCCGGAGGCCTGCGCCGGCAACCCGACCGGTTACCCTGCCGCCATGGTCCAGGGGGAGCCGCCGCCCGCGTCCGAGCCGATGCGGCTGTACGACACCGCCCGGCGCGAGATCGTGCCGTTCACGCCGGGCCCCGTGGTCACGATGTACACGTGCGGCATCACGCCGTACGACGCCACCCACCTGGGCCACGCGGCCACCTATCTGACCTACGACGTCCTGCAGCGCCGCCTCCGCGACCGCGGCCACGAGACGCGGTGCGTGCGCAACATCACCGACGTCGACGACGACATCCTCCGCAAGGCGCGGGAGCTGGGTGTCCACTACCTCGACCTGGCTGCGGCGGAGACGGCCCGCTTCGACAACGACATGCGCGTGCTCGACGTGCTCGACAGCTGGAGCGAGCCCCGCGCCACCAGCGCCATCGCCGACATCCGCGGCTTCATCGGCATGGTGCTCGACCGCGGCCACGCCTACCAGAGCGGCGGGTCCGTCTACTTCGACGTGTCGTCGTTCGACCGGTTCGGCCAGGTGAGCCACCTCGGGCGGGAGGAGATGCTGGCCCTCGCCGCCGAGCGCGGCGGCCACCCCGACGACCCCCACAAGCGCGACCCGCTCGACTTCGTGCTCTGGCAGCCGTCGGCCGACGACGAGCCGGCCTGGGAGTCGCTGTGGGGCCCCGGCCGCCCCGGGTGGCACATCGAGTGCTCGGCGCTGGCCATGCGCGAGCTCGACACGACCATCGATCTGCACGGCGGTGGCTCCGACCTGGTGTTCCCCCACCACGAGTGCGAGGCGGCCCAGTCCGAGGCGGCGACGGGCGAGCCCTTCGTCCGCCACTGGATGCACCAGGCCATGGTCCGCATGGACGGCGAGAAGATGTCGAAGTCACTCGGCAACCTCGTGTTCGTGAGCGAGCTGTCCAAGCGGTGGGACCCGCGCGCCATCCGACTCACCTGTGCGTCGCACCACTACCGCGACTCGTGGGAGTGGCACGACGGGCTGATGCCCGACAACGCCGATCGCCTCGAGCGGTGGCTGGCGGCGGCGTCGGCCGAGTCCCCGGCCCCGGAGTCCCTTGCGCCGGGGGGCGACGACGCAAACCTCGACGACGCAACCCTCGACGACGTCCGGCGACGCCTCGACGACGACCTCGACACCCCGGGTGCGGTGGCGGCGATCGACCGGGCCGCCCGCGAGGGGGAACCGGTCACGGCGGCCGCCGCACTGCTCGGCGTCGGCCTCTCCCGGTAGTCGGCACCCACCCCCGGCGGCGGTGGCGCTGTGACAGACTCCCGACATGGGCGCGCGCGACGTCGGTCAGCTCTACCCGGTGGCCCGAGCCGTCATGGATCCCGTGTTCCGCTTCCTGTGGCGTATCGAGCTCGAGGGGCTCGACCACGTGCCGGCACGGGGCGGGGCGATCATCGCCCCCAACCACCTCTCGGTGATCGACCACTTCGTCGTGGCCGCCGCCCTGCCCCGGCGCATCACCTACGTGGGCAAGGCCGAGTACATGGACTCCTGGAAGACGAAGTACCTCTTCCCGGCCCTCGGCATGATCCCGATCGACCGCACCGGCGGTTCGGCCTCCCAGGCCGCCCTCGACGCCGCCGCCGGCTTGCTCGAGGCGGGCGAGCTGTTCGGCATCTACCCGGAGGGCACCCGCAGCCGCGACGGCCTGCTGCACAAGGGCCACACGGGCGTGGCCCGCCTGGCCATCCGCACCGGTTGCCCGATCATCCCCACCGGGCTGCAGGGCACCCTCGAGGTGCAACCCCCCGACACCTCGCTGCCCCGGCCGTTCCGGGCCATGCGGGTGCGCTTCGGTCGACCCATCGACGTGTCCCGCTACGAGGGCCGGGGGGACGACCGCCTGGTGCTGCGCCAGATCACCGACGAGGTCATGTACGAGATCCGCGAGCTCTCGGGCCAGGAGTACGTCGACACCTACGCCACCAAGCACAGCGAGGACATCCCGACCGACACGGCTCGGATCGCCGAGCCGGCGGCATAGCCGAGGGCGCAAATCCGCTTCCGAGGCGGCCTGGGCCCGCCGCTAGGCTTCCCCGCCATGGCTGACCAGATCCACGTGACGCTCCCCGACGGCTCCGAACGGGAGCTCGCCGAGGGCACCACCGCCGCCGATCTGGCCGCCTCGATCAGCAGGGGACTGGCCGACAAGACGCTCGTCGCCGACGTCGACGGCGACCTCCGGGACCTCGGGCGGCCCCTCCCCGACGGCGGCTCGGTCCGCCTGATCACCGACGACTCCGACGAGGGGCGCGAGGTCCTGCGCCACTCGACGGCCCACGTGCTGGCCCAGGCCGTGCTGCGGCTGTTCCCGGGGGCGAAGTTCGCCATCGGCCCGGCCATCGAGGACGGCTTCTACTACGACTTCGAGCTCCCCGACGGTCGAACGTTCACCGACGACGACCTCGAGGCCATCGAGGCCGAGATGCGGCGCATCATCGCCGCCGACCAACCCTTCGTGCGCGACGAGTGCGCGACCGACGAGGGCCTCGAGGTCTTCGCCGACCAGCCCTACAAGCGCGAGATCATCGAGCGGGTCGACGCCAGCGAGGTGACCGGCGAGGGCGTGGTGAGCACGTACCGCAACGGCGACGACTTCGTCGACCTCTGCCGGGGCCCGCACGTGCCCAGCACCGGGCGGCTGGGCAGCTTCAAGCTGATGAAGGTCGCCGGCGCCTACTGGCGCGGTGACGAGAAGCGCCCGATGCTCCAGCGCATCTACGGCACGGCGTGGGAGAGCGACAAGGCGCTCAAGGCCCACCTCCACCGCCTCGAGGAGGCCGACAAGCGCGACCACCGCCGGCTGGCCGTCGAGCTCGACCTGCTCTCGTTCCCCGAGGAGCTGGGCGCCGGCCTGGCGGTGTGGCACCCGAAGGGCGCCATCGTCCGCAAGTTGATGGAGGACTACAGCCGCGAGCGCCACGAGCAGGGCGGCTACCAGTTCGTCTTCTCGCCCCACCTGGCCAAGTCCGTGCTGTGGGAGACGAGCGGGCACCTCGACTTCTACGCCGAGAACATGTACCCGCCGATGGAGCTCGACAACGCGCAGTACTACCCGAAGCCCATGAACTGTCCGTTCCACATGCTGGTGTACAAGGCCAACCTGCGCAGCTACCGAGAGCTCCCGCTGCGGTTCTACGAGCTCGGCACCGTCTACCGCTACGAGCGGTCCGGGGTGCTCCACGGCCTGCTGCGCATCCGGGGCTTCACCCAGGACGACAGCCACATCTTCTGCACGGCCGACCAGCTCGTCGACGAGATCGCCTCGCTGCTCGGGTTCGTGCTGTCGGTGCTGCGGGCCTTCGGCTTCGACGAGTTCGAGGCCAGCCTGTCGACCCGTCCCGACAAGTCGGTCGGCTCCGAGGACGGCTGGGAGCGGGCCACCGAGGCGCTGCGGCTCGCCCTCGAGCGCGAGCAGCTGGACTACGGCGTCGACGAGGGCGGTGGCGCCTTCTACGGGCCCAAGATCGACGTGCACGTGCGCGACGCCATCGGCCGCAAGTGGCAGCTCTCCACCATCCAGGCCGACTTCAACCTGCCCGAGCGGTTCGGCCTCGAGTACGTCGGCGCCGACAACGAGCGCCACCAGCCCTTCGTGATCCACCGCGCGCTGTTCGGGTCGGTCGAGCGGTTCTTCGGCGTCCTGCTCGAGCACTTCGGCGGTGCCTTCCCGGCGTGGCTGGCGCCGGTGCAGGTGCGGCTGCTGCCCGTGCGCGACGACCACGAGGTCTACGCCCACCGGTTGGTGAACCGGCTGAAGGCCGAGGGGTTCCGCGCCGACTACGTCGACGCCAGCGAGCCGCTCGGCGCCCGCATCCGACGCGCCAAGCTCGACAAGCTGCCCTACGTGGTCGTGGTGGGCGACGACGACGCCGCCCACGGCACCGTCGGGGTCAACCCGCGCGGCGGCGAGGTCGAGCGCGACGTGTCGGTCGACGACTTCGTCGAACGGTTGGCCGCCGACGTCGTCGCCCACGTCTGACCTGCTCGTGGGTGGGCTCGAGCACCTCTGGGCCGGCTGGCGGTCGGCCTACCTCGATGCCGTCGTCACCGACGACGCGTCGCTCCGCCCGGACGAGCAGGGGTCGCTGTTCGAGCGCATCCTCGGCGCCGGCCTGGCCGACGACGAGGCCTACGTCGTGCACCGCGGCGCGGTGTGCTCGACCATCCTCAACCTCTACCCCTACACGAACGGTCACGTGCTGGTCGTGCCGAACCGCGCCGTGGCCGACCTCGAGGCGATGACCGACGAGGAGCACGACGCCTTCTGGGCCGAGGTGCGCGACGCCGTCGCGGCGGTCAAGGGGACCTACGGGTGCGACGGCGTCAACGTCGGGTTGAACCTCGGTGCCGCCGCCGGGGCGGGGGTGCCCGACCACCTCCACGCCCACGTGCTGCCCCGCTGGGCGGGGGACACGAACTTCATGACCGCCGTCGCCGAGACCCGTGTCATGCCCGAACCGCTCGGCACCTCGTGGCGCAGGCTGCGTGACGCCTGGCCCCGCTGAGCTGCCCACGGCTACGGTCGCCGACGCCATGGCCGACCCCGATCCCGACCCCGACGACCCGACGGCCCATGACCCGACGGCCCACGACCCGACGCCCGACGAGCCCCTCGCGGAGGGTCCGCCGTCGGAGCCGAGGCCCCTGTCGGACGACGACATCCGGGACGCCCTGCCCGACGATCTCGACGCCCGGGGCTACGTCGGCCCCTACCTGTTCCCGAACAACAACCGCCGCCGCATCCCGGCGATCATCTACTGGGTCATCGCCGCCGGCTGCCTCGTGCTGTGGTTCGTGACCAAGGACGACAACCCGGTGCTCGTGAACGGCGGCTACGTGGCCGCTGCCGTCGGGCTGATCCTGTTCGGCGCCTACAGCTGGGTCTCGGGGTGGGACCTCGACGTGGACGAGCGCGACGCCCTCGTCGTCGCCGTCCGCCGGGTCGGCTTCCCCGTCGGCCACGCGTCGGCCCAGATGGGCTGGCGGGGCCTGCTCAGCCGGCCGACCTGGCGCATCCTGCTCTACTCGGCCGAGGAGCCCCCCGAGAAGCGGGGGCTGGTCCTCGTCGACGGCGTCCAGGGCGACGTGGTCGAGTGGTTCGTGGAGGACAACCCCGAGGACTGGGCGGAGATGGAGCAGGGCTGAACCACAGGTCAGGGGTACGCCGGTGGCGGCTCACCGTGAAGCGCGATTCGGTTCCAATGCTCGGGACCGAGCGCCGCCGTCGGTTCAGGCGGCGTCGAGGCCGAGCTGGGCGGGTCGGCCGGGTGGGTCGGGGCCGGCGCGTGGGTCGCTGGTGTCGCGGGCCTCGCCGTGTTCGTCGGGTGGGTGCCAGGTCCAGGATCCGGGGCCGCCGCGCAGGTCGTGGCCGCGGTGGGTGATGAGGTCGTGGTGGTGGGCGCACACGGTGGCGAGCTCGTCGAGGGTGGTGCGGCCGGTGTCGGCGAACGGGACGGTGTGGTGGACCTCGAGCCGGCGGGTGCTCGAGCAGCCGGGGACGACGCAGCAGCGGTCGCGCACGAGGAGGGCGTCGTCGATCTCGGGGGGCCGGCGGCGGCCGAGGCGGACGATGCGGTGGACGTCGGTGCCGTCGGTCTCGACGAGCGACACGAACGGGTTCGGTGCCCCACATCTGGCGGGCGACGGGCACGGGGACGGGGCCGACGCCGGCGATCTCGCAGGTCTCACCCGGTTGCGGTCGCGACCGCGGAGGACGGCGGTGTCGGTGACGTGGATGTACACGCGGGGGTCACGCCCCGGTGTGGCGCCGTCACCACCCGACGACGACGCCCGGATGAGGCGGAGCATGGCGTCGGAGGCGAGGTGGCGGTCGGGGTCGCGTCGCCCGGCCCGGTAGGCGGCCTTGAACGCGTCCGTCCCGGAGGCGTTGCGTGCAGGGACAGAACTCGCTGGTATTCGTCGAGGGTGGTGCGCCAGTGGACGTTGCCCATGCCCTCGTCGTCGACGAAGGTCCTCAGCTCCCGGTCGTGGCGTTGCCGGGCGTAGCGGCGCTGCTCGTCGGGGTCCCCGGCCGCCCTCGCCGCGGCCGCGGCCTTCTTGAGCTGCCCGAGATCGGCCCGCTTGGCCGTGTCGAGCAGGTCGTGTTCCGACGCCGGGTCGACCTCGGCCGCCCGGGCGATCGCCGCGGCCTGGTCGATCGACACCGCACCGGCGCGCACCGCGTCACCCGTCGGACCCAGATGTTCGAGCTTGCGGGCGGTGTCGACCAGCTTGCCGACACCGCCCGGTGACTCCCCGGTCCTGGTGGCCAGGAACTCCCGCACCGACCGAGAGCCCGACGCCTGCCAGGCGTTGGCCTCCTCCACCCGTCGGCGGCCGAGCGCCTGCCCGGTCTCGGCCAGCCGTTTCATCTCGGCGAACAGCTCGACCGCCTCGACCGCCTGGGCCCCGGTCAACGCGCCCCGGCTCGAACCCGGCCACCGCGGCCTGCAAGCCGTCCCGGAGGGTCCCCAACTCCATGCCGACCATCGTAGCGAACACCAGTTCGACTTGCAAGGGGGAGGACGGTCGGTCCGCCGAGTGGTACTTCGGCCCTAGCCCCCTCGACGGGCGCCCCGCCACGCTGATGGTCGAGGTGATGCCTCGTGGGCGGCCACCCCGTCATCCACAAGTCGACCGGCACCGTGGGACCGCCAGGACGTGGCCCGAACCTCGTTGACTACGAGGCCGCCTGCGCCGGCTTCTCGTGGCGAGCGGCCCGGGCCGAGCTCGACGGGCTCCCGGGTGGTCGTGGTCTGAACATCGCGCACGAAGCCGTCGACCGTCACGCCCTCGGCACACGGGCCGACCACGTCGCTCTGCGCGTCCTGTCCCGCTCGGGCGACCCGGTGGAGGTCACCTACGCCGAGCTGCGGATCCGCAGCAACCGCTTCGCCAACACCCTCGACCAGCTCGGCGTGCGTCGGGGCGACGCCGCCTTCATGCTGCTGCCGCGGGTGCCCGACCTCTACGCCGCGGTGATGGGCACCTTCAAGCACGGGAGCGTCGTCTCGCCGCTGTTCCCCGCCTTCGGGCCCGAGCCCATCCGCCAGCGCGTCGCCCTGGGCGGGGGTCGGGTGCTGGTGACGACGCCGGCGCTGTACCGCCGAAAGGTCGAGCCGGTGCGCGACCGCCTCCCGGACCTCGACCACGTGCTGCTCGTCGGCGACGACGCGCCCGATCTCCCGGGCACGACGCGGTTGGCCGACCTGCTCGCCGGCGCCGGCGACGACTACGTGATCCCGCCCACCGACCCGGGCGACCGCGCCCTGATCCACTTCACCAGCGGCACCACGGGAACGCCCAAGGGTGCCGTGCACGTCCACGAGTCGGTGGTGTCCCACCACGCGACCGCGCAGCTGGCCCTCGATCTCGGCCCCGACGACGTGTTCTGGTGCACCGCCGACCCGGGGTGGGTGACGGGCATGTCGTACGGCATCATCGCCCCGCTGACGATCGGCGCCACGAACCTCGTCGACGAGGCCGAGTTCGACGCCGAGCGTTGGTACGCCACCCTCGAGCAGCAGCGGGTCACCGTCTGGTACACGGCACCGACCGCCATCCGGATGCTCATGCGGGCCGGTCCGGACCCGGCCCGGGCCCACGATCTCGGCGCGCTCCGCTTCGTGGCCAGCGTCGGGGAGCCGCTCAACCCCGAGGCGGTGGCGTGGGGCGCGGAGGTGCTCGGCCGACCCATCCACGACAACTGGTGGCAGACGGAGACGGGCGGGATCATGGTCGCCAACTTCGCCGCCTGCGACATCAAGCCCGGGTCGATGGGACGACCGGTCCCCGGTGTCCAGGCCGCCGTGTTGGCCCGCGACGGCGACGAGGAGGGAGGAGTGCTGCGGCACGACGGCCGGCCCGTGGTGGTGACCGATCCGGGCGTCGAGGGGCATCTGGCGTTCCGAGCCGGCTGGCCGTCGATGTTCCGCGCCTACCTCGACCAGCCCGAGCGCTACGCCCGCTGTTTCGTCGACGACTGGTACGTCAGCGGCGACCTGGCCCGCATGGACGCCGACGGCTACCTCTGGTTCGTGGGGCGTGCCGACGACGTGATCAAGTCGGCCGGCCACCTCATCGGGCCGTTCGAGGTCGAGAGCACCCTGCTCGAGCACCCCGCGGTGGCCGAGGCGGGGGTGATCGGCGTGCCCGACCCCGTGGCCGGCGAGGTGGTCAAGGCGTTCGTGAGCCTCGCCCGCGGCCACGAGCCCGACGAGGCGCTGCGTCGCGAGCTGCTCGGCTTCGCCCGCTCCCGGTTGGGCCCGGCCATCGCCCCGAGGGAGATCGAGTTCGATCCTGCGCTCCCGCACACCCGAAGCGGGAAGATCATGCGCCGGCTGCTCAAGGCCCGCGAGCTCGGGTTGCCCGAGGGCGACCTCTCGACGCTGGAGTCACCGGCGTGAGCGTCCCCCGTTCGTCCGACGCCGACGCCGGCGCCCCGCACCTCGACCACGAGGTCGAGCTGTGGCGCGAGATGGTCCGCATCCGCCGGTTCGAGGAGCGCTGCGTCGAGCTCTACTCCGAGGAGCGCATCCGCGGCTTCCTCCACCTCTACATCGGCGAAGAGGCCGTGGCGGTCGGCGTGACCCGCGCCTTGCGCCCCGACGACGCGGTCGTCGCCACCTATCGCGAGCACGGACACGCACTGGCCCGCGGGGTGGGTCCCGGCGCGATCATGGCCGAGATGTTCGGCCGTTCGACGGGCTGCAGCGGCGGCCGCGGCGGATCGATGCACCTGTTCGACGCTGCGACCCGCTTCTACGGGGGCAACGCCATCGTCGGAGGTGGCCTGCCGCTCGCCGTCGGCCTCGCCCTGGCCGACCGGATGCAGGGACTCGATCGCGTCACGGCGTGCTTCTTCGGCGAGGGCGCGGTCGCCGAGGGGGAGTTCCACGAGTCGATGAACCTGGCGGCGCTGTGGGAGCTGCCGGTCCTGTTCTGTTGCGAGAACAACCTGTACGCGATGGGGACCGCCCTCGAACGGTCCGAATCGGAGACCGACCTGGCGCTCAAGGCGGCCTCCTACGAGATGCCGGCGTGGCCGGTCGACGGCATGGACGTTCGGGCGGTCGAGCGGGCGGCGACGGCCGCGGTCGACGCGGTTCGTGCCGGGGCCGGGCCGCACTTCCTCGAGCTGCGGACCTACCGCTTCCGCGCCCATTCGATGTACGACCCCGACCGCTACCGCGACAAGGCCGAGATCGAGGAGTGGAGGCACCGCGACCCGCTGGACGTGCTCGGCACCCACCTGCGGGACCAGGGCGTGGGCGACGACGAGCTGGCCGACATCGAGGCCGCCGTGGCCGCCGAGGTCGAGGCGGCCGTCGAGTTCGCCGACCGGTCGGACGTCGAGCCGGTGGAGACGCTCACCCGGTGGGTGCACAGCGAGGTCGGCCCATGACGACGACGACCTACCGGGAGGCGATGCGCGAGGCCATCCGGGAGGCGATGCGCGCCGACGAGCGGGTCTTCCTCATGGGCGAGGACGTCGGCCGCTACGGGGGCTGCTTCGGGGTGAGCCTCGGGCTGCTCGAGGAGTTCGGGCCCGAGCGGGTGCGCGACACGCCGCTGTCGGAGTCGGCGTTCGTCGGGGCCGGCATCGGCGCGGCACTCGGTGGGATGCGTCCGATCGTCGAGATCATGACGGTCAACTTCAGCCTGCTCGCCCTCGACCAGATCGTGAACACCGCGGCGACGTTGCTCCACATGTCGGGCGGGCAGTTCAACGTGCCGATCGTGATCCGGATGACCACGGGCGCGGGCCGGCAGCTCGCGGCGCAGCACTCCCACAGCCTCGAGGGGTGGTTCGCCCACGTCCCGGGGCTCAAGGTGGTCGCCCCGGCCACCCTCGTCGACGCGCGGGGCATGCTGGCCACGGCGCTCGAGGACCCCGACCCCGTGCTCGTCTTCGAGCACGGGTCGCTGTACGGGATGAAGGGCGACCTCGCCGACGACGCGGGCCCGGTCGACCTCGAGCGTGCCGCCGTCCGGCGATCGGGCGACGCCCTCACGCTGATCACCTATGGCGGCACGCTGCCCACGACCCTGCTGGCAGCCGAGGAGCTGGCCGGGATGGGGGTGGAGTGCGATGTGATCGACCTGCGCACCCTGCGCCCCCTCGACGAGGGGACCATCCTCGGGTCGGTGGCACGGACCCACCACGCCGTCGTCGTGGACGAGGGATGGCGCAGCGGGAGCATCTCGGCCGAGATCAGCGCCCGCATCATGGAGGGCGCGTTCTGGGAGCTGGACGGCCCGGTGGGGCGGGTCTGCAGCGCCGAGGTGCCGATGCCCTACGCCCGGCAGCTCGAGGAGGCGGCCCTCCCGCAGGTGGCCGACGTGGTCGCCGCCGGCATCGCGGCGGTGCGGGCCGGTGGCTGAGTTCCGCATGCCCTCGCTCGGGGCCGACATGGAGGTCGGCACGGTCGTGGAGTGGCGGGTCCACCCGGGCGACCGCGTGCAACGGGGGGACATCGTCGCCGTGGTCGACACCGAGAAGTCGACTATCGAGGTCGAGGTCTTCGAGGACGGGGTCGTCGAGGCGATCCTCGTCGACGTCGGGGAAGAGGTCCCGGTGGGCACCCCGCTCGCCCGGCTCGGCTCCGGTGCCACCCCCGCCGGGCCCGAGCCGTCGAAGGCCGAGCCGTCGCAGCGCCCGGCCCCCTCCTCGACGGCAGCGCCGGTGACGGCGGGCCGGACGGCCTCGCCGCTCGTGCGCCACCTCGCCGAAGCGGCCGGGCTCGACGTGCGGACCATCGCCGGCACCGGCCCGGCCGGCGTCGTCACCCGAGCCGACGTCACCCGAGCCGACGTCACCCGAGCCGACGTCACGCGCGCCGCCGCCCCGTCGCCGCCCCCGGAGGCCGAGGTCACCGCCGAGGCCGAGCGCGTGCGGGCCTCACCCCGTGCGCGCCGGCTCGCGGCCGAGGAGGGCCTCGACCTGTCGGAGGTGCGCGGTTCGGGGCCCGACGGGGCGGTCGTGGCCGGCGACCTGTCGACCGGCGGTGGCCCGCCCGGTCCGACCCCCACGCCGTCGGGACCGCCCGTCCCCGATCGGCACGCGGCTCGGCGTCGGGCCATCGGCGCGCTGATGTCGCGCGCCAAGCGCGAGATCCCGCACTACTACCTCTCGACCACCGTCGACCTGGGGACCGCCACGGCGTGGTTGCGCCAGGCCAACGAGGCGCGTTCGATCCAGGAGCGCCTCGTGACCGCGGCGCTGCTCTGCAAGGCCACCGCGCTGGCGGCGCGTGAGGTGCCGGTGATGAACGGCCACCACGTCGACGGGGGTTTCGCGCCGGCCGATGGCGTCCACCTCGGCGTGGCCATCAGCCTCCGGGGCGGCGGTCTGGTCGCTCCGGCGATCCGGGACGCCGCCGACCTCGACCTCGACGAGGTGATGGCGCGCCTGCGCGATCTGGTGACCCGGGCCCGGGCGGGCACGCTGCGCAGCTCGGAGATGTCCGACCCGACGATCACCGTCACCAACCTGGGCGACCAGGGGGTCGAGGCCGTGTTCGGGGTGATCTACCCTCCGCAGGTGGCGATCGTGGGGTTCGGCAAGGTGGTCGATCGCCCCTGGGCGGTGGACGGGATGCTCGCCGTGCGGCCCGTCGTGACCGTGACGCTGTCGGCCGACCACCGGGTGAGCGATGGGCACGACGGGGCGAGGTTCCTCGAGCTGATCGACCGGTACCTCCAACAGCCGGAGCACCTGTGAACCGCGACGAGGCCGCCGCCGTCATCGCCGACGTGCTCGGTGGCATCGCCCCCGAGATCGACGTGGTGGCCGTGGACCCCGCGGCGACGCTCGTCGAGGACCTCGATCTCGACTCGATCGACTTCCTCAACCTGGTCGCCGGGGTGGCCGAGCGCACGGGCCGCGAGATCCCGGAGCGCGACTACCCGCGCCTCGCCACCCTCGCCGGGTTCGCTGCCTACCTGGCCGAGCCGGGCCCGTGACCGGACCTCGACGTGAACGATGGCACGCGACGTTGTCGTCGATGGCGGTCGCTCGCACACTGGAGGGGTGAAGCAGGTCGATCTGGTCGGAGTGCACGTCGAGGAAGAGCACGGCGCGGTGGTGGTGGTCCTGCGTGAGCACGACGAACCGCATCGCGTCCTTCCGGTGATCGTCGGGGGCCTCGAGGCCACCGCGATCGTGATGGGCGCCACCGACACCGCCGCACCGCGCCCACTCACCCACGACCTGATGGCGTCGCTCGTCGATCAGCTCGGCGGCCGCCTCGAGCGCGTGGAGGTCACCGAGCTCGCCGACGCCACCTTCTACGCCGATCTCGTGCTGGCCGGTCCCGCCGGCGCCCTGCGCGTCGATGCCCGACCCTCGGACGCGATCGCGCTGGCGATGCGCACCCACGTCCCGGTGTTCGTGAGCGACGACGTGCTCGACGAGGCCGGCGCCGAGCTCGTCGAGGTCGACGTCGGCGCGGGCGAGGCCCTCGATCCCGAGCAGATCGACGCCGAGATCGACCAGTTCCGGGAGTTCCTGACCGAGCTGGAGCCGGCCGACTTCGCCGAGTCCGGCGACGGCACGGACGACCGGGGCACGACCGACTGATCGTCGGGCGCCTCGCCGGATTGAGCCGCACGGCCCATCAGGTCGGGGCTCGCACCCTCCGATCATCGGTGTGGTGCAGGTGCGGGAGACCATCGGCGGAGCGCGTGCGGGCGTCTCGGCCGGGCGCGCCCTCGCCGTCGTGGTGGCGCTCGTCGCCTTCCTCTCGGCGGCGTGCCTCCCGGAGTTCCGCGGTCCGGCGGACGCCATGAGGATCGTCGTGCTCGGCGATTCGATCGTCGAGATGTCCACCGACGCCGTGTTCGGCGCGCTCGGGCCGGCGCACCGGGTCGCCGTCAACGGCGAGGCGGGGGCGACGTCGACCCGCGTGCGTGCTCTGGCGGCGCGTCACCTGCCCGGCGACGCCGCCGGCGGTGCCGTGGTGGTCAACGCCGGCGCCAACGACTGGCTCAAGGGCGTCGACCTGGACACGACGTTCGCCAACCTCGCCGACATCAGGGACCGCTTCGAGGGCGAGCGGTGCTTCGTCGTGGCCACGATGAGCACCTCGACCGGTGTGCCCGCCCTGAACGACTGGGCGGCGGGGTTCAACGCCCGGCTGGTCACCGACGCGCCCGGGTGGGTGGCGATGGACTGGGACTCGGTGGTCGAGCCGGACCTCACCACCGACTCGCTCCACCCCAACGAGCGGGGCCGCCAGCGGTACGCCGAGCTGGTGCTCGAGACCGTCGAGCAGGGCTGCTGACCGGAACGCCCGCCGCCTCCGGCGCCGCTGGGTGCCGGAGGCGGAGTGGGACGTCGTGGCGGTCGCCGACCGCAAGTCGGGTCAGCGGTTGCGGAGCTTCGCGTAGCCCAGGGTGGCGGCCACGCCCGCCGACACCGCGACCGGCAGCACGACGAACCCGAGCCTCGGGTCGAACAACCCGTCCGGCTGCGATGCCGGGGCCGACAGGTCGACCGGGTCGACGGTCGCCGCCTCGAGCATGCTGTCGATCCGCTCGCTCAGGGCCAGGTCGGGGGTGGCGGCCACCGGCGTCGAGGGGGTGGCCGGCATCGACACGGGGCCGCCGGGGGCATCCGGCACCAGGGAGATGCGCTCGGTCGTGACCCGGGTCGTCTCGCTCAACGAGGCGGGTGCCGAGGTCGACCTCGGCGCCGGCACCGAGGGCTCATCGGCGTCGGGTGACCGCGCGTCGTCCGGACCGTCGGTTCCGGTCGGCGTCGTGGGCGTCTCGTCCGGCGGGGGCGGGGTGCCGTCGGGGGTGCCCTGTGGGGGGAGGGTGGTGCCGTCGGGCCCGGTGGTCGTTCCCGTCGGCGGGACGCCCGTCGGCGGAACGCCGGCCGGGTTCTGGTTGCCCGTCGTGGTCGTGGTCGTGGGTGGTGTCGGCGCCGGCGCCGGCGTCGTGGTGGTCGCCTGGCCGTCGGGCGTGGGATCCACCCCGGTGGTGACCACCATCTGGTGCCCGGAGTCGTTCCACGCCTCTTCGAGCATGGTGAGCGGGACCTGCAGGTTCTGCCCGTCGGCCCGGCCGGGGTCGCTCAGGTAGGCGATCCCCCGGGCGGTGTCGATGCCGGTGATCCTGACGAAGTGGTTCGCGTCGTCCTGGGGGCCGCCCTCGAGTCCGTCCTGCTCGGCCTGTCCGGGCAGGTTCTCGTTGTCGAGGAAGAGCACCACGGCGCGGCCCTCGGCGAGGTACCCCGAGACGTTGTCGAGCGTGCCCGTCGTGACCGCGCTGGGGACGCCCTTGTCGGTCATGAGCTGCGCCAGGTGGTCGATCCCCATGCCGTCGATCGTGCCGTCCAGGTTCTCGTCGACCCACCACTGCTTCTCGGTGACGTAGTTCGCCAGATCGTTCTCGTTCACGCTGATCTGGCCGGTGAAGTCCGAGATGATCTGGGTGGCCGACGCCGGCCCACAGGTGAAGGTCGAGTTCTGCCGGAACCAGAACTGGCTGTCGCCCCACGGCTCGTCGGTGTGATCGCCGCCGACGAGCGGGGAGGTGCCGGTCGTGTTGAGCGCGGTGCGCCACTCCTCGAACTCCGACTGCCATTCGCCGAAGTCCAGCTCGTCGCCGTCGCTGAGCACGGTGGGCGTGTCGATCGGCGCCAGCGGAACGATGCCGTCCGTCGCATCGGGCGGGAGGAGATCGGGTGTCGGTGGCAGCGTGTCGGGTCCCCCGAGCTCGACGGTGTCGTCGACGGTGGGCACGAGGTCGATGCCGGTGGGCGCGGCCATCTCGGGCCCGACCTGCAGCACGGAGCCGGCGTCGAGATCGCTGGTGCCCGGAGGCGGCGGGGGAGTGAGGTGGTCCCCGGTCTCGGCGGCGCTGCCGGGGGGCGCCGGTGGCGTGTCCTCCACGTAGGTCGTGGCGGCATCTTCGGGGACCGGGGGTGGAGTGAGGTGATCCCCGGTCTCGGCGGCGCTGCCGGGAGGGGGCGGGGGGGCCGGGTCGTACGAGCCGTCATCGGTGTACGAGGGCTCGTAGGTCTCCTCGTACACCTCCGTCGACCCGCCGTCGTCGTGGTAGGTCGCGTCGTCGTAGGAACCCAGGCCGTCGGTGCCGCCGTCCATCGGGTCGATGCTGGTCATTGTCCTTCTCCTCTGGTCGCTTCGACCCGCCCGGGATCCGTCGCCCCGTCGTGTCGCCGTCGGTATCTCTGAGTGGTCCGGCCCGGCCGATGTTCCCGAGCGTTCGGGTCGGTGGCCGGATTCAGTGGGGGAGACCCGGCGTCCCGGGATCGTCGTCGACGTGGACCTCGGCCACGTCGAGGTCGAGGAGCTCGTCGCCGGGGTCCTCGAGCTCGTCGAGCCCCGGGATCTGGTCGTCGTTCCAGCGGAGCTGGTCGTCGGCGAAGCCCCCGGACTCCTCTGTGGTGTCTCCGTGCACCGGTGCGGCGGGTTCGACCGGGGTGATCTCGTCGGCGGTGGCATCGATCGTCGCCGCCGAGGTCCGGCCCGGGGAGGTGTCGTGGACGTCCTTGCCGACGACCTCACGGCCGCCGGGGTCGTCCACCAGCCGGATCGGTCCACCGTTGCCGGTCGGTGCCTCGGCTGGCTCGACGTCGCCGACGTCGCCGACGTCCTCATCGGTCTCGGCGTCGGGCACCAGCTCGATGGGCAGTGCGGCCTCGGCGCTCGTGGCCGCCTGCACCAGACCGTCCCACGCCTGGTCGAGCGCTGCGGGTACGACATCCGACCCGAGGGCGGCGCGCACGGTGTCGAGCACCTCGCGAGGGAGGGCATCCGGGTCGGCATCGTCGAAGGCGTCCATGTCGACGTAGCCGTCGGCATCGAAGGTCACCGGGGGACGTTCGTCGCTCACCTCGCACCACCGCTCGGGATAGCGTGGCGCCCAGGGCGAGGAGGAGCGACGTGCGGGCGTCCGCCGAGGGGTTCGATCGCGACGGGACGACCGACGAGGCACGCCTCATCGGGGCGGCCCGCGGCGGCGACCAGCGGGCCTTCGCGGCGCTCGTCGAGCCCCATCGATCGATGCTGATCTCGGTCTGCTACCGGATCGTCGGTGAAGAGGGCGCGGCTGAGGACGCGCTGCAGGAGGCGCTGCTCGCTGCCTGGCGCCACCTCGATCGGTTCCAGGGCCGATCGAAGTTCTCGACCTGGCTCTACCGGATCGCCCACAACGCGGCACTGGCATCGGCCCGGCGGCGCGTGCCCGAACCGGTGGACGACGAATCGGGGGTGCCGGCGGGCGGCGCCTCGGTGGACGACGTCGTGGCCGACGTGCGGTCGGTGCGCTGGGCCCTGAGCCGCATCCCTCCGGACTTCCGGGCCGCCCTGGTGCTCCGGGAGTACGCCGACATGACCTACGAGGAGATCGCGGAGGCGCAGGGGATCAAGGTCGAGACCGTGAAGACGCGCATCGCGAGGGCACGCCGAGCCCTCGCGGTCCTGCTCGCCGACGCCGGCTGAGCTCGCCCGCCGGCTCACCCGTCCTCCTCCGGGGTGGCGTCGGTGTCGGAGCGCGACCCCGGATTGCGGCGGATGTCTCCCACCGACGGGCGGTCGTCGCTGTCGTCGCCCCGACCCTCGTTCGTCGGCGGAGCGCCGGCGGGCGTGGTCGGATCGGGGGTTGCCGGCGGGGGAGCCTCGGGGCCGGTCGAGGGCGCCGGGGTGGCCCGCATGGTGGCCAAGCCCGGGCCGGCTTCGGCCGGACCTGGTGCCGTCGGGGGCGCGGGCGTCAGGTCGATGGGCCCCGCTGTCGGGTCCGCGGTGCCCGGGGCCGGCGCGGCGGTGCTCGCCGCCGCGGAGTTCCCGGCGGGGGCCTCACCCGCGGGGCCGGCCGACGTCGCCGGCGAAGCCGGCGCAGTGCCGCTCGGCGCCGACGCGGCATGCTCGACCAGCTGGATGGCCGGGGGCGCCTCGTCGGCGGCGGCCGGCGCGGTGGCGGGCGTACCCTCGCCGCCGTCCTCGAACACCGCGTCGCGGTCGGTGTCCTCGCGGACCGACTCCAGCAGACCGTTCTCGTCCATGTCGACGACCTGTTGGTCCCAACGGCCGTCGTCGTCGGTGTCGAGGATGCCCGTGTCGACCCGACCGTCGTGGTCGACGTCGGTGAAGGTGGCCTCGATCTGGCCGTCGTCGTCGAGATCGATGAACACCGTGTCGGCCTGACCGTCCTGATCGGCGTCGATCACGGTGTCGTTGGCGAAGTCGTCCAGTTCGAACTCGGGCATGGCAGCACCTCCTCGGTCGTCGCGTGGCGCCGGTCAGCGCTCGTCGGGGTCGTACTTGTCGCGGTCGTAGCCGTCGGCTCGGCCGTCGGCGTCGCGATCGTGGATCTGATCGGCGTACTTGTCGCGGTCGTAGCCGTCGGCTCGGCCGTCCGCGTCGGTGTCCTTCCTCTGGTCGACGTACTTGTCCCTGTCCGCCGAGTCGGGGATGCCGTCGTTGTCGTAGTCACGGGTGTCGGGTTCGGATGGTGACGGTGGGTCGGGGAACCCGTCGATGTTCGTGAAGGGGTTGCCGTAGAGGTTCGCCGGCACGATCTCGACGTCCTGATCGGCGGACGGCCCGCTCGCCGACGTGGGTTCGTCCGTGGACACGCCCGCATCGGGGACTCCCATGTCGATCGGACCCGGGACCGACGCCGTGGCGTCGCCGTCGGCAGTGGCTCGGCTCGAGCTCGCGACCGACGGCGGCCCCGAGGCTCGTGCGACGTGCGGCGAGGGGTTGGTCGTGGTGGTGGTCTCGGTGGTCACCAGGGTGATGGGGGGCTTCGCCGCCGCGTCCCTCGCCGCGTTGTCGGCCACGGCCTGGAGGAACCGGCGTGCCTCTTCCTCGTCGTCCACCAGGTTCTCGTCGGTGTCGCGCACGACCTCGTCGAGGGTGCCGTCCTCGTCGTGATCGCGGGTGTAGGTGTCGCCCCGTCCGTCGCCGTCGGTGTCGACGATGCCGCTGTCGAGCACGTCGTCGCCGTCGGCATCGGAGAAGATGCCCTCCACCCGGCCGTCGTGGTCGGCGTCGATGCGAACACCGTCCGCCGTCCCGTCCCCGTCGGTGTCGATTTGGTCACTCTCGGCGAACTCGTCGATCTCGAAGCCCATATTCCCGCCCTCCCGGCCGTGGTGAAGTCTGTCACCCGGATCCGATGCGTGCCGCGGTCCCGATGTTCCCGAGAGCTCGGAGATCTGATCCGGGTGGCCCCGGGAGGCCCGGCCCGACGCTCGGCATCAGTCGAGCTCGACGCGCCTGATCGTGCCGCTGACGCCCTCACCCACCCACAGCGCCCCGTCGGTCAGGGCCAGCGCCGCCGGGCCCGGGCCGGTGCGCAGGGTCCGGGTCACCGTGTTCGCCCCGGCCTCCACGAGGAGCACCTCGTCGGCCCGGGACGCGGCCACCCAGACGTCCGAGCCGTCGACCGCGAGGGCGAGCGGTCCGTCCGCCACCGGGATCGTCTGCGTCACCCGGTTCCGGTCGGTGTCGATGCGCGAGACGGTGCCGTCGCCGTAGTTGGCCACCCACATCGTCTTGGAGCCGGCGGCCACGGCGATGGGCTGGGCGCCGACCGCGATGGTGGCGACCGTCGAGCCGGTCGAGGGGTCGATCCGCTGCACGGTCCCGTCGTCGCCGTTGACCACCCACAGCGCCCCCTCGCCGAAGGCGAGGGCGGCGGGTCCCCCGCCGACCGGGAACGTGGCCGTCACGCGGTCGCTCGAGGCCTCGATGCGGGACACGGTGTCGTCGTCGTAGTTGGCGACCCAGACCGACCCCCCGCCACCCGTGACGGCCAGCGGGCCGCGGCCCACGGCGATCGTGGTCTCGACCCGGGCCGTGTCGGGGTCGAGACGGCTCACGCGGTCCCCGTCGGCGTCGATCACCCATAGCGATGCGTCGGCCTGGGCGGCGGCGAGGGGCGAGCCGCCGAGCGTGAGCGTGTCGTCGACTGCTCCCGACGTCCCGTCGATGCGCGCCACCGCACCCGGATCGTCGGCGGTGACCCACAGCCCGTCGGTCCCCGCGGACAGCCCGGTCAGGGTGCCGGGCACGGTGGCGGTGGCGCGGCCGTCGGGACCGTCACCGACGGCGCGGAGCCACACGAACGCACCGACGGCGATGGCGAGCAGGGCGGCGGTGAGGCCGAGCCCGACGAGAAGCCGGTGGGGCCGCCGCTTGGTGGAGTCGCCGGGCCCGCCCGGGGATGGGCTCGCGGGGACGGGCGGGACCGGTGGTGGTGGTGGACGCTCCTGGCCGTTCGGTGGGGCGGGAGCGACCGGTCGAGCGTCGGCTGGTGGGGCCGGGCCCGGCGATGCCGCGGCCGGCTCGGCCCTGCCGGCCCACCGCAGGGCGCCGAGGGCGACGACGAGCTTCGGGTCGTCGAGCGTCGCCGGGGGAGCACCGAGCGACTCCTGGAGGAGTCGGGTCACGAGCGGCGTGCGGCTGGCACCCCCGGTCATGCAGGTCAGCCTCAGGTCCTCGGGTTCCACGCCGGCGGCGCGGATCGTGTCGAGCGTCTCGGTCATCGTCGTCTGCAGGTCGTCGACGATCAGCGCCTCGAGCTCGGCACGGGTGAGGCGGACCTCGCCGTGGAGTGGCGGGGGGAGGGTGAGGTCGTAGGTGGTCTGGCGTGACAGCGCCTCCTTCGCCTGCCGGGCCTCGAGGGCGAGCTCGGCGCGGGCGCGCCGCCAGATCGCGTCATCGGCCCGGACGAGGTCGTCGGCCGCGGCCGGGTCGCGGCGCCCGAGGTGGTCGGCCACCAGCTCGACGAGCCGCCGATCGAAGTCGTCACCTCCGATGTCCTCCCGGCCGCCCGGGGGGCCGGCGAGCTCGAAGCTGGTCCCGGTGCGGACGAGGACGGCGCAGTCGAAGGTGCCGCCGCCCAGGTCGTAGACGACGCAGTGCTCGCCGTCGCGCAGGCGGTCGAAGCCGACTTGGAGGGCGGCGGCGACGGGCTCGGGCACGAGGTGGACCTCGGGGAGGCGGGCGAGGGTGGCGGCATCGACGAGGGCGGTGAGCTGGTCGTCCCGCCAGCGAACCGGGTGGGTGAGCACCGCCCGATCCGGCGGCCCCGCCTGCCCGGTCACGGCCTCGTCGAGTACGGCGCGGAGGAGCGCGGCGACGGCTTCGGTGGTCGGGATCCCTTGGGGTCCGATGGGCAGACGGGCCCGCCGGCCGAGGGAGCGCTTGGGATGGACCGCCGCGACCGCGGGGTCGAATCGACGCCGGCGCTCCGCCTCGGCGCCCACGACCAGTCCGTCGCCCACCCAGGCGACCGTCGACGGGATGGCGCGGGCGCCGTCGATCTCGAGGACCCGCACGCCGTCCTCGTCGTCGACGGCGGCCACCGTCGCCGTCGTCCCGAAATCGATCGCGATCGTCCAACCCCGCCCCATCGCGGGCAACTCTCGCCGATCTCGGGCTCGGCTGTCGACGACCCTCGTGGCGGCGGTCGGAACTTCCCCGGCTCCCGTTGCGTCGGATGAGCGTCCGGTCGCAGGCCGCTGGGGTCGCGTCGGGCGTCGCGCACTATCGTGCGGCGTGGAGGGAGCGGGCATGAGCGGGCATTGGGTCTTGGCGATCGATTTCGGGACGTCGTTCACGTCGGCGGCGATGGTGGTCGACGGGCGGGTGGAGGTGTTGGAGGTCGACGGGCTGCGGCGGTTGCCGTCGACGGTGCTGTGGGCCCACGACGAGCTGGTCGTGGGCACGGCGGCGGAGAGCCAGCGGGTGTTGAACCCGCGGGCCTCCGAGCGGAACCCGAAGCGCTCGTTGGGGCTCCGTCGGAACCTGTTGCTCGACGGCCACGCGGTGCCGGTCGAGCAGGCGGTCGCCGCGGTGCTCGGCGCCGTCTACCAGGAGGCCCTGCGCCGCAGCGGCCAGGTGCCGCCGGCCGAGGTGCGCCTCACCCACCCCGTGCGGTGGTCGAACGATCGCCTGCAGGCCCTGCGGGTGGCGGCCGCCGTCGCCGGCATCCCGTCGGTGTCGCTGATGGCCGAGCCGGTGGCGGCGGCGGTGCACTACGGCGGGGGCCACGTGGCGACGGGTGAGTACGTCGCGGTGTACGACCTCGGTGGAGGCACGTTCGACACGACGGTGCTGCGCCGGATCGACGACGGCTTCGAGCTGGCCGGCCCTCCGGGTGGCGACGATCGGCTGGGGGGCGAGGACTTCGATCACCGGCTGATGGACTTCGTCCTGGCCCGCCTGGCGGTCACCGAGCCCGACGCCGCCACCGCGCTCCGCGAGTCCGACGATCTCCAGTGGCGCCGGGCGGCGTCCCAGTTGCTCGTCGAGTCACGCCAGGCCAAGGAGGCGCTGTCGCGCCAGACGGCGTACACCATGTTGTTGCCGGCGCCGGTGAGCCAGGAGGTGCGGCTGACCCGGCCGGAGTTCGAGGCGTTGATCCGTGCCGACATCCAGCGCTCGATCGACGAGTTCTCGGCCACGATCGACGCCGCCGGCCTCGAGCCGTCGGACATCTCGGCGCGGTACCTGACGGGTGGGTCGTCGCGGATCCCGCTCGTGTCGAGGCTGCTGCACGAGGCGTTCGACGCCGTGCCCGACACCTTCGACGACCCCAAGGTCGCCGTCGCCCTGGGCGCCGCCCAGGCGCCCCACATCGACGACTTCCAGGAGCCACCGACCGTTCCGCTCGCGGTGGCCGCCGCCGCAGTGGTCGGGGCAGGTGTCGCCGCCGTGGCATCGGCCGACGAGGACTCCGCCGAAGTACGGGACGAGCCGACGGTGGAGATGGCGGCCATCGAGGAGGAGGTGCCCGCCGCGGTTGCCGACGCCGAGCCCGACGCCGGCGTCGACGCGGTCCCCGACGCACCCGCCGCCCTGCCGCCGCCTCCGGATCCACCCGTCGAGGTCGCGGCCGCAGCCTCGACCGAGGCCTCCGAACCCGAGACGGACCTCGTCGACACCGCCGTCGACGAGACCGCCGTCGGCGCGCCGATTGCCGCCGAGACCGAGACCGCCGTGGACGGGGTGCTCCCCTCGCCCCCGCCCGTGCCGCCTCCTGCGGGCGACGACGAGCTCCTCGAGCCCGAACCGCCCGAGGGTGCCGCCGGCGGTCCGCCCCGCCGGAAGCTCCTGATCGGCGCCGGGATCGCCGCCGTGGTGGTGCTGCTCGCCGGCGTCGTCGCCGTCGCGATGACGCGGGGAGGGGACGAGTCGCCCGTGGAGGAGGTCGAGCTCGCGTCGGTCGAGGCATCGACCACCTCGTCCACGACCACGATCCCGGAGACGACGACCAGCACCGAGGCGCCACCGACGACGGACACCACCGAGGCGCCGGTGGACCCGGAGGCACTCCAGCGCCTGGCCGACGCCTACGCCCGCCAGCAGTTCCTCGACGCACTCGCCCGCAGCGGCAACGACGGTGGAGGAGGCGGCGGCGGAGGCGGAGGCGCAGATCCGCCTCCGCCCACGGAATCGGTGGAGCAGCCGAAGATCATCAACCCCGACACGGGGGAGAGGACCAAGGTGGTCGTCTCGCCCAAGCCACAGGGCCAGATCGCCGCCCTCGACGACTACGACTCGTGGGTGGCTTGCTGGGACAGCGCCAACCAGTGGTACTGGGAGAAGCTCATCTACGTCCTCCGCAACGACTCGGGACCCTACGATCGCATCGAGTGGCAGTACACGGGTGGCGACGACGGCGTCTACGACGGGAACCTCCGGTGGGACGAAGGTCAGAGCGTCTTCTACTTCCAGCCCTTCGTGTACGGCGTCCGTGAGTGGTTCCGCTACCGGGTCTACAGCTCCTCGACCGGGGCGAGCTCCGGCTGGGCTACCGTCACGATGGACGTGACCTCCTGGCAGTACGCCGAGTACTGCTACTGAGCCGGCTCCATGAGCGGGCCTTGGGTGTTGGCGATCGATTTCGGGACGTCGTTCACGTCGGCGGCGATGGTGGCCGACGGGCGGATGGAGGTGTTGGAGGTCGACGGGCTGCGGCGGTTGCCGTCGACGGTGCTGTGGGCCCACGACGAGCTGGTCGTGGGCACGGCGGCGGAGAGCCAGCGGGTCCTCAACCCGAGGGCTGCGGATCGGAACCCGAAGCGCGCGTTGGGGCTCCGTCGGAACCTGTTGCTCGACGGCCACGCGGTCCCGGTCGAGCAGGCGGTCGCCGCGGTGCTCGGCGCCGTCTACCAGGAGGCTCTGCGCCGCAGCGGCCAGGTGCCGCCGGCCGAGGTGCGCCTCACCCACCCGGCCCGTTGGTCCGAGGAACGGCTCGCCGCCCTCCGCGCCGCGGCCAGCGCGGCGGGCATCCCGTCGGTGTCGTTGATGGCCGAGCCGGTGGCGGCGGCGGTGCACTACGGCGGGGGCCACGTGGCGACGGGTGAGTACGTCGCGGTGTACGACCTCGGTGGAGGCACGTTCGACACGACGGTGCTGCGCCGGACCGACGACGGCTTCGAGCTGGCCGGCCCTCCGGGTGGCGACGATCGGCTGGGGGGCGAGGACTTCGATCACCGCCTGATGGACTTCGTCCTGGCCCGCCTGGCGGTCACCGACCCCGACGCGGCATCGGCTCTTCGGGAATCGAACGATCTGCACTGGCGACGCGCCGCCGCCGACCTGCTGCTCGAGTGTCGCCAGGCCAAGGAGGCGCTGTCGCGCCAGACGGCGTACACCATGTTGTTGCCGGCGCCGGTGAGCCAGGAGGTGCGGCTGACCCGGCCGGAGTTCGAGGCGTTGATCCGTGCCGACATCCAGCGCTCGATCGACGAGTTCTCGGCCACGATCGACGCCGCCGGCCTCGAGCCGTCGGACATCTCGGCGCGGTACCTGACGGGTGGGTCGTCGCGGATCCCGCTCGTGTCGAGGCTGCTGCACGAGGCGTTCGACGCCGTGCCCGACACCTTCGACGACCCCAAGGTCGCCGTCGCCCTCGGCGCCGCCCAGGCTCCCCACATCGACGGACTGCAGCAGCGCCGGGCCGAGTCCCCAACGGTGCCGCTGGCCATCGCCGCCGCGGCCCTGGCCCCGCCGGTCGCCGACGCCCCGCCTCCCGTCGCTCCTCCGGCGGTGCCCCCGCCCCCGTGGGTGGAGCCCCCATCGCCGCCGGGTCCATCGTCGCGACCGGCCCGCAAGGGATGGCGGATGCCGGTGATGGTCGGCTTGGCGGCGGCCGCCGCCGTCGCGCTGCTCCTCGGCGCCGTGGCCGCGGTCGTCGTCACCCGCGACGGTGGGGCGAACAGACCCGCGCCCGAGGACGCGCTTCCTTCACAGGACGCGTCCGTCGGCTCGTCGCTGCTGGCCACTCCGACCACCATGGTGCCGGTGGCCTGCAAGCCCTCACGCGAGACGACGAGCCCGCCCGGACCGGCATCGCCCGGCGGGAACCTTCCCCCGGTCGTCGTCGACGTCACCTGCGACATCGGCGCGTGTCGCGAGCCGGTGACCTTCAACCCGCTCGACTACGGCACGACCGACCCTGACGGGGGCCAGATCGGGATCGTCGCCTACGACGACAGCGAGCCCGCGGTCGGCACGCTCTCCGTCACCGGGGACGCTTTCACCTACACGGCCGAGCGCTGCAACTGCGACGAGCTGGCGACCGTCGAGTTCACCGTCACCGACTCCCAGGGGGCCGAGGGGGACGGCTTGCTGTTCCTCTGGGAAGGGTGTCCCACCTAGGGGCTCAGCCCTCGCCGAGGATCACACCGCCGAGCTCGCCACCGAGCCGGCCGGCCGTGCTCCGGAGGTCGGCGGCCTCGCCGAGGGCCGTCTCGGCCGCCGCCCGGGCCCGGGCCCGGGCCTCGGCGCCCTGGCGGGCGAGCGTCTCGTGCTCGTGGAGCCGGGCCTCGAGGCGGCGCCGCTGCTCGGCGAGGTTGCCGCCGACGGCGTCCTCCAGCAGCCGCCTGATGTCGACGAGCCGCTGGCCGAACTGCTTGGTCAGCACCTTCCGGGCGTCGGCGAGCGTGCTGCGGGCGTACTCGTTGGCGGCCCGTCGGTCCTTCAGCGACCGGGCCTGGCGTCGGCGGGCGGTGAACATGGCGCCGGCCACGCCACCGCCGATCACCCATGCGATCGGACCGCCGAGGGCCACGCCGGCGAACCCGGCGAGCGAGACGGGCATCATCGCCGCGAACACGATCGGGTAGTACTGCAGCACCTTCCCCGCCCAGTCCTCGGTGTCGCCACCTTCGGCCCGCTCGCGCCGCACGCCCGCCGTCTCGTGGAGGTAGTCCGGGATCAGCATCTCGGTCGGCGGGATCTGGACGCCGTCCACGGCGAGCGTCGCCGCCAACCGAGCGACGATGCCGTCCACCTCGTGACCGAGGTAGGCGCCGAGCTCCATCCAGAGGGCCTCCAGCGCGGTGTCGACCTCCTCGGCGACGGCCCCGAGGTCGAGGGTGCCCTTGGTGTTGATCCGCGTCTGCAGCTGCTGGTCGATCCGGGCGATGGCCACGTCGACCCGAGCGTCGAAGTCGAACCCCAGCCGCCGGGTCTCGGTCTCGAGCTCGAGCCGCCACCGGGAGGCCGCCTCGGCCACCCGGGCCAGCGCCTGGCGCTGGGCCTCGAGCTCGGCGGCGACGCCGTCGTCGCCCTCGGAGCTGCGCACCGTCTGCTCGAGCGTGGTCTGCACCGACGCGACCGCCACCTCGCCCGACCGCACGAGATTCCGGAGCTTCACCGCTCCGGCCCGGGACGCGACCTGGTCGAGCATGGCGGCCAGCTCGGGCACGTTGCTGTCGGCCAGGGTGCGCGCCGCCCGCTCCTGCTCCCCGGCCTCGGCCTGGCGGCCGGCGACCTCCCGCAGGCGGCTGCTGACGCCGATCATGGGCGCGTCGGCGTAGCGCGGCGCGTGCCGGGCGAGCAGCGCGCGGCTCTCGTCGAGGATGGTCTTCCAGCCCCGGAAGGCATCGATCTTGGTGATCGTGAACACGACGCCGTCGATGCGGCTGGTCGCCTGTTCGAGGAAGGTGAGCTCGGACTGGCTCAGTGGCGCGCCGGCCTCGAGGGTGAACACCAGCAGGTCGGCGGTGCGGAGTGCGGCGAGCGTCCGTTCGCCGTGGGAGCTGTCGAGGCCACCGACACCGGGCGTGTCGATGAGGGCGAGGCCGGTGGAGAGCAGCGGATGGGGATGGGTGACGATCACCCCGGCCACGCGACGGTCGCCGGCGGCGACGCCGTCGACGGTCACGAACTCGGCCAGGCGATCGCGCCCGACCAGGCGGGGCTCGGAGTCGCCCTCGAAGAAGACGGCGACCTCGCTCGTCGGGCCGTGACGCACCTCGACGTAGGTGGCGGTGGCGACGTCGACGTCGACCGGGAGGAGGGCGTCGCCGAGGAGGGCGTTGACGAGCGAGCTCTTGCCCGCCTTCTCGTCGCCGACGAACACGACGTTGGTGCCGATCTGGCGGTAGCGCTCGGCCTCGCGTGCGAGCTGACCGGCGAGGTCGGCGCGCCCGTTGGCGGTGCACAGACGGTGGACGGTGTTGGCGAAGTCCTGGACCGACCGGGCCAGCTCGACCTCGCGATCGTCAGTCGCCGGTGGCATCGAACTGCTCCCACAGGATCACGAAGGACTCCTGGATCGTGGCCGCCGCCCGGGAGGTGCGGGCGTCGCTCCGCGGGTCGTTCTCGACGGCGAGCCATGCCCCGGCGCGCTCCATGGCCAGGGCTCGGCAGTCCCCGGCCGAGGCGTCGGCACGGAGGCCGAGCTTGGCTCTCGGGTCGGTCTCGGCAGCCACCCGCTCGAGCTCGGCGCCGAGGTCGCCGGGCAGGCTGATCTCCCCGGCCGACCATGCCCGGGCGGCGTCGAGCTCGCGGAGCTGGTGCATCTCCGGCGCGTCCCGGAGGCGCTCGATCTCGTCGCGCAGCCGGCGCAGGATCGTCCGGTCGCCGGGGAGGTCGTCCCGGTACGAGAGCCGCTCGAGGTCGGCGAGGGCGGCATGCGCCTTCAAGATCTCGGCCCGCCGGGCGAAGAGGGTGGTGATGGCGTCCCGGAGGGGGCCGATGCCCGATGCCTGCCGCAGCTGTTCGACGAGGGCGGTGGTCTGCCCGTGGCCGGCGTTGACGAGCTCGGTGGAGCGTTGCAGTCCGAACAGGTCCAGATGCTCGAGCAGCCGCTCGCGACGATGGGACGGCACCGGGAGCCCGTCGTCGTCGACGAACCGGTCGGGGCTGAGCAGGGCGTCCTCGAGCACCGTCGCGTCAAGGGCGGCCAGGGCCCGCAGATCGGCGGCATCGGCCTCGGTGAAGGCGTCGGCATCGGCGGTCTCGGCGAGCAGGCCGACGATCGGGATGACCCGTGCCGCCAGGTTCCCGAGTCGCTCCTCGTAGCGCTCGGCGAGGTCGCGGGCAGCGGCCAGCGGCTCCTCGCCCCCGACCTTGTCGGCCTTGCTCAACACCCCGAGGGTGCTGGCGGACGACAGGCCGGTGCCGGAGAACACCGACCGGAAGTCCTCGAGGTTGCGTGCCTCCCGCTGCCCCAGGTGGGGAAGGAGGAGGATGAGGGCGTCGGCCTCGGCCACGGCCCGGCGGGAGTCGTCGCCGAGGGAGAGCAGGCGCTCGGTGGTCGCGCTCGACGCCACGTCGAGCGAGTCGAGGCCCGGCGTGTCGATGATGGTCACCGACCGGAGGGTCGCGTTCGAGAGCCACACCGTCACCCGCTCGATCTCGGCGGGGTCGCCGCCGAGGTGCTCGGGGAGGCGGCCGTCGGCGGTGAGCCCGAGTGACCACGGCGGTCCCGATCGCGGCGTGACGTCGACGCGCTCCTGGTGCCCGTACTTGAACCAGGTGACGACCTTGGTGCACTCGCCGACGGCGACGGAGGCGACGCGCTGGCGCAGGAGCGCGTTGACGAGGGTCGACTTCCCTGCCTTCAACCGGCCGGCGATGGCGATCCGGAGCGGCTCTTGGAGCTTCTCGTGGATCAGGGCGAGCTCGTCGGCAGTCGGCCCCGGAAGGGCAAGGCCGGCGAAGTCCTCGCACAGCGCCACCACGCGGGTGGTGAGCGGTGATCGTCCGCCATCCGTTCCACCGATCGCCATCGCCCGGAGCTCTCCCGCGTTCTCTCGTCGAACAGGCGTCGGGAGTGTACGGCACGGTCGGGCCGTGCTCGGGAGGTGCGTCCCTGCGGGCCACCCGTCGCGGTCGGGCTCGGGGGCTCGGCGCGGACGACCGCGCGGGACGCCCAGGTCGAATCGGCACGTCGGCTACCGTCGTGTCACGGGTCGACGCACGCGCCCGTGCGTCGCTCCTGTGGTCGAGCGGAGGGGAGCCAACCGTGGGATGTCTGTTCGGGCTTCTTGCGCTGGCGTCGCCGCGTCTCGCCTTCGCGCTGCTGTGGATCTTCTCGGATCGCGTCCCGACCGCGTTCGAGCACCTGTGGATGGCGTGGGTCGGCCTCATCTTCCTGCCGTGGACCGCCCTCGTGTACACGCTCGCCTACGACCCGGTCCGCGGGGTCAGTACGAGCGGGTGGGCGCTCGTCGGGCTGGCCTTCTTCGTGGACGTCTACTCCTACGTCCGGAGCGCGACCGACTCGTCCCGACGCGGGTTCGGGTTCGGCTGATCGGCGACGGCGGTCGCGTGCGCGTCAGCCGCGCACGGCGGCGAGGGTGCGGGCGACGGCGTCGAGGCCGTCGTGGCCGACCTGGACCGCCTCGCGGACCACGTCGATGGCGCTGACCGAGCCGCCGCCGGCGATGGTGCCGGTGCGGGCCCAGCTGTCGGCACCGACCCGGTCGACGTCGCCGGCGAAGGAGGTGCACGTGTCGACGAGCAGGCCGAGGGCGTCGTCGAGCCGCTCCGGCGGGCGGCGTCCCAGTGGCGCTGGGTCCGATCGCACACGGCTGGATGGAGCACCGGCGTGTCGTTGATGGTGATCTGGCGCTCGGCCTCGTGCAGCAGCACCAGCGTCCGGGTGACGTCGGAGACGATCTCGATCACCGACCGCGCCTCGGGGCCGATGCGGTGGGCGAGCTCCTCGACGTCCTCGTCGGCGGCGAGCGGTGCGAGCTGCTCGCGATAGCGGCGGGCGTACGAGCGCAAGGCGGCCGACGCGTCGGACGGGGCGAGGCGGCTCAGGTCCATCCGGCGAACCTATCCCGCCGGCGTCAGCCCGTGTGCGCCTCGGGGGCGACCTGGTCGACCAGGTTGGCGGGCAGCACGTCGTAGTGGTCGTGGCGCATCCGGAACCAGCCGCGCCCGGCGGTCTTCGAGCGGAGGTCGATGGCGTAGCGCCGCAGCTCGGAGGTCGGCACCAGTGCCACCACGGTCTGCTCGCCCTCGTCGGCCAGCTCGGTGCCCTGCACGCGCGCCCGGCGGGAGTTGAGGTCGCCCATGACCTCGCCCTGGAGCTCGACGGGCACGGTGACCTCGAGGCGCGAGATCGGCTCGAGGATGACCGGCGACGCCTTGGCCATGGCCTCCCGGAACGCGAGTCGGCCGGCCATCTTGAAGCTCATCTCCGACGAGTCGACGGGGTGGTACTTGCCGTCGTTGCACGTGACCTTCACGTCGACGACGGGGAAGCCGTGCGCGCCGCCCTCGGCCATCGTCTCCTCGATGCCCTTCTCCACGGCGGGGATGTACTGGCGGGGGATGGCGCCGCCCACGATGGCGTCGACGAACTCGAACCCCTCGCCCCGCTCGAGCGGCTCGACGTGGATCGACGCCACGCCGAACTGCCCGTGGCCGCCGCTCTGCTTCTTGTGGCGGCCTTCGGCGTCGGCCGCGGCGGTGATGGTCTCGCGATAGGCGACCCGCACGTCCTCGGTGTCGACGGCGACCCCGAACTTGCGCGACAGCTTCTCGAGCGTGATCTGCAGGTGGGTCTCGCCCATGCCCCGCAGGATCGTCTGGTGGGTCTCGTCGTTGCGCTCGATGACGAGGGCCGGGTCCTCCTCGACCAGGCGGTGGAGCGCGGTGGCGAGCTTGTCGTCGTCGGCCTGGGTGCGGGCCACGACGGCGATGCCGAGCACCGGCTCGGGGACGGGAGGGGGAGCGACGGTGACCGGCGTGCCCTTCGGGGCGAGCGTGTCGCCGGTGCGCGTGTTGCCCAGCTTGGCCACGGCGACGATGTCGCCGGCGGGCACGTCCTTCACGTCGAGGTGCTCGCGGCCGCGCAGGGCGAACAGCGTGTGCAGCCGTTCCTCACCGCCACGCCGGCTGTTCACGAGGTGCTCGTCGTGGTGGATCGTGCCCGAGAGCACCTTGAGCAGCGACACCTGCCCGACGTAGGGGTCGGCGAGCGACTTGAAGACGAAGGCGAGGGGCTGGCCCTTCGGGTCGGTGGCCACCTCGGTGGTGGTGTCGCCGGCCTGCACCTCGACCGGGGGGCGGTCGAGCGGGGACGGGCCGATCTCGCAGATGAAGTCGGCCAGGCGGTCGATGGCGACCCGAGCGGTCGCCGACCCGCACGTGACCGGGAAGACGGTGGCGTCGTCGACGCCGATGGCCAGGGTGTGCTCGAGCACCTCGAACGAGGGAACGTCCCCGTCGAGGTAGCGCTCGAGCAGGTCGTCGTCGCCGACGACGATGCCCTCGACGAGGGCGTCGTGCACCTCGTGCTCCCGAGCCTCCATGTCGTCGGGGATCTCCTCGGTCCGCCCGACACCCCCGTCGTAGACGAACGCCTTGTCGGTCAGGAGGTCGGCGACGCCGCGGAACGCCGCCTCCTCGCCGATGGGGAGCTCGAGCGGCGCGACCCCCGCACCGAAGCGATCGCGCAGCTGGTCGAGCGTGCGCTCGAACGACGCCCGCTCACGATCGAGCTTGTTGACGAAGATCATGCGGGGGAGCCCGGCCTCGGAGGCGGCCCGCCACAGCCGTTCGTGCTGCACCTCGACCCCCTCGACGGCGCTGACCACGAACACCGCCAGATCGGCGACCTGCATGGCCGCCCGCGCCTCGGTCTCGAAGTCGGCGTAGCCGGGCGTGTCGATGAGGTTGACGCGGTGGCCCTTCCAGTCGAAGGGGGCCAGGGCGAGTGACAGCGAGATGCCTCGCGCCTGCTCCTCGGGATCGAAGTCGCACACCGTGGTGCCGTCCTCGACCCGGCCGGCACGGGGGATGGCCCCGGCCTCGAGCAGGAGGGCCTCGGCCAGGCTCGTCTTGCCGGTGCCGCCGTGCCCCACGAGCACGACGTTGCGGATCTTGTCGGTCGGGGCGGACTCCACGAGCGACCTCCTGGGGGGTGTCGAAGGCACCGGACGGACGCAGGTTAGGCCGACGGCGAGGGAGCCGTCGCCCGCCCGGTCCCGCCCGGCAGGCGCCCGGGGGACGCAGAAGAGATGCAGAAGAGACGAGGCGCCGGCACGGCGTGCTGGTACCGTCGGTCCGTCCCGAGGACGCGAGGTCAGGAGCGCCGATGCTCGACGGACGCTGGCGAACCAACTTCGAGAGGGGCCTCCGTCCGGTGGGGGCCAGCCTGCGCAAGACGGGCATCACCGCCGACCACCTGACCCTGCTGGGCGTGGTCATGGCGGGCATCGCCGCGATCTCGATCGGCAGCGGCAACCTCCGCCTCGGCTTCCTCTTCCTCCTCCTGACCGCGGTGCCCGACGTGCTCGACGGCGCCGTGGCCAAGGCCTCCGGCACGGCGTCGAAGCGCGGCGCGTTCTTCGACTCGGTCATGGACCGGGTCTCCGACGCGCTGCTCCTCGGGGGCGTCGCCTGGTACCTCGCCTCCACCGAGGGCGGTCACTGGCCGGTGCTCCCCATGGCGGTGCTGGCCGCGTCGATGCTGATCTCCTACGAGCGGGCCAAGGCCGAGTCCCTCGGCTACGACGCCAAGGGCGGGCTCATGGAGCGGGCCGAGCGCCTCGTCGCCCTGGCGCTCGGGCTGCTGTTCGAGGTGCTGCTCGTCCCGATCCTCATCCTCATGCTCGTGCTCACCGTCGTCACCGCCGCCCAGCGGTTCGTGAAGGTGTGGCGGCAGGCCAGCGACGAGGTGATCGATCTCCCACAGGTCGCCCTGCGCCGCGAGCGCCGGGCCCGCCGCCGGGCCGCCCGGGCGGCGCGCCCCCAGGCATGGCCGCGCCAGCCCCGCAATCGCTGAGCGCGAGCGTGACGACCAGGCGGGACGCGTCGCCGTGAGCTTCGAGCCGATCAGCGCGATCTACAAGGCGGGCGAGGCCTGCGTCCGGGCCGTGCCCAACCCCGTCGCCCGGGCCACCGCCGCCCTCGGCAGCGTCGTGGTGGCCAACGTGTCGGCCGAGCGCCGCCTGCTCGTCGAGCGCCATCTCCGACGCGTGTACGGCCAGCACTACGGCGGGGCCGCGCTGCGACGTTCGGTGCACGAGACCTTCCGCTCGTACGGCCGCTACTGGGTCGACTCGTTCATGCTCCCGGACCTGTCGCCGGAGCAGATCGACGCCGGCATGTCGGTCCACGGCTTCGGCCACATCGCCGAGGCCCGGGCCCGGGGCATCGGTCCCATCCTCGTGCTGCCCCACCTCGGTGGATGGGAGTGGGCCGGCTTCTACCTCACCCGCACGCTCGGCGTCCCCGCGACGGTCGTGGTGGAACCGGTCGAGCCCCAGGAGCTGTTCGACTTCTTCGTCGAGTTCCGTCGCCGCCTCGGCATGTCGATCGTCCCCCTCGGGCCCACCGCCGCAGGAGAGGTGCTGCGGGCGATCAAGCGCTGCGACGTCGTGTGCCTGCTCGCCGACCGCGACATCCAGGGTGACGGCGTGCCCGTCACCTTCTTCGGCGAGGAGACCACCATGCCCGCCGGCCCGGCCACCCTGGCCATCCGCACCGGCGCCCCGCTGCTGCCCGCCGCGGTCTACTTCACGCCCGACGCCCACCGGGCCGTCATCGAAGCGCCGATCCCGGTCGAGCGGCGGGGCCGCCTGCGCGACGACGTCACCCGCATCACCCAGCTCATCGCCGACCGCCTCGAGGCCCTGATCCGCGCCGCCCCGGAGCAGTGGCACCTCCAACAGCCCAACTGGCCGAGCGACTACGACGCGCTCGAGGCCATCGGCAAGCCGGCCCCTCGTCCCGGCGACCACGCCCGCGGCCACGCCCGCGGTTCGGTCGGCGCTGATCGGGTGGGGACGGGGCCGAGCTAGGTTCTCGTCGATGCGGATCGGCCTCGTGTGCCCCTACAGCCTCACCGTGCCGGGCGGGGTGCAGGGCCAGGTGCTGGGGCTCGCTCGGGCCCTTCGCGAGCAGGGCCACCGCGTGCGGGTGCTGGGCCCGGCCGACGGGCCGCCCCCCGACGCCGGCTGCACCCCGCTCGGCAACAGCCTGCCGACGGCGGCCAACGGCTCGGTGGCCCCGCTCGCTCCCGACATCTCGGCCCAGCTCCGCACGATCCGGGCCCTCCGCGACGAGCAGTTCGACGTGGTCCACCTGCACGAGCCCCTCGCTCCCGGGCCCACCCAGACCTGCCTGCTGTTCAAGAGCCAGCCGCTCGTCGGCACGTTCCACGCCGCCGGTGAGATCGCCGCGTACCGGTACATGCGGCCGCTCGTGGTGTGGGGGGCGAACAAGCTCGACCTGAGGTGCGCGGTGTCCGAGGACGCCGAGGCCATGGCCCGGCGCCACCTCGGCGGCGAGTACGAACTGGTGTTCAACGGCGTCGAGATCGCCCACTTCGCCAAGGCGGACCCCACCCCGACGACGGCGCCCACCATCTTCTTCATCGGCCGCCACGAGCCCCGCAAGGGGCTGGCCGTCCTCCTCGCCTCGCTGCGCGAGCTGCCGGCCCACGTGCGGGTGTGGATCGCCGGGGACGGCCCCGAGACCGACGAGCTCCGCCGCCGGGTCGCCGGCGACGCCCGCGTCGAGTGGCTCGGCCGCATCTCCGACGAGGAGCGCGCCCAGCGCATGCGCGGCGCCGACGTGTTCTGCGCACCGTCGTTGCGGGGCGAGTCGTTCGGGGTGGTGCTGCTCGAGGCCATGGCCGCCGACACGCCGGTGGTCGCCAGCGACCTGCCCGGGTACGCCAACGTGGCCCGGGCCGGTCAGGACGCCGTGCTGGTGCCGCCCGGCGACGCGCACGCGCTGGCGACGGCCCTCGACCAGGTGCTCGGTGACGCGGCGCTACGCCGCCGGTTGGTCGCCTCGGGGGAGGCCCGGGCCCGGTCGTTCTCGATGGAGCACCTCGCCGAGGTCTACCTCGAGCTCTACGAGCGCGTGCTGCCGGCGCGGGCGCGGTCTCGTCGGTCCTGAGGCCCTCGGCGTGGTGCGCCCCGCACCGGCGGGGCTGACCGTATGATGACGGGATGCTGATCGTGCTGCTGATCCTCGTCGGGATCATCGTCGTCGTCGCGATCGCCTTCATCGCCCTCTACAACTCGCTGGTGCAGCTGCGGAACCGCATCGACGCCGCCTGGGCCCAGATCGACGTCCAGCTCCGTCGCCGCTACGACCTGATCCCCAACCTGGTCGAGACGGTCAAGGGCTACGCCGAGCACGAGCGGGGCACGTTCGAAGCCGTGACGCAGGCACGCACCATGGCGCAGAACGCCCAAGGGCCACAGGAGGCGGCGCAGGCCGACAACATGCTCACGGGAGCGCTCAAGTCGCTCTTCGCGGTGGCCGAGGCCTACCCGGACCTCAAGGCCAACCAGAACTTCCTGGCGTTGCAGGAGGAGCTGTCCGGGACCGAAGGCAAGATCGCCTACGCGCGGCAGTTCTACAACGACCAGGTCTACAAGTACAACACGAAGATCCAGACCTTCCCTTCGGTCATCGTCGCCAAGATGTTCACGTTCGGCGAGCGCGAGTACTTCGAAGCCGACGACGAGTCGCGGGGGCCGGTCAGCGTCTCGTTCTGATCCGAGGAACCGGCCCTGTACGACGAAGTCAAACAGAACAAGCGTCGCTCGGCGCTGTTGATCGCGGCGTTCGTGCTGCTGGTCACCGCGGTCGGCACGGCGTTCCTCTTCCTCTTCCAGTTCGGCTGGTTCGGGATCGTCATCGCGCTGGTGATCGCCGCGGTGATGGCGTTCGCCTCGTACTGGAACTCCGACAAGGTGGCGCTCGCCGTCAACCGGGCCAAGCCCGCGGACCCGGAGACCTACGCGCGCCTCCACAACCTGGTCGAGGGCCTCTGCATCGCCAGCGGCCTGCCCATGCCCAAGCTGTACGTCATCGACGATCCGGCGCCGAACGCCTTCGCCACCGGTCGCAACCCGAAGCACGCCGCCGTCGCCGTCACGTCGGGGCTGTTGCAGAAGATGAACCGGATCGAGCTCGAAGGCGTGCTGGCCCACGAGCTGTCGCACGTGAAGAACTACGACATCCTCGTGTCGACCCTGGCGGTCACCATGGTCGGCGCCGTCGCCCTGCTGTCCGAGTTCGGGCTGCGCTGGTTCATCTTCGGGGGGCGGCGCAGCAACGACGGGGGCAACGCGGGCGCGATCGTCGCCCTCATCTCGCTCATCTTCATCATCCTGGCCCCCATCGCCGCCACGCTGATGCAGTTCGCGGTGAGCCGGCGCCGTGAGGCCCTGGCCGACATCTCCGCGGTGGAGATGACCCGCTATCCGCCGGGGCTGATCGCCGCCCTCGAGAAGCTCCGCGACGACGACACGGTGGTGCGGGAGAACAATCGAGCGACGGCCCACCTCTGGATCGAGGAGCCGATGGCCCACGTCGAGCAGGGAGAGGGCCGCAAGGCCAAGTGGTCGCATCTGTTCGACACCCACCCGCCGATCGAGGATCGCATCGCCGCCCTGCGCGAGCTCTGACGCCGGCTTCGCCTCCGGCGGGGGGGCTTCGCCATCCGGGCCTCACCCCGTCCGCTGCCGACCTCCGGCCGGCAACCTTGCACGCCGCCACCATCCACCAGTGGTCGCGCGTCGCTCGCTACGTTGCCCGGCGGGCGGAGACCCGTGCAGCCCCGGTGTCGGGGCTCATCCGGAGGTCTCAACCGTGCGTGCACGTCGCCTGCTGCCCCTGTCCATCGCCGCCGCGCTCCTGCTCGTCGCCGGCGCGTGCGGGAAGGCGCCCGACGAACCCGTCCAGGCGGGCGCGCCCGTCGCCCCGTCGACGCAGCTGCCCGAGACGACCACCAGCCCGCCGGCGACGCCCACCTTCCCGCTCACCGGGTTGGCGATGGCCGACCCCGCCGCCTCGAACCATCCCGCCGTCGTCGTGAAGATGGACAACAGCCCCGACGCCCGCCCGCAGGCGGGCATCAACGAGGCCGACATCGTCTACGAGCTGCTGGTGGAGGGGATCACCCGCTACGCGCTCGTGTTCCACTCGACGCCGGGCGACCCCGTCGGCCCGGTGCGGTCGGCGCGCAGCTCGGACATGGAGCTCACCGCCAACCTCAGCCGCCCGCTCGTCGGGTGGTCGGGCGGCAACCCGGGCGTCACCGGGGAGCTGCACGGCGCGGCCGACGCCGGCCTGCTCGTCGACGCCGGCTTCGACGCCGTGCCCGCCGAGTACTGGCGCGAGCGCGGTCGGTCCGCCCCCCACAACCTGTTCGCCGACACCAGCGGGCTGCTGGCCGCGAAGACGCCGGAGGGGGCGGGCGCCCCGGCCCCGATCTTCTCGTTCCGCACCGCCGGTGCCCCGGCCCCGGCGCCGGCCACGCCGGTCCCGGGCCTGACGGTCGACTTCGGCCAGGGCGTGCGCGCCGACTACGTGTGGGACCCCGAGCGGGGCGGCTGGGACCGGTTCCAGATCGACGCCCGCCACCAGCGCCCGAACGCGGCCACCGTCGACCAGCACGGGGTGCAGGTCTCGCCGGCCAACGTGGTGGTGATGTTCCTCGAGTACCAGCCGAGCCCGGTCGATGCCCGCTCACCGATGGCGATCAGCACCGGCGAGGGCGAGGCCGTCGTGCTGACCGACGGCAAGGTCGTCTACGGCCGGTGGAAGCGTCCGACGGGGGCGGACGGGTGGGAGCTGGTGGACGAGGCCGGCGCCCCGATCCAGCTCGCCCCCGGCAAGACGTGGGTGGCCCTGCCCGAGGCGGGCTCGAGCGCCACGGTGATGGACCCGGGCGTCGCCCAGGGCTTCCTCGCCGAGCGCTGAGCGCCACCGGTTCCCGCTCCTCCGACTCGGGCCCCGGATTCGCTTGGGGGGCGTGGCGGGGGTGCCGCGTAGACTGAGCGGCATGGCTGACGACACGACCCCCTCCAGCCGCGAGACCGGGACCCAGCTGGTCAAGCGTGGCCTCGCCGAGATGCTCAAGGGCGGGGTGATCATGGACGTGGTCGACGCCGACCAGGCCAAGATCGCCGAGGACGCCGGGGCCGTGGCCGTGATGGCCCTCGAGCGGGTGCCGGCCGACATCCGTCGCGACGGCGGGGTGGCCCGCATGAGCGACCCCGAGATGATCGAGGGCATCAAGGCCGTCACCACCGTCCCGGTCATGGCCAAGGTTCGCATCGGGCACTTCGTCGAGGCCCAGATCCTTCAGTCGCTCGGCGTCGACTACGTCGACGAGAGCGAGGTGCTCACGCCGGCCGACGAGGCCCACCACATCGACAAGTGGGCGTTCACCGTGCCGTTCGTGTGCGGCGCCACCGACCTCGGCGAGGCCCTGCGCCGGATCAGCGAGGGCGCGTGCATGATCCGCTCGAAGGGCGAGGCCGGCACCGGGAACATCGTCGAGGCCGTCCGCCACCTCCGGTCGATCCTCGGCGACATCCGCAAGATCACCCAGGCCGACGCCCCCGAGCTGTTCGACTGGGCCAAGCAGCTGCGGGCCCCGTTGCCGCTCGTGCAGGAGATCGCCGAGACCGGCACCCTGCCCGTCCCGCTGTTCTGCGCCGGGGGCATCGCCACCCCGGCCGACGCCGGCCTCGTCATGCAGCTCGGGGCCGACGCGGTGTTCGTGGGCTCGGGCATCTTCAAGTCCGCGGACCCGGCCCGCCGGGCCCGGGCCATCGTCGAGGCCACCACCAACTTCCGCGACCCCGCGATCCTCGCCAAGGTGAGCCGCGGGCTCGGCGAGGCCATGCCCGGCCAGGAGATCGAGTCGCTCGAGACCCGCCTCGCCGAGCGGGGCTGGTAGCAGGAGCCCGTCCTGAAGATCGGGGTGCTGGCCCTCCAGGGCGCGTTCGCGAGGCACCTCGCCGTCCTCGAGCGGCTGGGCGCCGCCGCCTGCGAGGTCCGCACGCCCGACGAGCTGGCGTCGGTCGACGGTCTCGTCATCCCGGGGGGCGAGTCGACGACGATCTCCAAGCTCCTCGACGCCAACGGCCTGTTCGATCCGGTGGCCGAGCGGCTTGCGGCCGGGATGCCCGGCCTGGGAACCTGCGCCGGCATGATCCTGCTGGCCACCGAGGTGCTCGACGGACGCCCCGACCAGCGCTCGTTCGGCGCGGTCGACATCGCGGTTCGCCGCAACGCCTTCGGTCGCCAGGTCGACTCCTTCGAGGCCGACCTCACCGTGGTAGGCCTCGAGGGGCCGCCGGTGCACGCCGTGTTCATCCGGGCGCCGTTCGTCGAGCGTGCCGGTGCCGACGTCGAGGTGCTGGCCGAGGTCGACGGGCATCCGGTGGTGGTGCGGCAGGGCCCGGTCGTGGCCACCGCCTTCCACCCCGAGCTGGCCGACGACGACCGCATCCACGAGCTGTTCCTGTCCACCATCTAGGCCGCAGCGCCACCACCCGACCGAGGAAGACGACATGTCCGGCCACTCCAAATGGGCGACCATCAAGCACAAGAAGGGCGCGCAGGACAAGGCCCGCGGGAAGCTGTTCGCAAAGCTGATCCGCCAGGTCGAGGTGGCCGCCCGCGAGGGCGGCGGCGACCCGGACAGCAACCCGACGCTGCGCACCATGTTCCAGAAGGCGCGGGACAACTCGGTGCCCCTCGACACGATCGAGCGGGCCATCAAGCGGGGGACCGGTGAGCTCGAGGGCGTCACCTACGAGTCGATCACGTACGAGGGCTACGCCCCGAACGGGGTGGCCGTGCTCATCGAGGTGCTCACCGACAACCGCAACCGCACCGGCTCGGAGATCCGCTCCCTGTTGAAGAAGAACGGCGGCTCGATCGCAGAGCCGGGCTCGGTGGCGTGGCAGTTCGAGCGCAAGGGCGTGGTGATCCTGCCCAGAGCCGAGGACGAGGACGAGATCATGCTCGCCGCCCTCGACGCCGGCATCGAGGACCTCGTCGACGAGGGCGACACCTGGCGCCTCACCACCGCGCCCACCGATCTCCCCGCCGTCCGGACGGCCCTCGAGGAGGCATCGATCGCCGTCGACTCGGCCGACGTGACGATGCTGCCGTCCAGCACCGTGCCGCTCGAGACGGCGGAGGTGGCGAAGGCGGTGCTGCGGGTCATCGACGCCCTCGACGAGAACGACGACGTGCAGGACGTCTACGCCAACTTCGACATCCCCGACGCCGTCCTCCAGGCCGTCGAGGTCTAGAGCCCGCTCCAGGCTCCTCGTCGGGCCGCCCGGATCGACGTCGACCCGTCGTGAACGGGACTCACCCCGTGTAGGTGGGCGTGGCCGTCGCCACCCGGGCGCTCGCCGTGTCGGCGGTGCCGCCCCCCACGCCACCGGTCGACGGCGGGGCACAGCTGCCGTCGAGCACGACGACGCCGGGGACCGGCCCGGCGTAGGGCTCTTCGCCCACGAAGTAGGCCTCGGTCTGGAGGATGTGCTGGCCGGTGCTGGAGCCCGGGTACGACACCACGACGGTGCTGGACGCGCCCGGTTCGATGTCGGCGAGGTCGAGGTCGGTTCGCTGCGGGTCACCCGGGTCCTGGGCGAACCCGGGCGCCGCCCAGGCGGAGAAGAAGCCGATGGCCTTGGTCTCGGACAGGTTCTCCAACGTCCAGGTGATCTCGTAGGTCTGCGCCTCGGTGCAGACCACCGCCCCGGTGATCACGAGCTCGCCCAGCATGCCTGGGTTCGGCGGGAAGGTCGTGTCCGTCTGCGCGCCGCCCGGGGCGGCGAGGCTGATCGCGCCGACCACCGCGGCGGTGGCCAGGAGCAGCAGGATCCTTCGCATGGCACTCGCCTCTCCGTCGGGGATGACTCCACGCGGAGCGTCGTACCGAGCGCTCCCTCGCACCAGGGTCCAACGTCAGCAGGCGGGCGACGACCGCCGACGTTGCGTTGGGCCCGCCGGAGCGGGCGTGGGTAGTGTCCGGCCGATGGCCGTCACGGTCGGGGCCCCCGCCCCGGACTTCGCCCTCGCCGGCACCGACGGGACGCCCGAGGGCCGGCGCACCTACACGCTCGCGGAGTACCGCGGGCAGCCCGTGGTGCTCGTGTTCTACCCGGCTGACCGGTCGCCGGTCTGCACGGTGCAGCTCAACACCTACAGCGACGACATCGCCCGGTTCGCCGACACCAAGGCCCAGGTGCTGGCCATCAGCCCGCAGTCGGTCGAGGCCCACGAGCAGTTCGCCGACCAGGAGGGCGGCTTCTCGTTCCCCCTGCTCGCCGACGAGCAGAAGGAGGTCGGCGGGCGCTACGGCATCCTCGGCCCCGTCGGCTTCTACCGCCGATCGGTGTTCATCGTCGACGCCGACGGCATCGTCCGCTACGCCCACCGGTCCACGGCCGGGCTCACGTTCCGTCCCGTCGACGAGCTGGTCGACATCCTCCACACCCTCGTCGCCTGATCCACGCCCCGCCTCCATCCGTCGTTCTGGTGTGACTTCGGGCGGCCAGGACGGCGCGAAGTCACACCGGAACGGGGGGCATCGACCCATCACGCCGTTCTGGTGTGAGAGTCGGCCGCTCCCGGCGCGCGATCTCGGACCAGGACACGGGCACGGGCCCGGCGGCGGAGCGCACGGACGCGGTCGACGACCTCGCCGGGGCGGTGCCACACCTGGTGCTCGCTGACCTCCCCCACGAGATAGCCGGCTTCCTCGAGGGACCGGCGTCGCATGGCATCCCGCCGTCGGTCCGACAGGCTGCCGTGGAAGAGCTCGCTCTGGACCTCGATGATGACCGGGAGGTCTGCGTCGACGAAGTCGACCCGGCCGACCCACGCCGCGCCACCGACCTCGACCTGCTGTCGCATCGGTGCCTCCCGGGCCTCGGCGAGGATCGAGACGACGCGCGCCTCGAGCCCCGACTCGTGCGCGCGATCTTCGTCGGAGCGTTCGGCGATCAGCTCCCGCATGAGGGTGATCCCCGTTCGACCGCGGTCGGCCAGCTCGTCGAGCGTGCGCTGCAGCAGCGCAACGTCGAGCAGGCGTCGTGCGAGCGCGGTGTCGAGCGCCCGCTCGACCCGCTTGGGGTGGGCGGTCTGGGCGAGGTCGAAGATGGTGCGAGCCGGTGTGGTGACCGGGATGGCGTCGTGGTCGGTGCGATGGGTCTCGAGCAGGTCGCGAGACGTATGGGGCTGCGCCAGCATCGACCGCCTCGGAGTGGTGCGGTGCGGGACGACGACTTGGACGGGCCGGAGGTCGAACCCGGGGATGCCCCACAGCGCCGCCGCGGTGTGCCGCGCGGCAAGGGCCTCGGGCCCGGCGTGGAGCACGCCGGCGAGCACCTCGGCCTCTCCGGTCCACGGGCTGGCGGGGCTGTGGAGGACGCGCCGGCTCACCGGCACCCACTCTCCCCGTGCCACCCGGTGGCGAATGGCTGCCGATGTCAGACCCGACGCACGCGCCTGGTCGACGGTGATCAGGCCGCGCTGTCGGGCGGCAAGCGCTCGGAGGGTGTCGTCGGGCTCCATCCCGCCAGCCAACCAAGCGGCGGTGACAGAAACCCTCGACTCGGCGGTTCCGCTTGTTCTGGTGCGGGATCTGGTCGTCCCAACGACGCGATCTCACACCAGAATGGGGTTGGGGAGCGGGGCTGGGGAACGGGGTTGGGGAGCGGGTTGGGGAGCGGGCCGATGGCTACTGCTCGTTGGCGACGCCCAGCAGCCGGGCCCGGGTGAGGGATCGGAAGCCGGTGCTGAGGCTGATCAGGGCGATGACCCAGGCGACCGCCCCGATGACGAACGACAGCAGCGGGGTGCCCGACCCGAGGAGGGCCCCGGTCGACTGGCCGTAGGCGATGATGATCAACGGGAACGTCACCAGGCCCGACGCCTGCTGGGCGGCCGCCGTGCTCTTCACCCGGGCCGACAGCCGCAGCACCAGCGACAGGGCCAGGGCCAGGAACGGCGGCAGCACCCACAGGATCAGCAGCCACCACGAGGGCGTGGGGAAGAACCAACCGCCCACGTCGGGCCCGACGATCAGGTTCACCATGAGCGAGTAGATGCCGAACCCGACCACCGTCGTGATGTAGCCGGGGATGAGGCTGGCCAGCAGCTTGCCCATGTAGATCTCGCGCACGTCGGCGGGGGAGTGGGCGAGGAACTCCCCGGTGCCCCGCTCGCGCTCGCCGACGATCGTCGACGCGCCGACCGCGGTCGAGATGGTGAGCGGCACGACCACGGCGATGGGGGCGAACAGGTACACGGCGAGGACGTAGGACACCTTGGTCGACGGGGCCGCCGCGGTGGGCACCGCGTCCTGCGCCGACTGGGGGAGCAGCTTCAGGGCGTCGGACACCTGCTGGACGGCGTCGACGCTGCCGATGCTGTTGATCACCGACAGCAGGAACGCCGGCACGATGATGAAGAAGAAGCTGCCGAGCAGCACCATCGGGATCCAGAAGTCCTTGGCCCCGATGAGCTGCTTCAGGTCGGTGCGCATGACGGTGAACATGCGGTGGGTGTTCACAGCGGTGCCTCCACGCCCTGGGCGCGCCGCTCGCGGCGCACGGCGAAGTACAGCTCCTCGAGCGACGGTTGGTGCGGTTCGACCCGGGTGAGGCGGACTCCTTCGACGGCGAGGCGGGCCACCAGGTCGGGCACCCGGGCCAGGTCGTCGAGCTGGACCTCGACCCGCCCGTCGCGCCGGTAGGCCTTCACGCCGGGCCAGTCGGCGACGCGATCGAGGGCCATCGGGTTCTCGGCGTCGAGCACCACGAGGTGGTCGGGCCAGTACCGCCGGAGCAGCTCGTCCTGCGGGCCGGCGAGCAGATCGGTGCCGGACTCGAGGATGACGACCTGGTCGGCGAGGCCCTCGGCCTCGACCAGGAGGTGGGTGCACATGACGACGGTGCGGCCGTCGGTGGTCATCTCCCGGATCAGCTCGAGCACGGCATGGGAGGACTCCGGGTCGAGGCCCGAGGTCGGCTCGTCGAACAGCAGCAGGTCGGGCTCGTGCAGCACCGAGCGGGCCAGCGCCAGCCGGGTCTTCATGCCCGTCGAGTAGCCCCCGACCTGTTGGTCGAGCGCCTCGAGGATGCCGAAGCGGGCCGCCGCCTCGCGGATGGGGCCGACGGCGTTGCGACCGAGCCCGTACAGCTCGGCGGAGTACTCGAGGTTGTCCCAGCCCGACAGCCGGTCGTACAGCGCCGGCTTGGCCGACACGACGCCGCACCGCCGTCGCACCTGCTCGCCGAACACGTTGGGGTCGTGCCCGAAGGTCCGCACGTGCCCCCGGTCGGGGTCGAGGGCGCCGGTGATGACGCGGATGGCGGTGGTCTTGCCCGCCCCGTTGGGGCCGAGCAGCACGGTGATGCGGCTCTTCGGGACCAGCAGCGTGAGGTCGGACAGGGCGGGCACGGGGCCGAACCGGCGGCTGACCCCCCGGATCTCGACCACGAGCTCGGCGCCGTCGGGACCGGTGCCGAGGGCCGCGTCGGCCGGCGCGGCGAGAGGCGGCCGGTGGGCGCCCGCTCCGGGCGGCGCCGGCGGCGCAGGTGGGGGCGGCAGGTTCATCGGGTCTCCATCGGCAGCGTCGTCGGCGGCCATGAGGGGCCGGAGGATCGAGTCGACCCGCCGATCGCCCGGCATCCCCCCTCCTCCCGGGGACCGCCGCTAGCATCGTACGGGTGTTCGTGCTCGGGATCGATCCGGGGGTCTCCCGCTGCGGCTACGCCGTGCTCGCCTCCGGCGAAGGGGCCGCCCGGCCGGCGCGAGCCGTCGCCCTCGGGGTGCTCACCACGCCGCCCGCCCGTCCCGTCCACCAACGCCTGGCCGAGCTCCAGGGTGAGCTGCGGCTCCTCTTCGACGAGTTCGCGCCCGACGCCCTCGCCGTCGAACGGGTGCTGTTCCAGGTGAACGTCCGCACGGCCATGTCGGTGGGCCAGGCGAGCGGGCTGGCCATGGCCGAGGCCGCCACACGCGGGTGCGACGTCGTCGAGTACTCCCCCAACCAGGTGAAGGAGGCGGTCGCCGGGCACGGCGGGGCCTCGAAAGCGCAGGTGCAGCAGATGGTCCAGACCCTCCTCGGCCTCCCGACGGTGCCCCACCCGCCCGACGCCGCCGACGCCGCCGCGGTGGCCCTGTGCCACCTGGCGGTCGCCCCGCTGCACGCCGCCGCCCGCGCCGCCGCTGCCGGTGTCACCACGATCGGGCGACCCCGATGATCGGGTCGCTGCGTGGCACCCTGCTCGAGCGCTGGGGCGCCGGCGAGGTGCTCGTCGAGGTGGCCGGCGTCGGGTACCGGGTCACCGTCACCCCCACGACGGTGGTCGAGCTCGGCGATCCGGGTGACGAGGTCTTCCTCTACGTCCACCACCACCGCCGCGAGGACGCCGAGACCCTCTTCGGCTTCCGCGGTCGCGACGAGCGCGTCTGCTTCGAGGCGCTGATCGGCGCCCACGGGGTCGGGCCGTCGCTCGCCCTCGGCATCCTCGCCGTCCACTCGCCCACGGCGCTGCAGCAGGTGCTCGCCGACGACGACCTGGCCGCGCTGTGCCTCGTGCCCGGTGTGGGGAAGAAGACGGCGGCGCGGCTCCTCGTGGAGCTCAAGGCCCGTCTCGACATCCCCGGCCTCGACGCCGCCGCCACGGCGGGCGCCGGCGCCGGCGACGCCGCACCCACCGACGGCGGCCGGGTCGCGGTCGTGTCGGCCCGGGCCGACGTGCGCGACGCCCTGGTCAACCTCGGCTACGGCCCCGAGGAGATCGGCGAGGTGCTGCGCGAGCTCCCCGAGGGGGGCGACTCGTCCACGTTGCTCAAGGCGGCGCTGCAGCGCCTGGCGGTCTGAGGCATCGATGCGCGACGAGCTGCTCCGCCCCGAGCCCACCGACGACGACCTGGGCGCCGAGCCGGACCTCACCGACCCCGCCGTCGCCGACCTCGGCGACGAGGGCGGCCTGCGCCCACGACGGCTCGCCGACTTCGTGGGCCAGGGCGAGCTCAAGGAGCACCTCGGCATCATCGTCGAGGCCGCCCGCCGCCGCAGCCAGGCCGTCGACCACCTGCTGTTCGCCGGGCCACCGGGCCTCGGCAAGACCACGCTGGCCGGCATCGTCGCCACCGAGATCGAGGCCGGCCTGCAGGTGACGTCGGGACCCGCCCTCGAGCGGGCGGGCGACCTGGCCGCCATCCTCACCCGGCTCGACGAGGGCGACGTGCTGTTCATCGACGAGATCCACCGGCTCTCGCGCTCGGTGGAAGAGGTCCTCTACCCGGCCATGGAGGACTTCCAGCTCGACATCGTCCTGGGCAAGGGGCCGGCCGCCCGGTCGATCCGACTCGACCTGCCCCGGTTCACCCTGGTCGGCGCCACCACCCGCACCGGTCTCATCACCGGGCCGCTGCGCGATCGCTTCGGCCTCGTGGCCCGTCTCGACTACTACTCGGTCGTCGACCTCGAGGCCATCGTGGCGAGGGCCGCCGGCATCCTCGGCGTCGACGTCGACCTCGACGGCGCCCGCGAGATCGCCCGTCGGGCGCGGGGCACGCCCCGCATCGCCAACCGTCTCCTTCGTCGCGTCCGTGACTTCGCCGAGGTCCGCGGTCACGGCGCCGTCGACCGGGCCACCGCCGAGGAGGGCCTGTCGGTGTTCGGGGTCGACCACCTCGGCCTCGACAAGGTCGACCGCGCCATCCTCGTCGCCGTGTGCGAGCGCTTCGGGGGTGGGCCGGTCGGGCTCAGCACCCTCGCCATCTCGGTCGGCGAGGCCCAGGAGACCGTCGAGGACGTCTACGAGCCGTTCCTCATCCAGCAGGGCCTGCTCATGCGCACGCCCCGCGGCCGGGTGGGCACCGCCGCCGCGTGGGCGCACCTCGGCCTGCGGCCGCCGGTCAGCGGCCCGGGCGCGGCCGACGGCTCCCCTTCGCTGTTCGGCTGAACGGTTCGGCCCGACCGCCGGTCGGCGTCAGACCTGCGACTCGCCCTCCGGGCCGGGCGGGATCCAGCGGCGGGCGTAGCGCCAGGTCAGCTCGACCGGGCGTCCGATGAGCTCGGCCAGCTCGACGAGCACGTCGTGGGGCCAATGGCAGCGGTCGGTCATGGTGACGCGCCGGCCGTCGACGGTGACGGCGACGAGCCGGGTGCCGGTGAAGGCCAATCGCTCGACGTCGCGCCGGGCGACCCGGACCGTGTGGCCGTCGCTCGCCCGGGCCAGGAGGTGCTCGGGGCGCACCTGGAGCGCCACCCCCGGCCACCCCCACCATCGGGCGCGGTACTCGATCCACAGGTCGCGGAAGCTCACGCCGCGCGGCACGGTCCGAGGGCACGCCTGCTGGTCGAGCGGCGGTAGGCGGTTCTCCATCGCGGACACCCGTTCCCTAGCCTGGCTGCCGATGGACGCCGACGCGTTCGCCTACGACCTGCCGCCCGACCGCATCGCCCAGCACCCGCTGGCCGAGCGCGACCGGGCGCGCCTGCTCGTCGACCGTGGTCCGGTCCGCCCGCCCGAGCACGCGCACGTCACCGACCTGCCCGCCCTGCTCGAGCCCGGTGACCTGCTGGTGCTCAACACCACCCGCGTGCTGCCCGCCCGGCTCATCCTGCACAAGCAGACCGGCGCCACCATCGAGGTGCTGCTGCTCGACGAGCGCGAGCCGCGGGTGTGGGAGGCGCTGGTGCGTCCCGGACGACGCGTCCCGGTGGGCACGGTGCTGCGCTCGGAGCGGCTGCCGGCGCTGTCGGTCGACGTCGGTGACGACCTCGGCGACGGCCGGCGCCTCGTGACCCTCGACGCCGGCCCCGTGCCGGTGCTCGACGCCCTCGATCGGGCCGGCGAGGTGCCGCTGCCGCCCTACATCCACGAGGCGCTGGACGACCCCGACCGGTACCAGACCGTGTACGCGGAGCGGCCCGGCTCGGTGGCGGCGCCGACGGCCGGGCTCCACCTCACCCGAGCGCTGCTCGACCGGCTCACGGCGAGGGGCGTCGAGATCGCCGAGGTCGAGCTCGTGGTCGGCCTGGGCACGTTCAGGCCGATCACCGCCGGGAAGGTCGAGGACCACGTCATGCACTCGGAGCACTACCGGGTGCCGGCCTCGACCTGGGTCAGGGCCCGGGCCGATCGCCGGGTCGTGGCCGTCGGCACCACCGTGGTGCGCGCCCTCGAGAGCGTGGCCGCCACCGGAGAGCTCGAGGGTCGCACCGAGCTCTACATCCACGGCGACCACCCGTGGGCGGTGGTCGATCGTCTGCTCACCAACTTCCACGTCCCGCGCTCTTCGCTCCTCGTGATGATCGATGCCTTCATCGGCCCGCGCTGGCGGGCCCTTTACGAAGAAGCTCTGGCGGGCGACTACCGCTTCCTCTCGTTCGGCGACGCCATGCTCCTCACCCGGCGCGGCCACCGGGGCGCGGCGTGAGCGTCCCCCTCGACGACGCCCCGGTCCTGCGCGTGGACATCGCCGCCCGCGACGGTCGGGCCCGCACCGGTCGGGTGCACACGGCCCGTGGTTCGTTCGCCACGCCGTGCTTCATGCCGGTCGGCACCCGCGGCACCGTGCGAGCCCTCGCCTCGCCCGACCTGGCCGCCCTCGGGGCCGAGGTCGTGCTCGGCAACACGTACCACCTGATGCTGCGGCCCGGGGCCGACGTGGTGGCCGAGCTGGGCGGCCTCCACGGGTTCTCGGCCTGGGACGGCCACCTGCTCACCGACTCGGGCGGGTACCAGGTGTTCTCGCTCGGGCCCAAGGTCGACGACGACGGTGCCACCTTCCGGTCGACCTACGACGGCAGCACCCACCGCCTCACGCCCGAGCGCGCCGTCGAGCTGCAGCAGCTCCTGGCCGCCGACATCCAGATGCAGCTCGACGTGTGCCCGCCGCTGCCATCGCCGGCCGGGGTGCTGCGGTTGGCCGTCGACCGGACGGCGGCGTGGGCGGGCCGGGCCAAGGCGGCCATGGCCCCGGCGCGGGCCGAGGGCAGCCGCCAGGCCCTCTTCGGGATCGTGCAGGGAGGCGTCGATCCCGAGCTGCGACGACTGAGCGCGGCTCGGGCGCTCGAGATCGGCTTCGACGGCTACGGCATCGGCGGGCTGTCGGTGGGGGAGCACCGCGACGAGATGCTCCCGGCGCTCGACGCCACCACCGAGGTGCTCCCCGAGCACCTGCCCCGCTACCTCATGGGCGTCGGCGACCCGGTCGCCATGGTCGAGGCCATCGCCCTGGGGGTCGACCTGTTCGACTGCGTGCTCCCCACCCGGCTGGCCCGCCACGGCACCATCCTCACCTCGGAGGGCCGGCTCAACCTCCGCAACGCCCGCTTCGTCCGCGACGGCGGTCCCCTCGACCCGGCGTGCGACTGCTCGGTGTGCGCCACCTGGTCGAGGGGCTACCTCCGCCATCTGCTCGCCGTGCAGGAGCCCACGTCGCAGCGGCTGCTCACCCTCCACAACGTGCACTGGACCCTGGGTCTGGTCAACGCGGCCCGGACGGCCATCGTCGAGGGTCGACTCGACGCGCTGCGGGCCGAGACGCTGGCCATCTGGGGCTGATCGACACCTCGGGGGCCGGTGCTCCGACCTCCGACCCCGAAGGTCCCTCCGCTACCCTGGCCGCGATCCTGCCCGCTCACCCGACGGTGTCGCCCCCCATGCTGCCCACGATCATCCTGCTCGTCCTGTTCGTCCTCATGTGGGTGGTGCTCATCGTCCCCCGCCAGCGGGAGCTGCGGCGCCACCAGGCCCTCATGCGGGAGCTCGAGGTGGGCGACGAGGTCATGATGGGCTCGGGCATCTACGGCACGATCACCGAGCTCGACGACGACATCGTCCACCTGTCGCTCGGGCCCGGCGTCGAGATCAGGGCGGCCCGGCGGGCGGTGGCCGCCAAGGTGCCCGAACCGGGCGCGACGACGCCGGAGCTGGCCGAGGCCGGCGACGAGGTCGAGGCCGAGGCGATCGATGCCGCGGTGGTCGACGAGCCCCCGGCCGACGGTCGCTCCTGAGCAGCGCCTGGCCGCCGGTGCCGGTGCGTCGGGCCGCGGTGTCGGGGGTCGCCCCGCTCCGCTAGTGTGCGACGCCGGCCCTGCCGCGAACCGACGCCATGACCGACCCGTCCGCCTTCCCACCGCTCGTCGCCGAGCACCTGCGCACGCCCCCCTCCGGGCGTCCGACCCGCTGACGTCATGCGCCGCCGCCGTGGCCTCGTCGCGCTGGTCTCGATCGTGGTCGTGGCGGTCGTCGCCCTCGGGCTGACGTTCGCCTTCGGCAACTCGCCCCTCCTCGGCCTCGACCTGCAGGGTGGTGTCTCGGTCACCCTCCAGCCGAAGGACGAGGCCGACGCCGAGGCGCTCGACGAGGCCCGCGCCATCATCGAACAGCGGGTGAACGCCCTCGGGGTGGCCGAGCCCGAGATCACCCGGCAGGGCGACACGATCCTCGTGCAGATCCCCGGCGTGAAGGACAAGGACCGCGCCCTCGAGCTGGTCGGCCAGACCGCCGAGCTGCGGTTCCGCCCCGTGCTCGCCGAGCTGCCGCCGACCGGCGTGCCGACCGACGCGGCCACGACCGACACCTCGGCCCCCGCCGACCCGAACGCCACGACCACCGCGCCCACCGACCCGGCCGCCGTCGACAGCTCGACTACCACGAGCCCGGACGGGCAGGAGGAAGGTCTCGGAGTCACGGGCGGCAGCGAGGGCGAAGCCGCGCTCGGCGCCCAGGACCCGACGAGCACCGACAGCACGGTCTCCGACACCGGCAGCACCGACACCACCGCGCCCACCGACGCCGCGGCGACCACGGACACGACGGCGACGGCCGGCACCGACCCCGCCACCGCCACGGCCCAGCCGACCACGCTCCCGACCACGCTGCCCGACGACGTCTGCCTCACCGGCGTCCCCGAGGACCAGGACCTGCCCGACCAGCCGGTGGTGCTGCCGCTGTGCGATCCCGAGACCAACGAGCTGCTCGCCGTGTACCAGCTCGGTCCCACCCTCCTCACCGGCGAATCCCTCGAGACCGCCCGGGCGACGCTGAACTCGCAGAACGGCCAGTGGGTCGTCAACCCGGTCTTCCGGGGTGGCGCCGGCGGCATCGACCTGTTCAACGCCGCCGCCGGCCAGTGCAACCCGCCGAGCCAGACGTGTCCGACCGGTCGGCTCGCCATCGTGCTCGACGCCCGGGTGGTGTCGGCGCCGTCGATCAACGAGACCACGTTCCAGCGCGACCAGATCCAGATCTCGGGCAGCTTCACCGAGGGCTCGGCCAAGGACCTCGCCACCGCGCTCAAGTACGGCGCCCTGCCGGTCGAGTTCGAGCAGCAGCAGGCCCAGATCGTGTCGGCCACCCTCGGCCGGGACGCCCTGGAGGCGGGGCTGTGGGCCGGCCTCGTCGGGTTCATCCTCGTCGCCGGCTACATGATCGCCTTCTACCGGCTGCTGGGCCTGCTCGCCATAAGCAAGCTGGTGATCGAGGGCGCGCTGCTGTGGTCGGTGATCGCCTACCTGGGCGAGAGCGCCGGGCTCGCCCTCACCCTCGCCGGTGTCACCGGCCTGATCGTGTCGATCGGCGTGTCGGTCGACTCGAACGTCGTGTACTACGAGCACCTCAAGGAAGACGTCCGCAACGGCCGCACCATCCGGTCGGCCACCGACAAGGCGTTCCACACCTCGTTCCGCACCATCCTCGCCGCCGACCTGTCGTCGCTCATCGGCGCCTTCCTGCTGTGGTGGCTCACCATCGGGGCGGTGCGCGGCTTCGCCTTCTACCTCGGCCTCGCCACCGCGCTCGACCTCGTCGCCTCGTACTTCTTCATGCGACCGGCGGTCGCCCTCGCCACCAAGTCCGACCTGGCCCAGCGCAAGCCCGGTTGGTTCGGCCTCCCCGGGGCGCCCGTCACCACCGAGCCGGGCGACGCCCACGATCGCGACACCGTCGAGGTGGGCTCGTGAGCTGGCTCGGCAAGCTCGACCGCGGCGAAGCCGACATCGACTTCCGGAAGTGGTGGAGGCGCGGGGCGGTCTTCTCGGGGGTGCTGATCCTGCTCAGCGTGCTGTCTCTGTCCACGCGGGGCCTCAACCTCGGCATCGACTTCGAGGGCGGGACCTCCTGGGAGTCGCCGGCCCCGGGGGTGGGCGTGGCCGAGGCTCGCGAGGCCTTGAGCGGCGTGGGGCAGGGCCAGGCCAAGATCCAGATCGTCGGCTCCGACACCCTGCGGGTGCAGGCCGGGGTCGACGACCCCGAGACGCAGCAGGAGGTCCGCGACGTCCTGGCCGAGCTCGGCGGTGTGCCCGCCGGCGACGTGAGCGTCAGCACCGTCGGGCCGTCGTGGGGCGAGGAGATCACCCGATCGGCCCTCCGGGCCCTCGTCGTGTTCCTGATCGTGATCACGATCTACCTGTCGATCCGTCTCGAGTGGGAGATGGCGGCCGGCGCCATCGTCGCCCTCGTCCACGACATCCTCATCAGCGTCGGCGTGTACTCGATCTTCCGGTTCGAGGTCACGCCGGCCACGGTGATCGCGTTCCTCACGATCCTCGGCTACTCGATCTACGACACCATCGTCGTCTACGACAAGGTCAAGGAGAACGAGGGCCGGGTCGGGCTGGCCGGGCGCATGACCTACACCGAGATGCTGAGCGCCTCGATGAACCAGGTGCTCGTCCGGTCGCTCAACACCACCATCACCTCGCTGCTCCCGGTGGTCTCCCTGCTGGTGGTCGGTTCGTGGATCCTCGGCGCCGTCACCATCCAGGAGTTCGGCATCGCCCTGTTCGTCGGCCTGCTCTCGGGTGCGTACTCGTCGATCTTCATCGCCGGCCCCACGGTCGCCCTCCTGAAGGAACGGCAGGCCAAGTACCGGCAGATCCGCGAGCGCCTGGCCCAGAGCCGGGCCCAGGGCGGCGGCATCCCCGTCACCACGGCCGCGCCGGCGGAGCCGGTCGGCGACGCCGCCGCCGAACCGGCCTCCGGCGGCGGTCGCCCCAAGCCGGCACCGACCCCGCAGGGGGCGATCCCACCCCGCCCTCGCAAGAAGGGCAAGCGACGCTAAGTAGGCTGGACGCATGACGGCGCCGGTCGACCTCCCACCAGCGAGGAGCTGAGGGCCGTGGCCACCGTCGACCGGGTCCTCCCGTGGCGGCGCAACAGCGCGCCCCCCTCCGAGGAGGTCGCGCCCCTGGTCGCCACCTACCGCGACCGCCATCCACGCGCCTCCACCGCCCGCATCGCCCGGGCCTACGAGCGGGCCGCGGAGGCCCACCGGGGCCAGACCCGCAAGTCGGGTGAGCCCTACATCACCCACCCCGTCGCCGTGGCCAAGGTGGTGGCCGAGCTGGGGCTCGACGACATCACGGTGTCGGCCGCCCTGTTGCACGACGCGGTCGAGGACACGGGGATGTCGCTCGACGACGTGGAGCTCGACTTCGGCGCCGAGGTCGCCGAGATCGTCGACGGGGTCACCAAGCTCGACCGCCTCAAGTTCGACTCCAAGGAGGCCCAGCAGGCGGCCACGATGCGCAAGATGCTGGTGGCGATGGCCAAGGACCTGCGGGTCCTGATCATCAAGCTCGCCGATCGGCTCCACAACATGCGCACCGTGGCCGCCATGCCGGCGTGGAAGCAGGAGCGCACCGCCCAGGAGACGCTCGACATCTACGCGCCGCTGGCCCACCGGCTCGGCATGCAGGACATGCGCCAGCAGCTCGAAGACCTCGCCTTCGCCGCGCTGCACCCCAAGCGCTACGCCGAGATCGACCACATGGTCGCCACCCGCTCGCCCGAGCGCGACCTCTACCTGATGCAGGTCATCGAGGAGGTGCGCCAGCGGCTGAAGGAGCTGCGCATCACCGCCGAGGTCACCGGTCGCCCGAAGCACTACTGGTCGATCTACGAGAAGATGGTGGTCAAGGGCAAGGAGTTCGACGACATCTTCGATCTGGTGGGCATCCGGGTCGTCGTCGACACGGTCAAGGACTGCTACGCGGCGCTCGGCTCGATCCACTCCACGTGGAAGCCGGTGCAGGGTCGGTTCAAGGACTACATCGCCATGCCCAAGTTCAACCTCTACCAGTCGCTGCACACCACGGTGGTGGGGCCGCAGGGCAAGCCACTCGAGGTGCAGATCCGGACCCGCGAGATGCACAGTCGGGCCGAGTTCGGCGTCGCCGCCCACTGGAACTACAAGGACGATCACGGCTCGAGCGCCGATCTGGCCTGGCTGAACCGCATCGTCGACTGGCAGCGGGAGACCGAGGACCCCGACGAGTTCATGGCCAACCTGAAGGTCGACCTCGAGCAGGACGAGGTCTTCGTCTTCACGCCGAAGGGCAAGGTGATCACCCTGCCCAAGGGGGCCACCCCGGTCGACTTCGCCTACGCCATCCACACCGAGGTCGGACACGCCTGCATCGGCGCCCGGGTCAACGGGCGGCTCGTGCCGCTCGACTCCGAGCTGCAGTCCGGGGACTCCCTCGAGATCTTCACGTCGAAGGTCACCGGCGCGGGGCCGTCCCAGGACTGGCTGACGTTCGCCCGCACCCACCGGGCGGCCAACAAGATCCGGCAGTGGTACTCACGGGAGCGGCGTGAGGACGCCATCGACAACGGCGCCGACGAGCTCATCCGGGCCATGCGCCGCGAGGGCCTGCCGGTGCAGAAGATCCAGCAGTCGAAGACGCTCGACGAGGTCGCCCTCGCCCTCAACTACACCGACCTCGATGCCCTCAAGGCGGCCATCGGCGAGAACCACGTGTCGGCCAAGTCGGTGGCCGAACGGGTGCGCAAGCACCTCCAGGACGTCGACCCGACCCGCGAGGAGCAGCTCCCCACCACGGTGCGCGAGTCCGGAACCCGCCGGCGTCGGGCGCAGGAGAGCTCGGGTGTGCACGTCGAGGGCCTCGACGACGTGATGGTGCGGCTGTCGCGGTGCTGCACCCCGGTGCCCGGCGACGAGATCATGGGCTTCGTCACCCGGGGACGCGGCGTGTCGGTGCACCGATCCGACTGCGCCAACGCCATGTCGCTCGCCCAGGGCCAGTCCGACCGGCTGATCGACGTGGAATGGGACCAGGAGCCCCAGGGGTCGTTCGTGGCGTCGATCGAGGTGAAGGCCCTCGACCGAGCCCGCCTGCTCCGAGACGTCAGCGCCGCGCTGGCCGACCACCACGTCAACATCATCTCCTGCAACACGATCACCGGCTCCGACCGCATCTCCAAGATGCGGTTCGACTTCGAGCTCGGCGACCCGTCCCACCTCGACTCGGTGATCGGGTCGATCAAGCAGATCGATTCCATCTACGACGCCTATCGCGTGCTCCCTGGGAGCGGGGGCTAGGGCCGGGCAGACTGCGGCAGGGGAGGGTCGTGCACGCGGTTCGAGTGTCGCCATGCCTTCTGCGGCCCCTTGCCGGCGATCGCGAAGGTGTCGCTGACCCCCAGTGTCTTGGACGTCGAGCCGGTCTGGGGCTTCGCCCCCCGTAGACCCGACCGGGTAGACCCGACCACGACGCGGGTGGGTGATCCGCCCCTCGGTGTGCCGTGGTTGCCCGAGATCCAGCCGACCGCCGGCTCGCCGAGCGGCTTCAGGCGGCGTCGAACCGGAGCCGGCCGGGGCCGTCGGGCGTCGGCCGGTCGGGGTCGGATCGCCGGCGGTCGGGCGAGGCCCGGTCGGGCGGGTCGGGGCCTGCGCGTGGGTCGCTCGGTGATCGATGCTCGTCGGGTGGGTGCCAGGTCCAGGATCCGGGGCCGCCGCGCAGGTCGTGGCCGCGGTGGGTGATGAGGTCGTGGTGGTGGGCGCACACGGTGGCGAGCTCGTCGAGGGTGGTGCGGCCGGTGTCGGCGAACGGGACGGTGTGGTGGACCTCGAGCCGGCGGGTGCTGGCACAGCCGGGGACGACGCAGCAGCGGTCGCGGACCAGGAGGGCGTCGTCGATCTCGGGGGGCCGGCGGCGGCCGAGGCGGACGATGCGGTGGACGTCGGTGCCGTCGGTCTCGACGAGCGACACGAACGGGTTGGTGCCCCACATCTGGCGGGCGACGGGGACGGGGACGGGGCCGATGCCGGCGATCTCGCAGGTCTCACCCGGTTGGGTGCGGCCGCGGAGCACGGCGGTGTCGGTGACGTGGATGTACACCCGCGGGTCGCGCCCCGGTGTGGATCCGTCACCACCCGACGATGACGCCCGGATGAGGCGCACCATGGCGTCGGAGGCGAGGTGGCGGTCGGGGTCGCGTCGCCCGGCCCGGTACGCGGCTCCTTGAAGGCGTGTTCGCGGTGGCGTTGGTGCAGGGAGACGAACTCGCTGTATTCGTCGAGGGTGGTGCGCCAGTGGACGTTGCCCATGCCGTCGTCGTCGACGAAGGTCCTCAGCTCCCGGTCGTGGCGTTGGCGGGCGTAGCGGCGCTGCTCGTCGGGGTCCCCGGCCGCCCTCGCCGCGGCCGCGGCCTTCTTGAGCTGCCCGAGATCGGCCCGCTTGGCCGTGTCGAGCAGGTCGTGCTCCGACGCCGGGTCGACCTCGGCCGCTCGGGCGATCGCCGCCGCCTGGTCGATCGACACCGCACCGGCGCGCACCGCGTCACCGGTCGGACCCAGATGTTCGAGCTTGCGGGCGGTGTCGACCAGCTTGCCGACACCGCCCGGTGACTCCCCGGTCCTGGTGGCCAGGAACTCCCGCACCGACCGAGAGCCCGACGCCTGCCAGGCGTTGGCCTCCTCCACCCTCTTGGCGGCGAGCGCCTGCCCGGTCTCGGCCAGCCGCTTCATCTCGGCGAACAGCTCGACCGCCTCGACCGCCTGGGCCCCGGTCAGGCACGCCCGGCTCGAACCCGGCCACCGCGGCCTGCAGGCCGTCCCGAACGGTCCCCAACTCCATGCCGACCATCGTAGCGAACACCAGTTCGACTCGTCAACGACGAACCGATGACGATGCGGGCGTCACCGCCGGCGCGGAGGGGCCACCGAGCGCCGGTCCACGATCAGACCGGCTCCGGCACCGATCCCGGTCACGAACCCGACGACACCGACCGCCGAGGCAGCTCATCGGGCACCACGGACCGGAAGGCCGGCCCACGAGTGGAGGGAGCTGACGATGGAATCGAGACGGACCTGAACGCCGGCCCGCGACACGGCGGACGGGGTTCGAGATGAAGCCGGGCAGGCCGGCAGCTCAGCCCCCGCCGGGCTGGATCACGAGGCCCACCACCAGCGGCGAGAGGAGGTACGTGAGCAGCACGTAGGGCCACAGGTAGCCGCGCTCGATGTGCCAGCCCACCAGGATCTCCTTCACCGGCCGGCGGACGAGCAGGCTCCCGACCCACTCGAAGGCCAGGACCATCAGCGTCCAGTACACGCCGGCCAGCAGGTACTCACCGACGTGGTCGAGCTTGGCGAAGTGGTCGAGCGCCCAGGCGAACCCGAAGATGTAGACGATCCGGGTGGTCATCCCGATGCGGTGCGCCCGCAGTTCGCCCCAGCGTGGCTCGTACACCCGCCGCATCAGCACGAAGTAGTTGATGGCGGAGAGCGCGATCTCGCAGAGCCAGACCCTGAAGACGTACATCAGGATGTCCGTGTCCATGGCCGGATCACCTGTCGAACGGCTGGCGTCGCACCGTACTCGCGGTCGTGACCCCCATCGGGTCTCGGTTGGTGCCGGTCTCGAGGACGTGGAAGGCCTACTGGTTTGACACTCAGCGTCATCTTGACCACATTGAGTGGGATCCCCGGCGGTCCGAGTCGGAGATCGCGTCCATCCACGTCGACCAAGGGAGCCCCAGCCGTGCCGTTCCTGCCCAGACCCGTTCGTGGCATCCTCGCCCTGATCGTCGCCACGGCGCTCGTGCTGCCGGCCCACGGTGCCTTCGGCGGGTCGGCCGGCCCGCAGGCGATCGCGGCCTACGACGGGTTCGATCGTGCCGACGGCGTCGGTCTCGGCACCTCGGACACCGGTCAGGAGTGGACCACGCACGCCGGAACGGCGTCGATCGTCAGCGGGGCCGCCGTGCTGGGCGCAGGGTACGGGCTGGCGTCTCTGGACGCCGGCGCGTCGGCCGGCCGGGTGTCGGTGACCATGCCGTCGGTGGGAGCGGAGTTCTGGCTCGTGGTCCGGCTGTCCGACGCGACCAACTACTGGCGGTTCGGCCGGCAGGCCGGGGGCGGCGGCCAGTACGTCCTCCAACAGGTGGTCGGGAACTCGCTCGGCTCGCCATCGCTCGACGTGCTGGCGTCGGTGAGTCCCCAGGCGGGCGACGTGGTCGGTTGCGAGCTCACGTCGTCGGCGATGACCTGCTCGGTGGACGGCGTGCCCGTGGTGAGCACGGCCGACGCGTTCAATCGGACCGCGACGCGGCACGGCTTGGCCGCGTTCGACTCGCCGGAAGCGACGTTCGACCAGTTCACCGTGATCGACGAGGCTCCGCTGGCGGCGTTGGACCACCCGTCGGTGGTCGAGCAGGGGGAGACCTTCACCCTCAGCGGCGACGGCTGCTTCGGCGACGTGATCGGTGGCCTCGAGGGGCCCGACACCGGCTGGGCCGACGTCGAGCTGACCGACGTCTCGGGCTCGTGGAGCGTCGAGCTGACCGTGCCCGCCGACAACCCGATCGGGGAGTTCGACTGGGACGTCGTGTGCGTGCTGGCGTCCCAGTCCTATCCCGCGTCGACGATCGAGATCGTGGAGCCGCCTGCGCAGCCGACGTCGAGCACGACGTCGATCCCGGATGACGGCCCCACCGACACCACGGACGAGACGCCGACCACGACCGTCGCCGGACGACGGGCCACGTCCACGACCGCACCGGCGAGGGCGGCGGCGCAGAGCCCTTCGTTCACCGGCTGATCAAGGTCGGGCGAACGTCGGCCGACCGTCGCCGTCCCCTCGGTGACGGTCCCCCGACGGGCCTGTCCCCAACACCCGGCGGTAGGCTCTGAGCCCATGTCAGGAGGTCGACGCACCGCCGCCGGCGTGATGATCGCCGTTGCGGTCGCCGCCGGACTGCTCCTGATGCACGGCGGACTCGACCCCGCGTCCACGGGGGCCCACCACGGCGCGTCGGTCCACCAGGCGATCGCAGCGGGCGGGACGACCTCGTCGCCCGACGGCCACGGCGGTGCCCACGGCGGGTCCGACCCGTCGACGTCCGGCGCGGCGAGTGCCTGCGCGGTGCTCGCGTTGGGTGTGGTCCTGATGCTCGTCCGCCGCCTGCCTCCACGTCCGTCACCCCCGGTGGGCTCCGACGACACCTGGCCTTCGCGCCTCGCCCCGACGCGTCGTCCCGAGCATCCTCCTCGTTCGGTCCTGTGCGTCGAGCGTTGTTGATCCCTCGCGGATCTGCACGCCCGACCAACCGAACGAAGGAGCAACGCATGCGACGATTCGCGATCGTCATCGCCGCGTCGGCGTTGACGCTCACCGCCGCGGCCTGCGGTGGCGACGACCACGGGGCCGGCCACGGCGACGACATGCCGATGCAAGCCGGTCAGATGCCCATGGGCACCGACATGCCCACGGGCGACATGCCCATGAGCGCCGACGACATGCCGCACGGCGCGGACGAGATGCCGATGGATCCGGACCCGATGGGCGACCACGGCGAGAACAGCCCGATGGCGGCCGACGCCCGCCGGGTCGAGATGGAGGCGACCAGCTTCCGCTTCACCCCGGCGAGCATCACCGCCACCCCGGGCGAGGACATCGGCATCGTCCTCACGGCGACCGACATCGAGCACGACCTCGTGATCGACGAGCTCGACGCCCACGTCTACGCCGCGGGAGGCGGGACCGCGAGCGGCGGCTTCACCGCGTCGGACGCCGGCACCTTCACCTACTACTGCTCGATCCCGGGTCACCGGGAGGCGGGGATGGAGGGAACGCTCGTCGTCCAGGCCGGCTGATCTCCGCGCCGGACCTCACCGATGGGCGGCGGCGACCCAGGCGTCAGGCCTGGCTGTCGAAGGCGGCCCGCTGCTCGTCGGTGAGGATCACCCAGAGGCCGAGGTTCTCGGCCAGCACCTCGCGGCCGTCCCGGGCGAGGATCGCCGAGCCGGCCCGGAGGCGCCGGCCGTCCCGGTCGATCCGCCAGCCGCACACCACCAGCTCCTCGTCGACCCGCGGCCGGCGATGGACCTCGGCGGTCATGCGCCCGAGCACCGCCGGTTCCCAGTCCTCACCGGCGATCCACGCCAGCCCGCTCGGGCAGTCGAGCGCGGCCCACAGGACCTCGGTGGGCACGAAGCCGTCGGCGTCGGCGTCGGCCGCGGTGGGGGTCCAGGCCCAGGCGACGATGCCGTCGCCGACGGGCGCGGGGAAGAGCCGGAGCCCGTCGCCCACGTCCCGATCCGGTCCGCAGGTGAAGCAGCTCGGGAACGGGTGCGTCGCCCGGTAGCGCTCCACGTCGAACGTCGCGGCCGCTGCGGTCGCCTGCGAGAACGAGATCGACGGCAGCAGCCCGAACGCGGCCTCGGCGGGCCGGGCCTCGGCCACGACGCGCCCACCGTCGACGAGGCGGACCACCCCGCCGTCGTGCACCACCTCGAGGGGTCGGTCGAGGGGCGGCGGCACCCGCAGGCCGACCTCGACCGAACCGGCCGGCAGCTCCCGGGCCGCCAGGCCGCACGTGTACCCGCCGTTGCCGGAGCGGGGAGGGCCGCGGAACCGCCGGGTGATGGTCACCGAGTGCGTCATGTCGTGCCGTCCCCTCTCCTGACACCCGACCGGGCCATCCGAGTGGTCGGTCGCGTCGGCACCGTAGCGACCTCGCGCCTCCAACCGGCGAACGACCGGACCCGGTGCCGAGCGAGGACCTCTGGCCCTGTCGGGCGAGGACCTGAACCGGCTTCCATCGACCCATGGACGGTGGGGGAGCGGAGTCGACCGGGCGATCCGCGGATGCGGTGCCACCGCCACGCGTCGAGGGCACCCTGCCGCTGGGCGACGGCCGTCGGATCGGCTTCGCCGAGTACGGCACGCCCGAGGGGAAGGCCGTGCTCTGGTTCCACGGCACGCCCGGGGCGCGACGGCAGATCCCCCTCGACGCCCGCGACGCGGCGACCGAGCGCGGCGTTCGCATCGTCGCCCTGGAGCGGCCGGGGGTCGGGCTGTCGAGCGCCCACGCCTACCCGAGGGTGGTGGACTGGGCCGCCGACGTGGCCCGTTGCGCCGACCAGCTCGGTGTCGACCGCTTCGCCGCCGTGGGCCTGTCGGGTGGGGGGCCCTACGTGCTCGCCTGCGCCCACCAGCTGCCCGATCGGATGGTGGCCGGCGCCGTGCTCGGCGGGGTGGCGCCCACCCGTGGCGTGGACGCCATCCCCGGAGGGCTGGTCCAGCTCGCGTCGTCGACCCGTGACCTGCTGCGCCCGCTGCGGGAACCGCTCGGCGTCGCGATGTGGCCGCTCGTGCAGGTGCTGCGGCCCGTCGCCTCCCAGGTGTTCGACCTGTACGTCCGGTTCTCACCCGAGGGCGACCGGATCGTGTTCCGCGCTCCCGGGATGAAGGACGTGTTCGTCGACGACCTCCTCCAGGGGGCGCAGCGCCAGTTCCGGGCCGTCGTCGACGACATCGTGCTGTTCACGCGGCACTGGGGGTTCGACGTCGGCGACATCCGCGTCCCGATCCACTTCTGGCACGGCGACGCAGACCCGATCGTCCCCCTGGCGCACGGCGAGCACCTCGCCGGGTTGGTGCCCGACGCCGAGCTGCGGGTGCGCGCCGGCGAGAGCCACCTGGGCGGCCTCGGCGCCGCCCACGAGGTGCTCGCCGTCCTCGTCGCCCACTGGGGTGACGCGCTCGCCGCGGGCGGGGAGGCGGTGCCCCCGGGTCGACCGGCCGGGACCCGATGAGGCCGGCGCGGCGCGCGTTCGGCCTCGCCCTCGGCCGGCGCCTGCCCACCTACGACGGAGACCAGCAGGTTCCGGGTCTCCGCGACCAGATCGTGATCCGGCGCGACCGGTGGGCGGTGCCGCACGTCGAGGCGTCGTCGGAGGCCGACGCCTGGTTCGGCCTCGGCTTCTGCCAGGGCCAGGATCGCGCCTTCCAGCTCGAAGGACTCGTGCGCGTCGTGCGGGGCACGCTGGCCGCGCTGGTGGGCTCGGACGCCGTGCCCGTCGATCGGGTGTCCCGCCGCGTGGGCCTCCGCCGCACCGCCGACCGCGACCTGCACGTCCTCGACGACGACGTCGTCGAGGCGATGGCCGCGTTCGCCGGGGGCATCGACGCCGGGATCCGGACCGGGCTCCCGAAGCGGCCCCACGAGCTCGTGCTGTTGCGTGGGCAGCCCACGACCTGGGACGCCGCCGATGTGCTCGGCGTGGCCCGGCTCATGGCGTTCCTCCTGGCCGCGAACTGGGACCGCGAGCTCGCTCGCCTCATGGTCCTCCGCAACGACGGCGTCGAGGCGTTGGCCGCGCTCGACTCGATCGGGGCACCCCGGCTCCCGGCCGCCATCCCGCCGGGGGTCGAGGTCGGGGCGGCCGCCGACCGCGTCGCCGACGACCTCGCTCGGTTCGTCGCGACGGTCGGCCTCGGCGGAGGATCAAACAACTGGGCGATCGCCCCCGAGCGCAGCGCGACCGGGCGCCCCCTGCTGGCCAACGACCCGCACCTCGCCCCGACGCTGCCGACCCACTTCTACCTGGCCCACCTCCGCTGCCCCGAGTGGGAGGCCGCCGGCGCCGCCCTGGTGGGGAGCCACGGGATCTACGCCGGCCACAACGCCCACGCCGCGTGGGGTGTCACCGCCGCGATGGTCGACAACACCGACCTCGCGGTGGAGGAGCTCGGCACCGACGGGCGCAGCGTCCGGCGGGGCGAGGCGTTCGTGCCCTGCGAGGTGGTGCGCGAGCTCATCGAGGTCGCGGGCGGGCCGCCCGTGGTGGAGGAGGTGCTCCTGACGCCCGAGGGCCCGATGATCGGTCCCGCCCTCGAGGGCGAGGTCGGCGCCATCTCGCTGCGGGCGACGTGGCTCGAGCCCCGTCCCGTGCGCGGCCTGCTCGACCTCGTCCGCTGCGAGACGGTGGCCGACTTCCACACGCGCCTCGCCGACTTCCCGTCGGCCAGCATGCACGTCGCCTTCGCCACCATCGACGGGCACATCGGCTCGCAGGTCGTGGGCGAGCCGCCGCGTCGTCGGGTCGGCTGGGGCGCGTTCCCGGTGGTCGGGTCCGACCCCGAGGCCGGATGGGACGAGATCGTCCCCTTCTCGGAGATGCCGAGGCAGGTCGACCCGGCGGAGGGCTGGCTGGCCACGGCCAACGGGCCGCCGACGCCGGCGGGGGTCGGGCCCTTCCTGTCGGTCGACTTCGCCACCGGCTACCGGGTCGCTCGCATCGGTGAGCGGCTCGCGTCGCGGCGGGACTGGGACCTGCCGGCCATGGCCGACCTGCAGCGCGACGTGACCAGCATCCCGTGGCGCGAGCTGCGCGGGTTGGTCCTGTCGGCGGCCACCTCGACCCCGGCGGGCGTCCGGGCCCAGGAGCTGCTCGCCACCTGGGACGGCCGGGTGGCGCCCGAGTCGTCGTCGGCGACCGTGTTCGAGCACCTGATGGCCGAGTTGCGCGAACGGGTCGCCGTCGCCACGGCACCGAACAGCGCCGACTGGGTGCTCGGGCGGGGCTTCAGCCCGCTGGCACCGGCAGGCGAGCCGCTCGTCGGGGGCGGACCGCTGGTCGCCCTCCTGCAGGACCAGCCCGAGGGCTGGTTCCCCGTCGGATGGCCGGCGGTGGTGGGCAACGCCATCGACGCCGTCGCCGCCCGCCTCCTCCCCGCCGACGGTCAGGGCGGTCCGCCGCCGTGGGGGAGGGCCCGACCGGTCCGGTTCCGCCACCCGCTCGGGCGGCGCCGACCCTTCGAACGGGTCTTCGATCTCGGTCCCGTGCCGCTCGGCGGTGATTCGGACACGCCGGCCCAGGCCGCGGTCGGTGGCGATCCCACGGCCGAGCCGTCCTTCGCCCCCGCGCTCCGGATGGTGCTCGACGTCGGGGCCTGGGAACGGGGGCGCTGGGCGCTTCCGGGCGGGCAGTGCGGCAACCCGTGCTCGGCCCACTACGACGACCAGCTGCCCGCCTGGACCACGGGGGAGGGGATCCCGATCCCGTGGACGGACGGCGAGGTCGAGCTCGCCACCGTGCACGAGCTCGTCCTGCGACCGGAAGAGGGCTCGTAGGGCACCGGTGGCGGCGCCGCCGTGGACGTCGGCGTACGGTGCGCCCATGGCCTACGACGGATACGACCTGCTCCGGATCTCGGTCGCCGACGGGATCGCCCGGGCGACGATCGACAACCCGCCGATCAACCTCGCCGACCTCGGGGCGATCGTCGAGATGGACCGCTTCGGCCAGGAGGTCGCGGCCGACGACGACGTGCGGGTGGTGATCGTCGACTCGGCCGACCCCGACTTCTTCGTGGCCCATGCCGACGTGACCCTGCTGCAGGGCCTGCCCACCGACGACGTCGAGCTGCACGACGAGCTCTCCGCCTTCCACGGCATCGTCGAGCGGTTCCGCACCATGCCGAAGGCGACCATCGCCGTCATCGAGGGCATCGCCCGCGGCGGCGGCAGCGAGCTCGCCCTCGCCTTCGACATGCGGTTCGCCGCCCTCGGCCGGGCCGTGTTCGCGCAGCCCGAGATCGTCGTCGGCATCATCCCGGGTGGCGGGGCGACCCAGCGACTGCCCCGACTCGTGGGTCGGGGCCGCGCCCTCGAGATCGTGCTCGGCGGCGACGACATCGACGCCGCCACGGCGGAGCGGTGGGGCTACGTCAACCGAGCCCTCCCACCCGACGAGCTGTGGCCCTTCGTCGACGCCCTCGCGGCGAGGATCGCGTCGTTCCCGCCGGCCGTCATCGCCCGGGCCAAGCAGGCCGTCGACGCGGCCATGCCCGACCCGGTCCCGGGCCTCAACGTCGAGGACCGCCTCTTCCGGACCGTGATGGCCGACCCGGAGGCGTCGCGGCGGATGCAGGCGTTCATGGATGCCGGCGGCCAGACCAGGGAGGTCGAGGTCGAGGGCTTCCCCCTGGACGGGCTGTCGCCGTAGGTCGCCGTGGCGGCGACCACCCGGCCACTAGGGTGCGGGCATGCCCGGTTGCGGATGCCTGTTCGTGCTCGGGGGCCTGGCCTTCCCGAGGTTCGCCCTGTTCCTCATGTGGCTGTTCGACCTGTGGGACGACCGGCTCAGCGTGGCCATGCCGAACTTCTTCGTCGGCTTCCTCGGGTTCCTGTTCCTCCCGTTCACGACGCTGTTCTACGCCCTCGCCTACGACCCGATCGACGGGGTCACCGGGTTCGGCTGGATCGTCGTCGCGCTCGGCGTCCTGTTCGACCTCGGCTCCTACGGCAGCAGCGAGCAGGCCCGTCGCCAGCGGTACGCCCAGGCGTGAGCCGCAGCTAGCCTCCCGGGTCCGATGAGCGACGCCGACGCGCCCACGAGCGGGCCCCATCGAGCGCCGACGGGCACGCGCGACGTGCTGCCGCCGGAGTCGGCGCGTTGGGAGGCCTTGGTCGCCCGGTTCGCCACCCACGCGCGGCGCGCCGGCTTCGGCCTGGTCCAGAGCCCGATGTTCGAAGAGCTGGGCGTGTTCCGGCGCATGGGGGAGGGCACCGACGTCGTCCGCAAGGAGATGTACGACTTCCTCGACAAGGGCGGCCGTCACCTGGCGCTGCGCCCCGAGGGCACGGCGTCGATCGCCCGAGCGTTCGTCGAGCACCGCCCCACCACGCCCTGGAAGGTCTGGTACGCCAGCCCGAACTTCCGCTACGAGCGACCGCAGGCCGGGCGCTTCCGCCAACACCACCAGCTCGGGATGGAGGCCATGGGCAGCGCCGATCCCGACCTCGACGTCGAGCTCGTCACCCTGCTGTGGGACTTCTACGCGTCGCTCGGTCTCACCCGGGTCGAGCTGCTCGTCAACTCCATGGGCACCCCCGCCGACCGGCGCACCTACGTCGACCGGCTGCGCAGCTTCCTCATCGGACGCATCGACGAGCTGGCCGAGGAGGACCGGGAGAAGGTCGAGGCCCACCCGCTGCGGGTCCTCGACTCGAAGCGCCGTGACACCCAGCGGGTCACCGCCGACGCCCCGGACGTGCTCGAGTCGCTGTCGGAGGAGGGCGCCGCCCACTTCGCGCGGGTGCGGGAGGGCCTCGAGCTGCTCGGCATCCCGTTCCGGGTCGAGCCTCGCCTCGTGCGCGGGCTCGACTACTACACGCACACGACGTTCGAGTTCCAGAGCGCGGCCCTCGACGCCGCCCAGAACACGATCGGCGGCGGCGGCCGCTACGACGGCCTCGTCGAGTCGCTCGGCGGGCCCCCCACCCCGGCCATCGGCTTCGGGTCGGGCATCGAGCGGGTGCTGCTGACCTGCGACGCCGAGGGCGTGTTCGACGTCGGTCGGGCCGGGGTCGACGTGTTCGTCGTCGACGTCGCCGGCGGCGCCCAGGCCCGCGCCCTCACCACGGAGCTGCGCCGGGCCGGCGTGCGCGTCGACCGGGCGTTCGACGGCCGGTCGATGAAGGCCCAGATGAAGGCGGCCGACCGGTCCGGCGCCCGCTACGTGCTCATCGTCGGCGAGGACGAGCTCGCCGCCGACGTCGTCACCGTCCGCGACCTGCGCGGCGAGCAGGGCCAGCGCTCCCTCGCCCGCCACGGGGCGGTCGCCGAGGTCGCCGCGCTCGTGGCGCGCTGACCCGCGACGGTTCCCGTTCCCGTTTCCGCGGTGGCGGCGGGGGATGCGAGGATGCCCCGGTGACCCCCACCGACCCCACGCTCATCAGCCACGGCCCCACCACCGCCATGCGCTCCGACTACTGCGGCGCCCTGCGGGCCGGCGATGCCGGTCGGGAGGTGGCGCTGTGCGGGTGGGTGTCGCGCCGGCGCGAGCACGGTGAGCACCTCGCCTTCATCGACCTGCGCGACCACACCGGGCTCGTGCAGTGCGTGGTCGACGGCGCCGCCGACCTGCGGTCCGAGTACGTCGTGCGCGTGGTGGGCACCGTCCGGCGACGGCCCGAGGGCACCGACAACCCGGCCCTGCTCACCGGCGAGGTCGAGGTGGGGGACTGCACCGTCGAGATCCTGAGCGAGGCCGAGCCACCACCGTTCCCCGTCGACGAGCGGATCGAGGCCAACGTCGACGAGGTCGTCCGCCTCCGTCATCGCTACGTCGACCTGCGCACCGAGCGCATGCAGCGGAACCTGCGCACGCGGGCCAAGATCAACGCCGCGCTGCGGCGGGCCATGGAGCGGCAGGGGTTCGTCGAGATCGAGACCCCGATGCTGATCGCGTCCACGCCCGAGGGCGCCCGCGACTTCGTGGTGCCGTCCCGCCTGTCGCCGGGGCAGTTCTACGCCCTGCCGCAGAGCCCGCAGCTGTTCAAGCAGCTCTGCATGGTCGGCGGGGTCGACCGCTACTACCAGATCGCCCGGTGCCTGCGCGACGAGGACCTGCGCGCCGACCGGCAGTTCGAGTTCATGCAGCTCGACGCCGAGGCCAGCTTCGCCGGCCAGGACGACGTCATGGGCTTCATCTCCGAAGCGGTGGCCGATGCCGTCGAGGAGGTGCGCGGCCATCGGCCGGCCCTCATCCCCCGGATGACCTGGATCGACGCCCAGGAGCGCTTCGGCTCCGACAAGCCCGACGTCCGGTTCGGCATGGAGCTGGTCGAGCTCACCGCCGTGTTCGCCGACACCGACTTCAACGCCTTCAAGGCCCCGGCCGTCAAGGGCATCTGCGTGCCCGGCGGCGCGTCGCGCACGCGCAAGCAGCTCGACGAGCTCACCGAGCAGGCCAAGCGGTGGGGCGCCAAGGGGCTCGTGTGGATGAAGGTGGGCGACGACCGGTCGCTCACCTCGCCGATCGCCAAGTTCCTCAGCGAGCCCGAGCAGGCCGGCATCGTCTCGGCCACCGGGGCCTCACCGGGTGACCTCGTGCTCATCGTCGCCGACGAGCGCCCGAAGGTGTGGCACGTGCTCGGCCTCCTGCGCCTCGAGCTCGGTCGGCCGCCGGTCGACGAGGGCCTCGAGCTGCTCTGGGTCGTCGACTTCCCGCTGTTCGAGGGCCTCGACGAGGAGGGCTCGCCCATCCCGGCCCACCACCCGTTCACCATGCCCCACCCCGACGACGTCGCCCTGCTCGACGCCGACGACCCCGCCGACCTGCTCCGGGTGCGGTCGCAGGCCTACGACCTGGTCTTCAACGGCTGGGAGCTCGGCTCGGGCAGCGTCCGGATCCACCGCTCCGACGTGCAGACCCGCATCTTCGGCCTGCTCGGCATCGGCCCCGTCGATGCCCAGGCCCGCTTCGGCTTCCTGCTCGACGCCTTCCGGTACGGGGCGCCGCCCCACGCCGGGTTCGCGTTCGGCATCGACCGGTTGGTCGCCCTCCTCGCCGGGGAGGAGAACATCCGCGAGGTCATCGCCTTCCCGAAGACCCAGTCGGGCGTCGATCCGCTCACCGGCGCACCCACCGACGTCGACGCCCGCCAGCTCGACGAGCTCGGCCTCCGGCTGCTGCCGCGCAAGGAGGGATAGGGACGGGCTAGGACCCGGTGTCCGAGCGACGTCGAGCCTAAGCTCGCCGTCCATGGCCGTGACCACCCCCGCCTCCCCGGCGACCCCGACCTCCCCGACGAACTCGACCTCCCCGGCGAACTCGGGCGACGTCGATCTCCTGGCCCGGGCCCGTGCCCTGGCGCCCGTCATCGAAGCCGACGCCGTCGCCGCCGAGGCGACCGGCACCCTCACGCCTCGGGTGGTCGGTGCCCTGGCCGACGCCGACCTGTTCTGGACCCTCGTGCCCCGCGCCCTCGGCGGCCTCGAGGCCGACGTCGTGACCGCCCTCGGGGTGTTCGAGGAGCTGGCCCGCGCCGACGGGTCCACCGGCTGGTCGCTGATGGCCAACGCCACCGCCTCCTGCTTCGCCGCCATCTACACCGACGACGCCGGCGCCGAGGCCATGTTCGTCGAGCACGGTCGGGGCATCCACGCCGGCATGTTCGCCCCCGCCGGCACCGGCCGACGCGACGGCGACGGCTACGTCGTGTCCGGCCGCTACCAGTTCGGCAGCGGCGCCGGTCACGCATCCTGGTTCAGCGGCGGCTTCCAGGAGGTCGACGCCGACGGCCAGCCGGCCGTCACCGACTCGGGCCTGCCCGCCATGCGAGTGTTCTTCGCCCCTCGCGAGGAGATCGAGCTGCTCGGCAACTGGGACGTGATGGGCCTGCAGGCGACGGGGAGCTACGACTACGTGTTCGAGCCGCGCCACGTCGACGAGGCCTTCACCTTCACCCTCCTCGAGGCCGTGCCGAAGCGGGGCGGACCCATGTTCGGGATCGGTCTGTTCGTCCTCACGGCGGTCGGCCACGCCGCCTTCGCCCTCGGGGTGGGCCGCCGAGCCCTCGACGAGGTGCTCGACATCGCCCGGCAGGGCAAGGAGCGCCTCGGCGCCTCCCGGATCGCCGACCAGCAGCTCTTCCAGCACGACTTCGCCATCCACGACGCCGCCCTCCGCTCGGCCCGGGCCTACACGTTCGAGGCGTTCGCCGAGGCCGAGGCCGCCGCCGTCGCCGACGGCCGCCCCTTGCCGCTCCAGGAGCAGCGCACCCGGCAGGCCACCACCCACGCGACCAGGGTGGCGGCCGACGCCGCCCGCTTCGCCTACACGTGGGCCGGATCGGCCGGTCTGCGCAACCCGAGCGTGGTCGGTCGGTGCTTCCGCGACATCCACGCCGGCACGCAGCACCTCTACGTCGACAACAACACGCTCACCGGCTACACGCAGGCACTGCTCTCCCCCGAGTGACCGACGGCGGAGGGCACCTCGGCGTCGGGGTCGTCGATGCGGCCGTCCAGCATCCGGACGATCCGGTCGGCCCGGCGGGCGACCGCCGGGTCGTGGGTGACCACCACGAGGGTGAGCCCGTGGTCGCGCTGGAGGCCCTCGAGCAGGTCCATCACCCGCTCGCTCGTGGTCGAGTCGAGTCGGCCGGTGGGCTCGTCGGCGAGCACGAGCGGCGGGCGGTTGGCGAGCGCCCGGGCGATGGCGACGCGCTGACGCTCGCCGCCCGACAGTCGGGGTGGCCGGGTGTCGGCCCGCTCGGCGATGCCGACGAACTCGAGCAGCTCGAGGGCCCGGCGCCGACGCTCCCGGCGGCCGTCGACGTGGCCGAACATCGGGGCCTCGACGTTCTCGACCGCGCTCAGGGTGGGGAGCAGGTTGTCGAGCTGGAACACCAGTCCCACGTCCTCGGCCCGGTAGTGGTTGAGGTCACGGCGGCGGGTCAGGTCGTGGCCGGCGATGACGATGTCGCCCTCGTCGGGCTGGTCGAGGGCGGCCAGCAGGTTCAGCAGCGTCGACTTCCCGCACCCGGACGGCCCGACGACGGCGACGAACTCGCCGGTGCCGACCGTGAGGTCGACGTCGTCGACGGCCCGGAGCCGACCCTGCTCGAAGGTCTTGACCAGCCCGCGCAGGGCGATCATCGGCGCGTCGGCGGTCGCCGGCTCACTCATAGCGGAGTGCCTCCATGGGCGTGAGGCGGGCGGCCCGGATCGCGGGGTAGAGGGCTCCCAGCAGGCCGACGACGAGGGCGATGCCGACGGCCAGCACGAACGTGCTCAGCACGTAGGTCGGCTGGAGGAACGACTCGATCGCCGGCACCGTCGCCACGAGCCGCGACATGGCGACACCGAGCAGGCAACCGACCAGGCCGGCGGCGAGGGTCAGCACGAGCGACTCGAGCACGATCATGCGCAGGACGCGCCGGCCACTCCAGCCGACGGCGCGGAGCACCCCGATCTCGCGCGTGCGCTCGAACACCGACATGATCATCGTGTTCATCACGCCGATCCCACCGATGAGCACGGCCAGCAGGGAGATGGCGAGGGTGGCGGCGTCGAGGAGCACGAACCCCTGGTCGACCTGGCTGTACTCGTCGGCGTTGGCGATGGTCACCACGCCCTCGACCTGGGCCCGCACCGCGTCGGCGATCGCCGAGGGGTCGGCTCCGTCGTCGGCGGCGACGTAGACGATGCTCACCGTTCCCGGCTTGCCGGCCAGCTCCTGGACGGCCGGCAGGGGGGCGAAGCCGCCCCCGTCCTCCCAGAGCACGTCCGACGCGTAGACGCCGACGACGAGGAACTCGCGGTCGCCGATGTCGGTCGTCCCGCCCACGTCGACCCCGAGGTCGGCCGCGGCCTTCGAGCCGAGCACGATCTCGTCGGGCGCCCCGGTGAGGCTCGTGCCCCGGACGACGTCGATCTCACCGGCGAGCACGTCGGGGCTCACACCGCCGAGGAAGAAGAACGGGTTCGACCCGGCGGTGGTGATGTACATGAAGGCCCCGCGTGCCTGGGCCACGCCGTCCACGGCGGCGACCTGGCCCACCACCTCCTCGGGCAGGGTGCTGAAGCTCAGGTCGGCGGCGCCCTCCTGGGCGACCATGAAGTCGGCCGACCCCGACTGCACGAACGCGTTCGCGGTCGCCTTCATCCCGTTGGTGATGGCCCCGAGGGCGACGACGGTGGTGATGGCGATGGCGATGCCGGTCAGGGTCAGCACCGAACGAACCCGCTGACGCAGCAGGTTCTTGACGATCAGCCCGAGAAAGGTCATCGAGGGCTCAGGTGGACAGCACGACCAGCACGCTCCCGGCCGGCGCCGTCGGGTAGGAGGAAGCATCGGTCGGGATCGACACCTGCAGGGAGGCGTCGGGCCGGGTGGCCACCACCTCGGTCTCGCTCGTGGAGTGCAGCGTGTAGCCGAGCCGCTCGAGCTCGTCGCCGAGCGAAGCCCCCACGGTCGCGGCATCGGCCCGATCGGTGAAGAACACGACCCGGAACGGATCGATCCGGGTCTCGTCCCCGACGAGCGGGGCGAGGTCGCAGGGCAGGGCGATGCCGGCGACGGCGTCGGCGACGGTGGGCCGAGCCGGTCCGCGCGCGGCGGTGCCGGAGGTCGGGGCGCGAACAGCCCCTGGCGCCCTCGGTCGCCGTCCGTCGGGGGCGGGGACGGTGTGTCGACCGCTGGAGGGGGCTCGGGCGTCGGGTGGGACGGCGGTGCCGGCACCGAGGTGGGTGCCCAGGTGGGCGCAGGGGGCGGCGTGGCCGGACCCGCGACGAGGGTGTCGTCCGCCGGGGGCTTCGGCCCGCGCGTGATGCGCCGGTAGATCCGGTACGCGTAGACGCAGAGGGCCACGAGCAACCAGATCCAGAACAGGGCGACGAGGACGTCCCGCATGACGGGATCGATGGTCGCACACCACGGCTAGCCTCGCCGCGATGCCCGACCCGGGGGACGACCTCTTCGCCGCCGCCGCCGTCGACCACCTGGCGCGTCAGGCCCCGCTCGCCGCCCGCCTGCGGCCCCGCTCGCTCGACGACGTGGTCGGCCAGGACCAGCTCCTCGGCGCCGGTCGGCCGTTGCGGGCCCTCATCGACGCCGATCGCCTCTCGTCGGTGATCCTCTGGGGTCCGCCCGGCACCGGCAAGACGACGATCGCCCAGCTGATCGCCACGACCACGGCCAAGGCCTTCGAACAGCTCTCGGCGGTGTCGGCCAGCGTGAAGGACGTGCGCGAGGTCGCCGGCCGGGCCGAGGACCGGCTCGGGCAGTACGGCCAGGGCACCATCCTGTTCCTCGACGAGGTCCATCGCTTCAACAAGGCCCAGCAGGACGCGCTGCTCCCCTCGGTCGAGAGCGGGCTGCTCGTCCTGATCGGGGCCACCACCGAGAACCCGTACTTCGAGGTCAACCCGCCGCTGTTGTCGCGCTCCACGCTGTTCCGCCTCGAGCCGCTGACGCCCGACGCCGTCACCACGCTCGTCCGACGGGGCCTCGAGCTCGAGGGGGCCTCGATCGACGACGACGCGCTCGACCTGCTCGTCGAGCGCTCGGCGGGCGACGGCCGCCACGCCCTCACCAGCCTCGAGGTCGCCGTGGCCCTCGCCCGGGAACAGGGCGAGCCGCCCCGGGTGCGCGAGGCCGACGTGGAGGCCGCGCTCGGCAGCAAGGCGATCCGCTACGGGCGTGACGACCACTACGACGTCGTCAGCGCGTTCATCAAGAGCATCCGTGGCTCCGATCCCGACGCCGGCCTGTACTGGTTGGCCCACATGCTCGAGGCGGGGGAGGACGCCCGCTTCATCGCCCGGCGTCTCGTGATCCTCGCGTCGGAGGACGTCGGCATGGCCGACCCGACGAGCCTGCTCGTCGCCGACGCCGCCGCCCGCGCCGTCGAGTTCGTGGGCCTGCCCGAGGCCCAGCTCAACCTGGCCCACGCCGTGGTGCACCTCGCCACCGCGCCGAAGTCGAACCGCGTCACCGCCGCGCTCGGCCGGGCCCGGGCCGACGTGCGCGAGCACGGCGGCGGCGAGGTCCCCGCCCACCTCCGCGACGCCCACTACCGCGGGGCGAAGACCCTCGGCCACGGGGACGGCTACGTCTATCCTCACGACGACCCCGGGGGTTGGGTCGTCCAGCAGTACCGGCCCGACGAGCTCGCCGGGCGGACGTACTACGAGCCGTCGGACCACGGGTTCGAGGCGGAGGTCGGGGAACGCATGCGGACGAGAAGGTCATGAGCGCCGGCGATCTCGCCGCCGTGCTGGTCACGGTCCTGGCCATCGGCTCGTTCGTCGTGCTGGTCGCCGCCGTCCAGTCGCTGCTGCGCACCAGCCGCGAGCTGCGGGCATCGCTCGACGCCCTGCGCGAGGAGGCCCTCCCGCTCGTCGTCGAGCTGCGCGGCACCGTGCACGACGCCGGCGCCGAGGTCGAGCGGGTCGACGAGCTGATCGGCACCGCCGAGGCCATCTCGGCCCGGGTCGACGCCGCGTCCCGCCTCGGCTACCTCGCCTTCCGGGCGCCGATCATCAAGGTGATGGCCTTCTTCCGGGGCATCGGTCGCTTCTTCGGCGGCCTGTTCGGCATCGGTCGCGGTCGCGGCCGGGCCCGTCGGGGGGCCGACCGGGGCCGCTCGGCCACCGGGGCCGGCGTGAGGAGGGCGGCATGATCCCCAAGCGCGTGTTCTGGTTCGCAGCCGGGGCGGCCAGCGGGTTCGCCGGCGCGGTCTACGGCTACGCGCGGGTCCGTGAGGTCAAGGGGCGCTTCGCCGCCGATCGGGTGGCCGACACCGTCGCCGACTCCCTCGTGGGCACCGCCCGCAGCGTGCGCTCCAACCTCCGCGACGCCGTCGCCGAGGGTCGCGAAGCCATGGCCGAGGCCGAACGGCGCATCTCCTCCGACCTCGATCGCACGGCCTGAGGGTCTCCCCGGCGTCGGCCGGTCGTTCGCTCGTTAGGCTGAGCCGACCATGAGCCGCATGACCGCCGACGAGCTCCGACGGGCCTGGCTGACCTTCTTCGAGGGTCGGGACCACCGCGTCGTGCCCTCATCGGGACTGATCCCGCATCATCCCTCGGCGCCCCTGTTCACCAACGCCGGGATGATCCAGTTCGTCCCCTACTTCCTCGGCGAGGAGGTGGCGCCGTTCGGTCGGGCCGCGTCCGTGCAGAAGTGCGTCCGCACCGGCGACATCGACATCGTCGGCACCACGACCCGGCACCTCACCTTCTTCGAGATGCTCGGCAACTTCAGCTTCGGCGACTACTTCAAGGAGGGCGCCATCCGCCTGGCCTGGGAGTTCGCCACCGAGGTGATGGGCTTCGACGGCGATCGGATCTGGGCCACCGTCTACCTCGACGACGACGACGCCGAGTCGATCTGGCACGACACCGTCGGTCTGCCCACCGAGCGCATCCAACGCCTCGGTGACGCCGACAACTTCTGGGAGATGCAGAAGGGTGCGCCCGGTCCCTGCGGTCCCAACACCGAGCTCTACTACGACCGGGGCCCGGCCTTCGGCGAGGAGGGCGGACCGGCCCACGGCGGCGAGGAGCGGTACCTCGAGTTCTGGAACCTCGTGTTCATGCAGTTCAACCGTCAGCCCGACCTCTCCCTCGCCGACCTCCCCAGCAAGAACGTCGACACCGGCGCCGGGTTCGAGCGCAACCTCGTGCTCCTGCAGGACGTGCCCACGGTGTTCGAGACCGACGCCCTGCGTCCGCTCCTCGACACCGCCGAGCGCCTCAGCGACACGCGCTACGGCGCCGACGACCGGTCCGACGTGAGCCTGCGGATCATGGCCGACCACGCCCGCACGGTCAGCTTCCTCGTGAGCGACGGCGTGTTCCCCTCCAACGAGGGACGCGGCTACGTGCTGCGTCGCATCATCCGCCGGGCGGTCCTGCACGCGCATCGGCTCGGGGTCGAGCAGCTGGTCGCCCCCGACCTCGTCGCCACCACCGTCGAGCTCATGGGCGAGGCGTACCCCGACCTGGCCCGCAACGCGGGGTTCGTCACCGACGTGGTCACGCGCGAGGAGGAGCGGTTCCGCCAGACCCTGAAGCAGGGCATGCGGATCTTCGACGAACGGACCGGGGGCGAGGCGGTCTCGGCTTCCGCCTCGGCCGCGGCACGCGCCCGTCTGTCGGGGGCGGACGCGTTCCTGTTGCACGACACGCACGGGTTCCCGATCGAGTTGACCCGGGAGCTCGCCGCGGAGCGCGGCCTCGAGGTGGACGAGGACGGGTTCGCGCAGGAGATGGCCGAGCAGCGTCGTCGGGCCCAACAGGCGCGCAAGGGCGGTGGGGCCGAGCTGGCCGACCGCTACCAGGAGCTCGTCGAGCAGTTCGGCACCACCGAGTTCACCGGGCGCGAGGAGGACGAGGGCAAGGGTCGGGTGCTGGCCGTGCTCGACGACCCCGACGACGCCGACCTCGTCGGCATCGTCCTCGACCGCACCCCGTTCTACGCCGAGTCGGGCGGCCAGGTCGGCGACACGGGCACCATCGTCGCCGACACGGGACGCGCCGAGGTGATCGACACCGTCTATGCCGTGCCCGGGCTGCACCGCCATCGCGCCCGCATCGTCGAGGGCACCATCGAACCCGGGCAGGACGTCACCGCCTCGATCGACGTCGCCCGTCGCGACGCCATCCGACGCAACCACACCGCCACCCATCTCCTGCACTTCGCCCTGCGCCGGGTGCTCGGTGATCACGTCAAGCAGCAGGGCTCGCTGGTCGCCCCCGACCGGCTGCGGTTCGACTTCAGCCACTACGAGGCCGTCACGCCCGACGAGATCGCCCGTGTCGAGGACCTCGTCAACGCCGACGTGCTGGCCAACCACCCGGCGCGCCACTACGAGACCACGAAGGACTACGCCGAGCAGATCGGGGCCATCGCCTTCTTCGGCGACAAGTACGGCGACGTCGTGCGCGTGCTCGAGGCCGGGCCCAACTCCACCGAGCTCTGCGGTGGCACCCACGTCGGTGCCCTCGGCGACATCGGCCCCGTGAAGGTCGTGTCCGAGAGCTCGATCGGCTCGAACATCCGCCGTCTGGAGGCCGTTTCCGGGTTCGGGCCCATCGAGCGCCTCCGCCGCGAGGAGGCGCAGATCGCCGCCGCCGCCGCCCTGCTCGGCGTGTCGGGCGACGAGCTGGTCGACGCCGTCGGGCGCCGCCTGGCCGAGATCAGGGAGCTCCGCGACGAGGTCAAGGTGCTCAAGCGCCAGGCCGCCGCCGGCCGAGCGTCCGAGCTCGCCGCCATCGCGGTCGACGGTGTCGTCGTGGCGCGCGTCGACGGCGTCGACCGCGAGGCCCTCCGCGATCTCGCCGTGGCCGTGCGCGACCAGCCCGGCATCCGCGGCGTCGTCCTCGGTGGTGCCCCCGACGGCGGGGGCGCGGCGATGGTGTCGGCGGTGCGGTCCGACAGCGGCCTCCACGCGTCCGAGCTCATCGCCGAGGCGGCCCGCACCGTCAAGGGCGGCACCGGCAAGAACCCCGAGCTGGCGGTGGCCGGCGGCAAGGACCCGGGCGCGCTCGACGTCGCGCTCGACCAGGCACGGGCCGCCGCCGGCCTGTCGTGAGGGGCCGGGCCCTCGGGCTCGATCTCGGGAGCCGCCGCATCGGTGTGGCCGTCAGCGACGCCGCCGGCGCCGTGGCCACCCCCTACGAGGTGGTGGAACGGGTGGGCGACCGGACCCGCGAGCACGCCCGGCTGCTGGCGCTCGCCGAGGAGACGGGGGCCGTCGTGATCGTGGTCGGCCTGCCGCTGTCGCTCGACGGGTCGCTCGGACCGGCCGCCCGGGGGGTGCTCGAGGAGGTCGACGAGCTGGCCGCGCGCACCCCGCTGCCGGTGCGCACCTACGATGAGCGCCTGACGACCGTGTCCGCCGAGCGGGCCCTGCGCGCCGGGGGCGTGAAGGGCCGGGATCGGCGCAAGGTTGTCGACCAGGTCGCCGCCGCCGTGCTGCTACAGGCGTGGCTCGACGGCCTGCCCCGCCGAGACCCGGAGCCGACGTGAGCGACAGCACCCTCGACCAGCCCGGCGGCCGCCGCCCCGATGACGACGACCGGTACGACGACGAGGGTTGGGACGACCACGAGGTTTGGGACGATGCCGGTGCCCGCGACGGCGATCACCCGTACGACGACGAGTACGTGTACCTCCCGCCGGAGAGCAGTCGCCTCCGGCGGGCCGCCTGGATCGTGGGCGGCATCGTGGCGTTCGTCGTCGTCATCGCCGTGCTGGCGGGGGTGTGGACCTACCGCCAGATCAACCCCGGTGGTCCGGGTCCCGAGGTGACGGTCACGATCCCGGCCGGGGCCACCGTGTCCGAGACCGCGTCGATCCTCGAGGACCAGCGGGTCATCACCAACTCCACGGTGTTCGAGTACTACGCGCGGTGGCGGAACCTGTCGAGCGTCGAGGCGGGGGTGTACCCGGGGTTCCGCGAGGGCTCGTCGATGGGCGACGTCGTCGACGTGCTGGAGGCGGGACCGGCCCCTCCTCGGTTCACCGAGCTCGTCATCCCCGAGGGCCTCTGGCTGGCGGACATCACCGCCCGCATCCTCGAGACCTTCCCCCAGATGGACGAGGCCGAGCTGCGCACCGCGCTCGACGCCGTGCGGTCGCGCTACCAGCCCGCCGACGTCACCAGCCCGGAGGGCTTCCTGTTCCCCGCCACCTACCGGGTCGAGGAGGGGGACGAGGCCGACGAGCAGAAGCTGGTGCGACAGATGGTCGACGCCTTCGACCGCAACGCCGACGAGATCGGTCTGGCCGACGCCACCGAGCGGCTCGCCGGGGTGGCGGGCGACCTCGAGCTCACCCCGTTCGACGTCGTGACGGTCGCCTCCCTCATCGAGGAGGAGACGAAGGTGCCCGAGGAGCGGGCCCAGGTCGCGCGCGTGATCTACAACCGTCTCGCCGAGGGGATGATGCTCGGCATCGACGCCTCCGTGCTCTACGCGATCGGGGAGCAGAAGGAAGAGCTCACCCGCAGCGACCTGAACGTCGACTCGCCCTACAACACCCGCCGGTACCCGGGGCTGCCGCCCGGTCCGATCGCCTCGCCGGGGCGCGCCTCGCTGGAAGCGGCGCTCGACCCGGCCGAGGGACCATGGCTCTACTACGTGCTCGTCGACCCGAACGGCACCCACTTCTTCACCGACGACTACCAGGAGTTCCTCGACGCTTCCGAGGACGCGCAGGCGAGGGGGGTCTTCTGACGGCCTCGGCCGATCCCGGAGGGTGGTCGCCGCGCGGGAGCACGCGCCTCGCCGCCGTCATCGGGGATCCGGTCCGCCACTCCCTGTCGCCGACGCTGTTCAACGCCGCCTACCGATCGCTCGACCTCGACCGCGCCTTCGTCGCGTTCGAGGTGGCCGAGGGTGGCGCGTCGGCGGCGCTCGACGCCATGCGCGTGCTCGGCATCGACGCCTACTCGGTGACGATGCCGCACAAGGAGGCGGTGGCCGCCGCCGTCGACCGGCTCAGTGACGACGCCCGACTGCTCGCCGCCGCCAACTGCGTGATCCGCGACGGCGACGTCCTCACCGGGCACAACACCGACGGACCGGGGTTCGTGCGGGCGGTGCGGGCCGAGACCGGCTTCGACCCCCACGGCCGACGGTGCGCGGTCGTCGGCGCCGGTGGCGCCGCCCGGGCCGTCGTGCTGGCCCTGGCCCGGGCCGGCGCCGCCGAGATCGTGGTCGTCAACCGCACGCCGGCACGGGGGGAGCAGGCTGCCGCCCTCGCCGGCGCCGCCGGTCGCGTCGGCACCGGCGCCGACCTCGCCGGCGCCGACCTGGTGGTCGACGCCACCCCCGCCGGCATGGACGGTCACCCGCCGCTGGCCTTCGAACCCGACGCGCTCGGCCGCGCCGCCGTCGTCGCCGACCTCGTGTACCACCCGGCCACGACGCCGCTGCTGGCCGCGGCCCGGGCTAGGGGACTGACGGCGGTCAACGGGCTGGGGATGCTGGTGCACCAGGCCGCCCTGCAGTTCGAGCTCGCCACCGGGTGCGACGCGCCGCTCGAGGCGATGCTCGACGCCGCCCGGGCGGCGCTGTCCGACGCCCGCTGACCGGGATTCCCGCGCGGAGCGTGGTGGGGGTCACTCGATCCGCGGCGAAAACGTCAACTCGGGCCGATCCCCTGCCGATGGGTACGCGACACGTAGCGGATCCGGAGGTCACCGTGGCACTTCAGGGGACGATCGAGACGTTCGCCCTCCCCGACGTCATGCGACTGCTCGCATCGACCAAGAAGTCGGGGAGGTTGCGGCTGACAGGCAGCCGTGGCGAGGGCAGCGTGTGGGTCGCGGACGGCCAGATCGTGGCCGGCGACACCAGCGGGCCCCACGCCGAGGGCGCCATCGACGTGCTGTTCGAACTGCTGCGGTATCCGGACGGCGACTTCGTCTTCGATGCCGACGAGCTCCCCGATCACCTCGACCGGCCACTCGACGTGGAGCCGGCTCTCGGTGACGCCGAGGCGCGCCTCGCCGAGTGGCGGGAGATCGAGTCCGTCGTCCCGTCCCTCGATTCCTGGGTCACGCTGACGCCGACCCTCGAGGGTGACGAGGTGACGATCGACCGGGAGCGCTGGGCGCTCGTCGTGCGCATCGGCCACGGCACCAGCGTGGGCGTCCTCGGCGACCAGCTCGACCTCCGAGAGCTCGCCATCTGCCGCGCGGTGAAGGACCTGGTCGAGCGCGGGCTCGTGGTGGTCGACGCCGAGGCGCCGGCCGGCTTCGTCATCGAGCGTCGGGCCACGCCCGTCGCCTTCATGGACGAGGCCCCGGCGATGCCGGCGGCCGAGGAGCTCCCGGAGGACGAGCCGGTGCCCGCCGCGGTGACGCTCACCTCCGTCGACGACCACGTCGACGACCACGTGGACGACCACATCGACGACCACATCGACGACCACGACGACGTCGAGCCGATGGTGGACTTCGAGCCGTTCGACCACGAGGGCCTCACCCTCGACCAGGCCGCCGACGAGCTCGAGGAGCCGGCCGTCGGGATCGCGATCGACACCGATCCGACCGACGCCGCCGAGATCGCCCGCCAGCTCGCCAACCTCAGCCCAAAGGCGGCCAAGGCGGTCGCTGCAGCGGCCAAGGCCACCACGGCCGAGGAACGGGAGCGGGCCCTCGCCGACGTCGACGAGTCCGAGGACGTCAACCGGGATCTGCTCATCAAGTTCCTGGGCTCAGTCAGCAGCTGACCGGCCGCTAGCCTCCGCGAGCTGTGAACACCCTTCGGCTCGTCGTCTGCGCGCTCCTCGCCCTCCCGGCCGGCTGGCTCGGCGCGGCCATGGTCGATCGGGTGCCCGACAAGCTGGCGCTGTTCGATCCGCTCCACCGGGTTCGGGTCAAGGGCGTCGACCTCGTCATCTACGTCGGCATGGTGGCACTGTTCGTGCTCGCCGCCATCCGATTCGACGACGCTCCGGTGCTCCAGTTGGTCGGCTACCTGCTGCTCTTCGGCGTCTTGTTGACGCTGTCGGTCATCGACATCCAGCTGTTCCGGCTGCCCGACCGGATCGTCCTTCCCGCGCTCGCGGTCTCGGTCCCGCTCGTGGCGGTGGCGTCGGTGCTCGACGACCAGCCCGCTTCGATCCGGTACGCCCTGGCGGGCGGTGCGCTGTACTTCGGCTTCCTCTTCCTCGCCCACCTCGTGTACCCGCGCGGCATGGGGTTCGGGGACGTGAAGCTGGCGGCGTTGATGGGCCTGTACGTGGGCTGGCTCGGCGACGGCTACGCGCAGGCCATCGCCCTGGTGCTGTGGGCGATGCTCATCGGCTTCGTGAGCGGCTCGGTCGTCGGCGTCGTCCTCCTCGCCATGCGCAAGCGCTCGGCGCCGATCCCGTTCGGTCCCTTCCTCGCCCTCGGCACGGTCATCGCCGTCCTGCTCAGCGAGGGGCTGGTCAGCCGCACCTGAGCCGGCAGGCCCGTCGCTCCGCCGCCCGCCGCCCGTCGCCGGTACCCGCTTCGAGCAGGGGGAGGCTCACCGGTAGATTGAACGGGTGCTGCGATTCCTCACCGCCGGCGAGTCCCACGGCCGCGCCCTCGTCGTCGTCGTCGAGGGCCTGCCCGCCGGGCTGCCCGTCACGGTGGACCAGATCGGCGACGAGCTCGCCCGGCGTCGCCTCGGGTTCGGTCGCGGCCCGCGCATGCGCTTCGAGCGCGACGAGCTGACCATCCTCGGCGGCGTCCGCCACGGCAAGACGCTCGGCTCGCCCGTCGCCGTCGAGATCGGCAACAGCGAGTGGGAGAAGAAGTGGACCGAGGAGATGTCGCCCGCACCGGGCCGCACCTCGGCGCCGCTCACCACCCCCCGACCGGGACACGCCGATCTGGCCGGCATGCAGAAGTACGACTTCGACGACGCCCGGAACGTCCTCGAGCGGGCCTCGGCCCGTGAGACGGCGGCCCGCGTCGCCGCCGGCGGCCTGGCCAAGGCCCTGCTGCACGCCATCGGGGTCGAGGTCGTCTCCCACGTCGTCCAGCTCGGTCCGGTCCGGGCCGACGGCGAGAAGCGGCCGCGTCCGGGCGACCTCGCCGCCGTCGACGAGTCCGAGGTCCGGTGCTTCGATCCCGTGGCCGAGGCGGCCATGATCGACGAGATCCGGGCCGCACAGAAGGCCGGCGACTCCCTCGGGGGCGTGGTGGAGGTCCTCGCCTACGGCGCGCCGGTGGGGCTCGGCAGCCATGTCCACTGGGACCGCAAGCTCGACGCCCTCCTCGCCCAGGCGCTGGTGTCCATCCAGGCGGTGAAGGGTGTGGAGATCGGCGACGGCTTCGCGGTGGCCGGTCGGCGGGGGAGCGAGGCTCACGACCCCATCGCCTGGGACGCCGAGGCGGGGGAGTACCGCCGGGAGAGCACGCGCGCCGGCGGCATCGAGGGGGGCATGACCACCGGGGAGGTCGTCGTGGCCCACGTCGCCATGAAGCCGCTCGCCACCCTGAACCGTCCGGTGCTGAAGACCGTCGACGTCGCCACCAAGGACGAGACGGTGTCGTTCAAGGAGCGCACCGACGTCACCGCCGTGCCGGCCATGGGCGTCGTCGCCGAGACCATGACCGCGCTCGTGCTGGCCGACGAGGCGCTCCGGAAGTTCGGCGGCGATTCCCTCGGCGAGTTCGTGCGCAACGCCGAGTCCTACCGGGCCCAGGTGCGAGACCAGACCGCCCGGGTCGCCCCCGCGCCCGACGTCGGCGACACCCCGCTGAACTGGGTCGAGCTCGAGGCCTTCCCCGACCCCGACGGGGAGCCGACGCCGTGACGCCGACCCGTCCGGGCGACGACGGGGGGGCGAGTCGCCACGTCGTGCTCGTGGGGATGATGGGAACGGGCAAGAGCACGGCCGGCCGGGCGCTGGCCGAGCGTCTCCGACGACCCTTCCTCGACAGCGACGCCGTGATCGAGGAGCGCACCGGCCGCACCGTGGCCGAGATCTTCGCCAACGACGGCGAGCCCGCGTTCCGCGCCCTCGAGACGCAGGTGCTGGCCGAGGCGGTGGCGTCCGACGTCCCGGCGGTGGTCGCGGCCGCCGGCGGTGCGGTCCTCGACCCGGTCAACCGGGCACGCATCCGATCGGCCGGCACCGTGGTGTGGCTGCGGGCGTCACCCGCGGTGCTCGCCGAGCGGGTCCGGTCCGGCACCCACCGTCCGCTCCTGTCGCCGGATCCCGAGGGCGTCCTCGACCGCCTGGCCCTCGAGCGTGAGTCGCTCTACCGGTCCGTCGCCGACCTCGAGCTCGACGTCGACGACCTGCCGCTCGCGGTGGTGGTGGATCGGATCGCCTCGATCGTCGCCGAGCGGGAGGCATCGTGATCGTCGTCCCCGTCGTCGTCGGTGACGGACGCTCCTACGACGTGGTCGTGGGCGGCGGGGCCCGGCACCAGCTCGCCGAGCTGATCCCGGTGCGATCGTCGCGGGTGGCGGTGGTCACCCAGGAGGGGCTCGACATCGCCGTCGACCCCGCCCGCGAGCACCGCACCTTCCGCATCGGCCGGGGCGAGGCGGCCAAGTCGATGGCCACCGTCGAGTCGCTCTGCCGCCAGTGGGCCGGGTGGGGGCTCACCCGGGCCGACTGCGTGGTCGCGGTCGGCGGCGGACTGGTCACCGACGTCGGCGGCTTCGCCGCCGCCGTGTACCACCGGGGGACCGCGGTCGTGCACGTCGCCACCACCCTGCTGGGCCAGATCGACGCCGCCATCGGCGGGAAGACGGGCGTGAACCTCCCCGAGGGGAAGAACCTGGTCGGCGCCTTCTGGCAGCCGTCGGGTGTGCTCTGCGACACCGAGCTGCTGGCCACGCTGCCACCCCGTGAGCTGCGCAGCGGTCTCGGTGAGCTGGCGAAGTACCACTTCCTCGGTGCCCCGCCCGACCTCGACCGCCTGCCCCTCGACGAGCGGGTGGCGGCGTGCGTGCGCATCAAGGCCGACGTGGTGAGCGGCGACGAGCGAGAGGGCGGCCGGCGGGCGATCCTCAACTACGGGCACACCCTGGGCCACGCCCTCGAGATCGAGGGGCGTCACGACCTCCGCCACGGCGAGGCGGTCGGCATCGGCCTGGTCTACGCCGCCGAGCTCGCCCATCGGCTGGGGCGCATCGACGAGGCGCGGGTCGCCGAGCACCGACGGGTGGTCGCGGCCTACGACCTGCCCGACCGACTCCCATCCGGGGCCGACGAGGACGAGCTGGTGCAGCTGATGGGCCGCGACAAGAAGGCCGTGGGTGGTCTCACCTTCGTGCTCGACGGGCCCGACGGTGTCGAGCCGGTCACCGACGTGCCCCGTTCCGCCATCGACGACGCCTTCGCCGCCATCCGGTGACCGGCATCCGCCCACGAAGGGGCCCGAACCCATGAGCCGACCTACGATCCTGCTGCTGTCGGGGCCGAACCTGAACCTGCTCGGCTCCCGTGAGCCCGACGTGTACGGGTCGGCGACGCTCGACGACCACGTGGCCTCCGCGACCCGCGCCGCGGACGATGCCGGCTTCGACCTCGAGCACGTCCAGTCCAACCACGAGGGCGATCTGGTGGACGCCATCCACGGGGCGAGGGACCGGGTGGCGGCCATCGTCATCAACCCCGGTGCCTTCACCCACTACGCGTGGGCGATCCACGACGCCCTCGCCGCCTTCGAGGGACCGGTGGTCGAGCTCCACCTGTCGAACCCCCAGGCCCGCGAGGCGTGGCGGCACACCTCGGTCGTCGCGCCGGTGGCCACCGGGTCCATCGCCGGCTTCGGTGGCGACGGCTACCGGCTCGCGATCGAGGCCGTGGCCGCCCTGGTGGCCCCGTGACCGCGTCGCGGTCGCCGCTCCCGGCGATGGACGTCGCCGGACGCATCGGCCGCCTGCGCGCCGCGCTCGACGACGCCGGCGGTCACGCCGTGCTCGTGACCCACCTCGTCAACATCCGGTACCTCACCGGTTTCACCGGGTCGGCGGGCCTCCTGCTGGTGCTGCCGGACGAGGCCCTCTTCGTCACCGATGGTCGCTACGGCGACCAGGCCGTCGACCAGCTCGCGGCGTCCGGCGTCGAGGCCCGAGTCGCCGTGGCCGGGGCCGACCAGCGCGAGGTGGTCGGCGCCGCCGCCGCCGGGCTCGACCGGCTGGCCCTCGAAGCCGACCACGTCGCCTGGGCCCAGCAGCGTGCCTTCGCCGCGGAGTGGTTCCCGGGCGTCGAGTTGGTGCCCACCAGCGGGCTCGTGGAAGGGCTCCGCATGGTGAAGGACGAGGGCGAGATCGCGCGGCTCGCGGCGGCGGCGGCCATCGCCGACGCAGGCCTGGCCGACGTCCGCCATCGCCTGGCGGAGGGCGTCACCGAGCGTGACCTGGCCCTCGAGCTCGAGGTGTCCATGCGCCGGCACGGCGCCGACGGGCCGTCGTTCGAGACCATCGTCGCGTCGGGACCCAACGGGGCCCGACCCCATGCCCGACCGTCCGAGCGCCGCATCGACGAAGGCGACCTGGTCGTCATCGACTTCGGGGCACTGCTCGACGGCTACCACTCCGACATGACCCGCACGATCGCGGTGGGCGAACCCACACCCACCCGGCAGCGGATGCTCGACGTGGTGACCGAGGCGCAGGCCGCCGGGGTCGCCACCGTGCGGGCCGGCGTGCCCGTGGCCGACGTCGACGCCGCCTGCCGCGAGGTGATCGCCGCCGCCGGGTGGGGCGACGCCTTCGTGCACGCGACGGGGCACGGCGTCGGCCTCGACATCCACGAGGCGCCTCGGGTGGCGGCGACCGCCGATGCTATTCTCGCCTACCGCCACGTCGTGACCGTCGAGCCCGGGGTCTACCTTCCCGAGCACGGCGGCGTGCGCGTCGAGGACACGGTCGTGGTGAACGAGGCGGGTTGCCGGCCGATCACGCTCACGTCCAAGTCGACGACCGTCTGAACGCCGTCCATCCATCCGCCGTCCATCGGAAGCAGCAGGGAACGCCGCGGATGCCCACGATCACCACCAACGACCTGAAGAACGGGATGACCCTCGACCTCGACGAGGGGCTCTTCGACGTGGTCGAGTTCCAGCACGTGAAGCCGGGCAAGGGGGGTGCGTTCGTACGCACCACCTTGAAGAACGTGCGCACCGGCGCCGTGGTCGAGCGCACCTTCCGTGCCGGCGAGAAGGTCGAGCGCGCCATCATCGACAAGCGCGACATGCAGTACCTGTACCGGGACGGCGACGACTACGTGTTCATGGACTCCACCACCTACGACCAGCTCAACGTGGCGCAGGGAACGCTCGGTGACGCGGCGAACTTCCTCGTCGAGAACTCCACGGCCGTGCTGAACCTCTACGACGGCGAGATCGTGGGCACCGACCTGCCGGCCGCCGTCGAGCTCGCCATCGCCGAGACCGAGCCGGGCATCCAGGGAGACCGGGTGTCGGGGGCGCGCAAGCCCGCAACCCTCGAGACCGGGCTCGTGGTGCAGGTGCCGCTGTTCGTGAACCCCGGCGACCGGGTGAAGGTCGACACCCGCTCCGGCGAGTACATCACCCGCGCGTGACCGACCATCCCTACCGCGGCGGCATCGGCAGCCGCCGCGAGGCCCGGGAGCGGGCCCTCGACCTCCTCTACGAGGCCGAGGCCAAGAGCCTCGCTCCGGCCGACGTCCTGGCCGGCCTGCCGCTGCCGCCCGAGCCGTTCACCGTCGAGCTGGTCGAAGGCGTCGGGGCCCATCAGGCCGAGCTCGACGAGTTGATCCGGCGGTTCGCCCGTGACTGGAAGCTCGAGCGGATGCCCGCCCTCGACCGTGCCGTGCTCCGCATCGGCACCTTCGAGCTCGTCCACCGTCCCGACGTGCCCATCGCCGCCACCATCTCCGAGGCGGTCGAGCTGGCCAAGCGGTTCTCCACCGAGGACTCGGGCCGGTTCGTGAACGGCGTCCTCGGCGCCATCGCCAGCCACGTCCGCTAGGTCGCCCCCCCGGTCGAACCGGCTGGGGAACCCCGTGCCAGGGCACGCTCGGTCTCAGGTGGTGAGCGCGACACCGACTGTGGAGGAGGCGAAGCCGAGGAGCGCGGGGTCGGGGCGGTTGCTGGTAAGGTCCGCTCCTGACCGTGAAGCGGGTCCGGTGAGGCCCGCACGGACAGAAAGGACCACCGCGTGTGGCTGAGCGCGAACGCCGACTGACGCCCCCTTACGGGGGCGTTTTTCTTGCCCGGAAGCGGGTCATGAACGCCGACGACCTCCAGCGGGCGGTCTGGCGGATGGCCCACGAGATCGTCGAGCGGAACCACGGGCTCGACGACGTGGTGCTGATCGGCCTGCAGACCGGCGGGGTGCCGCTGTCGGGCCGCTTGGCCGAGGCCTTGCACCAGATCGAGGGGGTCGAGGTGCCGGTCGGCACGCTCGACGTCGCCTTCTACCGCGACGACATCGGGCTCCGTCCGGTGCTGCCGGAGGCGGTCACCGACATCCCGTTCGACCTCACCGGCCTGGTGATCGTGCTGGTCGACGACGTCCTGTTCACCGGCCGCACCATCCGCGCCGCGCTCGACGCGCTGGCCGACCACGGTCGGGCCCGCGCCGTGCAGCTCGCGGTGATGGTCGATCGGGGCCACCGTGAGCTGCCGATCCGCCCCGACTACGTCGGGAAGAACCTGCCCACCCGGCGGGACGAGGTGGTCGACGTGGCCGAGGACGGCGTCGACCTCGGGGAGATGGTCAAGTGAGCCACCTGCTGTCCGTCGCCGATCTCGGAGCCGACGGGATCGACCAGATCCTCCGCTGGACCGACTCGTTCGTCGAGGTGAGCGAGCGCCAGATCCCCAAGGTGCCGACGCTGCGGGGCAAGACCGTCGTCTCGCTCTTCTTCGAGGACTCCACCCGCACCCGTCTGTCGTTCGAGACCGCGGCCAAGCGGCTCTCGGCCGACACCATGACCTTCAGCGTGTCGACCTCGTCGCTCAAGAAGGGCGAATCGGTGCGCGACACCGTCCAGACCATCGAGGCCATGGGGGTCGACGCCATCGTGGTGCGCCACCGGTCGTCGGGGGTTCCGTGGCAGATCGCCGGTTGGTCGACGGCGGCGGTGATCAACGCCGGGGACGGCTGGCACGAGCACCCCACCCAGGCGTTGCTCGACTGCTACACGATCCGCCAGCACCTCGGCGACGTCGCCGGCCGGCACGTGGCCATCATCGGCGACGTGAAGCACAGCCGGGTGGCCCGCTCCGACGTGCTGGCCCTCACCCTGCTCGGGGCCGAGGTCACCCTCGTCGCCCCGCCCACCCTCCTGCCGCCGAGCCTGGAGGGCTGGCCGGTGCGGGTGAGCCACGACCTCGACGCGGTGCTTCCCCATGTCGACGTCGCCTACCTGCTCCGCATGCAGCGCGAGCGCCAGACCGAGGCGCTGCTCCCGTCGCTGCGCGAGTACACGGCCTGCTACGGGCTCACGCCGCGCCGAGCCTCCCTGCTCGGCGACGAGGCCATCGTCATGCACCCCGGGCCCATGAACCGGGGTGTCGAGATCGCCGCGGAGGTGGCCGACATGCCGCGGGCCGTGATCGTCGACCAGGTGCGCAACGGCGTCGCCGTGCGCATGGCGGTGCTGTTCCTGCTGCTCGGGTCCGGCGTCGCCGCCGGCGACGTCGAGCTGCCCCTCGCCGGGGCCGTCCCCACCACACCGGTCGACGCCCTCGCCGGAGGCCGCCGTGGCTGATCTCGTCATCCGTGGCGGCCGGGTGCTCGACGCCACCGGCGAACGACGCGCCGACGTCGCCCTCGCCGGCGGTCGCATCGTCGAGGTCGGGGAGGCTCTCGGGGCCACCGGACCCGAGCTCGACGCCGGCGGGTGCGTGGTCACCGCCGGGCTCGTCGACCTGCACACCCACCTGCGTGAGCCGGGTCGGGAGGAGGCCGAGACCATCGAGACCGGCTCCCGGGCGGCGGCGCTCGGCGGGTTCACCGCGGTGGTGGCCATGCCCAACACCGAGCCGACCGTCGACACCGCAGCCGTCGTGCGCCAGGTGCAGGAGCTCGGCCGTCAGGCCGGGTTGTGCGACGTGCACGTGGCCGGTGCCATCAGCGTCGACCGAGCGGGCGACCAGCTCGCGCCGCTCGCCGAGATGGCGGCCCTCGGGGTGCGCATCTTCACCGACGACGGTCGCGGCGTGCAGGACGAGCGGCTGATGCGCCGGGCCCTGGAGTACGCGAGCGGCCTCGGCGTCACCCTGGCCCAGCACTGCGAGGTCGAGTCGCTGTCCGCCGGCGGGCACATGCACGAGGGGGCGTGGTCGAGCCGGCTCGGGGTCCCCGGCATCCCCGCCGAGGCCGAGGAGCTCATGGTGAGCCGCGACATCGCGCTGTCCCGGCTCACCGGTGGCCGGGTCCACTTCCAGCACCTGTCGACGGCCGGCTCGGTGCAGCTCGTGCGAGAGGCGAAGGCGAGCGGGCTCGCCGTCACCGCCGAGGCGTGCCCCCACCACTTCACCCTCACCGCCGCCGAGGTGGCGAGCTACGACCCGGTGTTCAAGGTCAACCCGCCGCTGCGCACCGAGGCCGACATCGCCGCCGTCAAGCAGGGCCTGGTCGACGGCACCATCGACGCCATCGCCACCGATCACGCGCCCCACACCCAGGAGACCAAGGAGGCGCCGTTCGACGAGGCGCCGTGCGGGATGCTCGGCCTCGAGACCGCCCTGGCCCTCGCCCTCACCGAGCTCGACCTGCCCGTCGAGCGGGTGCTGGCCCTGCTCTCGTGGCAGCCGGCGGCGATCGCCGGCATCGCCGATGAGCACGGCGGCCCCGTCGAGGCCGGGCGGCCGGCCAACCTCTGCGTCGTCGACCCCGAGGCCACCTGGGTCGTCGACCCGTACCGGCTGGCCAGTCGCAGTCGCAACACCCCCTACGCGGGGCGCACCCTCACCGGGAAGGTGCGCCACACCGTCCTGCGCGGCGTCCCGGTCGTGATCGATGGAGAAGCCCGCCGATGACCATCCGTGACGGCCTGCTGGTGCTCGCCGACGGCACCACCTTCGAGGGCGAGCTGATCGGGGCCGACCCACCGGCGGGCGGGGTGTCCGGGGAGGTCGTGTTCAACACCGTCCTCACCGGCTACCAGGAGATCATCACCGACCCCTCCTACGCCGGACAGATCATCACCTTCACCTATCCGCACATCGGCAACTACGGCACCACGCCGGACGACAACGAGGCCCCCCGGCCGGCGGCTCGGGGCGTCATCGTCCGGGACCTCGCCCGCCGGCGCAGCAACTGGCGTTCCGACGAGGACCTCGACGGCTTCCTGCGCGGCGCCGGCCTGAGCGGTCTCGCCGGGATCGACACCCGACGCCTCACCCGCCACCTCCGCGACGCCGGGGCCATGCCCGGGGCGTTCGGCATCCCCGACGAGACCGCGCTCGAGCAGGCCGCGCGGGACGAGCCCGGTACCGACGGCGTCGACCTGGTCGCCGAGGTCACCTGCTCCGAGCCCTACACGGTCGGGTCCGGGCCCAAGCGGGTCGTCGCCTACGACCTCGGCATCAAGGCGACGATCCTTCGCCACCTGGGTGAGATCGCCACCGTGGAGGTCGTGCCCGCGTCGACACCGGCGGGCGCGGTGCTCGCACGGGCGCCCGACGGGGTGTTCCTGTCGAACGGCCCGGGTGATCCAGCGGCCGTCACCTACCTGCCCCCGATCATCCGGGAGCTGCTCGGCGAGGTGCCCGTGTTCGGCATCTGCCTCGGTCACCAGCTGCTGTCCAACGCCATCGGCGGACGCACCTACAAGTTGCCCTTCGGTCACCACGGCGGCAACCACCCGGTGCGCCGCGAGGCCACCGGCGCGGTCGAGATCACCAGCCAGAACCACAACTTCGCCGTGGACGAGGACTCGATCCGGGGCGTCGCCGAGGTCACCCATCGGAACCTCAACGACGGGGTCGTCGAGGGCATCCGGTGTCTCGACGTACCCGCGTTCGGCGTCCAGTACCACCCCGAGGCCGGGCCCGGCCCCCACGACGCCGGCTACCTGTTCGACGTGTTCGACCGACTGATGGAGGAGGGCTGATGCCGCGGCGGGACGACCTCGAGTCGATCCTGGTGATCGGATCCGGGCCGATCGTGATCGGCCAGGCCTGCGAGTTCGACTACTCCGGCACCCAGGCCTGCCGGGTGCTGCGCGAGGAGGGCTACCGAGTCGTCCTCGCCAACTCGAACCCGGCGACGATCATGACCGATCCCGACTTCGCCGACGCCACCTACGTCGAGCCGCTCGACGTGGACATCCTCACCCGCATCATCTCGCGGGAGCGACCCGACGCGGTGCTGCCCACCCTCGGTGGGCAGACGGCGCTCAACCTGACGATGGAGCTGTTCGAGGGCGGTGTCCTCACCGAGCACGGCGTCGAGCTGATCGGCGCCAACGCCGAGGCGATCCGCACCGCGGAGGACCGCGAGGAGTTCAAGGTGGCCATGAACGGCATCGGGCTGCGCACCCCGCCGTCGGGCACCGCGCACACGCTCGACGAGGCGCTCGAGGTGATCGGGCGGGTCGGACTGCCGGTGGTGATCCGCCCCGCCTACATCCTGGGTGGGCGGGGCACGGGGATCGCGTCCACCCCCGACGAGTTCCGCGCCGCCGCCGTCCGGGGCCTCGAGGCCAGCCCGATCTCGGAGATCCTCATCGAGAAGTCGATCGCCGGGTGGAAGGAGTACGAGCTCGAGGTCATGCGGGACCGGGCCGACAACTGCGTGATCATCTGCTCGATCGAGAACGTGGACCCGATGGGCGTCCACACCGGCGACTCGATCACCGTCGCCCCCGCCCAGACCCTGTCCGACGTCGAGTACCAGGCGATGCGCGACGCCGCGTTCGCGTGCATCCGCCGGGTCGGGGTCGAGACCGGCGGCTCCAACGTGCAGTTCGCCATGAACCCGGTCGACGGTGAGATGGTCATCATCGAGATGAACCCGAGGGTGAGCCGCAGCTCGGCCCTGGCCTCCAAGGCCACCGGCTTCCCGATCGCCAAGATCGCCGCCCGCCTCGCCGTCGGGTACACCCTCGACGAGATCCCCAACGACATCACCCGCAAGACCCCGGCCAGCTTCGAGCCGACCATCGACTACGTCGTGACCAAGGTGCCCCGGTGGGCGTTCGAGAAGTTCCCCGGGCAACCGCCGGTGCTCGGCACCCAGATGCAGTCGGTGGGCGAGGCCATGGCCATCGGCCGCACGTTCCCCGAGTCGTTCCAGAAGGGGATGCGCTCGCTCGAGCAGGGCCGCCTCGGGCTCAACTGCGATCCCGGGGAGACGGTCCTCGACGAGCTCTCCGACGACGAGCTGCTGGCCCGGGCGGCGATCGGCACCCCCGACCGGCCGTTCGAGCTCGAGGCCGCCCTCCGCCGTGGGCTGGGGGTCGAACGGGTGCACGAGCGGACCAAGGTCGACCCGTGGTTCCTCGACCAGATCCTCATGATCATCGAGGAGCGCGCCCACCTGGCCGAGGTCGGCCTCGACGGCATGACCCGCGCCTCGTGGCGGCGGGCCAAGCGCCTCGGCTTCGGTGACGGCCAGCTCGCCTACCTGTGGGGTGTCGACGAGGCGGTGGTGCGGGCGCGCAGGATGTCGGCCGGGGTGATCCCCACCTACAAGACGGTCGACACCTGTGGCGCCGAGTTCGAGGCCGAGACGCCGTACCACTACTCGACCTACGAGGACGAGGACGAGGTTCGCCCGAGCGACCGGCCGAAGGTCGTCATCCTCGGGTCGGGTCCCAACCGCATCGGGCAGGGCATCGAGTTCGACTACTGCTGCGTCCACGCCAGCTTCGCCCTCCGCGACGCCGGCTACGAGACGATCATGGTCAACTGCAACCCCGAGACGGTGTCGACCGACTACGACACGAGCGACCGGCTCTACTTCGAACCGCTCACCCACGAGGACGTGATGAACGTCATCGAGGCCGAGTCCCCCGTCGGGGTGATCGTGAGCCTCGGCGGCCAGACGCCGCTCAAGCTGAGCAACTCGTTGCCTCGCGAGCTGATCAAGGGCACCAGCCCCGACTCGATCGATGCCGCCGAGGACCGCGAGCGCTGGAACGCGCTGTGCGCACACCTCGAGATCCCCCAGCCGGCCGGGGGCACCGCCGTCACCGTCGAGCAGGCCCTCGAGGTCGTCGGTCGGGTCGGGTACCCGGTGCTGATGCGGCCCTCGTACGTGCTCGGCGGGCGGGCCATGGAGATCGTCTACGACGACGAGGGGCTGCGCCGGGCCATGGCCGAGCTGGCCGGGTTCGGCAGCCTCGGCAAGGAGGGCGGTCTGTCCGCCGAGCGGCCCGTGCTCGTCGATCGCTTCCTCGAGGACGCCACCGAGGTCGACGTCGACGCCATCCGCGACCACACCGGCGAGGTGGTGATCGGTGGGATCATGGAGCACGTCGAGGAGGCCGGCGTCCACAGCGGCGACAGCGCGTGCGTGTTGCCGCCCCACTCGCTGCTCCCGGTCACCCTCGAGGTGCTCGAGGACTACACGCGTCGCATCGCCGACGCCCTGGACGTGCGTGGCCTGATCAACGTCCAGTACGCGGTGAAGCAGGGCCAGGTGTTCGTGATCGAGGCCAACCCCCGCGCCTCGCGCACCGTCCCGTTCGTGGCCAAGGCCACCGGTGTGCCCCTCGCCAAGGTCGCCTCGCGGGTCATGCTCGGGGCGACGTTGGCCGAGCTGCGGAACGAGGGGCTGCTCGTCGACCCGGTCGACGGCGACCACGTCGCCGTCAAGGAGGCGGTGCTGCCGTTCAGCCGGTTCCCCGAGGCCGACGCGCTGCTCGGGCCCGAGATGCGCTCGACGGGCGAGGTCATGGGCATCGACCGGACCTTCGGGCTGGCGTTCGCCAAGAGCCAGCTGGCCGCCGGCACCCGACTCCCCGAGTCGGGCACCGTGTTCATGTCGCTCGCCGACCGCGACAAGCAGGTGGGGGTCAACGCCGCCCGCCGGTTCCTCGCCCTCGGCTTCCGCATCGCCGCGACCACCGGCACCGCCGCCCACTTCGAAGCGGCGGGCGTGCCCGTGGACACCGTCGTGGCCAAGCTGGGCGAGCCCGACGGTCACGATGCCGTCGAGCTCATCGGCAGCGGCAAGGTCGACCTGGTGGTCAACAGCCCCCGGGGACGCGGCCCCCGTTCCGACGGCGCCCACATCCGGGCCGCCGCCGGCACCCACGGGGTGCCGTTGCTCACCACCGCCGCCGCCGGCCTCGCCGCCGCGCAGGGCATGGCCGACTGGGCCGCCCACGAGATCCGGGTCCGCAGCCTCCAGGAGTTCCACCGCCCCCACGACGACCAGCTCAAGCTCGCCTATGAGGCGTGACCGCAGCCTCTCCCTGCCGACCGTCGTCGGGAGCGTGAGGCTCCGCAACCCGGTGATGACGGCGTCGGGGACGGCGGGTCACGGCGCCGAGCTGGCGCGCTACGTCGAGCTCGCGTCGCTCGGCGCGGTGGTGGTGAAGTCCCTGTCGGCCGGGCCGTGGCCGGGGAACCCGCCACCGCGGGTCCACGAGACCCCGGCCGGCATGCTCAACAGCGTCGGGCTCCAGGGTCCCGGGGTGGAGGCCTGGTTGGCCGACGAGCTCCCGCCTCTGGTCGCGACCGGGGCGACGGTCGTCGCCTCCATCTGGGGGACCGACCTCGACGAGTACGCCGCCGCCGCGGAGGCGCTCGCCGGCGCGCCACCCGAGGTCGTCGCCGTCGAGGTCAACCTGTCGTGCCCCAACCACCACGCACGCGACGAGGTGTTCGCCCACTCCGCCACGGCCACGGGCGACGCCCTGCGCGCCTGCCGGGTGGCGGGCCGGCCGTTGTGGGCCAAGCTGAGCCCGAACGTCGGCGACCTCCCGGCCATCGCCGCCGCGGCCGCCGAGGCGGGCGCCGAGGCCGTCACCCTCGTCAACACGGTCATGGGCATGGCCATCGACGTCGAGACCCGCCGGCCGCGGTTCGCCCGGGGCGGTGGGGGGCTGTCGGGTCCGGCCATCCACCCGGTCGCGGTGCGGGCCGTGCACGATGTGCACCGGGTCCTGCCCGAGCTCCCCGTCGTCGGCGTCGGTGGGGTGGCCCGGGGTGTCGACGCCGTCGAGCTGCTGCTCGCCGGCGCGTCGGCGGTGCAGGTCGGCACCGCCACCTTCGCCGATCCCCGCGCCGTGGCGCGGGTGCGCGACGAGCTGGCCACCTGGTGTGTGTCCCACGGCGTCCGTGCCGTGGACGAGCTGATCGGAGCTGCCCATGTCCCCTGAGTCGACGCCCGCCACCGTGCCGGCGCCCGAAGAGATCCGGGCCCGCCTGGCCCTCGCCCTCGACGTCGACGACCTGGTCGGCGCCCTCCGGATCGCCCGCCAGGTGCGCCCGTGGTTCGGGGTGGCCAAGGTCGGGCTCGAGCTCTACAGCGCCGCCGGACCGGATGCCATCGGGGCCCTCGCCGAGGCGGGGTTCGACGTGTTCGTCGATCTGAAGCTGCTCGACATCCCGACCACCGTGCAGCGGGCGTCTCGCGTGCTCGGAGCCCTCGGCGCCCGCTACCTCACCCTCCACGCCCGAGGTGACGGGCCCATGCTCCGGGCCGGGGTCGAAGGCCTCGCCGCCGGCGCCGAGGCCGCCGGGCTCCCGGTGCCGACCGCGCTGGCCGTCACCGTCCTGACCAGTGACGGCGATGCGCCACCGCACATCGTGCCCCACCGGATCGCCCTCGCCGTCGAGGCCGGCTGCGGGGGGATCGTGTGCGCCGCCGACGACGTGCGCGACGCCAAGTCGCTCGCGCCCCGCCTGCTCTGCGTCGTGCCCGGGATCCGTCTCCCGGGCGACGAGCCCGACGACCAGGCCCGGGCGGCGAGCCCTCGGGCCGCGGTGGACGCCGGTGCCGACCTGCTCGTGGTCGGTCGGTCGGTGACCCGGGCCGACGACCCCGCGGCGGCCGCCGCCGCGGTGGCCGCCGCCATCAGCTGAGGGCCTCCGGCCGGCCCGGGCGGTGAGGCTCGGGCACCCCTCCCGGAGGCCTCCGTCCCGGCGACCCGGCGAGGCGCCGCTTGCTAGGGTGCGCGCATGCCGCTGCCGCCCCAACTGTCTCCCGAGGACCGCCAGAAGGCGTTGGCCAAGGCCGCCGAGGCCCGCCGTCGCCGAGCGGAGCTGAAGGAGAGGCTGAAGATGGGATCGCTGACCCTGCCCGAGCTGCTCGCGCAGAGCGGCGACGACATCGTCGGCAAGATGAAGGTCCTCGCCGTGCTCGAGTCGCTCCCGGGCGTCGGCAAGGTCAAGGCCCGTCGCACCCTCGAGGAGATCGGCATCAGCGAGACACGGCGGGTCCGCGGCCTCGGCGAGCAGCAGCGCAAGGCATTGCTCGAAGCGTTCCCAGGTTGATCGTCGTCGTCTCCGGTCCCGGCGGCGTCGGGAAGGGCACGGTCGTCGCCCGCCTGGTCGAGCGCGACCCTGCCCTCTGGCTCAGCCGGTCGTGGACCACGCGGGCCCCTCGCCCGGGTGAGGCCCCCGACGCCTACACCTTCGTCGACCGTGATGCCTTCCAGGCGCGGATCGATGCCGGCGGGTTCCTCGAGTGGGCCGAGTTCCTCGGCAACCTCTACGGCACGCCCACCCCCGACGACCTGCCGCCGGGGGTGGACCTGGTGCTCGAGATCGACGTCCAGGGTGCCGAGCAGGTCCACGAGCGGGTGCCCGACGCGCTGCTGATCCTGCTCGAGGCGCCGTCCGAGGCCGTCCAGCGGGCCCGGCTCGAGGGCCGGGGAGACCCGCCCGACCAGGTCGATCGCCGCGTCCGCGTGGCCCGGGACGAGGTCGCCCGGGCCCGGTCGCTCCACGCGGTCGAGGTCGTGAACGACGACCTCGACGCCACGGTCGCCGCGGTGGCCGCCCTCGTCGCCGAGGCGCGGGCCCGCCGACGCGGTGGGGACTAGCGGTGGGGATTGGGGGTCTCGGCGGCGCTGGCTGGTAGCCTGGAGAGCCGTTTCCGTCGTCCCCCCCAGGAGCACGCATGGCCCAGGTCCACGACTCGATGATGAACCCTCGCATCGAGGAGCTCTTGGACAAGGTCGACTCCAAGTTCAAGCTGGTCACCCTCGCCTCCCAGCGGGCCCGGCAGATCAACTCGTACTTCGGCCAGCTCGGCGAGGGCCTCGGCGCCACCATCCCTCCGCAGGTGACCTCGGTGGCCCGCAAGCCGCTGTCGATCGCCTTCGAGGAGATCGCCGCCGACAAGATCGAGGCCCGGGACATCGAGCCCGAGCCCGAGCCCGAGGTCGACGAGGAGCTGGCTTCCGTCGCCCCCGCCGTCGACGCCGACGCACCGGCGGGGGAGTAGGCCTCCCGGGGTCGTCCCGTCCCATGACCGCCCACCCCACCGGCCCGGGGCTCGCCGGCCGCACGATCGTGCTCGGCGTGTCGGGCGGCATCGCTGCCTACAAGGCGATCGAGGTCTGCCGCCGCCTGGTGGACGCCGGGGCCCACGTGGCCCCCGTGCTCACCGAGGGTGCCACCCGCTTCGTGGGAGAGACGACCTTCTCGGCGCTCGCGTCCGAGCCGGTGCAGACCTCGCTCTGGCACGAGCGGGACCCCATCCCGCACACCCGCCTCGGCCAGGCCGCCGACCTGGTCCTCGTCTGCCCGGCCACCGCTCGCCTGCTCGGCTCGTACGCCGCCGGCATCTCCGACGACCTGCTCACCGCGACCCTGCTGGCGACGCGCGCCCCGGTGGTCGTGTGCCCGGCGATGCACACCGAGATGTGGGAGCACGCCGCCGTCCAGCACAACCTGCAGGTGCTCGCCGGCCGGGGTGTCACCGTGGTGGCGCCCGCCGAGGGACGGCTGGCGGGGGGCGATTCGGGGATGGGGCGCCTGGCCGAACCCGAGGTGATCGTCGCCGCCGTGCACGCCGCCCTCGCGCCACGCGACATGGAGGGCCTCCGCGTCCTCGTCACCGCCGGGGGCACCCGCGAGGCCATCGACCCGGTCCGGGTGATCACCAACCGCTCGTCCGGCAAGCAGGGCTACGCGGTGGCCGAGGAGGCGCTCGGCCGGGGGGCCAAGGTCACCCTGGTCACCACCGTCGACCGGCCCGCCCCCCTCGGTGCCGACGTGGTGCGGGTCGCCAGCGCCGCCGACATGGAGGCCGAGGTCGTCCCGCGGGCACCCGACCAGGACGTGATCGTGATGGCCGCCGCCGTGGCCGACTTCCGACCGGCCGTGGCCGCCGACCACAAGATCAAGAAGGGGGACGGGCTCACCCACATCGTGCTCGAGCCCACCCACGACTTCCTCGTCGACCTCGGGGAGCGCAAGCCACCCGACCAGGTGCTGGTCGGCTTCGCCGCCGAGACCGACGACCTGCTCGCCAGCGCCCGGGCCAAGCTCGAGCGCAAGCGCCTCGACCTCATCGTGGCCAACGACGTGTCACGGCCCGGCGCCGGGTTCGAGCACGACACGAACCAGGTGGTGATCCTGTCACCGCACGGGATCGAGCATGATGGGGCGCTCACCGACAAGCGGGCCGTTGCCCGAGCCATCCTCGACGCCGTGGTCGCGGCGCGGGGAACGACCAACAGGAGTTGACGTGACCAGCTGGACCTTCACCTCGGAGTCGGTCACCGAGGGGCATCCCGACAAGATGGCCGATCAGATCTCCGACGCCGTCCTCGATGCCCTCCTCGCCGAGGACCCGCAGAGCCGGGTGGCGTGCGAGACGTTCGTGACCACCGGTCTCGCCATCGTGGGCGGTGAGATCACGACCAACGGCTACGTCGACATCCCCGGCATCGTGCGGTCGACCATCAAGAGCATCGGCTACGACCGCGAGTCGTACGGCTACGACGGCACCACGTGCGGCGTCATGATCGCCCTCGACGAGCAGTCGCCCGACATCGCCCAGGGCGTGGACGACTCCGAGGAGGTGCGCACCGGCACCTCGGGCGAGGACCAGCTCAACCAGCAGGGCGCCGGCGACCAGGGGATGATGTTCGGCTTCGCATCGGACGAGACCGACGTGTTGATGCCGCTGCCGATCCACCTGGCCCACCGTCTGGCCGAGCGCCTGGCCGAGGTCCGCAAGGCGGGCACGGTGCCGTACCTGCGGCCCGACGGCAAGACCCAGGTCACCTTCGACTACGAGGACGGACGGCCGGTCAGGCTGCGCACGGTGCTCATCTCGACCCAGCACAACGACGGTGTCGATCGCGACGAGGTCATCAAGCCCGACCTCATCGAGCACGTGATCCGGCCCACGGTCCCCGCCGAGTTCGCCGACGACGACTACGAGGTGTACGTCAACCCCACGGGCCGGTTCGTCATCGGCGGCCCGGTCGGCGACGCCGGGCTCACCGGTCGCAAGATCATCGTCGACACCTACGGCGGCATGGCCCGCCACGGCGGCGGTGCCTTCTCGGGAAAGGACCCGTCCAAGGTCGACCGCTCGGCTGCCTACGCGGCGCGCTGGGTGGCCAAGAACGTGGTGGCCTCGGGCGCGGCGTCGAAGTGCGAGGTCCAGGTGGCCTACGCCATCGGCATGGCCCAGCCGATCTCGATCATGGTGGAGACCTTCGGCACCGAGAAGGTCGAGCAGGCCAGGATCGCCGCCGCCGTGCGCGAGGTCTTCGACCTCCGGCCGGCTGCGATCATCCGCGACCTCGACCTCCGACGACCGATCTTCCGCCGCACCGCGGCCTACGGCCACTTCGGCCGCACCGACCCCGAGTTCACCTGGGAGCAGACCAGCCGGGTGGGCGATCTCGCCTCGGCGCTCGGGCTCTGAGCCACCCCGACGGCCCCGGGCCCGCACCCCAGCGGCGGCCGGCGGCGGGGCGCGTCGTGCGCGTCCTCCCGGTCGAGCCGGGCATCGACAAGACCTTCGACTACCTGGTCCCCGACTCGCTCGGGGACCAGGTGCGCGTCGGTGCCGTGGTCCGGGTGCAGCTCCACGGCCGGCGCGTCGGTGCCTGGGTCGTCGCCGACGGCGTCGAGCCGCCGGCAGGGGTCGCCCTCAAGCCCATCGCCAAGGTCACCGGGTGGGGACCGGCGCCCGAGGTCCTCGCGCTCGCCGACTGGGCGGCCTGGCGCTGGGCCGGTCGCCGGGCGTCGTTCCTGCGCACCGCCACCGCGGAGCGGGCCGTGCCGTCGCTCCCGGCTCCCGACCGGAGCGCCCCCGCGGTGCCGGCACCGATCCCCCTCGTCGAGGCCGCCCTCGGCCGACCCCGCTCCGTGCTGCGCCTCCCACCCGGCGCCGACGTGTTCCCGCTGGTGCACGCCGCCGCCGTGGGCCCCGGCAACGCCCTCGTCGTCACCCCGAGCGCCGTGGCCGCCGACGGGTTGGCCCGCCGACTCCGGGCCGCGGGCATGATCGTCGCCAGGGTCCCCGAGGAGTGGGCGCGGGCACGCGCCGGCGCCACCGTGGTCGGTGCCCGCGCCGCGGCGTGGGCGCCGGTGGTCGACCTGCGGGCGGTGGTGGTGGTCGACGAGCACGACGAGGCCCACCAGCAGGAGCAGGCACCCACGTGGCACGCCCGTGACGTCGCCGCCGAGCGAGCCCGACGCGCCGACGTGCCGTGCGTGCTCACCTCGCCGGTGCCCAGCCTCGAGGCGTTGGCGTGGGGCGAGCTGCTCACCCCCAGTCGCGCCGAGGAGCGGCGGGGGTGGCCGGTGCTCGAGATCGTCGACCGCCGCGACGAGGACCCGCGCCGGAGCGGCCCGTTCGCCGAGCGGCTCCCCCGGCTCCTGCCGGACACGGGCCGGATCGTCTGCGTCCTCAACCGGCGTGGGCGCTCACGCCTGCTGGCGTGCACCGGGTGCGGCGAGGCGGCCCGCTGCGCCCGATGTGATGCCGCCGTCGCCGAGCTCGAGGGCGGCACCCTGTCGTGCCTCCGCTGCGGCACCACCCGTCCCGTGGTCTGCCTCGGGTGCGGTTCGTCGGCGTTCAAGAACCTCCGCGTCGGGGTGCACCGGGCGCAGGAGGAGCTCGAGGCGCTGCTGCGGGAGCCGGTCGCCGAGGTCAGCGCCGACACGTCGATCACCGAGGCGTCCCACGCGGGTGTTGGTCGGCACCGAGGCGGTCCTCCACCGCGTCGACCGTGCCGCCGTGGTGGTGTTCCTCGATCTCGACCAGGAGCTGCTCGCGCCCCGGTACCGGGCCGCCGAGGAGGCCCTGGCCCTGCTGGTGCTGGCGGCCCGGCTCGTCGGGGGGCGGGGCGACGGTGACGGCCGGATCGTGGTGCAGACCCGGCTGCCCGACCACGAGGTGGTGCAGGCGGCGTTGCGCGCCGAGCCGACCCGCGTCAGCGCCGTCGAGGCGGCGCGCCGCGTCGAGCTGCGCTTCCCGCCGGCGTCGACGCTGGCCGAGGTGTCGGGGCGATCCGCGGCGGAGCTGGTCACCGCCCTCGGTCGTCCGCACGGCGTCGAGGTGCTGGGCCCCACCGACGGCCGTTGGCTGCTGCGCGCCGACGACCGCGCCACCCTCCTCGACGCGCTGGCGGCCACCCCCCGACCGCCGGGGAGGGTCCGCGTCGCCGTCGATCCCCTACGCCTGTGACGGCGTCGCGTCGGTCACGCGCGGCGGCCGACGAAGGCCAGCAGTCGCGCCTGCTCGTCGGCGCCCGGCGCCGGCTCGAGCTCGGGCCCGAACGCACCCGGACCACGCAGGGCGTCGCCGAACTCCTCGGCGATGGCGCGCACCCGCGCCACGTCGGCGGCGTCGATCGTCTCGTCCTGGCCCGTGGCCCGGGCCAGATCCCACCCGTGGAGCACGAGGTCGGTGTTGAGGAAGCGGTCGACGGCGGCCTCGAACGTCGTCCGGCCCTGGAAGCCGTCGAACTCGGCGACGGCACGCACGGGATCGTCGAGGTCGGCCTGGACGGCCGCCCGGGCGGCGGCCCACGCCGTGGCCGGGTCGTCGCCGGCGGAGGGAGCGTCGCCGGCGGAGCGGCCGACGAAGCCGAGGAACATCCGCTGGGTCTCGACGACGTGGGCCACGAGGTCCCGGACGGTCCAGCCCTCACAGGGCGTCGGCAGGTCCCACCCGTCGGGGGGCACGACCGCGATCTCGTCGGCGAACGCGGTCGAGAGGCGGCGGTAGCGGTCGGAGATCTCGCTCATGGTGCCGGTCTACCGCGTGGCGCCGGACGCCGTCCGCTCGCGGACGCCTCACCTCCCGCTCGCCCAGGCCCGTCGGCGCAGCTCGTAGAGGCCGATGGCGGTGGCGGTCCCCACGTTGAGCGAGCCGATGCGGCCGAGCATGGGCAGGTAGGCGAGGCGGGGGATGCGGGCGAAGGCGTCCTTGCTGAGGCCGCGGTCCTCGTGGCCGACGACGAGGCACACGTCCCGGTCGACGTCGAGCTCGTGGAGCGGCACCGCACCTTCGGCCAGCTCGAGGCCGACGAGCGCGTACCCCGCGCCCTCGGCGGCGTCGGCGGCGTCGCCGATCCCCTCGGCGGTGACGGTGGTGACGAACCGCTGTGAGCCGAGCGCCGTCTTCTGCACCTTCGGGTGGTCGGGCGGCGCGGTGGACCCGGCCAGCCACAGGTCGTCGACGGCGTAGGCAGCCGCCGACCGGAGGATGGCTCCCACGTTGAAGGGGTTCTGCACGTCCTCCAGGATCAGTCCGACACGTCCCGCCGTGCGCCGCCGCCAGTCGCGGTGCAGCCGCTTGAGGTCGGTGCCGCCCAGGTTCTTGGTCATGCCGACTCCCGGGCCCGCACCTCGAGCAGCCGGTAGCCCACCCGCGAGCGGGTGCGCTCGGTCGGCCATCCTTGGTCGGCCAACCATCGCTGCAGGGAGTCGGCTCCGAGGTGCTTGCGGACCACGAGGTGGGCCCGGCCGGAGGGCGCGAGGCGAACCAGCCAGGTGGTGAGCAGCTCGTGGAGCGCGGCCTTCCCGATGCGGATCGGCGGGTTGGACCAGATGCCGTCGAACCGAACGTCGTCGGGGATCGCGTCGGGAGCGGCCACCCGCAGGTGCTCGAGACCGAGCCGGCGGGCGTTCTCGACGGTGCACGCCCGGGCCCGCTCGTTGACGTCCACCGCCCACACCGTCGCCCTCGGCGCCCAGTGGGCGAGCGCGACCGCGATCGGCCCGTAGCCGCACCCGAGGTCGAGGAGGTCGGTGGCGGCCGTGGCGGGTCGCGGGCCTTCGACGAGGAGCAGCCTCGTCCCGGTGTCGATCCGGTCGTGGCTGAACACGCCGCGGTCGGCGACCAGGTCGACCCGCAGGTCGGGGAGCACGAGGGCGACCTCGGTCGGCGACGACGGCACCGACGGTGCACCGGCGAAGTAGTGCTCGCCGTCCCGTCCGGGCGTGGGGTCCACGGCTGGACGGTAGCCTTTGGTGATGGCGCCCTATCCGATCCGCATCATCGGCGACCCGGTCCTGAAGCAGCGCGCCGCCGAGGTCGACGAGATCGACGGTCGGCTGGTGCGCATCGTCGACGACATGTTCACGACCATGTACGAGGCGCCGGGCCTGGGGCTGGCCGCCCCGCAGGTGGGCATCCAGAAGCGGTTCTTCGTCTACGACCACGACGACGCCCCGGGCGTGCTGGTCAACCCGGAGATCCGGGACAGCGACGGCGAGTGGAGCTTCCACGAGGGCTGCCTGTCGATCCCGGGCCTCTACTTCGAGATCGTCCGCCCGAAGGAGATCCTGATCGTGGGGCTCGACCTCGACGGGAACGAGGTCCAGATCGAGGCCGACGAGCTCGAGGCCCGGCTCTTCCAGCACGAGCTCGACCACCTCGACGGTGTGCTGATGACCGAGCGGCTCGACGACGACCAGCGCAAGGAGGCCAAGAAGGCCGTCCGCGAGCTGCAGCTGCGCCAGGCCGACTCGGCGCCGGGCGCCCAGGCCGGCGGGCTCCGTCTGCCCTGACCGGCGCCAGCCGCCCGTGCTCCCGGCTGCGCCCGCCCATCCCCGCCGGATCGTCTTCCTCGGCACGCCCGAGGCCGCCGTCGCGCCGTTGCGGGCGTTGCACCGGACCGGCATCGCCATCCCACTCGTCGTGTCCCGCCCCGACGCCAAGCGCGGCCGCGGTGGCGCCCTGACGCCGAGCCCGGTGAAGGCCGCCGCCCTCGAGCTCGGGCTCCCGGTCGCCGACGACCTGCACGCGGCCGCCGAGGTCGACGCCGACCTCGGGGTGGTGGTGGCCTACGGTCGGCTCATCCCGGTCGAGCTCCTCGAGCGACTGCCGATGGTCAACCTGCACTTCTCGCTGCTGCCCCGATGGCGCGGCGCGGCGCCGGTGGAGCGGGCGATCCTCGCCGGCGATGCCGTCACCGGCGTCTGCCTCATGCGGGTCGAGGAAGGCCTCGACACCGGTGGCGTCTACGGCTCCGTCGAGGTGGCCATCGGCGCCGACGAGACCGCCGACGAGCTCCGAGCCCGCCTGGTCGCGGCCGGCACCGACCTCCTCGTGGCCGCCCTGCGCGACGGCCTGGGGGAGCCGGTCGGCCAGGAGGGCGCACCCACCTACGCCGACAAGATCGGCGTCGACGAGCGGGCCCTGCGATGGGACCGAGCGGCCGAGGAGCTGTCGCGGGTGGTGCGCGTCGGCGGGGCGTGGACGACGTTGCGCGGGAGGCGGCTGAAGGTGTGGCGGGCGGCCGTGCGCGACACCGGGCCGGCATCCCCCGGGGTTCTCGACGGGCTCGTCGTCGGCACCGGTCGGGGTGGGCTGGAGCTCATCGAGGTCCAGCCCGAGGGCAAGGGGCGTCTCGACGCCCGGGACTGGGCCAACGGCGCCCGACCCGGCCCCGACGACCGGCTCGGCGGATGAGCGGCCCATCGCCCCGGCGTCGCCCCCGTCGCCCCCCGGGACCCGACGTCGCGGGGTCGGCCAGCCGGGCGCCCGGCGTCGCAGGGGTCGCCGCCCGTCGGGTCGCCGCCGAGGCGCTCGGGCGCATCGAGGGTGAGGGCGCCTACGCCAACCTGGTGCTCGGCGCGGTGCTCGACCGGTCCCGTCTCGACCGGCGCGACCGGGCGTTCGTGACCGACCTCGTCGCCGGCACCACGCGCATGCGCCGGGCCTGCGACGCGCTGGTCGAGCCCTACCTCACCCGGGAACCGGACCCGACCGGGCGCACCTGGCTGCGCCTCGGCGCCTACCAACTCGCCTTCGGGGGCGTGCCCGCCCACGCCGCGGTGGGCACCACGGTCGCCGCCGCCCCCCGGCGCCTGCAGGGCTTCCTGAACGCCGTGTTGCGTCGGGTGGCCGAGCACCCCCCGGCGTGGCCCGACGAGCCGACCCGCCTCAGCTACCCCGACTGGATCGTCGACGCGCTCACCGGCGCGCTCGGGCCCGATGACGCCCGCGCCGCCCTCGAGGCCATGAACCGACCGCCGACCGTCGACCGCCGCGACGACGGGTATGTCCAGAACCGCGCCTCGCAGTGGGTCGCCGAGGCGCTCGGCGCGCAGGCGGGGGAGCGGGTCCTCGACGCCGCCGCCGCCCCCGGTGGCAAGGCCACCGCCATCGCTGCGCTGGGGACGTTCGTCGTGGCCGCCGACGTGCGGCCGTCGCCGCGCCGGCCTGGTGGCCGCCAACGTGGCGTCCCTCGGCCTCGCCGGTGCGGTGGCGCCGCTCGTCGCCGACGGTCGGAGGCCACCGTTCGCGGCGGGCACGTTCGACCGGGTGCTGCTCGACGCACCCTGCACCGGCCTCGGGACGATGGGGCGGCGGGCCGACCTGCGGTGGCGGGGCGACCCCGTCGACGTCGCCCGTCTGGCCGGGCTCCAACGGGAGCTGGTCGACGCCCTGGTCCCCCTCGTCCGGGTCGGCGGCACGTTCGTGTACAGCGTGTGCACGCTGACCGTCGCCGAGACCACCGGTGTCGACGAGCACCTCGCGGCCGCCCATCCCGACCTGGTGGCCCAGTCGGCGCCGCCGGCGCCGTGGCGACCGTGGGGCCGCGGCGCGCTGCTCCTGCCCCAGGTGGCCGATGCTGACGGCATGTTCCTGCTCCGGCTCACGGTCACGGCGAGCGACGATGGTGCGGACGAGTCGGGATCACCGGGAGATCGAGAGGAAGCGACATGAGCGAGGGCGAGCTGCGCGCCAAGGTCCTCACCGTCAGCGACGGCGTGATCGCCGGCACCCGCGAGGACCGCAGCGGCCCGGCGCTGGCCGCCCGGCTCGAGGCGGCCGGCTTCACCGTGGTCGACCGCCAGGTGGTGGCCGACGGGCGCGACACCGTCGGTGAGGCGGTCGTCGAGTTGGCCGAGGGCTTCGCCGGGCTCGTCGTCACCACCGGCGGGACGGGGTTCGGGCCCCGCGACCTCACCCCGGAGGGCACGAAGGTCGTGCTCGACCGCGAGGCCCCGGGCCTCGCCGAGTCCATGCGGCTCGTGAACCCGTTGGGGCGGCTCTCCCGCGGCACGGCCGGCACCCGGGGCCGGGCGCTGGTCCTCAACACGCCGGGCTCGCCGAGCGGGGCGGTCGAGTGCCTGGAAGCGGTGCTCGACGTGGTGCCCCACGCGCTGCGCCTCCTCGCCGGGGAGCGGGAGCACTGATGGGCGACGACGGTCGGCTGCGGCGCCTCGGACACCTCAACCTGGTCGAGTACTGCCGCGAGCAGGCCCGGTGGTCAGGGGCGGACGGCGCCGTCGAGGAGCGGGGCGGCATCGTGCTGTTCGCCGCCGGCAGCGACTTCCCGGTGCTCGTCAACGGGGCGTTCGCCCTCGACCCGGCGGTGGGCCCGAGCGAGCTGCTCGACGTGGCCGACGACTGGTTCGGGACGAGGGGCGCGGCTACACGGTCTTCGCCGGCGAGGTCGACGGAGGTCGGGAGCTGGCCGCCGCCGCCGAGGCGCGGGCCATGCTCCCGGTGCTCGACATGCCCGAGATGGTCGTTCGCGCGCCCGTCGAGGAGCGACCCCTGCCTGCGGGCACCCGGCTCCGGTGGGTCGACGACCACGCCTCGATGGCCGACTTCGTCGCCGTCCAGGCCGGCGCCTACGCCACCTACGGCATGCCCGGCGACGTCGCCACCCGGACCATCACCGATCTGCGGGCCTTCACCGAGCCCCAGGTGCACAGCGTGGTCGCCTACCTCGACGGCGAGCCCGTGGCCGGCGCCCAGACCGTCCTCAGCCACGGGATCGCCGGCGTGTACTGGGTGGGCACCCTGGAGCCCGCCCGTGGCCAGGGGCTCGGCGATGCGGTGACGCGGGCGGTCACCAACCGGGCCTTCTCCCTCGGCGCCACCGCCAACTCGCTGCAGGCGTCGACCATGGGCGAGGCCATCTACGCCCGGATGGGGTACGAGGCCCTCTACCGGTACGTCGGCTACGTGCGCTTCCCCTGAGGTTCGACGCCGTCGCCCGTGCCGTCTCCGCCGGGGTGGTCGAATGACCACACGGTCGTGGTTGTCAGCGACCACCCCACTGCGTACCATGCGGGTGCCCCTCGCGGGGTTGGGTGGAACTCCCTACCGGCGGTACAGCCCGCGAACCCCGGCGCCGAGCGTCGGGGCCGATCCGGTGGCACTCCGGAGCCGACGGTCACAGTCCGGATGGGAGCGAGGGCGCGTCGGCGTGGCCGCGCGCCCACCGAGGACGGGCGATGACGCCGAGCGACAACGATCGGATGGCACAGGCGGTGGCCGCCGCGGCGGGCGCCCGCCGGTGGGTGTCGCCCCGTCCCTGGGTCGGTGCCGTCATCGTGCCCGCCGGCGCGCCCGACCATCCCGGCTTCGTCGGGGTCACCGACGGTCGTACCGGCCCCCACGCCGAGGTCGTCGCGCTGCGAGCCGCCGGGGCCGAGGCCGAGGGCGGCACGCTCTACGTGACCCTCGAGCCGTGCTCGCACCACGGGCGCACCCCGCCGTGCGCCGCCGCCGTCGTCGCCGCCGGCATCCGCCGGGTCGTCGTGGCCCTCGAGGACCCCGACCCCCGGGTCGCGGGGGCCGGCCTGGCCCGGCTCCGCGAGGCCGGCGTCGACGTCGAGGTCGGGCTCGGGGCGGCTGAGGTCCGCACCCAGCTACGGCCCTACCTGACCCATCGCCGCACCGGTCGGCCCTTCGTCGTGCTGAAGCTGGCGGCGTCGCTCGACGGACGCACCGCCGCCCCCGACGGTTCGAGCCGGTGGATCACCGGTCCCGATGCCCGTCGCGACGCCCACCACCTCCGCGCCGAGAGCGACGCCGTGCTGGTCGGCGCGGGCACGGTGCGGGCCGACGACCCCGAGCTCACCGTCCGCCTCGACGACGACGACCACGGGCCCGGCCGCCAGCCGCTGCGCGTCGTGCTCGGAACCGCGCCCGAGGGCGCCCGGATCCATCCCTGCGTCGAGCTGCGGGGTGAGCTCACCGACGTGCTCGACGACCTCGGTCGGCGGGGCGTGTTGCAGCTGATGGTCGAGGGCGGCGCCACGGTGGCGAGCGCGTTCCACCGCGCCGGGCTCGTCGACCGCTACGTCGTCTACCTCGCCCCCGCGCTCTTCGGTGGCGACGACGCACGCCCGCTGTTCGCCGGCCCGGGGGCCGCGGTCATCGACGACGTGTGGCGCGGCCGCCTCGTCGACGTCCGCCGGGTGGGCGCCGACGTCCGCGTCGATGTCGAGCCCTTCGGCGACACGGCAGCGAACCCGAGACCGGCGCCGGCGGTTGCCGGGGGAGGGAGCTGACGTGTTCACCGGGATCGTCGAGGAGCTGGGCACGGTGGAGCGCCGGGAGGGCGCCAAGCTGCGCATCCGCGCCGGTCGGGTGCTCGAAGGTGTCGGGCTCGGCGACTCGACCGCGGTCAACGGCTGCTGCCTCACGGTGGTGGCCTGGGGCGACGGCTGGTGGGAGGCCGACGTCAGCGACGAGACCTACCGTCGCACCAACCTCGGCGACCTGGAGCCGGGTGACCCCGTCAACCTCGAGCGACCGGTGCGCCTCGAGGATCGCCTGGGCGGGCACCTCGTGCAGGGGCACGTCGACGCGGTCGGCGAGATCGTCGAACCGGCGCCCGACCTGCGGGTCCGGATGCCGGGCGAGCTCGTGCGGTACCTCGTCGAGAAGGGCTCGATCACCGTCGACGGGGTGAGCCTGACCGTCGTCGAGGTCCTCGCCGACGGCTTCACCGTCGCCGTCATCCCCCACACGGCCGAGGTGACCACCCTGGGCCGCAAGGGGCCGGGTGATCGCGTGAACCTCGAGGTCGACGTGATCGCCAAGTACACCGAGCGCCTGCTCGCCGGCGAGCTCGGCCGGCTCGGTGGGCGTGGCCGACCAGAGGGCGTGGAATGATGCCCGACGAAGGAGGAGTCGTGTCCCCCATGACCCGCAGCCAGCACCGCGACGCGTTCGCGACCATCCCCGAGGCGGTGGCGGCCATCTCGCGGGGTGAGATCGTCGTGGTGGTCGACGACGAGGACCGAGAGAACGAGGGCGACCTCATCATGGCCGCGGAGGCGGCGACGCCCGAGAAGATCGCCTTCTTCGTGCGCCACACGTCGGGCGTGATCTGCGTGCCGCTGACCGGGGAGCGCCTCGACGAGCTCGACATCCCGCTGATGGTGCGGGACAGCACGAACACCGAGGCCCAGCGCACGGCGTTCACCTACAGCGTCGACTTCCGCCACGGAACCACCACGGGCATCTCGGCCGCTGACCGGGCCGTCACCATCAAGTCGCTGATCGACCCCGCCACCCGGCCCGGCGACCTGGCCCGTCCCGGTCACATCTTCCCGCTTCGCTACTCGACCGGCGGCACGCTCAAGCGGGCCGGCCACACCGAGGCGGCCGTCGACCTGGCCCGCATGGCCGGGCTCTACCCCGCCGGCGTGCTCTGCGAGATCGTGAACGACGACGGCAGCATGGCCCGGGTGCCCGACCTGGTCGGGTTCTGCCGGGAGCACGACCTCCTGATGATCTCGATCGCCGAGCTCATCCGCTACCGGCGCCAGAACGAGAAGCTCGTCAAGCGCGTGGCCGAGGCCCGCATCCCCACCGAGTGGGGCGATTTCACCTGCTACGTCTACGAGTCGTTGCTCGACGGCGAGCAGCACGTCGCGCTCGTCAAGGGTGCGGTGCAGGGCGAGGACGACGTGCTCGTCCGCGTGCACAGCGAGTGCCTCACGGGCGACGTGTTCGGCTCCCTCCGCTGCGACTGCGGCATCCAGCTCGACCAGGCGATGAAGCGCATCGCCGAGGAGGACATGGGCGTGCTCGTCTACCTCCGCGGCCACGAGGGCCGAGGTGTCGGCATCGGTCACAAGATCCGCGCCTACAACCTCCAGGACCAGGGCCGCGACACGGTCGACGCCAACCTCGAGCTGGGCCTGCCCGTCGACAGCCGCGAGTACGGGATCGGGGCCCAGATCCTCGTCGACCTCGGCATCACCACGATGCGCTACATGACGAACAACCCGGCCAAGTACGGCGGCATCGAGGGCTTCGGGCTGGAGATCGTCGAACGGGTGGCGCTCGAATCGGCACCCAACCCGGAGAACATCGCCTACCTGCGCACCAAGCGGGAGCGCATGGGGCACCTGCTCGAGGGGCTCGACGATGTCCTCTAACTTCCGGGCCAAGCACTCCGTCGACCCCGAGGTCAGCGGTGAGGGGGTCCGGGTCGGCATCGTCTGCGGCCGCTTCAACGACCACATCACCAACCGGCTCCTCGACGGCGCGCTCAACGGTCTGGCGGTGCACGCCGTCTCCGAGGACGACGTCACGCTGGTCTGGGTGCCCGGCGCGTTCGAGATCCCGCTGGCGGCCAAGGCCCTCGCCGAGTCGGGTCGGGTCGACGCGGTGGTGACCCTCGGCGCCGTCATCCGGGGCGACACCGCGCACTTCGACTTCGTCGCCGGCGAGTGCGCCCGCGGCATCCAGGACGCCCAGCTCGCCACCGGGGTGCCGATCGTGTTCGGCGTGCTCACCACCGAGAACCTCGATCAGGCCCTCGAGCGGTCGGACGACCAGGACAACAAGGGCGAGGAGTCCGCCAAGGTCGCCCTCGAGATGGTCGCCGTCCTGCGCGCCGTGCGCTAGCCGGACGGTGACCGCGACCGGCCGTCAGCCGACGGCGGTGCCGACCAGGCGGCCGATGAGCATCGTCAGGCCCATGGCCGCGGCACCGCCCACCACCACCCGGGCGACGGCGCGACCGACGGGCGCGCCGCCGAGTCGGGCGGCGAGCCCGCCGAGCAGGGCCAGCGCGACGAGGGCGACCACCAGGGTGACGGCCACGCGGGTCGACGCGGCGGCCAGGGCGATGGCGAGGAGCGGCAGGGCGGCACCTGCCGCGAACGACACCGCCGAGCTCGCCGCCGCCTGCACGGGCCGGGCGATGGTGGCCTCGGTGATGCCCAGCTCCTCGCGGAGGTGGACCTCGAGCACGTCGCCCGCCGAGAGCTCCTCGGCCACCTGCCGGGCGAGGTCGGGGGACAGGCCCTTGGCCCGGTAGATGCCGGTGAGCTCGGCCAGCTCGCGCTCGGGCACCGTGGCCAGCTCGTGCTTCTCCTTGGCGATGTCGGCCTGCTCGGTGTCCCGCTGGGAGCTCACCGAGACGTACTCGCCGACCGCCATCGACAGGGCGCCGGCGACCAGCCCGGCAGCGCCGGCGGTCAGGATGGTGGCCCGGGCGGTGTCGGCGGCGGCCACGCCGAGGACGATGCCGGCCGTCGAGACGATCCCGTCGTTGGCGCCGAGCACCGATGCCCGCAACCAGCCGGCGCGGTGGCTCAGGTGGCGCTCGGTGTGCAGCATCGGCCCCAGCCTAGGCCGGGCCGCCCGGTCGCCGATTCCCGTGGGGAACGTGGTACCGGCGGGGATGACCCGGCCGCTAGGTTTGCCGCCATGTTGCGTCTGGTGCTGCCCAAGGGATCGCTCGAGCGGGCGACGCTCGAACTGTTCGAGGCCGCTGATCTGAAGGTGCATCGCGACTCGGCCGTCGACTACAAGGCCCGCGTCGTCGACCCCCGGATCGAGGAGGTGCGCATCCTTCGGCCCCAGGAGATCCCCGTCTACGTGGGCGAGGGCCTGTTCGACCTCGGGATCACGGGCCGCGACTGGATCGAGGAGACGGCGAGCGACGTCGTCTCGCTGGGCGAGCTGCACTACTCGAAGGCCACTGACAACCCGGTGCGCATCGTGGTCGCCGTACCCGCCGACTCGGCCGTCGAGAAGGTGGAGGACCTGCCCACCGGCCTCAAGGTCTCCACGGAGTACCCCGAGCTGACCCGGCGGTTCTTCGCCGGCAAGGGGATCGCCGCCGACATCCGTCTGTCGTACGGCGCGACCGAGGCCAAGGTGCCCGACATCGTCGACTGCATCGTCGACATCACCGAGACCGGGCGCGCCCTTCGGGCCGCCGGGCTCAAGATCATCGACACGGTCCTGGTGTCGTTCACCGAGCTGGTCGCCAACCCGGCGGCCTACGCCGACCCCGACAAGGCGCACGCCATGCACCAGCTGCGGACGCTGCTCGAGGGCGTGCTCGAGGCCCGCGGCAAGGTCCTCGTGAAGATGAACGTCAAGCCCGGCGCCCTCGACGCCGTGATCGACCTGCTGCCGGCCATGAAGTCACCCACCGTGAACGAGCTCTACAAGGGCGCCGGGTACGCCATCGAGACCGTCGTGCCGAAGGCCACCATCAACGTGCTGATCCCGGCGCTGTCCGACGCCGGGGCCACCGACGTCATCGAGCTCCCGATCTCCAAGATCATCCACTGATGACCGAGCCGGGCCTCCATCGAGGCGTCGTCGCGTCCTTCGACGACGACGCCGGCTTCGGCACGGTCCTCGACGACGACGGCACCGAGCTGTTCTTCCACTGCACGGCCATCGCCGACGGCAGCCGTACGATCGCCCGCGACACGCCGGTCACGTTCGTGGTCGTACCGGGTCGCCTCGGCCGCTGGGAGGCTGCCGGGGTCGCCCCGCGCCGAGCGCGCCCGGGCGTCGCGTTCGGCTCCCGGGGGGTTGACGGGCACGGGCACGGGGAGTAGGAGTCGGTGATGGCGACACGAGCGAGCGAGCAGGGATTCGGCCTCGGCGCACCGTGGAGGCGCGTGCGGAGCGGTCAGACGGGCGGGCTCGGGGGCGGCGAGGATCCCGATGCCGCCGACGCCCATGCCGAGGCCATCGCCGGGCTCCGCGCCGACGACCTCGTCCCGCCCCGGTGGGGGGAGTCCTTCGAGTTCGCCGAACCCGGGATGGGCGCCCCCCTCCACGGGCGCTGAGCGGCGGTCAGTCGGCCCCGCCGGCCAGCTCCTCCCGCCGTTGGACGAACGCGACCTGGGCCTGGTTGAGGGCCTGGCCGAGGGCCGACCCGTCCTCGCCCAGCCGGGAGCCGACGGCCTCCAGCACGGCGGCCATGGCATCGATCGCCAGCTGGGCCTCGTCGAAGCGGGGGCGGGGCTGGCCGAGGTGGATCATGGCCAGCTCGTAGAAGCCCACGATGTGGTTGGCGACGAGCTGGGCGGCGGGCGCGGCCACGATCTGACGCTGGACGTCGGCCATCTGGGCGATCATCTGCTCCGCCTCGGCCCGCTCCTCGGGGGAGAGATCGTCGAGGCTCGGTCCGCCCGTGCGGCCGCTCACCCCCGGCTCGGGCTCGGGCGGGCCACCCGAGCCCGAGCCGCGCGGGGGGACGGGTACCTCTCCACCGGGGGTCCACAGGCTCATGTCGGGGCTCCTGACGTCGGGTTCGGCGGGTGTCGGGGGGGTGGCGGGACCGGGCCGCGCCGACCGAAGTCGGTGTCCCGGGGCGCGTGCTGGTACTCTACGGCTTCACAAATGAAGGGAAAGCGGGGCGCTCGTCCCGGATCCGTCACCACGGCCCCGTCACGAGCAGCACCCCACCCGGCCACGAGCCCCTTCGGGAGCGAGCGCGCCGGGTCGATACCCACTCGGTCCGGCCTCCGGCCGGTCTCGCGGGCGTCGGCTTTCCGGCGTCCGTTCGTCGTTTTTCGGCCCTGGTCGATCGGCGATGGGGGCCATCCTGTCCATCAGCGCCAAGGAGATGAGAAGCGCACGCATGAGGAGTGACCGGCGATAGCCACCGCCAGCAGCAACGAGCCCAGGATCAACGATCGCATTCGGGCCCGGGAGGTCCGACTCATCGGCCCCGACGGTGCCCAGCTCGGCATCCGGCCGCTACCCGAAGCCCTGACCATGGCACGCGAGCTCGAGCTCGACCTCGTCGAGGTGGCCGACAAGGCCTCCCCGCCCGTGTGTCGGATCATGGACTACGGGCGCTACAAGTACCAGGCCGCCCAGCGGGCGAAGGAGTCCCGCAAGAAGAGCAGCAACGTCGTGGTCAAGGAGATGAAGTACCGCCCGAAGATCGGGCACGCCGACTTCGAGACCAAGACCCGCCGGGTCGAGCGGTTCCTCGGCGAGGGCCACAAGGTCAAGGTGACGATCATGTTCCGGGGCCGCGAGATGCAGCACCCCGAGCTCGGCAAGAAGATCCTCGACCAGGTCGCCGAGCACGTGGCCGAGCTGGGGCGGGTCGAGATCTACCCGAGGCTCGACGGTCGCAACATGACGATGGTGCTGGCACCCGACAAGAAGGCCCAGGCGCAGGCCGACAAGAAGCGCGAGCCGAAGGACAACGGGACGACGCCCACCGCCGCCCCGGAGCCGGAGGCCGAGGTCGCTGCGGTGGCCTCCCCCGAGCCGGAGCCGGTCGGCTCCGACGCCGCCGACACCGCCTGACCCCGCCGTCCACACGGCGAGCTCCAGGGCGACGGAGTCCGAGGCCCGACGGGCCGAGACGTCTGGCGCCCCCATCCCGCGGGATCCGTCCCGCCCGACGTTCGAAAGAGACGACCGGCATGCCGAAGATGAAGACCCACCGTGGCGCGGCCAAACGCTTCAAGGTGACGGGGAGCGGGAAGATCATGCGCCGCAACTCGAACCTCAACCACATCCTCGAGAAGAAGTCGTCGAAGCGGAAGCGCCGCCTCAAGCGCGACACCGAGCTCACCGGTGGCGACCGCGACCACATCCGTCGCCAACTGGGCATCTGACCTGCGAGGCGCCGTCCACCACCGCCGGCGCCACCCCATCCGCACTCACACGAAGGAGCCTCCGATGGCACGAGTGAAGCGCTCGGTCGCGAGCAAGAAGCACCGCCGCAACACCCTCGAGCGGGCCAAGGGCTACTACGGCAACAAGAGCCGTTCGTACCGGGCCGCCAACGAGCAGGTGATGCACTCCCTGCAGTACGCCTACCGCGATCGCCGGGCCCGCAAGGGCGAGTTCCGCAAGCTCTGGATCCAGCGGATCAACGCCGCCTGCCGCGAGAACGGCACGAGCTACAGCCGCTTCGTCAGCGGGCTCAAGGCCGCCGGGGTCGAGGTCGACCGCAAGGTCCTCGCCGACCTGGCCGTCACCGATGCCGCCGCCTTCACCGCGCTGGTCGAGGTGGCCGAGGCCGCCTCGCCGGTCGGGGCCGCCGCCGCCGAGGCCGCGTCCTGAGCAGCCCGCTGTCGATCCGCAATCCGCGAGTCCAGCACCTGCGGCGCCTCCTGGGGCGCCGCAGGGCGCGTCTCGAGGCCGGTGAGCTGGTCGTGGAAGGCCCGACCTTGGTGGCCGAGGTCCTGTCCTCCCCGCTCGAGGTGCACACGGTGTTCCTCGGCGAGGAGCTCGATCCGATCCAGGCCGTCGAGCTGGTCGATGCGGCCGGAGCGGGCGGCGTCGAGGTGCAGTGGCTCGCGGAGGGGGTCACCGCTCGGGTTGCCGACACCGTGACCCCGCAACCGGCGCTGGCCGTCGCCGCCCGCCCTCGTCGGCGGCTCGACGACCTGGCGGCGGCGTGCGTCGCCGGCGACGGCCTGCTCCTGGTGCTGGTCGACCTGGCCGACCCCGGCAACGCCGGCACCCTCGTGCGGACGGCCGAGGCGGCCGGGGCCGCCGGGGTCGTCTGTCTGGGCGACACCGTCGACCCGTTCGGGCCGAAGGCGGTGCGGGCCGCCGCCGGCGCCGCCTTCCGGCTGCCGATCGCCGAGCCCGACGCGCCGCTCGAGGCCCTCGCGGCGCTGGGCCGGGCCGGCGTGCGTCGTCTGGCCACGGTGGCGGCCGGCGGCGCGGCGCACGACACGCTCGATCTCACCGCGCCCGTCGCCTTCGTGCTCGGCAGCGAGTCGCACGGCCTTCCGAGGACGGTGGTGGACGCGGCCGACGGGCTCGTGACGATCCCCATGCCCGGCCCGACCGAGAGCCTGAACGTGGCCGCCGCGGGCGCCGTGCTGTGCTTCGAGGCCGCCCGGCAGCGGCGCCAAAGGATTGGACGATCAGGCGGTGAGGGGACAGGGTAGGCGCCCCATGATCGACGAGATCGAGCGCGCCGCCGAGGACGCGGAGGGTCGGATCGCCGATGCGACCACCCTCGACTCGCTGCGCGCCGTCGAGGCCGAGGTGCTGGGGAAGAAGGCGCCGCTCACCGGGCTCAAGCGCCGGCTCGGCGGGCTCGACGCCGACCAGCGGCGCGAGGTCGGTCAGGCTCTCAACGCCGCCCGCCGGTCGCTCGAGGCCATGGTGGCCGAGCGGGCCCACGCCCTCGCCGCCGGCGAGCGGCGCGCCCGGCTCGACGTCGAGCGGCTCGACCTCACCGAGACCCCCCGCACCCTCACCCGTGGCCACGTCCACCTGGTGACCCAGACCAACGACCGCCTGCAGGACGTGTTCGTCGGCATGGGCTTCACCGTCGCCGAGGGCCCCGAGGTCGAGACCGACTGGTACAACTTCGAGGCGCTCAACATCCCGGCCGCCCACCCGGCGAGAGGCATGTGGGACACGCTCTACGTCGACCTCGGCGAGCCCGAGACGGTGCTGTTGCGCACGCACACGTCGCCGGTGCAGATCCGGGTGATGTCCTCGGAGCCCCCGCCGATCTACTCGATCATGCCGGGGCGGGTGTTCCGGCGCGACACCGCCGATGCCAGCCACATGCCCGTGTTCCACCAGATCGAGGGCCTGGTCGTCGACCGCGGCATCTCCTTCGCCGACCTGGCCGGCACCCTCGAGACGTTCACCACCGCCTACTTCGGCGAGTCGATCCACTCGCGCCTGCGGCCCTCGTACTTCCCGTTCACCGAGCCCTCGGCCGAGTACGACATCAACTGCGTCATCTGTGGTGGCGGCGGCTGCCGCACCTGCGCCCAGACGGGCTGGCTCGAGCTGGGCGGCTGCGGGATGGTGCACCCGACCGTGCTCGCCAACGTGGGCCTCGATCCCGAGGAGTGGTCGGGCTTCGCCTTCGGGTTCGGCCTCGACCGGCTGGCGCTCATGCGCCACGGCATCGACGACATCCGCGAGCTGTTCACCAACGACGTGCGCTTCCTGGAGCAGTTTTGAAGGTCCTGCTCTCGTGGCTCCGCGAGTTCGCGCCCGTGGAGGGCGATCCCGTCGCGCTCGGCGAGACGATGAGCGACCTCGGCATGGCCGTCGAGTCGATCGAGCACCTCGGCCAGGGCCTCGACGGCGTCGTGGTGGCGCGCGTCCTCGGCCTGCGGCCCCATCCCAACGCCGACCGGATCCAGCTGGTCGACGTCGACGCCGGTGACGGCGAGGCCCTCCAGATCTGCTGCGGTGCGTTCAACATGGGGGTCGGCGATCTCGTGCCCCTGGCCACCCTCGGCACCACCATGCCGAGCGGGCTCACCATCGAACGGCGCAAGCTGCGAGGCGAGTGGTCGAACGGCATGCTCTGCTCGGGGGCCGAGCTGGCGCTGGGTGACGACCACGCCGGCATCCTGATCCTCGCGGGTGACCTCACCCCCGGCACCGACCTCGGCGAGGCGCTCGGCGTGGACGCCGACGTGCTCTACGACCTCGAGATCAACCCCAACCGGCCGGACGCCATGTCGGTGGCCGGCGTGGCTCGCGACCTGGCGGCGCGCCTCGGCGTGCCGTTCCACCTCCCGGTGCCCGACGTGGCCGAGCTCGACGCCACGCTCGACGGCCGGGCATCGGTCGACATCGTCGCCCCCGACCTGTGCGGTCGGTTCCACCTCTGCCTGCTCGACCGCGTGTCGGTCGGTTCGTCGCCGGCGTGGATCGCCAACCGGCTGACCGCGCTCGGCATGCGTCCGATCAACTCCGTCGTCGACGTGTCCAACTACGTGATGCTCGAGCTCGGACAGCCCAACCACACCTACGACCTGGCCAAGGTCCCCGGGGGTGCCCTGCGGGTCCGGTGGGCCCGGCCCGGCGAGCGGATCCTGACCCTCGACGGCGTCGAGCGCGAGCTCGATGCCGGTGACGGCGTCATCGCCGACGGCGACGACGTCGCCATCGGCATCGCCGGGGTGATGGGCGGCGCATCCACCGAGATCTCCGTCGACACCACCGAGGTGCTCCTCGAGATGGCTTGGTGGCAGCCCCTCGCCATCGCCCGCAGCTCGAAGCGGCTCGGGCTCCGCAGCGAGGCGTCGGCCCGGTTCGAGCGGGGCACCGACCCCGAGGTCGTCGAGCTGGCGTCCCGCCGCTTCGCCGAGCTCCTCGCTCCGTCCGGTGTCCGCCTGCTCGGCGGCCGCGTCGATGCCCGGGGTCAGCTCCCGGCACCGGCGGTGATCCGGGTGCGCACCGACCGCGTCAACCGTCTGCTCGGCACCGAGCTGGGCCCCGCCGAGGTCCGCGACCAGCTCGAGCCCATCGAGCTCCGGTGCGAACCGACCGACGACGACGACGTGCTCGAGGTGCACGTGCCCACCTTCCGCCCCGACACGCAGACCGAGACCGACGTCATCGAGGAGGTCGCCCGCCACTACGGCTACGGCAACATCCCCCGCTCGGTACCGACGTCGTTCCGCATCGGACGGCTCAGTGGACGCCAGACCGACCGACGCATGCTGCGCCAGGTCCTCACCGGGCTGGGCGTCGACGAGGCCATGCCGCTGCCGTTCCTCGCCCCGGGTGACCTCGAGGCGGTCGCCGTCGAGAGCCGGGCCGTCACCCTCACCAACCCCTTGGTCGCCGAAGAGTCCGTGCTCCGCACGTCACTGCGCCCCGGGCTGTTGAAGGCGGTCGCCTACAACCACTCCCACCGCAACGAACGGGTGCGGCTGTTCGAGATCGGGAAGGTCTTCCTTCCGTCCCTCCCGGGGGAGGTGCTGCCCGACGAGCGCGAGGCCCTGGCGGTGGTGCTGGCAGGGAGCGAGGCGGGGGACGCGGTCGAGGTGTGGCGGGTGCTGGCCGATGCGCTCGCCGTCGCCGACGTGGGCATCGAACAGGTCGCTGTCGAAGGCCTGCATCCGGGGCGCAGCGGCGAGCTGTCGGCCGGCGGTCAGGTGGTGGGCGTGGTGGGCGAGCTCGATCCCGGGGTGCTCGCGCGCCTCGGCATCGCCGGTCGGGTCGCGCTGGTCGAGGTCGACCTCGACCAGCTCCTGGCCGTGCCCCACGGCGACCGTCCCTATCGCCCCGTGAGCCGGTATCCCTCCAACGACATCGACCTGGCCTTCGAGGTCGACGAGTCGGTGCCCGCCGCCGCCGTGGAGGGCGCCATCCGCGCCGCTGCCGGCGAGCGACTGGCCGACCTGCGCCTGTTCGACGTCTTCCGGGGCCCGTCGCTGCCCGAGGGCACCCGCAGCCTGGCCTTCGGGCTGCGGCTCCAGGCCCCCGATCGCACGCTCACCGACGACGAGGTCGGCGAGCTGCGGGCCCAGGTCATCGCCGCCGTGGAATCCGAGCTTCCCGCCCGTCTCCGCGGCTGACGCCGCCGCCCCCTCGATCGTCGCCATCAGCGGGTGATGGCTCCCATCCGGCCGGCCTGGAAGTCCTCGATGGCCTCGATGATCTCGGCCTTGGTGTTCATCACGAACGGGCCGTACCGGACGAGGGGCTCACCGATGGGCGTGCCCTCGAGCACCAGCACCTCGGCGGTGGCGGCGGCGTCGGCCGGCACCGACAGCGTGATCTCGTCGCCGTCGCGGTCGAACACGACCAGCTCGGCCTCGGCTGCCGCCTGCCCGCCGGCGACCACGACACCCGACACCACGTAGACCATCGCGTTGCGGTCCTCGGGGGCGGGCAGGGTGGTCGACGACCCGGCTGGCACCGTGACATGGAGGTAGGCGATCGGGGTGTGGGTCTCGACCGCACCGGCGACGCCGTCGACCTCGCCGGCGATGATGCGGACGGTCACCTCGGCTGCCCCGCCCGGCGCCGCTCGGGCGGGGCGTCGCACCACGGGGATGTCCGCCGCCGCGATCTCCTGGTAGCGGGGCGGGCGCATCTTGGCCTCCCGGGGGAGGTTGACCCAGAGCTGGAACCCGTGGAGGCGGCCCCCCTCGGCCTGGAGCCGTCGCGACGGCATCTCAGAGTGCACCACCCCGGCGCCGGCGGTCATCCACTGCACGTCACCGGCGCCGATGATCCCGTGGTTGCCGACGGAGTCCTCGTGCTCGAGCTCGCCCTCGAGGACGTAGGTCACGGTCTCGAAGCCACGGTGGGGGTGGTCCGGTGCGCCCTTGGCCTCCCCGGGGGCGAGCTCCTTCGGGCCCATCTGGTCGAGGAGGAGGAAGGGGTCGATCTGTTCGAGGCCGGCGACGGGGAACGGCCGGCGGACGACGAAGCCCTCGCCCTCGAGGGTCTCGACGGCCTGTAGGACCCCGGCGATGCTGCGGTCGCGGGTGGTCGTGGTCATGTCAGCTCCGATCCTGGGCCGGGCCGGCTCCGTCGAACGCCGGCCGGTTGATGCCCCAGCTCCACTTGCGATCCGGGACGATCTCGATCGCCGCCCGGCCCTCACCGTCGTCGATGATGCGGGCCGAGCCGTGGAACTTGATGCCGCGGGGCGTCCACGGCTCGGTCGACGCGAGGTCGTCGATGACGATGGCCGCGCGCGGGTTGGTGCGCACGTTGAAGAACTTCATGGTCTTGGTGATGTCGTAGCCGCCGACGACGATGCGGTGGCCGTCGAAGCGGAAGCCGACGGGGGCGACGTCCACACGACCGTCGGGCTTGGCGGTGGCCAGCCGGGCCAGTGGCTGTGACGCGAGGTAGGCCTGCTCGGCCTCGGTGAGCTCGGGCACGGGTGCGGCCTCGGCTCGCAGGGCATCGTCGTCGCTCATGGCGTCCTCCTGGGTCGGCGCTCGGAACAAGGCCGTTCGGTCCCGAACTATTCCCGAGGCACGGCACCCCGCCCTGCTCCCAGGGGAGCCGCCCGCCGCGTCACCCTCCTCCGCGACGCCGAACCGAACCGGTGGGCGCCGACGACGACCCGTCGGTCAGGAGGTACTCGCTCATCGACGCGCACCGCAGGCGGTCGAGGTCGACGAACGCGGTGACGCTGTCGAGCATCTCGCGCACGTGGGCGTTCATGCGCTCCTGCGAGCCGTCCGCCAGGTAGAAGAGCATCGGGTCGTTGACGTGCTCGATCGACGGCCACGCCTCCTCGACGATGCCGCGCAACGGCGGTGCCCCGTCGGTGAGCGAGCGGACCACCTCGTTGCGCACGTACCGCATGCGGGGCTGGATGCGGGTCGAGACGGGGGACTGGGTGCCGTGCCAGTGGGTGACCCACTCGTCGTCGCTCATCCGGTCGGGCTTCTCCATGCAGGTGAGCATCACCACGCCGGGCGACCGCTCGCCGTCGGGCCAGTCGCGGGCCCGGCCGTACTCGTTGTCGCCGTACTCCGTGTAGATCGACTCGCTCACCAGGTAGCCGGCGGTGCGCAGGCCGAGCTCGGCCAGGGCATCCTCGACGCCGGCCCGGAAGTCATGGGCCTGGAGCCACACCGAGACCAGCACGGCCGGTGCCGGGTCGTCGGGCGGGGGAGGCAGGGGGAGCTGCACCCCCGCGGCGTCGTCGTCGGCCAGGTCGATGGTGATCCGGCGCCCCCCGGCCTCGGTCAGCGCCTCGACGACGTCGGTGCGCAATCGCCTGCTCAACGTCTCGTCGACACGGCTCGTCGGGGTCCACAGGAGGTACTGCAGCTTCTCCATCACACGGCTCCGGCGCTCGCTGGATGTCGTCGACACCCGGGTCTCGGGGTCACGGGCACGGAGCCTGGCACACCGGCTCGGTCGCCGCGGTCGCCGCGGTCGCCGCGGTCGCCGACGGGCTCCCACTCCCAGCCGGTTCGGCAGGGGTCTCTCGGTCCGGCGTCGGGAACCGCATTGCATAGTTATTCGGTACTTCGTATGCTGCACCGGTGATCCGGATCGGCATCATCGGGGCGTCGGGCTACACGGGCGCGGAGCTGCTGCGGTTGGCCCACGGCCATCCGGAGCTCACGGTCGAGCTGGCCACGGGCGACAGCCAGGCGGGTACCCGGGTCGGCGACCTGTACCCGTCCCTGGGCACCGCCTACCCCGACCTCGTCTTCGAGCCCTACGACCCGATCAAGGCCGACGGCCTCGACGTGGTCTTCCTCGGTCTGCCCCACGGCGCGTCGCAGGACTACGTGCCCGACCTGCGCGACCGGGTCGGCGTGGTCATCGACCTCGCCGCCGACTTCCGGCTGGCCGATCCGTCGCTGTACCCCGCCTGGTACGGCGAGGACCACCCCCGGCCCGAGCTGCTCGCCGAGTTCGTGTACGGCCTGCCCGAGCTGTTCCGGGACGAGCTGCGGGGCGCGCGCCTCGTCGCCGCGCCCGGGTGCTACCCGACGGCGGCGGCGCTGGCCTTGGCGCCGCTCGTCCGGGCGGGGCTGGTGGAACGGGACGGCATCGTCGTCGACGCCGCCAGCGGGGTGTCCGGCGCCGGACGCGGCCCCAAGGCCAGCACCGCCTTCTGCGCCGTCGACGAGGACTTCACCGCCTACGGGCTGCTCACCCATCGCCACACCCCCGAGATCGAGCAGAGCCTGACGAGGGTGGCCGGCGGTGACGAGGTGACGGTGCTGTTCACCCCGCACCTCGCCCCGATGAACCGGGGCATCCTCGCCACCTGCTACGCGCGGCCCTCGGCGTCCACCACCACCGCCGAGGTGCTCGCCCTCTACCGGGACGCGTACCGCGGGGAGCCCTTCGTCTCGGTGGTCGACGGATCGCCGTCGACCAAGGCCACCCTCGGCGCCAACACCGCCCAGCTCACCGGTCGCGTCGATCCGAGGACCGGCTTGGTCATGGCGATCTGCGCCATCGACAACCTCGTGAAGGGGGCCTCCGGGCAGGCGATCCAGTGCGCGAACCTCGTGTCGGGGCTCCCGGAGACCACCGGTCTCCCGCTCGTGGGGATGGCCCCGTGAGCGTCACCGCCCCGGAGGGCTTCGTGGCCGCCGGCACCCGTGCCGGGGTGAAGGACGAGGGCCTCGACCTGTCGCTGCTGGCCACCGAGGACGGTCTCCCGGTGCCCGCCGCCGGCGTGTTCACCACCAACCTCATGGTGGCGGCGCCGGTGACGGTCAGCCGCGGCCACCTCCGCTCCACCGACGGCCGCGCCGCCGCCGTGATCCTCAACAGCGGCAACGCCAACGCGGGGACCGGCGAGCCCGGCATCGAGGACGCCGAGCTCATGTGCGACGTGGTCGCCGCCGCGCTCGGCTGCAACCACCACACCGTGCTGGTGTGCTCCACCGGCCTGATCGGCAACCGGCTCCCGATCGACGCCATCGCCGCGGCCATCCCCGGCCTGGTCGCCGCACGGCACCGGGACGGCGCCGCCGACGCAGCCGAGGGCATCCTCACCACCGACACGCACCCCAAGGAGGTGCTGGCCGAGCGGACCGACTTCGTGGTGGGCGGCATGGGCAAGGGGGCGGCCATGCTCGCGCCCAACATGGCGACGATGCTGGCGGTGCTCACCACCGACGCCGCCGCGGAACCCGACCAGCTGCACCGGGCGCTGCTCCGGGGCATCGCCGAGTCGTTCAACGCCATGACCATCGACGGCTGCACGTCGACCAACGACACCGTGCTCCTGCTGGCCAGCGGCCGGCGGGGCCGGGTCAACCAGGCCGATCTCGACGACGCCGTCGCCGAGGCCTGCACCGGGCTCGCCGCCCAGATGGTCGGTGACGCCGAGGGGGCCACCAAGGTCGTGCGGATCCGGGTGACGGGGGCCCACTCCGACGAGGAGGCCGCCATCGCCGCCCGCAAGGTGGCCGAGAGCCAGCTGTGCAAGTGCTCCTGGTACGGGCAGGACCCGTACTGGGGCCGGGTGGCGAGCGAGCTCGGCAGCGCCGGGGTGGGCTTCGACCCGCGCCTCGTGACCGTCTCCTACGGGGAGGTCGACGTCTGTCGTTCGGGCGTCGAGGTCGACCACGACCGGGCCGCGGTCGCCCGGCACATGGCCGGACGTCACCTCGAGCTGTCCGCCGACCTCGGGCTCGGCCCCGGCCGGGCGGTCCTGCTCACCAACGACCTCACCCATGCCTACGTCGACGAGAACATGGGGACCTCGTGACGGTGATGTCCGACGCCGTGCGCACCACGGAGGTGCTGGTCGAGGCACTGCCGTTCCTGCGCGAGTTCCACGGCGCCACCATCGTCGTGAAGTACGGCGGCAACGCGATGACCGATCCCGAGCTCGCCGGCCGCTTCGCCGAGGACATCGTGCTGCTGCACTCGGTCGGCATCCGCCCCGTGGTCGTGCACGGCGGCGGCCCCCAGATCGGCGATCTCATGGCGCGCCTCGGCATGCAGCCCGAGTTCCGAGACGGCCTCCGGGTCACCGACGCCGAGACCCTCGACGTGGCCGCCATGGTCCTGATCGGCAAGGTGAACCGTGAGATCGTCGGGTCCGTCAACGTGCACGGCCCCCTCGCGGTGGGCCTCTCCGGCGAGGACGCGGGGCTGATCGAGGCCGGCGTGCGCCACCCCGACCTCGGCTACGTCGGCGACGTCCGCCAGGTGAACCCGGCCATCCTCGAGCGGCTCCTCGCCGAGGATCTGATCCCGGTCGTCGCCACGATCGGCAGCGATCAGGAGGGCCAGTCGTACAACATCAACGCCGACACCGTCGCCGGTGCGATCGCCGCTGCGGTCGGCGCGGTCAAGGTGATCTACCTCAGCGACGTCCCCGGCCTGCTCCGTGACGTCGACGACCCGACGTCGCTCGTGCGGGAGACGACCAGCACCGAGGTCCGCGAGCTCATCGACGACGGCATCGTCGCCGGCGGCATGATCCCGAAGATCGACGCCTGTCTCGAGGCCGTCGACCACGGTGTGCCCGCCGCCCACCTCCTCGACGGTCGCATCCCGCACGTGCTGCTGCTCGAGCTGTTCACCGCGGCCGGTGTCGGCACGATGATCACGCGCCCGGTCGTGAGAGGGATCCCGTGAGCCCCACGTCGGCGGCCGCCGCGGCCCACGCCCGGGCCATGGGCGCACCCGACGACCTCCACCACTGCCCGCTCATGCCGACCTACGCCGCCCCGCAGATCCAGTTCGTGCGGGGGGAGGGGAGCCGTCTGTGGGACCGGGACGGCACGCCGTACCTCGACTTCCTCTCCGGGCTGGCGGTCACCTCGCTCGGCCACGCCCATCCCGAGGTCGCCGACGCCGTCGCCGCCCAGGCCCGCACCCTGGTGCACGTCTCCAACCTGTTCGGCACCGAGCCGGGGGGAGCGGTGGCGCTCGCCCTCGACGGGTTGGTCGGCGGCGGTGGGCAGGTCTTCTTCTCCAACTCGGGCGCCGAGGCCAACGAGGCGGCGATCAAGCTGGCCCGCAAGTGGGGCGGCCACGGCCGCTACGGCGTCGTGAGCGCCTACGGCTCGTTCCACGGACGCACCCTCGCCACGCTGCACGCCACCGGCCAGCCCCACAAGCACGAGGCCTTCCAGCCGCTGCCCGAGGGCTTCCGGCACGTGCCGTGGATGGACCTCGACGCCCTCGAGGCCGCCATCGACCCCACGGTCGCCGCCGTCCTCCTCGAGCCGGTGCAGGGCGAGGGTGGGGTCAACCCGGCGTCGCCGGCCTACTTCCAGGGGGTGCGGTCCCTCTGCCACGAGCGCGACGTGCTGTTCATGGTGGACGAGGTGCAGACCGGCCTCGGCCGCACCGGGCGGTGGTTCGCCCACCAGCACTTCGACGTGGTCCCCGACGTGGTCACGATGGCCAAGGCCCTCGGGAACGGGGTGCCCATCGGTGCCTGCTGGGCCCGGCGGGGGGTGGCCGCCGCCTTCGAGCCCGGCGACCACGCCACGACCTTCGGCGGCCAACCGCTCGCCGCCGCCGCCGCCCGAGCCGTGCTGGCGGTCATGGCCCGAGAGGACGTGCCCGCCCGAGCCCGGCGGGCCGGCCGCCGACTCACCCTCGCCCTCGAGACGCTCGCCGCGGTCCGACAGGTGCGCGGCCTCGGGCTCCTGCTGGCGGCCGAGTTGCAGGACGGCATCGACGCCCGCCAGGTCGCGGCCGCCGCCCTCGACGCCGGGCTCGTCGTCAACGCGGTCACACCCACGGCGCTGCGGCTGGCGCCTTCGCTGCTGGTCTCCGACGACGAGATCGACGAGGCGGTGGCCATCCTGGCCGCCGTGGTCGGCACCGTGCCCTCGGGGACGTCACCGTGAGGCACCTGCTCGAGATCGACGACCTGACCGAGGCCGAGCTCGCCCACGTGCTCGACCTGGCCGAGACGGCGGCACCCCCCTCGGTGCTCGCCGGTCGAGGGATGGCCCTGTTGTTCGAGAAGCCGTCGACCCGCACCCGGAACTCGATGGAGATGGCGGTGGTGCAGCTCGGCGGGCACCCCGTCACCATCCGCGACCAGGAGGTCGGCCTCGACGGTCGCGAGACGGTCGAGGACGTGACCCGCACCCTGGGCTGCTTCCACGCCGCGATCGGCGCCCGGGTGTTCGAGCACGCCAAGCTCGAGCGGATGGCCGCCGTCGACGCCGTTCCCGTGGTGAACATGCTCTCGGACGACGCCCACCCGCTGCAGGCGCTGGCCGACCTGCTCACCGTTCGACAGGTGCTCGGTCCGCTCGAGGGCCGGGTGCTCGCCTACGTGGGCGACGGCAACAACGTCGCCCGGTCCTTGGCGCTGGCGGCCGCCCGCACCGGGATGACCATGCGCATCGCCACCCCGTCCGGGTTCGGGCTCACCGGTGACGACGAGGCCCGCGTCCGCGCCGCCGGCGGCGACCTCGAGCTCACCTCCGATCCGGCCGGAGCGGTCGACGGTGCCGACGTCGTGGCCACCGACGTGTGGGCGTCCATGGGCCAGGAGGCCGAGGCCGCCGCTCGACGGGATGCGTTCGCCGGCTACACGGTGGACGAGGCGCTGATGGCCCGGGCCAAGCCCGAGGCGATCTTCCTGCACTGCCTGCCGGCCCACCGGGGCGAGGAGGTCGCCGCCGAGGTCATCGACGGGCCCCGCAGCCACGTCTGGCTCGAAGCCGAGAACCGGATGCACTCGGCCCGTGGCCTGCTGGCGTGGATCCTCTCGGCCGACCGGGGGGCCGACGGCTGATGTCCCGACCCCGCCCTCCCGTGAAGCTCGGCAAGCCCCAGCGTCAGCACCTGCTGGCTCGCCTGATCGAGCAGCACGCGGTGCAGAACCAGGCCCAGCTCGTCGAGCTGCTCGCCGCCGAGGGCGTCGGGGCGACCCAGGCCACCGTGTCGCGCGACCTCGACGACCTGGGCGCGATCAAGGTGCGGGTGCCCGGCGGCGAGACGGCCTACGCCATCCCGGCCCTGCCCAAGGAGCAGCGCGCCCCCGAGGACCACCTCCGCCGGGTGTTCGCCGACTGGGTGGTGGAGACGGCGTCGTCGGGGAACCTGGTGGTGCTGCGCACGCCGCCGGGGTCGGCCCACGTGGTGGCGTCGGCCCTCGACCGGGCCGGCCTCCCCGACGTCGTGGGCACCGTCGCCGGCGACGACACGATCCTGGTGGTGGCGGCGGAGGGTCTGCGTGGTTCGTCGGTGGAGGCCCAGCTCGCCGACCTGGCCGGGCTCGAGCCCTCCTGACGGGCACTCGGGCGACGAAGAGAACGAGACGAGGAACGAGGAGCAGATGACCAAGCGAGTGGTGCTCGCCTACAGCGGCGGGCTCGACACCTCCGTGGCCGTGCGGTGGATGATCGACGAGTACGGCGTGGAGGTCATCACCGTGGCCTGCGACGTGGGCCAGGGCGGTGACTGGGCCGCCGTCACCGAGCGGGCGCGGGCCGCGGGTGCGGTCGAGGCGCTGGTCGTCGACTGCCGGGCCGAGTTCGCCGACGACTTCGTCGCCCCCGCCCTCAAGGCCAACGCCCTCTACGAGGGGCGGTACCCGCTCGTGTCGGCGCTGTCCCGACCGGTGATCGTCCGCCAACTCGTGCGCGTGGCACGCGACCACGGTGCCACTGCGGTGGCCCACGGCTGCACGGGCAAGGGCAACGACCAGGTGCGGTTCGAGGTCTCGACCCGTGCCCTCGCCCCCGATCTCGAGATCCTGGCCCCGGTGCGGTCGTGGGGGATGACCCGCGAGCAGTGCATCGACTACGCGACCGAGCACGACATCCCGCTCACCGCCACCAAGGACAAGCTCTACTCGATCGACGACAACCTCTGGGGCCGGGCCATCGAGTGCGGGGAGATGGAGGACCCCTGGGCCCGTCCGCCCGACGACGTGTGGAGCCTCACCCGGGCCACGGCGACGGAGCCGACCGAGGTGACGCTCGCCTTCGAGGCCGGGCTGCCGGTCGCGATGGACGGCGAGCGCCTGCCGCTGTGGGAGCTCGTCACCCGGATGAACGCGCTCGTCGGCGCCTACGGCTGGGGCCGGCTCGACATGGTCGAGAACCGCCGCGTGGGCATCAAGAGCCGGGAGACCTACGAGGCGCCGGGGGCGCTGGCGCTCATCCAGGCTCACCAGGACCTCGAGAGCCTCACCGTCGAACGCGACCTCCAGCACGAGAAGCAGCGCCTCGAGGGGCGCTACGCCGACCTGGTGTACGACGGCCAGTGGTTCTCGCCGTTGAAGGAGGCCTACGACGCCTTCGTCGACGCCAGCCAACGGCACGTGACCGGCGAGGTGCGGCTCCGGCTCGAGCCGGGCCGGTGCTTCGTCGTCGGGCGCCGCAGCGAGTACAGCCTCTACGACTACGGCCTCGCCACCTATGACGCCGCCGACTCGTTCCACCACGCCGACTCCGAGGGCTTCGTGCGGATCTGGGGCCTCGGGCTGCAGACGTGGGCGGCCCGCCAGAGCCAGCGGGACCCATGAGCGACCCGGACGGACGGGCCGACGGCGGGATCGCCGACGGGTCGGGCCGCACGCTCTGGCACGGTCGGTTCGCCGGCGGCCCCGCCGACGAGCTGCTCGCCTTCACGGTGAGCCTGCCCTTCGACCGGCGCCTCGCCGCCGACGACCTCGAGGGGTCACGAGCCCACGTGCGCGGCCTGCGGCGGGTCGGGCTCCTCGACGACGCCGAGACCCACGCGGTGCTGGGCGCGCTCGACACCGTGGAGGAGGAGCTGGCATCGGGGACGTTCGCGTTCGTGGCGAGCGACGAGGACATCCACACCGCGGTCGAGCGTCGGGTCACCGAGCTCGCCGGCCCTGCGGGCGCCAAGCTGCACACCGGGCGCAGCCGAAACGACCAGGTGGCCACCGACCTCCGCCTGTTCACCAAGCGCTCCCTCCTCGCGACCGCGGCCCGGGTGGTCGCGCTGCAGGAGACGCTGCTGGCCCGGGCCGAGGACGTCGGCGACGCCTACCTGCCCGGCTACACCCACCTGCAGCGGGCCCAGCCGGTGCTGCTGGCCCATCACCTGCTGGCGCACGGGTGGGCGCTCGGCCGCGACGTCGATCGGCTCCTCGACGCCCGTCGCCGGCTCGACGTGTCCCCCCTCGGCGCCGGGGCCCTCGCCGGGTCGTCGCTGCCACTCGACCCCCGATCCGTCGCCGACGACCTCGGGTTCGCCGCCGTGTTCGAGAACTCCCTCGACGCGGTGAGCGACCGCGACTTCGTGGCCGAGGCCGCCTTCGACCTCGCCCTCGTCGGCGTGCACCTCTCGCGCATCGGCGAGGAGGTCGTGCTGTGGTCGTCGGAGGAGTTCGGCTTCCTGCGCCTCGACGACGCCTACAGCACCGGCAGCTCGATGCTGCCCCAGAAGAAGAACCCCGACGTGGCCGAGTTGGCCCGCGGCAAGGCCGGCCGCCTCATCGGGAACCTCACCGGGCTGCTGGCCACCCTGAAGGGCCTGCCCCTCGCCTACAACCGCGACCTGCAGGAGGACAAGGAGCCGCTGTTCGACTCGTTCGACACCGTCGACCTGGCCCTGGACGCGGTCCGCGGGATGTTGGCGTCGTCGACGTTCGTGGTCGACGTCATGCAGGCGGCGGCCGACTCGCCGACCGTCGCCGCCACCGACATGGCCGAGTGGCTCGTGGCCCGGGGGGTGCCCTTCCGCGAGGCGCACGCCGTCGTGGGCGCGCTCGTGCGCGAGTCGCTGGAGGAGGGAAAGCCCCTCGGCGAGCTGCTCGAGGGCCACGGCGACTTCGGGATCGAGGCGCTCCGACTGCTCGAGGAGGGCGAAGCCGTGCGTCGTCGCCGCACGCCCGGCGGTGCCGGCCCCGACCCCGTCGGACCCCAGCTCGAGCGGTTCCGGGATCACGTCGCGCTCACGCGCCACCGGCTCGTGGCCGAGGCCCCCGGGTGAGCCACCGGGAGGACGTCGTCGTCCGCTACGGCGAGGTCGACCTGCAGGGCGTGGTCTTCAACGCCCACTACCTCGCCTACGTGGACCACGTGATGACGGGCTGGCTGGCGGCGTCGGGATGGGCCTACGCCGGGTCCGACTGGGACTTCATGGTCCGCAAGGCCGAGGTGGTCTGGGACGGCTCGGTGGGCTTCGGCGACGTCCTGACCGTCACCGCCCGGGTGGCGCACTGGGGCACGACCAGCTTCCGGATCCACTTCGCCCTCGACTGCGGCGACCGCCACGTCGGTGACGTGGCCCTCGTGTACGTGGGGATCGACAAGGCCACCAGGGCCAAGGCGGAGGTGCCCGCCGCCTTCCGCGCCGCCCTCGGGCCGGCATCGGACACCAAGCCCGGCACCGCCTCGTGACCCCGCGGCGACGCCGGTTGCCGCGCACGTTCTACCGGCGCGACAGCCGGGTCGTGGCCCCCGAGCTGCTCAACAAGGTGTTGGTGCTCGGTGCGCGCTCGGCCCGCATCGTCGAGGTCGAGGCCTACGCCGGCGGCGAGGATCCCGGCAGCCATGCCTTCCGCGGGCCGACCCGCCGCAACGCCACCATGTTCGGGCCACCCGGCGGGTTGTACGTCTACTTCACCTACGGGATGCACTGGTGCGCCAACGCGGTGTGCGGGGAGGTGGGGGAGGGGGTGGCCGTGCTGCTGCGGGCGGCATCCCCGCTCACCGGGCTCGACGAGATGTGGACGGCGCGAGCCGCGGCGCGCACCGAACGCGATCTGCTGAGCGGTCCGGCCAAGCTGTGCCAGGCCTTCGGCATCGACGGCGGGTTCGACGGCGCCGACCTGGTGCGGGCCGATCGGGAGATCACCATCGCCGACGATGGTGTCGTGCCGCCCGACGACCCGGTGATCACCACCCGTGTCGGTCTCGGCGCGGGAGGCGAGCACCCCTGGCGTTGGTACGTTGCCGGCGATCCCCATGTGTCCCGTCGGTGAGTGTCGACCCGCGACCGACGCGCCCTCGGCTCGGGCGGCGCTGCACCAGGTGCTCGACGCGGTCGTGGTGACGGCCCCCGACCAGGCGGCGGTCCTCGACCGCATGCGGGCCTTCGCCCGTGACCACGACGACGCTCTGCTGCGGTCGTGCGCCGAGGGTCACTTCACCGGCTCGGCGCTGGTGGTCGACGGGTCGCGGTCTGCGGTGCTGGTGCTGTTCCACCGCAAGCTGCAGAAGTGGCTCCAACCGGGTGGGCACGCCGACGGCGAGGGCGACCTGGCCGCCGTGGCCCTGCGCGAGGCGACTGAGGAGACCGGGATCGACGGGCTCGTGGTGCTGCGGCCGGCGGTCGACCTCGACATCCACGAGGTCCGGCCGCGTGGTGAGGCGCGCCACCTGCACCTCGACGTGCGGTTCGTGGTGCGGGCGCCGGCCGGTGCCGAGCCCACCGGCAACCACGAGTCGGAGGCCCTGCGCTGGGTGGCCGTCGACGAGCTCGAGGGGCTGGGTGCCGACGAGGGGTTGCGGCGGCTGGCCCACTCGGGGACGACGCGCCTCAGCCGAGATCCTGGGGCGTGGCGCACGCCCCCATGCGGTTGACCTCGGCGAAGCGGTCGATCGGCTCGGTGATCTGGTCCTCGTTCTTCTCGGACACGTAGAAGCGAGCCCCCGCGTCCTCGCGGAGCCGGGCGGCGTAGTCGGCCCGGTCGCCGAGGTACACCGCCCAGTCGTCGAGCCACTCGTCGACCATCCGGCCGTCGCGCTCGGTGGTGGGCGCCGCCGCGCGGAGCTGCACGAGCATCGCCTCGAGCTCTTCGTCGGCCCGATCGATCATGCCGGCCCGGTCGGCCGCCGTCTCGGCCTCGAAGGCGGGGGGCAGGGAGGCGAGGGCCACGCCGGTGGCGAGGCAGATCTCCTGCGCCTGCTCGCCGTAGGCCGCGTCGTCGAGGGTGCCGGGTGCCCGGCGGGCGTCCTGGGCGAAGGCGAAGATCCACAGCACCACGATGCCGAGGAGGATGGCGACGGCGCCGACGCGGCCCCAGGGGAAGCGGCGGGCCTGCTCGTCCACGGCGGTCGGCGAGGTCACCCCCTCACTGTGCCGTGGTGGCCGGGGCAGGACCAAATGGGGCGGCGGACGATCCTCGGTGGGTCCCCAACGGAGTGGACGTCACCGCGCCCCACGGATGACGATCTCGCCCATGGCCGACCCCGACGCGATCCTCGACGACCTGCAGGCGAGGGGGCTGATCCAGGACCACACCGACCTCGATCTGCTCCGGGCCCGTCTCGCCGAGGGGCCGATCACCGTCTACGCCGGGTTCGACCCGACCGGCGACAGCCTGCACATCGGCCACCTGGTGCCCCTGCTGGCGCTGCGGCGCTTCCAGCAGTACGGGCACCACCCGATCGCCCTCGCCGGTGGGGCCACGGGGATGATCGGCGACCCCGGCGGACGCTCCGAGGAGCGCAACCTCCTCGACGACGTCACCGTGAGCGGCAACGTGCGGGCGATCAGCGGCCAGCTGGCCCGGTTCCTCGACTTCGAGGCGGCCGCCAATCCGGCCCGCCTCGTCGACAACCGCGACTGGACCGCCCCGATGACGGTGATCGACTTCCTCCGGGACGTCGGCAAGCACGTCACCGTGAACGTGATGCTGGGCAAGGAGTCGGTGCGGTCCCGGGTGGAGGGCGAGCACGGCATCTCCTACACCGAGTTCAGCTACATGCTCCTCCAGGCGAACGACTACTGGTGGTTGCGCGACCACATGGGGTGCGAGCTGCAGGTGGGCGGTTCCGACCAGTGGGGCAACATCACCGCCGGTGTCGACCTGATCCGCCGCCGCGAGGGTGCGCACGTCCACGCCCTGACCGTCCCGCTCGTGACCCGCTCGGACGGCAGCAAGTTCGGCAAGACCGCCGGTGGAGCGGTGTGGCTCGACGGCGCCCGCACGTCGCCCTACGAGCTGTTCCAGTACTTCCTGGCGGTCGACGACCGGGACGTCGAGCGGTACCTCCTCCAGCTCACCCTGGTGCCCGTGGGCGAGGTCGGCGAGGTGATGGCCGCCCACCTCGAGGCCCCCGAGCGTCGCCTCGCCCAGCGCCGTCTGGCCGGCGCGGTCACCGAGCTGGTGCACGGCCCCGAAGCCCGGGCCGAGGCCGAGGCTGCGTCGGCCGGGTTCACCCGGCAGGCCGGGTCCCTCACCCCAGAGGACTTCGAGACCCTGGCCGGCACCATCCCCACGACCGAGATCCCCGCGGCCGAGGTGGTCGGCGCCGATCTGGTGGACCTGGCCAGCCGCATCGGGCTGGTGGGATCGAAGAGCGAGGCCCGCCGGCTGCTCGACCAGCAGGGCCTCTACCTCAACGACGTCGCCGAGGGCGCGAGTCGCCCCATCGGGACCGACGACCTCGCCCACGGCCGCTGGTTGCTGCTGCGGAAGGGAAAGAAGACCCGGCACCTCGTGGTGGCCGGCTAGCGCCTGCCCGCTCCCGGTCCGCAGGTTGGCACGGTCGGCGCCTCC
>CAVQGM010000002.1:822500-2012218 GCA_963712065.1 uncultured Iamiaceae bacterium
GGAACCGGGGGAATTGAAACATCTCAGTACCCCGAGGAAAGGAAAGCAACATGCGACTCCCTGAGTAGCGGCGAGCGAAAAGGGATTCAGCCTAAACCGAGCTGGTGTCAAAGCCTGGTGGCGTTGCCGGTTCGGGGTCGTGGGACCTGATCGAAGGGGCACCAGACCCTTCACGGAGTTACCAAATCAGCGTGTAGTGGAAGCGTTCTGGAACGTCGCGCCACAGTGGGTAAGAGCCCCGTACACGAAACATGACTGATCTCCGTTCGGTGTTCCCGAGTAGCGCCGGGACCGTGAAAACTGGCGTGAATCTGCGAGGACCACCTCGTAAGGCTAAGTATACGTAGACGACCGATAGTGAACTAGTACCGTGAGGGAAAGGTGAAAAGCACCCCGGGAGGGGAGTGAAATAGTACCTGAAACCGTTGGTCTACAATCAGTCAGAGTGTCGTCACCTTCGGGTGGCCACGATGGCGTGCCTTTTGAAGAATGAGCCAACGAGTTACGGTGTGTGGCAAGGTTAACCCGTGAGGGGAAGCCGGAGCGAAAGCGAGTCTGAACAGGGCGTTCAGTCGCATGCTGTAGACCCGAAGCCGAGTGATCTATCCATGGGCAGGCTGAAGCGGGGGTAAGACCCCGTGGAGGGCCGAACCCACCTAGGTTAAAAACTGGGGGGATGACCTGTGGATAGGGGTGAAAGGCCAAGCAAACTCGGTGATAGCTGGTTCTCCGCGAAATGCATTTAGGTGCAGCGTCGCGTGTTCAGTCATGGAGGTAGAGCACTGGATGGGCTAGGGGGCCTACAAGCTTACCGAACTCAACCAAACTCCGAATACCATGACTCCAGAGCGCGGCAGTGAGACCATGGGGGATGAGCTTCATGGTCGAGAGGGAAACAGCCCAGATCGCCGGCTAAGGCCCCTAATTCTGGACTAAGTGGTAAACGATGTGAGACTGCCCAGACAGCCAGGAGGTTGGCTTAGAAGCAGCCACCCTTGAAAGAGTGCGTAACAGCTCACTGGTCGAGTGGTCTTGCGCGGACAATGTAACGGGGCTCAAGTCCAGAGCCGAAGCCGCGGATTCGCCGCAAGGCGAGTGGTAGCGGAGCGTCGATCTCGGAGCGAAGCGGCTGGGTGACCAGTCGTGGACCGTGGTCGAGTGAGAATGTTGGCATGAGTAGCGAGAGAGGGGTGAGAAACCCCTCCGCCGAAAGCCCAAGGGTTCCTGGGGAAGGCTAATCCGCCCAGGGTAAGTCGGGAGCTAAGGCGAGGCCGAGAGGCGTAGTCGATGCACAACTGGTTGATATTCCAGTACCACCGTGTCCGCGCCAAGCCCAATGCCGGGTACTAAGGGGCTGCCTCCTTCGGGAGGCGAACTGACCAACTGGCGGCGGGTAACTGATGGGGGACGCAGGAGGGTAGGTGAACCCAGGCGCTGGTCGTCCTGGGGTAAGCGTGTAGACGGATCCCGATGAGAGTTGGGGTCACAACGTCTGAGACGCGATGCCGAGCCGATACAGGCGAAGTCACTGATCCCATGCTGCCGAGAAAAGCCCAGCAGTGAGTTGACACGGTGCCCGTACCCCAAACCGACACAGGTGGGCAGGTAGAGAATACCAAGGCGATCGGGAGAACTGTGGTTAAGGAACTCGGCAAAATGCCTCCGTAACTTCGGGAGAAGGAGGACCTCCGTAGGGTGAAGGGGCTTGCCCCCCGAGCTCGAAGAGGTGGCACAAACCAGGGGAAAGCGACTGTTTACTAAAAACACAGCAGCGTGCGAAGCCGTAAGGCGCGGTATACGCTGTGACGCCTGCCCGGTGCCGGAAGGTTACGGGGAAGGGTTAGCCGCAAGGCGAAGCTCTGAACCTAAGCCCCGGTAAACGGCGGCCGTAACTATAACGGTCCTAAGGTAGCGAAATTCCTTGTCGGGTAAGTTCCGACCTGCACGAATGGCGTAACGACTTTCCTACTGTCTCAACCACAGACCCGGCGAAATTGAAGTACGAGTAAAGATGCTCGTTAGCTGCAGAAGGACGGAAAGACCCCGTGGACCTTTACTACAACTTGATGTTGGGTTTTGGTATGTGTTGTGTAGGATAGGTGGGAGACTGGGAAGCATTGGCGCCAGCCAGTGTGGAGTCAACCTTGAAATACCACCCTGCTCATACTGGGACTCTAACCCAGGTCCGTTATCCGGATCGGGAACAGCGTCAGGCGGGTAGTTTGACTGGGGCGGTCGCCTCCTAAAGAGTAACGGAGGCGCCCAAAGGTTCCCTCAGCCTGGTTGGCAATCAGGCGTCGAGTGCAATGGCACAAGGGAGCTTGACTGCGAGACTCACAAGTCGAGCAGGTGCGAAAGCAGGGCATAGTGATCCGGCGGTTGCGTGTGGAAGCGCCGTCGCTCAACGGATAAAAGGTACCCCGGGGATAACAGGCTCATCTTCCCCAAGAGTCCATATCGACGGGAAGGTTTGGCACCTCGATGTCGGCTCATCGCATCCTGGGGCTGAAGCAGGTCCCAAGGGTTGGGCTGTTCGCCCATTAAAGCGGTACGCGAGCTGGGTTTAGAACGTCGTGAGACAGTTCGGTCCCTATCCTCTGCAGCCGTAGGAGACCTGAGGAAGGCTGTCCCTAGTACGAGAGGACCGGGACGGACGTAGCTCTCGTGTGCCAGTTGTCCTGCCAAGGGCACGGCTGGTTAGCGACCTACGGAAGAGATAACCGCTGAAAGCATCTAAGTGGGAAGCTCGTTCCAAGATGAGGTCTCCCACAGGGTCAACCTGGTAAGGCCCGTGGCAGATCACCACGTTGATAGGCCGGAGGTGTACGCACAGCAATGTGTTCAGCCGACCGGTACTAATCGGCCGAGGGCTTGGATTGACAATGATGTTCGTGCTCGCTGTGGAGTTCTCGATGGGGCGCGGTCGCCGTAGGCGCCGCTCCGTTGACAACAGATTTCGGTGGCCATGGCGGCGGGGTCACACCCGTTCCCATTCCGAACACGGAAGTTAAGCCCGCCAGCGCCGATGGTACTTGGGGGGAGACCCCCTGGGAGAGTAGGACGCCGCCGGATTTCTCACGAGAAGAGGGCCCCGAGAGGGGTCCTCTTTCGCGTCCGGATGGGGCCTCACGTCGGTTCCGAACAGCCGGTCGCGCCACTCCGGTACAGTGCCGCGCATGGCCCGTCCCGCTCGAGCAGATCCACCGGGCCGGGGCGGTCGACCCACCGGCACCGGTCGCCGCGGGGCCAAGGCGTCAACCGGCGGTCGCTCCGCTGCCAAGCCGGCTCGATCCGGGAAGAAGGCCGGGCCGGCGAAGGCTCGCGCCGGCCGCTCCGGCGGCGGCAGTCGGGGGGCCACCTCGAAGGGCGCCGGGGCGAAGGCCGGCGGCGGACGCACGCGCGCGGCGAAGCCGGGCCGCGAGCGCCGGGGCGAGGACGACACGCGGGGGGAGCCGCGTGCGCCGCGACGAGCCGAGGGCGACGACCGCCGGACCGGCCGGGAGACCGAGCGATCCCGACGGGCCGGACCGGCACGCGGCCCGGTGCGACGAGGGACGGCCGGTGCTCGCGAGCGGGACGTGGCGCGCGAACGTCAGGACCGCGTCCATCCCGACGAACGCAGGGCCGCCAAGGCCGGTTGGGGAGGCCTCGCCGCCCGGGGCGCGCGCCGGGTCGCCGATGACGACGACACCCGGGGCGGCCCGGGCGGTCGAGCCCCGACCGGGGGCCCATCCGATCGGGGTGCCGATCGGGGCCCGTCGGCCGAGGCCGGTCGGGCGGGGCCGGGTGGCCGACGAGTCCGCGGCCGGTGGGGAGGCGACGGCGGCGTGGCGCGCCTCGGGCGACGCCGGTGCACGCGTCCGACGCCCGAGCGGTGGGCCGGCGACCGTCATCCCGTCGGGTCCCCCCGAGCCGCAGGCCGAGTGGGTTCGAGTCGACGACCTGCGTGAGGAGGCCACTGGGGCGGTGGCACGAGGTGGCGCCCGCCGTCCGGCGCGCCGTCCTGCCGCGCCGGTCGACGTGGCCACCGACGACGCGTTGCGGGCCGACCTCGGCCGAGCCGTGGGCTCGGGACGGGCGACGAAGGCCGAGCAGCGCCTCCGGGAGGCCGGTCGGGCCTTCGACGCCGAGCGCTTCCCCGACGCCGCCCGGGTGCTGAAACCCCTCGCCGCCGACGCGCCCGGCGTGCCCGCCATCCGCGAGCTGTACGGCCTCACCCTGTATCGGCTCGGTCGGTGGAAGCTGGCCGTGGTCGAGCTCGAGGCGTTCCGGCAGCTGACCGGGTCGACCGAGCAGCATCCCGTCCTCGCCGACTGCTACCGGGCCCTGCGCCGGTGGCACGCCGTCGAGGAGCTGTGGGAGGAGCTCCGGGACGCGTCGCCGTCGGCGTCGCTCGTGACCGAGGGCCGCATCGTGGCCGCCGGTGCCCTCGCCGACCGGGGCGACCTCCCCGGCGCGGTGAAGTTGCTCGGGGCCGGGTTCCGGTTCCCGCGGCGGCCGCAGCTCCACCACCTCAGGCGGGCCTACGCCCTCGGCGACCTCGAGGAGCGGGCCGGGGACCTGCCCCGGGCCCGCGAGCTGTTCGGTCGGGTGGCCGCCGTCGACCCCGACTTCGCCGACGTGTCCCGCCGACTGCGGGCGCTCGGCTGAGGGCTGCGGGCGTGGACGTCGGCCTCACCCACGTGGCCCTGACGGCCACCGACCCCGACGCCTCGGCCCGGTTCTACCGCCGCTACGCGGCCATGGAGGTCGTGCACCGGCGGGTCGACGGCGACGTCGTCGTGGTGTGGCTCTCCGACCGCACCCGGCCGTTCGTGGTCGTGCTGATCCAGGTGGAGCGCGTCGCCCGGCCCCTCGACGGCGTGCACCACCTGGGCGTCGGCGTGGCGAGCCCGGACGAGCTCGACCGGCTGGTCGCCCTCGCCCGCGAGGACGGCGTGCTCGCGGAGGGCCCTGCCGACCTCGGCTACCCCGTCGGCCTCTACGCCATCCTGCGCGATCCCGACGGCCACCAGCTCGAGCTGTCCTACGGGCAGGACGTCGGCCTCGCCGTCGCCGTGGGCGCCGGGCCCGACGACGACGCCTGAGCCCGTCGTCCCCTCGGCAGGTCGCCCACCTCGCCCGGCTCCGCGCCAGGGCGGCGGTCCGGTTGGCGGACGACTGGTGACGTTGGGCCGTGCCCAGGGGCGGCGGTGGCGCGTACTGTGGGGGTCGATACGCCGCCGTGACCGACGAGGAGTGGCATGACCGACATCCAGGCGCTGCTGGGCGACGAAGCCGAGCAGCTGCTCACCTACGAGTGCAAGGGCGTCCCGAAGGAAGATCTCACCCTCCCCGGGCCCGACATCGTCGAGCGGGTGTTCCGCAACACCGACCGCAGCCCCCAGGTGCTCCGCAGCCTGCAATCGCTCTACGGCCACGGCCGGCTGGCCGACACCGGCCACGTGTCGATCCTGCCGGTCGACCAGGGCATCGAGCACTCGGGTGCGGCCTCGTTCGCCCCGAACCCCAAGTACTTCGACCCGGCCAACATCGTCGAGCTGGCCATCGAGGGCGGGTGCAACGCGGTCGCCTCGACCTTCGGCGTGCTGGCGATGTGCTCACGCACCCACGCCCACCGCATCCCGTTCATCGTCAAGCTCAACCACAACGAGATGCTCTCGTACCCGGCCACCTACGACCAGATCATGTACGGGTCGGTCGAGGAGGCGTGGAACCTCGGTGCCGCGGCCGTCGGCGCCACGATCTACTTCGGGTCCGAGGGCTCCCACCGCCAGATCGTCGAGATCGCCGAGGCCTTCCAGCAGGCCCACGAGCTCGGCATGTTCACCGTCCTGTGGTGCTACCTGCGCAACAGCGACTTCAAGGTCGACGGCGTCAACTACGAGGACAGCGCCGACCTGACCGGCCAGGCCAACCACATGGGCGTCACCATCGAAGCCGACATCATCAAGCAGAAGCAGCCCACGAAGAACGGCGGCTACCCGGCCGTCGACTTCGGCAAGACCAACAAGCTGGTCTACGGCGACCTCGTCGCCGAGAACCCGATCGACTGGACCCGCTGGCAGGTCGTCAACTGCTACATGGGCAAGGTCGGGCTCATCAACAGCGGCGGCGAGTCCAAGGGCGCGAGCGACCTGGCCGATGCGGTGCGCACCGCGGTGATCAACAAGCGGGCCGGCGGCACCGGTCTCATCTCGGGCCGCAAGGCCTTCCAGCGACCCACCGCCGACGGCATCGAGCTGCTGCACGCCATCCAGGACGTCTACCTCGACGGGTCCGTCACCGTCGCCTGACCGCCACCGCGGTCGTCACCGGTCGGCGGGAGCCGTCGGCGACGACCGCTGGCGGCGGGCGCCCCCCGGGTCCCCGGATCGGGTCGGCGCGGCGGTACAGTGACCGAGGCCTGACGGGCAGTCAGGCCGAGACCGAGGGCGGCCGACGCGCCTCGGGCCACCGGGTCGGGGGCGACGGCCGCGCCACACCGACAACGGAACAAAGGGGTTCTCGTGTCCGACACCGCGGAGAGCGCCGCGATCGTCGCCCCCCAGGAGATCGACCGGGTCATCATCCGGTTCGCCGGGGACTCGGGCGACGGCATGCAGCTCACCGGCGACCGCTTCACCAGCGCCAGTGCGCTGATGGGGAACGATCTCGCCACCCTGCCGGAGTTCCCGGCCGAGATCCGGGCGCCGGCCGGCACCATCGCCGGGGTGTCGGCGTTCCAGGTGCACATCTCCGACCACGAGATCACCACGCCGGGCGACGCCCCGAACGTGCTCGTGGCCATGAACCCCGCCGCCCTGCGCAGCGAGCTGAACAAGCTCGAGCAGGGCGGCACCGTCATCGTCAACGTCGACACCTTCGACGAGCGCAGCCTGGCCAAGGCCGGCTACGACGACGACCCGCTCACCGACGGATCCCTCAAGGGCTACACCGTCTACGAGGTCCCGATGACGAGCATCACCAAGCAGGCCTGCGAGCCGCTCGGGGTCAAGCCTCGCGACGCCGACCGGTCGAAGAACTTCTTCGCCCTCGGCCTGATCTCCTGGATGTACACGCGGCCCGAGCAGCCCACGCTCGACTGGATCGAGTCGAAGTTCGGCCGCACCCCGATCGTGCGCGACGCCAACCTGGCCGCCTTCAAGGCCGGTCACGCGTTCGGCGAGACGGCCGAGCTGTTCGACCACCCGTACGTGGTCAAGCCCGCCCCGCAGCAGCCCGGCGTCTACACCAACATCACCGGGAACACGGCCGTCGCCTGGGGGCTGATCGCCGCCGGCCAGCTCGCCCAGCTCCCGATCTTCCTCGGCTCGTACCCCATCACCCCGGCCTCCGACATCCTCCACGAGCTGTCGAAGCACAAGAACTTCGGCGTGCGCACCCTGCAGGCCGAGGACGAGATCGCCGGCATCGGCGCCGCCCTGGGCGCCGCCTACGGCGGGCACCTCGGGGTCACGACCACGAGCGGGCCGGGCATCGCCCTCAAGGCCGAGACCATCGGCCTCGCCATCAGCCTCGAGCTGCCACTGCTGATCATCGACATCCAGCGGGGCGGGCCGTCGACCGGTCTGCCGACGAAGACCGAGCAGGCCGACCTCCTGCTGGCCATGTACGGCCACCACGGCGAGTCACCGCTGCCCATCGTCGCCCCCTACAGCCCGGCGCACTGCTTCCACGCCGCCATCGAGGCCGCCCGCATCGCCATCACCTACCGCACCCCCGTGATCCTCCTGTCCGACGGCTACCTCGCCAACGGCGCCGAGCCGTGGCTCCTCCCCGACGTCGACTCCCTCCCCGAGATCCCCGTCGAGTTCGCCACGAGCCCCAACGGCACCGACGACGACGGCAACCCGGTCTTCTGGCCCTACCTGCGCGACGAGGACACCCTCGCCCGGCCGTGGGCCCTGCCCGGCACGCCCGAGCTCATGCACCGCATCGGCGGCATCGAGAAGTCGGACATCACCGGCAACATCTCCTACGACCCCGACAACCACGAGCGGATGGTCCACCTCCGGGCGGCCAAGGTGGCCGGCATCGCCGACACCATCCCCGACGTCGAGGTGATCCACGACGTCGACGACGCCGAGATCCTCGTGCTCGGCTGGGGCTCGACGTGGGGCGCCATCAGCGGTGGCGTGGACCGGGCGCGAGCCCGCGGGCGACGGGTCGCCCAGGCCCACCTCGTCCACCTCAACCCGTTCCCGGCCGACCTCGGCGAGGTCCTGGCCCGCTACCCGAAGGTGCTCTGCCCCGAGATGAACCTCGGGCAGCTCTCGAAGCTGCTCCGGGCCGAGTACCTCGTCGACGTCCGCTCCGTCAGCAAGGTGAAGGGCGTGCCCTTCACCGCCGGCGAGCTCGAGACGGCCATCCTGGAGGCCCTCGATGACTGACACCGCCGTTCCCGTCACCACCCGCAAGGACTGGTCGAGCGACCAGGAGGTGCGGTGGTGTCCCGGATGCGGGGACTACTCGATCCTCACCGCGGTGCAGCTGCTCATGCCCGAGCTGCACGTGCGCCGCGAGAACACGGTGTTCGTGTCCGGCATCGGGTGCGCGGCCCGGTTCCCCTACTACATGAACACCTACGGGCTGCACGGCATCCACGGCCGGGCTCCCGCCATCGCCACCGGGCTGGCCGTCGCCCGCCCCGACCTCGACGTGTGGGTCGTCGGCGGCGACGGCGACATGCTGTCGATCGGCGGCAACCACCTGCTGCACGCGCTGCGCCGCAACGTGAACATCACCATCCTCATGTTCAACAACCAGATCTACGGCCTCACCAAAGGCCAGTACTCGCCCACCAGCGAGGTCGGCAAGGTGACCAAGTCGACGCCGTTCGGCTCGCTCGACACGCCGTTCAACCCCATCAGCGTCGCGCTCGGGGCCGAGGCCACCTTCGTGGCCCGCACCCACGACATGGACCGCCAGCACATGATGGAGACGTTCCGCCGGGCCCACGCCCACAAGGGCGCCGCGTTCGTCGAGATCTACCAGAACTGCAACGTCTTCAACGACGGCGCGTTCGAGACGATCACGGCGAAGGCCAACCGCGACGACATGCTGATCCCGCTCGTGCACGGCGAGCCGATCCGGTTCGGCGCCGACGGTGGGAAGGGCGTCGCCCTCGGCAACGACGGCAAGCTGGGGCTGGTCGAGGTCGCCGACGTCGGTGCGGGCGCCATCCTCGTCCACGACGAGACCAACCACGGCCTCGCCTTCCAGCTCTCCCGGCTGGCCCACGGCCCCCACGAGCCCACCCCGGTCGGGGTGTTCCGGGCGGTCGACGCCTCCGAGTACGCCGAGGCCACCGATCGCCAGCTCGCCGCTGCCCACGAGCAGAAGGGCCCGGGCGACCTGCGGGCGCTGCTCCACTCGGGTGCGACCTGGACGGTCGACTGACCCGAGCTCCTGCCGCCCCTCCGGCGGTCAGCCACGCCCTCGGTCGGCCGGCGACTCGGTCGGCCGGCGACTCGGGCAGCCGCCGCCTCGATCAGCCCAAGGTGTGGAACACCACGCCGGTGCGGGGCTTCGGATGGAAGAACGTGGTCTTCGGTGGCATGCGCTCGCCGCCGTGGGCGATCTCGACGATCTGGGCGACGGTGACCGGGCGGAGGAGCACACCGGCCTGGGCCTCGCCCTTGGCGATCCGGTCGCGGACGTGGTCGATGCCGTGCTGGAACACCAGCTCGTGGTCGGGCAGGGCGGCGAGGGCGACGTCGAGGCGGCTGGTGTCGAGGTCGCGGGCGCCGGCCATGACCTCCGGCCGCGGCCGCAGGAGCCACGTCCCCTCCGGCGTCACCAGCACCAGGCCCTCGTCGGTGCGCAGCCGGTCCGTGGTCTCGACGACGAAGAACGGCTCGAACGCGGCCAGCAGGTCGAGGTCGTCGGGCAGGCCGGAGAGCAGCCGGTGGATCGGCAGCACGGTGAGCTCGTCGTCGTCGAGCTCGACCACGTAGGTGAGGACGGTGTCGGCGTCGCGATGGGCGTCCCGGTAGGCGAGGGCGGTCTCGTAGCGGTGGTGGCCGTCGGCGATGACGAGCGGTTCGCCGGCCACCAGCTGGGCGATGCGCCCGAGGGTGTCGGCGTCGGTGAGCCGCCAGAGCCGGTGGACGACACCGTCCTCGTCGTCCCAGCTCGCCAGCGGCTGGGACGTGGTGTCGAGGAGCTCCGTGAGCCCGCCGGCGGGTGAGAGCCCCCAGATCGGCGACAGGTTCGCCTGCGTCGCCTCCTGCAGGCGGAGCCGGTCGCTCCTGGCCTTCGGCGTCGTGAACTCGTGGGGGAGGATCGGCTGCTGGCCGGGGCCCGCCTCGCCGGGCGGCGCCAGGGCGAGGGCCCCGAACACGCCGGTGGTGCGCCGCTCCCGGCCCTGCTCGTCACGGTGCTCCATCCGGTACACGTAGAACGACGGCTCGTCGTCGCGGGCGAGCACACCCTCGTCCTGCCACGCCGCGAAGCGAGCGGCGGCCGCCTCGTAGGGGTCGGCGCCGTCGCCCTCGTCGACGGGGAGGTCGATGCGCACCACGTTGTGGGGGTCGCGACGGACGAGCGCGGCCCGGCCCTCGGCGTCGATCACGTCGTAGGGCGGGGCGGTGGCGGCGGCCAGGTCGACCCGGTCGAGGTCGTACCGCAGACCGCGGAGGGGGCTGAAGCGGGGCACGCCCCTGTCCTAGCAGACCCGTGGGGAACCGGCCCCCCGGCCCGTCGTGAGCCAGGATGGACGCGTGGCGGTGGTGCTCGACCTCGACGGCGTGCTGTGGCTCGGCCCGGAACCGATCCCGGGCTCGGCCGAGGCGGTCGCCCGGCTGCGCCGCGCCGGGCACACCCTCGCCTTCGTCACCAACATGTCGTACGGGCGACGGGCCGACGTGGCCGACAAGCTCCGCGCCATGGGCGTCGACCCCGGCGACGACGTCATCACGTCGGCGACGGCCGCCGGGACCCTCGTCCATCCGGGCGAGACGGTGCTCGTCTGCGGGGGCCCGGGACTGGTCGAGGCGGTGGAGGACCGGGGCGCGCGGGCCGTGCCCGACGGCGACGCCGACGCGGTGGTGGTCGGGTTCGACCCGGGCTTCGACCACGCCCGGATGACGGCGGCGTCGACTGCGGTGCGGCGAGGCGCTCGCCTGTTGGCGTCCAACGACGACGCCACCTATCCGACGCCGGCCGGGCCCGTACCAGGAGGAGGGGCGATCCTCGCCTCGATCGAGGTGGCCGCCGGCGTGAAGGCCGTGGTCGCCGGGAAGCCGCACCCGCCGATCTGCGACCTGGTCCGGGCCCACGTCGGTGACACGGGCATCGTGGTCGGCGACCGTCCCGACACCGACGGGAGGTTCGCGCTGGCCCTCGGCTTCCGGTTCGCACTGGTGCTCTCGGGCGTCACCGCCGAGGCCGACCTGCCGGTGACACCCGAACCCGACCTCGTGGCCGCCGACCTCGAGCGGCTCGTCGCGGGTGTCGTCTAGCTCGTTTCCCGGCAATCGACCGCCGGCCCGTCGTTGCCCCGGGGGCGGGAACGCTCGTACGCTCCTGCGATGGCCCAGAACCCGATCCAGAACGCCATCGGCTCCACGCGGGACGCCGCCGAGTCGATCCAGGAGAGCATCCAATCGCTCCTGCAGCAGATCACCAGGACGACCGAGGAGCAGACCGCGCAGTTCCAGTCCGCCGTGCAGGACCTGGTCGAGCGCAGCCGTGACAACAGCGAGCGGGTCGCCACCATGGTGGACAACCAGGTGCAGGCGCAGCTGACCGCGCTGGGACTGGCCACCAAGAAGGACATCGCCCGGCTCGAGCGCAAGATCGAGGGGCTCCAGGGCAAGACGGCCACCAAGAAGGCCCCGGCTCGCACGACGACCAAGAAGGCGGGCACCAGGAAGGCGGGCACCAGGAAGGCGGGCACCAGGAAGGCCGGCGCCCAGAAGGCCGGCGCCCAGAAGGCCGGCGCCCAGAAGGCGAGCACCTGAGCCGACGCCGGCTCGACGCCGAGCTCGTGCGTCGGGGCCTGGCGCCGAGCCGGGAGCGGGCGAGGGCCGACATCGAGGCCGGTCGGGTGACGGTGGCCGGCGCGCCCGCCGCCAAGCCGGCGCGCCTCGTCGACCCCTCGGAGCCCATCGTCGTGGCCGGCCCGCCCGCCCGCTTCGTGAGCCGGGGCGGGCTGAAGCTCGACGGGGCACTCGACCGGTTCGGCATCGACGTGGCCGGGCGTCGCGCCCTCGACGCCGGGGCCTCGACCGGTGGCTTCACCGACTGCCTGCTCCAGCGCGGCGCCGTCGAGGTCGTCGCCGTCGACGTGGGCTACGGCCAGCTCCACGAGTCGCTGCGGGCCGACCCCCGCGTGCGCAACCTCGAGCGGACGAACCTCCGGGCCCTCGACCTCGAGGAGGTCGGCGCCCCGGTGGACGTGGTCGTCGCCGACCTGTCGTTCATCTCCCTCACCCTCGTCGTCGACCGGCTCCTCGCCGCGGCCCGCCCCGACGCCGACCTGGTGGTGCTGGTGAAGCCGCAGTTCGAGGCTGGTCGGGCCGAGGCGTCCCGCGGTCGAGGGGTCATCCGGGACCCGGCCGTGTGGCGCCGGGTGCTCGACGAGGTGATTGCCGCGTTCCTGTCCGGGGGAGCCAGCATCATGGGGGTCATGGTCTCGCCTCTCCGCGGCTCGGACGGCAACGTCGAGTTCCTCCTCCATGCCCGGGCCGCCGACGCGGGTCCTGTCCTCGGTCGTCACGACCTCGACCTCGACCTCGACCTCGATGCCGTGGTCGCCGAGGCCGCGGGGCGGGACGGCTAGTGGCCGCCGTCGGGTTCGTGGTCCACCACGAACGCGAGGAGGCGCGCGACCTGGCCCGCGAGTGCGCGTCGTGGCTGCGCGACGGCGGCCACGAGGTTCGCCTCACCGACGAGGACGCCGCCGTCGCCGGTCTCGACACGCTGGGTCGGGCCTCGCCCGAGCTGGTCGACGGCCTCGACGTGGTCGTGAGCCTCGGGGGCGACGGCACCATGCTTCGGGCGGTCGACCTCGTCGCCCGGGCCGACGTCCCCGTGATCGGGGTCAACCTCGGCCAGCTCGGCTACCTGACCGAGGTCGAGCCGGTCGGGCTGCGCCCCGCCCTCGAGCGCTTCCTCGCCGGCGACTACGCGGTCGAGGAGCGCATGCTGCTCGCCGTGCGCACGCAGGCGCCGGGCAGCATCGGCACGGTCGACGCCGTCGCCCTCAACGAGGCCGTGCTCGAGAAGACCCCGAGCGGCCACACGGTGCGCCTCGACGTCGAGATCGACGGGCGCTTCTTCACGCCTTACGCCACCGACGGGCTGATCATCGCCACGCCCACCGGATCCACGGCCTACGCGCTGTCGGCCCGGGGCCCGATCGTCGCCCCCACGCACCGAGCCATCCTCATCACCCCGGCGTCGCCCCACATGCTGTTCGACCGCACCCTGGTGCTCGAGCCCACGTCGTCGGTGCGCATCGTCGTCAGCGGCCACCGGCCGGCCACCCTGTCGGTCGACGGCCGGATCCTGGGCGAGCTCCAACCGGGCGACGCCGTCACGTGCACGGCCTCGTCGCACCGGGCCCGGCTGGTCATCTTCGGCCCCCGCGACTTCCACGGGATCCTCAAGGCCAAGTTCCAGCTCGGAGACCGTTGATGCTGCGAGAGCTTCGGGTGGCCGACCTCGGCGTCGTCGAGGAGCTCACCTTGCTCCTCGACGACGGCATGACCGCCGTCACCGGCGAGACCGGCGCCGGCAAGACGCTCGTGGTCGAGGCCATCGAGCTGCTGGTGGGCGGCCGCGCCGACCCCGCCATCGTGCGGGCCGGCGCCGACGAGGCGGTGGTCGAGGGTCGTTTCGAGCTCGACGACGACGAGGTCGTGTTGCGCCGGGTGGTGCCCCGCGAGGGGCGCTCCCGGGCCTACGTCGACGGCCGTCTGGCAACGGCGGGGGAGCTGGCCGACCGGGGTGCGCGCCTCGTCGACCTCCACGGCCAGCACGCCCACCAGTCGCTCCTGTCGGGCGCGGTGCAGCGGGCGGCCCTCGACCGCTTCGCCGGCATCGACCTCGAGCCGCTCGCCACCGCCGGCAAGGAGGTCGCCGCCATCGACGATCGCCTGGCCGCCCTCGGCGGCGACGAGCGGTCGCGGGCCCGCGAGATCGATCTGCTCCGCTTCCAGGTCACCGAGCTCGACGCCGCCGGCCTCGACGATCCCGACGAGGACGAGCGGCTCGACGCCGAGGAGGACCGCCTCGGCGACGCCGTCGCCCATCGGGAGGCGGCGGCCGCCGCGGTCGGCCTCCTCGCCGACGACGGCGGGGTGACCGATTCGCTCGCGGCCGTCGTCGCGGCCGTCGACGGCCGGGGGCCGTTCAGTGACCTGGCCGGTCGCCTGCGCGACCTGGCCGCCGAGCTGGGCGACGTGACCGCCGAGCTCCGGGCGGTGGGCGAGGTCCTCGAGGACGACCCCGAGCGGCTCGCCGAGATCCGGGTGCGTCGTCACCTCCTCGTCGACCTCCGGCGCAAGTACGGCGACACGCTGGCCGAGGTGCTCGCGTACCGCGACGAGGCGGCCGCCCGTCTCGCCGAGCTCGAGGGCCACGATGCCCTGGCCGCCGCGCTCGACGCCGAGCGCGGGGCTGCCGTCGCCCGGGTCGCCGCCGAGGCGGCCGCCGTGGGGGAGGCCCGGCGGGCGGCCGCTCCTCGACTGGCCGCCGCCGTGCAGGCCAACCTCCGACGCCTCGCCCTCGGCAAGGCCCGCCTCGACGTCGTGGTCGGCGACGACGACCCGGGCGACGACGTGGTCGTCCTGTTCGCCGCCAACCCCGGATCGACCCTCGCGCCGCTGCGCAAGGTGGCGTCGGGCGGCGAGCTCGCCCGCACCATGCTGGCGCTGCGCCTGGTGCTGACCGAGGCGCCGGGCACCCTCGTGTTCGACGAGGTGGACGCCGGCATCGGTGGCAGCGCCGCGCTCGCCGTCGGGCGGGCCCTCGCCGAGCTCGGCCACGACCACCAGGTCCTGGTGGTGACCCACCTTCCCCAGGTCGCCGCCTTCGCCGACCACCACGTGGTCGTCACCAAGGAGGTGAGAGGCCGTCGCGCCCGCACCGACGTGGCCGCGGTCGGCGACGACGATCGGGTCGTCGAGCTGGCCCGCATGCTGTCCGGCTCACCCGAATCGGCCACCGCCCGCGACCACGCTCGCGAGCTGCTGGCCGACGCCGCCGACGGCGGGCCCTAGCCCGTTGGCCGGGCTCCTCTACCACCTGGCCCTCGTCGACGAGTGGGAGGCGGCCCGGGTCGTCGGCGAGTACCGACGGTCGACCCGCGGCCTGGCCCTCGACGAGGTCGGGTTCGTGCACCTCGCCCACGAGCACCAGTTGGCCGGCGTCGCCGACCGGTTCTTCGCCGACGCCAGCCCGCTCGTGGTGCTCGAGATCGACCCCAGCCGCCTCGGGGCCGAGGTGCGGGTGGAGGACGGGTTCCCCCACCTGTACGGCCCGCTCCCCACCGACGCGGTCGTGGGCTACTGGCCCTGGCCCTTCGAGTAGCCGGGCTCGCCGTCGAAGGTGAACAGGCCTTCGGTCTTCACGAAGTCGATGCCGTGGCCGTCGAAGCGGCCGAGCAGGTCGACCACGTCTCGGTGGGTGATGCCGTCGCCGGTCGACTCGTACCGGCAGCGCCAGTGGTCGACGCAGAAGGTCTCGGGGTTGCCGTTCGGCCAGACCTTCTGGCCGCGGTTGGAGATCATCGACAGCTGGAGGCCGTCGGGCACGAACGGCGACAGCAGGTTGCCGAGGTCGTCGGGCCCGCCCTCGTCCCAGTTGACGAACACGTCCACGCCGACGAGCTGCTTGGCCGCCTTCACAGTGGGGGGCACGGTGATCTCGATGGGCTTGGTGGCGTGCGCGTAGCTCACCGGCTCCAGCACCTCGGGCCGGTTGCCGATGTTGGCGATCACCGCGTCGGCGAACTCCCGGGTGCCCACCTTCTGCTTCGACACGCCGTCCTCGAAGATGTCGTAGGTGTGGGTGCCCTGCTCGATCGTGCACAGCCAGGCGTTGTGCACCTGCTCGGCGACGTCGCCCTGGCCGAGGTGCACGAGCATCTGGACCGCCCCGAGGAACAGGCCGGACGGGTTGGCGAGGTTCTGGCCGGCGCGGCGGGGAGCCGAGCCGTGGATGGCCTCGAACATGGCGTAGCCCATCCCGATGTTGCCACTGCCGGCCAGGCCCACCGAGCCCGCGATCTGGGCGGCGACGTCGGAGAGGATGTCGCCGTAGAGGTTGGGCATCACGACGACGTCGAACGCCTCGGGGGTGTCGGCCAGCTTGGCCGCCCCGATGTCGACGATCCAGTGCTCGTGCTCGAGGTCGGGGTACTCGGCGGCCACCTCGTCGAACACCTGGTGGAAGAGACCGTCGGTCATCTTCATGATGTTGTCCTTGGTGAACGCGGTGACCTTCTTGCGGCCGTAGGCGCGCGCGTACTCGAACGCGTAGCGGACGATGCGCTCGCAGCCCGGCCGGGTGATGAGCTTGAGGCACTGCATGACCTCGTCGGTCTGGCGGTGCTCGATGCCGGCGTAGAGGTCCTCTTCGTTCTCGCGGATGATGACGACGTCCATGTCGGGGTGCTTGGTCTCGACGAAGGGCGCGTAGGAGAGGCAGGGGCGCACGTTGGCGTAGAGGCCGAGCGTCTTGCGCACGGTGACGTTGAGGCTCTTGAACCCGCCACCCTGCGGGGTGGTGATGGGCGCCTTCAGGAACACCCGGGTGCGCTCGAGCGACTCCCACGCCTCGGGGGCGATGCCCGACGAGTAGCCCTTGTCGTAGACCTTCTCGCCGATGTCGATGGTCTCGATGTCGAGCCGGGCGCCGCCGGCCTCGAGGATGCGCAGCGTCGCATCCATGATCTCGGGGCCGATGCCGTCGCCGTGGGCGACGGTGATCGGGGTTCGGTCGGACATGAGGGGACCTCCGGGATCGATGCGAGCACGACGTACGAGATCAGAATACCGAATTCCAGACCCTATGATCAACGTCCCGCCGCCCGCGAGTCCGGTGCACCGCGAGCCCGGGGCGCGCGTTAGGGTGAGCTTCCGTCGTGGTGGACGGGCCGAGGAGGAAGCGTTGACGAAGCACATCTTCGTGACCGGAGGTGTGGCCAGCTCCCTCGGAAAGGGACTGACCGCCTCGTCGCTCGGACGCCTCCTCAAGTCACGGGGCCTGCGGGTCACCATGCAGAAGCTCGACCCCTACATCAACGTCGACCCGGGCACCATGAACCCGTTCGAGCACGGCGAGGTGTTCGTCACCGACGACGGCGGCGAGACCGACCTCGACCTCGGCCACTACGAGCGCTTCGTCGACGAGAGCCTGTCCCGCGACTCGAACGCCACCACCGGCTCGATCTACTCGGCGGTCATCGCCGCCGAGCGCCGGGGCGACTACCTCGGCAAGACCGTGCAGGTCATCCCGCACATCACCGACGAGATCAAGCGGCGCATCACCCGCCTGGCCGGTGACGACGTCGACGTGGTGATCACCGAGATCGGCGGCACCGTCGGCGACATCGAGATCCTCCCGTTCCTCGAGGCGATCCGGCAGTTCCGCCTCGACGTCGGTCGCGACAACGTCTGCTACGTGCACGTCACCCTCGTGCCGTTCATCGGCCCGTCGGGCGAGCAGAAGACCAAGCCCACCCAGCACTCGGTCACCGAGCTGCGCAGCCGGGGCATCCAGCCCGACGCCATCGTGTGCCGTAGCGAGTCGCCGATCTCGGCCGAGCTGAAGCGCAAGATCTCCAACCTGTGCGACGTGCCGGTCGACGCCGTCGTGAACGCGGCCGACGCCCGCAACCTCTACGAGATCCCGCTGGTGATCCACGACGAGGGCCTCGACGAGGTCATCTGCCGCCAGCTCGGCTTCGCCGACCGCGAGATCGACCTGTCGGAGTGGGAGATCCTGATCGACCGCATCGAGACGGCCGTCGACCCCGTCCGCATCGGCATCATCGGCAAGTACGTCAGCCTCCCCGACGCCTACCTCTCGGTGGTCGAGGCGCTCAAGCACGGCGGGTTCCACCACGGGGCCAAGGTCGAGATCGAGTGGGTCCAGGCCGAGGACGTCGAGGGCCTGCTCGCCGACGGCCGTCTCCGCGACTTCGACGGCATCGTGATCCCCGGCGGGTTCGGCGAGCGGGGCATCGAGGGGAAGATCGCCGCTGCGACCTACGCCCGCGAGCACCAGATGCCGTGCCTCGGGCTGTGCCTCGGCATGCAGGTGATGACCATCGAGTACGCCCGCAACGTGCTCGGCCTGGCGGGGGCCAACTCGAGCGAGTTCGACCCCCAGACGCCCCACCCGGTCATCGACCTGATGGACAGCCAGCGCGACGTCACCGACATGGGCGGCACCATGCGCCTCGGCGCCTACATCGCCGAGCTCGCCCCCGGCTCGCGGGTCGCCCGCGCCTACGGCCGCGAGGTCGTCTCCGAACGCCACCGGCACCGCTACGAGTTCAACCCGCGGTACCGCTCGAAGTTCGAGGGGAGCGGGTTCGTCTGCTCGGGCACGTCGCCCGACGGCCGCCTGGTCGAGTTCATCGAGCTCGACGACCACCCGTTCTGGGTCGGCACCCAGGCCCACCCCGAGTTCAAGAGCCGTCCCGACCGGCCCGCCCCGCTGTTCCGTGAGTTCGTGGGTGCCGCCCTCGCCCGAGCGGAGGGCCGGAACCCGCACCTCATCCGCCTCGACGCCGAGGCCGCGGGCACCCGGTAGCCCCGTCGTGGCTGCGGGGTTCCGTCGCGTCGGCGAGCGCGTGCTGCACGAGGGGTCGACCATCTCCCTCGCCATCGGCACCTTCGTCGCCCCGGACGGCTCCACCTTCGAGCGCGACGTGGTGCACCACCCGGGTGCGGTGTCGGTCGTGCCCCTGCTCGACGACGGCACCGTCGTGCTCGTCCGCCAGTACCGCGCCGCCCTCGACGTCGAGCTGCTGGAGATCCCGGCCGGCAAGCGCGACGTGCCCGGCGAGCCCCCCGAGCGCACCGCGGCGCGCGAGCTCGAGGAGGAGGTCGGGCTGCGGGCCGGCTCGCTGGAGCTGTTGGCCGAGTTCCACAACTCGCCCGGGTTCAGCGACGAGCGCTCGTTCGTCTACCTCGGCCGTGACCTCAGCCCCGTCGAGCGGGACCTGCAGGGCGTGGAGGAGCAGCACATGACCGTCGAGCACGTCGCCGTCGACGACGTGCCCGCCGCCATCGCCGACGCCCGCATCACCGACGCCAAGACGATCATCGGGCTGAGCCTCGCCCTGCGCCGCCTTGGCCGCTGACCCCCTCACCGACGACGCCGTCGAGCCGCTCCCGCTGGAGGTCGAGGAGTACCTCACCTGGCTCAGCGCCGAGCGGGGCCGGTCGCCGAACACGCTCGCCGCCTACCGCCGCGACCTGCGGGCCTACTGGGCCTGGCTCCGGGCCCGTGGGGTGGCCCTCGACGCGGTGGGCGAGCCGGATGTCACCGCCTACGTGGCCGCGCTCCGCGACGCCGGGCGGGCCCCGTCGTCGGTGGCCCGGGGCCTCGTCGCCGTGCGCTCGCTGCACCGCTTCCTCGTGGACGAGGGCCTGGCCGAGCGCGATCCGGCCGCCGACGTCGACGTGCCGAAGGTCCCCCAGGGGCTGCCCAAGGCGCTGCGCGAGGAGGAGGTCGAGCGGTTGCTCGACGCCGTGGTCGGCGACGACGCCGTCGCCCGGCGCGACCGGGCCATCGTCGAGGTGCTCTACGGCACGGGGGCGCGCATCTCCGAGCTGGTGGGCCTGACCCTGCCCGACGTCGACCTCGACGGGCGGCTGTTGCGGCTGTTCGGCAAGGGGGCCAAGGAGCGGATCGCGCCGCTCGGGCGGCTCGCCGCCGAGGCCCTCGCCGCCTGGTTGGGGCCCGCCGGGCGGGACGCCCTGGTGCCCGACCGGTGGGCCCGGCGCGGCGACGCCGAGGCGGTGTTCCTGAACGCCCGCGGCGGGCGGCTGTCACGACAGGGCGCGTGGGGGATCGTGCGGCGCTACGGCGACCGGGCCGGGCTCGGCGACCGTCTGTCGCCCCACGTGCTCCGCCACTCCTGTGCCACCCACATGCTCGACCACGGGGCCGACATCCGGGCGGTGCAGGAGCTGCTCGGGCACGCCTCGATCAGCACGACCCAGGTGTACACCCTGGTGTCGACCGAGCGCCTGCGCGCGGTGTACGACGATGCCCATCCCCGGGCCCGCGGCCCGGCATCGGGATGAGACCGACTCGTCGCCCGGTCCACGGGCGGACCCGGTAGAGCCCGAGCCGCTCCCTCCGCGCTCAAGTAGGTTCTGCGGGTCGTCGATGACGGGGTGAGGGTCGGGCGTTCGGGAGGGCGGGCGATGGGGCGTCGGGGCGGTTGGTGGGGTCGTGTCGGGTGGGGCTTGGTCGTGGTGGTGGTGCTTTCGGTGGTGCTTCCGGTGGTCGAGCAGCTGCCGGGTCCGGTCGGGGGGGGTGGGCTGATCGGGCGGGCGCGCTGGAGTCGGTGACGCGGATCGCGGGGCCGGGAGTGGGGTTCGCGGATGGGCCGTTGGCGTCGGCCAAGTTCGGGAGTTGGCTCAACGGGATGGCCGCGGACCCGTCGGGCTCGGCGGTCTTCGTTTCTGATCGCAACAACGGTCGGGTCCGCAAGGTCGATCTCGTCGCCGGGACGGTGTCGACCTACGCGACCATCAGCAACGCGGGATACCTGGCGATGGGTGGGGACGGTGCGCTGTTCGTAGCCGCTGGGGAGGCGCCGGTTCCGCAGAGCACCGAGGACGGTCCCGACAAGATCTGGAGAATTCCGCCCGGTGGTGGGGTGCCTCAGGAGCATGCGTCGGGGTTCTTTCGACCGTGGGGGATCGCGTTCACGTCGGACGGGACGATGTGGGTCGGCGAGTGCAAGGTCGGTCGGCAGACGTGCGTTCCTCGTCTCAGCAAGGTCCAGGGTTCGACGAGAACCACTGCGTGGGAGGAGCCGGCGAACTACGACGTCGGGGTTGCCGCGGTGGCGACGGCCGGCAACATGGTGTTCTTCAGCAAGGGCAAGAAGGTGTGGCGGTTCGATCCGGCGACGCCGTTCAACCCCGGTGATCCGACGGCTGGAGCGGTAAGGGTTGGCGGTGCCGATGACGCGGAGTTCGGGTTGGCTGCCGACCGCGGAGGGAGCGCCCTCTACTCCCGGGCAGCCGACGGTGTGCGACGTTTCGATCTGGGTCAGGCGTTTCCCGGGACGTTCTCGAACTACGCCCCGACCCCCGCGGGCAGCGGGGGGATCGCCGTGTGTTCGGAGTGCGGTCTGATCTTCTTCTCGGACAACAACGGTGGGCTCTTCCGGACGACGGGGGCGGAGGTGGCCGGTGGTGGCCTGTCCGCTGAGGAGACGAATGGGTGCAACGATGCGGCGCCGGGGGTGAACGGGTCGCAGGGTGAGGCGGGGGATCCGATCAACACCCAGACGGGGAACTTCTTCGACGAGTGGACGGATCTGTCGATCGGGACTCGGGGCCGGCCGTTGGAGGTGCGGCGCACGTACAACTCGGCTCGGGCGGCGGTGAGCTCGCCGTTGGGGTTCGGTTGGTCGTTCTCGTACGGGTCTCGTCTGGACAACCCGAATGCGTCGTCGGGGCAGCAGGTGGTGTATCAGCAGGGGTGTGGGCCGGTGACGCGGTTCACTCGGCAGGCCGATGGTTCGTACGTGGCGCCGGGGCGGGTGACGGCGGATCTGGTCCGCAACGGGGACGGCTCGTTCGTGTTGTCGTTCCCGGACGGGGCCAGGCACCGGTTCGACGCGAGCGGTCGGCTGACGGCTTCGGAGACCGCGGCGGGGCAGGTGACGACACTGGGGTACGACGCGGGTGGGTTGGATCGGGTGACGGCTCCGGATGGGCGGTTCCTCGATTTCACGGTGGTGGGGGGTCGGGTGAGCCGGGTGGTGGATCCGGCGCAGCGGTATGTGGCGTTCGGGTACTCGGGGGCGGGGGATCTGACCCAGGTGACGGTGGGGCAGCAGACGGTGGGTGGGGATCAGCCGGCTCGGAGTTGGGGGTACGGCTACGACGGGGGCCATCGGTTGACCGACGTGTTCGATCCGGATCAGATGGCCAGGGCGGTGCCCGACCGCCGGTCGGTGCACACCGACTATGACGGGTTGGGGCGGGCGTTCCGCCAGACCGACGAGCTGGGCGGGTTGACCGAGCTGACGTTCGATCATCAGGGGTTGCCGGGGCAGACGTTGGTGGCCGAGCCGGTGGCGGGCAGCGGCTCGACCCGGAGGACGAAGCGGTTGGACGTGTATGCCAACGGGGTGCGGGTGTCGACCACGGTGGGGGTGGGCTCGGCGAACCCGTCGGTGTGGTCGTTCACGTACGACCCGGTCACGGTGGGGGTGACGTCGGTGACGGGGCCGGGCCAGCGGGTGGTGGCCCGAACCGAGTTCGACCCGGTGTCGGGGCGGCCGACGAGGGTGACCGACGCGGCGGGGACGGTGACCACGATGGCGTGGAACAGCGTCGGGTTGCCCACCCAGGTGGTGGAGGGCGCCAACGACGCGGCCATCGCCAGCACGACGACCTACACCTACGCGACGGGTAGCCCGTGGCGGTTGGACCGGGTGGACGTGACCGGCAACGCGGGGCCCCGGACCACGACCTTTTCGTACACCAAGGCGGGGCAGCCGACGGTGGTGACCGAGGTGATCGACCCGCGCTCCCAGTCGTGGCAGTTCGACTACGACGCCAACGGCTACCGGACCAAGGCGGCGGAGCCGCCGATCGGGGGCGCCCGGCGGACGACGACGTGGGCCTACGACAACGTGGGTCGGTTGACGTCCACGGTGGCACCCAACGGCAACAAGGCGGGGGGCACCCCGGCGTTGTACACGACCACCGTGGTGCCGGACCTGTTCGGCGCGCCGACCCGGATCACCGACCCGCTGGCCGGGTTGACGGTGCGGGGCTACACCCCGAGCGGTCTGGTGGACGTGGTGACCGACGCCAACGGGCAGATCACCGACCACGGCTACGACGACGCGTCCCGGCTCGTCGAGGTCCAGACCAAGGCGGGCTCCACGGTGGTGAACACGCTGCGCAACACCTACTGGGGCGACGGGCTTCTGCGAGCCCAGCTCGACAACGCCGGCGTGGCCACCACCTACGACTACGACGCCCAGGGCCGACCCGAGACGGTGACCGACCCGGCGGGCCGGGTCACCCGCTACGCCTACACCACCACGACGGGGGACCTGGCCTCCAAGCAGGCCCCGGGCGGGAACTGCGCCACCGGCACGGCCTGCACCCGCTACGGCTACGACGCCGCCGGGCGGGTGACCGCCATCGACTACAGCGACGCCACCCCCGACGTGACCGCCGTCGCCTATGACGCCCGTTCCCGGCGGGTGTGCCAGGCGGTGGCGGGCGTCGCCGGGTCCTGTGCCACCCCGACGACCGGGCCGTACCGGTGGGCGTGGGACAGCGCCGGCAACCTCACCTCGACCACCGCCCCGGCGGGGGGCACCGGCGCGGCAGAGACGATCGGCTACACCTACGACGCCGGCGACAACCTCACCGCCATCGCCTACCCGGGCGGCAACTGCACCACCACCCCGACCAGCCTGTGCGTGCGCCGGGGCTACGACCCGGCGGGGCGGATCGACTGGATCGACGACTTCGCCGGGCGGCGCACCGACTACAACCTCGACTACGCCCCGACCGGTGACCCCAACGATCGGCTGCGGGTCTCCTTCCCGACCAGCACCGCCACCGTCGACGAGTTCGTCGCCGACCGCACCGGCGCCACCGACCAGGTCACCTTCGACGTCGCCTCGGCCACCGACGTGAAACTGGACTACGGGCGCCGTCCCGCCGGCCAGCTTTCGTCGATGAACCAGCTGATCGGCGGTGGGCTGCCCGGGGCGGGCTCGGAGACCTACGGCTACGACGGCGTGGGCCGGCTGGCGTCGGTCACCCCCGGCGGGGGCGCCGCCCAGACCTACGACTACGACAGGCCCGGGAACCTGTCCAAGCTGGTGGACGGCACCCAGTTGGTGGCCGACCCGGCCAACCAGTTGTGCTACTCGACCCCGTCGACCCGGTCGGCGTGTGCCACCCCACCGGCGGATGCCACCACCTACGGCTTCGACGGACGCGGGAACCGCACCAGCGTCGACACCCCCACCGCGGCGCCGTCGACGTACGGCTACGACCTGGCCGATCGGCTCACCTCGGTCGCGCAGCCGCGGCCGGTCGACAACGGCGGCCAGTACAAGGCCCTGGCCGCCCCAGCACGCCTGCTCGACACCCGTGCCGCGTCCCGCAAGGGCCTGTGCCCGACGGCGCTGTCGCAGTGCACGTCGTACCCTTCGGGGGGTGGGGAGCGGGTGGTGCAGGTGTCCGGCCAGGGCGGGCTGCCCTCCACCGGGGTGTCGGCGGTGGCGTTGAACGTGACCGTGCTGCCCCCCGCGGCGGGCGGGTCGGCCACCGTCTACCCCGCCGACGTGGCCACCCGCCCGGTGACGTCCAACGTGACCGTGACCGCCGGGCAGGAGGCCACCAACATGGTCGTCACCCGTCTCTCCCCGGACGGCCGGGTGAAGGTGCACTTCTCCACCGCCGGGAACGTGCTGGTCGACGTGGTCGGCTGGTACAGCACCCCCACCGGTCAGACCGGCGGTGAGCTCACCGCCGTCAACCCCGCCCCCCTGCTCGACACCCGCTCGGCCAACCGGGTCGGGTTGTGCCCCACGTCGATCACGCAGTGCACGACCCTGGCGGCCAACACGTCGCGGACGGTGCAGGTGACCGGGCAGGGTGGGGTGCCGTCCTCGGGGGTGTCCCAGGTGGTGGTCAACGTGACCGCCCTCAACGGCACCGGCCAGGGCCTGCTGCAGGTCTACGGGGCGAACCAGTCCGCCCCGGGGACGATCACGGTGGCCTACAACGCCGGCACCGTCGAGTCGTCGTTGGCGTTCGTGCCCGTGTCGGCTGACGGGCGGATCACGATCACGTCGTCGTTCGCGGGGGCCGACGTGCGCGTGGACGTGCAGGGGTGGGTGTCGCCGTCGTCGGGGCCGGGGTCGGTGTTCACCCCGGTGGCGGCCACCCGGGTGGTGGACACCACCACCGGGACGGGGCCGTGCACCCCGGCGTGCACCCGGTTCGCCAACGGCGACTCCCGCACCGTCACCGTCGCCGGCCAGGCCGGGCTGCCCACCAGCGGGACCACCGCGGTGATGGTCAACCTCACCACCGTGAACCCGTCCGGCGACGGGTTCTTCAAGGGCTACCGGGCCGGTGACCCGCCCCCGGCGGGGATCACCATGAACTACGACGGCGCCGAGACCACCTCGATGCTGGCCATCATCCCCGTGTCGGCCGACGGGCGGATCACCCTCACCAACGCCTTCGCCGCCACCGACCTGCGTCTGGCCATCACCGGCTACTACACCGACCCCCTCGCCCCGGTCACCACCACCTACACCTACGACGGGGACGGGCTGCGGCGGGCCAAACAGCACCCGTTCGGCACCACCACCTACACCTGGTCGCCCGCCGAGGGGCTTCCCCTGTTGTTGGTGGAGACGACCAACGGCACCCCCACCTACTACATCTACGGCCCCGACGGGCTGCCCATCGAGTCGGTCACCAACGGCACCCCCACGTTCTTCCACCACGACCAGCTCGGCTCCACCCGGGCCCTCACCAACCTCGCCGGCCAGATCATCGGGCGGGCCACCTACGACCCCTACGGGCGACCCACCGCCATCGAAGGGGCCACCACCCCGTTCGGCTACGCCGGCCAGTACACCGACCCCGAAACCGGCTTCCAGTACCTCCGCGCCCGCTTCTACGACCCAGCAACAGGACAATTCCTCACCCGAGACCCGATCAACGCGCTCACGAGATCCGCCTACGGCTACGTCTACGGCAACCCCCTCAACAAGACCGACCCGACAGGTCTGTACTGCCTGTCTGGGGTCAAGGGCCACGACTCCAACGGAGACGAGATCTGCAACGGGGCCGGCGAGGTCACCCACAACGCCGTGAACGCGACCGTCGTCACGGCCACACACGGGCAGGCGGACTGCGTGATGGGCCTGACCTGCGACGAGGGCGCCAAGTCGGTGGTGAGCTCCGCAACCGGTGGAGCAGCGTGCTCGCGCTTCATGGACGCCGGATGCACCGAACCCCTGGCAGAGGCCCGCGCCCAGATCTGCCCGGCTTTCGGATGCGTCGCAGTCACCTGGGACGGCCACAACCTCCGCCACCACGAGGGCCTCGGGCCTTCGGCTGGCGCGAGCGTCGGCCTGAGCACGCTGAGTTCCTGCGAACCGCACGAGAGCTTCTGGGGATCCTGGTTCGTGTTCTCTGGCGGCGCCGACCACAGTGAGAGCGGCTGGAGCCCAAGCGGAGGGGTCGGCGCCGGCTGGCCGCTCTTCGGCGGCGGCGTCGTGCATTGGTTCAACTGATGGGCGCCCTGTTCTTGCTTGCCGGCGTGATCCTGCTGGTCACCGCAGGCGTCCAGGCCGCGGACGCGCTCGGGAAGCTGGAGGTGAGGAGCTACCCGTTCGTGAAGTCGGAGAGCACGGCGCTTAAGTGGGCCTATGTGTCGTGGCTGATCATCGGAGCACTCATGGCGATCGGCTTTGGGATCTTTGTGAGATGACGCTTCGGCTATGACAACTGTCAAGACGTCTTCCCCGCCGGTTCGTTTCTACGACCCCGCCACCGGCCAATTCCTCACCAGGGACCCGATCACGGCGGCGACCAGAAGTCCCTACGCCTACGTCTATGGCAACCCCCTCAACGCGACGGATCCCAGCGGGTTGTGGCCCGACATCGACTGGGGTGCCGTAGGACAGGGAGTGGCTGACTTCTCGGGCGGGGTACTGAACGGGATCACGCTGGGCCACGCTGACGTGTTCATCGACGAGGACAAGGTTCGCTGGGACTCGAACTGGACTCGAGGCGGAAACGTCGTCGGAGTCGCCCTCGACATCCCGCTGCTGGTCCCTCAGGCCGCAGGGGCCGTCGGGATCGAGGCGACGGCAGCGGGTGGCGGACTGCTGTTCGGATCGAAGATGGCCAGCGGCTTCTACGGCGCTTCGCTGACCGCTTACGGCTTCTACGACTTGAAGCAAGCGAACGATGTCTGCCAGCGAAGCCCAGGCTCGCCTGCATGCGAGCGGGCGATGAAGGAAGCGTGGGTCCAGACCAGCGTGGGCGGCCTGGCAGGGTTCTTCCCCGGTGCCGGCGGGCTTGCGGCCCTTCTGTTCGGGATCTACGACTGCACGAACGACTACTCCGATCGATGACCATGGAGGCAGCACTCCCAGCGATCATCGTCTCGATCCTCTGGGTGGTCGGATGGTCATGGCGGATTCGCGGGGGCCTTCTTGAAGAGGCGACCTCGCGTGCCCAGGTGGTCGCGCTGGTTCTCTTGGTCGCCGCAGTGCCGATCGGCTGCGTGGTGCTACTGATCTCGCTGTCGAGAAGCTCATGACCACGCCGTTGCTCCTCGCTCGGGACGAGGGCGTCCGCTTCTACGACCCCGCCACCGGCCAATTCCTCAGCAGAGACCCGGCCAACGCGGTCACCAGGTCGGCGTACGGCTACGTCGGGGGGAACCCGTTGAACATGACCGACCCCTCTGGGCTGTTCGGCATCCCCGGGACGGACTGGTGCGTCGACATCGCCGACGACAGCTGCAACAGCATCGCCGAGCAGCATCCAGAGGGTTCGCAGAACGTCGCCAACTTCGCCGGTGGCGTCCTGGACGGGGTCACCTTTGGTAACGGCAATGAGATCACCTCGGGTTTGCACATTGACGATCACGTGAACTGGAACTCGGGCGCGACCAGTTTTGGCCGTGGTGTAGGGATCACGTTCAACCTTTATGGAGCGGCGGCGGGTGGTTGGGTGTTTGCTGGTCTCCAGGCTGGTGGTGCGATCGAGGCGACTGCACAAGCGTGTTGGGGCGGTTGGAACGCCAACTGCGGGACCACGGGTGCAGTGGCTGTCGCGTCGGTCGTGCTGCCGTTCGGTGCAGGCCGTGGCGCCGCGGCTCTCGGCTTTGACGAGTTCATGATCGAGTATGCGAAGGGCTACGCGGCGTGGGGGACTGATGCCGCCGGCATCTTCCGCGACATGCTTGCCGACGCCTACCTGTGCGATTGACGGGAGAGGCTCGTGTCTCCGGTCGGTGCGCTCGTGGTGTTGGTCCCGATGACGCTTCTTGTGTTGACCACGCGCTACGAGTGTCGACATCTCGAGGGTCGCCCGGTGGATCAGCAGCGCGTCCTGCCGGTCTTCTACCGAATCATGCAGGTGGCGCTCGTCGCCAACGTGGTTTGGCTCATCGTGGCGGTCGCCTGGCAGCTTTCGAAGCGGACTTGAGCATGGCTGGCGACGGGGCGGTGCTTGGTGATGGCCGGGGCCGTGTAGTGCTGTTCATGTTGGTGTTGTCGTTGCCCTTCGCCGCGTTCGGGGTGTGGATGCTGGCAATCGGCGCGTACGGGCTGGCGGCGGCGTGGTTCGTGTTGCTCGTGGCGGGGACGGCGGTGTTCATTCGGTTGATGCTGCGGGCGTTGGCAGAGAGGGGGCGTGGGTGATGTCGGCGTACGGCGCGGGTCAGATCGTCGGGGTGTTGATCTTGGTGTTGATCGTGGTGGGGGTGGTCCGCGAGATCATCAAGAAGCGCGGCGGGGTCTGCTGCAGGTTTGGTTGACATCCCATGTGTGGGGTTGTGACAGCGCTTCGAGCACTGCTCGCGGGCCTCTCTTGATGCGCCCTGCGTTCCGGGTCGAGCCGTTGGTCAGCTGGCTTTCGTGGAGGAGGACGAGGCCTTCGTACCCCGTCGCGGCGAGCACGATCCGAGGAGCGATACACCTCGACCGCTTCCCGCTTGAACTCCTCGGGGTATCCCTGGACGACCCATCCGGGCCTCCTTCCCCTGGGGGAGGCGGTCGCCACCCTGCGGTGGTGGGGGAGTAACCTCGACGGCATGAGCGGTGACGCACCGACCGAGAGCAGCCGCGAGCCGACCACCCGCCCCGCCCTCGAGGAGGAGGGGCGTCACCTGCGCGAGCAGCTGAAGGAGCTCGACCGCGACGAGTCCTCCCTCGCCTTCGACGACAACTTCGCCGACTCCGGCCAGGTGGCCGCCGAGCAGGGAGAGAACGCCGCCCTGGCCGGGCAGCTCCGGGAGCAGCTCGACGACGTCGAACGGGCCCTCGGCAAGCTCGACGACGGCACCTACGGCCGCTGCGAGGTGTGTGGCGAGCCCATCGGCGACGATCGCCTCGAGGCCATGCCCGCCACCCGTTTCTGCATCGTCCACGCCGGCTGACGTGGCCCGGGCTGCGCACCTCACCAAGCGCTTCGTCGGCTCACTGCGGCCGGCCCGCCTGTCGTCCGACGACGCCGTCTGGGCGGCCGAACAGCTGCTGCCGGCCGAGCGGGAGCTGTGGGCCCAGATGAGCCCGGCCGACCGGCGGCACGCCCTCGGGGTGGCCCGCGACGTCGAGCGGCGACTCGGCGTCGAGGCCACCCGTCCGGTGCTGGCCGCTGCGCTCCTGCACGACGTGGGCAAGATCGACGCCGGCCTCGGCACCTACGGTCGGGTGATGGCGACCCTGTCGGGTGCCGCCATCGGCCGCGACCCGGTGATGATCGACCGCTGGACCCACGTCCGGGGATTCACCCGCAAGGTCGGGCTCTACCTGCAGCACGACCGCCTCGGGGGCGACCTGCTGGCCATGGCCGGCAGCGACCCGATCACCGTCGCCTGGGCCCGCGAGCACCACCTCCCCCCGGAGGAGTGGACCGTTCCCGAGGGGATCGGCGCCGCCCTCAAGGCCGCCGACGACGACTGAACGACCTGGTTCAGCCTTCGGCCGAACGGCTCCGCCGTCCGGCGCGAGACGTCAGCTCCGCGGCAGGAGGCCGAGGGCGGTGCGGGCCCGGTCGAGGGTGGGGCCGGCGACGGCGGCGGCCTTCTCGGCGCCCTTGGCCAGCACCGCGGCGGTGCCGCCGGGATCGGCGGCCAGCTCGGCGTAGCGGGCCTGGATCGGGCGCAGCAGCTCGACCACGGCCTCGGCGGTGTCGGCCTTGAGCGGCCCGTACTGCGTGTAGCGACCGGCCAGGGCCTCGGGGTCCTCGCCGGTGGCGGCACCGAGGATCGACAGCAGGTTGGTGACGCCGGGCTTGGCCTCTCGGTCGAACCGGACCTCGGTCTCGGTGTCGGTGACGGCCCGCTTGATCTTCTTGCCCACCGACGGCAGGTCCTCGAGCACGAGGATCGTGCCCTGGGGGGAGTCCTCCGACTTCGACATCTTCCGGGTCGGCTCCTGCAGGTCCATCACCCGGGCGCCGACGGTGGGGATGGACGCCTCGGGCACGACGAAGGTGTCGCCGTAGCGGCTGTTGAAGCGGATGGCCAGGTCGCGGGACAGCTCGAGGTGCTGGCGCTGGTCGTCGCCCACCGGCACCCGGTCGGTGTCGTAGAGCAGGATGTCGGCGGCCATGAGCGCCGGGTAGGTGAACAGCCCGGCGGACACGAAGTCGGTCCCCTCGGACTTGTCCTTGAACTGGGTCATCCGCCGCAGCTCGCCGAACGACGCCGTGCACTCGAGCAGCCAGGCCAGCCCGGTGTGCTCGGGCACGTGGCTCTGGATGAACAGCGTCGACACGTCGGGGTCGATGCCGATGGCGAGCAGCAGGGTGGCCAGCTCGAGGGTCCGGTCGTGGAGCTCGTTCGGGTCCTGCGGGGTGGTGAGGGCGTGCAGGTCGACGACGCAGTAGAACGAGTCGGCCTGGTGCTGCTCGTCGACCCAGGCGCGCAGGGCACCGAGGAGGTTGCCGAGCTGCACGGGGCCCGTGGGCTTGATGCCCGAGAAGACGCGTGTCATCGGCGACGATCGTACGGCAGGCACCGGCGCACGCCGCCCGGGTTGCCCGTCACGCGGCGTCGGTTCATCCGGCGTCGACGTCCTCTTCGGGCACCGCTCCCAGGTCGCCCACGCTGGTGGTGCCGGTGGAGCCCTCGCCGTCCCGGGAGGGACCGACCGAGCACGCGGCGAACAGCCCGTTGGTGACCTCGCCGAGGCGCACCGACCGCTCGTTCACCGCCCCGACCACCGCAGGCGAGGCGAGACCCGAGACGAGGACCCGGAGATCCTCCTCCGGCAGGTCGACCACGGCGGTGGCCACGCAGCGCTGCTGGTCGCCGTCGAGGGTGCCGAGCCCCGTGGCCATGGCGGCGGCGACAGCGTCGCCGATGCGGTCGGCCCCGACGCAGCCGAGGATCACGTCGGCGAGCCCGTCGAACTGCTCGTCGCCGGGTGCCCCGCCGGGTTCGAGGGCGTTCCTGGCGGCGGCGTCGCCCTCGAACCCCTGCTCGAGGCAGGCCTGCTCGTCCGGTCCGAGGCCGTAGGCGGCGGTCACCGCCTCGGCGGCCTGGTCGGCGGGCACGGCCGACGTCTCGTCGTCGCTGCACGCGACCGAGGTGGCTGCGAGGGTCAGGCCGAGGGCGGCCACGAGGACCGGGTGGAGGGGCCGCCGCACGTGGGCGAGCCTAGGCGAGGCAGTTCAGGGCGATGTCGGTGGTCAACTGGTCGGTGACGGTCGGGTCCTCCGACAGGAGGGCCACGGCCTCGTCCCGGCTCAGCGCGCCGACCTCGGTGCGGGCGCAGTCGATCTGGGCCGAGGTGAGCTGGGGTGCCTCCTCGGTGAAGCCCTGCATGAACAGGTCGATCAGCACCTCGGACCCGACGCAGTCGATGGCGATGTCCCAGAACGCCTCCTTCTGCGCGGTGGTCACCAGGTCGTCGTAGGAGGTCGCGTCGGCGAGCAGGGGGTCGTCGGCGGCGCCGTCGTTGATGCACTCCTCGTCGGCGGCGGTGATCTCCCCGGCCGTCCCGCCCCCCTCGGCCAGGTCGCCGAGGTCGATCCGCCCGCCCGACGTGGTCTCGGCCTCGGTGGAGATGGTGGTGGAGGTGGACTTCTCGTCGTCGCTCGAGGTCGAGCAGGCGCCCCCGGCGGCCGTCAGCGCCACGGCGGCCACGAGCACGGTCACGATCCTGCGGGACATCGGCCTTCCCTCCCTCGCCCGGCACCCGCCGGCACGACGATCACGGTACCCAGCACCCCGGACCCACGGGGGGATGCGCGGCAGCGGGCGTCGGCCGACCTATCCTCGTTGCGATGTCGTACGAGGTGCAGACCCCGGTCTTCGCGGGACCGTTCGACCTGCTCCTGCACCTGATCCTGCGCGAGCAGGTCGACCTGTACGAGGTGTCGCTGTCGGCCATCGTCGACGCCTACCTCGCCGAGCTCGACAAGCTCGACGAGCTCGACCTCGACCTCGCCACCGAGTTCCTGCTCATCGCCGCCACCCTCGTCGAGCTCAAGACCAAGCGGTTGCTGCCCGACGAGCGCGACGTCGACCTCGACGACGAGCTGGCCCTGTGGGACGAGCGCGACCTGCTCCTCGCCCGCCTGCTCGACTGCAAGACGTTCAAGGACGCCGCCAAGGTGCTGGGCGCGCTGGTCGACGACGCCGCCCGATCCCACCCCCGCACCGCCGGGTTGGAGGACCGCTTCCTCGGCCTCGCCCCCGACCTGCTCGAGGGCATCGGCCCCGACGACCTCAAGGCCGCCTGGGTGCGGGCCACCGCCCCCAAGCCGGTGCCGGTGGTCGACCTCAGCCACGTCGGCGCCATCCGGGCCAGCGTCACCGGCGCCGTCGAGGAGCTCATCGACGAGCTGCCACGCGTCGGCCGCATCACGTTCCGCGAGCTGACCTCGTCGCTCGTCGACCGCATCGAGGTGGTGGTGCGGTTCCTGGCCGTGCTCGAGCTGTTCAAGCAGGGCCTCGTCGACCTCGACCAGCCCCGGTCGTTCGGCGACATCGAGATCGTCTGGCTGGCCGCGCCGCACCTGCGGGCCGCCGACCTCGACGCCATCGACGTCTACGACGGATGAACGACGAGGCCCGCCGGGCCGTCGAGGCGATCCTCATGGTCGCCGACGAGCCCATCGAGACCCAGCTGCTCGCCCAGGTCACCGAGACGGCCCCGGCCGAGCTCGAGGAGGCGCTCACCGCCCTCGCCCTCGACTACCGGGCCGAGGAGCGGGGCTTCGTGCTGGTGAAGGTCGCCGGCGGCTGGCGCTTCCAGAGCCACCCCGACCTGGCGCCCTACGTCGAGCGGTTCGTGCTCGAGGGCCAGAGCGCCCGCCTGTCGGCCGCCGCCCTCGAGACCCTGGCCATCGTCGCCTACAAGCAGCCCATCTCCCGGGCCCAGATCGCCGCCATCCGCGGGGTCAACGTCGACGGCGTCGTCCGCACGCTCGAGCAGCGGGGCTACATCGCCGAGGTGGGCCGTGATCCCGGTCCGGGCACGCCGTCGCTGTTCGGCACCACCACGCTGTTCCTCGAGCGGCTCGGCATCGACGCCGTCGACGACCTGCCGCCGATCGCCGACTTCGTCCCCGGTCCCGACGTGGTCGAGGCCCTCGAGCACGGCCTGCGGGTCGAGGTCGACGAGCCCGACGTCGAGACGCCGCCGACCGAGACGCCGCCGACCGAGGACGCCCGACCGGCCGACGAGACGTGACCGAGGGCTCGGCCCCCGAGGGTGAGCGCCTCCAGAAGGTCCTCGCCCGGGTGGGGCTCGGCAGCCGGCGCCACTGCGACGAGCTCATCGCCGACGGGCGCGTGCTCGTCAACGGCGACGTGGCCGACCTCGGCCGACGGGTCGACCCCGACCGCGACCGCGTCGAGGTCGACGGGGTGCCCATCGGCGTCCGACCCGGCCTCGTCACCTACCTGCTGCACAAGCCGGTCGGGGTCATCACCACCGCCGCCGACCCCGAGGGGCGGCCCACGGTGGTGTCGCTCGTGCCGTCCGATCCCCGGGTCTTCCCGGTCGGCCGACTCGACGCCGACACCGAAGGGCTCCTGCTGCTCACCAACGACGGCGACCTCGCCCACCGGCTGACGCACCCGAGCTTCGGCGTCGACAAGGAGTACCTGGCCCACGTGCGGGGGCGGCCGTCGCGGCGCGCCCTGCGCCGGCTCCGCGAGGGCGTCGAGCTCGACGACGGGATCACCGCCCCGGCCCAGGTGAGCGAGCTCAGCCCCGGGCTGCTGCGCGTCACGATCCACGAGGGCCGGAACCGCCAGGTGCGACGGATGTGCGAGGCCGTCGGGCACCCCGTCGAACGGCTGGTGCGGGTGCGCATCGGGCCGCTCGTCGACCGCTCCCTCAAGCCCGGCGCGTGGCGCCCGCTGGCGCCCGACGAGGTGCGGGCGCTCGAGCGGGCGGCGGCCGATCCCCGCCGACCGGGTGATTCCCCCTCCGGGCCCCCCGGCCCCTCCCACTAGCATCTCCCGCCGTGCCCCAGGTCAGGGCCCTGCGAGGGGCCACCACCGTCGACGAGGACGACGCCGCCCAGATCGAAGCTCGGGTGGTCGAGCTGCTGACGGCGATGTTCGAGCGCAACGGCCTCGACAAGGACGACCTCATCAGCGTGATCTTCACCGCCACCGACGACCTGCACGCCGCCTTCCCGGCCGCCGCCGCCCGCGTGTTCGGGTTGGGCGACGTGCCGTTGCTGTGCGCCCGGGAGCTCGAGATCGCCGGCGGCACCCCGCGCTGCATCCGCGTGCTGATGCACCTGAGCACCGACGCGGGGCGCGACGAGCTCCGCCACGTCTACCTCGAGGGCGCGCGCGGCCTGCGCGACGACCTCCCCGAATGATCGACGCGCCAACGACGCACACGTCCGGTCCGGGATGACGAACGGCTCCCACGGTCGCGCCCAGCTCGTCGGCACCGGCCTGATCGGCGGGTCGATCGGGCTCGCCCTGCGGGCGCAGGGATGGCACGTCACCGGTCGCGACCGCGACGTGGCGTGCGCCGAGCGGGCCCTCGCCCTCGGTGCGCTCGACGTCGTCGGCGACGATCCCGACGCCGACCTCACCGTCGTGGCCACCCCGGTCGGGGCCATCGCCGACGAGGTGCGGGCGGCCCTCGAGCACACCTCGGGGCTCGTGACCGACGTCGGGTCGGTCAAGGGCCCGCTCGTCGCGCTGATGGCCGACCCCCGGTACGTCGGCGGTCATCCCATGGCCGGTTCCGAGCAGGAGGGCGTCGACGGCGCCCGAGCCGACCTGTTCGAGGGCGCGACCTGGGTGCTCACCCCGGTCGAGACCACCGACGACGTGGCCCTGGCGACCGTCCGGTCGATCGTGTCATCGCTCGGTGCCGACGCGGTGTCGATCCCGCCCGAACGCCACGACGAGATGGTCGCCGTCGTGTCGCACGTGCCCCACCTGACCGCCGCCACCCTCATGCGCCTGGCCGAGGAGCGCAGCGCCGAGCACCGCGCCCTGCTGCGCCTCGCCGCCGGCGGGTTCCGCGACATGACCCGCATCGCCGCCGGCCACCCCGGCATCTGGCCCGACATCTGCGACGAGAACCGCACCGCCATCCTGGGCGAGCTCGACCGGCTCGTCGATGCCCTCGGCCAGATCCGCGAGGTCGTCGCCGGCCGGGACCGCGACACCCTGGTCGCCATCCTCGAGCAGGCCCGGGCCGCCCGCACCGCGCTGCCCGCCCGCTTCGGCCGGCCCGACGAGCTCGTCGAGGTCCGGGTGCCGATCCCCGACCGGAAGGGCGAGCTGGCCCGCATCTTCACCCTCGCCACCGATCTCGACGTCAGCGTCGCCGACGTGGAGATCGCCCATTCGGCCGAGAGCCAACAGGGCGTGCTCATCCTGCTCGTCGAGGCGGGCCTCGGCGACCGCCTGGTCACCGGGCTGCAGGCCGAGGGCTACCGGCCGTCCCGCCACGCGCTGCCATGAGCCCGCCTCCGGTTGCCGGCCACCTCGACGATCCGTTCCCGATCCGCCCCCTCGAGCGGCCGCCCGACACCACCGTGGCGCTGCCGGGCTCGAAGAGCCTGACCAACCGCGCCCTCGCCGCCGCCGGCCTGGCCGAGGGCCGCAGCGTCCTGCACGGCGCCCTCCTGGCCGACGACACCGAGGCGATGCTCGGCTGCCTGCACCGGCTCGGCATCGGGGTCGACGTCGACCTCGCCGAGCCGTCGATCTCGGTCCAGGGGAGCGCGGGGCGACTGACGACCCCGCCGGTCACGCTCGACGCGCGCCTGTCCGGCACGACCTCGCGCTTCGTGCTCCCGATGCTCGGGCTCGGGGCCGAGCCCTACCGCCTCGACGGCGCCGCCGGGCTCCGGGCCCGGCCCATGGGCGAGTCGATCGCCGCCCTGCGAGCGCTCGGCGCCCGCGTCGACGAGGAAGGCGAGCGCGGGCACCTGCCGGTCGTGGTCACCGGCCCGATCACCGCCACCGAGGGGGGCGTGCTCCGCGTGCGGGGCGACGTGTCGAGCCAGTTCCTCTCGGGGGTGCTGCTGGCGGCGCCGGCCATGCCCGAGGGGCTGACCATCGCGGTGGACGGGCCGCTGGTGTCGGTGCCCTACGTCGAGATGACCCTCGCGGTGATGCGGCGGTTCGGGGTCGCCGTCGTCCGACCGTCCGCCGACGTCTACCAGGTGCCCCACGCCCGCTACCGGGCCGACGAGGTCGTCATCGAGCCCGACGCCAGCGCCGCCTCCTACGCCTTCGCGGCGGCGGCCATCACCGGTGGCCGGGTCCGGGTCGAGGGGCTCTCGACGGCGAGCCTGCAGGGCGACGTGCGGTTCGTCGACGTGCTCGAGGCCATGGGGGCCGAGGTGCGCAGGGAGGACGACGCCGTCGAGGTGCGCGGCACCGGGAGGCTGCACGGGGTCGACGTCGACCTGCGCGACCTGTCCGACACCGCCCAGACCCTCGCCGTCGCCGCCGTGTTCGCCGACGGCCCCACCACGGTGCGGGGGATCGGCTTCATCCGGGCCAAGGAGACCGACCGCGTGGCCGCCGTCGTCAGCGAGCTGCGGCGGTGCGGCGTCGACGCGGACGAGACCGACGACGGCTTCGTCGTGCGTCCCGGCATCCCCCGGCCCGCGGTGGTCCAGACCTACGACGACCATCGCATGGCCATGAGCTTCGCCCTCCTCGGCCTGCGGGCGCCCGGCATCGAGATCGCCGACCCCGGTTGCGTGGCCAAGACCTTCCCCGGGTACTTCGCCATGCTCGACGGGCTCCGCGCCCACGACGACGACGGGGCGTCCGACGACGGGGCGCACGACGACGACGGGGCGCCCGACCCGCCACCCGCGAGCCGATAGGGTGCCCTTCCCGTGAAGGTCATCGCGATCGACGGGCCGGCGGGATCGGGCAAGTCCACCGTCGCCAAGGCGCTCGCAGCCCGGGTCGGGCTGCCCTATCTCGACACCGGAGCGATGTACCGGTCGGTGACCTTCGCGGCCATGCGGCGCGGCGTCGACCCCGACGAGGTCGGCCCGGTCGCCCACCTCGCCCGCGAGTTCGACCTCGAGATGGACGAGGACGGCACCGTCCGCGTCGACGGCGCCGACGCGACCATCGAGATCCGGGGCCCCGAGGTGACCCGGGCGGTGAGCGTCGTGGCCGCCAACCCCGGCGTGCGCGAGGAGATGCGCCGGCGGCAACGGGAGTGGGCCGCCGACCACGGCGGAGGGGTGATGGAGGGCCGGGACATCGGCACCGTCGTCTTCCCCGAGGCGGTGCTCAAGGTGTACCTGGACGCCCAGCCCGAGGTGCGGGCGGCCCGCCGGTCGAAGGAGGTCACCGACCTCGACTACGAGGTCGTGGCCGCCGACCTCGCCCGGCGCGACGCCCTCGACCAGGGACGGGAGGACTCGCCGCTGCGCGAGGCGACCGACGCCTACGTGGTCGACACCAGCGACCTCGGCATCGACGAGATCGTCGACACGATCCTCGCCCGGCTCGACGCCCTCGCCGTCGCCGACGACCGCGCCGGGGAGGAAGGTCCGGCGTGAGCACGCCCGAGCTCCACATCCCCGAGGGGCACCAGAAGGGCGAGGTCATGTCGAGGACGCAGGGCGTCCTGTACTCCATCGTCCGCGGCGCGCTGGCCGGCGCCACGAAGCTCTGGTTCCGGGTCGAGATCCGCGACGGCCACCTCATCCCGGCCGAGGGGCCGTTCATCATCTCGCCGTCGCACCGCTCCAACCTCGACACCCCGCTGCTCGGCGTCATCACCAGGCGGAAGCTGCGGTACATGGGCAAGGAGTCGCTGTGGAAGAGCCGGTTCGGTGGGTGGTTCTTCACCACCCTCGGCGGGTTCCCGGTGCAGCGAGGCAGCGCCGACCGCGAGGCCATGCGGGCGGCCATCACCGTGCTCGAGCGGGGCGAGCCGCTGGTGATGTTCCCCGAGGGCACGCGCCAGCAGGGCCCGATCATCCAGCGCGAGCACATGCACGACGGGCCGGCCTACGTCGCCTGTCGCACCGGCGCCCCGATCGTCCCGGTCGGCATGGCCGGCACCGAGGGGGCCATGCCGAAGGGCTCGAGGTTCATCCGCCCGGTGAAGGTCGTGATGGTGGTGCGCCCACCGATCCACCCGCCGGCCACCGGTGAGCGCGGCAGGGTGCCGCGCCGGGTCGTGCGGGAGCTCAGCGAGCAGCTCCGCGACGAGATCCAGGTCGCGTTCGACGAGGCCCGCGCCCTCGCCGGCTATCCCGACGGCTACTGAGCCGGCGGTCGACCGGTTCGGCCCGGGCGGCTACATCGAACGGGGTCTGGCGGTGAGCTCGCGCACCAGCGGCTCGAAGTGCTCGAGCGGCAGCGTGTCGTAGTCGGGGTCGAACGCCGTCTGGTCCCACTCGTCGGCGAACTGCGCCGCCAGGTCGAACCACGGCTCGCCCCGGTACTGCTCGCGGGCGTCGGGGTCGGCACCGAAGTGCTGGTAGTAGTGACGACCCTGGAAGTCCTGGTGGTGCTTGATGGCGCGGTACACCTCGTCGCGCACGTAGGGCTTGATCATCTCGGCGGCGATGGCCGGGTGGTTGGGCACGCTGATGGCCTTGCCCGCGTCGTGCAACAGCGACGCGAACACCAGCTCGGGGTCGGCCCCGGCTCGCTCGGCCCGGGTGGCCGTCTGCAGCGAGTGCGTGAGCTGGTCGGTGGCGAAGCCGTCGGTGATCTCGGCGAGCGACGACACCAGGTCGAGCATGCGGTCGGCGACCCGGCCCTGGTTCTTCGACGTCTCGGTGCCGATGACCGCCCACTGCTCGGCGGTCGAGTGGTCCATGCGGGTGAAGGTGGAGGCCATGGCCGCCATTGTGGCCCGGACGCGCCCCGACGGTGCGGTCGTCCGCCCGGGTCAGGTGAGGGCGGCGAGCACGTCGCTCGCCTGCACGAGCCGGTCGTCGGCGTCGGGGCGGGCGTCGAGCGGGCCGCCGAGGCCGAAGGTGGCGAACAGGTCGACGGCGTCGATCAGCTCGCGGAGGGCCCGGGGCGGGGGGAAGTACTCGTCCTCCTCGGTGACCCGCACCTCCTCGATGCCCCGTCGGGGGGCGAGTCGGGCGAGCACGGCGTCGACCAGCTCCTCGGGCGCCGACGCGCCGGCGGTGACCCCGACCGTGCCCGCCAGGTCGGTGGGCACCTCCTCGGCACCGTTGACCCGGTAGACGCGTTCGCAACCCGCCTCGCGCGCCAGGCGCTCGAGGGCCCGGGTGTTGGAGGAGTTGGCCGAGCCGATGACGACGAAGGCGTCGCAGTCGGGCGCGATCTGCATCAGGGCCGACTGGCGGTTGGTGGTGGCGAAGCAGAGATCGGACCGACCCGGGACCCACAGCTCGGGGTAGCGCCGGCGGGTGGCGTCGAGCACGTCGGCCCAGTCGCGGTGGCTGAGCGTCGTCTGGGCGAGCAGCGCGACCGGCTGGTCGAACTCGGGGAGCGACGCGACCTCGTCGGTGGACTCGACCCGGTGGATCGCCTGCGGGGCGACGGCCATGGTGCCGACCGCCTCCTCGTGGCCCTCGTGGCCGACGTAGACGATCTGGTAGCCCTTGCCGGCCCGCACCTTCACCTCGTGGTGGACCTTGGTGACGAGGGGGCAGACGGCGTCGACGACGTAGCCGCCCGCCGCCGCGGCGGCGGCCACGACCTCGGGCGCCGACCCGTGGGCCGACAGCATCACCGGACGACCGGGGGGCACCTCGGCGATGTCGTCGACGAACACCACCCCGAGCTCGCGGAAGCGCTCGACGACCTTCTGGTTGTGCACGATCTCGTGGTAGCAGTACACGGGCGGCTCGAAGGCCCGCACCATCCAGGCCAGCGCCTTGATCGCCATCTCCACGCCGGCGCAGAAGCCGCGCGGGGCGGCGAGCAGCACCCGGTCGACCTGGGACGCGACGGGCGACGAGGTGGGGGAGGAGCGCTCGTCGGGCACCGCCTCAGGCTACCGGCGGCGGGGAGCGGGGAGCCCCGCCCGGTAGCCTTCACCACCATGTCCGCTCCTCGAGTCGTCGCCGTCGCGCCCGCGTCGCCGGCGGCGCGCGCCGGCCTCACCGTCGGCGACGAGATCGTGGCCCTCAACGGCGAGACCCCTCGCGACGTCATCCGGTACCAGCTGCTGGCCGACGAGGCCGAGCTCACCCTCGACGTGCGACGGGGCGGCCTCGAGCTCACCCTCGACGTGGCCAAGCGGGAGGGCGAGGCCCTCGGCGCCGAGGTGCACGCCGCCGTGTTCGACCAGGTGCAGACGTGCGACAACCACTGCGAGTTCTGCTTCATCTACCAGCTGCCCCCGGGCCTGCGACGCAGCCTGTACCTGAAGGACGACGACTACCGCCTGTCGTTCCTGTACGGGAACTTCACCACGCTCACCCGCTTCACCGAGGCCGACCTCGAGCGGGTGGTCACCGAGGGCCTGTCGCCCCTCAACGTCAGCATCCACGCCACCGACCCCGACGTGCGGGCCGAGATGCTGCGCAACCGGCGGGGTGCCACCAGCCTGCGCTGGCTGCGGGCGCTGCTCGACCACGGCGTCGACGTCCACGGCCAGATCGTCGTGTGCCCGGGGGTCAACGACGGCGCCGTGCTCGACGACACCCTCGCCGGCGTGCTCGACCGCTTCCCGGAGCTGGCCAGCGTCTGCGTGGTGCCGCTCGGGGTCAGCCGCTTCAACCGCGAGGATCGCATGCGGCCCCACACCCCCGACGAGGCCCGGGCCGTCGTCGAGGCGGTGCACGACTGGCAGGAGGTGTTCCACCGGGTGCTCGGACACCGGGTCGCGTTCGCCGCCGACGAGTACTACCTGCTCGCCGGGCTGCCGTTCCCGGACGCCGACGCCTACGAGGGGTTCCCGATGCACGAGGACGGCATCGGCATGGCCCGCACCTTCGAAGCGCGAGTTCGCCGGGCGGGTGGGCGAGCCGACCGGACCGCAGTCGGGCTTCTTCGCCTGGGTCGACGGCGCGCCGGCCGAGGGCTACCGGGCGCCCCGAACCGTCGCTGCGGTGGTCGGCCCACGCGGCACGGCCGCGGGTCGGGTGGTGCGGCGCGCCCGCCGCGACGCACCCGTCGGCGTGCTCACCGCGCCCTACGGCGCGCAGGTGCTGGCCCCACTGCTCGCCGCCCATCCTCGGGACGACGTGCGGATCGTCGAGGTGCCCAACCGGTTCTTCGGCGGCAACATCGGCGTGACCGGCCTGATGGTGGGCGAGGACCTCGCCCGCGGTGCTGGCCGCCGAGCCCGAGGGCCACCGCTACCTGCTGCCCGACGTGTGCCTGTCGGGTGGGCGGTTCCTCGACGGCACCAGCGCCCGCGGAGCTGCCCCGCCCGGTCGAGGTCGTGGCCACCGACGGGATCGCCCTGCGCGCCGCGCTCGAGGCGTCCGAACGGCACGGCGGAGGAAGGCGCTGACATGGCCGACCTGCCCATCGTCGCCGTCGTCGGTCGCCCCAACGTGGGCAAGTCGACGCTGTTCAACCGGATCCTCGGTCGTCGCGAGGCGATCGTCGAGGAGAAGCCGGGGGTCACCCGCGACCGAAAGGAGCTCGAGGCCGAGTGGCAGGGCCATCGGTTCCTGCTCGTCGACACCGGTGGGTGGTTGCCCGGCGGCTCCAGCCTCGACGAGAAGGTGAGCCGGCAGAGCGAACGGGCGGTCGACGAGGCCGACGTGGTCCTGTTCGTGGTCGACGCCACCGTCGGCATCACCGAGGAGGACGCACGCGTCGCCGACCTGCTCCGCCAGCGCGACCGGCCGACGCTGCTCGTGGCCAACAAGGTCGACGACACGAACCGCGAGGCGGCGATCTGGGAGTTCGTGGGGCTCGGCCTCGGCGACCCGATGCCCGTCAGCGCCCTCCACGGGCGTGGCACCGGCGACCTGCTCGACGCGCTGGTGGGTCACCTGCCCGAGCCACCGTCCGACGGCGACGTCGCCCAGGGCAGACCCGGCGACGATGCCGACCGGCCGTTCTCGGTCGCGCTGGTCGGCCGCCCCAACGTGGGCAAGTCGACGTTGTTCAACCGCCTGATCGGCGAGGAGCGCGCGGTGGTGCACGACATGCCCGGCACCACCCGCGACACGGTCGACACGATCGTCGAGACACCGACGACGGCCCGGTGCGCTTCGTCGACACGGCGGGCATGCGGCGCAAGAGCCGCATCGACGAGGGCACCGAGTACTACTCGCTGGTGCGGGCCCTCCAGGCCATCGACCAGGCCGACGTCGCCCTGCTGGTGATCGACGCCACCGAAGCGCGTCACCCACCAGGACCAGCGCCTGGCCGAGCGCATCGACGCCGCCGGCTGTCCGATCGTCGTGTTGCTCAACAAGTGGGAGCTGCTCGACACCGAGGCCCGTGACGCCCTCAGCCACCAGCTCGGCCGCAAGCTCGCCTTCCTCGGCGACGCGCCGGTGCTGCGCATCAGCGCCCTCACCGGCAAGGGCGTGAACCGGCTGCTGCCGGCGCTGGCCGCCACCATCGACGACTACCACCGGCGCGTCCCCACCCGCGAGGTGAACCACGTCATCCGCGAGGCGCAGTCGGCCCAGCCGGCGCCCGCACGGGGCCCGGGTGCTCTACGCCACCCAGGGCGCGGTCGACCCGCCCACCTTCACCCTGTTCGCCAACCGGGAGCTCCCGGCCACCTACCTGCGCTACCTCGAGCGACGGCTGCGGGAGGCGTTCGACCTGGGCGCCACGCCCATCAAGCTGCGGGTGCGGCGCCGGACCTCCTGAGCCGGGCGGATGTCACCGTCCGCGACGGTGTTCGCGCGGCAGGTGATCTTCACCGATCCGCAACACGGTGGTGGCCCCTGGGGCCACTAGCATCGCGGCCACCATGGACCAGCCCATCCTGGCCCTCGTGTCCCTCGGCTGCGTGGCCGCCGCCGCGGTCTGGGGCCGCTCGGCGCGCTACCGCCAGAAGCTCGTGCGTCGCCTCGAGCAGGAATCGGGCGACGCCGACCTCAAGGCCCTCGCCCACTCCGACTTCCGCAAGGACCTCCACACGACGGTCCTCTACGGCGTGCTCGCCCTCGCCAGCGCGGTGGCCGCGTTCAGCTCGACCACCAGCGGCGTGCTCGTCCTGCTCCTGGTGCTGGTGCCCGTCGGCCTGTCCCTCGCCTTCGGTCGCAACTTCATCACCGAGGCCCGGCTCGAGCACAGCCGCTCCGAGCTCGAGCGCCGGGCCCAGGAGGTCCTCGTGCAGGAGGAGCTGGCCCCCCGCCGCTGGGCCGCCCGCCTCGCCCCCGAGGAGCTCGGCCGACTTCACCGGCTTCGAGCTCGGTCGCGTCTACCAGGCCGGCTCGGGCCTCATGGCCGGCGACTTCTACGACGTGTTCCGCATCTCGCCGACGCGCCTCGGCGCCGTCATCGGCGACGTGGCGGGCCACGGCATCGAGCCCGCCATCACCGCCTTCCAGGCCAAGTACCTGCTGCGGGTGTTCCTCCGCCAGTTCCGCGACCCGGCCCAGGCGCTCGAGGAGCTCAACACCCAGATGTCGGCCATCGGCCGCAGCGAGGAGTTCATCTCGCTTGTGCGTGGTCGTCTTCGACACCGAGGCGGGCACCCTGCGGTACGCGTCGGCCGGGCACCCGGCGGCGTGGCTGTGGCACGAGCGCGAGGTGCGCCCGCTGCGGGCCACCGGTCCGCTGCTGATGCTCGACCCGACGGCCACCTACTACAGCCGCGAGATCCCGCTCGAGCCCAACGACCTGTGCCTCGTGTACACCGACGGCCTGTCGGAGGTGCGCAGCGGCGGTCAGCTGTTCGGCGAGGAGCGCATCGCCAACACGCTGCGGCGTGACCCCGGCGTGGCGCCCGACGTACTGTGCAAGTCCCTGCTCGAGGCGGCCCGTGACTTCTCGAGCGGCCCGATCACCGATGACGTCGCCATCCTCGCCATCCGCCGGGTCTGACGCCCCTCACCCGGTGGACGACGAGCACCGCGGTCACCCCCGACCCCGACGACGCCCGGCTCCCACCTCGACGCCCTCGCCCACGCCGCCGAGCGAGCCCTCGCCGGCAACCTGGCCAAGGGGGGCGACAAGCTGGCCGCGGCAGGGCAAGCTGTTCGTGCGGGACCGCCTCGACCTGCTGCTCGACCCGGGCTCGTTCGTGGAGGACGCCCTCCTGGCCAACGCCGCCGCCGACGACCTGCCCGCCGACGGCGTGGTCACCGGCGTCGGCACCATCGACGGCCGACCGGTCGTGCGTGATGGCCAACGACCCCACCGTCAAGGCCGGCTCGTGGGGGGCGCGGACGGTCGAGAAGATCGTGCGGCTCACCGAGCGGGCGCTGCGCGACGAGATCCCGGTCGTGCTGGCTGGTCGACTCGGCCGGCGCCCGCATCACCGATCAGGTCCAGCTGTTCCCCGGGCGCCGGGGGGCGGGCCGGATCTTCTACAACCAGGTTCGGCTGTCCGGTCGGGTGCCGCAGATCTGCTGCCTGTTCGGGCCGATCGCGGCCGGGCGGTGCCTACATCCCGTCGTTCTGCGACCTGGTGATCATGGTCGAGGGCAACGCCTCGATGTACCTGGGCTCACCCCGGATGGCCGAGATGGTGATCGGCGAGATCACCACGCTCGAGGAGATGGGCGGGGCGCGCATGCACGCCACGGTGTCGGGGTGCGGTGACAACCTGGCCGTCGACGACGCCGACGCCATCGACCACGCCCGCGCCTACCTGACCTACTTCCCGCAGCGCTGGCGCGACGAGCCGCCGCGCTACGTGCCCGCCCCGCCGGCCCGTGACCTCGACGACACCGTCGTACCCGTCGAGGAGGCCAGGGGCTACGACATGCACGACGTCATCGACGGGCTGATCGACGCCGAGAGCTTCTTCGAGGTGAAGCCGCTGTTCGCCCCCGAGCTCATCGTGGGCCTCGGCCGACTCGACGGGGCGCCGGTGGGCATCGTGGCCAACAACCCGGCCCAGAAGGGCGGCGTGCTCTTCGTCGACTCGGCCGACAAGGCGGCCCGGTTCATCTGGTGCTGCGACGCGTTCAACATCCCGCTCGTGTTCCTCGCCGACGTGCCCGGCTTCATGGTCGGCACCCAGGTCGAGCGCGAGGGCATCATCCGCCACGGCGCCAAGATGATCACCGCCGTGTCCGAGGCAACGGTGCCCAAGGTGTCGGTCATCGTGCGCAAGGCCTACGGCGCCGGGCTGTACGCCATGTCCGGGCCGGCGTTCGAGCCCGACGCCACCATCGCCCTGCCGACGGCCAAGATCGCGGTCATGGGCCCCGAGGCGGCGGTCAACGCCGTGTTCGCCAACCGGATCGCCGAGATCGACGACCCCGCCGAGCGGGAGGCGTTCGTCGCAGCACCAGCGCGAGGTCTACGAGGCCGACGTCGACCTGCTCCGTCTGGCGTCGGAGCTCGTCGTCGACGCGGTGGTGCCGTTCGAGGAGCTGCGCGAGGAGATCCACCGCCGGCTCACCTACGCCGCGGGCAAGTCCCGGGCCTTCAGCGACCGCCGTCACGGCGTGCCCCCGGTCTGAGGTCGCCGTGCCCCACTGCGAGGACTGCGACAAGTTCTGGAACCCGAACTCCCTGCCCCCGGACGGCACCTGCCCCACCTGCGGCAAGCTGATCGGCGACCCGCCCGAGTCGATCAAGGTGCCGTGGCACTTCTGGATCCTGATCGCCGCCACCGTGATCTACCTCGGCTGGCGGCTGATCCAGGGCATCCAGTGGCTCATCGCCCGGTAGCGCGTCGTTGGCCCACCGGCCCACCCCCGCCGACGGCCGCCGACGGCCGTCGACGCCCGTTCTGGTGTGGGATCGCGTCGTCGGGGCGACCGAGACCCACACCAGAACGGGGGCGGGTTCGGCGGCGGGGTCGACGCGAGTAGAGTCACCGGCCGACGAGAGTCACGGGCTGTGGCGCAGCTTGGTTAGCGCGTCGGTCTGGGGGACCGAAGGTCGTGGGTTCGAATCCCGCCAGCCCGACCAACGAAAATGGGCCCCGCCGAGAGGCGGGGCCCTGTCGCGTCAGCCTCCTGCTAACGGATTGCTAACGAAACGTGCTCACGGGCCGAGCAGAGCCGCCCCGAGCTTCGCCGCCGCCTCGTCCTGCATGTGCTCGGTGACGTGTTGGTACACGTCGGCGGTGATGCCGATCGAGGAGTGCCCGAGCCGTTCGCTCACGACCTTGAGCGGGACGCCGCCCTCGAGCATCAGCGTGGCCGCGGTGTGCCTCAGGTCGTGAAGCCGGATGGGGGAGAGGCCCGCGGCCTTGGCGTGCCGCTCGAACGCTTGTGACACCGTCTGAGGGTGGATGGGGGAGCCGTCCACCCTCGCGAAGACGAGGTCGTCGTCGCGGTAGCCGGAGCCGAGCGCCATCCGTTCTTCGAGCTGCTGGCGACGATGGGACCGCATCGCGGACACCGTGCCAGCGTCGAGCGCGACCGAGCGCCGCGACTTCGCCGTCTTGGGTTCTGACCACTTCACGTCGTACCCGACCGCGACGAGGGTGCGCCGCACCGAGAGCCGTCCGGCGTCGAGGTCGAGGTCGGACCACTTGAGCCCGAGCGCCTCGCCGCGGCGCAGCCCGGTGGTCAGGAGCAGAACCCACAACGCCTCGAGCCGGTCGCCCCGGACGTGAGCGAGGAGCGCCGGGCGGAGGACGAGGGTCTACCCAAGTGCCGAGCCGGCCAGCCTCAGGGGCGCTGCCAAGATATGTGCGCCACCGCCCCCCACGTCGACCAAGCCGTGACCGCAGCGGTTCTGAACCGACTGCGCTCCCTCGACCCGGCCGAACCCGACGACTGGGCGGCACTTGATGCCGTGCTTCGTCGGCTGCCCACCGCGGACGTGCTCCCTCAGCCAACAGCAAGAGCTCGTACGGGCCGCCACCACGACGATCGTGCTCGACCCGCCTCCCGGCCGCGGGTACCGGTTCGACCCCGAGCGGCTCCGCTTCGAGTGGGTCGCACAAGACACTGCTCCCTGCCAGGCCTCATCACCTCGTCCCGGTGGGGAGCCACACTCACCCTGAGGCGGAGGCGAGACTGCGGATCTGCGCTGGACGTTCGACCCTGGTTCCTCGTCTCTGCCGGGAGGATCTTCTAGAAGGACCGATGTCGCGTGCCACGGTTCTTGGCAGCGCGGTTGGTAGAGGATGGACCGGCTGATCAAGGAGGTGGCTGATGGCCCGTCCGCCGCAGGTGGCGCCGGAGAAGAAGATCAGGATCGTGCAGGCGGTGATCGCCGGCGAGGTGTCCGTGGCTGAGGCGTCTCGCAAGGAGGGCGTGTCGGAGGCGTCGATCCACAAGTGGAAGAACGAGTTCCTCGAGGCGGGCCGCCAGGCGCTCACCGCACCGAGGTCGGGCCCGTCGACCCGCGAGGCGCAGCTGGAGGCTGAGATCGCGGACCTGACCCAGGCGCTGGGCGAGGCTGCGGTGGAGCTGCGGGTGTGGAAGAAGTCCGCGGAGGCTCGCCTGGGCCCTTCGAGGGCCTTGAGGTAATCCGCTGCGAAGCCGGGATGCCAACCTCGAGGTTCGCCCGGCTGGTCGGCATCCCAGAGCGCACCTACCGGCGTTGGCAGGCCAAGGCACGCGATGGTCGCCCGCCGAAAGGCCCGTGGCCCGCGCCGGTGCGCGCGCCGCGACGTCATCATCGAGCTGGCCACAGCGCATCCGGCGTGGGGTCACCGCAAGATCTGGGCGATGGCGCGTCACGACGGCTACCGGCTGTCGCAGCGCACCGTGGCCCGGCTCCTCGACGCCGAGGGCCTGCTCCTCAAGCAGGACTACCAGCGTGAACGCCGCGAGCTGGCCAAGGCCCGCAAGGCCGCGTTCGCCGCGGCACCGACCGGGCCGAACCAGGTGTGGCAGCTCGACTTCTCCGAGTACGAGACGACCGCCGGCGGCACGTGGCGCGTCGCTGGGGTCGCGGACTACTGGTCCAAATACGAGTTCGGTTGGCACTGGTCGCCCACCGCCAACCAGCACGACGCCATCGCCGCGGTCGAGCTCGCCTTGGGCGAAGCGCAGCGGCTCCTCGGCCCGGTCCGGCTCGTCGAGCACCTCACAGATCCCGACACCGGCGAGGTCGTCCCGATCACGCTCGTGACCGACAACGGCGGTCCGTTCCGATCGTTCCGCTTCGGGGCGTTGATCACGGCGCGGCCCGAGCTGCGACACGTCCGCACCCGGGTCCGCTCACCCGGTCAGATCGGCGTGCGCGAGCGCGCGTTCGGGTCGCTCAAATACGAGCGGCTCTACCGCGAGCAGATCGACGACCCCCTCGACCTCGTCCGAGAAGGCGACGCGTTCCGGTCCGAGTTCAACCAGATCCGCCCCCACGAAGCCCTGTCGTGGCACCGGCCCCTCGACGTCCACCTCGGCCGAGCCGACCCCCGAACCCTCAACTTCCCCGAGCCGAAAACCCTGCCATCTCCTTGACACGGGACACGAGGAAGCAACACTCGCCATCACCGCCTGACACACTGACCACAACGTCGACGATCACAACGTCGACGATCACAACGACGCCGACCTACACCACCCCACGAGGCACGATCTTCCCGAGACGGTCCAAGCGATCGAGCGCGGCTTGCTGTCCACCGACGAGGACCTCGCAAGCGCCCGGTCCGCCCTCGATGCATGGAGCGAGACGGTCGCACAGACGCTCGCCACAGTCGACGTCCTTGCTCTCCCGACCCTCACGGTCTCGCCCCCCACGCTCGAGACGGCCCGCAATGATCCGTTGATGCAGCAGATCATCGCCGCCCACACCTTCCCCTGGAGCGCCGCTGGCGTACCCGCACTTGCGCTTCCCGTTCCTCTCGATCCGGTCACGGCCAGCCTGCAGCTCGTAGGGTCAAAGGGCGCCGAAGAGCTCCTCATCGCCGCAGGACGCTCAGTAGAGGACGCAGCGCGCGACCTAGACGTTTCGCCACCCCTCACGGGAGCGCCGGCATGAACTGCGGAAGCGTCGCTGCGTTCGGTCTCGCCCTCGGCCTCGGCGCAGTGCTCATCGGATGCTCGGTGGGCGAGGACGCCGAGCAGAAGTTCGAGACGGTCGAGGCCCCGTAGGTGGACGAAGGGAGAATCCACGATTCGGCGTGTTGGGTGAGTTCTTGGTGGGGCCTTTGTTAGCGCGCCCCTCCTGCCACGCCCAGGAGCACCACGCCCGTGGCCGCCGTCCTGCCCCTCGACCCCAGGGCGGCAAGCGGGCCACGCCGGCGCTCCGTGCCCCCCGACCCAAGAGCACCATGCCGGTGCTCCTGTCCCGCCCAGGAACACGGGCACGCCGCCCGCCATCCCAGACGTCGGGGCCGACGCTCCAGGCCACGAGATCGTGGGGCCGGTGGCTCGGCTGGTTCTGGTTGCACCAGGGGGCCGACGCTCCAGGCAGCGAGATCGTGGGGCCGGGTCGAGAGGGCGGGGCGGGTCGCGCCGGGTGTTCGGGGGCGGGCTGTCTGGTGGGCGATCGCCGGGCACCCGTAGCCTCGGCGTCGTGACCGACCGGCGCGCGCAGCAGCTCGATCGTGTCGCCGGCTGGCTGGCGCTGCTGGCCGTGGCCGTCCCCTTCGTGGTCAACGTGGTCGTGGCGGCGGGTCTCGACTGGCACCCGGTCAGCGACCGGGCCGTGATCGTCGCCCGCGTGGCCGACGTCTTCGGTGGGGACACGCCGCTGGTGGGTGCCTACTCCCGCTTCGGGTTCAACCACCCCGGCCCGCTCGGCGCCCACGTGCTGGCGCCGGCGTGGGCCCTGCGGCCGCAGGCCGGCACCGTGCTGGCGGCCGCCGCACTGGTCAACGGGGTGGCGGCGGTGGTGGCGGTGGCCGTCGTGCGGCGGCGGGCCGGCACGCTGCCCGCCCTCGGTCTGGCCGCGGTCGTGCTGGTGCTCGTGCGGGCCCTCGGCCCGGACCTGCTGCGCGACCCGTGGAACCCGTGGCTGCCCCTCATGCCGTTCCTGCTGTTCGTGGTGGCGGTGTGGGCGATGGCGACCGGGTCCCGTTGGTCGCTGCCGCTGGCGGTGGGCGCCGGTTCGTTCGTGGTGCAGGAGCACGTCGGCTACGTGCCGGTGGTGGCCGCGCTCGGCGCGTGGGGCGTCGTGGCGCTGGCGCTCGAGGTGGTGGCCGAGCACCGCCGGGCCGGCGCCCCGACGGACGAGCACAGCGACGCCGGGGACGACGACGGGCCGTGGTGGCTGCGGGGCCTCGTCCTCGCGGTGGTGACGGCGGTCGTCGTCGGGGCGGCGTGGGCGGCGCCGCTGCGCCAGCAGGCGGCCGCGCCGGCGGGCACCGGCAACCTCTCGCTGCTGGTGGCGCACTTGCGAGACGACGCGCCGAGCGATCGACCGGGGCTGCAGACCACCCTCGGGATCGTCGGCCGCGAGGCGGCGCCGTGGGGCCCGTGGATCGGTGGCGACGAGCCGTCCTACGGCTTCACCGGTGGCGTGGTCCCGGCCGGTGCCGGCGGCCTGGTGGCGCTGGTGTCCGCGCTCGGGGTCGCCCTCGCCCTGCGCTCGTGGCGGCGCGGGCCCGACGTCGCCGTGCGCTGGGTGGCCACCGCCCTCGTCGGGGTCGGCGCCGGGGTGCTGGCGGTCGCCCGCATCGACGACGGCGTGTTCCCCTACCTGATCCGCTGGTGGTGGGTGCTGGCGGCGGTCGGCTGGTTCGGCGTGGTGTGGGTCCTCGCCGGGGCCGCCCGCGAGGTGGTGGCCCGCCGCTGGCCGGGCGCGCCAGTCGGCGCTGCCGCCACGACCGTCCTGCTCGCGGCCGTGGTGGTGCTGTCGGGGATCGCCACCGCGGCGGCCACGTCGCAGCGGGTCCCCGACGAGCGGTACGACCGGGCGCTGGCGGCGCTGGAGGGCCCCGTGCTCGACGCCGTGCCGGCCGGCGCACCCGTGTCGGTGGCGGCGGCTGGCACCGACGTCGGCATCGTGGCCGGCGGCCTTGGCTGGGCGCTCGAGCAGGCGGGGCGACCACTCGCGACCGGGCCGGGCACGGGCTACATCTGGGGTGACGTGCGGGCCGACCGCCCCGAGCCGCCGCCCGGACGCCGGCTCGTGGTCCGGGCCGCCCAGGAGCAGGCGGGACCGGTCGAGCTCCCGGTGGGTGACGAGGTCCTGGCCACCTACGACGCCCTCGACCCGGCCGAGCGGGCCGAGGTCCAGCGGCTGCAGAGCGAGGTCGACGAGGCCCTGCGAGCCGCCCAGGCCGGTGGTGCGCTGCGCTGGGACGACGCCGTCGACCCGACCCGCGTGGGGGTGCCCGCCGCCGACGTCGCCCGCCTCCGCGAGCTGCTGGCCCGCTCGTACCAGGTGACGGTGAGCCGGCCGGCCGGGGCACCCGGCTGACGTCGCGCCGCCTGCGGCTCGGGTCGGAGCGGCACCCAGCGCGGTCGCCGACGGCGGGAACCCCACTCAGCTGACCGCGACCCCTGCCATCGAATCGATGCCGAGCTGGTCGCCGGACGGCCGCCGGATCGCCTTCGTCAGCAACCGTGACGCGGCCAGCTTCGAGATCTACGTGATGGACGCCTCGGGCGGCGATGTCCAACGGCTCACCGTGAACGACGAGGGGGACTGGTACCCGAGTTGGGCGCCCGACGGTACGAAGATCGCGTTCTCGACCAGCCGAGCCACGAGCCCACGTGACCGGATCTGGGTCATGGATGCCGACGGCACCGATCCGACGCCGCTGACCGTCCGCCGGCAGATGACCGACGACAGTCATCCGTCCTGGTCTCCTGACGGTACGAGCATCACGTTCGAGAGCACCAGGGACGGGAACCCGGAGATCTATGTGATGCGCGCCGACGGCTCCGACCAGACGCGCCTGACCTTCGACGGGGCCGAGGACATCGCCCCGGCCTGGCAGCCCCTGCCCGTCGAGGTGCCCGCCGCCGGGGGGACGGCCGCACCCGCGACCACGACGCCGTCGCCTCCCCCCACGACGACGGCGGCCCGACCGACGTTCACCGGTTGAGGATCGGTCGGGCTGTGGCGGGCCTGAGCTTGGCCGTAGCTCGGCCCATTCCCAAAGACAGGCGGCGCCGGACGTCTCCCTCGTAACCTCTCCGGCCGGTGGGGGACCTCGGCGGACTTCTCGGGCGGCTTGATCCTGATCCCGGTCGTCGGGGCGACGAGTGGGAGGGGATCGTTGCGTGGTATCTCGGCAACGACCCGCTCTACCGGGACCTGCTGCGGCGGGTGTGGCGGTGGGCGGACTGGCCCGGCCGGTGGGGTGCCGATGCCGGGATCGACCTCGTCGCCGAGGACCACGAGCGACGCCTGTGGGCGATCCAAGCGAAGGCGTACGACCCGGCGTACTCGGTCAAGAAGGCCGACGTGGACACGTTCCTGTCGGAGTCGTCCCGGCCCCAGTTCGCCTTCCGGTTGCTGGTCGCCACCACCGGCCGGATCGGGGCCACGGCGCTTCGGAGCAGGTCGGCACGCGTGGCCGGCTCGTTCGCACCGACACTGAGACCGGCATCGTGCTGCGACCCCTCGACGGCGGCGGTGACATCGAACGGGGACGTCGCGGACTTCCTCGAACGCAACCACGGCTACGGGGACCGGCACGGCGTCGATCCGTCAGACCGTCATCGCGGTGAAGCACGAGGTTCGGTTCGGCACCCCAAAGACGGCGCAGGGGACGCGCACCGTCGACCTGGACGAGCGCACCATCGCAGCGCTTCGGGAGCACCGTCGCCACCAGCTCGAGGAACGGCTACGGATGGGCGAGGGCTGGCGCGATCACGGGCTCGTGTTCTGCAAGGTCACGGGGGAGCCGCTGCACCCGGAGCGGGTCAGCCGGGAGTTTCAGCGGCGCATCGAGCGGTGGGACCTGCGACCGCTCACGCTCCACGGTCTGCGGCACTCGTGGGCCACGTTGGTGCTGCGAGCCGGCGTCCACCCGAAGGTGGTGCAGGAGAGGTTGGGCCACGCCACCATCGGGATCACGCTCGGGACGTACAGCCACGTCACTGCCGGGATGCAACGTGACGCGGCCGAGCAGGTGGCCGGGCTCATCTTCGGCCGTTTAGGGCCGGTTGGCTGGAGTGGTCCGTCCTGAGTAGTCGACCTCGAGCACGACCTTGTCACCGTCGATGGAGTCAGAGGGCACGGTCGCGAGGATCTCACCTTCACTTGTGCTGAGCTCGTAGAAGTCTGACTCGGGTACGGCGTCGAACGTGGCCGTCCAGTCGCACGCGCCAGCGCCCTTCGTCTTGTCGAACGAGGAGGTTCCGACCGTGGTCCCGTCAGCGTCCTTCAGGATGATCGTCGTGTCCTTGACGACCGGGGATTCCATGCAGCTCCCCAAGCCCGAGAACTCGGCGACGACCTGGACCTCAAGCGGACGGGTGGGGAGCTCTTCATCCGATGCGCTGCACGATCCGGCCAGAAATGCGATGCCGAGCACCACCGCTGAACGCGCGGTGACCATCCTGTGACCACTCGACCCAAGTGAGGCCACCGCCGCCCCCCTGACCTGCGGTTATGTCGTGTCGGAGGGGGGACTTGAACTCCGACCGGTCCCGTGACGGCTGGTACCGGTCCATACCGGAAAGTCCAGCTCAGCGGCCGTTTCGGGGCTCCGCTCCCTGCCTCCGTGACGGCTGGTATCGGTCTGTTATCAGGATTCTGCGACCAGCTTGTGACCAGCACCGACGACCGACGCCGACGCTACCGCGCGGCTTCGGCTACTGGCGTTCACCCAGTTGCCCCCGGCTACTCCCCGCCGCCGCCGGTGCAACCGCCTATCCCGGGCCAGCGGCGGTTGTCCCCTCTTCGACGCAGGCGAGGTCCAACTTGGCGGTGGGGTCAGCGATGAAGGCTGCGGCCAGCGAGGTCGGACATGGCGCAGCGCCCACAGTTTCGTGACCTACCCCGGTGAACTCCACGAAGGTGGCGTTGTCGCCCAGCCGTGCGGCGGTCTCGGCCGCGTCGGCGGGGTCGAGCCGGGGGTCGTGGTCGCCCGCCAGGAGCAGGGTGGGCACGTCGGTGGCCTCCACGTTACCGAGGGGTGTGGACTCGATGCCCAGGCGGTCACAGAGCTCGGGGTACTGCGGTTGGTCGAGGAGCACCGCGCTGTACACCGGTTCGTCACTGCGGAGCTGCGCGAGGTCGACCGAGGCGGTCGTTGGCCCACGGTCGGCGCAGGTGACGACGGCACGGGCACCGTCTGCGTGGTCGATCAGCGCTGGAAGCCCCTGAGCGAGGAACACGTCGACCGGGGAAGGGTCGCCATCGGCCAGCTGGGTGATGAAGGTGGGCAGCACGGGCAGGACGGCCGTGAGGTAGAGGCCTTTGTAGATGGCCCACACCGAGTCGTCGCCGGTGATGGAGAAGGTTCGCTGGCCCCCTCTGGGATCCGTCCAGTTCACCGTCGCGGGGGTCTCGTTCAGCTTGGCCTGCATCTCCTCAATGCCCGTGGCGAGGTCGCCGTTGGCCTGCGCACAGGTGGTGTCCTGGGCACAGGTGTCGATCAGCACCCCATAGGCGCGGGCGGCTTCTGCGACGTAGCCGTCGGGCGCGGTGTCGTCCACGAACCCGGGCTGGGGCGTATCGAGGATCACCGAGCGGAGATGGTCGGCATCAGCCCGGAGTGCCTCGAGAGCGATCGTCGAACCGTACGAGACGCCGAGGACATTCCATGCGTCGATGCCAAGTGCCTCACGGAGGTCGACCAGGTCTGCCACGGTGGCTGCGGTGTCGTACTGGTCGAGGTCGATCCCCTGCTCACGAAGTCGGTCCGCGCAGACGACGAAGGAGTCCTCATACCGGGCGTGCTCCTCAAGGGGGTCGTCTGCGGTTTCGAGGGTGGCCAGCAGGGCCTCATCGACCTCAGGGCAGTCCAACGATGGCTCGGCGAACCCAACGCCCCGCTGGTCGAACACGACGACGTCTCCTCCAGAGGCCACCTCGATCAGCGTGCGGATCCGGTCCTCGCCGAAGCCAGTGAGGCCCGGTCCACCCTGGAGGAACACCAACGGCATAGCAGCCGGATCCGTACCAGCCACGACCGCAACGGGTAGTACCACCGAGCTGCCGCCCGGATCAGCACGATCCTCCGGCACGGTCAGCGTCCTGCAGGTGACCTCACCCACGCCGGATGGGAGGCGCGGAGGAGCGAACATCTCGCCGTCACAGGGCGCGTCCTCGAGCACGGCCTCGTACCCGGACACCTCCGTCGTGCTCGACGACTCCCCGGCGTCCTCCCCAGAATCCGCACATCCCACCACCAGCAGTCCGAGAGCCACCATGACCGCCGCCATGGCTCGTGAGTGGGCCATCCCGGCCTCCCCTCCCATCACGGCGGCGGGTGGGAATGCCCAGACTCGCACGCCGCGGCGTCTGCACCTGTGCCGACGATTCTCGTCGGTCCCCCAGGACCGCCATAGAGGCCGGAAGCACGACAGCCGAGGCCCTTCGCCCCGCAATGGCCATTGCGTCACGCCACACGTGACCGTGTCCACGAAGCTTGTGCTGACCTGTCCGTTCGTGGTGTCGGAGGGGGGACTTGAACTCACCCAGCACCCGCATCACCCGGTCTCATCTGACCGCCTCCTGTCCCTCTGACCTGGGCTTTCTCGCCGAGACCGACCCCTACGGTCGACTCTGGTGCTCCGCCGTGCCGTCCGCTCCGTTAGCAATCGGTTTGCACGGTGGGCACACATCCTTCCCGCCGCCTGCACGAAGCCGCTGCACATGATCAGCCAAGCTTCGGGGTCATGAACGACAACGACCGGGAGGCCGTGCGGGCGATCTTGGGTCACGGCCAGGTCGGCGGTGATGGTCTGACGGCAGTAGTCGGCTTCGTGGGCTGTTCTCCGACCTGGGGCACCCCGCCGGGCTCGAGCTGATGCCCGGCTGGGCGGAGGCGCGGAGGGCGTTCCCCGTCTCCGACGTGATGCGGTCGGCGTTCACCGCCGGTGGCTTCGAGCTCGTCGCCGTCCGAGAGGTCGAAGACGCCGGTCCGGCGACCGTCGGCCAGCTGGTCGACCGGATCCACCTGCTGCGGCACGCGGACTCGCTCTTGCAGCGCTTCTCCGACGAGCAGATCGACGACGCGCTGGCGGCGATGGCCCGCTGCCCTGGCTGGAGCTGTCGGCGTACTCCTCCGGCACTGCGATGAGCAGCGCCCACGACCCGCGACAACGCAACAACGCCTAGTGATCTATTGACCTCGGTCCCTACTGGTCCCGCCCGAACCGGCACCAGGATGCAAACCACAAGGGCGTGGCTGCACGCCCTTCACTCGGACGGGAGCACATATGTCCATCTCCTCGATGAAGCAGGGGTTCGCCGCACTCGCTGTGGGTGCGCTCATTGTTGCCGGGTGCGGCGACGACGGTGGCGACGACACGGTGGCTGGGGACGCCGAGACCTCAGCACCCGAGGCCGCCGCACCCGAGGTGCCAGCTGTGGATCTGCCGGTGACCGTGGAGACGACGACCGACATCGCCTACACGAGCGAGCGGAGCCTCGACATCTACGCGCCCACCAAGGGATCGGGCTGGCCGGTGGTCGTCTACTTCCACGGTGGACCTCCGGCTCCGGGCGCTCGCACCGATCCCGACACCTTGACGGCCATCGCCGAACAAGGGGTCGTGGTCTACGCCCCCGACTGGCGATCGCTCGGGCCTGCAGGTGGATCTGAAGACTCGATCTGCGCAGTGGCCTACGCAGAGGCGACGGCGACAGACCACGGTGGCGATGCCGAGGCGGTGACGCTTTCCGGCTACTCGACTGGCGGGTACACCGCTCTCATCCATGGCTTCATGGGGGACGACCCGCCGCTCCCGGTCACCGACTGCGTCGTCGACCCGGTGATGAGCCCGCCGGCCGCGGTCGCGGTGGGCGGTACTCCCCTGTTCGCCGCCGAGCTCGCACGGGACGGCCTGCTCCCCGTTCCCGCCTGGTCCGACCTGACGCCGGAGCAACTCGACCGATTCGACCCCGAACTCGTGCTCGGCAAGAACCCTGCCATGGTCGTCAACCTGTTCGTCGGTGAGGACGACCAGGGTGGGGTGGTAGCCCCGCCAGGTGGATGGCCGATCACGGAGGTCAACCGCGAGTACCTCCCGAAGCTCGTCGAGGCCGGTTATGCCGCCGACCTGACCGTGGTGCCAGGCGGCCACGAGCTCTCGCCCGAGGGTCTTGAGTCGTTCACGACGATGATCGTCGAGACCGCGACCGCGGGCTAGCTGGGTCGCGGGACTGGAGGGCGGTGATGCATTGTCGTGGATCGTGGCGCTCGTTGCGGCCCCGGCGCTCGAGTTCAGCTTCGAATCGTCGGGAGGAGGGGCCTGCTGCACGAACGGGTGACATCTGATTTGGCTTGCCCCGAGGGCGGGCCTGGAAGGATGTCGACGTGCCCAAGCCCGATCCCCGCGAGTTCCGTGACGATGTCGTGCGGGTGGCCCGAACCCGTGATCCGGGGGTGACCCTCGAGGAGGTCGCCGCCGATTTCGGGATCCATCCGATGACGTTGTCGAAGTGGCTTCGCCAGGCCGCCATCGACGACGGAGAGCGCCCCGGGGCGACCACGTCGGAGTCTGCGGAGCTGCGAGAGGCGAAGCGGCCGATCAAGCTGCTCGAGCAGGAGATCGAGGTGCTGCGCCGAGCCACGGCGTATCTGTCCCAGGCGAACCTGCCGGGAAAAGGCTCTACCCGCTCGTGAGCGAGCTCGCCGCCGACGGGATCCCCGTGGCGGTGACGTGCCGGGTCCTCAAGCTCGCCCGCCAGCCCTACTACCGCTGGCTGGCCAACCCCATCAGCGACGCCGAGCTGGTCGCCGCCTATCGGGCCAACGCTCTGTTCGATGCGCATCGTGATGACCCCGAGTTCGGATATCGGTTCTTGCACCACGAAGCCCGCAAGCGCCGGCGAGACGATGACGGCCCGTGCGGCGTGGAAGGTCTGCCGGGACAACGCCTGGTGGTCGGCGTTCGGGAAGTCCAAGCGCCGCAAGCACGCCAAGGCGGGCCCGCCCGTGCACGACGATCTCGTACGCAGGAACTTCACCGCCGACCCCGAACCGGCTGTGGTTGGCCGACATCACCGAGCACCACACCGCCGAAGGGAAGCTCTACCTGTGCGCCGGACTACCAGAAGGCTTACAGCTGGTGCATGCGCTGCGAGGTGAAGGGCGAGTGTCTCGGCTACGCCTTGGCGCACCACCCGTTGAGCGGCATATGGGGCGGCACGTCGGAGCTGCAACGCCAGATGATACACCGGGAGACGCGGGCCGACTCCTGCTAACGGCTCTGCTAACGAAACGTGGTGCAGCGGGCGCGGGGGAGTGTCACTGAGTGCAGCGGCCGTCCGCGAACGTGCTGGTCAGCGCATTGAGCGCCACACGTCATCCGTGCCCATCAGTCCGGTAACCGGTCTGGGGGACCGAAGGTCGTGGGTTCGAATCCCGCCAGCCCGACCCAAGAGAACCGGGGCCGAGAGGCCCCCACCGGGCCCGGCCTGTGGCCCGATTGGCACCGAACTGGCAGCAGCCAGAGCCGGCCACCGGTGAGCGGCCAGGGCTGGTGCGCGGCCGAGCCAGCCGGTCGTGTCGGGAATCGGCCTCTCAGATCCCACCTACGGGCCTCGATCGAGGGCCCGTGGTGGGGAACCCTCGGCGTCCTCGGGCCAAGAAGCGGTCCACCGCAGGCGACCCCCTGGTGACCTTGTCGGGCGGTTGCGGAGAGCCCCTGTGGAGATCAACGCGCGCCTGCGCGTCGCTCGTCGGCCTGCCCGCCGCGACCATCCTTGGCGTCGAAGACCAGCCACGACCAAGGCCGGGCCCCGCCACGTCGAGGATCCGCTGGTAGCTGATCGTCCCGACGGTGGTGACGGTCGTGTTTGTGGACGAGCGGGTTGGTCGGGCTGGCGACCACCGCGGCGCCAGTGCTGCTCGCTGTGCCGTCCGCGTCAGAGAAGTGGCCGGTCCCGCCGTCGATGGTGATGGCGTTGGTGTCGGTGAAGCTGGTCGGCGTGACGTTGTCTGCGGTGGTGATGTCAATCTGGCGCTTCGGATCTGAGCGGGGTCTTGCGCTCGAGCGCAAGCACATTGCGCCGCGCGGTCCAGGACGGTGCCCCACCCAACCGGCGTTGTGGGGCATCCCAGTGCGACTGTCCGACGTGTCCCGATCAGCCGCTTCCTGACACGTCGTTCAACGCGGCCGATGGTCTCGAGTTCGCTGGCGGTGAAGCGTCCGGAAGCCCGCAGGACCTCCTGGAGCACGGGCGACTTCGCTGCGACGTAGGCGTCCATATCCCCTGCGTCGCGGCTGGCGAGAGCGAGCTTGAGCTCGCCGGCGCTCCACGGAACCACCACGACGCGCACCCCCGACGATGAACGAGCGTTACGGGGCGGCGGCTGATGGCGACCACTCGTAACGAACGTCCGGGGCGCGCTCCTCGTTGTCGCCGGCCGTCGAGCCAGACGCAACGAAGCCGTGGCGTTCGTAGAAGTGTCGCGCCCTGACGTTGGCCTCGAAGGTCCAGAGCCGTAGTGCGGAGGGCCGCTGCCGCTTGGCAACAGCCATCAACCGTCCACCGATGCCTCGCCCGGTGTGGCCTGGCTCGACGTAGAGCTGGTCGATCCACTCGTTCTCGAGCACGAGGAGAGCGACGGCGGCACCGTCGTCGTCGGCCACCCAGACCTCTCGCTTGGGAAGGACGACCTCTTCGAACCAGGCGCGCACCTCGTCCTCGGTGTGCACAGGCGGAGGGATTCCAGGAACCGACGCCGCCCGCGAGCGGAGCCACACCCCGGCGATCTCACCGGCCTCCTCCGCTCGCGCACGCCTCACCCTCATCGGCGAGATGGTCGCACAGCCGTCCGGGTCGTCGCCGTGCCCTACCCCCGACGTGCCGCTCGGGGACAGGCAACTTCCGCGAGCGCGGGACCGGTCACTTGGACTGCACCCCGCTCAGTTCCGAAGAGCCTGCACATCGAGGTGGCGGACCCCGACGAGGCCTCCATGATGCCGGCGACGTATGACAGCCACGCGGCCCCGCTCCGGCCAGCTCCGGCCCGGATCCGGGCGCGTAACCCGTGTCAGAGGCAGGGTGAAGGGCTGAAACCTGGATCTCGCCTCGGAGAGACAGAGCGGCGACAAGGGCACGGGGGTCGCCAGCGGCGGACAAAGAGGATTCCAACCCCGGCGGGGTCGGTCTGTTGGGCAGCGTAGAAGGCTGCCTCGAACTCTGCTGGGGGACGTCGTGGCAGTGGCCGTGGAGCCGGTGCTCGTTGGAACCGGGTTGAACGTCCGGGTGCCGTAGCCCGCCTCCGGTGGGGTGGTCGAGTTGCCGTTGCCGACGGCAGCGGTGTGGGGTACCGCCTGGGACGGGCAGTGTTCGACGGCGTCTTCTCTGGCGCTTGGGGCCGCACGGGAGGATCCCGGCGCGGAGGTGACGCGATCCTCTGGTGGGCCGGCCGCAGGAGGCGAACGATCACCTGGAGAAGCAGGAAGGGGTTGGGCCATGAGCGATCCCCGGAGTCCAGCGTCTCCCACCGAGGAACCCGCGCCCGTGCCGGGCGAACGTGCCACGCGGTGGTCCCGGCGTCGCATCTCCTTCCTCGCCGGCGCCGCGGTCCTCGGTGTGCTGGCCTTGGTCGCCGCCCTCTTGCTCGTCGCCCGCGACCACGACGACACCCAGGATCAGGTCGCCACCACCACGACCAGCGGTGTGCCCGCGACCACCACCGAACCGACCACCACGGCGACCGTCGTCCCGGTGCCGGTCACCGTCGGCCCCACCTACCCCAGCGCCCTCGGTCGCCACCTCGTGCCCTGGGACCAGATCGGCGATGGCTGGACGCTCGTCGTCTACGACGGCTGTTCGAGCCCGGAGGCGGACGATCCTGCCGTGGTGTACCTGGTCGATCCGGTCGGCACCCGCTACGAGATCACCACGCTGCCAACCGACGAGCGGTTGCCGGGCGCGCCCTGCTGGCCGCAGGAGCGCCTGCTCGACTGGGTCGTCGAAGGGGACGTGGCCCTGCTCGGGCAGTTCCCGGGTGACCTGACCGTCGCCGAGTTGCTCGAGCTGCGCACCGGGGAGCGCACCGAGCTCCTGACCCTGGGTAGGGGAACGGCAGGCCTGACCCGCCCGACCGGCGCCCAGCTCATCGCTTCGGGCGACCGGGACGACGTCCAGCCCACGGTGTGGACGATGGCGCGCTACGACCGCGAGGGCAACGTCCAGGTCGTGTTCGAGGATGTGCCCATCGGCGAGCCCGACTCGGCGCGACACCACACGAGCTGGCTCTCCATGCCCGATGGCACCGCGCTGGTGCTCGGGGGCGGCTGGGGTGACGATGCGCCGGCGTTGGAGCTCGTCGCGAACGACGTGTCGTGGCGGCGACCGCTCGACACTCCGGGGGTGGGTTGCGAGCCGGTGCGGTGGTGGGACCCTGACACGGCGCTCGTCCACTGTCGGATGCCGGGCACCGACGCTCTGCGGGGACTGTGGCTGGTCCCGATCGACGGGGCGGCCTCCACGCTCCTCACCGATCCCGGGCCGGACTGTCCGGCTCGGTGCGGCCACGTCGATGCCTGGCCCGTCGGCGACGCGCTGCTGGTCCAGCGGGTGGGGGCACAGGGAGAGGGCCAGCTCGAGCGGGTCGAGGCGAACGGTGAGGTCGCCGTGCTACCGGCCGCGGGTACCTCGGTCGCCGTTCGCGGCCTGCAGGTGCACGATGGGCGCATCCTCGCGCTGCAACAGGATCTCGCCACCGGCAGCGGGGAACTGGTGAGCATGGAGATGGACGGCTCGGACGTGCGCGTGCTGGTCACGTCCACAGGCGGCACGCACGGCGTCGTCTCGGCGCTGTCGCCCACGTCGTAGGCGCTCGTCTCCTGATCCCCTCCGCTCACGGACCATCTCCCGGAGCGGATCGCTCTCGTCGCCGTCGAGCTGCTCGCGCAGCCATTCGAGCGCGTTCGGGTTCGGCCGGTTCCGCCACTTCGGCGGATGCCCAACGTGTGCACGGGGCCCAACGTGTGCACGGGCACGTCTATCCCGTGTAGGCGGGCGCTGCTCGAGCCGCTGACGGGAGCGGGGTCGTCGACGGTGAGCCGGACTCGACGAGGGTGATGGTGAGGCTCCGATACTCGAATCCGTTCTGGCTCTCGAAGCCACTGGTGCCGAGGAAGCAAGTGGCGCGCAACGGGACCCCGGGCAGGTCCCGCCGGAGCGGCCAGGGACTGCGCCCTGACCGGTCGGCCCAGGCCACGCCGCCGACGTCGTGGTCTTCCTGCGCCGGTGGCGGGCCGTTGACAGCTGTTGCTGATCGGTGGCTTCGATCGCAGCGGTCGGTCGGTCATTGATGAGGCTCGGTGTGGGGGCCGTCCAGGAGGTTCTGGATGCGCCTAGTGAGGCGAGGCGCGATACTCCGACGCGTGTTCGGACTTGGCGGTCAATGCCGTCAGGGCGGGTCGCCGCGCGAGGGCGGGTGCACATGATCGATGTCGTCACTCATCTCGAAGTCGGTCGCCCCGCCGCGGATGTCTTCGCGTTCGTCAGCGATCAGCTCAACGCCCCACGGTGGCAGCGCGGTCTGCGTGAGGTCCGGCGGACGACCGACGGTCCGATCGGCGTCGGAAGTGAGCACGTCTTCGTGCGCCGGTTCGCCGGACGGCGGATCGAGGCGCGTAACCGTTTCGTCGAGTTTGTGCCCGGCCGGTACGTCGCATTCGAGATCCCGGACGGCAAGATGACCGGACAAGCGTCCTACCTCGTGGAGCCAATCGATTCCGACCGGAGCCGGCTGACCAGCGGCATGCGGTTCGACGTCGCCGGATGGATGAGGATCGCCGAGCCGCTGCTTGCCCGGATCCTCGAGCGCGACACCCGGCGGGACGAACAGACGCTCAAGCGGCTGCTCGAGGCCACCTAACCCTTTGAGCCCGGATGTTCGGGTACCGGCGTCCGACGACGTCGCCAGTTGGCGCGTCCACCCGAAGGCCAAGCAACGCTCCGACGGCACCATCGACCGCTACCTCGGGCGGCCACGCCATTTCGCCCGGTGGCTCGGGGCCGAGGGCCGAACCGACCCGCTCGCCGTCACCCGCAGCGACTGCGAGGCCTACCTCGGCGGGCTCGGCGACGCCGGCGCCGCCCCCCAAGACCATCCGCGTGGCGTGGATCATCGGCAAACTACGTCTCTCTTGGAATCTCTCCGCGATGAAGCGTGGGGGCGGGTTTGACCGGACCCCGTTGGTCGGTCCACCCGCTACGAGAGCTTGGGTGGGTTGGTCCACCTCCACAGGTGCGCGAACTCGGCGGGGATGAGCATGCCGACGGCGGAGTGAGGCGCCGCCAGCGCAGGAGCAGCGACGCGGGGTCCAGCCGCTGGCCACGCGCGGCGCGATTCAGCCTGCGAAAGGTGACTCTTGGCGTTGCTCGACTACCTTGTGATGGGTTCAGCCACGCTGCGTGGGCGCCGGCGGGTTTGGACCAGGGGCGACGGAGGCCGCGGTCGGCGGTCGTGCGGACGGAGACCTGGCGGAGATGGCCGAGCGATCGGGGGATTGGGCGTCGGCGTCCATCGTCATTCCCGCGCACGACGAAGCGGACGCGCTGCCCGGCGTTCTCGCCTCGCTGCTCGACCAGGATCTCCGGGGGATGCGCCTCGAGGTGGTGGTGGTCGTGAACGGCTCCACCGACGGCACGGTCGCCGCCGCCCAATCGTTCGTGGGTGCCTTCGCGGCGTGTGGCCACCGGCTCCGTGTGGTGGAGATGGGGGCGGCCTCGAAGGCCTTGGCGCTCAACCGCGGCGACGAGGAGGCGACATCGTTCCCGCGTCTGTATCTGGACGCTGACATCCGCCTGTCCCGGAACGCGGTTCGGCGTTCGGTGGAAGCGCTCTCCGCAGCCAGCGCCCCGATGCTTGCCGCGCCGATGGTCGACGTCGCGAAGAGTGCCGCGCTCGCGGCGCGCCACTACGGTCACGTCTGGTCGCAGCTCCCGTACGTTCGTTCACACGTGCCGGGCGTCGGCTTCTACGGTGTCAACGAGGCGGGTCGTCGTCGATGGTGGCGCTTCCCAACGCGAATCGGAGCCGACGACAAGTTCGTGCGTCTCCACTTCGACAGCGACGAGGCGATGGTCATCGGCGACGCGTCGTTCACGGTGTTCCTTCCCGAACGGACCGGGGAGCTCTTGCAGGTGAGGGCTCGATGGACGTCGCTCAATCGCGAGATCGTCAGGCATTGCCCTGGACTCGATGGTCGCGACCGTTCTCGTTGGGTTTCGTCGTTTCGCGAGCTCGCGGCCCACCCGTCGGTGTGGCCCGAGGTGCCGGCCTTCCTCATGGTCTGGACAGGGGCGTGGGGATTGTCGCTTCTCCGAACGGTGGGCATCGGCCCGGTGTGGGCGCGGGCGGCATCGTCGGTTGCGCGAACGCCTCGCACCGCAGCGTCACCCGAGCGCGTCTCGGCGGCTCCCGCACCGACACCCAGCACCGTCGAGGTCCCGGCCTCGGAGGGCATCCACGTCGTCGTCGTGATGTTCAACTCGATCGCGACGGCCCCCGGCTGCATCGAACGCCTCCTGGCCAGCAGGGGCATCGGGGAGCTGCGGATCACGGTCGTCGACAACGCGTCGAGCGACGATGGGGCGCAGGCGGTTGCTGAACGGTTCCCGGACGTCGAGGTCATCACGAACGAGCTGAACGTCGGGTTCGCGGCAGCGGTGAACCCAGCCGTGAAGGAATCGCACAGTCGGTGGTTGGCCATCATCAACCCCGACGTCGAGGTCCGGCCCGACACCATCGCATCCTGTGTGGCGTACCTCGAGGAACACCCTGCGGTCGGCTGCGTCGGTGTCCCTGCGGTGCGGGCGGATGGTTCGGTCAACGACCGCTCGTTCTTCATGCGCCCGACGCTGTGGAGCGAGCTCATGTTGGCGTTGGGAGCCCACAGGATCGCACCCGGATCGCGGGTTCTGAACCCCGAGCAGCATCTCGCCCACCGCCCCCAGGCAGCCCCGCTTCCCGTCGATGCCGTCGCAGGCTGTTTCACCGTCATCGACCGGGCGCTGTTCGAACACCTCGGTGGCTACGACGAGGACTACTTCCTGTGCGGGGAGGACCTGGATCTGAGCGTCCGTGCCGTCGAAGCGGGCGCGGCGCCGACCGTCGTTGCGGTCCCACCGATCCTCCACCACTCCGAGGGATCCTTCGCCACGCGGGGCGACGCCCTGATCGCCTACCTGCGGGGCCGTTCCCAGTTCGAGCGCCGGTGGTGGCCGGCGAGTCACGCGGTGGCGGCCGAGGTCATCCGCACCGCCGGGATCCTGGCCCGGCTCGTTGCCCTCGAGATCCTGCGGTCGCCGCGCCGGGCTGATCTGGCACACGTGTGGGCCCACCGACGCGAATGGACGGGACCGCATGGCCCGCGGTCCCGTCGCCGGCGAGCCGACGCCGTCCGTCGCATGGAGAGACGGAGCGACGGGGCTCCGCAAGCCTGAGCCGTGCGGGCCAGCCGGGGGCGGTGTCAGCGACGACCACGCGGCCCCGCACCGCGGCGTCCAGTGCCCCGTGTCGGCACCATCCCCGTGCCGCGGCTCGTTCGCGTCGACAGGCCGGGACCATATGCTGGCCGAGCCGTCCGAGCCGTCCGAGCGCGCGGCCGTGTCGTCGGGCGAGCGGTGGCGGGACCGGCGATCACGATCAACCGGCCGATCGGGAGCCGGCGAAGGAGGCAACGAGATGACTGGCATCGCAACCGACGAGGAACGTCGCGCCCGGACACCACGCGGAGTCTGGCCCGTCGACCGTCGTCGCGTCGCGGCGGCCTCCGCGGCCATCCTGGCGCTCGCCGCGACGATCGTCGCCGTCGTGATCCGCCTTCCCGACGGTGCGATCGGCGGACTCGTCGCGTTCGCGCTCGGTCTCGTCGTGGTGCCACTGGTCGCCTCCCCGCTCGAGTGGCTCGTCCACCGCTGCGTCTACCACGTCCCGGTCCTGCGGCCGCTGCGACCGATCAACACCGTGCACACTGCCCACCACTTCGCCTACTTTCCCACCTGGCGGTACGTGACGGCCGGGCCGCCTCGACGGCTGGCCATCACTTCGGACGGAGCGCCCGACGTCCACACCTCCCGGTGGGGCAACGGTCGGGTTCGGCTTGCCCACTTCACGTGGTACATGGCGATCGGTGTGATCGCCGTGTGGATCCCCGCGTGGCTGTTCACCGGCGACGCCGCGTTCCTCGCCGGCGTGATCGCGTCCTCGGCGATCGTGTCGAACCTGTTCATCGTCGTGCACGACACGATCCACCGACCAGGGAGCCACCGGCTCGTCGAGGCCCAGCCGTGGTTCGCCTTCCTCGATCGCCATCACTACATCCACCACGTCGACCTCGGCGCCAACCTGAACTTCCTGCTCCCGCTCGCGGACTGGGCGTTCGGCACCCTCAGGACCGAGATGACCGATGACGAGCTCGCCGGTCACGGCACCCTCGAACAGGCCAAGACCCGCCCCGTCGGGGCCGGTGAGCGGGCTCGGCAGGCCGCCGTGGCCACGCCGCACACCTGAGGCCGCGCTTCGCCCGACCCGACGCAGGCAGGCCGTTCGGTCTCGGCGAATCGGGCCTGCATGGCACCACGCGCGGGCTGGTTGCGGCCCGGAGGTGGTGGTCCGGCCGGGGACCTACGCTCGCGCCCATGGGGTCCGACCGCGTCGTGGCGAGCTTCGAGATCCACGCCACTCGCTACGTCGATCACGAAGGGACGCCACTCGGGCCACTCCCGGACTGGGCCGAGGACCGGGACTCGATGGTGGCGCTGTACCGCGCCATGGCGCTCACCCGCGCCTTCGACGCCCGGGCCGTCGCCCTCCAGCGCAGCGGTCAGCTCGGCACGTACGCGTCGTCGCTCGGCCAGGAGGCCGTCGCCGTCGGCGTCGCCGCCGCCATGGACGCCCGTGACGTGCTGGTGCCGTCGTTCCGCGAGCAGGGTGCGCAGCTGTGGCGCGGGGTCACGATGGTCGAGCTGCTCCTCTACTGGGGAGGCGACGAACGGGGCAGTGACTTCGGCGGGCCGCGGCAGGACTTCCCCGTCGCCGTGCCGGTCGGCTCGCAGGCCTCGCACGCGGCCGGCGTGGCCATGGCGTTCCGTCTCCGTGCCGAGCCCCGGGTGGCCGTCTGCGTGATCGGCGACGGTGCCACCTCGAAAGGCGACGTCTACGAGGCACTCAACTTCGCCGGGGTCCGCCGGCTGCCGGCCGTGTTCGTGATCAACGACAACCAGTGGGCCATCTCGGTGCCCCGGTCGGCGCAGAGCGCGGCGGCCACCCTTGCCCAGAAGGCGATCGCCGCTGGCGTCGACGGCGAGCAGGTCGACGGCAACGACGTGATCGCGGTGCGCGAACGGGTCGGGCTGGCCGTCGAACGGGCCCGGGCGGGCGGCGGCCCCACCCTCGTCGAAGCCGTCACCTACCGCCTCGCCGACCACACCACCGCCGACGACGCCAGCCGCTATCGCGACGAGGCCGAGGTGAGCGCCCACTGGGCGCGCGAGCCCCTCTCGAGGATCCGCACCCTGCTCGTGGACCGGGGGTGGTGGGGCCGCGACGACGAAGAGGGCCTCCTCGGCGAGACCCGCGCCCAGGTCGCCGACGCGGTGCAGCGCTACCTCGCCATCGACCCCCTCCCGGCCGTGTCGATGTTCGACCACCTCCACGCCACCCTGCCCCGGGCGCTCGAGGCGCAGCGCGACGAGGTGGCGCGCCGCTTCCCCCCGGGCGGAGCGAGCGGCGGCCATGGCTGAGCTCACCCTGGTCGAAGCGGTGCGCACCGCGCTGGCCCGCGCCATGGCCGACGACCCCACCGTGATCGTGCTGGGCGAGGACGTGGGCGTCGATGGCGGGGTGTTCCGGGCCACCGACGGCCTGCTGGCCCGCTTCGGCCCCGACCGCGTCGTCGACACGCCGCTCTCGGAGGCCCTCTTCTGCGGCCTCGCCGTCGGCCTCGGGGCCCAGGGCCTCCGACCGGTGGTGGAGTTCCAGTTCCTCGGCTTCCTCGTATCCCGGTCTCGACCAGCTCGTGAACCACGCCAGCCGGCTGCGCAACCGCACCCGCGGGCGGCTGAGCTGCCCGATCGTGATCCGGAGCGTGTGGGGTGGCGGCATCGGCGCCCCCGAGCACCACTCCGAGGCCACCGAGGCCTTGCCGGCGCACATCCCCGGGTTGCGCGTGGTGATGCCGTCGTCGCCGGCGCGCGCCTACGGCCTCCTGCTGGCCGCCATCGCCGATCCCGACCCGGTCGTGTTCCTCGAGCCGGCGCGCCGCTACCGCTCGGGCCGAGAGGAGGTCGACGACGACGGCGTCGCCCTCCCGCTCGATCGCTGCGTCGTCCTGCGACCGGGGGACGACCTGACCCTGGTGTCCTGGGGGGCGACGGTCGGCGAGGTGCTCGAGGCGGCGGAGGTGCTCGCCGTCGACGACGGGGTGCAGGCCGAGGTCATCGACGTCTCCACGGTCAAGCCGCTCGACCACGACACGATCCTGTCGTCGGTGGCGCGCACCGGCCGCTGCGTCATCGTGCACGAGGCGGCCCGAGCGGGCGGCGTGGGCGCCGAGATCGCCGCGGTGCTGGCCGACGAAGGGCTCACCAGCCTGCTCGCCCCCGTGGCGCGGGTGGCCGGCTACGACACGATCATCCCCCTGGCCCGACTGGAGCACGCCTACCTGCCCGACGTCGATCGGGTCCTCGTCGCCGCCCGTCGCGCGCTGGAGTTCTCGTGAGCGTCTTCGCCCTCCCCGACCTCGGCGAGGGACTGGTCTCCGCGGAGATCGTCGAGTGGCACGTCGCCGTCGGCGACCGCGTGGTCGCCGGCCAGCCCCTGGTGTCGGTGGAGACCGACAAGGCGGTGGTGGAGGTGCCGTCGCCCCGCGCCGGCACGATCGTGGCCCGGCACGGCGAGCCCGGCGATCTCCTCGCCGTCGGGAGACCGCTCGTGTCCTTCGGCCCGGACGACCCCACCGACGCCGGCACGGTGGTGGGGCACGTGCCCTCGCCGGGCGGCGGACGGGCGACCCCCGCGGTGCGCGTGCTGGCCCGACGCCTGGGCGTCGACGTCGACGGGGTGGTCGGCACCGGTCCGGGCGGTGCGGTGACCAGCGCCGACGTCGAGGCGGCGGCCGGCCCCGGCGACCTGCGAACGGAGCCGCTGCGCGGCGTGCGGCGAGCCATGGCCACGAACATGGCCAGCGCCCACCGCGAGGTGGTCCCGGCCACCGTGCAGGACCTGGCCGACGTGAGCGAGTGGCCACCGGGCGCCGACGTGACGTTGCGGCTCGTACGTGCCATCGGCGTGGCCGCGACCGCCGTCCCTGCGCTCAACGCCGAGTACCTGGGACTGGACGAAGGCCGTCGATTCCGCGACGGCGTGCACGTGGGCGTGGCGGTCGAGACCGACGACGGGCTGTTCGTGCCCGTGCTCCGGGACGTCACCCGCCGCGAGCCCGCCGATCTCCGTGACGGGCTCGACCGACTCCGCGCCGACGTGGCCAGCCGGTCGATCCCGCGCCAGGAGCTCACCGGCGCCACCATCACGCTGTCGAACTTCGGCATGCACGGCGGCCTGTTCGGCCAGCTCGTGGTCGTTCCGCCCCAGGTGGCCATCGTCGGCGCCGGCCGACTCCACGACGCGGTGGTGGCGCGATCCGGCACCCCGGCGGTGCGGCGATCGCTGCCGCTGTCGCTGACGTTCGACCACCGCGTCGTCACCGGCGTCGAGGCAACCCGGTTCCTGGCGTCGGTGATCGACGACCTGCACTCGCCGACCTGAGACCACGAACCGAAGGAGCCCCCACCGTGCCCGAACCCGAACCGATGCGATCAGGCGCGGCACCGACCGCTCCCGACGACCCGTTCCGCTTCGCCGACGATCTCGGTCCGGCCAAGGTCCTGCACCTCACGGAGCGCACCACGGGGCTGCGGGCCGTGCTGGTCATCGACAACGTGGCCGCCGGGCCGGCCATCGGCGGCACCCGCATGGCGCCCGACGTGACCGCCGCCGAGTGCTTCGCCCTCGCCCGGGCCATGACCCTCAAGAACGCCGCCGCCGGCCTGCCCCACGGCGGCGCCAAGAGCGTGATCTGTGCCGACCCACGCATGGGCCTCGCCGACAAGGAGCGCCTGGTGCGAGCCTTCGGCGGCGCCATCGCCGACCTCGCCGACTACATCGCCGGTCCCGACATGGGCACCGACGAGCTGGCCATGGCCTGGGTGCGCGACGAGACCGGGCGAGCCGTCGGCCTCCCCGCCGAGCTCGGCGGCATCCCACTCGACGAGCTGGGCGCCACCGGGTTCGGCCTCGCCGTCGCCGTCGAGCTGGCGGCGCCCCACGCCGGAGTCGACCTCGACGGGGCCCGGGTGGCCGTGCAGGGGTTCGGGTCGGTGGGCCGCCACACCGCCCGGTTCCTCGCCGGACGCGGATGTCGTCTGGTCGCGGCGTCCGACTCCACTGGCGCCGTCGTCGACGGCGACGGCCTCGACATCGACGCGTTGGTCGCCACCAAGCGATCGGGCCACGGCCTCGTCGACCACCCGGACGTCACCCACCTCGACCGCGACGACCTGATCGGCGTGGACTGCGACATCTGGGTGACGGCCGCCCGCCCGGACGCGATCCGCGCCGACAACGTCGACCGCCTCCGGGCGCGGATGGTGGCGCAGGGCGCGAACATCGGGGTCACCCGCGAGGCCGAGGAACGCCTGCACGAGCGTGGCGTGCTGTCCTTGCCCGACTTCATCGTGAACGCGGGCGGCGTGATCTGCGCTGCCGTCGAGTACGCGGGGGGAACCCGCACCCAGGCGTTCGCCACGATCGAGGAGCGCATCCGCGACAACCTCGCCGAGGTGCTCGATCGGGCGGCGTCGTCGCACCGGATGGCGATGGATGCCGCACGCGAGATGGCCGATGCGCGCGTCCGGCGAGCGATGACCACCCGCCGCTGGACCTGACCCGCAGCCGCTGAGCCCGCGCTGACACCGGGCTCGTGTTCGGCCTCGTGCGGTGACCGGTGGCGGCGTCCTTTCGGCCGGGGAGTGCCGGTGGAGGTCCTACGCCCCTACTGGCGCGGCTCGGGAAGGTCGAAGCTGCGGGGCGAACGCCGTCGTTGCCCGAGGAAGGACCGGCATGGAGTGGGATCTCGGACTGGCGGGGGTCGGCGTGATGAGCGGGTGATGGCGACCACCTCACCAGAGCTGCGTCGTGCCCGGCGCGACGCCGAGCACGCGGCTTGTCGCCCGTGATCTGCGTGCCTCACGCCGAATACGGTGGGAGCTCATGGGGACCGATGCCTCTGATGCCGTGATGCTGGCACGCGGCGTGATCGACACCGCCAGCCGCCACCTCTCAGCCGGTGGCGACGTCGATGCCAACCAGGTCGCCGCCTACGACCTGGCCCACGCCGCCGCAGCCGTCGAGACGGCGGCTGCGATGGTCGACTACGGGGACTACGGCGACCTCGAGCGACGGATCGCAGCCGCCTTCGTCGCCGACGCGGTGCACGACGTGGCGACTCGCCTCCTCGGGCGCGAGCCCGCATGGGGTGTCGAGCCCGGCGCCCTCGACGGCGCGATGGCCTTCGTCCGCGAGCATCGCAGCGCCGAGTTCCTCGCCTCGCTGGCCGGCGAGGAGGGCTCGCGCCACCTCGAGGCCGACTTCGAGATGGTGCAGGACACGTTCCGTCGCTTCGCCGAGGACAAGGTGCGGCCCGTCGCCGAACGCATCCATCGCCGGAACGACGACATCCCCGAGGACGTGATCACCGGCTTGGCCGAGCTCGGCACCTTCGGTTTGTCGATCCCGGAGGAGTACGGCGGGTTCTCCGCCGGCGGCGAGGGCGAGTACCTGGCGATGGTCGTCGCCACCGAAGAGCTGTCGCGAGGCTCGCTCGGGGTGGGCGGCTCGCTCATCACCCGTCCCGAGATCCTCGCCCGCGCCCTGCTCCAGGGCGCGACCGAGGCACAGAAGCACGAATGGCTGCCCAAGCTGGCCAGCGGCGACCTGATGGCGGCGGTCGCCGTGACGGAGCCGGACTTCGGCTCCGACAGCGGGGCGATCACGACGACGGCCACCCGTGAGGGAGACGGAAGCGACTACGTGATCAACGGCGTGAAGACGTGGTGCACCTTCGCCGGACGGGCCGATGTCCTCATGCTGATGGCCCGCACCGACCCGGACCGACGCAAGGCGCACCGGGGCCTGTCGATGTTCGTCGTCCCCAAGGAGCGTGCCGCCGGCCACAGCTTCCAGTTCGATCAACCCACCGGCGGTCGCATGGAGGGCCGAGCCATCGACACCCTCGGGTATCGGGGCATGCACTCCTATGAGGTGAGCTTCGACGACTGGCGCGTGCCCGCCGCCAACCTCATCGGCGGCGATGCCGGCATCGGGCAGGGCTTCTACATGCAGATGGCGGGCTTCGACAACGGTCGCCTGCAGACGGCGGCGCGCGCGCTCGGAGTGATGCAGGCCGCGTACGAAGCAGCGCGCGAGTACGCACTCGATCGCACCGTCTTCGGCCACCCTCTGGCCGACTACCAGCTCACACAGGTGAAGCTCGCCCGCATGGCCGTCGTGATCCAGGCGACCCGTCAGTTCATGTACGCCGTCGCCCGGCTCCTCGCCAGGGCCACCGGCGAGGGCGTGATGGAAGCGGCCATGGTCAAGGCCTACGCGTGCCGCGCCGCCGAGTGGGTCACGCGCGAGGCGATGCAGTTGCACGGCGGCATGGGCTACGCCGAGGAGTTCTCCGTGAGCCGCCACTTCGTCGACGCGCGCGTGCTCTCGATCTTCGAGGGCGCCGACGAGCTGCTCGCGCTCAAGGTCATCGCCCGTCGTCTGACCGGAGAACGCCCGCTGGTTCCGCCTCGACGCCCGCTCGCAGATCCGCCCCCGTGACGGTGAGGCCGGACCGGTCAGCCGGGTCGCGGCTTCGCGTCCGGCGCGGCGCGGCAGGCGGCGCAGCGGTCGGAGGTCCCGCCAGCGTGGCGGAACTCGGCCCGCGGCTTCATCCGCTTGCAGGTGCGGCAGGCGGTGAGCGCGACCTCGGACCGGCGGGCATCGGGGTCGGATGCCCTCCTCGTCTTCTGACCCCGCTTCGGGCGCTGCGTCGATCGGCAGTCGGGGCACAGGTCGTCCGGGTGAGCAGCCAGGGCGCGCTTGCACGCCCTGCACCTCGTGGCCCTTCGCGCCTGGCGGCGGCACTCCTTGCACCGCGGGCTGTCCGGGCTCGGGAACGCCGCCAGCGGCTTGCGCACGTGGCAGGTGGCGCACCGCTTGCTCGACGGGACCACCTTCCTCATGGCCCAGGGAACCGCCGGTCCCGGTCCGTCGCCATGGCACCACCGTAGACCGGCGCGGCGTAGGGTGCGGGTGGCGCCACTCCCGGGAGGAATCGGCCATGGGCACCGAGGCAACCCGACCGCCGAAGGTCCCGCCGCCGTGGTTCAAGCACGCGGCGTGGCGCGTCCATCGAGCGCTCCACCGGCTCAGCGGCGGCCGCTTCCTGTGGACCACGTCGAACAAGCGAGGCTGGGGCGCGCTGCGGCTCACGACCGTCGGGCGGACGTCCGGGCGAGAGCGCAGCGTCATCGTCGGCTACGTCGAGGACGGCCCGAACCTCGTCGTGCTGGCGATGAACGGCTGGGACGAGGGCCATCCCTCGTGGTGGCTCAACCTCGAGGCGCACCCGGATGCCGTGGTGCGCCTGGCCGGCCAGCCGGCGCGCCCGGTGCGCGCGCTCCCGGCCGCGGGGGAGGAGCGGGATCGACTGTGGCAGCGCTGGGTCGACGTCGAGCCGCAGCTCGACGGCTACGCCGGCCAGCGGTCGACGGAGACGCCCGTGGTCGTCCTCGAACCGAGCGACGGGCAGGCCTGACGGCCGGCGACGTGGGCCTCGAACTGGGTCGCCGCGGGCGACGCATGCCACACAGAGCGGGCGTGCACCACGCTCCGTGCTGCGCGAGGATGAGGTCGGGGCACGGAACGAGACGGAAGGCGGCATGGCGTGGAGCGCCCGGGCCCAGCGACGGAAGATCCCTTCGGAGAGGCCTCGAGCCTCGTCGAGCGTGCCGAGCTCGACGTCGGTGCCGCGTCGCTGGCCGCCGACGCGGGTGATCACGACATCGCCTACGAGTTGATGCTCGACGCGGTCGCCGGGTGGCGGCACGCGGTCGATCTGCTGCTGATGGCGGTCCCGGAGCGGAGCGCCCGGCACGACGCCGCGTTGGCGGCCGCCGCGGCCAAGGCCGCCCCCCGGGTCCCGACCCGGCCCGCGGCCGACGGCGTGGTCATCGACCTGCGGGGTCCGGCGCCGGTCGCCACGCCGCCGTCGCGCGAGCCGGCCCCGGTCCCCGTCGCCCCGGCTCCCATCCCCGTCGCCCCGGCGGCCGACGTCGACCTCATCGGCGAGCTGGTCACGAGCGAGCACGAGGCACGGCGCGCCCGCACGGACCGGGCCCGCGGCCGCCGGAGGATCCCGAAGGGCGGCCCGACGCCCCACGGCGGCACCGTCGACTCGTCCGAGCGCATCGCGTCGCTCCTGCCGGACGGCGCCAGCACCGAGGACTACGAGGCCTGGGTCGAGCGCCTGCGCGAGCAGCGGGCCGAGCTGAAGCAGGCCGCCGGCGGCGTCGACCTGGCCGACGTGCACCGGTCGCAGCTCCCACCCCGCCCGCCGCGTCGTGCCCGCGACGTGGCCCCTCCTGCCTGGTAGCGAGCCCGGAACCCCGCCCGGGCGAGGCGGGGGCGGTACCGTCCGGTCCATGAACGACCCCGGGGCCGGCGATCCCTCCGACCAGGGCGCCGAGGGCGTCGATGACGTCGATGCCGAGGTCACCACCGGCGAGGCGGTGGCGCGCATCCGGGCCCTCCGGCTCGACAAGGTGGCCGGCCTGCGGTCCGACGGCGTCGAGCCCTACCCTCCCCGCTTCGACCGGGACACGCTCCTCGGCGAGCTGCGGGAACGCTTCTCCGACCTCGAGCCCGGGGAGGAGACCGAGGTGCGCGTCCGGGTCGCCGGTCGCCTCGTGCTCAAACGGGAGCAGGGCCGCCTCACCTTCGCCAACCTCCGCGACGTCAGCGGCGAGGCGCAGCTGTTCGTGTCCCAGGGCGTGATCGGCAAGGAGGCGTTCGTCGCCTTCAACGACCTCGACCGCGGCGATTGGGTGGGCGCCGAGGGCGTCGTGATCGTGACCCGCAAGGGCGAGCTGTCGGTGAAGGTCGACCGCGTCGAGCTGCTGGCCAAGGCGCTGCGGCCGCTGCCCGACAAGTGGAAGGGCCTCTCCGACATCGACACGCGCTACCGGCAGCGCTACGTCGACCTCATCGTCAACGAGGACGCCCGCCGCGTGTTCGCGGTGCGGTTCGCCGCCGTGGCCGCCATCCGTGCCCGCCTCACCGAGCTCGGCTTCGTCGAGGTCGAGACGCCCGTGCTCAACCTGCAGCAGGGCGGGGCCACGGCTCGGCCGTTCGTCACCCACTACAACGCCCTCGACCTCGACTCCTACCTGCGCATCGCCCTCGAGCTGCCGCTCAAGCGGCTGATCGTCGGCGGCTTCGAGCGGGTGTTCGAGATCGGGCGCATCTTCCGCAACGAGGGCATCGACACCCGGCACAACCCGGAGTTCACGATGCTCGAGGCTTACCAGGCCCTCGCCGACTACACCGACATGATGGCCCTCACCGAGGACCTCGTGGCCGCCGCCGCGACGGCGGCCAACGGCACGACGGAGGTGACGCTTCGGGGCCGCCGCATCGACCTGGCCCCGCCGTGGCGTCGGGTGACCATGCGCGACCTGATCCGGGAGGTGATCGGGGTCGACCTCACCGCCGGCATGCCGGTCGAGGACGCCCGGGCGGTGCTCGACGACCTGGGCCTGGCCTACGAGACCGGGTGGGGGTCGGGCCGGCTGCTGTTCGAGGTCTACGACGAGCTGGTCGAGCCCAAGGTGTTCGAGCCCACCATCGTCTACGACCACCCTCGCGAGACCTCCCCGCTGGCCAAGCCCCACCGGAGCGATCCCGACCTGGTCGAGCGGTTCGAGGTGATCGTCGACGGCCGCGAGCTGGCCAACGCGTACAGCGAGCTCAACGACCCGGTCGAGCAGCTCACCCGGTTCCGGGACGAGGCGCGGGCCAAGGCGGCCGGCAACCCCGAGGCCGGCGACGTCGACCTCGACTACGTCCGGGCCCTCGAGTTCGGCCTGCCGCCCACCGGGGGGATGGGCATGGGCATCGACCGCCTGGTGATGCTGCTGGCCGAGGTCGAGAGCATCCGCGAGGTGATCCTCTTCCCGACGCTGCGCCCCGAGGTCGGCCTCGACGAGTCGTCGTTCGCCCCGCCGGAGGGTTCGGCGCCGGGGGAGTGAATCGGCCCGACGGGCGGGCCGGGAGGGCTTGACTAGCGTGGTCGGCCATGTGCGGCCGGTTCGTCTCCACGTCGCCCCCCGACCAGATCGCGCGCTACTTCTCCGCGGAGGCACCCGAGGCGGCCCTCGAGCCGAGCTACAACGTCGCGCCGACCAACGACGTGTACGCCGTGCTCGACGACGGCGGCGTGCGCCGGGTCGAGCCCCTCCACTGGGGCCTGGTGCCCATGTGGGCGAAGGACCCGAGCGTCGGCAACCGCATGATCAACGCCCGGGCCGAGAGCCTCGCCACCAAGAACGCGTACAAGCACGCCTTCCGCAAGCGCCGCTGCCTCATCCCCGCCGACGGCTTCTACGAGTGGGCGGCGGTGCCCGGCCAGAAGCGCAAGCAGCCGTACTTCATCCACCGCGCCGACGGCGAGCCGCTCGCCTTCGCCGGGCTGTGGGAGGTGTGGCGCAACCCGAACGACGCCGGTGAGCAGGTCCACTCGTGCACGATCATCACCGGCGAGCCCAACGAGAAGGTCCGCCCCGTGCACGACCGCATGCCGGTGATCCTGCCACCCTCGGCGTGGGACACCTGGCTCGACCCCGACCAGCACGACCTCGACCTGCTCGGCAAGCTGCTCGTGCCGGCCCCGGCCTCGCTGCTCACCCTGCATCCCGTGTCGACCGACGTGAACAACGTCAGGGTCAAGGGCCCGCACCTGATCGACCCGGTCGACCCGGTCCCCGCCGCCACCCCCGAGACCCTTCTTTGACCGCGACCGGACGAGGTGACGCGCCTCGGGGCGTGGGGCTGCGTCGCCGCATCGACAACGCGGTGCTGCGGTGGCAGGCCCGGCTCGACAGCGCCGGGGTCGACCGGGTGCTGCCCTGGGCGGCGGCGGCGGGACTGTTCGTGCTGCTGGCGGCGCTCTCCCTCGCCCAGGCGCGCTCACTCGACGGTGGGGTGGACCTGGCGACGGCATCGCAGGCGGCCTGGCTGCTCAAGGACGGCCGCAGCCCGCTCGTGACCCTCGAAGGCGGCGTCGACTACTTCGCCAACCAGGCGGCGTTCGCCTTCTTCCCGGTGGTCGCCCTCACCTCTGTGATCCCCATCGTGCCCGCCCTGTTGCTGGTGCAGGCGTTCGCGCTCGCCATCGCCGTGGTGCCGATCTGGAAGATCTGCCGCAAGCTCGCCAACCTCCGCGCCGGGGCGGCCGCCACCGTCGTGCTCGTCTACGCCCTCTACCCGGCGGTGCACAACCTGAACCTGCAGGGCTTCCACACCGAGGTGCTCGCCCTCCCGGCGCTGCTCGGCATGGCCTACTTCGGGCTGGCCGGACGGTGGCGACCGTACGCGCTGTGCGTCCTCGTGGTGCTCGCGGCACGGGCCGACCTCGGCCTGGCCGTCGCCGGCTTCGGCGTGCTCCTGGCCGTCGAGGGCCGGCGCCGGGTCGGCGCCGTCACGGCCGCCGTCGGCCTCGGCTGGACCCTGCTCGCCGCCCTCGTGATCCAGCCCGCGCTGGGGGACGGGGCCTTTCCCCACCTGGAGGCCTTCGCCCAGTACGGCGACAGCCCGGGCTCGGTCGCGTGGGGGATGTTCACCGATCCGCTCGGCCTCCTCGGCGACCTCGTGGCCGAGGTCAACTTCGACCTGCTCGTCACCCTCTTCGCGCCGGTGGTCTTCCTCCCGATCCTCGCCCCCCGCTACCTGGCGCCGGTGGTGCCGCTGCAGCTGCTCTACCTGGTGGCCGACGTCCCGGCCGACGACCGCTTCGGCCAGCAGACCGTCGGCATCACCGCCTTCATCTTCCTCGCCACCGCCTTCGCGTTGTCACGGATCGGTCGGCAGGGGGTGGAGAAGGTCACCGTCGACCGTCGCCTGCTGGGCGCGCTGGTGCTCGCCGGCTCGGTGTTCTTCGTGCGGGACGCGGCCTCTTCGCCGTACCGCGAGCCCTGGCTGTGGGGTGGGCAGGACGCGGCCGACAGCGTGCGGATCACCGCCGGCGACATCATCCCGCCCGACGCGTCGGTGCGCGCCTCCGAATCGATGCTCCAGCTCCTCGCCGAACGTCCCGAGGTCTACCCGCTCGACACCGACGGGCCGGTCGACGCCGCCGGCGCCGCCGCCGGCGTCGACTTCGTGGTCATCGACCAGCGCGAGTCGTCGTGGACCCCGGCGCAGCTCCGCAACTTCCGAGGAGGGCTCGAACGAGCGGGCTTCGAGGTCGTGCTCGAAGGGCGGGACGTCGCCCTGTTCGCCCGGGAGGGCGCGGCGCGCCGCGAGGTCGGGTGAGCTCGCCGGCGACCGGACCCCGCTCAGCCCGCGGCCAGTGCGTCCCGCAGCGCGTCGGCGGCCCGGTCGAGCTCGGCCGCATCGGGATCCTGGGCGGCGTTGGCGAAGTCGAGGTCGTGCACGCCTCGGATGGGCACCACGTGGAGGTGCACGTGCGGCACCTCGAGCCCGGCGATCATCAGACCGATCCGTTCCGGGTCGAACACCTGCTGCTGGGCGGTGGCGATGCGCTTGGCCACCAGCAGGAGGTGAGCGGCGAGGTCGTCGTCGAGGTCGATCCAGTGGTCGACCTCCGCCACCGGCACCACCAGGGTGTGACCGGGCTGGAGCGGGTTGATCGACAGGAAGGCCACACACCGGTCGTCGCGATGGACGAAGCGACCAGGCAGCTCGCCGTCGATGATACGGGTGAAGATCGTGGGCACGAGCCGTCCTCCGGGTGCGACCGGCGTCGCGGGGCGCGGCGCCGCCCGGATCGTAGGCTGGCGCCATGACCGAGGGCCCGGGTGCCACCCCCGAACCCGATGCCGGGACGGGCGCCGGCCATCCCCACTCCCACCTGCACGGCCACCTGCACCCTCCGCACCTCCATCTCGAACCGCCCCACTCCGAGCCCGACCCCGTCGTCGGCGAGGACCGGATCCTCACGATCCCCAACCTGATCACCCTGGTCCGGCTGCTGTGCCTGCCCGTGTACCTCTGGCTGCTGCTCGGGCAGGACGACCGGGTGGCCGCCGCCCTCCTGCTCGCCGCCCTCGGGGCGACCGACTGGGCCGACGGCTACGTCGCCCGGCACTTCGACCAGGTCTCGACCCTCGGCAAGGTGCTCGACCCGGTGGCCGACCGCCTCCTGTTCTTCGTGGGCGTCATCGGCATCATCGTCGTGGACGGCGCACCGCGGTGGTTCTCGATCGCGGTCCTCGCCCGGGAGGTCGTCATCTCGCTGGCCACCCTGGCGCTCGCCGCCCTCGGCGCCAAGCGCATCGACGTCACCTGGTACGGCAAGGCGGGCACCTTCGGGCTGATGTTCGCCTTCCCGCTCTTCCTCGGTGGTTCGAGCGAGATCGGCCTGGCACCGGTGCTGTGGGCGCTGGGATGGATCACAGGCGTCCCCGGCCTGGTCCTGGCCTACTGGGCCCTCATCCTGTACGTGCCGCTCGCCCGCCGGGCCCTGCGGGAGGGGCGGGCCGAGCGGGCCGAGCGGGAAGCGGCGCTCGCCGCCGGTCCCGGCGGCGTGTGGCAGAGCCCCGAAACGGGACTTCCGGCCGCACCGCCCGACGGGGCAACGGGGTAGGTTCGCCTCATGAAGGCCGTGATCATGGCGGGAGGCGAGGGGACGCGCTTGCGCCCGCTCACGTCGAACGCCCCCAAGCCCATGCTCCCGCTGGTCAACCGACCCATGATGGAGCACGTCGTCGAGCTGCTGAAGAGCCACGGCTTCGACGAGATCGTCGTGACGGTGGCGTTCATGGCGAACGCCATCCGCAACTACTTCGGCGACGGCTCCGAGTTCGGCGTCGAGATCCACTACGCGACCGAGGAGACCCCGCTCGGCACCGCAGGGTCGGTCCGCAACGCCATGGAGCAGCTCACCGAGCGCTTCCTCGTCATCTCGGGGGACGTGCTCACCGACATCGACCTCGGCGCCATCGTGCGGTTCCACGAGGACAACAAGGCGATGGCCACCATCGGCCTGGCCCACGTCGAGAACCCGCTCGAGTTCGGGATCGTCATCACCCGCGACGACGGCTCCATCGAGCGCTTCCTCGAGAAGCCGACCTGGGGCCAGGTGTTCAGCGACACGATCAACACGGGCATCTTCGTGCTCGAGCCCGAGATCTTCGACTACATCGCCCCCGACCAGCCCGTCGACTTCTCGAGCGAGGTGTTCCCGCGACTGCTCGACGAGGGGCGCCCCCTCTTCGGGGCCGTCGCCGAGGGCTACTGGGAGGACGTGGGCACGCTCGAGGCGTACCTGTCGGCCCACAAGGACATCCTCGACGGCAAGGTCGCGCTCAACGTCCCCGGCTTCGAGGTGCAACCGGGCGTGTGGGTGGGGGAGGGAGCCGAGATCAGCCCCGAGGCCGACATCGTGGGGCCGGCGGTCATCGGTGAGAACTGCCGGGTCGAGGCCGGCGCCCGACTCGGCGCCTACACCGTGCTCGGCGCCAACGTGCGGGTGCGCGGCGAGGCGAGCGTCGAGCGCGTCGTCGTGAACGACCACGCCTACCTCGGGGCCGGGGTACGGCTCCGGGGCACGGTCGTCGGACGCTCGTGCGACGTCCGCAACGGCGCCCGCTCCGAGGAAGGCGTCGTCCTGGGCGACGAGTGCTTCATCGGGGAGGACGCCGTGCTCGCCTCGGGCGTCAAGGTGTACCCGTTCAAGACGGTCGAGGCCGGCGCCATCGTCAACGACTCGATCGTCTGGGAGTCCCGCGGTGCCCGCAGCCTCTTCGGGCGCGACGGCGTGGCCGGCCTGGCCAACGTCGACGTCACCCCCGAGCTCGCCACCAAGCTGGCGATGGCCTACGGGAGCATGCTGAAGAAGGGCAGCAAGGTCATCACCTCGCGGGACTCGAGCCGCTCGGCCCGCATGCTCAAGCGGGCGATGATGGCCGGGCTCAACGCGGTGGGCATCGACGTCGAGGACCTCGAGGTCGCGCCGGTGCCGGTCACCCGGTTCGTGATCCGCCGCCCGTCCGACAGCGGCGGGCTGACGGTGCGGCTGCTCAAGGGCGATCCGCAGTCGGTGCTCGTCCGCTTCTTCGACGCCGACGGCCTCGACATCACCGAGGACGGCCAGCGGAAGATCGAACGGCTCTTCAACCGGGAGGACTTCCGTCGGGTGTTCCCCGGCGAGATCGGCGACATCGGCTTCGCCCCCCGGGCCCTTGAGCACTACGCCACGGCCCTCGAGACCACCGTCGACGTGGAGCGGATCCGAGCGTCGGGGTTCAAGGTGGTGATCGACTACGCCTACGGGGCGACCTCGTTCGCCATGCCGAACGTGCTGGCCAAGCTCGGCCTCGACGTGCTGGCCGTCAACCCCTACGTGTCCACCACCGGTGTGCTCCGCGACGACCTCGAGGGCCACGCCGCCTACGTGGCCGACCTGGTGCGCACCTCGGGCTCGCACCTCGGCGGGGTGATCGACCCCGACGGCGAGATGCTGATCCTGATCGACGACAGCGGCCGGGTGCTCTCGCGCTCGCAGGCCCTGCTGGCGCTGCTCCGGCTGCTCCCGGGCCGCCTCTTCGGCGACCGCGTGGCCCTGCCGGTGTCCACCACCCGACTGGCCGAGCAGATCCTCGCCGAGGCCGGGGTGGCCGTCACCTACACCAAGCTCTCCAACGCCGCCCTCATGGACGCCGCCACCGAGCCCGGGGTCGGGTTCGCCGGCAACAGCGACGGCAACTACGTGCTCCCGGGCTTCATGCCCGGCTTCGACGCGTCCGCCACCTTCGTGAAGGTGCTCGACCTGCTCGCCCACCACGGCACCCGCCTCTCCGACGTCGTCGAGGGCCTGCCCCGGCCCCACGTCGTCCACGAGACCGTCGTGACCCCCTGGGACCAGAAGGGATCCGTCATGCGATCCCTCGTCGACCGGGGCAAGGACCGCGAGCTCGTCCTCATCGACGGGGTCAAGGTCGTCCACGAGGAGGGCTGGGTGCTGGCCCTCCCGGACCCCGAGGAGCCGGTCACCCACATCTGGGCCGAGGGCGGTTCCGACGGCGAGGCCCGCCAGCTCGCCCAGGAGTACGTCCGGCGCATCCGCCAGATGGTCCGCTGAACCCTCGATACTTTCTTGAGGGTTCCGCCGATCGGGTAGCGTGCGGCCCATGGAGTTCCCCGACGACCTGCGCTACTCCACCGACCACGAGTGGGTCCGGGTGGAGGACGGCCGGGCCCGCATCGGCATCACCGACTACGCCCAGGACGCGCTCGGCGACGTCGTGTTCGTCGAGGTGCCCGACGTCGGCTCGCGCGTCGAGGCCAACGCCAAGGTGAGCGAGGTCGAGTCCACCAAGTCCGTGTCCGACATCTACGCGCCCGTCGCCGGGACGGTCGTCGAGGTGAACGCGGACCTCGGCGACGCCCCCGAGCGCCTCAACCACGATCCCTATGGCGAGGGGTGGATCTGCGTCATCGAGCCCGACGACGCCACCGCCCTCGACGCGCTGCTCGACGCCGCCGCCTACCGCGCCCTGGTCGAGGGCTGATCGCACCGCCGTGGCCGACGTCTTCTGCAACAACTGCGGGCACCGCAACCCGCTCGGCGCCAACTTCTGCTCGTCGTGCGGCGCCGTGCTCGAGACCGACGACCCCGACAGCACCACGATCACCTTCCACCCGACGTCACCCTCCGATCCCGTCGACGAGGAGCTCAGCGTCGAGCTGGGGGAGGTGCCCACCGACATCGGCGTGCTGGTCGTGAAGCGGGGCCCGACCGCCGGTTCCCGCTTCGCCCTCGACAAAGAGGTCGTCTCGGCCGGGCGGCACCCCGACAGCGACATCTTCCTCGACGACATCACCGTCTCCCGACGCCACGCCGAGATCGTCCACACCGCCTCGGGCTACGAGGTCCGAGATGCCGGCTCGCTCAACGGCACCTACCTCAACCGCGAGCGGGTCGAGCAGGCCGCGCTCGCCAACGGGGACGAGCTGCAGATCGGGAAGTTCAAGCTGGTGTTCTTCCTCGGAGCCTCCCCCGACGCATGACCGACACGACCCCACCCCCCACACCCGACGCGCTCGCCGGGGCGGGAGAGCGCTCGCACCTGTCCATCGGCGAGGTGCTCAACCTCCTGCAGGACGAGTTCCCCGACATCACCATCTCGAAGATCCGCTTCCTCGAGAGCCAGGGTCTGCTCGATCCCGAGCGCACCCCGTCGGGATACCGCAAGTTCTACGACGCCGACATCGAGCGGCTGCGATGGATCCTGCGCCAACAGCGCGAGAACTTCCTTCCCCTCAAGGTCATCAAGGACCGGCTTGCCGCGGGCGAGCTCGACGCACCGGCCTCGGCGCCGCACTCGGTTCCCGCGATCGCGGCCGACGCCGCCGACGCCGCCGGCGACCCCGGTGGTTCGCCGGAGAACGGCGGTGCGCCGACCGAGAGCGACACCGGTCCGTCATCGGCCCCGGCGCGCCCCGCTCCTCGACGACCCACCCCCGTCCCGCCGGTCTCGCCGGTGCTCGAGACCGGGCAGAGCGCGATCTCGCTCTCGCTCGAGGAGCTGTGCGCCGCCACCGGGCTCACGGCCAAGGTCATCGCCGACCTCGAGCGCTACGGGCTGCTGCTGAGCCGCACCCTCGGGGCCACCACCTACTACGACGAGGACGCGCTGGTGACGGCGCGGGTGGCGTCGACGTTCCTCGGCCACGGCGTCGAGCCGAGGCACCTGCGCATGTACAAGGTCGCCGCCGAGCGCGAGGCAGGCGTGTTCGAGCAGCTCGTCATGCCGCTGTTGAAGCAACGCAGCCCGAAGTCCCGCCAGCAGGCCATCGACACCCTCGAGGAGCTGGCCGGCCTCGGGGACCAGCTCCGGGCCTCGATGCTGCGGCAGGCGCTGCGAGAGGAACTGGGCCGCTTCTGAACGCCGAGCCGGCACCGGCACCGGTGGCCGAGGTCCTGATCGACGCCGAGTCGATCCGGGCGGGGGTCGATCGCCTCGCCGCCGAGCTGTCCGCGGGCCACGACGACGGCGTGGTGCTGGTCGCGGTGCTGAAGGGCAGCCTCCTGTTCCTCGCCGACCTCGTGCGGGGGATGACGATCCGGCCGGTGGTCGACTTCCTCGCCATCAGCACCTACGAACCCGACAGCGGGCGGGTGCGCCTCGTGAAGGACCTCGACCTCGACGTGCACGGCCGTGACGTCGTGCTCGTCGAGGACGTCGTCGACACCGGCCTGACCCTCGGGTTCCTGCTGGGGGAGCTCGGGCGCCGGGCGCCGGCCCGCCTCGAGGTGTGCACGCTGCTCGACAAGCGGGCCCGGCGGATCCTGCCCACCGAGCTCGCCCACGTCGGGTTCGAGGTCCCCGACGTGTTCGTGCTCGGGTACGGCCTCGACTTCGCCGGCCGCTATCGCAACCTCGACGTCATCGTCTCTGGTGAGATCGACGTGCTCGCCGCCGATCCCGACGCCTACGTCGCCCAGCTCTACGGCCACCGGGCGTCCCCGCCAGGGCCCTCGGACCCTGGTCCCGGACCGCCCTCGGGAAGGTAGGTTGTCGACCGTGGTCGAGATGGAGCTGATCGCCGTCCGCATCGAGCTGCCCGGGAACGCTCCCGTGGTGCTCCTGCGGGAGACCGAGGGCGCCTCCCGCCTGCTCCCGATCTTCATCGGCCATCCCGAGGCCACGGCCATCGCCTTCGCCGTCGACGGGGTGGTCACGCCCCGCCCCATGACCCACGACCTGATGAAGGACCTCATCGACGCCCTCGGCGCCACCGTCGACCGCATCGTCATCACCGACCTGTCCGAGGGCACCTTCTACGCCGAGGTGCACCTCGTCACGCCGGGCCAAACGCCGGTCCGGGTGTCGAGCCGGCCGTCCGACGCCATCGCCCTCGCCACGAGGGTCGAGTGCCCGATCTACGCCGAGGAGTCCGTCCTCGAGGTCGCCGGCATCGTCGAGGAGGCCGACGAGGAGGAGAGCGACGAGGTGGTCGAACAGTTCCGGGAGTTCATCGACAGCGTCAACCCGGATGACTTCGCGTCCTAGCTGACCAGCGTCGGTCCCCGTCGGCTCACCCGGCATCGGGCGCGCGGCAGGGCGAACGGATCGGCCCAGCACGAACCACCGGCGACACCGTTGCTAGCTTGACGGGGTGACGCTCCGGGACACGAACGTCGATCGCATGCGCGACGGTGTGTTCGACGTGTTCGTCGTCGGTGGCGGCATCAACGGTGCGGTCGTCGCCGCGTCGCTGGCCGGCAGAGGGGCGAGCGTGGCCCTCGTCGACCGGGGCGACTTCGCGTCGTTCACCAGCCAGGAGTCCTCGAACCTCGTGTGGGGCGGCTTCAAGTACCTCGAGAACTACGAGATCCGCCTGGTCCGGAAGCTCTGCACCTCCCGGAACCGCCTGATGCGGGCCTATCCCGACAACATCCGCGAGATCTCGTTCCTCGCCGCGCTCGACGAGTCGTCGCCCCACTCACCGTTGCTCTCCGCGCTCGGCGCCACGGCGTACTGGGCGCTCGGCAGCTTCCGAACCCGTTCACCGCGTCTGCTCGGCGCCAGGAAGATCCGCGACGAGGAGCCGGTCATCGACACCACGTCGGTTCGGGGCGGCATCGAATACCGGGACTGCTACCTGAAGGACAACGACGCCCGGTTCGTCTTCTCCTTCGTGCGCTCAGCCATCGAGGCCGGTGCCGCGGTGGCCAACTACGTGGAGGTCACCGCCGCCGAGCCCGGCGACCGGGGCTGGCGGATCCAGCTGCGGGACGGCGAGACCGGCGAAGAGCTGGCGACCAGGGCTCGGATCGTCGTGAACGCCGCCGGTCCGTTCGTCGACGAGCTGGACGCCGGCATGGGGGTCGAGACCCGCCACCGGATCGTGTACTCGAAGGGGATCCACCTCGTCGTGCCCCGTCTCACCACCGACGACGACGACCGCGTGCTCGCGTTCTTCGACGACACCCAGCGCCTCTTCTACGTGATCCCGATGGGCATGCGCTCCATGATCGGCACCACCGACACCCGGGTGGACTCGCCCTTCACCGCCGTGGACGACGACGACAGGTCGTTCCTCCTCGGGCAGATCAACGCCCGCTTGGACCTGCCCGAACCGCTCACGACGAACGACGTGATCGCCGAGCGGTCGGGGGTCCGCCCGCTCGTGGTCACGGCCGACAGCGGAGACACCAGCGACGTCGACTGGACCTCGCTGAGCCGCAAGCACGAGATCGAGCTCGACCGGGACCGTCGGGCGGTGACCGTGTTCGGCGGCAAGCTCACCGACTGCCTGAACGTCGGCGAGGAGGTCGCCGACGCGGTGCAGTCGCTCGGCCTGCCCCTCGAGCCCGACCGCGGGAACTGGTACGGCGAACCGGCCGCCGAGACGCGAGCCGAGTTCCACCGTCAGGCTCGCCGCATGCACCTCGACGACCTCCGCGACCGGCCACGGTCGGAGCCGCTGTCCGACCGGCTGTGGCGACGCTACGGTCGCCGGGCGTTCTCCATGCTCGAGGCCATCCGGTCCGATCCCACCATGGGTGACGACGTCCTCGGGGGAACCGACTACCTGCGCGTGGAGCTCCACCTGGCGGCATCCACCGAGATGGTCACCCGGCTCGAGGACTTCATGCGCCGGCGTTCGAAGATCGAGCTCGTCGTGCCGGCAGCGGAGTACCTGCACTCCGAGGGCCTCGTCGAGGTGGCGGAGATCCTCTTCGGCGCCGCTGCTCCCCGAAAGCTCGAGGAGTACCGCTCCTCGCACCCCGGCCGCACCGACGCCTCGCTCGCCCCGTAGGAGCACCGCCGTCGGCGCCGCGGCTCGCGGGACCACCGGTGGGGGGATCGCACCCACCGAGGGTCCGTTCCTGAGACCATGAAGCCGTGAAGCCGCGTCGCACCGCCCGAGGACCGGCGGCCCAGGCCGATCCCTGGACCCCGGTCCGTATCGGCCTCGCCGCCGTCGCTGCCGTCATCATGGTCGGCACCGTCGGCTACATGGTGCTGGGGCTCTCACCCCTCGACGCGCTCTACCAGACCGTCACGACGGTCAGCACGGTCGGGTTCCGGGAGCTGGGGGAGGCCGACGACGCCTTCCAGGTCTTCACCATCGTGCTCATCCTCGTCGGGGCGGGCACGGTGCTGTACACGCTCACGGTCCTGCTCGAGACCCTGATCGAGGGCCGGTTGACCGACCAGTTGAGGAGGAGACGGGTGGCACGGGACATCGCACGGTTGCAGGGCCACGTCGTGATCTGCGGCTACGGCCGCCTGGGGCGGACGATCGCCGGCCACCTGGCCAAGAGCGGCCGCGACCTGGTCGTGGTCGATCGCGACGAGCACCGCCTGACCGCCACCGACCACCTCTTCGTGATCGGTGACGCCACCGACGACGCCGTGCTGGCCTCCGCCGGGCTCGACAAGGCCTCGACGCTCATCGCCGCCCTCGACACCGATACCGACAACCTCTACCTGACGTTGACCGCCAGGTCGGCCAACCCCCGCCTGTTCATCATCGCCCGGGCCAAGCTCGAGAACGCCGAGCCGAAGCTCCGCCAGGCCGGTGCCGACCGGGTGGTGAACCCCCAGCTGATCGGCGGCAGCCGTATCGCCGCCATGACGCTCCAACCCAACGTCTTGGAGTTCGTCGACGTCGTGCTGCACGACGGCTCGCTCGAGTTCCGGCTCGAGGAGCTCACGGTGGCCCCGGACTCGACCCTGGCGGGCCACACCCTGGCCTCGGCCCGGCTTCGGGAGAAGACCGGGGCCATGGTGCTCGCGCTGCGCCGGGAGGGCGGGGAGTTCGTCACCAACCCCCGGCCCGAGACCGTGGTCGAACCGGGCCACGTCCTCATCGCCATCGGCACCGACGACCAGCTCCTGGCCCTGTCGACCATGGCCGCCGGGGGTTCGGCGCCCCTTCCGGAGCAACCCTCGACCTCGACCTCGACCACTGGTCGAGGTTCGAACCGTTGACTCGGCCTGCACCTCTCGCTTACCCTTGCCCGGCTGACACCGCCGTAATTCCGCGGCTGTCATGCGATCACCCGGCGATCGAGATCGAGGCCACGGCCCCGGCGTCGACCGCCCCACGACCACGGGAGCAGCCATGCGGGGCAGTGCCGATCAGGGCTTCAGCGGGGCGAAGGCGGCCGAGATCGTCGGCATCACCTACCGCCAGCTCGACTACTGGGCGCGCACCGACCTGGTGCGACCGTCCCTCCACGACGCCCACGGCAGCGGCACCCGCCGGAAGTACAGCTACGCCGACCTGCTCGAGCTGCGGGCCATCAAGAGCCTGCTCGACGCCGGCATCAAGCTCGAGAACGTGCGCGACGTCTTCAGCTATCTGCGCGACCAGCTGGGAGAGGACATCACGACGGCCAACCTGGTGATCCAGGGCTCGTCGGTGGTGGTCATCCGCAACGACGGCGAGCTGGTCGACCTGGTGAAGAAGGGCCAGGGCGTCCTCAACATCCTCCCCCTCGCCGGGGTGAAGGAGGAGGTCGACGCCCGCATCGTCGAGCTGCGACCCGTCGACGAGGCGTCGGTCACCCGCCTCGCCAGCGGCGGGTGACGCCAGCCGGGGGGACGGCCGAGCCGGTGGGGGAGCGACTGCCGCACGAGGCCATCGACTTCGCCCACCACTCCGAGCGGCAGTTCGCCAAGCTGCTCGACTTCTACGGCATCCGCTGGGAGTACGAGCCGCACACCTTCGTGCTCGAGCGCAACGCCGCCGGCCTGCCCCTCGAGGCGTTCAGCCCCGACTTCTACCTGCCCGACTACGACCGCTACCTCGAGATCACCACGCTCAAGCAGAAGCTGGTGACCAAGAAGAACCGGAAGGTCCGCAAGCTCGTCGAGCGGTACCCGGGCACCAACGTGGCGATCCTCTACCAGCGGGACTACCTGCACCTGCTGGTGAAGTACGGGCTCGAGTCCCCCGACCGGCTCGCCGCAGCCCCGCCGGCGGCGGTGGCGGGGGAGCCCGGCGACAGCCTCCTGGCCCTCGGCATCTTCCCCCGTACCTGACCTCCCCCCTTGTTCGGTATTCGACCCGGTCGGCGGACATCCGCGCCCGGGAGCTGAACGTGGTTCATACTCTGAACGTGGTTCAGCTTCGGGTGGTGCCCGACGACCGGCGCGAGCGGGCTCGGGAGCAGCGTCGGGCACGGGTGCTGGCCGCCGCCGGCCGCCTCATCGACCGAGGGGGGCTGGCGGGGGTGACGATGCAGGCCCTCGCCGACGAGCTCGACTGCGCCGTCGGCACGCTCTACACGTCGTTCCCGTCGAAGGCGGCCCTGCTCGCCGCCCTCCAGCAGCGGGCGATCGACACGCTCTTCGCCTCCTACCGGACCGCCCGGCAGGCCTGGGACGAGGCGCTCGCGACCGAGCACCTCGAGCCCGAGCTCGACGTGCTCGTCCACCTCACCGGGTTCGGGGCGTTCTTCGCCGCCGCGTCGGTGGTCTTCGCCGATGAGTTCGCCCTCCAGCGGGCCCTCCTCGGCGAGCGGTCCGACGCCACCAGTCGGGAGGAGGTGCGCCAGGCGATGCCGTTGCTCCTCCGTCTGCTCGAGGCTCCCCGCTCGCTGCTCGACCAGGCGGCCGAGCTCGGGGTGGTCGGCGCCGGCGACGACCTGGAGCGGGCCCTGCGGTGGGTCGCCGCCCTCGACGGGGTGCTGCTCCTCGACGCGCTGGCCCCCATCGACCGACACCTGTTCCGTGCCCAGCACCATGCCAGGGCCCTGACCGCCGACCTGCTCGTCGGCTGGGGCGCCGACCGGGCCGAGGTCGAGGTCGCCGCCTCCCACGTCGACCGGCTCGCCGCCCTCGGCCCTCTGGCCCCACCGCCCGAAGGGCCGGGCTACGACTGAGCTCCGAGCGGTCCGACACCCGGCGGTAGGGTCGCCGTCATGACCCTCGAGACCTCGCCGCTCGACGCCGAGCACCGTGCCCTCGGCGCCAAGATGACCGGCTTCGGCGGCTGGGACATGCCGCTCAGCTATCCCGAGGGCACCCTCGCCGAGCACCGGGCCTGCCGACACGAGGCGGTCGTGTTCGACGTCAGCCACCTCGGCACCGTTCGTGTCGAGGGGCCGGGGGGCCTCGAGCGACTCCAGCACGCCCTCACCAACGACCTGCGCAAGGTCGAGCCCGGCCGGGCCCAGTACACCCACCTGCTCGACCCGGCCGACGCGAGCGTGCTCGACGACCTCATCGTGTGGTGGGTGGCCCCCGAGCGCTTCGACGTGATGCCCAACGCGTCCAACACCGATCGGGTGGTCGCCGCCCTGTCGAGCGAGGGGGCAGACGCCGTCGACGTCACCCGAACCCGGGCCGTCCTCGCCGTGCAGGGCCCCGAGGCCCGGGAGCGGCTGGGCGCCGTGTCGTCGGAGGTCGCCGCCGTCGGCCGGTTCCGGGTCGCCGGTGTCGAGTGGAAGGGTGTTCCCCTCGTCGTGGCCGGCACCGGGTACACGGGTGAGGACGGCGTCGAGATCGCCGTGCCCGCCGACGCCGCGCCGGAGCTCTGGCAGGCCCTGCTCGCCGCCGGTGTCGTCCCCGCCGGCCTCGGGGCCCGCGACACGCTCCGCCTCGAGGCGGCCCTGCCGCTGCACGGACACGAGCTCGGCCCCGCCATCACGCCCCTCCAGGCGGGGCTCGGCTGGGTGGTGAGCTGGGACAAGGGCCCGTTCGTCGGGCGGGAGCCGCTGCTCGCCGAGAAGGACCAGGGCGTCCGTCGGCGGTTGCGGGGGCTCGCCACCGAGGGGCGACGACCGCCGCGGTCCGACCAGGTCGTCCGCCGGGAAGGGCTCGACGTCGGCGTCGTCACCAGCGGCAACTTCTCACCGGAGCTCGGCCACGGCATCGCGCTGGCCTTCCTGCCCCCCGACGTCGAGGTCGGCGAGCAGCTGATGATCGACGCCCGGGGGAGCGAGCTCCCCGCCACCGTCGTGAAGACGCCCTTCCTGCACAACTAGCCGTCCTGGTTGGTGAAACCCGTTTCACCAACCAGGACGAGGAGACGGGGGTCAGTCGGCGTCGGCGAGCGGGGGGCAGGTGCAGAACACGTTGCGGTCGCCGTAGGCACCGTCGATGCGACTGACCGGCGGCCAGTACTTCCCCTCGCGCAGCCCAGGCGCCGGGTAGGCCGCCAGCTCGCGGTCGTAGCCGTGGGCCCAGTCGTCGGCGGTCACGTCCTCGGCGGTGTGGGGGGCGGCGACGAGCGGGTTGTCCTCGGCCGGCCAGGTGCCGTCGGCGACGCGGTCGATCTCGGCCCGGATGGCGATCATCGCATCGCAGAACCGGTCGAGCTCGGCCCGGCTCTCCGACTCGGTGGGTTCGACCATCAACGTGCCGGCCACCGGGAACGACATGGTCGGCGCGTGGAACCCGTAGTCGACGAGCCGCTTGGCGATGTCGTCGACGGTGACGCCGGTGGCGGCGGTGATGGGACGGACGTCGAGGATGCACTCGTGGGCCACCAAGCCGTCCTGGCCGGTGTAGAGGATCGGGAAGTGGGGGGCCAGCCGGCGGGCGACGTAGTTGGCGGCCAGGATCGCGGTCTCGGTGGCCTCGAGCAGGCCGTCGCCCCCCATCATCGTCACGTAGGCCCACGAGATGGGCAGGATCCCCGCCGATCCCCACGGGGCGGCGGCGACCGGGCCCACGCCACCGCCGTGCCCGAGGTCGACGATCGGGTGGCCGGGGAGGAACGGCGCCAGGTGGGACCGCACGGCGACCGGGCCGACGCCCGGGCCGCCACCGCCGTGGGGGATGCAGAACGTCTTGTGCAGGTTGAGGTGGGACACGTCGGCGCCGAACCGACCGGGCTTGGCCACGCCGACGAGCGCGTTGAGGTTGGCGCCGTCGAGGTAGACCTGCCCGCCGTCGGTGTGCACCACGTCGCAGATCTCGCCGATCGCCGCCTCGAAGACCCCGTGGGTCGACGGATAGGTCACCATCAGGCAGGACAGGGTTGCTGCGTGGGCGTCGACCTTGGCCCGCAGGTCGTCGACGTCGACGTTGCCGTCGGCGTCGCACGCCACCACGACGACCTCCATGCCCGCCATGGCCGCGCTGGCCGCGTTGGTGCCGTGGGCGGAGGCCGGGATGAGGCACACCGTGCGGTGGTGGTCGCCACGGCTCCGGTGCCAGGCCCGGATGGCCAGCAGTCCGGCCAGCTCGCCCTGCGAGCCGGCGTTGGGCTGCACCGAGACGGCGTCGTAGCCCGTGACCTCGACGAGCGCCGCCTCGAGGTCGCGGATCAGCTCGAGGTAGCCGGCGGCCTGGTCGAGCGGGGCGAACGGGTGGATGCCGGCGAACTCGGGCCAGGTGACCGGCAGCATCTCGGTGGTCGCGTTCAGCTTCATCGTGCACGACCCGAGCGGGATCATGGCCCGGTCGAGGGCGATGTCCTTGTCGGCCAGCCGGCGGAGGTACCGCAGCATCTCGGTCTCGGAGCGGTGCCGGTGGAAGACCGGGTGGGTGAGGAACGGTGAGGTGCGCTCGAGCCCCTCGGGCACGGCGTCGGCGACCGTGAGATCGAGGTCGTCGACCGACGCGTCGACCCCGAAGGCGTCCCACACCGCCTCCACCGTCTCGCGGGTGGTGGTCTCGTCGACGGCCACGCCGAGCGTGTCGGCGTCGACGACCCGCAGGTTGATGCGTCGCGCCCGGGCGGCCTCGGCGACCGCGGCCGCCCGGCCCGGCACGCGCACGGTCAGGGTGTCGAAGTAGGCGTCGTGCACGACCTCGATGCCGCCACGGCCGAGCCCGGCGGCCAGCAGGACGGCGAGCCGGTGCACCCGCGACGCGATCCGGGTCAGGCCCTCGGGTCCGTGGTAGACCGCGAAGCAGCCGGCGATGACGGCGAGCAGCACCTGGGCGGTGCAGATGTTGCTCGTGGCCTTCTCCCGTCGGATGTGCTGCTCACGGGTCTGGAGGGTGAGCCGGTAGGCGGTGCGCCCGGCGGCGTCGACCGACACGCCGACGAGGCGGCCCGGGAGCGTGCGCTTGTACGCCTCGCGGGTGGCGATGAAGGCGGCGTGCGGGCCACCGAAGCCGAGGGGCACACCGAACCGCTGGGACGAGCCCACCACCACGTCGGCGCCGATCTCGCCCGGCGGCCGCAGCAGCACCAGCGAGAGGAGGTCGGCGGCGACCACGACCAGCGCGCCGGCGTCGTGGGCGTCGGCCACCATCCCGGCGTGGTCGACCACGCGCCCGCTCGAGCCCGGATACTGCACCAGCACGCCGAAGGTGCCCTCGGGCAGTCCGTCCCGTGGATCGGCGACCACGACGTCGATGCCGAGCGGCTCGGCCCGGGTCTCGACCACGGCGACGGTCTGGGGATGGCAGTCGGGGTCGACGACGAAGGTGGTGCCGGTCTTCGGGTTCTGCCGGAGGCACAGGGCCATGGCCTCGGCGGCGGCGGTCGCCTCGTCGAGCAGGGAGGCGTTGGCCAGCTCCATGCCGGTGAGGTCGGTGACCATCGTCTGGAAGTTGATGAGGGCCTCGAGCCGGCCCTGGGAGATCTCGGGCTGGTAGGGCGTGTAGGCGGTGTACCAGGCCGGGTTCTCGAGCACGTTGCGTTGGATCACCGGCGGTGTGACGGTGTCGGCGTAGCCCATGCCGATGAGCGAGGTGAACACCTCGTTGCGGTCGGCGATGGCCCGTAGCCGGCGAAGGGCCTCGACCTCGGTGACCGGCCGGCCCACGTCGAGCGGCTTGTCCCACCGGATGGACGGCGGCACGACGGCGTCGACCAGCTCGCCGAGGGACGCGTAGCCCAGCTCGGCCAGCATGGCGGCCCGGTCGTGCCCGGTGGGGCCGAGGTGGCGACGGGCGAAGCCGTCGTGGTCCTCGAGGTCGTGGAGGGACCGGTGGGGTGCTGCCATGGGGGACGCTCCTGTACCACGCGCGGGGGTTCGGTTCCCCCCGCTGTCGTCGGTACCTGAGAGTTTCCCCACGGCGTGGGTTTCCCCGTCGGTGAGCGGCTCGCCTCGGCCCCCGAGGGCGTCGGTGCCACTGCTCTCCAGCGTCGCCTCCACCTGCGGTACGGGGGCCTGAGAGATTCCGGGGTGGTTGCTCCTTCGGCGCCGCCGGCGTCGTCGCCGGACGGGCTCTCCCACAGGTGGTGATCGGCCTCGGTTGTGGCGCTCACCCTAGCGGGGGCGGGCCCGGGGTGGGTGCCTCAGGCGGTGGTCGCCGGCTCGGCGGGCGCGTCGGCATCGCCCGGCTCGGCCGAGGCGGCCGCCTTCTCGTCGACGTGGGCCTGGATGGCCGACATGATGGCGCCGCCGGTGGCAGCCATCAGCTCGGGCCGGCGGGACATCACCCACGACTTCGACTCCTCGGGCCGGCGCGCCGAGCCCTGGAAGTGCGGCATCACGTGCTGGGCCAGCAGCTCGTAGGAGCGCCGTGTGGCGGCCGGGTCGGCCCACTCGTGGGCCTGCACCAGGAAGGTGCCGAAGCCGCCGTTGCTCTGCTCGACGAGGTGGTCGATGAAGGCGATGAGGTCGTCGGGCGTGCCGACCACTCCCATGCCGGTGTCGTTCACCTGGTCGGCGAGGTGGTCGGGCGGGCCTTCGGGCACCACGGGGAGGGCGGCCACCTCGCGGAAGTAGGCGAAGTAGTCGGCCAGGCCGTGCTCGACGTCCCGGTAGGCCTGCTCCTTGGTCTCGGCGATGTGGATCTGGCTCACCAACCGCCACGACCGGCGGTCGGGTTCGTGGCCGAACTGGGCGCTGCGCTCCTCGCACACCTCCCAGTGGTGACCGAGCAGGTCGATGCCCGCCGCCTGGGTGGCGCCGATGGACAGCAGCGAGCAGCCGAACCGCCCGGCCGCCCGGGGCCCCGACGGCGAGATCATGGCCGCCACCGCGACCTCCGGGTGGGGCTTGGTGTACGGCTCGAGGTGGAGCCGCGCCTCGCGCAGGGTGAACCACTCGCTCTCGTGGGTCACGGGCTCGTCGTCGCGCAGCAGTCGCAGGATGACCTCGAGGGACTCCTCCATGCGGTCGCGCTGCACGGCCGGGTCGATGCCGAGCATGAACGCGTCGGACGGGAGGGCGCCGGGGCCGACGCCGAGCATGACCCGACCACGGGTGAGGTGGTCGAGCAGCACGATGCGCTGGGCGACCATGAACGGGTGGTGGTAGGGGAGCGACACCACCCCGGTGCCGAGCTTGATGTGGCGGGTGCGCTCGGCGGCGGTGGCCATGAACAGCTCGGGGCTGGCGATGATCTCGTAGCCGGCCGAGTGGTGCTCGCCGATCCACGCCTCGTCGTAGCCGAGGCGGTCGACGTGGGTCACGAGGTCGAGGTCGCGTTGGAGCGCGAGCGTGGGGTTCTGGCCCGTCGGGTGGAACGGGGCCATGAAGATGCCGAAGCGCAGCGGCCAGTCCATGGTGAGCGGCGTCCTTGTCCGGTGCTCAGGCGAGCTGCCTGGCGATCGTGGCATGGTCGAAGTAGTTGCGGAAGCAGGTGAGGGTCGGGCCCTCGAACAGGAAGAAGGAGGCGGCGCGGAAGCGGAAGCCCTTGCCGCTCGGCTCGATGCCCTCGATGGCCCCCCGGTGGGTCCCGGTGACCCACGCCTCGACGATCACCGCGTCGTCGGCGTGGTAGGTGGCGATGAGCTCGGCGGCGTAGTCGGGGAAGGCCTGGCGGCGTTCGGTGAGGTAGCGCCGGCAGACGTCGGCCCCGTCGTACACGCGGTTGTTGCCGATGAGCTCGTAGCGCGGGTGCGGGAAGACGTCGGCGAGGCGCTCGAGCTCGCCCGTGCGCTCGATCTCGAGCAGGTCGAGGATGGTCGCCTCCCGGCGGCGACGGAGCTCGGGGTCGGGCACGGGATCAGTCGAGCAGGTCGGGCTGCTCGCGGACGATGACCTCGTACAGCGGCTGGAAGCCGAGCCAGCCGGCGAGGTTCCCCCCGACCTGGGTCGAGGTGAGCCGGGCGTGCTCCTTGTCGATGGTGACCAGCGGCCCCGCCGCCTGGGCGAGGAGCTGGGCGTGACAGGTGCGATCCATGGTGATGAACCACCACACCGCCTCGTCGACGGTCTGACCGACGGTGAGCAGGCCGTGGTTGCGCAGGATGACCGCCTTGTGCTCGCCGAGGGCGTGGGCGATGCGCTTGCCCTCCTCGGTGTCGAGCACGACGCCCGTGTAGTCGTCGAACAGCCCGTGGTCCTCGAAGAACGCGCACGAGTCCTGGGTGATGGGCTGGAGGTGCTTGCCGAGGGCGGAGAACGCCTTGCCGTACATGGAATGGGAGTGGGCGGCGGCCTGGACGTCGGGCCGGGCGGCGTGGACCTGGGAGTGGATGGCGAAGGCGGCGCGGTTCACGTCGTAGTCGCCCTCGACGACCTCGCCGCGGTCGTTGCAGAGGATCAGGTCGCTGGCCCGGATGTGGGCGAACGGCACCGCGAACGGGTTGACCCAGAAGTGGTCGGTGAGCTCCGGGTCGCGGGCGGTGATGTGGCCGGCCACGCCCTCCTCGAAGCCGAACTCGGCGAACAGGCGGAAGCCGGCGGCGAGCCGCTGCTTCACGTGGCGGCGCTCGTCCTCGACCGAGTCGAAGGTCGGCATCGCGTAGGGGATCGGCTTGCCCACGACGGTCCTCCCGGTGTTGTCGTCGCGCCCCGGGGGATGGATGGATCGGCGTCCCCCCGGCGCAGCGCCCCACTGTACGGGACCCCCACCACCGTCGTTGACCGGCGGGGGACGGCGTGGTTGGATGCCTGCCAACCGAGACAGCAGCGACCTCGTCGGGGAAGCCGGTCCGAAGCCGGCGCTGACCCGCAACCGTAGGTCGGGGTGCTCCCGCACCCCGGCGAGCCGGAACGCCGACGGGATCGTGAGGCTCCTCGCAGCACCGTCGTGGACTACGGAGCTGAGCCTGAGAACCTTCCTCGCTCAGCACCCCCGACCGCGTGGTCGTCGACCGTCGACGATCGCGTCCGGGGGTGCCTCGCGTGTGAGTTCCCGGGACCGCCACGACCCGAGAAAGGAACCCACGTGAGAACGCGGAAGTCGACCGTCCTCCCCGCCGCCCTCGTGGCCGTCGTGCTCGCCGTCGCCGGCCTGGCCTGGCCGTCGTCGGCGACGCCACCCACCGACGATCCCGTGACCGCCGCCGGCTACGGCGCCCGGTGGCTCGTCACCCGGCTCGAGCCGGACGGCTACGTCGCCGACGGCAACGGCGACCCGTCCCCCGGCCAGACCGCCGGCGCCGCCATCGCCCTGGCCGCCGCCAGGGTGCCCGAGCTCGAGCGGCCCCTCGGGTGGCTGCGGGACAACGTCGACGCCTACGTGGCGCCCGGGGGTGCCGACAGTCCCGGCAACCTGGGCTACCTGATCATGCTGGCGGTGGCGGCGGGGGAGGACCCGACCTCGTTCGGCGGCACCGACCTGGTGGGCCGACTCCAGGACACGCTCGGCGACCTCGAGCCGGGGCTGTACGGCGATGCCGACCCGACCTTCGACGGGGTGTTCCGCCAGTCGCTCGCCCTCCTGGCCCTCGACGCGGTCGGCATCGCACCCGATCCGTCGGCGGCAACATGGTTGGTCGACCAACAATGTGTCGTGCCGTCACCGGCCGACGCGCTTGGTGGCTTCGAGCCGTATCGAGCCGATCCGTCGGCACCGTGCGGCTCACCCGACCCGGCGAACTTCACGGGGGTCGACACCAACTCGACGGCGATCGCCGTGCAGGCGGCCGTGGCCGTCGGGCTCGACCTCCCGGCCGACGCCCTCGCCTTCCTCGACGGGGCCCAGGGCGCCGACGGCGGCTTCCCGTTCATCCCCGGCGGCGACGTCGACCCCAACTCGACCGCGCTCGTCGTGCAGGCCCTCGTCGCCGCCGGCGAGGATCTGACGGCGGTGCCGTGGGACGACGGGGGAGCGAACCCCCTGACCTCGCTCCTGTCGTGGCAGCTCGGCTGCGACGCCCCGGCCGCCGACCAGGGCGCGCTGGCGAGCCCGTTCAGCGACGGCGCCCCGGACCTGTTCGCGACCCAGCAGGGGGTGTGGGGGCTGGCCCTCGCCCCGTTCCCGCTGCCGGAGGCGGCACCGCTGGCGCCGGCGCCGACCCCGTGCCGGCCGGAAGGCCCGACCACCACCGCGGGTTCGACCGGCTCGGGGACGGGGTCGGTGGTCGGGGCGACCCCAGCGAGCACGGCGGCGGTCACCCCGCGTTTCACGGGATGAGGGCTAATATCATCACGTGACACAATTCGCCACGGACGAGCGGTGCCGGTGGTGCGGCCGCCGGCTGCCCGAGCGGGAGGGGCCGGGGCGTCCGCGGCGGTACTGCCGGGCCGGATGCCGCCAGGCGGCCCACGTGGCCCGGAAGTTCGCCTCGGCCCACGGGCTCGGCGACGACGACGTCATCGTGTCGAGGGAACGGCTCGACGAGCTCCAGGGTCGGCTGTACTGCCTGCAGGCGGCCCTGGAGGACGTCGACCGGGACCTGGCCAAGGCCGACCGGCCGAGCGACGTGGCCGAGGCCCTGGCCTGGCTGCTCGACAACGCCCGTCCGGTGGCCGAGATCTGGATCGAGCCCCGGGCGGTGGAGCCGTGACGGGGGCGCCCACGAGCCGAACCGGTTGCGGTCTTCGGGGATCTCGCACCCGGATTCGGCAACCAGTTCGAGATGGGCGCCCGGTGGTCGGGGCCTACTTTACGTAACGAGGATTATCGGCGCAGGACGACCGGCGGGCGGCGACCCCCGGGACCCCGTCGTCCCGGGGGCGGGTGCCCCTCGCCCTAGTCGTCGGTCCCGGTGGTCTCCTCGGCATCGTCGTCGTCGGTGCCCTCGTCGTGCTTCCCGCGGTCACCCTTGGTGTGCGGGGCGACGGCGCCCTTGTCCCGGGCCACCTCGCGGACGTCGTGGCCGTGGGGTCCCTCACCGCTCTTGTCGTGCGCCGCGGCCGAGACGGCACCGCCGTGGTTCACCGGGCCGGTCGGCTCCTCGTCGTCGATCGACTCGCCGTCGACCGACTCGTCGTCCGTGCCGTCCGCCTCCTCGGTGGGTGCCGGGTCCTCGGCGACGTCATCGTCGGGCACCTCTTCCGCGGGCGCCTCGGTGGCCGGGGGGGCTTCGGTCGAGGTCGTGGTGTCGAGCAACGAGTCCGTGGTCGTGGACCCGTCCACGACCTCGTCGACGGTCGGGTCGACGGTGCTCGGCGTGTCGGGCTCGCTGGCGGAGGTGACGGCCATGGCGGCCACCCCTCCCCCGAGCACGGTGGCGGCGGTGATGGCGACGATGGCCATGGGACGGCTGGGCATGGGGCGGATCTCCGTGAGTGGGCCCGGCGCTGCGTCGAGCGTCGGGCGTCGATGGGGCGCGAGCGCGCGCCGAAGGGATGTCGGTGCCCCCGCCGGGTGGGGCCGACCTCCCACCAGACGTGCTCCCTGCATCGGCCTTCCGACGTCCGGCCTTGAGTCGTTCGACCCAGGAATCCCACGGAGAGTGGTCGACAGACCTCCGGACTGCAGCCTCTCGGAGGCCACGAGCCGCGGCGGTGACCTTGGACCCTTTGGGCGGTGCGCGCGCGGCTGGACACTGGAGGTGTGAGCCCGCTCCTCCCCACCCGGATCCTCCTGGCGCTCACCGCGCTCGACGGGCCTCGTCGGGCTTGTCGATGCCATCCGTGGTGGTGAGCCCGACCTGGCCTTCCTCTTCGCGGTGGTGGTCGGTCTCACCGCCCTCCACGCCTTGGCCATCGAGCGTCGCCGGCCGATCGTGACGCTGCGAGGCGATCTGTTCCGCTGGTTGCGGCGGCGCTCGTCGCTGACCGGTGAGCCGCTACCCGCGCTCACCGACCGGGCCGTCGCCACCTACCGCCACGCCCTGGCCGACGGCGACACCGGTGTCGGCGCCGGCGCCGACACCGATCCCGCCCCGGCTGCCGTCACCACGCCACAGGGAAGCGATCCCGGGTGACCGCACCCGCCCCCCTCGTCGTCCCGCTCGACGGCGGGCACGGCGGGGAGCCGGTGCTCGTCGGTGGGAAAGGCGCGTGGCTCGACCGGCTGGCGGCCGCCGGGTTCCCCGTCCCTCCGGCGGTGGCGATCACCACCGCCGCCTACCGCCGTCTGGTCGACGAGGGCGGTCTCGGTCCACTCCTCGACCGGCTGGCGGCCGACCACGACGGCGTCGCCGACGCCGAGGGCGAGGAGGTCACCGCCGCCTTCGTCGAGGTTCCCCTCTCCCCCGCCCTCGATGCGGCCATCGCCGAAGCCGCCACCCTCGCCCGCCGCCGGGGCGACGTGCGCCTGGCCGTGCGGTCCTCGGCGACCGCCGAGGACCTGGGCGAGGCCTCCTTCGCCGGTCAGTACCGATCGTTCCTCGACGTCACCACCGACGACGAGCTCCGCCGGGCCGTCAGACTGGTCTGGGCCTCGCTGTGGCTCCCCGCGCCTCGGGCCTACCGTCGCTTCCACGGACTCGACCGCGTGGCGCCGGCGATGGCCGTCGTGGTCATGCCGATGGTGGCCGCCGAGCGGGCCGGGGTCGCGTTCACGGTCGACGTCGGCGGTGACCCCGACCGGGTCCGGGTGGAGACGGTGTCCGGTCTGGGCGAGGCGCTCGTCTCGGGCGCGGCCACCCCCGACGTCGCCCTCGTGCCGCGCGTCGAGGCCCTGGCGGCGCAGGTCGCCACGACCGACCTCGACCACGCCGTGGCCCGGCTGGCCCTCGACGTCGAGCAGGCCATGGGGGTGCCCCAGGACATCGAGTGGGCCTGGGACGGCAAGGAGCTGGCGCTGCTGCAGGCCCGGCCGATCACCACCGGAGCGGGGCCCGCCGACGACGACGGCTTCGACACCCCGGCCGTCCCGGACCACCGGTACACCACGGCGGGGATCGCCGAGATGGTCCCCGGGGTGCTGCCCCCACTGCAGTGGGACGTCAACGGCTTCCTGCTGGAGGAGTCGTTCCGGGCCCTGTTCGACGACCTCGACGCCCTGCCGCCCTCGCTCGTCGGGGACCACGGCATGATCGGCCGGTTCCGGGGGCGGGCCGCCCTCGACCTCACCCGGCTCAAGGAGATCGCCCAGTCGGTGCCGGGCGGCTCCGAGGAGGAGGTCGAGCGTCAGTACTTCGGCGCACCCGACGGGCACGGCGACGGGTCGACCGCACCACCGCCCCGCCGTGGGCGCGCCGGCATGGTCCACGACGTCCGGGTGGCGGCACTGCGCCACCGGGCCAACCGCAGTGCCGCCGTCGCCGTCGTCGCCGTCGACCGGCTCGCAGGCGCCCCGTTCGACCTCGACGCCGCCGACGACCCCGCCCTGCTGGCCCACCGACGCCGGGTGCTCGACCTGGCCGGCCGCCTGGCCGCCGCCGAAGCGGCGGTGGCCGCCTCGGCGGTGGCCGCCTATCGCCGCCTCGAGCTCGGCCTCACCCGGCACCTCGGCGAGCGGGAGGCGGCCCGGTGGGCCCAGTACGTCACCGTCGGAGGCGACGACGACCTGGCGGCACTGGTCGCCGGCCTCGATCGGCGGAGGGCGTCGATGGGGGTGTTCGCCGGGCCCACCTGGGACGAGGCCGGCATCGAGCCACCCACCATCGTGTCGACGGGCACCGGCCCTCCGGCCCGCAACGGCGCCGAACGGTTCGCCGAGCTGGCCACCCATCTGCAGGGCCTCGACGGCTGGCGACGCCACCGCGTCCTCACCGGTCAGATCGTCGACGCCCGGGTCGTCGCCTGCCGTCGGCGCACCGACGACGCCCGCGACCTGCTCGCACGGCGGGAGGAGGCCAAGACGGCCCTGCTCGTACTCGGGGGTGAGGTGCGTCGCACCCACCTCGAGATCGGGCGACGCCTCGTCCGCCGCGACGTCGTCGACCGGGCCGACGACGTCGACCTCCTGGGCGAGGCCGAGCTGGCGCCGAGCCTGGCGGGCGAGTCGCCCTCGCCGGCCGAGCTGGCGCGCCGCCGGCGGTGGCTCGACGCCGTGGGCGACGAGCCACCGCTCCCCGTCCGCTTCGTGGGCCGCCCCGAGCCCCGACGACCCCACCTCGGCGGCGGAGACCTCTTCGTCGGCTGGGCCGCGGGCCCGGGCGTCCACCACGGGCGGGCGCGGGTGCTGCGCCGACCCACCGACGGCCCGTTCGAACGGGGCGACGTGCTGGTGGCCACCACCACCGATGCCTCCTGGTCCCCGCGGTTCGTGGAGGCCGGGGCGATCGTGGTCGAACAGGGTGGCCCGCTCTCCCACGCCGCCATCGTGGCGCGCGAGCTCGGGATCCCCGCGGTGCTGAACATCCCCGGCATCGTCGACCGACTCGCCGGTGCCGACCTGCTGGTGACGGTCGACGGCGGCGAGGGCGTGGTCGTCGTCCACGCACCGGCGACCGACACCGATGCCCCGCCGGACGATCGGTCGACCGCCGACGCCGGACCGCCGACACCCGGATCGCCGACCCCCGACCTGCTCACCGGCGACGGCGCCGAGCCGGTGCTCGAGGTCGGGGTCATCGTGCCGGCCGTGCTCGGGGTGGGGCTCGTGTTCTCCCTCCTCACCTACCTCCGCGACGTCGCCCACCGCCTGCGCGGGCGCCACGTCATCGCCCGACGCACGTCGCTCGAAGGCGACGCCACCGCCGGGTTCGTGCTCGATCCCGACGGTGACGCCGACCTCGAACGCCGCGGCCTGCGCCACCCGGCGGTGTACGCCCTCGCCGGCGTGGCCTGCCTCACCATGGCCGGCTACGTGGTCGTCGGAGCGGCCGGCAACTACTTCGGCCTCACCGAGTGGGCGATGGATGTCGCGTGGGCGTGGGAGCTGTTCCTCCTCTTCTCGGTCGCGTTCGCCACGGTGGGCATCGCCTCGCTGGCCGTGGCGGTCGGCTGGCGGCACCCGCCGGCCTGGGCCCGACGGGTCGTGATCGCCACGCCCCTCGCCCGGTCCCCCGTGCCGTGGCATCCCGTCCGGCGCCACCGCCACAGCCCGCCTTCCCACCCACGCGTGAAGATCGACAGCGGGCTGATCCGCCGGATCGCCCTGGCGTGGAGCGCGGTGGCGGTGGCCGTGTTCACCTACCTCGCCGTGACCCAGGGCGTGCCGCGAGCGCCGGAGGGCGGCACGCTCGACGCCGCCATCGCCGTGCCCGCCCAGGTGGCGCTGCTCGTGCTGGCGGCGATCGGAGCCCTGGTGGCGTGGCGCTTCGAGGCCATCGGTGCCGTCCTCCTCGCCATCGCCGCGACGGGCCTCGGGCTGTTCGCGTCCGTGCAGTACCGGCCATGGGTGGCCCTCCTCGCGTTCGGCGCGTTCGGGGTCCCCGCCTTCCTCCACTGGTTCGCGTGGCGCCGACAACGGTCCGGGCACGCCATCGTCGCCCTCGCCGTGGTCACCGCCGTCCTCCTCCTCGTCGTCGGCGTGGGCGCCGATCGCGTGCTACGCGCGCTACTTCGGCCCGACCCATCCCGACTCCTCCGTCGGCGCGCTCCCGCCCTCGGACCTCGACTGGATCTGGGCCGGGGCGACCACCGGCCGGGAGACGACCGTGGTCGCCCGGATCGCCGGATCGGGGCCGACGACCGTCCGACTGGCGGTCGACACCGATCCGGCGTTCGCCGCGCCCCGCTGGACGGAGGCCCAGCCGGTCGACGACGACGAGGACCGGGTCGTGCGGTTCACGGTGACCGGGCTCGAGCCCGACCGCACCTACCACTACGCGACCGAGGTCGACGGGGTGCTCGACCAGGGTCGCCGCGGGCAGATCCGCACCTTCCCCGAGGGACCGGCCTCGTTCCGCCTGGCCCTGGCCTCGTGCGCCCGCAACGGCTCGAACGGGGCGGTCTTCGACGCGATCCGGGCTCGTGAGCCGCTGGCCTACCTGAACATCGGCGACTTCAACTACGCCAACATCGACCAGGACGACGAGCTGGCGTTCCGCAACGCCTACCGCATCACCTTGCGCCCGCCGGGGCAGTCGACCCTCTACCGGAGCACGTCGATCGGCTACGTCTGGGACGACCACGACTACGGCGCCAACGACGGCACGCGGGACTCGCCCACCCGGCCGGCGGCCATGGCGGTGTACCGCGACGTCGTCCCCCACTACCCGGTGGCGTCGCCCGACGCCCCGATCTTCCAGTCGTTCGTCGCCGGACGGGTGCGCGTCGTCATGCTCGACGGGCGGTCGGCCCGGTCACCCGCCGGGGCCGACGTCCCGACGCTGCTCGGCGAGGACCAGTTCCGGTGGCTCGAGGGTCAGCTGCTCGACGCCCGCGCTCGCGGCCAGGTGGTCGTCGTCGCCGGTGGCACACCGTGGATCGCCGAGGCGTCCCCGAGCGGCGACACCTGGGGAGGCTTCGCCGACGAGCGGGCCCGCCTGGCCAGATTCATCGCCGACAACGGCCTCGCCGAACGGATGGTCATGGTGACCGGCGACGCCCACATGGTCGCCCTCGACGACGGCTCCAACTCGGGCTACGCCCCCGGCGGGGCCGGAGGCTTCCCGGTCCTCAACGCCGCCGCCCTCGACCGGCCGGGCGGCACCAAGGGCGGGCCCTACAGCGCCGGCATGTTCCCCGGCGGCGGTCAGTTCGGCGAGCTCGAGTTCGACGACACCGGCGGCGCGTCGATCACGGTCACCATGCGGGGCCGTACGTGGGAGGGCGACGTGCTCGTGGAGCAGTCGTTCGTCCTCGTGCCCTGACCCCTCGGACTACCCTCCCGCCGTGCCCGAGACCGCCGACGCCCTCGTCCTCGTCGACCGCCCCCAGCCCCACACGGCGGTCGTCAGCCTCAACCGACCCGACCGGTTGAACGCCATGTCGATCGACCTCGTGATCGCCCTCCACGACGCCCTCGAGGAGGTGAGCGCCGACAACCAGTGCTACGTCGTGGTGCTCACCGGCTCCGGCCGGGCGTTCTGCTCGGGACTCGACCTGAGGGACTACGGCGTCATCCCGAACATCGACGGGCTGCAGGTCGGACGCATCGCCCAGCGGTCGATGCGCTACTACTCGCGGCTCATCCCGCTGCTGCGACGGATGCACCAGCCGGTGATCGCCGCCGTCAACGGCCCCGCCTACGGCGGTGGCATGTGCCTGAGCCTCGGCGCCGACCTGCGCATCGCGTCCCGCTCGGCCGTGTTCAACGCCACCGGCATCGTCAACGGCCTCACCAGCACCGAGCTCGGGGTCAGCTGGCTGCTCCCCCGCCTCGTCGGGGCGGCCCACAGCAACGACCTCCTGCTCACCGGGCGCACCATCGACGCCGACGAGGCGTTCCGCATGGGCCTCGTGTCCCGCGTCGTCGCCGACGACGCCGTGGTCGACGAGGCCCTCGCCATCGCCGCCACCATGGGCGAGTACAGCCCCTACGGCCTGGCCATGACCAAGGACGTGCTCTGGGTGAACCTCGAGAACCCGAGCCTCGAGTCGGCCATCGAGATCGAGGACCGCAACCAGCTCATGCTGGGGTTCACCGACAACCTGCCCGAGGCCATCCGGGCCTTCGACCAGAAGCGCAAGCCGGTCTACACCGACGAACCCCGCCGCGACCTGTTCACCTGACCGACGCGAGCAGCCGTGTCAGGTCGGTGGTTCGGGGACGGCGCTCAGCTCGCCGGCCAGGTGACCGGTGTCGTTGTAGCGCCGAACGATCCAGTGGTCGCCGTCGACGACGAGGTGGCTGATGCTGCCGTTGTCGGCCCCGACGAAGGCCCAGGGTCGCGCGCCGGCGGCGTGGCCCAGCAACGAGCCGATGACCCCGCCGTGCACCACGACGACGACCCGTTGGTCGGCATGGGCGTCGGCGATGCGCTGCAGCGCCGGCACCACCCGGGCGGTCAGCTCGGCGTTCGACTCGGCACCGGGGATGTGGCCCCACTCCTGCTCGGCGAACGACCGCACCGCGACCGGGTCGCGCTCGGCGACCTTCTGGCGGTACCGGCCGCCCTCCCACTCCCCGAGGAAGACCTCGCGCAGGTCGGGCTCGACGACCGGCGTGAGCCCGACGGCGGTGGCCAACGGCGCCGCGGTCTCGTGGGTGCGCCGCAGCGTCGTGACGTAGAGGGCGTCGATCCGCTCCCCCGCCAGGCGCTCCCCGAGGCGCTCGGCCTGCCAGCGGCCCTCGGGCGCGAGCGGCGGGTCGCCGTGGCCGCCCACGAGGGGGAACGGCTCGCCGGGACGGGCCGGCGCCGACTCGCCGTGGCGGACGAGCAGCACCTCGCACGCGCCGGGCGGCGCCTGGAACCGGTGCTGGCGGTACTCGGTCGGCGTGTCGTCCACGGCCGGAGGCTACCGGGCGTTCCCCCGCCCCCGGCCAGGCCGATCGGGCCTCGTGGTCAGGCCGGCAGGAAGCTGAGCCGGACCTCGCGGGTGGGGTTGTCGACGTTGGTGTCGACGAACGCCAACGACTGCCAGGTGCCGAGGGCGAGCCGTCCGTCGAGCACGGGGATGGACACCGCCGGAGCGACCAGCACCGGCACCAGGTGGTCGGCTCCGTGGCCCGGGCTGCCGTGGCGGTGCAGGTAGCGGTCGTCGCGGGGGAACACGCGGTCGAGCAGCTCGTCGAGGTCGCGGTCGGACCCTGCGCCGAGCTCGAAGAGGGCCAGGCCGGCGGTGGCGTGGGGGCAGAACACGTGGAGCAACCCGTCACCCCGTCCGGTGACGAACGCGGCAGCCTCGGCGGTGAGGTCGGTGACGCGTCGGCCACCGTTGCGGAACGTCAGCACCTCGCTCTCCACACCGGCACGGTACTCGGGGCCTGGCTGGTGACGAGCGGGTCCACGGCCATTCGCCCTCGCTTCCGAGAAGCCGATAGCGTCTTGCGCCGATGCCCCGCAGGATCGACGTCGAGCTCACGAGCACCCGAGAGGACGGCACGTGGACCTGGCGCGCCGCCGGCGCCCGGCAACCGAAGGGTGAGCTCGACGGTGGGCTCCTCCCGACCGGCTCGAAGGTGGGCGACGTCGTGCGAGCCGAGGCCGACTTCGACGTCGACGGCATCACCGTCGTCGCCGTGCTGCCACCGAAGGGCGAGCGCAAGGAGGCCGAGCGGCTCGAGATCATCGGGCCCCCGGTGTCGCGACGACCAGCTCGTCACCACCCAGCTGGCGCCCAAGGGTCGGGGCGACCGCCGTGAGCGTCGTGGTCGGGACGACCGCGACGGTCGCGAGCGACGGGATCGCCGTGAGGGCCGTCCCGGTGAGGGCCGTCCCGGTGAGGGCCGTCGCGGTGAGGGCCGTCCCGGTGAGCGCCGTCCCGGTGAGGGCCGTCCCGGTGAGGGCCGCCGGCGCCCCCCGGGCGAGGGTCGCGATCGTCCCCGACGGGGCGACGAGGGCGGCGAGCGCCGTTCGCGTCCGCCCCGACCGGCCCCCGAGCCGAAGCCCAAGCCGAAGCGGCTGCGGGCGGGTCGCACCCACCGCAACGCGGTGCTGGCCGAGCTGCCCGAGGAGCAGAAGCCGATCGCCGAGCAGGTGCTCAAGGGCGGCATCCCCGCCGTGCGCCAGGCCGTGCAGAAGCAGAACGAGACCAACCGGGCCGAGGGCAAGCCGGAGATCGCCGACGAGCCGCTGGTGGCGGTCGCCGAGCAGCTCCTCCCGCGGCTCCGCGCCGCCGAGTGGCGTGACCGGGCCGAGGCCGCGCTGGCGTCGCTCGACGAGCTCGACCTGCGCGACCTGCGATCGGTGGTCGTCGCCGCCGACGCCGCCGCTCGCGACGACGAGAGCCGCGCCCTGGCCGACCGGCTCCGCGACGGTCTCTCCCGCCGCGTCGAGGAGGAGCACCGCAGCTGGTTGGCCGAGATCGACGAGACGGTGCAGGCCGGCCGCGTCGTCCGGGCCCTGCGGCTCAGCTCTCGGCCGCCCAAGGCGGGTACCCCGTTCCCGTCCGAGCTCGCCGGCCGCCTGGCCGGGGCCGCCTCGGCGAGCCTCACCGCGGACACCGCCCAGGATCGCTACGCCACCGTGCTCGACGCCCTCGCCTACGCTCCGGTGCGCGCCCAGGTCGAGGCCCAGGGACTCCCGGCCGAGCCGTCTCCCGAGCTGGTGGCCGCGGTGACCAAGCTCGCCGGTCGGCTGCCGAAGATCGCCGCCCAGTTCGGGATCGAGGCCCCGGCGACGCCGGCGCGGGGCAAGGGCCGACGCCCGAGGTCCGGCGCACCGGTGCCGCCCCCACCACCGCTGCCGTCACCCCCACCACCTCTGCCGTCACCCCCGACGGCGCCCGTGGCCACGAGCGAGACCGCCCCGCCGCCGCCGATCGACGCGCCAGCCGCCGAGCCACCGGCCATCGAGCCACCGGCCATCGAGCCACCCGCCATCGAGCCACCCACCCCCGCCGAGCCACCGGCCATCGAGCCACCCAAGGGCGACGGAGCATCGCCCGAGGGGCCGGCCTCGGCCGAGGCGTCGCCGACCCCCGTCGACGCGCCCACGGCCGACACGCCCACTCCGGCCGAGGAGCCGACCCCCGAGGCCTGAGCCGGTCCCTCAGGCCCGTTCGACGAAGGCGAGCACGTCTCGGGGGTGGTCGAGCACGACGTCGCCGGGCGCCGCCGTCGCCCTCGGGTTCCACGCCGCCAGTCCGAACGCCACGCCGACCTCGGCCGCCGCCGCCCGGTCGTGGGCGGTGTCCCCGATGAACACCACCTCGGCCGCAGGCAGGCCCAGGGCGGCGAGCACCGGCGGGAGGCGCTTGGGCCCGTCGAAGGCGTCGGTGAACAGCGCGACGCTCGGCGTCCAACCCAGCCGGCGCAGCTCCCCGCGGGCCGACACCGGGTGCTTGTTCGAGCAGACGGCCCAGCGGTCGAACGCGGCGACGAGCTCGTCGACCCCGGGGAACGGCTGGGCCCGGGTCTCGTCGTAGGCGGCGACGTAGTCGTCGACGTCGAGTCCGAGGCGGGCGCACTCGTCGCCGATCACGTGGCCGAAGGTCACCGTCGCCGGGTCCACCCCGAGGGCGACGAAGGCCTCGACCAGCGCGGCGTCGGAGTCGAGGAGGGTGCCGTCGAGGTCGAAGACCGGGACGCGGGACCGCACGCTCGCTGCGGGGGTCAGCTCTTGCCCGGCGAGACGGCCGTCCGACTGCGCCGGCTGCGGTACACACCGGTGCCGAGCTCCTCGTCCCAGCGCGACCCGCACGCCCGGCACTGGCAGGAGTCGAGGCGGAGCGACGCGAGGTACAGGCGGTCGACCTCGTAGGCCGAGCAGAACGGGCACTGCAGGTGGCCGGTGTCGGGAGGAGCCATGGCGGTGGGTCACCCTAGCGGAGGGACCAGAACGAGTGGTCGCATCCAGGCCGCGGGCCTGCTGCGGGCGTCACTTCGCCTCCCGTCCTCACCGCTCGCTAACGTGCCGCCCCATGGTGGAATACGAAGTCCGCGGACGCATCGCCGTCCTGACGATCAACCGGCCCGACAAGAAGAACGCCGTGAACGGCGAGGTCGCCCGAGGGATGGAGGCGGCCATCGACCGCCTCGAGGGGGACCCCGAGGTCTGGGTGGGCGTGCTCACCGGCGCCGGCACCGTCTTCTCGGCCGGCGCCGACCTCAAGGCCATCAACGAGGGGAAGGCCGGGGAGCTGGCCACGGCCAAGGGCGGCTTCGCCGGCATCGCCTCACGGGCCCGCACCAAGCCGATCATCGCCGCCGTCGACGGCCCGGCGTTGGCCGGCGGTACCGAGATCGTCCTGAGCTGCGACATGGTCGTTGCCTCCCGCAACGCGAGCTTCGGCATCCCCGAGGTGAAGCGGTCGCTCGTCGCCGCCGCCGGTGGCCTGTTCCGGCTCCCCCGCGTGCTGCCCCGCAACATCGCCCTCGAGCTCGGCCTGACCGGCGATCCCCTCACCGCCGAGCGGGCCCACCAGTTCGGCATGGTGAACGAGCTGGTCGAGCCGGGTCAGGCCCTCGACGCCGGCGTCGCGCTGGCCGAGCGGATCGCCATGAACGCTCCGCTCGCCGTGCGGGAGACCCTTCGGCTCATGGTCGAGCTCAAAGACGTCGACGACGAGACCGGGTTCCGGGAGTCGGGCAGGGCGATGATGGCCCTGGCCGACACCGAGGACTTCTGGGAGGGCCCGAAGGCCTTCCTCGACAAGCGCGACCCGGAGTGGAAGGGCAGGTAGGCCACCACGACGGCTCGGCCTCCGGCCGGAGGCCACCGTGAGGTGGGCGTCATCGTCTGCTCAGACGATCGCGTCGATGACGTCGTGGTCGGCCAGGAACTCGGCCAGACCGTCGACCAGTCGGTGGTCCAGCACCTGCTCGAGGGGGACCCAGGCCGCCTCGGCGGCGTCGTCGCCGGCCACCGGCGCGTCGTCGCCGAGGACGGTCGCCTCGAAGTCGAGGATCACGAAGTGGTGCTCGGCGTCCTGGCGCTCGACCCAGCCGAGCAGGTCGCCGCAGACGCACTCGAGGCCGGTCTCCTCGAGCACCTCGCGCACCACCGCCTCGGCGAGCGACTCGCCTGCCTCCACGCGCCCGCCCGGCACCGACCACTCCCCCGCAGCCGGCCCATGACCTCGGCGGATCAGGAGCAGGTTGCCGTCGAGCACGCACACCGCGCCGACGCACAGCTCCGGGCGCGGCCTCATCCGTCGACGGCGCCGGGCGACGGTCGGATCGGTCCGAGGGAGCGGTGGACCACGAGCGCCCGCGCCGTCAGTCCGAACCGCTCGAAGAAGTTCTTCGTCTCACGGTTCCCGGGCAGGGCCACCGCGTCCACGCCGATGCAGTCGCGCTCCACCGCCCATGCCAGCACCGCGTCCATGAGGGCCTCGCCGACCCCCACACCTCGTGCCTCCGACTCGACGAACAGATCGTCGATGACGGCGAGGCGTGCGCCGTCGTGGAGTGCCACGACCCGGGCCACGGCGTAGCCGATCGGCACGTCGTCGATGGTGCCGACCCACGCTGCGGCCTCGGGGTCGGTGAGCAGCGCCTCGAGCTCGGCGGCGTCGTCGCGCCGAGCCTCCCGCCGGAGGAACACGGCGCCGCCTCGCATCGGTCCGAGCTCGCGCCGGGCCTCGCCCGCCAGGTGGACGAGCGTGGCGAGGTCATCGGTCGAGGCGGGACGGGCTGCTTCCACCGGGCCGATCACACGGACTGGAGCTGGGCGATCTTGTTCAGGATCGTCTTCCGGCTGCGGGTGGCCGCCTCGTAGGTGCGCACCGCCTCGAGCTCCACGGCCGTGAGGCCGTCGAGCCGGGGCACGACCTGTGAGGCCGAGAGGCTGTCGTAGTCGGGGATGGCGAGCGTGGCCGGGTCGACGGGTGGTGGCGCGGCACCCTCGCCGAGCCGCCCCGGTCGGGACGCGGGCGCCGCCGTCGCGGTGGGCTCGCCGCCCCGGCCACCTGGCCTCGGCGCCGGTGGGACACCGGCGCCGCCGGGGACGCCGATGCCGACGAGTCGCAGCACGCCCTGGGCCTGGTCGGTGACCTGGGCGGCGAGCCCACCGGCGGCGGTCGAGCCCTGGCCGACCGCGTACCTCCCGATGAGACGGGCCAGCGCCACCTGCCCACGGCCCCGCTCGACGAACCTCGGCAGCAGCGAACGCACCTCGAGGGCGAACCCGAGCGGCGCGTAGACGAACAGCTCGAGGGCCTGCTCGATCGGGCGGGGGTCGCCGTCGGCGTCGTTCACCTGCCGATGATGACCCAGCTCGGGGCCGAACCGCACATCTGTCGACCACGACCGACGGGTCTCGTCGGCTACTTGCGGGCCTTCTGCTGCTTGCGCACGATCTCGAGACCGGGACAGACCTCTTCGCCGACAGGACATTCGAGGTTGCCGGGGGGACCGAACTGGGCCGGGTGCACCAGGAGGAAGCAGCCGGTGCACATGAACTCGTTCGCCTTCTTCGGCTGGACGCCGTCGGCGATCTCGCTCGGTGTGCGGGTGTCCTGCTCCTCGAGCTCCTCCTCCTCGTCCTCCTCCTCGACGGCGGCGATGCGGTCCTTGAGGATGGTGTCGAGGTCCGCCTCGACGTCGTCGGGGTCGACCTCTTCTTCGTCCTCCTCCTCGTCGTCGCGCTTCTTGCGGGCCCGGGGGGCCGGCTCCTCGACGGCCTCTGCCTCGGGCACGGGCGCGTCGACCGGGAGGTCCTCGTCGACCTCGACGACCACCTCGTCCTCGATCTCTTCGTCGAGCTCCTCCTCGAGCTCCTCCTCGTCGAGCTCCTCGAAGACCTCGTCGTCGAGCGGTTCGTCGTCAGCCATGGTGTCCTTCGTCGGGCCGGGGGGTCGATGCGCGGGCCGGATGATAGGCACACCCGAGGCCAACCGTGCGCGTCCCCCCGACGATCGCGGCGCGCGGGCGGGCCGAGCCGCTCACACCTGCTGGCGCCTGGCCTCCGCCCGGCGCTCGGCCTCGAGCCGTTCGAGCGGAGGCTCGTGGCTGTGATCGACGTACCGGAGGGCCTCGGCCACCGCCACGTGGCCGGCCTGCTCGGCGATCAGGCGGTGCATCTCCTGGGCCACGAAGCGATAGGCCGGGTGGCCCTGGGGGCCGCTGCGCAGCTCGATCAGGTGCATGGCCTCCCGGGCGTTCATCTGCATCACGAACCGAACGTGGTACGCGAGGGCGACGGCGTAGGACGCCTCGCTCGGGAACCGCTCGGCCAGGGCGTCGTGGAGGTCGGCGGAGCGGGCCATGGCCGTGGCGAAGACGTCCTGCTCGCCGGCGGCGACCACGGCCTCGGGGAGGGTGAACCCGTGGGCCGGGGTCAGGTCCTGCCATTCGATCGTCAGCATCCGGTGGCGCTGCAGGTCGCGGAAGGCGCCGTAGTCGGCCAGCACGTCGAAGCGGTAGGCGGTGCGCTCGAACGCCCGGCCCGGCTTGTGGCGGCGATTGGTGCGATCGCCCACGTAGGCCCGCAGCACCGCCACACGCTCGTCGACCGGCATGGCCCGCACCCTCGCCTCGATCTGGGCCTCCGGCAGCGAGGTGAAGGGGTAGAGCGCGCTGGCGATCAGCTTGGTCTCCCCGTCGGGATCGAAGTCGACGAGCCGCACCGTCGGCGCCGCCTCCGGCGTGACCTGCCCGGTCGGGAACAGGCGCCCGGCGACGTCTTCCATGCGGGTCCGGTTCTCCTCGAGGTAGTTGCTCCACGCCACACCGCGGTCGTCGAGGTCGACGCGCTTGAGGAAGGAGGGGATGACCTTGCGCAACTCGCCGAGCATCAGGTCGGCGTAGGCCCTCGACTCGGGGAGTGGGTGGGCGCGCATGCGCAGCAGGAGCTGCTCGTAGCCCTGCCCGGTGCCGTAGATGCCGACGTTGGAGAGCGACGCAGCGGGCAGCAGCCCGCGCAGCGAGTCGAAGGCCTTGGCCCGGATGGCCTGGCGGTAGACGAAGTCGGAGTCCCCGTCCTGCTTGGGCACGTGGGCCCGGAAGAAGTCCTGCAGGCGAGGGAGCAGCTCGGCGTAGGTGTCGAACATGCGGTCCATGTCGCCGACGTAGCGGGTGCCGAGCGACGACGTGAGGATTCCCGGTGGTCGATGGAAGCGGTAGCGCCCACCGATCCGGGCGTCGTAGGCGATGTAGCGGGTCGACTGCTCGAGGTAGGACATGAGCCTGCCCCACTCGAGCACCTTGGTGAGCAGGTTGGACGCCTGCTCGCACGCCAGGTGCACCCCGCCGAGCTGAGCCACGGAGTCGTCGCCGTACTCGAAGAAGACGCGGTCGTAGAGTTCCTCGGCCCGCCGCAGCCCGACGGTCGCGTCGATGGTGGCGTCGCCGCTGATGTCGAGCTCGTGGACGAACTCGTCGAGGAACAGCCGGCGGAGGCTCTTCGGCGACCGGGAGTAGCGGGCGAACAGTGCGCCCTTCACGACCTCGGGCAGGTTGACCAGGGCGAACACGGGCCCGTCGAGGTTCGTGAAGTACCGCCGCAGGACGTCCGCCTCGTCGGGCGTGAACTCCTCGGCGACGTAGACGGTCACGGTCGGGCAGCGTACGGCATCGGCGCCGAGCCGCGGCGCACCCCGGACCGGTCGCCCACCGCCGAGCGAACGGGCTGGTCAGTGCCCGTCGGCGGGTCCGAACGAGGCGCGGACGGCGGCCCCGGCCTCGGGCCGGATCCAGAGGTCGACGACCGTCATGGCCATGGCCTTGGCCCCGTCGAGCACCGCCCGGTCCCCGGCCCCGTCCCCTGCGTGGCGCGTGAAGCCGGGGGTGTGGATCCCCACCCCGGGCGGGGCCACGGCGAGCATGGGGTGGATGGCCGGCACGATCTGGGAGACGTTGCCCATGTCGGTGCTGGCGATCACCTCGGCGCCCGGCGCCGGCCTCGCGAGGCGCCGCCCGAGCAGCGCGGCGTTGTCGGCGAAGAGGTCGACGAGCACCGGGTTGTCGACCACCTCGGCGTAGCGCGGGCCCAGCCAGTCGAGCTCGACGTCGACCCCGGCGGCGGACGCCCCCGCCTCGAGGCACGCCGCCACCCGGGCCGAGAGCGCCTCGAGGCCGGCGAGGTCGACCGACCGGACGTACCAGAGGGTCTCGGCTCGGGGCGGGACCACGTTCGGGCGTTCACCGCCGTCGACGACGACCCCGTGCACACGCTCGCGGTCGCCGATGTGCTGGCGGATGGCGGCCACGTTCACGTAGCCGAGCACCGCGCCGTCGAGGGCGTTGCGCCCTTCCTCGGGCGCCGCCGCAGCGTGCGCGGCCCGCCCGGTGTAGACGGCCCGCACCTGGTCGATGGCGAGGGTGCTCATGGCCCGCAGGTCACGGTCGGCGGGGTGGACCATCATCGCCGCGTCGACACCGTCGAGGACGCCCGCGTCGATCATGGGTAGCTTGCCCCCGCCCCCCTCCTCGGCCGGGGTGCCGAGCACGACCACCCGACCGCCGAGCTCGTCGGCGAGCGCGGCGCTGACCAGGCCGGCGCCGAGGCCGGCGGCGGCGATGACGTTGTGGCCGCAGGCGTGACCGATGCCGGGCAGCGCGTCGTACTCGCACACGACGGCGACGGTGGGCCCGGTGGTGCCGGCGCGGGCGACGAACGCGGTGTCGAGCCCACAGGCGTGACGTTCGACGGCCAGCCCGCCCCGTTCGAGGGCGGCGGTGAGCACGTCGTGGGCGTGGCGCTCCTCGAAGGCGAGCTCCGGGTGGTCGTGGATCTCGTGGGAGGCATCGAGCAACACGTCGGCGCGCTCGTCGACGAGGGCGACGACGCGTGCCTTGGCCTCGGCCGGGTCCATCGGTCGAGGCTAACCGTCACACGACGACGGTGAGTGCCTCGGGCTCGACGCGAACCGACAGGCGCGAGGCCCGTGCGACCTTCCGTCCGTCGAGCCACACGTCGAGGGCGGGGTCGAGGTCGGCCTGCCAGGCCGCCACCCGCCGGGTGGCGAGCGCGGGGTGCGGGAGGTGGGTACCGGTGCGGACGCGACGGCGGGCCGCCAGGCGGTCGCCGAGGGGCAGGGTCCCGTCGGTGACGTCGAGCAGGCCGTCACCCGGGTGCGCCCGGGGGCCGAGGTCCCAGGTGCCGAGGAACTCGGCGTTCATCACCGCGATGGCCCGACCCCACCACCACGAGCGACGGGCGACGAGGTGGGCGACGAACCAGTGGAGGGCGCCGTCGACGAGCGCCGCGCCGACGTCGACCCTGACGGTGGTGGCATGGCGCGAACGGAGCCGCCGCTCGTCGCCGGTGCCCCCGAGGGTGCGGCACAGGTCACCACCGAGGAGCCCGAGCGCCGGGAGGGGCCGGTTCGCCCGGCGGGCTCGCTCGACCACCTCTCGCGCCTCGGCGTCGGAGCGGACGAGGACGCCGTCGTCGGGAAGACCGCCGGCCTCCCCCCAGGCCCGCCCTCGCTCGACGGTCATCCGGCGTCTCCGGCCGGGCCCGGTCCCGACTCCCCCACCGGCGAGGGTGTGGCCCCGGGCACGTCGTCGTCGGGGAGGTCGTCGTCGACACCCTCGCCTTCGTTCCCGGAGACCGACACCGCCGACGAGGCGGCCACGACGCCGCGGTACACGGCGTCGGCGGCCTGGCGGGCGGTGCGGGCGGTGGCCGGCACCGTGCTGGCGTCGGCGATCTGGCGAAGCAGGTCGAGCAGCTGCTTGGCGTTGCGGACGAAGTCGCCTCCGGACAGCTCTTCGTCCTCGAGGACGTGATCGAGGTGATCCCCCGCCGCCCAGGCGTGGGCGAGGGGGAGGAAGCCGGGGTCGGGGCGCCGCGTCGGGGGGAGGCGGAGGCGGCGCTCGTCGTCGTTGAGGTCGGCGGCGAGCTGCTCGATGCGCTCGAAGCGATGGCGAAGCCCGGGGTCGGGGAACCAGGGGTCGGGCGGCGGGCTCGACGAGCGGTGCTCGTAGGTGAACGTCGACACCACGCCGGCCAGGGATGCGGCGTCGAGACCGTCGAGCAGCCCCTCCTCGAGGCACTCGGCGATCAGGAGGTCGCACTCGTGGTAGATCCGCACCAGGCGTCCACCTCGATGGGTCAGCTGCCAGCCGTCGAGGTGGCCCCACGCCTCCAGGAGCGCCAGCACGCGCTCGAAGGTGCGGGCGAGCGACTCGGAGTGGCCCTCGATCTGACCCCGCATCGTGGCCACCTCGGCCTCGACGCGGTCGGCGCGCCGGGCGGCCCGCAGGTGGGCGCCGAGGTCGGGGCACCCGGCGACGGGGTGGTCGACGTCGTCGCCTCCGGGCTGGCGGCGGGCCGACCGCCGGGCGCGCGACGGTCGGGCATCGACGCGATGCAGCGCCCGGCTGACCTCGCGCTGGAAGGCGGGGCTCTTGGGGGCGAAGGGCGTCGGGAGCGCGACGGTGGCCAGCACCTCGGGCGGCTCGTCGAAGTCGGCGGCACCGAGGGTGAGCACACGCCGCTGCCCGTCGATGGCCCGCACCCGCACCCCCCCTCCGCGCCGGTGGGCGACCGACAGGACCGCGACCCCGCCGGCGCCGCGGCCGCCGCCGAGCCACAGCACGTCTCCCGGCTTGACCCGTCGCAGCGCCACCTCCACCGGCGAGCCCGCCTCGCGTCGGTCGACCTCGGGCCGGGGCCGGGCCCGCTCGACGAGGAGGCGGTACTCCTCGATGTCGCCGAGCTCGCACGCGGCGTCGGCCCGGAGCTCGGCGAGGAGCGCCTCGCGCTTGGCCAGTCGCGTCTCGAGCTGCACCACCGCCCGGTCGGCCTGGTACTGGGCGAACGACAGGTTCAGCAGGTGCCGGGCCTTCGCCGCCGGGTAGCGGCGGACCAGGTTGGCGGCCATGTTGTAGGTGGGTCGGAACGCCGAGGTCAGCCGGAAGCTGCGACTGCCGGCCAGGCCGGCCACCTCCTCGAAGCCGACGAAGGGCGACCACAGCACGAGGGCCGATCCGTGGTCGTCGATGCCTCGCCGTCCGGCCCGCCCGGTGAGCTGCGTGTACTCGCCCGGCGTCAGGAACTCGTGGCGTTCGCCGGTGAACTTGGTCAGTTTCTCGATGACCACCGAGCGCGCCGGCATGTTGATGCCGAGGGCGAGGGTCTCGGTGGCGAAGACGACCTTGACCAGGCCCTCGACGAAGCAGGCCTCGACCGCCTCCTTGAACGGAGGCACCATGCCGGCGTGGTGGGCGGCGACACCCGCCTCCAAGGACGCGGCGAAGTGCCCGTAGTCGAGCACCGCCAGGTCGTCGTCGGACAGGGCCTCCACGTGGCGCTCCACGATCGTCCGTATGCGGTCGCGCTCGTCGGGGGTGGTGAACCGGATCCCGGCGTTCCGGACCGAGGTCACCGCGTCGCCGCACGCGGCGCGGCTGAAGATGAAGTAGATCGCCGGGAGCAGATCGAGCACCTCGAGTCGCTCGATCACATCGACCCGGCGGGGCGTGGCGAAGCGGCGCCGGGGTCGTCCGCCTCGCCACGGCTGTCGGGGGTCGACGTCGTAGCGGGCACCCTCGCGGTTGGGTCGGTCGCCGACCAGCACGGGGATGACGCGCAGCTCGTCGTTGGTGCGGTCGTCCACCCCGTAGAGGTTCTCGAGCTCGACGGGGCGCTCGGCCTCGACCACCACGTCGGTGGGGCCCCGAACGGTGGTGATCCAGTCGGCCAGCTCGTCGGCGTTCGACACCGTCGCCGACAGGCACACCAGCCGGACGTCGACGGGGAGGTGCACGATGACCTCCTCCCACACCGGCCCCCGGTAGGCGTCCTGCAGGTAGTGGACCTCGTCGAGGACGACGAACCGGAGCCCGTCGAGCGCCGGCGAGCGCGCGTACACCATGTTCCGCAGCACCTCGGTGGTCATCACCACCACCGACGCGTCGCCGTTGACGGCGTTGTCGCCCGTGAGCAGGCCCACGTGCTCCGCCCCGTGGCGGGCGACGAGGTCGTGGAACTTCTGGTTCGAGAGCGCCTTGATCGGCGTCGTGTAGAACGCCTTGCCGCCTTCGGCGATCGCCCGCGCCACGGCGTGCTCGGCCACCACCGTCTTCCCCGAACCGGTGGGCGCAGCCACCAGCACCGAGCGGTCGGCGTCGATGGCCTCGATGGCGCGGCGTTGGAACGGGTCGAGCGCGAAGTCGTAGCCGGGGGCCGACATCCCGCGCTACGTGCCCGAGGCGGCAGTCGCCGCCGCCTCCGCCTTCTCGCGCTGCTTGCGCTTGCGGCGGGTGAACAGCGCACCGATGCCGATGGCGACGAAGTACAGGACCACCATCGGCAAGGAGAGGGCGAGCAGGCTGATGGGGTCCCCGCTCGGCGTGATCACCGCGGCGACCACCACGATGACCACCAGGGCCCATCGCCACCACCCGAGCAGCTGGCGCGGCGTGAGCACGCCCACGAGCTGGAGGGCGACGAGCAGGACGGGGAACTCGAAGCCGGCCCCGAAGGCCAGCATCATGTAGACGATCAGGGTGAGGTACTTCTGCGGGCTGTAGATCTCCTCCACCTGGTCGCCCGCGATCCCGGAGAGGAACTCGAGCGCCGCCGGCAGCGTGTAGTAGGCCACCGTCGCCCCGAACACGAACAGCACCAGCGCACTGACGACGAACGGGATGGCGTACTTCTTCTCGTGCGGGTAGAGGCCGGGCGTGACGAACCGCCAGATCTGCCACAGCAGCACGGGCATGGCGAACATGATCCCGAGGTAGGCCGACACCTTGATGCGCACCGCGAACGGCTCGAGCGGGTCCTGCACGAAGAGGGCCGCGTCGGGATTGACGTCCTTGTACGGCTCGAGCAGGAACTCGAGCGCCCACGGGAAGATGATCCAGCCGACGACGGCACCGACGGCCACGGCGATGGCGGACTTGATCAACCGGGAGCGGAGCTCGGCCAGGTGCTCCCAGAGGGTCATCCGCCCCTCGTCGGTGAGGGCGGCAGGCTCGGCGCTCATGGTGCGTCCGAGCCGGTCATGCGGCGCTCGATCCCCCGGCCTGCTCGGTCGGCGGACGGTCGGCGCCCTCGACGGCTGCGGGAGCCGCGTCGGTGGTGGGCTCGGCCGCCGGCGCGGGTGGCTCCGGAGCCTCGGCGGCGGCCGGGGTGGCCGCGGGCGCCGGGGTGGTCACCGGGCCGTCGCCGTGGCCGGCGGCGGTGGCGGGGCCGTCGTCGGCACTCGGGGGGCCCACGAGGTAGGGGCCGTTCGGCGTGCCCGGCGCGGCGTCGTCGTCGCGGAAGTCGGCGACCTGGCGCATCTCCTGCTGGAAGCCTTCCGACAGGCGCTTGAGATCGCCGACCACCTTCCCCACCTTCTTCGCCGCGTCGGGGAGCTTGTCGGGCCCGAGCACGATCAGGGCGAGGAGCAGGATGACGATGATCTCACCGCCACCGACGTTGAACATTCCCCGATCCTACTTCGGAGGGGCCCGGGCCCAGGGCGTCGAGCAGGTCGTGGTGCGCCGCGGCGAGGGCGTGGCCGGCGGCGATCGAGGCCGCCAGGTGGTCGCGTTCGCGTTCCAAGGTCCGCACCCGACCGACGGTGACGGCGGTGCCGACGGCGAGGACCGCGGCCGGGAGCAGCCAGACCCAGGTCATGCGCGGAGCCTACCGGGTGCCGGCCGGCGCTTCCGGACGGGGCCGGGCGGTCACCGGGGGGCGAACTCGTCCCAGAAGCGGTCGTCGTCGTCGAGCAGGGCGTGGAAGTCGATCAGGTCGTCGTGGCTGATCACGGGACCGTCGCCGCGGGGCTCCCGCAGCTCCGCCGGGGGGTTCCAGGTCTCGTAGGACACGCCGGAGGCCACGAGCAGGTCGATGGTGCGAGGCTCGGCGGCCTTCACGACCGTCATGCGGCACGAGGGGCAGCGGAACAGGTAGCTGCCCTGGTTGTCGATGGTGCACACCCGAACGTGGACGTCCGCGGTGGTGAGCTCGACGTCGCCGCAGTCGCCGCAACTCGCTCGGATGGTCGCCATGTCCGTTCTCCTTCGTGTGTCGGAGGCATCGGCACCGGGGAAAGCGGGCTTGAGAGCACAGCGCTGGTCCGTTCGGCCCATTTCGCGCCGCCACCCCCGAGGTCCGGCGGTCGGCGGGGTCGGGAGCGGCGGCTCTGGCGGGTCCGGCGGGTCTGGCGGGTCTGGCGGGTCTGGCCTCCCCGGGCGAGGATGGCCGGGTGCCGACCCGCCTCCCGTCGCTCCGCGAGCCCCCGATCGGCTTCGCCCACCGCGGGCGCGGGCCCACGCCCCCGAGAACACGCTCGAGGCCTTCCGCCTGGCCCGTCGCCTGGGCGCCCCCGGGCTCGAGAGCGACGTGTGGCTCACCGCCGACGGGCACGCCGTCCTCGACCACGACGGCGTGGTCGGCGGCCGGCTGCGGCGATCACCGATCTCCTCGGTGGAGCGCCGTTCCCTTCCCTCCCACGTCCCGACGCTGCGGGAGCTGTACGAGGAGTGCGGCACCGACTTCGAGCTCTCCCTCGACCTGAAGGACGCCGGCGCGGTGGCCGAGGTGGTGGCGGTCGCCCGCGACGTCGGGGGCGGCGCCGAGGAGCGGCTGTGGCTGTGTCACCACGACTGGGAGGTGGTGGCCACGTGGCGGACGCTCTCCCCCGTGGCCAAGCTGGTCGACTCGACCCGACTGAAGCGGATGAAGGACGGTCCCGAACGGCACGCGGCGGCGGTGGCGGCCGCCGGCATCGACGTGGTGAACCTCCACCACACCGACTGGACCGGCGGGCGGATCGCGCTCTTCCACCGGTTCGGGCTGCTCGCCTTCGGGTGGGACTGCCAGCACGAGCGGGTGCTCGGCGAGTTGCTCGACGGCGGCATCGACGCCGTCTACAGCGATCACGTCGACCGGATGGTCACCGCGCTCGACCGTGCGGGGTGACCCGCGGCCCGAGCCCCCGGCGGCTCAGGCCCGCGGGCGACGCTTGGGCACGAGGAGGGCGATCAGCACGGCCACGGCGACGATCGCGGCCCCGACGATGATCCAGGGCCCTGCCGGGAACGAGAAGAACGCCACCCGGTCGAGCGGCCAGATGCGCACGAAGGCTCGACCCACGACGGTGTCCTCGGGGATCGGGCCGAAGTAGCGGCTGTCGCGCGAATCGGTGCGGTTGTCGCCCATCACCCAGACCGAGTCCTCGGGCACCGTGCACGGCTGCTCCTCGGTGCACCGCCAGGGTTCGGAGGGTCCGTTGGTGATCGGGATGCCGGGTTGGAGGTAGGGCTCGACCAGCCGCTGGCCGTCGATGTAGACGGCGTTGTCCTTGATCACGACCTGCTCGCCCGGAAGGGCGATGACCCGCTTGATGAGGTCCTTGATCTCGCTCTCGCGCTCGGAGGCAGGGCGTTCGAACACGACGATGTCGCCCCGGTTCACGTCGTGCAGCTTGTAGCTGAGCTTGTTGACCAGCACCCGATCGTTGATCTCGAGCGTCGGTTCCATCGAGCGCGACGGGATGTAGAAGGCCTGGATCAGGAAGGCCTTGATGATGAGGGCGACGATCACCGCTCCGGCGATGACGACGATCCACTCGACGATGCTGCGGGTGCGAGAGGGTCCACCGGCGGCGGGGCGGCGCTCCTCGGGGATCTCGAAGGCCGGCGTCGCCGCCATCTGGGAGGTGCTGTCGTCCACGTCGTCTCCGGTCGGGGGCGACCTTGCCGTCGCCGGCTGGGAGGCTACCGCAGCCTCCCCCGCACCCGGCACCGCGCTCGGGTGGTTGCGGCGCGGGCGCCGCCGGTCATCGGTAGCGGGTGAGGACCCGCCGGGCGGCGTCCGACGGCGCGGCGGCCAGCTCGGCGGGGGCGTCGACGACCTCCACGTCGGGCCCGAGCCGCAGCACCAGACGGGCGAACCACGCCGGTGCGGTCACCGCCAGCGTGACCTCGAGCCGCCCGTCGTCGAGGTCGGTCACGGCCTCCACGGGGTACTGCTCGACGACCCAGCGGGCCGACGGCGCGAGTCGGAGCACGACGCGCGGGTCGTCGGGGGCGGGCCGGAAGACCTCGACGTCCCCCGAGCCCGCCGGCTCGGGGGCGGTGAAGGTGTCGTCGACCAGTTCGGCGCCGCGGACCCGGTCGACCCGGAACAGGCGCTCGCTCTCACTCGACCGGCACCACGCCGAGAGGTACCACTGTCCCTGATCGTGATGGAGCCGGTGCGGCTCGACGTCGCGCCGCGTGAGCTCGTCACGGCCGTACGTGTAGTACTCGAGCGCGACGACCCGGTGCGCCTCGAGGGCGGTGCGCAACGTGGCGAGCACCGCGTCGTCGGCGCCGCCCAGGTCGACCTCGAGGGTCTCGTCGGGTGACACCCCGAGCACGGCGGCGAGCTTGGCCAGCCCACGGCCGAGCGGTCCGCCCTCGTCGGTGCCCGGCACCACGAGCAGGCTCTGGCCCGCGGCGACGAGGGCCAGGGCCTGCGCGGGCGTGATGCGCAGCGGTCGGGCGAACGCATGGGGCAGCGTGACGAACACCCGGTTGCCGTCCTCGTAGGCCTCCACCATCACGTCCGGGGTGAACGGCTCGATCCCCACCATCGACATCGTGGCCAGGTCGTCGAGCAGGTGTCGCTCGGTGACGTCGAAGCGGGCGCACACCTCGTCGACGGGGACGCCGTCGGGGTGCCCGGCGATCCACGGGACGATGGCGAGCAGGCGGCGGGCCCGGTCGGTGGCGGAGGGCCGGCTCATGCGTCGCCTCCTGACGCGTCGCCGCCGGCCGCCAGTGGCTCGAGCCAGGTCACCAGGTCGTCGACCAGCTCCGGCGGCTCGAGCAGACGGGCGTGCTCGAGGAAGCTCAGGAGGAACGATCGGAAGGCGGTGCGGTTGCGGACCTCGAGGGTGAACTCGATGGACCCGTCCCCGTGGCGCTCGGCGACCCGCTCGTCGCCGAGGAGCTGGATCGCCCATGCCGCCCGGTCCGCGTCGACGAGCAGGCGGGCGGTGACCGGCTCGTCCTCGGGCAGCTCCCAGCCCGACGCCGCCGGGCCCGCGGGCCGGCCGGCGGGTCGGACGAAGGCGTCGCGGTCGCCCAGCTCGACGGCCCCGTCGATGCGGTCGAGGCGGAAGTTGCGGAGCTCGCCGCGGTCGCGGTCGAGGCCGCTCACGTACCACCAGCCACGCTGGAAGTCGACGCGGTACGGGTCGAGGGTCCGGGCCTCGCCGCGGTAGCCGAAGCGGGCGGTGCGCCGTTCGACGACGGCGGTGTAGATCGGCCCCAGGTTGGGTTCACCGGGGAGGGCGACGAGCGGGTCACGGGCGGCGGCGTCGAGCCCCGGCGACCCGCCGAGGGTGCGGAGGGCGTCGATGCCGGCGACGTCGCCCACCCGGACGAGGGTGGTGGCGAGGTGGAGGGCGGCGAGCTCGTCGGCGGCCAGGCCCGGGTCGTCGAGGGAGTACTCACGGCGGTCGACGCGGTACCCGACGGCCCCCGGCTCGGCTCCCTCGATCGGCTCGAGCAGCACCGGGACGCCCATCTCCCGCAGGTCGTCCTTGTCGCGCTCGAAGGCCCGCTGGAACGAGTCGTCACGCTCGGGGTAGCCCGGCACCCGGACGCGGATCTCGTCGGCTCGGAGCAGACGGTCGGCCTCGAGCAGCGTCATGAGCAGCACCAGCAGGCGCTCGAGCTTGTCCACGACCGGATGCTAGCGACTGGCCCCCGATGATCAGAGGGAGGCGATGAGCTTCTCGACCCGCTCGTCGCGGCTCTTGAACGGGTCCTTGCACAGGACGGTGCGCTGCGCCTGGTCGTTGAGCTTCAGGTGGACCCAGTCGACCGTGTAGTCGCGCTTGCGCTCCTTGGCGCGCCGGATGAACTCGCCGCGCAGCCGCGCACGCGTGGTCTGGGGCGGGGTCTCGACCGCGGTGGCGATGTCGGCGTCGGTGGCGATCCGCTCGACGAGGTCGCGCTCCTGCATCTTGTAGAAGAGGCCCCGGTCGCGGTTGACGTCGTGGTACTGGAGGTCGAGCAGGGCGACGCGGGGGTGGTTGAGCGCCAGGTCGTGCTTGTCGCGGTAGGCCTCGATCAGCTTGTGCTTGATGACCCAGTCGACCTCGCGGTCGAGGGTGAACGGGTCGATCTCGAGCTGGGTGAGGCAGTGCTCCCACATCATGAGCGCCTGCTTCTCGAGGGGGCTCAGCTCCCGCCGCTCGGCGTACTTGAGCGCCCGGGTGAGGTACTCGCTCTGGATCTCGAGGGCGCTGGCCTCGCGCCCGTTGGCCAGGCGCACCCGCCGCTTGCAGGTGACGTCGTGGCTGATCTCGCGGATGGCGCGGATCGGGTTCTCGAGGGTCATGTCTCGGAGGACGATCGACGGCTCCTCGAGCATCCGCAGCAGGATCGAGCACGCGCCGACCTTCAGGAAGGTGGCGTACTCGCTCATGTTGGAGTCGCCGACGATCACGTGGAGACGTCGGTAGCGCTCGGCGTCGGCGTGGGGCTCGTCGCGGGTGTTGATGATCGGGCGGGACCGGGTGGTGGCGCTCGAGACGCCTTCCCAGATGTGCTCGGCCCGCTGGCTCATGCAGTACATGGCCCCCCGGGCGGTCTGCAGCACCTTGCCCGCGCCGGCGTAGATCTGCCGGCTGACGAGGAACGGGATGAGCACCTCCGCGTAGTGGGAGAAGTCGTCGCGCCGACTCGTCAGGTAGTTCTCGTGGCAGCCGTAGCTGTTGCCGGCTGAATCGGTGTTGTTCTTGAACAGGTAGATGACCCCGCGGATGCCCTCTTCTCGGAGCCGCTGCTCGGCGCTGGCCAGCAGCTGCTCGAGGATGCGCTCGCCGGCCTTGTCGTGCACCACGAGGTCGTAGATGGAATCGCACTCGGGGGTTGCGTACTCGGGGTGCGAGCCGACGTCGAGGTAGAGGCGGGCCCCGTTGGCGAGGAAGACGTTGGAGCTGCGACCCCACGACACCACCCGCCGGAACAGGTAGCGCGCGACCTCGTCGGGGCTGAGCCGGCGCTGGCCCCGGAGGGTGCAGGTGACCCCGTACTCGTTCTCGAGGCCGAAGATGCGTCGCTCCATGTCCCGGCCACGCTACCGGAGCGGCACACCGCTACCTTGGAGGCGTGCGGATGGTTCCCATCGTGTCGTCCCGCAGCGCGTTCGAGGCCAAGGTGCTGGCCGCCCGACTGGGCGCCGAGGGCATCGTGTGGGAGTACCGCGGCGACGTCGACGGCATGTACCCGATCGGCCGAGTGGAGGTGCTCGTCGCCGAGGGAGACCTCGACCGGGCCCGTGAGCTGCTGCTGGTCGACGAGGTCGAGGCCGCGCTCGACGGGGACCACCACGACCTCGTCGCCTCCCGCCGCGTCGAGTGGCTGCTCGGCATCGTGCTGGTGTCGTTCGTGGTCCTGTTCGTGACGCTGCGGATCCTGGCGCTCTGAGCGCCGCCGTCACGGCGCCGGCAGCGCCCGCACCTGCCGGGCCATCTCGAGGTCTTCGCGGGCCGGCACCAAGAAGGCCCGCACCCCCGCGCCGGGCGAGGTGATCTCGAGGTCCCGGTCGCCGGTGGCCCGACGGTTGGCGTCCCGGTCGAGGCCGACGCCGAGGAACCCCAGGCCGTCGGCCGCCGCCTGGCGCACCGGCGCCGAGTGCTCCCCCACCCCGCCGGTGAACACGACGAGGTCGAGCCCGGCCATCGCCGCCGCCATGGCCGCGATCTCCTTGCGGAGGCGGTGGACGTACACGGCAAGGGCGAGGGCGGCGCGGTGATCGCCGCCCTCGCTCGCCTCGAACAGCTGCCGGGGATCGTCCGACACGCCGCTCATGCCGGCCAGGCCGGCGCCGTGGTTGAGCCCGTCCGCCACCTCGTCGGCCGAGAGGCCGGCGTCGGTGATCATCCACAGCACGAGGCCCGGGTCGACCGAGCCCGAGCGCGTCGCCATCACCAGGCCCTCGAGGGGGGTGAAGCCCATGGTGGTGTCGACCGAGCGCCCGCCGGACACCGCCGCCAGCGACGCGCCGCCGCCCAGGTGGCAGGACACGACGCGCACGTCGGCAGGATCGGCCCCCGCCAACTCGGCGGCCCGACGGGACGCATGGGCGTGGCTGAGGCCGTGGAAGCCGTAGCGGCGCAGGCCGTGGCGCTCGGTCCAGGCCCAGGGGACGGGGTAGGTGGCCGCCGCCTCGGGCAGATCGGCGTGGAAGGCGGTGTCGAAGCAGGCGTAGGCGGCCAGGCCGGGCGCCAGGGCACGGACTCGCTCCATCATGCGCACCGCAGGTGGGTTGTGCAGGGGCGCCAGGTCGGCGAGGGCGCGCAGCTCGTCGACGGCGTGCTGGTCGACGCGGGCGGCCCCACGGTGCTCGGGGCCGCCGTGGACGACGCGGTGGACGACGGCGTCGAGCTCGCCGGCCGCCTCGACGAACGCGACGATCTCGCCGTCGTCGGGATCGGCGGGGAGGTCCCGGTCGGCGACCACCTCGTCGCGGTCGCCGAGGACGCGCAGCTTGACCGTCCTCGACCCGACGTTGACCACGAGCAGCCTCATCCCGGGGTGTCACCCCGCTGCCCGTCCCCGGACGGGGGTGGGTCGCCCGCCCAGGTCCAGTGCTGCACCTCGGGCATGTCCTCGAGGTGCTCGACCACGTGGAGCTCGTGGGTGGCCAGCATGGCCTTGGCGTGCTCGACTGCCTGACGCGAGCCTTCGGGCCGCCGGCGGGAGCGACGCAGCGCCTCCGCGACGAGGTGGTACCGGCTGACCCGGTTCTGCACGACCATGTCGAACGGCGTGGTCGTCGTGCCCTCCTCGAGGTAGCCGCGCACGTGGAAGCGATCGCTGTCGCCCTGGCCGTGGATCAGCTGGTGGATCCCGCGCGGGTAGCCGTGGAAGGCGAAGACGACGTGGCGGTCGGGGGTGAAGAGATCGTTGAACGCGAGCAGGTCCATGCCATGAGGATGGTCGTTTGCGGGGAGGAGGGTCATCAAGTCGACGACGTTCACCACCCGCACCCGCAGCTCGGGCACGTACCGACGGAGGATCTCGGCGGCGGCGACGGTCTCCATCGTCACGATGTCGCCGGCGCAGGCCAGGACGATGTCGGGATCCTCGCCGTCGAACGTGCTCGCCCACCGCCACACCGATGCGCCCCGGGAGCAGTGCTCGATGGCGGAGCGGGCGTCGAGGTACTGGAGCTGGGGCTGCTTGTCGATGACGACGAGGTTCACGTAGTCGCGTGAGCGGAGGCAGTGGTCGGCGACCGACAGCAGGCAGTTCGCGTCGGGCGGCAGGTAGATGCGGGCGATGTCGGCGTTGCGCGACATGACGATGTCGATCAGACCCGGCCCCTGATGACTGAAGCCGTTGTGGTCGTTTCGCCAGCAGGTCGAGGTCAGCAGGATGTTGAGCGAGGGCACCGGACGGCGCCACCCGAGGTCGTTGGCGTGGTCGAGCCACTTGGCGTGTTGGACGAGCATCGACGCCGACACCATGGCGAACGCCTCATAGGTCGCGAACAGGCCGTGGCGCCCAGTGAGGGTGTAGGCCTCCAGCCAGCCCTGGCACAGGTGCTCCGACAGGACCTCCATGACCCGACCGTCGGGGGCCAGGCGGTCGTCGGTGTGGACGATCGGCTCCTGCCAGGTGCGGTGCTCGACCTCGAGCACGGCGTCGAGGCGGTTCGACCGGAGCTCGTCCGGGGAGAAGAGGCGGAAGTTGGCGGCGTCGGCGTTCTTGGTGAAGACGTCGCGCAGCAGCTCCCCGAGCCGGCGGGTCGACTCGTGGTACTCCCGGGCCGGCGCCGCGACGGGCAGCTCGTAGTCGGTGAAGTCCGGGAGGTCGAGGTCGACGAGCAGGCGGCCGCCGTTGGCGGCGGGGTTCGCGCCCATGCGCCGGTCCCCCACCGGGGCGAGCCGACGGAGCTCCGCACGGAGGCGCCCGTCGTCGTCGAAGAGCTCTTCGGGGCGGTAGCTCCGCATCCACGACTCGAGGATGGCCAGGTGGGCGGGATCGGTGCGGACCTGGTTGACGGGCACCTGGTGGCTCCGGAAGGTCCCCTCCACCTGCTGGCCGTCCACGATCCCCGGGCCCGTCCAGCCCTTGGGCGTCCGCAGGACGAGCGCCGGCCACGCCGGGAGGTCGCCACGAGGGTCGGCCCCGTCGCGCGCCCGTCGCTGGATCTCGGCGAGCCGGTCGAAGCAGCCGTCGAGGGCCGCGGCGAGGAGGCGGTGGACGACGACGGGCTCGTCGCCCTCGACGAACACGGCGTCGTAGCCGTGACCGGCGAGCAGCGAGTGGACCTCGTCGTCGGAGGCCCGGCCGAGGACCGTGGGGTTGGCGATCTTGTAGCCGTTCAGGTGGACGATGGGCAGGACGGCGCCGTCGCGGGCCGGGTCGAGGAAGCGGATGCCCTTCCAGGAGCCTTCGAGCGGCGCGGTCTCGGCCTCACCGTCACCGATGACGCAGGCGGCGATCCGGGCGGGGGCGTCGAACACCGCACCGACGGCGTGGATGAGCGCGTAGCCGAGCTCACCCCCCTCGTGGATCGAGCCCGGCACCGGCACGCTCACGTGGCTCGGTATGCCCCCCGGCGTCGAGAACTGGCGGAAGAGCAGCTCGAGGCCGTCCTCGTCCTCCGTGACCTTGTCGTAGATCTCGGACCAGGTGCCCTCGAGGTAGACGTTGGCCACCACCGCCGGGCCCCCGTGCCCGGGCCCGCACACGAAGAGCACGTCGGCGTCGCGGCGGCGGATCACCCGGTTGAGGTGGGCGTAGAGCAGGTTGAGCCCGGGCGAGGTGCCCCAGTGGCCGAGGAGCCGGGGCTTGATGTCGTCGGGCCGGAGCGGCCGCCGCAGCAACGGGTTGTCCTGCAGGTAGATCTGCCCGACGGTCAGGTAGTTGGCCGCCCTCCAGTAGGCGTCGACGTCCGCCAGCTCGTCGTCGAGGGAGCTCGCGGCGGCGTCCCGATCGGTCGTGGGGGTGGGTGCGTCGGGCACGCCGGCTCCCTTCCGGTCGCAGGTGGTCGGACCATAACGTCGCCGCGCGACGACGAGCGCGGTCCTCGCCCGGAGTTCGCCCGGCGTTCACCGGGCGGATCCCGCTAGCTCGGGGCGGGGTCGCCCTGGGGTCCGGCCCTCCCCAACAGCCCGGCCAGCTGCTCCCGCTCGATGCGCCGGAAGGACCGCCGCCCGTTGCTGCGGGCCAGCACGGCGGCCTCGAGGTCCTCGGCGCCGAGGCTGCGGTCGGGGCCGGCGAGGGCGGCCACGGTGGCGCGCAGCGCGGAGGCGAGGTCGAGGCCGGGGTGCCAGGACTCCTCGAGCCGTGCGGCGATGGCCTCGGCCTCGCCTCCGAGCACGGTGATGTCCTCCTCGTCCATCACGGTGCCGTCGTAGAGGATGTGGAACATCTGGTCGTCGCCGGGCGACTCGCCCACCTCGGCCACGAGGATCTCGACCTCGAGGGGCTTCATCTCGTGGGTGAAGACCTGGCCGAGGATCTGGGCGTACTGGTTGGCGAGGCTGCGGGCGTCGACGTCTTCGCGGCTGTAGGCGAAGCCCTTGAGGTCGGCCGCCCGCACGCCGGCGATGCGGAGCTGGTCGAACTCGTTGTACTTGCCGACCCCGGCGAAGGCGATGCGGTCGTAGATCTCGCTGACCTTCCGCAGGGTGGCCGAGGGGTTCTCGGCGCAGATGAGGATGCCGTCGTCGTAGACCACGGCGGCCAGGCTGCGACCGCGGGCGATGCCCTTGCGGGCGTAGTCCGCCCGGTCCTTCATCACCTGCTCGGGTGCGACGTAGAAGGGCATGCTCATGGCTCGTCGACTCCGTCCGTGCTCGTCTCGGGCACCCGGGCGCCCTCGGCGGCGCGCGCCGAGAGCTCGGCGGTGAGATCGCGGAAGCGAGCGGCGATCTCGTCCTCGTCGACGCGAGCGAAGCCCCCGGCGGTGATGGTGGCGATGACCGGGTAGATGCCGCGGATCGGGTCGGGACCGCCGGTGGCGCTGTCCTCGTCGGCCGCCTCGAACAGCGAGCGGATGGCCAGGTCGATCGTGTCCTCGCGCGAGAGGCGCTCGCGGAAGCCGAGCTTGACCACGGTGCCGGCGTGCAGGCTGCCCGAACCGCTGGCCGCGAAGTTGCTCTCCTCGTAGCGGCCTCCCGTGACGTCGTACTCGAACAGCCGCCCGGCGGCCCGGCGGAGGTCGTAGCCGGCGAAGAGCGGCACGACGGCGAGGCCCTGCATGGCGGCGGGGAGGTTGCTCCGCACCATCTGCGAGAGCTGGTTGGCCTTGCCCTCGAGGCTGAGCTCGGAGCCCTCGACCTTCTCGTAGTGCTCGAGCTGGAGCTGGAAGAGCTTCACCATCTCCATCGCCGGGCCGGCGGCGCCGGCGATGGCCACGCCGCTGTGCCGGTCGGCCGGGAACACCTTCTCGATGGCCCGGTGCGAGATGAAGTTGCCGGCGGTGGCCCGACGGTCGCCGGCCATCACCACCCCGTCGAGGAAGCGGATCGCCACCACGGTGGTGCCGTGGGTGACGACGAAGCGCTCCTCGACGCTGAGCGCGCCGAGCTCGGGGAGCGGGGGCACGAGGTCCTGGCGCCGCAGCAGCTCGGCGAAGCTCGGCCCGGGATCGGCGTCCGGCGGGAAGAAGGGCATGCTCACGGCCCGGAGGCTACCGCTCCCGCCCGCCCCCGCCGTCGTCGTGTGGGTCGACGGCGGTCTGACGGAGGGCCTCGTACCGCCGGTGGGCGCCCAAGTAGGTCATGGCCGAGGCCAATCGGTCGAGGTCGTGTTTGAGGTACCCCAGGGCCACGTTGCACGAGAAGCAGAGCAACCCCCGCACCCGCCCGGTGTCGTGATCGTGGTCGACGTGCAGCAACGTCTTCTGCGGGGGCTGCTCGCAGATGGCGCACAGACCACCCTGGCGCTCGAGCATGGCGTCGTACCGTTCGGGGGTGATGCCGTACTTGTCCTTGAGGTACCACCTCCGCCAGGCGCGCTTGTGGTTGTCGCTCGTGCGGTACTCGGCCTTGTAGGCGTCGTACCGGTCGCGGTTCTGTTCGATCCAGCGCGCGGTCCGCCGGCGGGCCGCCTCGAGCAACTCGGGATTCGCGTCCCTGCGGGCCTTGGCCTTCGCCTGGAAGCAGGCCTTGCAGTCCCCGCGGCGCCCGTCGACGCACCCGGCGGCGGCATAGAAGTCATCGAGCGGCTTGGAGAGGCCGCACACCAGACAGGCCTTGGTCTCGTCCACCCCCGGATCATCCCGGAACGGGGTGACGAGAACATGCTTGTCGCTTACTGGCCACCCTTCTGCACGTAGCTTTTCACGAAGTCCTCGGCGTTGGTCTCGAGGACGTCGTCGATCTCGTCCAACAGGTCGTCGAGCTCGGCCTTGATCTTCTCGCCTCGCTCGGTGGACGCCGGGGCCTCCTCGACCTCGGCCTCGTCCCGCTCCCGAACCGGCTTCTTGATCTGCTCTCGCTCAGCCATGGGGCCCTGTCACCTCTGGGGGGGGTTGCTACGAACCGAGCCTCTCGAGGAGGTCGGAGGAGGTGTCGCACTCCGCCACCAACGTACCCACGTGGGCCTCGGTTCCGCGTGACGGTTCCATCATCGGCACCCGGCGCAGGGGGTCGCGCCCGATGTCGAACACCAGCGAGTCCCAGTTGGCGGCCACGATGTCGTCGGGCCACTTCTGGAGGCACTTGCCCCGGAAGTACGCCCGGGTGTCGGTCGGCGGCTCGGTGGTGGCGGCCTCCACCTCGTCGTCGTCGGTGATCCGCTCGAGGCCGACGCGGTCGGCGAGCGAGCGCTCGGGACGGAGGTCGTGGTACTGCAGGTCCATCGCCGCCAGGCGGGCGTCGTCCCACCGCAGTCCGTGCCGCTCCCGGTAGCCGTCGATCAGACGGTGCTTGGCGATCCAGTCGACCTGCGACGCCAGCGAGCGGGGGTCGGTCTCGAGGGCGGTGAGCACCGCCTCCCAGCGGCGCAGCACCTCGGCCCCCACCTGCTCCCCCACCGGCTCGAGCCCGTGCTCCTCGGCGTACTTGCGGGCCCGGTCGAGGTACTCCCACTGCACGTCGAGGGCGGTGATGGTGGAGCCGTCGACCAGCTCGAGGGGCTCGCGGAGGCTGAGGTCGTACGACACCCGCCGCATGGCGGCGACCGGCGCGTTGAACACGAAGTCGCGGGAGAGGTAGTCGTCTTCGACCATGGCCAGCACGAGGGCGGTGGTGCCGACCTTGAGGAAGGTGGCGACCTCCGACAGGTTGGCGTCGCCCACGATCACGTGCAGGCGACGGTACTTCTGGGCGTCGGAGTGGGGCTCGTCGCGCGTGTTGACGATCGGGCGCTTGAGCGTGGTCTCGAGCCCGACCTCCTCCTCGAAGAAGTCGGCGCGCTGGGTGAGCTGGAAGGGCACGTCGACCGACGTGAGCCCCGGGGCCTCGGTGCCCACCTTGCCGGCGCCGGTGAACACCTGGCGGGTGATGAAGTGGGTCATGGCGTGGGTGACGATGCGCCCGAACGGCACCTGCCGGTCCATCAGGTAGTTCTCGTGGCAGCCGTAGGAGTTACCCTTGCCGTCGGAGTTGTTCTTGTAGACGACGATCTCCTGACCCTCGGGCAGGATCCGCTTGGCGGCCTCCATCGACCGGCGGAGGATCACCTCCGCCGCCCGGTCGAACACCACGATCGACCGGGCATCCGCGCACTCCGGCGTCGACAGCTCGGGATGGGCATGGTCGACGTAGTAGCGGGCGCCGTTGGTGAGCACGGCGTTCACCAGGTGCGTCTCGACCTCGGGCGCCAGCGATCCCGGCGACGGCAACCCGCGGGCGTCGTTGCCGGGCGACTCGTCCTCGAAGTCCCAGCCCACCTTGGGGGTGGCGGGACGCCCCTGCTCGCGCGTGCGCTCGTTGATGTAGGCGTTGATCAGCATCGACGAGGCGGCGATGGGGTTCGACTCGGCCGCGCCCCGCAGGACGATGCCGAACTCGGTCTCGACCCCGCAGATCTTCCCGATGGCCACGAGCCGACCTTACCGGCGGCGGACCGCCGCGACGGTGCTCTGGAGCGGGAGCGGGCTCAGAGGTACTGACCCGTCGCCACCCGCTCGATGGAACGCCCACCCCGCGTGGCCTCGTTGTCCCGCTTGACGAGCGTGCGCACGTAGATGATGCGCTCGCCCTTCTTGCCGGAGATCTTGGCCCAGTCGTCGGGGTTGGTCGTGTTCGGGAGGTCCTCGTTCTCCTTGTACTCCTGGTGGATCGACTCGATGAGGTCGTCCGCCCGGATGCCCTTGCGCTGCTCGGTGATGAAGCGCTTGATGGCGAGCTTCTTCGCCCGCCGCACGATGTTCTCGATCATGGCGCCGGACGAGAAGTCCTTGAAGTAGAGGATCTCCTTGTCACCGTTCTGGTAGGTGACCTCGAGGAACTGGTTGGCCTCGTCGTCGCGGTACATCTCGGCGACGGTCTGCTCGATCATGGCCCGCACCGCCTTCTCGCGGTCACCGCCGCCGAGCAACCGCACCTCGTCGTCGTCGAGGGGCAGGTCGGAGGTGAGGTAGCGGCCGAAGATCTGGGCGGCGGCCTCCTCGTCGGGACGCTCGATCTTGATCTTCACGTCGAGCCGGCCGGGCCGGAGGATGGCGGGGTCGATGAGGTCCTCGCGGTTCGAGGCCCCGATGACGATCACGTTCTTGAGCGACTCGACACCGTCGATCTCGGCCAGCAGCTGCGGGACGATCGTCGACTCCATGTCGGAGCTGATGCCGGTGCCGCGGGTGCGGAACAGCGAGTCCATCTCGTCGAAGAACACGATGACCGGCCAGCCCTCCTCGCTCTTCTCCCGAGCCCGTTGGAACACGAGTCGGATCTGGCGCTCCGTCTCACCGACGTACTTGTTGAGCAGCTCGGGACCCTTGATGTTGAGGAAGTAGCTCTGACCCCGCTCGTCGCCGCTGACCTCGGCCACCTTCTTCGCCAACGAGTTGGCCACCGCCTTGGCGATGAGCGTCTTGCCGCAGCCGGGTGGGCCGTACAGCAGGATGCCCTTGGGCGCCGGAAGCTTGTGCTCGGCGAACAGGTCCTGGTGCAGGAACGGCAGCTCGACGGCATCGGTGATGAGCTCGATCTGGTCGTCGAGGCCACCGACGTCGGCGTAGCTCACGTCGGGCACCTCCTCGAGCACGAGCTCCTCGACCTCGGGTCGGGGCAGCTTCTCGATCAGCAGGCCCGAACGGGCGTCCATGAGCACGGAGTCGCCGGCCCGGACCCGCTGCCCGACCATGTGGTCGGCCAGCTCGGCGACGCGCTCCTCGTCGGCGCGGCCGACGATCATCGCCCGACGACCGTCCTCGAGGAGCTCTTTGAAGGTGACCACCTCCCCCGTGAGCTCCGGGCTGCGGGCCATGACCACGTTGAGCGACTCGTTGAGCACGACCTCGACGCCCCGGATGAGCTCGTCGTCGGCGAGATCGGGGTGGACCGACACCCGCATCTTGCGGCCGCTGACGAACACGTCGACGGTGCCGTCGTCGTTCGCGCCGAGCAGGGTGCCGTACGCCGACGGCGGCTGCGTGAGCTTGTCGACCTCTTCGCGAAGGGCCGCGATGTGCTCCCGCGCCTCGCGCAGGGTGTAGGTGAGCTTCTCGTTCTGCGACACGGCCTGGGCCAGCTGGCCCTTCGTCTCGAGCAGTCGCTCCTCGAGCGTGCGGACCCGTTTGGGGGCGTCCTGCAGGCGACGACGGAGCGAGACGACCTCGTCCTCGAGGGTCTTCGCCTGGTCGCGCAGTTCGGTCATCTCCGCCTCGTAGGCGGTCAACCGGCGGTCGTACTCGGCCTGGTCGATGGTGACCCACCTCCTGTGCGCGTCGTGGGCGACCCTACACGGAACCTTCGCGGACCACGACGGGCCGGCCGGTTGGGATTTGCCCTGGTCCGCCCCTGCGTAGCACGCTCCCGCGGCGTGGTCGCGGCACCCGTCGCGGCCGCCGGGAATTTCCCCAGAGATCCCCGGCTTTATTCCCGGCGTTGGGGTAGGCTGACCACACGCCGTCGGCCCCGACCACGGTTTGCGCCGGCGACGCCCCCGCATCACGACCCATGAGGTACAGGCGAAGATGAAGGTCTGGATCGACCAGGATCTCTGCACCGGCGACGGCCTCTGCGAAGAGATCGCCCCCGACGTGTTCACCCTCCTCGACGACGGTCTGGCCTACGTCAAGGAAGGCGACAAGGTGTTCTCGAACCCCGGTGGCGCCGAGGGCCTGGCCAACGTGCCCGCCGGGCAGGAGGAGGCGGTCATCGAGTCCGCCGAGGAGTGCCCCGGCGAGTGCATCTTCATCGAGATCGAGTAGGCGCTCGGCGCTGATCCGGCGTCGACCCGTGGCGCTTCGCCCGCCACCGCCTCGCGGCGCTGGGGTGGGCCGGGCAGTCAGTCCAGGCAGGGGCCGGTGTCGGCCCCCGTCAGCGGCTCGGCCAGCAGGTCCTCGACCTCCGAGGTGGCGAGGGCGTAGGCCACGTCGCCCCGGTCGCGTGCCACTGCGAAGGCGACGCCGATCACCGTGCCCGAGGGGTCGACGAGGGCCGAGCCGGAGTCTCCCGGCTCGAGCGACGAGGCAACCTCGAGCACCTCACGCTCGGTCAGGTCGGTGCCGTAGATGTCGCGACCGGTCGCGCTGATTCCCCGAGCCACCGAGAAGGGGGCGATCCGCAGCGACGCCCCTCCCGGGTGCCCGAACACGCCGCCCACGTCGCCCACGTCGGCGGCCGCCAACGGGAGGGCCGGACGGTCGAGGCCCGGGGCGGCGAGCACGGCGAGGTCCCTTCCCGGGTCGAACGCCACCACCTCGGCGTCGACCTCGTCGCCGTCGTCCAGCTGCAGCGTCGTCGTCGACTCCCCGGCAACGACGTGGGCGTTGGTCACCACCAGCCCGTCACCCACGACGAAGCCCGAACCGTTCTGGATCTGGCGGCACGCCAGGCCCTCCACCCTCACGACCGACCGCGCCACGCGCGCCGCGGTCGCCTGGTCGAGGCCGGTGCTGGCCGGGGGCGGACCGAGCTCGGGCGTGGGCCCGAGCTCGTCGAACACCTCGGGGAAGCGGTCCTCCCCCACCACCGAGCGCAGTGCCTGCACCGCGTCGGGCGGGTCGGGCAGTCGCTCGTCGAGCCCCTGGGCGATCGCCGAGGTCCGCACCTGGGTGGCCACCCACCCGGGCGTGTCGGCCAGCACCGGCAACAGGAGCCACACGAAGGCGACCACGCCGGCGACGCCCGCCAGGGCCCCGAGGGCGCCGTCGACGGGACGGACCGCGCCGTCGTCGTCGCCCGGGCGCAGCCGGGCCCCGACGAAGAACCCGAGGGCCTGGCCGAGGAAGGCCCCGGCGGCGACGACACCGACGGCGATGAGGACGACCAGGGCGTCGTTCCGGGCGTCGAGGCCCTCCAGCACGTTCGGCAGCAGCCGGATGGCGAGGAACAGACCGAGGCCGAGCCCGATCCACGACACGACGCGGGTGACGAACCCGAGCCGGAAGCCACCGACGGCGGCCGAGACCGCCAGCACCACCAGCAGCAGGTCGAAGAGGTTCAGCGCCGATCCCGCAGGCGACTCAGCCGCCGAGCAGGCGGGCGTGGGTGAGGAAGCCGGTGTGGGCCACCATCCGGTGGTCGGGCCGCACCGCCTGGCCTTCGACGTGCCAGGTGCGGTGGAGGACCTCCAGCGTCTCGGCCAGGCCGAACGGATGGGCGTCGAGCGCCTCGCGCAGCCGCGTGGCCTGCAGGATCGACGGCGTGTAGGCGACGAGGATGCCCCCGGGACGCAGCGCCTGCCCGGCATGGTCCACCACCTGCCACGGCTCGGGCAGGTCGAGCACCACGCGGTCGAGGTCGCGCTCGTCGATGCCCGCGTAGCAGTCACGCAGCTCGACCCGGTAGCGGGCCATCGCGTCCTCGCCCAGGAAGGCCGACACGTTGGCCTGCGCCCGGTTGGCGAAGTCCTCCCGGAGCTCGTAGCCGACGACCTCGGCCCCGGCCCGCAGGAGCGTCATCGACAGCGCACCGGAGCCCACGCCGGACTCGAGCACGCGCATGCCGGGCGCGATGTCGGCCAGCATCAGGATCGGGCCGAGGTCCTTCGGGTAGATGACCTGCGCGCCACGGGGCATCTTCAGCACGAAGTCGGCCAGCGTCGGGCGCAGCAGCCGGTAGGGCGAGCCCTTGGTGGACCGCAGCAGCGAGCCGTCGGCGGCGCCGATGATCTCGTCGTGAGGGATGAACCCGGCGTGGGAGTGGAACTCGGCCCCGGCCTTGAGGGTGACGAGGTAGCGGCGACCCTTGTGGTCGACCAGGAGCGCCTTGTCGCCGTCGGCCAGGGGCCGACCACTGGTCGGATCGGTCACGTCGCCGCCCGCGCCCGCACGGTCAGCCGACAGAACGCGCACTCGTCGGCCGTGGTCGGCGCCCCGCAGGACCGGCACGGGTGGAGCTGGTCGCGGTCGTCGTCGGCCGGGGAGCGGAAGCGGTCCGACCGCGCGGGCGAGGTAGCCGAAGTAGAAGTCGTGCTTGGTGCCCGGTGAGGCGACCTCGAGGGCGTTGAGCGCCTCCTTGTAGCCCAGGTGCTTGTTGCCCGCCGCCATCGGGCACTCCTCGACGATGTAGTCGATGCCACGGACGATGCAGTAGGCGGCCATCTCGCGCTCGCCGAGGCGCACGAGTGGCTTGACCTTGCGGGGGAAGCCGTGCTCGGCGGGCAGCACCGGTCGCTGCCGCCCGAGGTACTCGGTCTGCCAGCGCAGCACGTTGCCGAACAGCACGGCCGCCTCGTCGTCGAGGTTGTGGCCGGTGGCCACGACGTCGTAGCCACCGTCGAGCGCCGCCTTGTCGAACAGGTGCCGCTTGGACAGACCGCACGCCGAGCACGGCGCCCGCCGGGCGGCCCGTGCGCCGGTGGGGATGTCGAAGCCGTGCTCGTCGGGCAGGTCGACCTCGTGCAGGGTGAGACCGCGCTGCTCGGCGTAGGCCCGGGACCGGCGCCCCGACTCGTCGCTGTAGTCGCCGATGCCGAGGCCGAGGTAGAGGCCGTCGGCGTGGTATCCCAGCTCGACGAGGAGGTCCCAGAGGGCGAGGGAGTCCTTCCCCCCGGACACGGCCACGAGCACGCGCTCGCCGTCGCCGATCATGTCGAAGTCGTGGATCGCCTTGGCCACCTGGTCGCGGCACAGGCGCAGGAAGTGCTCGGTGCAGAAGTTCGCGTTGTGACGCCTGATGTCGATGATGGCCGGCTCCCGGCAGACCCGGCACTTCACCGCGTCCCCCGGTCCCCGCCGCTCGGGCGGACGGCCCTCACGTCGAACCGCCGGAGATGACGGGCCGGATCTCGACGTCGTCGTCGTGCTCCAGGCGGGTGTCGACCGGCACGATGGTGCCGCCCCGGATCACGAGGACGGACTCGCGGTTGAGCTCCAGTCGGTCGAGCAGGACGGCCACCTCGAGGGGCCCGTCGACCTCGACCTCGCGGCGGGGGTTGCGCAGTCGGACCTTCACGGCGGCAATGATCGCGTGTCCGCGCCGCTCAGCGGGAGCGCTTGCGGGACGCTGCGCCGTCGGCCGAGTGGACGATCTCGAGGGTCTCCCCCGGCTCGAGGACCGTACGGAACACCACCCGCTCGTCGCGCCGCATCGCCCACTGCACGGCCTTGGCGCCCCACAGGACGGCGGCGACCAGCATCCACGGACGGCTACCGCCCACGATCCCGCGCTGCAGTCCGATCGACCGCCACTGCTTGAACATCAGAGACGCCGGACCTCGACGATCGTGCGGCCCCGCTTCCCGCGGCGCCGACCGAGGTAGAAGGCCACGGCGACGACGGCCACCACCGTGACGGCGATGGCGATGCCGGCGTAGTTGCGGGCCTCCTGCTCGGTGGCCTCGACCTCGCCCTGGATCTCGCGGAACTTGGCCTCGATGTCGTCGCGACCGATCTTGCCGGCCGGCGTGGTCGTCGTCATGGTCGATCCCTCATCGTGGCGTGCCCTCCGACGACGGCGTCGTGCCGGGTGTCGTGACGTCGGCGGTGCGGGCACCCCGCTGCCCCTTGCTGATGCGGCTCACGGCCAGGGCGGCGATGGCGCCGAGCACCACCGCCACGATGACGTAGGGCACCCAGGACCACGACCCCTCGAACAGGTCGGTCTGGGACTGCATCGCCCGGAGGCCGGACATGGCGAAGAACACCAGGCTCACGCCCACGAGGACCATCCCGGCGATGCCGAACCCGAGGTAGCGGCCCAGCGGCTTCAGCGGGTCGATGGTCTCCTGGCGCGCGTAGGCCTGCAGCAGCTCCCACAGCTCGCGCAGGGTGTCGGCGATGGGTTTCGGCTTGGCCACGGGTCCTTCGGGGGCGGCGCCGGGGGGCCCGGCGTGAGCAGGTCGGCCACGATCCTGGCCCGGAGGCCGCAGGTGCGCAAGCACCGAACCCTCACACCCGGCCGGAATCCGTCGATCCTGTACCCATGGGATCGGGGCACCTCGACCACCCGGAGGCCGGGCGCCGTCGCGCGTCCCACGACCGGACCGGGCGACCATGACCTGTCCGACCTGCGGCACGGCGCTCGACGACGACCACGCCTTCTGCCCGCAGTGCGGACGGGCCCGCGGGGACGCGCTCCCCGTGCCGACGCCGTCGCCGACGGCCGCCGATCCCCCACCGTCGGGCGGGTGGGCGTGGACCGACCCCCAGCGCCGCGCCTCGGCGCCGCCGCCCCCACCGGTGCCCGGCGGCGGTGGCCGCAACTGGCTGCTGATCGCCGGGTTGGCCGTGCTCGGGCTCGTGTTCGTCGTCGGGACGGTGCTGGTGCTGGGAGGTGGCTCGTCCGACGACGCCGCCGACGACGCCGCCGACGTCGCCGTCGCCGACCGCACCACGCCGGGAAGCGTGCCCACGTCGTTCCCGCCGCCACCCCCGGTGTCGGTGCCGCCCGGCGGATTCACCGCCGAGCAGGTCGCCGACACGTTCGGTGGGGCCGTCTACCGGGTCGAGGCGGCCGGGTGCGGGATCGACGAGGCCAGCGGCACCGCCTTCGCCATCTCGCCCTACCACCTCGTCACCAACTGGCACGTCGTCGTGTTCGACACCGAGCCGGTGCTCGTGTCCCGCACCGGCGAGGAGCTCCCGGGCCACGTGATCGGCATGTCCCAGTCCCCCGACGTCGCCGTCATCCAGGTCGACCAGCCGCTGCCCCAGTACCTCGAGTGGGCGCGCACCGGCTCGTTGCAGGAGGGCCAGCCCCTCGTCGCGATGGGCTACCCCCTGCCCGCCCTCGACTTCACCGTGACCCAGCTCTCCATCTCCAGCTTCGAGACCGAAGGTGCTCGTCGCACCGGGATGCGCGTCGACGGCCGCATCGACCGGGGCAACAGCGGCGGCCCCTCGCTCACCACCGAGGGCCTGGTGGCCGGGGTCAACACCTCGGCCAACGTGAACCCGGGCGCCGCGGTCAGCGGCCTGAGCGGCGGCGGCCTCCAGGTGGTCCCGTACCTCGCCAGCTACGACGGCCTGCAGGCGTCCATCGACTCGTTCCTCGCCAACGGCTCGGGCGCCACGGTGCCCCCCGACTGCGCCAAGGCGGGGCCCAGGAACGCGATGGCCTACGGCGACAACGCCGAGCTCGACGCCGTGTGGGACCTCTGCGACCAAGGGCTGTCGGCGGCCTGCGACGTGCTGTCGCTCGAGGCCAACCCCCGATCCGACTACTACGACTTCGGCGTCACGTGCGGCGCACGCGAGCCGGTGCAGGGCTACTGCTACTGGCGGTGGGGACCCGAGCTGCCGGCCAAGGGCTGACGGGCCCGACGCCCGGCCCGCGCCGCGCGCTCAGCGGTCGGACGGCCCGGGGCTCGGGTCGTCGCCGGGCCGGCCGTCGGCGGTGGTCCCGCCCTCGGCCGCTTCGAGCGCGAGACGGCGGTCGAGGAAGTGCTCCTCGTCGTCGAGGAGGGTGGCCAGCGCCGCCACCCGGTCCTCGACGGAGGGCGCGACGAGCAGCGCCTGTTGGTCGGACGGCCCGAGCGGGGCGACGGCCGCGATCTGGTACGACGCCAGCACGGGGTCGTCACTGAGCTCGACCGTGGCCGGCGCCGCCGCGTCGCCGAGCTCGGCGTGGCGGGCCAGCACCCGGCGCAGACGGGCCACGACGTGGGCGACGTCGGCGCCGACGTCGCCGCCGATCGGGGGGTCGTCCCAGTCCTCGACGTCGGCCCGGGGATACGGGTCGTCGGGCAGCCACTCCCGCACGCGGATGCGGCGCACGCCGACGGTCGCCAGGGCGAAGCGCCCGTCGTCGAGCTCGGCGGCCTCGACGATCCGGGCCACCGTGCCGACCATGGCCCGGATGTCGCCCCCACCGACCTCGCTGCCCCGCTCGATGAGCACGACACCGAACTCGCCGTCGCCGTCGAGGCAGTCCCTCGTGAGCCGGCGGTACCGCTCCTCGAAGACGTGGAGCGGCAGCACGACGCTCGGGAGGAGCACGTTGCCGAGGGGGAACATGGGCATCACCGGCACCCCGTCAGTGTGCCCGGCTCCCGACGTCGGTGGCGAGGCGGGCGCCCGGACGGGGTTCCCGCACACCACCACGGTCAGCCGCCGGCGGTGAGCGGCCCGAGCTCCTCGACCGGCGGCCCGTCGGGAACGCCGACGAGGGCAGCCATGAAGTCGTCGATGACCTGGTAGCCGAGGGGCTGCTCGGGGCCGTTGACGACGTAGGCGAACGTCAGCGTCGAGCCCGTGAGGGTGGTGGCGAAGCCGGCCAACGAGTTGACCTCGCGCAGCGTGCCCGTCTTGGCCTCGACCCGGCCCTGGGCCGGCGTGCCCCGCATTCGTCGACGGAGCGTGCCGGTCTCACCGGCCACCGGCAGGCTGGCGGCGACCTCGGAGTCGGGGCCCTCCTCGTCGAGGGCGGCGACGAGCAGCCGGCAGGTGAGCCGGTTCTCCGGGTCGAGCCCCGAGGCGTCGAGCAGTCGGAGACCGTCGGTCGGCAGCCCCCTCTCCGTGAGCACGTCTCGGATCTCCTCGGTGCCGGCTGCCGTCGTCCCCTCGCCCGCCCGTTGGCGGCCGAGCTCCTTGGCGAGCAGCTCGGCGGTGGTGTTGTCGCTGTCGCCGATCATCTCGGCGACGAGGTCCTCCATGGGCAGGGAGTCGAGGCTGGCCACGTCGACGACCTCCTCGGGGGCGGTACCCGTTCGGGCACCGCCGGTCACCCGCACCCCCTTCGCCGTCAGCATGGTGCGGAGGGTCTCGGCGGCGAGGGCCGCCGGCTCACCGGCGGTGCGGCTCGGCGCCGCCGCGTCCGGGTTGCGGGAGTACCCGGTGTTGCCGTCGTTCACGAGGAGCGCGCTCAGCGGGCCGACGTAGCCCTCGCGCTGGTAGCGCTCGGGCCAGGTCGGCACCCACCGCTCCTGGTCGTAGCGCGACTCGTCGCCGACCACGTCACCACGGATCTCGCGCACACCGGCGGCGGCGACGGCATCGGCCAGGGGGGCGAAGTCGTTGGCCAGCTGATCGGGGTTCTCGAACGTGGGCCGGTACCCGGGCGTGGTGAGGATCGGGTCGCCGCCGCCGATCAGGTACAGGTCGCCGTCGATGACGCCGTCGGACGGTCCGTCGACGGACGCGGCGCGCGTCACCAGCCGCTGCTGGGCGGGGAACTCGGCGAGCACCGCGGCCGCGGTGAGGAGCTTGGCGGTCGAGGCGGGCGACTTCGGCTGGTCGCCGTTGCGGTCGATGATCACCCGCCCACCGTTGGCCACCACCACGCAGCTGTCGGCCGGAGCGGTGGCCAGCAGCGGCTCGATGGCGGCGCGCATGCGGTCGTCGGCGATGCTCGACCGCAGGATCTCGGGCACGCGGCGGGCGGAGAGCAAGGGCGTGGCGAGCGGCGGCGCGGCGACCGCCGTCCGGCCCTCGATCGGATCGCCGGTGGGCTCGTCCTGCGCCGTCGCCGGGGCGAGCGCGCCGAGGAGGACCACGGCGACGACGAGGGCGGCGAAGGGGGTCCGTCCGGGCATCCGGGCAAGGCTAGGAGCCACGACGCGGCGATGGGTGGCAGCGATGTTCACGGTTCGCGCCGCTTGCGCCACCTTGCGTAGTGCCAGAGGTGGGCGAGGGCGGTGACCGCCCGATGGGAGGACGGGAAGCAGTACCGACCCGACTGCGCCACCCCGCGCACGGCGGCGTTGCCCGGGTCGCTCACCGCCAGCTCGGTGGCGGTGAGGATCGGCTTGCCCAGCTCGCTCACCAGCTCGGAGGCCGTCGTCGTGTAGCGGTGGTCCTGGCGGTCGTGGAAGGCCACGATCCGCTCGAGCCCGTGCTCGGGGTAGAAGGGCCCGTCGTGCTCGAGCCGACCCTGGTTGGACTGGATGCCCATGCCGAGGAAGACGATGGCGTCGACGGCGCGGTGGCGGGCCACGATGCCGAGCACCGTCGGGATCGTGTCCTTGGTCTCGCCCCCCGCGAGGTCGATGGGGTTGTTGCGACTCCATCGGGGCGGGAGCTCGTCGTCGAGCGCGGCGCGCAGGTCGTCGGGGAGATGCACGAGGTCGAGGTCGGTGCCGCTGACGGCGTCGGCGGTGACGACCCCCCAGCCGCCCGCGGTGCTGACCACGGCCACGTTGGGCCCCGCCGGGAGGGGCTGGGTGGCGAACGCGGCGGCGGCGTCGAAGGCCTCCTCGATGGTGGCCGCCCGCACGACGCCGGCCTGCCGGCACATCCCGTCGAAGACGCGGTCGTCGGTGGCCAGCGAGCCGGTGTGGCTCGCCGCGGCACGGGCGCCGCCACCGGTCGCCCCTCCCTTCACCAACACGACCGGCATGCGCGCGGCGACGGCGCGCAACCGCTCGAAGAACCCGCGTCCGTCGGCGACGCCCTCGACGTAGGCCAGGGCCACGTCGGTCTCGGGGTCGTCGGCCAGGTACTCGAGGAAGTCGGTGACCCCGACCTGGGCGGCGTTGCCGGCCGACACCGCGCGACTCACGCCGACACCGCTCCACGCCGCGTAGTTCATGAACGACGAGACGAAGTTGCCGCTCTGGCTGACGATGCCGATCCGGCCGCGAGGCGGGTACGGCGCGACGATCTGGGCACACAGGGAGGCAGGGGTCGAGATGACCCCCTGCCCGTTCGGGCCGACCACCAGCAGGTCGAGCTCGTCGGCCAGGGCGACCAGCTCGTCCTGTCGCCGTCGGCCCTCGTCGCCCGCCTCGCCGTAGCCGCCCGAGGCGATGAACGCGGCGCGGATGCCGCGAGCCGCCGCCGCCCGCAGCAGCTCGGGGTTGGTCGCCGCCGGCGTGCAGACGAACACGAGGTCGGCGGCACCGGCGGGGACGTCGTCGATCGACGTCAGCGTGGGTCGGCCGAGCACCTCGGAGCCGTCGCGGTTGATGGCGAAGACCTCACCCGGGTACCCGGCGGCGAGGATGTTGTGGAGGGCGACGAAACCGAACTTGCCGGGGTGGGTCGACGCGCCGGCGACGACCACGCCCCTGGGATCGAACAGCGCCCGGTAGTGGTCGGCGGTCGGGCTCACGACGCCCCTCTGCTCGACTCGCCGCCGACCACCTCGACGACCTCGACGAGGGCGTCGACCGCAACGGGCTCGCCCCCCACGACGAGCACCGGGTTGAGGTCCGCCGACACCAGCTCGGGGTGGGCGGTGGCGGCCCGGGACAGGGCGAGCACGACGTCGACCAGCCGGGAGCGGTCGACCGGCGGCTCACCCCGGAAGGCGTGCAGCAGGCTCGCGCTGCGGAGGTCGTCGATCATCTCCTCCACGTCCTCCCGCTCGACCGGCACCAGCCGGATCGACACGTCGCCGATGGCCTCGGCCAGGACGCCGCCCACGCCGAGGGCGACGGTCATGCCGAACTGCGGATCGCGACTGAGGCCGACGATGAGCTCGCGGGTCGCCCGCAGCATCGGCGCGACCAGCACGGCCACGTCCCCGTCCTGCGGGGTCGCGGCGGCGAGGAGGTCGGCGGCTGCGGCGCGCACCGCCTCGGCGTCGCCCAACCCGAGTCGCACCAGCCCGCGCTCGGTCTTGTGGGCGATGCGGTCGCCGTTGAGCTTGGCGACGACCGGGTAGCCGAGGGCGTCGGCGGCGGCGACGGCCTCGTCGGGGTCGGCGACGATGCGCTCCTCCGGGAACGGCACGCCGAAGCGCGCCAACAGCGTCTTCGACGCCGCCTCGGACAGCGTGCGCGTCGCCGGTGGCGGGATCACGTCGGGCACCGGGTCGGGCATGGGCGCGTACCCTAGCGATCCATGACCGGGCCGATTCACGGGCTCATCGAGGGCTTCTACGGTCGGCCCTGGACCTGGCACGAGCGGGCGACCGTGATGCGCGCCTGTCACGAGCGGGGCATGACCCACTACGTCTACGCGCCGAAGGACGACGCCAAGCACCGCGAGGCGTGGCGCGAGCCCTACGACGCCGACGAGCTCGACGGCTTCGCCCGCCTGGTCGGCGAGCAGACCCTCGAGGTCGCCTTCGCCATCTCGCCCGGCCTGTCGATCGACGACGACGATCCGGACGACCGGAAGGTCCTCGGCGACAAGGTCGACCAGCTGGTCGGCCTCGGCGTCGCCACGGTGTGCCTCGCCCTCGACGACCTCCCGCCGCAACCCGGGCTCGGGCGACGCCACGCCCGGCTGACGACCTGGTTGCGAGCGCACCTCGACGGTCGGGCGTCCCTGGTGCTCGTTCCCACCGAGTACACCGGCACCCGCCCGTCGCCCTACCTCGACGAGCTCGCCGTCGGCGTCCCCGGCGACGTGCCGATCGGGTGGACGGGCCCCACGGTGGTGTGCGACACCATCACCGTGGCCGAGGCCCGCCGCCGCGCCTCGGTGCTCGGCGACCGCCCACCGCTGCTCTGGGACAACTACCCCGTGAACGACGGGTTCATGGGCGACCGGCTCTTCATGGGACCGATCCGGGGTCGCGAGCCGGGGCTCGTCGAAGCCTGCTCGGGATGGCTGGCCAACCCGATGGTCCAGCCCCACGCCTCGCTGCTGCCCCTCGCATCGGTCGCCGCCCTGCTCCGCGGCGAGGACCCCGAGGCGGCGTGGGCCCACGAGGCCGACGCCGCCGGCGTGCGCACCTTCGCCGAGGCCTGCGACGGCGTGCACCCGCTCGCCCTCGTCCGGGCGGTGGTGGGCGTGGACGCCGACGATGCCGTCGGCCCCCTCGGCGAGCTCGGGGCGTGGCTCGACGCCGCGGGCTCGTGCGAGGCGCCGGGCCTCGGCGACGAGGTCGCTCCCTGGCTCGAGCAGGTGCACCGTGAGGCCGAGGTGGGCACGGTCGCCGTCGACCTGCTGCGGCTGCTCGCCGCCGAACCCGTCGACCTCCACCGGGCGACCGAGCTCGCGGTGGTGCTGGGCGCGGTCTGGACCGAGGTCCGTCGGGGCCCGGTCACCGCCATGGGCGTGCGGTGCGGCATCCGGCCGGTGCTCTCCCAGGGCGTCGACGGGGGCTGGCGCTACCACCCCGAGTCGCTGACCGAGGGCACCAACGCCGTCGACGCCCTGTGCCGTCACGCCCTCGATCGTCTGGTCGACGCCGGCGCGAGCGACGACGCCGCCCTCGGCGACGCGTGAGCCGGGTGGTCTAGCGCGACGGTTGGAGGGCGGCCCGGAAGAACGAGCGGACGTGCTCGAGCCGCGCCGCCAGCAGGCCGGGATCGAGTGGGTCGCGCCCGAGGAGTCCCTCGATGAAGGGCAGGTCGCTCACGTAGCTCAGCAGCGCGCCGTACCCGGTCAGCAGCAACTGCTCGGCGTCGAACCGCCGGAAGGTGCCGGCGTCCATCTCCGCCTCGAAGTAGGCGACGGCGCGCTGGAACAGCGGTCGGAGCATCTCGCCGAGGTCGACGCCGAGGCGACTGTTGCTGTCGAGCGCCTCCCGCCGGGCGATGCGGACGAAGTCGGGGTTCTCGACGAAGAACTCGAAGCCGGCGGTGATCACGAGATCGACCTTGTCCCAACCGCTGACGTGCTGGCGCTCGGTGGCGGCGTCGACGCGGTCGATCCACTCGGCCAGCGCGGTCTCGAAGACCTCCCGGTAGATGGCGTCCTTGGACGGGAAGTGGTGCAGGACGCTCGAGCGGCGGATGCCGACGGCCTCGGCGATCTCGTTGAGCGAGGTGCCGTCGTAGCCGTGTTCGGCGAAGCTCCGGCGTGCCGCCACGAGGATGGCCTCGCGCGTGGACGAGGTGCTCGACGACACGGCCATCGGCCCAGGGTACTGGTACGGCTCAGCGAGGCGCGGGACGCGCGATCGCGTGTTGAATCGATGCCATGCAGATCATCGCCGCCGTGTTCATCGACGACATCGAGCTGCGGCAGGTGCCCGGTCCGTCGACCCGGATCGACCTTCGGGGCATCCAGTTCTCCGCGCCCGCGCCGCAGCCGGTACCGGTCACCATGGCGCCCCACCTCGTCGTGATCGTCCACTGCCCGCCCGACCACCCCGGCACCGCCGCCCTCGAGGTCACGTATCGCGGTCCGGGACAGGGGGACGACGACGAGCCGTTGGCCCGCAGCGTGCAGCCGCTCCAGGTGGACCCGGGCAAGTTCAACTACCGCCTCGTGCGAGCCGAGCTCGAGTACGACGACTACGCCACGATCGAGGCCCATTGTCGGATCGACCTCGGTCCCGTGACCGTCGTGCCGTTCACGCTGCTGCCGCCCGTGGCCTGAGGCGGCCCGTGCCCTACGCCGCCGCCCTGTCCGAGCACCCCGACGCGGCCCAGGCCACCGGTGAGGTGATCGGTGCGGTGCTCGACCGCCTCGGTCCCTCCCCCGACCTCGTCGTCGTGTTCGGGTCGGCCTCGTTGGCGCCGCAGCTCGACCGGGTCGCCGCCGCGGTCGTCGAGCTCCTCGCGCCCGGCGTGTGCATCGGCGCGGCGACGAGCGGGGTCGTGGCCGGCGCGCGGGAGGTGGAGGACCAGCCCGCCCTCGCGCTGTTCGCCGCCCGGCTTCCCTCCCCACCCACGGCGGTCACCATCGACGTGGAACGGGCGGCCGACGCTCCCGACGGCCGGGGATGGGTGCTGACCGGCCTGGAGCCCGACCGCGTCGCGGACGCGGCCACCCTGGTGCTCCTCGTCGACCCGGCCACCGTGCCGGTCGAGGCCCTGCTCGATCGGCTGGCCGAGGACCACCCCCACCTCGTCGTGGTCGGCGGGATGGCGTCGGCCGGGGTGGGTGGCCGATCGGCGCGGCTCGTCCGCGGCCGCACCGTGCAGGATCGCGGGGCGGTGGGCGTGCTGTTCCCGCCCGACGTGGACATCACACCGGTGGTGTCCCAAGGGTGTCGTCCGATCGGCGACCCGTTCACCGTCACCGCTGCCGAAGGGAACCACCTCCAGGGCCTCGGTGGCCTGCCCCCGGCCGAACGCCTCCGCCGGCTCGTGGACGGGCTCCCGGCCGACGAGCGCGACCTCGTTCGCCGTGGGCTCCACCTCGGTCGGGTCGTCGACGAGCACCAGCTCGACTTCCGCAGGGGCGACTTCCTGATCCGGTCGGTCGTCGGCGGCGACGTCGCCACCGGCGCACTGGTCATCGACGAACCGGTGCCCGTCGGTGCCACCGCGCAGTTCCAGGTTCGCGACGCGGCCACGGCCGAGGAGGACCTCGTCGCCCTCCTCGCCGGGCACCGGGCGACCGGCGCGCTCCTGTTCACCTGCAACGGCCGGGGCACCCGGATGTTCGGCCGGGCCGACCACGACGCCGAGCTGGTGAGCGACGCCCTCGGCGCCCCGGCCCTGGCCGGCATGCAGTGCGCGGGTGAGATCGGCCCCGTCGGGGGTCGCAGCTTCGTGCACGGGTTCACGGCCAGCGTGGTGCTGTTCGCCGACCGACCCGGTCCCGCCTGGGCGCCGGCGACCCCGCACTAGGGTGACGCCCGGCCGACCGACGGAGGATGTAGGTGAGCGATCCCGAGCTCGAGCAGCGCACGATCGACGTGATCCGGGGCCTGTCCATGGACGCGCCGCAGCAGGCGAGCTCGGGCCATCCCGGGACGGCCATGGCGCTCGCCCCCCTCGCCTACACGCTGTTCACCCGCATCCTGCGCTACGACCCGTCGGCGCCCGACTGGCCGAACCGTGACCGGTTCGTCCTGTCCAACGGCCACGCATCGATCCTGCAGTACTCGCTGCTGTACCTCACCGGCTACGGACTCACCCTCGACGACCTCCGTGACTTCCGCCAGTGGGGGTCGAAGACCCCCGGCCACCCCGAGGTGCACCACACCGAGGGCATCGAGGTCACCACCGGCCCGCTCGGGCAGGGGTTCGCCAACGGCGTCGGCATGGCCCTCGCCGAGCACTGGCTCCGCGCCCGCTTCGGCGAGCCGCTGTTCGACCACCACACCTTCGTGTTCTGTGGCGACGGCGACCTCGAGGAGGGCATCAGCCACGAGGCCGCCTCGCTCGCCGGGCACCTCGGGCTCGGCAAGCTCGTCTACGTCTACGACGACAACCACATCAGCATCGACGGTCCCACCGAGCTCGCGCTCTCCGACCACGCCCCCGAGCGCTTCCGGGCCTACGGCTGGCACGTCGAGACCGTCGGCGAGATCGCCAACGACGTCGACGCCCTGGAGGCCGCCCTCCGCCGGGCCATGGCCGTCGAGGACCAGCCGTCGATGATCGTGTTGCGGACCCACATCGGCTACCCCTCCCCCACCTACACCGACACCGCCGCGGCCCACGGCAGCCCGCTCGGCGAGGAGGAGGTGCGCCGCACCAAGGCGATCCTCGGCCTGCCTCCGGACGAGACCTTCTGGGTGCCCGACGACGTGCTCGCCCACATGCGCGAGGCGGGCGGGCGGGGTCGGGTAGCACGGGAGGCCTGGGATCGCCGCTACGCCGACTGGCCCGTGCACAAGGCCGAGATCGAGGCGTGCCTGCGCGGCGAGGGCCTGCCGGGGTGGGAGACGTCGCTGCCGACCTGGTCGCCCGGCGAGAAGGTCGCCACCCGCAACGCGGGGAACGCCTGCCTCGACGCCCTGATCGACGTGGTGCCCGGGCTGGTCGCCGGTTCCGCCGACCTGACGGGCAACACGGGGGTCGCCCTTCCCGCCGAGGCGGGTGTCTTCTCCAAGACCGACCGGGGCGGCCGCCAGATCCACTACGGCGTTCGCGAGCACGCCATGGGTGGCGTGATGAACGGCATGGCCATGCACGGCGGCGTGCTCCCGGTGGGCGGCACGTTCTTCGTCTTCAGCGACTACATGCGCGCCTCGGTGCGGCTGGCTGCGCTGTCCCGGGCCAAGGTCGTCTACTCCTGGACCCACGACTCGGTGGGACTCGGCGAGGACGGACCCACCCACCAGCCGATCGAGCAGCTCGCCGCCATGCGGGCCATGCCCGACCTGACGGTGATCCGACCTGCGGACGCCAACGAGACGGCCATGGCCTACCGGGTGGCCATCGACCACGACGGCCCCACCGCGCTGATCCTCACCCGCCAGAACCTGCCCGTGCTGGAGGGCACCGCCGACGACGACGGCGTGCGCAGGGGCGCCTACGTGCTGCGGGAAGCCGACGGCGCACCGGCGGTCGTGCTGATCGGCACCGGCAGCGAGGTCGTCGTCGCCCTCGAGGCCGCCGGCCTGCTGGCCGCCGACGGCATCGCCGCGCGCGTGGTCTCGATGCCCTGCTGGGAGCTGTTCGACCGCCAGGACGTCGCCTACCGGGACGCGGTGCTCCCCACCGGCGTGCCCCGGGTGTCGGTCGAGGCAGCCAGCACCTTCGGCTGGGCCCGTTGGGCCGACGCCTCGGTGGGCATCGATCGCTTCGGAGCCAGCGCGCCCGGCGCCGTCGCCCTCGCCAACCTCGGCATCACCGCCCGGCACGTCGTCGAGCTCGCCCGCACGGTGCTGCCGACATCCTGACGCCGCGCCCCGATGCACCGGCTCATGGGCCACACGGCCCGTCGGACCGGGCAGACTGACGATGGAACGGATCGAGAGGAAGCCCACGTGACCAGACTCCACGAGCTCCACGACGAGCAGGGCCAGAGCCCCTGGCTCGACAACCTGAAGCGCGGGTGGGTGACGAGCGGCGAGCTGGCCCGGTGGGTCGAGCGGGGCGTCCGGGGCATCACCTCCAACCCCACGATCTTCCAGAAGGCGATCGATGGTGGCGACGACTACGACGACCAGTTCCGCTCGCTCGTCGGTGACGGCACCTCCGTCGAGGACGGCTACTGGGACCTCGTCACCACCGACATCCGCAGCGCGCTCGACATCCTGCGGCCCGTGTACGACGACAGCGACGGCCTCGACGGCTTCGTGTCGGTCGAGGTCGACCCGGGCCTGGCCCGCGACACCGAGGGCACCATCACCGCCGCCCGCCGGCTCCACGAGCTGATCGCGCAGCCCAACCTGTACGTGAAGATCCCGGGTACCGCCGAAGGCCTCCCGGCGATCCGGCAGATGATCGGCGAGGGCCACAGCATCAACGTCACCCTCCTGTTCTCCGTCGACCGCTACGCGGAGGTGATGGAGGCCTATCTGTCCGGCCTCGAGGCCTACGCGGCGACGGGGGCGACCGACCTCGGCCGGATCTCGTCGGTCGCGTCGTTCTTCGTCAGTCGGGTCGACACCGAGGCCGATCGCCGTCTCGACGCCGTCGGCACTCCCGAGTCACTCGCCCTCAAGGGCAGGATCGCGGTGGCCAACGCCCAGCGCGCCTACGGCGCCTTCCTGCGCACCTTCTCCGGACCCCGATGGGAGGCACTCGCCGCCCGGGGCGCCCGCGTGCAGCGCCCCCTGTGGGCGTCGACCTCGACCAAGAACCCGGCGTACGCCGACACGCTCTACGTCGACGACCTGATCGGGCCCCTCACGGTCAACACCATGCCGGACTCGACGCTGGAGGACTTCCTCGACCACGGCCAGGTGGCCCGCACCGTCGACGCCGATCTCGATGCCGCGGAGGCCACCCTCGGCGCGCTGGGAGACGTCGGGGTCGACCTGGCCGACGTCACCCGCGTGCTCGAGGACGAGGGGGTCGCCTCGTTCGAGAAGTCGTTCCACGAGTTGCTCTCGAGCCTGAAGGCCAAGGCCGCGAGCTTCTCGGGTCGTTGACCGCCCGGACCGGGCGCCCCGGCGTGCCGGGGTCGCTCTACGTGGTCGATGACGTGCCCGGTGAGTTCGCCGAGCGGGTCATCGAAGCCTTCCTCGGCCGTCCCAACGACCACTTCTCCGTCGCCCTGTCCGGTGGCGGCACGGCGCGCACCTGCTACGAGCGCCTCGCCGCCGACGCGTCCACCCAGATCGACTGGTGGAAGGTGGACGTGTACTGGGGCGACGAGCGGTGCGTGCCGCTCGACGACGAGGACTCGAACTACCGCCTGGGCCGTGAGGCGTTGCTCGACCGCGTGGGTGCCGCCAACGCCGCCTACCCGATGCGATGCGAGGAAGGCCCCGACCCCTACCAGCTGCGGGTCGGGGAGCTCGGCCGGTTCGACGTGATCCACCTCGGTCTCGGTCCGGACGGGCACACCGCATCGCTGTTCCCCGGCTCGGCGGCCCTCGAGGCCGACCCCGGTCGCCTCGTGGTCATGAACGACGACCCCCTCGGCCGCAACCCCCATCAGCGCATGACGCTCACCTACGCCGGCATCGCCCGTGCCCACCTGGTGATCGTCACCGTCATGGGACAGGGCAAGCGGGCCGCGCTCGAGCGGGTGGCCGACGGCGACCCGACCGCCCCGGCCGCCGCCATCCGCGCCGAGCGGGTCGTGTGGCTGGCCGACCCGGCCGCCGCCGGCGACCTGGAAGGTGAGGGATGACACGACGCACGTGCCGCACCGGGCTCGCCGCGGTCGCGATCGTGGGCGCGACGCTGCTCGGCGCGTGCGGCTCGGACGACGGATCCGATGCCGCGTCCGACTTCTCCGCCACCGAGATGGAAGCCACGCCGGCGCCGCCCTCCGACCTCTCCGGCGAACTCGACGCCGGCGACGCCACTACCGACGAGGACGCGGGCGAGCCGGCCGACGTCTCCGGTGGTCAGGTGATCTCGGTGGGGGCGGTGACCTGCGAGACCGCGCCGGCGGCCGATCCGACGACGTCGACGCCGGTGCCGTGCGACCAGGCCCACACCACCGAGACGTTCGTCCTGACCGGCACCGACGACCTCGACGACTGCTACCGGGCGGTGGCGGCGTCGAGCGACGTGGCCGTCGGCGTCGACGAGTTCGACGAGACCGAGCTCGACTTCACCGACGAGCGCATCAGCGGCCACAGCTTCTCCGGGTTCGGCGGCGAGGTCACGTGCTCGGTCTTCCTCGCCGAACCGTCGTCGACACCGCTGGTCGGCCGGTGAGCACCGATAGGGTGCCGGCACCGAAGCCTGCGTGGCCGAGGGCCGGGCGCCGTGCGAGGGGGGACCAGTGACCGATCGACGATGGGACCGGCCGCTCGACGAGTTGACGGCCGACGCCCGGCGCGTCCGCGATGACGCGCACGGCACCGTCGTCACCTTCTCTCCGAAGGTGTTCGTCCCCCTCACCATGCTCTGTCGCGACAAGTGCGGCTACTGCACCTTCGCCCAGCCCCCGGCCCGGCTCCGAGCCCCCTACCTCACTGCCGAAGAGGTGCTGACGATCGCCCGGGCCGGCGCCCGGGCCGGCTGCCACGAGGCGCTGTTCACCCTCGGCGAGCGCCCCGAGCTCCGCTACCCCCTCGCCGCCGACTGGCTGGCCGACCACGGGTACGGCTCGACCGTCGAGTACCTGGCCGCCATGTGCCGGCTCGTGCTCGACGAGGTGGGCCTGCTCCCCCACGCCAACGCCGGAGCCCTCTTCCCCGACGAGCTCGCCGCCCTGCGGGCGGTCGCCCCGTCGCAGGGCATGATGCTCGAGTCGCTGGCGCCCGACCTCGCGGCCCACCGAGGGGCGCCCGACAAGGAGCCCGAGCGCCGCCTCGCCACCCTCGAGGCGGCCGGCCGGTTGGCCATCCCGTTCACGACGGGGATCCTCGTCGGCATCGGCGAGCGTCGCGACGATCGCATCGCCGCCCTCGAGGCCGTCGCCGCGTCGCACCGGCGCCACGGCCACGTGCAGGAGGTGATCGTCCAGAACTTCCTGCCCAAGGCCGGCACCGCCATGCACGCCGCGCCGGCCTGCCCGCCCGAGGTGTTCCTCGACGCGGTCGCCCTCGCCCGGTTGATCCTGCCGCCCGACGTGCACGTGCAGGCGCCGCCCAACCTCTCCGACGACTTCGGCGTGCTGCTCGACGCCGGCATCGACGACTGGGGTGGTGTCTCCCCCGTCACCGCCGACCACGTCAACCCCGAGCGGCCGTGGCCCGACCTCGACCGACTCCGCGAGGTCACCGAGGGGCACGGGCACGTGCTCGCGCCGCGCCTGACCGTGTACCCCGAGTTCGTCCGGGCGCCCGATCGCTGGCTCGACGAAGGTCTCCGGTTCCCGGTGGCCGACCGGGCCGACGCGCTGGGTCTGGGCCGCGACGACCCCGGTGCCGTGTTCGCGCAGCGGCTCACCCCCGCCACCCCCGAGCAGGTCGACGACGGCGTCGAGGTCCTCCACCTCGGCCCCCGCAGCACGGCGTGGTACTCCGGTGCGTCGGCCGCGCCGCCGACGCTGCTGCCCTCCGCCGGGTGGGCCGGCGGTGCGGTCGGCGAGGTGCTGGCCGGCGTCCTGCTCGGGCAGGAGGTCGGGGTCGACGAGATCGTCACGCTCTTCGGGGCTCGGGGCCCCGAGGTCGCGGCCGTCTGCGAGGTCGCCGACGAGCTGCGACGAGAGACCGTGGGCGACGTCGTCACCTACGTCCGCAACCGCAACATCAACTACACGAACGTCTGCACCTTCAAGTGCAGGTTCTGCGGGTTCTCCAAGGGGCCGCTGTCGCTGAACCTGCGCGGCACGCCCTACCTGCTCACGCTCGACGACATCGCCGGTCGGGTCCGCGAGGCCTGGGACCTCGGCGCCACCGAGGTCTGCCTGCAGGGCGGCATCCACCCCGACTTCGACGGTGACTACTACGTCGACGTGGCCCGGGCCGTGAAGGACGCCGCCCCCGACATCCACGTGCACGGCTTCACCGCCCTCGAGGTCACCGAGGGCGCTCGGCGCCTCGGCGAGCCCCTCGGCGGCTACCTCGCCCGCCTCCGCGACGCCGGCCTGCGCACCCTCCCGGGCACCGCCGCCGAGATCCTCGACGACGAGGTCCGCGCCGTGCTGTGCCCCGACAAGATCACCACCGACGAATGGCTCGAGGCCCACCGCCGAGCCCACGAGGTCGGCCTGCGCTCCAACGTCACGATCATGTTCGGGTCGGTCGAGCAGCCGGTGCACTGGGCGCGCCACATGGTGCGCACGCGCCAGCTCCAGAAGGAGACCGGCGGGTTCACCGAGTTCGTGCCGCTGCCCTACGTCCACATGGCCGCACCGCTGTACCTGCAGAAGCGCTCGCGCCGCGGTCCGACGTTCCGCGAGGCGCTGCTGATGCACGCGGTGGGGCGCATCGCCTACCACGGCAGCATCCCGAACATCCAGGTGTCGTGGGTGAAGATGGGCGTCGACGGCGCCCGACAGGCGCTGCGGGCCGGCGTCAACGACCTCGGCGGCACGCTGATGGACGAGAACATCTCGCGGGCCGCCGGCGCCACGCACGGGCAGGGCATGGACGAGGACGGGTTCCGGTCCCTGCTCGAACCGCTCGGCCGCCCCCTCGAGCAGCGCACCACGTTGTACGGCCGCGTCGCCGTCGCCTGACGTGTCCCCCCGTCGTCCCGCCCGCTACCGCACCGGCGACGAGAGCCTCGACGAGCGCATCGTCGACCTCATCGAGGCCGCCGGCGTCGCCCGCGACGAGGACCTCGTGTTCGAGATGCTCGTGTCGATCGTGCGCATGGGCCGCGAGGCCACCGACCGCGGCGACCTCAAGCTCGTCAACGCCGCGCTCAAGGAGCTCCGGTACTCGTTCCTCGTGTTCGAGCCCTACCAGCAGGTGCCCAAGGTGTCGGTGTTCGGCTCCGCCCGGATCCATGACGACGACCCCGCCTACCTGGTGGCGAGGGACTTCGGCCGGGCCATGGCCGACGAGGACTGGATGGTCATCACCGGTGCCGGACCCGGGATCATGCAGGCCGGCATCGAGGGTGCGGGAGCCGAGCGGGCGTTCGGGGTCAACATCGTCCTGCCCCTCGAGCAGGAGGCCTCGCCCCTCATCGCCGGCGATCCGAAGCTGATCAACTACCGGTACTTCTTCACCCGCAAGATCACGTTCATGAAGGAGTCGAAGGCCTTCGCCCTCCTGCCCGGCGGGTTCGGCACCCTCGACGAGGCGTTCGAGCTCCTCACCCTCATGCAGACGGGCCGCACGCCCCTCTGCCCGGTGGTGCTCATCGAGCCCGAGGGCTCGACGTACTGGGCGACCTGGCTCGACTTCGTCCGCCGCGAGCTGATCGAGCGCCGAGGCCTGATCGGGGTCGACGACCTGTGCCTGGTGCGCCACAGCCCGACCGTCGAGGACGCGGTCGCCGAGGTGCTCGGCTTCTACCGCCGTTACCACTCGGCCCGGTTCGTCGGCCGCAAGCTGGTGCTCCGGCTCCACGAGCCCGTGTCCGACGAGCTGCTGGCGGCGCTGAACGAGGAGTTCGCCGACATCGTGGCCTCGGGTCGGATCGAGCGGGTCTCGGCCTCGCCGTCCGAGCTCGACGACGGCGACGTCCCCGACCTCCCACGAATCGGCTTCAGCTTCGATCGCGTCGGCTACGCGCGCCTGCGCCGCCTCATCGACACGATCAACGACGTCTCCCGGCGCTGACGGCCCGGAGGCCGCGCCGGCGACCCGGGAAGGCGGAGCCGGGTGTGAGCGCCTCTACAGGTCGTCGGGCTCGGAGAGGATGCCGACGGCCTTCTCGACGGCGCGCCGGGCGCGCGTCAGGCGCTTCTCGTCGACCGGTAGCTCGGTGCCGCCGGCGTCGATCGACTCCCGGAGGCGCACGAGGGCGAGGTCGGCGAGCTCCTCGGCGATCGCCTCGAGTCGGGTGCGGATCTCGTCGAACTCGCCGGGCACGCGTCGTTGCTAGCAGACCGTGGCGCGGCGCGTCGAGACACGAGCCCCCGCCGACCGGTGCCATGGCGGTGGGTGCTCACGGCTACGCTGGCGCCGCGCCCGGGTCGGGTGCGGCGAGGCCCCGACGAGGAGCGTGCGTTGATCGAGGACGTGCACGAGTGGTTGTCGTTCGACCACGACGGCGACACCTACCAGTTCGACGTGTCGTTCCTCACCAGCAACTACACGTGCATCTACGGGCAGGGTTGCCCGGGCATCCTCGGCCAGCCCGAGCCCGAGCTCGAGCAGGGTTGCTGCTCGTTCGGCGCCCATTTCGTCGACAAGGAGGACCGCAAGCGCGTCGCCGCGCTGGCGAAGCAGCTCACCGCCGACGAGTGGCAGCTGCGGGCCCGGGCGTCCGCCCTCGGCGGACCGATCCACAAGAACGAGCACGGCGAGTGGGTCACGCGCCTGGTCGACGACGCGTGCATCTTCCTCAACCGACCCGGCTGGCACGCCGGCGCCGGATGCGCGCTCCACCAGGCCGCCTGGAACCGCGAGCAGCGCCCGATCGACTGGAAGCCGGCCGTGTGCTGGCAGGTACCCATGCGTCTCGAGGAGCAGGTCGACGACGTCGGCCACACCACCTGGGTCCTGCGCGAGTGGAAGCGCCGCGACTGGGGCGAGGGAGGCGAGGACTTCCACTGGTGGTGCACCACCGACGACGACCTCGCCTTCGTCGGTCACGAGCCGGTGTACGTGGCCTGCCGCGACGAGATCGTGGAGCTCGTCGGAGAGGCGCCCTACGACAAGCTCATCGCTCAGCTCAAGGACCGCCCGGTGGAGCACTTCCTTCCCCACCCGACCCTCAACAAGCGCGCCCCGCGTCCGACAGGTGATCGCAGATGCGCGCATTCACGGCCAAAGAGCTCGAGCTGGCGTCGGAGCGGGCGGGGATGATCTTCCCCGACTACGTCCTCGACCAGCTCGTCGCGGCCATCGACGCAGGCAAGCACGTGATCCTCACCGGTCCTCCGGGCACCGGGAAGACCACGCTGGCCTACATCGCCGCCGACGTGGCCCGGCAGGCGATGTTCTGCACCGGCTACCTGCCCACGACGGCCACCAGCGAGTGGACCACCTTCGAGACCATCGGCGGCCTCCAGCCGACCCCCGAAGGGCTGATCTACCGACCTGGCCTGTTCGTCGACGCCATCGAGAGCGGGCGCTGGCTGGTGATCGACGAGCTCAACCGCTCGAACTTCGACCGGGCCTTCGGGCAGCTGTTCACCGTGTTGTCCGGCGCGGCCGTCGTGCTGCCGTTCAAGCGCAAGGGGCAGCCCGACCCGATCGCCCTCGTGCCGAGCGGGGTGGAGCCGCCCGAGAAGACCGACGTGATCCGTGTCCCGGCCAACTGGCGCATCATCGCCACCATGAACGTGTTCGACAAGAACCTGTTGTTCGACATGTCGTACGCGTTGATGCGCCGCTTCGCGTTCATCGAGGTGGGCTCGCCGAGCGAGCAGGCCTACGAGCAGCTGCTGAAGGGACCGGGCGAGGTCGTCACCAAGCTCCTGCAGCTCCGCCGGTTCCAGGACCTCGGGCCCGCCGTCTACATCGACGCCGCCAAGTACGCCGCCCGGCGCGCCAAGGACGGCCCGACCGAGTCACGCCTCATCTACGAGGTCTTCTACGCCTACTTCCTGCCGCAGTTCGAGGGCATGGAGGATCGTCGGGCCACCACGCTGTACCGCTCCGTCGCCCAACACCTCGATCCTCCCGAGCAGGCCGAGGCCCAGCGGACGATCAGTGAGGTCCTCGGCGTCGACCTCGCGGTGTGATCGACGTGGTCGATCCCGCACCGGCGCCGGCGTGGGGGGAGCCCGGCTACGACCCCCTCGTCGACCTGTGGGCCCGGGTCGGCCGACCGTACGAGGTCAACGCCACCGTGGGTGCCGTCGTCGGCATGTCGCCGGCCGTCGCCGCCCAGCTCGCCGGCCTCGTCCTGGCCACGTCGGCCGAGGCCGAAGACCTGCTCGACCGCTTCCCGACCACCGTCCGGAGTCTCGCCACGTCGGTGCACGCCCACGCCGAGCGCTGCATCGGGTCCTTGCGGGGGCCCGTCCTGTGGTCGGAGACCATCTCGGCCCGGGCGGCGAGCTTCGGCGACGACGGCCTGTTCGTCTGCGCCGCGCCGGGTCGGGCCTACGACACCGACGAGAACCAGGTGCTCGTCGCCGCCCTCGTGCACGTGCGCGACGCGGGCAAGGCGGCCACCGAGGGACTCGACGCGGTCGGCCGGGACGACGAGCGCCTCCAGCAGGCCCGGCGCAACGGGCTCGACGCCGGTCGGTTCGCCGAACACCCCTCGCTGCAGCGAGTCACCCGTCGCCGCCCCACGCCGCGTGCCCTCAAGCGCACGCGCTCCCGCAATCGCAGGACCTACGCGCCCGCCCTCGCCATGCTGGCGAGGGCCGCCGAGCCCATCGGGCCCGACGACCTCCGGCCGTGGTGCGACGAGCGGACGCGGGCCCAGCTCCACGTGCTGATGGGGCTGGTGCACCGGCTGGAGGCCACCGGCGGCACGCTGCCCCCGTTCCGGGCCGAACGGGGCGGGCTCTACGCCGGACCCGTGCAGTTCTTCCACCCGAGGGCGCTGCTCGACCGGGCCACGCCATCGGGGATCATGATCGGATCGGTGCTGGTGGACGTCCCCGACCGGCTCCACGACCCGAGCCGGTCCCGGGCCCAGGCGGCGCTCGCCGCCCGGGCCGGCGGCCGCACGTCGATGGTGATCACCGACGACGACGACCTCGACGCCGCCGTGGCGCGAGCGATCACCCTGGCGAGGCCTTCGGCCTAGCGCCGCCGGCATCGCGCTACTTGGACTTGCGGCGGCGCTCGGACTCCCTGAGCAGGCGCTTGCGCAGACGGATCGACTCGGGGGTCACCTCCACCAGCTCGTCGTCCTCGATGAACTCGACGGCGGTCTCGAGGGTCATGTCGCGCGGTGGGCTGAGCTTGATCGACTCGTCGTGGGAGTGGGTGCGGATGTTGGTCTTCTGCTTGTCGCGCACCGCATTGACGACCATGTCGCCCGGACGAGCGTTCTCGCCGATGATCATCCCCTCGTAGACCCGCTCCCCCGGTCGCACGAACAGCTCGCCGCGCTGCTGGAGGTTGTCGAGGGCGTAGCCGGTGGTGTCGCCCTCACGGTCGGCCACCAGGGCACCGCCGCCACGACCCGGGAGATCCCCGGCCCACGGGGTCCAGCCGGCGTGGTGCTGGTGGAGCAGCGCCGTCCCGCGTGTGGCCGTCAACAGCTGCGAGCGGAAGCCGAGCAGGCCGCGAGCCGGCGCCTCGAAGGTCACCACGGTGCGGCCGATGTCGCCCGGGCGGACGTCGGTGACGCGGCCCTTGCGCGGGGCGAGGGCCTGGGTGACCGTGCCGACGTGCTCGTCGGGGACGTCGACCACCGCCCGCTCGAGGGGTTCGTGCCGGTGGCCGTCGACGTCGCGGACGAGCACCTCCGGTCGGCTGACCTGGAGCTCGTAGCCCTCGCGCCGCATCGACTCGATGAGCACCGCGAGCTGCAGCTCGCCACGGCCGGCGACCTCGATCACGTCGGGAGAGGCGGTGTCGTTGACCCGGATCGACACGTTGCCGAGCACCTCGCGGGCCAGCCGCTCGCGCAGGTGGCGGGAGGTCAGGTAGCGACCCTCCTTCCCGGCGAGGGGTGACGTGTTGACCCCGAAGGTCATGTGCAGCACGGGCTCGTCGATGGTGAGCCGGGGGAGCGGCACGGGGTCGACCGGATCGGCCACGGTGTCGCCGATCTCGACCTCGGGGAACCCGGCCAGCACGAACAGGTCGCCGGCCTCCACCTCGTCGGCCTCGAGGCGGCCGATGCCGTCGAAGGTCATCAGCTGGGAGAGCCGTCGGCGCAGCGGCGGCTGGCCGTCGTCCTCCTCGCACAAGGCGACGTCGCGACCCCTGCGGAGCGTGCCCTCCACCACCCGCCCGATGGCGAGGCGCCCGAGGTAGTCCGACGCGTCGAGGTTGGTGACGAGGGCCTGCAGCGGCGCCGCCGGATCCCCGGTCGGGGCCGGCACCGTGCCGACGATGGCCTCGAAGAGGGGGGTGAGGTCGTCGTCGGGGCCGGGGACGCCCACACCCTCGACGCACCGCCCGTCGCGGGCGACGGCGGAGATGACCGGGAACTCGATCTGGTGGTCGGACGCGTCGAGGTCGAGGAACAGCTGGTACAGCTCGTCGAGCACCTCGGCGGTGCGCGCGTCCTGCCGATCGACCTTGTTGAGCACGACGACGGCGGGCAGGTCGGCGCTCAGGGCCTTCTGGAGCACGTAGCGGGTCTGCGGCAGCGGCCCCTCGGCGGCGTCGACGAGGAGCAGGACGCCGTCGACCATGGCCAGGGCACGCTCGACCTCGCCGCCGAAGTCGGCGTGGCCCGGGGTGTCGACCAGGTTGATGCGCACCCCCTGCCAGGTGACCGAGGCCGCCTTGGCGAGGATCGTGATGCCCCGCTCGCGCTCCTGGTCGTTGGAGTCCATCACCCGCTCGACGAGCTCCTGATGGGCGCCGAACACGCCGGTGCCCCGCAACATGGCGTCGACGAGGGTGGTCTTGCCATGGTCGACGTGGGCGACGATGGCCACGGTGCGGAGGGGACGGGGGGCGCGCGAGGTCACGGTGATGAGGCGATCCGGTGAGGTGGGGGGCGAGGTGGGCGGGGGGCCCTGAGGAGGGGCTCGTCGGCGTCAGCCGTCGTGCTGGCTCTCCTCGTAGAGGCACCAGGAAGCATGGTCGTGGCCGGGATCGGCACCGCACTCGGGGCAGGGCTCGGCGTCACGCGCGTCGAGCAGGGCGTCCAGGTCGTTCTCGTTGCTGCGCTTGAGTGCTCGGGCTTCTTCGAAGCGCCGATGCCGCCCCTTCTTCACAGTGGCCATCTCCCGATGGGTGCTGACGATCGCCGAGTCAGTGTAACCGCGGCGATGACGGTGGAGACACATGGGCGCGAACGGGCACATCTCGATGTCCCTCGGCCCTTCTCGGACGTCCGTCGCCCCGCGGGGTAGGGTGCCGACGTGACGCCCGCGACCCCCTGGTGGCAGACCGCGACCGTCTACCAGATCTACCCTCGGTCGTTCGCCGACACCGATGGTGACGGCATCGGCGATCTCCGTGGCATCACGACGCACCTCGACCACCTGGCCTGGCTCGGCGTCGACGCGATCTGGCTGTCACCGTTCTTCACCTCCCCGATGAAGGACTTCGGCTACGACGTCGCCGACTACTGCGACGTCGACCCCCTGTTCGGCTCGCTCGACGACGCCGAGGCCCTCATCGCCGCCGCCCACGAGCGCGGCCTCAAGGTGATCGTCGACTGGGTCCCCAACCACACCTCCGACGAGCACCCGTGGTTCGTCGAGTCGCGGGCCGGCCGCGACAGCCCCAAGCGCGACTGGTACGTCTGGCGGGACCCCGCCCCCGACGGTGGCCCACCCAACAACTGGGTCGCCTCGTTCGTCGAGGGCCCGGCCTGGACCCTCGACGAGCGGTCCGGCCAGTACTACCTGCACCTCTTCCTGCCCGAGCAGCCCGATCTCAACTGGGGCAACCCCGAGGTCGTCGAGGCCATGCACGAGGTGGCGCGGTTCTGGCTCGATCGCGGGGTCGACGGCTTCCGGGTGGACGTCGTGCACTGCATCGGGAAGGACCCCTCGCTCCCCGACGACCCGCCGGAGTACATCCCCATCCCCCACTCCGGGCTCAACCACCGGCCCGAGACCCATGCCCTGCTCCGCGATCTGCGCACGCTGTTCGACTCCTACCCGGGCGATCGGATGATGGTCGGCGAGGTGTACCTCCTCGACACCGCCATGGTCGCCACCTACTACGGCGGCGGCGACGAGTTGCACCTGGCCTTCAACTTCCCGCCCCTGTACGCGCCCTGGGAGGAACCGGCCTGGCGTCGTCAGCTCGACATCGCCCGGCGCGAGTTCGACGCGATCGGCGCCTGGCCGGCGTGGGTCCTGTCGAACCACGACAACCGGCGGCACCGCACGCGCTACGGGTCCGAGGCCAGGGCGCGGGCCGCGGCGGTGCTGCTCCTCGGCCTGCGGGGAACGCCCTTCCTGTACGCCGGCGAGGAGCTCGGCCTGGACGACGCGGTGGTCCCGCCCGACCGGGTGGTCGACCCCGGGGGCCGGGACGGCTGCCGGGCGCCGATCCCGTGGGATGCCACGCCGACCCACGGCTGGCCGCTCGCCGACCACGCGGAGCCGTGGCTGCCGTGGCCGCCGGGGGCCGACACGCGCAACGTGGCCGCCCAACGGGACGACCCCGGCTCGATCCTGCACCTGTACCGCCGGCTCCTGGCCGCCCGCCGGGCCTCGCCGGCCCTGCACGCCGGCGACCTCGACGACGTCGCCACCCCCGACGGCGTGCTCGGCTGGCGACGCCGTGCCGGCGACGACGAGCGGGTGGTCCTCGTCAACTTCACCGGCGAGGTCGTGGACGTGCCGTCCGTGACCGGCGAGGTGGAGGTCGCCAGCGACGGCCACGCCGAGGGCGACACGTTCACCGGCGTGCTCGGACCGGACCGGGCGGTCGTCCTCCGCCCGCGCACCACCGACGCCTGACGATGCCTGCCCTTCCGGTCCTGCTGGCCCTCGGTGTGATCGGCGCCTTCCTCGGCGCGCTGGGCGGCATCGGCGGCGCCGTGCTGCTCGTGCCGGTGCTCGTGCTCGTCGGGGTCGATCCCCTCGTCGCCGCGCCCCTCGGTCTGCTCTCGGTGGCCGCCGGCTCCCTCGCGGCCGGTGCCCGCCAGCTCGAGGCCGGTCTCGTGCACCACCGGCTGGGCGTCACCCTCGAGATCACGGCGTCGGTCGGCGCCATCGCCGGGGCCCTCCTGGCCGACGTCGTCGAGGCGGCGCTGCTCACCCGGGCCCTCGGCGTGGTGGCCATCGCCGCGGCGGTCGCCGGCGTGGCCCGCAAGGGCGTGCGCAACCAGCCGAGCGGCATCTTGTCGGCGGAGCCCGCGGGCGAGTGGCCCGGCACCCTGGCCGGCGCCTACCACCTCGGCGACGAGGTCGTCCCGTACCACGCGCGCCGGGTGCCGCTGGGGCTGGTGTCGATGGTCGCCGCCGGGTTCGTGGCCGGGATCGCCGGGGTCGGTGGCGGCTTCATCAAGACGCCGCTGATGAGCGAGTTGATGCACGTGCCCGTGAAGGTGGCGGCGGCGACGAGCACCTTCACCGTCGGGATCACCGCATCAGCGGGGCTCCTGGTGTTCGCCGCCCAGGGGCGTGTCGACTACGAAGCGGGTGCCGCCGTCGTCGTGGGCGGCCTCGTCGGCGGGTTCGGGGGCGCGCTCGTCGCCGGTCGGCTCGATCCCCGAGCCATACGAAAGGTGCTCTCGGCCCTCCTCGTCGTCGTCGGACTCCTCCTGCTGGCGCGGGGATGACCGTGGCCGACGGGACCCCTGTCGACCCCAGGGCGGGGCGCCAGCACCATCTCGTGCTCGCGCTGCGAGTGGCGTTGGTCGTCGTGTTCGTGCTCGGCGTGGTGGAGCTGGTCGTACCCGACGACCTGCAGCGCGGGTTCGGCGTGGCGTTGCTGGTGGCCCTGATCGGCGCCACGGCGGGCCGGGTGCTGTGGCTCGTGGTGCGGTGGTGCCGGCGCCGCGACTGGCGCTTCGCCGCGGCCGGTGCCGCCCTGCTCGTGGTGCTCGCGTCCGGCTACCTGCTCGGCTGATCGCGCTCGCCGTCGGCCACCTCGCCGAGGGCACGACGACTCCGGGCCTCGAGCACCAGCTCGCCGCCGCCGTTGAAGGCGAGCGCCGCGTCGCCCTCCACGAGGTGCCGGATCGGCTCACCGACGAGCTCCGCCCGCCACCCCTCGGCCAGCCGGGCGTCGGGGTCGCCCCGCAGGAGCGCCTCGAGATCGGCCCGGGTGGCCAGCAGGGAGGTGTCGATCTGCAGGTTGCGGGCGAGCTGGCTCACCCACGCCGACACCAGGCCGACCGCCGGGCGCAGCTCGCGGTCGAGCTCGCGCGGGGCCGAGTCCTCTCGTCGCGGACGGGGCTCCGACGCCGTCGAGCGCACGACGTGCAGCAGCTCTTCGGCGAGCTCCGCACGCAGGTGGCGCTCGTCGAGACCGCGGATCTTGTGGAGCTCCTTCACCGAGGTGGGCGGTCGCTGGGCGATGCCGACGATGGCGAGGTCGGGCATCACGTAGCGGACCGGCACGTCGGTGGCCGCGGCGCGCTGCTCGCGCCACGCGGCGACCGCCTGGGCCATCTGGCGGGCCCGGCCCTTGAGCTGGCGCGCCTCCTTGATGCGCCGCCACGCCTCCTGGGGGTCGCGGGCACCGCGAGCGCGGGCTCGCATCGCCTCGCACTCCCCCGCGGCCCACGACAGCCGACCTCGGCGCTCCAGGTCGGCCACCAGGCGGTCGTGCAGCTCGAGCAGGTGGGCGACGTCGCTCGCCGCGTACTCGAGCTGGGTGTCCCGCAAGGGCCGGGCGAGCCAGTCGGACAACCGGTCGGCCTTGGGGACCTCGATCCCGAGCACCCGCTCGCACAGGGCACCGAGCGACGGGGTGCTGAGCCCGATGAACCCGGCCGCCAGCTGGGTGTCGAACAGGGTGCTGGGTACGGTGCCACAGGCGAGCTCGAGGACCTCGAGGTCCTGGTCGGCGGCGTGGAGGACGGCGGTGCCGGGCCCGTCGAGCACCTCCACGAGCGGCGCCAGGTCGACGGCCAGCGGATCGACGAGGGCCAGACCGTCACGCCAGGCCAGCTGCACCAGGGCGAGCTTGGGGTAGTAGGTGCGCTCGCGGTGGAACTCGGTGTCGAGGGCGTAGGCGGGCTGGTCCCGCAACTCGTCGACCACCGAGGCGAGGCCGGCTCCGGTGGTGACGAGGTCGTGGGGCACGCAATCCGCCTGATCCGATCCGTCCCGGCGATCAGCCGGGCTCGGAGCCCGTCGCCGCAGGCTTGCCGGCTCCGAGCCACGCCACCATGCCGCCGGCCACGTTGGTCGCGTCGATGCCCTGCTCGAGCAGGAACGCCGACGCCGTGCGGCTGCGGTTGCCGCTGCGGCAGATCAGGTACACGGGCACGTCGCGGGGCACGTCGTCGACGCGTTCGGGGACCTCGCCGAGCGGGATGAGCACCGCGCCGGGCACGTGGGCCTCGCCGTACTCGTCGGGCTGTCGGACGTCGATGAGCGGGGCGCCCGCGGCGAGGTACCGCTCGAGGGTCTCCACGTCGATCTCAGGTACGTCCACCACTGCTCCCGTTCGCCGGTCGAGGTTCGTCGAGAGCGTAGCGGTGCAGATCGCCGGGTCGATCCACGTCGCGCAGCTGCACTCGGTCGACCTCGGTCACCCAGACGACGTCGAGTCGGTCGAGTGCCCGTCGCAAGGACCGCTCCCCGTCGGCGAAGGCGTCGGCCAACGGCGCCCGGCACCGACGCCGGTACGCGGCGGTCAGCACCTGCGGGACGTCGTCGACGAGCACCACGGCGGCGTCGTGGTCGCCCTCGTCGATCGACGAGACGAGATGGCCGACCAGATCGGCGGAGACCGACGGCAGGTCGCAGGCCAGCACCACCACCACGTCGTCGACGGCGTGGGCGAGCGCGGTGACCACCGCGGCGAGGGGCCCGTGGCCGGGATGGTCGTCGGCGACGGTGGGCAGTCCGAGGCGGGCGAGGCCGGCGGCGTCCCCACCGACGGCGACGACCTCGGTGGCGCCGGCCCCGGCCAGCGCGTCGCCGACCCGCCGGGCCATGGCGATCCCGCCGATCTCGAGGAGCGCCTTGTCGGTGCCCATGCGGCGGGAGGCACCGCCGGTGAGCACCACCCCCGTGAACCGCGTCACGGTCGGGCGATGCCGCCGTAGCCGGCGGCCTTCCCCCGGCTCTCGCCGTGCTCGGCGACGGCGTCGGTGAGGTCGCCGACGAACTGCTCGACGACGTGGGCGTGGTACGGGCTGACCATCATGTGGAGCCCACCGGGCTGGCGGTCGAGGTTCCACCCTCGATCGTCCATCACGTCGCCGACCGCAGCGATGTCGACGACGTCGGATCCGAACTCGAACACGGACATGTCGGGATCGCTGGTGATGCCCAGCTCGGGGATGGCCCCGATCCCCGACTGGAAGCCCCGCGTCGCGTCCCGGACCTGCGCAGCCTTGCGAAGGTAGCCCTCCTCGCCGAGGTGGTTGATCACGGCCCACGCGCCGGCCATCGGAGCCGCCGGACGGGTGCCGGCGGTCGTGACCGAACCGTAGAGCCCCCCGGGCCACGCGTCGTAGACGAACCACTGGTGCTGCACCATGGCCGGATCGGCGTAGAGGACCACCGACGCGCCCTTGAAGGCATAGCCGTACTTGTGCACGTCGGCCGACATCGACGTGACGCCCGGCACCCGGAAGTCCCACGGGGCCACCGGCTCTCCGAGCCGCTCCCAGAACGGGAGCATCCAACCGCCGAGGCATGCATCGACGTGGAAGAGGACCTGCCGCTCGGCCGCCATGCCGGCGAGGTCGGGGATCGGGTCGATGACGCCGTAGGGGTAGCAGGGGGCGGACCCCATCACCAGCACCGTGCGGTCGTCGACGGCGCCGGCCATGGCCTCGGGGTCGGCCCGACCGTCGGCGCCGACCGGGACGGTGCGCAGCTCGAGCCGCAGGTAGTGGCACGCCTTGGCGAACGCCGGGTGGGCGGTGGTCGGCGTCACGACGTTGCCGCCCTCGACGACGCCCCGGTGCTGCTCGGCATGGGACCGGGCGGTGTGCACGGCGAGGAAGATGCTCTCGGTGCCGCCCGACGACAACGTGCCCGCCGTCGGATCCGTGTGGACGAGGGACGCCGCGGCGGCCACGACGTCGCGCTCGATCTGGACGAGGCTCGGGTACTTGAACGGGTTGAGCGCGTTCTCGTGGAGGTAGAGGTCGGCGACGGCGTGCAGCAGCCGCTCGAGCTCGGCGTCGTCGGGGTGGTACACGAGGCTGAAGGCGCGCCCGCCCCGCCAGTCGATGTCCCCGCCCCGCATCTCCCCGAGCCGGTCGAGCACGTCGTCGACCCCACGGCCTGCGGGGAACCCCTCCGTACCCATGGGGCGAGACGCTAGACGCCCGGCGCGGCCGAGGGCCACGGAGTAGGTTCGAGGCGCGGTCTCGCGTACGCGAGACCGCAGACGATGGGGGGTAGTGCGATGGTTGACACGACGATGGTCGGGCGGGTGGCCGACCAACTCCAGGGCTACGTCGACGGGGTGCAGGAATCGCAGTTGGGCTCGCCCAGTCCCTGCGCCGAGTGGGACGTCCGGGGCCTGCTGAACCACGTCACCGGCGGCGGGCTCATCTTCGCCACGTGCATCAGGGACGGCTCCTGCCCGGAGGACGTCGCGATCGCGCTCACGACGGAGGACCAGGTGGGCGACGATCCGTCCGCGTCGTGGCGAGCGGCGGCGTCCGCGTTCCGCAGTGCCGCCGAGGCCGCCGACGGCGACCGGGTGGTCAGCACGCCGTGGGGCGAGATGCCCGTCTCCGTGGTGGTCGACGTCGCCACCGCCGACCTGGCCATCCACACCATCGACCTGGCCGTGGCCACCGGCCAGGACCTGGGGAGGTTCGATCCGGAGCTGCTCGCCACGGCCGACGAGCTGGCCCACCGGTACTTCCCGCCAGGAGCCCGGGGCGAGGCCTTCGCTCCACCGGTCGACGTCGACGTCGACGCCGACGTCGACCCGGCCCTGCGCCTGGCCGCCTTCGCCGGACGATCCGTCTGATCGACCGGCAAGCACCCGTCGCGACCGCGACGCACCTCCTCCCCCTCGCTCCTCGGCCCTGCGTCGGCGCGGATCGTCGTCGGTTCGTCGTTGACGAGTCGAACTGGTGTTCGCTACGATGGTCGGCATGGAGTTGGGGACCCTCCGAGACGGCCTGCAGGCCGCGGTGGCCGGGTTCGAGCCGGGCGTGCCTGACCGGGGCCCAGGCGGTCGAGGCGGTCGAGCTGTTCGCCGAGATGAAGCGGCTGGCCGAGACCGGGCAGGCCTTGGCCGCTCGCCGGGTGGAGGAGGCCAACGCCTGGCAGGCGTCGGGCTCGCGGTCGGTGCGGGAGTTCCTGGCCACCAGGACCGGGGAGTCACCGGGCGGTGTCGGCAAGCTGGTCGACACCGCCCGCAAGCTCGAGTCGCTGGGTCCGACGGGTGACGCGGTGCGCGCCGGTGCGGTGTCGATCGACCAGGCGACGGCGATCGCCCGGGCGGCCGAGGTCGACCCGGGCTGCGAGCGCGACCTGCTCGACACCGCCACGCGGGCCGATCTCGGGCAGCTCAAGAAGGCCGCGGCCGAGGCCCGGGCGGCCGGGGACCCCGACGAGCAGCGCCGCTACGCCCGGCAACGCCACGACCGGGAGCTGAGGACCTTCGTCGACGACGAGGGCATGGGCAACGTGCACTGGCGCACCACCCTCGACGAGTACAGCGAGTTCGTGTCCCTGCACGCCCGCCACCGGGAGGACGCGTTCAAGGAGGCGTACCGGGCCGGGCGACGCGACCCCGACCGCCACCTCGCCTCCGACGCCATGGTGCGCCTGGTCCGGGCGTCGTCGTCGGGTGGTGACGGATCCACACCGGTCCGCGAGCCGCGGGTGTACATCCACGTCACCGACACCGCCGTGCTCCGCGGCCGCACCCAACCGGGTGAGACCTGCGAGATCGCCGGCATCGGCCCCGTCCCCGTCCCCGTCGCCCGCCAGATGTGGGGCACCAACCCGTTCGTGTCGCTGGTCGAGACCGACGGCACCGACGTCCACCGCATCGTCCGCCTCGGCCGCCGCCGGCCCCCCGAGATCGACGACGCCCTCCTCGTGCGCGACCGCTGCTGCGTCGTCCCCGGCTGCTCGAGCACCCGCCGGCTCGAGGTCCACCACACCATCCCCTACGCCGACACCGGCCGCACCACGCTGGACGAGCTCGCCACCGTGTGCGCCCACCACCACCACCTCATCACCCACCGCGGCCACGACCTGCGCGGCGGCCCCGGATCCTGGACCTGGCACCCACCTCCCGACGCTGAACGAAGCCCACCCGACGAACCCCGCCAGCTCGGCGTCGACCCGCCCGACACCGCCCCGAGACGGCGGCGTCGGTGCGCGCCGTCGATGGTGCGCTCGGACTGGCTGCGACGCTTAACCGCGCCGTGAGCCCGATGACTCCCGCGGCACGCGCCGCTCGCCGTCGCCGCGGCCGCCGTGGTCGGCACCGTCGGCGCGAAGGCGTCGGGGCACGACCGGCACGACGAAGCCGTACGGCTCCTCACCGTGGCGGTGGTGCACCCGGTGGGCGGCGGCCAGCCGCTCGAGCACCGGGAGCCGGGCCCGGAACCGGCGGAAGCGCCGGTGGGCGTAGACGTCGTGCACGAAGCCGTAGACCACCCCGTAGGCGGTGACGCCGACCCCGATCGGCAGGAGGAACCACAGCGACGGCACCAGCACCCCGGCGAGCATGGCGACGAAGGTGACCGTGCCGAACACCACCGGGTAGAGGTCGTTGCGCTCGAAGCCCTCCGAGCGCGGGCCGTGGTGGCTCGCGTGCCAGCTCATCCCGGGGCCGTGCATCACGTACCGGTGCACCAGGTAGGTGATCGGCTCCATGAGCACGAAGGCGGCGATCGCGACCCCGACGGCCGTCACGCTCGTCGCCCCGCTCGATCGTCGTCCATGCCCGCGCTCCCGTCGGCTCGCTCGTCGTCGGACGCGTCGGCGGCGCGTCCGGCTCGCTCCCACAGCACCATGGCCAGGGTGAGCATGGCAAACCCGAAGAGGTAGTCCTCGACGGGGATGTCCCACGGGAAGCGCCACGGGGTCTTCATGTCGGGGTCGTACAGCACGATGGGGGCCGACAGCTTGGTCAGCCAACCGTTCACCCAGACCATGAAGAAGTAGGAGATCCCCATGGCGATCCAGTAGGCACCGCGGCGGAAGATGCCGGTGCGGAACACGGCGAGCTCGAGCGCCACCACGATCACGCAGGCCAGGGCGGACGCCACCGCGTACTCGGCCATCACCGCACCCCCGAGCCGCGCCGCGCCGCCGCCGACGCGGCGCCCAGCCAACCCCGGCGCCGCATCCATCCCTGCAGGGGCGTCGTGCCGCCGAGCATGTTGCGGACCGCCTCGAGGGTGAGCAGGCCGCAGACGGGGATCACGACGAAGAAGACGAGCTCTTCGAGGGGGACCCCGAAGGGGAGCACGGTCCCGGTGACGTACCGGTCGGCGAACCACCAGTGCTCCCGCTCGATGGCGACCGCATCCCAGACGTAGAAGACTGCGACCACGGGCCCGACGGCGGCCACCAGGCGCCTCGGACGCCGCCAGACCCGGGCCCCGAAGAGGAACTCGAGCGGCAAGGTGATGGCCACGCACGCCCCCATCAGCAGCAGGTACTGGAAACGATCCATCGGATCCGATCAGGAGGAATCGGGGCGGCGGAGCATCCGGAACGGGACACCCTTCCGTATTTTAGGACCGAACAGGGCCGTGCCACGTCGATCGAAGGGAAGCTGATGGCCACCACCGAGTCCGCGGCGGACGCCACCGCCCCCGTGGGCCTGTCCCCCGAGGTCCTGGTCGTCACCCCACGCGTCGAGGCCCGGCTCGCCGACCTGCTCGCCGACGAGCGCCACCGGTGGGGTGCCGTCGACCCCGACCTGGTTCCCCCGCTCACCATCCTCGAACAGGCGGTCCTCGCCGGCGGCAAGCGCCTGCGCCCGACGTTCTGCTACTGGGGCTTCCTCGCCGGGGGCGGCGACCCCGCGAGCGAGGGCGGCGACCGCATGGAGCGGGTGGGCGCGGCGTTCGAGATGCTGCACGCCTTCGCCCTCGTGCACGACGACATCATGGACGGCGCCGATCTGCGCCGCGGCATCCCCACGTCCCACACCGTCTTCTCCCGTGAGCACGAGCGGGAGGGTTGGCGGGGCGAGAGCCGGCGCTTCGGCGAGGCGGTGGCCATCCTCATCGGCGACCTGGCCCACAGCTACGCCGAGACCCTGGTCCACGACCTGGCCGCCGACGCCCGTGCCATCTGGCACGACGTGCAGATCGAGCTGATGATGGGTCAGTACCTCGACGTGCTCCGCTCGGCGGCGGGCCGGGCCCACCTCGACCAGGCCGACCGCATCGCCCGCCTCAAGTCGGGTCGCTACACGATCGAACGACCTCTCCAGCTGGGCGCGGCGGTCGCCGACGCCGCCGAGCCCGTCGCCGCCGTGCTCTCCGCCTACGGGCTCCCCCTCGGCATGGCCTTCCAGCTGCGCGACGACGTGCTCGGTGCGTTCGGCGATCCCTCCCGCACGGGCAAGCCGGTCGGCGACGACCTCCGCGAGGGCAAGCCGACGCCGATGCTGGCCGTCGCCCTCGACCGGGCCTCCACCGCCGAGCGGGCCGTGCTCGACCGGGCCGGGGCCACCGACCTCGCCGACGCCGAGGTCGTGGAGATGCAGCAGATCGTGGTCGCCACCGGGGCCCTGGCCGAGGTCGAGGCGCGGATCACCGAGCTCACCGACGCGGCCGTCGACGCCGCACGACGCGGTGGGCTCGCCGACGACGTGCGCGACGCCCTCGTGCAGCTCGCCGGGTTCGTGGCCGGCCGGGAGCGCTGAGATGCAGGTCGTCGTCGTCGGCGCCGGGCTCGGAGGCCTCTCGGCCGCCTGCCACCTCCGCGGCCGAGGGCACGACGTGGTGGTGCTCGAGCGCGACGAGCGACCGGGGGGGCGGGCCGGGCGCCTCGAGCTCGGCGGCTACCGCTTCGAGACCGGCCCGACGGTGCTCACCATGCCCTCGCTCGTCGAGGACTGCTTCCGCGCCGTCGACCAGGAGATGGCCGACTTCCTCACGCTGCATCCCGTCGACCCCATGTACCGGGCGACCTTCGCCGACGGTTCCGAGCTCCGGGTCCGCCACGGCCGCGACGCCATGGCCGCCGAGATCCGCGACGTGTGCGGTGCCACCGAGGCCGCCGCCTTCCACCGCTTCTGCGACTGGCTCCGCGGTCTCTACGACCTCGAGATGCCGAACTTCATCGACCGGAACTTCGACTCACCGCTCGACCTCACCCACCCCCTCGGCCCTGCGCTGCGCCTCGTGCGCACGGGCGGCTTCACCAAGCTCTCCCGCAAGCTGTCGTCGTTCTTCGCCGACGAGCGGCTCCACCGCGTCTTCGGCTTCCAGTCGATGTACGCGGGGCTCGCGCCGTACGAGGCGCTGGCCATCTACTGCGTCATCACCTACATGGACTCCGTCGTCGGCGTGTTCATCCCCGAGGGCGGCATGCACGCGATGCCCCAGGCCATGGCCGACGCCGCCGCCAAGGCCGGTGTGACCTTCCGCTACGGCGCCGACGTCGAGCGCATCGTGCTCGAGCACGGCAGCCAGGGCGCGGTCAAGGGGGTGCGGCTGGCCGACGGCGAGCTGATCGCCGCCGACGCCGTCGTGTGCAACCCCGACCTCCCGGTGGCGTACCGCACGCTGGTGCCCGGCCTGCCGATGCCACGGGTGGCGCGCCGTGGCCACTACTCCCCGTCGTGCGTCGTGTGGCACGCCGGGGTGCGCGGCGAGCTGCCCGAGGGCGCCGCCCACCACAACATCCACTTCGGTGACGACTGGGACGGCGCCTTCCGAGCGCTGCTCGACGAGGGCGTGCGCATGCCCGATCCGTCGATCCTGGTCACCGCCCACTCCCTCGACGAACCGTCGCTGGCGCCGCCCGGCGCCCACACCCTGTACGTGCTCGAGCCCACCCCCAACCTCGACGGTCGCATCGACTGGACGGTCGAACGGTCGCGCGTCCGTGACGACCTGGCTCGCCGGGTGGCCGCCCTCGGCTACCCCGACGACATCGAGGTCGAGGCGTTCGTCGACCCCGTCGACTGGGAGCGCCAGGGCATGGAGCGGGGCACGCCGTTCGCGCTCTCCCACCACTTCTTCCAGACCGGCCCGTTCCGCCCCAACAACGTCGACCGGCGAGCACCCGGCCTGGTGTTCACCGGCTCGGGCACCGTTCCCGGCGTGGGCGTGCCGATGGTGCTGGTCTCGGGTCGGCTGGCCGCCGAGCGCGTCGACCAGCACGCCCGACGCCGCCCGGGCCCGGGATGGAGGGCGCGTCGATGACCCTCACGCTCGACGAGTCCTATGCCGCGTGCCGGGCCCTCAACCGCCGACACGGCACCACCTACTACTGGGCGGCGTTCGTCCTGCCGGCGGTGAAGCGCCCGCACGTGTGGGCGCTGTACGCCTTCGCCCGCTACGCCGACGAGATCGTCGACGCCCCCGACTGGCCCTCGGTCGAGGCTCGCCGCCAGGCCCTCGGCGCCCTCGGCGACCGGTTCTTCGCCGATCTCGACGCTGGCCGGTCCGACGAGCCGGTGCTGAAGGCCGTGGTCCACACGGTCCGCGCCTTCGACATCGACCCCGACCTGTTCCGGCGGTTCCTGCGCTCGATGGCGATGGATCTCGACACCGAGTCCTACGACACCTACGAGGACCTGTGCGTCTACATGGACGGCTCGGCGTCGGTGATCGGCGAGATGATGCTGCCGATCCTCGAGCCCCACGATCCGGGCGCGTCGGTGCCGGCGCGGGCGCTCGGTGAGGCGTTCCAGCTCACCAACTTCCTGCGCGACGTCGGCGAGGACCTCGACCGGGGTCGGGTGTACCTGCCCCAGGAGGACCTCCGGAAGTTCGGGGCCGACCCCTGGACCCGCCAGGTCGACGGACCCTGGGTCGACCTGATGCGCTTCGAGATCGACCGCGTCCGCCGTCTGTACGACGAGGCCCGGCGGGGCGAGGATCTCCTCCCTCCCGCGTCGGCCCGGTGCATCCGCGCCGCCCGCGTCCTGTACGGCGAGATCCTCGACGTCATCGAGGAGCGGGACTACGACGTGTTCTCGGGTCGGGCCCGGGTGCCCGGCACCCGAAAGGCGTGGGTCGTGCTGCGGGCCATCTCCTCGCGCCGGTAGCCGGAGGCGGCGCCCTCCCCCACCGGCAGCACGAGAAGCAGGGTGACGGCCACCAGCGCGTAGGCGTTGTGGAGCACCGCGCCGATCCCCCGCTCGACGAGCCCGTGGTCGATCAGGGCCCAGCCCCACCACGGCAGCCGCAGCCCGAGCAGCACCGTGACGGCGGCGGCCGCCACCACCCGTGTGCGGTTCCGACCGTCGGCCACCAGGGCGCCCACCGCGGGGACGAGCCACACGCCGTGGTGGATCCACGAGATGGGCGACAGCACGAACGCGAGCAGCCCGACGAGGCCGGCGGCGGTGAGGGTGTCGCCGGCGAGGGACGCGGTGCGGGCCCGTCGCAGGCCGATCACCGCCAGCACCGACCCCAGCACCAGCCAGGCCCCACGGGCGGCCGCGTCGGGCAGCACGCGGCTGAGCATCCCGAGCAGCGACTGGTTGCCGGTGAAGTCGACCGAGCCGGCGACCCGACCCGTGTCCCACAGCTCCCCCGTCCAGTAGTCGACCGAGTCGCCGGGAACGAGCACGAAGGCGAGCGCGGTGCAGATCGCGAAGGCGGCGGCCGCCACCGACGCGGCCCGGCGCCGCCCCGCGCTCCACAGGTGCAGTGCGAACACGGCCGGGGTCAGCTTCACCGCGGTGGCGACACCGACGAGGGCGCCCCTCGGCCACCGGGCCCGCACCACCAGCAGGTCGGCGAGGCAGGCGAGGACGAGGAACACGTTCACCTGCCCCATGCGCAGGTGCTCGACCATCGGATGGGAGGCGACGGCGACGGCGGTCAGGCCACCGAGCACGAGCGGCCACCACTGCCCCCGGACCCGGGCCAGCAGCGGGCGGAACGACAGGGCGACGACCCCGGTCAGGGCGGCGACGGTGGCCAACGACCAGGTGAACTGCCCCGGCCACATGGTGAAGTGCGCCGTGCCCACGGCCAGGAGCGCGGCGAACGGCGGATAGGTGAACACGAGGCGGGTCGGGTCGTCGCCGTAGACGCCTCGCCCGGCGAGCACGTCGCGACCGGCCCGCTTGTAGACGTCGAGGTCGATGAGCGACTCGAGCGGCGAGCGGAACAGGTAGCGCCACGTCACCACGGCCGTGGCCACGGCCACCAGCGCGCCGCCGATCGCCCACGCCAGCGGGCGGCCCCGGCCTAGTCGAGGTCCGTCGGCGGCCAGGTCGGGTCGAGCTGGCGCAGGAACAGCGCGCACCGCTCCTCCTCGTCGTCCTCGCCGATGGCGGCGGCCTCGGCCCGCAGCCCCTCGAGGGCCCGCAGGAACCCGCGGTTCGTCTCGTGCTGCCAACGGACGTAGCCCGACCCGCGCCAGCCGCTGGCCCGCAGGGTGTCGAGCCCTCGGTGGTAGCCGACGCGGTAGGCGGCGTAGCGCTCGATCTCGTCACGCCCGAGTCGTCCGAGCGCCGCCCACGCGTCGATGAACCGGGGCCAGCGGACCACCACGGCGGCGACGGCGGCGCGCCGCTGCTCGGGTGGCTCGGCGAGGGCCCGGTCGAGCGCGTTCCCGGCCTCGAGCGGCGGTGCAGGCAGGACCGTCTCGGGCGGGCCCGTCGACGTGAGGTGGACCGGGTTGCCGTCGCTCATGGCTCGACCCTAGGCGCGGGCGGTGGCCCGTTCGACGACACGGCGCACGAAGCGGGCGAAACCCGCTGCGTCACGGTGATGGGCGTCGTGGGTCGCGCCGTCGATCACCACGACCTCGGCGTCGGGGAGCATCGTCGACAGCTCGTCGACGGCGCGCACGTGCCGGACGTCGGACGCCCCACCGCGCCCGAGCACGACCGGTCGCTCGAGGGCGGCGGCCTCGAACGGGGACTCCCCCCGGATGGCGACCAGGTCGGCGATCAGCGCCGCGCCCTCGGTCCGACGCTGGGCCCTCGTGCCCGCCGGAAGCCCCTCCCACCGCTCGTCGCCGACGATCCTGCGCATGAACCGCTCGGCGACGTCGGCGGGCGACCCGTCGGGCGGCGGGCCGGGGACGGGCCACCAGGCAAGCCACGGCAGGGGCGGCTCGAAGGCCCCGACCGAGGACACGCGATCGCCCACCCGTGCCGCCGCCGTCAGGGCGATCACGGCGCCGAGGCTGTGCCCGACGACGACGACCGACCCCTCCACGGTGGCGTCGACCACGGCCAGCAGGTCGTCGACCTGATCGTCGATCGAGCCCGAGACACCGGCATCGGCCGACCGACCGTAGCCACGTCGGTCGTAGCGCACGGTGGTGAAGGTGTCGAGGTGCCGGCAGACGCCGGCGAACGCGGCCCCACGATCCATCGCGCCGTGCACGAACACGATCCCGGGCACCTCGGTGACGCCGGTCGGGTCGCCGCCCGGGCGCGCCACCCGCTTGGTCACGGCGAGGCCGCGGACGAGCGCCGCCGGGGTCACGGGAGGTGCATCAGGCGGAGCGTGTCGGTGGCCTGGCCGTCGAAGGCGCCCGACCCGAAGAGGACGGCCACCAGGTCACCGGGGCGGAGCTCGCCGTTGCGGAGTGCGGTCTCCAGCGCCTCGGGGATCATGTCCTCGGGGGAACCGGTACCGGAGAGGTGGTAGGGCGTGGACCCCCACGACATGCTCAGCTGCCGCACGGTGCGCTCGTTGGTGCTGAACCCGAGGATGCGTGCCTGGGGCCGGAAGCGGGCGATCGACCGCACGGTGAACCCGGAGCGCGAGAGGCACACGATGGCGTTGGCGCCGGTGGCCGCCGCCGCCCGGTGCGCGGCGCTGGTCATGGCGTTGGTGATGGCGTCCTCGGGATCCTTGGGTGGGGGCATCCGCAGCGTCTGCAGCTGGTGGGCCCACCCGTCGTAGTCGAACTCGTCGTCGGCCCGCTCGGCGATCCGCGCCATGGTGGCCACGGCGTGGACCGGATCGACGCCGATGGCGGTCTCGCCCGAGAGCATGAGGGCGCTCGACCCGTCGAACACGGCGTTGGCGACGTCGGAGGCCTCGGCCCGGGTCGGGGTCGGCGCGTTGACCATGGACTCGAGCATCTGGGTCGCGGTGATGGCCGGGCGACCCAGGGCGATGCAGCGGTGGATGATCTCCTTCTGGAGGTGGGGCAGCTCCTCGATGGGGAACTCCGACCCGAGGTCGCCACGGGCCACCATGACCGCGCCGGCCGCCTCGATGATGCCCTCGAGGTTGTCGACCGCCGCCCGGGTCTCGATCTTGGCCACGACGAGCGGGCCGCGGGGATGGGGCTCGGTGCCGATGCGGCGCACGTCGTGGGCGGAGCGGACGAACGACAGCGCGACCATGTCGACACCCACCTCGACGAAGGCGTCGAGGAGGCGCAGGTCCTCGGGCGTCGGGGTGGTGAGCCGCAACCGGTCGGACGGGATGTGGATGCCGGGGCGGCCCTTGATGACCCCGCCGTGGATCACCTGCACCTCGATGTGGTCGCCGGCCCGGCCGAGGGACTCGACCACGACGGCACCGTCGCCGAAGGCCAGGGTGTCGCCCTGGTGCACGTCGGACAGGAGTGGCTCGTAGTCGACCTCGATGACCTCGCTCGTGCTCGGCCCCGGGCCGGGGGTCAGCCGGAAGCGCTGCCCCTCGACGAGGTTCATCCCCTCGTCGGGCACGGCGCCGGCCCGGACCTTGGGGCCGGGGAGGTCGACGAGGACGCCCACGGTGCGACCGAAGTCGGCGGCGGCGCGGCGGATGCGGTGGTAGCGAGCCAGCGCCTGCTCGAGCGGTTCGTGGGCGAGCCCGATGCGGGCGACGTCCATCCCCGCCTCGATCATCGACTTGAGGACCGGCTCGGAATCCGACGTGGGTCCGACCGTGGCGATGATCTTCGTGCGCCGTGCCATCGCTCCACGCTACAAGGGCCTACGCTCGCGCCTCGCCATGGAGCTCCTCCTCGTGCGCCACGCGCGCCCCCACCGCATCGAGCTCGTCGACGGCGTCGCCGACCCCGGGCTCGACGAGGTCGGTGTCGACCAGGCCAACCGACTCGCGGACTGGCTCGCCGGCGAACCATCCGTTCATGCCGTGTACACGAGCCCGTTGCGGAGGGCCCGCGAGACGGCGATGCCCATCGTCGACGCCCTCGGGCTCACGCTCCGGGTGGACGACGGCGTGAGCGAGTGGGACGCCGACGCCTCGTCTTACATCCCGGTCGAGGAGCTCAAGGCCGACGCCCACCCGGCCTGGGAGGCCATGCGCGATGAGCGCTGGGACGATCTCGGCGTCGACGCCGTCGGGTTCGTGGGCCGGGTGGTCGGCGCCGTCGACGCCATCGCCGCCGCCCACGCCGGAGAGCGGGTCGCGGTGGTGTGCCACGCCGGCGTCGTCAACGCCTACACCGCAGCGGTGCTCGGCCTCGAACGACTGCTGTGGTTCGAGCCGATGTACACCTCGATCACCCGGGTGCTCGTGAACCGGGACGGGCGCCGCAGCGTCTTCACGCTCAACGAGCACGCCCACCTGCGCTGAGGGTCAGCGAGGGACGTCCTTCCACGGCAGGTCCTTGTCGACCCGCACGTCACCGGGCAGTCCGAGCACCCGCTCCCCGAGGATGTTCTTCATGACCTCGGTGGTGCCACCCTCGATCGAGTTGGCGCGCATCCGCAGGAACGCCTTCTGGGGGCAGTCCCAGCTGAGCGCGGAGGCGGGTCGGACCATCTCGTAGCTCGTGTAGAGCATCCCCTCGGCGCCGAGCATGTCGACGGACAGCTCCATGACCTTCTTGTTGAGCTCGGCCGACATGATCTTGCCGACCGACCCCTCCGGGCCGGGCGTCCCCTTCGAACGCAGCTGCGACGCCCGGATGTTCGTGAGCCGGAGCACCTCGGCTCGGATCCAGAGGTCGCTGAGCCGGTCGCGCACCACGGGGTCGTGGCGATCGGTGGCGTGCCAGGCCCGCAGGGCCTCCCGGATGATGCCCGAGCCGCGGGCGGGCTGGATGGCGCCTCCGATCGCGACCCGCTCGTTCATCAGGGTGGTCAGGGCGACCCGCCAGCCGTCGCCTACGTCGCCGAGCCGCTCCGCGTCGGGGACCCGGAGGTCGCTGAAGAAGACCTCGTTGAACTCGGCCTCGCCGGTCATCTGGCGGAGGGGCCGCACCTCGACGCCGGGGGCGTGCATGTCGACCACGAAGTAGGTCATGCCCCGGTGCTTGGGCTGGTCGGGATCGGTGCGGGCGATCAGCATGCCCCACCTCGCCAGGTGGGCCAGCGTCGTCCACACCTTCTGGCCGTTCACGATCCACTCGTCGCCGTCACGCACGGCCGTGGTCGACAGAGAGGCGACGTCGGAGCCGGCGCCGGGCTCGCTGAACATCTGGCACCAGATCTCCTCGCCGGTGAACAGCGGCCGGAGGTAGCGGGCCTTCTGCTGGTCGCTGCCGTGGCTCACGACGGTGGGCGCGCCCATGCCGTGACCGATCGGGTTGCGGCCGTAGGGCATCGGCGCGCCGTCCCGGCCCAGCCGCTCGTTCACGACCTTCTGGAGCTTGGGGCTCAGCCCGAGGCCGCCCTCGCCCTCGGGGAACTGGACCCACGCCAGGCCGGCGTCGAACTGGGCGCCGAGGAAGTCGACGGCCCCGGTGGAGGCCGGCGGGTAGGCCTCCACCAGGGCGTCGCAGCGATCGGCGACGAGCTGCTCGTCGCGGTCCACCCGCGTCTGCGTGTCGGTCACGTACCCCTCCGGTGGACGTCGGACGTGCGTCCGAGTTCGCTCGACCGGTCGGTCAAGACCCTTCGCCCAGTGTGGCCGGTGGCGCCTCGCGGGTCCAGATCGTCGTCGTCGACGGTGCCTTGCCGTCGAGGGCCCGCAGCAGCTCGCGGCTGTCGAAGCCGGGGAGCGACGGGAGGAGCTCCGCCACGCCGCTCGACTCCAGGCGGTCGAGGGGAACGAGGGCGCCTCGCTCGGCGTCGCCGACCAGCATCATCACCCCACCGGACGAGGCGTGGGGCCCCTGGCGGGCGAGGACGATGTCGATCTCGGTCACCTCGGGCCAGTCGACCTGCTCGACCCGGCCGTCGGCCAGCGCGCGACGGACACCGATCCCGTCCACGTGCAGCTCCACGGTGGCGGCCCGCAGCTCACTGCGCCGACGCTCGTTCCGCAGCACGGCGAGCAGGATCACCACCGGGGCCATGAGGAGCAGCGCCCACAGCCAGGCCACGTCAATCCTCCGGGCCGTGGTCGCGGGTGGGCGCAGGCTCGTCGAGCCCCTCGATGTGCACGCCGTCGAGGCCGGCCACCTCGGCCAGCCGGGCCAGCAGCATGTCTCGCACCGATCCCCCCGGCTCACGCGCCTTGTCGCCGGTGACCCGCCAGCCCAGACGGGACGAGTAGAGCAGCGGCGGCTCGCGCAGGCGTCCTTCCCCGACCTCGACGACCCGGGCGAAGAACAGCTCGTGGTCGAGCTCGATCGCCGGGTGGCCGTCGTGGCCACCGAGGCCGTGGAGGCGGTCGATGACCTCGCAGTGCAGCCAGGCGATGGCGCCGGGCACGACGGGGTGACCACGCTCGACGCTCAGGTACTCGGGGGCGATGTAGCGGAACCGCCGGCCGGGGTAGGAGAAGTACTGGCCCGCGTCGACCTGGTCCCCGGCCAGGATCGACACCGTGAACGCACCGGAAGAGGCGATGAGGGCGTGGGTGTCGTGCTTGGGCGAGACCGAGGCCATCAGGATCGGCTCCTCGAACGACACCTGGCAGACCCAGTGCGAGCAGTAGGCCCGCGTGAGGTCGCCGTCGGTCGCGGCCACGACCTGGACGCCCTTCATCATCTGGCCGAGGCAGCGCTTGACGTCCCGGTCGATCACGGTCGAGACCGTACCGCCCACCGAGGTGGGCCCACCCCCTCGGGGCCCGAGCCGGGAGCGTCGGGCTAGTTCAGACGGGCCCGGAGGCGACCGGCGTCGCGTGCGTACTGCTCGCCGAGGGCGCCGCCGAGCTGGGACCCGAGCTCCTCGAGCTCGGTCGCCGCCCCCACGAAGTCCCCGGCTGCAGCCAAGGCCGATCCGAGCTCGGCGCGCTCCTCCAGGGGCACGCCCGGCACCGCGGTGCGGAGCCGGAGGACCCACACGAGCGAGGCGTGGTCGCCGACGGCGGCGAACACGGCCCGGAGGTTGGCCAGCATGCGGGCGAGGATCGAGTGGGCGCCGACGGGCTCGAGGTACGCGTCGTGGAACGCGACCTCGTCGCCCTGCACGGCGCGGAACGCCCGCCGGCATCCCTCGCGGTCGAGCAGGGCACCACCGGCGAACGGGTCGACGAACACCTGCCGGTCGACGCGGTCGCGCAGCAGGAAGTGGCCGGGCATGCCGACGCCGTCGAGCGGCACGCCGACCCGTCGACCCACCGACAAGGTGAGCACGGCGAGCGAGATCGGGATGCCCCGCCGACGCTCGATGACCTGGTGCAGGTAGGAGTTGCGGGGGTCGTAGTAGCGGCTGCGGTCGCCGGCGAACCCGAGGTCGACGAACAGGTGGCGCACGAGACCGTCGAGGGTGGGTGCCGGACAGCCGGCGGCGAGGTCGTCGATGCGGGTGAGCGCGCGGTCGACGTGGAGGTCGCCGTCGGCGTGGGCGGCGATCAGCAGCGCGGCCAGGTCGAGGGGCAGCTCGGGCTCCGGACGAGCCATGAGCTCGACGAAGTGCTCGGTCGCCTCCACCGGCGGCAGGGTACCCGTCGGGTCTCCGGACGCGACGGGGCCCGCCCCGAGGGGCGGGCCCGAACGCATCGCGGAGCTGCGGGTGTCAGCCGGTGAACGTGGGGGCGGCGCGCACCGCGCCGGCGGCCGCCGCCGCCGTGGTCGTGGGCGCCACCGTGGTCGCCGCCTCCGCGTCGAACGTGTTGACGATCTCGGCGTCGAACAGGGTCGGGTCGGTGATGTCGACCTCGACCGGACCGGAGCTCGAGTCGGCACCGCCGTCGTCGACCTCGGTGATCGTGCACGTGGCCTCGGAGAAGAACACGAAGTCCTCCGAGCCACCCTCCGCGCCGAAGGTGATGTCCTCGTCGTAGACCACCTCGAGGATCTCACCGGCCGGCTCGAGGCCGACCTCGGTGCCGTTCGTGGTCCCGCCCTCACAGAAGACGTTGATGACGAACTCGGCGTCGGCCGGCGCCGTGCCCTCCACCGTCTTGGTCACGGTCAGCGTGGCGGTTTCCCGTCCCGCATCTGCCGGCAACGCGAACAGCACGGCGCCCACGGTGAGCGCCGAGGCGGCCGCACCGGCGGCCATCCACTTCTTGATCATCTGCTTTCCTCCCAGTCCGGAACCGCCACAACGTAGCCGGCGGCGGTCGCCTCATCGGCCATCCCCTGGCCCGGGCGCGACCGGGCCCGCCCCGAGGGGCGGGCCCGCGCGCACGGCCGAGCTGCTGGTGTCAGCCGGTGAACGTGGGGGCGGCGCGCACCGCGCCGGCGGCGGCCGCCGCCGTGGTCGGCGTGGGCGCCACCGTCGTCGCCGCCTCCGCGTCGAACGTGTTGACGATCTCGGCGTCGAACAGCTCCGGGCCGCTGATGTCGACCTCGACCGGACCGGAGCTCGAGTCGGCACCGCCGTCGTCGACCTCGGTGATCGTGCACGTGGCGAAGTCGAAGAAGTCGAAGTCCTCCGAGCCTCCCTCGGGGCCGAAGGTGATGTCCTCGTCGTAGACGATGCCGTCGAGGCCCAGCGGCTCGAGCTCCGGAACCGTGTCCACGGGGATGCCGTCGGTGCAGAAGACGTTGATGACGAACTCGGCGTCGGCCGGAGCGACACCCTCGACCGTCTTGGTCACGGTGAGCGTGGCCTGTCCCTTGCCGGCAGCGGCGGGCAGCACCCACGCCGCCCCCACCAGGGCGGACGCGGCCGCACCGGCGACCACGAGCTTCTTGAGCATTCGAGACCTCCTCAGGTTCCAGTGGCGGTCCACGCTAGTGGACCGCGCCCCTCGGCGGGGCGAACTACGTTTCCGCCGACGGCCGCGCCGAGGGGCGCGGTGCCCGTCACCAACGATCTGCCGACCACCGACGCCGTCGAGAGAGGGAGCCCCGTGTACCCCGGAGCCCACGCCGAGACCGACCCCGACAAGCCGGCCTACGTGATGGCCACCACGGGTCAGGCGGTCACCTACCGGGAGCTCGACGAGGAGGCCAACCGGCTCTCCCAGCTCTTCCGAGCGGCCGGGCTGGCGCCCGGCGACCACATGGCGTTCTGCCTCGAGAACCACCCCCGGTTCCTCGCCATCGCGTGGGGCGCCACCTACGCGGGGCTCTACTACACCGCGATCAGCAGTCGGCTCACCTCCGAGGAGGTCGAGTACATCGTCAACGACTGCGGAGCGCGGGTCTTCATCACGTCGACCTACAAGGCCGACGTGGCCGCCCACATCGTCGACAAGATGCCGAACGTCTCGGTGCGGCTCATGCTCGACGGGGTCATCGACGGCTACGAGCCGTACGAGGAGGTGGTCGGCGCCCAACCGGCCGAGGCGCTGGCCGAGCGGGTCGCCGGCAAGGACATGCTCTACTCGTCGGGCACGACCGGGCGGCCCAAGGGCGTGAAGCCGTCGATGCCGTCCGACCCCGTCGACCAGCCCTCGCCGGTCACCGGCCTGATGCAGCTGCTGTTCCAGGCGGACGAGTCGATGGTGTACCTCTCCCCCGCGCCGCTCTACCACGCCGCCCCGTTGCGCTTCACCATGGGCTGCCAGCAGGCGGGCGGCACCGCCGTGATCATGGAGCACTTCGATCCCGAGGGCGCGCTCGCGCTGATCGAGCAGCACCGGGCGACGCACAGCCAGTGGGTCCCCACCATGTTCGTGCGCATGCTCAAGCTGCCCGAGGAGGTGCGGGGGAGCTACGACGTGTCGAGCATGTTGGTCGCCATCCACGCCGCCGCCCCCTGCCCCGTGCCCGTCAAGCAGCAGATGATCGAGTGGTGGGGCCCGGTCGTCCACGAGTACTACGCCGGCACCGAGGGCAACGGCTTCGTCTACTGCAACAGCGAGGACTGGATGGCCCACAAGGGCACCGTCGGCAAGGCCCTGCTGGGCGAGATCCACATCGTGGGCGACGACGGCGCCGAGGTCCCGGTCGGCGAGGAAGGCGTCATCTACTTCGGCGGCGCCACGGAGTTCGAGTACCACAACGATCCCGACAAGACCGCCCAGTCGCGCAACGACCTGGGCTGGTCGACGCTCGGCGACGTCGGCCGCCTCGACGAGGACGGCTTCCTCTACCTGACGGACCGCAAGAGCTACATGATCATCACCGGCGGTGTGAACGTGTACCCGCAGGAGACCGAGAACCTCCTCGTGACCCATCCCGAGGTGCTCGACTGCGCCGTCATCGGCGTGCCCAACGAGGACTTCGGCGAGGAGGTGAAGGCCGTCGTGCAGCTCGCCCATCCCGGCAACGCCTCACCCGAGACCGAGCGCCAGCTCATCGCCTTCTGCCGCGAGCACCTGGCCGACGTGAAGTGCCCGCGATCGGTCGACTTCGTCGACGAGCTCCCTCGTCACCCCACCGGCAAGCTCTACAAGCGGCTGCTGCGGGACCAGTACTGGGCCGGCCACAAGAGCCGCATCATCTGACCGTGGATCATCGGCTCACGCCGGCCGCCCGCCGGCGCAGCAGCAGCGACCGCCCGGCCACGGTGAGCGCGGCGGCGGTGAGGGCCGCCACCGTGGCCGACGCCCACGCCCAGCCGTAGCCGGCCCCGGCGACCACGACGCCGAAGAGCAGCGGGCCGAAGCCGGCGCCCACGTAGGTGCCGGTCTGGGTGATGGCCGTGGCCAGCCCGGGCGCGTGCGGGTTGGCCCGCACCACGGCCAGGTTGAACAGGCCCGGCCATGCCCACCCGGCGGCGAACGCCAGGGGCGTGGCCACGAGGTAGGCCCAGGGCTGTTGCACGGCGTACACGAGGTAGGCGGCGGCCCCGCCGCACATCATCAGGGCCACCACCGGCAGGTGGCGCCCGCCCCGCTGGTCGGCCCGCACACCGTTGGCCAGACGCGAGGCGATGCCGAGGGCCGAGCCGAAGGTGAGCAGGAGGCCCGCCGCCCCCTCGGCGACGCCGGCCTCCACCGCCCCGCTGACGAGGAACGCCGTCTGGGCGCTGGCGACCGAGGCCCCGAAGGCCACCGCGGCGGCGAGCACCACCAGGACCGGGATGGGGGTGTCGAGCCGGGACCGGGCCGTGGCCGTGGCCGGTGGCGGTGGGCCGACCGACGGCATGGCCGTCGGTCGCGGCACCCGCCGGTCGTCGGGCAGCGTCGCACCGGCGCCGATCGCGGCCAGGCCGGCGAAGGCGAAGGTCCACCGCCAGCCGAGGGTCAAGGTGATCGCCGGTACGGCGGCGCCGCCGACCAGGGTGGCGAACGGCATGGCCGACTGCTTCACGGCGAAGGCGATCCCGTGGCGCTCGGGCGGCACGGTGCGGGCCATCAACACGTTGGCCGCCGGCTGGGTGAGGGCGTTGCCCAGGCCGGCGACGGCGGCGAGCACCGCGAGCATCCACCAGGCCTGGACCACCGCGGCGATGGCGAGCATCACCCCGGCGTTGACGAAGGTGGCCAGCCTGAGCGATCGGGAGCCGCCCATGCGCTCGGTGAGCCCACCCATCGAGGTCGAGAACAGGGCGGCCACCCCGAACGAGATGGCGATGGTGGCGCCGAGGAGCGCCGGACCGAAGTCGAGGTCCTCCTCGAGCTGCACGGCCTGGCTGCCCACCAGGAACGCGGGCAGGACCCCACAGGTCGTGGCCAGCGCCGTCGACACGAGGACCCGCCGCAGCGACGGTCCTGTCGGGGTCGTGGTCACGTCGACCCACGGTACGCGCCCACCCCCCTCCCACCGAACTGGTTGCGGAACACGCCCCTCGCAGCGGCGAAGACCGCAACCGGTTCGAGCCGGACGCACCAACTGGTTGCGGAACCCGGCCGTCCCGGCCGGTGACCCCGCAACCGGTTCGGGTCCTAGGGTGACGACGATGGCGACACGGTTCCCGTTCCTCGACCACCCCGGACCGCTCCCGTTCGCGCATCGGGGCGGCGCCGGCGACTGGCCCGAGAACACCATGCCGGCGTTCGAAGGGGCCGTCGCCCTCGGCTACCGGTACGTCGAGACCGACGTCCACGTGACGAGCGACGGGGTGCTCGTCGCCTTCCACGACGAGGCGCTCGACCGGGTCACCGACCGCGCCGGGCTCATCCGCGACCAGCCGTGGCGGGAGGTGCGCCAGGCGCGGGTCGACGGACGGGAGCCGATCCCCCGGCTCGCCGATCTGCTCGGCACGTGGCCCGACCTGATGGTCAACATCGACCCGAAGCACGATTCGGCCGTCGACGCCCTCGCGTCGGTCGTCGAGGACCACGACGCCGTCGAGCGGGTGTGCGTCGGCGCCTTCTCCGACAAACGACTCGCCCGGCTCCGCGCCCGCCTCGGTCCCCGGCTGTGCACGAGCCTCGGGCCGAGGGGTGTGGCCCGGCTGCGGGCGGCCAGCTACGGCGCGCCGGCCGGTCGCCTCCCGGCGGGGTGCGCCCAGGTGCCGACCCGCGCCGGGAAGGTCGCACTGGTCGACGACCGCTTCGTCCGGACGGCCCACGAGCGCGACCTCCAGGTGCACGTGTGGACGGTCGACGACGAAGCCGAGATGGACCGCCTGCTCGACCTGGGCGTCGACGGCCTGATGACCGACCGGCCGGCGGTGTTGAGACAGGTCCTCGTGCGACGCGGCCAATGGGCCGACTGACGGTCCGACCGCACCGTTCGATCGGCCCCGTCGCGGTCGTCACCCCTGGGGCTCGGGGAGCAGGACGCCCGGGTTGAGGATGCCGGTCGGGTCGAGGGCCGCCTTGATCGCCCGCATGGCGTCCAGCTCGGCCGGGCTTCGCACGAGCGGCAGCCACCGTCGCTTGGCCCGTCCGATGCCGTGCTCGGCGCTGATGCTGCCGCCGAGGTCGGCGACGAGACGGAGCACGACATCGTCGACCCGCTCGTCGTCGGGGGCCAGCCCGGTGACGTTGACGTGGAGGTTGCCGTCGCCGATGTGGCCGAACAGCCAGGTGCGGGCGTCGGGCACGACGGCGGCGACGACGCCCGGCACCTCGGCGGCGAAGCGCGAGAGCATCCCCGAGGGGAGCGCGACGTCGAGCTTGTGGGGCGCGCCCAGGGTGTTGATCGACACGGTGTGGTCCTCGCGGTACCGCCAGAGCGCCTCGGCCTCGCGCTCGTTGGTGGCGACGGCGACGTCGAGCGCCGAGTCGGTGGCCTGCACCGCGTCGGACAGCGCGGCCATCGGGTCGTCGTGGTCGGCCGCCTCGATCAGCACGACGACCGGCGGGCGGCCGGCGAGGGGCGGCGTCAGGCCCTGCACCTCGCACACGAGGTCGAGACCTTCGACGAACACGACCTCGGCGGCGGTGATGCTCGGCACACGGCGCCGCCACCGGGCCACCGCCGACACGGCGTCGGCGACGCCGGCGAACCCCACCAGGGCCACCACCCGCTCCTCGACGCGCGGGACGAGACGGAGCCGCGCCCTCGTCACCACCGCGAGCGTCCCCTCGCTCCCGCACAGCAGACCGGCCAGGTCGTAACCGGTGTTGTCCTTGACCAGCCCGCCGAGGTGCGAGATCACCCGACCGTCGGCCAGCACCGCCTCGACGCCGACGAGCTGCTGGCGGGTCGCGCCCCACCGCAGGACGTGGAGCCCGCCCGCGTTGGTCGCCACCGTGCCGCCGACGGTCGCCGAGTCACGGGCCGCCAGGTCGACGGCGTAGGCCAGCCCCGCGGCGGACGCCGCCTGGCGGAGGGCGGCGAGCGGCTCCCCCGCCGCCGCGGTCACCTGCATGGCGTCGGTGTCCACCGGTTCGATGCCCCGCAACCGGCCGAGGTGGACGACGACCTCCCCGTCCTGGGGCACGCCGCCGCCCACCAACCCGGTGTTGCCGCCCTGGGGCACGACGGCGACGCCAGCCTCTCGGCATCGGGCGAGCACGGCGGCGACCTCGTCGGTCGACGAAGGCCGGACCACGGCGGCGGCCTCGCCGACGAAGCGCCCCGTCCAATCCGTCGCGTGCGACACGACCAGGTCTCGATCGGTCACCACGCCACCGGGGCCGAGCTCCGCCGCCAGGGCCTCGAGGACGCGATCCGACGGCGCGGGCACGGACCCATCGTGCCAGAGCGCGCACCAGCGACCGAGGGCCGCCTACCGTCTCGGTCGTGCCCGACCTCGGACCGCTCACCACGAACTACGCGCCCTCGGGGATGGTCTGCTCGCCCGACCACCTGGCCTCGGAGGCCGGTGTGGCCATCCTGCGCGCCGGGGGGTCGGCCGTCGACGCCGCCATCGCCACGAGCGCCGTGCTCGCCGTCGTGGCCCCGCACCTGTGCGGCATGGGTGGCGACCTGTTCGCGCTGGTGCACACGGGACCCGGCGCGCCCGAGACCCTCGTGTCGTCCGGGCGGGCGGGCAGCGGGGCCGACCCCGAGCGCCTGCGCGCCGAGGGGGCGCGCCGCATGCCCCACCGCGGCGACATCCGGTCGGTGCCGGTGCCCGGGTGCGTGGACGGCTGGGTGACCCTCCACCAGCGCCATGGCCGGCTCCCCCTCGCCGACGTGCTGGCCGACGCCACCCGCCACGCCGCCGACGGCTTCCCGGTGTCGGCCCTGCTGGCCGCCGCCCTGCCCCTCGTCGAGCACGCGCCCGGCGCCGCCCTCCCCGAGCCGGGCGGGGCGCGGGGCACCCGACCAGGCGACCGGTGGGTGAGGACGGGGGTGGCCGAGGCCCTCCGGTCCATCGCCATCGACGGTCGGGAGGGCTTCTACGAGGGCGCCTTCGGCGAGGGCCTCCTCGCCATCGGCGCCGGCGAGTACGTCGAAGACGACCTCCGGCGGTCCTGCTCCGAGTGGGTCGAGCCCCTCGGCCTGCGGGTGTTCGACCACGACGCCTGGACCATCCCACCACCGTCGCAGGGGTACCTCTCACTCGCCGCCGCGTGGATCACCGAGGGCCTCGACCTGCCCGGCGACCCCGACGACGCCCGATGGGTCCACCTCCTCGTCGAGGCCGCCCGCCAGGCCGGGCACGACCGCCCAGCCGTCCTCCACCAGCACGCCGACGGCGGGTCCCTCCTCGAGCCCGCCCGGCTCGCGCCACGGCGCGCCGCCGTCCGTGCCGACGCCGCCGGCACCCTCGGGCACCCGACGGCCGAGGGCGGCACGATCCACCTCTGCGTCGTCGACGCCGACCGGATGGGCGTGTCGCTGATGCAGTCGAACGCGGCCGACTTCGGCTCGCACCTGGCCGAACCGGGCACGGGGATCTTCCTGCACAACCGAGGCATCGGCTTCGGCCTCGAACCGGGCCACCCAGCCGAGTACCGCCCCGGCGCCCGACCGCCGAGCACCCTCTCCCCCGCCCTCGTCACCCGGGACGACGGCTCGCTGCACGCCGTGCTCGGCTCAATGGGCGGCGACTCCCAGCCCCAGATCGTCCTCCAGCTCCTCGTGCGCCTCCTCCACCACCGGCACCGGCCGGGGCGGATCATCGCCGCCCCCCGGTTCGTGCTCGCCAACCACGGCGGAGGGCACGGCTTCGACACGTGGGACGATCTCGCCGCGCTCGGCGTCGACGTCGAGGACGACGCGCCGGCGGCGTGGGTCGAGGGCCTCGTGGCGCGGGGCCACCGGGTGCGTACCCGGCCACCGTGGCTCGGCTTCGGCCACGCCCACCTCATCGCGGTGGGCGATGGCGGCTACGGAGGCATGGCCGACCCCCGGGCCGGCTCGGGAGCAGCGGTCGGGTACTGAGCTGGCTCAGTACGGCCAGGTGCCGTCGCTGCCGAGCGCCCGGTAGACGGGGCGCAGCTTCGCGAGGATGGCCGCCTTCACCACCACGTTCCGGACGAACCAGGGCAGCTCGGCGAGCTGGCGGGCGGCGTTGCCGAGCCGCTCTCGCGGCGTCAGCCGGGTGCGACGGAACTGGGTCATCGACTGCGACCGGCCCTCGTAGCGCCAGCTCGAACCGAAGAAGGTGGTGAGCACCAGCCCGCCCGTGACGCCCACCGCGCTGAACGAGTCGTGCACCAGCATCACGCCACCTTCGGGCACCTTGGCGCTCCACTCCCGCAGGTCCTGCAGTGCAGGCCGGAACCGGTGGGCGCCGTCGATGTAGAGCAGGTCGACCGGGCCGGGCACCGACGGCAGCGCGTCGTGGGAGAACGCCCGCAAGTGGGTGACCCGATCGCGCACCCCAGCCTGCTCGAGGTTGGCCTCGAAGACCCGGTTGTCCTGCTCGGCCTCCTCGGCGAAGCCCTCGAACTCCTGCGGGCCACGGTCGTTGCCACCGTGGGGGTCGATGGCGACGAGCTCCACCCCGTCGGCGGCGGCGTTGGCCAGCACGATGAGCGAGCGACCCTGGAAGCTGCCGATCTCGACGATCCGCGTGCCGGGCGACAGCTCCGACGCCCGAGCCCACAGCCGAGCCGCCTGGTCCCTCGTCATCCACCCGTTGACCTCGGCCACCGACGCGAACACCGTCTCGAAGTCGGCACCGGGCTCGACGCTCGGCGCCGGGTCGCCATCGGTAGGCGGCGACGATGCGGGGACGACGGGGTCGGGGGCGGTCACGGGAGCTCCAGGGGCGGGAGGTGAAGCGGGTCGACGAGCGAGTCTACGCGACCCCCACCCCGCCATCGGGCGGCGCGCCGTGTGGATGACATGGGGAGGGCGATGGGGAGAAACCGACCCCGGTTGGGGATTGCCGACGAACTCCGGGGATAACCCTGGGGATCTCGAGAAAGTGGTTGACCAGCCCGGTCGGGCGGGAGCACAGTCACCTCAAGCCAGGCAAGAACGAGCCGCCCGGCACCGAGCATCCGGCAGGGGGAGACCCCCGCCGAGGGCCCGGCAGGCGAGCGGTTCGGGGCACCTGGTCAGGGTCGCAGCCCGTCCGCCCCGAACGGGGACGGAGGCGCCGGTCGGGAACGACCGGGGAGTGCGAACCGGAGGGCCGGCCCGGCCCGACGGATCGCCGGGGTGCGAGCCGCACGGGTTGGCCCCGAGGAGCTGACCGGCTTCGGCCGGGAGGCTACTCGGGGTCCTCGTGCGTTTCGGCCCGTCTCGGCCCGTCTCGGCCCGTCTCGGCTCTGCTCCCGGTCGGTGACGGCCCCACGCTCGCGCGCCGTCGCGACGGTCCGTCGGGCGCCCGAGCACGCGGGGCGGTGGGAGACGTGCGAGGATGACGTCCGTCACATCGACAGGGTTATTGACACGGTGGCAATGACGCCCCTACCGTCACCTCGCCCCTGTGGCCGGGGTCACACTGCCGGCCGGAGGGCCCGGCCCGCCAGCCGGGACGTCGTGAGCCGCATCACTTTGGGGGAAGCGTGGAGCACCGGTCCGATCGCCGACGAGGGAGGGCTCCGGCCCTGGCCGTCGCCGTCGTCCTCCTCCTCGTCGCCGCCGCCTGCGGCGGCTCCGACGACAGCGGCGACGATGGCGCGAGCGAGGGCTCGGCGGTCCCCACCGACGTCACCCTCGCCGCCGACGGACCGCCGCAGGCAGGGGGCACCTTCGTGTACGGCGTCGAGGCCGAGAGCGACGGCTACAACCCCGCCACCAACCGCTTCGCCATCTCCGGCACGGTGATCGGCCTCGCCATCTTCGACCCGCTCGCCGCGTTCGACGTGGACCTCCAGCCGCAGCCGTACCTCGCGGAGACGATGACGCCCAACGCGGACGCCACGCAGTGGACCATCGTCGTCCGCCCCGACATCACCTTCCACGACGGGACGCCGCTCGACGGCGCTGCGGTGAAGACCTTCCTCGACGCCCTCCGGGCCGACCCGCTCGTCGGCATCGCCGCCAAGAACATCGCGTCGATCGACCTCGACCCCGCCGACCCGCTCGCCGCCATCGTCAACATGAAGGCGCCGTGGGCAGCCTTCCCGGTGCTGCTCACCGGACAGCTCGGCATGATCGCCGCCCCCTCGATGGCCGGCGACGCGGAGGCCGGCCGGGCCCCCGTCGGCACCGGGCCGTTCGTGTTCGACGAGTGGGTGCCCGACAACCGGTTCGTGGCCACCAGGAACCCGGACTACTGGCGAACCGACGCCGACGGCAACCAGCTCCCGTACCTCGACACGGTGGAGTTCCGGCCGATCCCCGACCAGAACTCCCGCACCGCGTCGATCCAGTCGGGCACGGTCTCGATGATCCACACCACCGACCCACGCGAGATCGACAAGCTCGAGGCCGCGGCCAGCAGCGGCGAGCTGCAGCTGGTGATCGACAAGGGCGAGAAGGAGGAGGCCTTCGTGATGCTGAACACGCAGGTCGCCCCGCTCGACGACCTCCGCGTCCGTCAGGCCCTCGCCCACGCGACCGACCGTGACGTGTTCAACGCGGTGATCAACGACAACCTCCGCGAGGTGGCCGACGGCCCGTTCTCCGAGGGCTCGAAGTGGAAGGTGGACACCGACTACCCGGACTTCGACCCGGCCAGGGCCCAGGAACTGGTCGACGAGTACGAGGCCGAGAAGGGCCCGCTCGAGCTCACCCTCGCCAACTCGGGCACCGACTCCCGGGGCCTCGACCTGCTCAAGCAGCAATGGGAGGCGGTCGGCATCTCGGTGAACACCGAGCTCATCGAGCAGTCGCAGTTCATCCTCAACGCCGCCGTCGGCGACTACCAGGCCTACGAGTGGCGGCAGTTCGGCGGCGCCGACCCCGACTACGACTACATCTGGTGGGCGTCGGAGAACTCGGCCCCGCCGGGCGAGGGCATCGCCTTGAACTTCGCCCGCAACGAGGACCCGGAGCTCGACGCCGCCCTGCAGCAGGGCCGAGCGAGCACCGACCTCGCCGTGCGCAAGGAGGCGTACGCCAAGGTCCAGGAGCGCCTGAACACGACGCTCCCGTACATCTGGCTCGACCGGGCCGAGTGGGCCCTCATCGCCACCAACGCGGTGCGGGGCATCACCAACGGACCGCTGCCCGACGGCTCGCCCGCCAACCCGATCGGCGGGCCGGGCGGGTTCGGTGGGGTCACCTTCCTGACCCAGACCTGGCTCGCCGAATAGGCCACGCGATCTCGGTGCCGCCGGCCGTTCGGGGGGTCGGCCGGCGGCACCGCACCACCCGCCGGGGGGCGGGCGCACGAACCGGATCGGTGCGGGGCACCGTGACCACGAGGGGATGACGTGAGGGGCAAGCCGAACCACAGAGCGCGACCGGCCGCCGGCCGAAGGGGGGTGCACGAACCATGAGGTTCGTCCGCAAGAAGCTGGTCCAGCTCGTGCTGGTGCTCCTCGCCGTCACCTTCATCTCGTTCATGATGTTGAACCTGCTGCCCGGCAACACCGCCGAGGTGATCTGCGGGGTGGGCGGCGGCCAGGAGTGCGTCGACCAGAAGACCGAGGAGCTCGGCCTCAACGACCCGATCCCCGTCCGCTACGTGCAGTGGCTCGGCGACGCCCTCACCGGTGACCTCGGCTCCTCGGCCCGCAACCAGCAGCCGGTGTGGGAGGCCATCCAGCAGCGCCTCCCCGTCACCATCGAGCTGTTGATCTACAGCCAGGTGCTCGCCCTCGGGATCGCCATCCCGCTCGCCATCATCGCCGCCCAGCGCAACGGCGGGATCTTCGACCGGGTGTCGACCACGGTGGCGTTCGCCCTGCTCGCCATACCCAACTTCGTGTTGGCCATCGTGTTGATCCTCCTGTTCGCCGTGAACTGGAAGATCTTCCCGGCCACCGGGTACACGGAGTTCACCGAGAACCCCGCCGAGAACCTGAGATCGCTCTTCCTGCCCGCGCTCACGCTGGCGGTGGCCGAGATGGCGGTCTACCTGCGCCTCCTGCGCACCGACCTCATCGCCACCCTGCAGGAGGACTACATCACGATGGCCAAGGCGAAGGGCATGCCCAGCCGGCGCATCCTCCTCCGCCACGCCTTCCGGCCCTCGACGTTCTCGCTCGTGACCGTCGCCGGTCTGAACATGGGCCGGCTCATCGGCGGCACGCTGATCATCGAGGTGATCTTCGCCCTCAACGGGATCGGCAAGTACGTCGTCGACGGGATCCTCGGCCGGGACTACATCCCGGTCCAGGGTGGCGTCGTCGTCATCGCCGTCGGCTACGTCCTGATCAACTTCGGCGTGGACATGCTCTACGCCGTGCTCGACCCGAGGATCCGCCATGCCCGTGCGCTCGCCTGACGACTTCGAGCCCCTCCCGTCCGACGACGGCATCTTCGCCGGCAGCGGTGACCTCGCGACCGAGGTCACCGAGATCGCCGACGGCGACGTCTTCGTCTCCGAGGTGCTCGCCGAGCTCGACCCCGACCAGGTCAGCACCGATCAGGTCGTCAAGAAGCGCCTCGGCGCGACGTTCTGGATCGCCATCGGGTGGTTCGGGCTCGTGGCGACGCTCGCCATCCTCGCCCCCATCCTGCCGATCGACGACCCCACCAAGACGAGCAGCTGCGTGCGGTGCTCCCCGAGCGCCGACCACTGGTTCGGCACCGACACCCTCGGCCGCGACATCTTCTCCCGCGTCATCTGGGGGGCACGGGTGTCGCTCGTGGTCGGCTTCGCCGCCATCATCTTCGGCCTGATCATCGGCGGGGTGATCGGCATCGTGGCCGGCTACCTGCGGGGACGGCTCGAAGGGCTGCTGATGGGAGCGATGGACGTGCTGCTGGCCTTCCCCGCCCTCCTGTTGGCCCTGGCCATCATCGCCTTCCGGGGTCGGAGCCTGCCCAACGTGGTGCTGGCGGTCGGCATCGTCGCCATCGCGCCGATCGCACGTCTGGTCCGTGCCTCGACGCTCGTGTTCTCCCAACGCGAGTTCGTGACCGCATCCCGGGCCATCGGCGCGAGCAACTTCCGCATCGTGGCCAAGGAGGTGCTGCCCAACGTGGTGCTGCCCGTGCTGTCGTTCTCGATCATCGGCGTCGCCGTGGCCATCGTCGCCGAGGGAGGTCTCGCCTTCCTCGGGCTCTCGGTGGCCCCGCCCACACCCACGTGGGGCGGCATGATCAACGACGGCCGGGCGGCCCTCGAGACCGAGCCCTACATCGCCCTGATCCCCTGTGCCGTGCTGTTCCTCACCGTGCTCTCCCTGAACCTGGCCGGCGACCGGGTGCGGGAGTACTTCGACATCAAGGAGGGCGGGCTGTGAGCCGCAAGGTCATCACCTCGTCGGCCACCGGCACGCCGGGCGACCCCGGCACCAAGCTGCTCAAGGTCGTCGACCTCAAGACGCACTTCCGCACCGAACGCGGCACCGTTCGGGCCGTCGACGGCGTCAGCCTCAACCTCGACCGGGGTCGCACCCTCGGCGTGGTCGGCGAGTCGGGATCGGGCAAGACGATCCTGTCCCGCTCGATCATGGGGCTGCTCCCCAAGAAGCACGTCGTCCGCGAGGGTCACGTCTTCTACGAGGGCAACGACATCATCGGCTACTCGCAGGACGAGATGCGCTCGGTGTGGGGCGCCGAGATGTCGATGGTCTTCCAGGACCCGATGACCTCGCTCAACCCGGTCATGCGCATCGGCAAGCAGATCACCGAGTCCCTCATCCACCACCTCAAGATGGACAAGGGCGAGGCCAACGAGACGGCGCTCGCCCTGCTCACCTCGGTCGGCATCCCCGAGCCCGCGCAGCGGCTCACCGAGTACCCCCACCAGCTGTCGGGTGGCATGCGCCAGCGCGTCACCATCGCGATCGCCCTGGCCTGCGGCCCCAAGCTCCTGTTCGCCGACGAGCCCACCACCGCCCTCGACGTCACCGTCCAGGCCCAGATCCTCAACCTGCTCGAGCAGCAGCAGAAGGACCGGCACATGGCGATGATCCTCGTCACCCACGACCTCGGCGTGGTCGCCGGACGGACCGACGAGATCGCGGTGATGTACGGCGGCAAGATCGTCGAGACGGGCGCCGACCGCCGTGCTCTTCAGCGAGATGCGGATGCCCTACACCGAGGCCCTGGTCAACTCGATCCCCAAGCTCGAGCACCGCAGCCACACCCGCCTCGACTCGATCCCGGGCCGCCCGCCCGACCTGGTGAACCCGCCCAAGGGCTGCAACTTCGCGCCTCGGTGCCGGTACGCCCAGCCGCGGTGCCTCGAGGAGGAGCCGCCGCTCACGGAGTCCGAGACCCCCGGGCACTTGTACCGGTGCTGGTTCCCGGTCGGCACCCCCGAGGGCGCCGAGGCCCTCGCCCGGAACGAGGCCGCCGGCACCACCGCGTCCAACGCCGGCGCCGCCGCGCCGGTCAGCATCCGCCCCACCACCCGCGAGGAGCTCTAGATGGCCGGTAGCGGCACCGCGCACCTGCGCACCGACGGCGACACGCTCCTGCGTGCCGAGAACCTCGTCGTCGACTTCCCGGTCGGCTCCACCGGGCTCAAGGTGCACGCCGTGTCCGACGTCAGCATCGACGTGCGCGAGGGCGAGACCCTCGGGCTCGTCGGCGAGTCGGGTTGCGGCAAGTCCACCACGGGGCGGGCGATCATGCAGATGCCGCGGCCGACCTCGGGCGAGGTCGTCTACCGGGGCCACGACCTCGTGACCCTCAAGGGCAACGAGCTGCGCGCGATCCGCCCCGAGATGCAGATGATCTTCCAGGACCCGATCTCGTCGCTCAACCCGCGCCGGAAGGTCTACGACATCGTGGCCGAGCCGCTCCGCGTCTGGAAGCGGGGCACGGCCCAGGAGCAGCGTGAGCTCGTCAACGAGACCCTCGAGGCCGTCGGCATCGCCGCCCGAGTCGGCCAACCGGCGCCCGCACCAGTTCTCCGGGGGCCAGTGCCAGCGCATCTGCATCGCCCGCTCGTTGGTGCTCGACCCCAAGCTGATCATCTGCGACGAGCCGGTGTCGGCGCTCGACGTCTCGGTGCAGGCCCAGATCCTCAACCTGCTCGAGGACATGAAGCACCGCTACGGGCTCACGCTCGTGTTCATCGCCCACGACCTCGCCGTCGTGAAGAACGTGAGCGACCGCGTGGCGGTGATGTACCTCGGCAAGCTGTGCGAGGTCGCCCCGCCCGACGACCTCTACGAGGCACCGACCCACCCCTACACGGCGGCCCTGCTCAAGTCGATCCCCGTGCCCGATCCGACCGTCAAGCTCAACGCCGAGTCGACGCTGAGCGGCGAGATCCCCTCGCCGGTCGCTCCCCCGTCGGGTTGCCGGTTCCGCACCCGCTGCCCGCGCGCCCAGGACATGTGCGCCCAGGTCGAGCCAAAGATGCGCGAGATCGCCCCCAACCACTACGTGGCCTGCCACTTCCCCATCGAACCCGGCGAGGAGCCGACGTTCGCCGCACCGGCTCCCGGCACCGGGCCCGGCTCCAACGGCTCACCGCCGACCGCGCCGACCGCGCCGACCGCGCCGACCGCCGACTGAGATCGCCGACGGTCCGGGGGGGAACGGCGGTGGCACGGGCGACACGTACCAGGACCCGGCTCGATCCGGAGGTCCGACGCGAGCAGATCCTCGACGCGGCCGAGATCGTGTTCGTCGACCGCGAGCCCGGCGAGGTCACCCTCGAGCAGGTCGCCGAGGCCGCCGGCGTGTCACGGGCGCTGGTGCACAACTACTTCCGGGACAAGGCGGGGCTCGTGGCCGCGGTGTGCCTGCGGGGGTTCGAACGCCTCGACGCCGAGCTCGCCGCCACGCCCGGCTACCACGGCGACGACGAGGACCGGCTGCGCGCCCTCGTCGACTGCCACCTCCGCTTCGCCCGAGCCAACCCGGCGGCGTGGCGGGTGACGTGGACGGCCGAGGCCATCGGCCACCCCGAGGTGCAGGCGGCCCGACGCGCCCGCTGCGAGCGCATGGCCGCCGACTGGGGCGGCAGCGCCGAGGCCCGCATCGCCGCGCACGGCGTGCTCGGCCTGCTCGACGCCGCCACCCTCGAATGGCTCGACCACGACGACCTGTCGTTCGACGGGGCACGCGCCGCGCTGCTCACCCTGCTGTGGACGGGCCTCGCCGGCTTCGCCGACGCCGCGTCCGGGAACGAGTCCGGCCCGGCGCGCCGACGCCCCGCCCCCGCCACCCGCCGCTGACCGACGCCGCCGGGACGTCAGGCCGTCGGCTCCCGGCCCGGCGCCGCGGTGTCCACGACGCGCCAGCAGTACCAGGCCACCACGCTCCGGTAGGGCCGGAACGGGTCGCCGAGAGCGTCGAGCGCCCGGACCGTCGGGAGCCCGTCGAGCCCGAAGGCGCGGGCGAAGCCCGCCCGCACGCCGTGGTCGCCCGTCGGCCACACGTCGAGGCGGTGCAAGCTGAACAGCAGGAACATGTGCGCCGTCCACGGACCGATGCCGCGGGCCCGGGTGAGCTCGGCGACGACGGCGTCGTCGTCCCGGCGCCCGATCGTGTCGAGGCGGATCGAGCCCTCCTCGACGTGCCGGGCCAGGTCGAGGATCGCCGTCGTCTTGGCGCCCGACAGCCCGGCCCCCCGCAGCTCGGTCTCGTGGAGGGCCAGGACCGCCCCGGGGGTCAGGTCACCGTCGACGAGGCCACGGACCCGACCCCAGATGCTGGCGGCGGCCCGACCGGCGAGCTGCTGGTGGGCGATCGACTCGGCCAGCGCCTCGAAGCGCTCGTCCGCTCGAGGTCGTCGGCCCAGGCGCATCGGGCCGTGGACGGACAGCAGCCGGGCCACGACCGGGTCGGCGGCGGCGACGTGGGCGCTGGCCGCGGCCGGGCCCACCCGGGCGCGGCGGCGCCCCCCGGCCGGAGCTCGGGACGGGGTGGCGGGCGGGAGGTCGGCCGGCGGCACTGTGCAAGGATGCCCGCATGGCCAACCCTCCTGCGATGCAGATCGACGAGAACACCGTCTACCGGGTCACGATCGCCACCGATCGAGGCGCCATCGTGATGGATCTCGACCCGAAGCTGGCACCCGGCACCGTCAACAACTTCATCTCGCTCGCGCGCGACGGCTTCTACGACGGTCTCACCTTCCACCGGGTCGAGCCCGGCTTCGTCATCCAGGGTGGATGCCCCGAGGGCAGCGGCCGGGGCGGGCCCGGCTACCGCTTCTCCGACGAGCCGGTGCAGGGCGAGTACACCGAGGGTGCGGTGGCCATGGCCAACGCCGGCCCGGACACCAACGGCTCCCAGTTCTTCGTGTGCCTGAGCGACCTCACCGGCCGGCTCCCCAAGCAGTACAACCTGTTCGGACATGTGGTCGAGGGCCTCGACGTCGTGCAGGCCACCCGGAAGGGTGACGTCATGCGCACCGTCACCATCGAGGAGCTCCCGCCGTCCTAGCCCCATGCGCCCGACGCGCCGTGGGGCGCGCGAACCTGCGGTGATGCCCGACGCGTGCGGTGAGGTCCGACTCGACCGGCCCCTCGACCTCGGGCTCACCCTCGCCCCCCACCGGGTCGGCGGTGCGGACCCGTCGTGGGCGGGGCGTGGGGCCGAGCGATGGTGGGCGCGGCGCACCCCGGACGGCCCCGGCACGATGCGCGTCGACGCCCGCGACCCCCGCGTCGCGGTGGTCGAGGCCTGGGGTCCGGGTGCCTCGTGGCTGGTGGCCAACGCCCCCCGGGTGCTCGGGGACGACGAGGCCGGCTGGGCCGTGCCGGCCGTCGATCCGGCGACGACCCTCCTGGCCGAGCTCGCCCGTCGGCATCCGGGGCTCCGGCTCGGCGCGTGCGCCCGAGTGGTCGAGGTGCTCGTCCCGACGATCCTCGCCCAGAAGGTCACCGCCACGGAGGCGATCCGCGGGTACCACCGGCTCGTGGACCGCCACGGCGAGGACGCCCCGGGGCCGGTGCCCCTGCGCCTGCCGCCCGACCCGGCGTGCCTCGCCGCCCTGCCGTACCACGCCTTCCACCCACTCGGCATCGAACGCCGGCGGGCCGACGTCATCCGTCGGGTCTGCGCGCGGGCCACGCGGCTCGAGGCGCTCGTGTCCGAGACGCCCACCGAGGCGGCCCGGGTGCTCATGCACTTCCCCGGGATCGGACCCTGGACCGCGGCGATCGTGCGTCGGCTCACCTTCGGTGACCCCGACTCGGTGATCGTCGGCGACGACAACCTGCCGGCGCTGGTCGCCTGGACGCTCGCCCGTGAACGAGAGGCCGACGACGAGCGCATGCTCGGGCTGCTCGAACCGTTCCGCGGCCAGCGCGGCCGCGCCCAACGGCTCCTCGCGCTGGCCGGCACCCATCCCCCCCGGCGGGCACCAAGGGCCCGCCTCCGCGACCTCACCCGCCTCTGACCCCTCGAACCGACCCCTCGAACTGGTTGCGGAACCGGGGTGTCCCACGGGGTGATCCGGCAACCAGTTGCGCCTCTCGCCCCGTCAGGCTCGAACTGGTTGCGGAACCGGAGTGTCCCAGGGGGTGATCCGGCAACCGGTTCGGGTCAGTCCTTGAGGGCGACGGCGTTGGGGGTGACGTTCATCTTCGGCTCGTAGGCCTCGACCTCGACGTCGCGGGCGTCGCCACCGAGCTCGGCACGAAGGGCCTGGCGGCAGCGGGTGCAGGGGCCGTAGAAGCGCTCGTCGACGGGCGCGGCGCAACGGGGGCAGGCGAACGAGAGGAGGTCGGCGGCAGGCACCGGGCCAGCCTGCCATCCCGCCGATGCTCGTCGGCGGACCGTGGTCGGCCGGCGGCTGTCCACAGCATCGACCAGGAATCCCCGCGAGATCCACAGGGTTGTTCCCCTTCCTCCTCACAGGGTCGGGTCCGTACGGTGGCCCCATGACCTGCTACCAGGTGACGCTGAAGGACCGCTCCATCGAGGTGGTCGAGGGTGCCGACGCCTACCAGCAGGAGGGTCCGATGACCACGTTCTTCGCCACCGGGGCCGACCGTCGGGTGGTCGACTGCTGGAGCACCCGGCTGGCGAGCTTCCGCACCAGCGAGGTGCTCATCATCCGGCGGCTCGCCCAGCCGGTCGCCGACGACCAGGTGGTCCCCTCGGTCGCCACGCTCCGCACGGCCTGACCCGCGCCGGGGTCAGGGCACGTACGCGCCGAGCCAGGCGAGCGACGCCAGGGCCACGAAGCCGGCGGCGCTCACCGCCAGCACGGCCCGGTCGACCCGTTCGTCGCGGGTGAGCAACGCCAGGGTGAGCACGATCGGGAAGGCGTTCAGCCCGTAACGCTCGAGCGAGTTGAGGTTCTCGGCACTGAGCGAGGCCAGCAGCACCACCGCCGCGTACGCACCGTAGGACGCCGGCCACCGTCGGAACGTCACCACGAGCAGGACGACGAACACGACGGCGAACGGCAGGTGCAGCCCGTCTCCGAAGCGCTCGGGCCCGAACAGGTCGCGCACCCCGTCCCAGAGTCGCGTCACGACGTCCACGCTCTCGCCCCGAAGGTCCTCCTGGACGGTGAACGGCAGCCACGGATCGCCGTAGGCCACCCCGACCCAGGCGAGGTACAGGCCGGTGCCGACGGCCGGCCCGGCCACGGCGGCCGCCCCCGCGACCCGCTCCCCCGCCGTCAGACCGCGCCACCGCCGGATCACCTCGATGGCGGCCGGGACGACGAGCAGGAGGCCGAGCGGCCTCGTCGCCCCCGCCACCACGCCGGTCGCCGCCGCCCACCACCACCGCTGTCGGCGCAGGGCGAGGAACATGCCGGTGGCGGCGGCGAGCATCAGCGCCTCGGCGTAGGCCCAGGCCAGCACGAAGGCGGAAGGGAACAGGGCGGTCAGCCACACCGCCCGCTCGGCGGCGGCCGGGCTGCGCCCCTCGGCGAGGACCAGGCGCCGCACGAGCACGGCGAAGCCGAGCGAGGCGACGTTGGCGATCACGACCAACGCGACCACCTCGTGGCCGAGGAACGCGGCGCCGAGGCCGCGGCCGAACAGCGGGAACAGCGGGAAGAACCGCAAGCCCTCGTCGGGCAGGCCCTCGTAGCCCAGCCGGGCGATGTCGCGGTACCAGGTGCCGTCCCACGCCCCCAGCCCGTTGCCCAGCTGATCCGGTCGGCCGTCAGGGGTGAGCCGGTCGGCGGCGGCCACGGCCACGACGTAGGCGGCGGCCACCAGGACCCGGGCCACCAGCCACGCCGGCAGGACGGCCACCACCTCGGCGACGAGGCCCGGGGTCGACGAGCGGCGGCCCGAGCCGACGACGCCCCTCGCCCCGCCGCCGGGCTCGCTCATGCGCGGCCCGGGAAGACCACGAGCGTCGACGGCTCGAAGTAGTCGCCCCCGCCGAACGGCACCTCGACCCGGCCGCCCGGCCGCAGCGCCGACAACGTGTCGACGAGGGTCTCGCACTGGTCCTCGAAGGTCTTGTACTCGCCGTTCCACACGACGAACACCTGGCCCGCCCCGGCTCGGGCGTCGACCTCGGCGGCGATGGCGGCGGGATCGCTGGCCTCGTTGCGCTGCTCGTAGTCGTACCAGTCGACCAGTTCCGGCGCCCCGAGCGTCGGATAGGAGAGCAGTTGCAGGTCCTCGCCTTCGAGCTCGCGGCTGCCGGCCGGGCCGAGCTGGTCCGGGCAGAACACCACCGTGTCGCCCGGCCGGGCCCCCGCCTCGATGACCGCCGCGTTGTCGCGGGCCTGCGATCGCTGGTCGGTGACGACGAAGACGGCACCCATGGCGAACGCGCCGAGGAGGACGAGCGTCGCACCGAAGCGCACCCACCGTCCGACGAACCGGGTGAGACCCCCGGCCACCAGGAGCACGGCCAGCGGGAAGAACACCGCGGCGTACCTCGACGCGTAGGCGCTCGACGCCAGGAAGGCGAGGCCGACCCCGAGACCGAAGGTGAGGCCCAACACGAGCGCCTCGAAGCGGAACTGGCGCTCGGATCGCAGGTCGAGCCCGATCCGCCACCGGTCGATCCCCCGTCCGAACACGGCGAGCACGGCGAGGAGGAACAGGAGGGCCCCGAAGAAGTCGGCGTCGCGGAACCCGCCGCCGGAGAAGTCGGCCAGCGTCGCCGCCAGCGCCGCCCCCGGCCGCTGCGGGCTGGCCCACGGCGTGCCGGTGTGGGCGGACTGCTCGACCATGACCGGCAGCCAGGGCACGAACAGGACGCCACCGCCGACCAGCGCGGCGATCGCCCGCAGGGCACGCGGTCGCGCCTCGGGAGCGCCGCGCCAGGCCTCCCACACCAGCACGACGCCCACGGCGGCGAGCAACCACATCGCCCAGTAGTGGCTGTAGAGCAGCGCGGCGGTCACGACCACGAGGCCGAGCCAGCGCCACCATCCGCCCCTTCCCCTTCGGACGACGTCGTCGAGCAACAGATAGCCGGCGAAGACCAGCAGGATGACGAGCGAGTACATCCGGGTCTCGGTGGCGTAGCGCAGCGCGTACGGCGAGGCGGCGAGGACGGTCACGACGAGCCACCCGAGGAGGTGGCCACCGCGCCGGCGACCGGCGAGGTAGGCGAGCGGGAGCGTCGCCACCGCGACGACACCCGACAGCGCCCGCACCGCGACGTCACCGGTGCCGAAGACCTCCATCCAGCCGTGCAGCGCCACGTAGTACAGCGGTGGGTGCCCGTCCCGCCGGAGGGCGTCGGTGATCTCGCCGAGGGGGAGGGAGGCGATGTTGACGCTCAGGGCCTCGTCGAGCCACAGGGGCGACGTGGTGACGAACCGCAGCACGACCCCCACCGCCACCGCCCCGAGCGCGAGGACGACCACCTCGGTGGGAGCGCGATCGGCCCTCGCGGTCGACGTCGGCGGCGCTCCCGCCCCCGCCGCATCCGGGTCGGGCTCCCGGCCCGGGACGGTCGCCGTGCGGTCGCCGGCGTCGGCGGCGGCGACGTCGCGCTCGGTGGTCCCCATCGCCGGCGAGCGTAGTGCCCGGCCCTTCCGTCCCCGGCCACCGGTGCGTGGCCGGAGCAGGCCGAGCCGAGCCGGGGAGCCCCGGGAGCGGGGCGCCCGTCCACTAGGGTGGCCTCGTCCCGCGGGACGCCGAGAAGACCGCCGTGACCAGCACCATCCCCGAAGTCGCCGCCTACGAAGCGCCCCGGCTGACGCCCCGCTTCAGCACCTTCGACGGCATCCGCGCCCTCGCCGCCACCCTGGTGCTGCTCCACCACGCCGGCTTCCACTCGGGCGCCAACTACAACAGCTGGTGGGCGCCCTACCTGTCCCGCATGGACATCGGCGTCCCCATCTTCTTCGCCATCTCGGGGTTCCTGATCTACCGGCCGTTCGTGGCCCGCCAGTTCGCCGGCGCCCCGATGCCCGGCACCGGGGGCTTCTACCGCCGGCGCGTGGTGCGCATCTATCCCGGCTACTGGGCCGCCTTCCTGCTCCAGCTCGCACTCGGCGCCATCACCGTGGCCGGCGTCGGCAACTTCGTCTTCAGCTTCTTCCTGATCCACGTGTACGCACCCGGCTGGGTGGTCACCGGCATCACCCAGTCCTGGAGCCTGTCCACCGAGCTGGGCTTCTACCTGCTGCTCCCGGCGTGGGCGTGGCTCGGTCTCCGCCTCACCCGGGGCCGCACCATCAACGAGCAGGCCATGTTGCTGCTCGCCGGCTGCGGCCTGCTGTGGGTGATGAGCGTCGGCTTCCGGGTGGGCATGCACCTCGTCTCGCCCGGCACCAGCGACGGCTGGGGCTCGGCCAGCCGCTACTGGATCTTCGCCCTCGCCGACGTCTTCGCCGTCGGCATGGCCCTCGCCGTGCTCAGCGCCTGGGCCGACCACCGGGGCATCGTGCGCACCGCCACCCGCCGCGTCGCCCGTCGGGCGTGGCCGTGGTGGCTCGCCGCCCTCGTGCTGTTCGTGATGGTCAGCACCCAGTTCGGCCTCCGCAGCGGCCTCGAGACGGCCGGGTTCGGCAACGAGATGGTGCGCCAGCTCTTCTACGCCGGCGTCGGGCTGTGCGTCGTGGCCCCCTCGGCGCTCGGCGACGAGGAGGGCGGCGTCATCCGCCGGATCCTCGCGTCGAGGCCCATCGCCTACGTGGGCCTGGTGTCCTACGGCATCTACCTGTGGCACCAGGCGTTCATCAAGTGGATCCCGCAGTGGATGGACTGGCCACCGAGCGCCATCCTCCCGCCCGACGCCCCCGCCGGCCTGTTCGCGGGCCACTTCTGGGCCCTCGCCGTCGGCAGCTTCGTCGGCTCGTTGATCGTCGCCTCGATCAGCTACCAGCTCCTCGAGAAGCCCCTCATGGACCGGTTCCGCAACGGGTTCCGAGCCGGCCTGCGACGTCCGAGCCCCTCCGAGCCCGTCGGGGCTCGATGAGCGAACAGGCCCGGGAGACGGGTGGACCGGGGACGGGCGGGCCGCGCACGATCGTGATCGTCCCCGCCTTCGACGAGGAGGACGCCATCGCCTCCACCCTGAAGGACCTCGCCACCGAGCAGCCCGACCTCGACGTGGTCGTCATCGACGACGGATCGAGCGACGCCACCGCCGCCATCGCCGAGGCCGCCGGCGTCGCCGTGGTCCGCCTGCCGTTCAACCTCGGCGTCGGCGGTGCCGTGCGCACGGGTCTGCGCTACGCCGTCGACCACGACTACGACCGCAGCGTCATCTTCGACGGCGACGGCCAGCACCTGGCGTCGTCGATCAGCCTGCTGCTCGACGTGCTCGACGACGGTGCCGACATGGTGGTGGGCAGCCGGTTCGCGGTCGACGCCTCCGACTACGAGGTCGGTCGCTCCCGACGGCGGGCCATGGACCTGCTCTCCCGCATCGTGGGCTGGAGCACCGGACGCCGCTTCACCGACACCACGTCCGGCTTCCGGGCGTTCTCCCGGGGTCCGACCGAGCTCCTCGCTCGCGAGTACCCCGTCGAATACCTCGCCGACACGGTCGAGGTGCTGATCCTCCTGTGCCGGAGCGGCTTCCGCGTCGAGGAGGTGCCCGTCCAGATGCGTCCCCGGGCCGGCGGCCAGCCGTCGGCGCGCTCGTTCAAGCTGATCTTCAACTATCTTCGGCTGCTGATCGGGATCCTCGCTTCGGCGTCGAGACCCCGACCGACCAGAGAGAGCTCCTCATGACGTTGCGCGCCCATCTGCTCGCCGTGGTGGCCGTGGCCGCCGTGCTCGCCTACATCTTCGTGCTCGTGCGGCGCAACCAGCTCCGCTCGAAGTACGCCCTGCTCTGGGTGGCGGTCGCCGCCCTGCTCCTGCCGCTGGCGGTGTTCCCCGGTCTGCTGAACTGGTTCTCCGATCTCCTGGGCATCCTGTACGCGCCCACCACCTTGCTCGTGTGCGCCGTCGGCTTCCTGTTCCTGATCGTCATCCACTTCTCCTGGGAGCTGTCCCGACTCGAGTCCCGGGTGCGCAAGCTCGCCGAGGAGCTGGCCCTGCTCCGCGCCGAGCAGGACGGGCGCCAGGACGACCTCCTCCCATGACCGACCTCCGCACGCCCCCCGACCACCGCGACGACGTCGACGGACCACTCGGCGACGGAGCCGGTGACGTCGTCGTGGCCGAACGTGTACCGGGTGGGGCCCTCCCCGACGCCACCGACGAGCGGCCCGGTCCCGACTGGCGGTTCTACACCTGGCTCGCCGTGATCGCGTTGGTGAGCCTCACCTGGCGCATCGTCTTCATCGCCATCTGGCGGTGGGACCTGCCGATCTGGGGAGACTCGTTCTTCTACCACGAGAGCGGGAAGCTGGTCGCCGACGGTCAGGGCTTCGTCAACCCGCTCATCCGCAGCGAGCAGGCCGCCGACCATCCGCCGCTCTACATCGTGTTCCTGGCCGCCCTCTCCGCCCTGGGCCTGCGCAGCGGCAACTCCCACATCATCGCCACCGCGGTGGTGGGCACGGCGTCGATCGTGTTCGCCGGCCTGGCCGGCCGCGAGATCGCCGGGCGGCGGGCCGGCCTGATCGCCGCCGTCGTGTTCACGATCTACGCCCCCATCTGGTCGTGGGACGGAATGCTGCTCTCGGAGACCTTCGCCATCGTGTTCACCACGGCGCTGATCTGGGCCGTCTACCGGTTCCGACGCGTGCCGTCGTGGTGGGGTGCGGTCGGGCTCGGGGCGCTCGTCGCCCTGGCCACGTTCTCGCGGGCGGAGCTGTTGCTGTTGAGCGTGCTCGTCGTCACGCCGGTGATCCTGCTCGTGCGGTCGCGCTCGTGGCGCACCCGGCTCGGCTGGCTGGTGACGGCCGGCGCCGCCTGCCTGGCGGTGATGTCTCCGTGGCTCGCCTACAACATGAGCCGCTTCGAGGGCACCGTGCTGCTGTCGAACGGCGCCGAGATCACCCTCGCCAGCGCGAGCTGCGACTACACGTACTACGGCGAGTACACCGGCTACTGGAGCATGAACTGCGCCATCGAGTTCCTGGAGAAGAACGGCTTCCAGGGCGCCGACGGCGAGCAGTCCGAGCGCTCCGACGTGCTCCAACGCGAGGCCTTGGACTACATCAGCTCCCACCGGGACCGCCTGCCCTACGTGCTGCTGGCCCGCTGGGGGCGCATCACCGGCCTCTGGAACCCGGTGCAGCAGGCCACCCTCGACCGCTTCCCCGAGGGGCGCGACGCCTGGGTGACCAGACTGGCCCTCGTGCAGTGGTACCCGATGGTGCTGCTCGCCGGCGGCGGTGCCATCGCCCTGCGACGGCGGAAGGTGCCGATCTACCCCCTGATGGGCCCGATCATCACGGTGTTCGTCGCCATCTCGATCATGTTCGCCACGAACCGTTACCGGGCATCGGCCGAGGGGGCCATCGCCCTCCTGGCGGCGGTCGGCATCGACGCCGTGTTCCGCTGGTACCGGCGGCTCCGCGACGACCCCGAGGACCGTCCCGCTCCCGACGGGGGGCTCCCGCCGGGGACCGAGCCGGCCTCCACGCCCGGCGACGGCGTCCACATGCCGCCGCCGCCGGCGGGGCCGTCCCCCGGAGCGGGCGTGGCCGGGCCCTAGACTCGTCCGCTGCCATGAGGTTCAGTCGTCACACCAGCAACCGCATCAACGACGCCCTCGATGCCTGGGTGCCGCCCGCCCTGCGGGACTCCCGGCTGTTCGCCGCGGCCGCCCGCCGCCTCTACAAGCCGCTGACGATCGACATCAACGACCTGAAGGACCGGGCGTTCGAGCTCAGCGACGAGGAGTACTCGGCGTTCTACAAGGAGCTCCACAGCCGCTTCGACCAGGGCGAGACCGACCTCACCCCCGAGTCGGCGGACGGGGTCATCGCCGCCGTGGTCGGCGACCGGGTGCTCGACGTGGCCTGTGGCAAGGGCTACCTCTCACGGCGGCTCGGCACCCGACACCGGGTGGTGGGCTGCGACATCGCCCTGCAGACCGGCGACCGGGCCCTCGCGCACCGCGGCTTCGCCCTCTGCGAGGCCACCATCGAGCGGCTTCCCTTCACCGACGGGGCCTTCGACACCGTCGTCACCACCCACACCCTGGAGCACGTCCGCGACCTGCGCCTCGTGCTGGCCGAGCTGCGCCGCGTGGCAGCCCGGCGCATCATCGTCGTCGTGCCCCGCCAGCGGCCGTACCGGGTCACCTTCAACCCGCACATCCAGTTCTTCCCCTACCGTTGGTCGCTGCTGGCCTGGACCGGCACCGACCATCCGCACACCTGCGACCTGGTCGGCGACGACTGGCTCTACGTCGAGGACGTCCCCACATGACGCCGGCAGCCACCATCCCGATTCGACGCGGTCCGGCGGGGCCGCTTCACTGCCCAGGAACACCCCGGAAGGACCGATGCCAGTGACTCCCGTCGAGCCCGCAACCGACCCGGAGGCGAGCCCCGAGGCCCCGAGCCCGGACGGCCCCAACCCCGACATCGTGATCATCGGCGCCGGCCCGGCCGGGCTCACCGCCGCCTACGAGCTCACCAAGACGGGCACCCCGTCCACCGTGCTCGAGGCCGACTCGGTCGTCGGCGGCATCAGCCGCACCGTCGAGCGCGACGGCTGGCGCTTCGACATCGGCGGGCACCGGTTCTTCACCAAGGTCGGCCCCGTCGAGCACCTCTGGCACGAGCTGCTGCGGCCCGACGAGTTCCTGCTGCGGCCCCGCATGAGCCGCATCTACTACCAGGGCAAGTTCTACGACTACCCGATCAAGCCGCTCAACGCCCTGCGCAACCTCGGCATCATCGAGGCGATCCGTTGCGTCGTCTCCTACCTGTGGGTGCGGGTGCGCCCGCCGAAGGACCAGAGCACGCTCGAGGGCTACATCGTCGCCAACTACGGGTGGCGGCTCTACCACCACTTCTTCAAGACCTACAACGAGAAGGTGTGGGGCGTGCCGGCCTCCGAGCTCTCGGCCGACTGGGGCGCCCAGCGCATCAAGGGCATGTCGCTGTGGAGCGCGGTCTGGGAACCGCTGCGGGCCCGGTTCGTCGGCCGCCGCCAGGACAAGGCGAAGCAGGTCACCAGCCTCATCGAGGAGTTCCAGTACCCCAAGTACGGACCCGGCATGATGTGGGAGCGTTGCCGCGACGTCGTCGAGGCCGCCGGCACCAAGGTGGTCATGAACACGAAGGTGTCCACCATCAAGGTCGCCGACGACCGCGCCGTCGGCGTGGTCGCCACCGACGACCACGGGGTCACCACCGAGTACCCGGCCGATCACGTCATCTCGACGATGCCGTTCCCGCGGTTGCTCGAGGCGATGGCGCCGGCGGTGCCCGAGGACGTCCTCGCCGCGGCCAAGGGGCTCACCTTCCGGGACTTCCTCACCGTGGCCCTCGTCGTCCCCGAGTCCGACGGCTTCCCCGACAACTGGATCTACATCCACGCCCCCGAGGTGATGGTCGGCCGCATCCAGAACTTCGGGTCGTGGTCGCCGTACCTGGTGAAGGACGGCCGCACCTGCCTCGGCCTCGAGTACTTCGTGTTCGAGGGCGACGAGCTGTGGAACGCCTCCGACGAGGACCTCATCGCCCGCGGCACCCGCGAGCTGCAGGCGCTCGGCCTGGCCGACCCCTCCGACGTCGAGGCCGGCTACGTGGTGCGGATGCCCAAGGCCTACCCGGTCTACGACGAGACCTACAAGGACAACGTCGAGGTCCTGCGACGTTGGCTCGAGGCCCACGCCCCCAACGTGCACCCCGTCGGCCGCAACGGCATGCACAAGTACAACAACCAGGACCACTCGATGTACACGGCCATGCTCACCGTGGAGAACATCGTCCTCGGCGCCCACCACGACATCTGGGCGGTCAACGTCGAGGAGGACTACCACGAGGAGAAGGCCGATCCCTCCTCGACCAACACCGGGACCGGCCGTGACGCGCCGGTCATCCCGCGGTCGGCCTACGGCTCCGACCACCCCATCAACCGGCCGACGTGACCCATCCCGCCACGCCCGACCTCCGGGAGCTCGTGGCGTCGAGCACCATCCGCCGCGTCCACATCCTGGCGTGGCGCGACCTGGCCGACGTCGAGGCCGGCGGGTCCGAGCTGCACGCCGCGACCGTGGCCCGCACGTGGGCCGAGGCCGGCCTCGACATCACCATGCGGACGTCCTACGCGCAGGGCCACCCGCCCGACGAGCGCCGCGACGGCTACCGGGTCGTCCGGCGACGCGGGCGCTACATGGTCTTCCCGGCCGCGGTGGTGGCCGAGCTGCGCCACCTGCAGGGCCCACGGGACGCCCTCGTCGAGATCTGGAACGGGGTCCCGTTCCTCAGCCCGCTGTGGGCGCGCGGCCCTCGGTGCACCTGGATCCACCACGTGCACCGCAACATGTGGGGCATGGTGCTCGAGGACCCGAGGCTGGCCCGCATCGGCGAGCTGCTCGAGACGCGCGTCATCCCTCCGCTCTACCGGACGACGCCGATCGTCACCCTCTCCGAGTCGTCCCGACACGAGCTGGTGCACGACCTGCACTTCAAGGCCGACAACGTCCTGGTGGTGCCGCCCGGCGTCGATGCCCGCTTCCACCCCGACCCCGACGTCGCCAAGAGCCCCCGCCCGCTGGTGGTGGCAGTCGGACGGCTCATGCCCCCCAAGCGGTTCGACGAGCTGATCCGGATCGTCGCCGACGTCCGGGGCCGCGTGCCCGACATCGAGCTGGCGATCGTGGGCGACGGCGTCGAACGGGCGAGCCTGCGCGACCTCGTGGCGTCGCTCGAGCTCGAGGACCACGTGTCGTTCCTCGGCCGCATCGACGACGACGAGCTGGTCGACCTCTACCGACGGGCGTGGGTGCTGTCGAGCACCTCCATCGCCGAGGGTTGGGGCATGACCGTGACCGAGGCCGCGGCCTGTGGCACGCCGGCGGTCGTCACCGACATCAGCGGACACCGTGACTCCGTCGCCAACGGGCTGAGCGGCCTGCTCTCCCCGACGTCGCGGGAGCTGACCCGGCACCTCACCGAGGTGCTGACCGACGCCGACCTGCGAGCCCGCCTCGCCGAGGGCGCCCGCAAGCACGCCGCCCAGTTCACCTGGGACGCCACCGCCGCGAACCTCTTCGTGCCCCTCGCCCGTCAGGCCGACCACCGGCACCGTGGGCCGCACCGCCCGTGAGCGCCCGCCCCGGTCGATGACGACCACCGCCCCCGCGGAGCCGACGTCGTCGGCGTCGCCCGTGCGCGCCCGGCGCGACTGGCTCGGGGTGGTGGTGCCGGTGCTGCTCGCCTACGTCCCGCTGCTGCTCACCAAGCCCGGACAGGTCGGCGCCGACACCAAGACCTACCTCTACCTCGACCCCGGCAAGCTGCTGCGGGACGCGCCGTACATCTGGGACTCCCAGATCGGCCTCGGCACCGTGACCCACCAGAACATCGGGTACCTCTGGCCGATGGGGCCCTGGTACTGGCTGTTCGACGTGGCCGGCGTGCCCGACTGGATGGCCCAGCGCCTGTGGCTCGGCACCGTCATGGTCGCCGCCGCCCTCGGCGTGCGCTTCCTGCTCCGCACCTTCGGGTGGGGAGCAGGCGACGGACCGGCCCGCGCCGGGATGCTCGTGGCCTCGCTCGCCTACATGCTCAGCCCGTACATGCTCGCCTACGGGGCCCGGATCTCGGTGATCCTCCTGCCCTGGGCGGCGCTGCCCTGGCTCATCGCGCTCACCGCCCGGGCCCTGCGCCGCGGCGGCTGGCGCGACCCGGCGCTGTTCGCCCTCGTGGTGCTCACGGTCGGGGGCATCAACGCCACCGCCCTGCTGCTCATCGGCCTCGGCCCGCTGCTGTGGGTCGTGTACGCGGTCTTCCTCGAGCGCAGCGTCCCGTGGCGGCGGGCGATCGGGCCGTTGCTCCGCATCGGGGCCCTCACCTTGCTCACCTCGCTCTGGTGGCTCGCCGGCCTCTGGGCCCAGGGGCGCTACGGCCTGCCGGTCCTCCGCTTCACCGAGACCTACAAGACCGTCGCCGACGTCTCGACCGCACCCGAGGCGCTCCGCGGCCTGGGCTACTGGTTCTTCTACGGCAAGGACAAGCTCGGCCCGTGGATCGAGCCGAGCGTCACCTACACCGAGAACCTGCCGGTCCTCGCCCTCAGCTACCTCGTCCCGCTCCTGGCCATCGCCTCGGCCGCCGTCGTGCGATGGCGGTACCGGGCCTACTTCCTCGTCCTCGTCGCCGTCGGCACCCTCGTCGCCGTGGGGTCCCACCCGTGGGACTCCCCGTCTCCGACGGGCGCGCTGTTCAAGGAGTGGACGATCAGCGGCAGCGGCATCTCGATGCGGAGCACCCCGCGCGCCGCGCCCCTCATCGTGCTCGGCCTGGCCGTCATGCTCGGCGCCGGCGTCACCGCCGTGTCCCGGCGGGTCCCGGCCCGCACCGTCCCCGTCACCGCCCTAGCGGCCCTGCTCCTCGTGGCCAACCTGCCGACCCTGTGGACCGGCGACATGGTGGCCGACAACCTCCAGCGCCCCGAGGAGCTGCCCCAGTACTGGCTCGACGCCGCCGCGTACCTCGACGGTCGGGGCGACGACACGCGCGTGCTCGAAGTGCCGGGTGCCGACTTCGCCAGCTACCGATGGGGCAACACCGTCGATCCGATCACCCCCGGCCTCATGTCGCGCGGCTACGTCGCCCGCGAGCTGTTCACCTGGGGCTCGGCGCCCTCCGCCAACCTGCTCAACGCCTACGACCGGCGCTTCCACGAAGGCGACATGGACCCCGACGCCGTCACACCGATCGCCCGGCTCATGGCCGCCGGCGACCTCACGCTGCGATCCGACCTCCAGTACGAGCGCTACCGGGTCGCCCGGCCGCGGCAGATGTGGCAGCTGCTCAACACCTCGCCCGGGCTCGGCTCCCCCGTCGTCTTCGGCGAGGGCACACCACCGAACCGGGCCGGTCCCGAGCTGCCCCTCATCGACGAGATCGAGCTCGGCGCGCCCGTCGGGCTCGAGGACCCACCGCCGGTCGCCGTGTTCCCGGTCGAGGATCCGGTGCCGATCGTGCGCACCCACGCCGCCGAGCGGCCCCTGCTGGTGGCCGGCGACGGCGACGGCCTGGTCGACGCCGCGTCGGTCGGCCTCATCGACCCGGTGCAGGCCATCTTCTACTCGGCCTCCTACGCCGAGGACCCCGACGGCTGGACCACCGTCTACGACCAGGACGCCGACCTGCTGGTCACCGACACCAACCGGAAGCGGGCCCGCCGCTGGGGCACGCTGCGCGAGAACAACGGCTACACGGAGATGGCGGGCGAGGTGCCGCTCACCTACGACCCGGGTGATCAGCGGCTGGTCCTGTTCCCGGGCGCCACCGACGACGCCTCCACGGTCAGCGAGCAGCGGGGCGGGGCCACGGTGCGGGCCACCGGCTACGGCAACCCGGTGACGCTCACCCCGAACGACCGGCCGGTGCTGGCCCTCGACGGGGACCCCGAGACGGCGTGGCGCGTCGGCGCGGTCGAGGACCCGCGGGGCCAACGCCTGGTGATCGACTTCGACGCCGCGGTCACCACCGACCAGATCCGCTTCCTCCAACCCCAGAACCTGGTGCGCAACCGGTGGGTGACCGGCGTCCGACTCCACTTCGACGAGGGACCCGCGGTCGACGCCACCCTCACCGAGGCGTCCCGCGTCGAGCCCGGCGAGGTCGTCCCGTTCACCTCCCGCACGTTCTCGCACCTCGAGGTGGAGATCACCGCCACCGACATCAGCCCCCGGCCCCGCTACGACGGCATCAGCTCGGTCGGCTTCGCCGAGGTCGACGTGGCCGGGATCAGGGTCGAGGAGCTCATCCGACCCCCGACCGACCTCCTCGACCAGGCCGGCGCGTCCTCGCTCGACCGCCGTCTCGGCTTCCTGTTCACCCGGTTGCGCTCCGACCCCCGGGAGCCGGTGCGCACCGACGAGGAGGTCGCCCTCCGCCGCATCGTCGACCTGCCCACCGACCGCAGCTTCGCCGTCGACGGGCAGGCCCGGATCTCGGCCTCCATCCCCGACGACGAGGTCGACCGCCTCCTCGGCGTGCCGTCGGTGGCCGAGGGCGGCGTGACCGCCACGTCGAGGGTGCGCCTCGACGGTGCCCTGGACCGGCGGGCGCTCCTGGCCATCGACGGCGACCCGACCACCTCGTGGAACGGGGTGTTCGACCGCCAGCGCGGCCAGGGCATCACCGTCGAGGTACCCGGGCCGGTCACCTTCGACCACCTCGACCTCGAGCTCGTGGCCGACGGGCGCCACTCGGTGCCCACCCGGCTGCTCGTGCAGGTCGACGACGGGGCGCCGGTCGCCGTCGACGTCCCGCCCGTCGACGACGGCACCGAGCCGAACGCGACGACCGCCGTGCGCGTCGACCTGCCCCAGCCGGTGACCGGCTCCCGGGTCTCGGTCACCGTCGACGACGTCCGGGAGACCATCACCACGGACTGGTACTCGGGCGACCCCATCACGATGCCGGTGGCCATCGCCGAGCTCGGCATCCCCGGCGTCGTGGCCCCCGAGGTGCCCGCCAGCTTCGACAGCGGCTGCCGGGACGACCTGCTCGCCGTCGACGGCCGCCCGGTGCCCCTGCGCGTCTCCGGCACCACCGTCGACGCCCTCGCCCGCGAGCCGCTGGCCGTCGAGCCGTGCGGCGAGGCCAGCGCGGCGGCCGGCGGCGGTGACCTGTTCCTGACCGCCGGCGAGCACGTGCTCGACAGCGGCGTGGGGCGCGACCTGGGCATCGACCTCGACCGCATCCTGCTCGCCTCCGACGCCGGCGGCGGGCCGCTGTCGTCGACCGCCCGCGCCGCCACCGTCCGCCCTGGCGGTCCCTCCACCGAGGTCGTCCACGCCGGCCGGGTCGACTACGACCTCGACGTCGGTGACGTCGACGGGCCGTTCTGGCTCTCGGTCGGGCAGAGCTGGAACGAGGGTTGGCACGCCGAGGTCGACGGACGCGGCCTCGGCACCCCGCAGGTGATCGACGGCTACGGGGCCGGCTGGCTCGTCGACCCCGGGGACGCGACCGAGCTGTCGATCCACGTGGAGTGGACCCCGCAGCGGGTGATCTGGATCTGTCTGGCGCTGTCGGCCCTCGGCGTGCTCGGGTGCCTCGTGCTCGTGGCGGTGAGTCGTCGACCCGACCCGGGGCCCGACGGCGGCGAGCGCCAGGGCGGGTTCGGCCACGGCGACGACCCCGACGACCCCGAGCTGACCTGGCCGGGCACCGACCGGGACGAGCCCCGCTCGGTGCGTACGTCGTTGCTCGTGGCCGGCGCCGTGGCCGTCTTCGTCGCCCTCACCAGCCCGGTCGGGCCCGCCCTGGTGCTGCTCCCCCTCGGTGTCGGCGCCGCCACCTACGGCGCGCTCCGGTGGGGTCGGGGACGGGGCTGGCTGGCCGTCGGATCCCTCGCTGCGCTGGGCCTGGCCGCGCTCTACGTGGTCGTCAGCCAACTGCGCTACGCGTACGAGGCCGACTTCACCTGGCCCCTCAGTTTCACCAAGGTCCACGTGCTGGGCCTGGTGACGGTGTTCCTCCTCCTCGCCGAGGCGGTCAGGGACCTGGCGGTGCGGCGGAGGCGGCCGGCCGCCGCGCGGCGTACCATCTCCTGACCACATCGGGGCCGGAGCCACGGGTAGGGAGGTGGGGCCAGTGGATGCTGCATCGACACGCAACGACCGACGCGCCGAGCAGTGCCTGTCGGTGGTCATGCCCTGCTACAACGAGCGGGCCACGATCGAGGAGGTCGTCGACCGGGTCCTGGCGTCGCCGTACACCCAGGAGCTGCTCATCGTCGACGACGGCTCCACCGACGGCACCCGTGACGTCCTGGCCAAGTTCGACGACCCGCGGGTCCGCGTCCTGCTCCAGGACCGCAACCAGGGCAAGGGCGCCGCGCTGCGACGCGGCTTCGCCGAGGCCACCGCCGAGTACGTCGTGGTGCAGGACGCCGACCTCGAGTACGACCCCGCCGAGTTCGGGGACCTCCTCGCACCGCTGCTCGACGGTCGGGCCGACGTGGTCTACGGCTCCCGCTTCCTCGGCGGCCGCCCCCACCGGGTCCTCTACTTCTGGCACTCGGTCGGCAACAAGGCCCTCACGATCGCCTCCAACGCCTTCACCAACCTGAACCTCACCGACATGGAGACCTGCTACAAGGTCTTCCGCCGGGAGGTCCTCGACAGCTTCACGCTCGAGGAGGCCCGCTTCGGCATCGAGCCCGAGATCACGGCCAAGATCGCCGCGGCGCGCTGGCGGGTCTACGAGATCGGCATCTCCTACAGCGGTCGCACCTACGACGAGGGCAAGAAGATCGGCTGGCGCGACGGCCTGCGCGCCTTCTACTGCATCGTCCGCTACTCGCCCGTGGGGCAGCGGTGGCCCCGATGGGACCCGCGTCGACCATGACCCTGCTCGTCCCGCCCCACCCCGACGACGTCGACGACGTCGACGACGTCGGCGCCGACGAGATCGACCTCCGCGACCCGCACGCCGTCACCCCCGACCGGGTCCCGGTGCCGGTGCCGGCCGACACGACGTCGACGCCCCCGGTGCCGTTGCTCCGCCACGTCACCGCCCTCGACGGCCTCCGAGGGATCGCCGTGCTCGCGGTGGTCGTCTACCACCTCGACCGCGACTGGCTCCCGGGCGGCTTCCTCGGGGTCTCGCTGTTCTTCACCCTGTCCGGCTTCCTCATCACCAACCTCCTGTTGGCCGAGGCGACCACCACCGGCGACGTCGACCTCCGGCGGTTCTTTCGACGTCGCTTCCGTCGGCTGCTGCCGGCCGCGCTGGCCACGCTCGCGCTCGCCGTCGTGCTCGGCGCGCTGGCCGGTGAGGCCAGCCAGCTCGAGAGCCTCCGCGGCGACGTCGTCTCGGCCCTGGCCTACGTCGCCAACTGGCACTTCATCCTCTCCGGCGACGCCTACGCGGCCACCTTCGAGGCCCCGTCACCGCTCCTCCACCTGTGGTCGCTGTCGATCGAGGAGCAGTTCTACGTCGTGCTCGCCGTCGTCGCCCTCGGGATCTCCTGGTGGGGCCGTCGGCGGTCGCGCCGCGGGCTGGCCGTCACGTCGGCCGCCCGCACGTGGGGCATCGTGTTCGGCGTCGCCGCCGCCGCGTCGGTCGTGGCCGGCCTGCTGACCTTCGACGGCGCCAACACCGACCGGGTGTACTTCGGGACCGACACCCGGGCCGTCGAGCTCCTCGCCGGTGCGCTGCTCGCCGTCCTCGTCGGCATGCGGGTCCCCGAGCGCCTGGCGCGCCTCGTCGGCGGGGTCGCGCTGACCGTCCTCACCGGGACCGCCGCCGTCGCCTTCGCCGTGCTGGTGGCGGTGGCCGACACCCAGGCCTCGTGGCTCTACCGAGGCGGGCTGTGGGGCATGGCCCTCGTGTCGTGCGCCCTCCTCGTCGGGGCGATCCACGACGACGGCCCCCTCGCCCGGGTGCTGCGGTTCGGCCCCCTCGTCGGGCTCGGGCTCATCAGCTACGGCGTCTACCTGTACCACTGGCCGATCTTCGTGTGGCTCACGCCCGAGCGCACCGGGCTCGACGGGATCCCCCTCGCCGTCGTGCGGTCGGGGGTCACCCTCGCCGTCGCCCTCCTGTCCTACCGACTCCTCGAACAGCCCATCCGGCGGGGCAGCCTGCGCCTCGGCGCCCCCCGGGTCGCCCTCGTCGCCGTGATCACCCTCGTCGGCCTCGTCGCCGGGGCCACCGTCGTCGGTGGCCTCGCCGCCGACCGGGCGGTCGTGCGCGGCAACCCCGGCCTCGCCCTCTCGCTCCCCGGCATCGAGTCGGCCGGCGCCGAGCCGGCCCCGGCGTCACCGTCGACCACCCTCCCGCCCCCGCCGCTACGGCGGGTGCTGTTCATGGGCGACTCCCTCGTGCACCAGTCGTTCCCGACGATCCAGGACCGCCTGACGACGGCGGGCATCGAGTCGCTCGCCATCGGCGCCGCCGGCGAGCACCTGCTGTCGCGTGACCGGGAGTGGCTCGACGAGCTGAGCAACACGGTCGCCCTCTGGGATCCCGACCTGGTCGTGCTGGAGGCGTGCTGCGGTTGGGGCATCCCGATCAAGGACGAGACCTACGTCGCCGCCGACGGCCGCGAGCTTGCTCCCGACACGCCCGAGTCGTGGGCCGAGTGGGCCGAGGTCGCCGATCGGGCCACCACCATCGCCGGTGCCGGTGGTGCCCGGGTGGTGTGGACGATGGGCCCACCGGCGTTGCCGATGGGCCTGTGGGGCCCGATCGACGTCCGCGTGGGCGTCGCCAACGACATCTACGCCCGGCTGGTCGGGTGCCGACCCGGCGTCGGGGTGCTCGACTGGCGCGTGATGGCGGCCCCCGACGGGTCGTTCAGCTGGTTCCTGCCCGGCCCCGACGGTCAGCCGGTGCAGGTGCGCCACGAGGACGGCCTGCACTTCACCCCCGTCGGGCAGGCGGCCGTCGCCGACTACACCCGTCAGACGTTGCAGCAGCTCTGGACCACCGGGGGCGGGCGGGCGGGTGCCCCGGCCCCGGTGGTGTGCGCCCCCTAGTCTCCCTCCGTGCCTGTCCCCGCTCCCCGACGCCCGGGCGAACCACCCGTCGTGCTCGTGCACGGCTTCGCCACCTCCGCCGACCGCACCTGGCGCGACAACGGCTGGATCGACCTCCTGCGCGACGCCGGCCGCGAGGTCGTGGCCCCCGACCTCCTCGGCCACGGGAACGCGCCGAAGCCCCACGAGCCCGAGGCCTACGACGAGCTCGAGGCCCGCCTCGCCGCCGAGCTGCCCGAGGGCCCCCTCGACGCCATCGGCTTCTCGCTCGGCGCGCGGGTGCTGCTCACCCTGGCCTCCGACACCCCCGAGCGGTTCCACCGGCTCGTGCTCGCCGGCGTGGGCGCCAACCTGTTCCGCGCCGACGACCCCGAGGCCATCGCCGATGCCATCGTCGGAGGGGGTCATCCCACCGATCCGGTGCACGGCTACTTCCGTTCGTTGGCCGAGGCTCCCGGGAGCGACCCCGAGGCGTTGGCCGCCTACCTCCGCCGGCCCGGCCACCACCCGCTGTCGGACGAGGGCCTCGCCCGCATCACCTGCCCCGTCCTCGTCGTCCTCGGTGACGGCGACTTCGCCGGGCCCGCCGACCCGCTCCTCGACCGCCTCGCCCACGCCGAGCTCGTCACGCTGCGCGGCGTCGACCACTTCGGCACCCCGAAGGCGTTCTCGTTCATCGACGCCGCCCTCGAGTTCCTCGGTGCCGTCCCCGCCTGACCCGCCCCGGTCGGCATCGACGGCGTCAGGCCCCCCCGAAGGGGAGCCCGCCCGCGACTTCGTCCTCGGCGTCGACCTCGACGGCGTCTGCGGCGATCACACCGCCGCGTTCGGCGCCGTCGTGGCCGCCCGCCGCGGCGTGACGGTGGAGGACCTGCCCGAGCAGACCACGTGGAACTTCACCGAGTGGGGGCTGAGCGACGACGAGTTCGACCGCCTCCACCGTCTCGGCGTGCTCGAGCACCGGATGTTCCGCACCATGCCGCCGATCCAAGGGTGCGCCGACGCCCTGTGGCGGCTCTCCGACGCCGGGGCGTGGATCCGCATCGTCACGCACCGCCTGTACACGAACTGGGGCCACGCCGTCGTGGTCGGCGACACGGTCGCGTGGCTCGATGAGCACGGCATCCCCTACCGCGACCTGTGCTTCCTCGGCCAGAAGCCCCAGGTGGATGCCGACGTGTACCTCGACGACGCACCCCACAACGTGGAGGCGCTGCGCGAGCGGGGCAGCACGGTGATCGTGTTCGACCAGCCCTACAACCGCCATCTCGACGGGCCCCGCGCCTGCTCGTGGCGTGAGGTCGAGGACCTCGTCGTGGAGGCCATGGCCGCCGCCGGCGCCTGGGTGCAGACCCAGCTTCCCGTCGACGACGCCGCCGAGCGCCTCCACCAGCACCTCCGCCGACCGGACTGATCGCCGCTCCGCACCGGTGGGCGAGCGTCCATGAGCTGGGGAGGACACCTCCCGGAGGCGCCCTGGTGGTCAGAGCCCGGCACGGGTGACCGACCTCCGGCCGTCACGTGCCGCCGCCCTCGCCCCTGCCGCCTCGGCGACGCGCTGACCGTAGGATCGGCCCGTGCTCAACCCGCTCGACGACTACCCGGTCCACCAGACGCCGCAGCCGATCGCCCATCCCGCCTCCGGCGACCGCAACGTCTACGACCGCTACTTCTTCAACGGCTACGACCGGGACGGCGAGCTGTTCTTCGCCGCCGCCATGGGTCTGTACCCCAACCGGCACGTGATCGACGCCGCGTTCAGCGTGGTGCACGCCGGCGTGCAGCGATCGGTCCACGCGTCCGGGCGGGCACCGCTCGACCGCACCGACACCGCCGTGGGTCCCGTCCGCGTCGAGGTGTCGGAGCCGCTGCGACGGCTGCGTCTGATCGTCGACGACCACCCCGACGGTGACGACCTCGGCGTGTCGGCCGACGTGACCTTCGAGGCCCGCACCGTCGTCGTCGAGGAGCCGCGCTTCACCCGTCACGACGGGTCGGCCACCGTGTTCGACTACACGCGCCTCGCCCAGTGGGGGGCGTGGCGAGGCACGATCGAGGTCGACGGCACCTCCCACACCCTCGACCCGGCCACCCACCTCGGCTCCCGCGACCGGTCCTGGGGCATCCGACCCGTCGGCGAGGCGCCGGGCGGCGCGCCGTCGCACCGCCTCCCCCAGTTCTTCTGGTTGTGGGCCCCGCTGCACTTCGACGACCGCTGCACCCACTTCGACGTGAACGAGGAGGCCGACGGGCGCCGGTGGCACCAGACCGGCATGGTCGTCCCCCTGCTCGAACCGGGCGTCGAGCCGTTCGACCCCACCGTGGCCGAGCCCATGCGCGACGTGCGGTGGTCGATCGACTGGCAGCCCGGCACGCGCCGGGCCCGGGCCGCGACGATCGACCTGCTGCCCTGGCACGGCGAGCCGCACCACCTCGAGCTCGAACCGCTGCTCACCTTCCCGATGAAGGGCATCGGCTACCTCAACCCCGATTGGGGCCACGGCTCGTGGAAGGGGGAGCTCGCGGTGGGCACCTCGTCCTCGGTGATCGCCGACCTCGACCCCGTCGCCCCGGAGAACATCCACGTGCAGCAGCTCGTCCGGGCCCGGTGGGGCGACCGGGTCGGCGTCGGGGTGCTCGAGCAGCTCGCCATCAACGAGCATCGGCCGTCCGGCCTGACGGGTCTGTTCGACGGCGCAGCGGGCTGACGGTGCGCGGCTGGTGGGTGCGCGCCCACGGCGCGCCCGGCGAAGTGCTCGCCGTCGGGGAGGGCCCCGAGGTCGAGCCCGGTGACGGTGAGGTCGTGGTCGCGGTCGACGCCTGCGCGCTCAACTTCGCCGACGACCTCCTCTGCCGGGGCACCTACCAGGAGCGGCCGCCGCTCCCGTTCGTGCCCGGCCTCGAGGTCGCCGGCACGGTGGTGGCGGCCGGGCCCGGCTCGGGCCACGTCCTCGGGGCGCGGGTCAGCGGATCCACGCTGCTCCCCCACGGCGGCCTGGCCGAGCGCTGCGTGGCCCGCGACCACGACGTGTTCCCCATCCCCGACGACCTCGACGCGGTCGATGCCGCCGCCATGCACGTCACGTACCAGACGGCGTGGTTCGCCCTGCACCGGCGGGGGGCGCTCCAGTCGGGCGAGACCCTGGTCGTGCACGCCGCCGCCGGTGGCGTGGGCTCGGCGGCGGTGCAGCTCGGCAAGGCCGCCGGGGCGACCGTGATCGCGGTCGCCGGAGGTCCCGACAAGGTGGCGCGCTGCCGGGACCTCGGTGCCGACGTCGCCGTCGACCACCGGGCGGAGGACTTCGTCGACGTGGTGGGCGCGGCGACCGGCGGCCGCGGCGCCGATGTCGTGTTCGACCCCGTCGGCGGCGACACGTTCGTCCGCTCCACCCGGTGCATCGCGTGGGAGGGTCGCATCCTGGTGATCGGGGCGGCCGGCGGCACCTACGCCGAGGCTCGCACCAACCACGTGCTGGTCAAGAACTACGGGGTGATCGGCGTGCACTGGGGCGGGTACCGCACCCGGCGCCCGGAGCTCGTCGCCGAGGCGCACGCCGACCTCGTGCGGCTTCGCACCACCGGTGCCATCGACCCGCTGGTCGGTGCCGTGCTCCCGTTCGATCAGGCGCTCGCCGGACTGCAGGAGCTCACCGCCGGCCGCACGGTCGGCAAGGTGGTGGTGCGGATCGGCCCCGGGTGAACCGGCGCGCTCACCGCCGGTCGACCCCGGGCACCCCCGCGGGGACGTCGATGGCATCGCCTCCCGACGCCGCCGACCGGTAGACGGCCTCGACGAGCAGCTGGGCCCGCAACGCCTCGCCGATGTCGGGGTAGGCGGGCCGGCATCCCTGCACTGCCTCGATGAACGCCTGGTCGGGGTTGCGAGGGCGGATGCCGTGGGCGTGGAGCTCGGCCACCAGGGACTCGTCGGCGGCGCGGCCGCGGTCGTCGTCGCGCTCCCAGCTCACGGGACCGAACACGTCGCCTTCCAGTACGAGGTAGGCGCGCTCGCAGAAGACCTCGACCCGGCGCTGGCTGGGGCGGGCGAGCACGTCGTGCCACACCGAGGTCAGACTGGCGAGTGCACCCCCCTCGAACCCCACCGAGGCCACCAGCGCGTCCTCGATGCCGTCGAGCCCGTGGTGGTTGGCCGACAAAGCACTCACCCGGCGGCTGGGACCGAGCATCCACTCGAGCAGGTCGAGGTCGTGGATCGAGTGCTCGAGCAGCGTGCCGGCGCCGGCTCGCGTGCGGTCGCCCCGCCAGGTCGACGCGTACATGCCCTGGACCGGGATGTACTGGTCGTCGCGGAAGACCACGTTCATGACCCGCCCGCTCTCCGGCCGGTCGATCATCATCTTGAGGTAGAGGAACGCCGGGGAGTCGCGCAGCACGAGACCCACCTGGTTGGTGACGCCGGCGGCGCGCACCGCCTCGACCATGTCGACCGCCGCCTCGAGGTCGGTGGCGAGGGGCTTCTCGCAGAACACGGCCAGGCCGCGCCGGGCCGCCTCGGCCACGAGGCGCGGGTGCTCGGACGTCCAGGTGCACACGTAGACGGCGTCGACCCGGTCGAACAGCTCCTCTTCGGTGTCGACCCGCTCGGCACCGCTCGCCGCCGCGAAGGCCTCGCCCTTGGCCCGGTCGGGGTCGTGCACCACGGCGATCTCGGCGTCGGCCGCCGAGGAGTGGAGCATCTTGCCGTGGTAGGAGGCGATGAGCCCGCCACCGAGGAACCCCACCCGGACCGTCATGGGCGCCCACTGTACGAGACGTCGACGACCGCCTCGCTCGGGCGTCAGGCGACGTCGGCCACCATCACCGCGCCGATCTCGCGAGCCCGGTCACCCAGGTAGGTGAAGCGGTCATCGGTGGGGAGGGGCAGCGTCTCGATGAAGAAGCCGTAGATCAGTCCCCGCAGCACGCGGCCGAAGCGGGGCTCCCGACCCGCCAACTCGGGGAACAGTCCGGCGAGCCACCCGTCGAGGGCCCGCTCGAAGTCGATCGTGAGACCGGCGGCGGTGGCGATCACGTCGCCCTCGCCTCGGAGGCTCTCGCCGAGGAGGAGGCGCCACATGTCGTCCTGGGTCGCCATCTCCCGCCAGATCCACCCGAGGAGCGCCGCGAGCCGGTCGGGCGGCGGCAGGGTCGGATCGACGGGCGGGGTCTGGTCGAGCAGCTCCTCGTAGCGCTGGTGGGCCACCACCTCCCTCAGCAGGTCGGCCTTCGAGGGGAAGTAGTGGTAGATCGTCGCCACGTTCAGCCCACACGCGGCGGCGAGGCGCCGCATGCCCATGGCGTGCACCCCGTGCTCGGCCATGAGGTGCAGGGCGATGCCGAGGATGTGAGCCCGCTGATCCCGCGGCGCGGGTCCGGCCGCGACCGCCGGACCGGGCGGCGTGGTCGTCGCCGCCCCGGTCGTGGTCATCCCCGTCAGCCCGGCTCGGGGGTGAACACGGCGGGCAGGTGCTCGATGGCCAGCACGAGGGCGTTGTCGGCCCGCTGCAGGGGCGCGCCGTCGGGCACGCGGATGTCACGCAGCCGTCGGAACAGCTCCTCGAACACGACCTTGATCTCGAGGCGGGCCAGGTTGGCGCCGAGGCAGAAGTGCGGGCCGATGCCGAAGCCGAGGTGCGGGTTGGGGTCCCGGTCGACGCGGAAGGCGTCGGGCTCGTCGAACACCCGCTCGTCCCGGTTGGCCGACTGGTAGAGCAACAGCACCCGGTCGCCCTCCTGCAGCTGGCGGCCGTGCAGCTCGTGGTCCTCGGTGACGGTGCGGATGAAGCTGATCACCGGTGAGACGTAGCGGACGATCTCGTCGGTGGCCAGATCGATGAGGTCGGGATCGTCGAGCAGCTTCTGCTTCTCGTCGGGGAACTCGCTGAGGGCCTTCAGCCCGCCGGTGATGGCGTTCCGGGTCGTCTCGTTGCCGGCCACGACGAGGATGCACAGGAACATGAGCAGCTCGTCACTGGTGAGCTCGTCCTCACCTCCCACCGCCACCGCGTCGCCGGCGTCGAGGGCCCCCTCGTCGAACGCGCCGGTGAGGATCGAGATGAGATCCTCCTGCGGGTCGGTACGGCGGGCCTCGATGATCGGGATGAGGTACTCGACGTACTCCCCGAAGGCCTCGGCGGCGGCCAGCAGCGCCGGGTCGTCGGGCTCGGTGTGGCCGTCGCCGCCCATCATGGCGTCGCTCCACCGGTAGAGCTTCTGGCGACCCTCCGGGTCGAGGCCCATCAGCTCGGCGATGACGATGAGCGGTACGTGGATGGCGAAGTCCTCGACGAAGTCGATCTCGCCGCGGGTGCGGATCTCGTCGATGATCTCGTTGGACAGGTCGCGGATGTGGGGCTCGAGGCGCTTCACCTGTCGGGGCGTGAAGCCCTTGTTGATCAGTCGGCGCTGACGGGTGTGCTCGGGCTCGTCCATGGAGATGATCGACATGGGGACGGCGACCTTCGGGCGCACCCCGTGCTTCGAGCAGTAGCGGTCGGTCGAGCGGGAGACCATGGCCACGTCCTCGTGGCGGCTGATCACCCACAGCTCGTTGGCGGCGTCCCAGTGGCATGGGTCGTGGTCCCGCAGCCAGCGGTACGCGTCCCACGGATCGTCGTAGAAACGGCCGTCGTTGACGTCGATCGGCATCGGTGAGCGGGCGGGGGCGTCCAGGGTGTCGGTCACGGGCGGGATCTCCAATCAAACGCTCGTTTGGGCGAGTGTAGCGCACGAGCCGGAATGTCGAACGGCCCGGTCTGGTTTGTAGGCTCGTACTCTCGTAATCACCATTACATTCGTCAGGAGTCCGGCATGGCCGACGTCGCCGCCCGCATCGCCCCCGTCCTCCCCCTCACGTCTGGTGTCGTCCTCCCGGGCATGGTCGTGACCATCGCCGTCGAGAGCGATGAGGCCCGTGCCGCCCTCGCCGCCGTCGAGGCCGACCAGCAGGCCACCCGGCTGCTGCTCGTGCCTCGCGTCGACGGCCGCTTCGCCCGGGTGGGCGCCCTCGCCCACGTCGAGGATCGGGGCACCCTCCCGAACGGCACCGCCGCCCTCGTCGTCCGGGCTGACCAGCGGGCCCGGATCGGCGCCGGCGTGCTCGGCACCGGGCCCGGTCTGTGGGTCGAGGTCGAGCCGGTCGACGACCCGCCGCCCGGCGTCGCTGCCGGCGAGCTCGCTCGCGAGTACCGGGCCGCGGCCCGCAACCTGCTCGACCACGTCGGCGGACGCGGACTGGCCGGGTTGCTCCGCGACGTGGAGTCGCCGGGCGCCCTGGCCGACACGATCGGCTGGTGGCCGGAGCTCTCCCTCGAGCGCAAGGTGGAGCTGCTCGAGACCGTCGACGTCGACGAGCGGCTGGCCCTCGCCGTGTCCTGGGCCAAGGAGGCGCTCGCCGAGCTCGAGCTGGCCGAGGAGATCCGCAAGGACGTGAGCGAGGGCATGGAGCGCCAGCAACGCGAGTTCCTGCTCCGCCAACAGCTCGCCGCCATCCGAGGCGAGCTCGGTGAGGGCGGCGACGAGGAGGACCTCGTCGAGCAGTACCGCGCCCGGATCGCGGCGCGCGAGCTGCCCGGGGCCGTCCGTAGCGCCATCGAGCGGGAGATCGACCGGCTGGAGCGCACCAGCCCGCAGAACACCGAGCACGGATGGATCCGCACCTGGCTCGACACCATCACCGAGCTCCCCTGGGGGGAGCGCACCGAGGACCACCTCGATCTGGCCGACGCGCGCCGCGTCCTCGACGCCGACCACACCGGGCTCGACGAGGTCAAGGAGCGCATGGTGGAGTTCCTCGCCGTCCGCAAGCTGCGGGCCGAGCGGGGCATGGGGCCGAGCGGATCCGGACGGCGCCCGGGCGCGGTGCTCGCGCTCGTCGGCCCGCCCGGCGTCGGCAAGACGTCGCTCGGTGAGTCGGTGGCGCGCGCCCTCGGGCGCTCCTTCGTGCGGGTCGCCCTCGGTGGCGTGCGGGACGAGGCCGAGATCCGTGGCCACCGGCGCACCTACGTCGGGGCCGCGCCCGGGCGCATCGTCCGGGCCGTGACCGAGGCCGGGACCATGAACCCGGTCTTCCTGCTCGACGAGATCGACAAGGTGGGCAGCGACTGGCGGGGCGACCCGAGCTCGGCCCTCCTCGAGGTGCTCGACCCGGCGCAGAACCACTCGTTCCGCGACCACTACCTCGAGGTCGACCTCGACCTGTCCGACGTGGTGTTCATCGCCACCGCCAACGTGCTCGAGACGATCCCCGGTCCCCTCCTCGACCGCATGGAGGTGATCCGCCTCGACGGGTACACCGACGCCGAGAAGATCGCCATCGCCCGCGACCACCTGCTGGCCCGCCAGCTCGAGCACAACGGCCTCGCCGCCGATGAGGTCGACGTTTCCGACACCGCCCTCGCCCGCCTGGTCGAGGACTACACGCGGGAAGCGGGCGTGCGCAGCCTCGAGCGGCAGCTCGGCAAGGTGCTCCGCAAGGCGGCCACGCGCGTCGCCTCCGGCGAGCCGACCCCCATCGCCATCGACGTCGACGACCTCGCCGAGGCCGTCGGCCGCCCCCGCTTCCGCCGGGACGAGGCCAACCGCGAGGCGGTGCCCGGCGTGGTGAACGGCCTGGCCGTCACCGGTGCCGGCGGCGACGTCCTCATCGTCGAGGCCACGTCGATGGACGGCGAGGCGGGGCTGACCCTCACGGGTCAGCTCGGCGACGTCATGAGCGAGTCCGGGCAGATCGCGCTCAGCTACGTGCGGTCGCGCCGCGACGACCTCGGCATCGAAGCCGACGCGCTGAACCGGCAGTTCCACGTGCACTTCCCCGCCGGGGCGGTGCCGAAGGACGGGCCGTCGGCCGGCGTCACCATGACGACGGCCTTGGCCAGCCTGTTGACCGGCCGGCCGGCCAAGCCGAGCGTGGGCATGACCGGTGAGGTCACCCTGCACGGCAAGGTGCTCCCCATCGGTGGGGTGAAGCAGAAGCTGCTCGCCGCCCACCGGGCCGGGCTCACCGACGTCATCGTGCCGGCGGAGAACGGGCCGGACCTCGACGACGTGCCCGCGCAGGTCCGCGACGAGCTGGCCATCCACCTCGTCGACGACGTCCGGCAGGTGCTCGACCTGGCCCTCGCCTGACAGCGCCGCCTCCGATCCCCACCTCCACGCCCCGTTCCGGCTGGTGAACCCCGTGCCCTGGCACGGGGTTTGCCAGCCGGTTCGGGGGTCGCCCCCGGTCGCTCCGAGCTCACGATGCTGCGCCGTCCGGCCGGGCGGAAACCCCGGTGAACACGCCCGAGGAGACCACGGCCTGGCTGAGCGGGCGGACCAGTCGGCGGAGCCGGGCGCAGGCGTCCTCGCCGAGGGCCCGCCAGGGGGCGAGCGCCGCCTCGTCGGTGCGCACCTCGATGGCCTCCCTCGCCTCGGCGCCCGCCGGGGTGAACGACCCGTCGGCGCGGAGCCAACCTCGTCGCGCCATCGCCTCGATGGCCGCCGCCCAGGCGTCGTCGGGCCACGCCCGGGTCCCCTGCAGCACCACGGCGGGGACGGTGCCCGTCGCCGCGTGGAGCACGAGCGCCTCACAGGGCCCGACGTCGGCGGCCACCAGCGCGGCGACGTGGCCGTCGCCCCGGAACTCGCGCACCAGGGTGATCGCGTGCCACAGCGCGGTCAACGGGTCGTCGGGCCAGGCCATGGCCCGATGCCCGGCGAACAGCGGCCGCCCGGCGGACGAGCAGGCCTCGGCGGCCACGGTGGCGAGCCCGAGGGCCTCGGTGACCCCGTCGTCGTCGGCGACCCCGTCGAGCAGGCCGTGCAGTGCGGCGCCGACGCCGGCCAGACGGGCGTCCACCCAGGCCTCGGGCCCGGCGATCGACCAGGCGCCGTCCATCGCCTCGGCGACGAAGCCGGGCTCGAAGTTGTAGAAGGTGGCGACCACGACCTCGATCGCCACCCCGCCCATCGGCGCGGCGCGCGACGGGAAGTAGCCGGACCGGCCCGCGGGCCACCCGATCCCCCGGTAGGCCTCGGCCGGCTCCGGCGCGAAGTACACGAGCCCGTGGACCGGCTCGAGGGTGCGGTGCATGCGGCGGGCCACGTCGGTGGGGACGGTCATGGCGCTCCCTGGGCGATGCTTCCGGTGTTCTGGGCGTTCAGGTGTTCTGGGCGTTCAGGTGTTCTGGGCGGTCATGCCGCCGTCGACGGTGACGACGGCGCCGTTGACGAACGACGCCGCCGGGAGCGCGAGCGACAGGACGACATGAGCGACCTCCTCGGGGTCGCCGTAGCGCCGGAGCGGCACCCGACGGCGCGCGAACCTCGACTTGGCGTCGTCGGGGATCGACGCGGTCATCCCGGTGTGGATCGGTCCCGGGCACACGGCGTTCACGGTGACGCCCTGGGACCCGAGCTCGACGGCCAGGGCGCGGGTCAGCCCGATCACGCCGTGCTTGCTGGCGGTGTACGGGCTGATGAACGGCGACGCGCCGAGGCCCTCGGTGGAGGCGATGTTGACCACCCGACCGGCGCGCTCCCGGCTCAGGTCGTCGACGCACAGGCGCACCAACCGGGCGTGGGCGGTGAGGTTCACGGCGATGGTGGTCGCCCACGCCGCTTCGTAGGCATCGCTGTGGATCGGCGCCGGCAGGCTCACCCCGGCGTTGTTGACGACGATGTCGACGGGACCGAGATCCCGCCGCACGGCGCGCACCGCGTCGGCGAGCGACCGGGGCTCGGCCACGTCGACCGCCACGCCGAGCGCGGTCGCCCCCGCCCCGACCAGCTCGGCGACCGCCTCGTCGACGCGATCGGCTTGGCGGTCGAGCACCGCGACACGGGCCCCCTCGTCGGCGAACAGCCGGACGGTGGCCCGCCCCATGCCGCTGCCGGCCCCGGTGACGACGGCGGTTCGGCCCGCGATCGACCGGCTCAGCGACGACAGGGCCACGGCGGGGCATCGTACCCGTCGACCGGTACCGCCACCGGTGGGGCCGGTACGGTCACCGGGGTGGAAGGCGTGGGTGATCTCTTCGGCGCCATCGTCGTCACCGCGCTCGCCTGCATCCCGCTCGGCCTGTCGCTGTGGGCGTTGCTCGACTGCGCCCGCCGACCGGGCTGGGCATGGGCGCTCGCCGACCGCCGGCAGGTCGTGTGGATGGCCGCCATCCTGTGCGGCTTCCTGACCGTCGTCGGCGGCCTGGCGATCTCGCTGTGGTACCTGCTGCGCATCCGGCCCGAGATCGCCGCCGCCGAGGACGGCGGCATGCCCTGGCGACGGGGCCGACTCAGGCCGCGGTGACCGGCGACGGCTCACCGGCGTCGGTGAACATCTCCGCCGGCGGCGGGCCGAAGCGCCCACGCACGAAGTCGACCATCCCGAGGGCCCGGCCCCGGGCCGAGTACAGCAGCGGCCGAGACGAGGGCTGCACGAGCCCGCGGCCGAGCTGCCACCCGGCGATGAGGAAGCGGACCGACGCGTGGTAGACGCCCGAGTGGTCGCGCACGAGCAGCAGCGTGTTGCGGTGCATGAGGTAGTCGACCGCGGGGCTGCCGGATCGCATCGTCGGGTTCGTCACCATCACGCCCCGGACGAGGCCGACCTCCCATCCCGCAGCAGCGGCCCGCAGGCCGAGGTCGGCCTCCTCGCAGTAGGCGAAGTAGCGCTCGTCGAACAGGCCGATGTCGCCGAGGCAGGCCCGCCGGGCGAGGAGCAGCGTGCCGTGCGGGTAGTCGACCGACTCCCACCCCTCGCCCCCCGACACGGCCGTGGGAGCGGGCACGGTCATGCCGCCGAAGTAGGGGTCGACCACCGGCACATGACCGTCACCGACGTCGGCGCAGGCGAGCCCGGCGCGGGGACGGGCCTCGGCGGCGTCGATCAGGCGGGCGAGGGTGTCGTCGGCAGGCAGGGCGTCGTGCGGGGCGAGGGCGCACCACTGGCCGTCGGCCACGGCGAGCCACCGTCGGAAGCCGGCGTTGGCGGCGGGGCCGAAGCCGGTGTTGGCCCCCAGCTCGACCAGCTCCACGTCGCGCCCGGCAGCGGCCACCGTGCGACGGAGCTCGGTGAGGGCCTCCGGCTCGGAGCCGTTGTCGACCACCACCACGTGGACGGGCACCCCCTGGTGGGTGAACCGCTCGATGGTGGTCGCGCAGCGGGTCGGCTGGTTCCAGTGGACGAGGACGACCCAGACCGCGTCGGAGCGGTGGCGAGCGGGCGAGGTGGGCACGGCGGCGGAGCGTACCCCGTCGCCGGCCGCGCCCCCGACCGGCGAGGGCGGCCGCCGAGCCCGTCAGGAGCCGGTGCTGGCCCGGATCAGGGCGTGCTGCACGAGCTCGAGCAGCGCCACCTTGGTCTGGCCGCGGTCCCGGGCGTCGGTGGTGATCATCGGGACGTCGGCGGGGACCGACAGCGCCTCGCGCACGTCCTCGAGCGAGTGGTACTGCTTGCCGTGGAAGAGGTTGACCGCCACGATGAACGGCACCCCGTTCGTCTCCATGTAGTCGACGGCGGGGAAGCAGTCGGCCAGGCGGTTCGTGTCGACCAGCACGACGGCACCGATGGCGCCTCGCACCAGGTCGTCCCACATGAACTTGAACCGGTCCTGTCCGGGCGTCCCGAACAGGTAGAGGATCAGGTCGTCACCGAGGGTGATGCGACCGAAGTCCATGGCGACCGTGGTCGACGTCTTGCCGGTGTTGACACCACCGGTCTCGTCGATGCCCTCGGCGACCTTGGTCATGGCCGCCTCGGTCGTCAGCGGCGCGATCTCGGAGATGGAGCCGACGAACGTCGTCTTCCCCACCGCGAACCCGCCGGCGACGATGATCTTGACGGGAAGGGGGACGGTGCCCCCCTCCTCCTCGGGTTCGACCGAGGCCGGAGCCTCAGAGCGCTTGAAGGCCATCGAGCACCCTTTCCAGGAGTTTCAGGTCGGGCCGGTCGCCCGTGGTGGCGTGTTGCGGCTTGTAGCTGGTGAGAAAGCCCTCTTCGGCCATGTCACCGACGAGGACCCGTGCCACCCCGAGCGGGATGCTCAGGTGGGCCGAGACCTCGGCGATCGACAGCGGCGCCGTGCAGAGGGAGATGATCTTCTTGCGTTCGAGGGCCAGTCGCGGTGCGGCGGCGGCCCCCTGGGGGGTGACCTTGACGAGCGTCTCGAGGGGCAGATCGGCGTTCGAGCGCGTCCGACCACCGGTCAACACATAGGACCGGACCCGCAGCGCGGGGGTGTCGTCGTGCTCGTCGCCGAACGTGCTCATCGGGGCAGGGCGGCCTGGAGCTCGGCGCGGATCTCGGGCGTCAGGACGGTGCCGGCCTTCTCGACCAGCACGGCCATCTCGTAGGCGACGAGGCCGATGTCGCAGTCACCGGCGGCGGTGACGGCGAGGCTCGAGCCGTCGCTGATGCCGGTGACGAAGATGATGGCGTTCTCCATCTCGATCATCACCTGGTTGACGGCGCCACCGCCGAAGCGGCCGGCCGCGCCGAACGCCAGGCCGATGAGGCCCGACGACATGGCGGCGAACCGGTCGGCGGCGTCCCGATCGAGCCCCTCCGAGGCGGCGATGGGCAGGCCGTCGGCCGACACGACGACGGCCTCGTTCACGCCCGGCACGCGCTCGGCGAAGCTCTGGACGAGCCAGTTGAGGTTCTTGGCCTCCGAGCTCATTTGCAGCATGGTCGTGGGTCTCCTCCCCTAGGTGGCCGGCCCGCCGGCGTCCCGGTCCGGGACGACTGGACCGGTGTCGGTCGGCGGACGATCACGTCTCCTCCGCATCGGCACCACCACGGCCCCTGTTGAGGCCGGAGCGGTACCGGGACAGCATCTTTCGCACTTCTTCGGGCGAGCGTTGGGTCTGGCCGGTGGCCCGGGCGCCGGTCGGGAGGTGCCCCGAGGCGGCCGTGTCCGACCGCTTCTTGGGGGTCCGTCGCACCAGGCCGGCGGCCGTCAAGGGCTTGGCGACGTCGGTGGCGCCGGCGGTGGCGGCATAGGCCGAGGCGGGCTCCGGGGTCTCGGGCTCGATCGCCGGTGGGGCGATCTCCTCGAGCGCCTCGGGGCTGTCGGGCGCCTCGATGACCGGCATCGACCCGAAGGCGCCGGGCACGCTGTCGGTGGGCGACAGCCCACGGGCCGGGGGTTCGACGGGGCCGGGGGCGAGCTCGTCGCTCACCAGTGACTGCAGCCCACGTTCGAAGTCGTCGCCGGCGGGCACGACGTCGTCGACCAGCTCGTCGAGGAGGTCGTCCGACGACAGCGACGCCGTCGTGGCCGCCTCGGCCCCGACCTGGTCGTCGGTGGCGAGGTCGTCCCCGACCTGGACGTCGCGGTCGGACATCGGGGCGGGCGGCGTCTCGACGACGTCGTCGACCGGCTCGAGCTCGACCTCGAACACCTCGACGTCGTCGACCACGGCATCGTCGGTGGCGACCTCGGCCAGCCCGACCGGTGCCGAGCCGGCGGCCTCGGGAGCGGCGACGTCGTCCGCGTAGCTCACGAGGTCGAGGGGCAGCGTGACGAGGGCGGTGACGCCACCGGTCGGCGACGCGGTGAGCCGGACCGAGATGCCGAAGCGCTGGGCGAGACGGCCGATCACGATGAAGCCGAGCGAGCGGGACAGGGCCAGTCCGACGAGCGGCGGCCGGGTCAGCTGGGTGTTGGCCTCGGCCAGCTGCTCGGCGCTCATGCCGATGCCGTGGTCGGACACCGACAGGACGTAGCCGTCGGCCCCGGCGCGGTGGCCCACGATCTCGACCATCGTGTCGGGCGGCGAGAAGTGGGTGGCGTTCTCCATCAGCTCGGAGAGCAGGTGGGCGAGGTCGACGGCCACGTTGCCGCCCACCGTCGCCTCGTCGAGGGCGGACAGCTGGATCCGGGCGAAGTCCTCGACCTCGCCGATGGCCACGCGCACGACGTCGGCGAGGGCGACCGGACGGCCGCGGCGACGGGGCGGCTCGGCCCCGGCCAGCACGAGCAGCGACTCGGCGTTGCGCCGCATCCGGGTGGCGAGGTGGTCCAGCTTGAACAGGTTGTCGAGCTGGTCCGGGTCCTCCTCGTGGGCCTCGAGCTGATCGATGAACTCGATCTGGCGGTCGAGGAGGCTCTGGTTGCGACGGGCCAGGTTGATGAAGATGTCGCCGATGCCCTTGCGGAGCAGCTGGGACTGCTCCTCGGCGACCTCGACGGTCACCTGCTGGATCGAGTTGAAGGCGTCGGCGAGCTGACCGATCTCGTCCTTCGACTGGATGTCGATGGGGGTGAGCGTGGCCGACAGCGGCTCGTCCGCCTCGTCCGGGTTCCGCAACCGCTCGACGAGGGCCGGGAGCTTGTCGGTCGACAGCGTGTAGGCCGCCGCCGTGAGCTTGCGCAGGGGGCCGGTGGTCGCCCGGGCGACGACGGCGGCGATGAGCAGCGCAGCGATGATGGCGGCGAGGGCGCCGGTGACGTACAGGGTCGCCGCGTTCTGCGCGTCGGCGGCCAGGCTCGAGGCCTCGGCGATCACGTTGTCGATCAGGACGACCTCGACGCTCTGCAGGCTCGTGAGCCGCTCGACGCTGGCGTCGACGAAGCTGCGCACGTCGACGTCGACGTCGTTGCCGTCGAGGCCGCCGTCGATGACGTCCTGGGCGAGGCCGTCGTAGCGCTGGCCAGCCCCGGCGTCCCGCTTGAGCTGCTTCTCGGCGGCGGTGGCGCCCCCTTCGTCGAAGGTCTTCTCCGCCTGGGCGGCGTCGTTGCTCGCCGAGTCGGCGATGGCGAAGCTGGCGCAGTTCGCATCGACCGGATCGCAGAGGGTGCCGTCCCGGTTGAGGAACGAGCCCTGGGCGGCGACGCCCGCGAGCAGGCCGGATTGCGTGGCCACAGCGCTCTTGTAGCGCTCGAGGTTGACGACGGTGGTGAGGCCCCGCAACAGCGACGCCTCGTTGGCCTCGGGCACGAGCGAGGCGTTGACCCTCACGAGGTCGCCGTAGATCGCGGCGAAGTTCTCCACCACCGCCGCGGTCTCGGTCTGCTGGAAGTCGACCGTGGTCCGGTTGGTCGGCAGGGTCTCGAGACGGTTCTCGGCCTGCCTCACCGCATCGGCGATCGTGTCGGAGTCCTGGGCCGGGTCGACGTCGTCGAGCGAGGCCTGATAGGCCTCGAGGGCTCGGTCGGTGGCCACCCGGGCGGCGGCCAGATCGGGCCGGAAGCGCACGCCGTCACCGCCGACGAAGGCCGACGACCACACGGTCTCGACCTGAAGGGCCTGGATGAGCCCCGAGTTGACGCCCACGAACTGCGTCAGCTCCTCGACCCGGTTGGCGTTGTCGGCCTCGTCGACCCTCTGCGACACCCCGATGGCGGCGAGGATCACGAGCACGATCACCGGCGCGGCGAGGACCGTGAAGAGCTTCGTGCCGACCTTCATGTTGCGCAGCATGAGCAGCCTCGCATCTCGATGTTGGTTCGATCCGTTGCGGGAGGACCCCTGCGGGAGGGGACCGCCGACCACGCGGCCGGCCCGTCCCGAAACCATCGACCCCTCGGAGCCGATGTTGAGCAGTGAGCGGCGCGATCCGCGCTCGCCGTGAGCACTTCTGGGTCGTTCGACCCAGCCCGTGCTCGGCGGGCCGTGGGACGGAAACCCTCCCCCTGACCCCGGTGCATCGCTAAAGTGCGCGCCGGGCGCCGAGGACTCGGTGGACCGTGTTGGGCGCACGCCGCCCACGGGAGAGGAGACAACGTGAGCGATACCCCTCAAGGTCCTGACTGGTGGCAGGCCTCGGACGGCAAGTGGTACCCGCCCGAGCAGGCACCGGGCAGTGGCGCCTCACCGGCGGGTGGCGGCGGCGCCGCCACCGTCGACATCGGCACGGTGTTCAGCTACGCCTGGAACAAGTTCATCGCCAACATCGGCGACATCATCGTGATCTGGCTGATCGTGATCGCCGTCCAGGTCGTGTTCAACATCTTCAGCCAGTTCGTCGACAGCATCGTCCTCAGCCTGGTGCTGAGCGTGATCGGCTTCATCATCAGCATGGTCGTCCAGATCGCCCTGATCCGGATCGGCCTGTTGATCACCGCCGGAGAGCGGCCCAGCCCGTCGGCGGCGTTCGACTTCACGAACCTCGGCCCCTACATCCTGGCGTCGATCCTGTTCGGCATCGGTGTGATGCTCGGCTTGGTCGTGTTCTGCATCGGCGCCGTCATCGTGGGCTTCCTGTTCTGGTTCTACGGGTACTACGTGCTCGACCAGAACCAGGACCCGGTGGCCAGCCTCAAGTCGTCCTTCGAGCTCACGACCAAGAACTTCAGCACGGTCGGCGTGTGGGCGATCCTCGCCTTCCTGCTCAGCATCTGCACCTGCGGCCTCGCCGCCCCGATCCTCCAGATCGGCACCGCCTACATCTACCGCACCCTCAACGGCCAGGCCGTCGCTCCCTGACCCAGCCGGTCGTGCGATCCGCACGGTGCCCCGGGCGATGCCCGGGGCACCGCCGCGTCTGGGTCCCGGGGGTCCCAGCAGCTAACCTCCGGCGCCGACCGCCCGAGGAGAACCGGTGAGCGACATCCCCCCCGACGATCACGACGACGACCATCCCGAGGAGCCCGGCCGACCCGAGATCCTCGGCACCTCGATCGCCGAGGTCCTCACCTACGCCTGGCGGAAGTTCACCCAGAGCCTCGGCCAGTGGGTGGTCATCTGGCTGGCGATCCTCGGGATCAGCGTCGCCGTGTTCGCCGCCAGCCTGTTCATCAGCGCCGGCACCACCACCAGCGGCGACACCGACCCCCAGGCCACGTTCAACCTGACGGGGTTCGTGGCCGCCGTCATCGGCGGGGTCGTGCTCGGCATCCTGCTGGTGGTGGTGGCCCGCGCGGCGGTGATGGCGGTCGAAGGCCGACCGATCGACGTCGGCGAGGCGTTCCGGCTCACGGGCCCCAACCTGGCCGCCGGCGCGGTGTTCGGCGGCGTCTACGGCATCTTCAACGCCGCCCTGCCCCTCGTCGGGATCGTCGTGTTCGTGGTGCTGGGCTTCATGCCCGTGCTCTCCGCCCTCGACGACCGAGGCGCCGACACCATCGGCGACGCCGTGCGCACGCTCCGGCGGCAGCCCCGCACGAGCCTGCCGTTCTGGGTGATCGGGTGGTTCCTCACCGGCTGCCTGTGCGCCATCGGGGCCCCCATCACCATGCTGGGCGCCGTGTACCTGGTGAAGCGCTACCGCGACGAGCCCGTCGCCCCCTAGCCCCCCGACCCTCGGATCCCCGTCACCCCCGGGGCCGTGCTGCTACCTTCCCGCGGACCACACGGGCGAGGGGGCGGCGGATGAGCGAGCAGTGGCAGGGTCCCGGCTGGTGGCAGGCATCGGACGGCAAGTGGTACCCGCCCGAGTCGGCGCCGGCGGCGACCCCGCCCACCCCACCGGCCCCCGACCCGACGGTGCCGCCACCGCCGGGCGCGGGCACGCCCCCCACCCCGCCGGCCGGGGCCCCCTTCGACCCCAACCAGCAGTACGCGCCCTACCAGCCGTACGGGCAGACCGCCGCGCCGCCGGCGTCGGGCGCCAACGGCCTCGCCATCGCCTCGCTGGTGCTCGGCATCGCCGGCATCGTCACGTTCTGCATCTGGGGCCTCGGCGCGGTCCTCGGCCTCCTCGCCGTCGTGTTCGGCGCGCTCGCCATCCGCAACGCCAAGAAGCAGCCGGGCACGCCCCAGGTCGGGCTGGCCTGGGCGGGCCTCATCTGCGGCATCGTGGCCGTGGTCGCCGGCGTCGTGGTGTTCGTGCTGCTCGTGCTGGCCGTCGCCACCTCCGACGACATCGACAGCGACGGCGGGATCAACAGCGATCCGTCCGACGGCATCTGCAACGAGGACCGGTTCCTCCAGGACCCCGACTGCTGATCGCCACCCCAACCGTCAGCGCAGCGGCGCGGCATCCGGGGTGAGGGGCGACGGCAGCAGGGTCTCGCCCATGAGGTACTCGTCGACGGCCGCGGCGCACGACCGCCCCTCGGCGATGGCCCACACGATGAGGCTCTGGCCGCGACCCATGTCACCGCAGACGAAGACGCCCGTCGACGTTCGTCTGCCAGTCGTCGTCACGGGCCACGTTGCTGCGGGCGTCGAGCTCGACGCCGAGCTGGTCGAGCAGGCCGCCGGGCTCGGGGCCGATGAAGCCCATCGCCAGGAACACGAGGTCGACGTCGAGCTCGAAGTCGCTGCCCTCGACCTGCTCGAACGACGGGCGACCGTCGACCATCCGCTGCTCGACCTCGTGGCCGCGCAGCGCCCGCACCCGGCCCTCGTCGTCGCCGACGAACTCCGTGGTCGACACCGAGTAGAGCCGCTCGCCGCCCTCCTCGTGGGCCGACGAGGTGCGCATCATCAGGGGCCAGGTGGGCCACGGGGTGACGTCGGCCCGCTCGTCGGGGGGCCGGGGCATGATCTCGAACTGGTACACGACCTCGGCGCCCTGGCGATGGGCGGTGCCGAGGCAGTCGGCGCCGGTGTCGCCGCCGCCGATGATGACGACCTTCTTGCCCTCGGACGTCGATCGGCGAGGTCTCGAGGTCGCCCTGCTGCACCCGGTTGGCGTAGGGCAGGTACTCCATCGCCTGGTGGATGCCGGCGAGCTCCCGCCCCGGGATCGGCAGATCGCGCCACCGGGTGGCCCCGCCGGCGAGGACGATGGCGTCGAACTCGCGCCGCAGCCGGTCGGCGTCGACGTCGCTGCCGACCTCGACGCCGGTGCGGAACTCGGTGCCCTCGGCCCGCATCTGGTCGAGCCGGCGATCGAGGTGGCGCTTCTCCATCTTGAACTCGGGGATGCCGTAGCGCAGCAGGCCGCCGAGGCGGTCGGCCCGCTCGAACACCACGACGTCGTGGCCGGCCCGGGTGAGCTGCTGGGCGGCGGCCAGGCCGGCGGGACCCGAGCCGACCACCGCGACCCGCTTGCCGGTCCGCACCTCGGGCGGCAGCGGGGTGACCCAGCCCTCCGCCCAGGCCCGGTCGATGATCTCGACCTCGACCTGCTTGATCGTGACCGGGTCCTGGTTGATGCCGAGCACGCAGGCCGCCTCGCACGGCGCGGGGCAGAGCCGCCCGGTGAACTCGGGGAAGTTGTTGGTGGCGTGGAGGCGGTCGATGGCCTCGCGCCAGTGGTCCCGGTAGACGAGGTCGTTCCAGTCGGGGATGAGGTTGCCGAGCGGGCAGCCGTTGTTGCAGAACGGGATGCCGCAGTCCATGCAGCGGCTCGCCTGCGTGCGCACGCGTGGCGATCGGGAACGGCTCGTAGACCTCGCGCCAGTCCCGCAGGCGCACCGGCACGGCGCGCCGCGTGGGGCAGCTCGCGCCCGTGCTTCAGGAACCCGGTGGCGTCACCCACGAACGTCGTCTCCCTCTCCCCTGCTCCGGGGCCTCACACCCGTGCCGCCGCCATGACGGCCTCGAGCACGTCCTCGCCGGTCTCGGTGGCCCGTCGTTGGGCCTCGAGCACCCGCTTGTAGTCCTTCGGCATGACCTTCACGAAGGCGGTCCGCGCCTCGTCCCACCGGTCGAGCAGGCGGGTGGCCACCGCCGAGCCGGTCTCGTCGCGGTGGCGACGCAGCCGGTCCTGCAGCCACGCCTCGTCGTCGTCGTCGAGCGTGCTCGAGGTCGACCATCTCGCGGTTGACCCGGGCCGGGAACGCACCGTCGGGGTCGTACACGTAGGCGATGCCGCCCGACATCCCGGCGCCGAAGTTGCGGCCGGTCGCGCCCAGCACGACGACCCGGCCGCCGGTCATGTACTCGCAGCCGTGGTCGCCCACGCCCTCGACGACGGCGATGGCGCCCGAGTTGCGCACGCAGAACCGCTCTCCCACGACGCCCCGGAGGAACACCTCGCCGCCGGTGGCCCCGTAGAGGATGACGTTGCCGGCGATGATGTTCTCCTCGGCGACGAACGGCGAGCCGTCGGGGGGCCGCACGATGATGCGCCCGCCCGACAGGCCCTTGCCGGTGTAGTCGTTGGCGTCGCCGTCGAGCCGCAGCGTGATGCCCCGGGGCACGAACGCCCCGAAGCTCTGGCCGGCCGACCCCGTCAGGTGGATCGTGATGGTGTCGTCGGGCAGGCCCTCGCCGCCGTGGCGCTTGGTCAGCTCGTGGCCGAGCATGGTGCCGACGGTGCGGTTGACGTTGCGGATCGGCAGCTCGATGCGCACCGGCTCGCCCCGCTCGAGGGCGGGGGCGGCCAGCCGGATCAGCTCGTTGTCGAGCGGCGTGCTCGAGACCGTGGTCCTGGGCGACGACCTGGTGGCGGTGCGCGTCGTCGGGCAGCTCGGGCATGTCGAGGATCGGCGTGAGGTCGAGGCCCGACGCCTTCCAGTGGTCGACCGCATCGCGGGTGTCGAGCACCTCGGCTCGACCGATGGCCTCCTCGATCGACCGGAAGCCCAGCTCGGCGAGCAGCTCTCGGACCTCCTCGGCGATGAACTCGAAGAAGTTCACGACGAACTCGGGCTTGCCGGTGAACCGGGCCGCGCAGCTCGGGGTTCTGGGTGGCGACGCCGACCGGGCAGGTGTCGAGGTGGCAGACGCGCATCATCACGCAGCCCGACACCACGAGCGGCGCGGTGGCGAAGCCGAACTCCTCGGCGCCGAGCAGGGCGGCGATCACGACGTCGCGGCCGGTCTTCAGCTGGCCGTCGACCTGCACGACGATGCGGTCGCGCAGGTCGTTGAGCAGCAGCGTCTGCTGGGTCTCGGCCAGACCGAGCTCCCACGGAGCGCCGGCGTGCTTGATCGAGGTGAGCGGCGAGGCGCCGGTGCCGCCGTCGTGGCCCGAGATGAGCACGACGTCGGCGTGGGCCTTCGACACGCCGGCGGCGACGGTGCCCACCCCGACCTCGGCCACCAGCTTCACGTGCACCCGGGCCGCGGGGTTGGCGTTCTTGAGGTCGTGGATGAGCTGGGCCAGGTCCTCGATCGAGTAGATGTCGTGGTGCGGCGGCGGGCTGATGAGGCCCACGCCCGGCGTGGAGTACCGGGTCTTGGCGATCCACGGGTAGACCTTGTGGCCCGGCAGCTGCCCGCCCTCACCGGGCTTGGCACCCTGGGCCATCTTGATCTGGAGGTCGTCGGCGTTGACGAGGTACTCGGTGGTCACCCCGAACCGGCCCGAGGCGACCTGCTTGATCGCGCTGCGCTTCGAGTCGCCGTTGGGCAGGGGCACGAACCGCTCGGCGTCCTCGCCGCCCTCGCCGGTGTTGGACCTGGCACCGAGGCGGTTCATGGCGATGGCCAGGTTCTCGTGCGCCTCGGCGGAGATCGAGCCGTAGGACATGGCGCCGGTGGTGAACCGCTTCACGATCTCCGAGACCGGCTCGACCTCGTCGATCGGCACGGGCGGGACGCTCGCCGACCTTGAAACGGAACAGCCCGCGGAGCGTGGCGAGGTGACGGGCGTGCGTCGTCGACGAGGCGCGTGTACTCCTTGAAGACGTCGTAGCGCTTCGTGCGGGTCGCGTGCTGGAGCTTGAAGACCGTCTCGGGGTTGAAGAGGTGGAACTCGCCCTCGCGACGCCACTGGTACTCGCCGCCCACCGGCGAGGTGCGGTGGGCCAGCTCGGTGCGGTTGTCGGGGTGGGCGAGGCGGTGCCGGCGGGCGACCTCTTCGGCCAGCTCGTCGAGGCCGATGCCGCCGAGGCGGCTGACCGTGCCGGTGAAGAACTCGTCGACGAGGTCCTGCGCGAGCCCGATGGCCTCGAAGATCTGGGCGCCCGAGTAGGAGGCGACCGTGGAGATGCCCATCTTCGACATCACCTTGAGCACACCCTTGCCGCACGCCTTGACGTAGTTCTTCACCGCCTTGTGCGGGTCGTGCAGGGTCGGTGTGGCCCTCGGCGATCAGGTCCTCGATCGTCTCGAAGGCGAGGTACGGGTTGATGGCGGCGGCGCCGTACCCGAGCAGGAGGCACATGTGGTGCACCTCGCGCGCCTCGCCCGTCTCGACCACGAGGCCGACCTTGGTGCGGCTCTTCTCCCGGATGAGGTGGTGGTGCACGGCGCTCGTGGCCAGCAGCGCCGGGATCGGTGCCAGCTCGGCGGTGCTGCCGCGGTCGGAGAGCACCAGGATCGTGGCGCCGTCGTCGATCGCCTCGCTCGCCTCGCGGCGCAGCCAGTCGAGGGCCCGGCGCAGGCCGTCGCCCCCCTCGGCCACCTCGTAGAGGCAGGACAGGGTGACCGTCTTGAAGTCCTCGAGGTCGGGATAGGTGTCGAGCTGTCTGATCTTGGCCAGCTCGTCGTTGTCGAGGACCGGCCTCGGGAGGTGGAGCTGCCGGCACGACGCCGGCGCCGGGCTCGAGCAGGTTGCCCTCCGGTCCGAGCGTGCCGCCGAGCGCGGTGACCAGCTCCTCCCGGATGGCGTCGAGCGGCGGGTTCGTGACCTGGGCGAAGAGCTGGATGAAGTAGTCGTAGAGCAGCCGCGAGCGGGTCGACAGCACGGCGATGGGCGTGTCGGTGCCCATCGAGCCGATCGGCTCGGCCCCGGTGCGCGCCATCGGCTCGAGGATGACCTTGAGCTCCTCGTTCGTGTAGCCGAAGGTCTGCTGGCGCTGGACGACCGAGCCGTGCGGCGACAGCTCGTGGTCGCGCTGCGGGAGCAGCTCGAGGTCGACCACGTTGTCCTCGAGCCACTCGCCGTAGGGCGCCTCGGCGGCGAGGTCGTCCTTGATCTCGTCGTCGCCGACGATCCGGCCCTCGGTGGTGTCGACGAGGAACATGCGACCGGGCTGGAGCCGGCCCTTCTCGACGACCTTCTCGGGGGCGACGTCGATGACGCCGACCTCGGAGGCCATGATCACGAGGTCGTCGGCGGTCACCCAGTAGCGCGACGGACGCAGCCCGTTGCGGTCGAGCACGGCGCCGATGACGGTGCCGTCGGTGAAGGCGATCGACGCCGGGCCGTCCCACGGCTCCATCAGCGAGGCGTGGAACCGGTAGAAGTCCTTCTTGGCCTGCGGCATCGAGTCGTGGTGCTCCCACGCCTCCGGGATCATCATGAGCACGGCGTGCGGGAGCGAGTAGCCACCCATGTGCAGCAGCTCGAGCGCTTCGTCGAAGGTCGCCGAGTCGCTGGCCCCGGGCGAGCAGATCGGGAAGATCCGCTCGAGGTCGCCGGGCAGCAGGTCGGTGGCGAGCAGGGCCTCACGGGCCCGCATCCAGTTGCGGTTGCCCTGCACGGTGTTGATCTCGCCGTTGTGGGCGACGTACCGGAACGGGTGGGCCAGCGGCCACGACGGGAACGTGTTGGTGGAGAACCGGGAGTGCACCAGCGCCAGGGCCGACTCCACGCGCTCGTCGACCAGGTCGGGGAAGAACTCGGCGAGCTGCGGGGTGGTGAGCATGCCCTTGTAGACGAGGGTGCGGCTCGACAGGCTCGGGAAGTAGACGCCGCCGTCGGCGGTGACGGGGCCGAGCTCGTGCTCGATCCGCTTGCGGGCGATGTAGACCCGCCGCTCGAGGGCGAGGTCCTCGAGGCCGTCGCCGGCGAGGAAGAGCTGGCGGAACGAGGGCTCGACGATCCGGGCCGAGTTCCCGATCATCGAGTCGTCGTGGGGCACGTCACGCCATCCGAGCACCCGCAGGCCCTCGCTGGCGGCGATCTTCTCGATGGCCCGCTCGACGTCGCGCGCCTTGTCGGCTGCCCGGGGCAGGAAGGCGATGCCGGTGGCGTAGCGGCCCTCGGCCGGCAGGTCGAAGTCGACCACGTCGCGCAGGAACCGATCGGGGATCTGGATCAGGATCCCGGCGCCGTCACCGGTGTTGACCTCGGCGCCGAGCGCACCACGGTGCTGCAGGTTGCAGAGCGCGCCGATCCCCCACTGCACGATCTCGTGGCTGCGCAGGCCCTTCATGTGGACCACGAAGTTCACGCCGCACGCGTCGTGCTCGAAGCGCGGGTCGTAGAGGCCCTGGGGGCGTGGGAGGTCGGGCTGGGTCCGGTGCTGGTGTGCCAACTGTCGTCCCTGTGCTGAGGCGTGCGCGCCCACCGGTGGTGGGAGCGGGGTCCGTCGGTCCGCCGGGACGACGCTGGCCAGGCGGCGGAGCGCCAAAGATAGCGAGCGACGCGGCCCTCCGGCGAATCGGAACGGCCTCGGCCAGCCGCGCCGGGCCCCGGCCGCTAGCCTCCCGGCGATGTCCGCCTCGCCGCCCGGCGACCGCCCGGTCGCCGCCGACCTGCTGGGCTTCATCGACGCCTGCCCCTCCCCGTTCCACGCCGTCGCCGAGGTGGCCCGCCGGCTCGCCGGAGCGGGGTTCGTGCGGCTCGACGAACGGGATCGGTGGCCCGCCGCCGGGAGGGCCTACGTGGTCCGGGGCGGCTCGCTCGTCGCCTGGGCCACCGGCGACGACCCGACGGCCGTCGCCGACCGTGGCTTCCGCGTCGTCGGAGCCCACACCGACAGCCCCAACCTTCGCATCAAGCCCCGACCCGACACCGGTTCGGCAGGGTTCCGCCAGCTCGGGGTCGAGGTGTACGGCGGCGCCCTCCGCAACTCCTGGCTCGACCGCGACCTCGGGCTGTCGGGCCGGGTGACGGTCGCCGTCGACGACGACGACGGCGACGGCGACGGCGGCGCCGGGCACGCGATCCAGACCCGCCTCGTGCGGGTCGACCGCCCGCTGCTGCGCGTCCCACAGCTCGCCATCCACCTCGACCGGGCGGTGAACGACGGCCTGGTGCTCAACCCGCAGCAGCACCTCACGCCGGTGTGGGGACTCGGCCGGCTCCACGACGAGGGCGGGTTCCGGACGTTCCTGGGCGACCAGCTCGACGTGTCGCCCGACTCCGTCCTGGCCTGGGAGGTCATGGTGCACGACCTCACGCCGTCCGCCTTCCTCGGCGTCGACGACGAGCTGTTGAGCGCGCCCCGGCTCGACAACCTGCTGTCGTGCCACGCCGCCACCACCGCCCTGCTCGAGGTGGCCGCCGACGAGGGCGGCCCCGTCCCGGTGGTCTGCCTGTTCGACCACGAGGAGATCGGGAGCCAGTCGGCCTCGGGGGCCGACGGCAACCTGTTGCCCGCCGTCCTCGAGCGGGTGGTCGCCGGCGACGGCGGCGACCGTGAGGCCTTCCTGCGGGCCCTGGCGGCGTCGATGTGCGTGTCGGCCGACGGGGCCCACGCCACCCACCCCAACTACCCGGAGCGCCACGAGCCCGGCCACCATGTCCGGCTCAACGCCGGACCGGTGCTCAAGGTCAACAGCAACGTCCGCTACGCCACCGATGCGGTCAGCGGCGGGGCCCTCGAGCTGGCGGCCCGGCGGGCCGGCGTGGCTCTGCAGCACTTCGTCAGCCGCGCCGACCTGCCCTGCGGTTCGACGATCGGGCCGGTGACGGCGGCGCGCCTCGGCATCCCCACCGTCGACGTCGGGGTCGCCCAGCTGGCCATGCACTCGGCGCGCGAGCTGTGCGGCGCCGACGACCCCGACGCCTTCGCCCGCCTCCTCGGCGCCTTCCTGGCCGGCGCCTGAGCGATGGGTGGCGTGCTGACCCCCGGCCCGCTGCTCACCGGGCGGACGGCGATCGTCACGGGCGGCGGCGGTGGCATCGGGGAGGCGGTGAGTCGGGCCTTCGCCGCCCACGGTGCCGTGGTGGTCATCGGCGAGATCGACGCCGACCGGGCCGCCTCGACCGAAGCGTCGATCGTCGCGGCGGGCGGACGGGCCCGGGCCGTGGTCCTGGACGTGACGGACGCGGACGCCCCGGGGGCGCTCCTCGCCGCCGCCATCGACCTCGGCGGGGGTGTCGACGTGCTGGTGAACAACGTGGGCCACTTCGTGACGCCCGGCGAGGGCTTCCTGCAGACCGACGACGCCGACTGGGACGCCATCGTGGCGACCAACCTCACCCACGTGCTGCGGATGACCCGCGCCGTGCTGCCCACCATGATCGCCGCCGGCGGCGGGAGCATCGTCAACCTCACCACCGTCGAGGCCCACCGTGGCATCCCCCACCATCCGGTCTACGGAGCGGCGAAGGCGGCGGTCGCCCACTTCACGACGAGCCTCGCCGTCGACGTGGGCCGCCAAGGGGTGCGGGTCAACGCCGTCGCCCCCGACGTCACCCGGTCGCTGCAGCTGCCCTACGACCAGTGGCTCACCGACGACGACCGGGCCCGCGTCCCGACGTGGGTCCCCCTGGGTCGACTGGGCGAGCCGGCCGACGTCGCCGGCGCGGTGCTCTTCCTGGCCAGCGACCTCGGCGCCTTCGTGACCGGCACGACGATCCACGTCGACGGCGGCACCCGGGCCGCCGGAGGTTGGTACCCCACCGAGCACGGGTCCCGCCGCTGGACCAACCGGCCCCGGGACCCGTGAGCTCGGCGACCCGCAAGGCCGATCCGGGTCGTCAGATCGACCGGTCGCGGCCCTCCCAGTAGGGGGCTCGCAGCTCGCGGACCAGCAGCTTCCCCGCTGGCGTGCGCGGCAGCGAGTCGACGACGTCGATCGAGCGGGGCACCTTGTAGCCGGCCAGGTGCTCCCGGGCGTGGGCCGACAGCTCGGCGATCAGCGCGTCGGACGGCTCGGTGCCGGGCACCAGCTCGACCGCCGCCTTCACCGTCTCGCCCCACTCGTCGTCGGGGATGCCGAACACAGCGACGTCGGCGACCGCGGGGTGCCCGATCAGGATCGCCTCGATCTCGGCCGGGTAGATGTTGACGCCACCGGAGATGATCGTGTTGCTGGCCCGGTCGGAGAGGAACACGTAGCCGTCGGCATCGACGCGTCCGACGTCGCCGAGCGTGTAGGTGCCGGGGGCGAGGTGGGCGCGGGCCGTCTTGTCGGGGTCGTTGTGATAGGCGAAGACCTCCCCGCCGAGCTCGTTGTGGGCGTAGAGCGTGCCGGTCTCGTCAGGGCCGAGGCGGGCGCCGTCCTCTCCGACCGCGAACACCTCGTGGCCGCGCACGGCGCGGCCCACGGTGCCGGGATGGGCGAGCCACTCCTCGCTGCCGACCAGCGTGACGACCCCGCCCTCGCTCCCGCCCCAGTACTCCACGAGGACCGGCCCCCACCACTCGATCATCTGCCGCTTGACCGAGGGCGCGATCGGCGCCGCGCCGTGCAGCACGGTGTGGAGGGCGGACGGATCGAACCCCGCCCGCACCGGATCCGGCAGCCGGAGCAGGCGGACGAACATCGTGGGCACGAGGTGGCTGTTGCGCACCGCCCGCCCGGCCATGAGGTCGAGGGCCACCGCCGCGTCCCAGCGGTCCATCAGGACGAGCGGGGCCCCGTTGCCGAGGTCCATGGCCGCATAGCCGAGCGGCGCGGCGTGGTAGAGCGGACCGGTGACGAGATGCGGCCCGCCGCCGTCGAGGCCGATGGCCCTGCCGTAGGCGTCGAGGGTGCGGAACTGCGCCGCGACGGTGGCCGCCCTGGTTCGCTTCACGCCCTTGGGCCGACCCGTGGTGCCCGACGTGTAGACCATCGTCCCGCCCGCCGGTGCGGTCGGGTCCGCTGGGACGTCGGACGCCTCGTACAGAGCGGCGTCGAGCTCGTCGCCGGCGAGCAGCACCGGAGCTCGGCCGCCGACCGCCTCCCGGGTCGCCGCCTCGAACGCCGGCTCGGTGAGGACCACCCGCGCACCGGAGTCCTCGACGATGAACGCGATCTCCTCGGCAGTGAGGTGCCAGTTGACCGGGGTGAGCCAGACCCCGGCCAGGTGGGCGGCGATCACGAGCTCCACGAACTCGACCCGGTTCCCGAGCACCACCGCCGCGTGGTCACCGGGTCGGAGGCCGAAGCCGCCATGCAGCAGGTTCGCAGCCCGCGTCGCCCGGTCGACCAGCTCGGCCCACGTCCTGGTCCGGGTCAGGTCGTCGAGGGCGAGCTCGTCGGCGTGGGCGTCGGGCTGGTCCAGCAGCACGGGCGGGACGTTACTGTGACCGGCACCATGCGACGCCGCTCCCCCAAGGCGCTCCTCGTGGCCGCGGCCGCGGCCCTCCTGCTCCTGCCTGCGTGCTCGTCGACCGGTGACCCCGACGACGTGCCCCTGAGCGGGACCCTCCCGGCCGAGGCGACCACGACCACCACCGCCACCGCCACCACGGCCGGCGGGACCGGGGGCGACGCCGGCGGCGACACCCCCGAGGTGGTCGACCTGCAGGTCCCCACGGAGGTGCCCTGCACCGGGGACACCGCCCGGGTGACGCTCACCTTCGAGACGGCCGACGCCGACCAGGTCGCCTTCCTCGTCGACCAGCGGCCGGTGCAGGGCGGGCCCAACCCGCCGGTGTCGGGCAGCTACGAGGTGGGGGTCCCGTGCGACGGCAACGCCCACACCATCCTGATGGCCGCGGTCGGACCGGGCGGGCAGGCGCTGGCGTCCCGCGCCTTCCGCACGGTGCCGTCGCCCGGCTGACGCCGCCGGCCGCCCGACGACGCACCGGTAGTCTCGCCGCCGTGGACCTGCCCGAGGCGCTCGCCGCGCTGGGCGTGACGCCCGGCGCCACCACCGGCGAGGTGCGTGCGGCCTACCGGCGCCTGGTCCGCGAGGTCCACCCCGACGTCGTCGGCGAGGCCGGCGACGCCAGCCACCGGACGGCACGGCTGGCCGAGGCCTACGCCCGGGTGCGCGCCGCCATCCGTGGCGCCGGCGGCGACACGGTGCCGCTCCCGCCGCCCGCCGCCACCTCGCCACCGCCCGCCGGGGCCACGACCGCGTCCGCCGCCGCGCCGGCCGGACCCGTCGACGCCACGGTCCTCGACGCCGCAGCCCTCGACACCGACGCCATCCTCGTCGACGCGCCCGCGGGCGAGACGTTCGCCGCCCTGTTCGAGGCCGCCGGCCGCGTCGGCCACCTCGCCTACTTCGACCGCCAGCTCGGGATCATCGAGACGATCGTCCGGTTCGAGGGCGGCCCGTCGTGCTCCGTGCTGATCACCTTGCAGGGTCGGGCCATGGGCACGGAGGCGTTCGTGACCATGGAGTCGATCGAGGCCGACGCCACCCCGTCCATCGCCCCGGTGATCGACGCGCTGGTGACCGAGCTGCGCGCCGGCTGAGGTCGTCGGTCGGCTCACTCACCATCCCCCGCCGGTGGGTACGGCGCGGCGAACATGGGTGCATGACCCTGCAGAGCCGGGCGTGGATGCTCGAGCCGGTCGAGTTCCACCGGGAGTTCGTCGAGCTCTACGGCGCGCGGTCCTCGCCCGACGGCCACGTCCGTCTTCGCGCCCAGGCGACGCGCGTCCACCGCAGCGGTGACCCGATCGTCCAGGGTTACGTCGAGATGCTCCGCGGGGCGTCACCCGACGAGTGGCAGGCCGGGTTCGTCGACGCCCACGTCGTCGACTGGTACCGCGTCCTCATGGCCCCGTACCTCACCCCGACGAGGGCCTTCCTCACCCCCGACCTGTTGAAGCGCCGCTTCCCCGACCTCGGGTGGTCGCCGTCGGAGGCCCGCCGCCTCGCCCTCGGCCGCGAGCTGCAGCTGCTGGCCGAGACCTACGCTCCCGACGAAGGAGGTCGCCGGCTGAGCCTGCACTTCAACCTGGGCAACAAGGGTTGGCTGAGCCAGGACGACGTCGAGGCCGCCCTCGCCCGCATGCGCCGCCTGCCCCGGTCGGCCTTCCGCCGGCACCAGGACCTCGTCGCCGTCGTCGAGCACACCTACGAGGTGCTGGAGGCGGCGGCCACCAAGCCCGACCACGTCCTGTTGATGATCCACGACTGACCCGCGATCGCGGTCGTGCACCAGCTCGTCGATTCGTGGCGACCCAGCCCCTCGCATCGCGTGCGTAGCGACCCACGCCAGGTGTCGGTGGATATGCACACGACCCGATCGGTCGACGGGCTGGTCGGGTCGGCAGGTCGGCCCTCTCGGCTCGGCGCGAGACTTGACCGAACGGTCAAGGGAGGGTGAGCTAGGGAACTGCACGCGAGCACGAGGGGGAACGCCGTGACGGTCACCGCAGGGCCGGGTGAGGACCACGAGCGCGAGGCTGACGCCGAGCTCAGGGCCGAGCTGCACGCTTGGATCGACGCCAACTGGGACCCGGACCTCACCGTCGGTGAGTGGTGGGAGCGCCTCGGTACTGCCGGGTGGGCGACTCCGACGTGGCCGACCGAGTGGTACGGACGGGGTCTGTCCCGGGACGAGGCCAACCTCGTGGCCCGTGAGCTCGGCGCCAGGGGCGCCCTCGGGGCGCCCGCCGGGCTCGGGTTGCTCCTCGCCGGTCCGACCATCGTCACCCACGGCACCGACGAACAGAAGCGGCGCTTCCTCCCCGACATCGTCACCGGCCGCAAGGCGTGGTGCCAGCTGTTCAGCGAGCCCGGCGCCGGCTCCGACCTCGCCGGCCTCCAGGCCAAGGCGGTGCGCGACGGGGACGAGTGGATCGTCAACGGCCAGAAGGTCTGGACCTCGGGCGCACAGGTGGCCGACCTCGGCATGCTCCTCGCCCGCACCGACGCCGACGTGCCCAAGCACCGCGGCATCTCCTACTTCGCCCTCGAGATGGACCAGCCGGGCATCGACATCCGCCCGCTGAAGGAGATGACCGGGCGGGCGCTGTTCAACGAGGTGTTCATGACCGACTGCCGGGTGGCCGATGCCGACCTGCTCGGCGGACTGAACAACGGGTGGGCCGTGGCCAACACCACCCTCGCCAACGAGCGGGCGGGTCTCGGCGCCGGCGGCGGGGGTGCCGCCGGTTCGGCCGTCCCCGGCACCAAGGCCGGCTTCCTCGACCGTCGGGCGGGCGACTTCGTCGGCTCCACCCGGGCCGGCACGGGAGCGCTCGCCGGTCGGGGCTCGTCGATGATGGTCGAGCTGGCCAAGGGCACCGGCGCCATCGACGATCCGGTCATCCGGCAGGACCTCATGCGCCTGCACACCATGAACGAGATCGCCCGCTTCACCAACCTGCGGATGAAAGCGGCCAAGGCCGCCGGCAAGGGCCCCGGGCCCGAGGCCAGCACGGCCAAGCTGTCGATGAGCCGGATCACCAAGCTGTCCCGTGATCTCGGCCTCGCCATCCTCGGCGCGTCGGGCACCCTCGCCGGGTCCGATGCCCCGCTCAACGGCATGATCACCGAGCTGGCCCTCTTCGCGCCGGCGGTGTCGATCTACGGCGGGAGCGACGAGATCCAGAAGAACATCATCGGCGAACGGGTCCTCGGCCTGCCCTCCGAACCCCGCCACGACAAGGACGTTCCCTTCAAGCAGTTGTAGGCGGTTCGCGCGCTCATCGCGCAATTGGCGCGGGAACCGGCCGTGCTCCTGCGATCCTGGCTCCATGGCCATCATCGACGTCAACGGCATCGCGTACGCCCACCCGGGGGGCGACGAGCTGTTCGCCGACGTCAGCTTCCGCGTGCCGAGCAGTCGCCACGTCGCCCTCGTGGGCGCCAACGGCGTCGGCAAGTCCACCGTCCTGCACCTGATCGCCGGCACCCTCGCCCCCACCGAGGGTTCGATCACCATCGATGGCACGACCCGGCTCATGCCCCAGGCGATCGGCGCCGAGCACGGCACGGTCCGCGCGCTGCTCGCCGCCTACTCCACCCCGCGGATCGCCGCCGCCGCGGCGCGGCTGGCCGCCGCCGAGCGGGCCAACCTCGATGCCCACACCGAGGCCACCGGCATCGCCCTCGCCGAGGCAGTGGGTGAGTGGGGCGAGGTCGGCGGCTACCAGGAGGAGGCCCGTTGGGACGGGTGCTGCCAGCAGGTGCTCCGACAGGACCTCGCCCGGGCCGGCGAGCGCTCGGTGGGTGAGCTCTCCGGCGGCGAGCGGAAGCGCCTGGTGCTCGAGTCGCTCTTCGCCAGCGACGTGGACATCCTGCTCCTCGACGAACCCGACAACTTCCTCGACCTGGCGGCCAAGCGCTGGCTCGAGCACCAGATCCGTCAATCGCCCAAGACGATCCTCCTCGTCAGCCACGACCGCGAGCTCCTGGCCGCCGCTCCCGACGCCATCGTCACCCTCGAGGGGTTCGGGGCCTGGTCCCATCCCGGAAGCTTCGTCGGCTATGAAGACGCCCGACGGGTCCGGCATGCCGACCTCGCCAGCGCCCTCGCCCGCTGGGAAGCCGAGGAACGTCGGCTGCGCGAGCTGTATCGCACCATGAAGGCCCGCGCCGCGACGAACTACAAGAACGCCGGCCGGGCCGACGCCGCCGAGTCGCGCTGGCAGCGCTTCGTCGCCGCCGGTCCCCCGCCGCCCCCGCCGTCCGACAAGGGCGTGAAGATGAAGCTGGCCGGAGCACGCTCGGGTGAGCGGGTCCTGCGGGTCGACCGCCTCGAGATCGCCGGCCTCACCGAGCCGTTCGACCTCGAGGTCTTCTACGGCGACCGGGTCGCCGTCCTCGGCCCCAACGGCTCCGGGAAGTCCCACTTCCTCCGGCTGCTCGGCGGTGACCCGACGGTCGAGGTCGACGGCACCTGGCGCCTCGGGGCCAACGTGCACGTCGGCCTGTTCCACCAGACCGACGAGGTGGGCTGGCTCACGGGCCGCACGCCGCTCGAGAGCCTGCGCACCCTCGACCTCAACGACGAGGCGGCCCGCGGCGCCCTCGGTCGCTACGGGCTCGACGACGGGGCCGACCGTCCCTTCGAGACGCTCTCCGGCGGCCAACGGGCCCGCATGCAGGTGCTCGGCCTCGAGGTGCGGGGCGTGAACCTGCTGCTGCTCGACGAGCCCACCGACAACCTCGACCTGGCCTCCGCCGAGGCGCTCGAAGCCGCCCTCGGCGACTTCTCCGGCACCGTCCTGTGCGTCACCCACGACCGGTGGTTCATGCGGGCCTTCGCCCGCTACGTGGTGTTCGACCACGATTGCACGGTCAGCGAGGTCCTCGACCTCGAGTCGGCCTTGCACCTCGTCACCGGCGACGACGGCTACCCGTTCCGTCGATCGAGCGTCAAGGCACTGGTCAGCGCCCACGAGTGACGACGTCGCCGTGGCGCGGCCCCTAGCATCCGGTCCATGGAGCTGGACGGGCTCTCGCGACGGTCGTTCCTCGCCCTCGTCGTGGCCGGGGCGGCGGCCGCGTGCACCGGCGGCGACGGTGACGCCGGTGACGCCGGCGGAGCGACGGGTGACACCGCACCGGGGGCGGTGCCGCCGGCTGCGTTCCTCCTGACCGATCCGTTCACCCTCGGGGTGGCCTCGGGCGACCCCACCCCGTCGGCGGTGATCCTGTGGACCCGGCTCGCCCCCGACCCGCTGGCCGGCGGCGGCATGCCCGACCAGGCCGTGCCGGTGCTCGCCGAGGTGGCCACCGACGACGCGTTCACCGACGTGGTCTGGTCGTCCACCGTCGAGGCGACACCGACGTTCGGCCACAGCATCCACGTCGACGCGACCGGGCTCGACCCCGACGCCTGGTACCACTACCGGTTCCGGGTCGGCGCCTTCACCAGCCCGGCCGGTCGGGCCCGCACCGCCCCCGAGCCCGACACCCCGCCCGAGGGTGGGCGGGTCAGGGTCGGGTTCGGCTCGTGCCAGAACTGGCAGAGCGGGTACTACGGGGCGTACCCGCACCTCGTTCGGGAGGACCTCGACCTCGTGGTCTGGCTCGGCGACTACATCTACGAGGGTGGGGTGAGCGACACCGCGGTACGACGCCACGACGGGCCCGAGCCGACCGACCTCCCGTCCTACCGGAACCGGTACGCGCTGTACCGGGGTGATCTCGCGCTGCAGGCGGCCCACGCCGCCTGCCCGTGGGTCGTCACCTGGGACGACCACGAGGTCGAGAACGACTACGCCGGCCGCACGAGCGAGGGCGATGCCCCGGTCGACGAGTTCACCGCCCGGCGGGCGGCCGCCTACCAGGCCTTCTACGAGCACATGCCGGTGCGCATCGACCCACCCCGGGGCGACGAGGTCGACGTGTACCGCGACGTCCCGTGGGGCCGGCTGGCCACCTTCTTCGTGCTCGACGGTCGGCAGTACCGCACCGATCAGCCGTGCGGCACCGAGGGCCAGAGCCAGTCGTTCGGGGCCTCGTGCGGCGACGAGCTCGACCCGGCCAACACCATGCTCGGCGCCGAGCAGAAGTCGTGGCTCATCGACGGTCTTCGGTCGAGCACCGCCCGTTGGGACGTGCTCGCCAACCAGACCGTGATGACCCGACTCCCGATCGCCGGGGGGATCTACAACTTCGACCAGTGGGACGGCTACGACGCCGAGCGGGCCGACATCCTCGACGCCGCCAGCGACCGCGACACCGGCAACCTCGTCGTGCTCACCGGCGACATCCACGCCTTCGGTGTTGCGTCCCTGCAGGCCGAGGTCGACGGGCCGACCCTCGGCACCGAGTTCGTCGGCGGGTCGATCTCGTCGACCTTCCCGGCCGCGTTCGCCGACGTGGTGCAGGCGTCGGTCAGCGAGCTGCCCCAGATCGCCTTCGCCGACACCGGCGACAACGGCTACGGCGTCCTCGAGCTCACCGAGGACACGGCGACGTGCACGCTGAGGGCCGTCTCCACGACCACGACCCCCGAGGCCGAGATCCGCACCCTCGGCACCTGGGTCGTCGACGCCGGCACCCCCGGCCCCCGCCCTGCCTGAGGCGACCCGACTTCCCCCAACCCCCCGACGCGGGGCTCAGAGGGTGGGATCGACCAGCTCGGTGCGGAGCTGGTCGAGGCCGAGCGGGCCGAGGTCGAGGGCGCGGGCGTGGAACGCCTTGAGGTCGAAGGCCGCACCCTCCCGTCGCTCGACCTCGGCCCGGGCGTCGAGCCACACCCGCTCGCCCACCTTGTAGCTGATGGCCTGGCCGGGCCAGCCGAGGTAGCGCACGATCTCGCTGGCCATGAAGTCGGTCGGGAACCGAGACCGTTCGTCGACGAAGGCCTGGCCCAGCTCCGGGGTCCACCGCTCGCCCGGGTGGAAGTCCTGGTCCTCCGGGATGGCCAGCTCGAGGTGCATGCCGATGTCGACCACCACCCGCACCGCCCGCATGGCCTGCGCCCGCAGGAAGCCGAGCCGGTACTCGGGGCGTTCCAGGTAGCCGAGCTCGTCCATCAGCCGCTCCGCGTACAACGCCCAACCCTCGCCGTGGCCGGACACGAACGTCGACCGCTGGAACCGGTTGAGCCGGTCCCGCAGGTACCGCACCTGCCCGATCTGGAGGTGGTGGCCGGGAACCCCCTCGTGGTAGCAGATCGACACCTCGCCCCACAGCGGGAAGCGGGTCTTGCCGAGGGTGGGGTACCAGGTGCGGCCCGGGCGGCTGAAGTCCTCGGACGGCCCCGTGTAGTACATCGCCGCCGCACCGCCGGGCGGCGCGATCATGGCCTCCACCCGGCGTACGGGAGCGGGGATGTCGAAGTGGACCCCGTCGAGCTCGTCGATCGTGCGGTCCATCAGGTCCTGCAGCCAGCCCCGCAGCGAATCCTCGCCCTCGATCACGAGGTCGCTGTCGGTCTCCAGCCAGTCGATCGTCTCGGCGATCGACGCCCCCGGCCGGATCTCGGCGCACACGGCGCGCATCTCGTCCTCGATGCGGTGCAGCTCCTCCCATCCCCACGCGTAGGTCTCCGCCGGATCGATGTCGGCGCCGAGCGAGGCCCGGGCCCACGCGAGGTAGCGATCCCGCCCGACGGCGTCGGCGTCGGCGGCCACCGGCAGGTACACCTCGCGCAGCCATCGACCGAGCTCGCCGTAGGCGGCCGACGCGGCGACGGCGGCCTCGTCGAGGTCCTCGCGCAGCGCCGGGGAGACCCCGTCGATGCCTTCCGCGCCGGCGACGAGCTCCTCGAAGAAGCCGGGCCCTCCGTCGAGGCCGCCCCACGTCGCCGCCTGCTCGGCCGCCACCCTGGCCTGACGGCGCGCGGCCACGACGCGGCGCCCCATGCCGGCCTCGAGCGCCCGACGCAACGAGGCGACGGCCGCCGGCACCGCGCCGGCGCGGCGGGCGATCACCTCCCAGTCCCCGGCGGTGGCCCGGGGCATCAGGTCGAAGACCTGCCGGATGCCCTGCACCGGGCTGGCGATGTTGCGCACCGCACGCAGGTGCTCCTCGGCGTCGTGCATGGCGAGGCCGGTGGCCAACCGCTCGGCCATGTAGCTGGCGGCCACCCGCTCGCCCTCGTCGGCCGGCTCGAGCGCGGCCAGGCGGACGACCACGTCGCGCTCGAGCGCGGCCCGTTCGTCCACCCCCTCGGGCGAGTAGTCCGTGAGCCGGTCGTCGTAGCCGGGGACGCCGAGCGACGTGGCCTTGATCGGATCGAGCGCGCAGGAGCGGGTGACGTACTCGTCGGCGAGATCGGAGATGGCGGTCATGGACCCGATCATCGCGGATACGGTCCCCGGACATGGCCGACACCAACCGCCGCATCATCCTCCGCGAGCGCCCGGAGGGACGTCCGGGCGACGAGTGCTTCGAGGTCCGCGAGGAGCCCATCGGCGAGCTGGGTCCCGGGCAGGCGCTCGTCGAGGTCGAGTACCTGTCGATCGACCCCACGATCCGGGGATGGATCGCGTACGACACCTACCTCCCCGCCGTCCCGATCGGCGACGTCGTGCGCAGCGGCGGTGCCGGGCGCGTGGTCGCCTCGAACCACGACGCCTACCCGGTCGGCGCGCTCGTCTTCGGCCTCACCGGTTGGCAGGAGTACGCCGTCATCGACGACAGCTCGCCGGCGAGCGTGCTCCCGGAGGGCACCGACCTGACCGACGCCCTGAGCGTGTACGGCACGACCGGCATCACCGCCTACTTCGGCCTGCTCGACGTGGGTCGGCCCGAGCCGGGCGAGACCGTGCTGGTGTCGGGCGCGGCGGGTGCCACCGGCTCGGTGGTGGGGCAGATCGCCAAGATCGTCGGCTGCCACGTCGTCGGGATCGCCGGCACCGACGACAAGTGCCGGTGGCTGGTGGACGAGCTCGGCTTCGACGCCGCCATCAACTACCGCGACGAGGACGTCGGCCGGCGCATCGGCGAGCTGTGCCCGCAGGGCGTCGACGTCTTCTTCGACAACGTCGGTGGCAGCATCCTGGAGGCCGCTCTCGACCACATCGCCCTCAAGGCCCGCATCGTGTTGTGCGGCTCGATCTCCGGCTACAACGACACCGATCCCCAGCCCGGCCCCCGCAACCTGTTCCAGCTCACGGTGCAGCGGGCGCGCATGGAGGGCTTCATCGTCCTCGACTACCTCGAGCGGTTCCCCGAGGCGGCCCTCACCCTCGCCGGCTGGGTGGCCGAGGGCCGCATCCGGCACCGGGTCGACGTGGTCGAGGGCCTCGAGCGTGCCCCCGAGGCGCTCAACCGCCTGTTCGACGGCACCAACACCGGCAAGCAGCTCGTGAAGGTGCGCTGACCCCGACGGCGCCCGCCGACGTGACCTGCGTCAGCGACCGTCGCCGGCGAGGAGTGGGGCCGCCGCCTCGATCCGAGCCCGGTCGAACCGGGGCCGCACCACCAGGACGATCCGGTCGATCCCCTCCCGGCCGAGCTCGGCGCGCCGCCCGGGTCGCAGCCAGTCCTCGGTGAACGACGCCGACACGGTGACGAGGAAGCGCTCGGGGTCGCGCCCGCCGTCCTCGTGGGCCCGCCGGGCGACCGAGACCAGGTCGGTGGACCGGGCGAGGGACAGGGGGAGGTTGATGCCGTCGCCGACGCGGCCGGCGAGATCGGCCATCTTGGGCCCGAACCCCCCGATGACGATCGGCGGCGCGGCCGGCACCGGCTGCTGGAAGCCGCGTGCCGCACCCGACACCACGAAGTGGCGGCCCTCGAACGGGCCGGGGGATCCGGACCACAGGATGCGGATGACCGACACCGCCTCGACCACCTGCTCGCGCCGCACCGGGTCCGACGGGACCTCGGCCCCGAGGGCCTGCTGCTCGGCCGGGTAGGGCAGCCCCTCGCCCCCGCCGGCGCCGAGCCCGAGCAGCAGGCGGCCGTCGGCGACCTGCTGGAGCGTGGCCGCGGCCGCGGCGAGCACACCGGGCCGCCGGTTGGCCACGTTGAGCACCATCGGGCCGATCATCACGCGGGGGACGGTGGCGGCGAGGGCGGCCAGCACCGTCCACGCCTCGAGCACGCCATCGGCGCCGTGCACGCTCCCGGCGAGGTGGTCGTAGGTCCACAGGCCGTCGAACCCGACGGCCTCGGCCGTCCGGGCCGCGCCGAGCACTTGGTCCCACCGGGCGCCGAACGGGTCGAGCAGCAGGTCGACGCGGCAGCCGTCGGGGCCGCGGAGGGCGAGGTCGGGAACGGTCATGCAGCCGAGTGGGGCCACTCGACGAGCTGGGCGGGCGTGTCGATCATCGATGACCTCTCGGGTACGTGGCCCGCACGGCCGGCCGGACCGCACGGCGGTCGGCCCAGCCTGCCACGACGGAGCTCGAACCCATCCTCAGGATGGGACGGGCACCGCCGATAGGACGCGGGCCGGGATCGCTCGGACCCGGGACGGGGGCGGGCGACGACGCGCAGGAGGAGGGTCGGGGACCGATGCTGATGCGACTGGGCCGCTTCACGGCGCGTCACCACTGGTGGTTCATCGGCACGTGGCTCGTCCTGGCGGTCACCCTCGGCACGCTGGCCAACCGCGCCGGTGGTGTCCCGGTCGACGACTTCGACATCCCCGGCACCGAGTCGCAGCGAGCCGTCGACCTGTTGGAGAGCCAGTTCCCCGCGGCCGCCGGCACGTCGGCCACCGCGGTGTTCCAGGCGACGAACGGCAAGGTCACCGACCCGCAGAACCAGCAGGCGATCGAGGCCTCGTTCGCCGCGCTCGCCAAGCTGCCCGACGCCGGGACCGTGGTCTCCCCGTTCGCCCCGGGCTCACCTGATGCCGGCAACATCTCGTCCGACGGCACGATCGTCTACGTCGGCGTCCAGTTCTCCGTGCCCGCCGGCGACCTGCCGACGTCGATCGTCGACGACCTGCGCTCGGCCGCCGAGCCGGCGACGCAGGCAGGTCTGAACGTGCAGTTCGGAGGGCCGGTGGTCGACGTGTTCGACCCGGCCCCGCCGGGCATCTCGAAGTACGCCGACGACATCGGCCTCGCCCTCGCCGTCGTCATCCTCCTCCTCGCCCTCGGCTCGGTGACCTCGATGCTGGTGCCGATCGCCACCGCCCTGTTCGGCGTCGGGATCTCGATGGCCGTCGTCACCCTGCTCGAGCGGGTCGTCGACATCGGCAGCGTGGCGCCGATCCTCGGTGCGATGCTCGGGCTCGGCGTCGGCATCGACTACTCGCTGTTCATCGTGACCCGCCACCGGCAGAACCTCGCGTCCGGCCAGGAGCCACGCGAGGCCGCCGCCCTCGCCGTCGCCACCTCCGGTTCGGCCGTGCTCTTCGCCGGGATGACCGTCTGCCTGGCGATGGTCGCCCTCGGCCTCATGGGCGTCCCCTACGTCCGCACCCTCGGCTTGGTGGCGGCCATGTTCGTGGTCGTCTCGGTGACCGCCGCCCTCACCCTCGTGCCCGCCGTCCTCGGCCTGCTCGGCCGGAAGGTCACGAGCCTGCCGATGCCGTGGCACCACGACGGCTCCGACGCCGCGGTGACCGACGCCAGCTCATCGCTGTCGGCCCGGTGGGCCCGCCAGATCGCGCGCCGACCCTGGTTCTGGGCCCCGCTCAGCCTCCTCGTCCTCCTGCTGCTGGCGGCGCCGCTGCTCCGGCTCGAGGCCGGCTTCCCCGACGACGGCACCGCCCCCACCGACACGACCCAGCGCCAGGCGTTCGACCTGTTGGACCAGGGCTTCGGGCCCGGCGCCAACGGACCCCTCGTGATCGTCGGGCCGCTCCCCGCCGGCACGGCCCAGAACCCGGGGCCGACCCTCCAGGCCATCGAGGGCTTCGTCCAGAAGCTGGAGGCGACCCCCGGCGTCGAGCGGGTCATCCCCGGCGCCAACCCACCCGCCTACAGCATCGCCTTCATCGAGGTGATCCCGACCACCGGCCCCGACGACCCGGCCACCGCGAGACTGGTCGAGGAGCTGCGCGACACCGGCATCCCCCAGGCCCTGGAGGGAACCCAGATCGACGCCTCGCAGGTCTACGTGGGTGGCACCACCGCCTCGCTCATCGACCTCACCGACCGCATCGACAGCCGGCTCTGGCTGATCATCGCCACCGTGCTGGCGGGCTCGTTCCTGTTGCTGATGATGGTGTTCCGCTCGGTGTTCGTGCCGCTCAAGGCCGCGATCATGAACCTGCTGTCCATCGGTGCCGCCTACGGGGTGATCGTGGCCGTGTTCCAGTGGGGCTGGGCCAAGGGACTGATCGGCCTCGACGAGACGATCTCCGTGGCACCGTTCGTGCCGGTGATGATGTTCGCCATCCTCTTCGGCCTGTCGATGGACTACGAGGTCTTCCTCCTCAGCCGGATCCGGGAGGAGTACCTGCGCAGCGGCGACAGCCACGAGAGCGTGGTGATCGGCCTGGCCAACACGGCGAAGGTCATCACCGCGGCGGCGTCGATCATGATCGCCGTCTTCCTCAGCTACGTGACGAACCCGGTGCCCACGGTGAAGATGATCGGGCTCGGCCTGGCCGTCGCCGTGTTCGTCGACGCGACGGTCGTGCGCATGATCCTGGTCCCGGCGACGATGGAGCTGCTCGGGAAGGCCAACTGGTGGCTCCCCCACCGGCTCGACCGCATCCTCCCCCACATCAACGTCGAGGGCCCGGCACCGGCGCCGGCCACCGCAGCCGGTGGGGACCGCGAGCCGGGCGACACCGGCGCGGGTGGACAGGACCGCACCCGCGAGCCGGTCGGAGCCGGCTGAGGCCGGATCAGCCTCAGCCGGCCAGGAAGGCCTCGAGGGTCGCCTCGGGTGGGCGGTACCGAGGGGTCAGGGCCGGGACCGGCGACGCCCGGTGAGCAGGGCGGCGATGCACACCGCCGAGTAGCCGAGGACGACCCCCCAGAACAGCGGTGACGTGGGCTGGTCGACGTAGAGGGCGAACCCCTGCCCGAGGGCGACGCCGAGGGGCACGGTCACGGCGACGAGTCGGGGCGGCGACGGGCGCACCCACCCGAGGTGCTCGGCCACGAAGTCGATCACCGCCGGGAGCGGCAGCAGCACCAGCACCCAGGTGTCGGCCCACGACGGCAGCCACCACCCGGCCAGCGACGCCACGAGCACCACCAGCGCGAGCGGGTAGAGCACCAGACAGCGCCGGCACACGTGGGTGCGGCCCAGTCGGACACACCGGTCGTAGTCCTCGGGCCAGTGGTGCGACAACCACAAGGGGGTGGTCGGGCCGGTCGGGAACGCCCGGTCGGGGTCGTCGCCGCTCGCCACGGGGCCTCGGGGGTCGACCACAAGCGGACGGTACCGTCTGGCCCGTGACCGGGCGCGGCACCACGGACTCCCCGACCGAACGGCTCGACCGGCTGCGGGCGCGCGGCGTGCTCGATCTCACCGAGGCGGGGGTGGCCCCGGCACGGACCGGTCCGATCCTCGACGACCTGCTGGCCCGCTACGGCGAACCGCACCGCCGGTACCACACGGTCGAGCACCTCGATGAGGCGCTCGACCGCGCCGACCACCTGGCCAACCGCGCCGGCGACCCCACCGTGGTGTGCCTCGCGCTGTGGTTCCACGACGCCGTGTACCGGCTCCGGCCGGGCCAGGACGAGGCCGACAGCGCCGACCTGGCCGAGACCGTGCTCGCCGACGGCGGCGTCGACGCCGAGCGGCGGACGGACGTCGCCCGACTGGTCCGGCTCACCGCCGGCCACGGTCCCGTCGGGCCCGACGACCGGGACGGCGCCGTGGTCATCGACGCAGACCTCGGGATCCTCGCCGCCGAGCCGGCCCGCTACGACCGCTACGTCGCCGACGTGCGCGCCGAGCACGGCGCCGTCGACGACGAGGCGTGGCGGGTGGGCCGGGCGCGAGTGCTGCGCGGCCTGCTCGATCGCCCGCGGCTGTTCCTCACCGACGGCCTCGGCCCCGACGCCGACCCGCGGGCCCGGGCCAACCTGGCTCGCGAGCTCGCCGGCCTGCGCGGCTAGGCCGGGGACGGCGGTCGCCGGCGGCGGAGACCCGATTCCCTGAGCCGACGCACGAGCACCCGGGCATCGACCTCGATCGCACCGAGCTCGACGGCCGCCGGACGCAGCTCGTGGGGGATGTCGTAGTGGTCCCCCTGGAACGCCCCACGGGGGACGCCGAGGCGGGCGGCGAACCGGTGCAGCTCCTCGTGGCTCTCGTCGCTCACGAGGTGGGCCCACACCCGGCCCCGCCACGCCCAGATCGCCTGGTCGACGAGGATCGCCATCGGGCGGAGGCTATCCGCCCGGGGACCGACCGACCCGAGCAGGGACGCCCCGTTGCGTAGCATCGTCGACCTCGGGGCGAGCATCGACGACGAGGAGCTGCCATGGCCATCCCGTTGGACCGGGTCTCGAGGGTGATCATCAACGGGGAGTGGTACTCCGTCGAGATGGGCACCTTCCGGATCGAGGAGCTGGCCTTCGTCGACGACGAGGGCCTGCTCACCCATCCGCCCATCGACCACCTCGCCTACCACTTCGAGACGCCCAACCGGGACGAGTACTACGGGCCGCTCTCGGCCATCGAGCTGATCAAGGTCATCGAGATCTGAGCCGTCGCCGCACTCCCGTGACCGACCTGTCCCCCGTCTTCGACGACGTCACCCACGCCGCCGAGCGCATCGCGCCCTTCGTCCATCGGACCCCGGTGCTCTCGTCCCGCTCGCTCGACGCCTTCGCCGGGCGTTCCGTGGTGCTGAAGGCCGAGCACCTGCAGCGGACCGGCGCCTTCAAGTACCGGGGCGCCACCAACGCGGTCCGTGCACTCCCCGACGAGCTCGCCGCCCGTGGCGTCGCCGCCCATTCGTCGGGCAACCACGCCCAGGCCCTCGCCCTCGCCGCCAGGGTGCGGGGGATCCCCGCCTACCTGGTGATGCCCAGAGGCGCACCCCGCTGCAAACGGGAGGCGACCGTCGGGTACGGCGCGACGGTGGTCGACTGCGAGCCGACGCTGGTCGACCGGGAGACCACCCTCGCACGGGTGCTCGCCGACACCGGGGCCACGGAGATCCACCCCTACGACGACCCGGACGTCATCGCCGGGGCCGGTACCGCCGCCCTCGAGCTGCTCACCGACGTGCCCGACCTCGACGCCGTCGTGGCTCCGGTCGGCGGCGGCGGACTGCTGTCGGGCACGGGCATCGCCGCCCACGGACTCCGACCGTCCCTGCGGGTGCACGGCGCGGAGCCCGCCGGTGCCGACGACGCCGCCCGATCCCTCGCCGCCGGTCGCCTCATCGCCTCGGTCGCGCCGACCACGATCGCCGACGGACTGCTCACCTCCCTGTCCGACCGCACCTTCGGTCTCCTCCGTGACCACGTCGAGTCGATCGTGGTCGTCACCGACGACGAGATCGTCGAGGCCATGGGATGGCTGTGGACGCGCCTGAAGCAGGTGGTCGAGCCGAGCGGTGCCGTGGCCGTGGCCGCCCTCCGCTCGGGGAAGATCGAGGGCGACCGCGTCGGGGTGATCGTGAGCGGCGGCAACGTCGACCTCGACCACCTCCCCTTCGGCGCCGGTCCGGAGCACCCGGACCCCGTCGGTAACGTGGCGCCGTGACCGACCGCACCGACGTCACCATCGTCTCCGACGCCATCGCGCTGCGCGGCTGGCACTACCGGCCGTCCACCGGTGCCGACCGACCGGCACCCGTGGTCGTGATGGCCCACGGCCTGTCGGCCGTGAAGGAGATGGGCCTCGACCGCTACGCCGAAGCGTTCGCCGGTGCCGGCTTCCACGTCGTGGTGTTCGACCACCCCTGCTTCGGGGCCAGCCACGGCACGCCCCGCCAGGAGGTCGATCCCGAACGCCAGCTGCGCGCCTACCGCGACGTGATCACCTGGGCCGGCGGTCAGCACGGCGTGGACACCGGCCGGGTCGGCGTGTGGGGCAGCAGCTTCAGCGGCGGCCACGCCGTGGTGCTCGCCGCCACCGACGACCGCGTCGGTGCCGCCGTGGCCCAGGTGCCGTACCTCGGCGCCCCCGGCGAGGGGGTCCCTGCCGAGTTGGCCCAGGTGATCGCCGACGACGAGGCGGCCCAGCGCAAGGGAGCCGACGCGCTCACCATCCCGGTGGTCACGGAGGACCCCGCCGCCGGTGGGTTGCTCTCCCCCGACCCCGACGCCCACCCCTGGTTCACGGGCCAGGAGGCGCCCGGATGGCGCAACGAGGTGACGATCCGCTCGGTCGCCCGGATCCTCGGGTACCGCCCGTCCGACGTCGCGACCGAGGTTCGGGCCCCCGTGCTCCTCGTGGTGGCCGCCGACGACGTGCTCGCCCCCGCCGCCATGGCCCACGAGGCCGTCGCCCGCATGCCCGACACCTGCGAGCTGCTCGAGCTGCCCGGCGGGCACTTCGACGTCTACGACGCGTGGTTCGACCGGAGCTCCGACGCCGCCACCGGGTGGTTCCGACGATGGCTGGTCGGGCCCCGCTCGTGATCGGGGCCCAACGCCCCTACCATCCCGCTCGCCGTCGGCAGAGGATCATTCGGGTCGCCCCGTCGGACGGACGTCGGTCTCCGACCTGCGGAAGGAGCGATCATGGCGATCCCCATGAGCCTCCGGACCCGAGTCGTTCCGATGCTGGCGGTGGTCATCCTGGCGGCGGGTCTGCTGACGGCGCCGTCGGGCGCGACGAATGCGGTGGAGCCGGTCGCCGTGCCCACCGGGGCCGCCGAGCTGAAGATCGATCCCTCGTTCGGGCCGCCGGGCACGGTGTTCACCGTGTCGGGCGCTGACTGCCTCATCCCGGACGGGGCTGCAGGCACATCCACCGAAGTGGTCGTGTCGGTCGCCTACAGGGGCGCCGTGGGCGGGATACCCACGCCGTTCGAGGAGTACACGTCCGCCCCCGACACGGAAGGGGCGTGGTCGCTGCGGATCAACACCGGCGAGTGGGCGTCCCCGGCGCTGGGCCTGTACGCCGTCACGGCCACCTGCGTCACGATCGACGACACGGCGGCGCCGCCGTTCGAGTACGTACCCTCCCAGTTCAGCCTCGGGTACACCGCCTCGTGGATGCCGGACAAGGCATCGGGTCCGCCCGGCACCGTCGTCACCCTCTCCGGCAGAGGATGCGGTCCCAACGAGCTGGGCGACCAACTCATGCCGGGCACCGTCGACATCGGGTTCGTCACGCCGGGGTCCGTGCCGGACATCACTGCCGAGAGCGTGGCGGACCTGGGTTCCGTGGCGACCGACCTCGACGGAACCTGGTCGACGGGCGTGATCATCCCGGACCTGCCCCCCGGGGACTACGAATGGCTCCTCCTGTGCGCCCTGTGCTGCGAGCCGCAGGCCATCCCACCCACCGGGGTCTTGTTCACCATCACCACCGGAGCGGCTCGTTCGGTGACCGCACCCCCGGCCTTCACCGGCTGATGGCCTTCACCGGCGAGCGAGGAGCCTCGATGACACGGACGACGGTCCACACCTGCGTCGTTCGGGTGCTGGCGGCGATCGTGCCGGCGTCGCCGGTCCTGTGAACCCTCAGCCGGCCCGCCGACGAGTCGCTGCCTCGCGCGCCTTGGCGATCACCTCGTCGGTGCCCGGCAGCTCACGGCCCCGCATGAGCACCGAACCCGCCACGATCACCGTGTCGACGGCGGCGCCGGTGGCCGCGTACACCAGGTTGGCCTCGAGGTCGCCGGGCACCAGCTCGGGCTGGTCGACCCGCACGAGCAGCAGGTCGGCCGGGACACCCGCGGCCAGCGGCGCACCGCCGAGGAGCGTCGAACGTCGACCCTGGGCCACGGCCAAGGCTTCTCCCGCCGGCATCACCGACGGGTCGTCGGCCAGGAACTTGTGCAGGATCGCCATGACCTTGACGTCCTGGAACAGGTCGAGGGAGTTGTTGGACGCCACGCCGTCGGTACCGAGCCCGAGGTCGATGCCGGGCACGGACGCCATCCGGTAGGGCGCGTTCCGGCCGCTCGCCAGCTTCAGGTTGGACACCGGCACGTTGACGATCGTCGCCCCGCGGTCGGCGACGAGGGCCAGCTCGTCGTCGTCGAGCCAGCACCCGTGCGCCAGCAGGGTGCGGGGACCGAGCAGACCGCAGGCGTCGACCAGCTCGGCGGGGCGCATGCCGTGCTCCGCGACGCAGCGCTCCACCTCGTCCCTGGTCTCGGAGAGGTGGAGGTGCACGCCCACCCCCCGCTCGACCGCCAGCGCGCCGGCCCACTCGAGGCCCGGGCGGTCGACCGTGTAGATCGCATGGGGCGCGAGGAACACCTCGACCCTCGGGTCGAAACCGGCGATGGCATCGAGGGATGCCAGGGCGTCCTCCTGCAGGCCTCGGAGACCATCGGGGACGCCGACGTCGACGAGCGGTGCCGCGACCGCCGCCCGCAGGCCGCTGTCGCGCACGGCCCGGGCCACCGCCTCCGGGCGCCAGTACATGTCGAAGAAGCGGGTGGTGCCCGTGCGGATCATCTCCACGCAGGCGAGGCGGGTGCCCCAGTAGACGTCGTCGTCGGTGAGGTGGGCCTCGGCCGGCCAGATGCGGTCCTGCAGCCACCGCATCAGCGGCAGGTCGTCACCCCAGCTCCGGAAGAGGGTCATGGCGGCATGGGTGTGGCCGTTGACCATGCCGGGCAGCGCGACCGCGCCTCCGGCGTCGATGACCTCGTCGGCGGGGTCGGCGGCGACGTCGGGGCCGACGGCCGTGACGGTGCCGTCGTCGATCCGGATCCCCACCAGCGCGCCGTCGTGCCGCGCGTCGACCACCACGAGGCTCATGCCGTCAGCTCCCGGGCGAGGGCGAGCAGGTCGGCGGCCAGGCGGACCCGGTTGGCCGACACGCCGGCACGGTACTCCTCGACGGTGAGCGTCTCCCCGGTGACCCCGTTGGCCAGGTTGTCGACGACGCAGAGCGAGGCGTGGGGAAGGTCGACCTCGCCGGCGAGGAAGCACTCGGATGCGATCGTCATGCCGACCACGTCGGCCACGCTCGACAGGAAGCGGACCTCGGCACGGGTCTCGAACCGGGGACCGGTGGCCTGCGCGTAGGTCCCGGCGTCGACGAGGGGCGTCGCCGTCGCCGCCCGCCATCCCTGCACCACGCGCCGGCGCCACGTGTGGTCGAAGCCCGGCACCCGATGGCCCCGCGCGTCGGTGAAGCGCGACGGCGTGCTCCAGGGCGCGAACAAGTCGTCGGGGGCCACGACGGTCCCCACCGGCCAGTCGGGTCGGAGGCTTCCGCACGAGGCCACGCCGACGACCCGCTGACAACCGATGGCGGCCAGGGCCATCAGGTTGGCGGCGTGGTCGAGGCGGTGGGCGACGACCGCCCCGCCCCGGCCGTGGCGGGGCAGCCACACCGCTTCGGGGGTCTCGTACACCTCGACCGTCGTCGCCGCCCGCACCTCCTCACCCGAGCGGTCGACGGCCGGGATCCCGACCTCGCGCCAGCCCCTCGTCAGGTCCCATCCGGCGGCGCCGGCCACGTCGGGAACGCCGATGCCGCTGCCGAGGATGAACGCGACGCGGCCGACCATCCGGGGAGACTAGCGAGGCGATGGCGGGGCTAACGTGCCCGCATGGCCCCGCCCCAGACGACGATCCTCGACGCCGACATCGACCCGGACGAGATCAACCTCGGCGACGGTCGTTGGTGGACCCGTCCCGATCGCGACGCCGTGTTCGCCGCGCTGCGCGCCCACCGCCCGGTCGCGGTGCACACCGGCCTTCCCTTCTACGACCCCGCCGCAGCCGATCCGGTCCTGGTCCAGCAAGGGCTCGACCAGGGCCTGCCCGACCCGGCGACCCTCCCGTGGTGGGCGGTCACGCGGCACGAAGACGTCCGGTTCGTCAGCCGCCACCCCGACCTGTTCGCGTCGGGCCGGGGAGGGTCCAACATCGGCGACATCCCCCAGGATCTCGCCGAGTTCCTCGGGTCGATCATCAACATGGATGCGCCCCAGCACACCAAGCTGCGCGGCATCGTGAACCGGGGCTTCACGCCCCGTCAGGTCGCTCGGATCGAGGACTCCGTCCGCGAGCGCGCCCGCCTCATCGTCGACGGCATCATCGACAAGGGCGACGTCGATGCCGTCGAGGAGATCGCGGCCGCTCTCCCCCTCGAGATCATCTGCGACATGATGGGCATCCCCCACGACGACCTGCCGCAGATCTTCGCCTGGACCAACATGATCCTCGGGGTGGGCGACCCCGAGATGGTGTCGACCTTCGAAGACCTCATCGGTGCCGGCATGGGCCTGTTCCAGTACGGCCTCGCCCTCGCCGAGGAGCGCGCCGCCGCACCGCGCGACGACATCACCAGCACGCTGATGCAGGCCGAGGTCGACGGCGAGCGGCTCACCGCCTCCGAGCTCGGCTCGTTCTTCGTGCTGCTCGTGGTCGCCGGCAACGAGACCACCCGGAACGCCATCTCCCACGGCCTTCTCGCCCTCACGCAGAACCCCGACCAGAAGCAGCGCTGGATCGCCGACCCCGACGGCGTCTCGCCCACCGCGGTCGAAGAGGTCGTCCGTTGGGCCACACCGGTGATCCACTTCAGACGCACGGCCACGATCGACACGGTCGTCGGCGGCGTCGAGGTCGCCGAGGGCGACCGGGTGGTGATGTTCTACAACTCGGCCAACCGCGACGAAGCGGTGTTCGACGACCCGTACCGCTTCGACGTGACCCGTACCCCCAACGACCACGTGGGCTTCGGCGCCGGCGGTCCGCACTTCTGCCTGGGCGCCAACCTGGCGCGCCGCGAGATCCGGGTGATGTTCGAGGAGTTGCTCACCCGCATCCCCGACATCGAGGTCACCGGCGAGCCGGCGATGCTCCGATCGTCGTTCATCCACGGCATCAAGCGCATGCCGGCGTCGTTCACCCCGGGCGGTGTGGCCTGATGACCACGGAGGACGACAACCTGGCGCTGGTCCGGCGCTTCTGGCACACCCTCTACGTCGACCGCGACGTCGCGGGGGCGGCCGCCATGTTCGCCGACGACGGCTTCTACACCGACGTCCCCGTCGACGACGGCGGCGCCACCGGCCCCGACCAGATCGCCTACCGGCTCAACATCGGGTTCGAACCCATCGAGCGCTTCGACCACGAGGTCCACCGCATGGTGGCCGACGGCGACGTCGTCATGATCGAGCACACCGAGACGTGGCACTTCCCGACCGGCGAGGTCGTGTCGCTGCCGTTCGTGTCGGTGATGGAGGTCCGTGACGGCGAGCTCGTCCTGTGGAAGGACTACTCCAACATCGACACCCTGCTCTCGAACGCTCCGGCCTGGTGGATCGAGCGGATCATGAGCGCGCCCTGGCCCCCGCCCGTCCCGGCGTGAGTCCGGGCCCCGAGCCGTCGTTCGTCGTTCCCGGCCCGCTCGTCGACGCCCCCTGGCTGGCGGCCCACCTCGACGAGGTCCTCGTGGCCGACGTGCGGTGGAGCCTCGGCGGTGGCGCCGACCGCGCCGGGTACGCAGCCGGGCACCTGCCGGGCGCGGTGTTCGTCGACCTCGACGCCGACCTGGCGGCACCGTCGTCCCCCGAGGGCGGCCGTCACCCGCTACCCACGCCCGAGGCGTTCGCCGACGCGATGGGCCGGCTCGGCATCGGTGACGACGCGCCCGTGGTCGCCTACGACGACGCCGGTGGCTCGATCGCCGCCCGTCTGTGGTGGATGCTCGACGCCATCGGGCACCGGGCGGCGGTGCTCGACGGCGGGCTGGCGGCGTGGACGGGACCCCTCGAAGCGGGTCCCGTCACCCCGCACGGGGCCCGGTTCACCTCGCGCCTGTGGCCCGAGGACCGGTTCGTCGGCACCGACGCGGTCGACGGGCTCCGATCCGACCCCGGGGCCCTGCTGGTCGATGCCCGCACCGCCGCCCGGTTCCGCGGCGAGGACACCTCGACCGATCCCCGGCCCGGGCACGTACCCGGCTCGACGAGCGCGCCGTGGGCCGACAACCTCGGCGCCGACGGACGGTTCCGTCCCCCCACCGAGCTGCGCGAGCGGTTCGCCGCGTTGGGGGCCGACGCCGCCGACGTGGTGGTCGCCTCGTGCGGTTCGGGGGTGACCGCCTGCCACGACCTGCTCGCCCTGCGACTGGCCGGCATCGGGCCCACCCGTCTCTACGTGGGCTCCTGGTCGGCGTGGTCGGCCGACCCCGACCGCGACGTCGCGACCTCTTCCTAGCTCGCGAAGCGCGTGATCACCGGCTCGGCGGCGGCCCGGTCGAGGTCGAGGATGGCGGCGCCGCCCGACGTGGTCCTCGGGGTGCCGGGCAGGGTCAGCGATTCGGGGTCGAACCCCCGGAGCCGCCAGGCGAGCCCGAGGGCGTCGAAGTAGCTGAGGTCGTCGTCGAGGCGCATGCCACCACCGAACGACGACGAGATGCGGGCGAGCGCGATCGGGTTCCGGGTGTCGCTCACCTCGGCGACGAGACCGCTGAGGAACTGGCGCTGGCGCTCGACCCGCCCGAGATCACCGGTCGGGTCGGACCGCCACTCGCCGTCGATCAGCTCCTCGTAGAAGCGGGAGCGCACGTAGGCGAGGGCCTGACTGCCGTTCAGGGTGACCTTCCCGGCCGTCGGCACGTCGAGACCCGAGTTGGCGTCGCGAGCGGGGTACGGGAAGTCGACGGTGATCCCGCCCACCGCGTCGACGAGCCTCCCGAAGCTGACGAAGTCGATCTCCATGTAGTGGTGGATCGGGATGCCGAGCTGCTCGACGCCTTCGATCAGCGCCGCCGGGCCCGACTGGTAGAGCGAGTTGATGCGGCCCCGCTCACCGGTGGCCGGGTTGGTGACCAGCAGGTCGCGCGGGATCGACAGGAGGGCGCTCTTCGAGCCCTCGACCCGCAGCACCATGATCGTGTCCGTGCGCTGGCCGGGCACCCCCTCGGCCAGGAACGCGCCGGCGTTCGGGTCGTCGGCCGCGATGCCCTCGCGCGAGTCGGATCCGACGATCAGGTAGTTGGTGCCCGCCGCGCCGGCGGCGCTCGACAGGGCCGCGCTCACGTCGACCTTGGGGATGCGGCTGTACTGCCACCAGCCGTAGGCGAACAGCCCGACCACGACCGCCACGAAGGCCAGCGCGACGCCGAGCACGACCTTCGGCCACCGTCGACGGGACCCGGCGGCGCGGGGTGGCGGAGCGGCGGGGACGCCTCGCGACCGGACCGGCGGGACCGGGGGCGGGCCGCCGGGGCCCGGGGTGCGGGGCCGGGCGACGGCGGGTCGGGCGGCGGGCGGCGGCGGGGCGACCGGCGGGACCGGTGGGGCGACCACGCGCGGCGGGGCACCCGGGGCCCGAGGTGGGGCGCCCGCACCCGAGCCGGGTGGACCGATGACGACGTGGCGCGGTCTGGGGGGCCGCGGAGAGTCGGGCTCGGTCACCGCTCGATGATACGAGGGCCACGCGCCCCACCCTCGGCACCCCTTCCGCGTGGGGAGCAGGCTAGCGGTGGCCCCAGACGAGGACGTGGTGGTCGCCGTCGGGCTCGACGGCGAGGTGGGCCAGGCCGGCGGCTCCGAGCTGGTCGACGATCTCCTCGGGGGTGAACGCGGCGCGCAACGAGGCCGCGAAGTCGCGGCGGAGCACCTCGGGCTCGCCCGCCGCGTACCGCTCGACGTGGGCGTCGACGGTGGCGGTGTCGGGCGGTCGTCGCAGGTCGGCCACGAACACCGGCGCCCCCGGGTCGGCGACGGCGCCGATCGTGTCCCACAGCACGGCCGGATCGTGCAGGTGGTGCAGCAGGCTGTTCGAGACCACCGCCCCGAACCGGCGGCTCGTCAGCGAGGCCGACGGCAGGAGCACGCGCTCGAGCCGCACCCGGGCGGTGAGCCCGGCAGCGGCCACCCGCTGCCGACCGAGCGCCAGCATCTCCTCGGCCCCGTCGACCCCCACGACCCGGGCCTGCGGGAGCGCGAGCGCGACGCGCACGGTGACATCGGCCGGGCCGCACCCGAGGTCGACGACGGTGTCGGCGTCGATGTCGGGGAACCGGGCGACGAACGCGTCGACGAGACGTTGGTGGGGCTCGGCGAAGTCGGCCTCGTGGTAGGCCCGGGCCTGGACCGGGTCGTCCATCAGCTCCGGCTCGCGCACCCGCTCCACCCTCGTGCCCCGCTCGGTGGCCGGTCCGGCCTCGTCAGGCGGCGCAGCCGCCGACGCCGAACCGCTCGGCGACCTCGGTGGCGACGGTCAGCCGGTGCACGTCGACGATCTCACCCATCCCTGGCAGCTCGACGCCGGACGTGTCGCGGACCTCGACCCACTCCGGGAGGGGATCGGCGAGGTGGCCGGCGAGCACCTCGCCCTCGGAGGCGGCGTCGCACAGCCTGGCGGCGAGGTTGACCGGCCGGCCCACGTAGTCGTCACCCTCGAACAGCAACACGGTGCCCGAGGCGACGCCGGCGTGGAGGGCGAGCCCGGAGGCCTGCGACCGGACCACGAGCTCGGCGACCCCGGCCACGACCGGACCGCTCTCGGTGCCGACGATCATCACCCCGTCACCCAGCCACTTGGCCACCCGCACGCCGCGGCGGCCGACGACGTCACGGACCATCTCGCGGAAGCGGGTCAACACCTCGACGGCGGCGTGCTCGCCGTGCTGGTCGCAGTAGTGCGTGAACCCGCAGACGTCGACGAAGGCGAAGGTGCGCGCCACCGCGAGGGGCTCGCCCGACGTGTCGATCGGCAGCGGGGGCTCGGTGCCGGTGCCGGGCGGTGACGCCGGTTCGCCGGTGCCGGGCCCGTGGGACTCGGCGAGGTACAACGACCGAAGCCCGTGGAGGTCGGTGGCGTCGGCCGGGTCGCTCATGCCCCAAACCTACCCCCATACGACCGCGAGCAGGTGCATGATTTCCCGTGCAATCGTCGGGCCATGCCCCGTCCACCCGGCCGTCACCCCGCCCCGCCGGGGCTGTTCATCCTCCGGACACGAACCCGACACGCCCGGGACCCAGCAGGTGGCCACAATCGACCGGCAGGACCCAGAATCCGGGGTGAGGACCCGGCATCCGCCCCGAGGACCCCGGATCCGCCCCGAGGACCCCGGATCCGGCCCCGACGACCCCGGATCCCCCCGACGACCCCGGATCCCCCCGACGACAAGGACGGCGAGTGGTCGACGAGCACACGACGGCACCGGCCCACGGGGCCGACACGGCGGTCAGCTGGGACGCCTACGCCCCCACCCCCCCACCCGGTCTGGAGGCCGGCGACCGGCCCCTGTGGGACGAGGCGATCGCCGACGGCCGGCCCCGACCCGAGTTCGTCGGGGTGGCCAGGTTCCTGGCCTCGCTGAGCATGGAGGAGCTCCGGGAGCGCCAGCACGCCGCCGAGGCGGCCATCCGGGCCATGGGCATCACCTTCACCGTCTACGAGGACGGCTCCAACATCGACCGAGCCTGGCCCTTCGACCTGCTCCCCCGCGTGATCGGCGCCGACGAGTGGGCCCGCACCACCGCCGGGCTCGAGCAGCGCCTCACCGCCCTCAACCTGTTCATCGGCGACGTCTACGGCGACCAGAAGATCGTGCGCGACGGCGTCTTCCCCGAGGAGCTGCTCGCCCAGTCGGTGAACTTCCGGCCCGAGTGCGTCGACGTGGCGCCCCCGCTCGGCACCTGGGCCCACATCTGTGGCAGCGACCTCGTGCGGGACGACGACGGCACCCTGTACGTGCTCGAGGACAACCTGCGGGTCCCCTCGGGCGTGTCGTACATGCTCGAGAACCGGCTCGTGACCAAGCGGGTGTTCCCCGAGTTGTTCCGGAACCTCGACATCCTCCCGGTCGACGGCTATCCCGACCGGCTCTTCGAGCTGCTCGCGTCGCTCTCGCCACGGCCGGGGGAGGTGCCCACCGTCGTCGTCCTCACCCCGGGCATCTTCAACTCGGCCTACTTCGAGCACTCCTTCCTCGCCCAGCAGATGGGCGTGGAGCTGGTCGAGGGAAGCGACCTGGTCGTCGAGGACGAGGTCGTCTACATGCGCACCATCGACGGGTTGGCCCGCATCGACGTCATCTACCGACGGGTCGACGACCTGTTCCTCGACCCCGACGTGTTCCGGCCCGACTCGGCGCTCGGCGCTCCCGGCCTCATGTCGGCCTGGCGGGCCGGCAACGTCGCCATCGCCAACGCCCCCGGTGCGGGCGTGGCCGACGACAAGGTGGTCTACGCCTACGTGCCGGAGATCATCCGCTACTACCTCGGCGAGGAGCCACAGCTGGCGAGCGTGCCCACGTACGCCTGCATCGACGACGACCATCGCCGCTACGTCCTCGACCACCTCGCCGAGCTCGTCGTCAAGCCGGCGAACGAGTCCGGCGGCTACGGCATCGTCGTCGGCCCCCAGGCCACGGCCGTCCAGCTCGAGGCGCTGCGCGGCCGGATCGAGGCCGATCCCCGCAACTGGGTCGCCCAACCGGTGCTGCGCCTGTCGACCGCCCCCACCCTCTGCGACGACCGACTGGCGCCGCGACACGTCGACCTGCGACCGTTCATCCTCTCCGGCGCCGACAGCTACGTCACCCACGGCGGGTTGACGCGGGTCGCGCTGCGGGAGGGTTCGTTGGTCGTCAACAGCTCACAGGGAGGCGGGAGCAAGGACACATGGATCCTGGACCCGACGGTGTGAGCGCCACGCGATCCGACCACGAGCCGCACCGCCCGACCGGCGGCGAGCGGAGACCCGAGCCGTCCGGCACCCCCACGCCGGAGCGGAAGGAGGCATCTGCCGACATGTTGCTGTCCCGTGTCGCCGAGTCCGTCTACTGGGCGGGCCGCTACCTCGAGCGGGTCGAGACGACCGCTCGCATCATCAAGGCCCACACCGAGCTCTACCTCGACCTCCCGAAGTCGGTCGGCATGACGTGGTCGCCGTTGCTCGCCGTCACCGGCAGCGAGGAGGACTTCGCCGAGCTCTACGAGGACGCCACCGAGGAGCAGGTGATCGCCTTCCTGACCTTCGACGGCCGCAACCCGGGTTCGGTCGTCGCCTCCCTCGGGCGGGCCCGGGAGAACGTCCGCACCACCCGGGCGATCTTCCCTCGAGAGGCGTGGGAGGTGCTGAACGACCTGTTCCTCCGGGCCGGCGAGACGTGTGAGGACGTCGTCCACCGGTGGGAGCGCATCCGCTGGACCGATCAGGTCATCGCCGACTGCCACCACCTGCGGGGCCTGCTGCAGGGCACGATGAGCCGGGACGACGCCGCCGCCTTCCTCGATCTGGGCTGCCACCTCGAGCGGGCCGATCTCACGACCCGCGTGCTCGACATCCGCGCCGGCGCCCTGCTCGACGCCGGTGATCGCCTCGGCCCCTACACGGAGGTGACCTGGATGGGCGTCCTGAAGTCGCTGTCGGGCCACCAGATGTACCGACGCAAGGTGCAGTCGAGGGTCCAGGGGCCCGAGACCCTCCGGTTCCTGCTGCAGGACCCGCAGTTCCCCCGCTCGGTCGAGCACTGCCTCGTCGAGGTCTCCCGCCAGCTCGTCGGCCTCGCCAACCACGAGGCGCCCATGGCGGCCTGCGTCACCGCCCGTCGCACCGTCGAGGGGGCCAGGGTCCGTTCGCTCGCCTGGGAGGGCCTGCGCGAGTACGTCGACCTGCTCCAGCAGGAGATCGCCGTCGTGCACGACCAGCTGGCCGACACCTACTTCCGGGTCGACCGGCCCGTGGATCACCGCGTCCTCGCGACCGCATAGGGCACCATTGCGCGATGTCGTCGAGCGCTCCCCCGTGTCGCCTGGACACCCACCCGGTGGTGCGATGTCGCTGACGGCGCCTCCTGGCGTGCTCGAGCGCTACCCCAGCGGCGTCGGCCACGACGAGGCCGTGGACGGCGACGGGGCCGTCCGTGAGCACTGGGGGCACTTCATGGCCGCCCTCGACGAGCTCGGCGCCGGTGAGCTGGAACGGCGTCGACGGGAGATCGGCCGTCTGCTCCGCAACGACGGCGTCAGCTACCACGTCCACCGCGACCCCGGCCTGGGGCCGACCGGCGAGCTCATCGCCACGGCCGACGCCTGGAAGCTCGACCCGATCCCGTTCCTCGTCGCCAGCGACGAGTGGGCGGGCATCGAGCAGGGTGTCGCCGAGCGGGCCGAGCTGCTCGACGTCGTGCTGCGCGACCTCTACGGACCCCGCGAGCTGCTGCGGCGGGGGCTGCTCCCCCCCGAGGTGGTGTTCGCCCACCGCGGCTTCCTGCGGTCGATGGACGGTGTCGCCGACCCGGCGGGTGCCGCGCTCGTCTCCTACGCCGTCGACCTCACCCGTGGGCCCGACGGCGCCATGTGGGTCATCGGCGACTTCACCCAGGCCCCTTCCGGGGTCGGGTACGCGCTCGAGAACCGCACGGTGCTCAGCCGCGTGTTCCCGAGCCTGTACCGCGACGCCCAGGTGCACCGCCTGGCCCCGTTCTTCCGCCAGCTCCGCAGCACGATCGCCGGGGCGGCGCCCGAGGGCGTCGACGACCCCCGGGTCGTGTTGCTCACGCCCGGCCCTCGCAACGAGACCTACTTCGAGCACGCGCACCTCGCCACCAACCTCGGGTACCCCCTCGTCGAGGGATCCGACCTCGTCGCCCGCGACGGGCGGATCTGGCTGCGGGCCCTCGGCGGCCTCGAGCGGGTCGACGCGATCGTGCGACGGGTCGACGCCAGCTACTGCGACCCCGTCGAGCTGCGGGGGGACTCCCGGCTGGGGGTGCCCGGTCTGGTCGACGCCGTTCGCCGCGGCAACGTCACCGTCGTCAACCCGCTCGGCGCGGGCGTGCTCGAGAACAACGGGCTCCTGCCGTTCCTCCCCGGCCTCGCCGAGCAGGTGCTCGGCCGTCCCCTCTCGCTCCCGACCGCCGCCACCTGGTGGTGCGGCGAGCCGACGGCGTGTTCGCACGTCCTCGCCAACCTGCACGACCTCGTGGTCAAGCCGATCGGTCGCCGTCGGGGCCGCAACGCGGTGTTCGGCTGGGAGCTCAGCCACACCCAGCTCGACGACCTTCGCCGGTTCATCGAGGCCCGCCCGCACCAGTTCGTGGGGCAGGAGGCGGTGGAGGCCTCCACCGCCCCGACGCTGACGAGCGACGGGGTGGCGCCCCGACACCTCGTGCTGCGGTCCTTCGCGGTGGCCCGCAACGGCTCGTACTCGGTGATGCCCGGTGGTCTGGCGCGCGTCGCCCCCGACGAGCACGGGCTGCTCGTGTCCAACCAGGCCGGCGCGGCCAGCAAGGACGTGTGGGTGCTGGCGTCCGAACCCGAGCCCCAGTCCGGCTTCTGGCTGCAGCGCGGTCCCGTCGACGACCACGAGGCGGGCTCGGCGCTGCCCTCGCGCGCCGCCGAGAACCTCTTCTGGCTCGGCCGCTACGCCGAGCGGGCCGAGGGCACCATCCGGCTGCTGCGGGTGGTGCTCGACCGTCGCACCGAGTTCCAGCACGGCAGCAGCGCCGCCGGCGTCGACGTCCTCCACCAGCTGCTCGCCACCCTCACCCACCTCACCGGCCGCTACCCCGGCTTCGTCGGCGAGGGCGCCGAGGAACGCCGCGCCGACCCCGAGGAGGAGCTGCTCGGCATCATCGCCGACGAGGACCGGCCCGGCTCGCTCGCCTTCGCCGTGCGCGCGCTGCTCGAGGCCGCCAACGCCGTGCGCGACCAGCTGTCGGGCGACACGTGGCTGGTGCTCGCCAACGTCGAGCACGACCTCGCCCCGCTGCGACGCCCGTTCGGCGACACCGGCACCGACCGCCAGGCCACCATCGAGGCCGCGCTCACCGGCGTGCACCGCTCACTGCTCGCCCTCGCCGGCCTCGCCACCGAGAGCATGGTGCGCGACCCGGGCTGGTCGTTCATGGACACCGGCCGCCGCCTCGAACGTGCGGCCCTGCTCACGGCGCTGCTGCGCAACACCGTCGTCGACGCCCGTGACACCGCCATCGACAGCCTCATGTTGGAGTCGGTGCTCGTCGCCAGCGAGAGCATCATCACCTACCGCCGTCGATACCGGTCGCGGGCCCGGGTCGAGACGCTGCTCGACCTGCTCGTGCTCGACGAGCAGAACCCCCGCTCGCTCGCCCACCAGCTCGGCCGTCTCGAGGAGGAGATTCCCGTGTTCGCCACCCGACCGCCGTCGGGCCTGGCTCCCGAGGAGCGGAGGGTGCTCGAGCTCGCCACCGCGGTGCGGGTGGCCGACACGGCCGCGCTCGCCCGGGTGGAGGATGGCCGTCGACCGCGGCTCGCCGCCTTCCTCGACGACGTCGAAGGGCGGCTGCGGGCGGTGTCGGAGGCGCTCGACGTCGCCCACTTCACCCACCTGCAGACCCAGGTGCAGTACGGCCTGCCCCTCGCCCCCGACGAGCCGGCCTTCCCGGGCGCGAGCCCGAGGAGCCCCTCGTGAGGTACCAGATCACCCACCGCACCGAGTACGTCTACGAGACCGAGGTGAGCGCCAGCTACTCCGAGGCGCGGCTCCTTCCCCGGGACGACGAGCGCCAGGCCTGCGTCTTCTCGGAGCTCCTGTTCGATCCCACGCCCGGCGACACCCACCACTACGTCGACTTCTTCGGGAACCGGGTCTGCCACTTCCACGTCGACCGGCCGCACACGAGGCTGCGCGTGAGCGCGGTCAGCGAGGTCGAGGTGCGCCGCGACCGACCGCGCCTCGACGTCCACGGGCACGAGCCCTGGGACGACGCCGTCGCCCGGCTCGCCCACGAACGCACCCGGGAGGCGGTCGAGGCCCGGGGCTACGTGCTCGAGTCGCCGCTCGTCGCGCCCTCGACCGGTCTGCGCTCCTACGCCGAGGTGTCGTTCCCCGAGGGTCGACCGCTCGTCGGGGGCGCCCTCGACCTCATGAGCCGCATCCACGCCGAGTTCGACTACCAACCGGGCACGACCACGACCACGACCCCCGTCGGCGAGGTGCTCGCCCACCGGGCCGGCGTCTGCCAGGACTTCGCCCACCTCGGCGTCGGTTGCCTGCGCTCGATGGGCATCCCCGCCCGCTACGTGAGCGGCTACCTCGAGACCGACCCGCCGACCGGTGGAGAACGGCTGCTCGGCGCCGACGCCTCGCACGCATGGGTGTCGGTGTTCGTGCCCGGTTCGGGGTGGCTCGACCTCGACCCCACCAACGACCAGGTTCCCGACGGCCGCTACGTCGTCACCGCGTGGGGCCGCGACTACGGCGACGTGACGCCCATCAAGGGCGTCGTGTTCTCCCGCGGCGGCCGCCACGACCTCACGGTCGCCGTCGACGTCGTGCGCGTCGCCGCGTCGTAGCGACGCGACGCGGCCCGACGATCTGCCAGGCTGGCGGCCATGGCCGCCGATCCGATCCCGCCTGCTCCTGGCCGCCCGGGCGCCGACGACCCCCTCGCCCCCTACGCCGGGTTCACCGGCACGGTCGGGCGCACCTTCGCCGGGTCGGCGGGCGCGTGGCCTCCCCGGCCCACGGCCCCGAAGGGAGCACCCAACGTCATCGTGATGCTGGTCGACGACCTGGGCTACAGCGACATCGGCTGCTACGGCTCCGAGATCGAGACGCCCAACCTCGACGCACTCGCGGCGCGCGGGGTGCGCTACACGAACTTCCACTCCACCCCCATGTGCTCGCCCACCCGCGCCGCGCTCCTGACGGGCCTCAACCCCCACGCCGCCGGCATCGGCACCGTCCCCCACAGCGACGCCGGGTTCCCTGGGTACGCCATGGAGCTCACCGACCACGCCGTCACCCTCGCCGAGGTGCTCCGAGACGAGGGGTGGGCCACGTTCATGGTCGGCAAGTGGCACCTCACCAAGGACAGCGAGCAGCACGCCGGTGGCCTGCAGCGCTCGTGGCCGTGCCAGCGCGGGTTCGACCGGTACTACGGCGTGCTCGACGCCTTCACCAACCTCCACCAGCCCCACCGCCTGGTCGAGGACAACCACCAGGTGGACGTCGACGCCTACCCCGACGACTACTACGCGACCGACGACCTCACCGACCGGGCCATCTCGATGATCCGCGAGCTGAAGGCCAGCGAGCCGGGCAAGCCGTTCTTCCTGTACTTCGCCCACCTCGCCGTGCACGCCCCGCTCCACGCCCGAGGAGAGGACATGGCCCGCTACCGCGGTCGCTACGACGGTGGGTGGGACGAGGTCCGGGCGGCCCGCTACGCCCGCCAGCTCGAGCTCGGCATCGTCGAGCCCGACGTCGAGCTGGCACCCCGCAACACCGAGGCCGGCAACGACGTGCGCCCGTGGGACGAGCTCTCCCCCGCCGAGCAGACGCTGTCCGCCCGCTACCAGGAGGTGTATGCCGGCGCGGTCGACCGCATCGACCAGAACCTCGGCCGGCTGCTCGCCGCCCTCGACGAGCTGGGCGAGCTCGACGACACGATCGTGATCTTCACCTCCGACAACGGCGCGTCGCCGCGAGGGCGAGGAGACCGGCACCACCGCCTACTACGTGCACCTGCTGCAGGGCGACGACGTCGAGGCCGACCTGGCCCGTCTCGACGAGATCGGCGGACCCACCACCACCCCTCACTACCCGCGGGGATGGGCCATGGTCGGCAACACGCCGTTCCGGCTCTACAAGATCAACACCCATGCCGGCGGCCACTCGGTGCCCTTCGTGGTCTCGTGGCCGGCAGGCGGGCTGGCCGACGGGTCGCTGCGTCGGCAGTACGCCCACGTGACCGACGTGTTCCCGACCCTGCTCGACGTGCTCGGCGTCGCCCGGCCCGAGACGCGCAACGGGCTGGCGCTCAAGCCGCTGGTGGGCACGAGCATCGTGCCCACCCTGCGCGACCCGGACGCGCCCAGCCGCCACACCGAACAGCACTACGAGATGATCGGCCACCGCGGCTTCTACCGCGACGGCTGGGAGGTGGTCACCCTCCACCAGCCCATGACGCCGTTCGACGACGCCGAGTGGGAGCTCTACCACCTGCTCTCCGACCCCACCGAGCTCCGGAACCTGGCCGAGGCCGAGCCGGCCCGGCTGCGGGAGCTGGCCGACGCGTGGGAACGGGGCGCCTGGGCCGACCAGGTGTACCCCCTCGACGAGGGCGCCAGCGTGAAGTACGTCGTGCGACCCCCGTGGAACGAGGTCTACGGAGAGCCCGTCACCATCGTGCCCGGCACGCCCACCCTCGAGCGGTGGCGCAGCGTGCAGCTGATCTGGTTCCGCTCGCTGCAGGTCACCGCCTCATTCGCCGGCTTCGCACCTGGCGACCGGGGCCACCTGTTCGCCCACGGCGACCAGGGCTCGGGCTACGCCCTCTACGTGCTCGACGACGAGCTGGTCTTCGTGCACAACGACGGGCGCGGCCGATTGCGCACCCTCTCCGGGGGAGAGGTGCCCGCCGGGGCGACGACGGTCACCCTCGAGCTCGTCGCCCCCGGCCAGAACGTGTGGGGGGTCGAGCTGTCGATCGACGGCAGGTCACGAGGTCGCCTCGACGAGGTGCCCATGCTGTACGGCATGGCCCCGTTCGAGGGCGTCGACGTCGGCATCGACCGTCGCTCCCCCGTCTCGTGGCCGATCTACGAGCGCTTCGGCCCGTTCGCCTACTCGGGCAGGCTGCGACACGTGCGGTTCGCGCCGGGCGACCCGGCGCCGGACGCGCCGCAACACCTCGTGGGGATGCTGCGGGAGCTCGGGTCGCGGTTCGAGTGAACGCCGGCGGCGCCGGGCGAGGGAGTCAGCGCTTGTTGTTCTGCCACCACTCCACTGGCGAGGGGCTGCCGCCCCAGTTCGAGCCCATGATGTCGATGTCGCCGTCGCCGTCCATGTCGACGACCCGGATGTTGTGCGACCCGGTGGTCGCCACCACCTGGACGCTCCAGGTCGTCCCCGAGCCGTCGTTGCGGAACCACCCGACCCGGCGTTGGGCGCTCTGGTGCATCTCCGCGAACACGATGTCCCGGTCGCCGTCGAGATCGACGTCGGCGACCCCGAAGTCGTGCACGTAGTCGGCCGAACCGACCACCCGCTTCGTCCACGCTCCCGTTCGGGGGTCGGTGGGTGCCTGGTACCACACGAGCTGGCCCTCGCTCTCGTTGGGCGCGACGAGCAGGTCGTTGCGGCCGTCGGCGTTCACGTCGGCGATGTCGGAGGCGACCAGGCTCGGCCAGGAGCCGTCGATCGTGCGCACCGTCCACGTCCCCGCCACGAGATCGCTCGGCGTCTCCACCCACCAGCCGTTCTGGCCGATGTCGAGGTCGCCGTCGCGGTCGATGTCGCCGAGCGCCAGCCCCTCGCCACCAGGCACGGGCAGCGTCACCCGCGTCCACCGGAGGGCCGGCTCCTGGCGGAACAGGACCGTGGCGCCGCCGTGGGCCCGGACGATCACGTCGACGTCGCCGTCGCGGTCGATGTCGCCCACCTCGACGTCGTGGGCACCGCTCATGCCCACCAGCTGCGAGCGCCAGCCCCCGCCACCGATGCGCGGGTTCGCATACCAGAGCACGGTGCCCGCCGGGTAGTCGGGAACGATCACGTCGAGGTCGCCGTCGCGGTCGATGTCGGCGAGCTCCATGTCGGTGGTGAACACCAACCGGGCGTCGATGACCTGCGCCGTCCAGTTCGGCGCCGCGTACCACTGCAGGTAGGCCGTCTCGTCGTCGCCGATCACCACGTCCTGATCGCCGTCCCCGTCGATGTCGCCGACCGCCTTCACGTCGGCACCCAGGTCGCGACCGTCGATCACGCGTCGCGTGAACGTGACGGTGCCTCCCCCGCCACCCCCGGGTAGCGGGATCACCAACTGGCAGGCGGCCACGCCGAAGGCGAAGACGACGAAGATGACCGGCACGAGCAATCGCGCCGATCGACGCGCGCTCGGTGTTCCGTGGGGCTCGGACGACATCGGGACCTCGGTTCGAAGGCGGGGACCAGGTTCGACCCGGTTCAGCTTGCCACGATTCGCGGACAACCGGCTCCGACGTCAGGTGACGACGGATCTCGTATCCGTGCCGCTGCGCAGCAGCGAGCCCGGCAGCGCACCCGTGGCCTCGTTGTCGACGACCGTCTCGACGCCGTTGACCAGCACCCGCACGACGCCGATGGCGTCGGCCGTGAGGCGCCCGGTGCCCCCGGGGAGGTCGTGCACGAGGGTCGCGTGCTCGGCGCCGACCGTCCCGGGGTCGAACACCACGACGTCGGCCCGGAACCCCTCGGCGAGGCGGCCCCGGTCGACCAGCCCGAACAGCTGGGCCGGCTCGTCGGTGAGCATCTGCACGGCCCGTTCGAGGGTGGCGAGCTTGCGGCCGCGCAGGCAGTCGGCGATGAAGCGGGTCGTGTACGGCGCGCCGCACATGCGGTCGAGGTGCGCACCGGCGTCGGAACCGCCGAGCAGGGCCCGGCCGTCCTCCCACACCTGCTGGCGCAGGTCCCACGATGCCGGGTCGTTGTCGGGCGGCATGGGCCAGAGCACGGTGCGCAGGTCGTCCTCGACCACGATCTCGACGAGGGTGTCGAACGGGTCCTGCCCGCGCTCGGCGGCGATGTCCTCCACGACCCGGCCCTTGAGGCCCTCGTTGGCCTCGGAGTAGGTGTCCCCGATCACGTAGCGGGCGAAGTCGGCGAGGCGGCGGAACACGCCCGCCTCCTCGCTGTCGGCGCGAGCGACCATCGTCGCCCGCACCGCCGGATCGCGCAGCTTCTCGATGCGCTCGGGCACCGGGAGCGACAGCACCTCCCCCCAGCCGGGGAGCATGTTGAGGGCGCAGTAGGTGAGGAAGCTCATGTTCATGGGTACGAGCACGGGCATGGTGAGGGCGACGACGCGACCGCCCGCCTCGATCGAGCGGTCGTAGGCGCTGAGCTGACGGGGCACCCGGTCGGGCACCCTCGAGTCGACGGTCAGGACGTTCCAGTTGATCGGACGGCGGGCGGCGGCCGACATGGCCGCCAGCAGCTCGATCTCGTCGTCGTCGAACTGGTCGAGGCAGCCGTCGACGATGCCCTCGAGCGTCGTGCCCTCGTGCTCGCCCGTCGCCCGGCACAGGGCGAGGAGCTCGCCGTGGTTCGCCCAGCGCGACGCGACCGGCTCGCCGTCGCCGTCGGAGTGCGTCTTCGACAGCGTCGTCGACAAGCCCAGGCCGCCGGCCTCGATCGACTCGCCGAGCACTCGGACCATGGCCTCGACCTGGTCGGGCGAGGCCTCGTTGCCGATCGCCTGTGCGCCCATCACGTAGCGACGGATCGCGCAGTGACCCACGAGGAAGCCGGCGTTGACGCCCAGGCGCCCCTCGAGCCGAGCGAGGTAGTCGGCGAACGACTCCCAGTCCCACTCGACACCGCTCTCGAGGGCGGCGAGCGGCATGCCCTCCACCTTGGCCATCATGCGGCGCAGGTAGTCGGCGTCGTCGGGCCGGAGCGGGGCCAGGGTGAACCCGCAGTTGCCGGCGATGATCGTGGTGACCCCGTGGACGTTCGACGGCGACGCTGCCGGATCCCAGAAGAGCTGGGCGTCGTAGTGGGTGTGGGGGTCGACGAACCCGGGCGTGACCACCAGCCCGGTGGCGTCGAGCACGGTCGCCGCCTCGTCGTCCACGGTGCCCACCGCCACGATCCTCCCGTCGCGGATGCCGACGTCGGCCACCCGGCCCGGCGCGCCGGTGCCGTCCACGACGGTCCCGCCCTTGATCAGGTAGTCGAGCATCTGGCCTCCCTGCGCCGAGCGCGCATCTGACGGTGCGTCAGATTAGCGCGCCGGGTTCCGCCCCCCGCCCCCCGCCGCGGAGGGGAGGCCACTGACCTCCGGGGCGGTCAGGCGACGTCGGCCCAGCGCTCCCGCGGCCACGCCCGCAGGGCGTAGAGCTGCACGAGGGCGGCCTGGTCGATGGTCGGACGCCGGTCGTAGCTGCCGATCCCACCCGCGGTGAACAGGCCCGTGCGGGGATCGCGACCTTCGGCCCACACGCGCTCGAGGTAGCCGTCGAGCGCGTCGACGAGGACCGGGTCGGGGCGGGCGGCGTGGAGGGCGAGGAGGTTGCGGAAGAAGATGGCGTTGAAGGCCGGTGGCTGCGACCACAGCCGATCGCCGGCGAAGTGGGTCAGGGCGGCGAACGCCGTCTCCTGCGCCGAGGCCAACGCCTCGTCCTGGCCGGTCGCCCGGGCCCAGAGCACGTCGGCGCCGAGGGGCGTGCCCTGGTTGTACGACCACACGGTCGGCTCGACTCGTCCGGCACCGTCGACGTGGTCGGCGTAGAGACCGTCGGCCCGCCGGAGCCGCACGGCCAGGAAGTGCCGGCACCGACCGGCCAGCTCCAGCGCTTGGGCATCGCCGGTCGTCAGGTGGATGCGCAGGGCCAGCTCGGCGGTCGGCCCGGTGGAGCAGGTGTTGACCGACGGGTCGCCCGCCCGCCACCGGATGCCGCCGCCGGGCGCCTCCCCCTCGGCGAGGGCGGCCAGCACGGCGCGAGCCTCGGCCTGGGCAAGGAGACCTCCCGCGTCGTCACCGGCCCCGAGGAGCTGGCCGGCCCACTGGCCGAGGGCGAGGCCGATCCAGGCGTTGTCGTCGTAGTAGTGCGCGCCGTCACCGGGAAACGGGGCGTAGGCCCTACGGGAGCCGTCGGGACCCCGGTCCCGGGATCGATAGCCGGCCAACGTCGCGCGTAGGGCATCGACGGTCGCGGTCGAGGGCGGCGTCTGCAGCCCGGCCACGTCGACGGCGGCGTGCAGCACCTGGCTCAACGGCCAGACCGCCGAACGCCCCGACGAGCGCCACGGCCCGGCCCGCACCTCGAGCCGGCCCTCGGCCGGACGGGTGGCGGTGGCGACGAGGACACGCCAGGCCTCCACGGCCCGGGCCGACGGGGTGGACATCGACGCCCCGTCGGCGGGCTCGGGATGCGACCGCCGCCACCAGGACACCCTGTCGAGCGTAGGCCGGCGGTTTCACGGGGCATCTCACCGACGGAAATTCCACGCCCGTCCGTGGCTGGGTAGGGGTAGGGTCCGACTCGAGCCACCAGCGGAAGGGGACCCCGCCATGGCGAACACGATCTCCACCTCCCGTTCCGACGAGGCGGAAGGCCCGACCTACGACGACCTCTACGACGAGGCCCGGCGACGAGGGCTGAAGGGCCGGTCGAAGATGACGAAGACCGAGTTGGCGAGGGCCCTCGGCGTGAAGGCCCACTGACCCGATCGGCACCCCGCTCCGGACGTGGTGCCCCACTTGCTCAAGGGATGGCCGGTGGTGGCCGAAACCTGTGGATGGTGCGTCCATCCCTCTCGTCCCCCCGTCCGCTGCTCGTCGCGCTCGTGCTCACCTCGCTCCTGGCGGGTGGGCTCGTCGCGGGCGCCCCCTCCGTGGTCTCACCCGCCGACGCGCAGACGCTCAACCCGGTCACGCCCGACAACCGTCCCTCGACGGTGTCCGGGGCCACGAACGGCGCCCTGCCCGACGAGATCCTGAACCACGTCGCCCCGTCGTGCCGGGCGTACGCCGCAGCGGCGCCCAGCCTCATCAGCATGATGGCCGCCGCCGCCGCCGACCGCGTCACCCTGATCCCGTCCGACTGCTACCGCGACTACGCCGGCCAGGTCGCCGCCCGGGACTACTGGTGCTCCCAGGGCGCCTGTCACATGGCGGCGGTGCCGGGCACCTCCAACCACGGGTGGGGCAAGGCGGTCGACTTCCGCGACCAGACCGGTCCGATGACGTGGACCAGCCCGGGCTACCTGTGGCTGAAGGCCCACGGCTGGAGGTACGGCTGGAACCATGCCGCGGTGTTCGAGCCGACCGGCTCGGTGCCCGAGCCGTGGCACTGGGAGTGGGTCGGCGACGGCGGCCGTCTCTTCCCCGGGGTCCGCTACGGCATCGCCGAGGGCATGGGCCTTCCCGGCACGGGCAACCCCGCCGGCGCCCTCGACGTGGTCGGGGTCAACCCGGGTGCCACCAGCATCCGGTTGGCCGGTTGGGCGGCCGACGGCAACACCACCTCGTCGATCGACGTGCACGTGTGGATCGACGGTCGCTTCGCCGGCGCGGCCAGGGCCAACACGTCCCGCCCCGACGTCGCCCGGGTGCTGTTCGGCTACGCCGCCTCGCCCCACGGGTACGAGTTCGACGTGGCGACGCTGCCCGGAACCCACGAGGTCTGCGTGTTCGGGATCAACGTGGGGCGCGGCACCAACGTGCCCGTCGGCTGCCGCACCGTGACGGTGGGCGGGAACCCGTTCGGCTCGTTCGACGCCCTCACCACCGGCCCCACCCCGACGGTCAAGGGGTGGGCCATCGATCCCGACCGCCTCGGCCCGATCGACGTCCACGTCTACGTGAACGGGCGCTTCGCCGGGGCCGGCGGGGGCGGCTACGAGCGCCTCGACGTGGCCGCCGTCTGGCCGCTGCACGGTGCGGGGCAGGGCTACTCGGTGCCGATCACGCTCGACCAGGGACCCAACCTGGTGTGCGTGTTCGCCATCAACGTGGGTGCGGGCACCAACGCGCCGATCGGTTGTCGCTCCCAGACCATCGACCGCAACCCCTTCGGCAGCCTCGACGTCGCCGCGCCGGCGTTCGGGGGGCTGGTGGTGGCCGGCTGGACGATCGACCCCGACACCGCCGCCCCGATCCCCGTGCACCTGTGGGTCAACGGCACCCGGTACGTGCTCGACGCCGACCAGCCCCGCGGCGACGTGGGGGCGGCCTTCCCCGGCTACGGGGACAACCACGGCTTCTGGGCCATCGTGCCGCTCCCGGCCGGGCGCAACACGGTGTGCAGCTACGCCATCAACCAGGGCACCGGCAACGCCAACGTCGTCATCGGCGGCTGCCGCACGATCACCGTCTGACGGTCCTCACCCCGCGTCCGGGACCGCCGGGAGGCGCTCGTCCCAGCGCACCTCGGCCTCGACCTGGGCGGCCAACCGCAACAGCAGGTCCTCCCCACCGTAGGCGGCAACCAGCTGCACGCCGAGGGGCACCCCGCCGGCGTCGACCGCGGTCGGCAACGAGATCGCGGGCTGGCCGGTGACGTTCCACACCGAGGTGAACGTCGAGTACGGCACCGACCGCCAGAACGGACGGGCCGGGTCGTCGACGGCCGACGTGACGTGGCCGATGGGCGGCGCCGGCTGGGCGGTCGTCGGCGTGAGGAGGAGGTCGAAGCCGTCGGCCCACCAGGCGGCCGCGTCGCGCCGCACCCGCGCCATGCCGTTCTGGGCCCGTTGCAGATCGACGCCGGAGTAGGCCCGACCGGCTTCGGCCAACATCCAGGTCGACGGCTCGACGTCGTGCTCGGTGAGCGGGCGGCCGATCCAGTCCCCGAGCGTGAGCAGGTTCGTGGCCGCCCCCACCGACCACGCCACCGCGAACAGCTGACCGAGCTCGTCGCTGCGGTCGAGCACCCCGGGGTGGACCTCGATCACCTCGTGGCCGAGCCCGGCGAGGAGGTGGGCGGCCTGGCGGGCGGCGGCCTCGCACTGCGCGTCGGTGTCGGTCGACGGGCTCGCGGCCATGAGGCCGATGCGGAGGCGATCGGGGGGCACGGCGATGAGCTCGGCGTAGGGTCGGGCCGGTGGTGGGGCGATCACGCCGTCGCCCGGGAACGGCCCGGCGGACACGTCGAGCAGGGCGGCGCTGTCGCGCACGGTGCGGCTCACGACGTGCTGCACCGACACGCCCCACTCGTCCTGGAGGGGCCCCATCGAGATCCGGCCCCGCGAGGGCTTGAGGCCCACGAGCCCGCACAGGGCGGCGGGGATGCGGATCGACCCGCCTCCGTCGGACGCGTTGGCCACCGGCACCATGCCCGCGGCCACGGCGGCGGCGGCACCACCGCTCGAGCCACCGGTGCCGCGTGCCGGGTCGAAGGGGTTGCGGCTGGGCCCGTGGGCGAGGGGCTCGGTGGTGGCGACGAGGCCGAGCTCGGGAGTGTTGGTGCGCCCGACGAGCACCAGTCCGGCGCGCCGGTAGCGGGTCACGAGGTTGGTGTCGGCCGCCGCTCGGTGGTCGGCGTCGCGCAGGGCCTTGACGCCGAGGTGGAACGGATCGCCCTCGCTGCCCGGCCAGAGGTCCTTCAACACGAAGGGCACCCCGCGGAACGGGCCGTCGGGCAGGGCCGGGTCGGCCGCCTCGGCGATGGCCTGCTCGAACCGGCGGTGGATGACGGCGTTGACGACCTCGTCCCGGGCCTCGATGCGGGCGATGGCCGCCTCGACCAGCTCGACCGGCGACGCCTGCCCGGTCCGCACGAGCCCGGCCATCGCCGTGGCGTCGAGGTGGTCGTAGTCGTCGACGGGGTTCGAGAGGGTCACGGCCCGAGACCGTACCGCCCGACGTGGTGCCGGGGCGCCGAGCCGCCTGCTCAGGTCCGGGCGGCGCCGACGGCGGCGGCCACCGTGGCCTCGACCTCCTCCTCGGCGTCCTCGGTGGCGCCGGGCATGTGGAACGCCGCCGCCCGGGCCGCCTCGTGGGCCTGCAGGTGGGTGAGGAGCCGGTCCCACTGCTCCGCCGTCGGCCGCGGCAGGTCGAACACCTCGAGGGCCATGGCCGGCAGGTCGAGCCGGTAGTCGTGGCCCGTGGCCCGGAAGACCCCCGGGATCTGGTTGGTGGCGTTGGCGGTGTCGACGATGGTCTGGATGGCGGTGATCGCCGGCAGGTAGCGCTGCCGCTCGGGCACCTGGGGCGGACGGTCCTCCCCCAGCCAGTCGGGTCGGCGTACGAGCAGGTCGAGCGAGAGCTTGTGCACCGGGTCGTTGTGGTGGTCGAGGAGCACGACCCGCACCCGACGGCGCGCCTCGGGCCCGAGGGCCCGCAGCTCCTCGACGTCGTTGACGGCGATCACCGAGCCCGACGGCACGTCCGGGTCGTCGGGCTGGTCCACGGCGGCGCGCATCCAGCCGCTGTAGAACGGCGTGCCGGCCCACAGCGCCCTGTCCACGCCGAGGGCGTCCATGCCGACGACGCCCTCGCGCAGGAAGGCGTTCTGCCCGGCCCACGCCCCGAGGCTCTCGCCGTAGGCGACGACCCGTGGTCGCCGCTCCGGGGGACGCTCGCCGAGCGCCTTCTGGATGCCCTCGAGCAGGAGCCGGAAGTGCTGGCCGCCCCACCCCACGCGGTGGATGCACAGCAACGACGGGAGCCGCTCGTACTGCACGGCGACGGCGGCGCTGTCACCGAGGGCGAGGAAGTCGGTGGCCTGGAACACGACCGGGTTCGTGTAGCCGGTCCCGGCCGGGGATCCGACGACGAGGATCGAGCGGTCGTAGGCGCCGGTGCGCTCGAGCTCGGCGAGGGCGATCTCGACGCGCTCCTCGGCGGTGCGGGCGCTGTCGTAGCCGACGAACACGCGCACCGGCTCGGCCACCGCCGGGATGCCCATGACCTGTTCGATGTCGTCGGTGGTCGCCACGTCGAGGATGAACCTCCGACCCTGCCGACCGGTGCGCGAGAACGACACCCCCGACTCGTGGGTGCCCGAGCGGGCGCCGGTCGTGGGCGGCTCGTCGTAGCCGGGGTCGACCACCCGGTCGTAGAGGGCCATCCCCCGCACGAAGGTGTCGGCGAAGGCGGCGATCACCGCGCCCCACACCATGGTGGCGCCGGCCCGACCCCCCACGGCGGCGACGTCGGGGCCGAGGCCGAAGCGGCGCTGCAGCATGCGGGCCGCCCCTCGCCCGCTCCGTCGGTAGCCGTTCACCGCCGCCGCCAGCGCCGCCGCCACCGTCGCGCTCTGGGCCACGGCGGGCAGCGGTCGGGGCGGGGGCGGGTCGACCTCGTCGCGGCGCGACCGCTGGTCGCGCACCGAGCGGGCCACCGCGACACCTCCGGCCAGGGCACCTCCGGCGGCCAGCACGGCGGCGGTGCGCGCCGGCCGTTGCGACCGGCGGACGAGGGCGACCGCGGCGCACGCCGTCGACCCTGCGGCCAAGCCCTCACCCATGGCGCGCACGGCGGCCCGGGTCACCTCCTCGTCCTCGTGGGGAGGGACCGCGATCCGGGTGCCGATGCCGAGCGCGCCGGTGACGGCGAAGGCCGTCACCTGCTGATCGACCTCGAGACCGGAACCGACGATGCCGTAGGTGGCGTTGCCGACGGCGAAGCCGACCGCCGCCGACGCCCCGCTCACCATGGCTTGGTGCGCCGTCGCCCGCGGCATCAACGACGGGCCGAACGAACGGGTCGCGGTCCACGCGCCGAGGGCGAGGCCCGACCACACATCGGGCCGGCGCAGCCACTCGTCGGCGAGGTCGTAGACGGGCGGGGGCTCGGTCATCGGCGCCGAGCGTAGTGTCCGACCCCGTGGAGACAGGCGCGGAGAGCGGCGTGCACCCGGCGACGGAGGCGGGCATCCTCGCGGGGGTCGTCGCCGCCCACGTCGCCGACCACCGCCTCGTCCCCCGGCGCTTCCACGTGGCCACCCACCTGACCACCGCCGCCGCCGCCGTCGGGGTCGCCCTCGCCGTCGGCGTCGAGGCCGAGGAGCTCGGACTCGATCCGGCGCGCGTGCCCTCGGGGCTCCGCCACGGGCTGGTGTCGGCCGTGACCTCGTCGGCCATCGTCGGCGTCGGCGCCCTGTTGCCGTCGACCCGCAGGTACTTCGCCGACGAACGGGTGACGGACGAGTCGCCGGGTGACATCGCCCTCCGGTCCCTGGTCGAGATCCCTCTCGGCACCGCCGTCTACGAGGAGCTGGTGTTCCGGGGCGTGCTCCAGGCCCTGGCCACCCGTCGCCTCGGGGTCGTCCGGGGGGCGGCGGCGACATCGGTGCTGTTCGGGCTGTGGCACGTGCTGCCGGCGCTGAGCGACCGGGAGCACAACCCGGCGACCCGCGACCAGCACCCCGGCGCCGTCGTCGGCGGCACCGTGCTGTCGACGACGCTCGCCGGCGCGCTCTTCGCCGCCCAGCGGGTCCGGTCGGGCAGCGTGGTCGCCCCGATCGTGGCCCACGCCGCCACCAACGCGGTCGCCTACGCGGTGGCGGCGGTGATGAACCGCCGGGCCCGTCCGGGGTGGGACGACGAGACGACGTCCGACGCCGCGCCCGGGTGGGTTCCGACCGGAGGGCGCCCTCGCCATCCACCACCCGGGTGAGACCCGCACCCCGACCGGGCCAGGGACCCGGTCCGACGGTTCGAGTCGAACCTGGACGGCATGACCGAGCAGGCGTGCAACCGCTTCTACGCCGACGACTTCGGCGACACGATGGGCTCCCGGTCAGCGTCGGGCCGGCCTGAAGCGCGGCACCGCGCCGCCCTCGGGAGCCGGGTCGAACGCCACGGTGACCTCGTCGCCGACCCGGACGGCGTCGGGGTCGACGTCGACGAGGTTGGTCAGCACCCTCGGCCCCTCGTCGAGCTCGACGTAGGCGATGACGTAGGGCACGACCGCCTTCCAGTCGCCACCGGCCTGACGGACGACGGTGAACGAGTAGACGGTGCCGTGACCGGTCGCGTCGAACCAGCTGACCCCGAACCGGTGGCAGACCGGGCAGAACCGCCGCGGGTACCAGACGACCGCCTGGCACGAGTCGCAGCGGGGCAGCACGAGCCGGCCCTCGGCGGCGGCGGCCCAGAACGGCTCGGTCTCGAGGGTCCGCTCCGGCTCGAGGGTGGGCAGCTCGCTCACGCGTCCTCCCGTCCGAGGACGACGGTGGCCGACCCCGACCGGGTGGCGAGCGAGCCGCCGGTGCCATGGGCGAGCGCCAGCTCGCAGTCCGGTACCTGCACGGCGGGGTGGGCCTCCTCGCGGAGCTGGCGCACCGCCTCGATCACCTTGGTCATGCCCCCCCGGTTGCCGGGGTGGTTGTTGCACAGGCCGCCCCCGTCGGTGTTGCACGGCAGACGACCCCCGGGCGACGCCAGTCCCCCGTCGGCGACGAAGCGGCCGCCCTCGCCCTTCTCGCAGAACCCCAGGTCCTCGAGGGCCTCGAGCACGGTGATGGTGAAGCTGTCGTAGATCGAGGCGTAGTCGATGTCGGCCGGCGTGACCCCTGCCTCGGCGAAGGCCCGCGGGCCGGAGTGCACCGCACCCGTGCGGCTGAGGTCGATGCGCCCGTTGTCGGTGTGCTTGGGCGCCTCGCCGTGGCCGAGGACGACGACGGTGCGACGCTCGAGGTCGCGAGCGACGTCGGGGTGGACGACCACCAGCGCGCCACCGCCGTCGGTGATGACACAGCAGTCGAGCAGGTGCAGCGGGTCGCAGATCATCCGCGAGGCGAGCACCTCGTCGACCGTGACCTCCTTGGGAAGGAAGGCGTCGGGGTTGTGGCGGGCGTGGCGCGAGAAGGCCACCTTGATCCAAGCGAGCTGCTCCGCCGTGGTGCCGTACTCGTACATGTGGCGCTGGGCGACCAGGGCGTACTGGGCGACGGGCCCGGTGGTGCCCCACGACCCCTCGAACGACCACTCGGGGGCGTCGGTGAACCGGGCCGCGGCACCGGGACGCATCCGTGTCGAGCGGGGCTTCCCGGCCAGGGTGACGAGGGCGACCCGGCACTTCCCGGCGGCGATGGCGGCGGCGGCGTGGCCGACGTGGGCGATGTACGACGAGCCGCCGGTCTCCGTGCTGTCGAGGTAGGACAGGTTCCGCAGCCCGAGGTAGTCGACCATCGTGAGAGGCCCCCAACCCGGGGTGGTCGAGTCGCAGAAGAAGCCGTCCACGTCGTCGAACGACAACCCGGCGTCGGCCAGCGCACCGATCGCCACCTCGGCATGGACCTCGGCCAGGGTGCGGTCGGGGATCTCCCGCCGCGGGTGCTCGAACGCCCCCGCGAGGTGCACGTTCGTCCGGCTTCGGCTTCCCCCCGTTGGCACCCGGGGAGTCTGTCCCTCCCCGAACCGGCTGGGCCAGTCCGGCGTCCCCGGATCAGCGGCCGACGGCCTGGACCTCGACGACGGTCAGCGGGACGGTGCTCGTCCGCGTGACGGTGCCGAGGTCGCCGCCGGCGCCGGTGCTGGCCGACCACGACACCGCATAGGTGACGGTGGCGGTGAGCTTCCGGGGCCCTCGAGGGTGCAACGACGGCCAGATGAACGTGTGGGCGCAGTCGGTGGTCTGCCCGTCGGGGGGCCGGCCCGGGTCGTAGGGCCGGCCGGGGCCGGCGCAGGTGCGAGTGGCGCCGTCGTCGAGGTCCCACGTGGTCGCGGTGGGGCGGGCCGTCACCGTGGAGGTCACGCCGGTGACGGAGGCCGCCGTGGACCGGGTCTCCCAATCGGCGACCCACAGCCAGGTCGGGATCCCGACGAGCTGGGCTCCCGGCGGGCTGAGCACGACGACGGGCACGGGCAGCTCGAGTCGCTCGACGGCCAGCTCGGCCGCCCGTTCGGCGGCGAAAAGGCCGCTGAGGAGGTCACCGGGCTCATAGCGCAGGATGCGGCTGTGGACGAGTTGTCCGGCCTGATCGTGGCACAGGAACGCATAGCCCCCACCGGGGACCGGGTCGACCGGTTGGCCGTCGTCGATCCCGGGGATGTTCGAGCCGCCGGTGAGCGGGTGGTAGCCACAGGTCCACCGGGCCCCGGACCCTCGGCTCCTCCGGAGGTACCCCCCGAGCTCACCGCTCCCACCCCGAACGACGACGGCCACCGGCGTCCCTCCGACGATCCCGGCGGAGCCGCTCGTGTCGTCACGATTCGTTCCCGCCGACGCTGCTTCGACCAGCACGACCGCCAACAGGAGACCCGCTAGCGCAACCCGTCGCACGACTGCGCTCCCATCGCTCCACCGACGATCTCGGTCTCGCTCACGAGCCACTCTCCGGCGACCCTCATGACCGAGGTCCGCCAGAGCGTCGTCTCGACGAGGTCGTTCAGCACGCGACCCGAGGCGCGATCCACGAGGACCGAGTCGTCGATCGCACAGTCGAGCACCTGCGCGCGATCACCCTCGATGGACTGCACCGCCGGCGAGTGCTGATAGCGGCTCGGACTCGGGAGCCGGATCGCCTGGCCGAGCGACGAGCGCCGCTCGGCCTGGTCACGCGAGGTCTCGTAGGCCTCGCCCGTGGCGAACGAAGCCAGCTCGTCGAACCCCGGCGGGGCCTCCGAGTTCAGTGCGATCACCGCGTCCCAGTAGCCGAGGACGGCGGCGACGATGGCCTCCTCGTCGGTCGGGGGCGAAGGTGAGGTCGTCGACGACGGGGCGACCGTGGTGGTGGTCGTCGGAACACCCGACGGGTCCGGGACCGATGCCTCGGTGCGTTCCCGGCCGTCGGCACACGCCACGACCAAGGACGCGGGCACGAGCAACGGCACGACGAAGCGCCGCATGGAGCCACTCCTCGCCTCGCACCGATCCGACCGGGTCCGCCCCGGGCACCGGCGTCGACCGTAGAGGAGGCCCCCCGCGCCGACAAGGGCGCGGAGTTACCGCCGGAGCGTCGCGGCTCGTGTGCGCATCCACCAGGGGGGTCCGACGCCCGACGGAGTGCGGGGCATCGTGTGCGCATCCACCCACCCGACGGGTGGGTCGCTACGCACACGACGAGCCGGCAGGGCCGCGGCCCCGCCGGCTCACGCCACCTAGTGCTCGTCCCAGTGGCCCTCGTGGGCGGCGTGGCGGTGGCCGTCGTGGACGTAGTCGACGTGGTCGCCGTGCTCGACGGCGACGTGGCCGCACTCGGGGCCGTGGACGTGGGCGTGGCCGGCGTGCGGAGCGTGGGGCGCGGGCTCGTCGGTGCACTCGTCCCAGTGGCCCTCGTGGGCGGCGTGGCGATGGCCGTCGTGGAGGTAGTCGACGTGGTCGCCGTGCTCGACGGCGACGTGGCCGCACTCGGGGCCGTGGACGTGGGCGTGGTCGGGGTGGGTCTCGTGCGTGGCGGTGCTCATCGACCGCCTCCTCTCCGTCGGGCGGGTCGGGTGGAAGGGGTGGAAGGGGTGGAAGGGCCCTGGTGGGCCTCGGCGGCGTGGGTGACGGCATCGACCACGATGTGGGTGACGTGGTCGTCGGCCAGCGAGTACGCCATCTCCCGGCCGCGACGGTCGCCGGCGATGAGCCGGGCACCCCGCAGCACCTTCAGGTGCTGGGACACGAGCGGCTGGGGCGCGTCGAGCGCGTCGACCAGCTCGTGGACGCAACGGGGCCCGTCCTGCAGTTCCTGGACGATCGCCAGGCGCAGGGGGTTGGCCAACGCCTTGAACAGCTCGGCCGTCGGCCCGTAGCGCTCGACGATCGTCATATGCGCAGATGCTAATGGATGCATGGGTCCGACGGCAACCCCTCGACCTCCTAAGGTCCGTGCCCGATGCGCTTCACCTTCGCCGAATCGATGACCGACCCGTCGTACTACCTGCCGCTCGCCCGGGCCTGCGACGAGGCCGGATGGGACAGCTTCGTGATCCCCGACTCCATCTGCTACCCCCGGGACTCGGACTCGACCTACCCCTACACGCCCGACGGCAACCGCGAGTTCCTCGAGGACAAGCCGTTCCTCGAGCCCTTCTCGCTCATCCCGGCCATGGGCGCGGTCACCGAACGGCTGCGCTTCACGACGTTCGTGGTGAAGCTCCCGATCCGCCAACCCGTGCTGGTGGCCAAGCAGGCCTCGTCGGTCGCCGTGCTCACCGACAACCGCTTCGGCTTCGGCGTCGGCCTGTCGCCCTGGCCCGAGGACTACGTCGTCACCGGCACCGAATGGGCGCGCCGCGGCCGCCGCATGGACGAGATGATCGAGGTGATCGCGGGCCTCACCCGCACCCCGGCGGGCGAGTTCTTCGCCTACGAGGGCGAGTTCTACGACATCCCCGCCATCAAGCTGTGCCCGCTGCCGACCGAGCCCCTGCCCATCCTCATCGGCGGGCACGCCGACGCCGCCCTCCGCCGGGCGGCCCGGCTCTGCGACGGCTGGATGCACGCCGGGTCGGAGATGGACCAGCTCCCGGGCATGATCGACCGCCTGCACGAGCTCCGCCGCGAGTACGGGCGGGAGGGCGAGCCGTTCGAGATCCACGTGATCTCGCTCGACGGCTACAGCGTCGACGGGTGCCGCCGCCTCGAAGAGCTGGGCGTCACCGACGTGATCATCGGCTTCCGCAACGCCTACCAGATGGACCAGGACGCCGAGACGCTCCAGCACAAGCTCGACGCGCTCCGGTGGTTCGCCGACGACGTGATCGCCGAGGTGAAGGGCTGACCACCGGCGACACCCGGCCGACGAGCCTCGAGCGCGACGTCGGGCGCCCGCCGGCCGCTCGCCCCGCCCGGCGCCCGAAGAACGTGGCGTCGGCCAGCGACAGCCCGCTGGCGTAGCCCCAGGCGGCCAACCCCGACGTCGTGCGCCCGGCCGCGTACAACCCGTCGATGACGGCGCCGTCGACGCCCGCGACCTGCCCGTCGAGGTCGGTGCGAAGCCCACCGAGGGTGAACGTGGCGTAGATGGTGGAGGCCACCCGCAGGTCGTAGGCACCGAGCGGCCCTCGCAGCGGCCGCACGAACTCGGAGGCCTTGTGGAACAGCGGGTCGGCGCCGTCGACCGCGAACCGGTTGTAGTAGTCGAGCGTGGCCACGAGCGAGCCGGTGGGCAACCCCATCTCGGCTTCGAGCTCCTCGGCCGTCTCGCACACCCAGGAGGCCTGGATGCCGGCCCGGTTCACCTCGTAGAGCGCCTCGTCGACGATCAGGTAGGCCTCGCCCTCCTGGTGGAACAGCACCTCCTGGCCGACGCGCCCGTAGTAGGTGTCCTCGTTGATGAAGCGCTGGCCACGCCCGTTGACGAGCACGCCACCGACGAGCCGGCGGGGCGGCGTGATCGGCACCGCGCACTCCCCCGCGTCCATCCGTTGCACCGCCGCGCCCACCGCCTGGGCCATGCGGATGCCGAGCCCGTCGTCGTAGTCGTTGCCGAGGCGGAACGAGCAGGAGGCGAGCAGGGGGCTGTGCTCGGCCACCATGTCGTCGTCGTGGACGAAACCGCCGGCGCACAGCACGACCCCGCGATGGGCCCGCACGGCGAGCTGGTGGCCGGCCCGTCGCCCGATCACGCCGAGCACCTCGTCCGGACGGTGGTCGGCCACGACCAGGCGCTCGACCCGCACGTCGGTCTCGACCCACGCCGTCGGCGCGGTCGCGTCCACCGCCTCGACGAGCCGGGACATGAGGAACCCTCCGGCGGCGTGGCGGTGCGACGGCTTGTGGGCGCGCGGCGCGGGAGCGGCGATCTCGTTGAACGGCCAGGCGTCCTCTCCGCCGGAGTAGCAGAGGGTCTCGAGCCCGGGCGCCTCGATGCCCGGCTCGGGTGAGAAGCCGCCCTCGAACGGCACGCCCTGGTCGACCAGCCAGTGGTAGTGGTCGACGCTCTCGTCGGAGAACAGCCGGATCTTGGCCTCGTCGGGCTCGGGGCCGCACGCCGCCATCAGGAAGCGGTACATCTCCTCGGCCGAGTCGGTGAACCCGCACGCCGTCTGCACGGGGGTGCCCCCACCGAGGTAGATGAGGCCGCCCGACATGGCCGAGGTGCCCCCGCCGGCGCCGGCGGCCTCGAGCACGACCACCGATGCCCCGACCTCGACCGCTCCCAGTGCGGCGCAGGCCCCGGCGGCGCCGAGGCCGACGACGACCACGTCGGCCTCGAGGTCCCATCGGTCGACGGCACGAGCGGAGCGGGGGCGGACCATGGCGGGGGGAGAAGCTACCCGCCGCCGCAGACCGCCGCCGTCAGAACGGCTTGGGCTCGGGGGTGAAACCGCCCCACGTGCCGTCGTCGGAGCTGGCACCGGTCGGCTCCGGGGCACCGTCGTCGCCGGAGGCGGCGCCGACGGATCCCTCCTCGACGAGCACCACGGCCGCCAGCGCCGTGGTGACCGGCACGGCGAGCACCAGCCCGATGCTGCCGACCAGGGTCCGCACGATCTCGATGGCGATCACCTCGCTCGCCGCCAGGCGCCCCCACGGCTGACCCCCCTGGAGGAACAGCAGCAACAACGGAAGGGATGCCCCGGCATAGGCGAGCACCAGGGTGTTGACCGTCGACGCGATGTGATCTCGACCGATGCGCACGGCCGAGCCGTACAGGCGGCGACGGGACCACCCGGGGTTGGCCCGCCGCAGCTCGCCGACGGCCGACACCTGCGTGACGGTGACGTCGTCGAGCACACCGAGGGCGCCGATGACCATGCCGGCGAGGAGCAGGCCCCTCAGGTCGATGGCATCGGCGGTGATGCGCAGCACCTGGGCGTCCTCGTCGACCACGCCGGTGAGGCTCGCGGCCTCCACGAACACGAGCCCCAGCACGGCGATCACCAGCAGGGACACGAGGGTTCCGAGCAGGGCGACGGTGGTGCCGGGGCGAATGCCGTGGGTGAGGTAGAGCGCGGCCACGGCGATGAGCACGGTGCCCGTCAGCGCGACCGGGAGCGCGGGTGAGCCGCGCAGGAGCGCGGGCAGCAGGAAGACGAGCAGGACGGCGAAGCTCACGACGATGCCGGCGATGGCGCGCACGCCCTGCCACCGGGCGAAGGCCACCACGACCACCACGAACAGCACGGCCAGGAGCACGAGCGGCGGGTCGCGTTGGAAGTCGGCGAACGTGTAACGGAACTCGGGCGGGGCCGTCGGCGCCTCGAGCAGGACGACGTCGTCACCGCGTTCGAGGTCGGGCGCGCTCGGGTCGGTGCGGTAGAGGCGGATCTCGGCCCGGCGGCCGTCGTCGAGGCGTACCTCGACGAGGCGGCAGTCGACCGGCAGGTCGTCCTCGATGCCCGGACACCGGTCCCCACGGACGAGGGTCACCTCGGCGTCGACGTAGGACGGCCGGACGCCACCGGCGTACAGGTCGGGGGCGTCGCCGCGCGGCCACCAGACGACCATCCCGATCACGGCGAGCAGGGTGACCCCGGCGACGACGACGGTGAGCCATCGCCGGAGGCGCAACGGGGGGTCGGGGAGGTCGCCCGGATCGTGGCCGTGGGCGTGGGCTTGGGGAGGCGCCACCTCGCCGATTCTGACGGGCCGGACACCTTCGGTCGCGGACACCAGGTCGAACGGTCGGCGGAAGGCCCGAGCGGTACGGTGCGAGCATGGCGAAGGTCGAGGCCGAGGACACGGCACCCGCTCGCACCCGACTGACCGCCGACGAGCGCCGGGAGGTCTTCCTCGACGCCGCCGCCGCCACCATCGTCGAGCAGGGCGTCGAGGCCCTCACCATGGAGGGCATCGCCGCCCGCACCGGGGTGAGCAAGGCCCTCGGCTATCGGTACTTCGCCAACCGCGAGGACGTCCTCATCGCCCTGTTCGACCGGGAGAACCTGTGGATCGACGACCGGATCGGCACCGTCGCCGCCGAGGACGCGTCGTTCGAGGCTCGGCTGCGGGAGATCATCGAGGTGTTCCTCGACCACATGGAGCGCAGCGGCCGGCTGCTCGCCGTGCTCCGACACGCCGACATCGGACAGGGTCCCTACCACCGCCGGCGCGAGGAGCGGGTCCGCGAGATGGAGGACTACTTCGCCGACCTCGTCGTCGACGAGTACGGCATCCCCCGCAGCCAGGCGACGCTGGCCGTGTCGGTCTTCATCGCCGGCGTGTCGACCATGGTGCAGGTCGGTGACGAGCGCCGCCTCCCCCGCCACGAGGTGGCCGACACGTTCGTGCGGTTGTGCCTCGCCTCCCTCGACGGCCTGCGCCCCGCCTGATCGCCGTCAGGGGAGGAGCCGCGGGTTCGTCGCCCCGGCCCGCGTCGTCGAGCGCCGGTGCAGGTCGGGATCAGGCATCCGGCCCCAGACCCATGAGCGCGGTCACGCCGTGGTCGCGGCCGGCCGTGTACCCGCCGTCGACGGGCAGGGCGACGCCGGTGACGAACGACGCGTCGGACGAGACGAGGAAGGTCGCCGCCGCCGCGATCTCCTCCGGCCGACCGAAGCGCTTGAGCGCGTGCTCCTCGATGAAGCCGCGCTCGACGTGGTCCATCCCCTCCATGGCGAACACCCCGGTGGTCATCGGTGTCCGGATGAACCCGGGGCAGATCGTGTTGACCCGGATCCCGCGGCCTCCGTAGTCGATGGCCAGGTTCCGGGTCAGCAGCACGACCCCACCCTTCGAGGCGTTGTAGGCGCTGCCCCCGGCCGTGCCCTCGAGGCCCTCGACCGACGCGATGGTGACCACCGAGCCCCGCTCGCCGTGCACCGGCTCCTGGTCGAGCATCGCCTGCACCGCGTGCTTGGCCGTGAGCCAGGTGCCCGTGAGGTTCACGCCGATGACCCGATCCCACTCGGCGGCGTCGAGGAGGTGGGCCGGTCCGGCGCCGGCCACGCCGGCGGCGGTGACGACCGCGTCGAGCCGGCCGTGGTCGGCGACCACACCGGCCACCACCCGGGCGACCGCCGCCTCGTCGCGCACGTCGAGCGCCGAGACGTCGTCGGCCGGCGTGACGTCGGCCCCCACCACGGTCGCGCCCTCGGCGCGGAAGCGGGCCGCCGTGGCGGCACCGATGCCCGATGCCGCGCCGGTCACCAGCGCGACCCTGCCGTCCAACCGTCCCATCCTCGAACCCCCTCCCGGCGCCGGGGCGCCGCCGCCGGACACTACCGGTCGACCCGACCCCGGCCGCAGCCGGCCTCGGGGCTACCGTCGCCGCCGTGACCGCGGTCGACGAGCCCGAGACCGGTGGGTCCTCTCCCGCCGCCGAGGACGATCCCTCGACCGCACCCGATCGGGGCCACGGACGCACGCCGTCGCCGGCCGTGGCCTTCGCCGCGCTCGGGGTGCTCCTCGTCGCAGTGGTCGCGTCGGCCTTCGCACTGCAGCCGAGGCCCGAGCCCACGGTCGTCGTCATCGGCGACTCGATCACCGTCGTCGCCGGCCCGGCGATCACGACCGAGCTGGAACGGCGATGGGACCCCGTCGTCAGCGGATGGCCGGGGTTGACGATCGCCGGTCAGATGGCCACGGCGCGCGAGCTCGCCTCGCGGGATCCGGAACAGGTCGTGATCAACCTCGGCACGAACGACGTCACCGGCACCGACGACCTCGCTCCGGCGCTCGACTCGCTCACCGAGATGGTCGCGCTGTTCCCCGACGCCAGGTGCATCCACCTGGTGACCGTCAGCGACGGCATCGTGGTGCCGGGTCGCGACGCCGCGGCCCGGGCCGCCGAGCTCAACGCCGGCATCGCCGCCCTGGCGGCCGACGACCCGCGCCTGCGGGTGATCGACTGGGCGGCGACGCTGCGGGAGGCCCAGGTGACCAACCCCGAGGTGGTGTTCACCGAGGACACGGTGCACCCGGAGGAGCCGGGTCAGCGCCTGCTGGCCGACGCCTACGCTCGCTCGTTGGCCACCTGCGACTGAGCCGGTCGGCGCGAACCGGCGCGGCCGTCAGCCGGCGAGGACGCCGAGGATGCGGTCGGCGAAGTCGAGGGCGCCCTGCTCGAGCTTGTCGCGGCGGATCGTCATGCCGCCGAGGACCTCGGCACCGCGGCCGGCCACGATCTCCTGGGTCTTGTCGAGCACCTTGCCCGGATCGAGGGCGAAGGTGCAGAACACCGCCGCCTTCTTGCCGTCGAGGGCGGGGATGTCCTTCAGGCGCCACGACCGCCCGGGGCGCTGACCGAAGAGGAAGATGCCGTCGGTCCAGCCCCCGACGACCACCAGCTCGGCGCGCGCCAGCGCCTGGTAGTCGATGTCGGCGACGGAGTTGACCACGACGGCGTGCCCCCGGCGCGCGAACTCGGCGCCGATCAGCTCGGCGGCCCGACGCGTGTTCCCGGTGAGGCTCTCGTAGAGGACCACGGTCTGCATGCCCCGAGTCTTGCACTTCGCGGACGCGCCTACGATCGAGCCCGACGGGAAGGGGGGACCGTGGACGACCGCACATCCACGATCGTGACCAGGCTGGTCGCCGAGCTCGGCGCCGACAAGGTCCTGCACGGTGACCGCGTCGGGGAGGACTACACCCACGACGAGGCGCTCACCGTCGCCGCGGTCGAGCCGGCTGCCGTGGTCCTGCCCACCGCGACGGCCGACGTGGCGACCGTCCTGCGCATCGCCGACGAGACCGGGACCGCCGTCACCGCCCGTGGGAGCGGCACCGGCCTGTCCGGCGCGGCCGTGCCGGTGGAGGACGGGCTCGTCGTGTCGTTCGAGCGGATGGACGCCATCGTCGAGATCGACGAGGAGAACCACGTCGCCGTGGTCCAGCCCGGCGTCCGCCTCGACCAGCTCGACGAGGTCACCGCCCGCCACGGTCTCGTGTACCCGGTGTTCCCGGGCGAGTACAGCGCCAGCCTCGGCGGCAACGTCAACACCAACGCCGGGGGGATGCGCGCCGTGAAGTACGGCGTCACCCGCCATCAGGTGCTCGGCATCGAGGCGGTGCTGCCCGGCGGCGAGGTCATCCGCAGCGGCGGCAAGTTCGTGAAGGCCACCACGGGCTACGACCTGACCCAGCTCGTCACCGGCTCCGAGGGCACGCTCGCCCTCGTCACCGAGGCCACGCTCCGCCTCTACCCGAGGGCTCCGCACCAGGCCACGATCCTCGCCCCGTTCACCACCCTCGACGAGGTCACCGCCGCCGTGCCGCGCATCGTGCACAGCGGCATCGGCCCGTTGATCCTCGAGTACATCGACATGATCACGATGGCCGCCGCCACTGCCTACGTCGGGCTCGACCTCGGCATCCCCGAGGAGATCCGCGAGACCGCCCTGGCGTATCTCGTCGTGATGCTCGAGGACACCCACGAGGACCGGCTCGAGTCCGACGTCGAGGCGCTGTCGGAGGCGCTGTTCGGCTACGGCGCCATCGACGTCTACGTCCTGCCTGCGGGCGCGGCCGGGCAGCTGATCGACGCCCGGGAGAAGGCGTTCTGGGTCGCCAAGGCCAACGGGGCCGACGACATCGTCGACATGGTCGTGCCCCGGGCGTCGGTGCCGGTGTTCATGCAGGCGGTGTCCGACCTGGCCGCCGACACCGGCTCGTGGATCGCGGGGTGCGGCCACGCCGGCGACGGCAACGTGCACCTGTCGGTGTTCCAGGCCGACCCCGAGATCCGCGCCCAGGTGCTGCACCGCCTGTTCGACGCCGGCATGGGCCTCGGCGGCGCCATCTCCGGCGAGCACGGCATCGGCACCGCCAAGAAGCGCTACTTCCTCGAGCTCGAGAACCCGGTCAAGGTCGACCTCATGCGCCGCATCAAGGCGGCCTTCGACCCCAACGGCATCCTCAACCCCGGCACCCTGTTCGACCCCGTGGCTCCCGCCCGGGCGGCGGAGCGCGAGACGTAAGGAGCAGCCCATGAACGGCGCCCAGGCGCTCATCCGCACCCTCGTCGCCTCCGGTGTCGACGTGTGCTTCACCAACCCCGGCACCTCGGAGATGCACTTCGTCGCCGCCCTCGACGACGTGCCCGAGATGCGGGCCGTGCTCGGCCTGTTCGAAGGCGTCGTGACCGGCGCCGCCGACGGCTACGCCCGCATCGCCGAGCGACCGGCGGCGACCCTCCTGCACCTCGGCCCGGGCCTCGGCAACGGCCTGGCCAACCTGCACAACGCCCGCCGGGCCGACACGCCGATCGTCAACGTCGTCGGCGACCACGCCACGTACCACCAGAAGTACGACGCGCCCCTCCAGTCCGACATCGCGTCCATCGCCGCCGGTGCGTCCGGCTGGTACCGGAGCTCGGCGACCCCCGACGAGGTGGCCGCCGACGCCGCCGACGCCGTCGCCGCCGCCTACGGGCCCCCCGGTCGGGTGGCGACGCTCGTCCTGCCGGCCGACGTGTCGTGGTCGGAGGCACCCCGCGGCCCGGCAGCCCCCGTCGCCGCGCCGCCGCGTCGCGCCGTGTCGGACGACGTGCTCGACGAGGTCGCCGCCGCCCTGCGCTCCGGCGAGTCGGTGGCCCTGTTCGTCGGCGGCACCGCCACCCGCGAGGCCGGGCTCGTGGCCGCGAGTCGGATCGCCGAGGCGACCTCGGCCAGGCTCCTGTGCGAGACCTTCCCCACCCGACTCGCCCGGGGCGCCGGGATCCCCGCCGTCGACCGCCTCGGCTACCTCGCCGAGTTCGCCCAGATGCAGCTCGACGGCGTCCGGCACCTGGTCCTCGTCGACGCCGCCTCACCGGTGTCGTTCTTCGCCTACCCGGACAAGGCCAGCGACCTGGTGCCGGAGGGATGCCGGGTGCACGTGCTCGCCGCGCCCGGCGACGATGCGGTCGGCGCCCTCGAGACGCTGGCCGACGCCATCGGCGCGCCGGGCGACGGCGCCCGGCTCCAGGAGCCGGCCCGACCCGACCGGCCGACCGGCGCCCTCGACCCGGGCACGCTCGGCGCCGCCGTCGGCGCGCTGCTGCCCGAGGGAGCGATCGTCGTCGACGAGGGGAACACCTCGGGGCTGTTCGCCTTCCTCGCCTCGGCCGGCGCGCCGACGCACGACTGGCTGTGCCTCACCGGCGGTGCCATCGGCTACGGCATCCCCGCCGCCACCGGCGCGGCGGTGGCGGCGCCCGACCGCAAGGTGCTCAACCTCGAGGCCGACGGCAGCGCCATGTACACCCTCCAGGGACTGTGGACCCAGGCCCGCGAAGGCCTCGACGTGGTCACCGTCATCCTCAACAACCGCTCCTACCAGATCCTCAACATGGAGCTGCAGCGCGTCGGCGCCGACGATCCCGGCCCGGTCGCCACCGGGCTGTTCGACCTGGCCGAGCCGGCCCTCGACTTCGTCGCCCTGGCCGAGGGCATGGGCGTCCCGGCCACGCGGGCGGCCACCGCCGAAGAGCTCACCGACCAGCTCGAGGTGGCCCTGCGCGAGCCCGGCCCGCGCCTCGTCGAGGCGATCCTCCCCTCCCGGCTGTAGCCCCGGCCCCCGCCGTTCATCGACCGTTCACATTTCGCTGGACGAGCGTCGCTAACGTCGCTCGCCAAGGTGTGCCGGGAAGTCTGGTCGGCGTCCCCGTTCGTCGCGCTGTCAAGGAGGGAGGCTCCCGGTGCTGGCCCTGGTCGTCGCCCACGCCATCGCCGCCGTCGCCCTCGTGCCGCTCTCCCGGCGGTACCGGGCCAAGGCCTTCCTCCCGGCCGCACTCCTGCCGCTGGCCACCCTCGTGTGGGCGTCGGTCACCCTGGCCGGCCTCCCCCCGGGCGGCTCGGAGACCCAGACCTGGACGTGGGTGTCCGGGCTCGACCTCGACCTCACGTTCCGGGTCGACGGCTTCGCCGCGCTCATGGCCATCATCATCGGCGGCGTCGGCCTGCTCGTGTGCCTGTACGCGGCGTGGTACTTCGCCGGCGAAGGGCCGGTCCCGATCGACTCCCCCCTCACCCGCCGGGTCGCCCCGCTGCTGATCGCCTTCGCCGGGTCGATGCTCGGCCTCGTCCTGGCCGACAACGTGCTGCTGCTCTTCGTGTTCTGGGAGCTCACCTCGGTCACCTCGTTCCTCCTGATCGGCACCGAGGACCACAAGCCCGCCGCCCGGGCCGCCGCCCAGCAGGCGCTGCTCATCACCGGCGGCGGAGGGCTGGCCATGTTCGGCGGGCTGATCCTGCTCGGCCAGCAGACCGGCGAGTGGACCCTGTCCGGCCTGGTCGCCTCGCCGGGCAGCGGCACGATCGTGCAGGTCGCCCTCGTGCTCGTGCTCGCCGGCGCGCTCACGAAGTCGGCGCAGGTGCCGTTCCACTCGTGGCTCCCCGGGGCGATGAGCGCGCCCACCCCGGTGAGCACCTACCTGCACTCGGCAACGATGGTGAAGGCGGGCATCTACCTCGTGGCCCGCCTCTCCCCCGCCTACGCCGAGGTCGGCTGGTGGCGGCCCATCGTCGTCGCCGCCGGGGTCGGCAGCCTGATCGTGGGCGGGGTGCGAGCGCTGCGCCAGCACGACCTCAAGCTGCTGCTCGCCTACGGCACCGTCAGCCAGCTCGGCCTGATGATGCTGCTGTTCGGGATCGGCACCCCCGAGGCCTGGTTCGCCGGCGTGGTGCTGTTGATCGCCCACGCCGTGTTCAAGGCCGCGCTCTTCATGGTCGTCGGCATCGTCGACCACGCGACCCACACCCGCGACATCCGGCTCCTCGACCGGCTGGCCCGGGCCCTGCCCGTCGTCGCCGCCGTCGGGATCGTCAGCGCGGCGTCGATGGCCGGGCTCCCACCCCTGCTCGGCTTCATCGCCAAGGAGGAGGCCCTCGCCGCCCTCCTCGAGCCCGACAGCCCCGGCGGTGTCCTCGTGCTGGTGCTCGTGGTCGTCGGCTCGGTCTTCACCGTCGCCTACAGCGGCCGGTTCGCCATCGGCGCCTTCGGCCGGGCCACCGCGATCACGGCGCCCGAGCGGGCCGGGAGCAGCCGAGCAGCCGACGACCACATCGAGCTGCACCCCCCTCGCCCGCCCATCGTCGGCCCGCCCGGCGTGCTGGCCCTCTTGGGCGTGGTGCTCGGGCTGTTCCCCGCTCTGCTCCAACCGCTCGTCGACGCCGCCACCGCGTGGTGGGGCCCGGAGCAGGCCGACGAGCACCTGGCGCTGTGGCACGGCCTCGAGGCGCCGCTCGTGTGGTCGGCGATCGTGATCGCCGGCGGCGCCGTGCTCATCGTGCTCCGCCGGCGGGTCGAGCGGGCCCAGACGCGGCTCCCTCGTGCGCCCGGCACCCAGCGCCTCTACGACCAGTCGGTCCGCGGTCTGCTCCGCGGCGCCGACCGTGTGACCGGCGTGGTGCAGAACGGCTCGCTGCCCGTGTACCTCGGCGTGATCCTCATGATCATGTCGCTGTCGGTCGGGGTGCCCCTGTGGCTCGCCGCGTCGCGGCCGGAGGAGCAGGTCTTCGCCGAGTCGTGGTTGCAGGTGCTGGTGGGCACGGTGGTGATGGTCCTGGCCGCGGGCGCCGCGGCGGCGCGGCGCCGGTTCGCCGCCGTCATCCTGCTCGGAGGCGTGGGCTACGGCATCGCCGTGCTCTTCATCATCCAGGGGGCCCCCGATCTGGCGATCACCCAGCTCCTCATCGAGACCCTGAGCATCGTGGCCTTCGTGCTCGTGCTGCGGCACCTGCCGCAGGACTTCCCGCGGCGCCCCTTCCGCAGCTCGCAGCTCGTGCGGGGTGCGATCGCCGTCGTCGTCGGGGTCATGGTGTTCGTGTTCGCCCTGACCGCCTTCGACAACCGCCGCGAGCGGCCGGTGTCCGACGCCTACCTCGAGGAGGCGCTCCCGGAGGCCGAGGGCGAGAACGTCGTCAACGTGATCATCGTCGACTTCCGCGGCTTCGACACGCTGGGCGAGATCACCGTCCTCGTCGTCTCCGCGCTCGGCGTCGCCGCGCTCCTCGGCGCCGGACGGCGGCGCCGATCCGACCCGACCGACGCCAACGAGCCCTCGCCACCGGGCGGTCCCGCCGATCCGCCGGCGGCGACGCGCGAGGAGGTGGCGGGTTGAAGCGCTCGCTGATCCTCGACACCGTCGTGCGGGCCGAGTTCCACACGCTGCTGCTCGTCTCCGTCTACCTGCTCTTCGCCGGCCACAACCAGCCCGGCGGCGGCTTCGCCGGTGGCCTGGTGGCCGGCGCCGCCTTCGCGCTCCGGTACGTGGCCGGTGGGCCCGACGAGGCCCGCGACGCGGCCCGGGTGCGGCCATCGACCCTGCTCGGGGCCGGATTGCTCCTCGCCACGATCACCGCCATCGTGCCCATGTTCCTCGGCGAGGGCCTGCTCGAGCACGACGTGCTGTCGGCCGACCTCGCCCTGCTCGGCAAGGTCAAGACCACGACGGTGCTGTTCTTCGACACGGGCGTCTACCTCGTCGTGCTCGGCACGGTGCTGCTGGTGCTCGACGTGCTCGGCAGCCTCGACGGCCAGCCCGAACCCGAGGGCCAGCCCGAACCCGAGGGCGCGGACGAGGCCGGCGCCGACACCGGCGGGGCCCCGGCATGAGCCTCTTCCTGGCACTCGTCGTCGCCGGGCTGTTCGGCGTCGGGGTGTACCTGCTGCTCCAGCGAACGCTGACCCGGATCATCATCGGGCTGGGCCTGCTCGGCCACGGCGCCAACCTCTTGCTGCTGCTGTCGGGCGGTCGTGCCGGCCGGGCCCCGTTCGTCGACGAGGCAGGTCCGCGTGGCGACGAAGCCGATCCCCTCCCCCACGCCCTGGCCCTCACCGCCATCGTCATCACGTTCGGCATCAGCGTGTTCCTGCTCGCCCTCGCCTACCGCAGCTGGCAGCTCACCGGCGCCGACGAGGTCGAGGACGACCTGGAGGACCGCCGGATCGCCCGACTCCGGGGGGAGACCGACGAGGACCTCGACGAGCTCACCGAGCAGCTCCACGACCTCGAGGACGACCTCCCGGCCCAGCCGCGCCGGCCCTTCTGGCGGATCGAACCCCTGGAGCGGGGCAGATGACCCTGCTCCTCGCCCTCCCGATCGTGCTGCCCCTCGCCTGCGCCGCCCTGGGCGTCGCCTTCTGGGCCAGCCGCGTGGCCCAGCGGGCCGCGTCGCTCGTCGGCGTCGGCGGGGCGTTGACGGCGGCGATCGTCCTGCTCGTCCGGGTCGAGGCCGACGGCATCGCCGTGATCCAGGTCGGTAGCTGGCCCGCCCCGATCGGCATCACGCTGGTGGCCGATCTGTTCGCGTCGCTCATGCTGGTGGTGGGCCTGGCGACGGTCTTCGCCGTGCTCGTGTTCGCCATCGGCCAGCCGGGGACCGACGACGACTCCGCGGTCTTCCACCCCGTCTACCTGGTGATGACGGGCGGCATCTCGCTCGCGTTCCTCACCGGAGACGTGTTCAACCTGTTCGTCGCCTTCGAGATCACGCTGGCGGCGAGCTACGTCCTCATCACGCTCGGGTCCAAGCGCGACCAGGTGCGGGCGGGCATGACCTACGTCGTCATCAACCTCGTCGCCTCGCTCCTGTTCGTGAGCGCCGTCGGCTTCCTCTACGCGGCGACGGGCACGGTCAACATGGCCGACCTGACGGTCCGGCTCGCCGAGATCGACCCCGACCTCCGGCTCGCGCTGTCGGTGATGTTCCTCGTCGTGTTCGGGATCAAGGCGGCGATCTTCCCCCTGTTCTTCTGGCTGCCCGACGCCTACCCGACGGCACGCACCCCGGTCACCGCCGTGTTCGCCGGCCTCCTGACCAAGGTCGGCGTCTACGCCATCGTGCGATCGCAGACGCAGCTGTTCCCCGCCGAGGCGACCGACCGACTGCTGCTCGTGATCGCCGGGCTCACGATGGTGGTGGGAGTGCTGGGTGCCATCGCCCAGGACGACATGAAGCGGATCCTCTCGTTCCACATCGTGAGCCAGATCGGCTACATGGTCCTCGGCCTCGGGTTGTTCACCGTGGCGGGCCTGGCCGGGGCCGTGCTGTTCATCGTCCACCAGATCCCGGTCAAGGCCAGCCTGTTCCTCGTCGGCGGCATCGTCGAGCACACGACCGGATCGACCGCGCTCAGTCGAGTGGGCGGCCTGGTGCGTCGCATCCCCTTCGCCGCCGTGCTGTTCCTCGTGGCGGCCCTGTCGCTCGCCGGTGTCCCGCCGCTGTCCGGGTTCGTGGGCAAGCTCGCGCTGGTGGAGGCCGGGTTCGACGCCGAGCAGTGGGCCATCGTCGGCGTGAGCCTGGCCGTGAGCCTGCTCACCCTCTTCTCGATGATGAAGATCTGGAACGGCGTGTTCTGGGGGACCGCCGAGGACCCGACCACGGTGCTGGCCACCACCGAGGGCCGGCTCCGGACCCCGTGGCTCATGAACACCGCCGCCGCCGGGCTCGTCGCCCTCACCGTCGCCATCGCCGTGTTCGCCGGCCCGCTCTACGAGCTGTGCACCCGGGCCGCCGAGCAGCTCATCGACCCGACCGCCTACGTCGACGCGGTGCTCGGATGAACGGCTCACCGCTCGGCGCCGCCGCCCGCGTCTCGGTGCTCACCGGGATCTGGGTGCTGCTGTGGGGCACGCTCTCGGTCGCCAACGTCGCCAGCGGCGCGATCGTGGCGATCCTCGTGCTGTGGCTGTTCCCGATGCCCTCGCCGGAGGACACCGGCATCCGTGCGCTCGCCACCATCAAGTTCGCGGTGATCTTCGCTTGGCTGCTGGTGGTGTCGACGTGGGAGGTGGTGGCCGAGGTGCTCCGACGGCGCCCGGCAACGCACCAGGGCATCGTGGGCGTGCCGCTGCGCACCGAGTCGACCGTCGTCGCCACCACGGTGGCCAACGCCATCAGCCTCACGCCGGGCACCCTGACCGTCGACGTCCGTCCCCATCCGATGGTCCTCTACGTGCACGGGATCCGCGTCGAGGACGCCGACTCGGTGCGGCGGTCGGCCCGCCGGCTGGAGGACCTCGCCCTCGCCGCCTTCGGCATGGAGGCACCTGCGACGAGGGAGGAGCCGACGTGATCGCCGTCACCAACATCGCCTTCGCCCTGCTCGGGCTGGCGGCGGTGCTGACCGTCGTGCGATTGCTGCTCGGCCCGACCCTCGCCGACCGGGTGGTCGCCACCGACCTGCTGCTCACCTTCCTCGTCACGGGGGCCGCGGTGCTCGCCGCCCGCACCGGCGAGGGCACCTACCTCGCCGCCATGCTCGTGGTCGCCGTGATCGGCTTCCTCGGCACCGCCATGGTCGCCCGGTTCATCGAACGGAGGGGCGCGTGAGCGCGCTCGATGCCGCGTCGGGGGTGCTGATCCTGGCCGGCTGCGTGCTCGCCGTCGTGGCCGCCATCGGGCTCGTGCGCCTGCCCGACGTGTTCGCCCGCATGCACGCCGCCACCAAGCCGGCGACCCTCGGTCTCGTCCTCGTCGCCCTCGGCGCCTGCCTCCAGCTCGACTCCGCCGCCGACATCACCAAGTTGGTGCTGGTCGTGCTGCTGCAGTTCCTCACCGCGCCGGTGGGCGCCCACCTCGTCGGCCGGGCCAGCTACCACGCCAACGCCCGTCGTGCCCCGCTCGTCGTCGACGAGCTCGCCGACGACGAACGGGCCCAGGGCCGATGACCGGCTGACGGAGAGCCGTCGACCGGCTCGGCCACGGTCGGGTCAGGCGGCGGTGATGTGGAGCCGATAGGCGGTGTGACGCCAGCGCCGGAGCACTCGCTCGGGTTCGCTCGCCTCGACGAGGGCCCGGGCGAGCAGCCCCTTGGCCGCCTTGGCCCCGTGGCCGCCGGTGCTCCCCCGGTCGTCCACCAACTCGACCCGGCGCAGGTCACAGCGCGTCGGGTCCGGTGTCCAGGCGGCGGCGTGCTCCCGGGGGAGCAGGTCGACCACCAGGCGACCGTCGAGGTGGTCGCGGAGCGCGGCGCTCAACGGCTCGTGCCACCAGCCGTCGAGCCGGCCGAGTGGATCGAGCCGGGCGCCGAAGGTGAGGCGGTGGTCGGGGAGCGGATCGTCGAGGGCGACGAGGCCGGCGACGGCCGACAGCACGACCACGGCATCGGCCGCCCTCGCCCGGGCAACGGGGTCGAGCGAGCCGACGTCGAGGTGATCCCAGACCACGCCCGTGTAGCGCTGCCAGGCCGGCAGCACCGGGCCACCGACGAGGCGCCGGTTGGCGGCCCGGGCCCGCTCGAGCAGGTCGCCTTTGGCGTGGAGCAGCTTCCCGTCCCCGCCGTCGGCATCCCGCAGCGCCCTCGCCACCCGCCGGCGACAGGGTGCGAGGGCGGCACCGAAGCGACCGTCGGCGGCCCTCCAACCGGGCCGGGTCCCGCCCGGGGCCTTCCCTTCCGACGGCGGCAGGAGCAGTGCGAGCACGTGCGGGATCTAGCAGATGGGAAGGACCCGTGATCAGTCGACGAGAGGTGGGGACGGGACGGACGGGCCGGGTTCTGGTGGTCAGAACGGCGCGCCGACGCGCCGTTCTGACCACCGGAGGACTGGCGAAGGTCGGGCCGTGCCTGGTGAGGGTCGATCCGTGGTTGCATGGGGCACCGTGGAGGCGACCGAGCGGCGGACCCGGATGGTGCACCGTCACCTCGAGGCGCGCGGGGTGCGGGACCTCGCGGTGCTGCGGGCCATGGGCATCGTGCCCCGTGAGCGCTTCGTCCGCCCCGCCGACCGCACCCACGCCTACGACGATCGGGCCCTGCCCATCGAGGCCGGACAGACGATCTCCCAGCCGTACGTCGTGGCCATCATGACCGAGGCCCTCGAGCTCGACGGCGACAGCCGCGTGCTCGAGATCGGCACCGGCTCCGGCTACGCCGCCGCCGTCCTCGGCGAGATCGCGGCGCGTGTCGACACCGTCGAGCGCCACCACGAGTTGGTCGAGAGCGCCGGACGGGCCCTCGCCGACCTCGGCTACGCCCACGTGCACGTGCACGAGGGCGACGGCTCGCTCGGCTGGCCTCCCGAGGCCCCCTACGACGGGATCGTGGTCACCGCCGCGGGGCCGTCCGTCCCCACCGCGCTCGGTGGAGCAGTTGGCCGATGGAGGCCGGCTCGTGATGCCGGTCGGCGACCTGGGTCGGGGCCAACGGCTCGTGCGGGTTCGACGGCACGGGGAGGCGTTCACCGAGGAGGACCTCGGGGGCGTCGCGTTCGTGCCGCTCATCGGCGAGCAGGGCTGGTCGCGCTGACGGCCGAGGCCAACGCCTCGAGCGCGGCCGCGCCGGCCACCGTGCGCTCGACCCCGTCGACGGTGAGCGTGAGGCGGAACGCCCGGGTGGCGGCGTCGACCGCCAGGACGGCGCGCTCGTGGCCGGCGACCCAGCTCAGCTCGAGCGCCGACGGCGGCGCCGCCGACCAGGTGCACTCGCCGTCGAAGGCGGGGTGGCGCCCACGGATGCGCACCAGCGCCAACAGGGCGCGCACCACCGGTCGCTCGAGGGCGTCCGCGAGCTCGCCCGGCGGGTACGCGTGCCGGTTGACGTCACGCCCCACCCCCGTGCGCTCGAAGCGCTCGACGTCGTTGCCGCCGGCCAGCAGCCCCACGTAGTAGACCTGCGGCACCCCGGCGACGAAGAGCTGCACGAGGCGGGCCATGAGGTACGCGTCGTCGTCCCGGCCGAGGGCGTCGTAGTAGCTGGTGTTGAGCTGATACGGGACCGGGCTCCACGGGATCGGCTGGGACGCCCGTGCACTCACCCCGCCGGTGTTGGCCTCGACCCGCGCCGCGAGCGCCTCCAGCTCGGCCCCGGCGAGCAGCCCTTCGCCATCCACCGATTCGGCGACGTCGATGATCCCGATCCCGTCGTGGGTGTCGAGCACGTTCCGGGCGTTCACCGGTCGGATCTCGAGCCACCTGACGAGCGGCTCGATCGAGCCCGTGAACGCCGCGTGGAGCAACAGCGCCGGCAGGGCGAAGTCGTACACCCAGTCGACGTGCGGGGCGATGCGGCGCTGCTGGTGGAACGAACCGTGCACCTCGACCAGCACCTCGAGCCCGAGGCCACGGGCCTCCGCGGTGATGTCGTCGACGAACGACATCGTCGCGTCGGTGAGGAAGCAGTCGGTGCCCGGCGACTTGATGGCGTAGCCGACGGCGTCGAGACGGACGGTGCGCACCCCGTGCTCGGCCTCGGTGGCGAGGATCGACCGCAGGTACCGGCGGGAGCGCGGATCGGCCTGGTCGAGGTCGATCTGGGCACCGTCGAACGTGGTCCACACCAGGCGGCGGGTGCCGTCGCCGAGGCTCACCGGGGTGAAGGGCAGCCCCGGGCGGGGCCGGTAGATCCGGGCCAGGTCCTGTTCGGTGGCCCCGGCGGGGAAGACGCGGTCGTAGGTCAGGAACATGCCGGCGTAGCGAGAGGCCGCGCCCCGGTCGACCCAGTCGCGGTACTCGGGAGACGCCGCCGAGACGTGGTTGACGATGAGGTCGGCGGTGACGGCGAGGCCGTCGTCGGCCAGAGCCCGGATGTCGGCCCACGAGCCGAGCCGCGGGTCGACGCGGCGGTGATCGACGGGGTCGAACCCGGCGTCGGCGCCGTCGAACGGCACGAAGAACGGAAGCACGTGCACCCCACCGAAGCCCTGCAGCGGCCCGGCCAGCAGCGAGCGCAGGCCGGCGAGGTCGCCGGCCAACCGGTCGGCGTAGGCGACGAGCTGCACTCCTCGGGTCATCTCGCTCCACTGGCCGACGTCGTGGTCGGAACGTAGCCCGTCCCCGCCGCCCGGTCACGGCTCCGCGACGTGGGCGGTCGTCGTCGGCCCGTGACCGCCCGCCCCCCTGCGCAGTACGGTGCGCTCGTGCTCCGGATGCACTGGTTCCTGCCCACCGGGGGCGACGGGCGCGAGGTGCTGCCCGGTCTCGACGACGTCCGGCGCGAGCCCGACCTCGCCTATCTCACCCAGGTCGCCCTGGCCTGCGAGGCCCACGGCTTCGACGGCATGCTCACCCCGTGCGGCACCGGCTGCGAGGACGCCTGGGTCTCCACCGCCGCCCTCCTCCCGGTCACCCGCCGCATCCGCTTCCTGGTCGCCTTCCGTCCGGCCCTCCTGTCGCCGACCCTCGCCGCCCAGATGGCGTCCACCTACCAGCGCCTGTCCGGTGGACGGCTCCTCCTGAACGTCGTCACCGGTGCCGAGCAGGCCGAGCTGGCCCGGTTCGGCGTGTGGGAGGACAAGGAGGCGCGCTACGAGCGCACCGGCGAGTTCCTCGAGGTGCTGCGGGGCGCCTGGGACACCCAGCCGTTCGACCACGACGGCGCGCACTACCGGGTGGAGGCGGCCACCACCCGGCGGCCGCCGAGCCCGCGCCCGCCGATCTACTTCGGTGGCGCCTCGGACGCGGCCGAGCGCATCGCCGCTCGCCACGCCGACGTGTACCTGACCTGGGGTGAACCACCGGACATGGTCGGCGAGCGACTGGCCCGCATGCGCGAGCTGGCCGCCGACGAGGGCCGTGAGCTTCGGTTCGGGATCCGCTTCCACGTCATCACCCGGCCGACGGCCGACGAGGCGTGGGCGCACGCCGACGCGCTCCTCGCCGGCATGAGCCCTGAGGCCCTCGCCGCCGCCCGGGCCGACTTCACCCGCACGCAGTCGGTGGGCCAGGCCCGCATGGCGGCGTTGCACCAAGGTGACCCCACCCGGCTGGAGGTCCACCCCAACGTGTGGGCCGGCATCGGACTCGTCCGCGGGGGTGCCGGCACCGCACTCGTCGGCTCCCACCGCGAGGTCGCCGATCGCATCGCCGAGTACCACGCGCTCGGATTCGAAGAGCTCATCCTCTCCGGGTACCCGCACCTCGAGGAGGCCCACTGGTTCGGCGAGGGCGTCATGGGCGAGCTGCGGGCCCGGGGCCTGCTGGGCGACGGCGCCGACGGCCCGGCGGCGGACGGCGAGCGGACCCACGACGGGGGCCCCGTCTTCACGTTCCGCTAAGGTGCCTCCGACCTACAAGTGACGCTTGCGTCACCAGGGCCGGGGGCCCGGGGACGGGCGGCGAGGGAGGGACGACCGTGCGGGTTCACGTGGACGAGGACAAGTGCCAGGGGCACAACCGGTGCTACTCGCTGGCGCCCGAGCTGTTCGACGTCGACGACTACGGCAACGCTCACGAGGTGGGCGACGGCGCGGTGCCGGCCGAGCTCGAGGAACGAGCCCGCCTCGCCGTCGCCAACTGCCCTGAGTACGCCATCAGCATCGAGGAGGACGTGTGACCGGCCACCACCCGCCCGTCGCCGACTGGGCCACCGACTTCGACCACACCGACCCGGTGTGGGCCGCCGACCCGTATCCCATCTGGAGCGAGCTCCGGGAGACCTGCCCCGTGGCCCACTCCGACCGCTACGGCGGCGTGTGGCTGCCGACCCGCCACGACGACATCGCGGCCATCGCCTACGACACCGATCACTTCACCTCCCGCAGCGTCGTGGTGACCGAGGGCCGGCCGATGATGCCCGCCCCCCAGGGCATCTCGCCGCCCATCTCCTCCGACCCGCCGTTCCACCACGGTGCGCGCCGACTCATGCTGCCGGCCTTCTCCCCGAAGGCGGTCGACAAGCTCGAGCCGTTCACGCGCGACTACTGCCACGAGCTGCTCGACGCCACCGAGGGCCAAGGCGTCGTCGACGCCGCCCGCGAGTACGCGCAGCACATCCCCGTGCGGGTCATCGCCAAGATGCTGGGCTTCCCCCAGGAGGACGCCGACACGTTCCGTCGATTCGTGCACGAGGTGCTCGAGTCGGTCGACCTGCCCATCGAGCAGCGCATGGAGAACTTCCAGGAGCTGTTCGACTACCTCGACGCCCAGATCCAGGACCACGTCGACAACCCACGCGACGACCTCACGACCTTCCTCCTCCAGGCCGAGATGGACGGCGAGCCGCTGAACCCCGACCACGTCGGTGGGTCGATCGCCCTGCTCCTCCTGGCCGGCATCGACACGACCTGGAGCGCCATCGGCGCCTCCCTGTGGCACCTCGCCCGCACCCCCGCCGACCGCGACCGGCTCGTCGCCGAGCCCGACCTCATGCCCATCGCCATGGAGGAGCTGCTCCGCGCCTACGCGCCGGTCACGATGGCCCGCCTGGTCAAGGACGACTTCGAGTTCAACGGCTGTCCCATGAAGAAGGACGACTGGGTGCTGCTCCCCTTCCCGGCGGCGAACCGCGATCCCGAGGCCTTCGAGGACGCCGACGAGGTCGTCATCGACCGGGCCGTCAACCGTCACGCCGCCTTCGGGCTCGGCATCCACCGCTGCGCCGGGTCGAACCTGGCCCGCATGGAGCTGAAGACCGCGCTCGAGGTCTGGCTCGAGCGCTACCCGGTGTTCGAGCTGGCCGACCCCGAGGCCGTCCGTTGGTCGGGCGGTCAGGTTCGGGGCCCGCGGGAGCTCCCCATCCGCGTCGGCTGACCCGGGTCGGCTCCGGACGGCGTCCGTGGTTGGCGGCGAACACCCAGGCGGCGTCCTGGCTCGGCATCGACGACGACGACCACCTGACCGTCGTCGCCGAGCACTTCCGTCGGTCGGGATCGTGGACCGGCATCGTCGCCGAGCGGCGCACGCCCATCGGCCATCCGGGTGACCCGCTGTTCGCGGTGTGGGCCCGTCGCGACGGGTCGCTCAGCGCGTGGGAACGACCTCGGCCAGGCGGGCCTCAAGGAACCGGCGCTCGGCCTCGTTGGCGGTCGTCACCAGCGCCGCCCGGTAGGCCCCGGCGGCGTCCTCGGGCCGACCGACCCTCCGCAGCAGGTCGGCCCTGGTCGCGTGCAGGAGGGCGTAGTCTTCGAGGACGCCGTCGTCGACGAGGGCGTCGACGAGGGCCAGACCGGCCTCGGGGCCCTGGGCCATGGCCACGGCGACGGCCCGGTTGAGGAACACCACCGGCGACGCGGTGACACGCGCCAACCGGTCGTAGAGGGCGACGATGCGCGACCAGTCGGTCGCGTCGAAGCTCGGGGCGACGGCGTGGAGACGGCTGATCTCCGCCTGCAGGCGGTAGGCCCCCGGCTCGCTCGGAAGGCCGTGGATCTCGAGCAGCGCCGCGGCCTCGTCGAGCCGGTCCCGTCGCCAGCGGGTGCGGTCCTGGTCCTCCAACAACACGAGGTCGCCATGCTCGTCCAGGCGGGTCGGTCGACGGGCATCGGTGATCAACAGCAAGGTGAGGAGGGCGACGGCCTCGTCGTCGCCGGGCACGAGCCCGACGAGCAGGCGGGCCAGGCGGATGGCCTCCTCGCAGAGATCACCGCGCACGAGCGTCGTACCCGACGTCGCCGTGTAGCCCTCGTTGAACACCAAGTAGATCACCGAGGCCACCGCCGCCAGTCGCTCGCGGCGCGCGTCGCCCTGGGGGACGGTGAACGGGATCCCGGCTCTCGCGATCTTGCGCTTCGCCCGCACGAGGCGTTGGGCCATCGTGGGCTCGGGGACGAGGAAGGCTCGGGCGATCTCGGCGGTCGCGAGGCCGGCGACCGAGCGCAGGGTGAGCGCCACCTGGGCGTCGACGGCCAGCGCCGGGTGGCAACAGGTGAGCATCAGGGCGAGCTGGTCGTCGCGATCGGGCACGTCGCCGTCCCGGATCCGGGCCTCCATCCGGGCGGCGACGGCCTCGCGGTCGACCCGCATGGTGTCGCGCCGCACGCGGTCGACCGCCCGGCGGCGACCCACGGTGAGGAGCCACGCCCCGGGCCGCTCAGGCACGCCGGTGCCGGGCCAGGACCGCAGGGCCTCGGCGGCGGCGTCCTGGAAGGCGTCCTCGGCCAGGTCGAGGTCGCCGAGGCGACGGGCCAGGCTGGCCACGACCGCCCGGCGCTCGCCGACCACGAGCGCCTCCAACGCGGCCGCCGCTGCCTGTGGGGTGGCCCCGGGCGGCGGCGCGTGGGACGGATCGGACATCTCCGCATCGACCATCGCCCGCCCGACCACCCGGGGCCGGCGCCCGCTCAGCCGAGCTCCATGATCGGACGCACCTCGACGCTGCCGTAGGCGATGTTCGGCATCTTGGCCGCCCAGGCGAGGGCCTCGTCGAGATCGGCGACGTCGACGAGGTAGTACCCGCCGAGCACCTCCTTGGTCTCCGCGAACGGGCCGTCGGTGGTCGCCTGCCGGCCGTTGCGGACCCGCACCGTGGTCGCGGTCTCGATCGGCTGGAGCGGGTCACCCCCGACGAGCGAGCCCGAGTCGGCGAGGGACTGGGTGTAGTGCGGCCACTTGTCGCGTGTCGGTCGACTACCTCACCGTCCCCTCGAGGGGTTCACCGAAGTCGCCGGGGGCGCGGCGGGCGGGCCGTTCGTGAGCACGTTCTCCAACCGCTGCTTCCCGACCAAGGCCATCGCTGCGTGGCTGGGCACCGGTGACGACGACCACCTCGTCATCGTCACCGAGTACTCCGGCGCTCCGGGGTGAGGAGCCGTCGCGAGCGGCGAACCACTCGCCCATCTCGGGATCCCGTTCGGAACTCGGGGGTACCGAACTGGCGGGGCCGGCGGTGCGGCTCGTCCCCGGGTAGATCAGGAACATGAACCCGTCATGGGATGCCGCCTCCCGGGCTGGTGACTGCGGCGCCGGTCCCCGGTGCGGCCGGTCTCGTCAGGACGAACGAGCTGCCGAGCCCGGGGCGCCGGAATCGAGCCTGCCGGCCAGCCTGTCGCGCGGGATTCCTCGGAAGGGCGCGATCGGGCCGCGGTCCGACCGGATCGGGCACCGTGGTCAGACGCCGGCCCGGTCGCGGGGTCGATCGTCGAGGTCGGCCGGCTCGACGTCCAGGGCGATGCCGACGATCTCGTCGACCTCCTCGCGCTCGCCCTCGACGTTGACCCGGGGCAGCGCACGGTCGAGCCAGCGGGGCAGCCACCAGTTCCTGTCACCCAGGAGCTCCATCGTGGCCGGCACGAGCAGCATGCGGACCACCGTCGCGTCGAGCGCGATGGCGACGGCCAACCCCACCCCGAACAGCTTGACGGTGCGGTTCGACTCGAGGAGGAAGCTCCCGAAGACGAAGACCATGATGGCGGCGGCGGCGGTGATGACCCGGGCCGTGGCCGCGAGCCCGTCGGCCACGGAGCCCCGGCTGTCACCCGTCCGGTCGTACTCCTCCTTCACCCGGGAGAGCAGGAAGACCTCGTAGTCCATCGACAGTCCGAAGACGATGGCGAACATCATCATCGGGATGAACGGCTCGATGGGCGCGCCGTCACCCACGCCGAACACCGAACCGAGCCATCCCCACTGGAAGATGGCGACCACCACCCCGTAGGCGGCGCCGATCGACAGCAGGTTCATGATCACGGCCTTCAGCGGCACCAGCAGCGAGCGGAACACGACCATCAGCAACAGGAACGACAGGGCCAGCACCGCGCCGAAGAAGTAGGGGAGCCGACCGGCGAGGAAGCTCGAGAAGTCGATCCCGATGGCCACGCCACCGGTGACCGCCACGTCGAGGCCGGTGTCGGCGGTCGCGGCGGGCAGCGTCTCGGAGCGGAGGCGATCGACGAGTCGGTCGGTGACCTCGTCCTGGGGTGCCGTCGTCGGGATGACGCGCCACAGGGCGGCGGTGGGGTTCGCCGGGTCGTTGGTGAACGCCGGCGTCGCCAGCTCGACGCCGGGCGTCTCCTGCAGGGCGGTCGTCACCGCCTCGAGGACGGCGGGATCGGTGCCGGCCGGCACCTCGGTGGCCAGGATCAACGGGCCGTTGAAGCCCGGTCCGAAGCCCTCGGCCAGCAGGTCGTAGGCCTGCCTCGTGGTCGTGTCGGTCGGGTAGTTGCCCTCGTCCGAGAAGCCGAGGCGGAGGGCGAAGACGGGCACGGCGAGCACGCCGAGGATCACGACGCCGGCGATCGCGGCCGGCCACGGCCGGCGCTGGATGAGGTGGCTCCAGCGATAGGCGGTGGTCTCGCGGAGCGGTCGCTGCCGGCGCGGCGGCAGCTCCTTGCGCAGCGGGGCCACGGCGAACCCGGCGAGGAGGACGACGACGGCGAGGGGCAGGGCGAGGAGCAGCGGGTCGATCGACAGCGCGACGCCGATCAGCGCGACGGCGACGAGGGAGGCGGCGATGAGGCCCCGCCACCGGGTCACCTCGATGCGCGTGCCGGCGAACCCGAGGAGCGCGGGCAGCAGGGTGACGGAGGCGAGCATGGTGACGGCCACGACGACCGACGCGCCGACGGCGAGGCCCCGCACGAAGGTGACGCCCATCACGAGCATCCCCAGCAGCGAGATGACCACCGTCGTCCCGGCGAAGGTGACGGCGCGACCGGCGGTGTCGATGGCGATGCGAATCGACTCCTCGATGGAGTGCCCGTGGTGGAGCCCCTCGCGGTACCGGGTGACGATGAACAGCGCGTAGTCGATGCCGACACCGAGGCCGATCATCAACCCGAGGGTCGTCGTGAAGTCGGGCATGGTGAGGAGGTTGCTGAGCAGCACGACGATGGCCGACCCGACCCCGATCCCGGCGAGGGCCACGCCGATGGGCAGACCCATGGCGAGCACGGAGCCGAAGGCCAGCACCAGGATGAAGATGGCGAAGGCCAGGCCGAGCAGCTCCGATTCGGGCGGCTCGAACTCCGCGAAGACCTCGCCCCCGAGCTCGATCCGGACACCCTCGACCGCCGGCAGTCGCTCCTCGATCTCGCCGGCGATCCGTTGGGCGTCGGCCTGGTCGGCGTCGGCCGGCACCTCGACCTCGGCGTAGGCGATGCGGCCGGCGTCGGGTCCCTGCTGCGCGATCTGGCGCTCGCCGCCCTCCGCGTAGGGACTGCGCACCAGCAAGGTGCCGCCCTCGAGGGTGGCGACCTCGTCGAACAGGGTCGTCATGGCCGCTTCCACCGTGGGATCGTCGACCCCCTGCTCGGCCCGGAACACGATGGTGCCGGCGCGACCGTTGCCCTGCCCGCCGAACCCCTCGTCGATGATGTCGAAGCCGCGCCTGCTCTCGACGTCGGGCAGGTTGAACTCGGAGCGGAACCCGCTGCCGGCGGCGCCCGAGGCCACGCTCAGCGCCACCAGGCCGAGGAACCAGGCGAGGGCGACGAGTCGCCGGCGCCGGTAGCACCACTGTCCCAGCCGTCCGAACACGGGCCGCTCCTCCACTCCACGGGCACTCCACGGGCCCCGCCGGGGCCTGACGCTACGCCGTCGTAGCGCGACGGGCCGAGCGTACCGGCGCAGCTCCGGCCACCCTCCCCGACCCCTACGCGGTCATCGGTCACGCCTGGCCCAAGGGCGGTCCGATGAGGGCGACCGGGCATCGCCGACGGCGTCCGATCGGCACCCGCGTCGCGCTACACTCCCGTAGCGTATGAGGGCCAGAAGCGCCGCCGCCCGGGACGCCGTGCTCACCGCCACGGTGGAACTGCTCGCCGACGCGGGCGTCGAAGGGCTGCACATCGAGCAGGTGGCGGCCCGTTCGGGCGTCGCCAAGACGACGATCTACCGCCACTGGCCCACCAAGGCCGACCTCGTGGTCGACGCCGTGTCGAGCTGCGTGGTGCCGGTCGCCACCCCGAACTCCGGGGACCTGCCGGCCGACCTGTTGGCCGTCGTGGCGGGCATGCGCGACGCGATGGTCGCCTCCGGCCTGGCCGAGGTGGTCCCCGCCCTGCTCGCCGCCGCCCGCACCGACCCCGAGCTGGCCGCCCTCCACGAGCGCCTCGACCAGGACCGCGAGACCCCGGTGCGCACGGTGCTCGAGCTGGCCCAGCTCCGCGGCGAGCTCCCGTCGGCCCTCGACCTCGACCAGGCGAGCGAGCTGTTCATCGGGCCGTTGCTGCTGCGCCTCCTGTTCAGCCACCAGCCGCCGTCCGACGACCACCTGGCCTTCGTCGTCGACACCGTGCTGGCCGGGCTGCGGTCGACGACGGCCTCCTCCTCCACCGCCCGCGCCTGACGGGCAGTCGGGCCGCTGCTGCCCCGACGAGCCCGGCCGACTCCCGGGCGGCGCGTTCAGCGTGGTGGCTCGAACGATGGGCGCAGCGGCAGCGTGCTCGGGCCCATCTCGGACCGGACGGCCAGCACCTGGTGGATCTGGGTGCTCCCGTACTCGAAACCGAGGGCGCAGGCGGCCATGTACAACCGCCAGACCCGGGCTCGCCCCTCGCCCGCCAGGGCCACGGCGTCGTCCCACGACCCCTCGAGGTTGGCCACCCAGTTGCGCAACGTGAGGGCATAGTGCTCCCGGAGGTTCTCGACGTCGCGCGTCTCGAGGCCGACCTCGGACATGAGCGACACGACGGTGCCGATCTCGTGGAGCTCGCCGTCGGGGAAGACGTACCGCTCCATGAGGGGACTGTCGATCCTCGACGTCAGGTTGGACCCGGCGGCGGTGGCCAGTCGCCGGAGCGTCTCGACGGCACGACCCTTCGCGTTGTCGGGCTGGGGGTAGCCGGGTCGGCAGATGCCGTGGTTGAGCAGACGGCCGCCGGGACGCAGCAGGTCGTGGAGCCTGCGGTTGTAGGTGGGCAGCTGGGCCCGGCCGACGTGCTCGACCATCCCGACGGACGAGATGGCGTCGAACGGCCCGTCGTCGACGTCGCGGTAGTCCTGCAGGCGGATCTGGATGCGGTCGGCGAGCCCGGCCTCGGCCACCCGCTTGGCGGCCAGCTCGGCCTGGGCCCGGGAGATGGTGATCCCGACGCCGTGCACACCGTGGTACCGGGCGGCGTGGATGAGCATCGAGCCCCACCCGCAGCCGACGTCGAGCAGGCGCATGCCGAGATCGAGGCCGAGCTTGCGGGACACGAGCTCGTGCTTGCGCTCCTGGGCATCGGCCAGGTCGTCGGTGGGCTCGCGGAACACCGCGCACGAGTAGGTCATGGCCGGCCCCAGCACCAGCCGGTAGAAGTCGTTGGAGACGTCGTAGTGGTGCGAGATGGCCTCGGCGTCGCGCCCCTTCGAGTGGAGCCGTCCACCGAGCCGCGCCTCCTCGGGGGGCGGCGGCACCCGTCGGAACAGGTCGGGACCGGCCGTTCGGGCGGTGGCGGCCAGCAGGGCCGCCGTCGGCTTCACCGACAGTCCTGCGAAGGCCAGCCGGAGCACGGCGTAGACGTCGCCCTCGAGGTCGAGGTCGCCGGCGATGAAGGCGCGGGCGATCCCGAGCTCGCCCGGCCGCTGGACGATCCGGCGCAGGGCCTCGGGCCGGCGGATCACCACCAGCGCGGCGGAGTCCGGCGGCCCGGCGGACGAGCCGTCGAAGGCCTCCACCGCGATCTCGGCGGGCCCGCCGAGCAGCTCGTGGACCAGGGGTGCGAGACGCATGGGTCCTCCCTTCCCAACGACGTCGCATCAGCCGGGACAATTCTTGTCCGACCGCGCCGCCTCGCCAAACGGTTCGCCACGCGACCCTCGTCGCGCCCGTCGAGAGACGCCGTTCTGGTCCTCCGCACGCGCCGTCGCCGGCGCGATCCGACGACCAGAGCGAGCGAGAGGCGGGTCAGCGTGAGCCGTAGCGACGGGAGGCCCGGTACGAGGCACCCTCCACGGGGCGGCCGGTCCGCGACGTCCACCGCCACTGGATCGACACCCGACCGCCGACGCGGTGAGCCACCTTGGGCACGGCGTGCTCCCAGTCGGCCTGGCACCGACCGCCCATCACCAGCAGGTCACCCGACCCCGGGGTCAGGTCATGGGTCGCCCCCTGCCGGGGGGTGTCGTGGGCGTAGCGGTTGGCACGTGGCCGTACCAGGAACGGCCGGCGGGCACCGAGGGTCAGCACGCCGATCACGGTGTCGTCGAGGAAGCGGAGCTCCCGGTCGCGGTGGAAGGCGACGCTGTCACGCCCGTGCCGGTACCAGGCCAGGGCGAAGCCGTCGAAGGCCACCCCGTACCGGTGGCCGAGCAACCGCTGGGCATCGGTGAGCACCGGCTCGGGGGACGCACCGCTCGCGCACCACGCCCCGAGCCGCGGCTCGTCGACCCAACGGTCGTAGCGGAAGACCCGCCCCTGGAACCAGGTCGTGGCTTCGACGAGGGCGGCATAGGTCCGGTCGGCGCCCTGCAACCAGCCGCGGACGACGTCGATCCACGACGTGTCGTCGAGCTGGACCCGCTCGACCGGTGCCTCGGTGTCGAGGCGCGGCGTGGGCGCGGACGTCTCGTCAGCCACCGGTGAGCTCGGCGACCGCGAACCGGAACCGTCGCACATGGGCCATGGGCGCATCATCGCGCCGTCCTGGTGGCCGGGTCGGGCGGCCGCTCTAGCCTCGGGGTGCGAGCCGACGAGGGGAGCGGAGCCATGCCGACCGACAGCTTCGGATCACGGGCGCGGTTCCACGTGGGCGATCGCACCTACGCCATCCACCGCCTCGACGCCCTGGGCGACCACGACGTGAGCCGGCTTCCCTACTCGCTGAAGGTGCTGCTCGAGAACCTGCTGCGCCACGAGGACGGGGTATCGGTCACCGCCGCCGACGTCGAGGCCCTGGCCGGGTGGGACCCGCAGGTGCCCGAGCCGGTCGAGCTGGCCTTCACCCCCGCCCGCATCCTGATGCAGGACTTCACGGGGGTGCCGTGCGTCGTCGACCTGGCGGCGATGCGCGACGCGGTGGTCGAGCTCGGAGGCGATCCGGCCCGCGTCAACCCGCTGGTGCCGGCCGAGCTGGTCATCGACCACTCGATCGTCGCCGACCACTACGGCACGTCCGACGCCTTCGCCCGCAACGGCGAGCTCGAGTTCGAGCGCAACGCCGAGCGCTACACGTTCCTGCGCTGGGGGCAGACGGCGTTCGACGACTTCCTCGTCGTGCCGCCCAACACCGGCATCTGCCACCAGGTCAACCTCGAGCACCTCGCCCGCGTGGTGTTCGTCGACGACGAAGGGACCGCCTACCCCGACACCCTCGTCGGCACCGACTCCCACACACCGATGGTGAACGGCCTCGGGGTGCTCGGGTGGGGTGTGGGCGGCATCGAGGCCGAGGCCGCCATGCTCGGCCAGCCGCTGTCGATGCTCGTGCCGCGTGTGGTCGGCATCGAGCTGTCGGGGCGCCTGCCCGAGGGGTCCACGGCCACCGACCTCGTGCTCACCGTCACCGAGCTGCTCCGCCGCCACGGCGTGGTCGGGAAGTTCGTCGAGTTCCACGGCCCGGGCGTGGCCGAGGTGCCGCTCGAGAACCGGGCGACCATCGGCAACATGTCGCCGGAGTACGGGTCGACGGCGACGATGTTCCCGATCGACGACGAGACGCTCCGCTACCTCCGCTTCACCGGGCGCCCCGAGCCCCAGGTCGCGCTGGTCGAGGCCTACGCCAAGGAACAGGGGCTCTGGCACGAGCCGGATGGCCCCGAGCCGGTGTTCTCCGAGCACCTCGAGTTCGACCTGTCGACGGTGGTGCCGAGTCTCGCCGGCCCAGCCCGACCCCAGGACCGGGTACCCCTCGACCGGGCCAAGGCGATGTTCACCGACGTGCTCGGCACCTACCTCGACGAGCACGCGACGCCGGTCGGGCTGCCGATCGGGGTCGGCCGCGGCACCCACGACGAGGCCGACGCCCAGTCGTTCCCGGCCAGCGACCCGCCGTCCGACGCCGAGGGCATGCAGGCGCCGGCCGTTCCCGGGAACGGTGGGCTCCCCCCCGTCGACCCGGTGCCCGTCCCCGCCGGCAGCGCGGTGCCCGTGCGCCTCGCCGACGGCCGCGAGTTCTCCGTCGACCACGGCCACGTGGTGATCGCCGCCATCACCAGCTGCACCAACACGTCGAACCCGTCGGTGATGCTGGGCGCCGCCCTGCTGGCTCGCAACGCCGTCGAGCGGGGCTCTCCGTGCCGCCGTGGGTGAAGACCACCCTCGCCCCGGGCTCGAAGGTCGTCATGGACTACTACGAGCGATCGGGGCTGCTCCCCTACCTCGAGCAGCTCGGGTTCAACCTCGTCGGCTTCGGGTGCACCACGTGCATCGGCAACTCCGGGCCCCTGCTGCCGGAGATCTCGCGGGCCGTCGACGACGGTGACCTGGCCGTCGTCTCGGTGCTGTCCGGCAACCGCAACTTCGAGGGCCGCATCAATCCCGACGTGCGGATGAACTACCTGGCGTCGCCGCCCCTCGTCGTGGCCTACGCCCTCGCCGGCACCATGGCCCGTGACCTCTCCACCGAGCCGATCGGCGAGGGCAACGACGGGCCGGTGTTCCTGCGCGACATCTGGCCGTCGCCGGTCGAGGTGCAGCAGGTGATCGACGCCTCGGTGCGACGGGAGATGTTCGTCGACCGCTACGCCCACGTGCTCGAAGGCGACGACCGGTGGCGAGAGCTGCCGACGCCCACCGGCGCCCGCTTCGACTGGAGCGACGACTCCACCTACGTCCGCCGGCCACCGTTCTTCGACGGCATGCCGGCCACCCCCGCCCCGCTCACCGACGTCGCCGGGGCCCGGGCCATCGCCGTGCTGGGCGACAGCGTCACCACCGACCACATCTCCCCCGCCGGGGTCATCCGCGAGTCGAGCCCCGCCGGTGCCTGGCTGGTCGACCACGGCGTGGCCGCGGGCGACTTCAACTCGTACGGGTCGCGTCCGCGGCAACCACGAGGTGATGATGCGGGGCACCTTCGCCAACATCCGCATCCGCAACCGGCTCGCCCCCGGCACCGAGGGCGGGGTGACGATCCACCTCCCGAGCGAGGAGCAGCTCCCGATCTACGACGCCGCCATCCGCTACCGAGACGACGGCGTGCCGCTCGTGGTCCTCGCCGGCAAGGAGTACGGCTCGGGCTCCAGTCGGGACTGGGCGGCCAAGGGCACGGCGCTGCTCGGCATCCGGGCGGTGATCGCCGAGTCGTTCGAGCGGATCCACCGGTCGAACCTGGTCGGCATGGGGGTGCTCCCGCTGGAGCTCGCCGAGGGCGCGACCGTCGAATCGCTCGGCCTCACCGGGCGGGAGGTGTTCGAGATCCGGGGCCTGGCCGGCCTCGGTCCCGACGAGCCGATCCCCCGCGAGCTCGTCGTCACCGCCGACGGCCGGGAGGTGCCGGTGACGGTTCGCATCGACACCCCCAAGGAGGCGGAGTACTACCGCCACGGGGGGATCCTGCCGTACGTGGCGCGCCGGCTCGCCGCCAGGCCGCCTGCCGACGAGTCGGGAGCGGCCGTGGAATAGTCCATCGCCGGCGAACGGTTGACCGCCGCGACACGAGGAGCGTCCCGATGCCCGTCACCCGACTCAACCACGCCGTGCTCTACGTCAGCGACGTCGACCGCAGCGTCGCCTTCTACCGCGACGTGCTCGGCTTCGAGCCGGTCGGGATGGTGCCCGACGGCTTCCGGGGGGCGGCGTTCCTGCGGGCGCCGGCGTCCACCAACGACCACGACCTCGGGCTGTTCGAGATCGGCGAGGCGGCCGGACCGTCCGGCGCCGGTCGGGCGACGGTCGGGCTGTACCACCTGGCCTGGGAGGTCGACACCCTCGACGAGCTCGAGCGGCTCGCCGGCGCCCTCGGGGAGGCGGGTGCCCTCGTCGGGTCCTCCGACCACAGCACCACCAAGAGCCTCTACGCCAACGACCCCGACGGGATCGAGTTCGAGGTGGCCTGGGTCGTGCCCGCCGACCGGCTCGACCAGGCGACCCTCGACGGCCGCACGTCGATCCGCCCCCTCGACATTCCGCGCGAGAAGGCCCGCTACGGCGGCGCCACCCGCGGCGGCGTCGGCGTCAGCCAGCCGGCCTGACCGGCCTGACCGGCCTGACCGACCTGTCCCGGTCCCCGACCGGTTCCCCGACTCTCGAACTGGTGGCGGAAACCGGGCGCCGGAGGGGCCGAACCCGCAACCAGTTCGGCGATCCCGTGCGAACTGGTGGCGCAAGCCCCATCGGCGAGAGGCGAAACCTGCAACCAGTTCGCGGGCGGGCCGTGCCGGGGGACGAGAACGTGTTCTAGTCTGGGACCGACGTTCTCGCAGGGGGATCCGCCATGGCCGACCGCTACACCATCATCTCCGCCGACTGCCACGCCGGCGGGAGCCACGAGATGTACCGCGAGTACCTCGATCCGCAGTACCGCGACGACTTCGACGCGTGGCGGGAGAAGTACAGGAACCCCTTCCGCGACCTCCAGGACGGGGGCCGCGTCCGCAACTGGGACGACGAGCGCCGCATCGGCGACCTCGAGGCCGACGGCATCGTCGCCGAGGTCGTCTACCCGAACACCGTGCCCCCCTTCTTCCCGAGCTTCATCCTGTTCGCCCGACCGCCCCGTCCCGACCAGTACGAGCACCGTCTCGCCGGCATCCGGGCCCACAACCGCTGGATGGCCGACTGGTGCGCCCGCTACCCGGAGCGTCGCGCCGGCATCGGGCAGATCTTCCTGAACGACGTCGACGACGCCATCGAGGACGTGAAGTGGATCAAGGAGCACGGGCTGCGCGGCGGCGTGCTCGTCTCGGCCGTCCCGCCCGACTGCAAGGACGTGGCCCCGCTCTACGACCCCAAGTACGACCGGCTGTGGGCGGTGTGCGAGGACCTCGAGGTGCCGGTCAACAGCCACGGCGGCACCGGGCTGCCCGACTACGGCAAGTACGACGCCGCCGCCCTCCTGTTCATCATGGAGGTCACCTTCTACTCGCAGCGGCCCTTCGTGCAGCTCCTGCTGTCGGGGGTGTTCGAGCGGTTCCCGCGCCTGAAGTTCGTGATGACCGAGATGGGCTGCGCCTGGATCCCGCCGCTGCTCGACCGGATGGACTCGATGCTCACCCAGATCCGCGAGACGGGTCGCACCGGTGAGATGCGCTACGGCGACGAGCACAAGCTCCCCCGCAACGCCTCCGACTACTTCGCGCAGAACTGCTACGTCGGCGTCAGCCAGCCCGGCCCCGACGACGCCGCCGCCCTCCACGCCATCGGCATCGACAAGTTCATGTGGGGCAGCGACTACCCGCACAACGAGGGCACGCACCCGTTCACCCGTGAACACCTGCGGCAGCGGTTCTGGAACACCCCCGACGACGTCATGCGCAAGATCCTCGCCGGCAACGCCGCCGAGCTGTACGGCTTCGACCTCGACGCCCTCGCCCCGCTCGCGGCGGAGGTCGGCCCGACCGTCGACGAGCTCCGCGAACCCCTCACTGCGCTCCCCGAGAACGCCAACGAAGCCTTGCTCAGGGTCTGACCATCGTCCAGGCACCGCCCACCCGCTCGAAGTCGCGGAACCCGACTCGCTGGTAGAGACGGCGGGCGGGGTTGTCGGCCTCGACGCTGAGGCTCAGGCGGCCGACCCCGTGGGCGGCGGCCTCGCCCAACAGGGCCTCGAGCAGGAGCCGGCCGACACCGCGGCCGCGGAGGTCGGGCACGACCGCGATCGACAGCTCGGGGACGTCGTCGGCCACGAACCCGTAGCCGTGGTCGTCGACGTCGAACGTTCGCCACCACGCGACACCGACGGGGTGACCGTCGAGCTCGCCGACGACCCCGACGTCACCCCTACGGGGCCACCCCTCGACGTAGCGGCGGAACGCCCGATCGGCGAGCAGGTCCGCGGCCGGAGGCCGCGCCGCGCCCGGACGCCACAGAGCCGCAAGAACCAGCATCTCGCCGAGGAAGGCCGCGTCGCCCGCGATCGCCCGCCGCACCACCACGTCCACGTCCACGTCCACGTCCCCGAGCATTCCACCTCCGCTCGCCGCCGCTCGCCGCCGCTCGGACGCACGTAACGTCCGAGCATGCTGGACGCGCTCGCGGGACGGGTCGATCGGTGGCAACGCCGACGATCGGTGCCCGCCTTCGTCGTCGCCGTGCTGAAGCGGTTCGGCGAGGACCGCGGCTCGCTGTACGCAGCCGCCATCACGTACCACGGGTTCTTCTCGCTGTTCCCGCTGCTGCTGGTCTTCGTGACCGTGCTCGGCTTCGTCCTCGACGACCACCCCGAGCTTCGGGAGGACCTGCTCGACTCGGCGTTCGGGCGCATCCCGGTCGTCGGCGCCCAGCTCGAGCAGAACATCACCGGCCTGCAGGCGAGCGGCACCGTGCTCGTGCTCGGCCTCCTCCTCGTGCTGTGGCAGGCACTCGCGGTCATCGACTCCCTGCAGGACGCGCTGCACGGGATATGGGACATCCCGCGCTACGAACGGCCGGGCCTGGTGCCGCGGCGCCTGCGGGGCCTCGCCGTGCTGGCCGCACTCGGCGGGTTCTTCGTGCTCGCCACCGCCATCGGTACCCTGCTCCCCCGCGTCGCCGACCTCGGCGTGGTCACCACCGCCGTGTCGGCAGCGCTCGCTGTCACCGTCAACGTCGGCTTCGTCCTGACCACGTTCACCCTGCTCGTCGTCGGTGGCCGTGGGTGGCGAGCCCTGCTGCCCGGCGCCGTGCTGGCCGGGGTGGCCCTCTACCTGCTGCAGGCCCTCGGGGCCCTCTACGTCGAGCGGGTCGTGGGCCGAGCGAGCGACCTGTACGGCACGTTCGCGGTGGTGCTCGGCCTACTCGTCTGGATCAACCTGCTGTCGTTCGTCTTCCTGTTCGCCGCCGAGGTGGACGTGGTGCGCGACCGACGGCTGTGGCCCCGCGCGCTCACCGGCCGTGACCCGACCGACGCCGACCACCGGGCGTTCGTGGGCCGGGTCGAACGGGAGCGGCCGGCCCCCCCACCGTCCGACCACGACTGAACGGCGAGGTCACCGTCAGGTCGGCGTTGCGCCGTTCATGGACGGTGGGTCGACCTCGCGCCTCGCCGAGGTCTCGTCGGCCCGATCCTGCCCGACGATCACCGCCGTCGTGCGGGACTCGTCCCGTCGACGACCCTCGTAGACGAGATCGTCGGCGGCGCGCAGAAGCTCGTCGGGATCCGACGGCGCCCGACGGAACACGGCGATGCCCACGTCGGGGCCGAGGCGGAGTGCTCGGCCCGCACCCGCCATCGCCGCGTCGCGCACGCGACCGGCCACCTCGAGCGCGGACCCGACGTCGGCATCGGGGAGCAGGGCGACGAACTCGTCGCCGCCGAGACGTCCGATCACGGCCGCGTCGCCGATCGCCGCCCCGAGGGACGCGACCACGAGCCGACCGACGCGATCGCCCGCACCGTCCGCGTTCGTCTCGAGGACCTTGAACCGGTCTGTGTCGACGTGCATGAGCGCCAACGGCCGTGCCGCGGCCTCGGGCGCCGCACACACCAGTTCGGCCTGCTCGAGGAAGGCCCACCGAGTGAGCGCACCGGTGCTCGGGTCGACCCGGGCCCCTCGACGCTCCTCATCCACCGCTCGTCGCAGCTCGCCCACGAGCAACGCGACGAACACGAGCACGGCGAGCCTCACCGCGCCGTTGACGAACGGGATCGCGTCTACCCCGTCGCGCCGCCCGAAGGCGGCGGCCATGCTGACGACGGTCGCCGCCACCGCGACGCCGATGCCCGCCCGGACGCCGAGGGACCATGTGACCACCAGCACGGGGATCACGTAGAGCAACCGCAGCGATACCTCGTCGCCGGTGCCGACGTCGGCGACGGCGACGGCGACCAGCGCCACGCTCGCGACCCCGACGAGCAGCAATCGCGGGGCTACGGCCAGCTTCTGCAGGACCTGGACCACCCGGCGATGCTACCCGGGAGGTTGCAGTATGCAACTCTTGCTACATGCAACCTTCGTGGGAAGGCGACCCACCAGACGACGGCCCCGGTCCGGACCACGAGCTCGACGCCGTCGTCGACGCGGTGCTGACCGGCTCGCGGGTGCTCGTCGCCGTCGCCGCCCGGTCACTCGGCGCCGTCGACGGCACCGTCACGCTTCCCCAGTTCCGTGCCCTCGTCGTGCTCGCCACTCGCGGACCCCAGCCCCCGGGAGCGCTGGCGCGCGAGCTGCAGGTCGTCCCCTCATCCGTCACGCGGATGACCGATCGCCTCGTTCGCCGGGGCCTGGTGTCCCGCCGCACTCCCGCCGACGACCGCCGTGAGATCGAGCTCGCGCTCACCCGGGACGGCAGGGACATCGTCGATCAGGTGACCCGTCAGCGACGACGGGAGATCCGTCGGATCGTCGAGCAGATCCATCCGACCCGGCGACGGCCGCTCGTCGTCGCGCTCGAGGAACTGGCCCGTGCGGCCGGCGAGGTGCCCGAGACGCACTGGTCCCTCGGATGGACGTGACCGCCGGCCAGGGCCTGCTCGGCAGGGTCGGTGAGCTGGTTCGGCCCGGTCATCACCGAGTCCTGCCTCTCGCCGCCGTCACCGGCGTCGCGACCGGCGCCGCCGTCGCGGGGTTCGAGTGGCTGACCCAGCAGCAGCTCCTCGACCGCCTCGTGACCGCACCGGTGGCGGTGCAGGCGACAGCCCCGCTGATCGGGCTCGCGCTCACCGCCGTCTTCCTGGCCCGCATCGGGCGAGGCGCCTCACCGTCGACCTCCGACGAGTACATCCACGACTTCCATGATCCCGCGCCCCGGCCCCGGCCGAGGGTGGTCCTCGCGCGGGTGATGGGCGGCATCGCCACCCTCGGCAGCGGGGGCGCGCTGGGGTTCGAGGGTCCGTCGCTCTACATCGGCGCCTCCCTCGGGGCCGCCATCCAGACGAGGTGGCCCCGCTGGTTCCGCCGGGATGACGCCAAGGTCCTGATGGTCGCCGGGGCCGCGGCCGGTGTCGCCGCCATCTTCAAGGCACCGGCGACCGGCGCCGTGTTCGCACTCGAAGTGCCTTACCGCGACGACACCGCCAAGGGAATGCTGCTGCCCGCCCTCCTCGCCTCCGCCTGCGGCTACCTCACCTTCGTGTCCATCCTCGGCACGGCGCCGCTGTTCCCGATCGCGGGGGTACCGCCGATCGATCTCCGCGAACTCGCCGGCGCGGCCGTCCTCGGCTTGCTCGCCGGCCTCGGGGCGCGGGGGTTCGCGTGGTTGATCAGCCGAGCCAAACGGGTGTCCCGGCTTGGCCACCCGGCGCTGCGGGTCGCGGCGGCCGGCTCAGCCCTCGCGATCGCCGCCGTGTTGTCACAGGTCGTGTACGGGGACACGCTCGCCATCGGATCCGGCTACCGGGTCCTCGACTGGGTCGGTGATCCCGACCACAGCCTCGCGCTCGTCGTCGGCCTCCTCGTGTTCCGTGTGCTGACCACCTCGCTGACCGTCACCGGCTCCGGGGTCGGCGGACTCTTCGTCCCCTTGGTGGTCACCGGCGCGCTGCTCGGCGACGCCACGGCCCTCGCCGTTGACGACACGACGGGGCTGCTGCCAGTGATCGGTATCGCCGCGTTCCTCGGTGCCGGCTACCGGACGCCGCTCGCCGGCGTCATGTTCGTCGCCGAGACCACCGGCCGCCCCGGCTTCATCGTCCCCGGACTCATCGCCTCCGTCGCCGCCCAGCTCGTGATGGGCGACACGTCGGTTGCGACCTACCAGCACGCCGGGCGCACGGGATACCTCGAGCGGAGGCTCGGCCTCCCGATCGCGGCGGCCATCGACGCCGAGGTCACCACCGTCCCGCCCGAGGTCTCGTTGCGTGAGCTCTACGAGCTCCACCTCAAGCTGAAGCGGCGAACGGCGGTGCCGGTCGCCAGTGGGAGTCGATTCGAGGGCATCGTGTCGCTGCACGAACTGGCCTCGGTCCCCGCCGAGCGGTGGGATGCCACCACGGTCGGCGCGGTCATGGACCGGTCGGGGCCGGTCGGTCGGCCGGACTGGACCCTCGGACGGGCGGTGGCCGTGATGGATGCGGCCGACGTCGAACTGTTGCCCGTGTGCGACGAGGCCGGCCGCTTCGTCGGCGTCGTGACCACCGCGGAGATCACCCAGCTCGGCGCGATCCTCGATCAGGGCGAACGGGGCGATACCGCCGGTACGGACTGAGAGTTTCGCGTTCGTTTCGCAGTCGGAGTCGTCCAGGACGCATTCGGCGCGGAGCATCTCCGCAGTCCCGAGCCAAGCGGAGTCCAGCCGACGTGCGAAACCTCGACCTGCCGCCCCCGCTCCGCCCGTCCGCGTCGGTCGAGACGCCCGCCACGGCCGCGAACCCGTCCATGCTCCGCCACCACCTCGCCATGCGAGGCGGCTTCACCCTCGATGTGCGAAGCGGACGCTTCGTCGACGACGGCATCTCGGTGTGCACCCACCCGACCAGCTCTTGGACGTTCCCGTTCGCCGACTGGGACGATGCGGCGGTGGCCAGGTGGCTCGCTCGGCACGCGTCCCCACTGGCCCCCGGCGTGTCCACCCTCGGCGGCTGGCTCGAAGAGGCGTCCGAGCGCGCCTGGCTCGAGCCGGTGCGAGTGTTCCCCGGCCACCACCGCTCGGTCGCCCTGTCCGTCGGACGGCGTCACGGCCAACGAGCGGTCTACGACCTCCGGCTGCGCCATCTTCTGCTCGTCGACGGCGCCGGTCCCCGATGAGTGACGACACGACCGTCGCGAGAGCGGTTCGCCCCCGCGAGGACGATCCGCGCCATGACGAGACCACCGCCGCCCGCCTCGGCCTGGCCCTCGGGATCGCTTTCGGGATCTGCTTCCTCACCGGCGTCTACTCGCACCTCGCCCAGAACCCGACGTCGTGGTTCACCCTCCCGGCCCGCCCCGCCGGTCTGTACCGGGTGACCCAGGGGCTGCACGTCGCCACAGGCATCGTGTCCGTGCCGCTGCTCCTGGCCAAGTTGTGGTCGGTCTACCCCAGGCTGTTCCAGTGGCCGCCGGCGCGATCGCTGGCCCACGCCCTGGAGCGCCTCAGCCTGGTGCCCCTCGTGGCCGGGGCCCTCTTCCAGGTCTGGACGGGCGTGGCCAACATCGACCTCTGGTACCCGCTCCCGTTCTTCTTCCCCGCCGCCCACTGGTGGATGGCCTGGATCACGATCGGTGCCCTCGTGGTGCACGTCGGCGCCAAGCTGAGCACCACCCGTCGTGCCCTCCGGTCCGACCCCGAGGAGGCCCGGGCCACCCGGGCCGAGCGCCGCCGCTTCCTCGGCCTGGTGGGCGCGGGGGCGCGGTCCTGTCGCTCACCACGCTCGGCATGACCGTGCGGCCTCTCGAGCGGCTCGCCCTCCTCGCGCCGAGGCGGCCCTCCGACGGGCCCCAGGGGTTCCCAGTGAACAAGGCGGCCGCCGAGGCCGGGGTGAGCGACGCCGCCACCTCGCCGGACTACCGGCTGTCGGTGACCGGGAACGTCTCCCGGCCGCTGTCGCTCGCCCTCGACGACCTGCGGGCGTTCCCACAGCGGGAGGCGACCCTGCCCATCGCCTGCGTCGAGGGGTGGAGCGCCAGCGTGCGGTGGCGAGGTGTCGCGCTCCGCGACCTGCTGACCGCCGCCGGCGCCCCGTCCGATGCGGTGGTGACGGTACGTTCGCTCGAGGTGGATGGCCTCTACGCCCGAGCCGACGTGAACGCGGTGCAGGCCGCCGACGCCGACACCCTGCTCGCCCTCGACGTGGGCGACGAGCCGCTCGACCTCGACCACGGGTTCCCCGTTCGACTCATCGGGCCGAACCGGCCGGGGGTCATGCAGACGAAGTGGGTCACCGAGGTGGAGGTCCGATGACCACGCCGCCGCCTCCGTCTCCGGCGCCCCCGGGGCCACCGCCCGTCGACGACACGCCCCGGGGCCCCGTGTTCTGGGTGTCGCTCGCCGTCGGCTGGGCGGTCATGGGCTGGGCCGTGGTCGGGGTGCTCGGCGACGTCTGGCTCCGAGATCGGCCGCTCGAGGTCGTCCGATGGGCCGTCGCCACCCTGCTGGTCCACGACCTCGTCCTCGCCCCTGTCGTCACCATCGTCGGGCTCGGGCTGGCCCGTCTCCTCCCCCCTGCGGTCCGGGGGCCGGTCTCCGGTGCCGTCGCACTGTCGGGCCTCGTCCTGCTGTTCGCCTACCCGCTGCTGCGGGCGTTCGGCCGACGCGACGCCAACCCGACGATCCTTCCCCTCGACTACCCCCGCAACGTGGTGATCATCCTGGTGGCCATCTGGGTCGTCGCCGGCGCCGTCGTCGTCACGCGCCGCCTACGCCCCGCCCCGGGAGGCCGGGCGTGACGGCGCCCGCACGGACGGCCGTCGAGCCGGTGGGCGACCGGCGCCGCCTGCCCGACGGTGACATCGACGGCCCGGGCCAGGGGACCACTCACCGTCGCCGGACCAGCTGGCCGCCCTCCGCCGCAGCCTGGGTGACGGTGTTGGCGCTGACCGGCTGGGCCCTCGTGGTCGCCACCGGCCGGCTCTGGGGGCTCCTGCTGATGGAGCGGGGGGTGCGCATCGTGCTGTTCACACCACCCGTGCTCGGCGGCGACCGGCCGGAGGTCCCACCGGGCGTCCTCGCCGCTGCCGTCCTCGGGGGGGCGCTCGTGGTGATCCTCCCCGTCGCTGCGACCCGCTGGCGCTGGTCGAGCGCGGTCGCCGCCGCGACCGTGGGTGCGCTCACCTGGTGGACCGGCTTGGCCCTGGTCGACGGCGTCGACGGGCTGACCCGCGGGCTGGCCTGGGACGCGGACTACCGGGACGCCGTCCCGCGGGTCGTCGCCGGTCCCGGCCGCTTCCTCGCCGAGTACACCACGACCCTCCCCGATCAGCCGATCGCCCTCCGGGGACACCCTCCCGGCTTCGGCCTCCTCTTCGGCGCCCTCGACGCCCTCGGGCTCCGGGGCCCCGGCTGGGCGACTGCCATCGTGTTCCTGGCCGGCGCCGCCGCCGTGCCCGCCGTGCTCGTGACGGTGCGTGCCCTCACCGACGAGCGCACGGCGCGTCGGGCGGCGCCGTTCGTCGCCCTCGCGCCGGCCGCACTCTGGATCGGCACCTCGACCGATGCCGTGAGCATGGGCACCGGCGCCTGGATGCTCGCCCTCCTCACGCTGGCCACCATCGGGTCCACCCGCCGCCGAGTGGCCCTGGCCGCCGCCGCCGGCCTGCTCGCCGCCATCGTCACGCTCCAGTCGTACGGGCTGGTGCTGCTGGCCGTGCCCGTCCTCGCCGTCGCCTGGCACCGCCGGTGCTGGTGGCCGACCGTCCTCGCCGGTGGCGTTGCCCTGGCCGCCACGGGCGCGGTCGCCGGCTGGGGCTTCTGGTGGCTCGACGGCCTGGCCGCCACCGCCCACGAGTACCACACCCTCGATCTCGAGCGGCCCTACGAGTACTTCGCCGTCAACAACCTGGCGGCGTGGGCCCTCGCCCTCGGGCCGGCCACGATCGTCGCCCTCACCCGGCTCCGAGACCGTCGCGTCTGGGTGCTCGTCGGTGGCGGCATCGGCGCGGCGGTGGCCGCCAACATCAGCGGGCTCTCGGAGGGAGAGGTCGAACGGATCTGGCTGCCGTTCACGGTGCTCGTGCTGCCGGCCGGCGCCGCGCTGTGGTCCTCGCCCACTCGCACCCGCGCCTGGCTCGGGCTGCAGGTCGGCGCGGCTCTCGTCATCACATCCCTCGTCTCCACGTACTGGTAGGTCCTCATGCGCATCCTCGTCACCGGCGGCGCCGGCTTCATCGGCTCCGCGATCGTCGATCAGCTCGTCGAACGCGGCCACCACGTCGTCGCGGTCGACGCCCTGCTGCCTCTCGCCCACAGCGAGCCGCCCGACTACCTCAACCCGGACGCCCACCACCTCACGGGCGACGTGCGCGACCCGAGCATCGTCGGCCGCGCCGTCGCCGGCGTCGACGCCGTCTGCCACCAGGCGGCCATGGTCGGCCTCGGGCTCGACTTCGCCGACGTGTCGGCGTACGTCGGCCACAACGACCTCGGGACCGCCACCCTCCTCGAAGCGCTCCACGCCGCCCGGTTCAGCGGTCGGATCGTCCTCGCCAGCTCGATGGTCGTCTACGGCGAGGGCCGTTACCGGTGCGGGCAACACGGGCTGGTCCGGCCCGCTTCGCGCTCGGCCGCCGACCTCGACGCCGGTGACTTCGACGTGCGCTGCCCGAGCTGCGACACGACTCTGCACCCCGAGGCGGTTCCCGAAGAGGCCCCGCTCGAGCCGGCCAACGTCTACGCCGCGACCAAGCTGCACCAGGAGCACCTGGTGCAGGCCTACGGGCGCGAGCACCGCGTCGACACCGTCGCCCTCCGTTACCACAACGTCTACGGGCCGCGTATGCCCCGGGACACGCCCTACGCGGGGGTCGCGGCCATCTTCCGGTCGGCGGCCGAGGCCGGTCGGGCCCCCACCGTGTTCGAGGACGGAGGCCAGCTCCGCGACTTCGTGCACGTGGCCGACGTGGCCCAGGCCAACGTGTTGGCCCTCGAAGCACCGCCCGGACTCTCCGGTGCGTTCAACGTGGCCTCCGGCACCCCCCGCACGGTGCTCGACATGGCGCGAGCCCTCGTGGACGCAGTGGCGACGGGCCCGGACGGGACCCCGCCACCGCCCCCCGAGGTCGTCGGCGGCCACCGCCCGGGCGACGTCCGCCACGTGTTCGCCTCCCCGGAGCGGGCTGCTCGCCACCTCGGGTTCCGCGCCGCCGTTCCGTTCGAACGTGGGGTGCAGGCCTTCGCCCACGCACCGCTTCGGGAGCGCGCCGCACCGACGGAACGGGGCGCGGCCGAATGCGTCTGACCGTCATCGCCAAGGAACCGCGACCGGGGTTCGCCAAGACCCGGCTGTGCCCGCCGTGCACACCGGAGTCGGCGGCGGCCATCGCCGCCGCGTCGTTGCGCGACACGCTTGCAGCGGTGGGGGCGACGCCGGCGTCGCGCCGGCTGCTCGTCCTCGACGGTCGACCGGGCCGATGGCTGCCCCGCGGGTTCACCGTGGCGCCCCAGGTCGAGGGTGACCTGGGTGCACGACTCGACGCCGCCTTCCAGATGTCCTTCGGTGACGGTCCGGACGAGCCGGTGGTGCTGGTCGGCATGGACACACCGCAGGTTCGCCCGGCGCACCTCACCGCCGCGGCCGACGCCCTCGAGACCGGCGCCGACGCCGTGATCGGGCCGGCCACCGACGGCGGCTACTGGTCGATCGGGTTCCGGCGGTTCGTCCCCGGCGCGTTCGTCGGTGTCCCGATGAGCACCGCCGACACCGGGCGGGCGCAGGTGGCGCGCCTCCGTGCGCTCGGCTGTAGGGTGGCGCTCGTCGACGAGCTGCGCGATGTCGATCATGTCGACGACGCCGTGGCGGTGGCCGGGATGGTGGCCGGGAGCGCCTTCGCGAGCGCCGTCGACGTGGCCCTCAGCTGAGCCGGCGAAGCACGCGGCCCTGGTCGCGCACCGCCCGCACCGTTCCCCCGACCGTGCCCGTCACCTTCGACCGCCCGGCGCGCGGGTGGTAGGGCACACCGGCCTCCTCCACCCTCCAGCCGGCCACGCCGGCGCGCACCACCATCTCGAGGGGCCAGCCCGACCGCCGATCCTCGATGCCGAGGGCGAGGAGCGGCTCGCGACGAGCAGCCCGCATGGGCCCGAGGTCGGTCAGCGTGAACCCGAACCGACGCGACACCCTGCGGGCGAGGTAGCGGTTGGCCAGCCGGGCGTGGAACGGCCACGCGCCCCGGTCGGCCGACCGGGCGCCGAGCACCAGATCGGCCCGACCGGACCGCACGGGATCGGCGACCAGGTGGAGGTCGCGCGGGTCGAGGGACGCGTCGCAGTCCATGAACGCCACGAGGTCGGCGTCGGAAGCGATCAGTCCCGCCGCGCAGGCAGCACCGAAGCCACGACGGTGCTCGCGGATCACCGTTGCGCCGGCTGCCGCGGCGGCATCCCCGGATCCGTCGGTCGACCCGTTGTCGACCACGATCGGGTGCATCGTCGTGGGCATGCGCTCGAGCACCCACGGGATGGCCTCGGCCTCGTCGAGCACAGGGAGGATCACGTCGACGCGGTCGGCCACGTCGTCAGGAGGCGAGCAGCTGCTCGACGCGTTCGGTCAGCTCGTCGCGTCCGAGCTTGCCCCCGACCACGTCCACCTGGCCGGAATCGTCGATGAAGGCGAAGGCCGGCTGCTGGAGCACCTCGAACGTCGTCCAGATCGAGCCGTCCTCGTCGACGACGTGCCCGAACCCGCCGGTGCCGGTCTCGACGACGAAGTCCTCCATGGCCGGCACCTCACCGCGGCCGGCGACGCCCACGAACGCCACCTGCCCTTCGTAGGTCTCGGCGACGGCGGCGACGTCGGGGGCCTCACCCCGGCAGGTGGTGCACCACGGCGCCCAGAACCACAGGACGGTGTCGGTGCCGACCAGAGAGGCGCTGTCGAACTCGCCCCCGCCCACCTTCGCCGCGGTGAACGAGCCGCTCCCTCCAGGGGCGTCGATCTCGCCGGCCGGGGCTTCCCCAGCCGCGGGGACCTCCGCCGCCGATGGCGCCCCGACGGTGGTGGACGACGACGGCTCGTCATCGGCGGACACACCGTCGGAACCACCGCCCCCACAGGCGGCGAGCAGCAGCATCGCGACGAGCGACACGGGCAGGATGGTCGTCCGGAGGCGCACGGACCGACGGTAGCCGCCGCACGGTTGCGCCGATCAGTCGGGGGCGCGGCGACCTCAGAGCTCGGCCAGCGGCCGTCGGTCCTCGACCCGGGGCTGGCGGCCGGTGCGCAGCGGGCTCAGCGGCGCGTCGACGAGCAGCGTCCGTCGCCAGTCCGCACCGAGCTCGAGCGTCCGGGCCCGCCATGCGGCGAGCGGGCCCCGGTCGTCGAGCCAGGCCCGCTCGAGCGAGACCCAGGTGGACCAGTCGGGCAGGGCCCACAGCAGCACCGCCTCGGAATCGTTCACCATCGCCACGCGCCACACCCCCACGACGTCGACCCCCAGCTCGCCGAGGGTCGGCACGGCCACGTCGTGCACGGCGTCGAGGAACGCCCGCACCCCGCCCGCCGGCAACGACACCAGCTCGTGGGCGTAGACCTCCCCCCGCACCCCGGCGGCGTTCAGCTCCTCGATCCCGGAGGTCCACGGCTCGGGCACGAGGATCCGGTCGACCCCACCGCGCCGCAGCGACGCCGCGGCCGCCCACCACTCGGCCAGGTTCGGGTCCTGCAGCGTCGGGTGGCCGAGCTCGTGGGCGAAGTCGGCGGCCAGGCCGTCCCAGCCGTCGATCTCCCAGAGGTTCACGACCTCGGGCCAGGCCCCGGTCGAGCCGACGGTGCCGAACACCCCGAAGCAGAGCTGGTTGCGCTCCTCGCGGGCCACCGGGCACCAGTTGGCCGTCATGTGGTGCATGTACCGCGCCCGGTTGTGGCCGATGACGTCGATCAGCTCGTGGATGTAGACGTGGTCGTTCATGGACGGCCGGATCGTAGGCCGCGCACTACGCTCCCGCGCCTGATGACCCCCGAGCGCCAGTCCGACGACCTCCCCCGCACCATCCCCGCCGTCGTCGAGTGGGCGGCCCGACGCTACGGCGACGCGCAGGCCCTGTCCGACGTCGACGTGACGCTCACCTTCGTCGAGCTGGCGGCCGCCGTCGACGAGGCCGCCCGCGCCCTCGTCGCGTCGGGTGTCGAGCCGGGCGAGCGGGTCGCCATCTGGGCCCCGAACATCCCCGAGTGGCCCGTGGTCGCCCTGGCCGTCTACCGGGTCGGCGCCGTCGTCGTGCCCCTCAACACCCGGTACAAGGGCGCCGAGGCCGCCTACATCCTGCGCACCGCCGGCGCCCGGCGGCTGTTCACGGTCAGCGACTTCCTCGACACCGACTACACGGCGATGCTGGCCGGGCGGGACGACGTGCCCGATCTCGACGAGATCGTCGTGCTGCGCGGCCCGACCCGACCGGGCACCGTCGCGTGGAGCGACATGATGGTCCGCGCCGCCTCCGTCGACCCGGCCACCACCGCGGCCCGGGCGGCCGCCCTCACCCCCGACGACCTCTCCGACATCCTGTTCACGTCGGGAACCACGGGCGCGCCGAAGGGGGCGATGCTGCGCCACGGCGCGTCGGTGCGGGCGTTCGACGCCTGGTCGACGGTCGTCGGCCTGCGCCCCGGCGACCGCTACCTGATCGTCAACCCGTTCTTCCACGCCTTCGGGTCGAAGGCCGGCATCCTCGCCTGCCTGATCAAGGGGGCGACGATCATCCCCCACCCCGTGTTCGACGTGCCGTCGGTCATGGCCCGCATCGAACAGGAGCGGGTCACGATGCTCCCGGGACCTCCGGCCATCTACCAGTCGATCCTCGACGCGCCCGACCGTTCCTCGTACGACCTCGACAGCCTCCGCCTGGCGGTCACCGGGGCGGCGACGGTGCCGGTCGAGCTGATCCTGCGCATGCGCGACGAGCTCACGTTCCGCACCATCGTCACCGGCTACGGCCTCACCGAGGCCACCGGCATCGCCACCATGTGCCGCCACGACGACGACCCCGAGACGATCGCCCGCACGTCGGGCCGGGCCATCCCCGACGTCGAGGTCGCGGTGGTCGACGACGACGGCACGGCGCTCCCGGCCGGCACCCCCGGCGAGGTGGTCGTTCGGGGCTACAACGTGATGGCCGGCTACGACGCCAACCCCGAGGCCACGGCGGAGGCGATCGACGCCGACGGGTGGCTGCACACCGGTGACGTCGGGGTGCTCGACGCAGCCGGCAACCTCACCATCACCGACCGCAAGAAGGACATGTTCATCGTCGGGGGCTTCAACGCCTACCCGGCCGAGATCGAGAACACGCTCATGCGCCACCCCGGCGTCGGCCAGGTCGCCGTCGTCGGCGTCCCCGACGCCCGCATGGGCGAGGTCGGCATGGCCTTCGTGGTGCGTCGAGCGGGCGCCGAGGTGACCGAGGACGAGCTGGTCGCCTTCAGCCGCGAGGAGATGGCCAACTACAAGGTGCCCCGCTACGTCGAGTTCGTCGACGCCCTGCCCATGAACGCCAGCAACAAGGTGCTCAAGTACGAGCTGCGGCAGCGGGGCGAGGCCCGGGCGACCGGCTCGTCCTGAGCGGGAACGCAAACGGGCCGCCGGCGAACCGGCGGCCCGTGAAGTTGCTTCTGACCGAGATCAGACGACGCGGACGTTCTGCGCCTCGTCACCCTTGCGGCCGGGGCCGATGTCGAACTCGACCGTCTGACCCTCGTCGAGGGACTTGTAGCCGGAGCCCTGGATGTTGGAGTAGTGGACGAACACGTCGTCCCCACCCTCACGGGAGATGAATCCGAAGCCCTTCTCGGCATTGAAGAACTTCACGGTACCTGTAGCCAATGCAATCTCTCTTCACTTGCGAAACCGGCCCTGATGGCCGATCCGTGTCGCGGGAACTGTAGCGGGGTGCGGGCCGATTAGCGAGGACGCGGCACCAAGCGGACGGGGAGGTGACGCAGACCGGTGTGCTTGTTCGAGCGGGTCCACTCCGGATCCCCGGTGAGCTCGACCTCGTCGACCCGGTCGAGGAGCACGTCGAACACGACGCGGATCTCGAGCCGGGCGAGGGCGGCGCCGAGGCAGAAGTGGCTGCCGTGGCCGAAGGCGAGGTGGCGGTTCGGGTCTCGATGGACGTCGAAGCAGGACGGCTCGGGGAACACCGCCTCGTCGTGGTTGGCCGAGCCCCACCACAGGGTGACCTTGTCCCCGGCGGCGATGTGCACACCGGCGAGCTCGGTGGCGCGAGTGGCGGTGCGCCGGTTGTAGGTGGTCGACGAGGCGTACCGCAGCACCTCCTCGACCAGCCCGGGCAGCAGCGACCGGTCGTCGCGCACCGCCCGCCACTGGTCGGGGTGGGCGAGCAGCCCGACCAGGCCGATGGCGATCGAGTTGCGGGTCGTCTCGCTGCCGGCCGCGATGAGCAGGTTGAACAACATCTGCTGCTCGAGCTCGCCGAGGGGGCCGACCTCGTCCTCGGTGCCGCCCCGGAGGCCAGTCGTCGGGATCTCGGCGGCCACGACCGCCGACAGGAGGTCGTCGCCGGGCCGGCGCCGCTTCTCGTGGAGCAGCGCGGCGCCGTAGGCGAACATCGCCGCGCTCGCCTCCTGCTGGCGCGCCGTCGACTCGCCGAGGTCGTGGTCGTCGTGGTCGAGGGTGACCTCGGCCCACCGGAACAACCGGTGGCGGTCCTCCTGGGGCACCCCGAGCAGTCGGGCGATCGCCTGGAGCGGGAGCTCGGCGGCGACGTCGACGAGGAAGTCGCAGGTGCCCCGCTCGACGGCGCCGTCGACGATCGCCTCGGCCCGGGAGCGCAGCTCGGGTTCGAAGCCGGCGAGCGACCGCGGCGCGACCGACGGCGTGACGACCTTGCGGATCCGCTGGTGGCGAGGGTCGTCCATCATGTTGAGCAGCACCCCGGCGGCGAACCCGCCGGGCAGATCCTCGATGAGGGTGCCGCCTCCCCCGCCCGGCCGCACCGCCGACCCGTCCGAGGAGAACGTCGTCGCGTCCGATGCCGCCGCCAGCACCTCTGCGTACCGGGAGACCACCCAGAATCCCTCGCCGTCGGGGGTGTACCGGGTGGGCGGGTGCCACCACACCGGGGCCCGACGGCGGAGGCGGGCGAAGACCTCGTGGGGGAACCCGTCGGTGAACCGGTCGAGGTCGGTCAGGTCGATGTCGGTCAGGTCGATGTCGTCGGGCGGGTCGGCGGTCGCGTCGTCCGTCACGTCAGCCGCCGAGGGTCGTGAGCGATCCGGCGGCCCGGCGGGTCAGCCGCACCAGGCCCTCGGTGGTGTGCACGGTGAGGTTGCCCGACAGGTAGAGCGTGGCCAGCCCGTGGACGAACGACCACGCCGCCACCGCCCGATCGGCCGAGCCGGTGGCCGAGGCCAGCATCTCCCGGGTGCGGGCCCGCGCCGCGACCAGCTCGGGCGACGCCCCGTCGAGGACGTCGGGCAGGAACATCACCCCGAAGTGGGCCGGATGATCGGCGGCGAACCGCACGTAGCCGATCGCGAAGGCCAGGAGGTCGCCGTCGCGGCGGTCGGCGCTCGCCGCGGCCATGGCGTCGCCGAGCAAGCCGTAGCCCTCGATCGCCAACGCGGTGAGCAGCCCGCGCTTGTCGCCGAAGTGGTGGGCGACGGCGGCGTGACTCACGCCGGCCCGGCCGGCCACGCGGCGCAGGCTCATGGCCGCCACGCCCGAGGCGGCGATGTCGTCGGCGGCGGCCTCGAGCAGCGCCCGGCGCAGGTCTCCGTGGTGGTACGGCATCGTGGACCATGTTGCCACTGGTGAGATGCCGGTGCCGGTGTGCGATGTGCTCGAATGCGGGGCCAAGCCTCGACGGGGGGACGACATGACCGAGCATCAGGTGCGGTTGGAGATCGACGGGCCGATCGCCACGATCACCAACGCGAATCCCGACAAGCGGAACGCGTTCACCGACGAGATGGACGCCCGCCTGTTCGCCATCCTCGCCGAGCTGCGCGACCGCACCGACATCCGTGCCGTGATCTGGCGCGGCGAGGGGTCGTCGTTCTCGTCCGGCCGTGACGTGTCGGCCATCGGCGGCGACGCCGTCGGGCTCACGCACCACCAGCTCATGTCCCGGGGCCACCGCGGCATCCAGCAGCTCTTCGAGCTCGAGGCGCCCGTCATCGTCGCCGTGCAGGGCTGGGCGATCGGCGCCTCGTTCCAGCGGGCGCTGCTGTGCGACATCCGCATCGCCGCCGACGACGCCCGCTTCATGCTGCCCGAGGTCACCCACGGCGTGATCCCCGACACCGGCGGCGTCGGCCGACTGTTCCAGATCTGCGGGCACGGCGTGGCCAGCGACCTCGTGCTCACCGGTCGGCCCATGGACGCCGCCGAGGCGTTCGCCCACGGCATCGTGTCGCGGGTCGTGCCCGTCGCCGAGCTCGACGCCGCGGCTCGTGAGATCGCCGAGCGCATCGCCGCCGCACCGGCGGTCACCGTGAAGATGGCGCGTCGGGTGATCGCCCACCTGGCCGAGCCCGAGATCCGGTCCTCGATGGCCGAGGAGCTGATCGCCCAGACGTTCGTCAACCAGTCGCACGACTTCGCCGAGTTCCGGGCCTCCCGCGCCGAAGGGCGCCCGGCGGCCTACACCGGGAGCTGAGGTGGCCGACACCCCGAACCCGGGTCCACGCGCCCTCCCCGGCCTGCCCGAGCCGCCGCCGATCGGCGCCTCGGCCCTCCCGGACGACACCTACGCCGGCCGGACCGTGCTCGTGACCGGCGGGGGCACGGGGCTCGGCCGGGCCATCGCCGTCGAGTTCGCCCGGCTGGGGGCCGACCTCGTGGTCGCCAGCCGCAAGCCCGAGCACCTCGACGCCGCCCGCCGGGCCGTGGAAGCGGTCGGCGCCCGCATCCGGGCCGTCGAGTGCGACATCCGGGAGCCGGACCAGATCGCCGTCGCGTTCGACGCCGCCGAGGCGGCCTTCGGGCTCCCCGACGTGCTGGTGAACAACGCCGCCGCCAACTTCCCCGTGCCGGCCGAGGACATGTCCCCGAACGCCTGGCGCACCGTCGTCGACATCACCCTCAACGGCACGTTCTTCGTCACCCGCGAGTTCGCTCGCCGCCATCTGGCGGCGGCCACACCGGGCTCGATCGTCGACGTGGGCGCGTCGTACGCCTGGACCGGCGGCCCGGGCTTCGCCCACTCCGCGGCAGCCAAGGCCGGGGTCAAGAACATGGTCGAGACCCTGGCCGTGGAGTGGGGCCCCTACGGCATCCAGGTGAACGGCCTGGTACCGGGCCTGATCCCCCACGACGACATGACCGACGACATCCGCGACAACGTCGACCGCACCCGCGACGTCGACGCCTGCCAGCCGGCGATGCGGGTGGGCCGACCACGGGAGCTGGCGTGGGCGGCGACCTTCCTGGCCTCGCCCTACGCCCGGTTCATCAGCGGCCACACCCTCGTGGTCGACGGCGCCAACTGGCAGCGGCGCACGCTGACCAACCCGCCGGTGATCCCGGTGCGCGAGCAGATGGGTCGGCCTCCGTTCGGGACCGACCGGGACCGCTGAGGACCGAGGCAGTCAGGCCAGCAACTTCGCCTTCATCGCCGCGAACTCGTCATCGGTGAGGGCGCCGGAGGCGTGCAGGTCGGCGAGCTTCTGGAGCTCGGCGACCGTGTCGACCGGAGCGGCGGCGGGCGCCTCGGGTGGGGGCGGTGCCGCCTGCGGCGGCGGTGCCGCCTGCGGGGGCGGTGCCGCCTGGGCCTCTCGGGCGGCGGCCTCGTCGGCGGCCTTGCCGGCCTGCTTGCGGGCCACCTTGCCGGACACGGCGGTGGCGGTGCCGGCGATCACGGCGGTGCGGGCGGCCGTGCCCATCAGACCGGGGCCTCGGCGCATCGGACGTCGCCTCATGGGATCGCGCTCCTCTGTGGGGTTGGTTGCTCTGTCGGTCGGTGGTGTTCGGGCCCGTGGGGGCCGATCAGCCCAGGTTGGCGGTGGCCGCCATCTGGACGACCTCGTGCGGGATGCGGTTGGTGGCGACGATCTCGCCACCGGAGACGGCGACGGCGTCGCGCATGCGGGCGATCCACACGTTCTCCCAGACCATGACGGCGGCCGCCGAGCCGGGAGCCAGCTCGCCGGCGATCTCGATGAGGTCGTCCTCGTTCAGCAGGTCGTGGTCGTCGTCGAACAGGTCGCCCAGGGCGCTGGCGGCGTCGAGGTCTTCGATCTCGTTGATCTCGACGTTGCCGTCGGCGTCCTTCTGGAGCAGGACCAGGTCGATCACCCGGATCACGTCGCCCTCGATGAGCGCCACCAGGACGTCGGCGATGGCGCCGTGGAAGTTGGGCTCCGGGAACGACACCACCATGATGTCGACCGGCGCCAGGTTGGCCAGATCGTCGTCGTGCAAAGCAGGCATGGCACTCCTCACGCTCGCCGACGGGGCCACGCGGCCCCGGCTGATGGCCAGTCTGCCCCGTGGCGCGCCCGCGTGCGGGATCGCGAGCAAGATGCGGGGATGAGCGAGGCGATCCAGATCGACGACCACGACGGGGTGCGCCTCGTGACCTGGAACCGGCCCGAGGCCCTGAACGCCATGTCCCTCGAGCTGTGGGACGGCACCCGAGACGCCATCGACACGGCACGGGATGCCGACATCGGCTGCGTGGTGCTCACCGGCACCGGTCGGGCCTTCACCGTCGGACAGGACCTCGGCGAGTTCACCCACCCGGGTCAGGCCGACGAGCGTCGGGGCCTGCGGGGCCTCCTGCGGGCGATCAGCGAGCTCGAGGTGCCGCTCGTCGCCGCCGTGAACGGCATGGCCGTGGGTTTCGGGGCCACGCTCCTCCCCTGGTGCGAGGTGGCGCTGGCCAGCCCGGAGGCACGGTGCATGGTGCCGTTCCTCGCCCTCGGCGTGACCACCGAGGCCGGCAGCAGCGCCAGCCTCGTCGACGTGATGGGGCCGCAGGCGGCCGCCCGGTTCGTGCTCACCGGCGACTGGCTGTCGGCCGAGGACATGCGAGAGGCCGGGTTGGTGAGCCGGATCGTGCCGGCCCACTCGCTGGTCGACGAGACGATGGCCCTCGCCGGCCGGATCGCCGCCCAGCCGCGGCACGCCCTGTGCACCACCGTCCGCCTCCTGCGCACCGGTCGGCGGGAGCGATGGCTGGCGGCCGCCGAGCGTGAGTACGAGGCCATGTCCCAGCTCGCCGGCGGACCCGAGAACCTGGCGGCGATCGAGCGGTTCTTCTCGCGCTGAACGCCGCTCAGTGGGTGGTCGCGCCGCCGTCGAGGGCGATCGTCTGGCCGGTGAGCCAACCGGCCTCGTTCGAGGCGAGGTACACGACCGCGGCCCCGGCGTCGGCCGGCGTGCCGAGGCGTCCGACCGGCACCTGTCGGGCCATCACCGCCGTCGGGCCGGCCCCGTCGACCGCGCCCGCGGCGGGCGGGGCCATCAGGCCGAGGGCCAGCACGTTCACGGTGACGCCACGACGGGCGACCTCCTGTGAGAGGTGGCGGGCGAAGCCCTCGACCGCCGACTTGCTCGCGCCGTAGAGCGAGATGCCGAGGCGCGTGCCCGTGCGGCCGGCACCCGACGAGATCTGGATGACCCGGCCCCATCCCCGCTCGCACATGCCGGGCACGACGGTGCGCAGCACGTGGAGCGACCCGTACAGGTTGAGATCGACGTAGGGCCGCCACGCCGAGGGCTCGGTCTCGAGGAACGGGGTGAGCCCCATCGACGCGGGGATGCCGGCGTTGTTCACGACGACGTCGATGGGCCCGGCGTCGGCGACGGCGGCCGCCACCCCGGCTTCGACGGCGCCGAGGTCGGTGACGTCGAACGGGGCGGCCACCGCCGTCGCCCCCTCACCGGCCAACCGCCGGGCGACCGCCTCGGCCCGATCGGGGTCGAGGTCGTTGACGACCACCGCGGCCCCCTGGCCGGCGAGGGCGGCGGCGATGCCGGCACCGACCCCCTGGCCTGCGCCGGTGACCAGCGCCGTCCTGCCGTGCAGCTCGAACACGGCGCGATCCTGCCCCACGGGAACGGAGGCCACACGCCGCGACCGGCGGCACCGGGCTCCGGCCGCGTCCTCAGCTGCGACGGAGGACGGGGCGATCGCCGCGCAGCGTCACCCGTTGGATGACCCGGTGGGCGTCGTAGTCGCCGACGACGGCGTGCTGGGTCTGGCGGTTGTCCCAGAACCCGACGTCACCCTGCCGCCAGTGGAACCGCACCGTGTACTCGGGCTTGACCGAATGGCCGCACAGGAACCGCAGCAGGTCGTCGCTCTCGGCCCTGGTGAGCTCGTTGATGCGGGTGGTGAACCCGCCGTTGACGAACAGCGTCCGCCGGCCCGACTCGGGGTGGGTGCGCACGACGGGGTGATCGGTCGGGTCGAGGGCGGTGAACGGCTCGCCGTCCCACTCCCCCTGCTCGTAGAGCTCGAGCAGCTTGCCGAACTGGCGCCGGCCGTCGTGGCGGGCGGTGAGGGTGGTCAGGAACTCCTGCATCGCCGGGCTGAGCCCCTCGTAGGCGGCCTGCTGGTCGGACCACATCGTGTCGCCACCCGAGTCGGGGATGGCCACCGCGTTGAGGATCGACCCGAGCGGCGGGCGCTCGACGAAGGTGACGTCGGTGTGCCAGTCGAGGCCCTTGCTCCGGTCGGCGATGTCGCCGTAGGTCTGGGCCAACCGGTCGGTCAGCGAGTAGTCGATCTCGAAGACCTGGGGCTGCTCCGGCAGGCCGGGCACCACGGGGTGGGCCGAGGTCGTCTCGCCGAACTGCTCGGCGAAGGCGACGTGCTGGGCCGGCGTGAGGTGCTGGCCCCGGAAGAAGACCACCTTGCGCTCGACGAGCACCGCCCGCACGGCGGTGACCACGTCGTCACCGAGCGGGTGGCGGAGGTCGAGACCGTGGATCTCGGCCCCGATCGTCCTCGACAGCGGGCTGACGTCGAGATCGACGCTGGACACGGTCGCGGTCATCGGTGTTCCCCCCTGCCCCGTGGGCCACGCGAGACCGTAGCCAAACCCGTCGGGTGCCTGCCGGGCCGTGGACCCCGCTCGGGGTCCGCAACCGGTTCGGAGGCGGATCAGCGGGGCCCGAGGGAGAGCCCGGGGCGCACCAGCCGCGTCGTGGCGATGCACCAGCCGTCGGCCCGGCGCCGGTCCTCTGCCGGACGCCTGGCGTTCCCTAGGCTCGCGCCGTGACCGGCACCACCCTGACCTCGCTGGTGTTCATCGCCCTGGCGGCCGTCGCCGCGCCGATGCTCGCCGAGCTGGTCAAGCGCGCCCGCATCCCGACGGTCGTGCTCGAGATCGGCCTCGGGATCCTCATCGGGCCACCGCTCCTGGGCCTGGCCGACAGCACCGACGTGATCGATTCGCTCGGCAACCTCGGCTTGTGCTTCCTCATGTTCTTGGCCGGCTACGAGGTGGAGCTCGACCGGGTGAAGGGTCGACCGCTCGACCGGGCCATGCTCGGTTGGCTGATCTCGCTGGTGCTCGCCTTCGCCTTCTCCGGGCTGCTGTTCCTCGAAGGCGTCACCGTCGACGTGCTCCTGATCGGCCTGGCCCTCACCACGACCGCCCTCGGAACGCTCCTGCCGATGCTCCGGGACTCGGGTGCCCTCGAGACCCGGTTCGGCACCTTCGTGATCGCCATCGGCTCGGTCGGCGAGTTCGCCCCCATCGTCGCCATCGCCCTCCTCCTCACCGGCGACAGCCCGGCCCGCACCGGGCTGCTGCTCGTCCTGTTCGTCGCCATGGCCGTCGTCGCCGCCGTGGTCGCCGCCCGACCGACACCGCCGCGCCTCGTGCGGGTGCTCGCCAGGAACCTGCACACCAGCTCGCAGCTCCCCGTGCGGATCTCGGTGCTCGCCGTCGTGTCGCTGGTGTGGATCGCCTCCGAGCTCGGCCTCGACGTGCTCCTCGGTGCGTTCGCGGCCGGGATCGTCGTGCGGCTGTTCAGCCAGGGCGAGGACGCGCCGGTGGTCCGCATCAAGCTGGAGGCCATCGGGTTCGGCTTCCTCGTGCCCATCTTCTTCGTGACCAGCGGGATGAGCTTCGACCTCGACGCCCTCTTGTCGGACGCGGCCACCCTGCTGCGCCTGCCGTTGTTCCTGTTGCTGTTCCTGATCGTGCGGGGCGTGCCCGCGCTCGTGCTCTACCGCCGGGACGTCGAGCCCCATGAGCGATGGCCGCTGGCGCTGTTCTCGGGCACCGCGCTGCCGCTCGTCGTGGTCATCACCAGCATCGGCTTGGACACGGGCCGGATGCTGGCGAGCAACGCCGCCGCACTCGTCGGCGCCGGCATGCTCTCGGTCCTGCTCTATCCGCTCATCGGCTTCGCACTCCTGCGACGGGCCGAGGCCCGCGAGCCGGCACCCGACGACCCGCTGGCCGAGCCGGCCGACAACCCGCCCGACGAGCTGCCCTCGGCCCCCGCGTAGCGACGTCACCGACCGACCGGCTTCCTCGACGGGGTGGAGGCCGGCGCCGGTCGCGCCGCGAGCGGGCACCCGCGAGCGGAGCCGAGTCGCGGGGCCGACGGCGCCTCGGGCCTGTCGACCCGGGTCGTGAGGTCCGCCGGCACGACGCGCGTGGTGACGGTGGCGCTAGTGTCGTGCCGGCGGTTGGCGTCAGGTCGGCCTTCGGTTGCGGCCGTGTCGACGCAACTCGTCTGCGATCGGGGCACGCAAGACGGTCGATCCAGGAAAGGCCTTTGAGCGTGAGCGATGGGCAGCGCGTGATGCGGCACCGGGCACCGGTGGCGCGCCGAGCGGGCTCCGGCGCCGACCATGGAGGCGGCTCGGGGCGCCGCCGCCTCGCCCCGGTTCACGGGCTGAGAGCCCGTGCCCGACAGGCTTCCCGCCGTTCGTGGCGCGTCGTCGTGCGTCGAGCTGGCACGGCGGTGTTGGGAAACCCGTGAGGGTCGAAGCGATCACGGTCGAGACCACGGGTGACCGCGCCACGGTGACCGCCGAGGTCACGTCGCCCTCATGGTCACAGCGGCGCCAGTTGTGGATCGACGTGCCGTCGACCTTCGCCGGCACGGGCTCCCTCACCGCCGCCGACCCGTGGATCGCGGCGTTCCTCCTTCCCGCCATGCGGGCCCGAGAGGAGCTCCGCGTCGCAGCACCGGCGTCGGCCGACCTGCTCGCAGCGCTGCCCCAGATCCAGACCGTGTACGTCGACTGGATGCCCTCGGCGGCTCCGATCGAGGTGCGGGCGGACGGGGACCGCGTCGGGGGACGCGGGCGGATGGCGTTGCGCTCTTCTTCTCGTGTGGCGTGGACTCGTGGTACTCGCTCCTCAAAGCCGAGGATCGGCGCCAGGTCGGGCGGTCCGCGGAGGTGACCCACCTCGTGAACGTCCACGGGGTCGACATCGACGTGGGGGATTGGAAGGCCGATGTCGCCCGGGCGATGGCCGACAACACCAGACGGGTGGCCGAGAGCCACGGCCTCACCCCGGTGACCGTGGCGACCAACCTCCGTCACTTCTACAGCTCGGTCGGCCTCTCCTGGCACTGGGGCCAGGCCGGGGCGCTGTCGGCCATCGCCCTGCTGCTCCAGGACGACTTCCGCCGGTTCGTCACCGCTGCCGGCGCCATCACCTCCGCCGTGGCGACGAACCCCCAGCGGGAGGCGGGCGGCTGCCACCCCCTGCTCATGCCGATGTTCTCGACCTCCCGGTGCGAGCTCGTCGTCGACGGGGGCGAGGCCGACCGGCTCCGGAAGCTCTCCCGGGTCGTCCGCTCACCGCTCGCCATGGAGACGCTCCGGGTGTGCTGGGCCACCCACGAGCCCGACTACAACTGCGGCCGGTGCGCGAAGTGCATCCGTACGACGCTCGAGCTCGCGGCCGTGGGAGCGCTCGGCGCCTGTCCGACCCTGCCCGGCGAGCTCGATCCGGTGGCGATCGCCGGGATCACGGCCCTGTTCCCCCACGAGGGCCCGATCCTCGAGGATCGCTACCGGCGCCTGGAGGCGCAAGGCGCCCACCGAGAGGTGCTCGACGCACTGCAGGAGGGCATCACCCGGATCCGGCGCGCCGCCGAGCAGCGAGAGCGCGGCCTCGACACCATCCGGGCGACCATCCCACCCGACGGGCCGTTCGCGCTGCTCGACGAGGACGACATCCGCTTCGATCTCTCGCGGACCCACGTCGCGGTCCATGCGTTCCCGGAGCGCAACGGGTTCTTCCACGGTCTGCCCGTCGATGACCGAGAGGCGGTCGACGAGTTCCGGCGGGCCCGGACGGCGGGCGCGGAGACCTTCGTGATCTGGAAGCACGACTTCTGGACGCTCGACTACTACCCGGCCCTGCGGGAGGTCCTCGAGACCGAGTGCCAGCTGCTCGCCTCGACTCCCGAGGTCCGGATCTACGAGCTGTGAGGCGACGGTCGTGACCCGCGTCGTGGTGGCGCCGCTCTCGGTGGCGATGTTCCCCGAGGGCGGTGGTCACTTCTGGGTCTTCCTCCAGTGGGTCCACGGTCTGCAGCGCAACGGCTGCGACGTCTACTGGCTGGAGTGCCTCGAGCCGCGGCACGAGCGCCAGCCGGACCCCGCGGCGGTCCGAGCCTTCCTCGACAACCTCGACCGGGTGGGCATGTCCGATCGGCTGCTCCTGTACCAGCAGCACGACGGCGGCGGCATCACCTTCGTGAACACCGAGCCGGGCCGGCCATGGCGGTGCTCGGGAGCGCCGACCTCCTGGTCGATTTCAAGTACGACACCAGCGAGGTCATCCTCGAGCGGGTGCGCCGAACCGCCCTGATCGACATCGATCCCGGACAGCTCCAGTTCTGGCTCGCGCACGGCCAGCTCACGGTTGCACCCCATGACCGCTACTTCACCACCGGCGAGCACGTCGGCGGCGAGCGGGTGCCGGACTGCGGGATCGACTGGCACGGGATCCGCCCCGTCGTCGACACCGAGTCGTGGCCGTTCGATCCAGGACCGCGCCGCGACGTGCTCACGACGATCACCAACTGGTTCGGCGAGTGGATGACCGATGGTGCCGACCTCCTGCTCGACAACAGCAAGCGGATCGAGTTCCTGCGCATGGTCGACCTTCCGCAGCGCACTCCCCAGGCGCTCGAGCTTGCCGTCTGCTTCGGCGCCAAGGAAGAGGACGAGCGCGACGAGGCGCTGCTGCGAGAGCACGGCTGGGAGGTGCGGCACTCCTTCGACGTCGCCCGTGACCCGTTCATGTACCGCGACTACATCCGCCGCTCGCGCGGCGAGTTCAGCTGCGTGAAGCCGTCATGCCTGCTGTTCCAGACGGCGTGGATCAGCGACCGGACGCTCTGCTACCTGTCGAGCGGCCGCCCTGCCGTGGTGCAGCACACCGGTCCCAGCGACTACCTCCCCGACGACGAGGGTCTGTTCCGATTCGTGACCTCCGACGACGCGGTGGCCGCCCTCGAGGAGCTGGGCCACCGCTACGACCACCACTGCCAGGCCGCCCGTGCGCTTGCCGAGGAGCACTTCGACGCGGCGGAGGTGTCGGCCCACGTGCTGGGCACGGCACTGGGACGGAGCTGAGCCCCACCAGGGTCGAGGCGCCACTCAGCCGTCGGGCACGTCGGCGATGAGCCGGGCCAGCACCTTCTCGGCGGCGAAGTGCTCCTCGGCGATGGCGCGCGCGGCGGCGCTGTGGCGCACCGGGTCCGCCTCGATCTCGTCGAGGGCGGCGGCGGCATCGTCCACGCCCCGGAAGGCGTACAGACCCTCACCGGTCGGGAGCACCTCGCCGAATCCGGTGTCCTGGGTCACGACCGGTCGACCTGCGGCCAGGTAGCACGCGCTCCGGTCGCTGAACCAGCCCGTGTGCGGTCGAACGTACTGGTCGCGCGCGACGGTCAGCTCCCCGCGGGATCCGATGATGTAGTCACGGTAGGCGTCGAGGTCGACCCCGAGCTCGTCGCCGTGGACGAGGTGCCAGCCGCGCTCCCGCAGCAGGGGCGCTTCGTCGGGCGTGCCGTCGATGGCCAGCTCGAGCGTCGCCGTCGTCCGTCGCGGCAGGTCGACCACGGCCAGGAACTCCCGGTCCTTCGTCCAGTAGTAGGGCTCCCCCCGCCACATCCGGTGCTTGCTGTCGTTGCGCCACGTGGTCACCGTGGTGAACCTCTCGCCCGGCGGGCGCACCGGCCAGAGCTCGAGCGCCACGGGCTGGCGCGTGGGCCGCCACTGGACCCCGCCGGTCGGCAGGTCGCACAGAGGCGTGCCCACGAGCTCCCCGAACGTGAAGTGGGCGCGGTGTCGGGCCAGTTGCTCGGCCGCCCATCGGCTTCCCTCGTCGACGTCGACCTGGAGGGCGAAGGGGTCGGACTGGACGTACACCAGCCCGTGGACGGAGGTGTGCTCGTCGCGGATCTCCTGTGCGCCGGTCACGTTCAGCGCGAGGTCGGTGGTGCGGTACAGCTCGGCCAGCGCCGACTCGGTCACGCCGAAGCAGGTGACCTCGGGGATCGCAGCGCGGTAGGCCCACCGGTCGCCGAAACCGTACCGCTCGAGCACCCTGGCGACGCGCTCGACGGAGGCCTTGGGATCGGTGGCCGACGTGCGAGCCGTCGGGTCGTAGGGCCACGACAGCGAGTCCTCGACGTACCACACGTCCCACCCCAGCCGCCGCAGGCCGACCAGGTAGTGGAGGAACTGGGCGACGATGCCGGCGTAGGGCAGGTCGAACATCAGCCCGAACACCAGGGCTCGCCCGGGGGCGGGGCGGCTCATGCGAGGATCACCGCCCGGTCGACGAGCTCGAGCGGGGCCTCGGAGTCACGGATCCGGTAGGCGTCCAGCCGGAGGCTCTCGGCATCGGCCTCCACGACGGCGAAGTGGTGGCCCTCGTCGTCGGCCACCGCCACCACGTCGGCTCGCTCCGGGGGCAGCACCGAGAAGCCGCCACCGCGGTCGGACCGCTTGCCCGCGGGGCTCACCTTCGCGAGCACCGTGCCGACTCCCCTCCGGTAGCGGGCGGTCTCCGTGGTGGCGACTCGCGGCACGAGGCCTTCCCAGGTGAGGGGATAGGTCCGTTCGTAGCTCTGGTCATGGGCGCTGAGGTGGAGGTCAACCTTGTGCTCGCCGAGCGCTCCCGCGAGGGCCCGGGCCACGTCGGGCTCGGCCGGGTGGCTGGTCCCGTGGGCGATGAGGGGCTGGTGCTGGAACACGACCAGCCACCTGCAGTCTCCCTGCCGGGCGTCGGCCAGGTCCTGCCACAGCCAGCCCACCTCGGCGGGGTCGATGTCGTCGGTGGGGGCGTAGAAGGCCGCGACGTGGCACGGTCCGACGTCGAAGGAGTACGAACGGGTCCCGGGCTTCGTGCCACCGGCCGGCGGCGGGAAGTGCACCGCCCAGTCGCGGTAGCGCTCGGCCAGCTCCACCTCGTGGTTGCCGTACTGGGGCATCAACGGGTGGCTCCGCGTCAGGGGCGCCATCTCCCTCAGCCACGCGTGCACCGCCTGCTGGCCGGTCTGCCAGCGTCGGTCGCCCGAGCGGTAGGCGTAGTCACCTCCGCCGAGCACCACGTGGGGTCCGAGCTGTACGACCTCGTCGACGACTCGCCGCGTGCTGTCGCTCAACCCGTCCGCACGCCCCGAGACCCCGGTGTCGGCGATGAAGGCCAGCCGCACCGGCGCGTCGGCGGGGTCGGGGATGGTGACGAACGAGGAGGTCTCGACCACCTGACGGCGACCGCCGACGTCGTGCACGACCTCGTACTCATAGCGCTCGCCGGGGTGCAGGCCCTCGCACGTGGCCGCGAAGACGTACGCGCCCTGCGGGCCGTCGACGCTCGGCCAGGACGTCGCCGCCACCTCGTCCCAGCGGGGGGCACCCTCGGGACGGAAGTGGACGGATCCCCGGCTGCCCGGCGGGCCGCTCCAGAGGACCCGGTAGCTCCGCCCGGACGTGTCGGCCAACGCCAGGTGCGGGGCCGCCGGTTCGACGGCGGGATCGACGGCGGGCCAGGGCGTGGCGTTGCGGGCCTCGACGAAGCAGCAGTGGTCGGCCAGCCGGTCGGGCCCGGCGAGCTGCGGATCGGCGTCCGAGTGCCCGAACGGTTGCCGGGCAGGGTCGGCGAACCCGGCGCGACCGAGCAGCTCGACGACCAGGTCGGCGGCGAGGAGGCTCCGCGCCGCACCCGACTCGAGGAGCTGGGCGGACAGCGCCGCGGACGGGGCCTCGGCCCAGTGCTCCCAGAAGAAGTCGGCGCGTCGCGTCGCGTACGCCTCGAGGGAGGCGTCGAGGTCGTAGGACGCGACCCGGATCCGTCCGCCCACCTGCAGGACCCGCCGGAACTCCTCGAGCAGGTCGACGAGCTCCCAGTGGGGCACCCGGCCGAGGCCGGGGCCGATGTACGCCCGCTCGATGGTGGCGGTGGCGAACGGCAACCCCTCGCGTACCAACTGGGCCGGGCGCAGGTCGGGGGGGCTCGACCAGCCCTCCGGCGGCGTACGGTCGCCGTCCCAGAAGACCCGGAGCGGTGCCGTCGGGGGGCCGGGCCCGGGGCGGTCGGGACTCACGGCACCCGTTCCGGCTCGCGGGCGAAGATCTCGAGCAGGCCGTCGCTGTGCACCGACGTCGCCCACGCGGACAACGCCGGCCGCAGTCCGGTGAGGTGGTCGAACCACCAGCGGGCCGGCCATCCCACGACGACGGCCGTGGCGCCCCGCTCGAAGGCGTCGTCGAGCAGCCGACGGGCGGCCTCGTCCGAGTCGGGGAACCCACCGAAGTGGCCGCCGACGTCGGGGAAGGGCTCGACGGGCAGGCCCTCCGTGATCTCGGTGTCGAACCAGTCGCCGTCCTCGAGCAGCACCACATGGTGTCCGTCGCGGCACAGCCCCTCGAGGGCGGACCGCACGGCCGGCAGCTCGGGGATCAGGTTCCGGTAGCGCACGAACTCGAGATCGCCTGGGGTGTCGACGAGCGACCAACGCTCCTTGATCCGCTCCCGACTCGCCGCCGCCCGGTCGAGGTCCCACCGCATCCGGTAGAACGGGAGCTCGTCGGGCTCGGGTGGCGACGTCGGCGGGACGTAGTTGACGATCGACCGCGGCTCCAGGACGACGGTGGCGCCGGCGTGGTGGAGGGCGAGGCTCAGGTCGACCTCGTCGCGGGTGTTGAGCTCCTCGTCGTAGGGGCCGATGCGGTCGAAGACCGATCGCCGGAACAGCAGGCAGTGCTGCTCGACGAACTCGACGGGCTCGGTGTCGCGTGCGGCGTCGCGGGCACTTGTGAGCCGCTCGACCTTCCACCGTCCATCGTCGGTCGAGACGAGGGAACCGAGGTGCGGGTCGAAGTGGCCCTCCTCGCCCCGACCCTCCCGGATCAGCGGTGCGGCCACGTCGGCTGGGAACGTCTCGCACACGTCGAGGAGCGCCTCCAGCCAGCCCTCGTTGAACAGGTTGTCGTTCTCGAGGAGGCACACGTAGTCGGTGGTGGCCTCCCGCACGATCAGGTTCTTCGCCTCGGCGGGGAGCAGGTGCCGGTCGACGTGCAGGACCCGCCAGTTGTCGTGGTGGTCGAGCACCGCCTGCATCTCGGCGCGGTAGCGGTCGGGGATGGCAGGGTCGACGACGATCAACTCGAAGGAGCGTGGCGTCATCGCGTACAGGCTGGCCAGGGACTCCCCGGCCATGACGAACCGCTCCCGGGGGAGGAAGCCGATGGTGACGGTGGGGCTCATGGCGCTGTGCTCCTCGTGGGCGTCGATGGACCGGTGATGTCGAGCTCGTCGAGGAAGCGAGTGAGGACCAGTCGGGCGTCCAGGTGCTCCTCGGCGATCCGTCGCGCCGCGAGGGCGTGTCGGGCGGGTTCGCGCGCGATCCTCTCCACGGCCTCGACGGCCTCGTCGAGATCGTCGACCTCGAACAGGCCCTCGCCGGTGGGCAGGTGCCCCGCAACCCCGTTGGCCTGGACCACCACGGGCCGGCCGTGGGCGAGGTAGGCGGCGCTGCGGTCGCTGAACCATCCGACGTTGAGGCCGCGGTAGACGTCCTTCACGACGCTGAACTCGGCGAGGGAACCTCGGATGTAGTCGTGGTAGGCGTCGTACGAGGACGTGACGTCGAGCGCGGACACCACCCGCCACCCGAGCCGCCGCAGGTGCTCGACCGGCACCGCCGGGCCCTCGACGGCCACCTCCATGGGCACCGTCACCCGGCCGGGGATGTCCTCGAAGCGGGGGAACTGGGCGTCCTTCATGCCGTACACCCGGCCGGCGTGCTCGACCTGCTCCAACGGTTTCCAGTTGGTGACCGTGGTGCAGCCCGCGCCCGTCGGTGGCGGGGACGGCTCGTACAGCATCGTGTCGACGGGATGGAAGAGGTGGTGCCAGCGAATGCCCGCGGTGGGCGCCGGCGAGCTCGGCGTGCCGATGTTGTGGCCGTAGGTGAAATAGGCGTCGTAGCGGGGCACCGGCCTTCCGCTCGCCGCCGCGTTGGCCAGCTTGACCTGCCGGAACCCCGGATCGGGATCGACGAGGACGCGCCGCGGCACGTCGGCGGTCTCGTCGTCCCACGTCCGGTGGAGGCCGCGATCGATGAACAGGTCGGCGCGTGCCGCGACCGCCTCGACCTCGGCCCGACCCATCCCGTGGTAGACGCCGTGCGCGTCGACGTAGCACCACCGACCCCCGAGTCCGTGACGGTCGAGCAGCGCGCCGATGCGGCGGATCCCGCAACTGCAGTCGTCGCTGCTGACCCGGCGCTCGGGATCGAAGCACGACTCGTCGTAGCCGGGCTTCTCGAGGAGGTACACGTCATGGCCGAGCCGGTGGAACCCGGTGAGGAACTGGAGGTTGTTGGAAAGAACACCGCCGACGGGGTGGCGGACCGCGAAGCTGCTGAACAGGATGGTCGCCATCGTCAGGCCTTGGCTTCCAGGGTCGTGGTCGCGACGTGGTCCGGGCCCGACCCCGGCTCGCCGGCGTGGATCCGCTGGTACCGCGCGTAGACGCCGTCATGGTCCATCAGCCCGTCGTGGTCGCCCTGTTCGACGATGCAGCCGGCCTCGACGACGACGATGCGGTCGGCCCAACGGACGGTGGAGAGCCGGTGGGCGATCATCAGGATCGTCCGTCCTCTCGCCGTGGCGGTGACCAGCTCCATGAGCTCGGCCTCGGACTCGGCGTCGAGGGCCGCCGTGGGCTCGTCGAGGATGAGGATGGGGGCACCGCGACAGATGGCGCGGGCGATGGCCAGCCGCTGGCGTTGCCCACCCGACAGCGTCACGCCCCGCTCGCCGAGCACCGTGTCGTACCCGTCGGACAACGCCTCGACGAACTCGGCGGCGAGGGCCTGCTCCGCCGCTCGGTGGATGTCGCGCTCGGTCGCCCAGGGGGAACCGAAGGCGATGTTGTCCCGCACCGAGACGGGCAGGAGGAGGGGGTCCTGGCGGACGACGGCGACGCGCCGGCGAAGGTCCCGGGTGCGGTAGCGGCGCGCGTCGACGCCGTCGACGGTCACGAGGCCGGACCACGGGTCGAAGAAGCGGGGGACGAGCGACGCGAGCGACGACTTCCCGGCCCCGGTCGGCCCGACGACCGCCACCGTCTCCCCAGCGGCGATGTCGAGGGACACGTCCCGAAGCACCGGGCGGCCCGGGATGTAGCCGAAGGTCACGTGGTCGAAGACGAGCCGACCGCCGCGCCCCATCGGAGGAGGTTCGACGGGGTGCTGGGGCTCGGGCACCTCGTCCTGGTCGTCGGCGAGGCGGAGGACGCGCAGGGCGCCGGCGCGGGCGGTGGCCGCGCCCCGGGACAGGTGGGCGAGCCCCTCGACCGGCCCGAACAGCGACGTCAGGTACGACAGCACGACGAGGAGCGAGCCGAGGGTGGTCGAACCGTCGAGCACGAGGAAGCCGCCCACGATCATCACCAGCCCGGTTCCGACCGAGGTGACCGACCCGACGGCGGTGCCGAACCCGAGGGAGGTGCGCTGAGATCGGAGCATGGCCGCCACCTGCGCGTCGGACTCGCGGGTGAATCGGGCGAGCTCGGCGTGCTCGGCACCGAACGACTGCACCTCGGGCAGGGTGGACAGCATCTGCTCGGTGGCGGTGGTCACTTCGGCCTGGGCGTCGGCGAGGGCGACTGCGTCCTGGCGGATGCGGCTCCGGTACACCCGGGTGATCAGCAGCATCGGCACGGCCACGCCGACGGCGATGAGCAGGATCTCGGCCGACACGGAGAGCAGGACCAGGGCGAGCAGCGTGAACGTGACCACCGACTGGAAGGCCGACATCCACACCCCGAACACGAGCGTGTCGACGCACTTCGTGTCGGCGACGACGCGCTGCACGAGATCGCCGGACCGGAAGCTGCTGGCCGCGGCCGGTGACCGGCGCTGGATCCTCTCGAGGGTGTCGTGGGCGAGGTCGCTGCTCATCCGCAGCCCGAGCGTCTGGCGCCGCCGCTGGCCGGCGACGACGAGACCGCCGTTGGCCACCGCCAGTAGCACGCTGATCGTGCCGAGCGCGACGAGCCTGCCGACCGTGGTCGCCGAGCCGGGGAGCCGGTCGATGGAGCCCGCCCAGCTCGGCAGGGGCTCGTCCCCGAGGACGTTGTCGACCGCAAGCTTCAGGGGCCACGGCAGGGCCACGACGACCAGCGATCGGGCGACCGCGAGCAGGCAGGCGACTACCAGGCCGCGCCGGTAGGGCCCCGCGTAGCGCACGAGGTGGCGGTGCCAGGCGCTGCTCACGGGGCCACCCCCGTGGTCTGGAGGCGGTGGAAGCGCGCGTAGGCGCCCTCCCGCTCGATCAGCTCGTCGTGCGCTCCCACCTCGACAACCCTGCCGTCGTCGAGGACGACGGCGCGATCGGCGCGGCGGACGGTGGACAGCCGGTGGGCGATCACGAGCACCGTCCGGCCTTCCGACACCTGCTCGAGCGACCGGACGAGCAGGTCCTCGGATTCGGTGTCGAGGGCCGAGGTCGGCTCGTCGAGCACCAGGATCGGCGCGTCCTTGAGGAAGGCGCGGGCGATGGCGAGTCGCTGCCGCTGGCCGCCGGACAGGCTCGACCCGTGCTCGGCGAGCACCGTGTCGTAGCCATCGGGCAGCGCCTCGACGAACTCGGCCGCCAGAGCCCGCCGGCACGCGCGCTCGATGTCATCACGGGATGCGTCCGGTCGGGCGATGGCCACGTTGTCGGCGACGGTCGCCGGGAGGATGAGGGGTTCCTGGCGCACGACGGCCACTCGTGACCGCACGTCGGCCACCGAGGCACGGCGCACGTCCACGCCGCCGAGGAGGATCGACCCGGACCACGGGTCGACGAGCCGTGACACGAGGGCGATGAGGGTCGACTTGCCCGCCCCGGTGCGGCCGAGGAGTGCCACGGTCTCCCCGGCCTCGACCCGGAGGCTGACGTCGTGGAGCACCGGCCGTGCCGGCTCGTAGCCGAAGGTGACGTGGTTCCACTCGACGGACAGGCCGCCGAGGGAGGTCCCGCTCACTTCGTCACCTCGGAGGCGGTCACGGATCGAGCGTGCGGCCAGGGTCGAGGGACCCGACGGGACCGGCATCGGCACCGGGTCGGCCGGGTCGCGGACCCGGTCGTCGTCGGTGATCACCTCGTGGAGGCGGTCGAGGCCCACCTCGGCCAGACGGAGCTGGCGCCCGACACCGAGCAGGGAGCGGAACTGCGCGTCGAGGGTCCGGGCGTAGGCGAGGAACACGACGAGCTCGCCGACGGTGACGGTGCCGCGGACGACCCCCTGTCCGCCGAGCACCAGGAGCACGGCGGCGGCGACGCTCCCGATCACCGCGGCGACCGACCCGGCCGCCGCCTCGAGGGTGGTGGCCCGCCGCGACGCCTCGACGGATCGGTCGGTGATCTCACGGAAGGCCCGCAGGTTCTGAGGCTCGGCGGTGAAGGCCTGCACGACCGGGAGCGCGTGTACGACCTGGGTGACGAAGGACGTGACGGCGACCCGCTCGCGCCGGGCCCGGGTGGCGACCCGCTTCAGTCGGCCGCTGAGGTGGCGCGACAGCAGGGCGAGGAGCGGCGTCATCGCCAGGAGCACCACGGTGAGCCCCTTGTTCAGGCGCCAGGCGCTCAACCCGACGGTCACCATGGTCACCCCTCCCATGACCGGCGACACGAGGAGCGCGTTGACGGCGGTGTACGGGGCGCTCGAGTCGGTGGTCACCAGGCTGAGGGCGTCTCCCGACGGGGTGCGGGCGTGGAAGCGGGGGGACAGCCGTTGGAGGTGATCGAACGCGTCCCGGGCCACGTCCCGGACCATCCTCGCCCCGACCCACTCCCAGTACACGCCGACCGAATCCGACACGAGGTATGCGGCGACGGCCACCGCCACCGCCGCGATCCCCGCCACCACCACCAGGCTCCTGGCGTCGTCCGAGACCCCGACGACGTCGAGCAGCCGGCTCGGGAGCCCGGTCAACGGCTCTCCACCGAGGGCGTTGTCGACGAACATCTTGAGCGGCAGGGGCTGCAGGGCGGCCATGGCTGCCGGGACGAACGCCAGCGCGACCAGCGCGACCAGATGGCGGACCTGGGGACGTGCGTACCGGGAGAGCAGGCCGTAGCGCTCGGCCCGGTTCATGCCGCGACGTCGGGGTGGAGATCGTGGTAGCTGATGAGGACCAAGTCGGACTCCTCGACGTGGCGACGCACCACGGGGTCGCACAGCGCGACCAGCTCGAGCTCGCGCTCGCGATGGTAAGGCGAGTCGAGCGCGGGGTCGACCAGCCCGGGATGGCAGCTCAGCTCGGTGATGCCCGATCCGATCTCGTCGTCGAGCATGCGGATCAGGTTGCGCGTGCTGAGCCATTCGGGGTGGGTCTCGCCGTCGTCCCACTGTCCGTAGAAGTCGGAGAAGTAGCGGACGACCGAGTGCTCGCGCAACGGGACCCCGATCTGCTCTGCCAACTCGATGAAGAGCGGCTCGAGGTGCCGGATCCGATAGACGTTGTGGTGGGCGTCGAGATGGGTCGGCGGTCGCCCGAGCAGCGACGAGAAGCACTCGACCTGGGCCGCCAGCTCGGCGCGGCACGCATCGACGTCGTGGAGGTCGGCCGGGGGAGGGGTGCCCTCACCGGTCAGATCGGCGTGCAGGCCGACCGAGAGCGCGGGCCGGTCCTGCGCCAGCCGCACGGCGCCTGCCGCTGCCGGCATGCGGACCATCAGGCTCGCGCTCGTGACCAGCCCGTGGTCGTGGGCCTGGGCGATGCCGCGGTTGACCCCCTCGCTGGCGCCGAAGTCGTCGGCGTTCACGATCAGTCGACGCCGTCCGTCCGGTGCACCTCGATCGGTCCGGGGGTCACCCATCGCCGCGATCGCCCTCCATCGGTTCCAGTGCCGCCTCGGGTGTGGACCCGGACCCCCGGGAATCCTGCACGGAAGCGGCGAGCGATGCGTTCACGCTCCGGTGCAGCACGAGCACCTCGATCAGCACCGCCGCCCCCATCACGGCCAGCGCGGGGAACCACGAAGGCAGCACCGTCACCAAGCCGGCGAGCACGACGGCCACCACGATCGCCCATCTCGTCGGTCGGTACCCGACGCGGAACCGGGGCACCCACCCCCACGCCACCGCCGTGGTCACCCTCGCCGTCATGAACGGGCCGGCGGCGCACGCGACGTCCCACGAGTCGGACGGGCCGGCGAATCGTACGGACAGCCGACGCCTCCGCATGTCGTCGGCGAGCGCGCCGAGCCACGCCAGACGGTCGCCGGTCCAGGGCCCGGCCGCCACCCCGTCGACCGGCCGGAGGGGGGTTCGTAGCCGTCCCCAGGTGCGAGCCAGGGGTTGGCTGAGGTGCAGCGCGGCCACGAGGAGACGTAGCCGCACCGGGTTCGGCTCGCACCGCCCCGCGGGTGTCGACGCCGCGACGGATGCACCGAACGCGACCAACAGGCCGGCCAGCACCGCCGCGACCAGGACGGCACGGGGCCACAGCACGGCCGCAGCGAGGGCTCCGGCCGCCGACGCCATCGCGAAGGGGATGAGCGCGTTGCCCCACATGCTCACCGTGTGCGCCGGCCGCGCCGTCACCGTCTGGTAGGGCGCGGCGCCCATCGAGCCGTGGTAGACGACCGGGCGGAACAGGCGGGGCAGAGTGGCCACGTTGCCGTAGATGAACCCCGACCACCGGGCCTGGCCCAGGCGATTGAACCGGTGGGGGTGCCCGGCGACGAGGAGCCGCTCCGCCCGGCCATAGCCACGTTGCTGGCGGAGGTAGCCCTTGATCGTGCCCCGACGGTGATGCCGGACCTGGGCCGCAGGACTGAACGCGATCTCGCCGCCCCCGTCGAGCAGCTTCCAGCACACGTCGACGTCGTCGCCGGCGGAGGTGTACAAGGGGTCGAAGCCCCCGATGCCCCGTAGCTCGTCGGACCGGAAGGCCATGTTGCAGCCGGGCACGTGCTCGGCCCGGTCGTCGGCGATCAGCACCTCGGTCGGCGCGCCGGGCGAGAGGGCCACGCCGCGCTCCACGAGCGGCGCGCCCTCGACGGGGAGGTTGGGGCCACCGGTGGCCATCACCTGCGGATCCTCGAGGGAGAGCGCCAGGTAGAAGGGCCACTGCGGATGACAGGCGGCGTCGGCATCCAGGAACGCGACGATGCCGCCGCTCGCCGCCTCGAGACCCGCGTTGCGCGCCCGGCTGAGCCCGCCGTGCTCGAGGGCCAGGAGCTTGAACGGGTACTCGCGCGCGATCTCGAGCGTGGCGTCGGTCGATCCGTCGTCGCAGATGATGACCTCGAGGTCCGGGTAGTCGCAGGAGTCCAACGAGTCGAGGCAGCTGCGAACGGTCCGCTCCTCGTTGTAGGCGCAGACGACGACGCTGACCCGAGGCCACGTGGACCGCAGTGCTCGTAGGGGGCGCCGCGCCCAGCGGGAAGCCACCTCGAGCGCCGGTCGGGGCGATCGGTCCTCGCCGGTCAGACCGAAGCCCCAGCCCTCGACGGGCTGCCCGGCCACACCCCACTCGTCGGTCCACGAGAAGATCGTCGCCCCGGCGAGCCCCTCCTCGTCGACCGCGTCGAGCTGCCACCCGAGCGACGTCGCCTGGGCGTCGTCCCCGTGGACGCCCGCCGCCAGCCCGAGCTCGGTCAACACCACCGGTCGGGGGCCGGCGACGACCTGCAGGTGACGGAGGTAGCGCCAGAAGGCCTCCCGGTCCTCGAGGAAGACGTTGAAGGTGACGAGGTCGAGCCCTGGGACGTCCAGGTACTCCGTTGTCGGGTAGTTCGTGTAGGTGACGGGGACGTCCGGGTCGGCCTCGTGCACCCGATCGGCGACCCGGCCGAGCAGGCGTTCCACCTGCGCCCGCCCGTGGAGCCGGACCAGATCCCCCGGGACTTCGTTGCCCACCGACACCGCGAGCACCTCTGCTCGACCGGCCAGGCGCTCCATGGCGTCGTCGACGGCGCGAAACGCCGCATCCCGCACTCGCCGGCGGGCCGAGCGTGACGTGCCGGACTCGACCCGCAGGTCGTGGTAGTCGAGCCCGACCAGGACTCGGATGCCGTGCGCGGCGGCGAGCTCGAGGAGGTCGGGCGGCGGTGGGCCGTAGACGCGCACGGTGTTGAACCCGCTTGCCGCCATGGCTCGGAAGTCGCCGTCGATCGCGTCGGTGGGCGGGAAGGGCGCGCCGTCGGCCCGCGGCAGGAACGACCCGTAGGTCGCGCCGCGAACGACGAAGCGCTCGCCGTTGAGCTTCAGGTGTTTGCCGTCGACGGCTACTCGGTGTGCTTGTGCCCCGGTGCCCGGGGTCAAGGACCGCCGTTCTCGACGACCGGGCGCTGGGCGACGGCACCGGAGAACCGGTGAGTCGCCCGAGTTGTGTCTTCCAGCTGCATGTCTCACTCCTGGCTCGGACAGGACCCGCACACACGAGACCACGCTGAGTGACGATCATCCGTCATGGAGGGTGGTCGCGCAAGTGAACGGCCGTAGGCCGATGGAGTGCATCCCCGCTCGGCGCCCCCGCAGTCGACGCTCGTCGAACCTCCTTGCCTGCGCAACGGGGCCAGGGTCACCATGCGGGAGTGATCGATGCCGACCTCGACGACGCCGCGCTCGACGCGATCCTCTCCGCCCCCGCCGACGAAGGTCGGCTCGAGCTGATCGTGCGGCGGCCCTCCGTCGACCAGCGGGAGGTCCTCGACGTGGCCGAGCTCGATCTCGTCGAGGGCCTCGTGGGGGACTCGTGGCGACTCCGGCCGAGCCGCCGCACCGAGGACGGGAGCGCCAACCCCGACCAGCAGATCACCATCACCAACGCGAGGGTGGTCGCCCACCTGGCGTCGTCGCGGGACGAGTGGCCTCTCGCCGGCGACCAGCTCTACGTCGACCTCGAGCTCGGCGCCGACAACCTCCCACCGGGCACCCGCCTGGCGATCGGCGGCGCGATCGTCGAGGTCACCGCCGAGCCCCACACCGGGTGCGCGAAGTTCCGCCGGCGCTTCGGCCCTCGGGCCACGGAGCTGGTGAACTCCGAGATGGGCCGACGGCACAACCTGAGGGGCATCAACGCACGGGTCGTCACGCCCGGCACCATCCGCGCCGGTGACCTCGTGCGCAAGCTCGGCTGACCGGCCACCGAGCGAGGAGGGAGCCTTGCCCAGCCACGTCGCCCTGCTCCGAGGCGTGAACGTCGGCGGCAGGCGCATCCTCCCGATGGCCGTCGTGCGCGAAGCGCTGGTCGACCTCGGCCACGCCGACGTCGAGACCTACATCCAGTCCGGCAACGTGGTCTTCACCGCGGTCTCCGGCACCAGGGTCCGCCAGATCGAGCGGGACCTCGAGGGCCGGCTCACCGCGGTCGCCGGATTCGACGTGCCGGTCGTGGTCCGCACGGCCGCAGAGCTGCGGGCGGTGCACACCGGCAACCCGTTCCTCGCCGAGGGGGTCGACCCGGGGGAACTCCACGTCGCCTTCCTGGAGGCTCTGGCGACGGGCGACGGCAGCGCCATCGATCCCGCCACGATCGCCCCCGAGGCGCTCGTGGTCGCCGGTCGGGAGGTCTACCTCCGCTACCCGAACGGGCTCGGCCGGGCCAGGCTCACCGCCGCGCGGCTCGAGAAGGCGGTCGGGACCCCGGCCACCGTCCGCAACTGGCGCACCGTCGAGTCGCTCCTCGCCATGCTCGACGACCCACACGACACCTCCACAGTCGGTGTCGCGCTCACCACCTGAGACCGAGCGTTGCTTCAGCACGGGGATTCCCTGCCAGAACGATGGGGATGGCGCGGCGGGGGCCCCTACGATCACCGCCGTGACCGACCCGCCCCACGCCGGCCCCGGCGACGATGGCAGCGACACCGCGCAACAGGGCAACCGGCTCGCCGACCTCGAGGCCGCCGAGGACGAGCGCCGCGAGGGTCTGCGGCTCGACCGCAAGTTCGAACTGACCGAGGCCATCCTGCTCTCGCTCGCCGCCATCCTCGCGGCGTGGACGGGGTTCCAGGCCGCGAAGTGGAGCGGCGTCCAGGCCGACGCGTACAGCCAGGCCGGCGCCAGCCGCGTCGAGGCGACCCGAGCTGCCGCCCTCGCCGACGCCGACGCCACGGTCGACGTGGTGACCTTCACCCAGTGGCTGCTCGCCGCCGAGCAGGAGGGGCTGTTCGATCAGCCGCCCACCCCCGGCGAGATCTACGAGCCCGACCCGGCCCTGGTGTCGGGGTTCCTCTACCAGCGCTTCCGCCCCGAGTTCGAGGTCGCCGCCGACGCGTGGGTGGCGACCCAGCCCCGGCTCGACCCCGACGCCCCGCCGACCCCGTTCGACATGCCGGAGTACCGGGTCGCCGCCCTCGACGAGGCCAACCGGCTCGAGGCCCAGGCGGCCGAGCAGTCCGAGGTGGCCCGAGAGGCGAACCAACGGTCGGACAACTACGTGCTCATGACCATCATGTTCGCGACGGTGCTGTTCTTCGCCGGGATCAGCTCGAAGATGGACACCGCCCGGGCGCGGGTGTTCCTGCTGGGCATGGGGGTCACGTTGCTCGTCGTGTCGACGGCGATCGTCCTGTCCTTCCCCAAAGAGGTCTAGCCACCCGACTGGGACCGAACCGGGTTCCGGTGCCACGATCTGGCATGTCCGAGCCCCGTCGCGATCCTCGCCTGCAGCTGCTCGTCCCCGTCGCCTTCGCCGTCGCCGTCGTGCTCGCCGCGCTGGTCGCCACCGCCTGTTCGTCCGACGGTGACGACGCCGCCGAGACCGGAGCCACGACGGACACGGCCGACGGCACCTTCCGCCCCTCTCCCCCCGCCGCCGACGCCGTCGCCACCCCGACCGTGGAGGGACCGGTGACCGGTGGCAACGGCTCGATCGTGCTGGGCCCCGGCGGCATCGACCTGGCCACCGTCGGCTACCAGGAGACCGAGTTCTTCCTGAGCGGGACGGCGACCTCCTACACCTCCGATCGGCCGTTGAGCCCCGACGGGAACTGGGCCGTCCGGGAGGACGCCGCCGCGCCCTACAAGACCCGGGTGGTCGTTCGCCGGCCGATCGACCCCGCCGCGTTCGACGGCAACGTGTACGTCGAGTGGCTGAACGTGTCCGGCGGCCTCGACGCCGACCCGGACTGGACGTTCCTCGCTCCCGAGCTCGTCCGCTCGGGATCGGCGTGGATCGGGGTGTCCGCCCAGCGCGGCGGCATCGAGCCTGGAGGCGGCGGTCCGGTGGGTGACTCGCTCACGCTGAAGAAGGCCGACCCCGCGCGCTACGGCACCCTCGGCCACCCCGGCGACGACTACAGCTACGACCTGTTCAGCCAAGCCGGTGCGGCCGCCTGGTTCGCGTCCGACCGGGTCCTCGGGGGCCTCGTACCCGAGCAGGTGATCGCCATCGGCGAGTCCCAGTCGGCGTTCCGGCTGTCGAGCTACGTCAACGCCGTGGCTCCGCTCGACGACGTGTTCGACGGCTACCTGCTCCACAGCCGGGCCGCGGTCGGCGCTCCGCTCGTCATCGACCGCGTGCCGGCACCCGACCCGACGCTCGTCCGCACCGACCTCGAGGTGCCGGTGCTCGTGTTCTCCACCGAGACCGACCTCGTCGGCGACCGCCTCGGCTACGGGCGGGCCCGCCAGCCCGACACCCAGTGGTTCCGAAGCTGGGAGGTCGCCGGCACCGCCCACAGCGACGCCTACGGACTCGGCATCGCCGACACCGACGACGGCTCGGGCGCGGCCGACGAGGCCCTGTTCGCCGCCCTCACCGACCCGCCGTCGTCGATCTACGGCGGGGTGATCACCTGCTCGACCGGGATCAACGCCGGCCCTCAGCCCTACGTCCTCCGTGCCGCGGTTGCGGCGCTGGCCGAGTGGGCCCGCACCGGCACGCCCCCGCCGCAGCACCCCCAGCTCGAGCTGGACGCCACCGGCACCGACTTCGTGCGGGACGACGCCGGCAACGCCATGGGCGGGATCCGCACCCCCCAGGTCGACGTCCCCCTCGCCGCCGTGTCGGGGCTCGGCCAGGAGGGCGAGTCGTTCTGCCGGTTGTTCGGCACCACCCGCCCGCTCGACGCGCAGGCGCGCACGGCACGCTACGGCGACCAGGCCGGCTTCGTGGACCGGTGGAACGCCGCCGTGGATGACGCGGTGGACGACGGCGTGTTCCTCGAGGCCGACGCCCAGCACGTGAAGGACGCTGCGTCCCGCTCGACCGTGGTCGGTTGAGCCCGGGCGCGCCGCTCGTCGAGGGCTCCCCCTCGGGGCTCGGGTCGGACGGATGCTCGGTGGGCCAACCGGCGGGGACGCCCCGGAGGACGGCCCCGCCAGACCCCATCAGCCGGTGAAGGCCGGGGTGACCCGCGCCGGCGCAGCCGCCGCAGTGGTCGGTGCCGCCGCGGCCGCCGTGATCGTGCCCGTCGCCTGGCCGTCGACCGTCACGCCCCACATCGGCGTCGACACGTCGAGCAGCACCGTCCCCTCGCCGTCGGCGAGCGTCGGCACGGTCACCGTCACCGAGCTCTGCCCGGCGGGGATGACCACCGAGCCCGCCTCGGCCTGGTAGTCGGTGCCGGCGACGGCGGTGCCGTCGGCGGTGGCGTAGTCGACCACGACGCTCTGCGAGGCGGTCTCGTCGAGGCTGACGGTGAAGACGAGCGGCTGGCCGGCGGGCGCGGTGGTGTCGGCGGCCGACACCCCGACGCCGAGGGCTTCGGCGAACACGCCGTACCAGTTCGGGTCGAGCTCCTCGTTGAGGTCCTCGCCCTGGGTGCCGTACCAGTCCCAGGCGAGGAACACGACCGAGCCGAGGTCGAACGGGATCACCGTGACCCCACCCTCCTCGGTGACGCTGTCGAGGTAGATCTGCCGGGAGCCGGCCGGGAGCGTGGCCGGGTCGGCCGCGCCGCTCGTGTCGTCGTTGTACGCGAGGGTCTGGGGTGCGTCGGCGAACTCGGTGCCGGCACCGGCGGCGGTGAGCGAGCACAGCGGCGGCTCGCCGTCGCCCTCGCCACAGGTGTCGTCGCCCGCCGAGGCGATGGAGGTGCCGAAGATGGCGTTCACGGTCGGCCACGGGTCGCTCGAACCGAACACGAACAGCCGGCCGCCCTCGCGCACGTAGCCGTCGATCAGCGCCTTGGCCTCGGGGCTCAGATCGTCACCGAGGCCCTCGTCCTCCTCGAGCTCGGGGATGACGAGGACGTCGGCCGGGAGGGCCGCCTCCCAGGCGGCGACGTCGATCGTCTCGATCAGGGTGGTGGTGACGCCGAGATCGTCGAGGGTCGTGCGCACGTTGAACGCCTCACCGCCGCCGTCGGTCGTGGTGTCGGTGTACGCGGGGTCGTAGAACAGCGCAGCCGTCGGCTCCGCCCCGGGGCCGGCCGCCGTGGGCTGCGCCACCACGGTGAGCATCGACACCAGCGCGGCGCCGACCACGGCCGCGGCCAATCGCGATCGCTTCATCTCGGACATGCCCTCCTCCCGGCCCCGCCTCTCGGATCCCGGTCTCGCCAAGGGTAATCGGCTCCTGAGCCCCCGGATCGAGCATCGCCGTGATCGGGCGGTGGCCCGCAGGCTGCCATCATGGGGGTGGTGACGGAGCCCTTCCGGCCGGCGACCCGCATCCAGGGCTTCGGGTCCACCATCTTCGGGGAGATGTCGGCGCTCGCCGTCGCCACCGGAGCGATCAACCTCGGCCAGGGCTTCCCCGACGTCGACGGGCCGAGCGAGGTGTTGGAGGCCGCCGTCGACGCCATCCGGGGCGGGCACAACCAGTACCCGCCGGCGCTCGGCCTGCCCGTGCTGCGGCGGGCCGTCGCCGACCACCAGGCGCGGCGGTACGGCCTCGGCTGGGACCCCGACCACGAGGTGCTGATCACCGCCGGCGCCACCGAGGCCATCGCCGCCACCTTCCTCGCCCTGTGCGAACCCGGCGACGAGGTGGTCGCCCTCGAGCCGTACTACGACTCCTATGCCGCCTCCATCGCCCTCGCCGGTGGGCACCGGGTGGGTGTCACGTTGCGCGCCCCCGACTTCCGACCCGACCTCGACGCCTTCGCCGCCGCCATCGGCCCGAGCACCCGGTTCGTGCTGCTGAACTCGCCCCACAACCCGACGGGCACGGTCCTCGACCACGACGAGCTGTCCGAGATCGCCCGCCTGTGCGTCGAGCACGACCTGATCGCCGTCACCGACGAGGTCTACGAGCACCTCGTGTTCGACGGCGAGCACCTGCCACTGGCCTCGTTCCCGGGCATGCGCGACCGCACCATCTCGATCTCCTCGGCGGGCAAGACGTTCTCGGTCACGGGCTGGAAGATCGGCTGGCTCTGCGCCTCCGAGCCCCTCCTGACGGCGGTGCGGAGCGTGAAGCAGTTCCTCACCTACGTCAACGGCGGGCCGTTCCAGCCCGCGGTCGCCCTCGCCCTCGATCGGGCCGACGCCCTCGTGCCACCGCTCCTCGACCGGCTGCGGTCGGGCCGGGCCCAGCTCCTGGAGGGCCTCACCGCGGCAGGCTTCGCCGTTCACCCCCCGGCCGGCACCTACTTCATCACCGCCGACGCCGCCCCGTTGGGCGTGACCGACGGCGTCGACCTGTGTCGGCGCCTGCCCCACACGATCGGGGTGGTCGCCATCCCGTTGTCGGGGTTCTACGACGACCCCGACGCCGGCCGGACCCTCGTCCGCTTCGCGTTCTGCAAGCGGCCGGAGGTGCTCGCCGAGGCGTCCACGCGCCTCGCCCGGCTGGGCGAGGCGCGCTGACGACCGCACCACCTGATCGGCGACGCAGGAATCAGCCGAGGCCGAGCCGCACGGCGAGCTGGTCGCGATCGGCCGGCACGAGCACCGAGCCGACGAGGCTCCACACCCCGGCGAACACCTCGGGCGGGGCGCCGGCCTGCATGCCGCCGAGCAGCTCGGCGCGGTCGGCGACGTTCATGGCCGGGAGCATGAAGGCCAGGCTCTGGGCCATCTCGTCGGGCGGGATGGACGACACGATGGCCTGGTGCATCCCCATCACCGCGTCGAGGCCGACGGCCTGCTCGAGCGCGGGCATCACCGTCCGCTCCTCCACGTCCTGGTGGGTGAGGTACCGGCCGGTGAACTTCGCCAGCTCGAGGTGGAGGCGCTGGGCGTCCTCGCGCCCGGCGCCGGGCCGGACATCGACGAGGTCGGCGCTCTGGGCCCGCAGCGACGCGACCATGGCGTCGAGGGCCTCGTGCTCGGCCTCGATCACCTCGGCCAGATCGCTCAGGTGCACCTCGAGTGCCGGCTGGATCACCTCGTCCTCGTGGTGGGCGTGGCTCACCAACACGTCGGCGACGAAGGCGACGTGGTCGGCCAGCGCGGCGCGGCCGACGGCATCGGCGGGGTCGACCGACCCCGCCTCCGAGGTCACCGCGAACAACTCGGCCCGGATGCCCTTGTGGATGTCGCGGTACAGGTCGAAGCGGGCGAGGGCGAAGCGGTCGATCGAGGTCGTGGTGGTCGGGGTGGGCTGATCGGTGACGGCCATGGTGGGCTCCTTCGCGTCGGTTGGTCGGATGGACCCATCGTGGGGAACCCCGCGCTGCCCCGCTCCTGAAAGGCGCGTACGCCGATGCTAAGAAGTCACTACTCGACGGCGTGGAGGTCCCCATCCCGGCTCTCGGTCCCGAACAGGTGGCACTCCTCGAGGGTGGCTGCGCGTTGATCGTCGCCTATGGCGAGGCCGACGGTGCGCCTCGTGCCACCCGCGCGTGGGGGCTGCGCGTGCTCGCGTCGGATCCGGCCCGGGTTCGGATCGTGCTCGACGACGCCGACCGCGCTCGGCTGGCCCGGTCCGGCGACCGGCTGGCGGTCACCGGGGCCGACGTGCGCACCCTGGTGTCGGTCCAGCTCAAGGGTCGCGTCGCCGCGCTCGACGACGCCGACGACGCCGACGTCGAACGGTTCGAGCAGTACTTCGACCGCTTCGCCGCCGATGTCCGCGAGACCGACGGCACCGAGCGGTGGCAGCTCGAACGCCTCGTCCCGCACGCGTTCGCGGCGACCGAGCTCGACGTGGACGAGGTGTACGACCAGACCCCGGGGCCGGGCGCCGGCGCCGCCCTCCACGTGGCCCCGAGCTGACGGTGGCCGACCCCGGCGAGCGGGCGCCGCCCACCCTCGATGACCTCACCACCTGCTTCGAGGGGGGCGTCCCGGCCGTCATCGCCACCGTGGCCGGCGACGGCACGCCCAACATCACCTACCTGTCGAAGGTGCAGCGGGTCGACGGCGAGCGCGTCGCCCTCTCGAACCAGTTCTTCTCGAAGACGGCGAAGAACCTGGCCGAGAACCCCCGGGCGAGCGTCCTCATCATCGATCCCACCACCTACGACGAGTACCGGATGTCGCTCGTGTACGAGCGCACCGAACGTCGGGGAGCGTTGTTCGAGCGGCTCCGCCAGGACGTCGATGCTCTCGCCGCGCTGTCGGGCATGCAGGACGTGTTCGAGTTGCGAGCCGCCGACATCTACCGCGTGGTCGACATCGACCGCACCGTCGCCCGACCGCTCACCCACGAGCCACGCGGCCCCACGGCCCGCATGGCGGCGATCGAGGTCGCGCCCCGCCTCGCGGAGCTGAGCGCCCGGCTCAGCCGCTCCACCGACCTCGACATGCTGGTGGCCGGCGCCACGCGCGGGCTCGACGAGGTGCTCGGCTACGACCACTCGCTCCTCCTCCTGCTCGACGAGCGGGGCGAGCGGCTGTACACGATCGCCAGCCACGGCTACGAGGCGGAGGGCGTCGGATCCGAGGTGGGCCGGGGCGACGGCATCATCGGCATGGCCGCCGAGCGGTGCGCGCCGGTGCGCATCGGCAACCTCCGTCAGATGCAGAAGTACTCCCGCACGGTGCGGCGCAGCTACGAGGACGAGGGTGTGGGGTCCGGCCGCGACATCCCGGTCCCCGGTCTGGCCGAGGCCAACAGCGTGCTGGCCGTGCCGGCCATGGCCCTCGGTCAGCTGGTCGGGGTGCTGGTGGTACAGAGCCTCGAGCCGGTGGCGTTCGGACCCGAGGACGAAGCTGCGCTCTCGGTCGTGGCGTCGGTCGTGGCCAACGCCGTCGAGCTCGAGCGGGCACGCGCCCGCGAGGACGACACACCCTCGGCGAGCGAGCCGCCCGCCGCGCCGGAAGGACCCGACGGCGATGCCGCCCTCGTGCGGTTCTTCCCGGTGGACGGCAGCACGTTCCTCGACGGCGACTACCTCATCAAGGGCGTGGCCGGACGCATCCTCTGGTCGCTGCTGCGGCACCACACCGAGGAGGGCCGGGTCGAGTTCACCAACCGCGAGGTGCGCCTCGATCCCACCCTCGAGCTGCCCGAGTTCCGCGACAACTTCGAGAGCCGGCTCATCCTCCTCAAGCGTCGTCTCGACGAGCGCGAGGCGCCGGTGCGCATCGAGAAGACGGGTCGGGGTCGCTTCCGCCTCGACGTGCGCGGTCCACTCCGCCTCGAGGCGGTCGGCGAGCAACCGGCCTGAGCGCGCCCTTCAGCTCCGGACGTACACGGGCTTCACGCCGGCCGTGAGGATCGTGTCGGGCGCCGAGGCCCAGTCGAGTCGCTCGCCGGCGGTGACGATCGTCGGGTCCACCGACCCGGCGGCGACGGCGGCCACGACCTCCGGCGCGAGCGCCCGGGCGTGTACCCGCCCCGTGTGGAGCTCGCCTCCCTTCATGTAGAGCTCGAACTGCGGCAGCGACGGCGGGGTGAGGTAGATCGTGGCGATGGCGCACGCACCGCCGACGTCGAGCGCCTGCACCGCCGTGGACAGCCCGTCGGGCTCGAACAGCGTGCCGTCGACGCAGACGTCGTAGCGGGTCCGTTCGGGGACCGCCTCGAGGGGCCGGGCGCCGACCTGCTCGGCGATCGACCGCCGGGTCGGGTCGGGGTCGACGTAGTCGACCACCGCCGCGTCGGCGGCGGTCGCGAACATCGCCGCGTAGAGGGGGACGCTGCCGATGCCACCGAGCACCAGCACCCGGCCACCGGGCCGCTCGGCGAGGTGGGGCACGACGCAGCGGTACCCGTCGGACAGGTTGTCGCCGGCGGCGGCGAGGGCGACGGGATCGACGCCCGCAGGTACGGGCACGAGCATGGCGTCGGCGTAGGGCACGCCGACCAGGTCGGCGAAGGCACCGCCCCACGGACCGCCGACCTCGCCGAACCCGTACTGCGACCGGGCCGGCACCGCCTCGCAGTTGGCCGAGAGCCCACGGCGGCAGCGCCCGCAGGTCCCGTCGGAGATCTGGAACGGGACGACCACGAGGTCGCCGGGCTGCACCGAGCGGACGTCGGGTCCGACGTCGACCACCTCGCCGACGAACTCGTGCCCGAACGGGATCGGGGTCGGCAGGGGGAAGCGCCCGTCGGCGATGGGGCGGTCGAGGTCACACAGCGTCACGACGACCGGGCGCACCCGGGCTCCGCCGCCCACCGGCGGCTCCGGCTCGTCGGCCTCCCGCCACGCGAACCGCCCCTGCTCCTCCAACACGAGCTGCTGCACGACGTCCTCCCTCGGTCCGGCCCCGACGGTCGCGGGGGGATACTATGGCGATCACCATAGTTTCCCCGGGAGGCTCCGTGCCCCGTCGATCCGACGCCCGGCCGAAGGCCATCGCCACCACCGCGCGCCTGCTCCAGGAGCAGGGCTACGCCGCCACCGGCCTCGAGCAGGTGTTGGCCGAGAGCGGCGCGCCGAAGGGCTCGTTCTACTTCCACTTCCCCGGCGGCAAGGAGCAGCTCGCGGTCGAGGCCGTCCGGGCGTCGGGCGAGCTGGTCGCCGCCGTGATCGAGTCGGTGCTCGCCGACACTGCCTCACCCGGCGCCGCCGTGCGGGCGTTCGCGACCCTGCAGGCCGCCCAGCTGGCGGGCAGCGACTACACGCGTGGCTGCCCGGTCGCCACGGTCGCCCTCGAACGGGCCGGACGACCCTCGCCGGAGGGTGACGACCTCGACCGCCCGTCGCTCGGCGCCGCCGCCGCCGCCGCCTTCGCCTCGTGGCTCCGGCCGCTCGGCGAGGCCTTCGGACGGGCCGGCTGCGCCGCGCCCGACGAGCTGGCCGAGGCGGTGCTCGCCGCCATGGAAGGCGCGCTCATCCTCGCTCGGGCCCGGCGCGACGCCGAGGTGGTCGTGCGCATCGGCGAGCGCATGGGCACGATGGTCGACGACGCGGTGCGCCGACCGGACGGAGCAGGCTGACAGGGGTGAACGGGACGATGGGGCGAACGAGATGACCGACTGGCAGGCCATGACCACGGTGCGGGGTGACGACGGCCGCCGCCGCTGCGAGTGGGGGGCGTCGACCCCCGACTACGCCGCGTACCACGACGACGAGTGGGGCCGGCCGGTCGTCGACGACGTGCGGCTGTACGAGAAGCTCTGCCTCGAGGGGTTCCAGAGCGGCCTGTCGTGGCTGACGATCCTCCGCAAGCGAGAGGGCTTCCGCCGGGCGTTCGCCGGCTTCGATCCCCGGGTGGTCGCCGGGTTCGGTCCGGACGACGTGGAGCGCCTCCTCGGCGACGCCGGCATCGTCCGCCACCGCGGCAAGATCGAGGCCGCCATCGCCAACGCCGGCGCCACGGTGCGGGTCCAGGACCGCCACGGTTCGCTCGCCGGCCTCGTGTGGTCGTTCGAGCCGCGCCGCCGCGGTCGACCGATGCCGGTGCGCTTGGGCGACGTGCCCGCCACCACGCCCGAGTCCACGGCGCTGGCCAAGGCGCTGCGGGCCGAGGGCTTCCGCTTCATCGGCCCGACCACGGCCTACGCCGCCATGCAGTCCCTCGGCCTGGTCAACGACCACCTGAAGGGCTGTCACGTCCGCACCGTGTGCGAGCGCGACCGACGGAGCACGGTCGTGCCGGGGCTCGCCGGCTGACCGCCGCGGTGCGGCGTCAATCGAGCGGGGTGGCGTCGAGCGAGAAGATCGACAGGTAGGTGGCCCCCGTCTCGGTGGCGAACTGGGTGTGCGCCGAGCCGGCAGCGGCCACGTAGCCGTCGCCGCGGCCGAGCGTCCGGCCCTGCGTGGTGAGCTCGCCGTCGACCACGTACAGGAACTCCGTGCTGCCATGGCGGTGCGGGTCGCCGCAGTAGCCCGGCGCGGCCTCGACCAGCGCCAGGTGGTGGCCGTCCGCGGTGGCGAGGACCTTGGCCCGGGCGTCGCCCTGCGATCCCCAGGGACCCCACTCGACGTCGTCGAACCGGCCCAGACTCCAACCGTCCAGCGAGTGCCCCATGTCCGTCCTCCCGCGTGTGGCGTGCATCTTTCCACTGGCAAGATACACCACACGCGGGCCCCCGCAACCCGTGGGTGGGCCACGGCGGACGAGGGCTGCGCCCCGGGGGCGACCCGACGCCGACCCCAGCCCGAGCGACGGGAGGGAAGCGCGGGGCTCAGCCCTCCCGCCGGCGGTGGGGCTCGGAGTGATCCCAGTCGGCGAGGAGGGTGCGAAGGGCCGTGAGCACGATCAACGGCTCGTCGAGCATGGCGTGGTGGCCCGCCTCCGGGATCTCGACCACCGGTGCCACCCGCCCGAGCTTGTCGTACATCGCCTCGCCGATGTCCCGGGTGACGAGCCCGTTCTCGGACCGCAGCAGCGCGAGCCGGCAGGTGATCTCGGACAGGTACGGGAAGGCCACGGACCGCATCGAGCCGACGAACTGGGCGAAGACCTCGCGGTCGAACTTCCATCGCCACCCGCCTTCGACCCGACGCAGCGACCGGCGGGCGACGTGGTCGATCACGTAGTCGAGGTAGTGGTCCTGGGCCGGGACGGTGCGGAAGTGGGCGAGCGCGTCCTCGAGCGTCTCGTAGGTCCGGGGCGCGCCGAACGCCTGCCGCACCTGGTAGGCACCGATCTCGGGATCGGGCTCCGTGACCGGTGAATCGCAGATCACCGCACCGCCCACCCGGTCGGCGTGGCGCGCTGCGGTGACGATGGTGACGAAGCCGCCCATGCTGTGGCCGATGACGACGGCGGGGCCGGCGATGCCGCCCGCTTCCGCAGCGGCGACCACCTCGTCGGTCCACTGCTCGAGCGCATAGCGCTCGCGGTGGTCGCTGTCGCCGTGCCCGGACAGGTCGACGGCCACCACGCGGAACTCGTCGGCGAAGGTGGCGGCGACGTGGGTCCACCAGTGGGCGTGGGCGCCGCCACCGTGCACGAACACGAGGCCGCGACGACCCGGCTCGCCCCAGGCCAGGGAATGGATCGAGCAACCGTCGACCTCGACCCGTTCGTCAGTGCACGGCACGGCCAGCGCCCGACGGAACCAGGCCGGGGCGTCGGCACGGATGGGGAGCGGGAGGTCGTCCGCCGGCACGCCGCGCACCCTACCGGGGGTCGGACGGGGCCTCGATCAGCAGGCCCGAGGTGGCTCCCCGCAAGCCCTTCGCCCGCCTCGTTCAGGCGCCGCGGCCACCGCTCGCACCGCCGGTGGAGCCGGCCGACGGGTCGATGCCGAGGTTGAGCAGGGCCAACGTGCCCTGGCCGCGACCGGTCGGCGCGGCGACCGTCGTGGCCAGCGTGCCCTCCCGGGCGGGGTCGCCGGCGATGGCGTCCTCGGCGTTCGTGGTGTCGGGCAGCCCGAACCGGGCGTAGGGGGCATCGGCGTGCACGGTGGCGACGTAGGCCTCGTCGAAGAACAGCTGGCTGGTGAGGACGAGCGTCTCGTCGATGGCCCGGGCAGACCCGGGAGTCGCCTCGTGGACCCGCAGGTGCACGTGCACCGCCCGTCCCGGGTACCAGCCCGGGAAGATCGTCAGGAACTCGACGATGCCGTCCTCGTCGGCCACCTGGGTGCCCCGGAGGAACGTGGTGCCGGCGGCCTCATCCTTGCCCCCGCCGCCGTCGGCGAAGGCGGAGTAGTCGCCGGTGGCGTCGGCGTGCCAGATCTCCACCGCGGCACCGGGCACGGGCGTGCAGGCCTCGTCGACCACGCGGAGGCCGAGCCGGACGGGGTGGCCCTCGACGCCCTCGGTCACGTCCCGTCGCACGAACTGCTCGTCGAGGGGGAACGGACCGGCGGTCTTCTCGGGGAGCAGCAGGCAGGTGCCGATGGCGTCGAAGTCGGCGGCGGTGAGGGCGGGGAGCTCGACGGCCGTCGACCCGGCGGACGCGGCGGTCTCGGAGTCGCCGGCGGCCGCCGACGCCGACGAGGCGGTGCCGTCCGTCGCCGAGGACCCGCCACCGCTGCCGTCGCTGCACGCGGCGAGGACGAGGCCGAGCACCGACGCGCCACCGAGCTGCAGGAAGCGGCGCCGCGTGGCGAGCGGATCGACGGGAGCCGGCGGGTCCATCGGGTGGCGGGTCATGACCGCACCATCATCGCCGCGGGTGAGAGCGGGGTGGGACCGCGGTAGGACGGCGGTGGGACCGGGGTGGGACCGGGGTGGGGCCCCGTGAGCCGCCACGCCCGTGCCGTGGTTCTGGTGTGGGTTCCGGTGGCCGGCACGACGCGATCTCACACCAGAACGACTCGTGGACGTGAGGCGGCACTCCGTTCGGCCTCCGGACGGGCGCCGACCGTTCGGCTGGCACCCGCGGACCCCGGGTCGGGTACGTTGCCGGGCATGTCGGACTACGAGATCCCACCGCCCGAACCCAAGGAGATCGACGAGAAGCTCTCGATGGAGCTCCGGATCCTCGCGGACAACGCCGTGCTGAAGGGCAAGCCCTACCAGGACGAGAAGTGCGAGAACTGCCTCTACTACCTGAACCCCGACGACCTGATCTCGTACTGCTGGCACCAGAAGCTGCGGATCCTCGTCGGCGCCGAGTGGTGGTGCCAGTGGTGGGAGAAGATCCCCGAGGAGTGATCCCGCGGCCGTGGCCCTACCCTGCCTGGCCGAACCGGGTGCAGGTGGGACCTCCGACACTGGTGGACCCCGACCCGGTGGCGCGACGGTCGACAGGAACAGGAGGGTCGCCATGCCCGCTTCCAGCGTCCCCATCCCGTCCCCGCGTCCGCGCCTCGGCCGTGGCCGTTCGCCGTTGTTCGCCGCCGCCGCGGCACTGGCCCTCGTGGTCGGGGTCCTCGTCGTCGGGGCACCTGCCGGTTCCCAGGACACGGCGCCCCCGGCACCGGCGCTGCTGACCGACGTCGAGGCGACCTCGTCCGGCGACGTCGACCGGGTGGTGTTCACCTTCGCCAACGGCCTGCCCGAGTTCACCGTGGTGCCGGCCGAACCGCCCTTCCTCGGCCTGCCCGGCGAGCCCGTCCCGATCGCCGGCAGCGCCTTCCTGAAGGTCCGCATGGAGCCGGCATCGGGCGTCGACTTCGGCATCGGGTGCGAGGGCCTCGAGCCCCCGACGCCGGGCCCCGGTGAGACGCTCGTCGCCGTCTTCTTCAGCTGCCCGGTGGCCGGCTCGCCCGGTGCGGCACCGGTGGTCGCCCGCGACCGGGTGGTCGCCGACGCCGACGCGGAGGGGCGCACCGGCGCCGCCCTCGACGAGCTGCTCGCCGGCCCGACCCCCGAGGAGGAGGCGGCCGGCTCCCAGTCGCTCTTCTCGGCCGCCACCGCCGGCCTGCTGGCGAGCTTCACCCTGGCCCCAGACGGCACCGCCGTGGTCGACTTCGACCCGTCGCTGGCCACGATCCTGACCAACGCATCGGCCAGCGCCGCCAGTGAGCAGCTGCTCCGCGAGCTCGACGCGACGGTCTTCCAGACCGGCGAGGTCTCGAGCGCCGAGTACCAGCTCGGCGGCAGCTGCGAGGCGTTCTTCGCCTGGCTGCAGCGCGACTGCGCGCCGCGCACCCCGGACGACGCCGCGTCGGCGACCTACGCCGAGACCTACCTCGGTCCCGACCGGGTCACCGGCGACACCGGCAACGTGGCCGAGGCCGTCCAGCTCGAGGACTTCGAGGCGCTGCTCGTGTGGGTCATCGGCCTCGACGAGCTGACCGACTACACGGTCACGACCCTCGAGGAGCCGGCCCGCATCGTGGTCGAGATCGACCACGTCGCCCGAGCCGCCGCTGCCGTCCCGTCGGCGCCCACCTTCACCGGCTGACCGTGCGGTCCCCGCACGGGGCCCGCAGTGGTTCGCGCCACCGGATCGTCTAGTCTTCCAGGATGCGACTCGAGGTCTCGCGTCGGAGCGACCTGGCCGTCCGGGGGCTGCTCGAGCTGGCCGGTTCGGGCGAGCGCCGCAAGGCCGTCGACCTGGCCGAGCGCCTGGGGACGACGCCGGGCTTCCTCAGCCAGGTGCTCACGCCGCTGGTCGCGCGCGGCTGGGTCCGTTCCGAGCCCGGCCCGACCGGTGGGTACACGGCGACGGTGACCCTCGATGCCGTCTCGGTGCTCGACGTCCTCGAGGCCGTGGAGGGACCGACCGACACGGGCCGGTGCGTGCTCCAGGACCGGGCCTGCAGCAGCGAGGGGCCGTGCGCGCTGCACCAGGCCTGGTCGGAGGCTCGAGCGACCCTCCTCGCCGAGCTCGACCACATCGCCCTCTCGGCCCTCCGCGGCACCGGCCGCTGACCCGAGCAAGAGCCCTTCGGCCCTGGCCCGGGCCCTCTATCTCATAGTCCTATAGTTCATGACTACGAGATCTATCCAGGAGGTGGGCTCCATGCCCCCGAACGACACCACCGGACCCCCACCCGAGCGTGCGACGACGACCCGGGACAACTGGCTGTTCGCCGCGGTGGGCGCGGCCATGCTGTGCCTCGTCGGCACGGTCTTCGCCCTCGGCCTCGTCATGCGCTACGCCGACGAGGACGGCACCGCCGCCGCCGCCGGCAGTGCCGTGGTCGTCGACGTGGAGCTCGGCGACCTCTACGTCCGCCCCTCGTCCATCGAGGTGCCCGCCGGCAGCCCGGTGACGCTGCGCGTGTCCAACGCCGGGGCGATGCCCCACGACCTGAAGGTGGACGGCACCGAGGGCACCGAGATGCTCGATCCCGGTGGGCGCGCCGAGGTCCCGGTGGGGTCGTTCGAGCGGTCGACCCAGGCATGGTGCACGGTGCCCGGCCACAAGGAGGCCGGCATGGTGCTCGACATCGTCGTCACCGGCGCCGCGAGCGACGCGCACGGGTCGGGCGAGGCGGCCGCGGTCGCTGCCTCCCCCACGGGCGGCGGTGACGCCGAGATCGACGTCGCCGCCGAGCCGGCCGATGGTTGGCGACCCTTCGATCCTGCGCTGCAGCCCGCCCCCGGCGGGACCGAGCACCAGGTCACGATGCGGGCGACCGAGACGGTGCTCGAGGTCGCACCGGGCGTCACCCAGGAGATGTGGACCTTCGACGACCAGGTGCCCGGCCCCACGCTGCGGGGCAAGGTCGGCGACCTGTTCACCATCACCCTCGTCAACGAGGGCAAGCTCGGACACTCCATCGACCTCCACGCGTCGAAGGTGGCCTGGAACGACGAGATGCGGACCATCCAGCCCGGGGAGAGCCTCGTCTACCAGTTCGAGGCGAAGTTCGCCGGGGTGTTCATGTACCACTGCGGCACCGCCCCCGCCCTGCACCACATCGGCAACGGGATGTTCGGTGCGATCATCGTCGACCCGCCCGAGCTCGCCCCCGTCGACCACGAGGTGATGCTGGTGCAGTCCGAGCTGTACACGGGGCCCGAAGGCGGCCCGGCGATCTCACCAAGATGACCGACGACGCCTGGGACGCGGTCGTGTTCAACGGCTACGTCAACCAGTACAAGCACGCTCCCATCCGGGTGGAGCCCGGCCAGCGGGTGCGGGTCTGGGTGCTCGACGCCGGACCCAGCGAGAACTCGGCGTTCCACATCGTCGGCACGGTGTTCGACACCGTGTTCAAAGAGGGCACGTACCTCCTGCAGCCCGACGCCCGCCAGGGTGGCTCCCAGGTGCTCGACCTGCAGCCGGCGCAGGGTGGCTTCGTCGAGTTCACCTTCGACGAGGCTGGGCTCTATCCGATCGTGACCCACAAGTTCTCGAACGTCGGCAAGGGCGCGCTCGGCCTGTTCCAGGCCGGCGAGGTCGACCCGGCGATCGCAGGAGGGCACTAGGTGTCGGGGGACCGGGGCATCGCGCCCGGCCCGGAGCGCCGCTCGGTGCTCCGGGCCGTGGCCGTGCCCACCGAGCACGGGGGCTGGGGCCTCACCGCCGAGCCGGCCGTCCTGGGGCTGTGGATCGCCCCTGGGACGGCCGGCGTGTGCCTGGCCCTCGCCGCGTTGGTCGCCTTCGTCGTCCGAACCCCGCTGCGCGTCGCGCTCGCGGACGCCCACCGGCACCGCCGACTCCCGCGGACCGTCCTCGCCCGCCGGGTCGCCGCCGTCGAGCTGGCGGTGCTGTCCGCCCTCGCGGTGGGGGCTGTCGTCCTGAGCGAGGGACCCTTCTGGTGGTTCGTCGTGGCCGCCGCCCCGCTGGTGGCGCTCGAGCTGTGGTTCGACGCTCGGTCACGGTCCCGGCGGCTCCTCCCCGAGCTGGCCGGCGTGGTCGGGATCAGCGCGGTGGCGGCGATGATCGTGATCGCCGACGGCGAGCCCTGGCGCCTGGCCCTCGGCGCGTGGCTCGTGCTCGCCGCACGCGGGATCACCTCCGTCCCGTACGTGCGCGCCCAGGTGGCGCGCCTGCACGACCGCCCGCCCGACGGTCCGCCTCTGGTGGTCACCGACCTCGCGGCGGTGGCGGTCGCCGCCGCCGCAGTGGCCGCGGAGGCGCAGCTGCTCCTCGGCGCGGCGATGATCCCGGTCGTGGTGGTCGCCCAGCGGGTCCTCGACCGTGGGCCACTCCCCCGCGCCGCCGTGCTCGGCGCACGTCAGGTGTGCATCGGCGCCACCGTCGTGGTCGTCACCGCCCTCGGCGTCCTCGCTCCGTGAGCGTCAGGGCATCGGAACAGCCCGACGAGGTCGGCCGGATCGTCGCGTTGGAACCACCGCTCGGCGCCCTCGTGGAGCCGGTCCCGGGTGCAGTCGGCGGTGGAGCTCATCGGCTGCTCCTCGTCTCGATGAGCGTCTCGATCGGGACCACGGCGTCGTCGGGCGTGGGCATGGCGGCGACCTCGGCGGCCACCCGACGGGCGGCCTCGCCGACCGTGTCGTCGTCGAGCAGTGCGGCGACGGCGGCGGCGATGGCGTCGGCCCGCTGGTCGGGCGGGCGCAGCAGCCTCCCGATGCCGCACCGGTCGACGAGCTCGGCGTTGTCGAACTGGTCGGCGGCGAGGGGGAGGGCCAGGTGCGGCAACCCGGCGGCGGCAGCACCGAGCATGGCGCCCGAGCCGGCGTGGGACACGAGCAACGATGCCCGGGCGAGCACGTGCCGCTGGGCCACGTACTGCTCGACCCGGACGTTCCCGGGCAGGGGGTGTCCGATCAGGATGTCGGGGTGGGCACCGGTGGTGACGAGCACGTCCACGTCGAACCGGCCGAGGGCGTCGACCACCTCGCCGACCGGCGCGATGCGGGAGAACTCGGTGCCGAACGTGACGTAGACCAGCGGTCGGGCGGCGCCGAGCGAGGCCAGCCACTCGGGTCGCGGCCCGTCGTCGCCGTCGTACCCGCCGGGCCGGAGCGGCACCACGGGCAGGTCGGGCGGGGCCGACTCCATCGACGCCGGCAACGGGTGCAGGTAGAGGTAGCGGTAGAGCCCGAGGTCGTCGGGCACCGACCGACCGGCGGCCTCCCAGACGGGGGCGACCGCCTCGACGGCCGGTCCGACGACGTGCGGGCCGAGCAGCCGACCGAAGCCGACGGTCACGTGCGGCCGGCCGAGGCGCTCGGCCACGGGGGCGGCGGCCAGCTCGGCCGGTTCGTGGACGAACAGATCGGGCGGCCAGCGGCCCACGACCGCCTCGAGGTCGCGGACCATGGCAGGGGCCGAGGTCTCGGCGAAGATGGCGCGGAACAGGGCGGGGCGACGCTGCGGCAGGGGCAGGGAGAGCACCTCGTCGAGGCGGTCCCCGAGCCGGGCCTCACGCTCGACGATCGACAGGCCGGCCGGCTCCGTGGCCAGCCCGGCCCGCTCGACCGAGGGGCGGGCGTCGGCGGCCGTCGCCCATCGCACCTCGTGGCCGGCCGCGACGAGGGCGCGGGCGAGCGGCACCATCGGGTGCACGTGTCCGGCACCGGGGCTCGACGTCACCAACACGCGCACGCCGCGTCCCTCCTCGGTCGCGATGCGATGTCTCTGGTCGCGATGCGATGTCTCTGGTCGCGATGCGACGGTAGTAGCCGTCGAGGCCGCCAGGGGCCAGAGGTGGCTCAGACGGGCGCCTCGACGTCGAGTCGGGGGCGGCGGGGGGCAGGCTGGTGGGCCCGGAGGTCGTCGACCAGGTCGGCTCGGATCGCCGCGGACGCCGGGTCGTCCCACCGGTTGCGCTGCTGCAACGGGTCGTCGGTCAGGTCGTAGAGCTCGCCCTCGGTGCCGTCGTGCACGCGCCCGGCGCCGTACGTGGTGCACACCCAGCCGTCGCGGGTGATCGTGCGCAGGTGCACGTCGACGCCGAACAGCTCGCTGTCCCACTCGGTGAGCACGCGCTCGAAGCCCTGTGCCTCGGCGTCGCCGTCGTCGACGGGGAGCGGGCGCCCCTCCATCCAGTTCGGCACCGGGACGCCGGCGACGGCGCAGAAGGTCGGGGCCAGGTCCACCAGCCCGACGGGGCGGGTCACGGTGGCCGGTGACGGGTCGGTCGAGCGGGCCGGGCGCCACACGAGGGGCAGCCGCATGAGCCCGTCGACGTGGTACGGGCCCTTGAACAGGAGCCCGAAGTCGCCCTGGAGCTCGCCGTGGTCGGTGGTGAACACCACGTCGACGTCATCGCCCCAACCTCGCCGCTCGACGGCAGCCAGCACCCGGCCGAGGGCCTCGTCGATCGAGCTCGCACTCGACGGCGTTGCGGGCGTTGATCTCTCGGACCTGGTCGGCGGTGAGCGTCGCCGGCACCCAGTCCGTCGGAGCCTCGTAGTTGGACACGAGCTCGCCGTCGTACCAGAGGCGCCAGTGGCGGGGCTTGTCGTCGATGACGCGACTCGCGCTCGTCGGCGTCGGCGACGTAGCCGGCGGGCAACGGGACCTCCCGCCAGTCGACGCGGCCCAGCTCCGACGCCGGCGGGTCCCACGGGTGGTGCGGGTCGGGGAAGCTCATCCAGCAGAACCAGTCGTCGTCGGCGTCGAGGCCGTCGAGCCAGGCGATGGTGCGGTCGGCGACCCAGTCGGTGTGGTACCAGTCCCGCGGGATGGGGTTGTCCTTGACCTGCGGGCGCGCCGGTGTCACCGCCGCCCTCGGCGTTCACGTCGAACGACCCGTCGAGCAGCGGGTAGTACCATGCGACCGCCTCGGGGTGGTGCTCGGTGAGCCAGCGTGCGTAGTGCAGCGGACCGGCGGCGCCGTGGGTGGCGAACTCGAGGTGCTCGAACCCCCGGTGGCGGACCACCCGGCTCGTCGACGGGGGCCACCAGCCCGGCCGAGGCGAGGGTGTTCTCGACGAACCGGCCGAACGGGTCCATGAACGGCTCGAAGTGGGCCTTGCCGATGAGCGCGGTGCGATACCCGATCCCGGCCAGCGACTCGGCCACCGACGGGGCGTCGACGGGGAGCGGCACGCCGTTCATCCACACGCCGTGGGTGCTCGGGTGCTGCCCGGTGAGGATGGTGGACCGCGAGGGCATGCAGACGACCGACTGGGGTACGGCCCGCTCGTAGCGGACGCCCTCCGCGGCGAGGGCGTCGATCACGGGGGTGCGGGCGACGGTGCCGCCGTTGCAGCCGAGCGTGTCGTAGCGCTGCTGGTCGGTGGTGACGAACAGGATCTTGCGACCCATCAGGGGGCCTCCCCTTCGAGTGGTGCTTCCAGTCGACGGCGCAGCTCGACGAGCGCGGCGCCGGTGGCCCCGCCGATGATCAGGGCGAAGGCGTCGGGCTCGCAGTCGGTGGCGTAGGACACGAGGCTCGTGCCGTCGTCGAGGTCGAACACGTCGATCGTGCCCAGGTGGTGGACGACGATCGGCGCCGTCAACCGGTACTGGAACCGCCGCTGCAGCGGATCGACGGTGACGATCTCCTCGGGCATGGGCAGTCCGGTGGCGGTGGTGATCACGCGGGTGGTGCCGTCGACGGTGCAGTCGACGATGCCGGGGAACCAGTGGTGGATGCTCGCCGGGTCGCCGACGACCGACCACACCTCATCGGCGGGTCGGCGGATGCGCACCTGGCGACGGACGGAGGCCACGGCCGCCTACTGCCTCGACATCGTGGCGCGCTCGTCGGTGGCCGCCACGTCACGCTCGGCCCCTCGACCCGACCGCAGCTCGATGTCGACCCGCTCGAGGGTGCCCTCGAACGGGAACGAACCCTCGTAGGCCGCGCTGACCGGGGACCCGTGGTCGAAGCCGACGCTGGCGCCGACGCTCGAGATCATGCGCATCACGAACGGCAGCTCGACGGTGCCGCTCTCCTCGCCGTCGACGAGGAGGGTGGCGTGGCCGCCCTGTCCGGTCCGACGGAACCGCACCCCGACGACCGACGCCCCGGCCGGCACCGGGCGATCGGAGGTCACGACCTGGTGGTCGCCGAAGCAGTTGTAGTCGAACACCAGCCGGTCGCCCTGGACGAACAGCGTGAGGCCGGAGTTCTGGTTGCCGGCGGCGTACAGCACGCCGCCGGCGCCAGCCGGCCGCTCGATGGCGGCGGCCAGATCCCAGCTGCGACCTCCGATCTGGGCGCCGGCCTGGGGCGGCAGGGGGGTCATGGGTGGCCGGTAGGTGTAGCGGCGATCGGGCCGGTGGGGTGAGCGATCACGGAAGCGGGCCCCGAACAGCTCGATGGTGCGGTCGTCGAGTGGCAGCACGCCGTGCTCCTCGGCCTCCCGCCACCAGCGGTCGATGAGCGCGGCCAGCCGATCGGGTTGCTCGGCGGCGAGGTCGTGGCACTCGGAGGGGTCGGCGACGAGGTCGTAGAGCTCCCAGTGGTCGTCGTCGAACGACGTGCCGGGCTCGTGGCGGGTCACCGCCTTCCAGCCGGCGTCGTAGATCGCCCGGTGGCCCATCATCTCGAAGTACTGCACGTCCTTGCGGCTCGGCGCGTCGGCCGCGTCCCGGGGCAGGCAGTACGCGAACGACGTGCCGGCGATCGGCATCTGCTCGTAGCCCCGGTACACGTCGGGTGCAGCGACGCCGGCCAGCTCGTAGATCGTCGGAGCCACGTCGGTGACGTAGTGGAACTGCCCGCGCAGGCCGCCGGCGTCGTCGATGCCGGCCGGCCAGTGAACGATCATCGGCACGTGCACGCCCCCCTCGTGGGTGTTCTGCTTGTACCACTTGAAGGGCGTGTTCCCGACCTGGGCCCAGCCCCACGGGTAGTTGCTGTGGCACGACGGGCCACCGATGTCGTCGATGCGGTCGACGGCCTCGTCGGGCGTCTCGATGATGAAGTTGAAGAACTTCATCTCGTGCATGACGCCGAAGGGACCGCCCTCCTGGCTGGCGCCGTTGTCGGCGAGCAGCACGACGACCGTGTTCTCGAGCTTCCCCAGCGCGTCGAGGGCCTCCATGAACCGACCGATCTGGGCGTCCGTGTGGTCGAGGAACGCGGCGAACGCCTCCTGGAGCCGGCAGGCCAGCAGGCGGTGGTTCTCGGGCAGCGAGTCCCAGGGCTCGACGCCGGGGTTGCGGGGGGCCAGCTCGGCGCCGGCGGGCAGGAGGCCGAGCTCGCGCTGGCGGGCGAACACCCGCTCGCGCGCTGCGTCCCACCCGTCGTCGAAGCGTCCCCGGTACTTGGCCAGGAACTCGGCCGGTGCCTGGTGGGGGGCGTGGGTGGCGCCGAAGGCGAGGTAGGTGAAGAACGGGCGGTCGGGTCGGATGGACGTGGTGTCGTGGACGAACTCGATGGCGTGGTCGACCAGGTCCTCGCTCAGGTGGTAGCCGTCCTCGGGTCGGGCCGGCGGATCGATGGCGTGGTTGTCGTAGACGAGCTCGGGGCTGAACTGGTCGGTCTCGCCGTCGAGGAAGCCGTAGTAGCGGTCGAAGCCCCGCTGGCACGGCCACTGGTCGTAGGGGCCGGCGGCCGAGGTGCTCTCCATCTGGCAGAGGTGCCACTTGCCGAGGGCGAACGTCGTGTAGCCGGCGTCGCGCAGCACCTCGCCCATGGTGGCCGCGTGGTTCGACAGGTGGCCGCGCATGTGGGGGTAGCCGCTGTTGAAGTTCGACACCGAGCGCATGCCCACGCGGTGGTGGTTGCGGCCGGTGATCAGTGCCGCCCGCGTGGGCGAGCACAGCGGTGTCACGTGGAAGTTGGTGAACCGGAGCCCGCCGGCGGCGAGGCGGTCGATGTTGGGCGTGTCGATGTCGGAGCCGAAGCAGCCGAGCTGGGCGAAGCCCAGGTCGTCGAGCACGATCACGACGACGTTGGGGGCCTCCTCGCCCGGGTGGGGCGGCGTCGGCCACCACGGGGTCGAGTCGGCGTGGAGGGGGCCGATGGTGCCGCCGAAGCCCTCGTAGTCCTTCATGGCCTCGCTCCCCCTGGGGTGGTCGTCGCAGTGACGAACGCGTCGATGATCTGCACCAGCTCCATGGGCGCGTCCTCCTGGACGAAGTGGTTGGCGCCCTCGACCAGCCGGTGCGGCTGGCCGGCCGCACCCGGGATCTCGGCCTGGAACTTCAGGTGCGCGCCGGGCTTCGTGGCGATCGGGTCGTCGGCGCCGAACGCGGTGAGGAACGGCTTGTCCCACGTCCGGAGGAACGCCCACGTCTCCCGGCACATCGGCACCCCGGGGTTGTCGGGCTGCAACGGGATGAGGAGGGGGAACTCGAGGATGCCGGCCTGGTACCTCGGCTCGGGGAACGGGGCGTCGTACGCGGCCAACTCCCCCTCGGTGAGCGACCGGTTGGTGCCGGAATCGACGAGCGAGGCGACGGGGAGCTCGGTGACCGACTGGCTGAACGCCAGCCAGTCGCGCATGAACTTGTTGACGCCCTCCCCCACCGGCAGACCGGTGTTCGACGCGACCACGCGGGCGAACCGATCGGGGTGCATGCGCAGGAGGTGCAGGCCGGTGGTGCCGCCCCAGTCCTGGCAGTAGAGCGTGACGTCGGTCAGGTCCTCGGCCACCAGCCACTGGCCCATCCAGTCCACGTGGCGGGCGAGGGTGTAGTCGTGGCGTTCGGCGGGCTTGTCGGAGCGGCCGAGGCCCATCAGGTCGAGGGCGACGACCCGATGTCCGCGTGCGACGAGGCCACGGACCATGTACCGGTGCAGGTAGGACCACGACGGGTTGCCGTGCAGGAGGAGCACGGGGGCGACCCCACGCGGCCCTTCGTCGACGAAGTGGTACCGCAACGGGGTGCCGTCGTCGGCGGTGACCTCCCGGTAGTGCGGGACGAAGTCGTACCCCTCGAGGCCGACGAAGCGCTCGTCGGGTGTGCGCAGGACCTCCATCGTCACGACCGTCACTCCCCCGCGGGCCCACCGGCCGGGTCGGCCGTCTCGATGGTCTCGATGGTCTCGACCAGGCGGTCGATCGCCGGGGCGACCACGATCACGAACGCCTCGTCCGCGCCGGCGGGGCCGACCTGCAGGCGGGCGAGGGCGTCGTCGTCGGCGGCGCGGTCGAAGCGGGCACGGGTCCACGTGCGCTCGTCGCCGACGATCACGCCCTCGACGCCGAAGGTGGCAACGGGCTCGATGCCCGATCCGGTGACGGCATCGCCGCCGCGGGCGACGGTGAGGACGAGGTGGCCGCCGTCGGCCGCCCCGTTCGGCGGGGCGTCGGGGACGCACGACATGACGATGGTCGCCTCCATGCCCGCCTCCTTGTGGACGTGCTTGGCCTTGAAGTCGTCCCGCTGCTGCATGGCGAAGAACGCGGCGCGCGTCGGATAGCGCACGATGCCGATGCGGTCCCACGTCGGGGTCGACCCGACCTGCCCGGTGACGTCGCCGTGGAAGGCCACCGCCGCCCCGATGGCGGCGAGCGGACCGAGCGGGGCGTACTCGTCGTCGGCCTCACGACCGCTCTTGGCCGGGCCGCCGTCGGCCCCCTCGTAGACCGCCACCTCGCGGTACTTCATCAGGTTCAGCGCCCAGAACGGGCCGTCCTCCTCGGGCGGGAGGTGCAGCCAGCGATCGATCATGTCCCAGTTGGGCGTGCCGTAGGTCGGGCCCTTGGCCATCGTGGTCTCCAGTGTCTCGAGCAGGTGGTGTGGATCGGGGACGGTCAGGGGTCGAGCAGGGCACGGAGCCCCTCGGCGAGGGCGCGCCGGGTCTCAGCGGGTGACAGCCCCCGGTGCAGCGACAGGTGGTCGAGGGCCTCGAGCTGGCACAGCACGTCGGCGGCGGCCACGCGGGCGCGGCGGATGGGCGCCTCGAAGGCGCGCAGCTCGGGCGCGAACTGCTTGTCGAGCTGCTCGCGCAGCACCCGGCGGGTGAGCTCGACCTGCTCCCGGACGATCGGGTTGGTGCGGGCCATCAGGCGCGAGGCGCGCGCGGTGGCGGCCACCTCCCGGTACAGGCGGAGGCGGGCGTCGACGAACTCGTCGAGCCGCTCGTCGAACGACCCCTCGCCGATGCGGTGGATGACGAGCAGGGGGCGCACCGCCTCGAGCCGGCGGTCGATGGCGGCCCGCAACAGGGCCTCGCGGTCCTCGTAGTAGCGGTAGACGGATCGGGGCGACACACCGGAGCGACGGGCGACCTCCTCGGGGGCGGGCTCGAGGTTGTCCTCCGAGAACAGCTCGATGACGGCGTCGAGCACCGCGTTGCGGTTGGTCTCGCGCCGGGCGACGCGGCCGTCGACGACGGGTTCGGTCACCGGGTCCGTCACCGGCCGGCGCCGCCCGCCGAGGACCCCGGGACCCGTCCGGCCTCGAGGTCGGCGTTGCGCCGCCGCATCCGGTCGTGGGTCGCCTGGTGGGTGAGCACCCAGAACCGGTTGGCCCGGATGGCGTACACGACGTCGGCGGCCACGTCGGCAGGGGGCATGGCCACGGTGCCCATCCACTGCTCGATGGCCGAGATCGGCATCTCGGGCGCGGGCGGGAGCCCGAGCGACGCCGGGGCGTTGCGGGTGGACTCGAAGATCCTGGTGTCGACCAGCTCGGGGCAGAGGCACGTGACCCCGACGCCGGTGCCGGCGAGCTCGAGGGCCAGCGCCTCGGAGAGACCGACGACCGCGTACTTCGACACGTGGTACGAGCCGAGCGTGGGCGACGCGACCAGGCCGGCCTCGGAGGCGGTGTTCACGATGTGGCCCTCGCCCTGGTCGATCATCGACGGGGCGAACGCGCGCACGCCGTAGGCGGGGCCGAGGACGTTCACGCCGATCACCCAGTCCCACGCCGCCGGCTCGGTCTTGATGGTCGGCCGCCCGGGCCCGCCGACCCCGGCGTTGTTGCAGAGGACGTGGACCGAGCCGTACTCGGCGAGGGCCCGGTCGCGCAGGGCGGCGATCTGCTCGGCGTCGGACACGTCACAGGGAACGGCCACCACCGGGGCACCGGCCTCCCGCAGGCGGGCGGCCTCGCGCTCGAGCACCGGCTCCTCGATGTCGGCCATGACCACCGACATGCCCTCGGCCACGAACCGCTCGGTGAGGGCGAGCCCGATGCCCGAGGCCGCGCCCGTCACGACCGCGTTCCGTCCCTGCAGCTCCATCGGTGGCTCCTGTCCTGTGGTGTCCGGCGATCAGTCGGTGAGCGTGCAGACGTGGCCGACCCGGGGGTCGGCGCCGTTGTGCAGCAGCTCGAGGTAGGTGGCGACGACGGCGGCGGCGCCGTCGGAGGCGCGGAACTCGATCCACCCGTCGGTCCAGGTCGCGTAGCGGTCCCAGGCCTCGTTCACCGTCGCGTCGAGTCGCTCGCGCCCCAGTCCTCGTTGCGCTTCGAGATCTGGCCGGGGGCGAAGAAGAACTCGGGTGAGGGACCCGGCAGGTCCTCCTCGACCTGGTCCACGTGGTCCCAGTGGGTGTCGCCGACCGCCATCGAGGAGGTGAGCTCGTCGCCGAGCCGACGGTGCACGGCGAACCGCACGTCTCGGTTGCCGGCCACGTCGACGTACACGGACGCCCCCGCCGGCAGGTCGTCGACGTCGTCGTAGACCACCACCTGGTCGTACACCCCGAGGCCCTCCACGAAGGCGACGTTGCCGGGCGAGGTCAGGCCGACGACGTGCAGCCCCCGCTCGTGGGCCAGGAACGCGGCACCGATCGACGTCTTGGCCGAGGCGCTGGACACGATGACCCGGCCGGCACCGAAGTCGCCGTTGTCGGAAAGGAAGTCGTCGATCAGGAACGAGGTGAAGAAGAGCGGGTAGAGCACCATCTGGTGGGCCTCGCGGTCCGGGCGGTAGCGGCCGTCGGCGGCGGTGCGGACGTAGCGGTTGTAGGCACCGGCCATCGGCGCCCGGTGGGCCGCCAGGTCGCTGACGCCACGCTCGTCGGCCCGCCCGGGGACGACCACGAGGTCGGAGCCCATGGGGAAGTACCCGTAGAGCCGCTCGCCCTCCCGGAGCTCACCCGAACGTGACTCGGTCACGGTGCCGAAGCCCCACACCGGGATGCGGCCCCAGACCAGGTCCGGCGCGTCGGGATCGACCGGCGCGGGAGGGAAGAACTCCCAGTAGCGGAGCAGGTCGCCGGCCACCGCGTAGGTGATGTTGTTGGTGGTCAGCGCGAACGCGTCGACGCCGATCCGGGCCTGCCCGTCGCCGACCGGGCGCTCGTCGTCGACGACGCGCACCCGGTCGAGGTCGTTCCGCACCACTTCGATGTCCACCGCGACCCCCTCCACGAAACATTTGACAATCTAACTGCCAATTCCTACGGTGGGCAAGTGCGCATTCGACCGTCGGCGGCGACGGGGGCCATCTGGCTCGGACTGGTCCTCGCCGTCGGCGCCTGCTCGGGGGGAGACACCGTGGACGACGCCGCTCCCGGCACCGGCGCGACCGACGCCGCCGCCGTGCGCCTGACCGCCGACGACATCCCCGTCGCCCACACCCCGCCCGGCGGCTGGCAGGGCACCATGCCCCCACCGGTGCTCGCCGACTGCACCGAGCCGCTCGTCGAGGAGGCGCCGGACCTGCGGGGGATGTGGAAGGCGGTGGCGGTGGAGGTGAACGGGGCGCCGGCCCCCGCCGACCACCCCGCCCACGGCCACGTCGAACGGGTCGAGCAGTGCGGCGACCGCCTGGTCGTCACCGCCGGCGGGATCATCCACGACATGCGCGTCGACGGCACCGAGGAGAACGGGGTGCACGACGTCGCCGAGATGGACCTCACGACGCCGATCGTGGTCGTCGCCACCTACGAGGACGGCGTGCACACGCTCCGGCCGGTCGGCCTGCCCGGCGTCGAGGTCACCCGCCGGCTCGACGGCGACCAGCTGATCTGGGAGTACCTGAGCTTCACCGCCCGCCTCGAGCGCGTGGGCCCACCCGAGTCCGACCCCCCGGCCGTCTGAGCCGCAGCCCCGAGGAGCACCCGTGCCCAACGACCCGTCCCCCGCTTCCGGCCGCTCGGGTGACAGGCCCGTCGCCGTCGTCGCCGGAGCCGGCTTCTACGTCGGTCCCGCCCTCAGCCGCCGCCTGGCCGCCGCCGGGTTCGACCTCGTCCTCGGCGACCCGACCGACGAGCTGGTGGCCGAGCTCGAGGCGGCCGGCGCCGCCGTCGAGGCCGTCCCCGGCACGTTCGACCTCGCCGAGCCCGAGGCCGCGCCCGCGCTCATCGGCGCCGCCCTCGACCGGTTCGGCCGCGTCGACAGCGCCGTCGCCTTCTCGGGCCGGATCATCGTGGGCCGCTTCGTGAACTCGACCGTCGAGGACCTCCGGAAGGTCGTCGCCGGGTGCATGGAGGCGCCGTACCACTTCCTCAAGGCGGCGGTCGCGCCGATGGTCGAGCAGGGCGACGGCCAGATCCTGGTGATCACGAGCGCCGCCGGTGCCCGACCGACGCCGGGCGCCCCGCTCTACTCGGCGGCCCGGGCCGGGGCCACGATGCTCGTGAAGAACGTCGCCGCCGAGATCGCCCGCACCGGGGTCCAGGTGAACGCCGTCGGCACCAACTTCATGGACTTCCCCGAGTTCCTCGCCGCCAGCGGCGCGAACGACCCCGAGGTGCGGACCAGGATCGAGTCCCAGGTGCCGATGGGCCGGCTCGGCACGATGGACGAGTTCTCGGCCTTCTGCATGCCGTTCGTCGACGGCACCAGCCGGTTCACCACCGGCCAGTTCGTCGCCTACGCCGGCGGCTGGGCCTGACCCTTCCCGGCCGAGCGCCGGGGGCTGCGATGCCGGGAAGATCGCCGCAGGGGATGCGGTTGGCAGGAGGGCCGACCCCGCTCCGGACCGCGACGGGGTCCCCCGCTCCCCCACCCCGGAGGTTCCCGTGGCCCGCTACGTCACCCGCGCCCGCACCGACCGTCCCGCCGACGAGGTCTTCGCCTACCTCGCCGACCTGAGGAACTTCGCCGAGTGGGACCCGGGGGTGCGCCGGGTCGAGCAGGTCGACGGCGACGGCGCCGGCCCCGACGCGGTGTTCGACGTGACCGTCGCCGGGGTGGGCCTGCTCCCCGACCAGACCCTTCGGTACCGCACCGTGGCCTTCGACGCCCCTCGGGAGATCCTCGTGATCGCCGAGAGCGCCGCGCTCACCTCCGAGGACCGCATCACCGTGACGCCCGAGGACGGCGGCGGTGCGGTGGTGACCTACGACGCCGACCTCCGCCTGAACGGCCCGCTCCGCCTGGGCGATCCGTTCCTCCGCCTCGTGTTCGGGCGCATCGGCGACCGCGCCGCGGCGGGACTGCGGTCCGCCATCGACGGCACGCAGGTGCCGGCGTGACCGGCACCATGGCCGCCGGCCGAGGCGCACCCGGGGCCGTGGCCCGGATGGTCGACGCCGCCATCGAGCTGCCGGTCGTCCCCAGCTTCACCCGCATCGGCTACGACGTCCGGTCCCGGCTCGAGGGCTGGCGACCGCTCGACGACTACGACCTGACCGGGCGGGTCATCGTCCTCACCGGCGCCACCTCCGGGCTGGGACGGGCCGCCGCCGACCGGTTCGCCGCCGCCGGGGCCACGCTGGTGCTGGTCGGGCGGGACGAGGGACGGGTGGGCCGGGTCCGCGACGAGCTCGCGGCCGCCTCCGGCAACCACGACGTGACGGTGGCCGTAGCCGACCTGTCCGACCTCGACGCCGTGCGCTCGGCGGCGGCCGCGATCGCCGCCGCCCACGACCGCATCGACGTGCTGATCCACAACGCCGGAGCGCTGAGCGCGACACGCACGGAGACCGACGCCGGCCACGAGACCACGGTCGCCGCCCAGGTGCTCGGGCCGTTCCTGCTGACCGGGCTGCTCCTCGACCACCTGCGGGCCGCCGCGCCCGGGCGGGTGCTGACGATGTCGTCGGGCGGGATGTACGCCACCGGCCTGACCGTGAGCCGGCTCGAGATGGCGCCCGAGGAGTATCGCGGCGCCGAGCAGTACGCCCGGGCCAAGCGGGCCCAGGTCACGCTGAACGAGCTGTGGGCCGACCGGGTCGGGCCTGCCGAGGTCGTCTTCCACGCCCTGCACCCGGGGTGGGCGGACACGCCGGGAGTGGCCGAGTCCCTGCCGACGTTCCGCCGGGTGGTGGGACCGCTCCTGCGGTCGGCCGACCAGGGCGCCGACACCCTGGTGTGGCTGGCCGCCGACGACGGCCGGCCGCTGGCCTCGAGCGGCGACTTCTGGCTGGACCGCCGCGTGCGGCCCATCCACCGCCTGCCCACGACGGCCCGCACCGACACCGTCGAGCGGCGGGGCGAGCTGTGGCGCTGGTGCGTCGAGCGCACCGGCCTCGACCCCACCTGACACCCCCCACCGACCGCCCTCTCCTCACGGGGCTGGCATGGGCCCGGGCGGGGAGTGCGGGTGGAGTGCGGGTCGGTCAGGGAGCGCCGTAGCGCTCGTGGAGGCCCTCGATGGTGGCCAGGCACCCACGGGCGCACTCGTGGATGATGTCGGCGACGGGGCGGACCTCGTCGATGCGCCCGGCCACCTGCCCCGACAGGGCGATGCCCGAGGAGAGGTCGCCCCGGAAGTAGACGCCGGCGACGTCACCGAACGACGCCATGGCGTTGCGCTCGTGATCGAACTCGAGGGCGCTCGAGTAGTCGGTGCGCAGGGCCCGCAACGCGGGGCTGGCGTGCTGGTTGAGGAACACGGTGTCGGTCTCGGCGGCGTCGACGATGGCCTGCTTCCAGTTCTCGTGGATGGGCGACTCGGCGGCCGACACCATCCGGGTGCCGAGCTGGACGCCCTCGGCGCCGAGCGCCAGGGCGGCGGCCATGGTCGGCCCGTCGACGAACCCGCCGGCGGCGACGATCGGCAGATCGACCTTCGAGGCGACGAGCGGGAGGAGGACCATGGTGGCCACTGGCCTCGGGTTCTTGAACCCGCCCCCCTCGCCGCCCTCGACGATCAGCCCGTCGACGCCGGCGTCGGCCGCCTTCTGGGCAGCCCGCAGCGTGGGCACCACGTGGAAGACCGTGAGCCCGGCCTCCTTGAGCTGGCCCGTGTAGCGGGTGGGGCTGCCGGCCGACGTCGTGACGAAGCCGATGCCCTGGTCGACGACGAAGTCGACGATCGAGGGATCGCTCACGAACGCCTGGGCGATGTTGACCCCGAACGGCTTGTCGGTCAGGTCGCGCATCTTGGCGATCTCGTCACGGATGGCGTCGAGCTCGCCCGACGACGTCTCGATGATCCCCATGGCCCCGGCGTTCGACACCGCCGACGCCAGCTGGGATCGGGCGATCCAACCCATCGGCGCCTGCACGATCGGGATCTCGACGCCCAACAGCTCGGTCACACGGTTCCGGAACATGGGCCGCAGCCTGCCACGCCCCACCGCCTCCCACCCCTGCGCCCACTGCGCTCCCGTTCTGGCTGGGAGGACCCGACCGTCACGGTGCGTCAGTGACGGCCCGCCAACTTGGAGCGCAGGCGCTCGGCGGTGCGCGGGTCGATCACGGAGTCCGGGTCGCGGAGGACGCCGAGGCCGAGCTGTGCCTCGACCAGACCGGCGTAGAGCGGGGGGCAGGTGGGACACGAGCGCAGGTGCGCTTCCACCCCCTCGGCGTCCGCCGTGGGCAGCTCGCCGTCGAGGTAGTCGGACACGAGCCGCCGTGCGTCCCAGCACCGGAGCGGCACGCCGTCGAGGGCGACGCGACGTTCGGCGTTCCGGGCCAGCTCGCTCACGAGGGCCATGCGTCCGCGCCGGAGCCGCTGCTTGGCCGCCGGCAACCCGATGTCGCTCATCTCGGCGATCTCCCTCACGGTCCACCCCTCCACGTCGTGGAGGAGCACGGCGGCGCGGGCGACGAAGGGCAGGTGCACCAGGGCGTCCTCGAGCTCCGCCCGGTCGTGGGCGCGCTCGGCCACGGCATCGGCGTCCACCGTGTAGTCGTCGTCCCTCCACCGTCCCTCGACGTCGTCGATGTCGACCTCCCGCTCCTTCCGGCGGAAGCCGTCGACGGCGAGGTTGTGGGCGATGCGGTGCAGCCAGGTGGCCAGACCGGAGTCCCCGCGGAACGCCGTCCGACGCTCGAGGGCGCGGGCCAGCGTCTCCTGGACCAGGTCCTCGGCGTCGGCGTCGTTCCGCAGCAGCGTCCGGGCGAATCGCCACAGCCCCGGGATCTCGGCGACGAGGGCGTCGGCGGTGACCGCCGCCACGGGCCCGACGTCGCCGGCGGTGCTCACCGCGACGCGGGTCGGTTGGGGCAGGTGCTCACGCCGAAGACCGCGTACAGCGGGCAGAAGCCCGTGGCCGCGGTGACGACCATGATCACGGCGACGACGGCGGCGACGATGCCCACCACCGAGGTGAACCCGGCTGCCAGCCCGACGCCCACGGCGGCGGCGGCGATCACCAGGCGGACGATGCGGTCGGTGGTTCCCTCGTTGCGATGCATGGGTTGCGCTCCTTGGTCGGTTCCCGTGTGGGATGACGCATGGACGGACGAGGGCACCGAAAGGATACCCGGCCTTGCTGTGACGTTCGTCACTCACCCCGCCGGCGGCGACGACCAGGGCGACGACCAGGACGACGACGAGGGCGGCGACGAGGCGCGGGTCCACCGACGCACCGGCCCGGCCCCGGGACCGAGAGCACTAGGGTGCCCGCCCATGATCCGACTCAGCGTGCTCTACCCGGTGACCGAGGGAGCGACCTTCGACCACGACTACTACCGGGACACCCACGTCCCTTTGGCGTTGGAGGCCTGGGGGCTCGACGCCGCCGAGATCGACAAGGGCATCGACGGCCCGTACGTCGCTGCCGTGCACTTCACGTTCCCGTCGATGGAGGCCATGGGCGAGGCCATGGCCTCCGAAGGCACCGGCGCAGTCATGGCCGACGCGGCCAACTACACGACCATCGTCCCGGTGCTGCAGACGAGCGAGATCGTCTGAGCGGCACCGAGCCCGGCCCGCCGACTCAGGTGGGCCGACTCAGGTGAGCCGCATGAACATCTTCTCGACCTCGTCGAGCGGGTAGCCGTCGGCCTCGGCCTGCTCGGGGTTCGAGATGCAGTAGGTGAGGCCGGCGCTCACCAGGCGGAAGCCCGCCTGTTCGAGGGCCCGGTTGGCGGCGGAGATCTGCGTGACGACGTCGCGACACTCACGACCCTCGTCGAGCATCCGCTCGATGCCCTGCACCTGGCCCGCGATGCGGCGCAGGCGCTTGCGCAGGTCGTCGACCACCTCGTCGGGCAGCTCCATCGTCGACTCCTCGTTCCGGTCGTTCGGCTCGCACGGAACAGTATACCCCCAGGGGTGTCCGTTCCGGGTGCTACAATACCCCCCATGGTATCCGAACAGCGCCGACGGGACCTGCTCCCCCGCCGCTGGAGATCCGGGCGATGAACCCCCGGGCCATCCTCGTCTCCCCGCTCGGCTTCCTCATCGGCGTGTCGCTCGGCGCGCTCGGTGGCGGGGGGTCGATCCTCGCCGTCCCCGCGCTCGTCTACGGCGCCGGCGAGGATCCGAAGGCAGCGACGACCACCTCGCTCGTCATCGTGGGCGCCACCGCTCTCGGCGGCATGGTCGCCCACCTGCGAGCCGGGCGGGTCCGGGTGGTCCCCGGCATCCTCTTCGGCCTGGCCGGCGTCGGCGGCTCGGTCGTCGGCACCCGGCTCAACGGCGCCGTCGACCAGGACGTCCTGCTGCTCATGTTCGCCGGCCTGATGGTGCTCGCGGCCTGGCGGATGTGGGTCAACCAGGCCCGACCCGGCGCCGGCGACGAGGACTTCGAGCCGTATCCGGAGCCCGATCCGTTCGGACCCCCGTCCCCGGCTCCCGTGGCCACGAGCACCGGGATCGAGGTGAGCGCCGCCGTCGTCGCCAAGGTGCTGGCGGCGGGAACCGTCGTCGGGTTCATCACGGGCTTCTTCGGTGTGGGCGGCGGCTTCGTCGTGGTCCCCGCCCTCGTCCTGGCCCTGGGGTTCGCCATGCCCGAGGCCGTCGGCACGTCCCTCCTCGTGATCGCCATCAACTCGGCCTTCGCCCTCCTCCTGCGGGTCGGCACGACGGGGGTCGACTGGGACATCGCCATCCCGTTCACCATCGCCGGGCTGCTCGGCGTGTCGGTGGGCAAGCACCTGGCCGATCGCCTGCCGACCGTGACCCTGGTGCGGTGGTTCGTCGGCCTGCTCCTCGCCCTCGCCGCCTACGTCGCCATCCAGGCCGGCCTCGCCGTCGCCCGCTGACCACCGAACCGTCCGACGGCCGCAACTCCTGATCGCTCCTCCGAAGAAGGGAACCACGATGGGCCAGTACCGAGACGTCGCCGACGAGCTCCGACAACCGACCCGGGACCTGCGCAAGGCCGTCCCGGACGCCTGGTCGGGCTTCGCCTCCCTGCACCAGGCGGCCATGGCCGAAGGGGCACTTCCCACTCGGATCAAGGAGCTCATGGCGCTGGTGGTGAGCGTGACCGAGCACTGCGACGGCTGCGTCGCCTTCCACGCCCGAGGCGCGGCGGCGGCCGGGGCCACCGAGGAAGAGGTGGTCGAGGCCCTCGGCGTCGCCCTCCTCATGGGTGGCGGACCGGCGAGCGTGTGGGCCCCCCGGGCGCTCTCGGCCTTCCGCGAGTTCGCCGAGCCGCCGACGGCACCCGACTGACCGCACCCTTCCCCGCAGATCCGCGAGCCGGTACGCTCTCGCCGACCGGTCGGCCCGAGCCCCGATCGGTCGAGGGGGAACAACGATGCGTCGCGTCCGCACTGGCCTGGTCCCGTTCGTCGGGCTGCTCATCGCCACGGCGGTGGTGGCCGCGAGCTGCCTGCCGCCCGCCTTCCACCACCAGAACGTCGCGTGGGACGCCGGCCCGTACTACCCGGAGACGGTCAGCGAGACGTTCCGGATCGGTCCCTACAACCTCGCCGGCATGGGCCAGCCCGGGTTCGAGGTGCTGGGCAACCGACAGATGCCCAAACCGGCGGGCAACGTGGCCATCAAGCGGATGGACTTCAAGGTGGTCGACGGCGGCGGCAACGAGATCGGGATGGACCGCGCCCACCTGCACCACATCGTGCTCATGGACCAGAGCCGCCCGGACCCCCTGTGCCCGTCCGTCGGCACCAGGTTCTCCGGGAGCGGCGGCGAGAAGACGCCGATGGTCCTGCGCGGCTCCTACGCCTACCTGTCACGGCCGGCCGACGTGTGGACGTCGACGTTCCACCTCCACACCACGACCTCGACCCCGGTGGCCGACGCGTACATCCAGTACACGGTCCAGTACCAGCCGGTCACCGACCCCGCGGCGTTCCGGCACGTGACCCCGTACTTCATGGACGTCACCGGGTGCTGGGAGAACGCCCAGTCGATCTACGACGTGCCCGGCGGTGGGGGCGCCAGCAGCGTGCACCTGGCCTCGCGCACCTACGCCATGCCGCGCGACGGCATCGCGGTCTTCGCCGCCGGCCACATCCACGCCGGTGCCTTCGACATCAGGCTCCGCCGCAACGCCACCTCCGAGGACTACTGCACGGCGACGGCGTCGTACGCGGCGGGCGGTCACCCGAACCACCCGAACCTCGGGCAGCTCCAGCGGATCAGCTCGTGTCAGATGCACTCCCAGGTGACCCGGAACGAGACGTTCACGCTGACCGCCCGACACGACAACCAGTACCCCATCGCCAAGGCGATGGGGATCATGCTGGTGTACGTCTGGCACCCGGGCACCTGACCCCGGAGCCCACTCAACCGCTCCGGGCGGGAAGACGTCCGGTCTCGCGCAGCCAGGCCTCGGTGCGGCGCATGCCCTCCGCCAGATCGACCTCCGGCCACCAGCCGAGGAGTTCGTGGGCCTTGGCGTTCGACACCGGCCGGGTCTTGGACAGCATCTCCATCACCCCTCGCCCGAGCTCGGTGTGGGTGCCTCGCACCTTGTGCCCGAGGCGCACGGCCTCGGCGACGGCGACCGCGACCGCCGTCGGGAGGGTCCGCGGCGGCCCGGTCCGGCCGAGCATCCGGTAGAGGTGGCCGAAGTACTCGCTGGTGGTGACCGGCTCCTCCCCACCGAGGTGGAAGATCTGCCCGGCTCCCGCGGGCGCGGCGGCAGCGGCGATGATCCCGTCCACCAGGTCCTCCACGTAGACGGCGGTGAACAACCCTCGGCCCCGGGCCGGCAGGAGGAACCGGCCCTGTTCGATGGCGGCGAGGGGCTCGAGCACCCAGGGTCGGCAGCCCGGCCCGTAGACGTCCGCCGGGCGAACGATCGTGACGGCGATGGCGCCCGTGGCGTGGGCCGCCAGCACGACGTGCTCGGCGGCGATCTTGGTGTCGGTGTAGGGGTTGCCGACCGGCATGAGTGGCCAGCGCTCGTCGAGCGGTCGGCCCGGCAGGAACCGGGCCACCGCGCCGGTGGCCACCTGCGCGAAGCGGGCGACGCCCATCGTCGAGACGTGGACGAAGCGTCCGACGCCCGCGGCCGCGGCCGCCTCGAGCACGCGCTGGGTGCCCACGACGTTCACGTGCCAGGCTTCGGCGGGGTCCACGTTGTTGGTGACGACGGCGGCGGTGTGCACGACCACGTCACACCCCTCGAGACGGTGGGCCCATGGCGTCGGGTCGTCGATGTCGCCGCCGACCACGTCGTTCGCCGCGTCGGCGGCGACGTCCACACCGGCGACCGCCGCCCCGAGGGCGCGGTACCGCCGAGTGAGCATCCGCCCGACGAAGCCACCGGCACCGGTGACGAAGACCCGTCGGCCGCGGTGGTCGGGGAGGTCCTTCACAGGCTCCGGGCGTACTGGAACTGCTCGTAGCCGATCGCGTCGACGTTGAGGTCGGGATCGACCTGCACGTGGATCACCGCTGGCCGGCCCGACGCCCGCCCCCGCTCGATGGCCGGCACGAGCTCGTCGATGCCGGTGACCAGCTCGCCGTGGCACCCCATCGCCTCGGCGACGAGGTCGTAGCGGACCTCGCCGATGTCGGTGCCCTGGTACCGCTCCACGGGCACGCCCTTCATCCGATGCGCACTGCGCTCCATCCCCCAGCCACCATCCACCGCGACGACGCACACCACGGGCGCACCGGCGCGTCGGGCGGTCTCGAGCTCCATCACGTTGAACCCGAACGCGCCGTCGCCGCTGACCAGGTAGACGGTGCGTTCGGGCGCCGCGAGCTGGGCCCCGATGGCGAAGGGCAGCCCCGTACCGAGATAGCCCATCTGCACGGAGTAGAGGAACGAGTCCGGTTGGTAGATCGGGTTCAGCGCCACGGTCCACAGGGTGGTGTTGCCGCCGTCGACGACGGTGACGGCGTCACGGGCGAACGCCTCCCGCACGGCCATCACCATCTGACCGGGGTTGACCCCGACTCGTCCCTCGGCGAGGACGTGGGGCGCGGCGTTCGCCACCGTCTCGTCGTGCATCGCGGCGTACCGGTCCTGGTCGGGCATCGTCGGACGTGGCCCGCACCGCTCCCGCACGGCGTCCAGCAGGGCGGCGAGCGCGGCTCGGGCATCGGCGACGATCGGCAGGTCGACGGGTCGGTTCAGCCCGATCGACAGCGGGTCGACGTCGATCTGGATGGTCCGCTGCCGGCCGGGGTCCCCCCACGCGGGCGGCATCCCCCAGCCGTCGTACTCGCCGAGGCGCGCGCCGACCACGAGCACCACGTCGGCGTCGCTGCGCACCTCCCGCGTCGTGCGCATGTCGAACAGGTGGAAGTAGTGGGGATGATCCTCGGGAACGACCCCGCGTGCGCCGAGGCTCGTGCTCATCCCCGCCGCCAGATGGTCACCGAGAGCCACGAGCTCTCGGGACGCCTCGGCCCAGAGCACCCCTTTGCCGGCGAAGAGGAACGGCCGCTCGGACCCTGCGAGCCAGTCGGCGGCCAGGGCGAGGGCGGCGGGGTCCCCCGCCCCCACGTCCACCACCCGGTTGCGCTCGGCGGTCGTCACCCGCAGCGCACCGGCATCGACCACCTCGGACAGCATCTCGTCCGGGATGGCGAGGAACGCGGGGCCGGGCCGTCCTCGCAGCGCCGCCCGGAACGCCGCCCGGACCAGCTCGGGCAGGCGGTCGGCCCGGCTCACCAACGCCGAGAAGGTCGTGATCGGCCGGGCCATCTCGACCAGGTCGGTCGCCTGCCAGGCGCCGCCACGATCGGGTTGGGTCGTCGCGCTGCGTCGGGTGCAGGCGATGGCGATCACCGGATGGCCTTCGGCGTGGGCACTCGTGAGCCCGGCCAGCATGTTGGCGCCGCCGGGCCCCGGGTTCCCGATCACCACCGCCGGGCGATGGGTGAGGCGGGCGTAGCCCTCGGCGATGTGGGTGGCTGCCTCCTCGTGGTGGGTGTTGACGTAGCGGATCCCGTAGTCGGGCGTGTGCACGACGAAGGGGATGTGGGCACCGTCGACGACGCCGCACATGAAGTCCACACCCTCGGCACGGAGGCAGCGCACGAGCAGCTCCCCGACCGTCACCTCGTCCCCCGGAGACGTCATCGCGCGAGTATCCGGGTCGCCCGAGCCCGGCCCCAGGGGCCAAGGTCACCTCTCGGTGGCGTGGGCTTCCCGCAGGGCCCGTCGCACGATGCGGTCGGCCAGGGCCTGCGAGGCCCGTTCGGGCAGGAGACGGGTCAGCCGCGCGGTGCGGCGGGCCCGTCGACCGGGGATGACCGTGAAGCGGCCACGGGCCAGCCCGTCGAGCATCTCCCGGCAGGCCTCGTCGAGGGGCAGGGTGCCGGCGACGTCCTTGAGGGCCCGCGTCGCCGGGTGCATGGTGGTGGCGTACTGCTCGACCATCGGCGTCATGATCTCGGGCGGGCAGATCACCGAGACACCGATCCCGCGCTCGGCGTACTCGAGCCGCAGCACCCGGGCCAGTCCGATCACCCCGGCCTTGGACGACGCGTAGGCGGCGTAGGTGTAGCCGCCGGTGATCCCGGCGAGGGATGCGACGAGCGCCAGCCTCGCCCCGGCATCCATGTGCGGCAGCACGGCGGCGGCGAGGTTGCGGCTCCCCACCAGGTTGACCCGCACGGTCCGCTCGAAGTCCTCGAGCGTGGCGACGTCGAACCGGGCGTTGGTGCTGATCCCCGCGCTGTTGACCGCCAGACGCGGTCGACCGATCTCGGCGACCGCGTCGGCCACCGCGACGGACGTCGCGACGGCGTCGGTGACGTCGACCACGCGGTCGACGACCCGCTGCCTCGGCCGGCGCCGCGCGGCGCGCATCTCGGCGAGAGCCTCGTCGGGCAGCGCACGGTCGAACACCGCGAGATCGGCACCCTCGGCGGCGAGCATCGTCGCCAGGCGACGACCGATCCCACTCCCCGCCCCGGTCACGAACGCGGTCGCCCATCCGGAGCTGTGCGTCGAGCCCACTCGCCGTCCTCCTCGCCGTCCGGTCGTCACCGTCGAGGCTCGACGGTACGGCGTGGCGGAGCCCCTGCCCAGAGGGGAGCTCGACGAGGAACGGCGCCTCGGGGTGCCGGGACGTGATCGGTCAGGCGCGCATCGACTCGGCGGCGCGCTTGAACCCCTCGTTCTCGGTGGTGATGGTGCGCAGCAGCCGTCGGCCGAGGAGCCGGCCGAGCACACCTGACCCCCGCCCGGTCAGCTCGAGCGTCAGGGTGTTGCGACACCCGGCGTCGAGGGGCGTGACCTCGTGGATGCCCTCGGTCCGGATGCCGAACACCTCGGCCTCCCACGAGAACCGGCGCCCGGGCTCGAAGGTGGTGACCGTCCACACCGTCGGACGCTGACCGGGCTGCTCGAGCCGGGCTCGGCTGCCCACGCCCATCGGGCCGCCGTCGAGACGCTCGACGCTGGTGACGGTGGGGGTCGTGGCCGGCCAGCTCTCGACGTCCTCGGTGAGGCGCCAGACGGTGTCGGCGGGGGCATCGATGTCGATGACGTGCCGGATCCTCATCCGGTAAATGTACCAACTGGTACATCCTCGCCATGTGGGAGCACTGGCTCGGCGACCGGCCGATGCGCTGACCTACGGCGCCGCCGGCCGCGCCGAGGGATGCTCAGCGACCCTCGAACCGGGGCTCGCGCCCCTCCATGTAGGCGGTGATGCCCTCGCGGAAGTCGTGGGTGGCGAACAGCTCCATGGTCACCGCCAGCACCTTCTTGCTGTGGGGCACGAACGGTTCGCTCATTCCCTCGCGGAACAGGCGCTTCATGGCGGTGATGGCGAGCGGGGCGTTGGCAGCGATCTCGAGCGCCCACGACCGGCCGGTGTCGACCAGGGCGACGTCGTCGACGACCTCGTCGAGGAGGCCGATCTCCTTGGCCTCGTCGGCGTCGAGGTCGCGGCCGAGCATGGCGACGCGACACGCCGTCGACCAACCGAGGAGTCGGGGCAGGTACCACGTGCCGCCGCTCTCGGGCACCACTCCCCGCTTGGCGAAGCCCGGCAGGAGACGGGTCGAGGTCGACCCGATGCGCAGGTCGCAGCCCAGGGCGAGGTCGAGCCCGTAGCCGGCGGCCGCCCCGTTGATCACCCCGATGACCGGGCTGTCCATCTCGTGCAGCACCGTCGTCGGCAGCTCACCCATGTCGACCCCGTCGAGGTCGAACGAGCCCGACGACGAGCCGATCCCCTTCCCCGCCGCCGCCTCCTTGAGGTCGAGGCCGGAGCAGAAGCCCTTGCCGGCGCCGGTGAGCAGCACGCAGCGCACCTCGGGGTCGGCCTCGACGGCGACCAGCGCCGCGGTGAGCTGGCTCAGCATTCGGGCGGTGATGGCGTTGCGGCGATGCGGTCGGTTGAGGGTGATCCAGGCGATCCCGTCGGCAACCTCGGAGAGGACCTCGGGCTGATCGTCGGCGGTGTTCGTGGCGTCGCTCATCGACTCCTCGTCCCCGACGGCACTCGGAACTCCAGGCCCTCGAACTGCCCGGAGCGCCGCCACCGGTCGATGTAGTGGAAGTAGGCGACGGGCCCCTGCGGGTAGCCGCTGGCGTTCAGCCGCTCGCGCGGCCCGATCGGCCGGCCCTCGTTGTTGTAGTAGCCGGGCGTGCAGTCCGCGTTCCCGAGGAACGAGCCCTCGTTGGCCACGAGCATCTCGACCCATTCCTGCTCGGCCTCCGCGGTGACCTCGACCTCCTCGGCGCCGACCTCGAGGGCGTGGGCGACGATGCAGGCGACCGTGGTGCCCGCCTCGGTGAGGTTGTGGGTGACGTTGGAGATCAGGTTGCCGCCCTGCCCCAGCCCGACGATGAACAGGTTTGGGAACCCGTGCACGTGCATGCCGTGCTTGGAGCGCATGCCGTCGGCCCAGCACTCCGTGAGGGTGCGGCCGCCCCGGCCGGACGTCTCGTAGCCGGCCCGCCGGGCGTAGTCGGTGCCGACCTCGAAGCCCGAGGCGAACACCAGGCAGTCGAGGTCGTAGTGCTCCCCGGCGACGACCACGCCGGTCTCGTCGATGCGCTCGACCCCCTTGCCGTCGGTGTCGACCAGGTGGACGTTGGGCCGGTTGTAGGCCTGCAGGTACTCGTCGTGGAAGCACGGCCGCTTGCACAGCTGGCGGTACCAGGGCTTCAGGGCCTCGGCCGTGGCCGGATCGTCGACCACGGCGTCGACCCGCGCCCGGATCTCCTCCATCTTCTCGTCGTCGCTGTCCTCGTAGGCCCGGAGGAGGCTCGCGGGGGTGACCTCGCCGCCGGAGGACATGGCCTGCACGATCCGGTCGCGGATGCGACGGGCGATGTCGGTCCACCCGTCCTGCACCAGGTCCTCGTCGGCGAAGCCGAGGGTCTGGAGGGTGGCGAAGTTGAGGAGCCACTCCTGTTGCCAGCCCGGCTGCAGGGCGGCGAACTCGTCGGGGTCGATGGGATGGTTGTTGCGCACGTCGATCGCCGAGGGCGTGCGCTGGAAGACGTAGAGCTCCCCGGCGTCGCGCGCCAGGTGCGGGATGCACTGCACGGCAGTGGCACCGGTGCCGATGATGCCGACCCGCTTGTCGGCGAGGCCCGTCATCGGGGCGCCCTCGGCGTCGCCCCCGGTGTAGCCGTAGTCCCACCGGCTGGTGTGGAACGTGTGGCCGGCGAACGATTCGATGCCGGGGATGCCCGGGAGCTTGGGCCGGTGCAGCGGCCCGGTGCCCATGGCCACGAACCGGGCCCGCACCTCGTCGCCCCGGTCGGTGCGGATGCGCCACCGGGAGATGGCGTCGTCCCAGGCCAGGCTGGTGACCTGCGTCGAGAACAGGGCGTTGTCGTAGAGGCCGAACTGCTCGGCGATGTGGCGGGCGTGGCCGAAGATCTCCGGGGCGTACACGTACTTCTGACTGGGCCTGTGCCCGGTCTCCTCGAGCAGTGGCAGGTAGACCATCGCCGCGGTGTCGCACATCGCCCCGGGGTACCGGTTCCAGTACCACGCACCGCCGACGTCGCCGCCGCCTTCGATGATGCGGACGTCGTCCACCCCCGCCTGCTTCAGCCGGGCACCGGTGGCCAGCCCGGCGAAGCCCCCGCCGATGATCGCCACCGACACCTCGTCGAACACCGGGTCGCGCTCGACGCGCTCGACGTAGGGGTCGTCGAGCAGGTGGGCGAACCGGCCGGTGGGCTGCAGGTACTGGTCGTTGCCGTCCGGCCGCAGCCGCTTGTCGCGCTCCTCGCGGTACCTGGCCCGCAGCGCCTCGTGGTCGATGCTCATCTGCTCGTCCTCGATCGCACCATCATCGCTCACCCGCGGTCGGTTCGAGCGGGAGCACGGGCACGGCGATGGCCGGGCTCTCGGTGCCGCCGTCGATCTCGAACACCTTCCCCGTCACCCACGACGAGGCATCCGAGACGAGGTAGACGACCGCGCAGGCGATGTCCTCGGGCTCGCCCGGCCGGTGCATGGGCGTGCCGGCGAGGAACTGCCGGCGGAGATCGTCGTCGGTGAGGACGATCTCGAGCGACCGGGTGGCGACCCCGCCCACGTCGATGGCGTTGAGTCGCACCCGGGGCGCCAACTCGGGGGCCATGTTGCGGGTGAGCCGATCGAGCGCCGCCTTGGCCGTGCCGTAGGCGGCGAAGCTCGTCTGGGTCATGCTCGCCGAGCGGGACGAGATGTTCACCACCGCACCCCGACCCACGGTGTCGACCATCTGCCGGGCGGCCAGCTTGGTGAGGGTGAACGGCGCCGTGACGTTGAAGTGGAACGTGCGCTCGAGGAAGCCCTGGCTCGTGTCCATGGCGGCTCGGGGCATGGCACCGCCGGCGTTGTTGACGGCGATGTCGAGCCGACCGAACTCGGCGACGGTGGCGGCCACCAGGTGCTCGAGCTGAGCCTCCTCGGTGACGTCGGTGGGCACGACGAGGGCCCGACGCCCGACCGCCTCCACCCGGGCGGCCACCTCCCGGAGGTCGGCCTCGGTGCGGGCGGCGAGCGCGACGTCGGCACCCGCCTCGGCCAGCCCGACGGCGATGCCGCGCCCGATGCCCAGCCCGGCACCGGTGACGATGGCGACGCGGTCGTCGAGACGGAACCGGTCGAGGATCATCCCCGCCCCCCTCCCGGCCGAGGCCCGGCGCGGCGCGGCCGGCGACGAGGGGCATCTCGAGGTAGGTCTTCAGGCCGGGATCGGCCTCCACCACGTAGGGCACCGCGTTCACGACGTGCATGGCCGTGGCCACGATCCCGGGGTTGCGCTCGAGGCCGGCCTCGATCGAGGCGGGGTGCAGCTTCTTGAAGACCGTGAGGCAGCCGGGGTCGCCGGTGATCTCGACCTCGAACCGCTCGCCGTCGGGGCCGAACTCCCAGGCCGGGTCGAGGTGCTCGTCGCCCATGAGCCAGTTCACCGCCGCGGTCACCACCGGCTCGCCGCGCACGGTGCCCTCCCAGCGGAACCGCTGGGCGGCGACCAGGCCCGGTTCGATCGGCCCGATGGGCGAGTCGATCGCCTCGGTGGCCACCGCCATCTCGTGGGTGGTGCGCAGCTCGGGATCGAGGGCGAAGCCGAGCTCGTCGGCGACCATCCACACCGACTGGCGGAAGCCGGCGCCGAGGGCGTCGGCCATGATGCTCGTGCGGGCCTCCTCGGGCGTCTTGCCGAACAGCATCCAGTCCCGGATCACGTCGGGGGCCCCATAGGTGCGGATGTCGGAGAACTCCTCGGCCCGCACGTGGGTGACCGAGCCCGACAACGCCGAGATCATCAGCGGGAACCGCTCGGTGATGCCGCCGGGGTGGATGCCGGTGCCGTGCAGGGTGACCCCGGCGTTGCGGGCGATGGCGTCGAACCGGTCCCGCTCGGGCGCCGGCGGGTAGAACCACCCGAGCGGCGTCACCACGTTCTTCCCCGACTCGAGGATGCGGGCGACCACCTTCGGGTCGGCCATGAGCGGGCTGTAGGTCACGCAGTCGGCGTCGAGGGCCAGCAGGGCGTCGACGTCGCGCGTGGCGGTGACGCCGATCGGGTCACCGCCGATCAGCGTGCCGACGTCCTGGCCGTCCTTGGCCTCGCCGTGCACCCAGCACCCGACCACCTCCAGGTCGGGATGGGCCAGCATCCCCTCGATCGCGGCCCGCCCGACGCCGCCGGTCGCCCACTGGATCACCCGATAGCCCACGGCCACTCCCCCCTGACGAGAACGTGTTCCTGTCTAGCCGACCGCGGCCGGAGTCGCGGGCGCCGTCAGCAACCACAGATCCGAGGGTTTACGACGCCTCATCGCCCGTATGTTCCGGTGATCGGCAGGATCCCACCTGCATCCTCCGGTTTCCGTCGATAGGGTGCCGCCGTGCCCGCCTATGCCCCCACCCAGGTCGCCGAGCTGCTCGGCGTCACCCCCGACACGGTCCGGCGATGGTGCGACGACGGAAAGCTCCGCGCCACGCGCTCGAAGGGCGGCCACCGGACCATCGACGGCAGGGAGCTGGCCCGCTACCTCACCGAGCAGACCGCCGCGTTCGAGGCCCCGTCGCTGTTCGGCCAGTCGGCCCGCAACCGGCTCACCGGCATCGTCACCCGGGTCGAGCGGGACAAGCTCACCGCCGTCGTGGAGATCCACGCCCCGCCCCACCGGCTGGTGTCGCTCATGACCCGCGAGGCCGCCGACGAGTTGGCCATCACGGTCGGCGACCTGGCCACCGCGGCGGTCAAGGCCACCAACGTCGTCGTGGAGATCCCCAGGTAGCCGACCATGCGTCGGGTTCGGGCCCCCCTCCTCCTCCTGGTCGCCGTCACGCTCGCCTTCGTCGGCAGCGCCTGCGGCCCCGACGACGACACCTCGACCGCGACCACCGACACGACGGAGGCGCGTACGGCCACGGGGTCCATCACCGTGTCGGCTGCGGCGTCGCTCACCGAGCCGTTCCGTGCCATCGACGAGGCGTTCAGGACCGCCAACCCCGAGGTGACCGAGGTGACCTTCACCTTCGACTCGTCGGGCACCCTCGCCGCCCAGATCCGGGAGGGAGCGCCCGCCGACGTGCTCGCGTCGGCCGACCAGGCGAGCATGACCGAGGTGGTCGACGCCGACCTCGCCGCCGGCACGCCCGAGGTGTTCGCCCGCAACCAGCTCGCCATCGTCGTCAAGAAGGGCAACCCCGAGGGCATCACGTCCCTCGCCGATCTCGCCGACGCCGGCACCGTCTCGCTCTGCGGCCGGGACGTGCCCTGCGGTCGCTACGCCGAGGAGGCGCTGGGGAAGGCGGGCGTCACCATCCCCGAGACCTCGATCACGCGAGGCCAGAACGCCAAGGCCACGTTCACCGCCGTGGCCGAGGGCGACGCCGTGGCCGGGATCGTCTACGTCACCGACATCACCGGTGACGCCACCGAGGCGATCGTCATCCCCGCCGACCAGAACGTCATCGCCACCTACCCGGTGGCCGCCCTCTCGGGGTCGGGCAACCCGGCCACCGCCGAGGCCTTCGTCGCCTTCCTCCTCGCACCCGAGGCCCAGGCCATCCTCGCCGACGCCGGGTTCCTGCCCCGGACTGGACCACCTTGACGCGCACCCGGCGACGGCCACCCGTGCTCGTCGTGGGGGTCGCCGCCCTCGCCGTCGGTTTCTTCGCGCTCCCCCTCCTCGGGCTGCTGCAACGGGCGTCGTGGTCGACCCTGTGGGAAGACCTGAGCACCCCCGAGGCCCGAGCTGCCCTCCGCCTGTCGCTCGTCTGTTCGCTGTCGGCGACGGCCCTGTCGATCCTGCTCGGCCTGCCGTTGGCGTGGACCCTCGCCCGGGTCCCGTTCCCGGGCAAGGCGGCGGTGCGCGCCCTCGTGCTGCTCCCCCTCGTGCTCCCCCCGGTCGTCGGTGGCGTCGCCCTCCTGGCGGCGTTCAGTCGCCGCGGCATGGCCGGCCAGTACCTCTTCGACTGGTTCGGCATCCAGCTCACGTTCTCGACCGCGGGTGCGGTGCTGGCCGAGACGTTCGTGGCCCTCCCGTTCTTCGTCATCACCGTCGAAGCCGCCCTGCGGTCGATGGACCAGCGCTACGAGCAGGTGGCCTCGACGCTGGGCGCCGGGCGGTGGACGACCTTCCGCCGGGTGACGGCGCCGCTCATCGCGCCCTCGATCGTGGCCGGCGCCGTGCTCGCCTGGGCCCGGGCCCTGGGCGAGTTCGGGGCCACCATCACCTTCGCCGGCAACATCGAGGGCCGCACCCAGACGCTCCCCCTCGCCGTCTACCTCTTCCTCGACAGCCGACCCGACGGCGCCGTCGCCCTCAGCCTCGTGCTGCTCGCCGTGTCGCTCGTGGTGCTGGTGTCGCTGCGAGACCGATGGCTGGAGCGGGCATGACCCTCCACGCCACCCTCGACGTGCGGCGAGCGCCGTTCCATCTCGACATCGACCTCGACGTGGCCCCCGGCGAGGTGGTCGCGCTGCTCGGTCCCAACGGCTCGGGCAAGTCCACCGCGCTCCATGCCGTGGCCGGCCTGCTGGCCGTCGACGCCGGCACCGTGACCATCGACGGCGAGCCCCTCGACGACCCGGTCGCCGACCGGTTCGTGCCCGCGGAGCGACGCCCCGTCTCGCTCGTGTTCCAGGACTACCTGCTGTTCCCCCACCTCTCGGCCCTCGACAACGTGGCCTTCGGCCTGCGCGCCCGCGGCACGCCGAGCGCCGAAGCCCGCGCCACCGCCGGCGCTTGGCTCGACCGGATGGGCCTCTCCGACCTCGGTGGGCGCAAGCCCCGACGGCTCTCGGGCGGCCAGGCCCAGCGGGTCGCGCTGGCCCGGGCCCTCGCGCCCCACCCACGTGTGCTGCTGCTCGACGAGCCGCTCGCGGCGCTCGACGCCGGCACCCGGGCCGCGGTGCGACGCGACCTGCGTCACCACCTCTCCGCCTTCGACGGCGCCACGGTGCTCGTCACCCATGACCCGCTCGACGCCCTGGCCCTGGCCTCGCGGGTCGTGGTGCTCGACGGAGGGAGGGTCACCCAGGCGGGGCCCATCGCCGAGCTCACCGCCCGGCCCCGGTCGCGCTACGTCGCCGAGCTGGTGGGGCTGAACCTGATCGCCGGCGCGGCCCACGGCCACGCCGTCGCCATCGGCGACGCCGGCGCCACCCTCGCGATCGCCGACGCGGCAGAGGGAGACGTGTTCGCCCTCGTGCACCCCCACGCCGTCGCGGTGCACACCGTCGAGCCCGAGGGCAGCCCCCGCAACCGCTGGCCCGCCCGCATCGCCGGGCTCGACCTGCTCGGCGACCGGGTGCGCCTCCGCCTCGACGGACCGGTGCCGCTGATCGCCGAGGTCACGGCCGACGCCGTCGCCTCGCTCGACCTGCACGAGGGCCGAGACGTGTGGGCCACGGTCAAGGCCACCGAGGTCACCACCTACCCTCGATGAGCTCACGAGCCCGACGAGGTCGGTCCTCCCACTATCGTCGCCTCGTCCGCGGTTGCCACCCCGACTCCAGCGCCGCCGTCGGCTACGCCCGGGGGCGCCTCGAGAACGAGCTGCCCGGCTGGCTGCGCTACCACGACCTCGAGCACACGGCCGGCCTGGTCGTGCCCGCCGCCGAGCTGCTCGCCGCCGACCTCGCCCTGGCACCGACCGATCGCGACCTGCTCGTCACCGCCGCCTGGTTCCACGACATCGGCTTCGTGGAGCGCTACGAGGACAACGAGGAGGTCGCCATCCGGGTCGTGCGCGAGGTCCTCCCGACCTTCGACTACTCCCCCGATCAGGTCGACGCCGTCGCCGGGGCCATCTGGGCCACCCGGGTGCCGCAGAGCCCTGCCACCCCACTCGCCGAGGTCATGTGCGACGCCGACCTGTTCGTGCTCGGCACCGACCGCTTCTTCGAGCGGAACGAGGCGTTGCGCGACGAGCTCGAGATCGCCGGCACCGCCTTCTCGGATGCGCAGTGGCTGCGGACGCAGATCGCCTTCCTCGAGTCGCACCGCTACTTCACCGCCGCGGCGAAGCAGCGCAACGACGCCACGAAGGCGGCGAACCTGGCCGAGGTGGAGCGGCGACTCGGGGACTGACGGTGAGCGTCGGCGTCAGAGGCTGGCGAGGGCGTCGGCCTCGGTGTCGAACATCGACACGAACGACGAGAACCGCACCAGGTCGAACACCTTCTTGTAGTGCGGGCTGGCGCCGCTCACGAGCAGGTGGTGACCGGCCTTGCGGGCTTCCATCGCCACGGCGATGAGCACCGAGATGCCGGCGGTGTTGATGTACGAGGCGTTGGACATCTCGATCAGGACGTTGTTGCTGCCGGACGCGATGGCCGCATCGTACGCGCCCTTGATGTCGCTCTCGCCGTCGGCGCTGACATCGCCGTGGAGCTCGAGGACCGATGCGCCCGGGACCTGCCGGCTCTCGACCTTCAGGCTGCTGCTCATGCGTCGTGCTCCTTGGGCTGCACGTGGATCACCATACGGAACTGCGTGCCCTGGCCGGCTTCGGGTTCGACGAACTCGGCCTCGTCGACCAGTGCCTTGATGACGTAGAGGCCCATGCCCCCCGGCGGGGTGAGCCCCTCGATCTGGGCCTCCAGGTCGGGGACCGTGACCTCGGCGGGCGGGGGACCCGACCTCCCCTCGTCGACCACGTCGATCGCCAGCCGGTCGGGCTGCAGCGTCATGAGCACGTACACCTTGGTCGAGATGTCGTTCTCGTTGCCGTGCTCCATGGCGTTGATGCACGCCTCCGAGACGGCCGTCTTGACGTCGTCGACGCGCTCGTCGGTCATACCGATCATCCGGGCGCAGTAGGCCGCGGTGTTCATGGCGACCTTCTCGAAGCCGGTCTCGCACGGGATCTTCAGCTCGATCGTCTGCACCACCGCCTCCTCGCCGTGTCCGATGCCTGCCGATGGCCCACGTGACCCTCCTCGGTGCCGGCGGACGCCGCCGGTCGCGACGGTCGGCCTACCACGTCCCGGCCCGCCACATGGTGCCGAAGACGGTCTGCTCGTCCAGTCCGATGCGGGCGAGGATCGCCACCGCCCGCTCGAGCTGGGTGAAGGCATCGGCCTCCCGCCCCTCTCGGCGGAGGGCGTCGGCCAGGTTGTCGAGGGCGCACGCCAGCCCGTGCTCGTTGCCGGCCTGCTCGAACAGCTCGACCGCCTGCTCGAGCTGGGCCACCGCCTCGTCGGCGTCGCCGTCAGCGAGAGCCAGCAGGCCGAGCGTGTTGCGCGCCCCTGCCTGGCCGGCGGGGCGGCCGAGGCCGGTGAAGGCCACCAGGGCCTCCTGGGCGTGGTCCCGGGCCCGGGCGTGCTCGCCCCGCCGCAGCGCCACGATGCCGAGCCGGTGGTGGGCCCAGGCCTGCTCGCCGGGGTCGTCGTCGGACTGGGCGAACACGAAGGCCAGCTCGGCCAGCTCCGAGGCGTCGTCGAGGTCGCCACGGTCGCAGTGCACCATGGCGAGCCCGGCGTAGAGCCGGCCGGCGAGGGCGGGGTCGGGCTGGTGCTGCAGGGACTCGACCCCCGCCTCGTAGGCGGCTTCGGCCTCGTCGAGGCGCCCCCACCGCGCCCGGGCCTCGCCCAGGCGGTGCAGGAGCAGCGTGCGCTGGTCGTCGACACCGGGACCGGCGAGGGCTTCCTCCAGCTCGGCCACGGCCGTCGGGTAGTCGCCCATGGCCACGGCGTTGTCGGCGAGGTCACGGAGGAGCGCGACGCGGGTGGTCGCCGGCTCGCCGGCCAGGCGTGCGGCGTGCACGGCCCGCCGGAGATAGGCCCGGGCCTCGGCCGGGGCCGGGAGCCGTCGAGCGGCGGCCGCGGCCCGACGCAGGTGGCGCACGGCGGCGGCGTGGTCGTCGGCCCGCTCGTAGTGCAGGGCCATCGCGGCGGCCAGCGTCTCGTCGTCGCCGTGCACCGTGCGCAAGGCGACCGCGGCACGGGCGTGGGTCTCGCGGAGGCGGGCGGCGGGCTGCATGGCGTAGGCGGCGTCGCGCACCAGGGCGTGGCGGAACACGAGGCGGTCCGGGTGGTCGGCGTCGACCTCCCAGATGCCCGCCGCCGAGCCGATGGGGACCGCCCGGTCGACGGCGGTGGGCTCGTCGACCAGGTGGGTGAGCGTGACGCACGACAGCTCGTTGCCGAGCACCGACGCCCGCTGGGCCACGTCGACCACGTCGACCGGGAGACGGTCGAGCCGCGAGACGAGCAGCGTCGACAGGTCGACCGGCAGCTCGTCGACCCGGTCGTCGGTCAGCGCCCACCGGCCGGCGTCGTCGAGGTCGAGCCGGCCCCGCTCGACCAGGTCGACGACGAGCTGCTCGACGAACAGCGGCCCGCCCTGGGAGCGGTCGAAGAGGGAACGCACCAGCTCCTCGCTCGGCGTACCGCCGAGCAGCGTGGCGACGAGCGAGCGCACCCCCGCCAGATCCAGGGCACGGAGGTCGAGCACGTCCGCGGACGGCGTCGTCGAGGCATCGGCCGAGCGGTGATCGTCCCGTCGCTCGTCGAGGAGCAGCCCCAGGCGGTGCTCGGCCGCCGTCTCCTGGAGGATGGCGAGCAGCTGACGGGACTGATCGTCCATCCAGTGGGCGTCGCTCAGGTGGATCACGACCGCGCGGCGGGCCGCCTCGGCCCGAACCAGCAGATCGTACGACCGCAGGCACCGCTCGAAGCGGCCACGGGGGTCGTGGCGGGCGTAGGGCGAGTCGGTCGGGGCCAGGTCGATGAGGGCGGCCAGGAACGAGCGCTCCTCGTCGAGGTCCCGACCGAGCTCGCGCACGGTCGGGTCGTCGTGACCGGCGAGGTCGTCGACGAGGGCGTCGATCGTGGCGTCGAACAGGGCCCGGCGGTCCTCGACGCCGTCGGCGAGCTCCTGGAAGGTGAGGTCGCGGAGGATGGCGAGGAACGGGAACAGCGCGGTGCGGGCCAGCTGGTCGGACTGGCCGGCCAGCCAGGTGATGTCGTGCTCGGCGAGCACGCGGCGCTTGGCCTCGGCGATGAGGTGGCTCTTGCCCACGCCGGCCTCGCCCCGGACGGTGGTCGTGCCCCCGGGCCCGACGGCAGCGGCCGCCAGGCGGTCGACGAGGGTGTCGAGCTCCCCGTCGCGCCCGACGAGGGTCCGGCGGTGCGCGGCGTCGGGAGCGAGCCAGGCCGGGCGCCCGACGAGCACGACCACCGGCACCGGCTCGTCGAAGCCCTTGGCGTCGACCGGCTCGTGGGCCTCGAACCGGAACGACGGCCCGCAGGCGTCGGCGACCCGGCGGGTGAGCAGGATGGCGCCCGGATCGGCCTTGCCCATCAGCCGGGCGGCGAGGTTGGTCCCGTCTCCGAGGGCGCCGTAGGTCATCGACTCCCGGCTCCCGTAGGCGCCGACCCGCGACATGCCGTGGGCGGACCCGATCTGCAGGGGCTCGACCATGCGCAGGTCGTCGGGTGGCGAGGCCAGCGCCAGGGCGGCCGTCGCGGCGCGGGCGGCCAGGTCCTCGTGGGAACGGGGGGCGCCGAACGAGATGTAGAGGTAGCTGCTCTTGTCGCCCACGGTGACCTGGATGAGGTTGCCGTCGCCCGGCGCGATGACGTGCTGCACCCAGCGCACGAACCGGTCGAGGTCGGTTGCCGCCGCCGGGTCGCCGTCCAGGTCGAACGGGGCGAACCGTACGAACAGGGCGACGGTGGGCCGCAGCTCGGTCAGGGCGGTGTCGGCCCGCTCCCGCACCTGCCAGCCGACCCACGGCCGCACGGTGTCGTCGTCGGGCGTGCCGTCGGCGAGCGCCGACCACGGGGTGATGGGCACGCGGGGTGCGTGGGCGACGACCACGGCGACCCCCGACGGCGTGGTGCGCCGGTCGGCCTCGTCGACCGGGCCGAGGACGTCGTGGACCACCCGGAGCGTCGCCCGGTCGACCACCACCTCGCCGAGGGCGGCCTCGTGCTCGAGGTCGGCGAGGCGGGCGACGGTCTCGCCGCCGATGACCTCCACGACCTGGTAGGCGGGGTCGCCGGCGAGCGAGCGGCTCACCGGGCCCGAGGCCACGGCCACCTTGACCCCCATCTTCACGCCGGGTTCGTCGTCGGCCAGGTCGGAGGTGGCCGGGAGGGCGACCGGTGGCAGCAGCTCGAGCGAGCGGGTGAGGCTCAGGCCGCAGCCGAGCGCCCGCACCGCACCCGGGAGGGGGCCGTCGTCGCCCTCGGCCGACTCGACGCCGCGGGGGTCGTCGTCGAACCAGCAGGTGACCGCGTCGCCGCTGAAGCCGATGACGCTGCCGCCGTGCTCGTGGATGTGGGCGACCACGACGGCGTAGACCGCCTCGAGGACCTCGGAGAGGACGTCGACGCCACGGCCCTTGCCGTAGGCCTCGGTCAGCTCGCGCGACAAGCGGGTGAAGCCGGCGATGTCGGCGAACAGCGCGGCGCCCTCCGTGTGGGCCGGGAGTTCGTGACCGGCGGCCAGCGCGTGACGACGATCGATCGGCAGGTAGGCCTGCCGCCGGATGTCATGCACGGCCGCGCCTCACCAGCGCGGCACGGCGGAGGCGCCGGCCGCCGCCCGGGCCGATCGGCCGAGCACCCGCGCCGGCTCGCGCAGATCGATCTCGACCCTCGGCACGTGCGGCGGAATGGAGAGCGCCACGACGGTGACGTCGTCCTCCGGCGGTTCGCCGTCGAGGAAGCGCTGCATCTCCCCGACCACGAAGTCGACCCGCCGCTGGACCGAGCCCCGCTCGTCGATGGAGACGCGCACGTCGTTGCGCACCTGGTCGAAACCGTAGATCTCCCGGTCGGCGTTGAGCGCCTCGACCAGGCCGTCGGTGAAGGCGACCACGAGGTCGCCGGGACCGAGCAGGGTGATCCCCTCGTCGTACTCGGCGTCCTCGAGGAGGCCCAGGGGCAGACCGCTGCTGACGAGGTCCTCGAGCTCCCGGGTCTCGGCGTTCCAGTGGTACGGGTGGGGATGACCGCCGCTCGCGAACCGCATGAGGCCGGTGCCGAGGTCGAGCACGCCGACGAACACGGTCAGGAACAGGTGCTCCGGGATGCTGGCGTGCAGCACCCGGTTGACCCGCTCGAGGATCTGGCCGGGCCGCGGCTCGTGCTCGGCTTCGCTGCGGAGGGCGGTGCGGGCCGCCGAGACGACCAGCGCCGAGGCCATGCCCTTGCCGGCGACGTCGCAGACGACCACGACGAGGCTGCCCTTCGTCGGGTCGCTGCCGTGCTCGACGAGGAACACGTCGTAGAAGTCGCCGCTGGCCTCCCTGGCCGGCTCGGAGTAGGCGGCGAGCTCGACCCCGGCGGCCTCCGGGAGGGCGGCGGGCAGCATGGCCAGCTGCACGGTGCGGGCCAGCTCGGCCTCGGCGCGGAGGCGGTCGGTGTCCTCCCGTTCGAGCTCGCGGAGGCGTTTGAGCTGGTCGAGGTCGTCTTCGCGCATGAGGGCGATGAGCAGGGTGAGCGCGATCACGGCGACGAGGATGCCGAACGCGCAGGTCCACAGGAGGGGCTGGTCGTCGAGCGACCAGAGGTACACCACGCCGAGGATGAGCGAGGCGGCGGCGAGGCGGAGCGTGCCGCGGACGTCGAGGAAGATCGTGGCGGCGAGCACCGGCATGGCGAGGGCGGGCATGAACGGCGCGGTCACGTCGTAGACGAAGCCGAAGCAGGTCAGGAACGCGTACATCGTGACGATGGCGATCCACGCGCTCTGGATGACCGCCGCGGTCCGGCTGCGGGCGTACGCGACCCAGAACCCGACCGCGGTCACGGCGATGATGATCGTGCCCTTCCACCCGAGCACGAAGTCCGAGTCGGGGGCGAGCGAGGTGGTGAGGGTCGACATCAGCGCGGACAGCGTCAGCAGGCCGGCCAGTGCGAGCGACAGCGAGATGAGCAGCCGGGCCCGCCGCAGCTCCTCCGGGTCGGTGATGGCACGCGAGGGTTGCACCAGGCTCAGCAACGGGTGCGTCCGCGTGGTGGCCGCTGTGATCGCCCTCTCACCGCTCACGGGTGTCCCGCCTCCGACTCGTTCCGTGCCCCGTCACCACGCACAGTAGCCTTCTTCCTCCACCGCCGTCTGTGGCCGTGCGCACAGAACGCCCATGTGAACGAGGGATGACGTCGGTGTGATCGTCTCGTGAGCGGTTGCCCGAACAAGGGACCGACGGGCACGCGGCGTGGTAGGGATATCGCCCTCGCGCCCAGGGCACCGGCCCCGGGCCGCACCGACGGAGGCGACGGCGACGATGGCCGACCGAGCTGCGAACGACGAGTTGGTACCCCTGCTGGGCGGCGTCGGGCTGTTCTCCCAGTGCGACGACTACGAGCTCAAGGTGATCGCCCGCCGGGCGGAGCTCCGAGACGTGCCCGAGGGAGCGAACATCATCACCCAGGGTGACGAGACCGACGAGCTCTTCGTGTTGCTGACGGGTGGCGCGGTCGCGGTCGTCGACGGCGAGGAGCGCGACCGGTTCGGGCCCGGGGACCACTTCGGCGAGCTGGCCGCCCTGGCCAGGGCGCCCCGCACCTCCGACGTGCGGGCCACCGAGCCGAGCACGGTCGCGGTGCTCACGAGGAACAAGCTCTACTCGCTCTTCGACTCGGTGCCGGGTGTGGCCCGCAGCATGATCGAGAGCCTCGCCGCCAGCGTGCGCAACCGCATCACCTCGCCCTGATCGGCGCCCTGGGGCCGGCCGGTGGCCCCGACGCTCGAGCGGCGGAGAGCGCACGAGCCGGCTCATCCGTCGAGGGCGCGGATCTCGGCCACCGCGTGCCGGAGCATGTCCGACAGGTTCCGACCGAGCGCGGCGAGCAGATGGGCGTGGATGACCGGGTGATCGGCGGCGAGCCGACCGAGCGCCTCGGTGGTGAGGGACCGGACCACGCACGGCTCGTCGGCGACGACGCTCGCCGAACGGATGCCGCGGTCGAGCGCGGCCGCCTCGCCGAACACGGTGCCCGGACCGAAGGCGCGGAGGCGCTTGCTGCGATCGCCGGCCCCGCTGACGTCGATGCGGACCGTCGCGCTGCCCACGCTGAGGAAGCACAGCCGGTCGGCCGGCTCGCCCTCCCGGAGGATGACCTCACCGGGTCCGAACGCGTCGACGACGAGCCACTCGGCGATCACGGCCCGATCCCGGTCGTCCAGGTCGCGCAGGATGTCGACCCGATCGAGCGGGAGCTCCTCGCCACCCGATCCGCCGACGGGCGCGCCGAGGTCGGCGGCGAGCACGAGATCCTCACCCATCTCGAGGGCCAGGTCGACGTCGCGCACCACGTCCGCCGCCGGCCAGGCCACGTTCGGGTCCGACACGGCTGCCCGCATCAACGCCCCGGGCGCCCCGGCGAGGAGCAGGGTGACGCCGGCGGCCGAGACGCGGCGGTGCAGCTCGCCGAGCAGGACCATGGCGCCGGCGGTGGCCCGCCCGATCCGCCGAGCGTCGAGCACGACCGCGTTCGTCCCCGGGTAGACCGACTCGACCGTGCGGACGAGCCGCTCCGCGGTGGCGAAGAACAGGTCGCCCTGGAGCTGCAGCACCGTGACGGCGGAGCCCGACTGCTCGAGGCGGTGCCGATGCTCGATCGGGCGCACCCGCTTCGAGCTCACCTCGCTGGCCCGGTAGGTGCGGGCGACCACCGGTGAGGGCGTGGCGGTGGCGTCGAGCAGGTGGAGGTTGAGGTCGTCGGCCAGCGCTTCACAGGCCCGCACGCCGCGACAGCTGTTGCCGTGGGGGTCGAGGCGGGGCGAGAACGTCCCGACCCCCACCTGACCCGGGAGCACGGCGATGATCCCCCCACCGACACCCGACTTGGCCGGCAGCCCGACGCGGAACATCCACTCGCCCGACCAGTCGTACATGCCGCAGGTCGCCATCACCGAGAGCACCTTGCTCACGTGCTCGGCCTCGAGCGCCCGCTCCCCCGTCCTCGGGTTGACCCCGCCGTTGGCGAGCGTCGCCGCCATCATCGCCAGGTCGCTCGCCGACACCAGGATGCTGCACTGCTCGAAGTAGACGTCGAGGTGCTCCTCGACCGGCTCCTCGATCATCCCCGAGCTCAGCTCGAGGTAGGCGATCGCCCGATTCCGGTGGCCGGTGCGCCGTTCGGAGTCGGCCACGTCCCCGTCGATGGTGAGGGTCCGCCCGGCGTAGCGGCCGAAGGTGTCGAGCACCCGCTGCCGACGATCGGCGAGCCCCTCCCCCTTGACCATCGCCGCGCAGGCGATGGCGCCGGCGTTGACCATGGGGTTGGGGGGACGGTTGTTGACCTCGTCCATGACGATCGAGTTGAACGCCTCACCCGACGGCTCGACGCCGACCCGGGCCTGCACGTACTCGACGCCGTGGTCGTCGAGGGCGAGGCCGTAGACGAACGGCTTGGAGATGGACTGGATGGTGAACAGGTGCTCGTCGTCGCCGGTGCCGACCACGTGGCCGTCGAGGGTGGCCACCGACAGGCCGAAGCGATCGGGCTCGACCTTCGACAGCTCGGGGATGTACGAGGCCACCTCGCCCTCGTCGAGTCCCCGCAGCGAGTGATGGATGCGGGCCAGGCACGCCTCCATCGCCGATCCTGCCATCGCTCCCTCTCGCCGGCCCGACCTCGTGCGCACCGTACCCAGCCCGAGGCCCGGCGGTGTTGCCAGCTCGTGAACGACGTCTGACGGCTCCCCGGTCGAGCCGGCCTTCGGTACCGTCTCGGGCATGGAGCCGCTCGCCATCCACCACGTGTCGATCAACGTCGGAGACGTCGAGGCCGGCGTGGCCTTCTACACCGACGCGCTGGGGGCGACCGTCCGCGCCGACCGCCCCGACTTCGGATTCGGCGGCGCCTGGCTCGACCTGGGGAGCCAGCAGCTCCACCTGATCGAGGCCGACACCCCGCCCAACCTCGGACAGCACTTCGCCGTCCTGGTGCCCGACCTCGACGCCGCCGTGGAGGAGCTGCGGGCGAAGGGGTTCGCCCTCGCCGATCCGTCACCGGTCGGACGCAACCGACAGACGTTCATCGAGGACCCGGCGGGCAACGTCGTCGAGCTCCACGAGGTCGGCGCCTGATCGTCGCCCCGACGGCGACGAGCCGCGGTCAGTAGCGGTCGGGCACGAGGTGGTGGTCGCGTCGCGGTTCGACGTAGCCCTCGGGCTTCTGCCGCTTCGGGAGCTTCACCGTCTTGTGGGGCACCCGTTCGTAGGGGATCTGGTCGAGCAGGTGGCTGATGATGTTGAGCCGAGCCCGCTTCTTGTCGTTGGAGTCGGCCACGAACCACGGCGCCCAACCGGTGTCGGTGGCGAGGAGCATGTCGTCTCGGGCCCGCGAGTAGTCGTACCAGCGGGAGTACGACTCCAGGTCCATCGGTGACAGCTTCCAGGTCTTGCGCCCGTCGTCGATGCGGGCCTCGAGCCGGCGGGTCTGCTCCTGCTGGTCGACCTCGAGCCAGTACTTGAGCAGGATGATGCCCGAGTCGACCATGGCCTTCTCGACGCCCGGTGCCATCTCGAGGAAGTGGTGGGCTTCCTGCTCGGTGCAGAACCCCATGACCCGCTCGACCCCGGCCCGGTTGTACCAACTGCGGTCGAAGATGACGACCTCGCCACCCGCCGGGAAGTGGGGCAGGTAGCGCTGCACGTACATCTGGGTCTTCTCCCGCTCGGTGGGCGCGGGGAGGGCGACGACACGGAACACGCGGGGGCTGACCCGCTCGGTGATGCGCTTGATCACCCCGCCCTTGCCGGCGCCGTCGCGTCCCTCGAACACGATGCACACCTTGGCGCCGGACTTGACGACCCATTGCTGCAGGTGGACGAGCTCCACCTGCAGCCCGGCGAGCTCTTTCTCGTATCGCTTGCGGGACAGCTTCGGTCGTTCGGCCTCGTCCCCGGCGCCGTGGTGCGTCTTCGGTCTCTTGCCCATGACGGTTGGTCTAGCGCGGGTCGCCTCGCCGGAACGGGGCCGAAGGTCCCCACCAGCTGGCCTGGCCGCCTCGACGCGGTCGACGTTCCCGCGCACCGGCCCGCGGACCGGCCCGCGCACCGGCCCGCGCACCGGCCCTCGCTGCCCGGGATGCGATCCTTCGCCGCGACCCGGGGACCGCGGCCGGATGCCTCCTCCGTAGGATGCCGCCGTGCCGCCGAGCGAGGTCCGCCCGTGACCGTGCCGCCCCGGACGCCCGTGCTCGTGGGTGTCGGCGTGGCCGACCAGCGCCACGACGACCCGCTCGCCGGGACCGACGCCGTGGGCCTCATGCGAGCCGCCCTCGACGCCGCGGCGGCCGATGCCGGCGCCGGCGGCCCGGCCCTGCTCGACCGGGTCGACGAGGTGATCGTCCCCGAGGGCATCTGGGCCACCCGCGATCCGGGCCGGCACGTGCTCGCCGGCCGCTCTCCCGACGCCCGCTCGGTCCTGGTGGCGGTCGGGGTGCTCCAGCAGTCGGCGTTCACCCGGGCGGCGGCCGCCGTCCGCACCGGTGAGGCGGACGTCGTCGTCGTGTGCGGCGGGGAGGCGAAGTGGCGATCGCTCCGGGCGCAGGTCCGCGGCGTCGAGGTGCCCGAGACCCGCGACCGGGACGGCCGCCGCGCGGACGTGGTCCTGGCCCCGGGGGCCGACGTGCTCGGCCCGGTCGAGATCGAGCGGGGCCTCGCCGCTCCGACCCACCAGTACGCGGTCATGGAGTCGGCCCTTCGCCACGACGCCGGCCGATCGCCGGCCGCGCACGCCCGTCACGTGGCCGCGCTGGTGGCCGGGATGAGCGAGGTGGCGGCCGGCAACCCGCGGGCGTGGAACCCGCACGCCACGACCGTCGACGAGGTGCTCGCCGCGCCGCTCGTCGCCGAGCCGTACACCAAGCCGTGCTGCGCGCAGTGGAACGTCGACCAGGCCGCCGCCTTCGTGCTGTGCGCCGCCGAGGTGGCCGAGGGGGCCGGGGTGGCGCACGACCGCTGGCTGTTCCCCGCGGCGTCGGTCGAGTCCAACCTGATGGTGCCGCTCACCGAGCGGGCCGCGCTGCACCGCTCCTTCGCCGCCGCCGAGGTGGGGCGGGCGCTCGGCCGGCTGGCCGGCCGGCCGGTCGCCGAGGTGGACCTGCTCGAGCTCTACAGCTGCTTCCCCGCCGCGCTGCAGATCCAGTGCCGCGAGCTCGGCCTGGGTGACCGAGCCGGCTCGGAGCTGACGGTGACCGGCGGCATGCACTTCGCCGGCGGTCCGCTGAACTCGTTCACCCTCCAGGCCCTCGCCCGCATCGTGGACGAGCTCCGCGGGCACCCGGACGCCACCGCGCTCCTCACCTCGATCAGCGGGATGATGACCAAGGTGGGCGGCGGCCTGTGGTCGTCGAGTCCGCCTCCCGGGGGCTTCCGCGCCGAGGACGTCACCGACGCCGTGCGGGCGGCCACGGCGACGATGTCCGTCGATCGTGACCACACCGGCGAGGCGATCATCGCCGGCTACACGGTCGGGCATCGAGGCGGCGAGCCCGTCGACGCGGTGGTGATCGCCGATGCCCCGGCCGGCACCCGAGCGGTCGCCACCAGCGTCGACCCGTCGATCGTCGCCACCCTGCGCGACGGCGAGTGGTGTGGCGGCGTCGTGTGGGTGCAGGAGGATCGGATCGTCGACCTCATTCGACGTTGATCGCCTCCAGCACCTTCATCCTCGCCGCTCGCCGAGCGGGCAGCACCCCCGCGACCACGCCGAGCACGGCCGAGACGACGAGCACGGCGACGAGGGACCCGACCGGCACCGCGACGCGCGTGATGAACGACTCCGGCATGGCCAGGGCGGCCGCCACCCCGAGCCCGAGCCCGATCAGCAAGCCCGCCAGCGCGCCGAAGACGGCGACGATGAGCGCCTCGAGCAGCACCATGATCCGGGTCTGGCCGCGGGCCTGGCCGACGGCGCGGAGCAGCCCGATCTCGCGCGTCCGCTCGACGACCGAGAGGGCGAGGGTGTTGGCGATGCCGAGGAGGGCGATGAACAGGGCCAGCCCGAGGAGCCCGTTGACGGCCACGAGCACCTGGTCGAGCTGGGCCTGCTGGCTCCGGTTGAACTGGTCCCGTGTCTCGACCTCGACCTGGGGGTACGCGACGAGGGCGTCCTCGATGGCTCGGCGCTCGCCGTCGGGGTCGACGCCGGAGGCGACCGTGGCGAAGACGAAGAAGTCGAGCGCGTTGGTGGGGTAGGCCTGGGTGAAGGTCGCCAGATCCATCACGTAGTTGCCCGCGAAGGTGGCGTCGTCGTAGATGCCGGCCACCCGTACGGTGCGGGGTCCGCCGCTCGCGTAGGTCACCTCGACCGTGTCACCGACCTCGAGCCCACGCTCGCGGGCGGGGTCCACGTGGATGAGGACGGTGTCGGGCCCGAGATCGGCGATGGATCCCTCCTGCAGACCGATGTCCACGACCTCACCCGCCGCTGACGGATCCACCGCGGTGATGTCGGCCTCGATGCCGTCGATGGCGAAGCGGTCGAAGCGCACGCCCGTGACCGCGTCGATGCCGGGAAGGGCCCGGAGGTCGTCGGCGACCTTCGGACTGAACCCGCTGAACCCACCTCCGGTGATCACGAAGTCGGCGGTGACCGCGCCTGACACGGCGTCGGAGAACGACTGCTTGATCGACTCGCCGACGACGAAGGCGGTGGTGACCAGGGCGAGGCCGATCATGAGCGCGGCCGCCGTCCGGGAGGTGCGGAACGGGTTGCGCATGGCATTGGCACGGGCCAGCGATCCGGTCGGGTGCACGACGCGTGCGACCGGCCAGCCCAGCGCTGCGACGACGGGCGCGGCGATGAGCGGTCCGAGGCTCGCCACCCCGAGGAAGATCCCCGCCGCACCGACCGCAAGGGCGACGAAGGTGACCACCGTCTCCTCGGCCACGAACAGCCCGTAGGCCACGACCAGGACGGCGCCGACGCTGACGACGGCGCCCATGACCAGACGGACGGGCCGTGACCCGTCGGGTGCCCGGTAGCCCGACTGCATGCCCTCGACGGGGGCGACCCGCGCCGCGCGTCGGGCGGGGGCCAGCGCCGACAGGACGGTGACGGGCAGGGCGACGACGAACGCAGCGAGCAGGGTGCGGGGCGAGACGACCAGGGCCCGATCCGGGAGGTCGAAGCCGCCGGCGGCGAGGAGGCCCTGCAGGGCCACGGCGATCACCAGCCCGAACGCGACCCCGATGGCTCCGGCGACGACACCGATGACCGCCGCCTCGACGAGCACGCTGGTGACGACCTGCCGGGCGCTGGCACCGAGGGCACGAACGAGCGACAGCTCTCGCACCCGCTGCCCGAGGACGATGGCGAAGGTGTTGTTGATGTAGAACGCGGAGACGAACACGGCGATGCCCGCGAACGCGAGCAGCACGTTCTGGAACACGGAGAGCAGGCCGCTCACCTGCCGCTGGCTCTCGTCGACCACCTGCTGGCTCGGCACGGCCTCGACCCCGGGCGGCAGGACGGTCTGGATCCGTGCCGCCACCTCCGGGATGTCGGTGCCGGGCTCGACGACGACATCGACGCTGTCGACCTGGCCGCCGGTGTCGAGCACGTCGGCCGCCCACGCGGGGTCCATGCCCGTCAGTCGGGCACCGAGGAGGCTGTTCGATGCTCCGTAGGTGAAGATGCCGACGATCTCCACGTCGACCTGGCCATCGAGGACGAGCATCCGGGTGCGGTCCCCGACGGCGAAGTCGTAGTCCTGCGCGGTGCCGCGGTCGATGACCACCTCACCCGGTCGTTCCGGTGGGCGACCCACGTCGAGCGTGGCCGGGTTGACGCTCGGCTCCGCCGGCCAGCTCAGCCCGAAGAAGGGGGCGCCGGAGGTGGTGACCGGCTCTCCGGCCTCGTCGAGGAGCTGGGCATAGCCGGCGACCTGCCCGACGGCGGCGGCGACTCCGTCGACCCGGCTCACCGGCTCCGCCAGGTTGCCGTCGATCCGGCCCCGGGTCGCGGGGCCGCCGCTCGAGCCCGAGTCCAGGTTCGAGGTGGCGCGCACGGTGACGTCGACCGACGTGATGGTCTCGAGGAGCTCGTCGACGGAACGGCGCAGGGTGTCGGTGACCACGAAGGCGCCGACCACGAACCCCACGCCCATGAGCACCGCGAACGACGTCATGGCGAACCGCGCCTTGTGGGCCAGCAGGGTGCGGAGGCTGAGTCTGAACATGCTGTCCCGGTTCGGTCGGCGGTCGGGTGGTCTCCTCCCCGGATCGTCCCCTCTGCCCGGCCGAGGCGACCAGGGTCCGACGTCGCACGATGGCGACTCGAGGGTCAGCGCCCGGCCCCGACCGATCGCAGCCGGCCCGCCGGCCGGGTCTCGGTCGAGCGTCAGCCCTCCCACCACCAGGCGAGGCCGACGAGGCCCGGACCGACGTGCACGAGCATCACCGAGCCGAACGACCCGACGAAGGCGTCGGCGTCGGGCACCTCGACGAGCAGGGCCGACAGCAGCGATCGGGCGCGGTCGGGGCAGGCGGCCTCCAGCGCGGCGGCGTGGAGCTTCGGAGCCTCCACGTCATGTGGCCGGGAGGCGAGGCAACGGTGCACGATCCGGTGTTCGGCGGCGGCCTTCCCGAGGGCCGGGTGCAGGGCCCGGGCGGCGCCCTCGCGGAACTCGAACATGGGGTTGACCCGCAGGGCACGCGACGCCGTTCCCGCGAGGTCGGGCACCCGGCCGCTGCGGACGAGGTGGTCGAGGCCGTCGAGGGTCGCGACGAGATGGATCCGGTCGATCACCGTCCTCGCCTCGGCCACGACCTCCGCCGCGCTCGCCCCCTGCTCGGCCCGCCTCGCCGCGGCCAACGCGACCAGTCCCTCGCCGCCGGCGGCCGAACGGGTGTCCACCACGTGCACGGCGTCGCCGACCATCGACGCGCCGACCATCGCCGTGTCGTAGGTGCTGCTCATCGACGACGACACCGTCAGCGCGACCACCTCGTCGGCGCGCTGCAGCGCCTGCTCGATCGAGACCGTCCAGTCCCCCGGGCTCGGCCCGGACGTCGTGACGGTTCCGTCGGCCAGCCGGGCGAGCAGCTCGTCGGGGGGGACGTCGCGGTCGGGCCGGCTGGCCCCGTCGATGACGACCGTCATGGGCACGATCTCGATGCCGTACCGGTCAGCCAGCTCGGCGGGCAGGGACGCGGCGCTGTCGACCACGATGGCGGTGCTCATCGGCGCTTCCACTCGTCACGGTCGAACACGAGCCGCGCCGCGTAGCTCGAGCAGTCCCTCGTGGTGGGCGGTCGGTTCCCGAGCAGCCGCTTGGCGAGCATCGGGGCCACGACCGCGCCGCCGGCGAGCGCCCCCGACACGCCCCTCGTCCGGGCCAGCACGGGAATCACGGCGAGGTCCGCCAGGAAGCCGCCCAGGCCCGTGGCGCCGACGACCCTGAACGAGAGACCCCCCAACAGCACGACCGCACCGGGCCAGTGGTGGACGAGCAGGGCACCGATCGCGGGAGAGATGCCCCGGCCGCCGGCACCCCCCATCCAGATCGACCAGTCGTGACCGCACACCGCGACGGCGCCGGCCAACGCGGCGAGGACGGGCCGATCCGGCCCGGCCAACAGGGGACCGACCGCGCCCTTGGCGACGTCGGCCACACCCGCCACCGCCAGCGGGCCGAAGCCGGCCACCTCGTAGAGGGCCGACCCCGACACCGTTCCAATGCCGACGTCGCGGAGGTCGACCGACGCGCGCCGGCGGGCCGCGAGGTTGGAGAACGGGATCGAACCGGCGAGGTACGAGATGGCGACCACGGCGACGGGTCGCCGCGCCCGCCCCACCAGCGACGTCATCGACGGACCTCCCGATCGATGGACACCGGGCCGATGGACGCCGGGCGGCGTCGACCGCGGCCCTCGGCGCCGAGCCCGACGGCCGCTGATCGAGTCGCCCCGACGACGGCTACCCTTCCCACCTCATGCGCGACTGGCTGGTGACCCACGACGGCGTCCGCCTGGCGGCCCGTCACTGGCGTCCCGACGGGGCTTCCTCGACCGTGGTCGTGCTCGTCCACGGCTTCGGTGCGACCAAGGACGACACGTCCGTCGTCGCCGTCGCCGAGGACCTCTCGCGAGCGGGCCATCACGTCGTCTCCTACACCGGTCGGGGCCATGGCGAGTCCGAGGGGCTCTGCACGCTAGGCGACCGCGAGCACCTCGACGTCGAGGCGGCGGTGGACGAGGCCCGGACCCTCGGGGAGCGTGTGGTGCTCGTCGGCACCTCCATGGGCGCCATCGCCGTGCTGCGCCACGCCTCGATGGGCGACATCGACGGGGTCGTCACCGTGTCGAGCCCGGCCGAGTGGCGCGTGCCCCGCACCGTCCAGAGCGCGGCGGCGGCCCTGCTCACCCAGCTGTCCCCCGGTCGCTGGCTCGCCCGTCGGTTCCTCGGTGTGCGTCTGGCCTCCGGTTGGTCGGGGGCGTCACCACCGGTCGACCTCGCCGCCACGATCCGCGCGCCCCACGTCGTCGTGCACGGCACGGGTGACCGGTTCATCCACTGGTCGGAGGCCGTCAAGCTGCACGACGCGGCCGCCGACCCGACCCGCCTCGTGCTGGTCGACGGCATGGGGCACGCGTACATGCCGGAGTCGCGACCGGTCATCACCACGAGCGTGGCGTGGGTGCTCGAGGATCGGTCGAGGTCACCACGGCCGATCGGCTCGCCATAGGCGGGGACTACGTCGACGAGGAGAGCGTGGAGATCGACCGGACGATGCCGGCGAACCGCCCCCCGGTGACCGAGTGGATCTGCTCACGCCGGGCCCGGAACCGCCAGTGGTCGTCGACGCGGACATACTCGTCGAGGTACAGGCCGTTGATGTCGATCAGCTCGGGCTCGCCCTCCCACACGGCGCCGTTGCGGTTGCAGACGTGGACCCGGCCGACCGCCGTGTCGGACCCGGTGAAGCGGATCTCGTGGGTGGAGATCGAGTGCAGGCACCAGGTGAACACCGACAGGGCGCCGGGCATCCACGCCGCCACCTCGGACGGTCGTCCGGCGATCCCGCCCGACGCCGTGTAGTCGATGGCCGCATCGGAGACGAAGAGCGCCTCGAACCGCGTCCAGTCGCGGTCGTCCACGGCGTGGGCGTAGGCGACGGCCAGGTCGCGGATGGCGTCGGCGTCGGCCCGTCGCTCCCCGTCGAGCACCCGTCCGTCGTCGCCTCCGTCCACCCCTGCTCCCCTCACGCGTCGTCGAGACCCATCCTCCCACGGGCGGGGCGTTCGACCGACGCTCGGCTCCCCGGTCCCGCGTCAGAGGGCTCGCATGCGGTTGTTGCGCGCCTGGTGCTCGACCTCGGCCAGACCGAGGACCTCGAGGACCGGGGGGACGTAGTTCCCGAACCGGCCGCGGAGGCCCTTCTTCAGCCCGTACCAGCCGCCGACCGGGTTGCCCGGGTCGCGACCCCACGCCTCGACCGTGTCGTCGGCCGCCGGCTTCTGCTCGTCGGCGTTGCCGAGGGCCATCCAGTCGCCGCGGGCCACGAGCATGGCGTGGAGATCGTCGATGCACCGCAGGTGGTACCGGAGCTCGGTCGCCCCGACCTGCACGACGAGGGCCGGGGGGTCGGCGTCGGGATCGCGGTAGGCCTCGAACTCGGACTTCCCCGGTGGGGTGGTCAGGACCCACGGATCGTCCGGCGTGCCCGTCCCCTCGACCTCGATCGCTGCCATCGCGCCTGCCCCTCTCCGTCCCCGACCGTCGGGACCGACTGCCGCCGCATGCTACGGACCCGAGAGTGACATCTCTTGTCATGAATCCTCGGCGATGGCACGCTCGCCGGATGCGCGCCGGACGGCTGGTGTCCCTCCTCCTCATCCTCCAGCGACGGGGCCGGGTGACCGCCGCCGAGCTGGCCCGCGAGCTGGAGGTGAGCCAACGAACGGTGTTGCGCGACATCGAGGAGCTCTCGGGCGCGGGCGTCCCCGTGTACGCGACGAGGGGGCCCGGAGGCGGGTTCGAGCTGCTCGAGGGCCATCGCACGGACTTGCCCGTGCCGCACGGCGAATGGCGAGCCGACCGGCGCCCGGGACGACCCCGGCGGGCCCGCGTGCGCATCACCGCCGAGGGCCGACGCCTCGCCGCGCTCCTCGGCCGGCTCCAACCGCTCCGGGTCAGCCGAACCGAGGGCGCCGACGAGCTCGGCCGGCTGGAGGCGACCTTCCGGATCCACACCCTCGAGGGGACGGTCCTCGACGTCCTGTCCCTCGGCCCCCACATCGAGGTCGTCGGCCCCACCGAGCTCCGCACCGCCGTCGCCGACCGACTGACCGCCGCCGCCCACCTCTACGCGTCGGACGGATCGGTTGGGCCACCTCCGACGGAGGAGCACCCACCGTGACCTCTCCGCCCCGGCGCGGCCGCCCCGAGCAGTCGACGACCGGCGGTCCGACGGCCGTCGTCGTGTTCGCCGCCTCGGCAACGACGCGCTTGACCCCTCACCCCGATGGACGCATCCTGCGACGGAGGGGTGAGCGGCGCACGGCGATCGCCGGACGCCAGGATGGGGAGGGCGGATGCACACGACGCGGACGAAGTGGGGCGCGGCAGCGACCGCGATGGTCGCGACCCTGGCGTTGGGGGTGGCGGCACCGGCGAGCTCACAGCTCGCCGTCTCGGAACCGTTGGCAGAGGGGCTGTTCGGGCCCCTCGGGCTCGCCGTCGACGACGACGGCACGATCTACGTCACCCAGACCTTCGGTGCTCCGTCGGCGCTGACGGTCATCGAGGCCGACGGGACCACGACGAACGTCGCCGAGGCCGCAGCGGAGACGAACGGGTTCGGTGGGGTGTCGGCGCGAGACGGCGAGATCGTCTTCACGATCAGCGGGGACGGGGTCGGCCTCCTCGAGCGGCTGCTCTCACCCGGGTCCACCGAGACCATCGCCAGCCCGGCGCAGTGGGAGGCCGACGAGAACCCCGACCAGGTGAACTCGTACGGCTTCCAGGGTCTCGATCCGGCCTGCGTGGCCGAGGTCGGCGCCATCCCGGACATCCCCGGCGGAGGTGAGCCGTATCCGGGCGAGGTCGACTCCAACCCCTACGGCGTCGCCAGCCTGCCCGACGGCTCGTGGATCGTCGCCGATGCGGGTGGCAACGACCTGGTGGGCGTCCAGCCCGACGGCACCATGAGCACGATCGCCGTGCTGCCACCACTGCCGTTCGTCGTGCCGGACGGCGCCCCGCTGCCCGAGTGCACCTGGGGCACGACGTTCAACTTCGAGCCGGTGCCCACCGACGTCGAGCTCGGGCCCGACGGACAGCTCTACGTGACCGGCCTGCCCGGTGGACCCGAAGACGCCAGCTTCGGGGCACGCGGCGTCGTGTTCCGGGTCGACCCGGACACGGGTGAGGCCGCGGTCGTGGCGTCGGGCTTCCTCGGCGCGACCGGTCTCGCCATCGCCGACGACGGCTCGATCTACGTCGCCGAGCTGTTCGGCAACAAGGTGTCGAAGGTGGTGGGCGGCGGCCCCGAGACCGTCGCCGAGGTCGACGCGCCGGCGGCGATCGAGTCCTTCGACGGGAAGCTCTACGTGACGATCCGAGCCCTGCCGGGCGAGGACGGCCCGCCGAACGGCGCCGTCGTCACCATCGACCTCCCGGCGCAGGCGGCGACCACCACCACCACCACGGCGGCGACGCCCAGCGACGGCTGCCCAGGCGGTGGCGGCCAGGCCGGCGTTCACCGGCTAGGAGACGTGGCCGGACGGGGTCCGGCGGGCGTCGGTCGCCGACCCGACCGGTGGCGGCGCCTCGCCGGTGGCCAGCTCCCAGCCCTTCACCGCGAGCCGCTGGGCGACGAGACGGGCGAGCCCGCCGCCGACGCCCACCGCCACTGCCCAGATGATCGCCTCCGACCAGTTGATCCGGCGATCGGCGGGGTTCGGCGGCCCCACGTCGGGCACCCCCACGTACCTGGTCCACAACGCGGTCAGCGCTCGCTGGGTGAGCACGGCCGCCAGCAGCCCGGTCCCGGTGGAGACCACCTGCCACGCGAGGCGCTTCGAGTCCGACTCCGAGGGCTCCTGCGGCAGTGCCATGGCCGCAGTCTGGCACCGTCGGTTCGCCCCTCGCGGGACACCGGTAGAGCCGGCCTCTCTCCTTCAGCGCGCTTCCTCGGCGACGATCGACCCGACGGGTGACGGGCGGAACGAGGCGAGGAACACCCGGACCGAGGCCGGGGTGCCGCTGAGCTCGACCGCACCGCTCCGTTGGGCCTGGGCCAGGGAGACACGGCCGAGATACGTCCGGTACAGCGCCGCACGGTCGCTCTGCAACGAGACGTCGACGTCGAATCCGGGATCGGCCAGGCACAGCGACGGCTCGTCCTCCACCACGATCCAGTACCGCTTCGGGTGGTCGGTGAAGCGCACGAACACCGTGAACCGGGACCGCGGGATCTGCGTCGTGTCCATCCGCCGGTGCAGCCACCACAGCAGCAGGTCGGGGTCCAGCTCCTCCTCGACGGGCTCGCCGAAGGTCCAACGGGCGCCCCAGGTGGCCAGGCCGAACACCACCGGCTGCAGGTCACGACCCATCTCGGTCAGGACGTAGGAACCGTCGTCGGCCTGCTCGACGATGCCGGCGAGCCGGAGCTGCCGCAGCCGTCGGGTCAGCAGTGCCCGGGACAGCCCGGGGTTGCCCCGGATGAGCTCGTTGAACCTGGTCGTGCCGGTGAGCAGGTCCCGGACGATGTGGATGGTCCAGCGGTCGCCCAGCACCTCTGCCGAACGGGAGATCGGGCAGTACTGGCCGTAGGACGCCATGGCGCGATCTTCCCACACCGGTTCACGAATGGAACTAGGCGCCGACCGGCTCGACGTCGTTCGCTGGAGCCGACCGGTGAGGGGCCCGTCGTCCCGACGGGGCCCCGAGAAGGAGGACCGATGCGCATCGCCAGGAACGACATCCCCACCAAGATCGACGCACCGGGCGCCGTGGCCCGCCAGGCCACCGGGTTCGGCGGCGTCACCGAGGACGCTCCCCTGGGGGCGGAGTACTTCTCCCTGGCCGCCGGCACCGACATCGCCCCGCTCCTGGTCGGGCTCCACGACGATGCCTGTGACGCCCCCCACTGGGGGTTCATGGTGTCCGGCCAGGTGATCGTCACCTACACCGACGGCACCGAGGACACCTGCTCCACCGACGACCTCTTCTACTGGCCACCGGGCCACCGCGTCCGGGTCCTCGACGACGCCGAGATCGTCCTGTTCAGCCCACAGGCGGCGCACGGCGCGGTCATGGACCACATGCTGGCTCGGATGGCCGGATGAAGGCGACCCCCGTCGCCGACGCACGGGCCGACACCGACGAAACCACACGACGACGACACCTGGAGATGACGTCATGACCACAGCAACCCTGCCGCGCCACGAGGTGGAGGCCGAGAGCGCCTGGGCCGATGCCGCGGAGGACGTCGCGGCCGCGATCGCCGGGCACGCGGCCGACCACGACCGCTCGGGGACCTTCGTCTCGGACGGCATCGACCTGGCCCGCGACCGCGGGCTGGTCTCGATGCTCGTGCCCACCGAGTTGGGCGGGGGCGGTGCCACCCACGCCGAGACGTGCGCCGCGCTCACCACGCTGGCCCACGGATGCCCGGCCACCGCGCTCACCCTGTCCATGCACAGCCACCTGGTGGCGGCGCAGGTGTGGCGACACAAGCACGACCTTCCCGCACCGGTGCTGACCAGGGTCGCGGCCGAGCGGATCTTCCTCGTCTCCACCGGCGCCGCCGACTGGATCGACTCCGGGGGCCGTTCGTCCAAGGTGGAGGGAGGCTTCCGCGTCTCGGCCCGCAAGGCCCCGTCCAGCGGCTGCCCCGCCGGCGACGTGCTGGTCTCCAGTGCCCGGTGGGACGACGCCCCGGACGGCCCACAGGTCATCCACTTCGCCGTGCCCTTCGCGGCGGACGGGGTCAGCATCGACCAGACCTGGGACACCATGGGCATGCGGGGCACGGGGTCCCACACCGTGGTCCTCGACGACGTGTTCGTCCCCGATGCCGCCGTGTCACTCACCAGGGCCGCCGGGGTCTGGCACCCGGTGTGGAACACCGTCATCGGCGCGGCGATGCCGTTGATCATGGCGGTCTACGTCGGGATCGCGGAGGCGGCCGCCACCAGGGCCGTCGCCCTGGTCGGCGAGCGCGGCGGCACCACCGCCGCGCCGCTCGTCGGCAGGATGCTCAACCAGCTCCACACCGCCCGGGACGGGCTGGCGGCCATGGTGGTGCTGAGCGACGACCTCCGGTTCGCGAACACCGACGATCTCGGCGCCGCCGTCCTCAGCCGGAAGACGGTGGTCGCCGACGCCGCCATCAGCACCGTCCGCCTGGCCATGGAGGCGGTGGGCGGCGCCAGCTACTCGACCTCCACCGGCCTGGAACGGCTCTACCGGGACGTGCACGGCGGCCTCTACCACCCGCTGCCGGCGGCGAAGCAGGAGGTCTTCACCGGCAGGGCGGCCCTCGGCCTGGCCCCGGTGGGCTGACCGGTCGCGCGCGGAGCTTCGCGGCACCGCGCCACGCCGGCCTGCCGTCCGACCGCCTCGCGGATCAACGCCGGGTCGGACACGAGGTAGGTGTCCTGCCCGGGGATCCGCCACACGGGGGCGTCGCGGCGGAGCCGGTCGTAGAGCGGGCCGGGGTCGTCGAGCACGTCCTCGCGCAGCAGCAGCCCGGGGTCGCCGAGATCGAAGTCGATCACCGCCCTCCTCCCTCGTGTCGGGCGAGTCGGCCGGCCGTGGTCGCGGCTGGGACGCGTCGGGTCATCCGACGTCGCCGTCCCATCGGGCGAGCTGGGTGCGGAGCCAGCCGTGCTCCCAGAAGCTCACGTCGCCGCCGTGGTCGAGCAGGTGCCGGTGGGCGCCGGCCATGACGGACCGCAGGCGGCGATCGTCCGGGGCGACGGCCTCGACGGCCTCGCCGAGCCGGATGGCCGACGACCGCGTCGCCGCGGGCCAGCGCCGCCTCGGCCCGGTCGAGGGTGACGTCGGCGCCGACCGCGTCGACGAGCTCGGCCAGCGCGGCGGGGGCGGGGTCGGGGTAGAGCTCGGTGGTCGACTGCGAGCTTGAACCAGCCGACGTAGGCCTCCCAGAGCGTGCGCACGGCCCAGGACACCTTGCCGTAGCCCTGGCCGACCCGCAGCTCGGGCGGGCAGTCGGATCTCGCGCATCAGCGTCCACACGTCGGTGCCGGCGTTGAACCCTTCGAGGCTGCGGTCGTGCACGTAGGTCACGGCGTCGTGGAGCCGCTCGAGGGAGGCCTCGATCAGGTCGGCGCCGACGATCGGGTCGTGTCGGCCGGTGACGAGCACCTCGGGGCGCAGCTCGCGGACCATGCGGTTGGTGGCGAGCTGGGGTTCGACGAAGCGGTACTTGTCGCCCCGGATGGTGTTGAGGTTCGGGAAGTGCGGGAACAGCGGGCCGAACAGGTTGCTGACGAGGGCGACGCGGTGCTCGGGCAGCCACACGACGCAGCAGTCGATCGGTCTCGCCGACCGCGGCGAGCAGCTCGATGCGCAGCCCGTCGACGGTGAGACCGAGGCGCTCGTCGAAGGTGATGTCGGGCGTCGGGCACCGACTGGTGCATCGAGACGCCCGGGTTCTCCTGCTGCGATGCGGCGGGCGTCGGTGCCCAACATGTCGAACCAGATGCCGGCGGTGCGCATGCGCAGGCCCTGGATGCGCCTGTCGTCGGCCTGGCACGCCGGGTTGTTGGCCTGGGCGATGTAGGTGGTGCCGGGCTCGCGGAACAGGTCGACGCCGCCGACGTGGTCGACGTGGGCCTGGGTCGTGATGATGTGGTGGGTCGGCCCGGGGCGGATGGCGTCGAAGACCCGCTTGTGGTGCGGCGCCTCGTAGCCCATGCCGGTGTTGACGATCACCCGGCCGTGGTCGGTGAGGATCATGTACGCGGCGGTGTTGCCGCCGGAGCGGTAGACGAGCCCGTCGACCACCGGGTGGGCCGGGTCGTCGTAGACCGCGGTGAGCAGCTCCCTGCCCGGCCGGGTGTCGATGAGGTGGTCGACCTGCTGCTGGATGTTCATCGGACCTCGATCCGGACGGCGAAGCGGTCGAGGTAGACGCCGAATCGAGCCCGGACCTCCTCGGGGGTGATGGCGAAGTCGCGGCGCAGGTCGTAGACGACCCGGCCCTCCTTCCCCCGGGGGTGGGCGGCCCGGTACGCCTCGATCTCGGCGCGGGCCCCGTCGGTGAGCTCGATGCCGGCGCAGTCGTAGACCCGCTGCGAGGGTGCCCATCTCGTCGGCCATGTACTCGTCGAAGAACACGTCGACCGTGCGGTCGACGGGCAGCAGGTGCGCGGTCGCGCAGCGACGCGTCGAGCAGGCGGCCGATCCGGTCGGTCCAGTAGTCGCGGTACCACTCGGGCCGGGTGCGTGCGGTAGGTGGTGCGGGCGCCGTAGCAGACCATGGTGGCGGTCGACTGCACCACGGCCACCGGGTCGCGGTGGGTGACGACGATGGTGGCGTCGGGGAAGGTCGTCAGCAGCGGCCCGATCTGCTCGAGGTGCTGCGGCGACTTCAGCACCCAGCGCTCACGGGGTCGGTACCACTGCAGGATCTGCAGCACCTGTCTTCATGTAGGCGTAGTGCGGCGTCTGGTCGTGCGCGAGGTAGTGGTCGCGCCACTGCGGCGCCCGGGCCACCCACTCCAGGTTGTAGTTCGAGAAGTCCGGGGCCATGAGCTCGTTCTCCTCGTGGACGTGATCGGGCTCCATCGGGTGCATGGCGGCCACGAACGGCGCGCCCGCCTGCATCGCCTCCCACGCCTGTCTGGCAGCGGGTCCAGCGGGGATCGACACCGTCGACCTCGGCGGGCTCGCGCGGGTCGGGCACCGGCTCGTAGGACTCCCACAACGGCATCGACCGGAAGCGGGTGTCGGCCGCGAGGAGGTTCACCAGGTTGGTGGTGCCCGAGCGGGGGAGCCCGATGACGATCACCGGCTCGCGCGATCTCGATGTCGACGGATCTCGGGGTGGCGCTGCAGCAGGTCGTGGATCCGCAGTCGGTTCGCCGCGTTGCGGATGCAGTCGCCGAACATCAGCAGCCGGCCGAGGCCGGTGCGCTCGTCGTCGGCGTCCATCTCGGCGAGCTGCACGCCGAGCCGCTCGCGGAAGTCGTCGGGCCCGAAGTCGTCGAGCCCGGTGCGGGCCACGGCCGCCTCGCACACGGCGTCGACGGTGAGCTCGGTGCGCTTCGACTCGCCGTAGTCGAGGCCCATCCGCTGGACGTCGTTGAGCACCGGCGCCGCCAGGTCGTCGATGCGGATCTCGTTCACCATCGATCCTGCCCCCTACTTCGCCAGGTAGCCGCCGTCGACGGCGAACACCGCACCGGTGGTGAACGACGAGGCCTCGCAGCGACAGGAACAGCACGGCGGCGGCGACCTCCTGCGGGGTGCCCATCCGGCCCAGCACGCCCTCGGCCGAGCTCGGCCTCGAGCATCTCGGGCATCGACTTCATCGGCGCGGTCATCGGCGTGTCGATGAGGCCCGGGAGCGACGGCGTTGACCCGGATGCCGTCGCCCGCCCAGTGCACGGCGAGGTTGCGGGTCAGGGCCAGCAGCGCCGCCTTCGACGCCGAGTAGCCGGGCACGATCGTCGTCGACCGGAACGCGGTCATCGAGATCACGTTCACCACGCTCGCCCCGCCGGCCATCGAGCTCGCTGGCCAGCGCGTCCCGGGCGCCGCACGGTGAGCCGCTGGGCGCCCTCGACGTTCATGTGCGAGCGACGCCGAGAAGCCCTCGGGGCTCCACTCGTCGAGGCCGTCGGGGAAGTTGGCGCCGGCGTTGTTGACCAGCACGTCGAGGGTGTCGAGACCGGCGGCGAGGGCGTCGACCGCGGCGGCGTCGCGCATCTCGAGCCGCCGGAAGGTGAACGCCGACAGGTCGGTGTCGTAGTCGGCCGCCGAGGCGCGGGTGCCGGTCACGGTGACCGACGCGCCGGCCGCGGCGAACGCGGTGGCGACGGCGTGGCCGATGCCGCTCGTGCCGCCGGTGACGAGCACCGAGGTGCGCCGAGAAGTCGAAGCGTGACGCCGTTGCTCATCGGGCGTCCCCCATCGTGATCATGACCTTCCCGCAGTCCTTCGAGCCCTCGAGCACCGCCAGCGCCGTCGCCGAAGTCCTCGAGCGGCATCGTGTGGGTGATCAGGCCCGACAGGTCACGGCGCTCGAGCAGCTCGATGGCGTCCTCGAACCGCTCCGGGTACTCCATCGACCCGCGGATGGTGAACTGCTTCATCAGCAGGTTCACGTAGTTCGTCGGCACCGGCCGGTAGTGCAGCGCCACGACCACGAGGCGACCGTCGACCCGGCCGTGCTGGAGGACGTCGCCGATCACGCGCGTCGGCGCCCGACGCCTCGATGAACACGTCGGTGGCCGGGGTGGGTCCGAACATGAACGGCGCGGTGCCGTGGAGGCGGGCCAGCTCGTCCCAGACGTCGACCTCCGTCGGGTCGAGCACGTGGGCGGCACCCGATCTCCTTCGCCAGGTCCAGGCGGGCGGGGCTGAGGTCGATGGCGACCACGTCGTCGACGCCCCGGTCGGCCAGGGTGGCCAGCGCCATGAGCCCGATCGGCCCGCACCCGAACACCGCCACCTTGTCGCCCGGCTTCGCCTCGGACTGGTTGACCGACTGCATGCCCACCGCCAGCGGCTCGGCCAGCGCCGCGGTGGTCGAGCGGCATGCCGTCGGGCACGGGGAAGAGGCGCCGGCCGTCGGCCGCATCCGGCACGTGCAGCAGCGGGGTGAGACCACCCTGACCGCCGCCGGTGCCCATCGGGGCCGTGCCCCGCCGTCGGAGGGACACACGACGACCCGGTCACCGACCGCGACGCCGCCGACCTCGTCGCCCACCCACTCGACGACGCCGGCCATCTCGTGGCCCAGCGGGATCGGGTGGCCGGGGGTCAGGCCCATGTGCACGTACGAGACGTCGGTGCCGCAGATGCCGCAGGCGGCGATGCGGACCAGGGCGTCGCGGGGCCCGGGCTGCGGGTCGGGGATGTCGTCGAGCCGCCAGTCGTCCGGGCCGTGCAACATGATCTGCTTCATCGGTGGGTGACCTCACGCGTGCCATTTTCGGTCGGGTGCGGGACGCGGTTCTGCGCCGGGCCGACGGTGGCGCCACCCCGATGCAGTCGGGGTCGTTGGCCCAGAGCCGGCCGTCGAACCACAGCTCACAGCCTGGCCCCACCCCAGGGGTTGCACACCCACGGGTACGGGGCTTTGCAGGCCCCTGCCCCAGCCACTCGGCCACGCCGGCGGAGACGGCACACCATAGCGTCCCGCCTCCGGCCCCCGACCGGGTTCGTCGGTCGCGACAGGGTGATCGCGCCGACCTCCACCACTGCCGACCCGACGACGACCCCGTAGCGCGAGCGTCAGTACCGCAGGGCGGCAGCCACCCGGCCGGCGGCGACCAGGCGACCGTCCGGCACGAGCACGACGTCACCGCCCCTCACCGCGACCGCCTCGATGAGCTCGTCCACCACGTCGTCCACCACGTCGGGGGCCTCGACATCGGCCGCCGGCTCGAGCTGCCCGCGGACGACCCGCACCGCGTACTCGAAGCTCTGCTCCACGACGAGCAGGTCGACGCGGCCGTCGAGGGCCAGGCTCCAGGTCTCGTCGATCCCCGCCGCGTACCGGCGAGCGCCTCGAGCGGCGTCCAGGCGGGCGAGCGCCTCGCGCTCGCGCTCGTCGAGCCAGCTCTCGACCGTCGGCCACACCCGCTGGTGCACGTCGGCCCACGACGAGCGCTCGACCGAGCCGCGGACGACACCGAGGACCGGGGCTCGCGTGCGGCGGCGCACCTCGGCGACGACGCGCTCCGAGCCGGCGAGGACGAGGGGCACACCCCGGCGCTCGACGGTTCCCGCGACGGCCAGCCCGTCGACGGCGCCGACGGCTCGCCGCAGCCAGGCGGCGTCGGGCTCGCCGTCGTCGCGGTGCAGCGGGAAGGGGTCACGGTCGACCGCCCGGAGGTGATCGACGCTGCCGGCGTAGAGGTACGCCGTCCGCTCGCTCAACCCGACGACCGAGAACCGCACCGACCGGTGCACGTGGGCAACGAGGTCCCGGGTGGCGAACGTCTCGTCGACCACCACCCGGTCGCGGACCGGGACGTGGAGGGTGGCGGCGGTGGCGACCTGCGGCGACGCGAACAGCGCGAGGGCCCCGGCCGGGGGACGGGCGGCCACGTCGGTGGCGAGGTCCCGCAACCGGTCGACGACGAGGAGGGTCAGCTCCGGCCCGACGTCGTCGGCGAGGCGGCGCTCGGCGTCGGCGATCAGGGCGTCGAGCCGCGAGCGGTCCGGGGCAGCGAGGTCACGCTCGTTGCGGGCGGTGGCCATCAGGATCGAGACCGACGGGTAGGCCCGCTGGCGCTGGAGCCAGGCGAGCCCGTCGGGCTCGTCGACGTCGGGGAGGGTGGCGGGAACCGTGCGCAGCGACATGGGCGTCCTCTCGTCCGTGATCGGACGAAGGTCTCTCCCGCCGCAGCGCGGCCCCGACGCCGGGGCGGGCAACGGGCCCACCCGTGATGACGACGCCGGTGGAGGGGATACTCCCCTTCGCTCGTCGCCAGCCTAGCAGCCACAGATGAAACGGCAAACCCGAATCGGTGATCGTGGGTTTCTCCGCCCGCCCACCGTCGGGCCGGCGAGGAGCGGGGCGTGTCCAGTGGCGACGGCGCGGATCCGCTCGCCCGCCGTCGGGCGTCCCCAGGGCTCCGTGGCTCACGCTGCGTCGTGCGTGGCGTGGTCTTCCATCTGGTGCGCCGCGGACCCGCCGTCGCCTGCCGCGCCGGGCCGTAGGGTGAGCGGCGGCCAACCCTGACGAGCGGTCGGGAATCGCAACCGAGGCCGCCGAACACCCCTCTCCCCCTGCTCCGGAGGCACGACATGACCCGCTCCGAGGTGTCACGGATCGAAGCGGCGAAGGCCCGCTACGAGGTCGAACGAGCCAAGCGGTTGCGGGAGGAGGGGCTGGCCCAGTACCACACCCTCAGCGAGCACCACCTCGACCGCGACCCCTGGGCGGACCCCGACTTCACCCGCGACCCGATCACCGAGGAGGTCGACGTCGTCGTCCTCGGCGGCGGGTTCGCCGGGATGCTCACCGGCATCAACCTCGTCCGGCGGGGCATCACCAGCTTCCGGATCATCGAGCGGGCGGCCGACTTCGGCGGCACCTGGTACTGGAACCGCTACCCGGGGTGCATGTGTGACGTGGACGCCACCATCTACCTCCCGCTGCTGGAGGAGACCGGCTACATGCCGACGGAGAAGTACGCGAGCGCCACGGAGATCTTCGGCTACTGCCAGCTCCTCGGGCGGCACTTCGGGCTCTACGACCATGCGCTGTTCCAGACCGAGGTCGAGTCGCTGACCTGGGACGACGACGCGCACCGCTGGGACCTGGTGACCAGACGGGGCGACCGCATCCGCACGCAGGTTCTTCGTCTCCGCCGGTGGTCTGATGCACAAGGCCAAGCTGCCCGGCATCGACGGCATCGACCGCTTCGCCGGCAAGGCGTTCCACACGACCCGCTGGGACTACGAGTACACCGGTGGCAGCCCGACCGAGCCCATGGACCGTCTCGCCGACAAGGTCGTCGGGATCATCGGCACCGGGGCGACGGCGGTGCAGGTCGTGCCGCAGCTGGCCCGGTCGGCGAAGGAGGTCTACGTCTTCCAGCGCACGCCGTCGGCCGTCGGGGTGCGGGGCCAGCAGCCGATCGACGAGGCCTGGTTCCGCTCGCTCCCCCCGGGCTGGCAGGCCGAGCGCACCCGCAACTTCACCGAGGTGGTGACCGGCAAGAAGCCCGACCGCGACCTGGTCGCCGATGGCTGGGGGCAGGCGCTGCGCGAGGACACCCAGCGAGAGCCCGCCTCCGAGGAGGAGCGGGCCGAGCTCGAGGCCGTCGACTTCGAGGTCATGGAGGGCTTCCGGCGACGGATCGACGAGATCGTCGAGGACCCCGAGACCGCCGAGCGGCTCAAGCCCTGGTACGGCAAGCACTGCAAGCGCCTGTGCTTCCACGACGAGTACCTCCAGTCGTTCAACCTGCCCAACGTGCACCTGGTCGACACCGACGGCCGTGGGGTGCGGGAGATGTCCGCCGCCGGGCCGATCGTGGACGGCACCGAGTACCCGCTCGACCTGCTGGTGTTCGCGTCGGGGTTCGAGATCACGACCGGTCTCGTCGACCGCCTCGGGTTCGACCCGGTCGGCCGGGGCGGGGTGCACCTGAGCGAGCGCTGGCACGACGGCACCCACTCCCTGCACGGGATCCTGACCGCCGAGTTCCCGAACCTCTTCGTCGTCAGCTTCATCCAGGCCGGCTTCGGTCTGAACTTCGTCCACTTCCTGTCGGAGTCGACGGCCCACATCACCTGGGTGATCGACCACTGCCTCACCGAGGGCATCGCGTCCATCGAGGCGACCCCCGAGGCCGAGGACGAGTGGCTCGCCGTCCTGTGGGAGGCGTCGGGTCCGCTGGCCCGCTACAACCGGGCGTGCACGCCGAGCTACGGCAACAGCGAGGGGGCGCGCACCACGCTCGCCGCCCGCAGCGCCGTCTTCCCCGGCCCGCTCATGGACTACGCCACCCACCTCGAGCGCTGGCGGGAGGCCGGCACCCTCGAGGGCACCAAGACCGTCCGCGAGACCGTCCGAGAGGCCTGACGGCCGAAGCGTGCCTGCCCAGCCCACCACCGCTCAGCACCTGGTCCGCATCCTGCTCGGAGCCGGGCTCGTCGTCGCCGGCGTCGCCCACCTCACCTGGGCGCGATCCGAGTTCCTCGCCCAGGTCCCGGGCTGGGTCCCGCTCGACGCCGACCTCGTGGTGGTGCTCTCCGGGGTGGTCGAGATCGCCCTGGGAGGCGCGCTCGTCGTCCTGCCTCGCCACCGCGTGGCGCTCGGATGGGTGACCGCGGCGTTCTTCGTCGCCATCTTCCCCGGCAACATCTCGCAGTTCGTCGACGGTGACGCCGCGTTCGGGCTCGACACCGACCTCGCCCGTGCCGTGCGCCTGGCGTTCCAGCCCGTCCTCGTCGCCGTGGCCGTGTGGTCGACGGGCGCGTGGGCCGCGTGGCGGACCGGTCGGTGAGTCCCCGCCCGACCACGACGGCGACCACGACGGCGACCGGCGAGTCCGACGTGCGATCCTGAAGCCATGTCGTCGATCACCGACGCCGAGCGCGCGCTCGATGCGGCCGACGACGCCTTCGCCCGCCTGGACGTCGACGGCGTCGTCGCCCACCTCTCGGCCGCCGTCCAGGGCTTCACCGCCGGTGGGCAGGCGTGCCAGGCGGCCATGGCGTGCGTACGGCTCGGCGACACGTTCGCCACCCTGATGGGCAACGTGACCGCCGCCCGGGCCTGGTTCGCCCGGGCCCGCCGGCTCGTGGCCGACCGACCGCCGTGCCTCGAGCAGGGCTGGGTGGCGGTGGCCGAGATGGGCTGCGACGTCGCCGACCCGGACGAGCTGCTCGCCGCCGCCGAGCTGGCCCTCGACCGGGCTCGGCGCTTCGGCGACCTGAACCTCGAGACCAAGGCCCTGGCCGACGGCGGCCTGGCCCACGTGCAGGCGGGGCGCATCGACGAAGGGATGGCGCTGCTCGACGAGGCGATGGCGCTCGCCTGCGGGCCCACCGATGACGCGGGCACCGCCGCCAAGTCGGTGTGCTCGTTCTTCACCGCCTGCTACTTCTCCGCCGACATCGAGCGGGCCGACACCTGGACCGACCTGCTGCGCGAACGTGGCCTCATCGGCCTCGAGCCCGGTGGTCCGGTGTTCCTGTCGAGCCACTGCGACCGCCTGCAGGCGCAGCTGCTCGTCGAGCTCGGCCGGTGGGGGGAGGCCGAGGCGGTCCTCACCAGAGCGCAGGCCGAGTTCGCCGCGGTGATGCACGCCCCCGGCTGGCACCCCGACATCGGCCTGGCCGAGCTGCGCGTCCGTCAGGGCCGACACGCCGATGCCGAGGTGCTCCTGCTCGGCAAGGACCAGCTGCTCGAGGCACTGCTGCCGACCGCCCGGCTGCACCTGGCCCGGGGCGACCGCGACCTGGCGCGAGCGGCCGCCCGGCGCGGCCTGCGCAGCGCTGGCGACGACCGGCTGCGCGCCGTCGAGCTGCTGGCGGTGCTGGTGGAGGCCGAGCTGGTGGCCGGCGACCTCGGCGCCGCCCGGGCCGCCGGCGAGCGGATGGCCGAGCGCGTCGGGGGGCTCGACGTCCCGTCGCTTCGAGCCCGCACCGCCGACGCCCGCGCCCGGGTGTCGACGGCCGCCGGCGACCTCGACGGCGCGCTCGACGTCCTCGAACCGGCCCTCGACGGCCTCGATCCCCTGCGCCTGCCGTGGCTGCGCGCCTCGCTCCTGCTGCACCTGGCCCGGCTACGGGAGGCAGCCGGCGACGTGGCGGGCGCGGCGCTCGACGCCAAGGCGGCTGCGGCCCTGCTCGACACCCTCGACGTGGTGCTGGCGCCGGCCGACACCGCGGTGCTGAGGCGCTTGGGCCTGCGCTCGAACGGGCCCGGGTCCACTCATCCGGCCGTCGGGCCGAGGACGGCCACGCTCGGCCGCGACGGCACGTGGTGGGTGGCGTCGTGCGACGGCGTCAGCGTCCGCCTGCGCGACACGAAGGGCCTGCGCTACCTCGCCGAGCTGGTGGCCGACCCGGGCGTCGAGCGCCACACGCTGGACCTGGTCGACCGGGTCGAGGGGGTCGACCCCGGCGGCGTCGTCCGCCGTCGGCTCGGCGACGCCGGGCCGTTGGTCGATGCCGAGGCCCGGGCTGCCTACCGCCACCGCATCGAGGAGCTGCGGAGCGAGATCGACGAGGCGTTCGCGGCCGACCAGATCGAGAGGGCCGAAGCCTGCCAGGTCGAGCTCGACCTGCTCGTGTCGCAGCTGGCCCAGGCGTTCGGGCTGGGGGGCAGGGAGCGCCGCGCCGCCTCGGCGGCCGAGCGGGCCCGGTTGAACGTCACCCGGGCGCTGCGGGCGGCCATCACCAAGGTGGTGGAAGGGCTGCCCGGGCCCGGCGAGGTGCTCGACCGGCGGGTGCGCACCGGCCTGTACTGCGCCTACGAAGAGGCACCGGAGGACGCGGTGCGCTGGATCGTTCAGTCCTGACTGAACGGGATCGCCCCGCGTTGAACGCCACGGGGGCATGACCACACACCAAGAACCGTTCCAGCCGACCGTCGACGAGATCGCCGACGGCATCTACCGCATCTCGACCTTCATCCCCGACGTGGGCCCCGAGGGGTTCACGTTCAACCAGTTCCTGGTGGCGGCCGACGAGCCGCTGCTGTTCCACACCGGCATGCGAGCCCTGTTCCCGCTGGTGAGCGAGGCCGTCGCCACCGTGGTGCCGGTGGCGTCGCTGCGCTGGATCAGCTTCGGCCACGTGGAGGCGGACGAGAGCGGCAGCACGAACATGTGGCTGGCCGCCGCTCCGCACAGCCAGGTGGCGTTCGGGGCCCTCGGCTGCGACGTGTCGCTCGACGACCTGTGCGACCGGCCGCCGCGGGCGCTCGGCGACGGCGAGGTGATCGACCTCGGCGGGAAGCGCGTCCGGCAGGTCTCCACCCCCCACGTGCCCCACGGGTGGGAGGCCCAGGTCCTCTACGAGGAGACGACCGGCACCCTGCTGTGCGGGGACCTGCTCAGCCAGGTGGGCGCACCCCCGGCGCTGGTGACCGACGACGTCCTCGACGCCGCGCTCGCGGCCGAGGGCACGTTCGGGTCGACCAGCCTGGCACCGCACACCGGCCAGGTGCTGCGCGGCCTCGGCGACCTGCAGCCGACGACGCTGGCCATCATGCACGGCTCGTCGTTCCAGGGCGACGGCGGCAAGGTCCTGTACGACATGGCCGGCGCCTACGAGGACCTGGCGGCGAGTGCGAGGGCCGGCGCAGGCCGGTGACGGGATCGGGGCGCGGACGGCCCCCGTCCCCCACGACGCCCTGAGCGGGGACGTCCCAGGTGGCGCCTCACCCGGTGAGCAGCTGATCCCAGGCGGCGATGAGCGAGGGCGGAACCGGGTCGGGCAGGTACTCGTCCACGACGGGGCAGTTGTGGTGGTACCCGCGAGAGGCCGGGTCGCCTCGGCACTCGTCGGTGGACGTGATGAGCCGGTGGCTGTTTCCCCAAGGGGCGACGGCGGCATCGATGTCGACCGGCTCGCCCGGCAGACCGAGGTTCTCCCAGGACCGCTCGATGGGGGCGACGATCGGCTCGTCGGCGTGGGCCAGGCCCCACATCCGCGAGGCAGGCGTCGCCATCGGCTCGGTCGTCCACGGGGCCGGCTCCGTCGCGTCGAGGAGCACGACACGGGCGACCTCCTCGGAGCGGGCCAGGAAGGCTGCGTGCCCGCCGCCCTGGGAGTGACCCGCCGTTGCGATGCGGGACCACGTCGGCGTCGCATCGGGGTCGAGGTACCGGTCCCACCCGCCGCCGGGATCGGTCTCGGTGAGGTGCTCGAGCGCGGCGACCAGCCTCGGGATCGCCGAATCCTGGGGTGGTATGGCCAGGTCGAGCCCGGGGGCGTCGGTCCCCCGGAGGATCTCCTCACGGGCGTCGACGGCGCATCGGGGGTCGGTGCTGCCCTGGCACAGGTCGAAGTTGACGGAGAGGTCGTTGGGGTAGGCCAGGCCGATCACGTGGTAGCCGAGCCCCGCCGCCTGCTCGAGGAACGTCGAGTACCAGTTCGGCTCGGCGCCGGTGCCAGGGAAGAACACCAACAGCTCACCGCGCGGGTCACCGCCGGGCACGGCGACGACGTGGTCGCCGAAGCCGGCCGTGATGCCCTCCCCGGTGGCGGTGGGGTCGAGGGCCGACCACGAAGGCTCCTCGCCTCCGGCGGGCGCGGGGATGCTCGTGCTCGACGTGGCGACCGGCTCGTCGCCGGTGCCCGAGGAGCAGCCGACCGCCGCGAGGAACAGGACGAGGGCCGTCAACGGGACAGCCCGACGGGACGGCGAGGTGTGCGGCACCGGTGCTCATCCTTCCAGGGCCATGATCGGGACGGCGCAGCGGCGGACCTGCGAGCTCGCGCCGTGCATGGCGTAGTAGTAGACGAACACCTGGTCATCGCTGACGATCACCTCCGGGTCGACCCTCGTCGTCGAACCGGCCGCACCGTCGTCGCATCGGATCGGCGTTCCGCCGTCGAGCGGGGCGACCCACACCTGCTGGTCGGTCCGCCCGGGGACGGTCGTGGGCCGGTCGGCGACGGTCAGGGTCGCCCACGCCCGGCCGTCGACGAGGAACGGCTCGGGCGAGCCCAGGTACGGGTGGGCATCGTCGGGGCTCGACACACGGAGCCGCTCCGTGGGCGATCCGGCCCCGTCGAGGTCCCACACGACGAGCTCGTCGCCGTCGACCACGGCCAGCACCGACACCCGACCGGTGTCCGGGTCGACCCACCCATAGGGGTTCTCGGCCACGCCGTCGCCGACCGCGCCGAGCTGGGTGGTCGAGCCCGTGTCGGTGTCCACGAGCTCGACCGCGGCGCCGCGGTCGAGCTCGCCAGCCACCGTGAGCAGCCCGGTGCCGACCACCCAACGGGCATCGCCACCGCCACGCTCCGGCAACCACACGAGATCGGTCGTCTCCGACGGCGTCGCTTCGTCGAACCACACCGCGGTGCCGAAGCCGGGCGGGCGGCGCAGCGCCACCACCAGGGTCGTCGGGTGGCCGGGCCGGCGGCTGGGGATCGGACTCAGGTAGCCCGTCGAGGTCACCACCTCGACCGTCGCCCCGGCACCGCCAACGGCGACACGCGCGGCCCGCAACCCCTCGGGGGTGGACGCGGTGTACCAGAGTGAGATCCCGTGCGCGTCGACGCCGAGCTCGGGACCGTTGTTCGTGTCGAGCATCGGCGCGGCGTCCGCTGCCACCAGCCCGGGGCCCTCCGGTCCAGGCAGCCCATCGGCGAGGTCCAGCTCGGCGAGCCAGATGCGGCCGACGCCATCCTGCCACGTCATCCATCCGCGCTCGTCGTGGACCAGCACCTCGGGGTCGAACCACGACTCACCGGCCGGCGTGACGGTGACCGTCTCGGGCGCCGTTCTCCCCACGGCCGTGCCGGTGTCAGCCATCGACGGCGCAGTCTGGGGAGTGCGGCCGTCGGTCTCCGTGGGACCACCGCAGGACGCGACGATCACGCCTGCCATCGTCAGCGCTGCGATCCGCAGCCTGGTTCGCGAGCACCGGACGCCGTGCACCGTTGCCATGCTGCCAGCGTGTCCTGAGAGGAAGATGAGAGCCGATGATGAGGCGTCGCAGAACCGCGGTCGTGACGCGGACCCCGATGGCTCGTTGACGGTGGTCCTGGGCGGGTGGCCCGAGGCGGCCGAGTTGAAGGACGCGAACGAGCGCATCGCACGCTTGGAACGGGCGCTCGGCCGCAAGGCGCTACAGGTAGTCGTTGCGCTCCAACGAGCGGAAGGCGAGGTAGCCCCACAGCGGTGGGACGTAGAAGGTGGCCAGTCGGTAGAGGATCACGGCAGCGAAGGCCGGACCTTCGGGTACGCCGGCGGCCACCAGGCCGAAGGTGAGCCCGCTCTCGACGACACCGATGCCGCCGGGCACGGGGAGGAGGCCGGCCAGCAGCGACACGCTGATGGTGATGACCACGAGGTCGCTGAACGAGACGGAGGAACCGAGCGCGGCCACGAACAGCCCCAGCGCGAGGGAGAACAGGAGGATGGAGCCGAGGTTCCCCCCGACCAGGAGGAGCAGTCGGCGTGGCGAGCGGAGGTCGCGCAGGGCGCTGCGGCCGTCGGCGAGGAGGTTCCTGGCCCAGGTGAGGAACTGGCGACGGGGTTCGGGGAGGAGGACCGACACCACGGCGAGCACGCCGGCCAGCGCGATGAACACCACGAGGATCGTGCGCCACTCGGGGATCGAGGGGGCGTCGAGGTCGAAGTGGAGGGTCTGAGGGGTGAACGCGAGGAGACCGATCAGCAGCGCGGCCTCGACGAGGAAGCCGGAGAACCCGTCGAGCCCGCCGATGGCGAGCGCGGTGCCGGACGTGAAGCCCTGCTTCTGGAAGAACCGTACGCCCATGGCGATGCGAGCCGCGCTCGTCGGTACCGCCAGCCCGACGTAGCTCTGCGCCAGTTGCAGCCGGTAGACGGGCCACACCGGGAGCGAGCGTGGCGCGGCCCCCATCGTGGAGAGGGTCTGGGTGATCCTCGGCGTCTGCGCCACCACGAAGGCGCCGGCGACCAGGACCCAGGAGGCGCCGCCGAGCTCCTCGGCCACCTCGTCGAGGTCGACTCCGGCGACCGTGTCGACCAGCACCGAGATGGCGAGCACGAGGAGGACGACCTGGAGCACGGACCGCCACGACACCCGCTTGAGGCGCTGCAGACCCCTCGGGTCGTCGGCGGGCGGCCCGGGCCCCCGGGGATCGACGTCGGTCCCCGGTGGCCCGGACGAGCGCGAGCGCTCGGTGGTCACGAGGTGACGATGTCGAAGTCGGGGTCGACCGGCGCGAGGACGGCCATCAGCCGGGCCAGCACGCCGGGGTCACCGTCGACGGTGACCCTGCCGTCGCCGATGGCGACGCCCAGGTCGAGCGTCCCGGTGACCAGCCCGATGAGCTCGGCCCGTGTGAGCCACACCGCCGTCACCCCGGCGGGCACCGAGGTCGTCGTGCGGTGGTGCAGCGCACCGTTGCGCAGCTCCACGACGGAGGTGTGGTCCTCGTCGGTGATGCACCAGGCGATGCGCAGGTGCTCGTCCCAGGCACGGGGCCCGTCGACGCGGATGGCGACGCTGTCGAGGACCTGGTCGACCGAGAGTGCGTTGAGCAGGTCGGGCGAGGTGGTCACCGGCGTGCCGAAGTTGCCCGAGCGCAGCTCGGTGGCGCCCGCCAGGTAGGCGTTGCGCCAGGTGCCGTTCTCGGCGCCGAAGCCGAGCTGCTCGAAGGCGTCGGCCAGCAGGGCCCGTGCCTCGGCGTCGGTGGCGTCGGCGAAGACTAGGTGCTTGCCCACCTCGACGCACCAACGGTAGTCGCCGTCGTCCCACGCCCCCCGGGCGACGGCCAACGCACCGTCGCGGCCGCCCATGGCCTCGACGTAGCGGATGGCGACGGCCTCCGGTGGGTGCGGCCACAGGTTCGCCGGGTTGGCGTCGTACCAGCCCATGTAGCGCTGGTAGATCGCCTTGATGTTGTGGCTGACCGAGCCGTAGTAGCCGTGGGTGTGCCACTGCCGTTCGAGGGCCGGCGGCATGGGAAGCACCTCGGCGATCTCGGCGCCGGTGTAGCCCTGGTTGATCATGCGCAGCGTCTGGTCGTGGAGGTAGAGGTACATGTCGCGCTGCATGGCGAGGAACTCGACCGCGCGCTCCCGGCCCCAGGTCGGCCAGTGGTGCGAGGCGAAGACCACGTCGAGCTCGTCGCCCCACAGGTCGATCGTCTCGGTGAGGTAGTGCGCCCAGGCGTGCGGGTCGCGCACGAGGGCGCCGCGGATCGTCAGGATGTTGTGGAGGGTGTGCGACGTGTTCTCGGCCGTGCACAGCGCCCGGCGCTGCGGGAAGTAGAAGTTCATCTCCGCCGGCGCCTCGGTGCCGGGCGTGACCTGGAAGACGATCTCCACGCCGTCGATGGTGAGGGATTCGCCGGTCCGACCGATGTCGACCGTCGGGGCGATGAGGCTCACCGTCCCCGTCGAGGTGGTCTGGCCCAGTCCGGTCCCGATCTGGTCGGCCGGGCCGCGATCGAGGGCGGCGCCGTACATGTAGCCGGCCCGGCGGGTCATGGCCGTGCCGGCGAAGACGTTCTCGGCGATGGCGTGGTGCAGGAAGCCGTCGGGGGCGATCACCGCGACGTCGCCGGCGTCGACCTGCTCCGGGGTGATGATGCCCTTCACGCCACCGAAGTGGTCGACGTGGGAGTGGGTGTAGATCATCGCCTTCACCGGCCGCTCGCCCCGGTGCTCGCGGTACAGCGCGAAGGCGGCGGCCGCGGTCTCGGCGCTGATCAGCGGATCGACGACGATCACCCCGGAGTCACCCTCGATGACGCTCATCACCGACAGGTCGTACCCCCGCAGCTGGTAGATGCCCGGCACCACCTCGAACAGCCCGTCCTCGATGAGCAGCTGTCCCTGGCGCCACAGGCTGGGGTTGGCCGTGTCCGGCGCGTCGGCACCCCGCATGAAGTCGTAGGCGTCGAGGTCCCAGACCACCCGACCGCCGTCGGTCGTGACCTGGCGCTGCCGGGATCGAGCGACGAACCCTCGGGTGGCGTCCTCGAAGTCCTGCCGGTCCTGCATCGGCAGCGACTCCGCCATGGCGGAGATCGCCGCTCGCGTCGCTGCGGTCGCCATCGCTTCGCTCATCGGCTCCAGCTCCTCGACGTCGTCGGAGGCCGACCGCCGCCGGTCGCGGGTCGATCTCCGCCCCAGTGGTTACCAACTGACTACAGTAGTCCGACGTGGCCGTGTCGAGCCGGATGCGTGGGGAACAGCGAGCGGCCAGCGAGGCGGCCATCCTCGACGCCGCCGGGGACCTCTTCGCCCGCTGCGGACCCGATGGCGCCTCGCTGCGCGACGTGGGCGCCGCCGCCGGATGCACCCACGCGCTGGTCGCCCGCTACTACGGCTCCAAGGAAGGCCTCGTGGGCGCCGTGGCGTCGCAGCTGGCGGACCGGGTCGACCGGGCCGTCGACCGGGCCGCGGCCACGGCCGACGAGCCACTGGTCGAGCTGCTGGCCGCGGCCCGCACGCACCGGCCCTGCCTGCAGCTGCTCGTCCGCAGCGCCCTGGGCGACCTCCCACCCCGCGAGTTCCCCGCCTGCCTCCACGTCGACTGGCTCCTGTCGCAGACCCCGACCGCGACCACGACGCCGACCGGTCACGTCGGACCCGACCGACGATCCCGGCTGTGCGCCTACGCGGCCGCCAGCCTGCTGTTCGGCTTCGTGACGTTCGAGGGCTTCCTCGTCGCCGCGACCCGCCTGGGCCCGCTGGCGGCCCGCCGCCGCGACGCCGCCGTCGCCTCGACGGCGCGGCGCCTCCTCGAGTTGGCCGCGGCACCCGAGCCCCGGCTGGCGCCTCGCGACCTCTCGTCGGCGCGCCTGCTCACCGCAGCCACCCGCGAGCCTCCGACGGCGGCGCGGGACGCCCTGCTGCGGTCGGCCATCGAGCTGTTCGCCGAGCAGGGGCCGGCCTCGGTCTCGGTGCGCGACATCGCCCGCCACGCCGGCGTGAACCAGGGCCTCATCTACCGCCACTTCGGCTCCAAGGACGCGCTGCTGGCCGAGGCCCTCGAGCAGGGCAGCGCCGGGCTGTTCCCGGCCGCGCTCGCCGCCGAGGGCTTCGACTTCGACGCCATGAGCTGGCTGCTGCACCACACCTCGACGGCGCCCCGGCTGATCGCCCGCACCCTCGTCGACGACGTCGACATCACGACCGTCCGCCAGACGTTCCCCATCTTCCGCCGGCTGCTCGGCGTGTACGACCACGTGCCCACGGGCGCCGGTCCCGCCGACCTGTCCGACCCCCGCGTCGCGGTGGTGGCGACGGCGGCCATGGCCCTCGGGTCGGCCATCTGGGGCGTCCACCTCCGCGGCACCCTCGGGCTGGGCGAGCGCGACGGCATCGAAGCGGCGATCGCCGACCTCGCCCGCCTCCTCGTCGCGACCCCGGTGCTGGCGGCGGAGCCCGGAGCGCAGCGATGAGCGCTCGACGGGACGACCCGCTGTTCGCGAGCACCACGCTGCGCAGCCGCCTGGTGTCGATCGAGGCCGCCGCCGTCGCCGGGATCATCTGCGCGATCGGGTGGTCCCTGTCGCTGCGAGGCCTCCTCGCGGCACCGGGCATCGGCGCCGCCGACGACGAGATCGCCAGCTTCTACGCCGACCCCGCCAACGGCACGGCCGCGCTGGTGTGGCTGCAGGTCCTCGTCTTCTCGACGATCGCCTTCCTGTGGTTCGTCGGGGTGGTGCGGGGCCGGATCGGCGATCGGGAGCCCAAGCTGTTCGGCACCGTGTTCCTCGGCGCGAGCATCCTGCTCGCCGCGCTGCTGTTCCTCGGCGCCACGCTGCTGGCGGCGCCGGCGGTCCTCGTCGCCCTCACCGACAAGGCCCCCGACCCCGGTTCGACGTCGCTGCTGCGGGCGGCGGCCGCCGCCGTGCTGTCGGTGTTCCTCCCCCGCGTCGCCACCCTGGTGATGTTCTCGACGGCGAGCCTCGGGCGGGCCACCGGCGGGTTGCCGCGCTGGCTGGTCCTGGTCACCTTCGGGATCGGGCTGTACGAGCTGGTCAACGTCACCGTGGACACCCCCACCGTCTTCCTGGTGCCGGCCTGGATCGCCCTGGTGAGCGTGGTGCTGCTGGTGCGCCACCCGGCTCACGCGTTCGAGCTCGGCGAGCCGCCCGCCGACCCCTGAGGTGGACGGTCGCCGGTCCTCAGCGCTGCTCCTCGACCCAGGCCATCGCGTCGGCGTGGGCCCGCTCGACGGTGGCCCCGACGCGCTCGTCGCCGGGGTAGACGTTCTCGTCGCCGATCACCGCGGTGATGCCGGTGACCGAGAGCTGCTCGATGATCCGCTCGCTGGCCGACACGATCACCAGCTTGCTGCCGGCCGCGACGAGCGCCTCGGCGTAGCGACGGAGCACGTCCATGAACGTCGTTCCCAGGTCGCTGCGGCCCCGCAGGCGCAGGATCACCACGGAGCCGCCCGACGTGGGGCCGACCGACGGCAGCGCCGCCTCGAAGATCGGTGCCGCCGCGAAGAACAGGCTGCCGTAGGGCTGCAGCACGACCACCTCGTGGGCGGGCAGCTCGGCGGGCGGGTCGACCTCGACCAGGTGACCGTCCGGGTCGCGGACCCTCCGACGGATCGTGACCTGGTTGGACTGGCGCACCACGTGCAGCAGGACCGACAGGCCCACGCCCACGAGCACTGCGTACTGGAGCGGGATCACCATGGTCAGCACGAAGGTGACCACCAGCACCGCCCTCTGGACGGGCCCGGTGCGCCAGACCGACTGCAGATCCGCCGGCTTGATGGTGCGGTAGCCGATGAGCATCAGCAGCCCCGCCAGCGAAGGCATGGCCACCTTGTCCACCACCTCGCCGAACGCGACGATCACCACCGCCATCACCACCGACGCGAACACCAGCGACCAGCGCGACCGGGCCCCGGCCTCCTTGTTGAGCGCCGAGGCCGACACCGACCCCCCGACCGGCATGCCCCGGAACACCCCGGACGCCAGGTTGGCGACGCCCTGCCCGACGAAGTCGCGGGACGCGTCGGGATAGCGGCCGTCGGGGTTGGTGAAGTTGGCCGAGATGCCCGCTCCCTGCACGAGGCCCACGAAGGCGAGCGAGACGGCCGGAACCAGCAACGCCGGCACGAGCCGCAGCAGCGGCAGCTCGGGGGTGGGGAGTCCGTCGAGGGCGATGCCCAGGTCCTCGAGCGTCGCCACCTGGTCCCAGCCGAGCAGCGGCACCATCGCCGAGGTGACGATCACGGCGACCACCAGGCCGAGGGAGCGGAGGGGCGTCCGCTCCAGGACCACGATCAACACGATGGTCGCGACCCCGACCAGCAGCGTCCGGGCGTCGAGCCGCCCCGGATGGATCACGGTGTTGACCGCCCGGATCACACGGTTGGCGCCCTCGGCGGCATAGCCGGTGAGGTTCGCCAGCTGCCCCAGCACGATGTTCACGCCGACGGCGTTGATGAACCCGACCATGACGGCGTTGGAGACGAAGCGCAGGATCGAGCCGAGCCGCAGGAGCCCGGCCATCACCATGACCGCCCCGGTCACCATCGAGAGGGTCACCAGGGCCCGGGTCGGATCGTCGGACTCGCGGAGCACGCCGACGTCGGCGATCAGCATCGCCATCGCCCCCGTCCCCTGCACCGCCATGAACGCCGAGCTGGTCCCCAGCGCCCCGCTCACGGTGCCCGACCATGTAGCCGTACAAGCCGGCCGACGGGTTGACTCCGGCCAGCAGCCCCGTGGCGAGGCCGTCGGGGACCGACTGCACGCCGAGCACCAGGCCGGCGACCGCGTCGTGGCGCAGCATCCGGCGACCGGGCGCGCGACCGCTGCGCATCGCCCTCCGGCGCTCCTTCGCCACCTCGGCAGCTTATTGGTTGAACGACTGTGTACACCTGCGGGCACCACAGTAGGTTCTGGTGATGGCCAATCCGAACGTCCTCGTGATCATGACCGACGAGGAGCGCTACCCGCCGCCCTACGAGACGGCCGAGGTCACGAGGTTCCGACGGGAGCAGCTGCCGGCCCGCGACCGGATCCGCGACGGTGGGCTCGAGCTCCACCGGCACTACGTCGGTTCCACGGCGTGCGTGCCCAGCCGGGCCACGCTGTTCACCGGGCAGTACCCGTCGCTGCACGGCGTCTCCCAGACCGACGGCGTGGCGAAGGGCAGCGACGACCCCGGCATGCGCTGGCTGGACCCCGACGCCGTGCCCACGCTCGGTGACTGGTTCCGGGCCGGTGGCTACCAGACGCACTACCGCGGCAAGTGGCACATCAGCCATGCCGACCTGGCCGTCCCCGGGAGCCACGAGGGTCTGGCTGCCTCGGACGACGAGGGTCGGGTGATCGCCGACGCGGTCGAGGCGTACCGGGCGGCCGATCGGCTCGGCCCCTTCGGGTTCTCGGGCTGGATCGGCCGGGAGCCCCACGGCGCGGCGAAGTCCAACAGCGGCACCGTCCGCGACGGTGTGTTCGCCGAACAGGTCGTCGACCTCTTCGGTGACCTGGCCCGTGCCTCCCGTGAGGGACCGTGGCTCGCGGTCGCCTCGTTCGTGAACCCGCACGACATCGCCTTCGCCGGTGGCTTCTACGAGCTCCTGCTGGGGTTCGATCCGGCCGACGACACCGTGCCCGACATCCCCGAGGCACCGTCGCAGCGCGACTCGTTCGAGGGGCGTCCGGCGTGCCAGGAGCAGTTCAGGGCGCTGTGGCCGAAGATGGTGGCGGAGCAACCGCCCGACGTCGCCTACCGACGCCTGTACTACTACCTGCACAAGCTCGTCGATCAGGCGGTCGGTCGCATCGTGGACGCCCTGGAGGCATCGGGGATGGCCGACGACACCGTCGTGGTGTTCACGTCGGACCACGGGGACCTCCTCGGCGCGCACGGCGGGATGCAGCAGAAGTGGGCCAACGTGTTCGACGAGGCGCTCCGTGTGCCCATGGTCGTCAAGGGCCCGGGCGTCGCGCCGGTCGAGGGCGGGATCACCATGCCGACCAGCCACGTCGACCTGATCCCCACGCTGATGGGACTGGCCGGGATCGACGTCGAGCGCGCCGCCGCCGAGGTGGCGCGTGCCCACACCCGGACGCGCCCGCTTCCCGGCCGCGACCTCAGCGGACTGCTGACCGGCACGAGCACCGCCGAGGCCCTGGCCGCGCCGATCTACTTCATGACCGAGGACGACGTGACCCGTGGGCTCAGCCAACGCAACGTGCTGACGGGCGAGGCGTTCGACGCCCTGAGTGCACCTGCCCGCATCGAGTCGGTCGTCGCCACCCTGCCGACCGGGGACGCCGGTGCCGCAGAGCTGTGGAAGCTCAACCACTACCACGACGGGCTCGATGCCTGGGATGCCGACCACGGCATCGCCCCACCGAGCGACCGGCGGCCCGCCGCCGAACCGGCGTGGGAGTTGCACAACCTGACCACGGACCCCGAGGAACGTCGCGACCGCAGCGGAGAGGACCCCGCCGTGATCGGCGCCATGCGCGAGATCCTGGAGTCCCAGCGCGAAGAGAAGCGGCTCGTCCCCTCGAGCCGGCAGCCCACGTCCTGACCCGAGCGAGGGATCGTCGGCGCGACGCTCCCCCGCCACCGCTACAGGGACAGATGGAGGCGCAACGCCTCGTCCAGAGCACCCATCACCGCTGGCGGCACGACACCGACCAGCCGGCCGACACGCTCGACCGCGACCGAGCGGACCTGCTCGGCCTGAGCCTTCGAATCGACCTGCAGTCCGGTGTCCGACGACTGCAGCACGACCTGGAACGGATGCACACGAGCGACGTTGGAGGTCACCAGCACGATCGTCACGACACCGCTCCCGAGTCGTCCCGCCGCCTGGTTCGCCCCGTCGTTGCTGACCACGACCGCCGGCCGCCGCTTGTTCGCCTCAGAACCACGCACCGGCTCGAGGTCGACCAGCCGGATCTCACCGCGGCGCATCGGCCAGCCCGTCCCCCGTCACCGCTTCCCAATCCTCGGCTGCACCCGACCCGGCCCACTCCTGCCATGCGTCCTCGTACGCCGCGCCGAGCTCCGCCGAGCGGAGCAACCGCACCGCCTTGTGCACCACCGCCGATCGAGACTCGATGCCCTTGGACTTCGCGTAGGCGTCGAGGAACTCGACATCTTCGTCCGGCAGACTCACGCTCACTTTCACACCGAGATGCTACCCCGGGTAGTACGGGGCGCGGATGGTGCGGCAGGGTTGGGGTTCCCCCGGTGCTCGTGAGGTCACCGACCCGTGTCGAGCTTGACAGTGTCAAGTCCTGCGTCGATCATGACGAGGTGCCCGTGATGCCCGCCGAGTCGACTGACACCCGTGACCGGCTGGTCGACGCCGCGACGGCACTGCTGGCCGAACGAGGTCCCAGCGGCTTCAGCCTCCGCGAGGCCGCCCGCCGGGCCGGCGTCTCCCACGCCGCTCCCGGGTACCTCTTCGGCGACCTCCGCGGCCTGTTGACCCAGGTCGCCGTCCGGTCGAACGCCCGGCTCACCGCGCGCATGCACCGCGCCCGACGCCGTCACCGGACCGACCCGGTCGCGGCGCTGGTCGGCGTCGGCCGTGCCTATGTCGGGTTCGCCGTCGACTCGCCGGCGGAGTTCCGCAACCTGTTCGGCGACCACCTCGATCCGGACGATCCTGACGTCGCGACGTCTCGCCTGGAGGGCGCGATCCCGCTGGTCGAGGCGCTGCGAGCGCTGCACCCCGACGCCGACCTCGACAGCGACGCCTTCGCCGGACGCATGTTGCTGGCGTGGGCGACCGTGCACGGCACCGCCGTCCTCGCCGTCGACCGACGCATCCCCGGCGGGTCCGCCGCCGCCCGACGCGCCATCGACCAGATCCTCACCCAGCTCCTCCCCGCCGTCACCGCGCCCCTCCCAACCCCCGACCCGTAGCCAGGAGCACAACGATGAACGACCTCCACCTCGTGTTCGGCACCGGTGCGATCGGCCTCGCGCTCGTCGAACGCCTCGTCGCCGACGGCCACCGGGTCCGTGCCGTGAACCGCTCCGGCCACGCACCGGTCCCCGACGGCGTCGAGGTGGCCGGCGGCGACGCCACCGATCCCGCGTTCAGCACCGACGTCGCCGCCGGCGCGGCGGTCGTCTACCAGTGCCTCAACCCCGCCTACCACCGCTGGGCAGAGGACTTCCCGCCCCTCCAAGACGCCGTCGTCGCGGCGGCCCGCCACCACGGGGCCCGTTACGTGTCCTTCGAGAACACCTACATGTACGGCGACACCCAGGGACGGCCGCTCACCGAAGCCACCCCGCAGCGCGCCCGCACGCGAAAGGGCGCCGTGCGCCGCGCCATGGCCCGACAACTGGCGGAGCTCCACGCCGCCGGCGACCTCGACGTCGCCACGGCCCGCGCCTCGGACTACTTCGGCCCCCGCGGCACCACGCAGTCGCCACTCGGCGATCTCGTCGTCGGCGCCGCCCTCCGCAACAAGCCCGCCCGCCTGATCGGCGACCCCGACCAGCCCCACAGCTACACCTACACCATCGACGCCGCTCGGACCCTCGCCGACCTCGGCACCCGTGACGACGTCTCCGGCGAGGTCTTCCACGTCCCCAACGCCCCCGCCCTGACCACCCGCGAGGTCATCGACCTCATCGCCGAACACCTCGGCGCACCCGTCACCGTGAAGACGACACCCCGACTGGTCCTGCGCCTGCTCGGACTGTTCAACCCGACCATCCGGGAGCTCCCCGAGATGCTCTACGAGTTCACCCAACCCTTCATCATCGACAGCACCAAGGCCGAACGACGCCTGGGCATCCACCCCACGCCCCTCGACGTCGCCCTCGCCGACACCGTGAACTGGTTCCGCAATCAGCCGAGCTGAACCTCATGTCGGGCGCGGACGCCTCCGGAGGGGCGAGGTCGGTACCGCCGCGCGAACGCCTTCACGACCGCGGGCCGGGTTCGCTTGTCACGGTCACCGCACCTCAGCCGACGCCGGGTCACGGCCGAGGAACGCGACCAGCTCGTCCAGCGGCGGTTGCTGACTCGACCGGAGTGCTCATGGCCAGGGAAGGCCGAGCGCCTTGGCGGCGGTGCTCAGCTTCATGACCAGGCGTCGAGGTTGGCGGGGGAGCTGCTGGAAGTCGTGGTGCTCGTAGAACTCACGTGCCTCGTCGTCGATCGCGTCGACCAACACCACTCGCCCGCCGGCACGGCGCGCTGCGGCGAGGACCGTGTCGAGCGCGTGGACGAGCAGCTCGGCGCCGAGGCCACGCCCGTGGATCGTGGAGTCCAGTGCCAACTTGGCCAACAAGATCGCCGGGATCTGTCGGGGAGCACCTCGGGCCAGACGCGGCGGCGCGTCATCGCGCACCAAGAGGTGGGGTGCCACGGCGAAGTAGCCGACGACCCGACCGTCCTCATCAGCCAAGACGTAGGTGCGCGTCCCTTGCCCGGTGGCCGTGCGGGCGTGGCGACGCAACCAGTCGCCGAGCTCCGCGTTGCCGCAGGCGAACTCCGAGAGGTCGTGGGCGGCGAGAGGCTCGACCCGATAGGTCACCGAGCCGCGACGCGAGGGGCTCGGCGGGACCGCTTCGCCGCCTTGGCCAGTCGCGGAGCGGGCTCAGGCTCGTCGAGCGCCGCCAGGAGGCTGTCGAAGTAGTCGGCCGGTACGACGGTCGTGGTCGCCGCTGCGATGATCTCGTCGGCTCGCTCGACCGCGGCGCCGACCATGAACGCCGACACCGACAGGCCGGCGGTCGATGCTGCCTGCTCGATGCGCTCGCGTTCGTGAGGAGACAGGCGTGCCTCGAGTCGATCGGTCTTGACTGCCATCGCAGCTCCTCGGTCCTCTATGTACGGAGAATTGTACGGAATGTGGAGAGTTGCGGCAACCGGCGTTCCGAATGGGCCCCAAGGCGTTCCGAGATCACCACGAGGCACCGCCGCGCGCGACGACGATCGGACGCGGACGACCTCGCGTACCGCTTCTGGCACCATCGCCCCACTCGCCACGTGCTCCGGAGTCCCGCCAAGACCTCCGGCCATGAGTCTTCTCATGACCGTGCACCAAGATCACCGGGTCGTTCGCCATCGTGCCCCCCCGTCGATCGGACCGTCTCCGCCGTGACGACTTCCGACCGCTGGGTCGTCGGCGGTGGACGGCCGGTTGGTACGAGGTCAGCCGGTGTAGGTGGGCTCGGCCGTGGTCGCCGGCGCGGCGCCGGTCTCCGCAGGCCCGCCCACGCCGGTGCCTTCATCTGGGAGGGGACCGCACCCGGCGAGCTCGACGACGTCGCCGACGGGACCGGCGGTCCGCTCGTCGTCGGCGAAGTACGTCTCCGTCTGCAGGACGTACACCCCCTCGAACCCCACGAGGTAGGAGACGACGACGGTGTTGGAGGTCCCCGGCGGGAGCGGGTCGAGCGCCATGTCGATCTGCGGGGTCTCCACGCCTCCCGACGGGACCGCGAACGCATACGCGGAATAGAAGTCGATCGTGCGGTCCGACGTGTTCTCCAGCGTCCAGGCGACGTCGTAGGTGTTCTCGTCCGTACACACCGCGGAGGCCTCCAGGACGAGGGCGTCGGTCTCTCCGATGAACGGTGGATTCGTCGTGTCGGTCTGGGCGCCGGTCGGAGCGGCGGGACCGACCCAGAGCAGGGCCAGTGCGGTGACGGGGATGATCGCCACGCGTCGCATCGGGCTTCCCCCTGGGTCGCGGGATGTCGACACGTGATGGTCGCGTCACGCCGGCGGGATGAGAAGGGGAGAACGTCACCCGAGCGTCGTCGCTCGACTCGGGACGGACCGAGCAACGATGAACGCGGTGCTTGGGTCAGTCGGTTTGCTCGAACCGGTCAGTTCGGCCGGGCGCCGAACCCCTCGTGGTCGAACGAGACCACCATCCGCATCTCCAGCGACATCCGCACGACTCGTCGGCGGGCTGCCTGTGACGCCGCCGACCACTCCTCGGAGCGCTCGCCGCACACGGCCACAGGGTCCGCGACCGCGTCCTCGAGCACGACGAGCATCGCCTCGATCGCGTCGCGCAGGGCCGGTGTCATCAACACCGGCGGGTCGGGACGACCGGCGGCGGACACCGCCTCGACGAGCTCGGTCGACGTCGCCCCGTCCGACCGCCGACTCGGCTGACTCCAGCGCCCGGTAGCACCACTCGGCGACGTCCTCGCCCGGGAGCACGCCCGATCCGTGGGGCGTGCTGAGGGTGTTGAACACGTACCCGCTCCGGTGGTCCATCTCGGAACGGAAGTACCATCGCTGGGCGTCGTCGTGGAGGAACATCCAGATGTCGTTGATGGCCAGGTCGTCGTCGCGCTCGAGGAACGAGTCCGTCGCCAGCCCGTAGCGGAGCTGATGGCGACGGCGATCGATGCTGCGCCCGTCGGCCAGGACCAGCGGCTGGGTGACCTGCTGCAGCGGGATCCAGAGGTTCACCAACAGCAGCGAGGCGTCGTGGTTGTGTCCGTCGGGCGAGTCATGGACGAACAGCGAGGGCGCCCGGCCGTCCATGAGCTGGGTCATCGGCGTGCCGAACACATCCTGGTCGGCGTGGACCGAGGCGGCACCGCCGTGGTCGTTCATCCCCGACGACCGGGGACCCACCAGCGACATGCCGTTGGGCCCGGCGGTCCGCATGATGAACCCCTCCTCGGCGAGGTACAGCACCCGGATGGAACCACCGCTCGAGGTCCGCAGCACCTCCCCGTCGAGCGCCGCCCGGACGGCAGCCGCCTCCGCATCCGTGATCCGGCCCGCCCGTCGGACGGAGGCACAGACCCGCTGGAGCTCGTCCGATCCGGTGAGGTCGACCGTGTCGAATCCGAACCCCATCAGGTCGGGCCGGACCGACCCGTCACCGACGCCGTCGGCGGCCGGGCAGACGTGCACCTCCACGCTCGAGCCGCCGTACGGCGCCGACGCCCTGGGCCCGGCGCGGCGCAACCCCGGATGGACCGGGTCGGGGATGGCCAGCGAGTCGGGGGTGAACCCCAACCTCACCGGGTAGGTCGACTCGGCGAGCGCCATCAGCTACGGCAGGGCCGGCCGCGGGACGACCAACGGACATGGAAACCAGCCACTGGGAGACGGTACCCCAGCCACTCCGGCACCGGCCGACTGGGTGCCGCCACCGGTGCACGTCAAGGACGCCGCCGAAGCCTGGTTCCAACAGGAGCGGGCCGGCGTCGCGTCCATGGCGCTGGGCATCATCGAGCAGTGCCTCGACCTCTCCGTCGAGTACACCGGCCACCGGGTCCAGTTCGGCCAGCCCATCGCTGAGTTCCAGCTCATGCGCGCCCGGCGATGACATCCACCGCGTCCGTCCTGTAGATGTGGCGGTACCAGATCTGCACAGGTCGGTCCTCGCCCTCGACCTGGAGGGCAACCTGTCGCACCTCGTACTCCGGCTGGTTCGACAGGACTTCGACCGGGACGCTCGGAGATCGCCACGCCTCGTCCCCGATCTCCGCAAGGAAGTGGCGGGCGACTCGCTGGGCGACGACCGATGGCGACTCCCGCTCGATCCAGCGGCAGAGCTCCTCGATGTCCCGGAGGGGCACTACTCGTCGACAACCTTGGTCTGCGCCAGGAACTCGTCGCGAGTGAGCAACGGGGCGGCTGCTTGGCATCGAGCCGGCGGATCGATTCCTCGAGGTAGGAACGGAACCCCGGATCGGCAAGCCCCGCTGCGCCTCCGCCCAAGATCGATCCAGCGCCCGCTGGTACTCCAACTGCTCGGGGGTGAGGTCTTCTCGGCGCAGTGCACGCCGCTCGATCGTCGAGGTCCAGGGCTGTCGCCAGTACGTGGGCGACGAGTGCGGTGCCGATGCCGAGTCCCGCTACGGAGAGATTGACGGCGAGAGGGCCGATGAGCAGCGCGGGCACCGGATCGGGGGTGTGCTTGGCCACCGAGGACGGTGCGTTGCCTCGATCGCTGCTCGTCATGGCCAAGCTGACGTACGCGACGACGACAGAGCCGGCGTCGGTGATCACCCAGGTCGCGTCGGTGCTCCTCCGACGGGCTGGGTCGAGTGCCGCCGCAGCCACTCGTCGAGGTCGGGGGAGCCGGAGTCGGCGAGCACCTCCGCCGCCTGCGCCGAGGCTGATTGCAGGACGAAGGCAGACACTGAGACCTGGGATGCCTCTGCTGCGCGCTCCAGGAGGCGGTTCTCGGCGGGGTCCACCCCGAATCTGGAGCCGCTCGTCCTTGGTCACCGCCACATGGCATCACCATGGCAGTACAACCGTCGGTCGTCGACGGGGAAGGCTCCTCAGCGAGAGAACCTGCGGCGAAGCCGGGTGAACCCGTTGAACGCCCGGGTGATCAGCAGATCGGCCCGCGACCCCGCAGCCGGCAGCATCCCGACCTGGCGAGCGAACGCCGCGCCGTCGTAGTAGACGGTGTTCGTGGCAACCTTGCCGTTGCCGTCCAACCGGATGACATCGCACCCCCGGATCTCGACACGGCGACCGGTCGGCTCGATGCCGAGGAACGACGCACCCGTGAAGGTGCCCGTTCCCGTCCATTGCACAACGACCTGGTCACCGCCATCGTCGACCACGTTGTCCACGACGAGCGACCAGTCGGGTACCGCAGCGAAGAGCCGGGCGAACCATGCCGCCAGCGCCTGCGCACCCCGCACCGACTGACCCGCCGCCAGGAAATGGTCGACCGAGTCGTCGGTCCAGTACTCGTAGGGGTCCGAGAGGTCGCGCTCCTCCATGAGACGACGGAACAGGACCTCGCGAGCCCAGGCCTCGTTGCTGGTTCGCTCCGATGCGGCGGTCATCCGCGGAACCTACCAAGATCGGGGCCGGGCGGCTGGTGGAGACCTTCCCCTCTCTACATGACCTTGGCGAGCCCATCGAGCAGCACAGTGATCTGCTCCGGCGCGAAGACCTGGGGGTCGTGGCCCGTCGCGATCTCGCGGTACGGCCAGCCCTGCTCCCGAGCCCAGACCGCGCAAGAGGCGACCGGATCGCCACCGACCTCGTCACCGAACTCCGCGCCCGTACAACGAATGAAGGCTCTGGGCAACCCCTCGAGGGCAATCGTGAGCGTCACTGGATCGGTGAACGTCGCGGCTGGGTGATCGCGGAGGCGGTCCACGTAGTTCCGCCGGATGTCATCCGGCAGGGCCCCGGGCGGCATGAGCGCACCAAGGAGGTCGTCCGGTATCGGCATCCGCCAGTGGTCGCCGTGTTCGGCCAGTCCGCGGCGCACCATCGCACCGAACGGGCCCGGCAGGAGATCGAGAGCGCACTGACCGTCCACCGGAACGAGTGCGTCGATATAGATCACGGCCCGGACCCGTTCAGCGAGGCAGTCCGCAGCCCCGGTCACAGGAACCCCGCCGTAGCTCGCGCCACACAGCACGACATCGTCGAGGCGTTCGAACTCCACCGCGGCCACGATGTCCTCGACGTGCGTGGCTAGGCCGACCCGCTCAGCCCGGCAGAGGTGCGACCGTTCGCCCAGGCCGGTCAGGGACGGCGTGTAGGTCTGGTGGCCGAGCGCCCGCAGCCGCTTCGCTACGTCGGCCCACTCCCATCCACCGCCCCACGCACCGTGGACCATGACGAACGTGTTCATGGCGAGAAGTCTCACACCTCCATCAGACCCCACCCGTGGACCCGATTCTGGGACCTTCAGGAGATGCCGTCAGCTGGGTTTCGGGGCCAAGACATCGGCTCTGCCGTAGTGGCCGGCGGCATCGAAGTAGCGCTTCGCGTGCAGACCGAGCGCGGGTTCATCGAGGGGAGCGACCAGTGAGCCGACAGGGCAGCATCAAGAAGGACTCGGGCGGCTGGTACTTCGTGCTCGACGTCACCCCACCAGGCGCACCGCGCAAGCAGATCAAGCGGCGCGGGTTCCGCACGAAGGACGAAGCGCGCGATGCGCTGGACGCGATCAAGCACGCCACCCGGACGGGTGCCAACGTCGAGCCGACGAAGCAGACCGTCGGCGGATACCTCGAGGAGTGGCTCGCCACCATCGAACCGACGGTACGTCCGTCGACCCACCACAGCTACAGCCGGAACCTGCGGCTGCACGTCGTCCCGAACGTGGGCGACGTGCCGTGCAGGCGCTCGACGGTGGCACCCTGAACCGGCTGTACGCAGGGCTGCTCGCTACCGGGAACCGGGGCCACGACGCCGGGTCCGGCCTCTCCCCTCGCACCGTGCGGTACGTCCACACGGTCGTGCACCGGGCGATGAAGGACGCGGTGCGATGGTCGCGGCTCGCCCGGAACCCTGCCGACGCGGCCGACCCGCCGAAGGTCGCCACCAGCCACGCCACGATGACGACGTGGACGGGCGAGGAGGTCGCGGACTTCCTCGAACGCAGCCACGGCTACGGGGACCGGCACGGCGTCGATCCGTCAGACCGTCATCGCGGTGAAGCACGAGGTTCGGTTCGGCACCCCAAAGACGGCGCAGGGGACGCGCACCGTCGACCTGGACGAGCGCACCATCGCAGCGCTTCGGGAGCACCGTCGCCACCAGCTCGAGGAACGGCTACGGATGGGCGAGGGCTGGCGCGATCACGGGCTCGTGTTCTGCAAGGTCACGGGGGAGCCGCTGCACCCGGAGCGGGTCAGCCGGGAGTTTCAGCGGCGCATCGAGCGGTGGGACCTGCGACCGCTCACGCTCCACGGTCTGCGGCACTCGTGGGCCACGTTGGTGCTGCGAGCCGGCGTCCACCCGAAGGTGGTGCAGGAGAGGTTGGGCCACGCCACCATCGGGATCACGCTCGGGACGTACAGCCACGTCACTGCCGGGATGCAACGTGACGCGGCCGAGCAGGTGGCCGGGCTCATCTTCGGCCGTTTAGGGCCGGTTGGCTGGAGTGGTCCGTCCTGAGTAGTCGACCTCGAGCACGACCTTGTCACCGTCGATGGAGTCAGAGGGCACGGTCGCGAGGATCTCACCTTCACTTGTGCTGAGCTCGTAGAAGTCTGACTCGGGTACGGCGTCGAACGTGGCCGTCCAGTCGCACGCGCCAGCGCCCTTCGTCTTGTCGAACGAGGAGGTTCCGACCGTGGTCCCGTCAGCGTCCTTCAGGATGATCGTCGTGTCCTTGACGACCGGGGATTCCATGCAGCTCCCCAAGCCCGAGAACTCGGCGACGACCTGGACCTCAAGCGGACGGGTGGGGAGCTCTTCATCCGATGCGCTGCACGATCCGGCCAGAAATGCGATGCCGAGCACCACCGCTGAACGCGCGGTGACCATCCTGTGACCACTCGACCCAAGTGAGGCCACCGCCGCCCCCCTGACCTGCGGTTATGTCGTGTCGGAGGGGGGACTTGAACCCCCACGCCCTTGCGGGCACTAGCCCCTCAAGCTAGCGCGTCTGCCTATTCCGCCACTCCGACGTGGCCTCTCGGACGAGGGCGGACCCTCTCCGGAGCGGAGCGTCACTCTAGCGCGCCCCTCGCGGGCGGCCGAACCCGCATCGCGTGCGTATCCACTCACACCCGCGGTGGGCTGGTACGCACACGACCGGGGGGCGGGCGACGCGTGCGTATCCACTCACGTCGGCGGTGGGTGGGCACGCACACGACCCGCACACGACCCGTACGCGACGCGCAACCGACGGCCCGACGAACGCACCGGTGGGGTCAGTCGGCCACCGTCAGGCCGGCGAGCTGGAACGAACCGTCGAGGCGGGAGACGAAGCCCGACACCCGCTCCCCCACCACCTGATGGGTGACGAGCTGGGCGAGGGGGATCAACGGCGACTCGGCGAGCACGGCCTGCTCGATCTGGGCGTACTGCTGCTCCCGCGCCCCCCCGTCGACCGTCGCTCGGGCGGCCACGATCGCTGCGTCGACCTCGGGCGACGAGAAGCCGGTGACGTCGTCGGGCGAGCCCGACAGGAAGAGCGGCCCGAGGTACGACTCCTGGGTCGCCACCAGGCCGACCCACCCCAGCGAGAACAGATCGCGGCCCTGGAGACCGGAGATCTGGTACTCGGCGAGCGGCCGGACGTCGGCCACGACCGGGATGCCGACCGCCTCGAAGTCGGCCTTCACCGCCTCCACGAGCGCCCGCTGGGTGGCGTCGTCGTAGGTGTCGAGCTCGATGGTGGGCACGTCGCCGTCGGGGAAGGCCTCGACGAGCAGGGCCCGAGCCCGATCGGGGTCGTAGGCACAGCCCTCGCCGCACGCCCCACCTGGCGCCGTCGAGGCACCCGGGACCCCGACGGGCACCAGGCCATCGAGCGGCAGCCGACCCGGCAGCACCTCGTCGACGACGGCGGCGCGGTCGACGGCGACGGTCATCGCCTGACGGAACCGCAGATCCTGGTAGGCGGGGTCGCGCAAGTCGAAGCCCAGCCACAGCTCGGCTCCGAACGGTGACGGCGCGTACCGCCCACCCCAGCGCACCTCGGCGCCCTCCACGGCCTCGGGCGGCAGGAGGGTCCAGTCGACCGCCCCCGCCTCGAAGGCGGCGTACGACGCGGTGAGGCCGGGGAACCGCACCAGCTCGACGCCCGTGAGCGACACGCCGGCCGCCGCCGGGCCGGTCCGGGGCACGAGGGTGAGCGTGGTCCCGTCGTCGGCATCGACCCGGAACGGCCCGCTCCCCTGCGGCGCCCGGAAGAACGCCTCGTCGGCGGTCGCCGGCACGATCCCGTACAGCGGCGACGTCAGCAACTCGGGCAGCTCGACGTACGGATCGCGCAGGGTGACGGTGAGCGTGATGTCGTCGACCACGGCGACACCGGCCAGGTCGGGCGTCGAACGGTCGACCGCGAAGTCCCGGTAGCCGTCGATCAGGTCGAGGCGGGAACCGGCGATCGACTCGGGGCCCCGGGCCGCCACCCGCTCGAGGGACGCCTTCACGTCGGCCGCTCGTACCGGCGTGCCCTCACCGAAGGTGGCGTCGGGACGAAGGCGAACCGTCCACACCCGGTGGTCGGCGTCGGGCTCGAGTGCCGACGCCAGCGCCGGCACTGCGCCGACACCATCGGGCCCGGGCGCCGTCAGCCCGTCGTGGAGCAGATCGGCGGCGATGATCTCGACCTGGTCCGTCGGGATGGCCGCCGCCGGGTCGAGGGTGTCGAGGCCGACGACGCCCAGCCGCAACAGCCCTTCGGGCTGCGCTGGCGGGGTCGGGTCGGGGGACGAGTCGTCGTCGCCCGAACAGGCGGCGAGGAGCGAGAGGGCGATCAGTGCCAGGGCGACGACCAGGAGCGGGCCCCGCCGCCGAGCCCCCACCAGGTCAGGGGGAGTCGAGCAGGAGAGCCAGGGCGATCGTGCTGAAGGCGAAGATCAGGGCGACGACCACGGTGATGCGGTCGAGGTTCTTCTCGACCATGGTCGAGCCCTGGGCCGACGCGCCGAGGCCGCCACCGAACATGTCGGACAGGCCGCCACCGCGCCCGCTGTGCAGCAACACGAGGAAGATCAGCGTCAGCGACACGATCACCTGGATGACGAGGACGACGGCGGTCACGGGCAAAGACGATACCAGCGCAGGTCGCCGTCGTCAGACCGGCACGCCGGGCGTTCTGGTGTGAGATCCGGCTGCCCCGACCACCCGATCCCACACCAGAAGGGACGAGCCAGAAGGGACGAGGGCGAAGGGGCCCCAAGGCGGGTGGGCGCTCCGAGCGACTCAGATGGCGGAGAGGCGGTACTGGACGATCTTGGCGAAGTCGTCGGCGTCGAGGCTGGCGCCGCCGACGAGCGCCCCGTCGATGTCGGGCTGGCCCATGAGCTCGGCGGCGTTGCCCGGCTTCACCGAGCCGCCGTACTGGATCCGCACCGAGGCGGCAGCGTCGGCCCCGGCCAGCTCGCCGACCGTCGTGCGGATCGACCCGCACACGGCCTGGGCGTCGTCGGCGGTGGCGGTCTTGCCGGTGCCGATGGCCCAGATCGGCTCGTAGGCGATCACGAGGGTGGCGACCTGCTCGGCCTTCAGCCCAGCGAGCCCGGCCTTCACCTGTCCCAGCACCTTGGCGTCGGTGGTGCCCGCCTCGCGCTCGTCCAACGTCTCGCCGACGCACATGATCGGCGTCATGCCGTTGGCGTACACGGCCTTGACCTTGCGGTTCACGTCGTCGTCGGTCTCGCCGAACAGCTCCCGCCGTTCGCTGTGCCCGACGATCACGTACGCCACGTTGAGCTTGGCCAGGAACGCCGGCGACACCTCGCCGGTGAAGGCGCCCTTCTCCTCCCAGTGGCAGTTCTGGGCGCCGAGCAGCACCGGGACCTTGTCGCTCTCGAGGGTCGTCTGCACCGACCGGATGTCGGTGAACGGCGGGTGCACCGACACGTCGACGACCTCGTAGTCGTCCTTGGTGAGCCGGTACCCCAGCTTCTGGACGGTCTGGATCGCCTCGAAGTGGTTGTGGTGCATCTTCCAGTTGCCGCTGATCAGCGGCTTGCGGCCGGCGTCAGGCATTCGGTGCTCCCCTCAGGGCTTCGAGTCCGGGCAGGTCGCCCAGCTCGAGCAATTCCAACGACGCCCCGCCACCGGTCGACACGTGGTCGATGTCGCGGGCCAGGCCGAACTGGTCGAGGGCGGCGGCGGAGTCGCCGCCGCCGACGATGGTGAACCCCCGGGCCTCGGCCATGGCGTCGGCCACGAACCGGGTGCCGGCCTCGAAGCGAGGATCCTCGAACACGCCCATGGGCCCGTTCCAGAAGATGGTGCGGGCCTCGGTGATGACGTCGCCGAACTCGGCGGCCGAGCCGGGGCCGATGTCGAGGCCCTTCCACCCGTCGGGGACGTTCGCCCCCACCTGGCGCACCTCGCCCCCGGCCGAGGGATCGCCGATCACGCCGCCCGGTCCGAGCGCGGTCACGTCGATCGGCAGGTGCAGCTTGTCGCCGTCCCGTTCGAGCAGCTCGCGGCAGGTGTCGACCATGTCCTCCTCGACCAGGCTGTCGCCGATGGCGTGGCCCTGGGCCCGCAGGAACGTGAAGCACATGCCGCCGCCGATCACGAGCGAGTCGGCGACCCGCAGCAGGGCGGCGATGACGCCGAGCTTGTCGGACACCTTGGCCCCGCCGAGGATCACCACGAACGGGCGGGCCGGGTCGGTGCGCAGCGGCAGCAGCACCTCGACCTCGCGCTGCAGCAACCGGCCGGCGGCCGACGGCAGCACCCGGGGTGGTCCGACGATCGACGCGTGGGCCCGGTGCGACGAGCCGAAGGCGTCGTTCACGTAGAGGTCCTGGCCGTCGACCAGCTTCTCGACGAACGCCGGGTCGTTGCCCTCCTCCCCCGGGTCGTACCGGAGGTTCTCGAGCAGCTCGACGCCCGGCGCCAGGTCGGCCAGCACGGCCCGCACCGGCTCGAGCGAGTACCGGGGGTCGACCTTCCCCTTCGGGCGGCCGAGGTGGGAGCAGGCGGTGACCGTCGCCCCGCGCGACGTCAGCCACTCGATGGTGGGCAGCGCGGCGCGGATGCGGAAGTCGTCGACGACCTCGCCGTCCCGGATGGGGACGTTGAAGTCGGCGCGGAGCAGGACGCGGCGACCAGAGACGTCGCCGAGGTCCTCGAGGGTCGGGACCGACATCGGCAGCGGGCTACTTGTTCGCCGCGCCGACGATCTGGACGAGGTCGACGAGACGGTTCGAGTAGCCCCACTCGTTGTCGTACCAGCCCAGGATCTTCACGAGGTTGCCCTGGGACATGGTGAGCCCCGAGTCGAAGGTGCACGACGCCGGCGAACCGACGATGTCGGACGACACGATCGGCTCGTCGCTGTAGACGAGGACCTTCGACAGCGGGCCGGACGAGGCGGCGGCGGCGAAGGCGTCGTTGATCTGCTCGACCGACGCCTCGTTCCTGATGAGGCCCACGAAGTCGGTGACCGAGCCGTCGGGCACCGGCACCCGCAGCGCAGTGCCGTCGAGCTTGCCCTGCATCGACTGCAGCACGAGCCCGGTGGCCCGGGCGGCACCGGTCGACGAGGGGATGATGTTGGCCGCGGCCGCCCGGGCCCGGCGCAGGTCCTTGTGGGGGCCGTCGACCAGGCTCTGGTCACCGGTGTAGGCGTGCACCGTGGTCATCAGGCCCTTCTCGACGCCGAAGGCGTCGTCGAGCACCTTGATCATCGGCACGAAGCAGTTGGTCGTGCACGAGGCGTTGGAGACCACCTTGTCCTTGGACGGATCGAAGGTGTCGTCGTTCACGCCCACCACGAAGGTGGCGTCGGCGTTGGTGCACGGCGCCGAGACGATGACGAACGGGGCGCCGGCATCGAGGTGGGCGGCGGCCTTGTCGCGGGTGGTGAAGATGCCGGTGGACTCGACGACCACGTCGACCCCGAGCTCGCCCCACGGCAGGTCCTTCGGATCGCGCACGGCGGTGATCTTGATCAGCTTGCCGTCCACCTCGATGCCCTCGTCGGTGGCCTTGATCTCGGCGTCGAGGGTGGGCATCACCGAGTCGTACTTGAGGAGGTGCGCCATGGTCGGCACATCGCCGAGGTCGTTGGCGGCGACGATCTCGACGTCGGCCCCCTGGTCCCGCACCGCCCGATAGAAGTTGCGGCCGATGCGGCCGAACCCGTTGACCCCGACACGAATGGCCATGTCGTCGTTCCTCCTGAGTCGCGAACGGCCCTATCCGACCACGTCGCCGGACGGGCCGCCAGTCCGACCGGACCAGCCCGAACGGGACCTTCGGCCCCCGCCCGGACCCCTGGTCAGCGGTCGATGTCGCGGTGGACGACCCGGGGCTCGTAGCCGTCGGCCCGGAGCCGCCGGGCGATCTCCTCGGCGATGGCCACCGAGCGGTGGTGGCCGCCCGTGCAGCCGAAGGCGATGGTGAGGTAGCTCTTGCCCTCGGCCACGTAGGCGGGCATGAGCAGCTCGAGCATCGAGGTGAGCGAGTCGAGGAACTCGCCGGTGACCGCCTGGCCCATCACGTAGTCGCGGACCTCGTCGTGCACGCCCCGCCGTCCGCGCAGCTCCTCGACCCAGTAGGGGTTGGGCAGGAAGCGGCAGTCGATCACGAGGTCGGTGTCGAGCGGGAGGCCGTGCTTGTAGCCGAACGACACGATCGAGGTCTGCATGCCGGCATCCGGCGTGTCGGCGGCGAAGAGGGAGTGCACCCGCTCCCGGAGCTGGTGGACGTTCAGGTCGCTCGTGTCGACGACCACGTCGGCCTCGTCCTTCACGCCGGTGAGCAGCTCGCGCTCGGCCTCGATGGCCTCGGCCAGCGATCGGCCGCCGCCGTCGAGGGGGTGGCGGCGACGGGTCGACTCGTAGCGCCGCACCAGCACGTCGGTGGAGGCCTCGAGGAACAGGATGCGCACCCGGGCGCCCTGTCGTCGCAGCGCGTTGAGCGCCGGCAGCACCTCGGAGTGGTAGGGCCCGGCCCCGACGACGAGCACGACCCGGGAGATGGTGGTGCTGGGCGCCGACGCCAGCTCGGAGACCTTGGGGATCAGCGCAGGAGGCAGGTTGTCGATGACGAACCAGCCGAGGTCCTCCAAGATGTCGGCCGCCTGGGAGCGTCCCGCCCCCGACAAGCCGGTGATGACGATGAACTCGTTCACCGGGCTCGATGGTAGGCGGGCGGCGCCGCCGAACCTCGGATCAGCGCACCCGGCGGGTGACCAGCACGACGAGCCGCGGGATGGTGGCCGCCTCGACGTACTCGGGGGCCCGTTCCAGGAACCCCGCCGGCGGGGCCGGCTCGAGCATCCGCTCCACCACCAGACCGTGGTCGGCCAGGGCGTTGACGTAGCGCGACAGCGGCCGGTGCACGAACCGGATGAACACGTCCTTCTCGACCTCCTCGACGGTGGCCGCCTCGTCCAGGTAGGGCCCCACCCGCCAGTACTGCTCGGGCGGGTCGAGCACCTGGTCGTCGATCCACCCGCTGCCCGGCGTCTGCAGGAGCGGGTGGTTGAGGAACAGCACGAACCGGCCGCCGGGGGCCAGCACCCGGGCGACCTCGGCCACGGCGTCGTCCACGTCGTCGATGTGCTCGAACACGAGGCAGGCGACGACGGCGTCGAAGGCGGCCGTGGCGAAGGGGAGTGCCGCCGCCCCGGCCCGGGCGTAGACCGGCCCGCCACCCCGCCGTGCGGCCTCGGCGATCTGGGCGACCGTCGGGTCGATGCCGACCACGGGCGCACGCCCGGCGGCGACGAGGGCCCGGGCCACCTGTCCCTCCCCCGTGCCCACCTCGAGGAGCCGTCCCGTGCCGGCACCCAGCGATTCGACGGCCAGCGGCAGGATCTGCTCCTCGTACTCGGGGTCGGCGCCCTCGGTGAACCGGCGCTGCCACCACGAGGCGTGGACCTCCCAGAGATCGTCAGTCGCCACGGGCCGCGCCCGACGAGGAGAAGCCGTGGGTCTTGGCGTAGACCGCCTCGGCCACCGCGTCGGGCAGCCACGACAGCTCCGACAGCTGCTCGAGCGTCGCCCGCCGCACGGCGTTGACGCCGCCGAGCTCGGCGAGCAGCCGCTTCTTGCGAGCGGGGCCGAGGCCGGGGACGTCGTCGAGCACCGACTTGGTCATGCGCTTGCCCCGCAGCTCCCGGTGGTAGGACACGGCGAAGCGGTGGGCCTCGTCGCGCACCCGCTGCAGCAGGTAGAGCGCCTCGCTCTGCCGGGGGACGCGCCGCGGGTCGGCCTGACCCGGCACGTAGACCTCCTCGAACCGCTTGGCCAGGGCGGCGACCGGGATCTCGTCGTCGAGGCCGAGGGACTCGACGACCCGCTCGGCGACGCCCAACTGACCCTTGCCGCCGTCGACCAGCAGCAGCTGGGGCGGATAGGCGAACCGGCCCGAGCGCTCGCTCACCGGCTTGTCGCGCTCGACGAGGTAGGCGGTCAGCCGGCGGGTGAGGACCTCCTCCATGGCGGCGAAGTCGTCGTTGCCGTCCACCTCGCGGATCTTGAACCGCCGGTACTCGCTCTTCTTGGGCAGCCCGTCCTCGAGCACCACCATCGACCCGACGTAGTCGGTGCCCTGCAGGTGGCTCATGTCGTAGCACTCGATGCGCAGCGGGGCGGCGGGCAGCCCGAGGTGGTCCTGCAGCTCGTTCAGGGCCTTGGCGCGGCTGTTGTGGTCGGCCGCCCGCCGCAGCCGGTGCCGGGTGAACTCCTCCTCCGCGTTGTGGGTCACCGTCTCGAGCAGGGACCGCTTGTCACCCCGCTGCGGCACCCGCACCACCACGCGCGATCCCCGCTGGTCGGTGAGCCACTCCTCGTAGAGGGCGGGATCGGCCGAGTCGACCGGCACCAGCACCTGCTTGGGCACGCCGAGCGGCGGCACGTCGAAGTAGAGGCCCTCGAGCACGCGGTCGACGAGCTCGCCCTCCGAGAGGTCCTCGACCTTGTCGAGCACCAGCCCCTTGCGGCCGACGACGCGACCCTTGCGCACGTGGAACACCTGCACGGCGGCTTCGAGGTCGTCGCCGGCCAGCCCGATCACGTCGAGGTCCTCGCTGCGGTCGCCGACCATCTGCTGGCGTCTCGATGGCCTTGCGCACGGCGGTGAGCCGGTCGCGCAGGCGGGCCGCCCGCTCGAACTCGAGCTCGTCGGCGGCGGCCGCCATGTCGGCCTCGAGCCGCCGGACGACGGCGTCGGTCTCGCCGTCGAGGAACTCGAGCAGCTCCCCCACCAGCACGTCGTAGGCGGCCTCGTCGACCTCGCCGACACAGGGGCCCGAGCACTTCTCGATGTGGAACAGCAGGCACGGCCGGCCGAGGCGGTGGTGCCGCTCGAACTTGGTGTCGGAGCAGGTGCGGATCGGGAACGTGCGCAGCAGCAGGTCGAGGGTCTCGCGGATGGCGTAGGCGTGGGCGTAGGGCCCGAAGTACCGGATGCCCTTGCGCTTGCGCCCTCGCATCGACCATGGCCCGGGGCCACTCGTCGTCGAGGGTGACGGCGAGGAACGGGTAGCTCTTGTCGTCGCGGAGGCGGATGTTGAACCGCGGCTGGTGCTCCTTGATGAGGCTGTACTCGAGCATCAGGGCCTCGACGTCGTTGCGGACCTGGATCCACTCGACGGTCTCGGCCGACTGCACCATCTGCGCCGTGCGCGGCGGCAGGTTGGCGGGGTTCTGGAAGTAGTTCGACAGGCGCGACCGCAGGCTCTTGGCCTTGCCCACGTAGATCACCCGGCCGTGGACGTCCTTGAACTGGTAGGAGCCCGGAGCATCGGGGATCGAGCCCGCAGGCGGTCGTTGCACCACCCCATGAGCATGCCGGACGGCGGGACGGTTCGGGGCCCGAGCAGGACGCGGACGACGGGAATCCGCAGGGTTCCCCGGCGGTTGACGCACCTGACGGTTACCATGACCGCCACGCCGGCTGGGCTTCCGGCAACAGATCGAGCACCGAGACCGACATCCCCGTGGCGAGGCGACCCAGCTGCCCCCACCGGTCACATCGGCGCTCCCCACCCACGGGGGTTCCCCACACATCATGCTGCGGCTCCAACTACCGCTCCCGGAGCGCTACACCACGGCCTCGCCCGAGGACCTCGAAGCGCGCATCGGCGAAGCCCAGCGCCCTGCTCGGTGATCGCCTGTTCGTCCTCGGGCACCACTACCAGCGCGACGAGGTCATGCGCTGGGCCGACGCCCGGGGCGACTCGTTCCGCCTCTCCGTGCTGGCCCAGGAGCACCCCGAGGCCGAGTACATCGTGTTCTGCGGGGTGCACTTCATGGCCGAGTCGGCCGACATCCTCACCGGAGAGCACCAGAAGGTGATCCTCCCCGACCTGAACGCCGGCTGCTCGATGGCCGACATGGCCGACCTCGACGAGGTCGAGGAGGCGTGGGAGTCCCTCGCCGCCGTCACCGACATCGAGCAGGTCGTCCCGATCACCTACATGAACTCGTCGGCGGCGCTGAAGGCGTTCGTGGGCGAGCACGGGGGGGCCGTGTGCACCTCCAGCAACGCCCGGGCGATCCTGCAGTGGGCCCTCGACCTCGGCGAGTGGGAGGGCAGGGGGGCCGGCGGACGACAGGTCCTGTTCTTCCCCGACCAGCACCTCGGGCGCAACACCGGGTACGACCTCGGCTACGGCGCCGCCGACATGCAGGTGTGGAACCCCCGCCTCGAGCTGGGCGGACTGAGCGAGGCCGACGTCAAGAGCTCGACCTTCCTGCTCTGGAAGGGCCACTGCTCGGTGCACCAGCGGTTCCGGCCCGAGCACCTCGAGGCCTTCCGGGCCGAGCACCCCGACGGCATCGTCGTCGTGCACCCCGAGTGCGCCCACGACGTCGTCGAGCTCGCCGATCAGGTGGGCTCCACCGACGCCATCATCAAAGCGGTCGCCGCCGCGCCTTCCGGCTCGGTGATCGGGGTCGGCACCGAGATCCACCTCGTGAACCGGCTCGACGACGAGACCCCCGACAAGACGGTCGTGTCGCTCGACCCGCTGGTGTGCCCCTGCTCGACCATGTTCCGCATCGACGCCCCCCACCTGGCCTGGGTGCTCGACAACCTCGTCGAGGGGCGGGTGGTCAACCAGATCACCGTCGACGACGCCACCGCCGAGTGGGCCCGGGTCGCCCTCGACCGCATGCTGGCCATCACGTGAACCGTCCGGCGGGCACCGCCCGATCGGCGGGCAGCGGCACGGCCCGATGAGCGAGGCGGGCCACTACGAACAGGCGGAGCTGTGGGGTGAGGACGTCGTGTTCACCCCCGAGCACCAGCGGCCGAAGCTCGAGGCCGTCCACCAGCTCCTCCCGCCCGCGGTCGACGGCGTGGTCGACGTCGGGGCCGGCGACGGTCGGGTGCTGCACCACCTCATGGAGTCGGCCCCGCCGCCGGGATGGACGATCGCCGCCGACCGCAGCCGGGCCGCGCTCCGGCACGCGCGCAGCCCGGCCGTGCAGGCCAGCGGTGACGCCCTCCCCTTCGCCGACCGGTCGATCCCGGCGGTGATCTGCTGCGAGGTGCTCGAGCACCTGCCCCGGGAGGTGTTCGACCACACGCTCGCCGAGCTCCAGCGCGTGACCCGCGACGTGATCGTGGTGACCGTTCCCAACCGCGAGCACCGCCAGCGGGCCGAGGTGCGGTGCCACGAGTGCGGCTGCGCGTACAACCCCGATCGGCACCTCCGGTCGTTCGAACCCGAACAGCTCCCCGCCCTGTTCCCGGCGTTCCGCCTCGACGCCGTCGTCGAGACCGGGCCGCGCCAACCGGTGTACCCACGGGCGGCACGCGTCGCGCTCGAGCGCCTGGGCCTCCTGGTGCGCCCCGGGTCGCCGACCTGCCCCCAGTGCGGGGCGCCCTACCGGTACGCGTCCCGCACCGAGGCCGCCGCCGACCCGGCGCGCCGCAGCCCCGACGCCGGCGAGGCGACCCATCGGCGAGGCGGCTACGACCTGCTGCGCCGGCTCAGCCCCAAGGCCCGCCACCCGTACTGGCTCGGCGCCCGCTTCGTGCGCCCGACCTGAGGCACACCGCCGGCCCGCTCAACCCACCGTCACGGCACCGAGGGCGGTGGCGGCGACCGCCGCCGCGCCGGTGACCGGCACGAACCAGCGGGGCACCCGCAGCCGGGCGACGACTGCGGCGCCCAGGTGCTCCAGCCCGATCGACACGATCGTGCCCGTGCTCACCGCGACGGCGACCCACGTGAGCCCACCGATCGACGCGACGGCCACCGCGGCCGCCATGACCACGAGCCGTCCCGTCTCCCACCCGACGACGGCGCGCGCCCGGCCGCTGGTGATGGCCAGGGCCACGGTCGTGCCGAGCAGCAGGCGCCACGGCACGGCGACCGCCAGCACGACCAGCACCGGGGCCACGTCGTCCCACGCCGACCCGAGCACCAGCGGCAGCAAGGGGGCGGCCACGACCAGGACCACGACGCCCGCACCGCCCAGGCGGACGATCCGGGACAGCAACCGCCCGTAGATGCGCTGGTGGCCGTCGGCGTCGGCGGCGGCGTACTCGATGAACGAGGTCTGGGTGATCGGCCCGGCGAGGAAGGCGGGGACGGCCGATGCGAACCGGAACGCGATCACGTAGATCGACAGGTCCTCCGGACCGAGCAGCAGGGCGACGAGCAGGTAGTCGACGTTGGCGACCAGGTAGGTCATCACCTGGCCGAGCCACTCGGCCCCCGACTGCGCCGGCTCACCGTCGGCGGCGAACGCCTCGTGCCACCCGCGCACGATCACCAGCTCGACCGCCAGCTTGGCCACGAACAGCAGCCCGACGACGACCGCCGGCGCGTCGACCGCCACCGACACGACGCTGCCGACGAGGAACACCGCGGCGCCCACCACCTCGGCCACCGCCACACGCGAGGCGTTGCCCTGCTTGAGGGCGCCGGCCTTGCGCACGTACACCTCGGCCGAGAGCAACCACACCGGTCCGGCCACGGCCAGCACGACGCCGACGTCACCGCCCACGATCGCACCGGAGACGAGGAGCACGGCGGCGATGCCGAGGTCGACGGCCCGCACCCGGGAGAGGCTGCGCCGGGCCACCCGATGGCCCGGCGCGGACCGGTAGACGGCGAAGCCGACCCCGAAGTCGGAGATCTGCAGCCCGAGGGAGTAGACGACGAACAGCGCGGCGACGGGGGCGAAGCCGTCGGGCCCGAGCGCCCGGGCCAGCACCAGCGAGGCCAGCCCGAGAGCCGCCTGGTCGACGACCCGGCTGGCCACGAGCGGCCGCAGCGGCGAGCGACGGGGGGCCGGCGCGTCGTCGGCGCCCGGGCTCACCGCCCCGGCGCCGGGCTCCATCGGCCGCCCCTCCCCCGCTCGAGCAGCCACCGGGCCACCCCCGACCAGGCCCCGGCGAACCACGACCCCGCCACCACCGCGGACGCGGCGACGCCCACGGCGTGGGCCCGCGGGTCGGTGGTGGGCGGGCCGGTGGGTCCCCGGAGCTCGATCACGGCCGCGGCCGCCAGCGCGGCGCCGACCGCCGGGAGACGAAGTCGGGGGAGGCGCCAGACCGCAGCCAGCGCGACACCGGTGGCGGCCAGCGGCACGAGCAGCAACACGAGCTGGCGGGGCCGGGGCCGGTCACCGGTGATCGACCAGTAGCGCGCCTTCCACCGCCCGAAGCGGTGGTACTGCGAGGCCAGCTGGGCGAGCCGGGCCCGTGGGCGGTACCCGACCTCGAGCCGGTCGTCGAACCACACCAGACCACGGGTTCCCATGCGGCGGTTGAGCTCGAAGTCCTGGTTGGTGGCGAAGCGCTCGTCCCACCCGCCGGCCTCGCGCAGCTCGGCGGTGCGGAACGCCCCGAGGTAGACGGTGTCGGCCGGACCGCTGCGCGCCGCCCGACGGTAGCGGGCGAACCCCATCGACCACCGGTTGTTGAGGGCTCGGGCGATGCCGACCGACACGGGGTCGTCGGAGACCGCCACCGCGACCTGGGCGCCGCCGGTGACGGCGACGTCGGGGCGCTCGGTGAGCACCTCGGCGCAGCAGCGGACGTGGTGCGGCGGGACGAAGCTGCGGGCGTCGACGCGGACCAGGATCTCACCGGTCACGACCGTGAGCCCGGCGTTGAGGTTGGACGGCGTCGTGCCCGTCGGGTTGGGGTGCACCACCCAGCGGTGGAGGTCGGACGCCGCCAGCCGCGCCGCGGCGACCTCCCCGGTGCCGTCGGAGGAGCCGCCGTCGACGACCACCACCTCGAGCCGGTCGTGGGGGTGGTCCTGGGCGAGGACGTGCTCGAGGCACCGCGGGAGATCGGCCGCCTCGTTGCGCGCCGGGACCAGCACCGTCACGAGGGGCGCCTCGCTCATCGACCCTCGCGACCGAGCACGCTCCGGATGGTGCGCCCGACGATCCGCAGGTCGAGGCCGAGGTCCTGGTGGCGGAGGTACCAGAACTCGTACTGGAGCTTCTCGAGGGCGTCCCGCTCGTCGCCGGCGTAGCCGTACTTGACCTGGGCCCACCCGGTGAGACCGGGCCGGGCGAGGTGGCGCAGGTCGTAGAACGGGAGCTTGTCGCGCAGCTCGGCCACGTAGGCGGGCTGCTCGGGCCGCGGCCCCACCACCGAGAGGTCGCCCTTGACGATGTTGACCACCTGCGGGAGCTCGTCGAGGTGGCTCACGCGGAGGAACTGCCCGAACGGCGTGATGCGGGGGTCGCGCTCGCTCGTCCACTCGGTCGGGTCGCCGTCACGGGCGGGACGCATGGTGCGGAACTTCAGGATGCGGAACTCGGCGCCGTCCTTGCCGATGCGTGGCTGCGAGTAGAACAGCGGGCCGCGGTTGGCGATCAGGTCGCCGACGAGCACGACCGGGAGCAGGACGAGGAAGGCCACGAACCCGAGCCCGCCGAGCACGAGGTCGAGGCCGCGCTTGAGCCGGCCGTACCGGGTGCGGTGCACGTCGCCGATGTCGAACAGGAGCGAGACGCGCTCGAGCTCGCTCACCGGGAGCATGCCGAGCCACTCCTCGTAGAACAGCGAGAGGGTGCGGATGCGCATGCCCTGGGCGTGGAGCTCGGCGGCCTGGGCCACGAGGCCGGGCGAGGCCTGGGCGTCACGGTCGAGCACGATGACGGTGGTGCGGTCGCGACGCGCCCGCTCCACCAGGGGGTGGGTGCCGTCACCCGTCGGCTCGAGGTCCCGGGCGGGTACCACCTCGGTGAGGAGCACCGGCTTCTCCGGGTTCCGGTCGACCTCCTCGCGCAGGAGGCCGGGATCGACCGAGTCCCCGACGACGAGCGCCCGGTCGCGCGACGTGGATCCGCTCCCCCCTCCGGCGAGGCCCGCACACAGCAGGTACCAGGGCACGAGCACGATGGCGCTGCCGAACACGACGAAGCGGGGCAGCAGCGCATCGCCGACGAACAGCTGGACGACCGACATGGCCAGGGCGCCGGCGAACGCGGCCCCGAGCGAGGTCACCAGCGCCGAGCGCGGCGACCGGGGGACGTCGGGCAGGCCGAGCCCGTAGGCGGTGACCACGAGCAGGCCGATGTACAGCAGCGACCAGCCGAACCGGAACGTGCCCGTGTAGGAGTAGGCGGGCTCGGCGATGAGGCGCGCGTGGACCATCGAGAGCCCGGCCACGGCGACGACGATCCCGCCGTAGAGCAGCCAACGTGCGCGCCTCACCACCGGCGCTCAGCCCCCTTCGCCGGCCGACGCGATGCGGGGCGACGCCAGCTCGACCACACAGGTCCAGGCGAGGGCCCGGCTGGCGGGCACGCGCGCGAACAGCCGGGCGTCGGCCTGCTCGAGCCGACCCGAGACGGCGGGGGCCCACGAGCGACCACGGACGGGCACCGCAGCGAGGGAGAGGAACCCGAACCAACGGGCCGACACCTCGGAGAACGACGCCCGGGCGAGACCGAAGTCGGCGCGGACCAGGGGGTGCTCGTCAGGGGTGCGCATCGAGGGGGTGAGCCGGCGGTAGAGGTTGATCGCCGGGTTGTGCCCCAGTGGTTCGAGGAAGACGGCTCGACCGCCGGGCTTCAGGACCCGGGCGATCTCGGCGAAGGCGGCCCGCAGGTCGAGGTGGTGGAGGATGCCGGTGCCGAGCACGAGGTCGAACCGGTCGTCGGCGAAGGTGAGCGCCTCTGCGTTCATGACCTCGACGTCGAAGGCGTCGAGGTGCTCGGCCCGAGCCGCCTCGGCCACCTGGTCGACGGCCACCGGGGAGATGTCGATGGCGGTGACGCGGTGGCCCTGGCGGGCCAGCTCCATGCCCGCGGTGCGCAGCCCGCATCCGAACTCGAGGGCTCGCCCCCCCGGGGGGACGACGAGCCGGCTCATGAACCACGCCTCGGCGCCGCGGTTGGCCTCGTAGTACTTCTGCGCCGCGTGGCGGGTCTCCTCGGCGAAGCGGGCGTCGTGGAAGGCCTGCTCGCGGGCGACGCGGTCGACGTCGGCCATCGCTACGTGGGCAGCAGGGGCGCGAGGAAACGGCCGGTGTGGCTCTCCGGCGTCGCCGCGACGCGCTCGGGTGAGCCTTCCACCACCACCGTGCCTCCTCCACTGCCCCCCTCGGGGCCCAGGTCGATGATCCAGTCGGCGGTCTTGATCACGTCGAGGTTGTGCTCGATGACGAGGACCGTATTCCCTTGATCGACCAGTCGGGAGAGCACTGTGAGGAGTTTGCGGATGTCTTCGAAGTGCAGGCCGGTGGTGGGCTCGTCGAGCAGGTAGATCGTGTGGCCGGTGGAGCGCTTGGCCAGCTCGCTCGCCAACTTCACTCGCTGCGCTTCGCCACCACTGAGCGTGGGCGCCGGCTGCCCGAGGCGGACGTAGCCGAGCCCCACGTCGACGATGGTCTGGAGGTGCCGGGCGATCGGCGGCTGGTTGGCGAAGAACTCGAGCGCCTCCTCGCACGACAGGTCGAGCACGTCGCTGATGTTGCGGTCCTTGAACGTGATGTCGAGCGTGTCGCGGTTGTAGCGGGCCCCCTTGCACACCTCGCAGGGCACGTACACGTCGGGCAGGAAGTGCATCTCGATCTTGATGGTGCCGTCGCCGGCACAGGCCTCGCAGCGACCGCCCGAGACGTTGAACGAGAACCGGCCGGGCAGGTAGCCGCGCACCTTGGCCTCGGTGGTCTGGGCGAACAGCTTGCGGACGTGGTCGAACACGCCCGTGTAGGTGGCCGGGTTCGACCGGGGCGTGCGCCCGATCGGCGACTGGTCGATGTTGATGACCTTGTCGAGCGACTCGATGCCCTCGATCGACGTGTGGAGGCCGGGCGGCGTCCGCGACGCGTAGATCTTCTGCATCAACGACCGGTGGAGGATGTCGTTGACGAGGGTCGACTTCCCCGAGCCCGACACGCCGGTGACGGCGACGAAGCAGCCGAGCGGGATCTCGACGTCGATGTCGCGGAGGTTGTGCTCGCGGGCGCCCCGGATCACCAGGCGGTCGAGGCCGGGCACGCGGCGGGCCTCGGGCACCGGGATCGACTTCTTGCCCGAGAGGTACTGGCCGGTGAGCGACTTGCGCGACCGGAGCAGCCCCTTCACCCCGCCGGCGTAGACGATGTCACCGCCGTGCTCCCCCGCCCCCGGCCCGATGTCGACGACGTGGTCGGCGACCCGGATCGTCTCCTCGTCGTGCTCGACGACGAGGACCGTGTTGCCGATGTCGCGCAGTCGCACGAGCGTGTCGATGAGCCGACGGTTGTCGCGCTGGTGGAGCCCGATGGACGGCTCGTCGAGCACGTACAGCACGCCTACGAGGCCGCTGCCGATCTGCGACGCCAGCCGGATCCGCTGGGCCTCGCCACCGGCCAGCGTGCCCGCCGAACGACCGAGGGAGAGGTAGTCGAGGCCGACGTCGAGCAGGAAGCCCATGCGGGCGTTGATCTCCTTGACCACCCGCTCGGCGATCATGCGGTCGCGCTCGGACAGCTCGAGGTTGTCGAGCACCTTCGCCGCCTCACCGATGGCCATGTCGCTGACGTCGGCGATGGAGTAGCCGTCGATGGTGACGCCGAGCGAGAACGGCTTGAGCCGGGCCCCACCGCACGCGGGGCACGGCACCTCGCGCATGTACCCCTCGATCTGCTCGCGCATGCTGTCGCTCTCGGCCTCGGAGTGACGGCGCTGCAGGTAGGGCACGACGCCCTCGTAGTTGGCGTGGTACGAGCGCTGGCGGCCGTAGCGGTTCTTGTAGCGCACGTGCACGCGCGTCGAGCCGGCGCCCTCGCCGAACAGCAGGAGCTTCTGCTGCTTCTTCGGCAGATCGCGCCAGCGGGCGTCGGCGTCGATGCCGAACTCCTCGGCCGCCGACTCGACCAGGCGCCCGAAGTACTGCGTTCGAGCCGATGCCCACGGGGCGATGGCGCCCTGGGCCACCGTGAGGTCGGGGTTGGGCACCACCAGCTCGGGGTCGACCTCGTAGCGGGTGCCGAGCCCGTCGCAGTGCTCGCACGCGCCGTACGGTGAGTTGAACGAGAAGTTGCGCGGGGCCAGCTCCTCGTAGGACAGCCCGCACGTCGGGCAGCCCAGGTGCTGGCTGAACGTGAGGGTCTCGGTCTCTCCCTCGCCCTCGCGGGGCACGAGGTGCACCTCGGCGACCCCGTCGGCCAGCTTCAGGGCGGTCTCGAGGCTGTCGGTGAGACGGCGGTCGATGCCCTCGCGCTTCACCAACCGGTCGACGATGACCTCGATGGTGTGCTGCTCGTAGCGGGCCAGCTCGACGGTGTCGGTGAGCTCGTGCATCTCGCCGTCGATGCGGGCCCGGGCGAAGCCCTGGGACGCCAGGTCGGCGAGGAGCGTGTCGTAGGTGCCCTTCCGGCCCCGCACCACCGGCGCCAGCACCTCGAACCGGGTGCCGTCGGGCAGCTCGAGGATGCGGTCCACGATCTGCTGGGGCGTCTGCCGGGTGATCACCGTGCCGTCGTCGGGACAGTGGGGCACCCCGATCCGCGCGTAGAGCAGGCGCAGGTAGTCGTAGACCTCGGTGATGGTGCCCACCGTCGACCGCGGGTTGCGCGACGCGCTCTTCTGGTCGATGGAGATGGCCGGCGACAGCCCCTCGATGAAGTCGACGTCGGGCTTGTCCATCTGGCCGAGGAACTGGCGGGCGTACGCCGACAACGACTCGACGTAGCGGCGCTGGCCCTCGGCGTAGATGGTGTCGAAGGCGAGCGACGACTTGCCCGACCCGGATAGGCCGGTGAGCACGATCAGGCGGTCGCGGGGCAGGTCGAGCGACACGTTCCGAAGGTTGTGCTCGCGCGCCCCTCTGATGACGATCGAGTCGGCCACCGGGTCAGCCTACCGGGGCCGACCCCACCGAACACGTGTTTGCTCAGGAGCCCTCGCGCTCCAGCACCAGCACCTCCTGGGCCAGCCCCGGATCGCCCCGCTCGACCACCCGCCAGCCGGCCAGCTCGGGCAGGTCCCTGGTCGAGTCGGGGGTCACGAACACGACCCGTTCGACGCCGAGGCCGGCCAGTCGGTCGAGGTACTCCGGCACCAGGGACCGGGACGGCACGACCCACTCGTAGTCGTCGAAGTCGCGGTGGGCGATCTGGGGCAGGAGGCGGTTCCACGACACCACCACCGGCCGGTCGAGCTCGGGCGGGTTGCCGGTCTCGGCCGTGGCGCCGGCGACGGCCATGGCGTCGAGCACGGCGTCGGTCTCGGTGTGCACGAACCGCAGGGTGCGCAGTGCGAGGGCGGCGACGAGGATCGTGGCGGCCACGGCGGCGGCCACGGCGACCCGTGCCGTGCGCTCGTCGAGCCGCCGCCCGGCATGGGCCAGGGCGCCCACGAGGGGGGGCACGGCGAGGGGCAGGGCCACGGCGAAGTAGCGACCGCCCCACTCGAGCCCGCCGCCGCGCGCGTACTGGGTGAGCGCCACGGCGGCCACGATCGCCGCCGCCGCCACCGACACCAGCCTGGTGACCGGCGTCGCCACCGCGCGCCGGCCGAGCAGCCACAGCCCGGCCCACCCCACCGGGAAGGCGACGAGCAGGCCGGGGATCGCTCCCGGCGGGTCGACGAACAGGCGGGCCGCGTAGCAGGCCACGGCGGCGACGGCCCCGGTCACGACGAGCCGGGACGCCGAAGGGGCCCACCGGACGACGATGGCGGTGAAGGCCACGAAGATGGCGGCCAGGCTCAGCACGACCAGGATGCCCCGGTCGTCCGAGTAGCTCGGGTCGAGCCAGGTGGCCACGAGCCCCTCCAGCCGTCCTCCGATCCACGACGACGGGTCCCCCTCGCTGACGGTCGGCAGCTCCGACCCGATGATCGCGGCCAGGGCGAGCCGCTCGGCGACGAGGACGATCGCCGTCGATGCCGAAGCGATCACCGCGACGGCCGCCGCCGTCGCCACCGGGACCGCTCGCCGCCACGAGGCCACCGCCACCCCGAGGGCGATCGCCGGCCCGACGAACGCCCCCTCGGTGCGCAGCGCCGTCGCCACGGCCACGGCCAGGGCGAGCCCGAGCAGGGGCCAGACCGCCGACGCCGTCCGCTCGCGCTCGAGCGCCTTGACGGCGGCGAGCACGGCCAGGCCGGCGGCGGCGGCGGCGGGGGCGTGGCCCAACACCAGGTAGGCGTCGAAGAACAGGGGCGAGCCGACCCCGCACACCCACAGCGCCCAGCGGTCGAGCGACGGTCCGAACCGCCGGGCGATCAGGCCGGCGCACAGCGCGGCGACGAGCGTGCCGGCCACCGAGGTGAGCGCGATGCCGGTCGACCCACCGACCCGGTCGGACCCGGCGAGGACGAGCGGGTAGAGCGGGTGACGGGCGTAGGGCGCCAGGCCCTCGGTGCCGAGGTCGCCCCGGAGGAAGGGCCGGGCCTCGTCCTCGGCGTCGATGCCGGCGAGGGGGTACCGGTAGATCCAGTCGCCGGTGTCGTCGAGCACCCGTGCCTGCACCAGCGCGGCGCCCTCGTCGCTCGTGAAGGCCACGCCGGGCGCGCTCAGCCACAGCCCGACGAGCAGCACCACGGCCAGCGCGCCGACGTGGGCGGCGAGCGGGGCGGCCCAGCACCGCCGGAGCAACGCCGCGCCCGATCCGCCGGGGGCGGGCGCAGCTCGGGTCGGAGCTCGTCTCGGAACGGCCATGCCGGCGTCCGGCCGCCTATCCGTCGAGGCGCTCGTAGGTGGTGACCTCGAGGTCGGCGCCGTCGAGGAACGGCACGGTCTCCGACGACACCGGCCGCCATCCGGGGACGTCGGGTGGCGTGGCCCCCGCCTCGTCGACCCAGGCGAAGGTCCGCGCGTCCGACGCCGTCACCACCCGCTCGGCGACCCCGCGGTCGCCGGGCCCGAACGCGAGCCAGCGGGCGTCGCCGTAGGTGGCGCCGAACTCGCGGGGCATGAAGCCGAGCGGGGTGACGAACACGTCCTCGGAGCGGCTCTGGAGCCGCTCGGCGGTGTCGGCCACGTCGTGGCTGCGCTGGCTCAGCCACACCAGCCCGAAGGCCGTGACCCCGACGGCGAGGGCGATCATCCCCCGCTGCAGCCAGCGCGCCAGGTGGTCGAACGACGCCAACCCGACGACCAGGAAGGCGAAGCCGGAGACCAACAGGTAGCGCCCGGCCCACTGGGGGGCGGCGCCACCGATGAACTGGAAGCCGAACACCAGCGGCAGGGGCACGAGCCCGAGCAGCAGGGTGAACCGTCGCCGGTCGTCCGCCCAGCCGAGCGTGAGCCCGACGGCGGCGATCGGCGTGGCCGCGACCAGGCCGGGCACGAAGCCGAGCCCGTCGAGCGCCCGGCGCAGGTAGACCAGGACGGCGAGCCCGAAGGCGATCTTGGCGAACCCCTCGGCCCCCTTGGTGCGGCTCCGCGCCGCCGCCAGGGCGAGGGCGGCGAAGATGGCGACCCCGGCGACCCACCCGGCGACCTCGAGCGTCGGGTAGGGCGAGAACGAGGTGGTGAGGGCCTCTTCGAGCCGGGTCCCCACCGCGTTCAGGCCCCGCTCGGCGGCACCTGACGTCCGCCCGCTGCGGAGCGCCTCGCCGAGGACGATCCGCTCGAGGGCCAGGTTGGCGCCGAACGCCAACCCGAACCCGAGCACCGACGTGGCGCCGATGACGAGGGCGGGCACGATGTCGGCCCGGCGGCGCCACAGCACGCCGAGGATCGCCAGTCCCACCGACGTGAGCGCGTAGACGAACGCCTCCGTGCGCATGGCCGCCGCCGCACCGAACAGCGCGCCGGCGGCGAGGCCGTGCCACCAGCGCACCCGGTCGAACACGGCGTCGAACAGCACCACCATCGCCCAGGCCATCAGGCCGAGGCCGGGCGCGTGCTCCCAGAAGTCGAGGGCGTAGACGGCCACGGGGCTGGCGAGGCCGACGATCCAGAACGCCAGGGTGCCGTCGCCACCGAGCCGACGCACGAGGGACCGGGCCGCCAGGGCCGAGGCCACCGCGCCGGCCATGGGGAGCAGGAGGGCCAGCCGATAGCCGCCGAGGTCGTAGAGCGGGCGGGCGGCCAGCACCATCGGCAGGGTGGTCACGTTCACGAACCGGTCGCCGACCGACGACGTGTAGTAGAGACCGTGGACGACGGCCTCAGGGTCGAGGTCGGCCGCCCAGTAGCCGACGTCGGGATCGAGGTCGCCCCGCTCCGACATCACCACGAGGGTGGCCACCTTGCCGCCGGTGTCGGTGCCCAGGAACCCCTGGGGGTCCATGGCGAACGACAGGGCCACGTAGGCGGCGAGCAGGACGAGGCTGGCCACCACCGGCCGCCGCAGCCAGGAGACCGGCGCCGGCCGCTCGGCCGTGGTGCGCGGTTGGGCCCGGGTGTCGGCGCGCTCGGTCAGGCTGGTCACCCTCCTCCATCGGCAGCCGCCCGACCGACCTGAGATGGGCGACGGCTACCCAACCTCGCGCAGCTCGCGCTTCAGGTCGCGGATCTCGTCCCGCAGTCGGGCGGCGTACTCGAACCGCAGGTCGCCGGCGGCCTCGCGCATCTCCTCCTCGAGGGTCTGCACCAGGCGGGCGAGCTCGGACTGCGGCAGCTCGGCCAGCCCCGCCAGCCGGGCGGCGTCGCGGGAGGTGGAACGGCGATCGCCCCCGGGGACCGGGGCGGTCTCGGCCGGCCGGAGGTAGGCGAGGATGTCGGTGACGGCCTTGCGGATCGTCTGGGGGTCGATGCCGTGCTCCTCGTTGTATGCGACCTGGAGCCCACGCCGGCGGTTGGTCTCGTCGATGGCGCGCCGCATGGAGTCGGTGACCGTGTCGGCGTACATGACCACCTGCCCCTCGACGTTGCGCGCCGCCCGCCCCATGGTCTGGATGAGCGACGTCTCGCTGCGGAGGAAGCCCTCCTTGTCGGCGTCGAGGATGGCGACGAGGGACACCTCGGGAAGGTCGAGGCCCTCCCGCAGCAGGTTGATGCCGACCAGCACGTCGAACTCGCCGAGGCGCAGGGCCCGGAGGATCTCGATCCGCTCGATGGTGTCGATGTTGGAGTGCAGGTAGCGGACGCGGAGGCCCTGCTCGAGCAGGTAGTCGGTGAGGTCCTCGGCCATCTTCTTGGTGAGGGTGGTGACCAGCACCCGGGCCTCACGGGCGATCCGGTCGTTGATGAGCTCGATGAGGTCGTCGATCTGGCCCTTGGTGGGCTTCACGATCACCTCGGGGTCGACCAGGCCGGTGGGCCGCACGATCTGCTCGACGACCGCGCCCGAGTGCGCCAGCTCGTAGGCGCTCGGGGTGGCGGACAGGAACACGACCTGGCCCACCCGCTCGATGAACTCCTCGAACCGGAGCGGCCGGTTGTCGGCGGCCGACGGCAACCGGAACCCGTGGTCGACGAGGGTCGCCTTCCGACTGCGGTCGCCCTCGTACTGGCCGTGGAGCTGCGGCACCGTGACGTGGCTCTCGTCGATCACGACGACGAAGTCGTCGGGGAAGTAGTCGAGCAGCGTGAACGGGGGCTCGCCGGGCGAACGACCGTCGATGGGCGCCGAGTAGTTCTCGATCCCGCTGCAGTAGCCGACCTCGGCCATCATCTCGAGGTCGTACTGGGTGCGCATCCGGAGGCGCTGGGCCTCGAGCAGCTTGCCCTCGCGCTCGAACTGCGCCAGCCGCTCCTGCAGCTCGGCCTCGATGCGGACCACGGCGGCGCGCATGCGCTCCTCGCCGGCGACGTAGTGCGTGGCCGGGAACACCACCAGCTCGTCGAGCTCGTCGACCCGCTCGCCGGTCACCGGATCGAGCACGAGGATGCGCTCGACCTCGTCGCCGAACAGCTCGATGCGCACCGCCGTCTCGTCGTAGGCCGGGTGCACCTCGATGGTGTCGCCGCGCACGCGGAACTTGCCCCGCACCAGGTTCACGTCGTTGCGCTCGTACTGCATGTCGACCAGCCGCCGCAGGACGTCGCGCTGGTCGTGCTCCTCGCCGGGGCGCACCACGAGCAGCTGCTGCTGGTACTCCCCCGGGGCGCCGAGGCCGTAGATGCACGACACGGACGCCACGACGATCACGTCGCGTCGGGTGAGCAGCGCCGAGGTGGCCGAGTGCCGCAACCGGTCGATCTCGTCGTTGATCGACGAGTCCTTCTCGATGTAGGTGTCGGTCGAGGGCATGTACGCCTCGGGCTGGTAGTAGTCGTAGTAGCTGACGAAGTACTCGACCCGGTTCTCGGGGAAGAACTCCCGGAACTCGCTCGCCAGCTGGGCGGCGAGCGACTTGTTGGGGGCGATCACGAGGGTGGGCCGCTGCACCTGCTCGATGGTCCAGGCGATCGTGGCGCTCTTGCCCGACCCCGTGATGCCGAGCAGGGTCTGGAACCGCTCGCCGGCACCGAGGCCCCGGGCCAGCTGCTCGATGGCGCCGGGCTGGTCGCCGGCGGGGTCGAAGTCGGACACGACCTTGAACGGGGGCACGCAGCGAGCCTACCGAGGGGGGGTGACGGTCGACCGGGGCGGCCGGGTCCCGACCGGTACCATCTCCGGGCGATGGCGGCCGCGGTGACGCCCCCCTCCCCGGGCGACGAGCGCGAGCCCCCCACCGCGCACCGCCGAGGCCGCTGGGTGCTGCTCTTCGTCGGGGCGATGGTCCTCGTGGCCGTGCCCGGGCTGGTCCCCCTCCGGCAGCACGGGTGGGACCCGACCGCCCTGCTCCGGGTGGGCACGTTCGCCGCCAGCCGCCCCTTCGTCGAGCAGGACCTGCCCGACCCGGTCCTGGTCGGCGACTACGGCCACGACGGCCAGCAGTTCTACGTGCTCGCCGAGAGCCTCCCCGACCTCGCGGGCGCCGCCGACGACGTGGACGACCTCGGGTACCGGGCCCGGCGGATCCTCCTGCCGCTCGTCGTGAGCCCACTGCCGGCCGGCGAGGCGACCATCTGGGGGTTCCTCGCCGTGAACCTGCTCGCCGTGGGGGCGGCGGCGGTGGGCATCGGCCGCCTCGCCCAGCGGCTCGACCTCTCGCCCTGGCTCGGGCTGTCCGTGGCGGCGACGCCCGCCCTCTACGAGAGCGTGCAGGGCAGCCTCGCCGACGCGCCGGCGTTCGCGCTCGCGGTGTGGGCGGTCGTGGTGTGCCGACGACGACCCTGGCTCGCCGCCGGGCTGCTGCTGCTCGCCGGGCTCACCCGCGAGACCACGTTGGTCGTCGCCGTGGCCTGTGCCGTCGTCGCCCCGCGCCACCGGCGACTGATCCTCCTCAGCCCGCTCGCCGGCTACGCCGTCTGGGCCGCCGTCGTCTCCCAGTGGCTCCCCGGGCCCACGGGGCGTTCGTCGAGGGGGTTCGCCGACCAGCTCCTCGCCCAGATCGACTGGCCGTTCCTCGGTTGGGCCGACAGCGGGATCACCGGGCCGGGAGCGCTCACCGGTGCCAGCCTCGTCCTGTTGGGCCTGGGCTCGGCCTGGGTGCTCCGCCACCCGCTGCCCGAGCTGAGCCTGTGGCTGCTCGCCGACGTGGTCATCCTCGTGCTCGTCGACGCCGGCGTGGTCGAACGGCCCCAGAACCTCGCCCGGGTGGCGCCGCTCGTCGTGGCGGCGACGGTGCTCGCCGTGGCGTCGGTCCTCCGCGACCGGGCGAGGATCCCCATCGCAGGCGCCGCCACCGTCGGCGACGCCACCCCGTAGCGCCGGCCGTCTCGCGCCGCCGGCCCTGGCCCGCCATGCCAGAATGCCCCGCCGCCGATCCAAGGAGACCAGTCCGTGCGGGACACGTTGGGGCGAGTCCAGTCGATCCTCGTGCTCGGGGGGACCTCCGAGATCGCGCTGGCGATCACGAGGGCGCTCGTGGCCCGGGGCGGACGGCGGGTCGTGCTGGCCGGACGCCACGTCGGGCGGAGCGCCCCCGGGCCGACGGCCGAGCTGGCGCGCCTCGGCGCCGAGGTCGAGACCCTCGAGTTCGACGCCGCCGATCCCGCCGGCCATGCGGCGGTGATCGAGCGGGCCTTCGCCGGCGGCGACATCGACCTCGTCCTCGTCGCCTTCGGCGTGCTCGGTGACCAGGACGCGTTCGACCGCGACCCCGTCGCCGCCGCCGACGCCGTGACCGTGAACTACGTCGGCGCGGTGTCGTCCGGCCTGGCCGTGGCCGAGCGCTTCCGCCGACAGGGCCACGGCACCCTCGTCGTGCTCTCCTCGGTCGCCGGGGTGCGGGCCCGGAAGACCAACTACGTCTACGGCTCGTCGAAGGCCGGCCTCGACGCCTTCGCCCAGGGCCTCGACGATGCCCTGGCCGGCACGGGCGGTCGGGTGCTCGTCGTGCGTCCCGGCTTCGTGCACTCGCGGATGACCGCCGGCATGGAGGCCCAGCCGTTCGCCACCACGCCCGAGGCGGTCGCCGACGCGGTGATCGCCGGCCTCGAGCGGGACGCCGCGGTCGTGTGGGTCCCCGGGGTCCTGCGCTACGTGTTCGGTGTCCTGCGCCTGCTCCCCCGCCCGCTGTGGCGCCTCGTCTCGTCCCGCTGATGCCGGACCGCCCACCCCGGAACCTCGCCACCGCGCTGGTGCTCGCCCTGCGGCCGCGCCAGTGGGTGAAGAACCTGCTGGTGCTGGCGGCGCCGGTGGCAGCGGCGCGCATCGACGAGCGCGACGTCTTCGTCGACACCGCCGCGGCGTTCGTCGCCTTCTGCCTGGCGTCGAGCGCGACCTACGTGCTCAACGACCTCCTCGACGTCGAGACCGACCGCCAGCACCCCACCAAGCGGTACCGCCCCATCGCCTCGGGCGTCCTGCCCGTGCCGGTCGCCGTCGCACTCGGCGTCGTGCTGCTGGTCGCCTCCCTCGCCATCGCCTTCGTGACCAGCACCGACCTCGGCGTCACGGTCGGCGCCTACCTGCTGTTGACCACCGCCTACACGATGTGGCTCAAGGACGTCGCCGTCGTCGACCTCGTCGCCGTGGCCGGCGGCTTCGTGCTGCGCGCCGTGGCCGGCGCCACCGCGACCGGCATCCCGCTGTCGGGCTGGTTCGTGATCGTCACGTCCGCGGGTGCCCTCTTCATGGTCTCGGGCAAGCGCGAGGGCGAGGCCGACGAGCTCGGCGACGACGCCGCCCTCATCCGGCCGACCCTCGGCATCTACACCACGAGCTTCCTCACCTACCTGCGGGCCACGTCGTCGGCGGTCGTGCTCGTGGCCTACTGCCTGTGGGCGTTCGAGCAGGCCGGCACCGGGCTCACCGCCAACGGTGGCGCCGACGTCGCCACCGCCATCTGGTACCAGTTGTCCATCGTGCCGTTCGCCGTCGCCATCCTGCGCTACGCCCTGCTCGCCGACCAGGGCCGGGCCGCCGAGCCCGAACGGGTCGTCATGACCGACCGTCCCCTCCTCGTCGCCGCCCTCGCCTGGGTGGTGATCTACGCCTATGCCGTCTACGCCGGCTGACGGCCGCCCGATCGGCGCAGCGGACGGGTCGCCCGCCTCGGTCGGGCCGCCCCGGGGACGACCCCGCGAGCTCGCCGGCTGGGGGCGCACCCGTCCGACGGCCGCCACGGTCGTCCGCCCGGCGTGGACGCGCGAGGTGGCGCCCGCCGTCACCGGCGCCGCCGACCGAGGCCTGATCGCCCGGGGCCTCGGGCGCAGCTACGGCGACGCCGCCCAGAACGCCGGCGGCGACGTGCTCGACTGCACCGACCTCACCCGCGTCGACCTCGATGCCACCACCGGTGAGGTGACCGCCGAAGCCGGCCTCAGCCTCGACGCCCTGCTGCGCCTGATCGTGCCGCGAGGCCTGTTCGTCCCGGTCACCCCCGGCACGCGCTTCGTGACCGTCGGCGGGGCGGTCGCCGCCGACATCCACGGCAAGAACCACCACCACGCCGGCTCCTGGTGCGACCACGTGCGGTCGCTGCAGTTGGTCCTCCCCGACGGGCGCCAGGTCACCGTCGGCCCGGACCTCGACCCGGAGCTGTTCTGGGCGACCGCCGGCGGCATGGGTCTGACCGGTGTCGTCACCGAGGCCACGTTCCGGTGCCCGCGCATCGAGACCAGCCGCCTGCTGGTCGACACCGAGCGGGCCGACGACCTCGACGACGTGATGGGCCGCATGACCGAGGGCGACGCCGGCTACGACTACTCGGTGGCCTGGATCGACCTGCTCGCCCGTGGTCGGGCGCTCGGCCGCTCGGTGCTCACCCGGGGGCGCTTCGCCCGACGTGAGGAGCTCCCCCCGTCGTCGGCCGACGAGCCGCTGGCCTACGACCCCCGGATCGTGGCCGACGCCCCGCCGTGGGTGCCGCCCGGCCTGCTGAACCGGCTGACGGTACGGGCCTTCAACGAGTTGTGGTTCAGGAAGGCACCCACCCGGCGCACCGACGAGTTGCAGACCATCCCGCAGTTCTTCCACCCGCTCGACCTCGTCGCCGGCTGGAACCGCATCTACGGCCCCCACGGCTTCCTGCAGTGGCAGTGCGTCGTGCCCTTCGGCGCCGAACCGACGCTGCGACGCATCGTCGAGCGACTCCGTGCGTCGGGGTGCACCTCGTTCCTCGCCGTGCTGAAGCGGTTCGGCCCGGCCGACCCCGGCCCGGTGTCGTTCCCGGCCCCGGGCTGGACGCTGGCCCTCGACATCCCGGTCGCCGGCCACGGGCTGGCGACGATGCTCGACGAGCTCGACGAGCAGGTCGCGGAGGTCGGCGGCCGCATCTACCTGGCCAAGGACAGCCGACTGCGGCCCGAGCTGTTGGCCACGATGTACCCCCGCCTCGACGAGTGGCGGGCGGTGCGGGACCGCGTGGACCCCGACCGCGTGCTCACGAGCGACCTGGCACGGCGCCTCGGCCTGTGAGCCCGCCCGGCTCGGCCCGCGGCGGTCGACCGGTGCCGTCGGCGGGGTGCGGCAGGGCCTCGATCCACCGCCAGCACGCCTCGACCTGGGGCTCGAGGTCCTCCAGGCCGCCGCTGTTGTCGATCACCACGTCGGCCCGGGCCTTCCGCTCCTGGCGCGAGGCCTGCCGGGCGATGCGGGCCCGGGCGTCGGCCTCGGTGAAGCCCCGCTGGGAGACCAGCCGCTCGACGGCGATGTCCGGGTCGGTGTCGACGACGACGAGACCAGCCAGTCCCTCGCGCCCCGACTCGACGAGCAACGGCACGTCGAGGATCACGACGTGGTCGGTCGCCGCCTCGGCCTCGAGGCGGCGGGCGATCTCGGCCCCCACCGCGGGGTGGACGATCGCGTTCAGCGCCGCCAGCGCCTCGTCGTCGCCGAACACCCGGTCGGCCACCGCCTGACGGTCGAGGGTGCCGTCGGCGTGGAGGATGTCGTCGCCGAACCGATCGACCATCGCCGCCACCACCGGCGTGCCCGGTTCCTGCAGCTCGCGCACGATGGCGTCGGCATCGATCACGACCGCCCCCCGGGCCGCGAGGGCGGCCGACACGGTCGACTTCCCGGAGCCGATCCCCCCGGTGAGTCCCACGAGCAGCACGACGGGGGAAGGTAGCATCGGCCGCACCGGTGGGAACCCGGGTGGCGGATTCAAGGGCCACCCCCGAACGACCGACAGGGTCAAGGTGGACAACGAGGCCATGACGACGGCCACCGTCCGCTCGGCCGGGACACCGGGCGACGACGATCGCAGCGCCCGCGCCTTCGACCTGGCGCGGATCCGCGCGCGGCAGCGCGCCCGTGCCCTGGAGGACGCCGACGGCAAGGACTGGCGCCAGCGCGTCGCCGACCTGGCCAGCACCACCGACGGCAGCACCCACGAGGACGGCCTCGGCCTCGACGACCGCGTCGACCGCGTGGCCGCCTTCGCCCCGGCCATCCTCGCCATCCGCTGGGGCACGACGATCGCCTCCCTGGCCCTCGCCACCCAGGCCGTCGACCAGCCCGAGTGGCTCATCGGCCTCTGGTGCGCCGTGATCGTCTCCTACACGGTGGTCCGCACCATCAACCCCCTGCGCTACCGCGGCGACGTCCGGAGCCTCGTCGCCGTCATCGGCGAGGTCGCCCTGTTCGTCGCCGCCCTCCTGTCGACCGGCTACTGGGAATCCCCGTTCATCCTCACGCTGCTCACCGCCATCTCGGTCGCCGGCTTCGCCCGAGGCTTCGGCTTCGCCCTGCGGATCGGCCTGGTCGCCGCCCTGGCGGTCACCCTCCCGTGGGTCATCTCCGACCCGGTCGAGGAGAACATCGTCATCTCCGGCCAGTGGACGCTCGTCCTCCTGCTGGTCGCCCTGATCGCCGGCTACGCCCGCCGGATCTCGGGCGAGGCCGACCGCCAGCACTCGCTGGCCCTCGATCGCCTCGGCCGCCTCGCCGACGCCAACGCCCTGCTCTTCTCGCTGCACCGGGTGACGCAGACGCTGCCGGCGTCGCTCGACCTCGGTGAGGTGCTCGACACCACGATCGGCCGGCTGCGGGGCCTGTTCGACTTCGACGCCGCCATGATCCTGGCCTACGACGAGACCGACGGCCGGTGGGAGGTCCTCCGCCGGGAGGGCCCGTCCCGGTTGAGCGGCAAGCTCGACCTCGCGGACCTGCCCGCCCCCGCCCGCGACGCCCTCGCCACCGGCGAGGTCGTGAACGTCCCCAACCTGGCCCAGCAGGGCGTGCAGGGGCTCACGGCCCGGGCCACCAGCGCCCTCTACGCCACCCTCCCGGCCCGCGGGGCGACCGTCGGGCTGATCGCCCTCGAGGACGACGAGGACGCCCACTTCGCGGGCCGTGACGCCGAGCTGCTCAAAGGCTTCGTCGAGCCGGTCGCCCTCGCCATCGACAACGCCCGGTGGTTCGCCCGGCTGCGCACCGTCGGCGCCGACGAGGAGCGGACCCGCATCGCCCGCGACCTGCACGACCGCATCGGCCAGTCCCTGGCCTACCTGGCCTTCGAGCTCGACCGCATCGTGTCGGTGGAGCAGCGGGGCGAGGCGGTCGGGTCGTCGCTCGAGCAGCTCCGCTCCGACGTGCGGGGCGTCATCGGCGAGGTCCGCGACACCCTCTACGACCTGCGCACCGACGTCTCCGACAGCCACGACATGGCCTCGACCCTCGAGGCCTTCGCCCGGCGGGTGCAGGAGCGCAGCAGCATCGAGATCGAGCTGTACTGCGATCGCGGCGAGCGCCTCCCCCTCCTCCAGGAGCGGGAGATGTGGCGGATCGCCCAGGAGGCGCTGACCAACGTCGAGCGCCACTCCAAGGCCAGCCGCGCTCGCATCCTGTGGCGATGCAACGGCGAGTCGGCTGCCCTCGAGGTGGCCGACGACGGCGACGGCTTCCCCATCGGCAACGCCGGCCGGCTCGACTCCTACGGGATCCTCGGGATGCGCGAGCGCGCCTCGAGCATCGGGGCCAGCCTCGACCTGGCCAGCCAGGTCGGCAAGGGCACCCGGGTGCGGTGCACGTTGATCCGCGCCGGCGGGAACGGCGCCGGCGCTCGTTGACCGCCGTCGCGCCCCGCAGCACGGTCCTCGGCGGGCCGGGCTGCGGGCGAGGGTGAAGGTCGGGCGGGTCCGTGCCGATTATCGTTCCACTGCCGGTCTCCAGCAGCCGCTGGACACCACCCGAGGAGAGCGCTCGTGACGATCCGTCTCATGCTGGCCGACGACCACAGGATGCTGCGGGAGGGGCTGCACCGGTCGATGAGCGACCAGGGCTTCGACGTCGTCGGCGAGGCACGCGACGGCGACGAGGCGGTGCGGCTCGCCGCCGAGCTCGTCCCCGACGTGATCCTGATGGACGTGACCATGCCGGAGATGGACGGCGTCGAGGCCACGCGCCAGATCAAGGCGTCCCAACCCGGGATCAAGGTCGTCATGCTCACCATGCACGCCGACCAGGAGGTGCTCGCCTCGGCCATCAGGGCCGGCGCGAGCGGCTACCTGGTGAAGGACTGCTCCACCGACGAGATCGCCTCCGCGGTGCGCATGGCCGAGAGCGGCGAGACCGCCCTCTCACCGCAGCTGGCGGCGTCGATGCTCGACGAGGTCCGGCGCATGGACCAGCCCCACGCCGAGGAGGACCGGGTCATCACCCGCCGCGAGGAGGAGGTCCTCCAGCTCATCGCCGACGGGTGCTCCACCCCCGAGGTCGCCGAGCGGCTGTACATCAGCCAGAAGACGGTGAAGAACCACCTGGCGTCGATCTACCAGAAGCTCGACGCCCGGGACCGCACCCAGGCCGTGCTCCAAGCGGTGCGGATGGGCATCGTCCACCTCGACTGACCCGTCCAGTGATGCGTTCAGCTCACGCTGCGTGGGCCGGTAGCCCCCGGAGCACTTCCCTCCGTGGCGTAAATGGTCCGAACGTCCTATAACGCTCCGCTCCCCGGCTGTCGATACTCCTAACGGCAGAAAGCCTCCCCGGTGATTCCGCCGGGGACCGACAGCACCAGTACAGGGAGACTCCAACCATGCTCACCTCCTATGAGTTCGCCAGCGCCTGGCTGCAGGCCCGTTGCAAGACCGACCGTGGCGCCTCGCTCGTCGAGTACGCCCTCCTCGTGGCCCTGATCGCCGTCGTGTGCATCATCGCCATCACCTTCCTCGGCCGTTCGGCCTCCTCGAAGTTCAGCTCCGTCGGCTCGGCCGTCGCCGGCTGACCTTCCCGGACTCGGGAACGAAGGTGCGGGGCGGGCCACGGCCCGCCCCGCACCCGTTTCTGGCGGGAGAGGCCCGAGAAAGGATGGGACCAATGAGGACCCATGAGAGCTCGGGTCGTGGGGCACACCGCTGCGAGGGCGACGCCGGCGCCACGCTCGTCGAGTACGCGCTGATGGTCGCTCTCATCGCCGTGGTGTGCATCACGGCCCTGCGGTACTTCCAGCAGGAGACCTCGGAGAGTCTGTCCCGGTCTTCGTCGGCCATCGTCGAGGCCGGCAGCTGATCTTCACGGTGCCGTGACCGGGTGTCGGCTACTGTTCGTGGCCCACACCCGGGGCACCCCGAAGAACAGGAGACATCCCCACATGCTCATGTCCTATGGCTTCGCCAGCGCCTGGCTGCAGGCCCGTTGCAGGACCGACCGCGGCGCCTCGCTCGTCGAGTACGCCCTCCTCGTGGCCCTGATCGCCGTCGTGTGCATCATCGCCATCACCTTCCTCGGCCGCTCGGCGTCGTCGAAGTTCAGCACCGTGGGGTCCGCCGTCGCGGGCTGACGACCACCCGGCGGGAATCCACCAGTCTCCCTGCGGGGCGGGCGCGAGCCCGCCCCGCAGGCGTTTTCGACCTCAGCAGGTGCCGTCGCCGAACGGGGCGCCCCGACGGCACCACACGCCCCACGTGCCGTCGGCGTAGACCGCCCGCCAGGCGGGGTCGCCGACGAGGAGCTGGCTCAGCGGCTCGGCCTGCTGCCACAGCACGGCGTCGACGTCCTGGGTGTCGAGGACGTCCTGCCACCCGGGTCGTCCCCGCAGGAGGGTGAGGAAGTCGCGGATCACGGGCTCGGGGTACATGTCGATGCGGTCGTCGACGAAGACCTGCCCGTCGGCCCGCTCGACCAGCTCGAGGTAGTTCCCCACCGTCTCCTGGGTGGCGATCCGGGTCTCGCCGTCAAGGGCGCCCTGCTGATCCAGCCAGGCCACCGCGTCGACCGGATAGGTCCGGAGGTCGTAGGCCGGTTCACCCAGCCGGCTCACGGTCACGAGCACGGCCAACACGGCCACGGCCACGGCGCCGACCCGTGCTCCGGCGGTCCGCTTGGTGCCCGTGATGGTGCCGAGCCGGGCGAGCCCGAGCGCCGTGCCCGGGACGAGGACGAGGCTGGCCACGGCGATGTTCCTCGCCGCCAGCACGGCGGCGGCGGTGAACACGACGAGCGGGATCGCGGCCCGCCAGCGCGGCCGTCGCACCAGTGCGACGATGCCGAGCGCGACCTGGACGAAGAACAGGCGGGCCCATGCGCCACCGAAGTCGGGCGACTGCCATTCGATCACCTCGCGGAGGAGGTCCTGACGACCGAGGAGGCGCACCGGGAAGACGAGCGCGTCGATGCCGAGCGGCCCGACCATCCCGGCCACCGTGCCCCCGAGCGCCCAGCCGAGGGCGTGCAGCTCGTGCACCGGGAGGCGACGACGGCCGTCCTCGCCCCGCTCGGCGTCGAGCCACGCGCCCACGGCGACGGCACCGACGGCCACCAGCCCGAGGGGGAACGAACCGTGCACGTTCACCCACACCCAGAACGCCGGCAGCAGGATCCAGGCCCGCCACCGCTCCTCGACCACGAGGAGGGTCAGGGCGAGGAGGAGGAGGCCGAACAGCAGGGGCCTCGGCGACCACGCGGTCGATCCGACGGCCAGCACCAGCGCGGCGATGGCCACCCTCGGGATGAGGGTGACGGCCGGACGGGTGAGCCGCCACGCGGCGAGGGCCAGCAGCGCGGTGAGCACGCCGGTCAGCACCCGGATGGCGTCTCCCCCACCCAGGCGGTCGGCGACCCCGTAGACCACCGACGCCAACCAGCTCTGCACGACCCACGGCTCGCCGAGCGCGGTGAACGAGTACGGGTCGGCCCGGGGGAACGAGCCGTCGAGGATGAGCCGGCCGGTGGCGAGGTGGGTGAAGAAGCTGTTGTCGGCGAGCCGGCCGAGACCGATGAACCAACCCCAGACCACGAACCCGGCGCCGACCACGGCGGCGATGGTCGGTCCGCCGGTGGTGGTCGCCGTCGCCCGGGACCTGTCGCGCGCCGTCTCGGTGGCCATCGTCGTGTCTCCCGCTCCCCGCCGCTCGTGGATCGCCCCCCTCCGGGGACGCCGGCTCAGAACGCTTCGCGGATGTTGATGATGGCGGGCCCGAGCACGATCACGAACAGCGCCGGGAACATGCAGAACACCATCGGGATCAGCATCTTCACCGGCGCCTTCTGGGCCCGCTCCTGGGCCAGCTGGCGGCGCTTGATCCGCATCTCCTCGGCCTGGGCCCGCAGCACCCGGCCGATCGACACGCCGAAGGTGTCGGCCTGGAGGATGGCGAGCACGAACGAACGGACCTCGGGGACGTTGGTGCGCTGGTCGAGGGCCCGCATCGCGTCGGCCCGGCTGGCGCCGGCCCGCACCTCGCCGAGCATCCGGGCGAACTCCTCGGACAGGGCCCCGGGGACGGCGTCGATGGTGCGGTCGAGGGCCTGCTCGAAGCCGAGGCCGGCCTCGACCGAGATGGTGAGCAGGTCGAGCACGTCGGGCAGCTGCACCTGCAGCTCGTGCTGGCGGGCCTCGACCCGACGGTTCAACACGGCGTCGGGACCGACGAGCAGGGCGAAGCCGAAGAGGGCGAACACGAGCAGCTGCATCGTCCCGTCGAGCCTGACCGGGTTCCAGATGAACACGAACACGAACAGGACCGGCAGCAGCAGGATCGTGATGACGCGGATGGCGAGGAACCGGTCGACGGCGTCGGCCGAGCCGTTGCCCGCGAAGATGAACTTCTTGCGGACGCTGTCGGTGTAGCCGACCGGCGTGAACCGGCGCCCCAGGTTGGTGAGCCCGCCCATGACGGGCGCGATGGCCCGCTCCCGGAACGGTTCCAGCAGCTCCTGGTCGCGCACGTTCTCGACCTCGTAGCCCTCGAGCTGGCGGAGCGAGTCGCGCACGACCGCCTTCTCGTTGGCCTGGGAGAGGACCGTGTAGACGATCAACGCGATCGCCCCACCCAGGAGCAGTCCACCGATGAGCAGCATCATGTCCATGTGTCTCAGATCTCGATGTCGATGATCTTCTTCATCCAGAAGAAGCCGATGGCCATGGCGACGGCGGCGACACCGAGCATGATGTTGCCGAGCGTCGTGTCGATGAGCGCCGACGTGTAGTCGGGGTTGATGACGAACATGACGGCGCCCAGACCGATGGGCAGGACGCCGAGCACGATGGCCGACACGCGGCCCTCGGCGGTGAGCGAGGCGACGTCACGGCGCAGGCGCTCACGTGCCGTCATCGTCTCGGCCACCGTGAGCAGCAGCTCGGAGAGGTTGCCACCGACCTCACGTTGGATGCGGATGGCCATGACCGCCCAGGCGAAGTCGGCGCTGTCCATGCGCTCGGCCGTGCCGTCGAGGGCCTCCTCGAGTGGTCGGCCGAGCCGGGACTCGGTGACCACCCGGCGCAGTTCGAGGCCCATCGGCTCGGCGACCTCCTGCGAGACGGCCTCGACGCCCTGCATGAGCGAGTAGCCGGCCCGCAGCGTGCCCGAGAGCAGCTGCAGGGTGTCGGGGAGCTGGGACATGAACTGCTTCTTGCGACGACGGGCCATGTAGCTCACGGCGGCGGCGGGCAGGAGGGCGGCGAGCATCCCGACGATCAGCCCGATGACGAGCGACCCGAACACGACGATGCCGAGCAGGGTCACGACGACCACCAGCACCGCGTAGAAGAACAGGGCTTCACCGGCCCGCAGCGGGAGGTTGGCCCGCTCGAGGGCGTTCTCGGTCTGCTGGAGGAGCCCACGGTCACCGGCGACCTGCTCGGTCAGCTCGACGGCGCGGGCCACGAGCGCGGTCTGGGCGTACTTCTGGGGGCCGCCGTCGCCGATGTCGTCGTCGTCGGACCCCGGGCCGATGGAGGGCTCGGCGTAGGGCTGGAGCACGTCGTTCAGCTCGTTGTCCTTGGTGAACACCAGGAACACGGCGTAGGCGAGCCCGGCGGCGGCCACCAGCACCAGCACGACGATCACGGCCAGCCCGAGGCCGCTCTGGAGGAACGTGATGCCGCCCGAAGAGGTCGTGACGTCCGGGGTGAGGGCGGGCTTGCCCTGGGTCAGGCTGCCCATGACCACGTCGACGTCGATCTTCTCGTCGCCGATGGCCATCCGCAGCTCGGCCACCTCGCCCGCCGGCACGGTCGACTGGTAGCGCACGACGTACTGCCCGTCGTCGAGCGTGCCGGCGACGTCGTCGACCAGGCCGCCGGCCTGGGTGCCGTCGTCGGTCGTGAGGATCTGCCCGCCGGCGGTGTCGACGGCCGACTCCACCGAGCCGGCCCGGAAGCCGCCGCTCGTGATGCCCACCACGAACAGCATCGACCGCGAGCTGGTGAGGGCGCCGAGCGCCGCCGACTCGTCGCCGTCGCCCACGTTGCCGTTCTGGGCGGTCATGACCACGACGTCGTTCTGCGTGCCGTCGAGCTCGCCGAGCACCTCGCCGCCAAGCCGGACCGCCGGCCACAGCGCCGTGCTCTTCGTGGCCGCCGACTCGCTCGGCGGTGCCACCTGGTCGATGGCGGCCAGCAGGCGTTGCTCGTTGCTGGTGACGTCCTGCACGAGCACCGCGGTGCTCGACGCGGTGATCACGGCGAAGGACTGGCTCTGGGCGGCGGTGGCGTCACGGCCCTGCACCCAACGCTTGGCGGCTTCCTTGGCGGCCACGAGGGCACCCGAGGTGTCCATGGCCTCGGACGTGTCGAACACGAGCGCCGTCGCTCGGGGCACGTCACTGCCCAGCGGGGCCGGATCGCCGGTGGCGACCTCGTCGCCGTTCTCGGTGAGCGTGAGCCCGGCCAGTTCGTCGGACGAACCCGAGTAGGTGAGGACGACCCCGGTGTCGGCCGGGTCGGTCGCGTCGACGGTGCGGATGGTGGCCAGCGGATCGGGCTCGACGTCCGCCCCGACGACCGCGGGCACGGCGAGCGCCAGTCCGGCGGCCACGGCCACGGCCGCGACGGGGCGCAGGGTGCGCCAGCGCATCAGTTCGACACCGCCTTCCGGGCGAATCCCTCGGGCTGGAAGACCTCCTGGCCGAGGCGGATGCCGAGGTCGGCGAGCTTCTCGGCGAACTTCGGGCGCACGCCGGTGGCCTTGAGGTGGCCCTGGAACCGGCCGTGCTCGTCGACGCCCATGCCGAAGTCGAACAGGAAGACGTCCTGGAGGGTGATCACGTCGCCCTCCATGCCCTGCACCTCGGTGATGTGGGTGATGCGACGGGTGCCGTCCCGGAGGCGGCTGAGGCTGCACGATGCAGGTCGATCGCCGACGCCATCTGCTCGCGGATGGCCCGGACCGGCAGGTCGAAGCCGGCCATGAGCACCAGGGTCTCGAGACGGGCCAGCGTGTCACGGGGGCTGTTGGCGTGCACGGTGGTCAGCGAGCCGTCGTGGCCGGTGTTCATGGCCTGGAGCATGTCGAGCGCCTCGCCCGAGCGGCACTCGCCGACGACGATGCGGTCGGGCCGCATGCGCAGGCAGTTCTTGACGAGGTCGCGGATGGTGACCTCGCCGCGACCCTCGATGTTGGGCGGGCGGGCCTCCATCGACAGAGCACGTGCTCCTGGTGCAGCTGGAGCTCCTTGGCGTCCTCGACGGTGACGATGCGCTCGTCGGCGGGGATGAACGACGACAGCACGTTGAGCGTCGTCGTCTTACCGGTGCCGGTACCGCCGGAGACGATGACGTTGAGGCGCCCGACGACGCACGCCTGCAGGAAGCGGGCCGAGTGGGCGTTGAGGGTGCCGAAGCGGATCAGGTCGTCGATCTGCAGCGGCTCCTTGGAGAACTTCCGGATGGTGAGGAACGGGCCGCCGATGGCGAGCGGGTGGATCACCGCGTTGACGCGGGAGCCGTCGGGCAGGCGGGCGTCGCACAGCGGGGTGGACTCGTCGATGCGACGACCGACCTCGCCCACGATCTTGTCGATGATGCGTCGGAGGTGGGTCTCGTCGACGAACGTCGCCGTCGGTCTTCTCGAGCTTGCCCGACCGCTCGACGAAGACCGTGTCCGGGCCGTTGCCCATGACCTCGGTGACCTCCTCGTCCTTGAGGAGGCGGTCGATCGGGCCGTAGCCGAGGATGTCGTCGGAGACGTCCTGGATCAGCTGGGCCTTGTCGGCGGCGGAGAGCGGGGCCCGCTCCTGGGCCAGCGCGGCGTGGAGCTGCTCGTGCACCCGGCGGCGGAGGTCCTCCTCGGAGAGCCGCTTGTCGTAGAGGATCGGCCCCAGCTCGTCGATGAGCTGGTGGTGGATCTTCTGACGCAGCTCGTCGAGCACGGGGTCGCGCCGCTTCCCGGCGGCCTCCGGCTCCCCTGCCCTTGGACGTCGTGCAGACGCTTGTACAGCGACACGGTTTCTCCTCACCTCGGGCCTCGGCCCGACCACTTCGACTCTGGGGCTACCGGCGCTTTCGCTTGGCCGGGTCGGGCAGGAACAGGTCGGCGAGCTGCTCGAACGACCGGGCGACGCCCGACCGCGGGGCCGAGCTCACCACGGGCTCCCCCTTGTTGACCGACTGGGGCACGACCACGTCGCTCGGGATGAGCGCGTCGGCCTCCACCTCGAGGGTCCGCTCGACCTCACCGACGTCGAGCTTCACCTTGGAGTTCGCCCGGTTCAGGACGAGCTGCAGCTTCTCCATCGGCGTGTTCAGCAGGCGGCAGCGTCTGGAGGCCGATCTTGACGTTCTTGATGTTGGGGATGTCCATCCCCGCGACCAGGAGCACGTCGTCGCTGACCTCGATCAGGCCGAGCACCACGTCGTTGAAGTAGGCCGGGGTGTCGATGATCACGAACGAGCAGAAGCGAGCGCAGCATCTCGACGATGGCCGCACCATCTCCGCGGCGCCGATCTGGTCGGCGAAGGCCGGCTCGAGCGGCGCCGGCAGCACCAGCAGACCGGACGGCCCATGCCGGGACGAGCAGGCTCTGGAGCAGCGAGGCGTCGACGGCGGTCGGGATCGCTGATCGCCCCGACGGCGTCGACGATGGTGTGCTGCGGAGCCAGCTTGAGCATCACCGCGATGTCGCCGAACTGCAGGTCGGCGTCGATCAGCACCACCGGCTTGCTCGCTGCGCTCGGCGAGGAGCACCGCCAGGTTGGTGGCCATGACCGACTTGCCGGCCCCGCCCTTGGTGGAGAACACGGTGATGACCCGGCCGTACTCCCCCTCCGACTCGATGACGGGCACGGCGGGCGCGGCGGGCGCGCGTGACCAGCCCGGTGGCCACCCGCTGGACGGCCTCGGCCAGTTGGAGGCCGTCGACCGGTGCCGGCAGCACGTCCTTCACGCCCGCCCGCAGCGCGCTGCTGCAGGATGTCGGTGGTCAGCTCGTTGGTGACCATGATGGCGCCGACCTCGCGATGGGTGGCGAGGAGGTTGGCCACGGTCCGCAACTCGTCGTCCTCGGCGAACGAAGGACCGAGGACGACGACGACCGGCTGGCCCTGCAGACGGGGCAGCAGGTCACCGATCGACTCCAGCGGGTTGGCCCCCTGGCCGAGCTCCAGGCCGATGCCGGCCCGGGTCCGCTGGTCGCGATCGATGACGGCCACGGCGACGGGTCGGGCCGGGCCCGATGCCGCGCCGCCGCCCGGTGGGGGTGGGTTCCCCGCCGCGCCGGTCGAGGACGGACTGGTCACTCCTGGAACCCCTCCGGGCCGTAGGGCGTGAGCTGGGCGGGGTCCTCACCGGGGAGGGTCGTGACCAGCGGATCGATGGGCTGCACGAGCCGCGGGGCTGTAGTCCTCGGCGGTCAGCGCCAGGTAGATGCCGCCGCCCTGCTGGGCCGACGCGATCCACAGCGCCGCCTCGGGCGGGACGTTGAAGGTGATGATGTTGGAGGACTGGTTGGTCTCGTTGTCGTCCGTGCTCACCTGCTCACCCGGCGCCAGCTGGGCGTTCTCCCCGACGGCCAGGACGTGGACGTCCTGGAAGAGCATCCGGGCGAAGGAGTTGAGCACCCCGGTGACCGGCGCCGTGCCGGCGCCCGCCTCGGGTGCGTCGTCGACGTTGCCACCGGTCTGGAAGACCATCATGTTCACGTCGTCGCCGGGCACGAGGAAGCCACCCACGCCGCGGATCTGGTCGATCGAGACCGACAGCGCCACGTGATCGGGGTTCTTCAGCCGGGCCCGGAAGCTGATCTGGGTCTGGGCCGGATCGACGAACATGCCCTGCACGATCACCGTGCCGGCCGCGATGTCGAACAGCGCGACCTTCTTGCGGATCTCGTCGGTGGACGTGATCGCGGTGGCGGGGCGGAACTCCTGCGGGATCTTCGAGGTACCCACGGAGCCGTCGGCGGCCGCCGTCTCACCCGGGGTGCCCTGCACCACCTGGGACTTGGCGACGAACACGTCGACCCGCTTGGCGTTGTCGTTGGCCCGGTCCTCGATGCCGCGGACGTAGTTGAACAACAGGAGGGCGGCGATGACGCCAACGGCGATCGCGCCCAACAGGATCAACGTTCTTCGAGAGCTCACTCGAACCTCGTTCCTCGCTCAGTCCGGGCGGCGATGCCCCGGACAGCCGTTTCGGCCAGTCACGAGCGTTCGGCGCCGCCCCCGGGAGGGGACGGGTAGGGCGGCTCGCCCTTCCTTGTTCGGCCGATACCCCCGTCGGACTTAGCCCTCGGAGCGGAACGATCCAGAAACCTGGCCCTGCGGCGCCGCATGGTGCCTGAGCCGCCACCCTCCGTGGGTGACGGCGGAGGTGCCCGGCGGTCTCGGCCTGGCCGACGGCGACCGCGCCCGCCGTCGGCGGGGCGTCAGCCGTCGACGGGAGGCTCGGCCTCGGCGACGGGAGGCTCGGCCTCGGCGACCGGCTCGGTCTCGACCTCGGGCTCGCTCTCGACGGCCGGCTCGGCCTCGGCCTCGACGACCGGCTCGGCGGCGCCCTCCGGCGGCGCGCCGGTCTGGTCCTCGGCGTAGTACTCGGCCCACGCCTCTTGCGCCTCGGTCGACTCGCTCGAGCGGGCCGATGTAGTTGCCCTCTTCGTCGTAGGCGTGCTCGCCGAAGTGCTCCTGGTACTCGGCGGCCACGACACCGCCCTCGGCGGCCTGCTTGATCGACAGGCTGATGCGCCGGCGCTGCAGGTCGAGGTCGATGATCTTCACCCACAGCTCCTCGCCGGGGGTGACGACCTGCTCGGGCAGGTCGACGTGGTGGGCCGACATCTCCGAGATGTGCACGAGACCCTCGATGCCGTCGCCGACCTGGACGAAGGCGCCGAACGGCACGAGCTTGGTGACCCGGCCGTAGACGAGCTCGCCGACCCGGTGGTTGGTGGCGAACTCCTGCCACGGATCCTGCTGGGTGGCCTTGAGCGACAGGCTGATGCGCTCGCGGTCGAGGTCGACGTCGAGCACCTGCACCTCGACCTCGTCACCCACGGCGACGACCGAGCCGGGGTGGTCGACGTGCTTCCACGACAGCTCGGACACGTGGATGAGGCCGTCCATGCCGCCGAGGTCGACGAACGCACCGAAGTTGACGACCGAGGACACCACTCCCTTGCGCACCTCGCCCGGCTTGAGGTTGTCGAGGAAGTCCTCGCGCTGCTCCTTCTGGGTCTCCTCCAGCCACGCCCGGCGGGACAGCACGACGTTGTTGCGGTTCTTGTCGAGCTCGATGATCTTGGCCTCGAGGCTTCGCCCGACGTAGGGCTGCAGGTCGCGGACCCGGCGGAGCTCGACGAGCGAGGCCGGGAGGAAGCCGCGCAGCCCGATGTCGAGGATGAGGCCGCCCTTGACGACCTCGATGACGGGCCCGCTGACGACGCCCTCTTCCTCCTTGATCTTCTCGATCGTGCCCCAGGCCCGCTCGTACTGGGCCCGCTTCTTCGACAGGACGAGCCGGCCCTCCTTGTCCTCCTTCTGCAGGACGAGGGCCTCGATCAGCTCGCCGAGGCTGACGACCTCGGCCGGATCGATGTCGTTGCGGATCGACAGCTCCCTCGAGGGGATGACGCCCTCGGACTTGTAGCCGATGTCGAGGAGGACCTCGTCCCGATCGACCTTCACGACCGTGCCCTCGACGATCTGGCCGTCCTCGACCTGGACCATCGACTGCGAGTAGGCGTCGTCGAGCGACAGCCCCTCGAGGTCGTTCTCGACGACCTGGCGGGGCACGTAGCGCCCCTCGGCGTCGAACGAGCCCATGCCGGACTCGTCAGGGGCGAGCGAGGTGCTCGTGAGGGAGGGGGTCTCGGCGGGGGCCGTGATCTCGGGTGCTGGGGAGGTCGCCTGGTCGGACAATGGAGGGGCTCTCTTCGGGGATGGGTGGGATCGGGCCCGGACGCGCTCGCAGGAGGCGGGCGGGGCGGGCGGGTCGATGGCGCGCCCGTAGGACGCGCACGTGGCCCCCGGAGGCTACCACCATGGTCGCGGGGTCCGCCTCCGGCCGACCGGCTCCGCCATCCGACGCTCACCCACCCGCTGCCCCGCCTCCGGCGGTCGACCTCACGAGCCTCAGGGGCGGCGGGCGAGGAGGAGGAACTCGGGGCGGTCGAGCGCCGGCGGCCGGTCGCCGTAGTCGCCGGGGGTGACCCCGAGCACCCGCGGCTCGGCCAGTCCGGCCTGCACCGCCAACAGCCGCAGCTCGCGCGGGGTGAAGCAGCTGGTCCACAGCTCGACCGGGACCTCGACGCCGACGTCGTCCCGGATCGTGGTGTGCTCGTGGTTCACCCCCCGGTCGGGGTCGAAGGTGTCCTGCTCCTCGAGGTAGCGAACGGCGAAGTACGCCGAGAAGGCGCTCACCGCCACCCGGCCACCGGGGCGCACCGCCCGGGCCATGCCGGCGAGGACCACCCCGTCCGGATCGACCGTGGTCGCCGCCGGCCGTCCCCGTTCGGTCCCCGGCCCGCCGCCGGCCAACCCGAACGCGCCCTGGCACAGCGAGATGGCGGCGTCGAACTCGGCGTCGAGGTCGAGGTCGCGGGCATCGCCCCGCACGAAGGTCGCGCCCGCAGGGGCGGCCTCGCGGGCCAGGTCGACGAACCGCTCCGAGATGTCGATGCCGACGACCTCCATGCCCCGGCGGGCGAGGGCGTGGGCGTGGCGTCCCGGGCCGCACCCGACGTCGAGCACCCGCTCCCCCGGCTCGAGGCCGAGGAGGTCGACGAGGACGTCGACCTCCTGCTCGGTGCCCTTCGTGAACGAGTAGCGGAGGTAGGCGGCGCCGAGGTGGTCGGCCACCGGTTCGAACCAGTGGCTCATCTCAGGTGTCGGCCCCGCACACCCACTCGGGCGGGAACCACTGCCAGCTCTTCGGACCGTCGCCGCAGTCCTCGGCCGTCGTGACGAACCGCACGCCCACGACGACCGTGAGCACCAGGGCCACGAGCAGGATCCAGAACCAGAAGGTGCTGCGACGATTCCGGGCGGCCATGGCTCGAGCTTACGGAACCGGGGTCCCCCGGAGGTCGACCGTCGGCCCGTCGACCCTCGGCGTCGGCCCGTCAACCCTTCGCGTCGGCCCAGGTCCGGCCGTAGCTGAGGTTCACCTCGAGCGGCACCCGGAGGTCGAACGCACCCGACATGGCCGCCAGCACCAGGTCGGTCACCTCGGCGCGCTCGACCGGGTCGACCTCGACGAGCACCTCGTCGTGCACCTGCAGGATGACGCGCGATCGCTGCCCGCTGCGTTCGAGGGCCTCGTCGAGCCGCACCAGGGCGACCTTGAAGATGTCGGCGGCGAGGCCCTGGATGCCGGCGTTCATCGCCTGGCGCTCCCCAGCCTGGCGGATCCGGTAGTTCGACGAGCTGAGCTCGGGGATCTGTCGGCGTCGGCCGAAGAGGGTCTCGGTGTACCCCCGCTCGCGGGCGTCGGCGACGGTGCGGTCCATGTAGTCCCGCACGGCGGGGAACGCCTCGAAGTAGGCGTCGAGGATGGTCTGGGCCTCGTCGGTGGGGATGCCGAGGCGTTGCCCGAGCCCGTAGGCCTCCATGCCGTAGGCGAGGCCGTAGGAGACCATCTTGGCCTTCGACCGCTGGTCGATGGTGACGGCTGCGGGCTCGACCCCGAACACCCGGGACGCGGTGGCGGTGTGGATGTCCTGGCCGGTCTCGAAGGCGTGGATGAGGCCCGGGTCCTCGGCGAGGTGGGCGATGCAGCGGAGCTCGATCTGGTTGTAGTCGGCGACGAGCAGGTCGTAGCCCTCGGCGGGCACGAACGCCTTGCGGAACGCCCGCCCGACCTCGCTGCGCACCGGGATGTTGTGCAGGTTGGGCGCGTCGGAGCTGAGCCGACCGGTGCGGGCCACCGTCTGGTTGAAGGTGGCATGGATGCGCCCGTCGGGCTGCACCTCGGCGAGGAGGCCCTCGCCGTAGGTCGACCGGAGCTTCTCGACCTCTCGGTACTGCAGCAGGTGGTCGACGATCGGGTGCTGGCCGGCGAGCTTCTCGAGGGACGCGGCGTCGGTCGAGTAGCCGGTCTTGGTCTTCTTCTGCGGCGTGAGGCCGATCTCGTCGAACAGGATCTCGCGCAGCTGGGGGGTGGAGTTCACGTTGAACTCCCGGCCGGCGTCGCTCCAGATCTCGCGCTTGAGGCGGTCGCACTCGTCGATCAGCTCGTCGCTCAGCCGGCGGAGCTCGTCGACGTCGACACCCACGCCGACGATCTCCATCTTGGCCAGCACCCGGACGAGCGGGACCTCGATGTCGTCGTGGAGGCGTTGCAGCCCACGGGCATCGAGGGCCGCGCTCAGCGGGGCGACGAGGCGGTCGACGGCCAACGCCCGTCGGGCGGCGACCCGCGACGCCGCGACGGTGTCCTCACCCAGGTCGAGCTGGCCCTCGGACGGTCCCGAGTCGTCGGGGAGCCGGAGCGAGGCGAACCGCTCGAGCATCTCCTCGAGGAGGTAGCGCGACTCGGCGGGGTCGACGAGGTAGGCCGCGATCATCGTGTCGATGCGCAACGTCCGCACCTCGAGGCCGTAGTCGTGCAGGCCCCGCATGAGCGCCTTGGCGTCGTGGGCGGCGAGCGGCCGGCCGGCACCTCCCGTGCCGTGCCGCCCCGGCGGCGGCGGGGCGAACAGCTCGGCGAGGGCGTCGGCCACCGCCGGCTCGGCGAGCAGCGACGCCGGGAGCCAGGCCACCTCGGCCCGGGCGGGATCGACCACGACGGCGAGCCCCTCGAGCGGTGATCGGCCGGGCGTGCCCTCCCAGGCCGGGGCCACGGCGAGCGGCCCGTCACCGGTGGCCAAAGAACGCACCAGGGCGGCGGCGGCATCGGCGTCGTCGAGCTCGGTGACCTCGGCCTCGATCACGTCGCCGCCCGTCCCCTCGGCGGGCGCCGCCGTCTCGGCGACGTCGAGCGCCTCGACGAGCCGGTCGAAGAGCGTCCGGAACTCGAGGAAGTCGAACAGCTGCCGGACCTCGTCGAGGTCGAAACCGCCGAGGACGAGGGCCTCGGGGTCGACGTCGAGGTCGACGTCGCGGATGAGCTTCATCACCTCGGCGTTCATCCGCACCTGCGGCTCGGCGGCGGCCAGGTTCTGGCGGAGCTTCGGCGTCAGCTCGTCGACGTGCTCGAAGATGCCGTCGAGGCCGCCGTACTGGTTGACCAGCTTGGCCGCGGTCTTCTCCCCGACCCCCGGCACACCGGGCAGGTTGTCGGAGGTGTCGCCCCGCAACGAGGCGTACTCGACGTAGCGCTCGGGTCGCACGCCGGTGCGCTCCTCGATGCCGGCCTCGTCGTACAGGGCGTAGTCGGACACGCCGCGCCGGTTGTAGAGCACCTTCACGTGCGGGTCCTCGACGAGCTGGTAGGCGTCCCGATCGCCGGTGACGATGAGGACGTCGTCGCCTTCGTCGCGAGCCCGCGTGGCCAGCGTGGCGATGATGTCGTCGGCCTCGAAGCCCGCCACCTCGACGATGGGGATGCCGAGCGTCTCGACGACCTGGCGCACCAGCCCGATCTGCTGGCGGAGGATGTCGGGCGCCGCCTCGCGGTTGGCCTTGTAGGTGTCGACCGCCTCGTGCCGGAACGTCGGCTCGGGCCGGTCGAACGCCACCGCCACGTGCTCGGGCGTGTGGTCCCGCAGCAGGTTGATCAGCATCGAGGTGAAGCCGAACACCGCGTTGGTGACCTGACCCGAGGCCGTGGCCATGTCGGTGGGCAGGGCGAAGAAGGCTCGGTAGGTGAGCGAGTTGCCGTCGACGAGCATCACCGTCATCGCCGGCTCACCTCCTGGGAGGGTGGGTCTGGCCCCCGGGTGGGTGGGTCACGAACCGGGTGCGAGCTCGCCGGCGATGACCCGCTCGCTGATCGCCTTCATCGTCATCCGCTCCTGCATGGCGGTCTTCTGGATGAACGAGAAGGCGTCGGCCTCGGACAGGCCTCGCTCGTCCATGAGCTTGCCCTTGGCCCGGTCGACCACCTTGCGCGTCTCGAGCTGGTCCTCGAGCGACTCGGTCTGGTCCTGCAGCGCCTTGATCTCCCGGAAGCGACCGATGGCCACCTCGATGGCCGGGATCAGCTCGCTGCGCTGGAAGGGCTTGACCAGGTAGGCGAGGGCGCCGGCGTCGCGGGCCTGCTCGATGAGGTCGCGCTGGCTGAACGCGGTCAGGATCAACACCGCCGCCCGTCGCTCTCCGGCGATCTCACGGGCCGCCGACAACCCGTCGAGGCCCGGCATCTTGATGTCGAGGATCGCGATGTCGGGCTCGTGCTGCTTCACCAGGTCGACGGCCTCGTCACCCCGACCGGTCTCGCCGACGATCTCGTAGCCCTCCTCTTCGAGGGTCTCCTTGAGGTCGAGGCGGATGATGGCCTCGTCCTCGGCGATGACGACACGGGTCGGCACCGGCGCGTCCTTTCTGGTGGCTCGGGTCGCCTGCTCGGCTCCGGATGGATCCTGGCACGGCGGGGCCCGCCGTCGGGCGCAGCCTAGTGGGAGGGCCGGACGCCGAAAGCCACTCAGCCGAGCTCGGCGACGAGCCGGTCGAGCAGGTCGTCCTGCACCCGCTCGAGGCGCTCGATCGACGCCGCCACGTCCCGGCGGTGGCGCTCCATGGCCTCGGCGTGGCGCTGGGCGTCGCGATGCTCCCGCTCGGCGAGCGGGGTCTCGGACACGAGGGAGCGGATCCGGGCCTCCTCGGCGTTGTCGGCGAGCTGGGCCAGCTGCTCGTCGGCGACCGAAAGGTCGCGCCGGAGCAGGCGCAGCTCGTCACCGACCTCGGTCAACCTGCGTTCGAGCAGGGCCTTCGACATGGGAAAAGTGTAGGTGCCACCGCCGAGCTCCCGGCGTACCCCGTGCCCGATGGTGCTTCCTACGGCCGCCCGTAGGTGGCGTAGAACTCGTCGGCGTGGCGTCGCATGGTCCGACGCCGGTAGGTGCGCACGCCGATGACGGCGCCGATCACCGCCAGGAGCAGGAGCGTCCGCAGGCGGATCCGGGGACGTCGTCTCGCGCCGGGCTGCGGTTGGGCTGTCGGATCGCTGGTCATGGTGCGGCGGGTGGGATTCGAACCCACAAGTCCTTGCGGACAGCAGGGTTTGAGCCTGCCCTGTATGCCGGTTCCAGCACCGCCGCGGGAACGCCAGGAACGGTACCCCGTAACGGCGAGCGTGATCGCCGGGTCAGAGGGCCGACGCCGTCACGAGAGGGGTCCCCACCGATGTCCGACGCCGGTCCCGGCATGCTCGCGTTCACCTTCCCGGGGCAGGGCTCCCAGAAGCCGGGCATGGGGTCGCCCTGGACCGGGCACCCGTCGTGGGAGCTGGTGGCCGCGGCGTCGACCGCCACCGGGCGCGGCATCGACCACCTCCTGCTCGACGCCGACGCCGACGAGCTCCGCGAGACCCGCAACGCCCAGCTCGCCACCTTCGTGCTCAGCCTCGTGGTCCTCGACGCCGTGGCGCGGACGGGCGTCGAGGCCGCGGCCCTCGCCGGCCACAGCCTCGGCGAGTACTCCGCCCTCGCGGCCGCCGGGGCCCTGTCGTTCGAGGACGGCGCCCGGCTCGTCGCCGAGCGGGGCGAAGCCATGCAGGCCGCCGCCGGCGAGCGGGCCGGCACCATGCGGGCGGTGCTCGGCCTGGCCCTCGGCGAGGTCGAGCTGGCCTGCGCCCGCGTCGACGGCGACGTGTGGGTCGCCAACGACAACGCGCCCGGGCAGGTCGTGATCGCCGGCGCGCCCGACGCCCTCGACCTCGCCGCCGCCGAGGCCAAGGAGCTGGGCGCCAAGAAGGTCGTGCCGGTGGCGGTCAGCGGCGCGTTCCACACCCCGTTCATGGCCTCGGCCCGCGATCGGCTGCGCGAGGCCATCGCCTCGGCCGAGCTCCGCGACCCCGAGGTGCCGGTGTACGCCAACGTCGACGCCGCCCCCCACCGCACCGGCGACGAGTGGCCCTCGCTGCTGGACGCCGGCCTCTGCCGGCCGGTGCGGTGGCGACCCACGCTCGAGGCCCTGGGCGCCGCCGGCGTGTCGACCGTCGTCGAGGTGGGACCCGGGACCGTGCTCACCGGCATGGCGAAGCGCACGATGACGGGGGCCCGCACCCTCTCGGTCGCGGTGCCCGCCGACCTCGACGGCCTCTCGGAGGTGCTGGCCTCACCGCCGCCCAGCCGCGAGGCGCTCGAGCCACCACCGGGCCGGCCCGTCGACCGGCCGCGCGCCGACGGCGACCCCGCGCCGTGACGGGGACGGCGCCGCTCGGCGTCACCGTCGCCGGTCGGGGCCGTGCCGTGCGGCGGTGGGATTCGCCCGGGGACGACGCGCCACGGCAGGATCTCGATCCCATGGGTGCGACATGAGCCGGACCGCGCTCGTCACCGGAGGCACCAAGGGCATCGGGCTCGCCTGCGCGCGGGCGCTCGCGCAGGCCGGCCACCGGGTCGCGGTGACGACCCGCGACCCCGATGCGTCGGGCGACGGCCTCGACGGCCTGCTCGTCGTGGCCTGTGACGTGACCGACCCGGCCTCGATCGACGAGGCCTTCGCCACCGTGGAGGACGAGCTCGGCCCCGTCGAGATCCTCGTGTCGAACGCCGGTGTCACCGCCGACGGCCTGGTGCTGCGCATGGGCGAGGGCGACTTCGGCCGAGTCGTCGACACCAACCTGGCCGGCGGCTTCCGGGTCGCCAAGCGGGCGGTGCGCCGCATGACCCGTGCCCGTTGGGGACGGATCGTGTTCGTCGGCTCGGTGGTGGGCGCCACCGGCCAGGCCGGCCAGGCCAACTACGCGGCGTCCAAGGCCGGGCTCGTCGGGCTGGCCCGATCGCTCGCCCGTGAGTTCGCCTCCCGCTCGATCACCGTGAACGTGGTCGCCCCGGGCCCCATCGACACCGACATGCTCGCCGCCGTCGGCGACGATCGCCGCGCCCTGATCGGCGCCGCAGTGCCCCTCGGCCGGCTCGGCCAGCCCGAGGAGGTGGCCGCCGCCGTGCGCTTCCTCGCGTCCGAGGAGGCCGGGTACGTCACCGGCGCGGTGCTGCCCGTCGACGGTGGCCTGGGCATGGGTGGCTGGTAGCGCAGGTCGTCCCCCATCCGAGCGGGAGGCCGCCTCCGCAGATCATGATGTGCACCAGGAAGCACCCAAGGAGAGACATCGGTGAGTGACGACACGTTCGAGCGGTTCACGAAGTGCGCGGTCGAGGTGCTGGTCGTCGAGCCCGACCAGGTCGGGCTCGACGCCAGGTTCGGCGACGACCTGGACGCCGACAGCCTCGACCTCGTCGAGCTGGTCATGGCCCTCGAGGAGGAGTTCGACATCAAGGTCGACGAGTCGGAGCTCGAGGGCATCGAGACCGTGCGCCAGGCCGTCGACCTCGTCAACTCCAAGCGGTGATGGACGGCAGCCCTCGACGGGTCGCCGTGACCGGTGTCGGCGTGGTCTCGCCGTGCGGCATCGGGGTCGAGGCGTTCTGGGAGGGGCTGACCGGCCCGGCTCCGGAGGGTGAGCACCGGGCCCACGACTTCGACCCGGCCACCGTGTTCGACAACCCGAAGGAGGCACGCCGCACCGACCGGTTCGCGCAGTTCGCGCTGGCCGCCGCCGCCGAGGCGCTGGCCATGGCCGGTGAACCCACCGCCGACCCGCTGCGACGGGGCGTGTGGATCGGCACCGGCGTCGGCGGCCTGATCACCGTCGAGGACCAGGTCGTCGTCCGCCACGACAAGGGCGAGCGACGGGTGTCGCCGTTCCTCGTGCCGATGATGATGCCCAACGCCGCCGCCGCCGGCGTGTCGATGCGCCACGGTTGGCAGGGCCCGTGCGAGACCACGACCACGGCGTGTGCCGCCGGCACCCACTCCGTGGCCAACGGGGCCCGGCTCATCGCCGGGGGCCGCTGCGACGTGGTGCTCGCCGGCAGCAGCGAGGCGGCCATGACCCCCACCGCCCTCGCCGGGTTCGGGAACATGACCGCGCTGTCGACGTCCGGGGTGTCACGGCCGTTCGACGCCGACCGCGACGGGTTCGTCCTGGCCGAGGGGGCGGCCGTGCTGCTGCTCGAGGCGTGGGAGGAGGCCGAGGGACGCGGCGCCACCATCCTCGCCGAGGTGCTCGGCGCGGCCAGCACCGCCGACGCCCACCACATCACCGCCCCCTCGCCGGGCGGGGCCGGTGCCGTCGCGTGCATGGAGCTGGCCCTCGCCGACGCCGGCGTGACCCCCGCGGAGGTCCGCCAGATCAACGCCCACGGCACGTCGACCCCGCTCAACGACGCCGCCGAGGCCGAGGCCATCGCCAAGGTCTTCGGCCTCCCCGGGCCGCCGGTGACCTCCATCAAGGGCGTCACCGGCCACTCCCTCGGCGCCGCCGGCGCCCTCGAGGCCGCCGCCGTGGTGCTGTCGATGGCGAAGGGCCTGATCCCCCCGACGGTCGGGCTCCGGGCGGTCGACCCCGCCGTGGCCGCCATCGACGTCGTCCACGGCGAGCCCCGCGCCTGGGAACCGGGCCCCACGCTGTCGAACAGCTTCGGGTTCGGCGGCCACAACGGCTGCCTGGTGCTCGGGCCCGCCTGACCCCGTGCCCTGGGGTGGCGTCAGAGGGCGCCCTCGTGGTCGAGCAACCACCGCTTGACCTCCGTGCCGCCGATCCCGTAGCTGCCCAGGGAGCCGTCGCTGCGCACCACGCGATGACACGGGATCACGATGGCCACCGGGTTCGTCGCCATCGTCGTGCCCACCGCCCGCATGGCCCCGGGATGCCCAGCGAGTGCCGCCAGCTCGCCGTAGCCGATGGTGGTGCCGGGCGGCACGGTGCGCAGCGTCTCGAGCACCGACCGCCGGAACGGGGTGACGCCGTCGAGGTCGACGGGCACGGTGAAGACGAGGTCCCTCCCTTCGAAGTACCGGTGGAGCTGACGCCGCGCCTCGCTCAGGTGCTTCTGCCCCGGCCCCGAACCGGGAGTGGCGTCCACCCGGATCGCGGCGTCGAGGTGCTCGACCCGCGTGACCCCCCGGTCGGAGGTCTCGACGAGGAACCGGCCGATCGGGGTGGCCACCGCCGCCCGCCCGCCGCTCACGGGCCGGCCGCCTCGGCGTCGACCAGCACGAAGAGCAGATCGGCCTCGCAGGCGGTGTCGTCGCCGACCGACGCCCGCCCGTGGCCCTTGCCCGCCCGGGTCGACATGCGGCCGAGCTCCACCTCGAGGTCGAGGACCTCGCCGGGCACGACCTGGCGCCGGAAGCGGACGCGGTCGACGCCTCCGAACAACGGGAGCCTGCCCGCGGTGTCGCCGTCCGACAGCAGCACGGCGTAGGCGCCGAGCTGCGCCACGGCCTCGAGCATCAGCACACCGGGCAGCGTGGGGCGTCCGGGGAAGTGGCCGCCGAAGAACGACTCGTCACCGGTCAGGCGCCAGCGGCCGCGGGCCGACACCCCGGGCACGACCTCGGTGACCTCGTCGACGAAGAGGAACGGCGGCCGGTGCGGCAGCACCTCGGCGGGTGCCGGCCAGTCGGCGCTCATGCCGAGGCGAGCGCCTGCTGCAGCTTCTTCGGGGTGTCCTTGGGACTGATCTTGTACCAGGCCTGCTCGATCTTCCCCTTCTCGTCGACGAGGAAGGCCGACCGGACGATCCCCATGTACTTGCGGCCGTACATGCTCTTCTCGCCCCAGGTGCCGTAGGCCTCGGCGACCTCGTGGCCGGTGTCGGCGAGGAGCGGGAAGCCGAGCGAGTGCTTGTCGTCGAACTTCTTCTGGCGGGCCGACTCGTCGGGGCTGATGCCGATGATGGCCGTGTCGCCGATGTCGCCGGCGACGTCGCGCAGGCCGCAGGACTGCTGCGTGCACCCTGGCGTGTCGGCCTTCGGGTAGAAGTACACGAGGACCTTGCGGCCCTTGTAGTCGGACAGCTTCACCCTCGAGCCGTCCTGGTCGAGGAGGGTGAACGCAGGGGCCTTGTCCCCCACCGCCAGCTTCGTGGTGCTCATGCGGCGACCCTACCGCTGCGGTGGGAACGCGTCAGCCGGGCCGGTTGACCAGGTGCTGGGCCGCCATCTCGAAGTAGCCGAGCACCTGGGCCTCGTCGTCGGGGGCGAGCCCGCCGGCCTCCACCGCGGCCCGCATGTGACCCAGCCAGGCGTCCCTCGCCGCCTCGCCGATCGGGAACGGGGCGTGGCGCATCCGCAACCGCGGGTGACCGCGCTCCTCGCGGTAGGTGGTCGGGCCACCCCAGTACTGGACCAGGAAGCCGACCAGGTGCGCCTTCGACTCGCCGAGGTCGTCGGGGTACATCGGGCGCAGGACCGGATCGTCGGTGACGCCGGCGTAGAACCGGTCGACCAGGGCGACGAACCACGGCACGCCCCCGACGCGCCCGTAGAGCGTGGTCGTCACGTCGGAGGTCTCGTCGTTCTCGTCGTTCTCGCCGGGCACGGCGTGCGACGGTAGCGTCCGCGCCGATGGGGGACGCGCCGCCGACGACGATCGATCCGCGCTCCGAGGGCTTCGAGGCCAACGCCGCCGGCATCCAGGCCCTCCTCGACGAGGTGCGAGCCGCCGAGCGCACGGTGCTCGCCGGCGGCGGCGAGCGCTACGTCGAGCGTCACCGGGCGCGGGGCAAGCTGGCGGTCCGGGAGCGGATCGACCTCCTCCTCGACCGCGACAGCCCGTTCCTCGAGCTGTCGCCGCTCGCCGGCTGGGGTACCGACGACCCCCTCGGCGGCGGCCTCGTCACCGGCATCGGGCAGGTCGAGGGGGTGGAGTGCGTGATCAGCGCCAACGATCCCACCGTGCGCGGCGGCACATCGTCGCCGACCACCATCGCCAAGTCCCTCCGGGCCCAGGAGATCGCCCTCGTCAACCGGCTGCCCCTCGTGAACCTCACCGAGTCGGGCGGTGCCGACCTGCCCCGCCAGGCCGAGGTGTTCGTGCCCGGCGGCGCGTCGTTCAAGAACCTCACCCGCCTGTCGGCGGCCGGCGTGCCGACGGTGACCCTCGTGTTCGGGTCCTCCACCGCCGGCGGTGCCTACGTGCCCGGGATGAGCGACCACACCGTGTTCGTCAGGGGCGCGGCCAAGGTGTTCCTCGGTGGCCCCCCACTCGTGAAGATGGCCATCGACGAGGATGCCGACGAGGAGGAGCTGGGCGGCGCCGAGATGCACGCCAGGGTCTCGGGGCTCGCCGACCACCTGGCCGACGACGAGCTCGACGCCCTGCGCATCGGCCGTCGCATCGTCGCCCGCCTCCACCACCGCAAGCCCGGACCGGGGCCCTCGGCGCCGGCGGTGCCGCCGCTCCTCGACCCGGCCGAGCTCATCGGCATCGCGTCGGCCGACGTGCGCGTGCCGTTCCCGGTGCGGGAGGTGGTCTGGCGGATCGTCGACGGCAGCGCCTTCGACGAGTTCAAGCCGCTCTACGGGGCGCAGCTCGTGTGCGGCTGGGCATCGTTGTGCGGCTGGCCGATCGGTGTCGTGGCCAACGACGGGATCCTCTTCTCCGAGGAGTCCCAGAAGGGCGCCCAGTTCATCCAGCTCTGCAACCGCCAGGACGTGCCCCTGCTCTTCCTGCAGAACATCACCGGGTTCATGGTCGGAACCCGCTACGAGCAGGGCGGCATCGTCAAGCACGGGTCGATGCTCATCAACGCCGTGTCGAACTCCACCGTCCCCCACCTCACGGTGATGCTCGGTGCCTCGTACGGCGCGGGGAACTACGGCATGTCCGGTCGCGCCTACGACCCCCGCTTCGTGTTCACCTGGCCCAACCACCGCATCGCGGTGATGGGACCGAAGCAGCTCGCCGGTGTCATGTCGATCGTGCAGCGCACCGCCGCCGAGCGGGCCGGGCGCGCCTACGACGAGCAGGCCGATGCCGAGCTGCGGGCCGCCATCGAGGGCCAGATCGAGGAGGAGTCGACGGCGCTGTTCGCCACCGGCCGCCTCTGGGACGACGGGATCATCGACCCGCGCGACACGCGCACGGTGCTCGGGATCGCCCTGTCGGCGGTGCACGGGGCGCCGGTCACGGGCACCGACCGGTTCGGGGTGTTCCGGCTGTGAGCCGCTCGATCACCACCATCCTCGTCGCCAACCGCGGGGAGATCGCGAACCGGATCCTCCGGGCGTCGCGGGGCCTCGGGCTGCGCACGGTCGCGGTGTGCTCCGACCCCGACCGGGACGAGCCGTTCGCCCGGGAGGCGGACCTGACCGTGCCCCTCGGGGGCACCACCGCGGCCGAGAGCTACCTCGACGTCGACCTGGTGATCGAGGCGGCCCGGCGCGCCGGCGCCGATGCCGTCCACCCCGGCTACGGCTTCCTGTCGGAGTCGGCCGATGCCGCCCGTCGGGTCGCCGAGGCCGGCTTCGTGTGGATCGGACCGCCGGCCGACGTCATCGCCGCCATGGGCGACAAGTTGGAGGCCAAGCGGCTGGCCGTCGAGGCGGGCGTGCCGACCCTGCCGAGCGCCGAGCTGGTGGGCGACGCCGAGTTCGAGTGGCGCGCCCAGGCCGCCGCCGTCGGGTACCCGCTCCTCGTCAAGGCGGCCGCCGGCGGAGGGGGCAAGGGCATGAGGAGCGTGCTCGACGAGGAGGCGCTGGCCGACGCCGTCGCCACCGCCCGGCGCGAGGCGGCGGCGTCGTTCGGGGACCCGACGGTGTTCGCCGAGCGCCAGCTCCCACGCGCCCGCCACGTCGAGGTGCAGGTCGCCGCCGACTCCCACGGGTCGACCGTCCACCTCGGTGAGCGCGAGTGCTCCATCCAGCGCCGACACCAGAAGATCGTGGAGGAGGCCCCCTCCCCCGCCGTCGACCCGGCCCTGCGGGCGCGCCTCGGCGCCGCCGCCGTCGCCCTCGCCGAGGCAGCCGGGTACCGCACGGTCGGCACCGTCGAGTTCCTCGTCGACGACGCCAGCCGCGACTTCTTCTTCCTCGAGATGAACACCCGGCTGCAGGTCGAGCACCCGGTCACCGAGGAGGTCACCGGCGTCGATCTCGTCGAGCTGCAGATCGCCCTCGCCGCCGGCGGCCCCCTCCCGTTCCGCCAGGACGACCTGACCCTCACCGGCCACGCCATCGAGGCCCGCCTCTACGCCGAGGACCCGGCGAGCGGATGGCTCCCGTCGGCCGGCCCGATCCACCGCTACGGCCACGAGCCGAGGCCGGGTCTGCGCTACGAGGACGGCGTGGCCACCGGCAGCGTGGTCACGCCCTTCTACGATCCACTGCTCGCCAAGGTCATCGCCCGGGGCCCCGACCGGGCCACCGCCGCCGCCCGTCTCGCCGGCGCCCTCGACGCCCTGGTGGTCGACGGCGTCGCCACCAACCGGGCCTGCCTCGCCGCCATCCTCCGCGAGCCCGACTTCCTCGCCGGGGCCACCACGACCACCTTCGTCGACGACCACCCGTCCGTGCTCCACGCCGGCCCCGACGACGAGGCACGGATGCGCCACGTCGCCGCCTCGGTGCTCGCCGCACGGTCCCGACGGCGGGCCGCCGATCGGCACTGGCCGTTCGCGCCGGCGGGATGGCGCAACGTCGGGCCCCGCCGCCAGCACGTGGAGCTCGCCATCGGCGGTCCCGACGGTGACGTGCTCGAGGTCACCTATGCCGTCACCGATGACGACCGCTTCTCGGTGGCGGCCGGCGGGACCGAGGTGGAGGGCCGGCTCGTCGACGTCCGCGTCGCCGGCGATGGCGATGGCGCCGGCGATGGCCATCGGCGACGGCGACGGCGACGGCGACCTAGTCGTGCGCCTGGAGTGCGACGGGGTGATCCACCGCTGCGCCGTCCACGCCGTCGACACCACCTCCTACGTCCGGTCCGCCGACGGCCAGAGCGTCCTGATCGAGCAGCCCCGGTTCACCGATCCGTGGCACGAGGCGGGGGGTGGGGGCCCGACCGCGCCGGTGCCCGGCCGGGTGGTCGCCGTCGAGGTCGCGGTCGGCGTCGAGGTGACACCCGGTCAGACCCTGGTGATCATGGAGGCCATGAAGGTGGAGCACCGTGTCACGTCCCCCGTCGCCGGGGTGGTGGCCGAGGTCCGCGTGGCCGCGGGCGACAACGTCGACGCCCACCAGCTGCTCGTCCGGATCGAGGAGCACCCGTGACCGACCCTCGTCCCCGCACCGACGCCGTGCGGATCGCCAACTGCAGCGGCTTCTACGGCGACCGCCTGAGCGCCGCCCGCGAGATGGTCGAGGGCGGCCCCATCGACGTGCTCACCGGTGACTGGCTGGCCGAGCTCACCATGCTGATCCTCGCCAAGGACCGCCAGCGGAACCCCGGGGGCGGGTTCGCCAAGACGTTCCTCGTCCAGCTCGAGGAGGTGCTCGGCCGCTGCCTCGACGACGGTGTCCGCATCGTCGGCAACGCCGGCGGCCTCAACCCGTCGGGCTGCGCCGACGCCGTGCTCGCGCTCGCCGACCGGCTCGGCCTGTCCCCCGCCGTCGCCCACGTCGAGGGCGACGACCTGCTCCCCCGGCTCGACGACCTGCGAGCCGCCGGTGTCGACCTCGCCAACATGGACACCGGGGAGCGCCTCGAGGACCTCGGCGTCGAACCCCTCACCGCCAACGCCTACCTCGGCGGATGGGGCGTCCGCGAGGCGCTCGCCCGCGGCGCCGACGTCGTGATCACCGGCCGGGTCACCGACGCCGCCGTGGTCGTCGGCGCCGCCGCCCACCACCACGGCTGGGCCCGCACCGACTGGGACGCCCTCGCCGGGGCCGTCGTCGCCGGCCACGTGATCGAGTGCGGGGCCCAGACCACCGGCGGCAACTACGCCTTCTTCGAGGAGGTCCCCGGCCTCGACCACCCCGGCTTCCCACTCGCCGAGATCGCCGCCGACGGCTCGTCGGTCGTCACCAAGCACCCGGGCACCGGCGGTCTGGTGTCGACCGGCACCGTCACCGCCCAGCTCCTCTACGAGATCCAGGGCCTCGACTACGCCAACCCCGACGCCGTGGTCGACCTGACGTCGATCCGCCTCGAAGCGGCCGGCCCCGACCGAGTGCGCATCCACGGGGTCCGGGGCCGACCGGCGCCCGACCGGGCCAAGGTCGCCGTGAACTACCTCGGTGGCTGGCGCAACAGCATGACCTTCGTGCTCACCGGCCTCGACATCGACGCGAAGGCGGCGCTGGCCGAGCGCACGCTCTGGTCGCTCGTGCCCGGCGGGCGCGAGGCGTTCGCCGAGGTCGACGTCCTCCTCCGTCGCACCGACCGCGACGACCCCGCCACCAACGACGAGGCCCTGGCCGAGCTGCGGGTCACGGTGATGGACGCCGACCGCGACAAGGTGGGCCGGGCCTTCTCGAACAAGGTGATCGAGATGGTGTTGGCCAGCTATCCGGGCTTGTTCACCTCGAGCCCCCCGACCGACGCCACCAGCTTCGGCGTCTACTGGCCCGCCCTCGTGCCGGTCGACGTCGTCCCCCACGAGGTCGTGCTCGGCGAGCAGCGCGTGGAGGTACCCCCGGCACCGACCGGCGACGTGGTGCACGACGCTCCACCGCCGGTGGAGCCGGGCCACGACGACCGGTGGGCCGACGCCCCGACCACCCGCGCCCCCTTCGGTCGCGTGGTCGGCGCCCGCTCGGGCGACAAGGGCGGCAACGCCAACCTCGGGGTGTGGGCCCGTTCCGACGAGGCATGGTCGTGGCTGCAGTGGTTCCTCACCGAGGAGCGGGTCCGCGAGCTGATGCCGGTCGAGACCGACGGCCTCGAGGTCCGGCGCTACGAGCTGCCCAACCTGCGGGCGGTCAACCTCGTGATCGTCGGCCTGCTCGGCCGGGGCGTCGCCGCCTCGACGCGCACCGATCCACAGGCGAAAGGGCTGGGCGAGTACCTCCGCGCCAAACTGGTCGACGTCCCGGCCGGTCTCCTGGAAGGGCAGGGCTGATGCCGATCTTCACCGACGAGCACGAGCAGTTCCGTCGGCTCGTCCGCGACGTGGTCGACAACGAGATCAACCCCCACGCCGACGCGTGGGAGGCGGCGGGGGTCTTCCCGGCCCACGAGCTGTTCCCCAAGCTCGGCGCCGTCGGCATCCTCGGCCTCGAGTACGACCCGGCCTACGGCGGCCAGGGTGCCGACCACCTCTGGACCGTCATCTACGGCGAGGAGTTCGGCCGGTGCGAGACCGGCGGCGTGGCCATGGCCGTGAGCGTGCAGACCGACATGGCCACGCCGTCGCTGCACCGGTTCGGCAGCCACGAGCTGAAGCAGCGCTACCTCGTCCCCGCCGTCCGGGGCGAGATGGTCGCCGCCATCGCCGTCACCGAACCCGACGCCGGCAGCGACGTGGCCGGGCTGCGCACCCGGGCGGTGCGTGACGGCGACGAGTGGGTGATCAACGGCACCAAGCTCTACATCACCAACGGCACGCAGGCCGACTGGCTGTGCCTGCTCGCCCGCACGTCCGACGAGGGCGGCCACCGCGGCATGAGCCAGATCGTCGTGCCCACCGACGTCGAGGGCTTCTCCGTGAGCCGCAAGCTCGACAAGCTCGGGCAGCGCTCGTCGGACACCGCCGAGCTGTCGTTCGTCGACGTCCGGGTCCCGGTGGAGCACACCATCGGCGACATCGGCCGGGGCTTCCAGCAGCAGATGGCCCAGTTCCAGAACGAGCGGCTCATCGCCGCCTACATGGCCACCGGCAACATGCTCGCCGCGCTCGACAAGACGATGGCCTACACCCGCGAGCGTCGCGCGTTCGGCCGACCCCTGAGCGACAACCAGTACATCCAGTACTCGCTGGCCGAGCTCGTCGCCGAGGTCGACCTGCTGCGCCAGTACAACTACGCCTGCGCCGACGCCGTCGTGACCGGCGCCGATCAGGCGACCATCACCAAGATGGCGTCGATCGCCAAGCTGAAGAGCGGCCGCCTGCAGCGCCGTGTCGCCGACACCTGCCTGCAGTTCCACGGCGGCATCGGCTACATGGAGGAGACCTGGACGGCACGCTACTTCCGTGATGGCCGCCTGCTGTCGATCGGTGGCGGCAGCGACGAGATGATGCTGCGGATCATCGCCCAGCTCGAGGGCCTGGGCTGAGGCTCTACCGCTCGTTCGTCACGGTTCTGGTGTGGGTTCCGGTCGCCGGAGCGACCGGAACCCACACCAGAACGGCGAGTGCTCGGGTGGGGTGGGGGGTAGGGGGGGTCAGCCGGCGTCGAGGGCGGCCCGTACCTCGCCGATGAAGGCGGCGGCGCCCGCCGGCCCCTCCCCGTCGAGCAGCCGGCGCACGAGGGCCGACCCGATCACGACGCCGTCGGCCACCGCGCTGGCCTCGACCGCCTGGGCCGCGTTCGACACCCCGACCCCGACGAGCACCGGCTTGTCGGTGACGGCCTTGACCCGCCCGGCGATCACGGTGGCGCTCGCCGCGAGGACGTCGCGCTCGCCGGTGACGCCGAGCAGGCCGACGGCGTACACGAAGCCGCGGGCCCGCTCGCAGATGCGGGGCAGGCGCTCGTCGGGCGCGGTCGGCGCGGCGAGCAGCACGGTCTCGACGCCGGCGCCGTCGGCCGCCTCGGCCCACGGCCCGACCTCCTCGAGGGGCAGGTCGGGCAGGATCGCCGCCGCCACGCCGCTGTCGGCCAGCGAGCGGGCGAAGCGCTCGTCGCCCATGCGGAAGGCGACGTTGTAGTAGGTCATCACCGCCAGCGGGACGCCGGCGTCGATGTCACGGAGCTGGTCGAGGACCGTGACCGGTGTGGTGCCCGACGCCAGCGACCGCTCGCTGGCCGCCTGGATCACCGGACCGTCCATCACCGGATCGCTGAACGGGATGCCGATCTCGACGGCGTCGGCACCGGCGTCGGCCACCGCCCGCACCACCTCGGTCCAGTCGTCGCCGAGGCCCCCGGTGACGTACGGGACGAGCAGCTTCCGTCCCGTGTCGCGGCTCGTCCGCAGCGCCGCCTCGAGCGCCCCGACGTCGTCCGCTCCGTGCGGCTCGGGCGTCACAGGTCGAGGACGTCCATCATCTGGGCGACGTCCTTGTCGCCCCTGCCCGAGAGGTTGAGCAGCACCACCTTGCCGGCCAGCGCCCCCCGGTCGCGTGACACCCAGGCGAGGGCGTGGGCCGGCTCGAGGGCGGGGATGATGCCCTCGGTGCGGGACAGCAGCTGGAAGGCCTCGATCACCTCGGCGTCGGTGACCGACTCGTAGCGGGCCCGACCGATGGCGGCGAGCTGCGAGTGCTCCGGACCGACCCCCGGGTAGTCGAGCCCGGCCGAGATCGACGACGCCTCGAGCACCTGCCCGAACTCGTCCTGCATCAGGTAGGACTTCATCCCGTGCACCACACCGGGGACGCCCCGTCCGATGGCGGCGCCGCCGGCGGGCTCGACGCCCACCAGCTCGGCCCGCGTGTCGGCGAACCCCGAGAAGATGCCGATGGCGTTGGACCCCCCGCCGACGCACGCGGTCACGACGTCGGGGACGTCACCGTCGAGCACCTCGGCGCACTGCCGGCGCGACTCGTCGCCGATGACCCGGTGGAACTCACGCACCATCCACGGGTACGGATGTGGGCCCATCACCGAACCGAGGCAGTAGTGGGTGGTCTCGACGGTCGCGACCCAGTCGCGCATGGCCTCGTTGACGGCGTCCTTCAGGGTGCGGCTGCCGGACACGGCGGGCACGACCTCGGCGCCGAGCAGACGCATGCGGAACACGTTGAGGGCCTGGCGGGCCATGTCGACCTCGCCCATGAACACCACGCACTCCATGCCGAGGAGGGCGGCGGCGGTGGCGGTGGCCACGCCGTGCTGACCTGCCCCCGTCTCGGCCACGAGACGTGACTTCCCCATGCGCCGGGCCAGCAGGGCCTGGCCGAGCACGTTGTTGATCTTGTGGGAGCCGGTGTGGTTCAGGTCTTCGCGCTTCAGCAGCATGCGGACGCCGAGCTCGTCGGAGAGCCGGTGGCACTCGGTGAGCGGCGACGGCCGGCCGGCGTAGTCGCGCAACAGGTCGTCGAGCTCGGTGCGGAAGGCCGGGTCGCCCCACGCCGATCGGAACGCCTTCTCGAGGTCCTCGCACGCCGGCACGAGGGTCTCGGGCACGAAGCGGCCGCCGAACTCGCCGAAGCGGCCGGACTCGCTGGGCTCACCGAGGGCCACGGCCCACCTCGTCTCGGTCGCGCGCGCCTTCAGGGGACATCGCCGAGCAGGGTACGGCCTGGGTCCCGTGACGGTGAACTCGAAAGACCGCTCGCGGCGACGAGAACCGGGGGGCGGCGCCTACCGGACGGTGGCGTCGTCCTCCCAGTCGTAGTCGTAGACGTCCTCGCCGACCGACGCGATGGCGGCCCGGCGGGCGGCCAGGTCGAGCGTGGGGCGGGGCAGCTCGGTCGAGTCGTCGACCTTGGCGGCGTTGACGAACCGCATCACCTTGAGCGGGTCCTTGCGGCCCGGAGAGGCCTCGACCCCGGTGGACACGTCGACCCCCCAGGGGTGCACCTGGGCGATGGCCTCGGCCACGTTCTCGGGTCGCAGTCCGCCAGCCAGGATGATCGGGCGGTCGAGCGGGAGGTGCTCGGCGATCGACCAGTCGAACACCCGACCCGAGCCCGGGATCTGGGAGTCCACCAGCACGGCATCGACGTCGTAGTCGCCCATGCGGTCGAACATGCGGTCGCCGGCGGCGAAGGCCTTGACCACGAACCCGACCCGCTCGCGGATCCAGGCCGCCTCGGCCGGGGACTCGTGGCCGTGCAGCTGGGCCCCCTTGAGGCCCTGCTGGTTGACGATCTCGACCACCCGCGGGGGCGTCTCGTCGCGGAACACGCCGACGGTGAGCGTCTCGTGGGGTAGCCGGCGCACGATGTCGCGTGCCGCCGCCGGGGCGACCTGGCGGGTCGAGGGCGCGAACACGAAGCCGACGGCATCGGCACCCATGGCCACGGCGAGGAGGGCGTCCTCCTCGTTCGTGATCCCGCAGATCTTCACGAACACCCGGGAGACGGTACCGGCCGGGACTCCGCGAGCGGGGGAACTTCCGCTCCCCGCCACCCGGGCCTCGCGTCGAAGAGCCTCTACCCGTCGATCAGGCGGCCGTGGAGGTAGTCGTCGTAGGCGGAGAGGTCGAGGTGGCCGTGGCCGCAGTAGTTGAAGAGGATGACCTTCTCCTGACCCGTCTCCTTGGCGGCGAGGGCCTCGTCGATGGCCGCCCGGATGCCGTGGGCGGCCTCGGGCGCCGGCACCTTGCCCTCGGCGTTGGCGAACTGGATCGCCGCCTCGAACACCTTGCCCTGCGGGTAGGCGACCGCCTCCATGCGCCCGTCCTTCACCAGCTTGGACACGATGGGCGAGTCCCCGTGGTAGCGGAGGCCACCGGCGTGGATCGACGGCGGGATGAACTCGTGGCCGAGGGTGAACATCGGCATCAGCGGGGTCATGCCGGCGACGTCGCCGAAGTCGTACTCGAACGTGCCCTCGGTGAGCGTGGGGCACGACGACGGCTCGACGGCGACGAGACGCACCCCCTCGTCGGGCACGAACGGGAACGAGATGCCACCGAGGTTGGAGCCGCCGCCGCACGGCGCGATCACCACGTCGGGCTTCTCCTCACCGGCGAGCTGGAGCTGCTCCTTGGCCTCGAGGCCGATGACGGTCTGGTGCAGCAGCACGTGGTTGAGCACCGACCCGAGGGCGTAGTGGGAGTCGTCGCGGCCGACGCAGTCGCGGACGGCGTCGGAGATGGCGGCGCCGAGCGAGCCCGGGTGGTCGGGGTCGTCCACCGGCGACGGCACGACCTCCCCGCCCCAGATCTCCATCATGATCTTCCGGTAGGGCTTCTGGTCGTACGAGGCCCGCACCATGTAGACCTTGCACTCCATCCCGAACTGGGCGGTGGCGAAGCTGAGGGCGGTGCCCCACTGGCCGGCGCCGGTCTCGGTGGTGAGCCGGTGCACGCCTTCCTGCTTGTTGTAGAAGGCCTGCGGCACCGCGGTGTTGGGCTTGTGCGACCCGGCCGGTGACACCGACTCGTCCTTGAAGTAGATGCGGGCGGGGGTGCCGAGGGCCGCCTCGAGCCGCTCGGCCCGCACGAGCGGCGTCGGTCGCCACAGCTTGAGGATGTCCAGCACCTCACCCGGGATGTCGATCCACGGCTCGGCCGACATCTCCTGGGCGATGAGCGCCATCGGGAAGAGCGGGGCCAGGTCGTCGGGGCCGACCGGCTGGCGGGTGGCGGGGTGCAACGGCGGGTCGAGCGGCTCGGGGAGGCGCGGCAGCAGGTTGTACCAGGCGGTGGGGATCTGGGTCTCGGGCAACGTGTACCGGGTCATGGCAGCCTCCGAGCGTCGTTCGTGGTGGGAACGCCGCGGATCATACGGCGGCCGACGCGAGGGCGCCGACCGCGGCGACGGGGTCGCTCGACGTCACCAGCGACTCCCCCACCAGGACCGCCCGGTAGCCGGCGCCGACCAGCGCGGCGGCGTCGGCCGGCCCGCCGATGCCGGACTCGGCCACCCGCACGACCGGCTCGGGGATCAGCGGGGCCATCCGGACGGCCCGGGTCGTGTCGACCTCGAAGGTCACGAGATCGCGCTGGTTGACCCCGACCAGGTCGGCGCCGGCGGCCATGGCCCGCTCGAGCTCGGCCTCGTCGTGGATCTCGACGAGGGCGTCGAGGGACAGGTCACGGGCCAGCGCGAGGAAGTCGGTGAGCTCGGCCTGGTCGACGGCGGCGACGATGAGCAGCACGCAGTCGGCCCCGATGAGCCGTGTGTCGCACACGTCGCGGGCCGACACGGTGAAGTCCTTGCGGAGCACGGGCAGGGTCACCGCCGCTCGGGCGGCCTGCAGGTCGGCCACCGATCCGCCGAAGAAGGCGACGTCGGTGAGCACCGAGAGACAGGCGGCGCCGCCCCGCTCGTAGTCGCGGGCGAGCGCGGCGGGATCGAGGTCGGGGCACAGGTCGCCCTTCGACGGCGACCGGCGCTTGACCTCGCTGATCACGGCGACGGCGTGAGGGGAGGTGACGAGCGCCTCGCGGAAGCCGCGGGTGGCCGGTCGACCCCGGGCCTCGTCGACGAGCCGGTCGAGCGGGCGGCGATCGTCGGCGGCCGCCTCACGGTGGGCGGCGACGATGCGGTCGAGGTAGGTGCGCACGGTCGGCCCTCAGTCCTTCTCGGCCTGGTAGCTGCGCATCACGGCGAGGGCGGGGGCCGCGAGGAAGGCCAGGCCCGAGGCGACGACGGCGATGACGCCGAGGGCCAGCAGCGGCGCGAAGGATGCCGCCAGGCCGGCCGAGCAGGCGAACAGGCCGATGCCGAGCAGCACCACCGGCAGCAGCTGCACCCACCGCGGCACCTGCGTGCCCCGCACCGGCGTGTCGTCGAGGAGACCGGCGTAGTCGACGTCCTCGTCGTCGTAGGGCACGAACTCGGGGTCGGACATGCCCGGCCGGCGGCCCGCCCGGCGCTGCTGGCGCCGGTCGGCGTCGTAGGCCCGCCGTCGGTCGGCGCTGCCCAGCACGGCCCAGGCCTCGTTGACGCGTCGCATGCGGTCCTCGTCGCCGGAACCCCCACTGCCCGTCGCCCGGCCGCGGGCCGCCTGCACGTCCGGGTGGTGCTCACGGGCGAGGCGGAGGTATGCGCTCCGGATCTCGACGTCGGTCGCCGTCGGCGACACCCCCAGCACCTCGTAGTGGTCCACGACAGGATCGTACGAGCGGAGCGGGCCGCTCATGGAAGGGGAAGGGCCTCGATGCGGACGCGACGCGCTCGGCCGTCGATCAGGACCGAGCCGTCGGCCGGCGGCTCGACGGCCCGTCCGACGACGGCGAGGCCGATCGCGCCGGTGTCGGTGACGGCGACGCTCGTGAGGGCGCCCACGGTCGCACCGTCGACCTCGAGGTCGGCGCCGACCGCCGGGACCGTGCCGTCGACGACCACGCCCCGCAGGTGTCGGGGCACGTTGCCCCCGCGGGAGTCGATGCGGGCGACCAGCTCCTGGCCGGTGAAGCAGCCCTTGGTGAAGCTCACCGACGCCTCGATCACCCAGGCGCCGGCCTCGGCGGGGATGGTGGTGTCGGTCAGCTCGGCCCCCACCGCCGGCACGCCGGCCGAGATCCGCAGGCGCTCGAGGGCGGCGGCGTCGACGAGCGGCACGCCGTCGGGCACCGCGACCTCGGGGCCGAGCAGGTCGAAGCCGACGACCCCGGGCCAGCCGGCGGGGACGGCCACGCCCCCGGCCGGCGCGACCCGGTCGAGGACCTCCGACGCCGGCCCCCGCACGGCGACGGCGCGCCACGTGTCGAGGAGCTCGATCTCCGCCTCGGTACGCAGCTTGAACCGCAGGAGCCGGGCGACGAGCGCGTCACCGTGACCGCCGTCGACGTCGAGGAGCAGCGCGTCGTCGCCGAGGCGGGTGACCCGCACCCAGGCGTCGACCTTGCCGGTGGGCTGCAGCACGAACGACCAGGCGGCGTCGCCGACGCCGATCGCCTCGACGTCCTGGCTGAGCTGGCCCTGGAGATAGGTGGTCGCGTCGGGCCCGGTCACGCGCACGACGTCGCGGGAGATCGGCGCGGCGGCGACGGCGTCACGCAGGGCGACGTCGGCGGCGGCGCCGGTGAGCACGTCGGCGCTCACCGGTGGCCCTCGGCGGCGCGACGGGCGGCGGTCATGGCCCGCGCCCCGGCACCGCGGCGAGCAGGGCCCGGGCCTTGTTGTGGCACTCGAGGTCTTCGTGCTCGGGCACGCTGTCGGCCACCACACCGGCCCCCGCCTGCACCGCCGCCATGCCGTCGGGGCCGACGACGAGGGTGCGGATGGCGATGGCGGTGTCGATCGCACCCGAGAAGTCGAGGTAGCCGACCACCCCGGCGTAGGGCCCCCGCTTCACCGGCTCGAGCTCGTCGATGATCTCCATGGCCCGCACCTTGGGGGCCCCCGACACGGTGCCGGCGGGCAGCGTGGCCCGCAGCACGTCGATGGGCGTCCGACCGTCGGCCAGCTCGCCCGACACCTGTGACGTGAGGTGCATGACGTGGCTGTAGCGCTCGAGCACCATCATCTCGTCGACCTGTTCGGTGCCGAAGCGAACCACCCGCCCGACGTCGTTGCGGGCCAGGTCGACGAGCATCACGTGCTCGGCGAGCTCCTTCGGGTGCTCGGAGAGCTCGGCGCCGAGGCGACGGTCCTCCTCGTCGGTGCGACCCCGACGGCGGGTGCCGGCGATGGGTCGGGAGATCACCCGCCCGTCGACCAGCTTCACCATCGGCTCGGGCGACGAGCCGACCAGCGTCACGTACGGGGTGCGCACGAAGTACATGTACGGGCTCGGGTTCACCTGCCGCAGCACCCGGTAGAAGTCGAACGGGTCGGCCTCGAGCGGGAACTCGAACCGCTGGGCCAGCACCACCTGGAAGATGTCGCCGGCGAGGATGTGCTCCTTGGCCACCTCGACCGCCCGGCGGTAGTCGGCGGCGCCCATCGACGACGTGACCTCGGGGGCGTCGCCCTCGGTGTCCGGTGGCTCGACCAGCGGCTCGGCGAAGGGGCGCGGCCCCGTCGACGGCCAGCTGCTCGAGGCGGTCGACGGCGTCGTCGTAGGCGGCGTCGATCTCGACGTCGTCGGCGCCGACGGGGACGATGGCGTTGGCCACGAGGGTGACCCGCTGGCGGAAGTGGTCGAAGGCGGCCAGCTCGCCGATGACGGCGAGCACGGCGTCGGGGTGGCCGAGGTCGTCGGGCGGCACGTCGGGAAGGTGCTCGACCTCGCGCACCACGTCGTAGCCCAGGTAGCCGACGAGACCACCGTGGAGCGGCGGCAGCTCGTCGAGTGCCGGCGACCGGTAGACGACCAACAGGTCCTCGACGGCGGCGAGGATGCCCTGGTCGAGACGGACATCGTCGGGCAGGGCGGCGCCCTCGACGGTCACCGCCCGGCCGCGGCCGACGAGGGTGGTCACCGGCCGGCGACCCACGAAGGACCACCGGCTCCAGCGCTCCCCGTGCTCGACGGACTCGAGCAGGAAGCCGGGCTCGCCGTCCCTGGTGAGCCGTGCGAAGGCGGCGACCGGCGTGATCAGGTCGGCCAGCAGCTCACGCCACACGGGCACGACGGTGTGGGTGCGGGCCAGCTCGCGGAAGGCCTCGCGGGACGGGTGGACCACGGGGCGCTCAGTGGTCGGCGGTGGCGGTGGTGTGCCCCTCGCCGAACTGGCGGAAGAAGCACGAGTACTCACCGGTGTGGCATGCGCCCTTGCCCTCCTGCTCGACGACGAACAGGAGGGTGTCGCCGTCGCAGTCGTAGTAGGCCTCGCGGACGAACTGGCGGTCGCCCGAGGTGTCGCCCTTGCGCCACAGCTCCTGACGGGAGCGGCTCCAGAACACGGTGCGACCCTCGGCGAACGTGCGGGCGAGCGACTCCTCGTTCATCCACGCCATCATCAGCACCCGTCCGGTGCCCTCCTCCTGCACGATGGCCGGCACCAGCCCGTCGGCGTCGAAGGTGACCAGGGCGAGCTGTTCCTCGGTGACGGCGATGGGGGTGGCGACCGGCATAGGACGGCCATCGTACGGCCCGATGGCCTTGCCCACGAACCCGAATGGCCGTCGACGTCCTACAGGTAGAGGCCGGTGCTGCCCTCTTCGAGCCGGGTGGCGGCGACGGCGTGGACGTCGCGCTCGCGCAGGATGATGTAGTCGTCGCCCCGCACCTCGACCTCGTAGCGGTCCTCGGGGTTGAACAGGACCTGGTCGCCGATCTCCATGTTCCGCACGTTGGGGCCGATGGCGACGATCTCGGCCCACACCAGGCGCCGGCCGAGCTGGGCGGTGGCCGGGATCAGGATGCCGCCGGTCGAGCGCCGCTCGCCCTCGGGGCCACCGGTGCGCACCAGGATGCGGTCGTTCATCATGTTGATCGGGAGCTTGTCGTCGGGCGACGGGAGCTCGGAGGCCATCGACACGACGCTACCGTCTCCCCTCATGGCCGACGACGTCGCGTCCCGCACCGCGATCCGGTTCCCGACCGCCGACGGTCTCAGCCTGGAGGGCGAGGTCGTGGTCCCCGACGGGGCGACGGCGGCGGTCGTGCTCGCCCACCCCCACCCGGTGCACGGCGGCTCGATGAGCTCGCTCGTCACGAGCGAGCTGTTCCGGACGCTCCCCCGCCACGACCTCGCCGTGCTGCGCTTCAACTTCCGTGGCGTCGGCGGGTCCGAGGGCACGCACGGGCACGGCGTCGACGAGCAGCTCGACCTGGTGGCCGCCATCGACGCGACGGAGAACGCTGCTCCCGACCTGCCCCTCGTCACCGCCGGCTGGTCGTTCGGCGCCGACGTCTCGCTGGCCGTGGTCGACCCCCGACTGGCCGGGTGGTTCTGCGTGGCACCGCCGCTGCGGATCCTCCCCCTCGACGACCTGGCCGCCGCTCGCGACCCCCGGCCGAAGCTCCTGGCCGTGCCCCAGCACGACCAGTTCCGCCCGCCGGGCCCCGCCGCCGAGGTCACCGCCGACTGGACGAACACCGCCATCGAGGTGGTCACCGGCGCCGACCACTTCTGCGTCGGCCGCACCGACCGCGTCGCCGAGCTGTGCGTGGGGTTCGTGTCGACGCTCGCCGCCTCCTGAGCCGAACCGGTTGCGATCCCACCCGCTGGCGACCCCCGATCGCGCAACCAGTTCGGCAGATCTGTATGCCCACCGCCGAACCGGTTGCGATCCGACCCGCTGGCGACCCCCGATCGCGCAACCAGTTCGGCGAAGGGTGGGGCGTGGGCTCAGGCCGGGCGGACGTCGACCCCGTGGTCGGCCATGAACGCCTTGGCCTCGGCGATGCGGTGCTGGCCGAAGTGGAAGATCGACGCCGCCAGCACGGCGTCGGCTCCGCCCTCGGTGACGCCCTCGACCAGGTGCTGCAGGGTGCCCACGCCACCGCTGGCGATCACCGGCACCGCGGTGGCGTCGACCACGGCGCGCGTGAGCTCGAGGTCGAAGCCGTCCTTGGTGCCGTCGCGGTCCATCGACGTGAGGAGGATCTCGCCGGCGCCGAGCCGCTCGGCCTCGGCCGCCCACCACACGGCGTCGACGCCGGTGGGCGTGCGGCCGCCGTGGGTGAACACCTCGAAGCCGCTGTCGACGGCGTCGGACCGGCGGGCGTCGATGGCCGTCACCACGCACTGGGTGCCGAACTCGTTCGCCAACTCACCGATGAGCTCGGGACGCTGCACGGCGGCGGTGTTCACCGACACCTTGTCGGCCCCGGCCCGCAGCAACCGGCGGCCGTCGTCGACGGAGCGGATGCCCCCGCCGATGGTGAAGGGGATGAACACCTGCTCGGCGGTGCGGGACACGACGTCGACGATGGTGTCGCGGTCGTCGCTCGACGCGGTGATGTCGAGGAACACCAGCTCGTCGGCGCCCTCGGCGTCGTAGCGCGCCGCCAGCTCGACCGGGTCGCCGGCGTCGCGGAGGTCGACGAAGTTGACGCCCTTGACGACCCGGCCGGCGTCGACGTCGAGACAGGGGATGACCCGGGCGGTGCGCACGTCAGCCCCCTTCCCCGCGGGACGCGCCCACCGGCCGGCGGAGGGCGACGACGAGATCGACGGCGGCACCCTGCTCGGCCAGCTCGGCCTCGACCCGGTGGAGGTTGCGCTCGGTGGGCACCAGCCGGGGCAACGGCGCGAGGAAGAACACCAGCCCCAGGAGGCCGATCCACCACGCCCCGGTGAGGATGGCGCCGGCGAACCCCAGGTTCATGGCGCCGAAGGCCAGCGTCACCTGCACCACCCAGCGGGCCACGAACCCCGCCACCACGGCGTCGTCGGAGGCGGTGTTCCAGGGGCGACGCAGGAACCGGGTACGGCTGACGACCATCCCCGACCCGACGAGGGCGACGCCCGCCGCCACCGCGAACTGCACGACGGTCGACGCCGGGTCGTCGTTGCCGAGGGTGATGGCGAACAGGGCCGCGGTCTCGACCGCGGCCACACCGACGACCACGGCGAAGAACAGCCAGAGCCGGTTGAGGATCACGCCGGGCCCTCCGGACGGCGGACGGCACCGAGTGCTTCCTCGATCGTGAACCGCCCCTCGTAGATCGCCCGGCCGACGATGGCGCCGGCCAGCCGGCGGCCGCCGACCTCGAGGGAGGAGAGAGCCCGGAGGTCGTCGACCGAGCCCACCCCGCCGCTGGCGACCACGTCGATCTCGGTGGCGGCCAGCACGGTGGCCAGACCCTCGAGGTCGGGTCCGGCGAGGGTGCCGTCGCGGCCGATCTCGGTGACGATCACCGCCGCCACGCCGGCGTCGCCGAAGCGGTGGACGAGCTCGACGACGTCGTGGCCCGAGTCGCGCTCCCATCCGCGCACGGCGACCGAACCGTCGCGGGCGTCGACGCCGACGGCGACCGGGTACCGGGCCGCCAGCCGCTCGACCAGGGCGGGCTGCTCGAGGGCGGCGGTGCCGAGCACCACCCGGGCCACGCCCTCCTCGAACAGGAGGTCGGCGGCGGCCTCGTCGCGCACGCCACCACCGCACTGCACCGGCACCGTCACCGAGCAGGCGATGTCGGCGACGACCGACCGGTTCAGGGGTCGCCCGGTGCGGGCGGCGTCGAGGTCGACGACGTGGATCCACGGGGCGCCGGCGGCGGCGAACACCCGGGCCTGCTCGACGGGGTCCTCGTGGTAGACGGTCTCGCGGTCGTAGTCGCCCTGGTACAACCGGACGACCTTGCCGTCGCGGAGGTCGATGGCGGGGAACAGGTCCATCAGGCGCCTCCCGCCCGACCCGCCGACGAGGTCGCGGTCCGCCCCGCTGCCCGGGCCACGAAGTTGGCCAGCACGGCCAGCCCGGCGGCACCCGACTTCTCGGGATGGAACTGCGTGGCCCACAGCGAGCCCCGCTCCACGGCGGCGACGACCGGACCGCCGTAGTCGCAGGTGGCCACCACGCCGGTGGGGTCGGTGGCGGCGTAGGAGTGCACGAAGTACATCCACACCGGTTCGGCCAGGCCGGCGAGCATCGCCGAGGGGCGGACGACGTCGACCACGTTCCACTGCATCTGCGGGCGCCGGACGCCGTCGGGCAGCAGCCGCACCGCGCCCGGGAGCACCCCGAGGCCGGTCCGGCCCGGCGCCTCGTCGGAGGCCTCGTAGAGCAGCTGCATCCCGATGCAGATCCCGAAGAACGGCCGCCCGTCGGCGACGGCCTGCCGGGTGATCACGTCGAGCCCGGTCGCCTCGAGCGCGTCCATGCACGGGCCGAAGGCCCCGACGCCGGGCAGCACCACGCCGTCGGCGGCGGCGATGGTCGCAGGGTCGGCGGTGAGGCGGGCGTCGGCGCCCACGTGGGCGAACGCCTTCTCGGCCGAGCGCAGGTTGCCGATGCCGTAGTCGAGGACGGCGATGCGCGTCACAGGGTCCCCTTGGTCGAGGGCACGCCGCCGCCCTCGATGCGCACGGCGTCGCGCAGCGACCGGGCCACGCCCTTGCACGACGCCTCGACGATGTGGTGCGTGTTGGTGCCCCGCACGAGGGTGACGTGGAGGGTGATGCCGGCGGCGGTGGTGAAGGCGCGCCAGAACTCCTCCATGAGCTGGGGGTCGAACGGCGGGTCGCCCAGGATCTTCTCGCCCGGGTACGGCAGCTCGTAGTGGAGGTAGGGACGTCCCGACAGGTCGAGGGCCACGTCGACCAGCGCCTCGTCGAGCGGCACCCGGTTCGATGCGAACCGGCGCACACCGGCCTTGTCGCCGAGGGCCTCGCGGAACGTCGCGCCGAGCAGGATGCCGGTGTCCTCGACGGTGTGGTGGGCGTCGATGTCGAGGTCGCCCGTGGCCTTCACGGTGAGGTCGAAGCCGCCGTGGCGGCCGACCTGGGCGAGCATGTGGTCGAAGAACGGGAGGCCGGTGGCCACGTCGACGGTGCCCGTGCCGTCGAGGTCGACGACGATCTCGATGTCGGTCTCGCTCGTCGTGCGCGTGCGGGTGGCGGTTCGCTCGCTCATCGCTGGCTCTCCGTGGTCGGGGCGGGGGTCATTCGAGGATCTCGGCGAGTGCATCGAGGAAGGCGTCGTCCTCGCCGGGGGTGCCGATGGTGACGCGCAGGCAGCCCTCGAGGCGAGGCCACGACGAGCAGTTGCGCACGAGCACGCCGCGGTCGAGCAGCTGCTGCCAGACCTCGGCGCCGTCGACCGCGTCGGGTCGGAACAGCACGAAGTTGGCCCCGGACGGCCAGACCCGCACGGGCAGCTCGGCCAGCCGGGCGACCAGCCGACCGCGCTCTTCGACCAGGCGGGCGACGCGGGCCTCCATGGCCTCGACGTGGTCGAGGGCGAGGGTGCCGGCCGCCTGGGTGAAGGCGTCGAGGTGGTAGGGCAGGACGACCTTGTGCAGCTCGGCCACGACCCACGACGGGCCGACGAGGTAGCCGAGGCGGGCCGCCGCCATCGACCAGGTCTTGGAGAACGTGCGGGTGACGACCAGGGGCCGTCCGTCGTCGACGAGGGCGAGGGCCGACCACGGGGCGAACTGCCCGTAGGCCTCGTCGACGACGAGCAGGCCACCGGCGGCGCCGACGCGATCGAGCACCGCCTCGACGACCTCGGGTGGGTCGACGACGCCGGTCGGGTTGTTGGGCGAGCACAGGAACGCGACCGACGGCGCCGCCTCGCCGACCACCCGATCGACCTCGGCGAGGTCGACGGCGAAGTCGGGGCCGCGCTCTCCTTCGGCGAGGTCGGTGCCGGTGATGCGGGCGATGTGGCCGTGCAGCGCGTAGGTGGGCTCCCACACCGCGGCCGTGCGCCCGGCACCACCGAAGGCGAGCAGCAGGGTCTGGAGGACCTCGTTGGAGCCGTTGGCGGCGAAGACCTGCTCCGGGTCGACGCCGTGCAGCCGGCCGATGGCCTGACGCAACGCCAGGGCCTCGCGGTCGGGATAGCGGTGCCAGTCGATCCCGGCCGCCGCTCGGGCCACCGCCTCGACCCAGGCCGCCGGGGGCGGCTCGGGCGACTCGTTGGTGTTGAGGCGGACGCCGACGTCGACCTGCGGCGAGTGGTACCCGTCCATGAGGGCGACGTCGTCGCGGGGGCGCACCGAGGGAGCGGTCACGGTGCCCCCGACCCGTCGGCGAGGCGCTCGCGGCGCAGCGAGATCGAGCGGGCGTGGGCGGCGAAGCCCTCGGCGGTGGCCAGGGTCTCGACCACCGGCGCCGCGAGGGCGAAGCCCTTCTCGTCGACCGTGACGACGTGCACCTGCTTCTGGAAGTCGTCGACGGTGAGGGCGCTGCCGTAGCGGGCCGAGCCGGAGGTGGGCAGGACGTGGCTCGGGCCGGCCACGTAGTCGCCGAGCGAGGCCGGGGCCAGCGGTCCGCAGAACACGGCGCCGGCGTGGCGGACGAGGGGCACGAGCGCCTCGGGGTCGGCGTTCATGAGCTGGAGGTGCTCGGGGGCGATCCGGTTGGCGACCTCGATGGCCTGCTCGGGCGAGTCGACGAGGGCGAGCCAGCCCCCGCTCGCCAGCGTCGTGGTGATCTCGTCCCGTCGCGGGGCCTCGGCCACCAGCCGGGCGACGGCGGCGTCGATCGCGTCGGCGGCCGCCTCCGACCACGTGATCAGCCAGGCCAGCCCGTCGGGTCCGTGCTCGGCCTGCACGATGACGTCGATGGCGGCGAGCTCGACGGGGGTGGTCTCGTCGGCGACGACCACGATCTCCGACGGCCCGGCGAACGCCGACGGCACGCCGACCACGCCGGCGACCTCCCGCTTGGCGATGGCCACGTACACGTTGCCGGGCCCGACGATGACGTCGACGGGGCGGATCGACTCGGTGCCGTAGGCCATGGCCGCCACCGCCTGGGCGCCGCCGACCGCGTAGACCTCGTCGACCCCGGCCAGGGCGGCGGCGGCCAGGGTGGGCGTGGCGATGCGACCGGTGTCGCGGTCGGGCGGTACGCACAGCACGAGCTCGGCCACGCCCGCCACGCGCGCCGGCACCGCGGTCATGAGCACCGACGACGGGTAGGCCCCCCGCCCGCCGGGTACGTAGAGGCCGGCCCGGTCGACCGGCACCCGCCGCCCTCGCACCTCGATGCCGTCACGCCGGTAGGTGTGGTCGGCGACGAGCTGGGCCTCGTGGAAGTCGCGGATGGCGTCACGGGCGACGGTGAGGGCGTCACGCAGCTCGTCGGGCACGGCGGCGAGGGCGGCGTCGAGCTCGGAGGGGGCGACGCGGAGCTCGACGAGGGTCGCGCCGTCGAACCGTTCGGTGTACTCGCGGACCGCCTCGTCGCCGCGGGCCCGGACGTCGTCGAGGATCGCCCGCACCGCGGCCACGGGCTCGGCGCCGGCGCCCCCCGGTCGGGGGAGGCGGTCGGCCACGTCGGCCACGCCCCGCAGGTCGAGTCGGTTCAGCACCGGATCACGCTACCGCCCGTGCCCCGTCGCCCCCGCGGCGATTCCCCCTCTCCCCGGGCGACGGCCACACTGGCGACCATGTCCGATCGCGACCGGGCCGAGCTCAGCTCGGCCGAGACCACGCTCGACGAGCTCATCGCCCGGGTGACCGCCATCGCCGAGCGGCGTCAGGCCGACAAGGACGCCGCCGTCGCCGTCGACCTGTTCGAGGTCGAGCGGTCGTTGCGTGTCGCGCTGCGTCGGCTCCACGCCGTTCGCCGGCGCCTCGGCTGACGCCGTTCGCAGGAGTCGGGGAAAAGGGCCGACGCCCCCCGAAGGGGGCGTCGGCGGGGCGACACTGGGCGGCGGATCCCAGATGTGTCGCCGCTACCAGGTGGCGGGAACCTGGCATCTGTCACCCTACTCCTAAACCACCGGAGGATGAACCCCCCTCCCCAGGAATCCGGCAAGACGTCCGACACGGCGGTGCCGACGGGCCCGGACCACACCCGCTCCCGGGGTTCAGACGCCGACCTTGGGACAGAAGTCGGCGAGCACGCAGCGCTCGCACGCGGGCCGGCGGGCGGCGCAGACCTGGCGCCCGTGCAGGATCAGCCGCAGGCTGAACCGACCCCGCTCGGCGGCGGGCACCATGGCGTTCAGCTCGTGCTCCACCTTGACCGGGTCGGTCTCGGTGGTCAGACCCAGCCGTCGGGACAACCGCCCCACGTGCGTGTCGACCGGGAGGCCGGGGAGGCCGAGGGCGACGCTGCGCACCACGTTGGCCGTCTTGCGCCCGACCCCCGGGATGGTCGTGAGGTCCTCCATCCGCCCCGGCACCTCGCCGTCGAACCGTTCCACCAGGGCGCCGGCCATGCCGAGCAGGCTCTTCGTCTTGTTGCGGTAGAAGCCGGTCGACTTGATGATCTCCTCGACGTCGTCGGGCGAGGCGACGGCGAGGTCTTCGGGTGTCGGGTACCGGGCGAACAGCGTGGGCGTCACCAGGTTCACCCGCTCGTCGGTGCACTGCGCGGACAGGATGGTGGCCGCCAACAGCTCGTAGGCGTCGCGGTGGTCGAGGGCGCAGCGGGCGTCGGGGTACACCTCGGCGAGGCGGGTCGCCGTCTCTCGGGCGCGGCCCTTCGGGGTGCGGGGTCGAGCCATGGCCGCGGAGGCTATCGGTACGCTCCCGTCGTGCTGGAGATCGCCGTCGAGCCCGACGTCGCGCCCGATGCCGCAGAGGTGCTGGCCTCGGCGGCCACGGCGATCGACGCCGCCGTGGCCGCCGGTGACGCCGAGGGCGCCACCACCGAACTGCGCGACGCCATGGCCGCCGCCGCAGCCGCCGGGGCGACCACGGTGGTGGTCGACGCCGAGCCGGCCACCGACGGGCACGACCGTCTGGCCACCGAGCTCGGACTCCTCTGCCGGCGCGAGCTGCTGCAGCTCCGCCGGTCACTCCCCCTCGTCGACGTGGCCCGCCCCGCGCGTGACCTCGCCACCCGAGCCCTTCGCCCCGGCCGGGACGACGACGCCTGGCTGGCGGTGAACAACGCCGCGTTCCACTGGCACCCCGACCAGGCGGGCTGGACCCGCTCCGACCTCGACACCCGCGTCGCCGAGGCGTGGTTCGACCCGGAGGGCTTCCTGCTCCACGAGGAGGGCGGCCGCCTGGCCGGGTTCTGCTGGACCAAGGTGCACGCCGACCACGACCCGCCCCTCGGCGAGATCTACGTCATCGCCGTCCACCCGGACTTCCAGGGCCGGGGCCTGGGCCGCGCCCTGGCCGTCGCCGGTCTCGACCACCTCGCCGGGCGGGGCCTGCCGGCGGCCATGCTCTACGTCGAGGCCGACAACGAGCCGGCCCTGGCCGTGTACCGCAGCCTCGGGTTCGCGGTCCACCACCGCCACCGCTGGTACGAGGGCCCGACCCGGCCCCCTCAGTAGGATCGAGCGGTGGTTCCCACCCGCTACGACCTCGACCGCGAGGGCCTCGGCGCCCTGCTGGGCGGCGAGCCGCGCTACCGGGTCGACCAGGTCTGGCAGGGCCTCTACGGGCGATTCGCCGAGCCCGACGAGCTCACCGACCTGCCGAAGGCGCTGCGGGCTCGACTGGGCGCCGAGCTGCCCACCGCCCTCCGACCCGCCGCCGAGTCGGTCAGCGACGCCGGCGACACGGTGAAGTGGCTGTGGGAGCTGGCCGACGGGGCCCGGGTCGAGACCGTGCTCATGCACTACCGCGACCGCTCCACGGTCTGCATCAGCACGCAGGCCGGCTGCGCGATGGCGTGCGGGTTCTGCGCCACCGGCCAGGCCGGCTTCGAGCGCAACCTCACCGTCGGCGAGATCGTCGAGCAGGTGGTGCGGGCCGCCCGCCGCGCCGCCGCATCCCCGCACCCGCGTCGGGTCTCCAACGTGGTCTTCATGGGCATGGGCGAGCCGCTCGCCAACTACGACCGCACGTGGGCCGCCGTCGAGCGCATCCATGGCGCCATCGGGCTGTCGGCCCGCCACCTCACCCTGTCGACCGTCGGCATCGTCCCCGGGATCCGGCGGCTCGCCGAGGAGGACCTGCCGGTCAACCTGGCGGTGTCGCTCCACGCCGCCGACGACGAACTGCGCGACGAGCTGGTGCCGATCAACCGGCGCTACCCGCTCGTCGAGCTGGCCGAGGCGTGCCACGAGTACCTGGCCGCCAAGCGCCGACGGCTGTCGTTCGAGTGGGCGCTCATCGACGGCGTCAACGATCGCCGCGTCGACGCCGAGCAGCTCGCCGCCTACGCCGGGCCCCTCGGCGCCCACGTCAACCTCATCCCCCTCAACCCGACGCCCGGGTACGCGACACGGGGCACGCCACCGGAGCGCGTCGCCGCCTTCCGTGACCAGCTGGGAGCCCTCGGGGTGAACGCCACCGTCCGTCGCAACCGCGGCACCGACATCGACGCCGCCTGCGGACAGCTGCGCGCCGCCCACGACGTGCCCGTCGCCCTGCGCTGAACCCGGTTCGCCCGACGCGACCGATCAGCACGGCCGGTCAGCGCACGAGGCCGATCAGCGCGAGGACGGTCATCGCACGAGGACGGTCATCGTCGAGTCGACCCGGATGGCCTGCCACAGCCGCTCCCCCGCCTCGACCCGGGCCCCGGGCCACACCACCGACTCCTCGACCTCGCCGACGATCTCGGCGCCGGCCCCGACCACCGCGTCCCGGCACGTGCCGGTCACCGTCGCCGACGGATCGACGACGAGGCCGTCCGGGCGCTCGGCGGCGGCGAGCAGGTTGGCGCGGAGGTAGGCCGCCGGCGTGCCGCAGTCGACGAAGGGGCCGGGGTCGCCCACCGCCTCGAGCCGTCCCTCGCGCCGGGCCGGACCCCACGCGGTCTCGTAGAGGCCGGTCGGCTCGGGCGCGAGCGGGGCGACCACCGACCACGGCAACAGGCAGGCGAGCACCGACGTGCGTGACTCGAAGCGGGCCTCGCCGTGGACGAGGACGCGCACCCGCTCGCCGTCCCACCCGGCGACGAAGGCGGCCAGGTCGGGCCGGCACCACGCATCGGCGTTGGTGACGAGCACCGGGCGCCCGTCGATCCACTCCCGCAGGTGCCCGAGGGCCCCGGCGGTGCCGAGGGCCCGCTCCTCCTCGACCGACAGGTGCACCGGCGGCGCCCCCTCCGGCCGCCGGGCCAGGTGGGCCTCGATGGCGGCGCGGCCGTGGTGCACGTTCACCGCCACCGCGCCGGTGGCACGGGCCACTCGGGCGATGCCGAGGTCGAGCAGCGCCTCGTTCCCGACCGGGCAGAGCGGCTTCGGCCGTCGGTACGTCAGCGGGCGGAGCCGGGTGCCCTCGCCGGCCGCCAGCACCACCCCTGCGAGCCGCCCCGCCGAGCCGTTCGCCGCCGAAGCGCGCTCCGGGTGCGATCCCGGGGTCGTTCCTGCCACACTGTCACCCATGGAAACCCGCCGGTGGACCAATCCGTCCCAACCGCAGACCCTCTACTCGGCGGTGTTCCTCCTCTACATCAACGCCGCGTTCTCGCTGCTCTTCGGCGGCTTCAGCCTGATCTCCCTCGCCATCACGGCGGCGAGCGTGGGTGCGGGCTTCGGCATCGCCAACGAGCGCAAGTGGGGCTACTACCTCGGTGTGGCCGTGGCGGCGCTGCAACTGGTCCCCTTCCTCTTCGTGCTGGCGGCCGACGGCATCGGCGCCGTGTTCAGCGTGCGCTTCCTCCTCGCCATCATCTTCCCCGTGGCGCTGTTCGCGCTCCTCATCCACCCGATGAGCCGCGAGTACCAGCGCATCTGGTTCAAGTAGCGCCCGTCCGCTCCCACGACCATGATCGCGGCATGGCAACCACGATCGAAGGCATCGCCGGGCTGAAGGCCCTGGTGGGCCAGCACCTCGGCTACTCGGACTACCGCGAGATCACCCAGGAGCAGGTGAACCTGTTCGCCGACGCGACGGGTGACCACCAGTGGATCCACGTCGACCCGGAGCGGGCCACGAAGGAGAGCCCGTTCGGCGGCCCCATCGCCCACGGCTACCTGACCCTGTCGCTCGGCCCGATGCTGGCCCCGCAGATCATGTCGGTCACCGGCGTGAAGATGGGCGTGAACTACGGCGCCAACAAGGTGCGCTTCCCGTCGCCGGTGCCGGTGGGGGCGAAGGTGCGCCTCGGGGCGGAGCTGAAGGAGGTCGAGGACATCCCGGGCGGCGCCCAGGTGACCATGGTCTTCACCTTCGAGTGCGAGGGGGCTCCGAAGCCGTCGTGCGTGGCCGAGATCATCTTCCGCTACTACGAGTGACGCGGCGGTCCCGGCGGGATCAAGGCACCGGTCGACACAGCAGCTGACCGCCGCCCGAAGCCACCAGGCGCCGGTCGGTCGACCACAGCCGCCCCGTCCACCCGACCAGGCCGTCGGCAGCGACGGGCGCGGTCCCCTCGGCGAGCAGCCAGCCGTCGGCCGGCAGGGGTTCGTGGAAGGCGACGTACAGGTCGATGCTCGGGGCGATGAGCGACGGCTCGCGCCAGGCGTGGTGACGGCTGGCGGAGGGCCACCCCTGCACGTCGAGCAGGATGACGGCCCGGCAGGCGTCGACCCACGGGTCGTCGAAGGCGGCGGCCGGACGGAACCGGAACCACCCCACGAACTCGGGAGGCATCGGCTCGGGCGGGGGCCAGTCGTCGAACCAGTGCACCACCCGCTCCTCGATGTTGTCCCAGAACGCGTAGGGCTCGGGCTGATCGGGGGGGCGGAGCTCTTCGAGGGTGGGCAACGACAGCGGCGACGGGCACGTCGGGCGCGTGGATCTCGTGGTGCTCGAGCCCGTCCACCTCGGCGATGCCCCACGCCGTGGCCTCGAGGACCCGGCGCTCGCCCTGGGTGACCTCGACCCGGAACGACTCCGCCGTGCGCCCGCCCCGCAGGCGGGTGACGGCCAGCTCCAACGGCTCGTCGAACCGACCGACGCTCAGGAAGTGGCAGGAGAAGCTGGCCGGGCGGGTGAACGACGACTCGAACCCGGCGGCCCGCAGGGCGAAGGCGGCCACGTAGCCGCCCATCGGGCCCCAGATCTCCCAGTCACGGCTGAGCGTGGCCGTGTACCGGCCCTGCCCGCCGTCGAGTGCGGTTGCCAACTCCAGATCCCCCACGGCGCCATCATCACCCCGACGGGGCGACCGCGCTGCAGGATTTCCCGGGTCAGCGGAACTCGGGCATGACCTGCTCGGCGAACAACCGCAGGGACTCGGTCTCGGGGTAGTCGGAGCACCACGGCACGACACCCCCGCACCCGAGGTCGGCATAGGTGCGCAGCTTCTCGACCACCTGCTCGGGCGTCCCGACCAGGTTGCCGTCGCGCCACGACTCGAACGGCTCGCCCCAGAACGACCGGGTGCCGCCGTCGACGATCTCCTGCTCGCTCTCGCGGATGAACACCTCGGGTGACCAGGTCTTCACGATCTCGTCGTAGTCGCGCCCGACGGCGTCGCAGTGGCCCTTCAGCACCTCGCACTTGTGGGCGAACTCATGTGGTTTGCCGCCGAAGTTGCTGTGGGTGGCGAGGCGGGCGACCACCCGCAGCGTGAGCTGCTCACCGCCGCCGCCGATCCAGATCGGTGGGTGGGGCTGCTGCAGCGGCTTCGGGTCGCACTGGGCGCCCTTCACCGTGAAGAAACGACCCTCGTAGCTGGCGTCGGGCTCGCTCCACATGAGCTTCACGATCTCGACCGTCTCCCGCAGCACCCGGATGCGGTCCTTGGCCGGGAGGAACTCGAAGCCGTAGGCGTCGTACTCGTTCTGGTACCAGCCGGCGCCGATGCCCCAGTCGAGACGGCCACCGCTCATGACGTCGATGTTGGACGTGATCTTGGCCAGCAGGGCGGGATTCCGGTAGGAGGCGCACCCGACCATCTGGCCCAGCCGGATGCGACTGGTTCGCTGGCTCACCGCCGCGAGGGTCGTCCAGCACTCGAACATCGTCTCGTGGGCCGGCACCGGCACGTTGTGCACGTGGTCGTAGGCCCACAGCGAGTCGTACCCGAGCTCCTCGGCCAGCACCGCGATCTCGAGGGCCTTGGCCCACTTGTCCTGCGGGTCGGGGATGCCGACCAGCTCCATCTTCCAACCCTGGGGGATGAACGTTCCGAAGATCACGACGGCTCCTCCGCTCGGTGGTGGACGCATCGTTCCACGACCGGCGGCCGGCCCGCCCGATCGGGCGCGGCGGAGACCGCTCGCCGCGCTCGGACCGAGCGGGCATGATCCGAGCGATCGCTCACATCAGACCCCAGGGCGCCACGAGCGGTCCCGGCACGAGCTCGGGGTCGGCGTGGTTGTCGGGGGTGGTGGGTACGATCGTGTCGTGGAAGAACACCAGTTCGCACGTTCGGGTCCATCGTGCTCCTGCGGGTCTCAGTACCCTCGGACGCATGTGCCGCAACATCACGACGCTGCGCGGGCTCGAGCCTGCCGCCACCCCCGAGGAGATCGAGGCGGCGGCGCGCCAGTACGCCCGCAAGGTCAGCGGCGTGCAGAAGGTGAGCACGGCGAACGAGGCTGCCTTCGAACGAGCTGTCGCCACCATCACCGCCGCCACCACCGAGCTGCTCGCCGAACTGCCGCCGCGGCGACAGCCACCCTCGACGGTGCCGCCGCTGCGCCGCCTCGCCACCCGGGATCGGGCCGGCCACGAGCGTCAGGGGGACGGGTAGACGTAGGTGCCGTCGGTCCACACGTCGGCGCCCGTGAGCGGACCGGGACCGTCGGTGAACTGGCACGGCCGGCGCTCCCCACCCGTCAGCTCGCACAGGGCGCGCCGACCGTCGATCTGCACGGCCTCGTAGCGGGAGGGGTCGTAGTCGTAGAGCGTCCGGTCCTGCACCCACCGGTCCGGCTCGGTGATCGGCGACGAGGGCGGCTCGCCGAGCCCGTCGACGACCACGCAGGCCCGCACACCCGACCCGGTCTCGCACCACAGCACGCCGAGGTCGGACTGCACCACCACGAACGGGGCCGGCTCGCACACCGGGCCACCCGACGTCGCCTGCACGACGCGCTCGAGGTCGCCGGCGGACTGGCCGGCTGGCAGGTCGGCGTCGTACCAGGTCCGGAGGAGGGCATCGTCGAGGGCGCCGAGCGTCCAGGTCGGGATCCCGTCGGTCCCGCCGTAGATGATCGAGGTCGGACAGGTCACGTGACCCACGCCGACCGCGTGCACGAGCTCGTGCACGATGGTCTGGTTGCGCAACGACTGGTCGATGGTCGAGTCGATGGCCACGGTGGCGCCGGTGAGCTCACCCCCGGCCGTCCAACGGGCCTCGGTCACCCCGAGCAGGTCGGCGGTCCCGACCTCGGGCGCCACGGGCCACTCCCGTCTGGGCGCGAACACCACCGCGATGTCGGTCTCGTCGTCGACCGAGCCGGCCCCGGTGGGAACCAGGCGGAGGCCGGTCAGCCCCGCCAGCTGCTCGGCGGCGGCGAGGAGGATCTGCTCGTCGCGCAGGGTCACCGCCCCCGACCAGCCGACCGTCACGGCGCCGCCCGGCCAGCGCACGAGGCCGTCGTCGGTGGCGGCCTCGACGAGCGCCCGTTTCACCTGCTCCCCGACGACGACCCCTTCCGAGTCGGCGTCGCCCGGGGTCGAGGTGCCGGCGACGGTGTCGGACGTGGTCGGCTGGGGCCCAGCCGAGGGATCCCGGCTCGACCCGTCGTCGTCGCCTCCGACGCATCCCGACACCACGACCAGCACCGCCACGACGACGGCGGTCAGCCGCGCCCCTCCGGTCACGGGCCACCCAGCTCGAGGCGCATGCGGGTGGCCGGCACGAACCGGGTCTCCACCGAGCCGACGACCACGAACCCGACGCGCGCGTAGAAGCCGACGGCGTTGTCGTTGGCCACCACCGTCATCGCGGTCGCACCCCGCGCCCGGGCGTCGCCGATGGCGTCGCCCACCAGCGCACGTCCTACGCCATGGCGCATGGCCCCCGGCTCGACGAACAACCCGTCGAGCTCGACGACGCCGTTGCCGGCGAGGGCGAACGCGAACCCGAGCACTCGACCATCGTCGCCCTCGGCCACCCGCGCCCGGCCACGGGCGACGTCGTCCACCGTCAGCTCGATCACCTCGGGATGGGCGAGCAGGTCGTGCCGGGTGTCCTCCCACACGAGGCTCGACCGCCGCTGCAACTCCTCGAGGTCACGGCGTTCGTCGGGCCGAGCGTCGCGGATCCGCAACCGTGCCTCCACTGCGGCGACGCTATCGGGCCGACCTGCCCGCCCGACCGCGCGCTACGGCAACAGGGCGACGAGCCCGGCCCGGGCCCGATCGCCGTTCGCGGTGACCGCCCGCACGAGGAGCAGCCCCTCGACGGCCGCGAGCACCCCTTCGGCCCGGCGACGACGGCCGGCCGCCGGGCCCGCCAGCCGGCTCTCGGTCCACGACGCCCACTCGTCGAGGATGGTGCGTGCGGCCGACGCATAGGGCTCGCGCCCACGGGCGGCGAGCCCGACCAGCTCGAACGACGTGGACAGCGCGGGGCGGAGCTCGGGCCGGGTGAACAGGTCGTCGACGGCGACCACGAGGGCCCGCGCGCCCACCCTTCCGGGTGGGAGCGCGAGCGTCCAGCACGAGTCGCAGCTGACCGGACATGGCCAGCAGCACCTCGGCGACGAGCTGCTCCTTGGTGCCGAAGTAGTAGAGGAGCATGCGATCGCTGGTGCCGAGGGCGGCGGCGAGGGGCCGCAGCGACAGACCGGTGAGACCGTGCTCGAGCACGTACGCGACCGCCTCGCCGACCAACGCGGCGCGGTGTTCGTCAGCGGCATCCACCCATCTCTTGTAGCACACGCTACACCCGTGCTACCGTCTTTGTAGCGAGTGCTACATCACGTCTGACGACGCGGAGGACCAGCCATGGACGACACGACGAGCCGCTGGGGCACGACGGTGACGGTCGAGACGTCGCTCGGGCCCATCGACTGCCGGACCGCCGGCGACGGGCCCCCGGTCCTGTTCGTGCACGGCTTCGTGGTCGACGGGCGCCTGTGGGACGGGGTGGCCCCCGCCGTCGCCGAGACCCACCGGGTGGTGGTCCCCGACCTCCCGCTCGGCGCCCATCGCCGCCCGGTCCCCGACCGCAGCCGACTGTCCACCAGCGGCGTCCCCGATGCCCTCGTCGAGCTCATGGACGGCCTCGGCATCGAGGCCGCGACCGTGGTCGGCAACGACACCGGCGGGGGTCTGAGCCAGGTGCTGGTGTCCCGCCACCCCGATCGGGTGGCCCGTCTCGCGCTCGTGTCCTGCGACGCCTACCGGAACTTCCCGCCGCCGCTCTTCCGCCCGCTCGTGCACGTCCCCGGCCTCCCTGGCGCGCTCACGACGTTGGCCCGCCTGCTCGGCTCCTCCCGCCACCAACGGCGATGGTTGCCGCTGGGCTTCGTCGCCGAGCACCCGCTCGACGACACGTTGTTGCGCTCGTGGGCCGAGCCCATCCTCACCGACGAGGCGATCCGCGCCGACGCACGAACGTTCCTGCGCACCGTACGGCCCAGGGTCACCCTCGACGCCGCCACGTCCTTCCCGTCGTTCCCGCGCCCCGTGCTGATCGCATGGGCGACCGGGGACCGGCTCTTCCCGGCGAAGGACGCTCGACGCCTGGCCGACGACTTCCCGGACGGCCGCCTCGTGTGGATCGACGACAGCGGCACGCTGGCGCCGATCGATCAACCGACCGGGACGACGACGGTGCTCACCGAGTTCCTGGCCACGACGTCGCCCGGCGACGTCAGCGTGGAGGCTCGAGGACGATGAGCGGGATCACCCGGTCGGTGGCGGCCTGGTAGTCGTCGTAGCTCGGCCACACCTCGGTGGCGCGGCCCCACCAGGTGGCCTTCTCGTCACCGGTCACCTCTCGCGCCACGAGATCGTGCACGTCGGGCCCGTCCTGGACGGTGACCTCGGGATGTTCGAGCAGGTTGAAGTACCAGACCGGGTGCTGCGGCGCGCCACCCATCGACGCGACGACCGCGTAGGAGCCCTCGTGCTCGACCCGCATGAGCGGCGTCTTGCGGAGCTTGCCGGACCGCCGGCCCCGGGTGGTCAGGATGACGCACGGCTGGCCCTCGAGCGTGGTGCCCTCGGTGCCCCCCGACGACTCGTACTGCTCCACCTGCTCGGCGATGGGAGCCCAGGGGCTCGGCTCGTACTCACCTTCGAGGGGCATGGCGGCTTCCTCCGGGTCGTCTCGGCGTGGCCGCACCGTAGTGGGTCACGCGCCAGGCCCCCACACGGGGCGGGCCGGGCCTCAGGCGGTGGCGCCGTCGGCCGACACGAACTGCACCACGACCCGCTCGTAGCCGAGCCCCGTGAGGAAGTCGGTGAGGAAGGCGCGGGTGTTGTCGCGGGCCGTGCCCTGGAGGTCGCTGACCGCCGCCGCCTCGGCGAGCTTGTCCTCGGCCCGTTGGTAGACGACCTGGTCGTCGGTCGGGTCGGCGCCGGTGACGGCATCGTCGAAGCGGTCGAGCAGGCCCCGCTCACGACTCACCACGCGCGTCTGGTCGTGGTCGAGGCGGGGGGCGTCGAGGGCCGGTTCGGGCAGGGTGACGGTGACGGTCGTGCCGTCCTCGGACACCGAGACCGCGTCCTCGCCGAGCCCGGCGAAGTCCACGTAGGCGTCGACGTCACCGCCGACGACGAGGGTCACCCGCTCGCCCTTGATGACGTCGGGGAGGTAGTCGGCGTCCTCCTCGCGATCGACCACGGTCTGGAAGCCACCCGACGCGGCCTCGAAGCGGGCCAGGTCTCGGAGCTCGGTGAGGGCGACGGCGTCGTCGTGCTCGACCGTGGTCGTGGCGAAGGGGTTGGGCAAGGAGAACGACGAGACCACGAGCACGGCCGCCAGGCCGAGCCCGAGGGCACCGGCCAGGCCGGCGACGGCGGCGGCCACGAGGGGCCGACGACGGCCCCGCCTCGGAGACGGGGCGGACGACGGGACGACGGTGTGCACGGGATTCCTCCAGGCCGAGTGACGCTAGCGTCACTTTGCAGAACGCTAGAGAAAGTTAGCGTAAACCGGCGCGGTTCCCTCTGGGCCCGGAGGCCCGTTTCCGGGCCTCCGCCCCCCTGCGTCGAGCACATGCGAACGATGGTTCCTCAAGTAGCGTGCGGCCATGGGACCCGACCCCCTCTCGCCCTGCGTGATCGGCGTCGGCCGGCACACCTGGCGTCCCGGCGACGATCCCGGGGAACCGCTCGACCAGTGGGAGCACGTCGCTCGAGCGGCGGCGGCCGACGCCGGGCGGCCCGAGCTGGTCGAGCACCTCGACCAGCTCGCCGTCGTGCACTGCATGAGCTGGACCTACGACGATCCCCCGGGGCGACTCGCCGCCCGCCTGCGCTGCCGGCCCGGCCGCACCGAGACGTCGATCCTCGCCGGCACCGCCGGCCAGCGCATGGTGAACCGCGTCGCCGAGGGCCTGCTCGCCGGCCACGGCGAGCTCGCCCTGGTGGTCGGCGCCGAGGCGCTCGCCACCGTCCGCCGACTGGCCAAGCTGGGCACGACCCCCGACTGGAGCCACCGCTCGGCCCTGGCCGACGAGCCGCCGATCGACGTGGACGAGTGGTTCTGGCCGACCGAGTGGGCCCACGACGTGCTGCAGCCGTCACTCACCTTCGCCGCCCTCGACACCGCTCGCCGGGCCCGACTCGGCCTCGACCCCGGCGACGCCTGGTCGCACGAGGCCTCCGTGCTCGACCGATTGAACGCGGTCGCCGCCGCCAACCCCGAGGCCTGGTTCCGAACCCGGCGCGACGCCGACGCGATCGCCACCCCGACCTCCGACAACCGCATCATCTCCTCGCCGTACACCAAGTACTCGGTGGCGGTGATGGACGTCGACATGGCCGCCGGGGTGCTGCTCGCCACGCACGGGGCGGCCGACCGGCTCGGCATCCCCCGCGACCGGCGCGTGTACCTGAGGGGTTGGAGCTTCGCCCGGGACGCGGTGCACCTCGCGGCGCGACCGGAGCTGCACCGGTCACCGGCCATGGCGGCGGCGGCGGCCGACGCCCTCGCCCGGGCCGGCGCCGGGATCGACGACGTCGACCTGTTCGACCTCTACAGCTGCTTCGCCTCGTCGCTGATGTTCGCCACCGACGCCCTCGGCATCGATCCCCTCGACGAGCGGGGCCTCACCGTCACCGGCGGGCTCCCGTATCACGGCGGGCCCGGCAGCAACTCCACGACCCACGCCATCGTGGAGCTGGTGCACCGCCTGCGCGAGCGCGACGGGCTCGCGCTCCTGAGCGGCGTCGGCATGCACATGTGCAAGCACGTCTGGGCAGTGTACGGGTCGGCGCCCGGCCCCGTGACGCCGCCCGACTACGGCGCCGTGCAACGGCGGGTCGACGCCGCCGGCGACCTCGTCCCGGTGGTCGTCGACGCCGACGACCGTGGGGTCATCGCCGCCTACTCCGTCACCCACGGTCGCGAGGGCCGACCGGCCACCGCCCTCGTGATCGCCGACCTGGCATCGGGCGGCCGGGCCTACGCCCGCACCGAGGACCCCGATGCCCTCGTGGCCCTCGGGGACGGCGAGTGGGTCGGCCGGCCCCTGCGCCTGCGTCCCGACGGACGGGGGCGCAACCTGGCGACGCTCGATTGAGCACGTCGTGCCGGCGGCGGCAGGGCGAGGTGCCCGTGTTGGTCAGCGGTCCCACGCTCGGGGCAGGCTCTGGCGGTGACCATCTCCCTGCGACCCGTCACCGACCTGTTGGGCGTCCTCGAGCTCGAGACCGTGAAACCCGACGCCTTCATGGGCGCCGGGCCCGAGTTGGGCTGGGGCCGCCTCTACGGCGGGCTCGTCGTCGCCCAGGCCCTCCGCGCCGCGACCCTGACGCTCGACGGCGCCGGACCCGGTGGCCGGGACCCGGACATCGACGCCGGCGGGGTCAGCCCCCACCGGGCCCACTCGCTGCACGCCTACTTCGTGCGCGCCGGTGACGAACGGGCACCGGTGCTCTACGAGGTCGAACGGGTGCGCGACGGGCGATCGTTCTGCACCCGGCAGGTCGTCGCCTACCAGGCGGGCGGCGCCATCTTGAACCTGATCGCCAGCTTCCAGGTCGACGAGGACGGAGAGGACGTGCAGGGGATCACCCCTCCGCCGCCGCCACCGTCGATCGAGGCCCTCCCCCGCCACGACACCGACCTGTTCTTCGAGCACCGCATCGAGCGCTCCTCGCGCGCGCCCGAGCCACGGGCCATCTCGTGGATGCGGGCCACCGAGCCCCTGCCCGACGATCCCAACGTGCACGCCTGCGCCCTCGCCTACCTGTCGGACGAGGACCCGCTCGGCGTCGCCATCCTCCCCCACTCGATGGGCGAGCAGTGGGAGTCGCTCATGACCGCCAGCCTCGACCATGCGGTGTGGTTCCACCGGCCGGTGCGCGTCGACCGGTGGCTGCAGTTCGAGCTCCGCGGCCACGGCGTGGCCAACGGGCGCGGGCTGGCCATCGCCCGCGTGTTCACCGCGGACGGCAGCCACGTGGCGACCGTCGCCCAGGAGGGCCTGGTCCGCCCCCGGCGGTGACGGGCCCGACGGTGACGGGCCCGACGGGTGACGGGCCCGACGGGTGACAGGCCCGACGGTGAGAGGGCTCGGTGCGTCGGTAGCCTCGGCGCCGTGAGGGCCCGCCGTCGGTTCCGTGATGCCCACCGGCCGGCCGTCGTGGTCGGCACGGTCGTGGTCGTGCTCGTGCTCCTCGGCGGGGCGACCGCCGCCGGCGCTCACCAGCCCGTGTTCGTCGATGACCTCACCCCGGCGGGCGACGCCCCGACGCTCGACGACGGCACGATCTCGTTCGCGGTCTACGGCACGGTGCGAGGCCCCGAGCGACAGGCCGGCGTGCAGGCCAGGTTCGCCGCCGGTGACCCACTCGTCGTCGAGCTGCTGATCCCCGACCTGGCCCCCGAGAACGCCCTGGCCGAACGCGACCTCCCCCGCGTCGCGGTGGTCAGCCCGTCGGGCGCCACCACCGAGCTCGTACCCGATCGGCGCGAGCCGTTCACCGAGCCGTTCTCGGCCACGAGCTACCTGCGCATCGCCGGCGCGCGGACCACCGCCGAGGCGGGCACCTACGTCTTCACCGTCACCGCCGCCGAACCGTCCCGCTTCACCCTGGCCATCGGCGAACGAGAGGTGCCCGGCACCGTGAGCGGCTACTCGCAGCCGGCCCCGGGCGCGCTCGAGGCCTGGTACTCCACGCCACCCTCGCCCGCAGGGGCGGACGAACCCGTGCTCGACGCGCCCGGCGCCGCCGATCCCGGCGCCGGCGCGAACGACCTCGACCCGTCCCGGTTCGCCGGCGGCGGTCTGGACGACTCCACCCCGGGCCGCGCCGCCGGGCTCCCCCTCGCCCTCGGCGCCGCCATCATCCTCGGGGTGGTCGTCACCGCGGTCGTGCGGGGACGCAGGGCTCGGGTTGCGGGCGCTCAGTTGCGCGAGGGGTCGGGGCCGCAGTAGCTCACGAGGGCGAGGTCGCCACCCTGGCGGCGCAGCACGCTCGACCAGAGGGTGTCCGGGTCGGCGGCGAGCACGTCGCCGGCCTCGGCGTCGACGACGAACCAGGCCTCGACGGCGAGCTCCTGGTCGAGCTGTCCCGGGCCCCAGCTCGCGTAGCCGGCGAACACCCGGACCTCCTCCACGCCGGGGAGCTCGTCGGGGTCGAGCGACAGGTCGAGCGTCCCGATGGAGTCCCACACCAGGCGGAAGCCCGGGCCCTCGCCGCTCGGATGACCACCGGGGTGGCCGGCGCCGGGAAGGGCTCCGGGCGCCCGGCGGGCCAGACCGACGATGGCCGCTCCCTGCTCGACGGGCCCGCCGACGAAGACGACGGGCGGCACCGCCGCCAGCGGGTCCCACGCGGGGAGCGGATCGTGCACGGCGAGGTCGCTCGGGCGGTTCAGGACCAGGCCGAGGGTGCCGCCGTCGTCGTGCTCGAGCACGAACACGACCGTGCGCTCGAAGTTCGGATCACCGATGGCCGGGGTGGCCACCAGCAGTCGGCCGCGCCGCGGGCGTTCCGGCATGGGCCGATCTTGGCACGACGCCACGGGTTCGGGCGCGGCGTCGGGCCGCCGCGCCCGGATTCAGGCGGTCGCCTCGCCGGCGGGCTCGGCCTCGCTCGCCTGCTCGGCGGCGACGGCCCGGTGCACCTCGTCCATGTCGACGGCGCGGACCTGCGACACGAGATCGCGCAACGCGTCCTCGGGGACGGCGCCCGGCTGGGAGTACAGCACCACCCGATCGCGGATGACCATCAGCGTCGGGATCGACTGGATGCGGAAGGCGCCGGCCAGCTCGGGCTGGTCCTCGGTGTCGACCTTGGCGAAGGTGAGGTCGGGGTTCTCCTCGGCCAGCTTCTCGAAGACCGGGGCGAACATGCGGCACGGGCCGCACCACGACGCCCAGAAGTCGACGAGGACGATCTCGGTCCCGGCGACGATGTCCTCGAAGGATTCCTTGGTGACGGCGACGGTGGCCATGGTGCTCACTTCCTCCGGGATCGGATCCCGGTCGAGGGACGGGGGGCACTCCGTCGTCCGAGGTACCCCTACGGGTATCTCAACGACCGGAGCCCCGGGCTATTCCCCGGGCCGGCGCCGGGCGAGGGCGTCGAGCACCGCCTCGGTGACCCCGTGGAGGTCACCCACGACGACGTGGGCGCCGGACTGGTCCTGGTGGCCCACCTCGCCCGGCGCCGGGTTGGCGGCGGCCGACGCCACGACGGCCATGCCCGCCGCCCGACCCGAGGCGATGCCGGGGGTGCTGTCCTCGAACACGACGCAGCGGCTCGGGGGCACGGCCAGGGCGGACGCGGCGGCCAGATAGCACTCGGGATCGGGCTTGCCGGCCGTGTAGTCCTCGGCCGCGAGGGTGACCGCCAGCACGTCGTGCAGCCCGAGCAGCTCGACCACCGCCTCGAGCTCACGCCGGAAGCTGCCGGTGACGACGCCCACCGGGACGCCGTCGGCCACCAGCCGTCGGAGCAGCTCCACGGCACCGGGGAGCGGGTCGATGCTCCACCCCTCGCCGAGCAGCCCGTCGGTCTCGACCATCACCGCGTCGAGGAACGCCTCGAGGTCCCAACCGGGTCGGCGCGCCAGGTCGAGGATGCGGTGGACGTCCTGCCACGCCCGGCCCACCAGGCGTTCGAGCACCTCCGCCGGGATCGCCACGTCGACCGCCTCGCAGGCCCGGACGAGGGCGAGCGACTTCAGCGGCTCGGTGTCGACCAGCGTCCCGTCGAGGTCGAACAGCGCCGCCGCCGGGAACCGCCCCGACCCGACGCCGGGTCCGGGTCGAGGGGCCGACGTGCTGCGCTCGCGCTCCGCCCGGCCGGCCATCGGCCCACGCTACGGCGTGCCTCCCCGTCGCGTCGGCCCGGCTCGACCTCGCTCCCCTCACCGCCCGAGTCCACCGCCCGGAGGTGTCACCAACCGGTGACAGACGCCCGTGCGTGGAATCAGCCAAGGAGCATGAAAGTTATCGAGAGACCGTCTTCGTGACGCGTTTCACAAGCCTCGCTCCCGGGCCCGCACGGCCGGGCCCGATCGGGTCCGAGTCGGACCGGACCGGCAATGTTGCAGAACGAAAACGGATTGGTGACGTTAGGAATACGGGCTGCCGCATCGGGACCCCCCCGAACCCCCCACCAAGGAGGACCCATCGCATGCGACGCCACCACACCATCGTCATCGCCGCCATCGCCGTACTCGTCCTGGCCGGACTCGCCGGACTCGCCATCGCCCGTCCCGGTGCCGATGGTCAGGCCGCCGCCGAGGATGCGCCCAGCCCGCCCGACTTCCGCCTCGACCCCGGTCTGTCCCGGGCCGTCGCCGAGCGGGTGCGGGAGCAGGCCATCGCCGCCCAGCAGCTCCAGGACTACGTCGAGGCCGTCGAGGCCCAGCAGATCGCCGACTTCGTCGCCGCCGTCGAGGCCCAGCAGGCCGCCGAGTACCTCACCGCCCTCGAGACCAAGGCTCGCGAGGAGGCCGCCGCCCAGGCCGCCGAGCGTCGGGCCCAGGCCGCCCCGGCCGTGTCCGACGGCAGCGTCTGGGACCGCCTCGCCCGGTGCGAGTCGGGCGGCAACTGGGCCATGAACTCCGGCAACGGGTTCTACGGCGGCATCCAGTTCATGCGGTCGACCTGGCTCGCCATGGGTGGCGGCCAGTACGCCGACTACCCCCACCTGGCCAGCCGCGAGCAGCAGATCGCCGTCGCCGAGCGCCTCCTCGCCCAGAGCGGGTGGGGCCAGTGGCCGGCCTGCTCGGCCCGGCTCGGCCTGCGCTGAGCCGAACCCCCGCCCGGGCCCGGGCGGGGGCGCACCCCAGGAAACGACACCGGCCGGCCCCGAGGGGCCGGCCGGTTCGGTGCTCCGGGACGGGTCCGCGTCAGCTCTGCCGGAGCAGGGACAGCAGCCGGAGCATCTCGAGATAGAGCCAGACGAGGGTGACGGTGAGCCCGAAGGCGCCGTACCACTCCATGTACTTGGGCATGCCGGCCTTGCTGGCCTGCTCGATGAAGGCGAAGTCGATGGCCAGGTTCAGGGCGGCGACGATGCAGATGACGACGCTGATGCCGATGCCGAGCGGTGTCGGATCGTTCCAGAACGCGATGTCGGCCCCGAACAGCGAGGCGATCGCCCCGGCCAGGTAGAGCACGAAGATGCCGCCGGTCGCGGCGATGACGCCGACGACGAACCGCTTGGTGACCTTGATGATCCTCGTGGCGTAGAGCAGGAACATCACGAGGAACACGGCCAACGTGGCGCCGATGGCCTGCAGGACGATGCCGTCGTACTGCAGGTCGTACATGTGCGAGATGGCACCGATGGCGAAGCCGTACCCGAGGGCGTAGAGGGGTGCGGTGACGCGGGCCAGCTTCGGCTTGAAGGCGGTGACGAGGCCGATGATCACCCCCCCGATCATCGGGAACCACACCCAGCCGGGGAAGTCGGTGACCACCTGGGTGACCACCTGGCCCTGCGCGTTGAGCCCGGTCACCTCGCTCTGGGTCACCTGCGACCAGCCGATCCAACCGGTGGCCAACAGGAGCACGAACAGCACGCCGGTGGCGGTGAGCGTGCCCCCGACGGTCATCCGGGCACCGGTCGTGGTCTCCGGTGGGATGGGCGCCATCTCCGCCCGGCTGAAGGCGGCGGCGATGCCGGAGGCACCGCCCGAGGCGGCGGCCTCGGGCTGCGGTGGCGGCGGGGCGACCGGTCCCGACGGGGCGGCCCAGCCGGCCTGATCGTCGTCGCGGGCGTGCTCCCACCGCTGCGGCATCAACACGGGGTTGGCCATCGATCGTCCTTTCGTGGGGGAGGTGCTGCGGTCAAGGATACGGGTCTCCGTCGCCGGGGGCGGGATCGGGCACCTCGGGCGCCGCACCGGCCTGGGCGTCGACCGACGGATCGGGCTCCGCCCCGCGGCGTCGCCGGCGGTGCGAGGGCTGGTCGGCGGTCATCGGGGTCTCGATGACCGGGTGCCGGGCCACGTAGGTGTACCCGATGGCCTGCAGGACGGCGGCCGCCGGCAGGGCCAGCAGCGCCCCCACCCCCCCGAACAGCGCGGCACCGGCGATCACGGTGCCGAACGCCACCGCCGGGTGCAGGGCCATGGTGTGAGCCGTGATGCGAGGGGCGAACAGGTAGTTCTCGATCTGCTGGTAGACGATGATCACGCCGAGCACCCAGAGGGCCTCGACGGGGTCGTTGGCGAGGGCGACGAGCACGGGCAGCGCCCCGGCGATGTAGGTGCCGATCGTGGGCACGAACTGCGAGACGAGGCCGACGAACAGGGCCAGGGCCAGGGCGTAGGGCACCCCGATCAGCTCGAACGCCACCCAGTGGAAGGCGGTCGAGAAGAGGGCGAGCAGTGCCCGGGAGTACAGGTAGCCACCCGTCTTGTCGATGGCGACCTCCCAGCCGTCGAGCACGGCCTTCTGGCGCCGCGGCGGCAGGAACGAGCAGATCGCCCGACGGAAGCGGGGGCCGTCGGCCACCAGGTAGAAGCTGAACAGGCCGATCGTGAGCAGGCGGAACAGCACGCCGAACGAGCTGGTGGCGACGCCGACCACGTCGCCGGCCAGGTTCTCGGCCAGGCCACGCACCGGACCGTCCTCGCGCGTCAGCTCGTCCTGCAGCTCCTCGACCGAGATGTCGGTGCCGAACCGGTCGTTGATCTGGTCGGCCACGTTGGCGGCGTACTCGTCGGACTGGTCGATGAACTGCGTGACCTGGTCGACGACGACGGCGCCGATGGCCACGAGGAACACCGCGAGGAACACCAGCAGGCCGACGAACGCCGCCCCCGTCGCCAGGCCGCGCCGCCACCCCTTGTGCTGCAGCCAGTTGACCGCCGGCTCCAACGCGAAGGAGAGGAAGAGCGCGACGAGGAGGTCGAGGAGGAGGCCCCGGAGCCGCCCGAGCACCCAGCCGACGACGACCAGCACCACGACGCCACCGAGGAACAGGGCGATGGCGCGTGGGACCCAGCGCGGCATCCGGTCCCGCTCGGACGGGACCGCCGTGACATCGCTCGAGGCGCCCCGGTCCGGCACGGCGCCACGGTGCCACCTCGCCGCCGCCGCCGGGTGGATCCTCCCGGCACACGAGCTCCTCGCCCGCGCCGGGCGCCGGGCGTGAGGTCGGCGACGCCGGGGATCGCCCGCCAGGGCACGGCTCAGGTGGGGTCGGCCCGATCGTCGCCGACGCGCCCGGTGGTCGACACGGGGGCGAGGGCGACGTCGACCATGGTCTTGCGGGAACGCGCGTCGTAGACGACCTGGGTCCGCGTGGCGCGGTCGTGGAGCCCGAGCCGCTGCTTCGAGAGGGCGACCCATGCCGGAGCGATGAACAGTGTGGCGAACAGGATGTAGAAGCGCAGCAGGGCCCGGATCGGGCCGAACGTCAGGGTGGTCCGCCCGACGACACGAAGCCCCATGACCCCCTGGCCGATCGTGCGTCCCGACAGCAGCCAGCTCCCGCTGAAGTACAGCGGGAGCCAGATCGCGTAGAGCACGGCGTCGAGCCAGCTGGGGACATCGGGATAGGTGGGCGTGGAGAAGGTGAAGATCGCCTCGACGATGGCGAAGCCCCACAGCAGCAGCGGGTAGCCGAGGAGCACGCAGAAGAAGTCGATGGTGAAGGCCACGGACCTGGTCACCACCCCGGCGCGCCGTCCCTCGAGCTGCGCCGCCTCGGGAGCCAGGGACCCCATGCGCTCGGCGAGGGTCCTCTGGGCGCCCGGAAGCGGGGGCAGGGACACCCGTGCCGGGTCGGGGTCCGACGGCGGCGGGGTGGGCACGGGTGCCTCCGAGGTGCTCAAGGACCGTCCTCCGGGAAGGCGGGGGGTGGGAGCTCGGCGACCTTCCGGCGCAGCACGCGACCGACGATGCGCTCGACGAGGGCGTCGGCATCGGCCGACCGGTCGCGCACGCCGCCCACGATGTCGTCGGTGATGCCGCCCGTGGCCTGCATCACGACGCTCGACATCTGGATCTCGCCGACCACGTCGTTCACCAGGCCCGAGAGGTCGAGCTCGGCGAGGACCTGGTTGACGATGGGCGCCAGGTCGAGCTGGCCGATGACGTCGTCGACCAGCTCTGGGAGGTCGAGGTCGCCCATCACCCGGTCGATGATGGGCTTGAGATCGAGATCGCCGATGACCTTCTCGACGACCGGCTTGAGGTCGATCTGGTCGATGACACGCGTGACGATCGGACCCATGTCGAGCCCACCGAGGACTTCGTCGATGACCGGCCCGATGTCGAGCTGTCCGAGGACCTCCTCGATCACCGGCTGCAGCTCGACGGTGCCGAGCACGACCGGCACCGCCATCGACACCGTCTCCTCGCTGGTGCGGGTGGCGAGGGCCCGGGCCTCGCGCTCGCGGGCCAGGCCGGTCTCGTAGGCGCCGGCGAGCCGGTGCCGGACCGGTTCGGTCGCCGGCCGCAGCAGCGGCGCCGACACCAGCCAGCGCACCGTCGGGGCGACGGCGTTGACCGTCACCTCGGTGGCGTCGAGGGCGCGTCGCTGCACTCCCACGGCGAGGCCGAGGGCCACCCGTCGGCTGGCCGTGAGGGGCCCCGGCTGGTCGTCGACCGGGGCCGGGAGGGCGGCGGGCCCCACCACCTGCCGAGCGACGGCCCGCACGCCGTCACCGACGAGCAGGGCGAACCCGAGCGCGGTCTGCCCGGCCTGGTCGACCAGCTCGCTGACCGGGACCCGGTTGGCCGGCAGGTTGCCCCCGTCGACGGGCACCAGCGCCGAGGACAGCGACCTCGTCGCCATCCCCGTCGCCGTTCGTCGCTGCGGCCACTTCCCGCTCCGCGCCCCTCGGGCGCTGTTCGCCGGTCACCTCACCACTGTGGCACGTGCCTACTCATAGGTGGGCTCGTCCCACCACGGGTACCACTCCGGCATGTCGGTGCTCGGCCGCATCGTCCAGCGGGCCGGCCGCTTCTCGAGGAAGGCGGTCACTCCTTCGTAGGCGTCGGGCGAGCGACCGGTGGAGTACACGCCGCGGGAGTCGACGCGGTGGGCCTCCATCGGGTGGTCGGCGCCGAGCATCCGCCACAGCAGCTGGCGGGTGAGCACGGTCGACACGGGGGCGGCGTTGGTGGCGATCTCCACGGCGATGGACCGGGCCGCCGGGAGCAGCTCGTCGGCCGGGTGGAGACTGCGCACGAGGCCCCGCTCCCGCGCCTCGGTGGCCGGGAACACCCGGGCCGTCATCGTCCACTCGAGGGCGTTGGCGATCCCGACGACCCGCGGCAGGAACCAGCTCGCCGCCGCATCGGGCACGATCCCCCGGGCCGCGAAGACGAACCCGAAGCGGGCACCGTCGGCGGCCAGGCGGATGTCCATGGGCAGCGTCATCGACGCGCCGACCCCGACCGCGGGCCCGTTGACGGCAGCGATCACCGGCTTGGTGCACCGGAAGATGCGCAGCGTGAGCAGCCCGCCGAAGTCGCGGGGGTACCCGTGCCGGTCGGCGTCGACGCCCGCCGCGGCCGCGTCGAACGTCTCGCCGCCGGTGCCGAGATCGGCGCCGGCGCAGAAGGCCCGGCCGCGACCGGTGACGATCACCGCTCGCACGTCGTCGTCGCCGTCGACCAGGTCGAAGGCGGCGTCGAGCTCGCGCTGCATGGTGATCGTGAACGCGTTCAGCCGGTCCGGTCGGTCGAGGGTGATGGTGGCGACGGGACCGTCGACCTCATAGGCGATCTCGGTGAAGCTCACCCGCGGAGTCTGTCACTCGACCGGGCGCGGCAGCGGAGGATCGGTCTTCATGAGGTAGGGCACGGCGTTGACCGGCACGCCCATGATCCGCACCTCGTAGTGGCAGTGCGGACCGGTCGACAGCCCGGTAGAGCCGACCGCGCCGATGACGTCGCCCATCTTGACGACCGTGCCGGGGGCGACGGACAGCGAGCTCATGTGGGCGTACAGCGTGGAGAGCTGGTTGCCGTGGTCGATCACCACGGTCAGGCCGTAGCCGCCACGCTCCCCGGCCAGCACGACGACGCCGTCGGCCGACGAGCGCATCGGCGCACCCATGGCGCCGTCGATGTCGACGCCCTTGTGGAGCCGCACGATGCCGAGGATGGGGTGCAGGCGGGGGCCGTAGGCCGACACGACCTCGCCGCCCTCGATCGGGTTGAGCAGGATGCCGTAGGTGGTGAGCAATGGCGGCTGACCCTGCTGACGGGCCCGCATCAGCGCGGTGATGTCGTCCGATGCGGCCAGGACCGACGCGTAGCCGAGCTCGAACTGGCGCCGCCGGGCCTCGAACTCGAAGCCGAGGCGCTGCCGGTCGGCCGCGGCCTGGGCCGACTCCTGCTGGGCGGCGACCAACCGGGCCCGCTGGCCGTCGAGGTCCGCGGCCCGCCCGGCGACCTCGTCGCGCGCCTCGGCGGCGTCGTCGCGCGCCGCGGCGGCGGCGTCGCGGACCAGTTCGACCTCCACCTTGAGGGCCTGGTAGCGGGCGATGATCCGTTCCCGGTCGGCCACCACCGCTTCGCCGTAGACCCGGCCCTTGGCCAGGTCGTTGAGGCTGGAGGCGTCGCGGAGGGCGGCGGCGTAGTCGGGCATGGGCGTGGCGCCCCCCCGACGTAGGCGGCCACCGCCTGGTCTCGGAGGCGCTGCTCCTCCTGGGCCAGGCTGGCCTCGGTCCGGACGCGTCGGTCCTCGGCGACGGCGAGCGCGGCATCGGCCTCGTCGGCCCGGGCCTGGGCGCCGGCCAGCTCCTGGCGCACGGCGGCGATGGACAGGTCGAGGGCCGCGACCTCCTGCTGGAGGCCCAGCACCCGCAGGGACGCCTCCTCCAGGCGTTGCTGGGCGTCCGCCTCGCCGGCGAGGGCCTGCTCGTAGGCGCCGGCGACGTCGGTGCCGGCCGGCAGCTCGACCTCGCCCCCGCCCTCCTCCTGCGCCCGAGCCGGCGCGACCAGCAGCGACCCGAAGGACAGCGCGGCGACCAGGAACGCTGCTGAGGAGCGCCTCAGTCGTCGATGCATGCCGCCATGTCCCCCACCGTCGTCCATCCTCCGGCCATCATCGGCGTCGCGGGGTGGGAACCGTAGTCGGTTCCACCTTGCCGGTGCGGACCCGGCGCACGATCACACGTCGAGGAAGCGGGTGACCGCGATGCCGGCACCGAAGGCCCCCACGCCACAGCCGACGATGAACAGCAGGGCGTAGATGAACAGCAGCTCGCTCCCCGCCACGGTGAAGCCGGAGACGAGCGGGAAGTCCTCGGGGTTGGGCAGCCACTGCTCGAAGAAGGGCTTGAACGCCGCCAGGCTGGCCACCGCGAGGACGGCACCCACGATGCCCTGCACCAACCCCTCGACCATGAACGGCACGCGGATGAACCAGTTGGTGGCCCCCACCAGCTTCATGACCTCGATCTCCCGCCGCCGGGCGAACATCGCCATCCGGATGGTGTTGAGGATGAGCAGGCCGGCGGCGCCGAGCAGGAAGGCGGCCACGATGAAGATGCCGACCGTCAGCCGGCTCGACAGCTCCTGCACGAGTCGGATCGTCTCGGAGGCGTAGACCACGTCGCGCACGCCGGGCTTGCCCTCGAACTGCTGGCCGAGGGCGCTGACGACGTCGATCTCCTTGTTCACCGGGACGACGCGGTACGAGGGCGGCAGGATCTCCGGGGTGACGCTGTCGACCATGTCGGGCGAGTCGGCGAAGAGCTGGCGGAACTCGTCGTAGGCGCCCTGCTGGTCGACGAAGGTCTTGCGCTCGACCTCGGGGCTCTGGTCGAGATCGCTGCCGACGCTGTCGATCTGCTGCTGGGTGGCGTCGGGGTTCAGGAACACCACGAACTCGATGCCGCCCTGCCACCGCTGGGTTGCGTTCTCGACCCCGCGGTTCAGCATCAGCGACGCCCCGACGAGGAACAGCGAGACGGTGACGGTGAGGACCGATGCCAGCGTGATCGTGAAGTTCCGGAAGAGGTTGCTGCCCGTCTCCCGGACCACGTAGTCGAGCTTGATGGCCATGGCGAGCTCCTACTCGTAGACGCCGCGCGCCTGGTCGCGGATGATCTCACCGCGGTCGAGCTCGATCACCCGGCGGCGCATCGTGTCGACGATGCCCCGGTCGTGGGTGGCCATCACCACGGTCGTGCCCGTCTTGTTGATGCGATCGAGCAGGCGCATGATCCCGACCGAGGTGGCCGGGTCGAGGTTGCCGGTGGGCTCGTCGGCGAGGAGGATCAGCGGCCGGTTCACGAAGGCACGGGCGATGGAGACCCGCTGCTGCTCGCCGCCGGACAGCTCCGTCGGGAAGCGCTCGGCCTTGTTGCCGAGGCCGACGAGGTCGAGGATGGCCGGCACCTGGGTCTGGATGACGTTGCGGGGCCGCCCGATGACCTCGAGGGCGAAGGCGACGTTCTCGAACACGGTCTTGGACTGCAGGAGCTTGTAGTCCTGGAAGACGCAGCCGAGGTTGCGCCGCAGGAACGGCACCTTCCACTGCGAGAGGTCGGCGATGTCCTTGCCGGCCACGAAGATGCGTCCGCCGCTCGGGTCCTCCTCCTTGTTGAGGAGGCGGATGAAGGTGGACTTGCCCGACCCCGATGCCCCGACGAGGAAGACGAACTCGCCCTTCTCGATGTCGACGGAGGCGTCGCGGAGCGCGACGACGTTGCCCTTGTAGGTCTTGGTGACGTGCTCGAGCTTGATCATGTGTCGCGGTGGGGTTTCAGCCGTTGGGGTGGGGCCACGAGTCCGCCCGCTCGCCACGTCCGATGTCCCACCGTAGTCAGGACGGTGGCGCAGGTGGTGGCAGGCCCCGACCCGGGCCGGGGCCGACGCACGCTACTCCTCGACGGCGTCGCCCCCGGCGCGCTCCCAGCGCAAGGTGGCCTCCATCAGCCGGTCGAGGTCGCCGTCGAGCACCCCGTCGACGTTGCCGACCTCCATCCCGGACCGCAGGTCCTTCACCTGCTGGTAGGGGTGCAGCACGTAGGACCGGATCTGGGTGCCGAACCCGACGCGCTGCTTGGCGCCGGCGATGGCCTCGAGGTGCTCCTCGCGGCGCTCGCGCTCGAGGTCGGCCAGGCGCGCCTTCAGGATCTGCATGGCACGGTCCTTGTTCTGGTGCTGGCTGCGCTGGTTCTGGCACGACACCACGATGCCGGTGGGCAGGTGGGTGATCCGCACCGCCGAGTCGGTGACGTTGACGTGCTGGCCACCGGCGCCGGACGAACGGTAGACGTCGATGCGCAGGTCCTTCGGATCGATCTCGACGTCGACGTCGCCCTCTTCGATGAACGGCACGGCGGTGAGGGCGGCGAACGCCGTCTGGCGCTTCCCCTGGGCGTTGAACGGCGACATGCGCACCAGCCGGTGCGTGCCCTTCTCCCCGCGCAGCAGCCCGTAGGCGTAGCGACCCTTCACGATGAACGTGGCCGACGAGATGCCGGCCTCCTGCCCCTCGGTGACCTCGTCGAGCTCGAGGTCGAAGCCCCGGCGCTCGGCCCACCGCCGGTACATGCGCAGCAGCATCTCGGCCCAGTCCTGCGCGTCGGTGCCACCCTCGCCGGCGTGGATCTCGCAGACCGCGTCGTTGGCGTCGTACTCGCCGGTGAACAGCGAGCGCAGCTCGAGCTCGTCCAGTCGGCGGGCGATGGCCGCCACCTGTTCGTCGAGCTCGCCCTCGACCGACTCGTCGGCCTCTTCGCGCGCCAGCTCGGCGAGCGTCTCGACGTCGTCGATCGCCCGTTCGAGCTCGCCGTACACCTCGAGGTCGCCGGTGACGCCGGCCAGCTCGGCGGTGACCTTGCGGGCGACGTCGGGGTCGTCCCACAGATCGGGCCGCGACGCCTCGGTCTCGAGTTGGGGGCGGATGCGCTCGAGCTCGTCGATGCGCAGGTACTCGTGGGCCTCGGTGAGACGACGACGCAGGGACGCGAGGAGCTCGGAGAAGTCCTTCATGGGCGGGCCGGGTCAGCGCCCGTGGCAGAGCTTGTACTTCTTGCCCGACCCGCACGGGCAGGGCGCGTTGCGGGGCGTCTTCTCCCACTCGCTCTTCACGATCGGCTGCTGGGTGACCTCTTCGGCCGGTGCCGGTGCCGGCGCCTCACCGCCCGCTTCCATGGCGGCCTGGGCCCGGGCCGCGGCGGCCATGCCGCTCGGCGCCTCCGACGGGTCGAGCGGTGCCGAGTACTGCACGTCGCGCACCGAGGGCTCGGGCTGGGGCTGGTCGGCCACCGTGACCTGGGCGTGCATGACGTACTTGACGAAGTCCTGGGCGATGGACTGCATCATCTGCCCGAACATGTCGAAGCCCTCGCGCTGCCACTCGACGAGCGGGTCCTTCTGGCCCATGGCCCGCAGGTTGATGCCCTCCTGCAGGTAGTCCATCTCGTAGAGGTGCTCGCGCCACTTCTGGTCGATGATCCGCAGCATCACCTGCCGCTCGACCTCGCGCATGGTGTCGCTGCCGAGCTCGAGCTCGCGCTGCTCGTAGTGCGCGGTGGCCTCGGCCATCAGCCGCTCGTAGAGCTCGTCGGTGGACACGCACTGCATGAGCTCGTCCCCGGTGACCTCGGACGGCCAGTAGGTGCGCACCTCGGGGATGAGCCCGTCGAGGTCCCACTCCTCGTTGAAGTCGCTGACGCAGTACGTCGCGATGATGCCGTCGACGGCCTCGGCCAGGTACTCCATGGCCTCGTCGCGCAGGTCGGCGTCGTCGAGGATCTGATCGCGGCGCTTGTAGATGACCTTGCGCTGCTCGTTCATGACCTCGTCGTACTTGAGCACGTTCTTGCGGATCTCCGCGTTGCGCTGCTCGACGGTGTTCTGCGCCCGCTCGATGGCCTTGGTGACCATCTTCGCCTCGATGGGGACGTCGTCGGGGAGGGCCCGACCCATCACCCAGTTCATCGCCCCCGTGGCGAACAGGCGCATGAGGTCGTCCTCGAGGGACAGGTAGAACCGGCTCTCGCCGGGGTCGCCCTGCCGGCCCGAACGACCGCGCAGCTGGTTGTCGATCCGCCGGCTGTCGTGGCGCTCGGTACCCAGCACGTAGAGGCCGCCGAGCTCGCGCACCTTGTCGCCCTCGGCCTTGGTGTCGGGCTGGTACTTGGCGGTGAGCTCGGCGACGCGGGCCCGCCCCTCGTCGGCCTCGGGGTCGAGCCCCTCGGCCACGGCGTCGCGCTGGGCGAGGCCCTCCGGGTTGCCACCGAGCAGGATGTCGACGCCGCGCCCGGCCATGTTGGTGGCGACCGTGATGGCGTGGAGCCGGCCGGCCTGGGCGATGATGTCGGCCTCACGGAAGTGCTGCTTGGCGTTCAGCACCTCGTGGGGGATGCCTCGCTTGTCGAGCATGCGACTCAGCCGCTCGGACTTCTCGACCGAGATGGTGCCGACGAGGACGGGTTGGCCGGTCTCGTAGCGCTCGGCCATGTCGTCGACGACGGCGTCGTACTTGGCGTCCTCGGTCTTGTAGATGAGATCGCCGTGGTCGAGGCGGTCGAGCGGCCGGTGCGTCGGGATGGGCACCACCTGCAGCTCGTAGGTGTTGCCGAGCTCGGCGGCCTCGGACTGGGCGGTGCCGGTCATCCCGGCGAGCTTGTCGTAGAGGCGGAAGTAGTTCTGGAGGGTGACGGTCGCGAGGGTCTGGTTCTCCTCCTTGATCCGCACCCCCTCCTTCGCCTCGACGGCCTGGTGGAGGCCCTCGGACCAGCGACGGCCCTCGAGGATGCGGCCGGTGAACTCGTCGACGATCTTGACCTCGCCGTTGGCCACGACGTAGTCCTTGTCGCGCTTGAACAGCTCCTTGGCCTTGAGCGCCGCCTGGAACTGGTGGACGAGGTTCTGGCTGACCGCGTCGTACATGTTCTCGACGCCGAGCGCCTTCTCGACGGCCTCGACGCCCTCGTCGGTGGGGGCGACCGTCCGCTTCTCCTCGTCGACCTCGTAGTGCACGTCCCGCTTGAGGCCGCGGACGACCGACGCGAACTGGTAGTAGAGCTTGGCGGCGTCGCTCACCCGACCCGAGATGATCAGCGGGGTGCGGGCCTCGTCGATGAGGATCGAGTCGACCTCGTCGACGATGGCGTAGACGTGCCCCCGCTGCACCTGCTGGGCGCGGGTCATGGCCATGTTGTCGCGCAGGTAGTCGAAGCCGAACTCGTTGTTGGTGCCGTAGGTGACGTCGCACCCGTAGGCGACCCGCTTCTTCTCGGCGTCGTAGTCGCCCGGGACGACGAGGCCGACCTCGAGCCCGAGCCAGCGGTGCACCTGGCCCATCCACTCCGAGTCGCGGGTGGCCAGGTAGTCGTTGACGGTGATCACGTGCACGCCCTTGCCGTTGAGGGCGTTGAGGTACACGGGGAGCGTCGAGACGAGCGTCTTGCCCTCGCCCGTCTTCATCTCGGCGACCCAGCCGAGGTGGAGGGCGGCACCACCCATGAGCTGCACGTCGTAGTGGCGCTGGCCGATGACCCGGCTCGCCGCCTCCCGCGTCACCGCGAAGGCCTCGATGAGCAGGTCGTCGATGTCCTCGCCCCGCTCGACGCGGTCCTTGAACTCGCCGGTCTTGGCCCGGAGGGCGTCGTCGGACAACGCCTGCATCTCGGGCTCGAGGGCGTTGATGTCCGGGACGAGGGCGGCGATGGCCTTGACCTTCTTGCCCTCGCCGGTGCGCAGGAGCTTGTCGAAAACACCCATGGGAGGCACCACTGTACCGGGGTGCCGCCCGGCGGGACCTCACACCACGGGCGCCGGCGCCAACCGGTCGAGGACCGCCTCGGCCCGGGTGTGGCGGGCCAACCGGTCGAGGGCGTTGCGCACGACCGCAGACCGTCGGGCCGCCTCCACGTCGTCGGCCCCGCCGGTCCCGAGACCGGCGCCGGCGTACGCCAGCAGGGCCTCGCGCTCGGCCGTCGACAGGGCCGGCGGCTCGATCGGTGGGCGGACCGAGCCGCGGCGCACGGCCAGGCGGTCGTACTCGGCGACCACCGCGTTCACGACCTCGGTCGGCAGGACCGGGCGTCGGCGCGCCGCCAGGCGCACCACGGCGGCCGCCTGCTCGGGGGCGCGTGCGGCGGGCAGGAAGGCGGTGACCCCCGCCCGAACGGCTCGCAGGCCGTGGTCGGCCTCGTCGGATGCCAGTGCCACCACCTGGACCCCGGGCACCAGCTCGGCCAACGCGGCAGCCGCCGGCGGCCCGCCCTTCGGGGGGAGGCCGGGGCCCAGCACGACCACGTCGGGGACGAGCTCGCGGGCGCGGGCCCGGAGCTGATCGGCATCGGCCGCCTCGTCCATGACCTCGATGTCGGGCTCGTCACCGAGGACCACGTGAAGGCGGCGACGGACGAGCACGAGCTCGTCGGCCACGATGACCCGGATGACGGCGTCGTGCCACTTCCCTCCGACGCGCAGGCCGGCGACCGCCCCCGCGTCACGGTCGGGCGTCGCGATCGCGGCAACGCTCATCGGAGTCGATCGCACACGAGGCGACCGACCATGCGGTCGGCGAGGGCGTCGTCGGTGGGAATCTGCCCCGAAGCGAGGAGCCGGCGGGCGCGGGCCAGGCGCTCGGCCCGCCCGATGGGGGCGCCGAGTACCTGCTCGACCACTGCGAGTGGGATGTCACCCGGCCGGTGCCTCTCGACCGAGTGGCGGCCCGTATGCGGCTCGCCCGAGCTGCGGAGCGCCTGGAGTGAACGTTCGACCTGCACGTTCGTCGGTTGCATGGCTATCCGATCGCTTCGGTGTGTCCTGCGTCCCCGCGATCTTCGGCACCCCCGACGACCACCTTGAGTGGTGTCCGTGCCAGTGCCAGGCCGTGCACGGACACCGCGCCGGCGACGCGGAGGGCCGACGCCGCGTGACGCAGCGTGGCGCCCGTCGTCACCACGTCGTCCACCAACAGGACGCGCCCGGGCGGCCGGGGGCGCCCTTCGAAGCGCGCCCCCGACCGACGGTCGGCGGCGGCCCGACCGGTCTGGGGAGGGCCGTGCCGGCGCAGCGTCGCGACGCACCGCAGCCCGAGGGCGCGCGCCACCGCCCGGGCCAGCACCTCGGCCTGGTCGTACCCGCGACGGCGGCGACGGACCCGGGTCGTCGGCGCCCACGTGACGGCGTCGACGACGGCGCGGTCGACGCACCCGGCGAGGGCGCCGGCGACCCGGTCGAGCCCGGCGTGGCGTCCCCGGTACTTCAGCCCGACGACGAGGTCACGCCCACGACCCTCGTAGCCGACGAGGGCGACGAACGAGTCGAGCCCCGGCAACCCGCCGCCCGGGGCCGGTCGGAGGACGGCGAGGCACGCCGGGCACGGCGTCGGCCCCGCCCGCCCACAGGCGGCGCAGCGGACCGGCAGGAGGAGGTCGAGGAGCGAGGCGGGCACGGCCCGAGGCTACGGAGCGGGCCTGACAGGAACGCCCGCCCCGGGACCGCGCCGGGGCCGTCCGGGGCCGCGCCGGTCAGGCCGCCGGAGGCCTGTCGTGCACCCCGCGCTCGGTGATCCATCCGGACACGAGCGCCGCCGGGGTGACGTCGAAGGCCGGGTTCTCCGCAGGGGTGCGCCGCGGCGCGACCCGCGTGCCCGCGAGCTCGACCACTTCGGCCTCCGATCGCTGCTCGATGCGGATGGCCTGGCCGTCGGGGGTGGCCGGGTCCCACGTCGAGGTCGGGGCGACCACGTAGAAGGGCACCCCGTGGTGGTGGGCGGCCACGGCGTGGGCGAAGGTGCCGATCTTGTTGGCCACGTCGCCGTTCCGGGCGATCCGGTCGGCCCCCACGAGCACGAGGTCGACGCGACCCGCCGCCATGAGCGAGGCGGCGGCGCCGTCGACGACGACGCAGTGGGTCACGCCCAGCCGATCGAGCTCCCATGCGGTGAGTCGGCTCCCCTGCAGCAGCGGTCGGGTCTCGGCCACCCACACGCTCGGATGGCGGCCGGCCTCGTGGGCGGCCCGCACGACGCCGAGCGCGGTCCCCCACCCCACGCAGGCGAGGCTCCCGGTGTTGCAGTGGGTGAGCACCGTGGCGCCGACGGGCACCACGGCCAGGCCCTGCTCCCCGATCGCCCGGTTGACGGCCACGTCCTCGGCGGCGACGGCCTCGGCCTCGGCCACGGGATCGGCGGCGGCGAGGGCACGCCCGGCTCCCCAGGCCAGGTTCACCGCCGTCGGGCGGGTGGCGACGACCGCCGCCGCCGCCTCGTCGAGGGGCTCGCCCCGCACCGATGCCAGGGCCACGCCCATGGCGCCGGCGGCGCCGAGGGCGGGGGCGCCGCGGACGGCGAGGGAGGCGATGGCGGCGCACAGCTCGTCGACGGTGCGGACCTCGAGGATCCGCAGCTCGTTCGGGAGCAGCCGCTGGTCGATGAGGCGGATGCGATCGCCGGCCCAGGCGATCGTCGGCGGGATGGTGCCGTCGTCCCCGGTCACGTCGGGCGCCGGCTCACTCGGGGGCGAGCAGCGGCGGGTCGTCGCCGGCGAGGATCGCCTCCATCCGCCGGCGGATCGACGGCGCCACGGTCTCGTGCGTCAGCACGTAGAAGCGGCGCTCGCGCACCGCGTCGACCACCCGGCCGGCGACCACGGCGGGGTCCATGCCCTGGTCGATGGCGGCCCGCAGGATCTCCATCATCGCCTGGCGCTCGGCAGGGGGCTCCGCCTCCACTCCCCCGGCGGCGGCCGCCTGGTCGTCGATCGCCTTGGCGATGTTGGTGCGGACCCAGCTCGGGCACAGCACCGAGATGCCGACCTGCGACCCGGTCATCCTCAGCTCGTTGAACGCCGTCTCGGATGCGGCCACCACGCCGTACTTGGCGATGGTGTACGGGCCCATGAACGGGGCCGCGAACAGGCCGGCCACCGAGGCCGTGTTGACGATGTGGCCCTCGTCCTGGGCGATCAGCACCGGCAGGAAGGCTCGCATGCCGTACAGCACGCCCCACAGGTCGACGTCGATGACCCGGCGCCACTGGTCGAGGTCCATCTCGGCGAAGCCGCCGCCGCCGCCGATGCCGGCGTTGTTGCAGACCACGTGCACGGTGCCGAACGCGTCGACGGTTTGGTCGCGCAGCGCGTCGACCTGGTCGGCGTCGGCTACGTCACAGTGCCTGGTGACGACCTCCGTGCCGCGGTCACGCAGCACGGCGGCCACCGCCTCGAGGCCGGCGTCGTCGACGTCGGCGACGACCAGCCTCGCCCCCTCGGCGGCGAACGCCTCGGCGAGCCCGCGACCGATCCCCGACGCCGCGCCGGTGACCAGCGCGACCTTCCCCCTCAGTTGATCCATGCGGGAAGGGTAGGCGGGCTCAGTACCGGTAGTGATCCGGCTTGAACGGGCCCGTCGGGCTGACCCCGAGGTAGCTCGCCTGGTCCTCGGAGAGCTCGGTCAGCCGGACCCCGAGGGCGTCGAGGTGGAGGCGGGCGACCTTCTCGTCGAGGTGCTTCGGGAGCGTGTACACGCGGCGCTCGTAGAAGTCGGTGTGGGTGAACAGCTCGAGCTGGGCGATGACCTGGTTCGAGAAGCTGTTCGACATCACGAAGCTCGGGTGGCCGGTGGCGCAGCCGAGGTTGAGCAGCCGGCCCTCGGCCAGGACGATCACGGCGTGGCCGTCGGGGAAGACGTACTCGTCGACCTGCGGCTTGATCGTCACCCGCTGCACGTCGCTCATGCGCTTCAGGCCGGCCATGTCGATCTCGTTGTCGAAGTGGCCGATGTTGCCCACGATGGCCTGGTGCTTCATGCGGGCCATGTGCTCGGCGGTGAGCACGTCCTTGCAGCCGGTGGCGGTGATGAAGATGTCGGCGCGACCGAGGACGTCCTCGATGCGCGCGACCTCGTAGCCCTCCATGGCCGCCTGCAGCGCACAGATCGGGTCGACCTCGGTGACGATGACGCGCGCGCCCTGGCCGGCGAGGGACGACGCGCAGCCCTTGCCCACGTCGCCGTAGCCGCACACCACGGCGACCTTGCCGCCGATCATCACGTCGGTCGCCCGGTTGATGCCGTCGATCAGCGAGTGCCGGCAGCCGTACAGGTTGTCGAACTTCGACTTGGTGACCGAGTCGTTGACGTTGATGGCCGGGAAGAGCAGCTGGCCGGCGTCCTGCATCTGGTAGAGGCGGTGGACGCCGGTGGTGGTCTCCTCGGTGACGCCCTTGATCTCCTCGGAGATGCGGTGCCACCGCTTCGGGTCCTCGGTGAGCGAGCGGCGGAGCACGTCGAGGACGACGGCCCACTCCTCGGAGTCGTCGTCGGTCGTGTCGGGCACCGAACCGGTGAGCTCGCACTCGACGCCCTTGTGCACGAGCAGGGTGGCGTCACCACCGTCGTCGAGGATCATGTTGGGGCCTCGGTAGCCGCCCGGCGCCTCCGGGTCGGGCCAGCGGAGCACCTGCTCGGTGCACCACCAGTACTCCTCGAGCGTCTCGCCCTTCCACGCGTAGACGGGCACGCCCCGCGGGTCGTCGACGGTGCCGTCGGGACCCACCACCACGGCGGCCGCGGCGTGGTCCTGGGTCGAGAAGATGTTGCAGCTGGCCCACCGCACGTCGGCGCCGAGGGCGACCAGCGTCTCGATGAGCACGGCCGTCTGGATCGTCATGTGCAGCGACCCGGTGATCCGGGCGCCGCGCAGCGGCTGGGCGTCGGCGTGCTCGGCCCGCAGGGCCATCAGGCCGGGCATCTCGTGCTCGGCGAGGCTGATCTCCTTGCGGCCGAAGGCGGCGAGGTCGAGGTCGGCGACGCGGTAGTCCTGGGCGTCGGCGAACGTGTTGATGAGGGTCATGGAAGGCTTTCCTCCAGCGCGTCGAAGCGGGGGTCGTGAGACCGTCTGCATTCGGGGCTGGGGTCGTCTGACGCCGGTCGGGACAGCCCGTCGGCGGCAGTGTACCCGCGGCTCAGTCCCGAGCCAGCCGTTCGACGACCAGGTCGAGCGCCGGCATCGGTCCCGGATCGACGTCGGCCAGGAAGGCGAGGTGGAGCGCGACGACCTCGCCCACGAAGGTCAGGTCCAGCAGCTGGGCGAGGAGGCCCTCGCCCTCGGCCTGCACGGTGGCCACGTCGGCCACCACCTCGTCGGTGAGCTCGCGCACCAGATCGAAGCACCGCATGACCTGGGGGTGCTCGAAGTCGTGGCGCAGGAGGACCAGGTGCAGGAGCTGGCGGGTCACGTCACCGTGCTGTCCCCAGCCGGCCAGCTCGTTGTGGCACAGCTCGGGCACGACGTTGCTGAACGCCGGCGCCTTGGCCCGCTCGTTGACGAGCTGCTTCCAGCGGAGCGCGGCGAGACCGCCCGGGCCGCCACCCCCGTAGACGAGGGGCACCCGTCGATCGAGGTGGCGGGCGAGGTCGAGCTCCGGACCCGCACCGCCGACCACGCGGTCCCGGCGCCGACCGAGCTGGTCCTCGGCGGCCGTGACCCACGCCTCGGCTCCCGGGAACAGCCCGACCCGGTCGAGCACGACGAGGGGCGCCACGGTGGCCGCCGTCGGCGACGTGCCGTCGGCCGGGAGCGGCACGTGCACACCTCCCCAGTCGGACACCGAAGTGGCCAGCGGCCCCCCGGCGGAGACACCGACCACGTGACCGCCGGCGGCGGCGGCGTCGGCCGCCGCCTCGACGACCTCGTCGGTGGTGCCGGTCGCCGACAGCGCCAGCACGAGCGTGTGCTCGTCGACGAAGTTGGGGATGCCGTAGCCCTTGTGCACGACGACGGGCACGGCCATGAACGGTCCGGCCACCTCGCGCACGAGCTCGCCGACGAACCCGGAGTCACCCATCCCGAGCACGACGACGTGCTCGACGTCGTCGTGAGCCGGCAAGCGATCGGCGGCGCTGGCGACCACGGCGGAGGTCACCGCCGCCTGGGCGGCGAACTGCTCCGGGAGCGCCATCGTGGCCTCCCAGAGCCCGAGCGTGTCGAGCGCGTCGCCGGGCGCCATCGGCTCAGGCGTCGAACGTGGGACGGATGCCCTCGGCCTCGGCCTTGGCGAGGAGGCGGTCGTGCTCGGCGTCGTCGACCGACTCGGCCTCGTCGACGAGCATGATCGGGATGTCGTCGCGGATGGCGTACCGACGATGGAGTCGCGGGTTGTAGAGCGCGTCCTCGTCGGCGAAGTACAAGAGGGGTCCCTTGTCCTCCGGGCAGGCCAGGATCTCGAGCAGCTGCGGGTCGAGTGCCACGGTCAGGTCCCCTCGTTCGGGCCCTGCGCCTCGACCAGGTGGCCGCGGACCTCGGCGACGCGTGCGTCGCACGCCTCGGCGTTCGCGGCCTCGACGTTGAGGCGCAGGAGCGGTTCGGTGTTCGAGGGACGGAGGTTGAACCACCAGTCCCCGAGGTCGACGGTCAGGCCGTCGAGGCGGTCCTGCTCGGCCTCGCCGTAGATCTCGGCGATCCGGTCGATGACGGCCGCCGGATCGGACACGCGCGTGTTGATCTCGCCGGAGTCCGCGTAGCGCTCGAACGGCTTGCGGAACTCCGACAACGGCGTGCCGGCCTTGGACAGCGCTTCGAGCACGGACACCGCAGCGATGATGCCGGAATCGGCCCGGTAGTTGTCGCGGAAGTAGTAGTGGCCCGAGTGCTCACCGCCGAACGCGGCGCCCGTCTCGGCCATCACCTGCTTGATGAACGAGTGGCCCACGCGGGTGCGCACCGGCGTGCCGCCGTGCTCCCGGACCAGCTCGGGCACCGCCTTCGAGCAGATCAGGTTGTGGAGGATGATCGAGCCGGGGTGCTTGTCGAGCTGGGACACCGCGACCATGGCCGTGGTCAGCGAACCCGACACGAGCTGGCCCTGGTCGTCGACGAGGAAGACCCGGTCGGCGTCCCCGTCGAACGCCAGCCCCACGTCGGCGCCCCGCTGTCGAACGAGCGCCTGGAGGTCGCGGAGGTTCTCGGGCTGGATCGGGTCGGCGGGGTGGTTCGGGAAGGTGCCGTCGAGCTCGCCGTAGAGCATCTCGAGCTCGAACGGCAGCCCGGCGAACACCGCCGGGGCGGTCAGGCCACCCATGCCGTTGGCGGCGTCGGCCACCACCCGCAGCGGGCGAAGCGCGCCGACGTCGACGAACGAGTGGACGTGCTCGGCGAAGATCTCCAGGGCGTCGTCGCGACGCGAGACCGACCCCGGCGTCGACACCGGAGGCAACCCGGCCAGGGTGTCGGCCTTGATCCGGCCGAGCCCCGTCTCCTCGCCCACCGGGCGGGCGCCGGCCAGGCAGAGCTTGATCCCGTTGTACTGCGCCGGGTTGTGCGAGGCGGTGAGCATGGCGCCCGGCGCGTCGAAGTGGCCGGCGGCGAAGAAGAGCAGGTCGGTGGACGCCAGGCCGAGGTGGACCACGTCGAGGCCCTGGCTGGCGACCCCACGGGCGAACGCGTCGGCGAACTCCTCGCCGGTCGGGCGCATGTCGTGGGCGACGAGCACGCGGTCGGCGGGCTCGTCGTCGCTCGTGGTCTCGTCGGCGGCGAACCGGGCGAAGCCGGCGCCCACCCGTTCGATGATGGTGGCGTCGATCTGGTCGGGGACGGTGCCCCGCACGTCGTAGGCCTTGAAGATGGCGTCGAGCGACGCAGCGTCGAGGGAAGCCATGGACGACAGACACTAGCGGTACCGCCTGGCCCCCCCGGGCGGCGGCGGGTGGGAGGGGTACGGCGCGGGAGGGAGCCGCCTCGACGCGGCGTCAGGCGACGGGGAGGTCGCCGGGGTCGAGCTCGCCGGGCAGCGGGTCGTACACGCCCTGCTCCGCCCAGCGCCGGATCCGGAACAGGTCCCACATCAGGCGGCCCGCGTCGCGCGCCACCCGCACCGTGGACCGCGACGAGTTGGCGATCCGCACCGGCACCTCGGCGAGCGACAGGTGGTAGCGCTCGATGAGGTGGAAGACCTCGACGTCGAAGCCGAACCCGTCGACGCGGCAGTGGGAGAAGATCAGCCGGGCGACGTCGCTGCGGAACGCCTTGAGGCCGCACTGCGTGTCGCGGTACTGGCCGAGCAGCACCGCCCGGGTGACGGCGTTGATCGCGCGCCCGCCGATCTCGCGGAGCCGACCGGCCTTCACGAGCGTCGTGGTCTCGAGGTGGCGCCGACTCCCCACCACGACGTCCCATCCGGCCTCGACCTCGTCGAGGAGCCCGACGATCTGGTCGGGCGAGTAGGCGAGGTCGGCGTCGGTGAAGGCGATCGTGCGCCCGCGGGCGATGAGCACCCCGGTGCGGACCGCCGCGCCCTTCCCCCGGTTCACGCGGTGGCGCACCACGCGGTCGGCGCCGGCCTGCTCGGCCTCGCGGCCGGTGGCGTCGGGAGAGCCGTCGTCGACCACCACGATCTCGAGGCCGCCGTCGGTTCGGATCTTGTCGAGGGCCTCGTCGAGACGCCGGACCGTCTCGCCGATGCGACCGGCCTCGCCGTAGGCGGGGACCACGACCGAGAGCCGGACCTCACCGGGGGCCGGGGGCCGGATGCGGCGCCGATCGAGGTCGGAGCGGATCCAGGTGCGGGCGAGGGGACGCCGGGAGACGGTGCGCCACACGGCGACGGCCGCCAACGCGCCGGCGGCCCCGATCGACGCGTCGCGGACCCGGCTCACGAGGGTTCCCGGCCGGGCTCCACCCCGCCCGGCGGAGCATCCGCGCGGGCGTCATCGCCGCCGGGGACCGACGGCTCCCCCGAGCCCGCGATGACCTCGGCGAGGTCGAGCTCCGAGGCCGGGACGCCGTCCGGGCGGGGATCGGCGCCGCCGTCGGGCCCGGGCTCGTCGTCGTCGTCGTGGGCGGTCGGCTGGCGGCGCGGCGGCATGGCGATCGGTGGGGCGGCCCAGAGCCAGGCCAGGCCGATCAGCCCGACGAGGGTCATCCCCCAGGCCAGCGCCTCCACCCAGGTGATGCCGTAGCGGAGCTCGACCCGGTTGGACGTGGGGACGACGACCATCAGGTTGGGGGTCACGCGCCACGGCCCGTCACCACCGTCGACGCGCCAGTTCGGGAAGTAGGACGCCTTCACGAGCACGGGCACGCCGGTCTGGTCGACCTCGAAGGACATGCCGTCGTCGGTGGTCTCGATGTTCGACACCGCGACCTGGGGCAGCGGCCGCTCGACGGGCTGTTCGCCCACCGGCACGCGCTGCCACTCCTCGGGACCGCCCTTGGTCAGCGGGACCGACCAGGCGTCGGCGTCCATGTACCAGTCCATCGCAACCTCGAGCCATCCCTTGCCGTCGTCACGGAGGCCCGTGAGCGCGGCAGGCTCGTTGGGCAGTGGGGAGACGAGCTCGCTGCCGGCGACCTCGTACACCCGCCAGGGACCGGAGGCGGCGATCTCGGTGAGGTCGGGGTTGTTCCCGGCGAAGTCGATCATCCGGTCGGAGATGGCCATGTAGTAGCGCACCCCCATGAGCTGGAGGTGGGCCACCCCGAGGTCGAACTCGGCCTGGCTCGGCGCGCCGGCGACGTACGGGAGGTCGCGCTGCGCGTTGGACGGGGCCGACGACAGCTCGTCCTGGTTGATGAAGTGGTAGGGCGTCGTGCTCGACGACTCGAAGTAGAGGCCCTCCATGGAGCCGATGCAGCCGTCGGTCCAGAACGGCAGGAGCATCAGCGCCATGGGCGTGCCGTAGCGGTCGTGGGTCTCCTCGTGCTCCCACATGGCCCGGCCGCAGCCGTTCTGCTCGCCGAGGAGGTCCATGGTGCTGACGATGTCGTGGTACTCGGGGTAGGCGGGCTTGCCCTCGAAGCCGCTGTAGTTCCACCGGGCCCACGAGTCGACGAAGCTGTCGGTGTCCGTCGGCGGGAGGAAGGCCCACTGGTACCGGCCGTCGTCGCGCGTCTGGACGAGGTCGACGTCGGTGAACGGCACCTGGTCGGGCAACGCCCGGAGGGGCATCGCCACGACGATCAGCCCGACCACCAGCCCCACGGCGGCGGTGCCCCACAGCACCGAGCGGACCGGACGGCGCGGGTCGCGTGCGACGAGGGTGGCGACGGTGCGCCCGACGTAGCCGACCCCGATGGCGGCGAGGAGGTAGAGCGACAGGTAGTAGAAGGGCAGGAGGCGGGCGTTCCACAACCGGCCCTGCGGCGCCAGCACGAAGCCGACGGCGGCGACCACGGCCATGACCACCCAGAACACCGCGCCCCGCCGTCGCTCGGTGATGCCGTACACGATGGCCATGAGGGCGCCCACCGCGGCCAGGGCGAGCACCCACCGGATGCCGGGCGAGTCGATGAGCTGCGGGTCGAGCTCCTGGCGCGAGAACAGGAAGTTGCCGTAGTCGGTCTTCTTCTCCCAGCCCATGTCGTTCATGTAGCCGTGGCGCAGGTAGAACGGGACCATCCAGAAGGCGCTGAGGAGGCCGGCGACGGGAAGCACCGTGGCGAGGTACTTCAGGCGAGGCTTCGCCGGCTGGAGCAGGAACCACACTGCGGTGCCCGCCAGCGCGAAGAACAGCGGGATGAGGTGGCACAGCGCCGTGAGCGCGAGCAGCACGGCGGCGGCGAAGCGGTGGCGCCCGGTCTCGAGGCCACGGCCGACGACGCCGAGGTAGAGCACGGCGAGCGTCAGCGAGATGGAGAAGGCGAACTCGCCGGCGAGGGTCGACGCGATGTTGCCCCCGTAGATCGAGAACGAGATGTCGAACAGGAACCAGGTGGCGCCCACGGCGAGCAGCGGCGCGATCGGGAACGGCAGGCGGTTCATCCGCCCGAAGGCCCAGGCGGCGATGGGCAGGGTGAGCACGCCGCTGACGGTGACGAGCTTGAAGGCGATGCCGTAGGGCAGGACGTAGGACAACACGGCGATCGCGAGCGCCGGGACGACCATGTAGAACTGGAACGCCGGGAAGCCGGCGTACCAGTCGGGGGTCCAACCCGACAGCCGCAGCTGGGGCAGCAGGTGGTCGCGTAGGTAGGCCGGGCCCCAGACGTGGGCACCCATGTCACCGCCGGCGGGCGTGGTGTCCGAGAACAGGTTGCCCGGACCGAGCTGGACGAACGTGAACAGCACGCACGCGGCGACGATGGCGAGGGAGAGGTAGCCCTCGACCGGCATGGCGACGAACCGGTCCCACCAGCCCCGCAGCCGACGGGTCACGGCGTTGCCACCGCCGCCGGCGCGAGGCGCGGGCGCGGCCGCGTCGAACGACTCGTCCGGCGGGGGAGGCTCGGCCCCGGGGGCGTCCGGCGTCAGGGTCTCGGTCATGGTCGTCCGTATGGTGGCATCCCGGGGACCGACGAGGCCGTCACCGGGCACCGATGATCATGATCGAGCGTCGGTGACGTGGCGAGCGGGAGGTTCACGACGTCCCCCGGCAGCCCGGGGTGGCGGAGCCGCTCGGCCGGCGGTCGGGCCACGTTCATCCCCCCCAGATCAGCACGACGGCGGCGGCGGCGTTGAAGCCGAGGTGGGCCCAGATCGCCGGGCCGAGCCGTCCGGTCCGGTGCGCCAACACCCCGAACACGACCCCGGCCACCACGAGGGCGGGGAACTGGAGCGGCTGCAGGTGGGTGGCGGCGAAGAAGACGGCGGTGGCGAGGATCGCCCACGGGGCGGCCAACCCGCGCTTGACGAAGGCCCGCTGGGTGAGACCCCGGAAGAAGATCTCCTCGACGATCGGTGCGGCGACGGCGACGATCAGGAACACGACCACGATGCCGACGGTGTCGCCGGCGCGATCGGTGAGCTCGCGGGCCTCGGCCGACACGTCCTGGCGGCCGATGACGAAGAAGAGCAGCCAGTAGAGCGCGGGGACGACGAGGAGCTGCGTCGCCGCGCCGGCGGCGAGCCCGACGGGCACGTCGACCGGGCGCATGCGGATCCCGAAGTCCGCGACCGCGCCGTTGCCCTTCAACCGCCCGGCGAGCAGGGGGACGGCGAGCAGCGTCGCCCACAGCGGGACCTGCAGGAGCGCGGTCACGGCGAGCGGCGGCGGCCGGGTGACGTCGACGGCCTGGCCGGTGCCGAGCTGGCCGACGGCCTCCCCCACCGCCGAGCCGAGCCCGGTGGGGACGCTCGGGTCGATCCCGGTCGCGGTGATGACGCCGACGCCGACGAAGGTGGACACGGCGACGGCCAGCGCCCACCCACCGAAGGCCTCGCCGAGGCCCCAGGTCGGCACCGACGGAGCCGCGGAGGGTCCGGTGTCGGGCGCCGGCTCGGCAGTGGGCTCGGGGTCGGCGGGGGCCACGGGCGGCAAGGCTACGCCCGTCCGTCGCCGGCGCCGCATCCCCCGACGGAGGTCGTCGGGGCGGGTAGCGTCGGCCCCATGACCCGCCAGTGCGCCCGTCCCGACTGCGCCGAGGGCGCGTCGGCCACCCTCGGGTACGACTACGGCCAGAGCGTCGTGTGGCTGGCCGACCTCGCCGCCGAGCCGCACCCGATGAACTACGACCTGTGCGGCCGGCACGCCACCGCGCTGCGGGTGCCCCGGGGGTGGGAGCTGCGCGATCTCCGCCGCGAGCCGCGGGCCCTCGTACGTGAGGCCTCCTGACCCCGCCCAACGGGGATTTTGCCCGCCCGTGCTCTACCCTTTGAGCGCATGAGTCCTGACGCCCCACCGCCCCCGAACGGGTCCGAAGGTCGCGGACAGAACCGGTTCGGCGGCGACCAGGGTTGGCCCCGCTGGATGATCTGGGTGCTGCTCGGCGTGATCCTCGCCGCCCTGTTCATCCCCACCCTGCTCAACCAGCCGCAGGGTGAGACCGTCGCCTACGGCGACTTCGTCACCCAGCTGCGCGAAGACCGGGTCGAAGAGGCCACCTTCAACAACACCAACGGCCAGATCACCGGGAAGCTCGACGACGGCACCGAGTTCACGACCACCGGTCCCGTCCAGCTGTCCGACGAGGACATCGCCCTGTTCTCCGAGAAGGGCGTCGACTTCGAGACGCCCACCTCGTCGATCTGGGAGACGCTGCTGCCGCTGCTGCTCCCGGTGGGCCTGCTCATCCTCTTCTTCGTCTGGATGCAGCGTCGGGCGTCGTCGCAGATGGGCGGCATCATGTCGATCGGCCGTTCCCGGGCGAAGACCTACTCGACCGAGCGCCCCGGCACGACCTTCGAGGACGTCGCCGGCTACGAGGGCGTCAAGCAGGAGGTCACCGAGGTCGTCGACTTCCTCAAGGCACCGGAGAAGTTCAGCGAGATCGGCGCCCGCATCCCGAAGGGCGTGCTCCTCGTCGGGCCCCCCGGCACCGGCAAGACCCTCATCGCCCGGGCCGTGGCCGGCGAGGCCGGCGTGCCCTTCCTGTCGGTGACGGGGTCCGACTTCATGGAGATGTTCGTCGGGGTGGGCGCCAGCCGGGTGCGCGACCTGTTCCAGACCGCCCGCAAGATGGGGCGGGCGATCATCTTCGTGGACGAGATCGACTCGATCGGCCGCAAGCGCGGTGCCGGCCTCGGCGGTGGCCACGACGAGCGCGAGCAGACGCTCAACCAGATGCTCGCCGAGATGGACGGCTTCGAGGTCAGCGCCGGCATCGTGATGATGGCGGCCACCAACCGTCCCGACATCCTCGACCCGGCGCTGCTCCGCCCGGGTCGCTTCGACCGCCAGGTCGTCGTGCCCCTGCCCGAGCTCGAGGATCGCCGCCGGATCCTCGAGGTCCACGTCCGGCACAAGCGGATCGCCCCCGACGTCGACCTCGACGTCATCGCCCGCGGCACGCCCGGCATGAGCGGCGCCGACATCGCCAACCTGGTGAACGAGGCAGCGCTGTTCGCGGTCCGGGGCGGGTCGACCGAGATCGCCATGAAGCACTTCGACATGGCTCGCGACCGGGTGATCATGGGGCAGCGCCGCGAATCGATGGCCCTGTCCGACATCGAGAAGGAAGCCATCGCCTACCACGAGGCCGGCCACGCCGTGTGCGCCGCCGTGCTGCCGACGGCCGACCCGCTCCACAAGGTGACCATCATCCCGTCGGGCATGGCCCTCGGCGTCACGATGCAGCTCCCCGAGGAGGACCGGCACATCTACCGCCAGGACTACATCGAGGAGAGCCTCGTGGTCCGGATGGGCGGGCGGATGGCCGAGGAGCTCGTGTTCGGCGTGATCTCCACCGGCGCCAACAACGACCTCGTCGGCGCCACCGAGCTCGCCCGCAAGATGGTGCGCGAGTGGGGCATGAGCCGAGCGCGTCGGGTCCGATGGCGTGGGGCTCGCAGGGGCAGGTGTTCCTCGGCGAGGACCTCATGCACACCCGCGACTACTCCGACGACACCGCCCGGGTGATCGACGAGGAGGTCGAGCGCATCCTGCGCGAGCAGGAGCAGCGCTGCCACGACATCCTCACCGAGAACCGGAACGGCCTCGACCTCGTCGCCCGCGCCCTGCTCGAGCACGAGACCATCGACGGCAACGAGGTCAACCGCCTCATCCAACTGGCCCGCAACGGCTCGACGCCGGCTCCGGTCCACGTGCCGGCCGAGGTCTCGTTGCCCGGGGCTCCCCCGCTCCCCCCGCCGGCGATCGCCTAGCCCTCCCACGACGGGTCGGGTGCCTCTGCCGAGCCCCTCGACGCCGGCGCGACGATCCGGTCGTGGTGGCCGCTGAACGCACGACCCGAGCCCGTGACCTCGCCGTCGGCGGCGTCGGGCTGGTGGTGGGCCTCGTCGGGCTCGGCATCGGACTCGGCCTGTTCGTCCCGTACGCCACCAAGGTCGGCCTCGACGCCGTCACCGTGGGAGGCGCCCTGGTCACCGCCGTCGCCCTCGTCGCCGTGTGGTGGGCGGGTCGGCGCGTCCTGCGGGTCGTACCCGGGTGGTGGCGGCTGCTCGCCATCCCCGCCACGGCCGTGCTGCTCTACGTGATCACCTCACCGATCGCCATCGCCACGGCCGCGACCCACGTGCCCCCGACCGCGCTGGCCGCCGAGACGCCCGCCGACCGCGGCATGCCCTTCGTCGACGCCACCTTCACGGCCGCGGACGGCACCGTGCTGTCCGGCTGGTTCGTCCCCGGCCAGGACCGCGCCGCGGTGGTGCTGCGCCACGGCGCCGGATCCACCCGGAGCGCGGTCCTCGACCAGGCCGAGGTGCTCCACCGCCACGGCTACTCGGTGCTCATGACCGACGCCCGCGGCCACGGGCGCAGCGGCGGCCGGGCGATGGACTTCGGCTGGCACGGCGACGACGACATCACCGCGGCCGTCTCCTGGTTGGCCGCCCGTGACGACGTCGACCCCGACCGCATCGGGGTGGTGGGGCTGTCGATGGGTGGAGAGGAGGCCATCGGCGCGGCGGCCGCCGATCCGCGCATCCGGGTGGTGGTGGCCGAGGGGGCCACCGGGCGGACGGCGGCGGACCACGGCTGGCTCTCCGAGGCCTACGGCGCGCGGGGCTGGCTGCAAGAGCGCGTCGACGCCGTCCTCTACGGCGTCACCGAGCTGCTCTCCGACGCCGAGCCTCCGATCTCGCTGCGGGACGCGGTCACCGCCCTCGACGGGCGGAAGGCCCTGCTCATCGCCGCCGGCGACGTCGGTGACGAGGCCGAGGCCGGCCGGTGGATCGCCGCCGGGGAACCCGACGCCGTCACCGTGTGGGTGGTGCCGGGCGCCGACCACACCGGCGGGCTGCACACCGCGCCCGAGGAGTGGGAGCGCCGGGTGTCCGAGGTGCTCGACGGGACCATCGGGGCGGGGTGAACGCGCCGCGCCCCGAGCGGGGTGCGGGCCGGCGGGGTCAGGGAGTGGCCGGGTCGCCGTGGGACCGGTCGCAGCCGTCGTGGGGCGGCACCGAGCCGGGCGCACGCAGGTCGGCCACCGCCGCCCAGAGATCGGTCGCGGTGACCGGGCCCAGGAAGTGGGCGCCCACCACCCCGGCGGCGTCGGCGACCACCACGAGCGGCACCGCGTCGATGCCGTAGCGCTCGTGCAGGGCGCGGTCGCGCCCGACTTCGACCTCCTGCACGGCGACCTGGTCGCTGTCGAGGTGGCGCGCCTTGTCCCAGACCCCCTGGCAGCTCGTGCAGGTGGCGGAGGTGAACACGGCCACGAGCCACGGCGACGACGGTCGGTCGAAGTCGGCCCGGTCGAGCTGGTCGGGCACGGACCACACCGGTTGGCTCGGGGCGTCGGGGCGTCGGCGCTGCAGGACCAGGGCGACCACGACCGCCACCACGACGAGCACGGCGGCGAGGAGGAGCCGCTCCATCAGCCCCCCACCACGATCGTGTCGATCGACAGCTCACCGACCAGGTCGGTGGGCGCCGCCACCGAGCCGGCCACCGGTGTGGCGATGACGTAGGCGAACGACGGGGGATCGTCGAAGCCGAAGCGCATCTCGGCCACCACCGGCCGATCCGACCCGACGTCGAGGGCCAGGCGCTCGAGGCCGAGGGCGTCGGGACCGAGCTCGATCACGACCCGGCTGGCGGGCGCGACGACGAGCGCGTCCAGGCCTTCGACGACGTCGAAGCCCCCGCCGGCGACGGCCCGTACGGTGACGGTGGCCGGCTGGGACGCCGACGGGTTGGCCACGATCAGGGCGGTGGTGACGGCACCGGGTGCCGAGCCGACGGGCACGAGCCATCGCGTGGCCACGTCGGGGCTGCCCATGGTGGCGCTGAGGCCGGGCAGCGAGGCGTCGGCGCCTCCGGAGATCACCCGCTGGGCGACGACGGCGACGTCGTTGCGCGACCGCACCAGGATCTGGTGGGCCACGCCGACCGGCACCCGGCCGTCGGCGAACACGTCGACCACCCCGTAGCCGCCGGGCTCGACGGTGAGCTCGAACGGCTCGGCCAGCCCGTTGGTGGCGGGGTCGTCCAACAGCACCTGCACGTCGACCTCGGCCGGCTCCTCGGTGGGGTTCTGGACGACGACCCGTTCGCCGTACCCGACGGCGCCGACGCCGTCGGGGAAGATCCAGGCCGTGGCCGGCTCGGGCGCGGCGAGCACGGCGGCGAGCCCGGCGGGGACGTCGCCCGAGCCATCGGCGATCTGGAGCTGGTCGACCACGACCCGGCCCGATCGGGCCCGCACCGTGGTGGCCAGCTCGGGGCGGAGGGTCACGACGTCGGTGACCTCGAGCACGGCGACCGATCCTCCGGCCACGACGAGCGACTCGTAGGGCTGAGGGCGGCGGGTGGTGCCCTCGTCGGTCTCGAAGGTGACGTCGATGACGGCCTCGCCGGGGAACGGGTTGAACACGGCGAGCACCATGCGGGCACCCGGTTGGGTGGTGCCGGCCGGGACGAACCACGACGACGCCGGAGAGGACGCGCACGGGGCGACGGTGCGGCCCTCCGGGCCGGCGAGCACGTGCTGGACGGCGATCTCGCCCCCGTCGACCTCGACCAGCGCCGCCGCCCAGGGCGCGGTCACGACCTCGCTCACCGGGAGGTCGACGCGCTCGTGGGCGGGCACCTCGAAGTCACGCACGGCGACGGCGCCCTCGGACGGGTACGCGGTGAGGCGACCCCGTCGGGCCTGGCCGGACCCGTTGACGACGACGACGGTCTGCTCGGCGGCGCCCTCGGGTGTGCCGGTGGCGGTGCCGCCGGCGCAGTACCAGGTGGAACCGGCGGCGTCGGGACCACCGGCGAGGGGCATCGCCACGACGGCGGCGGCCGCGGCGGCCGACTCGTCGTCGGCGCGCGAGACGACCACGGCGGCGGCGATCAAGGCGGGCACGAGCACCAGCGCCGGCCACCGCCAGGCGCGCAGCGGGGCCCGCCCGGTGCCCGCCCGCCGATCGTCGGCCCTTCGCTCGGGGGACCGGCGCTCGGGGGACCGGCGCTCGGCCCGTCGACGTCGCGCGCTCATGGTGCCGCTCCGGCGGCGATCGTCGCCGACGGGCCCGGGGCATCGTCCGAGGGCGGGTCCGCAGGGGGCAGTCGCCTCCTCGGCGGCCCGGGTCGGAGGCGACGGTCCTCGTCGGTGACGACACGGACCCGCAGCAGGTAGACGACGGCGAGGATCCACAGGGCGGCTTGTCCGGCGAGGGCGAGGTAGCGCAACGGGGAGGTGGCGAAGCGCAGCGACGCCGAACCGCTCCCGTCGACCACGAAGGCGTTGGCCCAACCGAACGCGGTGCCGCGCGTGGCCGTGCCCTCCTCGACCTGGAGCTCCCACCGGTCGGATCCGGCCGCCGCCTGGTAGACGACCGAGGACTCGAGGTCGCCCTCGAAGCGCTGGGGGCCGTCCTCGTCGGGCAGCGCCGCCGGTGCCCCCCGCAGCTCGGGGAGCACCTGGTCGACGAGCGCATCCCCGCCCTCGGGCACCTCGGTGCCCGAGGGGAGCACCGCCCGTGACGGCCCCCACGCATCGTTGCGGTAGACGACGACGCCGGCGGGCAGATCGATGGTCGAGAGGTCGAGCTGGCCGTCGAGCAGGGCCAACAGCTCCGCCGGTCGGGGCTCGAGGTCGTCGCGGTACGGCGCCGGGGCGGCAGCCAGCGGCACGACCACGTAGCGGACGCCCATCGGCGCCAGCAACGCGCCGAGGCGGCTCGTGCCACCCTCCGCTGCCGCCTCGAGCACGCCGCCGAGGCGGTCGTCGGTGGGCCCTTCCGAGCTCCCCGCCCAGCGGTCGGCGACCGTCGGCAGGCCGTCGTCGGAGGTGGCATAGGCGAGGGTGGCGTCGGTGCCCGCGCCCCCGGGCGTGATCGCCGGCGCGTCGAGGCGCCAGCCCGCCATCGGGAGCACCGACGCGTCACCGACCCACAGCACCCGGAACGGTGTCTCCTCCCCCTCCTTGTCGAGGAACGAGAGGGTCCGTTCGAAGTCGCCGCGCGGCAGCGACCACCGGCCGTCGGTCGCACCGGCCAGCACCGGCAGCACGCCGAGCACGAGCGCGGCGCCGGCCAGCAGCGAGAGGATCTGCCGCCAACCGAAGTGGTAGTCGGGCAGGTCGGCCTCGAACGCGGCCATGCCCAGCGCCGAGGCGAGGGCGACGCCGACCGCGGCGGGGGCCAGGAGCTGTTCGGCGGCGGGCACGGCGCCGGGCAGCCACCCCTCGGCGGCGACCCAGGTGAGCCCCATCGACGCCAGCACGACGGCCCACGCCCGGACCGCCCACGCCAGGCGCCAGTGCCGGCCGATCAGCAGGGCGAGCGCACTCGTGAGGAGGAACACGTAGCCGAGGGGCGGGGCGCCGAGGGGTCCCGTCTCGAACCGGAGGATCTCGGCCACGCCGAGCGGGTCACCCGCCGAGGAGCCGACGCCGGCGAGCGTGTCCCAGTCGGCCACCACCAGCCCGGTGCTCCAGGGAAGCTGCAGCACGAAGGCGACGATCGATCCCCCCACACCGGCCACCAGCACCCGGCCGGCCCCGGTCGCCTGTCCGGCGATCAGCCCGCCGACCACCAGCACCGACGCGAGGGCGGTGGGCAACAGGATGGCCGATGGCACGAGCATGGCGGCCAGGGCGGCGATCACGCCGAGGGCCACGACGCGCTGCACGAGGGGCCGGGTCCGAACGCCCGGCCCGGCGTCCCCGCCGAGCATCCCGTACGGGGCGAGACCGGTGGCCCGGGCCAGCTGCGAGAGCAGCCACGGCACCGCCGCCCACACCGCGAGCGAGCCCCACGAGCCGGCGGCGATGGCGTTGTAGGGCACCGGGACGCAGAGGAACACGACGAGGGCGACGAGACGGGACCGCCGCGAGCCGATGGGCTTGGCCAGTCGCCACACACCGGCGGCGCCGACGGGCAGCATCCCGAGGATCAGGATCTGGCGGAGCAGGTCGAGGGAGCCGAACGTGACGAACCCGAGGGCGCCGAGCGCGCCGAGCCCGGTGGGGTTGGGGGCCTCGGCGCCGAGGCCCGGTTGCCGGTAGCCGCTGACCCACTGGCGCACCAGGTCGAACGTGCTGTCGCCGAAGAGGGGGAAGTCGCCGACGGCCGGGATGCGGCCGAGCAGGAGGTCGCGGCTGCCGATCACCAGCACGCCGAGCACGATGGCCCAGGCGATCACCGCGGTGCCCGCCTTGGACGACGGCATGGGTTCGCCGGCGTCGTCCGATCGGGACTCGCGGACCAGCACATCGTCTTGCGCGCCGAGCTGGCCTCGCAGGAACGCCGAGAGGCGGATGAACCCGCCCGTCTGCAGACGCCGCACTTCCTTGTCCGGCTCACGGCGGATGGCCTTGAGCTCGCGGCGGCGACGACGGATCTCGCCACTGCGTCTGGCGTTCCACGGCCAGGCGCCGGCCACGTCGCGGGCGTGGCGGAAACGCCCGAGCAGCACGGAGTAGACGACCTCGAGCACCATCACGACGAACGCCTGCGGGAGCACGCGCAGGCGGCTCCAGCGCGTGTAGGCGACCTTCGAGGCGCGAAGTCGGTGGCGGGCCTGCAGCTTGCGACGGTCGTCGACGGGCCGGCGGATGCCGAGAGCCTCGAGGTGGCCGACCCGCGCCGCCGGGGCCACGACCACGCGAGCGCCGGCGACGTGGGCGCGCCAGCACAGGTCGAGGTCCTCGCCGTGGTAGTCGATGCCGGGGTCGAAGCCCCCGAGCACCTGGAACAGGTCGGCCCGGACCAGGGTGGCGGCCCCCGGCACGTAGAAGACGTCGCGCACCGAGTCGTGTTGGGACTGGTCGAGCTCGTAACGATCGACGTAGGGCGCCGGGTAGCCCGACTTGTCGGCGCCCATGCCGACCGAGAGGAGCTGGCGGGGGTCGTGCCAGTCGACGATCTTGGGCCCGACGATCCCGGCGTTGGACCGGAAGGCCTCCTCGACCATGACCTGGACGGCGTCGGGGTCGAGGCGCACGTCGTCGTGGCAGAACAGGAAGAACGCCGCCCCCTCGACCGCACCGATGACCTCGTTGGCGGCGGGCCCGAACCCGGGGTCGTCGTCGAGGGACCGGATGGCGGCGTCGGGCAGGACGTCGGCGATCAGCTCCCGCAGCGGGAGGACGCTGCCGGCGTCGACCACCAGCACCGACGTGTTGGCGTAGGTCTGGGCCGCGATCGACCGCAGGGTGTCGTCGAACCAGGCGCCCGGGTCGTGGGTGACCAGGACGATCACGACGGGTGGCGCCTCCGGCAGCTGCGGCCCGGGCGCGACGGTGGCCTGTTGGTCCGCGGTGCTCACGACCCGCCGAGGGTACTCGCCGCCGGGCCGGGTCTGGTCTACCCCCGTACGGTCGCGACGAGGGCCCCACGGGCCCGGTTGAGCGGCCGCGACGGCCGCCGGTACGGTGGCCGGGATGGCTGACGAGGTGACCCGGCTGCTGCGCGACTCGTTCTACGTGACGGTCGGCTTCGGCGTGCTCGGGTTCCAGAAGCTGCAGGTCCGCCGGCGTGAGCTCGAACGCCGGCTCGCACCGGTCGTGGGCGATGCCACGGGCCGGGTCGGGCGCCTGCTCGGCCACGACCGGGCCTGACCGACCGGTGGGTCGCCTCCGCGTCGCGGTCGACGCCGTTCCGCTCGTCGACACCCGCACCGGCGTCGGTCGGTTCGTCGACGAGACGGTCACCCGGTTGGCCCGCCGGGCCGATCTCTCCCTGACCGCCTACGGGTGGGCACCGGGCGGCAAGGAGGCCATGGAGGCCGCCGTGCCCGCCGGGGTGCGGGTGGCGGCGATGCCGATGGCCGGCCCCCAGTTCCGGTTCCTGTGGCGGCGCGTGCCCTTCCCGCCGATCGAGCTGGTGACCGGGCCGGTCGACGTCGTGCACGGGCCCAACTTCGTCGTCCCCCCCGCCGTCCGCGCCGGCGAGCTCGTCACCGTGCACGACCTGACGATCCTGCGGTACCCGGAGCTGTGCACGCCCGACACGCTCCAGTTCCCCTCGCTGCTCGAGCGCTCGCTCCGCCGGGGAGCCTGGGTGCACACGGTGTCCCACCACGTGGCCGACGAGGTGGTCGAGATCCTCGGCGCCGACCCGGCGCGGGTGGTGACGATCCCGAACGGCGTGACCCCCGTGCCCGAGGGCGATCCTGCCGACGGGCACCGCCTGGCCGGCGCCGATCGCTACGTCCTCGCCCTCGGGACGGTCGAGCCCCGCAAGGACCTGCCCCGTCTGGTCGCCGCCTTCGACCTCGTCGCCGACGACGATCCCGAGCTCCGCCTCGTGGTCGCCGGTCCGGAGGGATGGGGGGCCGAGCGCTTCGACGGCGCCGTCGCCCGGGCCCGCCACCGCGACCGCGTCGTGCGCCTCGGATGGGTCAGCGATCACGACCGCGCCGCCCTCCTCCGCGGGGCGGCCGTGTACGCCTACCCCTCGATCTACGAGGGCTTCGGCCTGCCGCCGCTCGAGGCCATGTCGGCCGACACGCCCGTGGTCACCACCACCGCCGGGGCCATCCCCGAGGTCGTGGGCGACGCCGCCGTGCTCGTCCCGCCCCGGGACGTCGACGCCCTGGCCGGGGCCCTCCGCCGGGTGCTGGACGACGACGCCCTCGCCGACGAGCTGCGACGGCGAGGCCGCACGCGGGCCGCCGGCTACTCGTGGGACGAGACCGCCGAGGCGTTGGTCCGGTTGTACCACCGGGTGGCGGGGTCCTAGCGGGGGCGTCGGGCCCACCTACACTCCGGTGCCGTCGGGCCGTCGCGGCGGCGCAGCCGAGGGAAGCCGGGGAGCAGATGAAGGCGCTGGTCACGGGAGCACGTGGCTTCGTGGGCCGTCACCTGGTGGCGCTGCTGGAGGACCATGGCGACGAGGTCGTCGGCGTCGACCGCGTCGACGGGCCCGACCTGCTCGACGGTGAGGGCTGGCGGGAGCTCGTCGCCGGCGTCGACCCCGATGCCGTGTACCACCTGGGTGGGTGGAGCGACGTCGGCGCGTCGTGGGACCACCCCCGGGCCGCGTTCGACGTGAACGCGGTCGGCACCCTCAACGTCGTCCAGGCGTGTCGGGACCACCGGGCCCGCGTGCTCGTCGTGAGCAGCGCCGACGTCTACGGCAAGGTCACCCTGACCGAGCTGCCGCTCACCGAGGACGCACCCCTGCGACCCATCACCCCGTACGCGGCGAGCAAGGCGGCCGCCGACTTCCTGGCTCTGCAGGCCTGGCTCGGCTACGGCGTCGAGGTACTGCGCGTGCGGGCGTTCAACCACCTCGGGCCCGGGCAGACCAACCGGTTCGTGGCGCCGGCGCTCGCCGAGCGCATCGCCCGCAACGAGCTCGACGGCACCGAGGAGGTGCCGGTCGGCAACCTCACCCCGCGACGCGACTTCACCGACGTGCGCGACGTGGTTCGTGCCTACCGGCTGCTCGTCGAGCACGGCGAGCCCGGCGAGGCCTACAACGTGTGCCGGGGGGAAGACCTCGCCATCAGCGAGCTGGCCGAGCGGCTGGTCTCCCAGGCCAGCCGCCCGATGCGCCTCGAGGCCGACCCGGCACTGCAGCGACTGGTCGAGACGCCGGTGCTGCGGGGCGACGCCACCCGCCTGCACAAGGTCACCGGCTGGACGCCCGAGATCCCCCTCGACCAGACCCTCGCCGACATCCTCGACGAGTGGCGCGGACGCGTCGCCGATCAGGGCTGATCGTCGCGGAGGGCGGCGACGGCCCGCGCCGCCACCTGACGCGCCGCGGCCAGCTGAGCACGGTCGTCGGCCCGGGCTGCGAGGTCGGCCAGCGATCCGAGCCTGGTGCGCCAGCCGTCGAGGAGGTCCTCGGCCACGGCCGCCGGGAGCCGGCCGAGGAGGGCGAGGTCGTGCTCGAACAGGGCGAGCTGGAGCTCGACCTCGGTGTAGCGGGGCACGCTGAGCGGCAGGCGGTCGGCCTTGGCCGTCGGGTAGTCGGTGTCGGCCACCAGCTCGGCGGGCTCCACCTTGAAGATGCCGGCCAGCAGCGCCACCGTGCGCTCGCTCGGCGGCGACAGGCCCGCCTCGAGGTGGGACACCGCGACGCGGGAGATGGCCAGGCGCTCGGCGAGCTCCTGCTGGGTCATCCCGGTCTTGGCCCGCAGGTCGGCGAGCCGGCGCCCAAGGTTCTCGGCCACGTGCCAACCCACTTAGCAGACGGATCCGAGGGCCTAGGGTAGTCATCGACCATGGCGAAGCGTGCGCTCATCACCGGCATCACCGGCCAGGACGGCTCCTACCTGGCCGAGTTCCTGCTCGAGCAGGGCTACGAGGTGATCGGCATGGTGCGCCGCTCGTCCACGGTCAACTTCGAGCGCATCTCCCACCTCCAGGACCACCTCACCCTCACCGCCGGCGACCTGCTCGACGAGGCGTCGCTCATCGAGGTGCTGCGGAGCCACCGCCCCGACGAGGTCTACAACCTCGCGGCCCAGTCGTTCGTGCAGACCTCGTTCAGCCAGCCGGTGCTCACCGGCGAGACCACCGCGCTCGGCGTCACCCGCCTCCTCGACGCCATCCGCATCGTCGATCCCGACATCCGCTTCTACCAGGCGTCGTCGAGCGAGATGTTCGGCAAGGTCGTCGAGGTGCCCCAGACGCGAGACCACGCCCGTTCCACCCGCGCAGCCCCTACGGCGTCGCCAAGGTGTACGGGCACTGGATCACGGTGAACTACCGCGAGAGCTACGACCTGCACGCCACCAGCGGGATCCTGTTCAACCACGAGTCGCCCCGACGGGGTCTCGAGTTCGTCACCCGCAAGATCAGCCATCACGTGGCCCAGATCAAGCTCGGCATGGCCACCGAGCTGCGGCTCGGCAACCTCGAGGCGCAGCGCGACTGGGGGTTCGCCGGCGACTACGTCGAGGCCATGTGGCTGATGCTCCAGCAGGACGAGCCCGACGACTACGTGGTGGCGACCGGCGAGACCCATTCGGTCCGCGAGTTCTGCGAGCTGGCCTTCGGCCACGTCGGCCTCGACTGGGAGGACCACGTCGTGGTCGACGAGCACTTCTTCCGGCCGGCCGAGGTCGACCTCCTGGTGGGCGACGCCGACCAAGGCCCGCGACGACGCTCGGGTGGAAGCCCAAGACCCCCTTCCCGGACCTCGTGCGCGATGATGGTCGACGCCGACCTCGATCTGCTGTCCGGCCGCCTGCGCGCCCTGCACTGACCATGATCACCGTGCTGGCGGCGGCGTGGGCGCAGCCCGGTTCCTCGCGGGGTTGGTGCAGGTCGTCCCCGCCGCCGACGTCACCGCCGTCGTGAACGTCGGTGACGACCTCGAGCTGCACGGGCTGCACGTCAGCCCCGACCTCGACACCATCACCTACACGCTCGCCGGCGCCATCGACCGCGGCGCGGGGCTGGGGGCTGGCCGGCGAGACGTGGCAGGCGATGGAGAGGCTGGCCCGCTACGGGGCCCCGACGTGGTTCAACCTGGGCGACCGCGACCTCGCCACCCACCTCTACCGGACCCGCCGGCTGCGCGAGGGCGCCGACCTGACCGACCGTGACCGGCGAGCTCGCCCGGGCCTGGGGGCTCGACCTGCGGTTGCTGCCGGTCATCGACGACCCCGTCCGCACCAGGGTCACGCTGCCCGACGAGGGTGGGATCGAGGTCGGGTTCCAGGAGTACTTCGTCGAGCGCCGCCACGCGGTGCCGGTGTCGGCCGTGCGGTTCGCGGGCGCCGACGCGGCCCGGCCCGGCCCCGGGGTGCTCGACCGCCATCGCCGACGCCGACGTGGTCGTGGTGGCGCCGTCGAACCCCATCGTCTCGATCGGCCCGGTGCTGGCGGTGCCCGGCGTCGCCGAGGCGGTCACCGCCCGGCGGCCGACGGTCGTGGCCGTCTCCCCCATCGTCGCCGGGGCCGCCCTGAAGGGCCCGGCCGACCGGCTCCTGCCCGAGCTCGGCCACGAGGCGTCGGTCGTCGGCGTCGCCCGGCTCTACGCGTCGTGGGTCGGCACCCTCGTCATCGACGAGGCCGACGCGCGACCTGGCCGACGCCGTCGAGGCCGAGGGCGTCCGGGCCGTGGTGGCGCCGACGATCATGACCGGCCCGACCGAGGCGGCCGCCCTCGCCCGCGTCGTGCTCGATGCCGGCGCCGCCGTCGGGGAGCCGGGGCGGTGACGGCACGACTCGAGGTCTTCGGCATCGAGGGCCTGCCCGAGATCGGCGTGGGCGCCGACCTGGCCTCGCTCATCGCCGAGGCCGCCGTCGCCCAGGGCACGCCCCTCGTCGACGGCGACGTCGTCGTGGTCACCCAGAAGGTCGTGTCGAAGGCCGAGGACCGGCTGGTGCCGATCGATCCCGACGATCCCCTGTCGCACAAGCCGCTGGTCGAGAGGGAGTCGGTGCGGGTGCTGCGCCGACGGGGCGAGCTCGTCATCAGCGAGACGATCCACGGCTTCGTGTGCGCCAACGCCGGCATCGACCTGTCGAACGTGGAGCGGGGCTACGCGGCGCTGCTGCCCGTCGACAGCGACCGCTCGGCCCGCCGCATCCGCGACGGCCTGCGGGGCAAGGCGTCGGTCGACGTGGCCGTGATCGTCTCCGACACCTTCGGGCGCACCTGGCGGCGGGGGGTCACCGACGTGGCCATCGGCTGTGCCGGCATCGCCGGCATCGTCGACCTGCGCGGCACGCACCGACGCGCTCGGTCGCGAGATGCAGGTCACCGAGGTCGCCGTCGTCGACGAGCTGGCGGCCGCCGCCGAGCTGGTCATGGGCAAGGCCACCGGCGTCCCGGTGGCCGTGGTGCGGGGCGTCGACCCGTCGTGGCTCGGCGACGGCAACGTCCACGACGAGATCGTGCGTCACCCCGCCGACGACCTGTTCCGCTGACGTCCGGTCGTCCTGCGGTCGCGCGGCGCGGCCTCAGGCGTCGCGGAACCAGGCGAGAACGGCCTTGGTGCCGTCCTCGAGGGTGGTGCCGGGCTGCCAGCCGAGCACCGTGCCCGCCTTGCCGGGATCGAGCGCCGAGCGGGCCAGCTCGCCGGGGCGGGCGGCCGAGTGCTCGGCGTCGGCGGTCGACGCCGGCGGCGTCGGCCATGGCCCGGTAGAGCTCGTTGACCGAGGTCTCGACCCCGGTGCCGATGTTGACCAGCTCGCCGTCGCCGCGGTCGGCCGCCCGGGCGAACGCGTCGACGACGTCGTCCACGAAGACGAAGTCGCGGGTCTGCTCCCCGTCGCCGAAGATGGTGCAGGGCTCGCCCGACAGCAGTCGGCCGGCGAAGATCGCCACGACCCCGGCTTCGCCGTGCGGGTCCTGACGGGGGCCGTAGACGTTGGCCAGGGCGAGGGCGGTGAAGTCGAGCCCGTGCACCGCCCGATAGGCGTAGAGGTAGTCGTCGACCACCTTCTTGGCCACGCCGTAGGGCGACACCGGATGCTGCGGGTGCGACTCGTCGACCGGCAGGTCGGCCGGGGCCGGCTCGCCGTAGATGGTGCCGCCGCTCGACGCCACGACGACCTTGCGGGTGCCGGCCCGGCGGGCGCCCTCGAACACCTGGAGGGTGCCGAGCACGTTGACCTCGGCGTCGAACACGGGGCGGGCCACCGACACCCGCACGTCGGCCTGGGCGGCGAGGTGGAAGACGACCTCGGGTCGCACCTCGGCGATCAGCGACCCCACGGCGGGGTCGCGGATGTCGAGGTGGTGGAACGACAGGCGGTCGCCCGCCGTGGCCCGCGCCTCGTCGAGGTTGACCTGCTTCCCGGCCCAGAGGCTGTCGACCACCGCGACCCGGTGGCCCTCGCCGAGGAGGCGGTCGACCAGGTGGCTCCCGATGAACCCGGCCCCGCCGGTGACGACGACGTTCACTCGCCCTGCTCCTCGCTCGGCACGCGTGCACCGTGCAGTTCGGCGCCGGCGGGGACGACCACCCCGTCACCGACGACGGTGAGATCGTCGAGCCGGGCGCCTTCCCCCACGGAGGCGCCCGGCCCGACGATGGACCCGCGGACCTGGGCACCGGCACCGATCCGGGCACCGGGCAGGAGGACCGCATCGCGAACCTCGGCGGTGGCCTCGACCACCACGTCCGCCATCAGTATGGCATGTTCGACCACCGCGTCGGTGCCCACGATCGCGCTCGGCGCCACCGCCCGCTCGGGCTCGCCGCGCACCCCGTCGACCAGGTCGAGCTGGGCCTGCAGATAGGTGGCCGGCGTACCGGCGTCGACCCAGTAGGCATCGGAGCCGACGGCGAACAGCGTGCGGTCGACCACCATCGCGGGGAAGGTCTCCCGCTCGATCGACACCGGGCGCCCCGGCCGGATCCGGTCGAGCACCGACGGCTCGAGCACGTAGGTGCCGGCGTTGATCCAGTTGCTCGGCGCCTCGTCGGCCGGCGGGCTTCTCGATGAAGGCGAGGACCCGCCCGTCGTCGTCGGTGGGCACCACGCCGTAGCGGGACGGGTCGTCGACCGGGGTGAGGGCGATGGTGGCCTCGGCGTGGCGCTCGTGGTGCAGCTTCCACAGGCCACGCAGGTCGAGGTCGGTGAGCACGTCGCCGTTCACCACGACGAACGTCGTGTCGATGCCCGCCTCCTCCGCGGCGAAGCGGACCGCGCCGGCGGTGTCGAGCGGCTCGGGCTCGACCGCGTAGTGGAGGTGGACCCCGGCGCAGCGGTCGTCGGGGTAGGCGTCGAGGAAGGCGTCGGGCCGGTAGCCGAGCGACAGGATGGCGTCGGTGACGCCGTGGTCGGCCAGGTGGGCCACCACGCGCTCGATCATCGGGCGATCGACGATCGGCAGCATCTGCTTGGGGGTGCCGAGGGTCAGCGGCCGGAGACGGGTGCCGAACCCACCGACGAGGATGACGGCGCGCACCCCCGGACCCTACTGCGGTGCTGCAGTGGTGGTGCTCGACTCGGTCGGGGCCGTGCTCGCGGTGCTGTCGGCCGGCGCGCCACCGGTGCCCTCGACGTCGCTCAGGTTGTCGAGCGTCGGGACCGACTCGGGCCGGGGGACCTCGGTGCCCTCGGGCGCGACGGCGATGGTGATGGCGTAGCGGTCCTGGTCGAACCGGACGTCGCCGAAGTCGGCGGTGGTGACCACCGGCGCGGCGTTGAGGTCGTCGGCCGGCCACACGTAGACGGCGACGTCGGCGGGCTGGCCGTTGCAGTCGTAGCCGTTCTGGTACTCGGTGCCGTTGACCGTGATGGAGTCGCTGCCGAAGTCGATGCCGACGGTCTCGCCCCACTTCGACAGGGTGGCGTTCTTCCCGGTGGCGGCGTCGGAGAACGGGTGGATGTGGATGATGCCGTCGCCGTGGGTGTGGATGCCGGTGGTGTCGGCCTTCACGTCGGACAGCGGCGGCAGGAACGAGTCGCAGACGTAGACGCCGTAGGCCGCGTGCCAGTGGTCGGCGGTGGTGGGCGACTCGGCGCTGGCCACGCTCTCGTTGCGGTCGATCCGGGCGAACACCACGAGCAGGGTGCCGACCACGACGATGGCGAAGATGCCGAGCGGGAAGGCCAGCTTCCGGCGCTCTCCGGTCGTGGTGCTGCCGCCGGCGCGAGCGGCGCGGGCGACCTTCTTCGCAGACGATGCCTTTCCCATACGGGCCCGAGGCTACCGGCGGTTCGCGGCGGTGTCGGCGCGGAGGGACCTGAACAGGGCCTCGTAGGCCTCGGCGACCGCCGCCGGGGAGGCCCAGCCCTCGACGAACCGGCGCCCGGCCCGGCCCATCGCCGCCGCCTCGTCGGGGGCGTGCAGGAGGCGCCGGACCGCCTTGGTGAAGGCCTCCGGGTCGTCCGGGGGGACCGCCGTGCCGGCTCCGGCCCGCTCGACGGTGCGGGCCACCTCGGTGCCGGGGTCGACGCTGGCCACGATCGGCCGGCCGGCGGCGAGGATCGAGTAGAGCTTCGACGGGACGCTGGACCGGGCCAGGCCCCGGCGGAGCGGCACGACGTGGACGTCGCCGGCGGCGAGCACCTCGGGCAGGCGGTGCTTGGGCTGCATGTCGACGAACCGCACGTTGGGCAGCCCGGCCGCCCGCCGCTCGAGGTCGGGCCGGGCGGCCCCGCCGCCGTTGATCACGAACACGACGTCGGGATCGTCGATCATGGCGACGGCGGCGTCGAGCACGAGGTCGAGCGACTGGGAGAACCCGACGTTGCCGGCGTACATCACGACTCGGCGACCGGTCGAGGCCGTACTCGGCCCGGTAGGCGTTGTCGGACGGTGACGGGCGGATCCGGTCGGTGTCGACGAAGTTGGGGATCACGTGCACCCGCCGGGCGAGCCGTTCGCCCTCGGCGGCGGGAGGCCGCGCCGATCTTGGCCCGCACGTTGTCGGCCAGGTCGTCGGACAGCACCGTGACCGCGTCGGCGCGCCGGTAGGTGGTCCGCTCGAGCCAGCGGGCCGCGGCGATGACCCGGCGACCGGTGAGCAGCGCCGAGCTCGACGGCGACGTCGGGGAACACGTCCTGGATGTTGAACACGAACGGCACGCCGCGGGCCCGGCCGACGGCCAGCCGGCGGGGCCGAGGGTGAGCGGTGGCGACATCGCCACGACGACGTCGGGCCGGGCCGCTGGTGGCCGCGGCCACGACCGTGGCCAGCACGGTGAACCCGCCGAAGGCCACCGCCCGCGCCGGGATGTTGGTCTTGTCGGTCGGGAACGGGTGCACGCGGGTGATGCTCCCCCACTCGGTGCGCTCGGTGCGGACCAGCTGCCCGCTCCAGCCCGGGTCGACCCGTGGTGCCGGTACCAGGGCAGCGACGTGACGACGTGCAGCTCGTGCCCCCGGGCCGACGAGCTCGGTGGCGATGCTCGTCATGACCTCGCCGGTGGGGGCGACGTCGGGGGCGAAGTGGGGGCAGATGACCGTGACGCGCACGTCATCCACCGCCGTCGGGCCCGAGCGGGCGCCGGTAGAGCTCGTCGAGGGCGGCGGCCGACGTGTCCCACGAGAAGTCGCGACCCCGGGCGAGGGACCGCTCGGTCAGCTCGTGTCGCCAGGCGGGGTCGTCGGCCACGCGGTGGATGGCGTCGGCCCACGCCACCGGGTCCTCGGGGTCGAGGAGGACCCCTCCCCCGTCGACGACCTCGGGGAGGGCGCACACGTGGCCGGCGAGCACGGGGCAGCCCACGCTCATCGCCTCGAGCACCGGCAGTCCGAAGCCCTCGTAGCGCGACGGCAACGCTAGTGCGAGGGCGGCGCCGTAGAGGACCCACAGGTCGTCCTCCGGGATCCGGCCGGGTCGCCGCACGACGTCGCGCAGGCCCAGACGGTCGACCTCGTCGCGCAGGGCCCCCTCGGCGTCGGCGGCACCGCCGGGGAGCACCGCCACCGGGACCTCGTCGCCCCGGTCGCGGAGCACGCCGAGCGCCCGCACCAGGGTGAGGTGGTTCTTGTGCCGGTAGGAGATGCCGGGGAACAGCACGAACGGGCGGTCGCCGATGCCGAGGTGGCGTCGCACGTCGGCCTCCCGCGCCGGGTCGGCGGGCGGGCGGGGGTCGACGCCGGGCGGGATGACGACGGTGCGTTCGAGGGGGACGTGCCAGCGGGCCACCACGTCGTCGCGGACCCACCCCGACAGCGACGTGATCCACCGGGCGTGGCGCACGGAGGGCCCGACCGTCAGCCGCAGGTAGGCGCGCTTGGTGGCGGTGAACCCCTCGGGCCGGGTGAAGGGCTGCAGATCGTGGATGGTGACGATGCCCGGCGCGGTGCGCACGACGGGCATGGTGCCCCCGAGGTGGTGGACGACGTCGAGGCCCTGGCGTCGCACCTCGCGGGCGAGCCAGGTCGACTCGGCGGCGACGCGGGCCGCTCGGCGCCCACCGTCGACGGGCGCGACCGTGGTCGCGTAGGCGGCCACCAGACCGGGATGGGCGTCGACCGTTCGCCGGTTCACGAGGAGGCGGACGTCGAGGTCGCGGCCCCCGGTGCCCCGCTCGGTGAAGGCCTCGAGCAGCCGCACGGCGTACTCCTCGCTCCCCCCGACCTCGCCGGGCACGAGCCACAGGAGGTTCACGCCGACCCGCCGGGTCACCGCCGGCCTCCGAGCTCGGCCGCCTCGCGGTAGGCGGCGGCGAGGAGGGCGGCCGTGCGATCCCAGCCCCGGGTCGCGGCGCGGGCGGCGCCGGCGTCGCCCAGCGCGAGGGCCCGCTCGCGGTCCTCGAGGAGACCGGTGAGGGCGCCGCCGAGCGCCGTGGCGTCGTGGGGGTCGACGAGCACGGCGGCGTCGCCGGCGACCTCGGCGGTGGCACTGATCGACGACGTGACCACCGGCGTCGCCTGGGCCATGGCCTCGAGCACGGGCAGGCCGAAGCCCTCCTTGAGGCTCGGCAGGCAGAACACCTCGGCGGCGGCGTAGAGGGCCCGCAGCTCGTCGGGGGGGAGGAAGCCGAGCGTGCGGACGCGGTCGCCGAGGCGGGCGAGGCGGGGCTCGAGGTCTTCGTTCCAGCCCTCCGGCCCGGAGAGCACCAGGTCGACGTCGGGCACGTCGACGCGGGCGAAGGCGTCGAGCAGGACGGGGAGGTTCTTGCGCGGCTCGATGGTGCCGGCCCACAGGACGAACCGCTCGGGGAGGCGGTGGCGGCGGCGCACGGCGTCGACCTCGGCGGCGGTGGCCCGGCGGTCGTCGACGCCCCACGGCACGAGGCGGAGCCGGTCGGACGGGAAGCCGTGGCGGACGCAGTCGTCGAGGGTCGCCTGCGACGGGGCCACGACGAGGCTGGCGTCGCGTCGGGCCAGGTCGATGGCCCGGGTGAAGAAGCGCAGCCCGTGGCGGGTGACCCGGCCGGGGTCGTCGAAGAAGGCCAGGTCGTGCACGGTGACCACGAGGGGGGCCGACGGGGGCGGCACGGCCATGCCGGTGGCGTGGATCACGTCGACGGGGCCGGTGGCGCCCTGCACCGACGGGCGGCGCAGGCCGTGCCACGCCTCGTAGAGCGCGAGGCGTGGGAGCGGGAGCATCCGCACCGGGATCGGCGGCACCCACGGGGGTGGCGGCGGGCGGCGATGGCGGGCGGCGACCCCGATCTGGGTGATGCCCTCCCCCGGCGGGTGGCCGTCGTCGCCGGTTGCGGGAGCGAGGAGGGCCCGACAGGACTCGAGGGCGGCGCGGGCCGTCCCCCCGGGGACCCGGTGCCAGCACTGCTCGAGGGTGACGGCCACCCGGAGGTCTCGGGCCACCGCGGGATCATCGCAGAGGGGGACGGCGGCTCGGCGCCACCACGTCAGTAGTCTGTTGCCGTGCCAGGCAACGACGCTGCTCCTCCGTCGCCGACCGGCCCCGCCGCCGAGCCCCTGCGTTGGCCCGGGTCCCGGGTGCTGGTGACCGGCGGATCCGGGTTCCTCGGGCGGGCCGTGGTCGACCGCCTGGCCACCCGTTCGCCGAAGGAGGTCGTGACCCCGTCGTCGGCCGACTACGACCTGCGCCACGAAGACGCCGTCCACGCCCTGTTCGCCGACGTCGAGCCCGACCTCGTCATCCACCTGGCGGCGAGGGTGGGCGGCATCGGCGCCAACATGGCCCGGCCCGCCGACCTCTACCTCGACAACCTGCTGATGGGCACCTACGTGCTCGACGAGGCCCGCCGGCGGGGCACCCCCAAGACGGTGATGATCGGCACGATCTGCTCCTACCCGAAGTTCACGCCCGTGCCCTTCGGCGAGGACTCGTTGTGGCAGGGCTACCCCGAGGAGACCAACGCCCCGTACGGCATCGCCAAGCTGGCCCAGCTCGTGCAGCTCCAGGCCAACCGGGCGCAGTACGGGCAGCGGGCCATCTACCTGATGCCGACGAACCTCTACGGGCCGCGCGACAAGTTCAACCCGAAGGTGTCGCACGTGATCCCGGCGCTCATCAAGAAGGCGGTCGACGCCGAGGAGTCGGGCGCGCCGTTCATCGAGGTGTGGGGCACCGGCTCGGCGAGCCGCGAGTTCCTCTACGTCGACGACGCCGCCGAGGGCATCCTGCTCGCCGCCGAGCACTACGACGGCGGCGACCCGGTGAACCTGGGCGCCAACCAGGAGCTCGCCATCCGCGACCTCGTCACGATCATCGTCGACCTGGTCGGCTACGACGGCGAGGTGCGGTGGGACACGACCAAGCCCGACGGCCAGCCCCGTCGCGGAGTCGACGCCAGCCGGGCCGAGAAGCTGTTCGGCTTCCGGGCCACCACGTCGTTCGAGGACGGGCTGGCCCGCACCCTCGACTGGTACCTCACCCACCGCGACGAGGCCGAGGCCCGCGACCACTGACGGCTGGGCGCCGACCGTGGGTCAGCTCGGCCGGCTCGCCAGGTGGTCGCGGAAGTAGGCGGCGGTGCGGTCGAGACCGACGCGCAGGTCGATCCGCGGCTCCCAGCCCAGGCGCTGCCGGGCCAGGGTGATGTCGGGCTGTCGCTGCTGCGGGTCGTCGACGGGCAGGGGCTCGTACACCACCGGCGAGCTCGACCCGGTGACCTCGAGCACCAGCTCGGCCAGCTCGAGCATGGTGAACTCGCCCGGGTTGCCGATGTTGATGGGCCCGGTCTCGCCCGAGTCGAGCAGGGCGACGAGGCCCCGGACCTCGTCCTCCACGAAGCAGAACGAGCGGGTCTGGGTGCCGTCGCCGTAGATCGTGAGCGGCTTCCCCTCGAGGCCCTGGACGAGGAAGTTGGACACCACCCGGCCGTCGTTGGCCCGCATGCGGGGGCCGTAGGTGTTGAAGATGCGCACGATGCCGACGTCGAGGCCGTGGGCCCGGTGGTACGCCATGGTGATGGCCTCGGCGAAGCGCTTGGCCTCGTCGTAGACGCCCCTCGGGCCGATGGGGTTGACGTTGCCCCAGTAGGTCTCGTCCTGGGGGTGCACCAGCGGGTCGCCGTACACCTCGCTGGTGGACGCCAGCACGAAGCGGGCGCCCTTGGCCATGGCCAGCCCGAGCGAGTTGTGGGTGCCGAGGCTGCCGACCTTGAGGGTCTGGATCGGCATCTGGAGGTAGTCGACGGGCGACGCCGGGCTGGCGAAGTGCATCACCGCGTCGACCGGGCCGTCGACGGAGATGAAGGTGGAGACGTCGTGGTGCACGAAGGTGAACCGCGGGTGGCCGTCGAGGTGGGCGACGTTGGACAGGCTGCCGGTGATCAGGTTGTCGACGGCGACGACCTCGTCGCCGCGGTCGACCAGGACGTCGGTGATGTGCGAGCCGAGGAAGCCCGCGCCCCCGGTGATCACGACCCTCGCCATCAGGCGCGGCCGATGCCCTCGTAGGCGAAGCCCCGCCGGACCAGCGCCGTGCGGTCGAGCAGGTTGCGGCCGTCGACGACCCGCAGCTGCGCCATCGACTCGGCGACCTTGTCGAGGTCGAGCCACTTGAACTCGTCCCACTCGGTGAGCACGGCCAGCACGTCGGCGCCGGCGCAGGCGGCGTAGGGATCGGCGACGACGGTGACGTCGGGGTGGCTGTCGAGCGGCGCGTCCACGGTGGGGTCGTAGGCCTGCACCGAGGCACCCCGGGCCAGGAGCCGGCCGATGATCTCGAGCGACGGCGAGTCGCGGCGGTCGTCGGTGTTGGCCTTGAACGTGAGCCCCCACACGCCGATGGTGCGGCCCGCCAGCGAGCCACCCGCCATGGCCTCGATCTTCTCGGCGACGCGGGTGAACTGCTCGTCGTTCACGGTGATGACGCCGTCGAGCAGGTCGAAGTGGTAGCCGGCCGTGTGGGCGATGTAGAGCAGGGCCCTCGAGTCCTTGGGGAAGCAGCTGCCGCCCCACCCGGGGCCGGGCTTGAGGAACTCGTGGCCGATGCGCTTGTCGTAGCCCATGCCGAGCACGACGTCGTTCACGTCGGCGCCGACCGCCTCGCAGAGCGCGGCGACGGCGTTGACGAACGAGAGCTTGGTGGCGAGGAAGGCGTTGCTGGCGTACTTGATGGTCTCGGCCGAGGCCGGGTCGGTGACCATGAGCGGCGCGGGCACGCCGATGTAGAGCGACGCCACGCGGATCGCCGCGCTCTGGTCGTCGGAGCCGATGACGACCCGGTCGGGCTGGAGGAAGTCGGCGACCGCGGACCCCTCCCGGAGGAACTCGGGGTTGGACACGACGTACACGTCGCTGCGCTCGAGGGCGGCCTCGACCAGTCGGGTGGAGCCGACCGGGACGGTCGACTTGTTGATGACGATCGACTCGGGCGCGAGGTGCGGCGCGATCTCCCGGGCGGCGGCCTCGATGTAGCTCAGGTCGGCGGAGCCGTCGGGGCCCTGCGGCGTGGGGACGCACAGGTAGACGAACTCGGCGTCGGCCACCGCGCCGGCGGCGCCGAGCACGAAGCGCAGCCGCCCCGACTGCAGGCCTTCGCGCACGATCTCGTCGAGGCCGGCCTCGAGGATCGGGATCTCGCCCCGCTGGAGGCGGTCGACCTTCTCGGGCACCACGTCGGCGCACACGACGTCGTGGCCGAGGTGGGCGAAGCACGCGGCGGTGGTGAGGCCGACGTAGCCGGCGCCGATGATGGCGATGCTGCTTGCCATGACCTGGTCCTCCTCGAGGGCCCGCACAAGACCGGGTGGCATCGTAGCCACTCTCGGTGAGCAGGCGGTCCATGGCTCAGCCGCAGGTGATGCCCTCGGGCGTGGTGGGCACGTCCCCGACGAGCGTGGTGGTGGTGCCGCCCCCCTCGTCGGTGCCGGGGGTCGCGGCCTCGACCGCCGTGGTGGTGGTCGAGCCGAGGAAGGCCTGGAAGTCGTCGAGCGACCGGGGCTGGGTGCGGATGGCGGTGAAGTCCTGGCCGGTCACCAGCACCACGTCGGCCTCGTCGGCGAGGCTCGGGTCCTCTTCGAACTCGGGGGTGCCGTCGACGAAGCGGGCGACGTGGGCGGCGGCGAGCTCCTGGCCGGGGGCGTAGCGGATGACGGTGGTCGGGTAGGCGAAGTCGGACGCGTCGCTGCTGCCCACCGGCACGAACCCGGCCGACGCGAGCGCGTCCAGCGCGGCCCGGCCCTGGCCGCTCGTGCCCGAGCCGTTGCGGACCTCGACCCGGGCGGTCGGGACGGCGTCGGCGCCGGTGTCGACCCCGCGGAACAGGTCGAAGATCGGTTGGGCCGCCTTCTCGTCGACGTAGACCACCGCGGCGCCGCCCGCCGTCGTGGCGTCGCGGCCGGGCACGGTGTAGATGTCGAGCTGGTCGGGGTCGAAGTCGCGGAACTGCATGCCCAGGTCGACGATCTGCTCGGTGGTGAGCGAGTTGTCGAGGGTGACCGACTGCTGGCCGACGCCGATGAGCTGGTTGAGGGTGAACGGGTTGCGGACGCCCTTGGCCACCGCCCGCTTCATCGACGCCCGGATGAAGGTCTGCTGGCGGCTGATCCGGCCGAAGTCGCTGCTCTCGTCGAAGCGCCAGCGGCCGTTCTCGTAGATCTGGAAGTAGCGGGACCGGGCGAAGGCCAGGGCCTGGTCGGGGTCGAGGGTGACGCAGCCGGGCTCTTCGACCAGCAGGCCGGTGTTCTCGTCCCGGGCCGGCCACGGGAAGTAGATGGGCACGCCGTCGATGGCCGACACCAGGTTCTTGAACCCGGCGAAGTCGACCTGCACGTAGTGGTTGATGGGGATGCCGAAGTTCTGCTGGATGGTCTGGATCAGCCGCTCGGGACCACCGAGCGACAGCGCCGAGTTGATCTTGCCCTTCGACGAGGTGCCGGCGACGGGCACCCACAGGTCCCGCGGGAACGACAGCAGCGAGGCCCGCTCGGAACCGGGCTCGACCCGCAGCACCATGATCGTGTCGGTGTTCAGCGTGTCCTCGCGCCCGTAGAGGACGGGATCGCCCTGGTCGAGGCCGGTGCCGTTGTCGACGCCGACGAGGAGGAAGTTCTGGGCCTCCCCCGACGCCGGCTTGTCGTCGAGCACGCCCCCGATGTTGAGCCGGGGCACGTCGCTCACCTGGCGCTCGACGTAGGTGAGCCCGACGGCCGCACCGAGGCAGACCACCACGAGGATGCTGTTGAAGGTGATCAGCAGGCGCTGGCCCCACGTGCGGCGGGGCTTGCGGGCGCGCCGACGCGTCGCCGGGGCGGCGGCGGCGACGGGCTCGGGGCCCTCGGCGGCGGGGGGTCCGTCGTCAGGCACAGCCAGGCGAGGTTACTGCCCCCGGTGGCCGGTTCTCGGTCAGGTCAGCTCACCGGGAGGCCCAGGCCACGGGCGATGATCAGCCGCTGGATCTCGCTCGTGCCCTCGCCGATCTCGAGCACCTTGGCGTCGCGGTAGTGCCGGCTCACGGGCGTCTCGTCCATGAAGCCGGAGCCGCCGAAGATCTGGGTGGCCTCCCGGGTGGCGGTGACCGCCGCCTCGGTCGTGTAGAGCTTGGCGATCGAGGCCTCGCGGGTGAACGGGCGGCCGGCGTCGCGCAGGGCGGCCGCCTTGTAGGTGAGGGCCCGGGCCGCGTCGGCCATCACCGCCAGGTCGGCCACCTTGAACGCCACGGCCTGGTTGGCGCCGATGGCGCGCCCGAAGGCGATCCGCTCGGTGGCGTAGCGGCGGGCCTCGCCGAGGCATCCCTCGATGACGCCGAGGGCCATGGCGGCGATGGCCACGCGGCCCTCGTCGAGGATGGCGAGGAAGTTGGCGAAGCCCCGCCCCCGCTCGCCGAGGAGATGGTCAGCCGGCACACGACATCCGGAGAACGCCAGGCCGTGGGTGTCCGACGCGTGCCAGCCCATCTTCCGGTACGCCGGCTGGACCTCGAAGCCGGGCGTGCCCGAGGGCACGACGATGCAGGAGATCTCGGCGGTCCCCGCCCCTCGCGCTCCCCGCCGTCCCCGGTGCCGGTGCCGCGGCGGTGCCTGTTCGGCAGTGCGCGTGCCTGTTCGGGCAGTGATGGTGACGATGGAGGTGATCGGCGTGCCGGAGTTGGTGATGAACGCCTTGTCCCCGTCGACGACCCACTCCCCGGCCGCCTCGTCGAGGACGGCCCGGGTCCGGGTGCCGCCGGCGTCGCTGCCGGCATCGGGCTCGGTGAGCCCGAACCCGCCGAGGGCCCGACCGGCGCACAGGTCGGGCAGCCAGCGCTGGCGCTGCTCCTCGGTGCCGAACCGGAAGATCGGGTTGGCGCCGAGCCCGACGCCGGCCTCGAGGGTGATGGCCATCGACTGGTCGACGCGGGCCAGCTCCTCGATGGCGATGCACAGGGTGGTGAGGTCGGCCCCGCCCCCGCCGTAGCGCTCCGGGAACGGCAGGCCGAACAGGCCGAGCTCGCCCATGGCGAGGACGGTGTCGACGGGGAAGTGGTGGTCGCGGTCCCACGCCTCGGCGTGGGGGGCGATCTCCGCCTCGGCGAAGTCGCGCACCACCTTGCGCAACGCCTCCTGCTCGGCGGTCGGGTCGAAGTCCATCACCCACCGATCGTAGGCTCGGGCCGATGAGGCCGCGGCAGGCAGGCGACGCGTTGGCCGTCGTCGGCGACCGCCTGGCCACCGACCTCGTCGACGTCACCACCGACCTGGCCGCGCTCGACGGCGAGGGGTTCTGGGCGGTCGTGCTCCCGTTCCGGGGACCCCCCGTGTGCGCCCGCTTCGCCCGGGTGCGCCCGGCTCGCCCCTGGCCGGGGCGGCCCTGGACCGGTCCGGCCCCCGATGCCTGGCGTTCGAGCCTCGACCGGGCCGGGTTCGAGGCCGGGGTCGGCTCGATCCGCGACGCCATCGCCGCCGGCGACGTCTACCAGGTGAACCTCACCCGCCGGCTGTCGGCCCCGCTGCCGCCGGGCGCCGAGCTCGCCGCCCTCGGCGCCGCCCTCGCCGTCGGCAACCCGGCGCCGTTCAGCGCCGTCGTGCACCTCCCCGGCCAGGGCGTCGACGTGGCCTCGGCGTCCCCGGAGCGCTTCGTCGCCCGCCAGGGCCGACGGGTGCGCTCGTCGCCCATCAAGGGCACGGCCCCGACGCCCGACGGGCTGACGGCCAAGGACCGGGCCGAGAACGTCATGATCGTCGACCTCGTGCGCAACGACCTCGGACGGGTGTGCGAGTTCGGCTCGGTGCGGGTGCCGGCGCTGCTCGCCCTCGAGCACCACCCCGGCCTCGTCCACCTGGTGAGCACCGTCGAGGGCACGCTGCGCCCCGGGTGCGGCTGGCCCGAGCTGGTCGAGGCGACCTTCCCCCCGGGCTCGGTCACGGGGGCACCGAAGCTGGCCGCCATCGCCCACCTCGAGCGGCTCGAGCCGGTCGACCGGGGCGTCTACTGCGGGGCCGTCGGCTGGGTCGACGCCGACCGCACCGCCGGTGAGCTCAACGTGGCCATCCGCACCTTCTGGGCCGAGGACGGCGAGCTGCACCTCGGCACCGGCGGCGGCATCACCTACGACTCGGACCCGGCCGCCGAGTGGGCCGAGACCGAGCTCAAGGCCCGCCGGCTCCTGCGGGTGGCGTCGGGGGAGCCGGTGTCGACGTGGGCCCGCCAGGCCCCGATGCCGGGCTCATCGTGAAGCCCGGCACCTCCTCGAGCTGCTCGGCGGTGAGCGGCCACACCGGCTGGTGGACGATCCGCTCGGCCCGATCGGCGATGCCGAGCAGCATCTTGCGCTCCATCACGAAGTGCACCGGTTCGAGCAGCCAGCGGTTGGTGAGGGCGCTGGCGATCCCGGGTGGGAACGACGACCGCCACCGCACGAGCAGCCGGCTGCGGCCGGCCCCGCCCGGGGCATCGTCCACCGGCCGCACCACGAACGCCCACGACACCCGCGGCCCGCCGTCGTCGTGCTCGTCCTCGGTCGGGATCCCGGCGAGCACGAGGGCCCGGGGCGGGTCCTTCAGCACGACGGTCGGTCCCATCGCACCCCGGTCGGCCGGGGTCAGCAGCACCTGGTCGCCGACCTCGAGCTCCCACTCGGGGTGGGGCCGGTCGGCGCTGTGGAAGCGCAACCCGAGCAGGTTCTCGAGCCAGTCGTAGCTGTAGAGCCCGCCGCGGTCCTGGCCGATCTGCACGAGCCAGGGCCACACGTCGTCGGGTGGGGCGGCGACGTCGATCGCCCTCGTCGACTGCGTCATCGGGTCGGCGACGATCTCGTCGCCGGGCAGCGGCCCGACCACCTCGCCGTCGCCGGCCCCCCACCGGATGATCCGGGGGCGCACGGCGACCAGGTAGCCGACCACGGCCGCCACCTCGGCGGCGCCGACGAGCAGCACGAACCGACGAGCCTTCACGGCATCGAGCGTCCTCCCGCCGCGGGGCGATCGCCAGGGGCGAACGCCCTTCGTGCCACGATCTGCCCATGAGCCTCGTCTGGATCGACGGATCGCTGCGCGGGCCCGACACCGCCGCGGTGTCGCCGTTCGACCACGGGATCACCGTGGGCGACGGCGTGTTCGAGACGCTGGAGGTGGTCGACGGGCAGCCGTTCGCCATGCGCCGGCACCTCCTCCGCCTCCGCCGCTCGGCCGCCGGTCTGGGCCTCGAGGTGCCGCGATCCGACGCCGAGCTCCGTGAGGCCGCCGCCGCGGTGATCACCGCCAACCACGTCACCCACGGCCGCCTCCGCCTCACCGTCACCGGCGGCGTGGCCCCGCTCGGCTCGGACCGCGGGGCCGGGGGCGGGACCGTCATCGTGGCGGTGGGTTCGATGCGGGACTGGCCGCCCACCTGCACCGTGGCCACGGTGCCGTGGCGCCGCAACGAGCACGGCGCCGTGGCCGGGCTGAAGACGACGAGCTACGCCGAGAACGTGGTGGCCCTCGCCCACGCCCACCGGCTGGGGGCCGACGAGGCGATCTTCGCCAACACCGCCGGCGACCTCTGCGAGGGCACGGGCAGCAACGTGTTCCTCGGTCGGGAGCTGCGGCTGTGGACCCCGCCGCTGTCGTCGGGCTGCCTCGCCGGCATCACCCGCGAGCTGGTGCTCGAGCTGGTGCCGGTGGTCGAAGCCGACCTGCCGTTGTCGGCGCTGGCCGAGGCCGACGAGGCGTTCATCACCTCGAGCACCCGCGACCTCCAGCCCGTCGCCGTGGTCGACGGTCGGGTGCTCCCGGCGGCGCCCGGGCCGCTCACCATCCAGGCGATGGAGGCGTTCGCCGAGCTGAAGCGCCGCACGCTCGACCCGTAGGGGCCGTCACGACCCGCGCAGGTGGATGACGTCGCCGACGGCGATCTCGCGACGCGCGTGGTGGCCGTGCGTGCCGTGGGGCTGCACCACGAGGTGGCCGCCCTCGGTGACCTCGACGGCCCGACCTTCCACCGCGCCGTCGGCCAGCTCGACGCGGACCTCGCGGCCGATGGTGCCGGACAGCTCGTGGTAGCGGACGTGCAGCTCCTCGCGCCCACCGGGCAGGCGCAGGCGGTCGGTCCAGCGCTCGAGGACCCGCAGGACGGCGACCAGCAGCTCCTCCCGGTCGACGTCGCGTTCGACGACGAGGCTGAGGGCGGTGGCGATGCCCTCGAGCTCGGGCGGGATCGACGGCCAGTTCACGTTCAGGCCGAGGCCGACGACCACCGCGTCGAGGCGACCACCGGTCACGATCGACTCGGCCAGGACGCCGCCCACCTTGCGCCCGTCGTCGCGGTCGCCGCGCAGGATGACCAGGTCGTTCGGCCACTTGAGCACCGGGAACACCTGGAGGACCTCACCGACCGCCTCGGCGGCCGCCACCCCCATGGCGGTGGTGAGCAGGTGGGCCTGCTCGGGCGGCAGCTCGGGCCGGAGGAGGACCGAGACCAGCAGCGAGGCGTCGGCCGGCGACTCCCACGTCCGGTCGAGGCGTCCTCGACCGGCGGTCTGGTGGTCGGCGACGAGCACCACCCCGTCGGGTGCGCCCTCGCGGGCGAGCGCGAGCAGGTCGTCGTTGGTCGAGCCGGTCTCGTCCACCCACCGAAGATCGGCGAATCGGGTGTCGGCAAGGGCTGATCTGGCACGGTCACCTTCCATGCCCCTAAACATATGGCGTGTTCACCAAGGTCCTCATCGCCAACCGGGGCGAGATCGCCGTCCGGGTCATCCGTGCCTGCCAGGAGCTCGGCGTCACCACCGTCGCCGTGTACTCCGAGCTCGACCGCGACGCCCTCCACGTCCGGATCGCCGACGAGGCCTACGCCCTCGGGGGGCAGACCGCCGCCGAGAGCTACCTCAACACCGAGGCGATCCTCGACGTGATCCGCCGCTCGGGGGCCGAGGCCGTGCACCCCGGCTACGGGTTCTTCTCGGAGAACACCGACTTCGCCCGGGCGATCACCGACCTCGGGGTGGCGTTCATCGGGCCGCCGCCCGAGGCGATCGAGGTGATGGGCGACAAGGTGAGCAGTCGCAAGGCGGCGGAGGCCGCCGGCGTCGAGGGTGTGCCCGGCACCACCGAGTTCCTCACCTCGGCCGACGAGGTCGTCGCCTTCGGTGACGAGCACGGCTGGCCGGTGGCCATCAAGGCCGCCTACGGGGGCGGCGGGCGCGGCATGCGCGTGGTGGCCTCGGCCGACGACGCCGCCCACGCCCTCGAGTCGGCCCAGTCGGAGGCGCTCAAGGGGTTCGGACGGGACGAGTGCTACCTCGAGCGGTACCTGACCTGGCCCCGCCACATCGAGATGCAGATCGTCGGCGACCGGCACGGCAACTGCGTGTGGGTGAGCGAGCGCGACTGCTCGGCCCAGCGCCGCCACCAGAAGCTGATCGAGGAGAGCCCCGCTCCCGCGTTCCCCGACGAGATCCGCCAGGCGATGGGCGCCGCCGCCGTCAAGGTCGCCAAGGCCTGCGGCTACTACAACGCCGGCACGGTCGAGTTCCTCTACCAGGACGGCGAGTTCTACTTCCTCGAGATGAACACCCGGCTGCAGGTCGAGCACCCCATCACCGAGATGGTGAGCGGCATCGACCTCGTCCGCGAGCAGCTTCGGGTCGCCGCCGGCGAGGAGCTGTCGTTCACCCAGGACGAGATCGAGCGGCGGGGCCACTCGATCGAGGTGCGCGTCAACGCCGAGGACCCGGCCGGCGGCGCGTTCCTGCCCTCCCCCGGTCGCATCTCGACCCTCGTGCCGCCGCAGGGCTTCGGCACCCGCTGGGACGGCGGCTACGAGAGCGGCGACGAGGTCAGCCAGTACTACGACAACCTCGTCGGCAAGCTGATCGTGTGGGGTTCCGACCGGGAGACGGCCATCCGGCGCATGTTGCGGGCGCTGCGCGAGTTCCGCATCGAGGGCATCGCCACCACCATCCCGGCCGACATCGCCATCCTCGACCACCCCGACTTCCACGCCGCGGAGCACTCCACCAAGTGGGTGGAGGAGACCCTCGACCTGTCCGGGGTCCGGGCGTCGCCGGCGCCACCCGCCGACGAGGGCGAGGACCCCAAGGTCGAGCGCGACGTCGACGTCGAGGTCGACGGGCGACGCTTCTCGGTCAAGCTGTGGGTGCCGGCGTCGCAGGCCGGTGCGGTCGCCGTCGGCCCGGCCGGTGCGGCGACGGCGGCGTCGCGGCCCCGTCGCTCGAGCGCCGGCTCGGGTGCGGGTGCGGCCGCCGGTTCGGGCGCGGTCACCGTGCCCATGCAGGGCACCATCGTGAAGGTGCTCGTCGAGGTCGGCCAGGAGGTCGAGGAAGGCGCGACCGTGTGCGTCCTCGAGGCGATGAAGATGGAGAACAACATCGCCGCCGAGAAGGCGGGCACCGTGAGCGAGGTCAAGGTGGCCCCGGGCGACTCCGTCAGCTCGGGTGACGTCATCGTCGTGATCGGCTGACGGGCCCCCGCGTTCGTGGCGGGGGGCGCCTCCGTCAGCCGACGACGAGCTGGCGGCGGGCTACACCGATTCGGTCTGGCGGCGGCCCTGCACGAAGCGGGCGCCGACGACGGCGAGCACGCCGCCGGCCACGAGCAGGGCGGCGATGCCGGCGAGCGGGAGGCTGTCGCTGCCGGTGCGCGGCAGCTGCTGGTTGCCGGCCACCTGCACCGCGCCGCCCTCGGCGGCGGAGATCGTCAGCGCCTGACCGATGGCCCCGCACTCGGCGATGATCGTGACCGTGCCCTCGAGGTCGGCGGGCACGGTGTAGGGGAACTCGAACCGGCCGGACGCGTCCGCGGTCACGGTCTGGGAGGGCGAGTCGTTGACGCTGATCTCGACCTGCTCGCCCGCGCCCCAGCCGGTGCCGATCACGGTGACCGTCTCGCCCGGCGAGGCCGTGGTGCGATCGGCGGTGAAGGTCGTGGAGCCCTCGTAGTTCTCGGCCAGGAACCCGCAACTGGCGGACTCCTGGGCCCCGGCGGGCACCGCAGCGAAGGCGAGGGCGGCGAGCGCCGCCACCACGACGGCGATGGCCGAACGGCCGATCAGCGAATGGCGCATGTTGTCACTCCAAGCTCGGACGCACGGCCGATCGGCCGCGTGCACTCCGGAACAGTCTCCCTCGGTCACGCAGCGTGGTCAACTGCCGATGACGCGCTCGACCGGATCGGGCCCGCCCACCACGGTCACGGTGCTCGGAGCCCCCTCCACCACGAGGGACGCGGCATCGGCGTGCACGAGGGGTTGGGCGTCGACCCGGACCCGGTAGACGGGGTCCGGCACCAGGAACCCGGCCAGCCCGAAGCGCACCGTGCGCGCCTCGCCGGCGGGGATGGTCACGGTCACGGTGTGGGCCCACCACCCGAGCTCGCGCTGGGACTGGACGGGCACGGCCCGCCCGTCGACCTCGACGGTGGTCGTCAGGAGGGGGCCGTACCAGGTGACGTCGAGGGTGTTCGAGCCGACGGGGCGGGGTTCGGCCGACTCCGCAGGCGTAGGCCCTCCGAACACGTCGCGGTTGCCGATGACGTAGCCGGGCAGGCCGCTCGCCGGCGCGTCGTTGCGCAGGGTGATCTCGGCGGTGGCCTCGGTGGCGCCGGAGTCGGGATCGAACCGCACCCGGTAGTCGATGGTGCGGTGCAGGAAGGCGTCGATCTTGTTGGGGTTGGCGTTCGCGGTGCGGGGGGCGACGAGATCGCCGCCGTCGGGTCGGGGGAAGGCGCGGGCGAGGCCGATCTCGTCGAGGAACGCCTCGGCCTCCGGGTCGTCGAAGGCGACGAATCGGAGCCGACCGTCCTCCACCGCCGGCGCGAGGGCGTCGGTGATCGCCTTCGGCCCCGGGAGCTCGACGCCGACCAGTCGGTCGAAGGTCGCCCGCGCCACGTCGGCGAGCAGGTCGGTCCGCTCGTCGACGTCGGGGTAGGACACGTACTGGTCGGTCAGGAGGAACGGCGCCGCGTTCCACTGGTCGAGGGCGAACGGCAGCCCCGGCACCTCCACCGCACCCGTGATGGAGAGCAGGGCGGCGAGGCCGTAGGGGTCGACGTAGAGGACACCGTCGAAGCCGGCGACGTCGGCGCCCGCCGGCGCGGGGAAGACCTGCGAGGCCACGGCGGCGACGCTGGGGAAGTCGGGGCTGGCGGTGACGTTGCCGAGGTTCTGGGCGGGGGCGAGCGCCCCGTACCGCTGCAGGTACTCCTCGACCTCGATGGGTGTGCCGCCGCTGGCGGCCAGGTCGACCGTCCGCCCGGTGGTCTCGAGCTCCACCCGGCCGGCGTCGGCGGTCAGCACCCCGTAGGCCCCGGCGAAGCCACCGAGACCACGCGACTCGGCCGGCGTCCCGAACAGCACCAGGTACCGACGCGGGCCTTCGGCGCCCAACAACCCGGGCACCACCCGCACCGCGGCCTCCGTCCGCCGTCCCGTCCCGAGCTTGTCGTCGAGGTCCCTCGTCACCCGCTCGAGCCGGTCGGCCACCGGTCGGAGCAGCCAGCCGTCCGCCTCGGCGGTGCTCGAGGCGACCACGGCGCGTTCCAGCGCATCGGTCGTCGCCTCGACGAGGGGCGTCGCCTCCTCCAGGCGGGCGAGGTCGACCCGGCCGTCGATCGGGCGCAGCTCCTGGTACGGCACCGCCCGGAGGGAGGCCGCGGCCGTGTCGGCCACCTCGATGGCCGACGCGGCGAGCGTCGTCGTGGCGTCGACGTGCTGGGCCAGGACGGGCACGAGCCGGGCCGGCTGGGCCCACGGCGCCTCGATCCGGTCCTGCGCGGCACCGAACGCGCTCGCCGAGGCCTGGAGGTCCTCGGCGGCCCTGGCGTCGTCGCCGTCTTCGAGCGCCGAGACCCCGGCCTCTCCCGCGTTGATCGCCTCGTGGAACGAGCCGCGGGCGGTCAACGCCGCCACCCCGAACCCGGCGACGGCCAACAGCACGAAGCCGCTGGCGGCGAGGCCGACGAGGCGCGCCGCCCGCTGGGGGGCCGGTGGCGCGTGCCGGTAGCCGGAGACGATCAACGGGACGATGACGAGGGCGACGACCAGGGACTCGGCCCCGAAGCCACCGGTGATCTCGAGGCGCAACAGCACCTGCACCACCGCGGCGGCGACGAGCAGGCTCGGCCACCGTGGGGCACGACGATCGAGTGCGGTCCACGCGGCACCGGCCAACGCCAACGCGGCCACGGGGATCCATGCCCCCTCGGCACCCCACAGGGCGACGGCGGCCGCCGGCACGAGGCTCCAGGGACGGGCGCGGGAAGCGGCCAGCACGAAGACCACGGCCACGAGGACGCGCCAGAACCCGTCGACGGCGGTGAGGCCCGTCGGCTCCCCGGAGGCGAGCACGGCCCCGACGACCGTCACCACGACGGCACCGACGAGCACCGGGGTCGGCACCGGTGGCCGGCGGGGATCGGCGGCCACCGGCCGCGTCTCGGTCATCGACCGGGAGCCTACGGTGGTGAGTCGGCTCCCGGAGGTCGCGTCGTCAGCGGGTCGCGACGTCGCGGTCGCGCCTCAACCGAGGCAGCAGGAGCGAGCCGGTCAGGGCGCCGGCCGGCACGACGGCGACGAGCCACCCGAGGCCGAGCGCCACCTGCCACGTGCCGTCGAGGGAGCCCAGCGCGCCCGAGGTCGCGATCAGCACCCCGACGAGCAGCGTCGCCAGGCCCCCGACGACGGCACCGAGGCGCACCAGTCGCACGGTGGCGGCGTCGGCGGACCGGGCGGGCGGTGATGCGGACACCCACTCTCCGTCGGCCGCCACACCGTGGCTCTTGAGGTGCCAGACGATCTCGTCGAAGCGCCGGTCGACGTCACCCTGGTCGGTTCGCACGAGGCCCCCCTCTGAACACACCCGGGACGGTTCGCCCCGGACCGAGCTGGAACCATTGAAACGGCGGGCCTCTGCCCGATGGTGGATGGTGGGCGAGCCCCGGGGTCCCGTGCCGCCCGGATACGATGCGTCGGCCATGAGCATGCGAGCCCCGGAGCGTCCGTCAGACGAGCAGGGTCCCTCCCGGCTGCCTGCGCTGCGCTCGCAGTTCGACAGCCTGCTCGACCTCGCCGACGAGTTCGAGGGACGGCCGTCCGGGCCTGCCGCGGCCGGCACACCCCTCCCGAACCCGCCCCGCGACCTGCTCCCGGCGGTGCGCCCGAAGCCCCCCCGGTCCCAGGTGCGAAAGGACATGGTCTGGCTGGCCGCCGTGGGAGCGGTGCTCGTCGTGCTGATCGCCGGGTTCCTGGTCGCAGGCGACAGCCTGGAACGCGTCTTCCGTGGGGACGGCCCGTACCTCGAGGACGAGGTCGGAACGGTGGGACCGCCGGCCAGCGAGGTGCGAGACCCCGGCGTCGATGGCGGCAGCCCCGGAGACGACGCCGTCCCGGCCGACTCGACCGTGCCCGAGCCGGATGCCCCCCCAACCGACGTGGCTCCCGCGGGGTGTGGCGCGGCCGACCTGCTCGGTGCCGCCCAGGCCCTCACCCCCGATGTCCCTCTGACGCTCACCGACAAGCGCTGCGAAGGCCCCTACGCGGTCGTGGGGCTCATGAGCGCGCCGACCGTCACCCCCGAGCAGCAGGTGCCAGCGGCGTGGGCTGCGTTCCGGCTCGACGGCGCCACGTGGCAACGACTCGGTGGCGGTTTCATCCTCGACGGGAGCTGGCCCGACGGGTGTCGGGCGCTCGTCGCCGCCGACCCTGCCTTCCCCGTCGGCCTCTGCGGCTGAGCGGAACGCCTATCGCCACTCGGCGGGCGGTGGCGTGGCGACCGGGGGTGACGTCGCCGTCTGGACGGCGGCGGACACGATCTCGTCCACGATCTCGTCCCGAGCTCGCGCCGCGTCGTCCGATGCCGCGCCGGGAGGCGGCTCGACGCCCGTCTGGTCACCGTCGTCGTCATCGGTGAGATCCACCGAACGCGTCACCGCCTGCCCGATCGCGTCGGCGATGGCGTCTCGGAGCTGATTGAGCTGGGTGCGCACGGTGTCGCGCTCGCTCACCAGCCGGGCGAGGTCGTGGCGAAGGTCCTGCACGGCGGCGAGGGCGTGCGCTCGGGCGTCGGCTTCGGCGGCGGCCACCACCAGCGCGATGTATTGCTGGGCCTCCGCGTGCTTGACCTCGACGGCTCGGGTCGCATCGCTCAGCAGGCGCTCGGCCTCGACTCGCTTCGCCTCGACGACCTGCGTGGCATCGGTCAGCATCCGCTCGGCCTCGGCCAACCGCGCCCGCGCGTCGGCGTGGACCGCCTCTGCATCGGCGCGAATGGCCTGGGCATGGGCTTCGGCCTCGATGCGCAGGGTGGCGGCGTGGGCCTCGCCCTCGGAGCGGATGAGCTGCGCCTGGTCCTCGACATCGCTACGGATGGCTCGGGCGTACTCGTCGGCGTCGGCCCGCTGGCGGCGAACCTGCTCCTCGGCCTCGGCCAGGACACGACGGGCCTCCTGCTCGGCCTCGCTGCGGATCTCGAGCACCGATCCGTGCAGGTTGCGGAGTGCGGACGCGACCTCCGTGCCCGCTCGCTGGAAGTCGTCGTGCTCCTGGAGGCGTTGCGAGATGTCGGTGATGAAGGCGTCGACCTGTTCGCGGTCGTAGCCGCGCCAGGCGATCGAGAACGACGTCCTCGGATCCGGACCGTTCGCGCTCGACGCCATACCTGCTCCACTTCTCGCCGCCCGTGCCGATGGGTCATCGTACACGTCGACGATCTGGGGTCTCTTGGAGAGCGGTTGGTCTCCGACCGTCCTGTCTCCGGCGACCGGCCGGCCCGACGGTGCCGCGGCGATCCTCACGAGCGGGCGAGGGTTCGGCACCCTGGCCGGCGGACCCCGGCCGTTAAGCTCCCGACCGTGGCGGAGGAGATGGCGACGGACCGGAGTCGACGCGACTCCTTGCAGGCGGCTCTCGTGGCGGTTGTCGCTGGCGTGCTGATTGCGGCGAGGGCGCCCATCGGAGTCCGCCAGTTCTGGGCGGAAGACGGGACGGTCTTCTTCCAGGCCGCCCACAACGATGGGCCGTGGGCTCCCTTCGGCGAGGCCTACAACGGCTACTACCACTTCCTCCCCCGGCTGATCGGCGCGGTGTCTTCGGTGGTCCCGCTGGATCGAGCGGCGACCACGACGTGGCTGCTCACCACCGCAGTCGTCGCCTGGTGTGCTGCGACGGTCTTCCTCGCAGCACGGCCTTGGCTGAGATCGACGTGGGCGCGTGCCGTGTTCGCGGTCTCCCTCGTGATGCTGCCGTCGTTGGCGGCGGAGTCGATCGGTTCTTCGGCGAACCTCCAGTTCACGCTGCTCTTCACCGCGCTGGTGATCCTGGTCGGAACCATGACGACACCGTGGCAGCGGGCCTCGGCCTGCGCGTTGCTGCTGATCACGGGGCTCACCGCGCCGCTCGCGGCGTCACTCGTTCCCATTGCCGTGTGGCGGGTGGTGAGGGCGAAGCGCCTGGATGTCGAGGTCGTTTCGTGGGCAGCGGGCATCGCGGGTCAGCTCGCCTTCATCGTCTTGCTCGGCACCGGTGAGCGACCCTCGATGGGGTCGCCCAGCACGACGACGGTGGTCGGCGGGTACGTCGATGCGTTGCTGGACAACCTGGGCGGCCCGATCGGGACCGCCGTCGCGATGGTGGTCCTGGCCGGCGGTGCGGTGATCGCGTACCAGACCCGCGACCGTTCTCGACTGCTGTTCCTCGTCGCCCTGCCGCTTGCCGGTCTGGCGATCTATGTGGCGATGGCGTCGCGAAGCATGGCTGCGGGGCTCCCACCCCGCTACGACCTCGTGCCGGCGTGGTGCGTGGTCTGGTCCGCGCTCGTTGCCGCGGAGCTGATCAGCACACGAGGAGGTCGACTCCGGGCGGTGTCCCCGGCGATCTGGCTCATGCTGGCGATCGCCTGGGCCGTGTCCTTCGTGCCCCCGTCCTTCCGGACCGACGGGACCAGTTGGCCCGCTGCCCTGGACGCCTCGAGCGCTTCGTGCACGGAGGTGGCTCGGATCGAGGTCATGCCGGTCCTCGATCCCCCGTTCTGGCTGGTTCTGATCCCCTGTGACGACCTCGGCCGATAGCTCCTCCGGCCGGGACGTCCTCGCGGGCCAGGGGTGACGCCTCGGAGCGTCGCCACGGGCCGTGGTGCCTCAGCCGGTGCCTGACGGCGTCGGACGTCGGGCCCGCACCCAGTTCCGAACGGCCTCGATGCTCCCCCGCCGGAGGACGAGGGCCAGGTAGGCCACCACGATGACCGATCCCCCGGCGGCCAGTGTGGTGAAACGACCACCGAGGTGATCGCGGAGCAGGAAGCCGACCACGCCGGCCGCTGCCGCCGCGAGCAGCGGTCTGACCATCCGGCGCATCACCTCGACCATGTCGGCCCCCGCCCGTTGCGCCGCCAGGGCGAACAGCGGCAGCGCGCATGAGCCCCGCCACGAGGGCGTGGGCGATGGCCACCCCCTGGATGTCGTCGGCGCGAACGCCGTACATGAGCGCGGGCACGAGGACGACGAGCCACACGACCTTGAGGGCCATGGTCACCCGGGTCCGTCCCACACCGACGAGCAGATCGAAGATGAACCCGATCGCCATGCGGGCGAACGAGAGGACGACGAGGACCTGGAGGACCGGCGCGCTCGGCAGCCACTGATCGCCGTAGAGGAAGCCGATGAGCGGCGTGGCGAGGAGGGCCATGGCCACGATCATCGGCAGGGCGGCGGTCAGGAGGGTCGACAGGGAACTGCTGAAGCGGGCCTTGAGCGCCTCGGCCTGGTCTTCCATCTTGGCGAACCCTGCGATCGACACACGACGGACCGCGTCGGTGATGGTCGTCAACGGCCAGCTCGAGACGTTGAAGGCGAGCAGGTAGATGCCGAGTGTCGCGGGGTCGGTGGCTCGGCTCACGATCAGGTAGTCCGCGTTCAACAACATGTACTCCACGAGCGAGGTGCCGGCGAGCGGCAGCCCGTAGGAGAGCATCCGCCGTGCCACCGGCAAGGAGAACCCGAATCCGGCGCGGAAGGGCGCCGCGCGGTAGATCATCACTCCCGACACGACGTTCGCGACCAGGGGGCCGATGGCGAGAGCCCACACGCCGGCGCCAGCCCAGGCGAGCCCGATCGACGTGACGATGCCGACGGGCATCGACGCGAACTCGGCCTTGGCGAACCGGTCCTGGTGGAAGTCACGGACCAGGAGGGCGTGCGACACCGTCGTCCAGCCGTCGATGAACACGGTGAGTGCCAGGACCCTGAGCACGGGCGCGGTGTCGGGACTGCCCATGGCCTCCGCGAACCACGGTGCACCGAGGAAGCAGATGGCGTAGAGCGCGCCGCTGAACCCCAGCGCGATCGTGTGCGCGGTCCGGGCGGCCTCGCGGAGGTCCCCCTTCCATCGCACGACGGCGAGGAGGAGGCCCAGATCGTTCAGGCCGAACAGGATGTTGACGATGGCCAGCGCGGGGGCGAAGACGCCGAAGTCCTCGGGCACGAGGATGCGGGCCAGGACGATGCCCGAGAGCATGCTGACCGCCACCGCGATCCCGACGCTCGCCGCGCTCCACCTGAGGCCTCGGGACATGGCCTGGTTCAGCTCGTCGGCCGCCTCGTCGGGTGCCTCGTCCGTCGGCGCGGCGGGTGACTCGTGCGAGGACGCGGGCGTCGACCGGTCGTCGCCGTGGTCTCCTGGCCCTCGAGGGGCCGTGCCGTCGTGCTCCATGTCGCCCATCGCCGCCTGAGACCGCCTCGGCTCGAACGTCCCACCCGCCTGGCCGGGACGAAGAGCGGAGTGTAACCCCCTGCTACCATCGCTCCGGCGGCTCGACTCACCCGGCGGTGGCAATGCGGAAGACCCACGATCTCTCGAACCTGGCGCGGTGGCGACCGGCCTGGCGGGTGCGCGGCGGGGTCGGGGCCGGGCTCCGGGTCGGCCGCTCCCAGGCCAGTGCCGACTACGCCTCGGGCACGAACGAGCTGCCCGTCCAGCAGGCCGTCGCCCGGTCGCTCACCCCGGGCGCCGTCTTCGTCGACATCGGGGCCAACGTCGGGTTCTTCTCCCTGGTCGCGGCCCGCATCGTCGGCGACGAAGGGAGGGTGTTCGCGCTCGAGCCCGTCCCCGAGAACGTCTCGGCGATCGAGGCGAACGCCCGCAGGAACCACCTGTCCAACATCGAGGTGATCGCGGTCGCGGCCGGCGCGTCCTCCGGCCGGGCGACGCTCGTGCTCACCCGGCATCCCGGAGGGGCGGTGCTGGCGTCGGCCGATGCGCCGCCCGATGCCACCGGGCACCTCGAGGTAGAGGCCGTGACGGTGGACGATCTGGTGGCCGCCGGCCGGCTTCCCCGTCCGTCGGTCGTGAAGATCGACGTCGAGGGCGCCGAAGAGGACGTCCTCGCCGGGATGGCCGAGACGCTGGCGACGGTCGGGCCCACGCTCATCGTCGAGGTCGACGGCCCCGACGACGAAGCACTCGCCCGTCGACGGGCGGGCGTCGTGGCGCAACTGGCATCCGCCGGTTACACGGTCGAGGAGCTCGAACCGAGCTATCCCGGCATGACCTGGAAGGTGGCCCACCTGCTCCGCACGTCCCGGTGCGACGTCATGAGCGCCGACGCCGTCGATCGACGAGAGGGGCTGGTGAGCGACGACTGGTACCCCGACCCGATGGTCGAGGGGTCGGTGATCGGCTCGGTGGGGCCGGGTGGGGCCCTTCGAAGGGGTGTCGACGTCGAGAACCACGTCAGCGCCGACAACGGAGCCCTCCGGTTCGAGCCGCTCGATCGACCGGGCTGGGGTCGGCAGGGCGTCGCCTACGGACCGTTCCCACCGCAGCCCGGCCTGGCCTTCGCCGCCCACGTGCTCAACGGCCACCACGCCTCGCAGACCTACTACTTCCACGAGCCGTCGCGCCGGACCCGTATCCGGCGGTGGCTCGGCGAGGCCCGTCGTGGTCGGTTCCGGCGGCCGCACCACTACGAGAACCTGGCCGTGGGGTTCTTCCCCGAGCCGGTGCCGTCCGACCCGCTCAAGGATGCCCACGCCTTCGTCGTGCACGCGGCCACCGAGGACAACGGCGAGCTGTGGGTGGCCTCGCTCGGACGCCCGGTCCGGGCCGTGCGCGGCGTGCTCAACGTTCCGTTCGTGTTCGTGATCGTGCTGCGCCACGATGGCGAAGCCGCCTATTACACGTCGTCGCTGCCGGGGTCGACGGGCGCGGCCCCCTACCCGGCGCTCCGGCCCTTGGGGATCGGCAGCATCCTGGGTGGGACGCCGACCGTGTTCGGGGGGATCCAGCAGCGCATCCTGGGTGAGGTCGGCTACCGCGTGGCCACGCGGGTGTACGGCGCGCGGGTGGCCGTGGTACCCGAGTGGGGCAACTGGTACGGGAGCGCCGCGGTCGCCGACCGCCTGTACGGCGACGGCGCACTCGTCGGCACGACCGCCGAACGGGGTGCGAGGTGGCAGGAGCTCGGGGCGTCGTCGCTCCAGCGGACCCCGGACGGCGTCCGGGCGACGGGCCCGGAACCGTCCGGTGCGTCCCTGAGCGTCGGCACCTCCGTGGGCCTGCTGCGGGCGATGCTCCGCCCGACCGCCGACGGGACGGCCGAGGTGTGCTGGGGCGAGCCGCACGGGGCGACCGCACGGGTGTCGGTGGACGCGACGGGCGCTGCCGTCGGAGGGCTCGGAGGAGCGGCCGTCGACCGATTCGCGCTCCCGGAGGGCAACACGCCCGAGCGGGTCGTCCAGGTCCTGGACGACGGCCGACGGGTGGCGGTCCACGTCGACGGGGCGTTGCTCGGCGATCGATGGTGGCCGAGCAACGGTGACGCCACCGAGGTGGGCATCGTCGCGTCGGCGGGCAGCACCGTTCGGTTCTTCGAGGCCCACGCCCGGGAGATCGCCATGCCCTCGGCGATCGACGTCGGCCCGGTGTGGCAGCCGCCACCCTCCCGGATCGTCTTCGACGAGCGGTTCGACCTGACGGCCGACGACCTGGTGGGCTCGACCACGCCCTCCGGCGGGCGGACGTGGGACCGCGCCGAAGGACTCGGTCGCATCTCGCTTCGTGGTGTGGAAGGCGCACGGGTCGTCGCCTCGCGCCACGAGCCCAACCCGGGGCGGACGATCTTCACGGTCGACTGGGACGACCCCTCCTTCGCCGACGTCAGCATCGAGATGACGCCCCCGGGAACGGCCAGGGGTCAGGGTGAGGCCGGAAGGGTCGGGATGGTCTTCTGGCAGGACCCGGAGAACTACCTGGTGGTCAACGTCTACGTCGACGACGACTTCGACGGCGCTTCGATCTCGACCTTCTACCGCATCGGCGGACACGAGAACATGTACGACGCGGTGTGGACGCTCGTCCGCGGGATGACGTACGGCGAGCGCTGCACGCTGCGGACGGCGTTCGACGGCGAGCGGTTCCTCTCCTGGGCCAACGAGGAACCCGCCCTCGTGCGGGCGCTGACCGACGTCTACCCCGATGCCCCCCGCCTGCGGATCGAGCGGCTCGGGTTGATCGTCAACGAGGAGTGGGGCGACGACACCGGCTCGGTGATCCACCGCTACCTCGGTGCGGTGCGAGCCGACCGGGAGGCGCTCGACACCTCGAAGTCGAGCTGACCGGGTGCAAGCCGATCTGCTCGAGCTCCTGCGTTGTCCCCTGACCGGCGCCTCGCTCCTCCTCGACGCGTACGAGCGCGATGCGGACCGGGTGCGTTGGGGGGTGCTCCGGGGCCCGGTGCAGGACTACCCGATCCTTGACGGCGTGGTCGTCGTGCGTGGTGGCGACGACGAGGCCCTGGGCCACCTCCGGCGTGGCGACCACCACCGAGCGCTGGCGGCCGCCATCAGCCGCGACCTCGCCCTGTCGAGGTGGGGTGACCTCACCGGCGCGCTTCGCTCCGTGCGCCCCACGCGGTGGCTCGGCAAACAGGCCGCCCCGGCGCGCCCGGGACCTTGCGACCGCACGAGCCGTCGATGCGCTCCGTGCCTCCGGCGACGGGCCCGAGCCGGTGTTGCACCTGGCCATGCTCGAAGGTCGCCGGCCGAACCCCGAGGGCTTCCTCTACTTCCGGTACCGACTCGGCCTGCCTCGTCATCTGGTGGCCCTCAGCTGCATCTGCGCGGCCACACCCGACGATCGGCCGGTGCTCGAGATCGGAGCGGGGGCCGGTCACCTGACGTGGCTCATCTCGGCGCACCATTCGCCCCGCCCCGTGGTGGCGATCGAGCGAGAGCTCTACCTGCTGTGGGTGGCTCGTCACTTCGTCGCACCCGGCGCGACGCTGGTGTGCGGCGACGCCCGCGCGCTCCCCCTCGCCACCGACTCGTGCTCGCTCGCCGTCGCCGTCGACGTGCTGTCGTTCGTGTCCGAGAAGGCCTCGGCCGTGCGGGAGCTGGAGCGGGTCGTGGGCCCCGCCGGCGGACTGGTCATCACCTCGGTCATCAACGCCGACGCCGAGCACGAGTTCGCCGGCGAGCCCCTGGACCCGGACGGCTGGGCCGGCCTGCTCGGCGGGACCGATCGCCTGGTGCTCGACGACGACGAGCTGCTCGACCGCTACCTCGCCGGGCACGGCCCCCCGGATCGGGCGTCCGCGGCGCCGCCCGATTCCAGGACGATCAGCATCCTGGCCGGACCGGCGGCACTGGCCGGTGTCGGCGAGGCCTTCGCCGACTGGCCGCACGATCGCGGTCGACTCGGCCCCCACCCACTGCTCGGCCCGGCCGACGAGCCAGCCGGGCCGAACGAGGACCGGGTGCGCCTCGCCCGACGCCTTCCGTCGCCGGGTTTCGGGCGGGACAACCCCGGCCTGGCCCGCTATCTGCCGAGAGCGGTCGACGTGTCCCGTTCCGCCATCGACGACGCTCGCGCCGGCCGTCGCTCGTCGGAGGTACGGGACCTGCTGTCCCGGATCGTGCTCATCGGCTATCCGGAGACGTTCGCGCCCGACCCGTGGCTGGAGATCACCCCGGCGGCAGGGTGACCGCGAAGTCGTCCAGACGGGCCACCGTGCCGTTCGCCGCCATGCCGTAGCTGGTCGCCCGCACGTTGTTGACGGTGTCCTTGAAGCGGTGGGTCACGACGCCGTTCACCCTCAACTCGACGTTCCCGTCGAGTCGCTGGACCACCTGCACGACGTCGCCGGCGCTCACGACGCGACTCACGAGCCGGGTGACCGGCACGGTGGCGGTCACGGCGCCGTTGCGGATGAACTGGACCCGGTAGGTGCCGCCCGACGGAGCTCCGAAGCGGTAGTACGAGCCATCCTCGGCGTGGCGGAACACGACCCACTGCTGGGAGCCGATCACCGAGAAGCGTGCCTGCACGCCGGCAGCCTCGGTGCTGGCGTCGATGGCGGTCATCCCGTAGGTGGTCCACGTGTGACGGGCTCGGCCACCCGTCACGGCCCACGGTCCGCCGACCCACGAGCGCCACGGCCATGCACTTCCCACCTCCGGCGTGCCCAGCGTCGACGAGTCGGCTCGGCTGAACGTGTCGCTGATCGGGAAGGCTTGGAGGACCGGAGAGATCGACACGCCGTCGAAGCGTGGCGCCGTGCTGTCGGTCACGAACCCGAAGCCGGCGACGTCGATGAACTGCTGGTCGCCGGCGTCGATGATGTGCTGGCCGTTGACGTAGACGTAGATGCCGTCGTCGGGACGGAGGACGATGCGCACCACGTCGCCGTCCTGCGGCGTCCGCGCCACGCGGGTGAAGTTGGCGTAGAGGGGTTGCTCCACGCCGTTGACGACCTTGGAGAGACGGTAGTTCGCGTTCCACGGATCGCGCCCGAGGCGGTAGTAGTTGGCCCCGTCGAGCACCCGGACGGCGATCCAGAACTGCTCGGCACCCCCTTCGGTGATCGTGACCTCGTAGGTGCCGAACAGGAAGCCGGGATCGACCGATGCGACGCTCGTCGCCCCCGCGGTCGGCGCAGCCTGTCCGGCGTCGATGGTGAAGGCGCCACGGTGCACGGTCCAGGGCTGCCCGGTGTCGGTCGTGCCCAGCCCACCACCGGATGGGGCGGTCCGCTCGAACTCGTCGAGGACCACCGTGCCGGGAGGCGCGGGCACCCGCACCGTCGTGGTCAGCGATGCGCTGTCGTTGGCGGTCACGGTGTCCCCGCCGGAGGAGACGACCTGGATCGACGTCGTCACGACACCGGGGGTGGCCGGAGCGGTGACCCGGATGGTGACCGGCACGCTCGCCCCTGGGGCCACGGAGCCGATGGTGCACCGGAAGGTCGATCCCGTCACCGGGCACGAGCCGCTCGGCGTGGTCACGCTCGCAGCCGTCGAACCGGTCGGCAGGGTGCCGTCGAGCACGACGCCCGTGCCGGCCAGCGTGCCGTCGTTGGCCACCGTGGCGTCGAGCTGCAGCGGAGCGGAGACATCGACGGAACGACTCCCGCCAAGGGTCGCCCGCATGTCGGGCTCCGGCGGGAGATCGGACACGACGAAGCCGTCGAAGGCGACCGAGGGCGACTGCCACGTGCCGAGGCCGTGCCTGGTCGCGGTGCGGTTGAACCCGTCCGAGGTACGGGCGACCACCACCCCGTCGACCGAACATGCCAGCGACGACGGGGTCAGCCGGCACGAGACCACGTCATCGGCCTCGGGGGTCACCGATGCCAACGACTCGACGACCGGGGAGCCGAGCGCGTTGTTGCGCACCTGCTGCAGCACGTACGGGCCACCCGACACCCGACCGAACCGCCAGTAGTTCGATGCGTCCGACAGACGCGACACCAACCAGAACTCGGCGCCGAGGGAGGGCACCGTCGCCGAGACGGTGCCGTCCGCGACCGTGGCATCGGCGACGGCGAGCCCGTACCCGTCACCCATGACGGCCCGGCCACCGGACACCGAAGGGGCGCCGGACAGCACCGACCACACCTGCCCGGTCACCGTCGAGCCCAGCCCGAGGCCGTCAGGGCGGTCGAAGCCGTCGAACACGCGGGGCACGGGGCCGACGTGCACCAGGGTCGAGCCCGAGCCACGGTTGTCGGCTGGGGTGGCGTCGGAGAACGCCATGGTGGCCTCGGCGGAGATCGTCACCATGCCGGTGGTGGCCGGTGGTGACACCTGGATGGTCAGGTCGACCGACTGCTGGGCGGCAAGATCCCCGAGGGCGCAGTCGGCGCCGGTCGGGGTGACCGGACAGCCACCGGCGGGGCCGGTGACGGTCTGGATCACTGCGCCGTTGGCCGCCGTCACCCGCACCGCGGCCGACGGCGCGGAGGCGGCGCCCCGGTTGGTCACGGTCACCGTGGCCCCGAAGGAGGAGGCGGCCGGAGCGAGCGACGGAGCCGTCACGGTGGCGGCGAGGTCGGGCTCGGCCGGAAGGGGGGTCATCGTGAAGTCGTCGAAGGCGACCGAGGGCGACTGCCACGTGCCGAGGCCGTGCCTGGTCGCGGTGCGGTTGAACCCGTCCGAGGTGCGGGCGATGACCACCCCGTCGACCGAGCAGGAGATCGACCGAGGGCATGAGCCGACACGAGACCACGTCGCCGGCCTCGGGGGCCACCGACGCCACCGTCTCGACCACCGGCGAGCCGAGCACGTTGTTGCGCACCTGCTGCAGCGTGTACGGCCCACCCGACGACCGACCGAACCGCCAGTAGTTCGACGCGTCCGACAGACGGGACACCAACCAGAACTCCGTCACCGAGCGCCGGCACCGTCGCCGACACCACGCCCTCGGGCGAGGTTGCGTCGACCACGCTCAGCGCGTAGCCGTCACCCATGACCGCCCGGCCACCCGACACGCCGGGGGAGCCCGACAGCGTCGACCATGTCTGGCCCGTCACCGCGGCCCCCAGGCCGAGGCTGTCGGGCCGGCCGAAGTCGTCGAACACGACGGCCCCTTCGGGCACCGCGGGGGGAGGCGGCGGGGGCTCGACCGGGAGGGCTTCGACGGTGAAGCCGTCGAAGGCCACCGACGGCGACTGCCACGTGGCCAGCCCGTGCTGGGTCGCGCTGCGGTTGAACCCGTCCGCCGTGCGGGCGACCAGCACGCCGTCGACCGAGCACTCGAACGTGGACGACGTGAGGCGGCAGGACAGGAGATCACCGGCCTCGGGCACCAGCGACGCCGACGTCTCGATGGCCGGGGAGCCCAGCGCGTTGCTGCGCACCTGCTGCAGCGTGTACGGCCCACCCGACGACCGACCGAACCGCCAGTAGTTCGACGCGTCCGACAGCCGGGTCACCAACCAGAACTCCGTACCGAGCGCCGGCACCGTCGCCGACACCACGCCGTCGGCCGATGTCGCGTCGACGACCGCGAGGCCGTAGCCGTCGCCCAGCACCGCCCGGCCGCCCGAAACCGACGGGGCGCCCGACAGGGCGGACCACACCTGCCCGGTGGGTGCGGTGCCGAGACCGCCGTCGGCGCGGTCGAACCCGTCGAACACGATGGGGCCCGCCGGTTCGCCGGACGCCGACGGCATGACGGCGAAGACCGACAGCAGCACCACGGCCACCAACGCGACCCAACCCGGACGACGCGAACGCCGCCGGCCACGAATCGACACTCCACCCATCACGATTGCCCTCCCGCCTGGCCCGGCCCTATCACTCTTCCATGGTTCCGTGCGCTCCGCCACCCAGCGTGACGAACATGACCACTGGATGACGGCGCGAATCGTCGGAAAGTGAACGAACGCCGAAAACCCTGGGCACGTGACGAAAACCCGCCCCTCAGGTCCGCGCGTTTATGTTGCGGAACCGTTACGGTCGAGCCATGCGGGGTGACGCGAGCGACGAACCCGACGAGCTTGTGGGCCGAACGGCTCAAGGTGCAGGGTCACAACAGCCGAGAACCAGAGCGATCTCACCCCCGTCCACTCGGCACGAATCGAGGAAGTCCATGTTCGAGAAGCGATCCCGCCTCGTCTCGATCCTGGTGACCGCCAGCATCTGTCTGACGCTCGTCCTGACCGGGAGCTCCCGGGCCGCATCGGCGTGGTCGACCCGCATCGCCGCGGCGAACCCATCGGGCTTCACCGACTCCTCCGGCAACGCCTGGCTCGCCGACCGCTACTTCTCGGGCGGGTCCGGGTGGGGCAACCCCTCCCAGGCCGTGGCCGGCACGTTCAACGACCGCCTGTACCAGAACCACCGGTGGGGCCTGACGGGCTACGCCGTGCCCGTCCCCGAAAAGGCCGTCTACCGGGTGACGCTCCACTTCGCCGAGCTCGTCTTCGCCCAGGAGGGCAAGCGGGTCTTCGACGTCTCCGCCGAGAAGATCCTCCGGGTGAACGATCTCGACGTGGTCGACCGGGCCGGGTTCGCCACCGCCTACGTCGAGCGCTTCGACGTCGAGGTCACCGACGGAACCCTCAACCTCGACTTCGGTCGGGTCGTCGAGGATCCCATGGTCTCGGGCATCCAGATCGAGCGTGTCGCAAACGCGACGAGCGATTGGGGGGGTGGCTCGTTCGCCCGGCGGGTGAACACCGGTACGTCGTCGTCCTACACCGACGTCGCCGGCCAGTCCTGGTCGGCCGACAGCGGGTACGTCCGGGGCGGCAGCTTCGGCCCCGTGAACACCCCGATCGGCGGCACCGACGACGATCGCATCTACCAGTCCCACCGCTGGGGGATGAAGGGCTACAACGTCCGCGTGCCGGCCTCCGGCGTCTACACGGTTCGCCTCCACTTCTCCGAGACCGTCTTCCGCGAGCGGGGCAAGCGGGTGTTCGACGTGTCCGCCGAGAACACGCTGCTCCTCAACGACCTCGACGTGTTCGCCCAGGCCGGCTACGCGAACGCCCTCCCGCAGACGTTCCAGGTCCCCGTCTACGACGGGTACCTCTCCCTCAAGTTCGGATCGGTGGTCGAGGATCCGATGCTGTCGGGTCTCGAGGTCATCGCCTCCGGTACCGGCAACGTCCAGTCGGCCTCGCCGACGACCACGGCCTCACCGACGACCACGGCAGGCGCCGACGACCACCACCCAGGCGCCGACCACCACGACCACCGCGGCGCCGACGACGACGACGACCGCTCCGCCGCCGTCTGCTCCGACCACGAGCAGCGGCTTCCCGAACGCCTCGAACACCGGTGTCCCGGCGGGTACGGCGCTGCGGCCGAGTGGGACCATCTGGACGTCGTTCGACGGTCAGGTGATCGACGCCATCGACGTGAACGGATCGATCCGGGTCAACCACAGCAACGTCGTGATCCGGCGGACGAGGGTGAAGAACCCCGGCGGTGAGGCCATCTGCCAGGACCCGACGAAGGGCGGTCTGCGTGATCGAGGACTGCGAGCTCGACGGTTCCGGGCAACACCGACGGCCAGTCGGCGGTCGCCTTCGCCAACTACACGATCCGCCGCTGCAACATCCACCACTTCGGTGAGGGGCTCACCGCCAACGGCGACAACCTCATCGAGGGCAACTACATCCACTCCTTCACGAACTACATCTCCCAGGGCGCCACGGCGTCGGACTGTCCTCACCAAGACGGCATCCAGCTGGAGTGGGGCAGCAACCATACGATCCGCAACAACACGATCCTCATGGCGGTGCGACGGCGCCAACGCGCCACGGTGTCTGCAGGCTGGAATCCGCACACAACGGCATCTGATCGAGGACAACCTGATCGGCGGGTCGGGAGCTTCGCCATCGGGCTGGCGGCGGCGGGCCCAACGACAACACCGACATCATCGGCCGCAACAACCGGATCACCACCGGTCTACGCCGCTCGGCGGATACTTCGGGACGTTCCGCTGACCGGAGGCTGTCGGTCTCCGGCAACGTCTGGCACGACGGCCCGAAGGGGCGAGGATCTAGTAGGGTTCACCGGCCAACGGTGCTCGATGTCCGCTCGTACCCGACTGTGAGCCCGTTGAGCGGATCCCAGTAGGGTACGAGCCGCTGTGGGTCGTCGCAGGTGAACGGCGAGCCGAGTTCCCGTAGGCGGGATCGAGCCACTCCGGTGTACCCGGTGGACGCCCGGACCGGACGCTCCCTGAGCGACGGTTTCGCACCACCAGGTCGCTCGTCTTCTCGCCGCTTTTCCGTGAGCTGGCGGACATCGGTCGTACGATCTGGGCGGAACATCCGCTTCGGGCCTCCGCCCCGATCAGACTCCGCTCTCTGGCGCCTGCTCGACTGTCGCAATCCGTGAGCAGGACGACCCGGTGCGACACCGTCGTTGGCGACGTGGACCGCCCGCCGAGCGTTGGACGACGGGTCGACCGGGTCCTCGAACTCGGTGAGTCGACACGTGGCGACCATCGCCACGCCGGCAGCGTCGCTGACGCATACACGGCTCGAGCGTCATCACTGGATCGAGACCCCCTACAGGCACTTCCGCGATGACAACGGCACCGGGCAGGGAACCAACGTTGACCTCCAACGCTTCGACGTTGCCGGGCTCGGGCTCGACACGTCGCGCCCCGTGGAAGTGGTGCTCGAGCGCAACGAGCGGCGAGGCCCGTATTCGCGCCCAGATCAACAATCGTGCGAACCGGGTGGTTGACCACCGCCAACAGCGGCGCATAGGTGTTCGAGACGACCAGCTCGGAGAGCACCGAGATGTCCGTCGTGTGGCTCCGGATCGCAACGTACCCGAGCGAGTGGAGATCGACCTCGACCGTCCGGTGGGTGATGGGCAAGGCGACCCGACCGACCTTGTTCTGAGCAGCGCAAGGCGGACCCTCATGCAGGCGTACGAGGGTGCGCCGGTCGAGCGAGCCTCGTGCCGGGGTATGGTCGAGTTCGCCGCGAGCAGGGCTCGCCTGGACGCCTTCCGGGGGATCGTCCCCGCCGTTGGTTGGAAGGCGAGCGCCGTTCAGCGCCCATCCGCCGGCACTCCCTTCCACCGAGGCCGCCTGCAACTCGATCGTCTATGAATTCACGCCTGGCCGATCCCACGATGCTGCGACAAGACGCCCGGTGATGGGCTGCGCCCCCTGTCCGACGTCCCACGGCGGGTGCTCTACAGCTTCCCGCACCCCCTCGGGATCACCGGCATCGGCACGATCGGCACTGAACCAGGTTCGTGGGCTGGTCGGTCGTGGCGCACGACGTCTCCGTGTACTGCACGTCCGCCGCGCTCAGCCTGCCGGCGTCGACGATGCTCGTCGAGACGATGGTCGTGGCCGGTCGGCGAATGCCTCACCGGACCTTCGGCGTCGATCGCACCTATCAGTATCACGACCGGCGGGTCGCGAGGGCGCTTCGTGACGTTGCCGACGGCCTTCGACGTGGTGCACACCTGGCCGCTCGGGGGAGCCACGGACCCTCGCGAGGCACGGCATCGCGATCACGGGCGTGCGTGGAGTCACCCAACACCTACGCGCCAGACGCGTACCGCCTGGCCGGGTCAAGAAGCGGCACGACTGGGTCTCGAGCTCCCGACGGGGCAGCTCTCACACGTTCGACGCGCGGCCGGGTGCAAGCGGGAGGAGCTGGAGTACTGCCTGGCCGACGCCGTCCTCGTCCCCTCCCGTTCGTCGAGGGGACGTTGCCCGCACCTCGGGCCGACCCAGAGTGCGCACGATCCGCCACGATACGGGTTCGATCCAGATCGCTTTCCGCCCCCACCACGGCAGCGCCCGAGCGCCCCTTCACCGTCGTGTTCGTCGGCAGTGGCGAGCCCCGGAAAGGATTGCACCTCGCCCTCGAGGCGTGGCGAACTGAGCGGGGTCGCTGCCACCGGAGCACGATTCGTCGTCTGCGGACGCATGCAGTCGGCGTACGCTCGGGCGATCGCTCCCCTTCTCCGCAGTCCGAACGTCGAGGTGCGCGGCTTTACCGACGACGTGGGATCTCTCCTCCGAGCATCAGATGCGCTCGTGCTTCCATCCGTCGAGGAAGGCAGCGCCCTGGTCACCTACGAGGCCCAGGCGAGCGGCTGTGCCCTCCTCGTCTCGGACGCCACAGGGGCGCTGATGGAGCGACGGGGTCCACGGCTTCCAACACACGGCGGGCGACGTGTCTCGCCCTGACCTCCCACCTCGTCCGCTTGGCGACCGACGCCGCCCTGTTGGATCGGATGCGTGGGGCGGTGATCGATCATCGCAAGAACCTCAGCTGGGCCGCCGCCGCCTCCCGCCTCGAGGACGCCTATCGCGAGGCCCGTCGTCCGCCGGAATGACGGTCAGGGACAGATGCCGATGATCCGGGCGAACCGCTCGGCCGCCGCGTCCCACGAGTGACGCGCCGCGACCGCCCGACGAGCCTCGGCGGCCGCTGGGTCGGCCGGCCGTCCAGCTCGTCGCGGACCGCCTCGGCGAACGCAGTCGGCGTCGAGGCGACCCGCACCACGTCACCGAGCCCGCGGATGGCCGGGAGGTCGGTGCAGACCGCCGGCCGCCCGGCGGCCAGGTACTCGAGAACCTTCAGCGGGAAGCTGGAACGGTTGAACTCGCTGTCGGTGTACGGGAGCATCCCCACATCCATGACGCGCATGTAGGAGGGCAACGACTCGAACGGCTTGGGCCCGACCCACACCACGTTGGGCAGCCGCAGGAGTGCATCCATGCGGCTGATCTCGAACGTCCCTTGGCGAGGACCCACGAGGAGGACGGAGCATCCAGTGGCCGCCGTGGCCTCGAGCATCGAGAGATCGATCCGATCCGACAGGTGCCCGATGAAGCCGACCACGGGCGGGTCGAGTGCGACATCGACCGGGAGCGGCGCGGCGTCGGTCCCGGCGAACAGCACCTCGTCGACGCCGTTCTCCACCACCTCGGGCGTGCGTGCACCGCGGCCCCGTAGGACCTCGGCCAGGTGCTCGGAGACGCAGACGACGGTATCCGCCTCCGACAGCGCGGCCCGCTCCCGCTCGCGGAGCCACTCGGTCGAGATGCCCATGAGGTCACCGCCGGCCGAGAAGTCATCGGTGGCGTAGAGAACACGACGCCGCTCGCCGCAGACGCCGAACACTGGGGCCAGCGTGGCGGCGACGGCGACCTCGACGTCGGGGTCGGGGTCCAGGACGCGCAGCGCATGGCGGGTCAGCAGTCGAGCGGTCCGCTCGGTGACCCGACGCATCGGACCCCGACCCTTCGGCGGGACCACGACGGGCGTGAACCTGACAAGACGATCTCGGACGAGCTGCAGCCTCGACCGGACACCGGGACGTTCAAGGGCCACGTCCCGGGGAACCCGACAGGCCAGCGAGACCGGAGGATCGACGTACAGCACGGGCGCCCAGCGGGTCAGGCGCTCGGCGATGTGCTGGTCGGGGAAGCGATTGCCGTCCCACGCGGTGCCGGCGAAGAACACCACCAGGCCGCGCCACTGACCGGGGAGACGGCCGTGGCGCTTCCCGGGCCTCCCGCTCGCTCGTGAACTCGCCGCCTCGACTCCCACGGCTCGGGATGCTGTCCCATCGCCCGAAGGCCGTCAATGTGGCCCGCACCGCTACCATCTCCTGGAGCCGGCTCCAATGGCAGCTGGGCCGTCTGGCGGAGAGACGAGCGAAGCAACTGCGATGAACGAGTCCACCCGAACGCTGTCCACACAAGTGGCGGAGACGTCTCGCTCGGCGCGGTTCGACGCGACCTCCCTGCTCAAGGTCTTCGTCGTCGTGGTCTTCGTCGTTCCCGGCGGATTCGTCGTCGGCGCCCTCGGCGCCGCCGGGCGGCCGAGCATGCTCATCGGGCTCCTCGCCCTCACCTGGTGGGTGTCGAACGCGTCTTCCCTTCGTCGACCTTGGATCGTGGTTCTCAGCCGGTCCGGGTCGCCACGATCGGCCTCGCGTTGACCGTCCTGGCCAGCTACGTCGCCGCGTACGCTCGCCCGATCGACGCCGTCGAGTCGCGGGGTGCCGACCGGGGGATGATCCTCCTTTTCGGTCTCCTCGGCCTGGTGCTGCTGGCGGCGGACGGCATCACCACTCGACGGCGCCTCGACTCCCTCCTCCAGTGGGTGGCCACCGGTGGTACGGCGATCGCCGCCGTCGGCGTCGCTCCAGTTCTTCACCGGCTTCGACCTGTCCAAGGTTCTCCGCTTCCCGGGCCTCGCCGTGCACACGAGCGTGCAGGGCATCCAGGAGCGAAGCGACCTGAATCGGGTGTCGGCCACCGCGTCCGCACCCGATCGAGTTCGGCGTCGTGCTGGGGTTGGTCTTCCCCATCGCCCTGCACTTCGCTCTCTACGCCACCTCGCACCGGCGCTGGGCCTGGCTGCGGGTGGCACTCATCGCCATGGCGGTCCCGATGTCGGTGTCCCGCTCCGGTACGCTCGCCCTCGGCGTCACGTTCCTCGTCATGTGGCTGTCATGGCCCGGACGCTTGCGGCTTCGGTCGCTCGTCATCGGCGCCGTGGGTGCACTCGTGATGCGGTTCTTCATCCCCGGGCTGCTGGGCACGATCAAGGCGCTGTTCACGAATCTGTTCGACGACCCGAGCACCAAGGGGCGGACCCAGGACTACGGCGTGGTCGGGGAGTTCTTCGCCCAGCGCCCGATCACCGGCAGGGGTTTCGCGACGTTCCTCAGCGACCGCTACATCGTGCTCGACAACCAGTACCTCGGCCTCCTCGTCGAGACGGGCGTGGTCGGCACGATCGCGTTCGTCGGCCTGTTCCTCGTCGGGGTCGGCGTGGCCCGTGGTGCCAGGCGAGGAGCCGATGCCGAGACGCGCTCGCTCGGGCAGGCTCTCGCCGCTCCCTGCCTGGCCACGCTCGTGGTTGCCGGCACCTATGACATGCTCGGCTTCACGATGTCGGCCGGTCTCGCCTTCCTGTTCGTCGGCTGTGCCGGGGCGCTGTGGCGACTGACCGAACCGACGCCGCGCCTGTCGCCAACGCCCCCGAGCGTGCTCTCTCGCTCGCTCACCCGAAGGCGACGTGACCACGCCACCGCTGGTGACCGTCGGGCTCCCCACGTACAACGGGGCCGCATTTCTGGAGGAGACGCTCGAGTCGCTGCTCGCCCAGGACCTGTCGGAGTTCGAGATCGTCATCTCCGACAACGGCTCCACTGACGCCACCGAGATCATCGGGCGCCGCGCCGCCGCGTCAGACCCCCGGGTGCGATTCGAGCGCTCGCCGGAGAACCGAGGCGCGGCCTGGAACTATAACCATCTGCTCGCGCCGGCGAGGGGCCAGTACTTCAAGTGGGCGGCCGACGACGACCTCTGCGCCCCGACGTTCCTGCGGCGGTGCCTCGAGGAGCTCGAGCGATGGCCCGATGCCGTGGTGGCCTGGCCGCAGACGACCCTCATCGACGAGCACGGCGAGACGATGGCCGCCATGGACGACGCCAACCTCGAGCTGATCGACGCCGACCCGGTCGCCCGGTTGGCCCAACTCCTCCACAACCGCGAGGAGTGGCATCCGGTCTTCGGACTGATGCCGACCGACGTGCTCCGACGCACCCGCGGCATCGGCGCCTTCGTCCTCGCCGACGCCGCACTGCTCGCCGAGCTTGCCCTCCTCGGGACGTTCCGGCAGGTCCGGGAGCCGCTCTTCCTGCGCCGTTACCATCAAGGTCGCTCCCTGATGGCGAACCCGACGCCGGTCGCCCACGCCGCGTGGTACGACCCGGCGCAGGCGACGCGCCGCGCCGTGCTCCCCCAGACCCGTCTCACCCGCGAGCTGTTGCGCCGCACCGCCACTGCCGATCTCTCGACCCGCGATCGGCTTCGGGCGTCGGCGATGGTGCTGCGTCACTGGACCACACCCCACTGGCGCCACATCGGGGGAGAGCTCAAGATGGCCCTCCGCTCCTCGACCCCCTGAGCGCAGGTTCGCGATCAGCCTCAGCCCGTGAGCGCACCCTTCGGGTCGGAGTCCACCGTCGACCGACCCGTCAGTGCCACGACGCCGACGCCGGCGATCAAGGCCGCCCCGACGAGAGCAAGCGCTACCCATGGGAAGAACCCGCCGTCGGGCGCCCACGTGCCCCCCCAGGGGAGTGCCCACGACCCGCTCGCGCCCACCGTGTAGCGGTGCAGGTTGGTCAGGAACGCGATCAGCTGTACCACTGCCGTCACCGAGAACACCACGGGCGGAAGGAAACGGGCGACGCGGTCGTCGAGAGCCGCCCTTCGCTCCTCGAGCACGTCGGTGGCAAGGAGGGGAAGCCCGACGACGAGGGGGAGCACGTACCGCGCCTGCATCCCGAACCCGATCTGGGCCTCGACGAGCACCGCCAGTGCGATGTGGACCACCAGCGTCGCCACCCCCAACGCCACCATGGCGATCCGATCGCGTCGTCCTCCGATCCGCAACGCCAAGAGCACGACAGCGGCCAGCAGACCGAGCGACAAGAGGTAGACGGGCTGGGGCATTGGCGTGTCGTTCCACCCGAACACGCCCACGAGCTGACGGAGCTGGTTGGGGCCGTCGCTCACGGCATCGCCGAGCGATCGAAGCGCCAGTCCGAGATCGATCGGAGGATGGGGGGTCACGAGCAACGACCAGAGCGCCGATGCGGCCGCGGTCACCACGAGCACGGCAACCACGGCAGCCACCTTCGCCGCGTGCGCCGGCCACGAGCTGGCCCGCCTCGGTCCTGCCGACGTAGATCAGCAGGACGGCCGCGATGATGGCGATGAGGACCGCGTCGGCAGGGCGGCTGAGCGCCATCACCGCGCCGCTCACGGCAGCGGCGGCGAACGGCCCCCCCGCCCGATCCCCCGGTGCGCCCCCGATACGGAGGAGCGCGGTCCACAGGCAGATGGCGGCGGCGATCTCGATTCCCGACGTCGTCACGCTGGCGACCAGGAAGACCACGGCCGGCGTGGTTGCCAGGGCGACGCCGGCGAGCATCAGCCATCCACGCCCCCGATGCACCGCCAGCAGGACCGCCCACCCGATCAAGGCACCGCTCAGCGCCAGGGCTGCGAGCCTTCCTCGCCATTCGGCCGCCCGGTAGTCGTCGGCCCCCTGCATGGCCAACCCGAGGGGGAAGTAGAGGGCAGGGCTGTAGGTCCCGAAGTGGGTGGGCGCGAGCACCTCGCCGCTCGCGTCCCCCTCGGGCGGGGACAGGACCTGGCAATCGGCGGTCAGGTCGCGGTCGAAGGCAAAGCAGCGGACGTCGTCAGGAGGCACCACCTCGGCCGGGAGGAGATAGGAGCGGCCGACGGCACGGAACCAGTCGGCGCTCAGATCGGACATGCCGGGGAGCTCGGTCGGGTACGGCTCGCCGTCGAGGTCGAGCCTGGCCGTGGCGTACGCCTTCACCATGTGGGCGTTCTCGTCCGGTGACGCCGCCGGCGGGTTCCCGCCGGCCCATGCCACGCCGAGAAGGACGACACCGATCACCAGGACCAGGCCGCCGATCACGACGCGGGGACGGGCCGCCACCCGCTCCGAGCTCACGGGGGCAGGCTACCCGAGGACTCCTTGCGGGTGCGCAAGCCGGCCGGGACCGCGACGGTGACGATGACAACTCCGAACAACACCCCCCGGGCCGCGCCCCCCTCGTCCTTCGCCATCAGCACGTCCAGACCGACCAGATCCGTGAGCGAGGCGACGCTGAGTACCACGCCAACCGATCCCAGGATCGCAAGCACGAGGCGCAGCGTTCGTCGTCGGCGCTCCCCGGCCGCCAGCGCGATGGCGAGGAGTGAGGCCCCGAACACCGTTCCACTGGGCAGCACCAGCAGATCGATGACCGTGCCGAGGACGACGACGAGCACGAACGGCAGTGGGCGACGCCATGGCACGCCTCGGGGATCCTCGACGTCGGCGGGAGACGAGCCGAGGAACGTACCGCCGCCGAGCCAGCACGCCGCCAGCGTCCCGACTCCGAGCACCAACGCCGCCAGCAGACCGTAGGACACGGTGGACGGGCTCCGGTCGAGGTCCGCCAGCCGGAGTGCTCCCTCCCCGGCCAACGCGACGGCGACGACCACCGCGGCAAGCCGGGCCACGGTGCCACAGAGAGACCCGTCCTCGGGTCCCTCCGGCGCAAGTCGTCGTCGGATGACCGTCAGGCCAAGGCCGGCAAGCACGACAGGGATCAGGTCGCTCACTTCCAGGCCGTGGTCCGGTACGAGGGTCACGAGGATGGGCCCGGTCCATGGCGCGGCGATCATCGCGGTCAGGACGACGAGGACGGTGAGCACGGTCACGGCGACAAGCGTGAGCACATGCGGTTGCGGCGACTCGCCCACACCCACCTCCTCCCTCCATCGTCGCTCACGCGCCGGTCGGCGGCCAGAAGCCGAGCCCAGCCGACGACCCGCTCTTGCGGCGGCCAGCGACGAGTGGAACGCTGACTTCGCGGAGCCCGGGTCGATCGCCGGTCGAGTGGTCGAGGCACGCGCGGGTGCGGGCGGAACCGCGGTGCGAACGGACGGCCGACCGAGGCGACACGATGAGCGACACACCACCAGCGACGTCGGCAGCGGTCGAGGTGACCGTCGTCGTCGTGACCTACCAGAGCGCTGAGGTCCTCCCCGCGTGCCTCGAATCGCTCCCGGCCGGGCTGAAGGGCATCAAGGGATGGCACCTCGTGGTCGCCGACAACGCATCGGACGACGGAAGCGCGCACGTCGCGGACGACGATCAGACCCGAGGCGACGGTGTTGGAGATGGGCCGAAACGCAGGCTACGCCGCGGCCATCAACGCCGCGGTGGCGAAGGCGCCCCCGAGTGACGCCAGTCCTCGTCCTCAACGCTGACGTCCGACTCCGCCCCGGGTGCGGGGTGAGCCTCCTCGAGGCGCTGCATCGACCTGGCGTCGGTATCGCCGTTCCCCGCATCCTCGACGACCGGGGCCGAGTGCAGCACTCCCTTCGCCGAGAGCCGACGCGTCGCTGAGGGCGTGGGTCGAGGCGATCGTCGGCGGACGCCGTGCGTCCCGACTCGGTCGTGTCGGAGAGGTGGTCGGCAAGGACGCCGACTACCGGCGACGAACGGCCGGCATCGACTGGGCGACGGGGCGGTCATGCTCGTGTCGAGGCAGTGCCTCGAGGACGGTCGGCGACTGGGACGAGTCGTTCTTCCTCTACTCGGAGGAGACCGACTTCTGCGCTCCGGGCACGGGATGCCGGGTGGATGACCTGGTTCACCCCGGCGGCACGCGGTGACCCATCGTGGCGGCGAGTCGAACACCTCGCCGGAGCTCTGGGCGATCCTCACCACCAACCGGGTGCGGCTGTATCGCAAGCGTCACGGGCCGATGAGCTCGGCGCTCTTCTGGCTCGCCGTGCGTGGTCAACGAGCTCGTTCGCTCGGGCCCGGGAGGCGAGACCCATCGAGCCGCGCTCGCGCGTCACTCCTCCGGGCACCGCTCGGCACCCGATGACCGGGACGTCGCCGACCCGGTACCGGATCGTGCCACCGCATTCCCGGTCGCCACCGACCACGGGCTGGGTCTGCTTCGCCGGCGTCGACTGGTGGTACCACAACCAGGCGCACTCCGACGTCCAGCTCATGCGCCACATCGCCATGGACCGTCCCGGTGCTGTTCGTCAACAGCATCGGCATGCGGATGCCCCTTGCCCGGCCGCAGCACCCAGCCGCTGCGCCGGGTGCTCCGAAAGGCGGCGAGCGTGCTCCGATTCCTTCGCCGTCCCCTGCCCGATCGACCGTCGGCTTCCACGTCGTGAGCCCACTGGTGGTGCCGTTCTACGGCTCGCCGAGGGCACGAGCGCTCAATGCCTGGCTGGTGCGAGCACAGGTGCGACCTTCCTCGCCCGCCGGGCCGGCATCGACCTCGCCGGAATCGCGTGCTGTTCGTCACCATCCCGACCGCCTGGGAGGTGGTGCGCTCGCTGCCACACCGAGCGCTCGTCCTCAACCGCTCCGACCTCCACTCGGCCTTCGAAGAGGTCGAGCAGCCCTACATCCGGTCCCTCGAGGACGAACTTGCTCGAGACACAGCGACGTCGTCGTCTACGCGAGCCATGCGCTCATCGAGGCCGAGAGGGACCGCACCGGGGACCGTGCCGTCTACCTCGACCACGGGGTCGACGTCGATCACTTCACGGGGCCGTTCACCGAGCCTGCGGACATCGCCGCCATCCCTCGACCCCCGCATCGGCTTCTTCGGTGGCATCGACGACTACGTCGTCGATCTCGAGTTGCTCGAGAAGCTCGCCATCGAGCTCCGACAGGCATCCCTGGTCATCGTCGGCGACGCGACCTGCTCCATGGAACGCCTGACCGCCTCGCGAACGTGCACTGGTTGGGGTACCGACCCTACGAGGAGATCCCGGCGTACGGCGCCGGGCTTCGACGTGGCGACTCATGCCGTGGCTGCAGCAACGAGTGGATCGAGCACGCCAACCCCATCAAGCTGCCGCGAGTACCTCGCTCTCGGCCTGCCGGTGGTCAGCACGGCGTTCCCGGAGGTCGAGCACTGGCGAGACGTGGTCGCCGTGGCGGAGGACCGATCCTCGTTCGTGGCGCTCGTCCGGGACGCGCTCGAAGGGCGAGGCGTATCGTCCACGACGGAGCGACGGGCGAGGGTGGAGGGCGCCACCTGGGCCCGCCAAGCGGAACGACTCGTCGATCTCGCCGAGCGGATCCGTCCCTGATGTGCGGCATCGCCGGCGTCGTGCGCTTCGACGGCGGCCCCGTCGATCCCGTCCTCATCCAGACGATGACGGACCGGCTCGTCCACCGTGGCCCCGACGATGCGGGGCTCTGGATCGGGCCATCGATCGGGCTCGGCCACCGGCGGCTCTCGATCATCGACCTCGCGGGGTCACCCCAACCGATGGCATCCGTCGATGATCGGCTCCATGTGGCGTTCAACGGTGAGATCCTCAACTACCGGGAGCTTCGAGCGCGCTCCCGGTACCCGTTTCGCACCCAGGGCGACACCGAGGCGCTGCTCGCCCTCTACGACGAGCTCGGGCCGCACTTCATCGACCGGCTGCACGGACAGTTCGCGTTCGCACTCCACGACCGAGCCCGGCAGAGGCTGCTCCTCGCTCGTGACCGCCTCGGGATCCTTCCCCTCTACGTGTTCCGCAACCGGGATCGCCTCGCGTTCGCGTCGGAGATCAAGGCCCTCCTGCCAGCGCTCCCCGAGCCACCCGCCGTCGACCCTGCAGCGCTCGGCGATTACCTCGCGCATCGCTCGGTGTCCGCCCCCCGGACCTTGCTCACCGGCATCGAGAAGGTCCCTCCCGGATGCCGCCTCGACATCGATCTCCGCGGCGGCACCAGACTCGACCGCTGGTGGTCGCTGCCGTTCAGCGACACGACGTCGGCCTGCTCACCGGGACGCGCCGTCCAGCTCGTCACCGAGGCCCTCGAGCGGTCTGTGGCGGAGAACCTCGAAGCCGATGTCCCGGTCGGCACCTACCTGAGCGGCGGGGTCGACAGCAGCCTCATCACCGCACTCGTCCGGCGACAGACGCCCGCCGGCGAGCTCCACACCTTCTCGGCGGGATTCGACCACCCTGCGACCGACGAGGTCGCACCACGCTCGCCGCGTCAGCGACCACCTCGGCACGAGGCATCACGAGGTCACCGTGACGCCAGCCGACTTCGAGCACCTCTGGCCCCTCCTGACCTGGCATCGGGACGCGCCGATCTCCGAGCCTGCGGACGTCGCGGTCTTCCGGCTCGCCGAGACCGCCCGTCAACACGTCAAGGTCGTCCTGTCCGGTGAGGGAAGTGACGAGCTCTTCGCCGGCTATCCCAAGCACCGCCTGGCCCGTGCGACGGCGTGGAGCGGCGTGATCCCGCGAGGTCGTGCGCCGCACGGTCGGAGACCACGCCGAGCGATGCCTGCCCCCCGAGCTGCACCGCGCCCGCATCGCCGTTCGCGCCCTCGCCGCCGGCAACCGCGCCCAGCGCGTCGATGCCTGGTTCGCGCCGTTCACATCAGCCGAGCGGCGTGCCCTCCTCGGGCGGGAGGCGAACGACGTGCCGACCCCACGGCAAGGAGAAGGCGACCCCATCCGTCAGATGCTGCTCGCCGACTGCCAGTCATGGCTCGCCGACAACCTGCTCGAGCGCGGCGACCGGATGTCGATGGCGGCCTCCCTCGAGTTGCGCCCGCCGTTCCTCGATCACCGGCTCGTCGAACTGGCCTTCTCGCTCCCGTCGCACGTCAAGCTCCGCCACGGCGAGACGAAGTGGGTCGTGAAGCAGATCGCACGAGGGCTCCTGCCACCGGGGATCGCCGAGCGGCCCAAGGCCGGGTTCCGTGTCCCACTGGCCGACTGGTTCCGCGGCAGCCTCCGCACCTTCGCCCGGGATCGGCTGCTGGATCCGGCATCGTTCGTCGCGCAGGCGTTCGAACGACCTGTCGTCACCGACATCCTCGACCGCCACACGAGCGGCCAGCACAACGAGGACATCCGGATCTGGACCCTGCTCAGCCTGGAGGTCTGGCACGATCGCTTCCGAGCGGAGCTGGCCGACTCCTCAGCCCGGAGTTCTTCCCGCTGACCGCCCTGACGCAAGTAGAGTAGTTCGTTCGAGACCACTTCTTGCGCCATTGCCATTACGTTGCGTGGTTGCGGCTGGTAGCCTCGGCTCGTCGAGAAGGAGACTGAACCCGGTGGATCTCCGCACCATCCTCCGCAGCCTGGCCCACCATCCGATCGTCGTCGCCTTCGGCGTCGTCAGCACGATCGTCGCGGCCACGATCCTGATGCTCACCATGCAGCCGCAGTACGAGTCCCGCGCCTCGATCGTGCTGATCACGCCCACCCAGACGCTGTCGCCCGAAGGCAACCCGGTCGAGATCAACCCCCTCGAGACCCCGAACCGGGTGCAGGTGATGACCATCGGGATGATCGAGCTGATGGCGAGCCCGTCGGTCGTCGAGGAGATGCGAGGCCGCAGGACTGTCCAGCGACTACGAGGTGACGCTGAGCACCTCCGGAGCGGGGGCCATCCTCAGCCTGCGAACGACGTCAGCCGATCCGGCATCCACCACCGACGGCATGACCGTGGTCCTCGAGACCCTCCGGGAGCAGCTCGCGGAGGCCCAGGACCGGATGGGCATCGCCCAGAGCACGTGGATCACCGCTCAGCCCCTCACGGGGCCGACACCCGCCACCCAGGTCTCCGGAAGCAAGATCCGAGTGCTCGGCGTCACCCTCGTGCTCGGTCTCGGCCTCACGGTCCTCGCCGCGGTCGGCGCCGAACGCCTCTACGGTGACCACCGCCCCCTACGCGAGCTGCGGGCGAAGCGACGGCATCGGCCTCGCGCCGCTGCGAACGGGGCGATCCCGATGGAACGGAGCACCGCGGACCCGTCCGACGACGAACTCCAGCGGCTGCTGGCCGACCCGGAGCACGGCTCGGGGCCCGCCAAGGCGGGCTGACCGCCCTTTCTGCGTGGCGGCCGATCGGCCGCCACGCAGCGGTGGAGCTGGAGGTAGGAGACGTGCGGACGCTGCACCGACGAAAGCGTGGATCGGCGGCGACGCCCGGTGGAACGTCCCCCCGACGCGTCGCGCAGCTCGACTTCCTCCGAGCCGTCGCCATCCTCCTCGTGATCGGTCGGCACCTCCAGCTCGAGCGCCCCGACGGGGTGATCGGGGGGCTCGCCGAGGCGTGGTACCGGCTCGGCTGGATCGGCGTCGACCTGTTCTTCGTCCTCAGCGGCTTCCTCATCGGAGGGCTGCTCATCACCGAGACCCGGACGCATGGGCGCCTCGACGTCAAGCGCTTCCTCACCCGCCGGGGCTTCAAGATCTATCCGGCCTACTTCGCCTTCCTCGCGTACGTGATCCTGGCCCCCGTGGTGAAGGCCGCCCTGAACGGCGGAGCCGTGGTGCCCGAGCTGAAGGAGCAGATCGGGCTGAGCTGGCCCCACCTCCTCTTCATCCAGAACTACATCGAGGTCTCGACCGCGCAACACCTGTGGTCGATCGGTGTCGAGGAGCACTTCTACCTGCTCCTCCCGCTCGTCGTGGCCCTGCTCGGCGCGACCCACGCCCGGAAGCTGATCGGCATCGGGGTGGTCGGGCTGGCCGTCTTCCTCGGCCTCAGGCTCCTGTCGGTCGCCACCGACGACCCGTTCTCGACCTTCATGACGGCGACCCACCTGAGGCTCGACGCCCTGCTCTTCGGGGTCACCCTTCGTGCCGTCATGGAGTACTACCCCGAACGCTTCGCGGGGGCACGTCGTTGGCGAGCCCCCCTCGTGCTGTTCGGCATCGCCTGCTGGGCGCCCAACCTCATCGTCGCCCCGGAGGCAGTATGGACCCGGACCGTGGGGCTGTCGCTCACGCTCCTCGGCTCGGCTGCCTTCCTCATCGCCCTCTTCGCCTCCGAGGCCGACGACCTCGGTCGCGCCCGACCCGTCCTCGAGCCACCGATCCGTGTGCTCTGCTGGGTCGGCGTCTTCTCCTATGCGATCTACCTCTGGCACATCGCGGCCACCGGTGCGTTCGAGAACCTCACCGAGCGGATCGTGATGCCATGGGCCGGGGACGGCCAGCTCGGATGGCTGATCAGCGCGGCGATCGTGTGCGTCGGCATCCTGGCCGTGGGCATCGTGGCCAGTGTGGTGGTCGAACGACCCATGCTCCGGATCCACGAGCGGGTCGCCCCCTCACGGGCCAGCGCGCTGCCGACGGCCGCGACGGCCGCGACCGAGGGTGCGCGTCCGGTCGCGGCGCGTGTCGAACCCGAATCCGGGGCCCCGCCGATCAAGGGTGGTCTCAGGGCGCGGCTGGCGGGAGGAACAGCTCCCAGCGGCCCAGGAACGGGGTGAACCACGTCGCCGGCAGCGTCGCCCACGACGGCTCCCCGGTGAGGTTCTGCGTCTGCGAGCGGTAGGCCTGGAGTGCCGAACGCTTGATGCCCACGTAGCCCTCGGTGGCGACGAGCCGGGGGCGGCTCGACTGACCCGCGGTCCACGGCTCGGAGAGCAGGTTCGCGGCCTTGGCCCCGCGGGTCATGCCGTCCGACCACCGCCACGGTCCCTCGGCCCAGTACCACACCGGGTACTCCAGGACCGCCGGCTCGACGTCGAGCGCGGCGATGGCCGTCCGGGCGGCCCCGTTGACGGCGATGTGGTCCCGGTGCCAGTCGAGCGGCGAGGGCAGGTAGACCTCGTCGGGCCGCGTCTCGCTCATCAGCCGGCCGAGCGAGTCGACGAGCTCCGGCGAGCGGCCGGTGATCGACTCGTCGGGGTGGCCGAGCAGCGTGACCGCGTCAGGAGGGACGCCGAGTCGCCGGCACGCCTCGACGACTTCCTCCGCCCGCAAGGCGGCCAGCTCGTCCGGGCCGATCACCCGCGAATGCGGGTGCGAGCTTCGCCCGTCGCACACCACGACCACCCGGACGTCGGTGCCCGCGGCGCGCTTTCGGGCGATCGTCGCGCCGCAGCCGATGGTCTCGTCGTCGGGGTGGGGTGCCACCACGAGGGCGGTCCGGCCGGCCGAACCAGCGGTGACGTCGACGCCCCGCCGCAGCATGCGTCGGCGCCACACCCGACGGAGCGGTCGCTGCAGCGCCCCGACCGCCCGGGGGACGACGCTCACCCGTAGGTGGCCTTCCACCACTCGAGGGTGCGGCCGAGGCCTTCCTCGAGCGACACGGTGGGCTGCCAACCGAGCAGGTCCCGCGCCCGGGAGATGTCGGGCACCCGCCGCCTCGTGTCCTCGAACCCGGGCCCGTAGTAGCTCTCGTACGACGTCGGCCGGATCTCCGACGACGACCCGAGCACGTCCCGGATCATCTCCGCCAGCTCGAGGATCGTGGTCTCCCGGTCGTTGCCCAGGTTGATGATCGAGCCTTCGGCCTCGGGCGTCGTCCCGGCGAGGTAGGTCCCCCGCACCGTGTCGTCGACGTAGGTGAAGCACCGGCTCTGCTGCCCGTCGCCGTGCACGGTGACGGGCTCGTTCGTCTCGCACTGACGGATGAAGTTCGCCACCACCGATCCGTAGCCCCGGGGATCGAGACGGGGCCCGTAGGAGTTGAAGTAGCGGACGATCGCCATGGGCAACCCGTGGGCCCGGTACGCGAACGCCAGGTGCTCGTCGATCGCCTTCGCCGTCGAGTACGACCACCGGTGGATGGTGGTCGGCCCGAGGACCCGGTCGTCGTCCTCCTGCATCGGGACCTTGGCGGTCTTGCCGTACACCTCCGAGGTGGACGCCAGCACCACCTTCGTCCAGTACTTGAAGCAGGCGGCGAGCACGTTCTCGGTGCCGCGGGTGTTCACGAGCAAGGCCTCGAGCGGCGCGTCGACGATGTGGCGCACGCCGACCGCGGCGGCCAGGTGGAACACGAGCTGGGCCCGCTCCACCTCGGCCTCCACCAGCGGCCCGTCCATGATGGTGCCGTTGATGAAGCGGATGTCGTCCAGGCTGTGCTGGATGTTGGCGATCTTCCCGGTGGTCAGGTTGTCGAGGACCGTCACGTCGTGACGGTTCCTCAACAGCAGGTCCACCAGGTGGGATCCGATGTAGCCGGCCCCACCGGTCACGAGCACTCGCATGTCATCGCTCCTCGCGTCGATCGGAAGGCGGACCGAGCACGGCCCGGTACAGCGCTTCGAAGCTGTCGGCGGTGGCACCGGGGTGGAACCGCTCCTCCACCACCCGTCGGCCTTCCCGGCCCATCCTTGAGCCGACCGACGGGTCGTCGAGCACGGCCCGCACCGCCGCCGCGAAGCCGGCCCGGTCTCCGAGGTCCACGAGGCGTCCCGTCGTGCCGTCGGCCACGAACTCCTGGAGGGCGGGCAACCGGTAGGCGATCACCGGCAGCGACGCCGCCATGGCTTCGAGTGCGACCAGCCCGAACCCCTCGCTCTCCGAGCTGAAGGTGAACACGTCGGCTGCCGTCAGCAGCGCCGGGATGTCGAAGCGGTTGCCGAGGAAGCGCACCTGGTCGGCCACACCGACCTCTCGGGCCCGGGCTTCGAGTGCCGCTCGACGGTCGCCGTCGCCCACCAGCACGAGCACCGCATCGGGGTGGTCGGGTGCGAGGCCGGGGAGGAGGTCGATGAGGTGCTCCTGGCACTTGCCCTCCACCAGCCGGGAGACGTTGACCAGCACCGGCCCCTCCCCCACCTCGAGCTCCGACCGCACCCTCGCCCGGGCACCGGCGGCGGCGGCGTCGTCGAAGGCGTCGATGGGGATCGCCTGGCCGGTCACGTCGATGCCGACGTCGACCAGCGGCTCGAACAGCGCCTTGACGTTGGCCGAGTCGGCGCCGTAGCGACGAACCGTGCGCCGCTCGAGGCGGTTGCGAACCCAGGCGAGCGAATGGGCTCGGGCCGTCTGGAGCCGATTCGGGTCCTCGGGGAGGTTGGGCCCGAAGTGCACCCACATGGCGTGGAGCTGGGCGACGGCCGGGGTGCCGGTGACCAGCGCGGCGGGCAGGCCGTAGAGCCGGTCGAGCGGCGAGTGCACGTGCACCAGGTCGATGTGCAGCGCACGGATCAGACGGGCCAGCTTCGCGACCGTCACCGCCCCGAGCCCCCGCCGATGGTGCACGGCCATGGGCGGGCAACCGGCCTCGCGGAACGACGGTGCCATCTCGTCGGCGTCGAGGAGCTGGCACACGTAGGGCTGCCAGACCCGCCGATCGGCACGACGGACCCCGTTGAGCACGATCGTCTGCCCACCGCCGATCTGGAGGTCGGGGAGCACGTGGAGCACGCGCCACGGGGCGGCCGTGGGCGTCGTGGTCGCCGTCGGCGATCGGACCTCGGCCGTCATCGGGCGCCCTCGGTCGGGGCCCCCAGCAGCCCGCGGTAGACGTCGACGTAGCGGTCGGCCTGGTGGTGCCAGCCGAGCTCGTCGACGATGCGGGACCGGCCGATCTCGCCCATCCGCCGGCGGGCGTCGGGGTCGTCGAGGAGCTCGGCCATGGCCTTGGCCAGCTCGTCGACCCGGTTGGGGGTGACGTACCTCGCCGCCTCGCCGGCCGAGACCCCGGTCTCGTGCAGGTCGAAGGTGACCACCGGGACCTCGTAGGCCATGTACTCGAGGACCTTGTTCATCGTCGAGACGTCGTTCAGGGCGTTGAGGGGATCGGGGTCGATGCCGAGGTCGGCCGTCGACAGGTAGGCGTCGATCATCCGGTCGTCGGCCCGCCCGGTGAAGGTCACGTAGGCGTCGAGGCCGAGCTCGGTGGTGAGCCGGCGCAGCTCGTCGTAGCAGTCGCCGAAGCCGAGCAGGGCGAACTCGCAGTCGTCGCGCCCGAGCTCGTGCACGTACACGTCGATGGCCCGGACCAGCAGGTCGACGCCGTCCTGGGGCCCCATCACCCCCAGGTAGCAGGCCAGGTGGGGGCGGCCCCGCCGCAGCTCGGGGTGGGGCTCGCCCCGATGCATGCGCTCGGGGTGCGGGCCGCTGCGCACGACGGTCACGTCGGCCGGCCGGCGCCGGCCACGGGACAGGGCCACGTCTCGGTACGACCCGTTGACCGAGATCACGTGGTGGGCGGTGCGGTAGGTCGCCCGTTCGAGCACGCGCAGCCCCGCGAGCTGGATGCGGCTGCCGTCGGCGAAGCGCGACAGGAACACCTCCGGGCACAGGTCGTGCTGGTCGTAGACGAACCGGACCCCGGCCGGGCGGTACAGCAGGGCCAGCGCCCAGAAGGTGTCGGGCGGGTTGCAGGCCTGGACGGCGTCGAAGCGTCGGCGCCGCCACACCCGCAGGCTCAGCCAGGCCGTCCGCAGCCACGCGTACACGAACTCGAACAGGTAGCCGAGCGGCCCCTGCACCGGCGGTGCCGGGCGGTACCGGTGGATGTGCACCCCTTCGAGGACCTCGTGGCCGGCGTCGCCCGGCCCCTTGGGGCAGATCACCGAGACCTCGAACCCCGCCGCCCGCAGCGCCCGGCACTCCATCCAGACGCGCCGGTCGAGGGGGACCGGCAGGTTCTGCACGAGGATCAGGACGTGTGACGGCGGGGACACGGTCAGGGCCTCACGTCGGGATCAGCTCGGTGTCGACCCCGAGCTCGGTGAGCTGGTCGCGGATCTCGTCGCAGTACGCCCGGTTCATGACGATGACGGCCTCGGGCCGCGACTCGGTGACCGTCGCCGGGCCGACCACGGGGGTGCCGGTGCCGGGCAGGAACCGGCCCTGCTTGTAGGGGTTGATGTCGATGGCCCGGTCGACGCCGTGGACGTCGAGGGTGGTCAGGAAGGCCACGCCCTTCGAGCCCGCCCCCCAGATCACCACGCCGCCGTCGCCCTCGGCGGCCCGGTCGGCGATCGTCGACCGCCACCGGTCGAGCTCCGGGCCGACCCGCCGGCGGAAGTCGTCCACCGCGGCGAGCGTGCGATCGAGGTCGTCCTCGAGGTCCGACGTCGGACCCGTCCCCGCGCCCGGGCGGGCCTCGACGAGGATGTACTGGTCGTCGAAGTCGAGGCGCAGGTCGACGACGTCGAAGCCCTCCCGCCGGAAGAGCCGGGCCAGGGACCCGGGCGTGAAGTACGAGCAGTGCTCGTAGTAGAGGTCCCAGAAGGCGACCTCCTCGAGCACCCGCAACACGTCGGGCAGCTCGAACAGCACGACGGTGTCGTCGCGGTCGCCGATCATGGTGCGCACCGAGCGGAGGAACTCCCCCACCGGGTGGATGTGCTCGAGCGTGTGGCGGCACACGATCACGTCGGCCTCGAGGGCGTGGTGGCGCTCGTCGAACAGCTCGGGCAGGAACTCGATGCGGCGCACCACCTCGGGGTCGAGGCGCTCCGGGGCGACCGCCGGGTCGATGCCGATCCCCCGGTTGTCGCCGAGCTCGCACATCAGGGCGAGGAACTCGCCCTTGCCGCACCCGATCTCCATGATCGTCTTGCCGTGGATGTCGTAGCGGTCGACCCACTGCTCGGCGAGCGAGCGGGCGAAGCCCTGGAAGGTGGGCGAGAAGCCCTGGGTCTCCTCGTACTCGCTCGAGTAGTCGTTGAGCGACACGTCGAAGGAGGTGTTGGTGACGAACCCGCAGTCGCGGCACACGGCGAGGTCGAGGGTGCCCGTGGGGTAGCCGACGGCGACCTCGGCCGTCGGCATCAGCAGCACGCTGTGGGCCGGGATCCCGTCGAGGTGGTAGAAGGCCTCGAGGGCCGACGAGCCGCAGCTCGGGCAGAGCGACGTGGTGGGCATGGAGATCCTTCGGCTCAGAGGACGGCGGGGGTCGGCACCGGCACGATGAACCGACCGCCCCGACGGCGGTACTCGGACTGCTGCTCCACGATCTCGGCGGCGAAGTTCCACGCCAGCAGGAGCAGGTAGTCGGGCTGGTCGTCGAGGAGCACCGACGGGTCACGGATGGGCAGGTGGACGCCCGGCATGTACCGGCCCTGCTTGTGGGTGTTGCGGTCGACGACGTAGTCGACCAGGTCGTCGCCGATCCCGACGTAGTTGACCAGGGTGCTCCCCTTGGCGGCGGCGCCGTAGGCGGCGATCGTCGCCCCCTCGGCCCGCTTGGCCCGCAACAGCGCCAGCAGGTCGTCGCGCACCTCCTCGACCCGGTGGGCGAAGTGCTCGTAGTACCCGATGCCGTCGAGCCCCTTCGCCTGCTCCTCGTCGAGGTAGCGGCGCACGGCGTCACTCGGCTCGTCCTTCGGCCCGACCGTCCACCGCAGGGTGCCCCCGTGGAGGTCGGGGAAGTAGTCGACGTCGTTCAGGTGCAGGCCGTTGCGCCGCATCAGGGCGTCCACCGCGGTGCACGAGAAGTAGCAGTGGTGCTCGTGGTAGATGGTGTCGAACTCGACGTGGTCGATGAGGTCGCGCACGTAGGGGTTCTCGATGGTGGCGATGCCGTCGTCGGCCAGCAGCACCGCCATGCCGGCCACGAAGCCGTTGAGGTCGGGCACGTGGGCCATGACGTTGTTGGCGATGATCACGTCGGCGGCCCGGCCCTCGCTGCGCAGCCGCTCGGCCAGCTCGACGCCGAAGAACTCGCGCAGCGTCGGGACCCCCACCGCCTCGGCGGCGTCGGCCTGGTCGGGGGCGGGGTCGATGCCGAGGACCGGCACCCCCCGGTCGACGAAGTTGCGGAGCAGGTAGCCGTCGTTGCTGGCGAGCTCGACGACGAGCGAGTCGGGGCCGAGCCCCCGTCGGTCGACGAGGGCGTCGGCGTGGGCCTTGGCGTGCGCCTTCAACGCCGGCGAGAACGACGAGAAGTACAGGTAGTTGTCGACGAAGAGCTGCTCGGGCGGCACCTCCTCGAGGATCTGCACGAGGGTGCACTCGGGGCAGAAGGCCACGTCGAGGGGGAACCTCGGTTCGGGGCGCGCGCAGGGTCTCGTCGTCGAGGAGCGCGTCGGCGAGCGGTGTCTCCCCGAGCGACAGGAACACGCGCAGGTCGGTGCTCCCGCACGAGCGGCACCGGGCGTCAGACATCGATCAGACCCTCCGTGGACGACGTCCAGCGCAGGTCGGCGCCGAGGCGGCCCTCGTCCTGGAGCTGCTGGACCCGGCGGATGCGCAGGAAGGTCGTGCCCTCGAGGTCGTCGAAGGTGAGCTTCTCGTCGACGAACGCCTGGTAGAGCTCCTCGGCCCCCCGGCGCACCGTCCAGTCGGGCTGGAACGAGGGGAGCCGCTCGGCGAGCTTGTCGCCCGAGACCCGGTAGTTCCGCTTGTCCGGGCCCGCCGAGTCGGCCAGCACGATGCGGCTGTCGGGCACCACCGACTCCACGATCTCGGCGACCTCCCGGATGCGGTAGTTCTCCGACGTGCGGCACACGTTGAACGCCTCGTCGTGCACCAGGTCACGGGGTGCCTCGAGGATGGCGAGGAAGGCACGGGCGATGTCCTGCGACGTGCACGAGCGGGCGCCACGGCGTGCCGTCGCTCTTGAGGAAGACCTCGCCGCGGGTGACGGCGTGGCCCACGAGGTTGTTGACCACGAGATCGCCCCGCAACCGCGGGGACAGGCCGAAGGCGGTCGCGTTGCGGAGGTACGTGGGGCTGAAGTCGTCGTCGGCCAGCTCGTGCAGGTCGCGCTCGGCCAGCACCTTGGACTCGCCGTAGGGCGTGACCGGGTAGAACGCCGCCGACTCGTCGAGGACGTCGTCGCCGTGGGCGCCGTAGAGGCTGCACGACGACGAGAACAGGAAGCGGCCGACACCCGCCTCCTTCGCCGCCGTGGCCACGATCGTGGTGGCCAGGTGGTTGATGTCGTAGGTGGACGTCGGGTCGAGGTCGCCGAGCGGGTCGTTGGAGATGCCGGCCAGGTGCACCACCGCGTCGAAGCCGTCGAGGTGGGCCGGGGTGACGTCGCGGACGTCCATCCGGAGCGTGGGAAGGGGCTCGTCGTCCACCGTGCCGAGGTCGCACCCCTCGTAGAGGAACGTGTCGAGGCCGATGACGTCGTGGCCGGCGGCGCGCAGCAGCCGCACCAGCGGCCAGCCGAGGTAGCCGTCGCTGCCCGTGACGAGGACGCGCATCACGCGCCCCACCGGGCCCACGGGGCCTCGCCGCTCTCCCACAGCTCCTCGAGGAGCTTCTTGTCCCGGAGGGTGTCCATGCACTGCCAGAACCCGTCGTGCCGGTAGGCCATCAGCTGGCCGTCCTTGGCGAGCTGCTCGAGCGGCTCCTTCTCGAACTGCGTGTCGTCACCGGCGATGTAGTCGAACACCTGCGGCTCGAGCACGAAGAACGCCCCGTTGATCCAGCCCTCGCCCGCCTGGGGCTTCTCCGAGAACTCCACGATCTGGTCGCCCGTCGATCTCGAGGTGACCGAAGCGCGCCGGCGGGCGCACCGCGGTGAGGGTGGCCAGCTTCCCGTGGGCCCGGTGGAACGCGAGCAGCTCGTCGAGGTCGACGGTCGACACCCCGTCGCCCCAGGTGAGCATGAAGGTCTCGTCGCCGAGGTAGGGCGCCAGGCGCTTGATGCGCCCGCCCGTGGCCGTGGTCTGGCCGGTGTCGATGAGCGACACCCGCCAGTCGTCGCGCTCGCCCTCGTGGCGCTCGATGGCGCCGGTGCCGAGGTCGACGGTGAGGTCGGTGGCGATCGAGCAGTAGTCGACCATGTACCGCTTGATGACCTCGCCCTTGTAGCCGAGGGCGACCACGAAGTCGTCGTGCCCGAACTCGGCGTAGTACTTCATGATGTGCCACAGGATCGGGCGCCCGCCGATCTCCACCATCGGCTTGGGCTTCACCTCCGTCTCCTCGGAGATGCGGCTGCCCACGCCACCCGCCAGGATCCCGACTTTCACGGCACGACCTCCAGAGCTCCGCCGTCCGGCCGGTGTGCCGGACCGCTCATCGACTGCCATCTCGTTTCCGCCGGCCGCAACCGTAGCAGGCACCGCCACGCACCGACACTGCGTTCGCGCGCTACGTTGCCGTCATGACGAGCTGCCGGGTGTGTGGGAGCGACCGGATCGAGCCGCTGGCCGACGCCGGCAGCGTACCCGTGCAGTGCACCGCGCTGTACGACGACGCCGAGGCCGCCCGCGGCAGCGCCCGGGGCGAGATGCGCCTGGTCCTGTGCCTCGACTGCACCGCCGTCACCAACGCCGCCTTCGACCCCGGCCTGGTGGTCTACGACGCCGAGTACGAGAACTCCCAGCTCTTCTCGGGCACCTTCCGCCGGTACGCCGAGGAGCTCGCCGCCCGCCTGGTGGCCGACCACGACCTCACCGGCCGCCACGTCGTCGAGGTCGGCAGCGGCAAGGGGGAGTTCCTCGCCATGCTGGTCGACGCCGGCCTCGGACGGGCCACCGGCTACGACCCCACCTACGGCGGCGAGGTCGACGACCTCGCGCCGACCTCGGTGGTTCGCATCGAACGGACCCTGTTCGACGAGACCACCGTGGGGGAGGCGCCCGATCTCGTGTGCCTCCGTCACGTGCTCGAGCACCTCGACGAACCGGTCGGCGCCCTGCAGGCCATCCACCGGGCGACGACTGCCAACCCGGCCTGCGTGCTGTACGTGGAGGTGCCCGACGCCCGGTTCACGTTCACCGAGCCGGGCCTGTGGGACATCATCTACCAGCATTGCAGCTACTTCACCCCGGTCGCGCTGCGCGACGTGCTCGGCCGGGCCGGGTTCGGCGCCGTGTCCGTGCACGGGGCGTTCGGCGGGCAGTTCCTCGGGGCCGAGGCCCGCACCGGCGACGGGCACGGCCCCCCCGGGTCGGCGACCGGGCCGTCCGAGCGGGAGGCGACGATCGCCGCCCTGCGGCGGTTCACGTCCCTGCACCGCGGCGTGGTCGAGGGCTGGCACGACCGCCTGTCGGCGTGGGCGGCCGAGGGCCGCCAGGTGGCGCTGTGGGGGGCGGGGGCGAAGGGCGTGACGTTCCTCAACCTCGTGGCCGGCGACGGCGTGGCCACGGTGATCGACGTCAACCCCCGCAAGCACGGCCGACACCTCGCCGGGACCGGCCACCGGGTCGACCCACCGGAGGTCGTCCGCGAGGCACGTCCCGACGTGGTCATCGTGATGAACGCGCTCTACGAGCGAGAGATCGCCGACGCCCTGCGCGAGCTCGGCCAGGACCCGGCGGTGGTCCCCGTCTGAGCGGGTCAGACCGCCACGGCGGACGCGCGGCGCCGGCCGAAGCGGAAGCCGGCCCGCAGGCACCGGGCGACGACGTGCTGGACGGTGAGGATGAGGATGATCAGGTCGAGGCTCAGCGTCCAGTTCTCGATGTAGAACAGGTCGAGCCGGCGGTAGGCGGTGAACGAGGGGTTGTCGCGGGCCTCGACCTGCCACAGCCCGGTGATCCCCGGGCGCACCCGGTTGCGCTCGAGCAGCTCCTCGTCGAACTCCTCGACCTCGCTCGGCAGGGCCGGTCGGGGGCCCACGAGGGCCATGTCGCCCCAGATGACGTTCAGCAGCTGCGGGAGCTCGTCGATGCTGGACGCCCGCAGGAATCGGCCGACCTTGGTCACCCGGGGGTCGTCGGCCGCCTTGAAGAGCGGACCCGAGCGGGCGTTCTCGCTTCCCGCCACGGGCGGGATCCGGTCGGCGTCGACGACCATGGTGCGCAGCTTGAGGAAGCCGAACAGCCGGCCGTCGCGACCGACCCGCGGCTGCCAGTAGAACACCGGTCCGCCGTCGTGCAGCTTGATGGCCAGCGCCGCCAGCAGCAGCACCGGGGCCGTGAGCACGAGGGCGATCGGTGCCACGACCAGGTCGAGGGCCCGCTTGGCGACCAGCTGGTAGGGCCGCAGGCTCACCTCTTCGAGGTAGAAGAGCGGCTCGTGGGCGATGGCCACCGGTCGGAGCCGCCGGTGGTCGATGCCCCACATGCCCCCCGAGAGGTGCACGTGCACCTTGGCGGCGGCGAGGCCGCGCACGACCGTGCGGCGCGCCGGATCGTGCAGCCACTCGGACGTCGCGAACACCCCGTTGGCGCCGACCTCGGCGAGGGCGCCGGGCACGTCGGTGGTCTCGCCCAGCCAGGGCAGCGCCGGTGCCGGCTCGGCCGGGACCGGGCCGACGAGCCCGACGATGCGGTAGCCGAGCTCGGGGTGGTCACCGATGAGCGACGCCAGCGCCACCGCCTCGGGCCCGGTGCCGAGGATGACCGTCGACCGGCAGTAGTGGCCCTCGCGCCGCCGGGACCGCACCCAGTCGTCGAACGCGCTCCTGCCCACGACGAGCAGCAACAGGACCGCCACCCCGAAGACGAGCGCCTCGGCGACCCGGAGCGGGTCGTCGAAGGTCGCGTAGCCGAGGTACAGGGCCAGCGAGCTGATGATCGCCACCGGCACCAGCCGGGCCAGCTCACGGGCCCGGACGCTCGCCACCCGGGACTTGTAGAGCCCGGCCATGGCCAGGGCCAGGATGGTGACGGCGACCACCGAGAGGTCGACGATCAGGTTCCGACCGCCCGCCAGCCCGTGCCCGACCGTGGCCAGGACGACCGCCACCGAGGTGGCGACGACGTCGATGACCACGAGCACGCTGCGCAGCCGCACCGGTGGACGCTCGGCCTTTGCGTCCGTCTCCACCGCCGCCGGGATCGCGACCTCCAGCTCACCCTGGGTGATGACGTCACCTTGCGTGGTCTCGCCGTCGCTGAAGAGTGAAGATTCCGTCCAGAGCGCCACGTCTCGCCCGCCTGCCCCTCGCCTACCGCTCGCCTCGACCTGGGGTGCCCATGATGAACCTCCCTGTGGCCCCGCCGAACACTAACAGTGGTTTGCCGTGCGGTCCACGGGTGATCGACGGTCAGATGACCGTAACGCGCTCAACGAGGACCACCCTCAGCGCGTGCGGACCACGATGGTGCCGGCGGCGAGGTCGTGCAGGCCCCGCAGCAGCGGGTTCGACGTCGCCACCAGGTAGCAGACCACCCAGCCGGGCAGCACGATGAACACGTTGCCGCTGATGAACAACAGCGGGGCCACCGCCAGCGTGGCCGGCAGCAGGGCCCGGAGGGCCGCCTGGTCGAGGTGGGGCTTGCGGCCGTCGGTGTAGCGGGCGACCCGGTGCCCGAACAGCCACTGCGACAGGGTCTGGCCCTTCCAGGCGACGGCCGGCACGACGTAGACCAGCCACAGCAGCACCGGCACGGCCGGCAGCCACCGCGGGAGCGCATCCCACACCTCGTCGGGCCCGGCGTCGGGCGGGAGGTCCACGGCGGCAAGGACGAGCACGAACACCACCAGGCTCGGCGCCAGCACGATGAGCAGGTCGAGGATCCAGGCCACGGCCCGCTCGGGCACCGAGGCGAGCGAGTTGGCGCCCGTCTTCGGGAAGTCGTCGACCGTCGGGATGCGGGGCTCGGGAGCGGGCTCGTTCACCACGTCACCCCTACTCGGCGGCGTCGGAGAGGGCTTCGGCCAGGGACGGGTGCACGAGCAGGCTCTCGACGATGTCGGTGACGCGGAGCCCGGCGGTGACGGCCAACGCCAGCACCGAGATGAGCTCGGCGGCGTGCCGGCCGACGATCGAGCCCCCGAGGACCACCCCGGTGGCGGGGTCGGACACGATCTTCACGAACCCGCGGGGGTCGTTCTCGATGAGGGCCTTGGCGTTGGCCGAGAACGGCACCTTGGTGACCCGGATCTTGCGGCCCTCGGCGAAGGCGTCGGCCTCGGCCAGACCCACGTCGGCGATCTCGGGCACGGTGAAGATGGCCGACGCCGCCTTGTCGTAGTCGAGATGACGGTGCGGTCCGACGTGCAGGCCCATGGCGTGCTCGGCCACCTTGCGGCCCTGCATGGCGGCGACCGACGACAGCGGGAGCTTCCCCGACAGGTCGCCGGCGGCGTAGATGTGGGGCACCGACGACTGGCAGTTGTGGTTCACGACCACGTAGCCGCCGTCGGCCTCGACGCCGGCCTCGTCGAGGCCGAGGCCCTCGGAGTTGGGCAGCGAGCCGATGGCGAGCAGGGCATGGGAGCCGGTGGCGGCTCGGCCGTCGTCGCAGGTGACGGTGACCTCGTCGCCCGCCACCTCCATGCCGGTGGCCCGGGCCCCCTTCAGCAGGCGCACCCCGCGGGCGAGGAAGTCCTCCTCGAGGGCGGCGGCCACCTCGGCGTCCTTCCGGGGCAGCACCTGTTGGCGGCTCACGACCAGCACGACCTCGGACCCGAACGACGAGAACATGTGCACGAACTCGACGCCGGTGACACCGGACCCGATGACGACCAGCCGCTCGGGGATCTCCGGCGGCGGGTAGGCGTCGCGGGTGGTGAGCACGCGGTGGCCGTCGACCGGAGCCCAGTCGGGAACGCGGGGGCGGCTGCCGGTCGAGAGCAGGATCACGTCGGCGTCGAGCTCGAGCAGCCCGTCGGCGGTGTCGACGACCACCTCGTGGGGGCCCTTCAGCCGGGCCGTGCCCGGCACCAGGTGCACGCCCTGGCTCTCGAGCAGGCCGCTGACCGAGGTGCGCAGGCGGTCCTCGATGCGCTGGATGCGCAGCCGGAGGGCCTCGAAGTCGAGGGTGGCCGACACGTCGGACAGGCCCATGCCCTTCGCCTCGTTGATCATGCGGAGCGCGCCGCCGGTGGCGATCATCGCCTTGGAGGGGATGCAGTCCCACAGGTGGGCGGCGCCGCCCACGATGTCCTTTTCGATCAACGTGACCTCGGCGCCGAGGCGGGCCGCGTAGGTGGCGGCCTGGTTGCCCGCAGGGCCACCGCCGATGACCACGAAGCGCTTCGCCATGGCCGTCAGGCTACCGGCGAGCGGGCGAGCCGGCGGAGGCGCTGATCGGGGGTGAACAGCCGTCGGGTGAGGCCGAGGCCGATCACCGTCACGCTCGTGGCCACCGATCCGAGGATGAGGTACATGATCGCCAGCTGCACCAGCACGGCATCGAAGGCGTCCACGCCGGCGAGGATGAGGCCGGTCATGGCGCCGGGCAGGAACACCAGGCCCACCGCCTTGGTCGACTCGATCTGCGGGATCAGCGCGGTGCGCAGCGCGTCGCGCACGTAGGGCCGCGACGCCTCGGGCCAGGCGTGGCCGAGCGCGAGCCGGGCCTCGACCTCGGCCCGCTTGTCACCCAACTCCCCCACCACCCGCCGTGACGCCACGATGGTGGCCGTCATCGAGTTGCCGATCATCATCCCGGCGAGGGGCACCACGGTGCGGCCCTCGACGGGGAAGATGCCGAGCCCGAAGATCACGCCCAGGCTGACGACCGCGACCGCGGTGGTGGCGGCCAGCGCGAGGGGGAACGCCGCCGGCACCTCGGGGGCACGACGCCGAACCGTGAAGGCGGCGAAGACGACCATCAGCGCCACCCAGACGAAGGCCCACACCACCGGCGCGTCGGGGTCGAGCACGAGCTTGAGCGCCCAACCCACCAGCACGAGCTGCACCCCGGCCCGCGCCGACGCCCACAGGATGGGGCCCTCGAGCCGCAGGCCCTGGGCGAAGCTCAGCCCCACGGCCACCACCACGAGCAGCAGCGACGCCGCCAGGCCGAGCACGCCGATGTCGGTGTCGGGCACGGTCACCCCTCCTCGTCCACGGGGCCGGCCAGGAACCGGGCGGCGGTCTCGTCGTCGGCGACCCCGCCGTCGACGAGCACGACGGTGCGGTCGGCGAGCCGTCGGGCCTGGTCGAGGTCGTGGGTGACCCACACCACCGGGGTGCCGGCGTCGGCCAGGGCCCGGGCCCGGGCCTCGATCACCAGCCGGTGCTCCGGGTCGAGGGCGGAGGTCGGTTCGTCCATGAGCAGCACCTCGGGGTCGGTGAGCAGGGTGCGGGCGATGCACACCCGCTGGGCCTCGCCGCCCGACAGGTCGTCGGCGGTGCGGTCGAGGAAGGAGGGGTCGAGCCCGACCCGCTCGAGGACGGCCGCGAACCGACCGTCGGGCTGGTCGTCACCGGCGACGGCCAGGTTGTCGCGCACGGTGCCGGCGAACACGACCGGGCGCTGGAAGACCATGCCGACCCGGCGTCGGAGTCGCCGCGGATCGAGGTCGGCGACGTCGTCGCCCCCGAGCAGCACCCGACCGGAGCTCGGCACCTCGAGGCGGTTGCAGAGGCGGAGCAGCGTGGTCTTGCCCGATCCCGACGGGCCGACGAGCACGGTGACGCCGCGGTCGCCGAAGGTGGCGTCGATGTCGGTGAGGATCGGCGTCCCGTCGACGACGACGCCGACCCCCTCGAACCGGAAGCCCGAGCTCGCGCTCAGCGGACCCCGACCAGGTCGACCACGAACACGAGCGTCTCGTTGGGCCCGATCACGCCTCCGGCGCCCTGCTTGCCGTAGGCCATGGCCGGCGGGATCACGAGGCGACGACGGCCGCCGACCTTCATGCCGGCCACCCCCTGGTCCCAACCCGGGATCACCTGGCCGGCGCCCAGCCCGAACGAGAAGGTGTCGCCGCGGTCCCACGAGGCGTCGAACTGCTTGCGGGTCGACCACGCCACGCCCACGTAGTGGACCTCGACGGTCGAGCCGGCGGTGGCCTCGTCGCCGTCGCCCTCCTCGAGGTCGTCGATCACCAGCTCGACGGGGGGCGCCTCGCCGGGCGGCACGTACACGTGGGGCTTGTCGTCGGCGGCGGAGGAGTCAGGGGCCATGGCCGTCACCGTACCGGCTGGACGAACTCGGGCTCTGGCACGACTCTCGCCAGCCGGTTCGTGGGGGGGCTCCATTTCCGGTCGTCCCGACCCACCCCGTAGCCTGGCGACGTGAGCATCGACGACTGGCGGACGCAGGCCGAGAAGGAGCTCAAGGGGGCCGACCCCGACACCCTCGTGTGGCACACACCCGAGGGCATCGAGGTCAAGCCGCTGTTCACCGCCGCCGACCTCGACGACCTCGAGTTCGGCGGCCGGGCCACCACCGACACCCTCCCGGGCTTCGCCCCGTTCGTGCGCGGGGTGCGGTCGACCATGTACGCCAACCGGCCGTGGACGATCCGGCAGTACGCCGGCTTCTCGACCGCCGAGGAGTCGAACGCCTTCTACCGGCGCAACCTGGCCGCCGGCCAGATGGGCCTGTCGGTGGCCTTCGACCTGGCGACCCACCGGGGCTACGACAGCGACCACCCCCGCGTGGTGGGCGACGTCGGCAAGGCGGGCGTGGCCATCGACTCCGTCGAGGACATGAAGATCCTCTTCGACGGGATCCCCCTCGACAAGATGTCGGTGTCGATGACGATGAACGGCGCCGTCATCCCGACGATGGCCATGTTCATCGTCGCCGGCGAGGAGCAGGGCGTCGACCGGGCCCAGCTCGGCGGGACCATCCAGAACGACATCCTCAAGGAGTTCATGGTCCGCAACACCTACATCTACCCGCCGGGCCCGAGCATGCGGATCGTGGCCGACATCATCGAGTACACGGCGCGGCAGATGCCGCGGTTCAACTCGATCTCGATCTCCGGCTACCACATGCAGGAGGCGGGGGCGACGGCCGACCAGGAGCTGGCGTTCACCATCGCCGACGGCCTCGAGTACGTGCGGGCCGCGCTCGACAAGGGCCTCGACGTCGACGAGTTCGCCGGCCGGCTGTCGTTCTTCTTCGCCATCGGCATGAACTTCTTCATGGAGATCGCCAAGCTGCGTGCCGCCCGCCTGCTGTGGCACCGGGTGATGAGCGGGTTCGACCCGGCCAAGCCGCAGTCGCTGATGCTGCGCACCCACTGCCAGACGAGCGGCGTGTCGCTCACCGAGCAGGACCCCTACAACAACGTGGTGCGCACCGCCTTCGAGGCCATGGCCGCGGTGCTCGGCGGCACCCAGAGCCTGCACACCAACTCGTTCGACGAGGCCCTCGGCCTGCCCACCGACACCAGCGCCCGCATCGCCCGCAACACCCAGCTCATCCTCGCCGAGGAGACCGGGGTCACCCACGTGGTCGACCCGCTCGGCGGCAGCTACTACGTCGAGGCCCTCACCCACGCCCTCGCGGCCAGGGCCTGGGGCATCATCGAGGAGGTCGAGGCCCTCGGCGGCATGACCAAGGCGGTGGAGTCGGGCATGCCCAAGCTCCGCATCGAGGAGAGCGCGGCCCGCCGCCAGGCCCGCGTCGACCGGGGCGACGACGTGGTCGTCGGCGTCAACAGGTACGTGCCCGACGACGTCGAGACCGTCGACGTGCTCGACATCGACAACACCAAGGTGCGCGAGCAGCAGATCGCCCGGCTCGACCGGGTGCGGGCCGAGCGCGACGACGCCGCGGTCACCGATGCCCTTCGCCGGCTCACCGAAGGGGCCGCGGCCGACGCCAACCTGCTCGAGCTCGCCGTCGAGGCCGCCCGGGCCCGGGCGACCGTGGGCGAGATCTCCGACGCCATGGAGCAGGTGTTCGGCCGCCACCGGGCCGAGATCCGTAGCATCTCCGGTGTGTACGGCTCGGCCTACGAGGGCGACGAGGGGTTCGCCGAGGTGCAGCAGGCCATCGAGGCCTTCGCCGAGCGCGAGGGCCGCCGCCCCCGGATGCTCGTCGTCAAGATGGGCCAGGACGGCCACGACCGCGGCGCCAAGGTGATCGCCACCGCCTTCGCCGACCTCGGCTTCGACGTCGACGTCGGCCCGCTGTTCCAGACGCCCGAGGAGGCCGCCCGCGACGCGGTCGAGAACGACGTGCACGTGGTCGGCGTGTCGAGCCAGGCCGCCGGCCACAAGACGCTCGTCCCCCAGCTCATCGACGAGCTCGACAAGGCCGGGGCCGGCGACGTGGTGGTGGTGTGCGGCGGCGTGATCCCGCCCCAGGACTACGACTTCCTGCACGACGCCGGGGTGGCCGCCGTCTTCGGGCCCGGCACCAACATCCCCGACGCCGCCCGCCAGGTGCTCGACCTGGTCGCCGCCCGCCGCCCGGCGGCGTGAGCACGGGCCCCTCCCCCGAGCCCAGCGCGGCCGAGCTGGCCGCCGGGGTGCGGGCCGGCGACCGCCGGGCCCTCGCCCGGGCCATCACGCTGTCCGAGTCGACCCGGCCCGACCACCGGGCCGAAGCCGGCGACGTGCTGGCCGCCCTGCTCGACGCCACCGGCGGCTCGGTGCGGGTCGGCATCAGCGGGCCGCCCGGCGTCGGGAAGTCGACGTTCATCGAGGCGCTCGGGATGCACGTCGTGGGCCTCGGCCACCGCCTCGCCGTGCTGGCCGTCGACCCGTCGAGCCGACGCTCGGGTGGGTCCATCCTCGGCGACAAGACCCGCATGGCCGAGCTGTCACGACTCCGACGCGGCGTTCATCCGCCCCTCCCCCGGCGGCGAGCAGCTCGGCGGCGTCGCCCGCCACACCCGCGAGGCGATGCTGCTGTGCGAGGCCGCCGGCTACGACGTGGTGTTCGTCGAGACCATCGGCGTCGGGCAGTCCGAGGTCACCGTCGCCGAGATGGTCGACCTGTTCCTGCTCCTCGTGAACCCCGGGGCCGGCGACGAGCTGCAGGGCATCAAGCGGGGGATCATGGAGCTGGCCGACCTGGTCGTCGTGAACAAGGCCGACGGCGACCTGGCCGCCGCCGCCGGGCGGGCCCGCTCCGACTTCACCAACGCCGTCCACCTGCTCCGCCCCAAGTGGCAGGCGTGGGCCACCGAGGTCCTGGCCTGCTCGTCACTCGAGCACCGTGGGCATCGACGAGGTGTGGGCCGCGGTGCTGCGGTTCGCCGACGCCGTCCGGGACTCGGGGGAGCTCGACGAGCTCCGCGCCCGTCAGGCCACCGCCTGGATGTGGGCCGAGGTGCGCGACGCCCTCGTCGACCGCTTCCGTGACGACCCGCGGGTCCGGTCGCTGCTGCCCGGGCTCGAGGCCGAGGTGGCCTCGGGGCGCATGGCCCCCACGGCCGCCGCCGCCCGGCTGCTGTCGGCGTTCACCGATGGCGCGGGATGGCCTACACCCGGATGACGGCGAGCCCGAGGTCCGCTGGATAGAGGTCCGCTGGATAGTCGTCGTCCTGGGTCACGACGGGCACGCCGAGGGCCATCGCCGTCGCCGCGATCCACGAGTCGTTCACCGGCATCCGTTGGCCATGGTCTCGAAGGAGCACGCGGAGCGTCGCCCACGATGCGGCGATCTCGTCGTCGACCGGAATCGGCTGCAGGGAGAGGGCGTGGGTCAGCGTCTCCAGGCGCCGAGCTCGCACCTCGGTGTCGGCCGCCACGAGCACCCCGGCCCGGAGCTCGCCGATGGTGATCGCGGACACGGCGAGCTCGTCGGGGACGGCCGCGACATCGATTGCTCGACCGGTCTCTCGAGCGATGAACAGCGACGTGGCGGCGACACCCCGCCTCATCGAAACGGGAGGTCGTCGGTCGTCTCGTCGCCGAGGGCCTCCAGGTCGCCGGTGAGCCCTGCGTCGGCCTGGTGGGCCAGGACTTCACCGATGAACTCGTCGCGGGGCATCCACCGGGGGCGCCGGCCGACCGGCTCGAGCCTGGCCACCGGGCGGCCGTCGACGGTGATCACCACCGTCTCCCCGGCCGCCACCCGGTCGAGGACCGCTCGTGACCGGTTGCGCAGCTCGCGGGAGGCCACCTCAGCCATGCCACGACTGTAGCACATGTGCGACAGCCGGCCGGGCCCTGGATCAGGTCAGATGCGGCCCTCGGCGATGGCCTCCTCGATCCAGGGGATGACCTCGTCGAGCATCTCGTCGAGGCTGGTCGTGGCCTCGAAGCCGAGGACCTTCCTGGCCTTGTCGACCGACGGCACCCGTCGCTGCACGTCGTACTCGAACGCCTCGTCGCTGACGTACCGGAACGGCACGTCGGGGCCCTTGATCTTGCGCCAGATCAGCTCGGCCAGCTCGAGCACGGTGGTCGACCGGGCGGTGGAGATGTTGAAGTCCTCGTTGAGGGCGTCGGGGTGCTCCATGCAGGTGACGATGCCCCGGGCCAGGTCGCCGCCGTAGGTGTAGTGGCGGATCTGCTCACCCGCGCCGAGGATGTGCAGCGGGTCCTGGCCCTTCAGGATCTTCTGCACCAGGTCGGGCACGACGTGGCTCATGGCCAGCTCGACGTTGCCCGACAGCACGACTCGCCTCGCCGAGGGCCCGACCCTCCCCCACGCCCACGCAGTTGAACGGTCGGACGATGGTGTACGGGAGCTGGTACTGGTCCCACGCGGCGATGGCGAAGTACTCGACGGCCAGCTTCTGGAAGCCGTACGACGACAGCGGTGGCGGCACCTCGCGCTCGCTGGCCCTCGTAGCTCGGCCACGAGTCGGCCGACTCGAACACCATCGACGACGACAGGTAGGTGACCTTCTGCAGCCGGCCCTGGCGGTGGGCCCGGATGGCGGCGTCGCAGCTCGCCGCGATGATCCGCTCGTTGGTGGCCAGCAGGTCGTAGGCGTACTCGTGGAAGTACGAGATGCCGCCGATCATCGCCGCCCCGGCGATGAGGTGGTCGACGTCGGCGGCCAGCCCGGTGAGCAGCTCGACGTCACGGGCGTCGCCCTCGACCAGCGTGTAGCCGGGATGGTCGTCGTAGCTCTTCGACACCCGGCCGTACTTGGAGAAGTTGTCGAGGCCGACGACCTCGTAGCCGCGCCCGAGGAGCTCCTCGACGACGTAGCCGCCGATGAAGCCGGACGAACCGGTCACGAGGACCTTGGTGCCCTCGGGCGGCGGAGTGGTGGGGCGGTGGTCATGCGGGTTCCTTCATCGGGTGGTCGAGGACGCCTTGATCTGGAGTTGGTCGACGGTCAGCTCGGGGCCGAAGGCGAACCGGTACCACCTGAGGTAGCGGGGCAGCCAGGCCCTGAGCTTGAAGTTGGACGCGCCGAACGAGCGGTCGAGCCAGATGGTCGGCAGCTCGGCCACGGGCTTGCGCAGGCGCCGGGCCTTGGCCACCAGCTCGATGCCGATCTCGAAGCCGCGGTCGCTCTCGATGCCGACGGTGCGCACGAAGTCGGCGTTGTAGGCCTTGAACGAGTTGGTGGCGTCGTGGGTGCCGACCCGGGCGAGGTGGTAGAGGCTGACGCCCGGCCGTCTTGGACAGCAGCTGCTTGAACCAGGGCCCGCCCACCTGCTGGCCCCCGCGCATGTAGCGCGACGCGGCGGCGACGACGACGCCCCGCTCGACGAGCCGGGTGAGGGCGTCGATCTGCATCGGGTCGTCGCAGCCGTCGGCCATGGTGACGACGACGACCGGGGCGCTGGCCTGCATCGATGCCGAAGCGGATGGCCTGGGCCGGCCCGGGGCCGTCGGTGTTGTGGGTGGGCACCAGGCGCGGCTCGTGCTCGGCGTAGGCCTCGAGCACCGGGCGGGTGGTGTCGTCGGGGGTGTCGTAGACCACCAGCACCTCGCACGGGAGCGTGATGGCCTCGAACAACCGGTCGAGCACGGGGACGATGTGGTCGCCCTCGTTGTAGACGGGGATGACGACCGTGACCCGCGGGCTCACACCCGCACGCCTCGACCGAGCAGGTTCCACACGTCGACGACCGGTGCCTCCGGCGCGAGCGAGCGGTACGCCCTGTGCGGGGCGGCGATGATCAGCAGGTCGGCGCGCTCGAGCACCTCGTCGAGGGGCACGAGGTCGGGATCGGTGCGCACGTGGGGATCGGTGCACAGCACGTCGGCGGCCTTGAACCGCAGGATGCGCCGCAGCTTGTAGGCCAGGCTCGACCGGGTGTCGTCGCTCTCGCCCTTGAAGGCCATGCCCAGGATGCCGACCGTCATCGACGACAGGTCGTACTCGTGCTCCAGGCGGGCCACGAGGTACAGGGGCAGGCCCTCGTTCACGAGCATCGACGCGTTCCCCAACGGGAAGTTGTTGTTGTTGAACGCGGCGAGCTGCGTGGTGTCCTTGAACAGGCAGGGGCCGGCGGCGAAGCCGGCGCCGGGCAGGTCCTTCGCCCGCGGGTAGTCGTGGGTGATGGCCGCCCGCACCCGCTCGTAGTCGACGCCGAAGTCGTTGGCGATCATGAAGAACTGGTTGGCCGCCGCGAACTTGATGTAGCGCCACGTGTTGGTGAACAGCTTGGCCAGCTCGGCCTCCTCGGGCTCGACCTCGACGATCTGGTCGGTGAGCAGGCCGAACAGCTTCGCCGCCCGCTCGACCGCTGACCGGGGTGCACCCCGACACGAGCTGGGGCAGCTCGTAGAGCTCGGTGAGGGCCTTGCCCTCGGCGATGCGCTCGGGGCAGAAGGCCACGTCGATGTCGAGGCCGAGGTCGCGCACGTAGCGCTCGACCAGCCGGGTGACGCCCGGGTAGACGGTGCTGCGCAGCACCAGCAGCTGCCCGTCGACGAGGCGGTGCTCGATGTCGGAGATGGCCCGACGGACGGCGTCGGGGTCGGGGTTCTGGTGCTCGTCGACCGGGGTGCCGATCACGACCACGAGGTTCTCGGTGGCGCTGACGACCGAGGGGTCGGCGGAGGCGTCGAACCGGCCCGACGCCAGGCACTCGGCCAGCAGGTCGGGGGCGCCGGGTTCGTCGAAGGGCATGGTGCCGCCGTTGACCAGGTCGACCACCGGGCGGCTGATGTCGTAGGCCGTGACCCGCAGGCCGCTGCGGGCGAGGACCAGGGCCAGCGGCAGCCCGACGTGCCCGCAGCCGCCGATGACGACGACGTCCCGGGAGAACGGCGTGGCAGGCGGACCCATCCACGGGAGCGTACAAGACCGCTCCGCGCCGACCCGAACCCCCACCGGGGGCCGCGGGCCACCCCGGTGTGGGTGGGCCGTGGGTTGGTCAGGCCCGGCGGCGGAGGAAGCCGCGGGGGTTGAACGTGACCCCGAAGCGCTCGCAGTCGGCGTCGACCTCGTATTCGGGGTGGTCCGGCAGGAAGCCGTCGATCGCCTCCATCGGGCCCGGGCCGAAGTCGGGGAGCACGGGGAACCCGTTGACGTTGCTGTCCTCCACGACGAGGTAGCTGCCCGGCGTCACCATCGGCGCGTAGGCCACCAGCTCGTCACGCACGTGGGCGAAGGAGTGGTCGGAGTCGAGGATGACGAGCACCGTCTCGGCGGCGGCGGCCTCGCGGGTCATCCGATCGACGATGTCGGGCGCGGTGCTCGACGAGGTGACGAACTCGATGCGGGGATGGCTCGGCAGCCCGGCCTGGGGCGCGATGTCGATCGACACCACCCTCCCCCGGTCGAGCAGGTCGCACACCGAGGCGAGGAACATCGCGCTGCCGCCGTTGTAGGTGCCGGTCTCGATGACGAGATCGGGGCGCAGCCGGTGGAGCAGCTCCTGGTAGATCCACAGGTCGAGCGGGCACTTCTGGGCCGGCACACCCAGCCAGGTGGTGCCGTCCTTCCACACCTCGCTGTCGTAGTAGGCGCGGTGGAAGGCGGCGACGGTGGGATCGGTGGGGTCGAGGGCGGGCACGGACGGCGAGCCTACCGACCGGCGGCGTCGAGCTCGGCGCAGGTCATCTCCAGGCGCCAGCCCGGCGCCGGCGACAGCTCGACGACCTCCGGTGCGGCCGGGTCGACGCGGCAGGCGGCCTGGGCGTCGTCGATCTCGTCGGACCACGACGGGCCCTTCGAGCGGGCGACGTCCTGGCGGTACGACGGGACGATGGCCACGGCCAGCCACGCCACGGTGACCACCGACAGGGCGATCCACGGCAGGCCACCGGTCACCGCCGCCCACGGGCGGCGTCGCTCGACCGAGGTGTCGGTCGGTGCCCCTACGGTCCCGCCGTCGGGCCCGGCCGTGGCCGGGCCCAGCAGCAGGCCTCGGTGGACGACGGGTGGCACGAGCAGCGCCACGAGGAGGAGGAACTGGGGGAAGACGGCGTAGCGGCTGCCGTTCAGGTTGTAGACGGCGCCGGGCAGGACGAGGACGACCAGCTCGGCGCGCTGCACCATCGAGAAGGCGTACACCGCGCCGCTGGCGGCGGCGAAGGCGGCGATCCACCGACGCGCGGTCCGGTCGGCCCTCCAGAGCTTCACCACGAGCAGCGCGGCGACGACGGCGGTGGCCACCCAGCCGAGCCACGACGAGGTCGACGGCCAGATGTCGGAGGTGACCCGCGTGCCGAGGCCGCCGTTCAGCACGACCTGGGTGGTGTAGAGCTCGGCGATGTCGCCGACGACGTCGCCGAGCGGCGGCTGGGCCTGGTCCGCCTGCTCGGCGACGAGGTAGACGAGCAGCTGCCCGACGCAGGCGACCAGGTAGGCCACGGGCACCACGAACCGGCGCCACTCGTCGCGTCGGCGGAGGAACACCACGAGCTGGTAGAGCGCGATCGGGGCGAACAGGAGGCTGAGGGGGCTGGTCAGCGGGGCCAGCACCACGATCACGGCCCGCACGGCGATGCCCGCCCACCCGTCGACCGGGAACAGCACCGCGAACAGGCAGGCGATCGGCAGCATCCAGTGGACGTTGCACAGCGCGGCGAGCACCTCGAGGGGCAGCACCGGCATCACCAGCAGCGACACGGCGAGGATCCCCCGCCGCAGCGGTGCCCGGAGCAGGGGCGCCGACGCGAAGGAGACGAACAGGGCGAGCAGGGACACCACGAAGGTGGACGAGACCGCGGCCCACACCGAGTACCACTCGGGCGGGAGCCAGCTCCCGACCGTGGCGAGGATGCGGGGCAGGGCGTGCCCGTACCCGGCGTACGGCTTGAACAGGGTCTCGGACAGCGGGAGGTCGAGGGCGTCCTGGTAGAAGTTCTGGCCGTCCTCGGCCCACACCGTGCGCCACACGTGCACACCGGAGACGCGCCACAGCTGCACGGCCGTCGCCACGACCACGAAGACGCTGGAGGCGACGACGGTCACGGCCCGTGCCCGGGGGTCGCGCCCACCGCCGGACGGCGAGATCCGCGGTTCCGCCGTCGACGGGACGGTCACCACCGCGAGGAAGGTATCAGCGGGAGGAGGGGTCGCCGGGGCAGCCGCGTTGCGGTCAGCGGAGCCGATCGGAGCAGCTAACCTCGGCCCACTGTGCCGCTCAGGACCCCGACCGCGTCGATCGTCGTCGTCAACTACCGGTCCTCCTCCCACACGCTCGAGGCGATCGCCGGGCTGCGGGGGCTCGACTGGGACCCGTCGGCCCTCCAGATCATCGTGGTCGACAACGCCTCGGGCGACGGCAGCGTCGACGTCCTGCGGGCGGGTGCCCCCGACGTCACCCTCGTCGAGGCGCCCGCCAACCTCGGCTTCGCCGGCGGCTGCAACCTCGGCGTCGGACAGGCCACCGGCTCCTACGTCGGCTTCCTGAACCCCGACGCCCGGCCCGATCCCGGCTGGCTCCGCGCCGCCGTCGACGTGCTCGACGGCGATGCCGGCATCGGCTGCGTGGCCAGCAAGGTCCTCGACGCCGACGGCGAGAAGATCGACTTCGTCGCCGCGGCCATGAGCTTCGACGGCCAGGGCTACAAGCTGTTCGCCGACGACCCGGCCGGCACCGAGTGGGACGAACCGGCCGACGTGCTGTTCGCCAGCGGCGCGGCCATGGTGATGCCCACCGAGGTCTACCGGGAGCTCGGCGGCTTCGACGAGCGCTACTTCATGTTCTTCGAGGACGTCGACCTCGGCTGGCGCACGTGGTTGCGCGGCTACCGGGTGCGCTACGTGCCCGCGTCGCTCGCCTACCACGAGCACCACGTCACGATGCGCGACACGGCCGAGTGGTACGAGCGGTTCCTGCTCGGCCGCAACGCGCTCTACACGATCTTCAAGAACTACGACGACGCCAACCTCGAGAAGGTGTTGCCGGCAACGTTGCTGCTGACGGTGCGACGGGGCACGGCCATCGCCGGTCTCGATCCCCACGTCGTCGACCTCGCCGTCGGTGGCCGCGGCGACACCGACCCGCTGATGCCGGTCCCCAAGGAGGCGGTGGCCGGCCTCACCGCCGTCGACGCCTTCATCGACGAGCTGCCCGCCCTCCGCCGGGCCCGGGCCGAGGTCCAGGCGTCACGGGTGCGCGCCGATGCCGAGCTCGTCCGGCTGTTCCGGCTGCCGCTCCACGCCAACCGACCCGAGCCCGTCTACCAGCAGGCGTTCACCGAGATCGTCGACGCGTTCGACATCGCGCCGATGTTCACCGAGCGCCGCAAGATCGTGATCGCCACCAGCGACACGCTCACGCCGAAGATGGCGGGGCCGGCGATCCGGGCGTGGAACATGGCCAAGGTGCTGTCGCGCGAGCACGACGTCCGTCTGGTCACCAAGGCCCGATGCGAGATCCGCCACCCCGACTTCGAGTGCCGCGGGAACGTCGACGCCGAGGCCTGGATCGAGCTCGAGCAGTGGTGCGAGGTGGTGATCTTCCAGGGGTTCCTGCTGTTCGAGAACCCCCGCCTGGTCGCGTCCGACAAGGTGATCGTGGTCGACGTCTACGACCCGTTCCACCTCGAGCAGCTCGAGCTGTCCAAGCACGACCCGATGGACCGGCGGGCGCTCGAGGTCGGCCAGAGCGTGCGGGTGCTCAACGTCCAGGTGTCCCGGGGCGACTTCTTCATGTGCGCCAGCCCCAAGCAGCGCGACTTCTGGCTCGGGCAGCTGTCGGCCATGCAGCGGGTCAACCCGTTCACCTACGACCAGGACGAGTCGCTGAGCTCGCTCATCTCGGTCGTCCCCTTCGGCACCCCGGAGGAGCCACCGGTGCGCACCGGCCCCGGCATCAAGGGCGTGGTCGACGGCATCGGCCCGAGCGACAAGGTCCTGCTGTGGGGCGGCGGCATCTACAACTGGTTCGACCCGATCACGCTCATCAGCGCGGTGGCCAAGCTGCGCACCCGGGTGCCCGAGGTCCGGCTGTTCTTCCTCGGCACCAAGCACCCCAACCCCGACGTGCCCGAGATGAAGATGGCCTGGGAGGCCCGTGAGCTGGCCCGCCAGCTGGGGGTGCTCGACACCCACGTGTTCTTCAACGAGGGGTGGGTGCCCTACGAGGACCGGCAGAACTACTTCCTCGACGCCGACATCGGCGTGTCGACCCACCTCGACCACGTCGAGACCGAGTTCTCGTTCCGCACCCGCATCCTCGACTACTTCTGGGCCTCGCTCCCGGTCGTCGCCACCGCCGGCGACACCCTCGGCGCCCTCATCGAGGAGCGCGGCGTCGGGCTCACCGTGCCCGCCAACGACGTCGACGCCCTCGAGGACGCCCTCCACCGGCTCCTCACCGACGACGAGCTGCGGGCCGCGTGCGCGGCCAACGCCGGCCGGGTCGCCGACGACTTCCGCTGGTCGAAGGTGTTCGAGCCCCTCGTGGCGTTCTGCCGCCGGGCCGAGCGGGCCCCCGACCTGCACCTGCGCCAGTCCGTGGTCGACCTCCCGGTCGTGCCCGGCTTCCTCGACCTGCTGACCGACGCCGTCCGGGGGAGGGTGGGTGCCCTCCGCGCCGCCTACCGCGAGGGCGGGCCGGTGCACGTGGCCAGGCGGGGCGGCGGGTGGGCCCGACGGCGCGCCGCCATGCTGCGGCGCCCCTGACCGATCGTGGGTCGCACCCTCGCCGGCCTCTCCGACCGGGTCCTGTGGTGGACCGCCTTCGTCGCCCTCGGGCTCGTCGGCGGGGCCTTCGCCCTCGGCATCCCGATCGGCGGCCAACCCGACGAGCCCGCGCATCTCATCAAGGCCTCGGCGCTCTACCGGGGTGAGCTCACCTGGAACGAGCGCGGCCCGCTCGTCGTCGGCACCGGGCCCGACGACCTGACCCGCACCGAGCTCGAGGTCGACGCCCCGGTCGGCTACGCCGACCTGGGTCTCGTCGCCACCTGCATCGCCAAGCTCCCCCGCCAGGACGCCACGTGCTCGCCGCCGGTGAACAACGACACGACGCTGACGAGGACCAGCTTCAACACCTACGTCATCGCCTATCCACCGGTGCCCTACCTGCTGATGGGCTGGCCGACCGTGCTGTTCGAGCCGTCGAAGGCCATCTTCGCGGTCCGGCTCAGCAACGTCGCGGTGTGCGCCGCCCTGGTGGCCAGTGCCCTCGTCGCCGCCCGCGAGCGGGCCGGACGCGGCTGGCCCGCGCTCGGGGTCGCCCTCGCCACGACGCCCACGGCCGTGCTGTTCTTCACCTCGCCCAACCCGAACGGCCCGGAGATCGCCGCCTCCATCGGCGTGGCGGCATCGCTGCTGGCCCTCCTCGGTGGCGAAGGCCGCCCGTCGACGCGCGGCGTGGTGCGGTTCGCGGTGGCGGCGTCGCTGCTCGTGCTGTGCCGTCCCGTCTCGTTCACCGTGCTCGGCTTCGTCGTCGCCATGGCCCTGGCCGGCGCCGCCACCCGGGCCCGGCTCCGGGAGCTGTCGGCCACCACGTCGGTGCGGGGCGGGCTCGTCGCCGTGGCCATGGCCACGATCGCGGCGCTCGCCTGGTTCGTCTACGCCCGACCGCTCGAGGTCCTGGTGGGCATCCCCGTCCCCGGCCTGGAGCGGGGCGACGCCATCGAGGAGTCCGTCTCGCGCCTACCGGTTCGGGTCAAGGAGATGGTCGGCGTGTTCGGCTGGGGCGAGGTGCCGGCCCCGCCCTGGATGTGGTGGGGATGGCTCGCCGCCGTCGCCGGCGTCGTGCTGGCCGGCCTCGTCCTCGGGCGGTGGCGCCACCGGGCGGTGCTCGTCGGCCTGGTCGTCGCCAACGCCGCCCTGCCCACGATCATGGAGGTGCCACGCGCCGCCGAGCTCGGCTACATCTGGCAGGGCCGCTACTCGTTGCCGTTCGCGGTGACCGTGCCGATCTTCGCCGCCTGGGTGGTCGGCCGGTCGGGCCGGATGCCGGTGGTCGCCACCCGCATCGCCGCCGTCGGCGTCGGCGGCTTCGCCGCCGTCGCCCTCGTGGCCGCCCACGGCATCTCGGTCACGCGGTTCGCGACCGGGGGCATCGAGCCGTGGTGGGGCTACCTCGACGACCCGACCTGGGAGCCGAAGGTCGCGCCGGTGGCCCTGCTCGTGGCCGTCGTGGGGGGTGCCGCGACGTGGGCGTGCAGCGTGGTGACCGCCGCGCTGGTGCCCACCCCGCCACCCGAACCGTCGCCGTCAGCCCCGCCCGAGTCGGCGACGCAGGCCCTGCAGGGCGCGACGGGCCCTCCGTAGGGCTCGGACCACCGGGTGCGCGAGCACCCCCTCGAGTTGGGCGACGGCGCGGTCGCGCTCGCCCCTCACGTCGTCGAGGGCGGCCTCCAGCCGGTCGATCTCCGCCTCGAGCCTGGCCTCGAGGGCGGCCACCTGGCGGGTGGCCTCCGCCTCGGCCCGGCGCTGCTCGACCAGACGGGCGACCCCGCCCCGGGCCAGCAGGAACGGGCGCCGGCTCAGGCTGTCGCGGAGCGGCTCGGCGTCGAGCTCGCCGTCCCGCCCGTCGAGGGGCTCGACCACCACGTGGACGCCGCCCACGCCGCGCAACCCGGCCAGCTCGACCGCCCGGGCCACGACCTCGGTGGTGGCGGCGTCACCGACCCGGGCGTCGACGGCGACGCCGAGCCCGTGGACGAGGTCGGCGGGGATGGCGTAGGCGGCCAGGGCGGTGGCGGCGGGGACGGCACGGAGCAGGTCGAAGCCGTCGGGCGGGAGCGGCCGGGCCTCGTCGACGAGCTCGGCGAACGACCGGTCGCGATCCCCGTCGCCGTCGAGGGGCGGGAGCTCGGCGGCGTCGAGCCGGATCACGGCGTCGGTGGCCAGGGGGTCCTCGGGGGAGCCGACCCCGCGACGGAACGCGCCGACCGCCCCGGCACCGACCCTGACCCGGGCGTCGAGGAACCAGAGGTACCGACCGCGTGCCGCGGCGGCCCCGAGGTTGCGGTTGTCGACCCCTTCGGGAACCGAGCGGGCTGCGGCGACGCCCTCGTGGCCCTCGGCGACGGCCAGCGACTCGGACGTCCAGGGGCGGCCCTCCGTGACCAACACCCGCACCTCGAGGTCGTCGTCGTGCTGGCCGTCGAGGTCGGCGAGCAGGCGCGGCAGGCCGTCGCGGTCGGCGTCGGTGTCGACCCGCACCACGGCGGTCAGGAAGGGGGCCGCGGTCGCGACCACCGCGCCCGAGCCGTTGGCGCCCGACGGGGCGGTCGCCGGCTCACCGTCGCCGACCAGCTCGTACCGCCGGACGAACTGGTAGGTCTCGGCGTGGGGATCGGCGCCGGCCCGGACCGCACGCAGGAACTGCGAGAGCGGGGCATGGGCCTGGAGGGCGGCGCTCGACCCGAGGTCGTACTGCTCGGTGCGCACCGCGACGGTGTCGCGGGCCCCGGTCTGGTGCCAGCCCGTGCCGGCCACCAACGCGTCGACGCCGGCCGGGGAGAAGAACCGGAGGTGGGTGTCGTCGAGCAGACCGAACTCGGTCGTCTGCCACTGGCCGAGCAGGAGCCGGATGCCGACTTCGACGTGGGTGACGTTCGGGATGCTCACCACCAGCAGGCAGCCGGGATGGTCGGCGGCGAGCGTCGCGGCGGCGACGACGACGGTGCGGGGCTCGACCAGGTGCTCGAGCACGTCGAGGGCCAGCACCGCCCGCAGCGGTCGCCCGTCGACGATCTCGGCCAGGTGGCCGAGCAGGTTCTTCGCCGATCGGGTCAGGTCGAGCCGGTGGGCCTCGATGCCCCGATCGGCCAGCCCGTCGACGGCCACCTTGTCGACGTCGACGCCGACGTAGGTGTGCCCGAGCGCGGCGATCGCGCCGGCGAGGGGCGCGTTGCCGCAGCCGATGTCGACGACGATGCCCGGCTCGAGCTCCCGCTCGGCCACCAGGGCGACGGCGTGGGCGTGCGAGGTGCCCGGCTCGAGCTCGGTCGGGTAGTCCTTGTGGCGCGGGACGCTCACCGGTCGGCCTCGTCGCCGAGCTCGGGCGGACCGGGGACCGCCCCGTTGCCGCTCGTCCAGGTGCCGATGAGGTCGACCACGCCCCGGACGGGCACCTCCCCGGGGTGCACCCGGAGCGTGCCGGCGTCGTCGAGGCGGTGGTAGACGGTCATGGCGTGGCTGTCGTGCAGCGCAGCGGTGATCCGGTAGGTGCCCGGTGACAGCGGGAGTCGTTCGACGTGGTAGTCGGCGTGGCCCCGGCCGCGCACCATCGGGATCTCGTGGCGAGCCGGGACCATACCCGGGTTGGCGATGGGCACGCCGCCCTCCGTCCAGAACACGAGGGACACGAGGGGATCCTCGATCGGCTCGTCGGCCCGCCAGCGCACCCGCACCGTGAGCGGGGCCAGGGTGACGCCGACCTGGGTCTCCGTGCCGTCGGGCCCGATCAGATCGACCCCCTCGACGGTCGCGGGGCGGGCCCCGACGGCGGGCTCACCGCCGTCGGCGCCCTCGGCGACCTGGGCGGCCTCGGCGGCCTCGGACTCGAGCCGCTCGACCTCCTCGGCGTTGATGCGGTCGAGGTAGGCGTGCACGACCTCGTTGGCCGAGCCCTGCTCGAGCACCTCGCCGTGGTCGAGCCAGGTCGCCTCGTCGCACAGCGTCTGCACGAACTGCAGGCTGTGGGTCACCAGCACGATCGTGACACCCTTGCGGCGCAGCTTGTTGAGGTGCTCGAAGCACCGCCGCTGGAACTCCTCGTCGCCGACGGCGATCACCTCGTCGACGAGGAGGATCTGCGGCTCGACGTGCACGGCGACCGAGAAGCCGAGCCGGACGTACATGCCGCTCGAGAAGTGCTTCACCGGCGTGTCGATGAAGTCGGCGAGGCCGCTGAAGTCGACGATCCGGCCGTAGAGGTCGTCGGTCTCCTTCTTCGACAACCCGAGGATGGCGGCGTTGAGGTAGACGTTCTCGCGGCCGGTGAGGTCGGGGTGGAAGCCGGCACCCAGCTCGAGCAGGGCCGACACCCGCCCGTCGACGGAGACCTGCCCGCGGGTCGGCGGGTAGATGTTGGCGAGGATGCGCAACAGGCTCGACTTCCCCGAGCCGTTGTGGCCGACGAGGCCGTAGAACGAGCCGTGCGGGATCGACAGCGACACGTCCTTCAGCGCCCAGAACTCCTCGAGGCTCCCGCGGTGGCGGGAGGTGATGCGCTCCTTGAGGCTGTCGGGGCGGCCCCGCTGCACGCGGAAGCGCTTCCAGACGTGGTCGACCTGGATGGCGGCGGAGGTCACAGCTCCTCCGCGATGCTCCTGGCCTTCACCTCGAAGACCCACCAGCCGACGACGAAGGTGACGAGCGACGACACCACGACGATCAGGGTGGACCCGAGGCCCGGCCAGCGCAGGTTGTAGAACGCGTCCCGGTTCCACTCGACGAACTGCGTGAGCGGGTTGAGCCGGATCAGGTCCCGGGCCCGCTCGGGGATGCCGGGGGTCTCGAGCGAGTAGACGATCGGCGTCAGGTAGAACAGCACCTGCATGCCGATGCCCACCAGATAGCCCACGTCGCGGTAGTAGACGTTGAACACCGACAGGAACAGGCCGAGCCCGAGCGAGAACAGCGACACGAACACGAGCAGCACCGGGAACAGGAGGTAGGTCGGGCCGACGACGCCGAGGACGATCATGACGCCGGCGAGGATGGCGCCCTCGATGAAGGCCTGGATCAACACCGTGAACATGTTGGCGATGGCCGGGCAGGCGGGCGGGAAGTAGACCTTGTTGAGCAGCCCGCCCGACGAGGCCAGCGCCGCGATCGAGCCGTTCACCGTGCCGCTGAAGTAGTTCCACACCACGAGGCCGGCGAACAGGTAGAGGGCGAACACCTGGGTCTCGCCGTCGCCGGCGACCGGGGTCGGGGCACCGAGGAACACCCCGAAGACGATGCTGTAGATGAGCAGCATCGACGCCGGGTTGATCAGCGACCACAACCAACCGAGAACGCTCTTCTTGTAGCGGGCCCGGAGCTCACGCTGGGCGAGGTTCTTGATGAGGTTGCGGTAGGTCCACAGTTCGGTCGCCGCAGTCACAACCAACCGGACGTTACCAGCCTGCTCGCGCCATCACGAAGCGCGCTCGGCGCCGCGCGGCGTGAGCTCACGGGCCACCGCGTCGGCCCCGAGTCGGGCTCGCCGGCGGATGCGACGGCGGGCCCGCCAGGCCCCCGGGGCCAGCCGGACGACGCCGAGGAGGGACCTCGACCGCCGCCGCAGCGGCGTCGGGTTGGGCCGACGGGCGTGGAGCGCCGGGCGCACCAGGTCGCGACGGGCGGCCGAGACCAGCGCGCCGAGGCTGTGCCGCAGCTCTCGACGCACCATCGGGGCCGGCGCGTTCTTGAGCACCGTCACGAGCCGGTTGCGCTCGATGTAGAAGCGCTGCCGGGCCGAGCCCTCGCCGCTGGTGGCGGCGTGCAGGTGGCGCACCCGTGACGAAGGCTCGAACCGGTAGCGCCAGCCGCGCGATCGGCCGCGCCACGCCAGATCGGTGTCCTCGTAGTAGAGGAAGTAACGCTCGTCGAACAGGCCGACGTCGGCCAGGTACGACGGTCGCAGCAGCACCGCGCCGCCGCTCCACGCGAACACCGGCTCCGGTCGGGTGAAGGCGGCCAGGTCGGACGATCCGTAGCCGCGGTCGGCCCCGTAGCCGTCGTCGTACACCACGTTGCCGGCGTTGTTGACCACGTCGTAGCGCGGCCCGTCGACCACGATCGGCACCCACTTCGGCTCGGGGCCGACCTCGACGTGCCACTCCCCCGCCGGCGTCGACAGCACGACCTCCTTGGCCACGACCGCCGAGAGCAGCACCTCGGCGTCGATGGGCCCCTGCGACCCCGAGGGCACGGGCACCCGGAGCACGGCCCGGTCGGCCGTCCACTCGACACGATCGTCGCCGACCTGCTCGGGACCGAACGATCCCTCGGTGAGGGTCGCCCCGGACCAGCGGTCCTGGCCCGCGACCCACAACCCGCGCACCAGCACGCCGAGGGACCGGTCGTCCCCGCGGCCGGGCGGTGCGGTGGTCGTGGCCAGGGTGAGGTCGACGAAGGCGGAGTCGAACAACATGAGCGGCGACACCGCGCCGAGGCCCGGGTCGTCGTCGAGGGCGGCCACGAGCGGGGCGAGGTAGCCGGGCTCGACGAAGGCGTCGCTGTTGACCAGCCCGACGTAGCGGACGCCGTCGAGGTCTCGAAGCGCGTCGTTGTTGGCCGGGAAGCCGTCGTTGGACGCCCGACGGATGAGGGTGACGTCGGGGAACCGCTCGGCCACGGCGTCGGCGCTGCCGTCGGTCGACGCGTTGTCGACCACGACGAGCTCGAGCTGCTCGGCCGGCCAGTCGAGCGCGTGCAGGTGCTCGAGGCAGCGCAGCACGTGCTCGCCGCCGTCGTAGTTCAGGACCACGAGGCGCACCCGCCCGGGGGCGGTCCGCGATCGTGGAGGGCGGCTCACCCGGTCGTGAGCCGCGTCACCAGCCGCCGGAGCGGCTCGCGGAAGTCGGGGAGCAGGGGCACGCCGCTCAGGCGGAGGGCGGCGTTGTCGAGGACCGAGTTGGCCGGACGGGGCGCGGGTCGGGGCGGGTCGAGGTCGGCGGTGGCCACCGGCCGCACGCGACCGGGGTCGGCGCCGGCCGAGCGCAGGACCTCACGGGTGAACTCGTACCAGCTGACCGCGCCCTGGTTGGTGACGTGGAACAGGCCCGGACGACGCTCGACGACGAGGCGCACGATCATGCCGGCGAGGTCGTCGGCGAAGGTGGGGTGACCCCGCTGGTCGTCGACGAACGACAGGGTCGGGTGCTCACCCATGAGCCGCAGGATCGTCTTGACCATGTTGGCGCCCGCGGCACCGCACACCCACGACGTGCGCACGATGGTGTCCTCGGGGCGCAGCTCGCGCTCGCCGCCGAGCTTGGAGCGGCCGTACACCGACGCCGGCGACGGGTCGTCCCACTCCACGTAGGGATCGGCCTTGGTGCCGTCGAAGACGTAGTCGGTCGAGACGTACAGGACGCGGGACCCGACGCGGGAGGCGGCGTCGACCACGTGGCGGGTGCCGAGGGCGTTGACGGCGAAGGCCCGGTCGGGATCGCCCTCGCAGGCGTCGACCGCGGTCCACGCCGCCGGGTGGACGACGGCGTCGGGTCGCAGCGACGTGATGGCCCCGAGCACGGCGTCGCGGTCGCTGACGTCGAGGGCGGCCCGATCGGCGGCGACCACCTCGTGGTGCCCGGCGGCGCCGAGCGCGGCGACCACCTCGTGGCCCACCTGTCCCCCCGACCCGGTGACCAGGATGCGCATCAGCCCTGCTTGAGCGGACGCCACCACCACTCGTTGGCGCGATACCAGTCGACCGTCGCGCCGAGGGCCTCGTCGAGGTCGCGGCCGGGGTCCCAGCCGAGGGCCCGCGCCTTCGAGCAGTCGATCGAGTAACGGCGATCGTGACCGAGGCGGTCCTCGACGTACTCGATCATCTCCTCGCCGGCGCCGCACATGGCGAGGATCCGCTCGGTGAGCTCCCGGTTGGTGATCTCGTTGCCACCGCCGATGTTGTAGATCTCGCCGGTCTCGCCCTTCCGGAGCACGAGGTCGACGCCGGCGCAGTTGTCGTCGACGTACAACCAGTCGCGGACGTTGAGCCCGTCGCCGTAGAGCGGGACCTTCCTCCCGTCGAGGAGGTTGGTGACGAACAGCGGGATCACCTTCTCGGGGAACTGGTAGGGCCCGAAGTTGTTCGACGAGCGGGTCACGAGCACGGGCAGGCCGTGGGTCGTGAGGTAGGACAGGGCGATCAGGTCGGAGCCGGCCTTCGAGGCGCTGTAGGGCGAGCGGGGCGTGAGCCCGTCGGCCTCGGTGAACGAGCCCTCGTCGATCGACCCGTACACCTCGTCGGTGGAGATGTGCAGGAAGCGGTCGACGCCCACCCGCCGGGCGACGTCGCACATGACGTTGGTGCCGTCGCAGTTGGTCGAGACGAACTCGTCGGGGCTCACGATGGAGCGGTCGACGTGGCTCTCGGCGGCGAAGTGGACGACGGCGTGGTGGCCGTCCATGGCCGCGGCCACGCCGTCGCGGTCGCGGATGTCGCCCTTCACGAACCGGTAGCGGGGATGGTCGTCGAGATCACGGAGCGTGTGGATGTTGCCGGCGTAGGTGAGGGCGTCGAAGACCGTCACGCGGTCGTCGCTCGTGGCCAGCACGTGCCGGACGTAGTTGGAGCCGATGAACCCGGCGGCGCCGGTGACGAACAGCTGCATAGTGGGCCCATCCTCGCAGAGCCGCCCCGATCGGGGCGAACGCCGCCGCCCCGCCGGGCGCCGCCCATCGCGCCGTCAGGGACGCAGGCCCCAGTAGGGCCGCCGGCCCTCGGGGATGGCCGACCGGCCCGGGTTGCGCTGGTCGCGCGTCGACAGGATCGGGTCGGCGACGCCCCAGTCGGCCTCGACGGCGGGGTCGTCCCACGCCAGGCCGAGCTCGTCGGTGGGGTTGTAGTAGCCGTCGACGAGGTAGGTGATGGTCATGTCGGTGAGGGCGGCGAACCCGTGGGCCACACCCGGCGGGATGAACACGCCCCGGTGCGGATGGGTGCCGTCCTCGCGGACCCCCAGGTCGAGGGCGAGCGTGGCGCCGTCGGTGGGAGAGCCGACCCGGAGGTCGTGCAGCACGACCCGAGCCCGGCCGTTGGGCACGTACCAGTAGTCGGCCTGGTGGAGGTGGTAGTGCAGCCCCACGAGGGCGCCGGCCTGCCGGTCGCCCCGGTTGCCCTGGATCATCTCCCGGCCCTGGGGGAACCACTCCCGCCGGTAGGTCTCGACGAAGAAGCCCCGCTCGTCGCCGTGGACCACGGGGTCGACGACGTGGACGCCGCGGATCGCCTCGGACTCGGTCACCTCTGCCACGGGCGGCACCCTAGGCGCGGGTCAGACGGTGCGACAGCCGACCAGCGGGTCGACGACGCCGGGGCCCACGTTGACCGCGTAGGCGCAGACCTGCCGGGATCCGGGGGCCACGGGCAGGTCGACGACGTAGCCGTGGTTCGACCCGAGGCCGAAGGCGGCGCCCACGTCGGGACGGGGCGCGGCCGCCGTGAAGGCGCCCGCCGGCGCGCCGTCCACGGTGAACCGAACGTCGATCGGCGAGGTGGTGTCGGGGTCGAGGACCCAGCCCGAGATCCGGGCCGTGGTCGGGTCGGGTCGCGACGCGCCGTCGACCGAGCCGCGCGGGGTGCCCGTCACCCGCACGGTGCGACAACCGATCACCCGGTTGACGCCCGGACCGGTGTCGATCCCCCACGCGCAGACCTGGTGGTCGCCGTCGCCGACACCGGCCAGCGTGCCGGCGAAGCCGTGGCCGCTGCCGTAGCCGGGGAAGGCGGCGGCGATGTCGGGGCGGGACCCGTCGGCGCGGAGGGCCTGGCTGAACCGGCCGTCGACGTAGACGTGCACGTCGATCGGGCCGGTGCTGTCGGGATCGAGGGCCCAGCCCGCCACCCGGAGGGCCCCGTCGACGGTGACGGCGTCGAGGCTTCCCACGGGGTCGGCGGGGTTCTGCACGGTGCGACAGCCGAGCACGGGGTTCGTGGTGCCGGTGCCGACGTTGACGGCGAAGGCGCACACCTGGTGCGATCCGCCACCGACGCCGTCGATGCGGAGCCGGTAGCCGCGGTTCGGGCCGAACGTCGGGTGGAGGGAGGCGACGTCACCGCGTGGCCGGTCGGTGGTGGCCACGCCGCCGAATCGTCCGTCGACGTAGACGTGCACGTCGATCGGCCCCTTGGTGTCGGCATCGAGGGCCCAGCCGTCGATCGTCAGGGTGCCCACCCCCGCCTGCACGCCGTCGAGCGATCCGATCGGGTTCGGGCCGAGCACGTCCACCCACTTGCAGCCGAGCGGGAGGTTGCCGCTGCCGGAGCCGACGTTGATGGCCCAGGCGCAGAGCTGGTGTCCACCGGGCGAGACCCCGGCGAGCTGCTCGTCGAAGCCCGTGTTCGCCGCCGCGGTCAGGCGGAGCGCGGCGTCGACGTCGGGGCGGGGGTCCCCGGTGGAGGCGACCCTGGCGAAGGCCCCGTCGAGGTAGAGGTGCACGTCGGTGGCCCCGACGGCGTCGGGATCGACCGCCCATCCGGTTGCCTGCACGACGCCCTTGGCCGGCGACCGGACCACGTCGAGGCTGCCGATCGGGTTGCCGACGACGGTGCGGCAGCCGAGCAGCGGGTTGGTGGTGCCGGTGCGGGTGTTGATGGCGAAGGCGCACACCTGGTGCTGACCCGGGCCGACGGGGACGTCGCCGGCGAGCCCGTGGTCGTTGCCCCAGCCCGGCCACGCCCGGCCCACGTCGGGACGGGGGGCGCTCGCCTTCAGGACCTTGCCGAGCGCCCCGTCGACGTAGACGTGCACGTCGATGGGATCGGTCGTGTCGGGGTCGATCGCCCACCCGTTCACGCGGATGGCACCCGGGATCCGCTCGGCCACGTCGAGGCTGCCGAACGGGTTGCCCGCGGCCGCGTTCGAACCGCCGAGCAGCGCGTTCAGGTTGGCGTCCGGGCAGCAGAAGCGGTTGATGTCGGCATCGCCCACGATGCCCGAGACGCGCCCGGTCTCCGTGTACTGCCAGAACGTCCAGCCGCCCCACGGAGAGGGCACGGCGCCGGGCTGGGTCGCGGTCGTGTACCACGGCATCCAGAGCCGATAGCCGGCGAGCGCGCTGGTGGACCGGAGCGCGTCCTTCCAGAAGTAGTACCCGAGGTAGATCATCGGGTCGCGACCGGTGAGGCGGCGAACCTCCTCCAACCAGGTGCGGGCCCAGTTCACCACGTCACCGGCGGCGAGGCCCCCGGTCTCCTCGAGGTCGAGCACCGGGGGGAGGTCGGTCGGTCCGTTCATGGGCCCGGTGACCGACACGAAGTAGCGGGCCTGGTCCACGGCCGTGGACAGCGGCCACGCGGGCCGGGCGTAGTGGTAGGTCCCCCGCAGGAGGCCGGCGTTGCGGATGCCGGCCCAGTCGGTCGCGAAGTACGGGTTGACGTACGACGTGCCCTCGGTCGACTTCACGTAGGCGAACGAGTGACCGTCGGCCCGCACCGCCCGCCAGTCGATGGCGGCCCCACCGGGGTGCTGCCAGGACGCGACGTCGACGCCGGTGGCGGCGCCGGCCGGCATCGCCGCGGCGACCAGGGAGACCACGACGACGAGGACGACCGCGCCGAGCGCAGTGGCTCCCCGTCCGACGTTCGTGCCCATGTCGCTGGCTCCTCTCGACCGACCGGCCATCGCCGGCGGCACCCTGTGGTCGGTGGTCGGTGGTCGGCGGTCGGTGGATGATCGGCAGACGGCGACGAGCCCTTGAGGGAGCAACGGCGCGCTACTCGAAGTCGACCTGGGAGTGGTCGCCGAGCATGAGCCGAGCGGCGCGGGGCCGCTGCCGGGACCGCTTGACCAGGACCTGCTTGCCGATCAGCGAGTCCTCGATGCGGGGGATCCCGACGATGGTGCTCTGCTCCAACACGATCGAGTGCTCGATCTCGGTGTCGACGACCTCGCAGTCGAAGCTGATGGACGTGTAGGGGCCGACGTAGCTGTCGCGCAGCACCGTGCGCCGGCCGATGACCGCCGGACCGCGCACCGTCGATCCCTCGACGACGGCGCCCTCCTCGATGACGACCCGACCCTCGATGCGCGACGCCTCGTCGACCAGGCCGTCGATGCGTCCCTCGATGGTCTCGAGCACCAGGCGGTTCCCCTCGAGGAGCGGCATCAGCTTGCCGGTGTCGATCCACCAGCCGTCCACGACCTCGTGCCGCACACGCCGGCCGCGGTCGATGAGCCACTGGATGGCGTCGGTGATCTCGAGCTCGCCGCGCGCCGACGGCTCGATGGCCCGGACCGCCTCGTGGATCTCGGGGTCGAACAGGTAGACGCCGACGAGGGCGAGGTCGGAGGGTGGGTCGGCCGGCTTCTCGACCAGGCGCACCACGCCGCCGTCGGCGTCGAGCTCGGCCACGCCGAAGCGCTGCGGGTCGGGTACGCGAGCGAGGAGGATCTGGGCGGCCGGGGCCTCGCCGGCGCCGCCGCCGGCGGCCTGGCGGCGCTCGGCCTCGAAGGCGTCGACGAACTCCTTGATCCCCTGGCGGAGGAGGTTGTCACCCAGGTACATGACGAAGTCGTCGTCGCCGAGGAAGTCGCGGGCGATCAGGACGCAGTGGGCGAGGCCGAGCGGCTCGTCCTGGCGGATGTAGGTGACCTCGACGCCCCACTCGGCACCGTCGCCCACGGCCGCCTCGATCTCGTCGGCGGTGTCGCCGACGATGATGCCGATCTCGGTGATGCCGGCCTCGGCCATGTCCTCGATGCCGAAGAACAGGATCGGCTTGTTGGCCACCGGCACGAGCTGCTTGGCGCTCGTGTGGGTGATCGGACGCAGCCGGGTCCCGGCTCCCCCGGAGAGGATGAGTCCCTTCACCTGCGAGTGTCTAGCAGAGCGGAGCGTGGCGCCCCGGCGCGCCACGCCGCCCGAGCGGGGGTCTCACAGGGTCCGGCACCCGAGGACCGGGTTGGTGGTCGAGGACCCCACGTCGATGGCGAACACGCACACCTGCGACGACGCCGGGGCGGCCACGGTCACGCCGTAGCCGTGCAGGGGCCCGAAGCCCGGGTGGGCGTTGCCCACGTCGGTGCGGTTGAGCCCGGCGGTCACCGCCGCCGCGAACCGGCCGTTGACCCAGACGTGCACGTCGATGGGGGCGGTGGTGTCGGGATCGATGGCCCAGCCGAGGAGGCTGACGCCGGCGGGGACGCGCGATGCGTCGTCGAGCGAGCCGAACGGGGTGCCGCTCGGCACGTTCACGGTGCGGCAGCCGAAGATCGAGCCCGAGCCGCCGCCGGCCGCGTTCGGGGCGGCGGCGCACACGGTCCTGGTGCCCGGCGAGGCGGGCACGTCGACGCGGTAGCCGTGGTTCGGTCCCCACCCCGGGTGGGCGCCCTCGACGTCGGGGCGGGGCGAGTCGGCGACGACCTGGCCGGCGGGCACGCCGTCGACCGTGAACCTCACCGTGACCGGGCCCGTCGTGTCGGGGTCGATCCCCCACCCCGAGACCCGCACCCCGTTGCCGATCGGGGTGGCGGTGTCGTAGGCGCCGAACACGTCGCCCGACAGCACGAGGCTGCGACACCCGAGGACGGTGTTGCCGGTGCCGAACGGCCCGACGTTGATGGCGAACGAGCACACGTTCTGGGTGCCGCCCCCGAGGCCGTCGATGCGGGTGGTGAACCCGTGCCGGTCGCCGTAGCCGGGCACGACGGCGGCCACGTCGGTGCGACCCCGGTCGGCGGTGACCACCGAGCGGAGCACGCCGTTCACGTAGGTGTGCACCGCCACCGGGTCGTTGGTGTCGGGGTCGATCGCCCAGCCGGACGCCGTGATGCTGCCGCGACCGCCGGTGGCGGCATCGAGGCTGCCGAACGGATCACCGACCTTCGGTCCCCAGGGGGTGGAGGCCACTCGGGCGCCGGTGCTGCAGTCGCCCTTGCCGGCCGTGCGATCGCAGAACGACACGCCGCTGCTCCAGACCAGGCTGGTGCGGGCGTTGGCGGTGGTCGGCTTGTCGGCCCGGATGGTGGTGCCGTAGCCGGTGTCCTCCTTGGCCCAGATCCGGTGCTCGCGGCCGTTGGCATCGACCACGTAGAACGGCGCCGTGATCGGACTCGGGCCGTAGGTCGCGCCGCGCCAGGACGCGAAGCCCTGGGCCTTCGCCGGATCGACGAACGAGCACGGGACGGTGCCGAGCCCGGCCACGGTGCACGATCGGAACTCCATGCCCCCCTCCCGGCCGACCGCCGGGTCGAGGGTCAGGTTGCGCAGCGACGTGCCATCGAAGATCGTCTGGTAGATCGTCTCGCAGACACCGCTGGTGCAGCCGTACCACAGGGCCCACACGTAGGCCCGACGGGCGGCGGCCGTGGGCTGGCTCGCCCCCCGGCACCACCGGTCGGCCATGGTGGTGGCGGCCTGGGCCGCCGAGGTCCACGTGCTGACGGCGGTGGCGGCGTTGAGGTTCCATCCGCCGGCCGAGTCGAACTGCCACATGCCGACACCCGGGTGCCAGAAGGCGCTGCGGTACGGCGTGGCGGTGTTGCCGAACGCGTAGAGCCCCGACTGGGCGTCCCAGCGGCTGAGCGTCATCGGCGACGGAGCCTGTTCCCCAGGCGCACCGGTCTCGGGGTAGACGGGGGCCAGCATGAGGGCGGCGAGCTGGGGACCGGTCAGGCCGCAGGCCTTCATCTGCTCCGCCCAGAAGGTCACGTCGCCGAACGGCGCGGCGCCCTGGCCCTTGGCCCCGGCGGGAGACGCCGGCGCGCCGACGGGCAGGACGCCGCCCACCGCCAGGACGGCCAGGGCACCAGCCACGAGCAGGCGGCGGACGCGGCCGGTCATCCCGACCACGCGCCGGTCTCGGCGGTCGCCCCGTCGAGCCGGGGCGCGACCTCGGGGTCGGCGACGACGACCAGCACGTCGGCGCTCTCGCCCGGCGCCAGCGAGGCGAGCGGCGTACCCAGCGGGTCGATGGCGGCGGCCGAGGCCGTGTGGATCACCGCGCCGGCGGCATCCCTCCAGGTGACCACCACGGTGGGCGAGACGATGGCGGCGGTGCCGGTGTTGGTCATCGACCCGTACACCAGGTGCGGCTTCGGGCCCGTCTCCGGATCGGCGTAGAACGGCAGCTGCACCGGCCGACCGTCGCCGTAGGGCCGGGTCCAGTAGGTGGCGACCGTGGCGGAGGCCGGCGTGCCCGCCGGCGGTGCCGTCGTCGTGGGCGCGACGTCGGTGGTCGGCGCCGTCGTCGGGGCCGCCGTCGGGGCGGTGGGCGAGCCGGTCGTCGGTGCCGTCGTCGACGAGGTGCCCGACGGGGCCGGCTCGGAGGCCCGGGTGGCGCTCACCTCGCGTCGCCGTCGCCGTCGTCGGCGCAGGCGCCGAGCGTGAGCACGGCGGCGAGGGCGCACGCGCCGAGCAGGAGGGAGCGAGGGGAAGGGCACGGCGCCCGAGGGTACCAACCGGCGGTCCCCGCCCCGGGGCACCCCCTACTGGTCGACCGGGATCTCGGCGACCGCTTCGCCGAGGTCGACGGCGTGGCCGGCGGCGTGGTGGCGGAGCCGGTTGCGGAGGTTGGCGGCCATCCAGACGAAGGCGACCGCGCTGCCGGCCAGGAGGCCGAGCTCGACCCGCAGGAACAGGTCGTCGCCGAGGGCGATGACCACCACGAAGGCGACGAGGGCGAGAGCCCAGCCGATCGCCATCCGGGCGTGGGCGGTGACGGCGACGAGCCCCTGGTCGATGCAGATGGTCGCCATGATCAGCACGAAGGCGGCGGCGAGCAGGGCGAGGTCACGGCTCCCGAGCGAGGTCTCGGAGCCGAACACCGTGTCGATGAACAGCGGGCCGATGAGGGCGGCGGCGACCGTGGTGAGCACCCCGAAGGCGAGGATGACGATCACGAGCCGGCGGAGGGCGGCGATGAACTCGTCGAAGTCGCGCTGGTTGGCCAGGCGCGAGAGCTTGGGCAGGAGCGAGGCCAGCACCGCCTGGAAGAGGAACAGCGGGATGCGGGCGGTCTGCAGGCCGTTGAGGAACACACCGGCGGCTGCCTCCTGCGAGTCGTCGGCGAGGATGCCCACGGCGATGGTGCCGCCCTGGATGAGCAGCGAGAGCGACACGGTGCCCATCAACAGCCAGCCGAGGGCCCGGGTGATCTCTCCCCAGGGCGCCTCGGGGCCGTGGTCGGCGAGGCCCCGCTGGCGGCCGAGCGCGACGAGCACGCCGAGGAACGGCGTGATGGCCAGCACGATGCCGTAGGCGCCGGCGGCGGCCACGCCCACCGCGCCGAGCACGGCGGCGAGGGCGACCCGGCTCACGCCGTCGGTGCCGAAGAAGAGCGCGTAGGCGTGGAACCGACGGTGCGACGACAGCACGCCGCGGGTCAGGTGGCCGACGGCGAACCCGACCAGGCCCACGAGGAAGGCGACGAGGAGCCACGGGTCCTCGCCCAGTGCCTGGTCGACGAGGACGTCGTGCAGCACGCCGACCACGACGACGACGCCGAGGGTGAACGCGCCGCCGATGGTCGCCGCCCGGCGGATCACCGGACCGGGGCCGAGGCCCCTGGCCCGGCGGGCGCTGACCGCCCGGGCGACCTCCTGTTCGAGGGGCTGCATGAGCCCGTTGCCGACGGCGAACATGAGGCCCCACAGCACCCCGAGGGCGCTGTAGGCGTCGGCGTCGAGTGCCCGCGAGCTGATGGCGAAGAACGCGTAGGTCGCGACCCCGCTGATGGCCAGGCCGACACCGACCGAGAGCGCCCCCTCGGGGAGCGGGTTCTCGTCGCGCAACCGGCGCAGCAATCGAGGGGGCGACAGGGAGATGGCGGGCTCCGAGCTCGAGAACGGTCCCCGCGGGCATCGGGGCTCACCCCGAATCTAGGCGAGCGCCGGTGTCAGGTCGCGATCCTCCGTGGCGCCCCGCGGGTCGGGCGGGGCCGCCTAGTGGCGGTGGGGCATGCAGTGCTCGTCGTACTCGGCGATGACGATGTCGTCGGCCGGGATCGAGCACGCCGGGCAGTTGGGGTCGCGGTTGATCTTGTAGGTGTGGAACGACTGCTCGAGGGCGTCGTAGGCGAGCAGGCGGCCCGACAGGTCGTCGCCCAGGTCGAGGATGAGCTTGATCGTCTCGAGGGCCTGGATCGACCCGATGATGCCCGGGAGCACGCCGAGCACGCCGGCCTCGGCGCACGAGGGGGCCAGCTCGGCCGGCGGCGGCTCGGGGATGAAGCACCGGTAGCAGGGCCCGTCGTGGGGCCTGAACACGGTGGCCTGGCCCTCGAACCGGAAGATCGAGCCGTGCACCACCGGGGTGCCGGTCTTGAGCGATGCGTCGTTGAGCAGGTAGCGGCTCGGGAAGTTGTCGGCGCCGTCGACGACGATGTCGTACTGGGACAGCAGCTCGACCACGTTGCTGGCGTCGAGGCGCGTGTCGTGGGCCACCACGTTCACGTCGGGGTTGAGCGCCGTCAGCGTCTTCTTGGCCGAGTCGACCTTGCGGTCGCCGATGCGGTCGACGTTGTGCAGGATCTGCCGCTGCAGGTTGGAGTCGTCGACGACGTCCATGTCGACGATGCCGATGGTGCCCACCCCGGCGGCGGCCAGGTAGAGCGCGGCCGGCGAGCCGAGGCCGCCGGCGCCGAGCAGCAGCACCTTGGCGTCGATCAGCTCGAGCTGGCCCGCCTCGCCGACCTCGGGCAGCAGCAGGTGGCGCTGGTAGCGGTTCCGCTGCTCGGGGGTGAGGGTGCGCGGGGTGGCCCAGTCCCGGCCCTCGTCCTTCCAGCGGTTGAAGCCACCCATCACCGACTGGACGTCGGTGTAGCCGAGCTCGGTGAGGGTCTTGGCGGCGAAGGCCGAGCGGACGCCGCCGGCGCAGTAGACGAGCACGGGCGTGTCGCGGTCGGGGATCCGGCCCTCGACCTGGGCCTCGAGGTGGCCCCGCGGGATGTAGACCGAACCGGGGATGGTGCCCTGCTCGTGCTCGTCGGGCTCCCGCACGTCGAGGAGGACGACGCCGGGGGCCTTGCGCTGCTCGTCGGCTCCGACCGTGTCGATCTCGCGGATCTGGGCCTTCGTCTGCTGCAGGAGGTCTCTGAACGTGGGCATCTGGGCTGCACCCCTGGCGCTGGTGATCGGGAAACGAAATCCTACCGGATCGGTCAACTATCTGACCAGCCCCGGCATTCCCGCGTGGGCTTCAGGCCAGGAGCGCCCGCAGGGTGGGGGTGATCGACGCCCGCAGCACGACGTCGGCGAGGTCGTCCATGTCGGTGGGGCCGCCGTTGACGATCACCACCGCGGCCCCGTGCCGCACCGCGGTGGGCACCATGGCCGCCGCCGGGTAGACGGACAGGGTCGAGCCCACGGCCAGGAGCAGGTCGCAGGACTCGGCCGCGAGCTCGGCCCGCTCGAGGTCGTGGGGACGGAGCGCCTGCCCGAACGAGATGGTGGCCGACTTCAGCATCCCGCCGCAGCGGGTGCAGGCGGGATCGGTGTCCCCCGCCCGCACCCGGTCGAGGGTGGGGCCGGCGTCGTCCCGCCAACCACACCCCAGGCACTCGACCTCGCGCATGGTGCCGTGGATCTCGACCACCCGGGACGGGTCGCTGCCGGCCGCCTGGTGCAGACCGTCGACGTTCTGGGTGACGAGGGTGTGCAGCACGCCCCGCCGCTCGAGGGCCACGAGGGCCCGGTGGCCGTCGTTGGGCTCGGGCCGTCGGTCCATCCACGCCACCCGCCCCTGCCAGGCGAGGGCCCGCACCTCGGGGTCGCGCACGTAGTACTCGATGTTCGAGGTGCGCTCGGCCTTCGGGTTCTTCGTCCACAGCCCGTTCGGCCCCCGGAAGTCGGGGATGCCGCTGTCGGTCGAGATGCCGGCCCCCGTGAGCACGGTCACCGCGGTGGCGTCGTCGAGCAGGCCTCGCGCCCGCTCGACGATGGCGGGGTCGGCCCCGTCGTCATCTTCCACCGGCACACCCTGCCCCTCCGCAGCCGTTCTGGTGTGAGATCGCGCTGCTTCAGCAGCACGATCTCACACCAGAACCTCATTGCTGCCCCACGCCCACCGTTCTGATGTGGGAACGCGCCGCTTCGGCGACCGGATCTCACACCAGAAGCTCTTGACACCGCTCGCCGGGCGATGCCACGGTGAGAGCGCGAGGCGCATCGAGATGGCACGAGAGTGCACGACAAGGTCAAGGAGCGCGTCATGCTCGCCCCCACCGAGTTCCCCGTCCAGGTCCTGAAGGTCGAGCCGTGGCCCGACCCCGTGATCGACCAGCTCGGCCACGACCCACGATCCGCCTACGTCGAGCGGTTCTGGCTCGGCATCCTCGGTCCGTCGACGGTGTGGCTGCTGCGGAGGCTGGCGGCCGGGCTGGACGAGCAGCCCGAGGGGTTCGACCTCGACGTGGCCGAGACGGCGCTGGCCCTCGGGCTCGGCACGCGTGGAGGCCGGAACGCCCCGCTCATGCGCAGCCTCGAGCGCACCTGTCGCTTCGGGGCCGCCAAGATGCACGGCGAGGCGGCGGTGGTGGTCCGTCGCAAGCTGCCGCCGCTCACCCGGGCGCAGGTCGAGCGGCTACCGGACGGGCTCCGGGCCGAGCACGAGCACTGGCAGGCCCGTTCCGCCAACGAGGAGGCCGAGGCCCTCGACGCCGGGCGAGAGCGCTGGCAAGCCTCGCTGCTCGACCTGGGCGAGGACGTCGAAGCGGCCGAACGCCAACTGCACCGCTGGCGCTTCCACCCCGCCGTCGCCCACGACGCCATGCGCTGGGCCCAGGGCGAGCGGACCGGGCGCGAGCCTAGATGCGGGCCGGAGCGCGACCTGCCAGACCACCCAGGGCGCTCGACGTGCTGATCGTTGACGTCGCCGAGTCCGGTCGATGCCTGCGGTCGAGAGGCATCCGCGCTCGCGACGAACACCTCCGGGAATCCCGTGGACGTACGGGGCCTCGGCGACCGAGCTGAAGCGTGATGGTCGTCCAGCGTCGAGCGACTGGCAGTCGCCCAGGTGAGCGTTCCGATGAACAGGGCCAAGTCGATCGAACGTCACCGTTGTGTTGAGCCACGGCGTCGTAACGGAGCTGGCCTCGACCGATGCGCTCGAGCTGGCTCCGTTCGGGCTGACGGCGTCGAACGTCGCGCAACTGAACCCGACGACGATCATGCTCCAGTTCCTGCTCCCGATACCGTCTTGGTTCTGGCGAAGGTGCTGGAAGCGGTGCCAACCACGTACGGGGCGGTGAACAACTACGCGCTGAGGCCCGAAGACCAGCGGTCTGCCGCCACGGAGCCCAGCCCCGACGATCGTCCATCCTGCCGGCGCAGCGAGGGTCGCGTTGCCATGCCTCCGGATCGGATCGGATGAGCGTGCAATGGCAAGCAAGACGATCGACGCGGGTTGGAACGCCGGGAATTCCGAGCGCCAGCGCCGTGTTGCCTGGGCTCGTACCAGAGACGCTCGTTCTGAACGCTGGAGGACACGTCGGGCCGGTCCCCGCGGCGCCGACCTTGTCGATGGCGAGGATGGAGGGGGCGCCCAGGCGGTCGCCGCGGCGGCGCCGCCGATGCCGATCGCCCTGCGCCGGCTGACCTTGGCTGTGTTGCGGGAACTCTCCTCGCTCACCCGACCGCCTTCGTCTCGTCTGGACCCTCCAGGCGTTTCGGCAACGCTAACAGAGCCCTTGAGCACGCCGACCGATCACCCCTGCTGCTCAGCGGGGACGGCGGAACGTCCTCGCCAGCTCGAGCAAGGTGCGCACGCCCCACCCGGTGCCCCCTCTGGCGACGTAGGCGTCGTCGGCATCCCCCCACCAGGCGGTGCCGGCGATGTCGAGGTGGGCCCAGGCGATGCCGTCGCCGACGAAGTGCTGCAGGAACAGCCCCGCGGTGATCGTGCCCCCGCCCTTCACCTTGGAGATGTTCCGCAGGTCGGCCACGTCGGACTCGATCCACCGCTCGTAGTCGTCGGGCAGCGGGAGCGGCCAGACCCGCTCGCCGGCTCGGGCGGCGGCCGTCTGCACCTGGTCGATCCAGCCGTCGTGGTTGCCCATCAGCCCGGCGATGCGGCTGCCGAGGGCGACCTCGACGGCGCCGGTCAGCGTGGCCAGGTCGACGATGGCGTCCGGGGCGGCCTCGGTGGCCAACGACAGCGCGTCGGCGAGGACGAGGCGGCCCTCGGCGTCGGTGTTCAGCACCTCGACGGTGGTGCCGTTGCGGATCTCGAGCACGTCACCGGGCCGGGTCGCGTCGCCGCCGCTCATGTTGTCGGTGGCGGGGATGTAGCCGGTGACGCGGCAGCGGGGGGCGACCGCCGGCAGGGCACTGAAGGCGCCGAGCACGGCAGCGGCACCACCCATGTCGTCCTTCATCGTCATCATCCCCTCCCCCGTCTTGATGGAGAGGCCGCCCGAGTCGAACGTGATGCCCTTGCCCACCCACGCCAGCGACCCGCGGGGCGACTCGGGCTCGTAGCTGAGCTCGATGAAGCGCGGCGGCTGGGTCGAGCCCCGGTTGACGCCCAGCAGGCCGCCGAGGCGGGCCTCGGCGATGGCGTCCTCGTCGAGCACCGTGATCTGCAGGCCCTCCCGCTCGGCCACCTCGACCGCGGCCTCGGCCAGCACGCGCGGGGTCAGGTCGCCGCCCGGCGTGTTGACCAGGTCGCGCGCGAAGGCGACGCCCTCGGCGACCCGGGCGCCCACGGCGATGGCACCCTCGACCCGGCGGCCGCCCGCGCCCACGACCACCACCTGCTCGACGACGGAGGGCTCGGGGTCCTTCTTGAACCGGTCGAAGCGGTACGTCGCCAGCACCGCGCCCTCGGCGAGGGCCTGGGCCGCCGCCGGGCGCAACGTCGCGTCGCCGACGGCGTCGAGCAGCCGCACGGCCAGCAGTCGGCGCTTGCCGGCGGCCCGCACGGCGTGCCCGGCGGCCCGACGGACGGTGTTGGGGTCGACGTCGGCGGCCGGACCGACGCCCACCAGCACGGTGTCGGAGCCGTCCCCGGCCGGCACCACGAGCGTCTGGTCGACCCGCCCCTCGAAGCCCTGGGCGGCGAGGAACCGCGACGTGACCCCGGGCAGCTCCGCCGCGGCGTCGACCGCGTCGGACGTGACCGGCACGACCACGGCGTCGGCGTCGGACGGCACGTGGCGGTTGATGCTGACGGTGGGAGGCATCGGTGCTCCTCGGGTGGGCGGATACCGGGGCGACGGGTGGCCGATCAGACCGAACGAGTTGCGACGGAGGTGCCCTCCTGCCAACGGGCGAGCGTCCACAGCAGATCGCTGAGCCGGTTCAGGTAGGGCAGCACGTGCGAGTCGGGCTCGGCGGCGGCCACGACGTCGCGCTCGGCGCGGCGGGTGACCGTGCGGGCCACGTCGAGGGCGGCGGCGATGCGCGTCTCGCCGGGGACCACGAACTCGGTCGGCGGGTCGAAGCGGCCGGTGACGTCGTCGATGAGCGTCTCGAGGGCGGCGACCATGTCGGGGGTGACGAGCGATTGGCCGGCGGTGAGCTTGTCGCGGTTGCCCGACTCGGTGGCCAGCTCGGCCATCAGCACCCACAGGTCGCGCTCGAGGCCGACGAGCAGCTCGGCGAGCTCGCTCTCCCGCTCGGCTTCGGCCCGGGCCACCCCGATGGCGGCCTGGGCCTCGTCCACCGAGCCGTAGGCGGCGGGGCGGGCGGAGTCCTTCGGCACGCGGCCGCCGTAGAGGAGGCCGGTGGTGCCGTCGTCGCCCTTGCGGGTGTAGATCTTCATCGCCGCGGGAGCCTACGGCGCGCCGACGGGCCGGGCCGTATCGGGGACGGGCCGCATGGGGACGGGCCGCATGGGGACGGGCCGCATGGAGACGGGCCGCATGGAGACGGGCCGCGTCGAGGATGAGCCGTTTGGATCTGAGCCTGGCCGGGCCGCCCCGGTAGCCTTGCCCGGATGACCAGCTCCTACCTCGAGGCCGCCCGCCAGCGCGTCGTGATCTTCGACGGCGCCATGGGCACCGGCATCCAGGAGCTCGGCCTCACCGCCGACGACTTCGGAGGTCCCGACCTCGAGGGGTGCAACGAGCTGCTCGTGGTCACCCGCCCCGAGATGGTCCGCCAGCTGCACGCCGCCTACCTCGACGTCGGCTGCGACGTGCTCGAGACCGACACCTTCGGCGCCTTCGCCGTGCCCCTCGCCGAGTACGGCATCGCCGACCGCACCTACGAGCTCAACCTCGCCGCCGCCCGGATCGCCAAGGACGTGGCCGACCGACTACTCGACCCCCGACCACCCCCGCTGGGTGTCGGGCTCGATCGGGCCGGGCACCAAGTTCGCCTCGCTCGGCCAGATCCGGTTCGCCGACCTGCGCGACCAGTACGAGGAGCAGAGCCGGGGGCTGCTCGACGGGCGGCGTCGACCTGCTGATCATCGAGACGCAGTACGACCTGCTCGGCGCCAAGGCGGCCATCATCGGTGCCCGACGGGCGATGGCCGCCACCGGGCGGGACGTGCCCGTGCAGGTGCAGGTCACCATCGAGCTCACGGGCCGCATGCTGCCCGGCACCGAGATCGCCGCCGCCCTCGCCGCCCTCGACCCGGTCGGTCCCGACGTCATCGGCATCAACTGCGCCACCGGACCGGCCGAGATGAGCGAGCACCTGCGCCATCTCTCCCAGCACGCCCGCATGCCCATCTCGTGCCTCCCCAACGCCGGGCTGCCGTCGGTGGTCGACGGGCACATGCACTACGACCTCACGCCCGACGCCCTGGCCGACTACCACGAGCGGTTCGTCACCGAGTTCGGCGTGAGCGTCATCGGGGGCTGCTGCGGCACCACGCCCGACCACCTCGCCGCCGTCGTCGAGCGCTGCCGCGACCTCGAGCCCGCCCCCCGCACCCCGGTGCACGAGCCGGGTGCCACGTCGATCTACTCGTTGCAGCCGTTCGAGCAGGACACCTCGTTCCTCATCATCGGCGAGCGCACCAACGCCAACGGCTCGAAGAAGTTCCGCGAGGCGATGCTCGCCGGCGACTGGGACACCTGCGTGCAGATGGCCAAGGACCAGGTGCGCGAGGGCGCCCACGTGCTCGACCTCTGCGTCGACTACGTAGGTCGCGACGGCACCGCCGACATGGACGAGGCCGGTCAGCGGCTCGCCACGCAGTCGTCACGTGCCGCTCGTGCTCGACTCCACCGAGCCCCAGGTGATGGAGGCCGGCCTGCAGTGGATCGGCGGCCGGGCCATCCTCAACTCGGCCAACCTCGAGGACGGCGAGGCCCCCGGCTCGCGGCTCGACCGCGTCATGAAGCTGGCCAAGGAGTACGGCGCCGCAGTGATCTGCCTGCTCATCGACGAGGAGGGCCAGGCCCGCGACGTCGAGTGGAAGCTGCGCATCGCCCACCGCATCCACGACCTCGCCGTCGAGCGCTACGGCCTCGAGCCGAGCGACCTCATCTTCGACGCCCTCACCTTCCCGCTCTCCACCGGCGACGACGACCTGCGGGGCGACGCCATGGCCACCATCGAGGCCATCCGGCGCATCAAGGCCGAGCTGCCCGGCGTCTACACGACCCTCGGCGTGTCCAACGTGTCGTTCGGCCTCAAGCCCGCCGCCCGTCACGTCCTCAACTCGGTGTTCATCCACGAGTGCGTCCAGGCCGGCCTCGACTCGGCCATCGTGCACGCCGGCAAGATCATCCCGCTGTCAGCAGGGTCCCCGACGAGCAGCGCCAGGTCTGCCTCGACCTCGTCTACGACCGACGGCGCCCCGCGTCCGGTGGCGAGCCGGCCTACGACCCGCTGCAGTCCCTGCTCGCCGTGTTCGAGGACGTGCAGGAGGCCAAGGCCGAGCGGGAGGACCGCTCCGGCTGGCCGGTCGAGGAGCGGCTGAAGCACCGCATCATCGACGGCGAGCGCGACGGGCTCACGGCCGACCTCGACGAGGCCCTCGCCCGAGGACTGCCGGCCCTCGCGATCATCAACGACGTCCTGCTCTCGGGCATGAAGGTGGTCGGCGAGCTGTTCGCCTCGGGCGAGATGCAGCTGCCGTTCGTGCTGCAGTCGGCCGAGACCATGAAGATGGCCGTCGCCCACCTCGAGCCCCACATGGAGAAGGCCGACGCCGGCGGCAAGGGCCGCATCGTGCTCGCCACCGTCAAGGGCGACGTGCACGACATCGGCAAGAACCTGGTCGACATCATCCTCACCAACAACGGCTACGAGGTGCACAACCTCGGCATCAAGATCTCGATCGCCGAGATGATCGAGAAGGCGGTCGAGGTGAAGGCCGACGCCATCGGCATGAGCGGCCTGCTGGTGAAGAGCACGCTCATCATGCGCGACAACCTCGAGGAGCTCAACGCCCGCGACCTGGCCGACATCCCGGTGCTGCTCGGCGGGGCCGCCCTCACCCGTTCCTACGTCGAGCGCGACCTGCGCGAGGTCTACGAGGGTCGGCTCTTCTACGGCAAGGACGCCTTCGAGGGCCTCCGGGTGATGGACCGGCTGATCGAGATCTCCCGCGGCCGAGCCGACGACGACCCCGAGTGGGGACGGGTGCCGTCCGAGTCCCGGGTGCCGGCCCGGTCGTCGGCCACCTCCACCGCCGGCCCGGTCGCCCTCCCCTCCCGCTCGCCCGAGGTCGAGGCCGACAACCCGGTGTTCACACCGCCCTTCCTCGGCTCGAAGGTGGTGAAGGGCATCCCCCTCGACGACATCGCCGCCTACCTGAACGAGACGGCGCTGTTCCGCAACCAGTGGCAGTTCCGTCCGGAGGCGCAGCCGGGTGGCGGCACCGAGGACGACGCCGACTTCAAGGCGCGGATGCGTCCGATCCTGCGCGACGAGCTGGCCAAGGCCAAGGGCGCCGACATCCTCGTCCCCCAGGTCGTCTACGGGTACTTCCCGGCCAACGGCGACGGCGACGACCTGGTGATCTGGAAGGACGACGCCCGCAACGCCGAGTGGTTGCGCTTCTCGTACCCGCGCCAGACCAAGGAGCCGTGGCTCTGCATCGCCGACTTCTTCCGCCCGGTCGCGAGCGGCGAGCCCGACTACGCCGCCTTCCACATCGTCACCATGGGCGGGCGGGTCAGCGAGGTCACCGCCGAGCTGTTCACCGAGAACCGCTACCAGGAGTACCTGCTGCTGCACGGGATCGGCGTCGAGATGGCCGAGGCCCTGGCCGAGTACTGGCACCGCCGCATCCGTGAGGAGTGGGGGTTCGCCGACGAGGACGGGCCCAGCCTCGCCGGGCTGTTCCGCCAGCAGTACCGCGGTGGCCGCTACTCGTGGGGGTACCCGGCGTGCCCCGAGCTCGAGGACAACGAGAAGGTGGCCGAGCTGCTCGATGCCGGCCGCATCGGCATCAAGGTGAGCGAGGAGACCGGCTTCCAGTACCAACCGGAGCAGACGACCTCCGCCATCATCTGCCACCACCCCCGGGCCAAGTACTTCGTCGCCCGCTGAGCACGGGCTCGGCTCGGCGCTCGGGGCTCAGCCCGCGGCGGGCAGCGACTGCTCGAGGGTGGCGGCCGGCGCGAACAGGTCGCCGAGATCGTCGACGCGGTCGAGCACCTCAGGGGCCTCGAACGACAGGGGCGCCCCGCCGGCCGCGGCCTCCACCTCGTCCCACGCCACCGGGGTCGACACGGTGGGGCGGGGCCGGGCCCGCAGCGAGTAGGCGCACACCGTCGTCTTGGCCGCCACGTTCTGGCTCCAGTCGATCAGCACCTTCCCCCGGCGCAGCTCCTTCTTCATGTCGCTGACCACGAGCCCCGTGTGGTGCTTCTCGAGCAGCTGGGCGACGGCGAGGGCGAACGACCTGGTGTGGTCGAAGTCGTGCGGCCGGTTGAGGGGCAGGTAGAGCTGGAGGCCCTTCGAACCCGACGTCTTGGCCACCGCCTGCAGGTCGAGGCCGGCCAGCACGTCGCGGATCCAGAGGCCGACCTCGGCGCACTCGGTCATCGCCGCCGGCGCCCCGGGGTCGAGATCGAACACCACCATGGTGGCGACCCGCAGGTCGGCCGAGCGGGACATGGGCGTGTGCAGCTCGAGCGACGCCAGGTTGGCGGCCCACACCAGGCCACCGACGTCGTCGATCACGCAGTAGGGGATGCCCCCGCCCTTGTTGCCCGGGCCGAGGGCGGTGCGCAGCCAGTCGGGGCGGTGGCCGGGGCAGCGCTTCTCGAAGAAGGACTGGCCGTCGACCCCGTTGGGGTACCGCTTCATGGTGAGGCAGCGATCGGCGAGGTGCGGCAGCATCACCGGGGCGATGCGGGCGTAGTAGTCGATGACCTCGCCCTTGGTGAAGCCCGCCTCCGGATACAGGACCTTGTCGAGGTTGGTGAGCGTGAGGCGGTGGCCGCCGACGTCGACCTGGGTGCCCTCGGGCATCCGCCATCCTCCCCCGGCCGCCCAGCCCGCTCAGCCGGTGGCCGAGCGTGCCTCGTCGTCCGCTTCGGTGGCCTGGTCCGCCTCGGCGGCCGTGGCCTCGCCGTCGCCCTCGTGGGCGGTGGGATGGCGCTTGCGGGCCTCCTTGGCGGCGGCCACCGACGCCTCGAGGGCGGCCATGAGGTCGACCACCTTCTCGGGCTCCTCGGCCGTGGCCGGCACGATCACCTCGGCGCCCGAGGCCTTCTGCTCGATGAGGCCGAGCACCGCCTCGCGGTACGCGTCGTGGAACTTCTCCGGCTCGAAGTCGGTGGACAGGGACTCGACGAGCTGGCGGGCCATGGCCAGCTCGCGCTCGGCCACCTCGACGCCCTCGAGTTCTTCGAGCTCGGGGATGTCGGCGGGGTCGTTGACCTCGTCGGCGTAGACCATGGTCGACAGCAGGAGGTGCCCGTCCTGGGACCGGACGGCGGCGAGGTACTGCTTGGTGCGCATCACGAAGTGGGCGATGCCCACCTTCTGCTCACCGGCGAGGGCCTCGGCCAGCAGCTTGTAAGGCTTGGCCGAGCGGTCGGGTGCCAGGTAGTAGGGGCTCTCGTAGAAGATCGGGTCGATGGCCGCCAGGTCGACGAACTCGTCGATCTCGATGGTGCGCAACGACTTGGGGTCGAGGGCGGCGAGCTCGTCGTCGGTGACGACGACGTAGGTGCCCGAGGCCAGCTCGTAGCCCTTGACGATCTGATCCCAGGGGACCTCCTCGCCGGATTCCGCCGAGACGCGCCTCTGCTTCACCCGGGACTGGGTGCGGGCGTCGAGCTGGTTGAACTGCACGTTCTTCTTGCTCACGGCGCTGTACAGCTTCACCGGGATGTTGACCAGCCCGAAGCTGATCGACCCCGACCAGATGGCACGCGGCATCATCCACCCCCTTCACGGATGGCCGACCGCCCGCTCACGACAGTAGTGCCCTCGCGACCAGATCGGTCCCGAAGGCGGTGAGGATCGCCAGGTAGAGCAGGCCGGTGGCGGCCATGACGGCCGAGTACTGGCGCTCCCGCAGGGCGAGGCGCGTGACGACGACGAGCCCGACGGTGGTCACCGCGCACGCCACCCAGAACCAGCCGAGCATGCCGTCCCAGCCGTCGTCGATCGTGCCGTCGAGCACGGAGATCATCCCGGTGGGCACCAACAGGAGCGCGATCTCGGGGAGCGTGAGCCAGCCGGTGATCTTGACCATCTCGTTGAGCGGGGCGCGGGGCAGGCCGGGCTGCACGAGGTACCAGTGGCCGAGGAGCATGGCGTCGGTGACCGCCCCGAGGAAGGCGGCACCGACGACGAACCGGGACACCGCGAGCCAGTGCGGGCCGCCGGCGGCCAGCGCGGCGGCGATCACCCCGATCACCCCGATCGCAGGGGCGACGAGGTCGAGCGCGGGCGGGAACTCGGGACCGTGGCCCTTCTCGGCGACGGGGGCCCGGTCGATGCCGGTCATGGCTGCCACCCGGGCGCTGCGCTGCTCGACGAGCTCGGCCTGGCCCGACACCCCTGCGGCCTTCCGGCGGACCGACACCGCCTGGGCGACGGCGACGGCGACGACCACGCCGACCGACGACAGGTCGCGGACCCATTGGGTGTCGATCACGGCGAAGCCCACGTAGGCGGCGATGAGCGCCATCGCCCCGTAGGTGCCCCGCAGCAGCCAGCCGTAGCCGAGGCCGACCTCGCGCCGTCGACCCGTGACCCAGAGGAAGAACAGGCCACCGGTCGCCCACTGGAGGAGCAGGGACGCCGCGTCGAAGTCGATCATGCCTCGGTCACGCCTCGACCACGACGAGATCGTGCTCGACCCGGTTGAGGGGGTCGGGACCGTCGGCCGACGCCGCCACGATGTCCTCGAGACGTGCGCCCCACTCCCCCGGCACGTAGATGCCCGGCTCGATCGAGAAGACGTGGCCGGCGACGAGGGCCGTGCGGTTCCCACCCACGATGTAGGGGTCCTCGTGGGCCTCGACCCCGATGCCGTGACCGGTGCGGTGGACGAAGAGGTGGCCGTAGCCCCCCTCCGTGATGAGGCGGCGGGCGACGGCGTCGACGTCCTCGCACGGGGTGCCGACGACGGCGGCGGCGACGGCGGCCCGCTGGGCGGCGTGCAGCACGGTGTAGAGGTCGCAGAACGCGGCCGGCGGCTCGCCCGTGTAGACGCAGCGGGTGATGTCCGAGCAGTAGCCGGCGCCGCTCTCGGTGGGCCACGTGCCCCCGAAGTCGCAGAGGACGACCTCGCCCGGCTCGATGACGCGGCGGCCCGGCTCGTGGTGGGGGCTGGCGGCGTTGGGCCCGGCGGCGACGATGGCGAAGTTCACCCGCTGGTGGCCCTCGGCGAGGATGCGGCGCCCGAGCTCGGCCGAGACCTCGGCCTCGGTGCAACCGATCAGGGGGATCTCGCCCGCCTGGAGGGCGGCGGCGATGCGGTCGACCGCGGCACCGGCGGCGCGGAGGGCGGCGATCTCGTCGGCGTCCTTCACGGCCCGCAGGGGACCGAGGAGGTCCGACGCCACCCGGAACTCGGTGTCGGGGAGGCGCCGGAGCAGCTCGACGAGGAAGCGAGACCAGGTGTGGTCGCCGACCGCGGCCACGGCTGGGTGGCCGGCGAGCGACGCCACGACCGCGACCGGGTCGTCGGTCTCGTCCCACGCGGCGACGGTGAACACGCCCGGCCGGTCGACGACCCGCGGGGCCTCCAGGCGGGGGACCACCAGGGTGGCGTCCGCATCGCGGGGCACGACGAGCATCGTCAGCCGCTCGAGCGGCATCGCCTCGTACCCGATCAGCCAGGGCAGGTCGGGCCCGACCGACAGCAGCACGACGTCCACGCCTCGGCGCTCCATGGCCGCCCGGAGCCGGCCCAGTCGTTCCGCATGCACCCCGTCAGGCTACGAGCCGCCCGAACTGGTTGCGGAATCCCCGTCCGCCGGCCCCCGATCCGGCAACCAGTTCGACTTCCTCCCCCGAACTGGTTGCGGAATCCGGCACCGGAGGGGTTGGAACCCGCAGCCAGAACGACGCAGTGGGGGCGGGTGTCAGGGGGTGGTGGTTGGCTCTGGGCATGGACCACGGACCGCTCTTCGGTCTCGCCGTCACCCAGCACGGCCTCGTGACCCGCCGGCAGCTCCTCGACGAGGGACTCGACCACACGTGGATCCAGCCCCGTCTCGCCGATGGGCTCCTCGTCCCCGTGACTCGCCGGGTGCTGCGGATCGGGGGCTGCCCGACGACCGAGCTCCAGTCGGCGCTGGCGTCGGTGCTCGATGCGGGCGGGCCGGCGACGCTCGCGCGTCGATCTGCGCTGGCGGCGTGGGGCATTCCCGGGTTCGAGCTGGCGCCGCACCACGTGGTCCGAACCCGCGCCGGTCGGATCAGGCCGACCGCGACCTCCGTCCACACCTCACGTCGCCTGAAGGCGCACCACATCACCGCCGTGCACGGCGTGCCGGTGACGACGATGGCCCGAACGCTCGTCGACGTCGCCGGCGAGTTGCCCTTCGCCCGCCTCGAACGGATCTGTGACTGGGCGTGGGCACGAGGCCTGCTCGGCGGCGCCTCGCTCCACCGGTCGGTCGAGGAGTTGGCCGGGAGGGGCCGCAAGGGCAGCAGGTCCCTTCGTCGACTCGTGGCTGATCGTCCCCTCGATCACCGGCCACCCGAGTCGAACCTCGAGCACCGCGTGGCCCAGATCCTCCGGGACGCGGGCGAGTCACCGCTCGAGCGTCAGCTCGACGTCGGCGACGACGACCGATGGATCGGCCGGGTCGATCTCGTCGATCGCACGTGGTGGATCCTCTTCGAGGTCCAGAGCGAGCTGTTCCACGCCAGCGTGTCGGCCCGACGGGATGACGCCGCCCGGCTGGCCTCCCTGCGCGCCGCCGGCTTCACCGTCGTGGAACTGAGGGAGTTCGACGTCTGGCACCGGCCCGACCGCATCGTCGCCGCCGTTCGAGCGGCACGCGCCGACGCCGCGCTCCGGCACGCCCGGGCCGCGTGACGTGCCGCCCACCTCGAACTGGTTGCGGAATCCCCTACCGGTAACCGGGGCGAGCGCAACCAGTTCGAGGTGGTCAGCGCGAACGGTGCGGGGACGTGGGCGGCCCGGCCGTGACCGCCGCCTGCCTGGCGTGGTAGCTGGAGCGGGTCAGGGGCGAGGCCTCCACGTGGGCGATGCCCATGGCCTCACCGATGCGGGCCAGGTCGACGAACTCCTCCGGGGTCCACCACCGGGCCACCGGGAGGTGGTTGGCCGTCGGCCGCAGGTACTGGCCGAGGGTGACGATGCGGACGCCCACCCCCCGCAGGTCGGCCAGGGTGGCGACCACCTCGTCGTGGGTCTCGCCCATCCCGAGGATGATCCCGGACTTGGTGGTCAGCCCGGCCGCCGCCGCCCTGGCCAGCACCGAGAGGCTCCTGGCGTAGCCGGCCGACGGTCGCACCGCCCGCTGCAGGCGGGCCACCGTCTCGATGTTGTGGTTGAGGACCTCGGGCCGGCTGGCGAAGATCCGGTCGAGCGCCTCGGGGTTGCCTCGACAGTCGGAGACGAGTGCTTCCACGGCGACGCCCGGCGTGCGGGCGTGGATGGCGTCGATCGTGGCGGCGATGGTTCCGGCCCCCTCGTCGGGCAGGTCGTCACGGGCGACGGTGGTGAGCACGGCGAACTCGAGGCCCATCCGCTCGACCGCCTCGGCCACCCGACCCGGCTCGGTCTCGTCGACCGGCTCGGGGTGGCGGGTGTCGACCAGGCAGAACCCGCAGGCCCGGGTGCAGCGTTCGCCGTTCACCATGAACGTGGCCGTACCGTCGTCCCAGCACTCGAAGATGTTGGGACAGCCCGCCTCCTCGCACACCGTGACCAACCCGAGGTCGCGCACCGTCCGCTTCAAGCCGAGGTAGCCGGCGCCCATCCGCGCCGGCACCCGCAACCAGTCGGGCTTGCGGTCACCGAGGGCGAGCCCCTGGGCCACCCCGGCCTCGGCCAGGCGTCCCCGCAGGCGCAGCGACGGCTCTCGGTCTCGGGAGTCCCGGGAGCCGGGTCCGGCGCCGGGCCCCTCACCACGGCTGAACGGCGACAGGTCGTCCACGGAGTGGCGCCACACCACGTCCTGGCGCTCGACCGGACGACCGTTCCCCCACCGCTGCGCGGCCAGCCGGGCCACCACGTCGACCACCTCGCGCATCGACGCGGCGACCCCCTCGTCGGCCAGCGACGTCACGCCCTTGTCGATGAGCCCACAGGGGACGATGTGGTCGAAGTAGGCCATGTCGGGGGCCACGTTGAGGGCGAAGCCGTGCATCGAGCGGCCCCGGTCGAGGCGGACGCCGATGGCGGCGATCTTCCTCGGGTCGGGGCCGTCGGCGTCGAGCCAGACGCCCGGGAAGCCGTCCAGCCGGGAGGCACCGGGCAGGCCCAGCTCGGCGAGGGTGTCGATCAGCAGGTTCTCGACGCCGCACACGTAGGCCCGGGTGTCGGCCATGCCGCCGCCCCGCCTCGCGGGGACCGACAGGATCGGATAGCCGACCAACTGCCCTGGCCCGTGGTAGGTGACGTCACCCCCGCGGTCGCTGCGAACCAGCTCGGCTCCCACCGACGCCGGATCGACCAGCACATGGCTGGTGTCGCCCCGTGAGCCGAGCGTGTAGACGTGCGGGTGCTCGAGCAGCAGCAGCCAGTCGTCGGGAGCCCCGCGGGCGAACAGCCCGTGCTGCAGGGCGTGGGCGTCGCGGTAGGCCACCGTGCCGAGCCACCGGACGCGGAAGGCCGACCCCGCCCCCTCGTCCGCCGGAGCGACCTCGCCGCTCAGAGCTCGGCCTCCCAGTCCCGGGTCTCGATGATCGTCTTGACCTCACGGAGGAAGGCGGCGGCGTAGCCCCCGTCGAACGCACGGTGGTCCCAGCTCAACCCGAGCAGGCCGACCGAGTGGATGGCGATGGCCTCGCTCCCGTCGGCGCCGGTGACGACGACCGGCTTCCGGCTGACCCCGTCGGTCGACAGGATCGCCACCTGCGGCTGGTTGATGATGGGCAGCACCAGATAGCTCCCGAACGATCCCGAGTTGGACAGCGTGAACGTGCCGCCGGTGATGTCGTCGACGGAGAGCTGCTTGCTTCGGGCCCGGGTGGCCAGGTCGTCGATGTCGCGGGCCAGGCCACGGAGTCGCTTCTCGTCGGCCTCGTGGACGACCGGCGCCAGCAAGCCCTCGAAGTCGAGGTCGACGGCGACCGCCAGGTTCACGTAGTTGTGCACGATCAGCTCGCCGTCGCCGACGGTGGCGTTGAGGTGCGGGTAGTCGTGAAGGGCGTCGATCACCGCCCGCGAGATGAACGGTAGGTAGGTGAGGCTGAAGCCCTCGGTGGTCTTCCAGTCGTCGCGGTTGGCCCGACGGACCCGTTCGACGTTCTCGTAGTCGACCTCGACGATGGTGTAGGCGTGGGGCGAGGTCGCCTTCGACTGCACCATGTGCTCGCCGGTGCGACGGCGGATGTTGTTGAGCGGCTCGACGGTGTCGCCGGTGCCCGACCGGGGGGCGGGGGCGACCGTGCGACCCGTGGACGGTGCCGCGGCGGGAGCGACCACCGGAGCCGCCGGGGGTCGAACCGCCCCCCGGCCGTCACGGGCCTGGATGGCCTGCTCGACGTCGGCCCTGGTGATGCGCCCGCCCGACCCGGACGGGGCGACCTCGTCGAGGCTGACGCCGTGGTCGTTGGCCAGCTGGCGGACCACGGGCGACGCGAGCTTGCCCGGACCCGGCGCCACCGGCGGGGCGGGGGTCGGGGCCGGAGCCGTGGCCGGAGCCGTGGCCGGCGCGGTGGGAGCGGCGGCGGGTGCCGCCGGGGCCGGCGGCTCGGGCTCGGCCCCGGTCGCGCTCTCGGCGGCGGCCGGGGCCGGAGCCCGACCGTCGCCGGGTGGTGCGTCGCTCACCACGGCGAGCACCTCGCCGACGTCGACGGTCTCACCCTCCGGCACCCGGATCTCGGTCAGGTAGCCACCGACCGGGGAGGGCACCTCGGAGTCGACCTTGTCGGTCGAGACCTCGAAGAGCACCTCGTCCTCGGCGATCCGGTCACCCACCTGCTTGAACCACTTGGTGATGGTGCCCTCGGTGACGGACTCGCCGAGCTGGGGCATCTGGATCTCGGCCATGCGGGAAGCGTCCTCGTTCGGGTCGGGGTGGGCGGGGATCGGTGGGTCTCGTCGGTCAGCCGTGCAGGGAACGACCGGTGAGGGCGAGCACGCTCTCGCCGAACAGCTCCGAGAGCGTCGGGTGGGGCTGGATGAACTGAGCGACCTCGTCGACCGTGGCCTCCCAGTTGACGGTGAGGTAGGCCTGGCCGAGCTGCTCGGTGACCCACGGGCCCACCATGTGCACCCCGAGGATGCGACCGGCCCGGCCGTCGACCTCCTTCTCGGCGATGACCTTCACCATGCCGTCGGGCTCGCCGACGATGAGGGCTCGGCCGTTGCCGACGTAGCGGTGCTTCGACACCGCGACCTCATAGCCGGCTTCCTCGGCCGCCTGCTCGGACAGCCCGGCGAAGGCGACCTCGGGATGGCAGTAGATGCACCACGGCACCCGGTCGTACATGATCGGCAGCGGGTCCTCACCGAGCAGGTGCTTGATGACGAGGATCCCCTCGGCGAACCCGATGTGGGCCAGGGCCGGCGTGGCGATGACGTCGCCGACGGCATAGACGTTCGGCTCGGGGGTGCGGCAGTACTCGTCGACCACGACATGGCCACGTTCGCCGACCTCCACGGCCGTGCCGTCGAGGCCGAGGTTCTCCGACAGGGGTCGGCGGCCCACCGACACCACGACCTTGTCGACCTCGAGGGCCTCGTCGTCGCCGAACCGCACCGTGGTGCCGTGCTCCCCCGGCTCGTGGCCGTGCACGGTCACGCCGGTGCGCACCTCGATGCCCCGCTTCTTGAACGACCGCAGCACGAGCTTGGTGATGTCGTCGTCGCAGCCGGGGAGGATCTTCGGCAGGGCCTCGAGGACGGTCACCTTGGTGCCGAGGTCGGCCATCATCGACGCGAACTCGCAGCCGATGGCCCCACCACCGATCACGACCGCCGACTCGGGCAGCTCCTCGATGGACAGGAGCTCGTCGGAGGTGAGCACGATCCGCCCGTCGACCTCGAAGCCGGGGATGGTCCGCGGCACCGAGCCCGAGGCGAGGACGACGTGGTCGCCGGTCAGCTCGACGTCACCCGACTCGCCGCCGGTCACCCGCACGGTGCGGTCGGCGTGAAGGGTGCCGGTGCCGTCGAGCACGGTGACCTTGCGACCCTTGAGCAGGCCGGCCAGCCCCCCGTGCAGCTGGTCGACCACCTTCTGCTTGCGGTTCTGGGTGACCGCCATGTCGATCGTCGGGGCGGACGAGCCCACGCCGAACTCCCCGGCACCGGCGACCGTGCGGTAGACGGTGGCCGTCTCGAGCAGCTCCTTGGCCGGGATGCAGCCCACGTGGAGGCAGGTGCCGCCGACCTTGGCCTTCTCGATCATGGCGACGTTCAGCCCGGCGGATGCGCCGTAGAGCGCGGCGGCGTACCCACCCGGGCCTCCCCCGATGATGACGACGTCGTAGTGCTCGGCCGTGGGGACCACCTCCCTGCCATCCCCTCCCCCGCCCTGGCCGACGGAGGTCGGACCCAACCTACCCGGGAAGGGTCACGTGGCGATCAGGAGCTGCACGGTGAACGCGGCGATGATGGCGATCCCGCAGAGCAGCGCCAGCAGGATGAGGCGTCGGGTGCTCATCGCCGGGAGAGCCTACCGGTGGACCCGGCGCCTACGATGGCCGCCATGGCCGAGCCCGACATCCTCAGCGACACCGCGGACCCGACCGTCGCATCACCTCCCCGCCTCGTGGTGGTCGGGCAGGGCTACGTCGGGTTGCCGCTCTCCGTCCGGGCAGTCGAGCAGGGCTACTCGGTGGTCGGCCTCGACGTGGACGACGCCAAGGTGAAGCGGCTCGCCGCGGGGGAGTCGCCGGTCGAGGACGTCGGCGACGACCGCCTGGCCGACGCGCTCGCCACCGGTCGCTACCGGCCCACCACCGACCTCACCGGCTCGGGCGTGTTCGACGTGGCGGTGATCTCGGTGCCCACGCCCCTGCGGGAGGGCACCCCCGACCTGCGCCACATCGAAGACGCCGCCCGCACCCTCGCCCCCCACATCGGCCCGGGGTCCACGGTGGTGCTCGAGAGCACCACCTACCCGGGCACCACCGAGGAGCTGGTGGGGCCGCTGCTCGAGGAGGGATCGGGGTTGGCCGCGGGCGTCGACTTCCACCTCGGCTACAGCCCCGAGCGCATCGACCCGGGCAACCCGACCTGGCGCCTCGAGAACACTCCGAAGGTCGTGTCGGGCATCGATGACGCGTCGCTCGCGGCGGTGACCGACTTCTACGGCCGTCTGGTCGACACGACGGTGCCGGTGTCGTCGCCCAAGGAGGCCGAGCTCACCAAGCTGCTCGAGAACACGTTCCGCCACGTCAACATCGCCCTGATCAACGAGCTGGCGATGTTCGCCCACGACCTCGGCATCGACATCTGGGAGGCCATCGACGCCGCCTCCACCAAGCCGTTCGGCTACCAGCGCTTCACCCCCGGCCCCGGCGTCGGGGGCCACTGCCTGCCGATCGACCCGTCCTACCTGTCCTGGCGGGTGCGCATGTCACTCGGCCAGACGTTCCGCTTCGTCGAGCTGGCCAACGACGTCAACGACCACATGCCCGACTATGTGGTGAGCCGACTCACCGAGGCGTTCAACCAGCGGGAGCTCGCCGTCAAGGGCCGCACCATCCTGCTGATCGGGCTGGCCTACAAGCGGAACACGGGCGATGCACGAGAGACGCCCGCCCTTCCCATCGCCCGCCGGCTCCGCGATCTGGGGGCGACGATCCTCGCCGTCGACCCCCACGTCGACGAGGCCCACGTGCCCGATGAGGTCACCCGGGTGACGCTCGACGCCGGCGTCGTGGCCTCGGCCGACGCCGTCGTCGTGCTCGTCGACCACGACGCCATCGACATGGGGCTGATCGCCGACGGTGCGGCCTACGTGCTCGACACCCGCCGGGCGCTGCCCCAGTCCGAGCGCGTCGAGTACCTGTAGATCCTCGACGGGTCGCCGGCGGCCGGGGCCCGGTACGGTCCCCTCGGCGGACGGCGGCGGGAAGACGCGACCGGGCCCGGGAGGTTCATCGGCGCATGGAACACGACGAGAAGCCGGATCACGCCAAGTCGGTCGTGATCAGCGGCTCGAGCGGCCTGATCGGCACCGCCCTGACGGCGTCGCTGCGCGCCGACGGCCATCGGGTGATGCGTCTGGTGCGCCGGCCGCCGACGGGTCCCGACGAGCTGCGGTGGGACCCGTCCGCCGGCACCATCGACCGGGTGGGCCTCGAAGGCATCGACGCCGTCGTGCACCTGGCCGGCGCCGGGATCGGCGACCGGCGGTGGACCGAGGACTACAAGCGGGAGATCCTCGAGAGCCGGACGAAGAGCACCGCCCTGTTGGCCTCGACCCTCGCCGGGCTCGACGAGAAGCCGTCGGTGCTGGTGAGCGGCTCGGCCATCGGCATCTACGGCGACCGGGGCGACGAGGTCCTCACCGAGGCCAGCCCTCCGGGCCGGTCGTTCCTGGCCGACGTCGTGGTGAAGTGGGAGGCCGAGGCCGCCCCCGCCGCCGAGGCCGGCATCCGCACGCCCCGCATCCGAACCGGCATCGTGCTCAGCCCCGACGGTGGCGCCCTCGCGAAGCTGCTCCCCCTGTTCAAGCTGGGGGTCGGCGGCCGCATGGGCTCGGGGAGGCAGTGGTGGAGCTGGATCTCGCTGCCCGACGAGGTGGCCGCCATCCGGTTCCTGATCGACGGCGACGTCGACGGCCCGGTGAACCTCACCGCCCCGGGGCCGGTGACCAACGCCGAGTTCACCAAGGTCCTCGGACGCGTCCTCGGCCGCCCCACCTTCCTGCCCGTCCCGGCGTTCGGCCCGAAGCTCCTCCGCGGCCCCGAGCTGGCCCAGGAGCTGTTGTTCACCAGCCAACGCATCAGGCCCGAGGTGCTCGAGGGCGCGTCGTTCCCGTTCGCCCACCCCGACCTCGACACGGCGCTGCGGGCGCTGCTCGGCAAGCCCGCGGCCCCGACGGCCGCCTAAGGTCGGGCCATGGCCGACGAACCGTCCTACGACCTCGACGAGGCTGCCCGCCAGGTATCCGTGAGCCGGTTCATCGCCAGCCCGCCCGAGCCGATCTTCGACGTGCTCGCCGACCCGTCGATGCACGCGGTGATCGACGGGTCGGGCACGGTGAAGGGGTCCCGCGGGGCCAAGCAGCGCCTGGTGCTCGGCAGCAAGTTCGGCATGACGATGCGGATCGGGCTGCCGTACGTCATCAAGAACACCGTCGTGGAGTACGAGGAGAACCGCCTGATCGCCTGGCGTCACGCCGGTGGGCACCGCTGGCGCTACCGGCTCGAGCCGGTCGAGGGGGGAACCGAGGTCACCGAGACGTTCGACTGGTCGACGGCCCGGGTGCCGAAGGGCATCGAGATCATGGGCTACCCGCGGAAGCACCCCGCCGGGATGGCCCGCACCCTCGAGCGACTCGACGAGTACGTGACCACCGGCGGGGTGCCGACGGACTGAGCGACCGCGGGTGGCGTCGTGCTCCCCGCTCCCCGCCGCTCGGGCGGGTCGACGGCGCACCCCCCTACTTCGGGGGCATCCGGATCCCGCCGTCGTGCTCCCCGCTCCCCGCCGCTCCGGCGGGTCGACGGCGCACCCCCCTACTTCGGGGGCATCCGGATCCCGCCGTCGACGCGGATGGTCTCGGCGTTCATGTAGCTGTTGGTGATCAACTCGACCACCATGCTGGCCAGCTCGTCGGGCGCACCGAGGCGCTTGGGGAAGAGCACACCCTTCTCGAGGTTGGCCTTGAACTGCTCGGAGGCGTCGCCGGTGCCGTAGATCGGCGTGTCGATGAGACCGGGGGCGACGGTGTTGACCCGCACGCCGACGGCGGCGAGGTCGCGGGCGATGGGCAGGGTCATGCCGACCACGCCGCCCTTGGAGGCGGAGTAGGACGCCTGGCCGATCTGGCCGTCGAAGGCGGCCACCGAGGCCATGTTGACGATGGCGCCCCGCTCCCCGCTGTCGAGCGGCTCGGTCTGGCTCATGGCGGTGGCGGCCAGGCGGATGCAGTTGAACGTGCCGATCAAGTTGATCTCGACGACCTTCCGGAACACGCCGAGGTCGTGCGCCGAGTCGTACGACCCGTCCTTGCCGATCGTGCGGGTGGCCCACCCGACGCCGGCCGAGTTCACGAGGGCCCGCAGCGGGCCCATCTCCTTGGCCAGCTCGATGGCGGCGACGACCTCGTCGACGTTGGTGACGTCGACGTGGGCGAAGGCGCCACCGATCTCGGTGGCGAGGGCGTTGCCCTTGTCGTCCTGCAGATCGGCGATGACGACCTTGGCGCCCTGGGCGGCCAGCTGGCGGGCACAGGCCTCACCGATGCCGGAGGCGCCGCCCGTGACGATTGCGGAGATCCCGTTCGTATCCATGGCGGGCGACTCTAGGCGGGGGGTCAGCCGCTGAGCGAACCGCTGCGCTTGTGGCGGTACATCGCCCGATCGGCGGCCTGGAGGAGTGCGTCGATGTCGCGATCCGGTCCGACGAGCGCATAGCCGACCGAGGCGCCGACGCCCACGAGGGTGCCGTCGATGGCGAGGGGGGCGTTCACCGCCATGGCCACCCGGTCGACGATGACCCGGGCCATGGCGTCGTCGACCACGCCGTGGCAGAGCGCGGTGAACTCGTCGCCGCCGTAGCGGGCCAGCACGTCGTGGTCGCGCACGGCCGAGCCGAGCCGGCGGGCGACCGCCCGCAGCACCTGGTCGCCGGCGTCGTGGCCATGGTCGTCGTTGACCTGCTTGAACCCGTCGAGGTCGACGAACAGGACCGCGATGTGGTCGCCGCCGTCACCGTCGAGCGCGGTGGCCACCCGCCGACGGAACGCCGAACGGTTGAGCAGACCGGTGAGGGCGTCCTCGTTGGCCTCGATGGCGAGCTGCTCGTTCTGGGCGCGGAGGAGGTCCTCCATCTCGGCGAGGTCGGTCGCGTCCCGCATGCTGATGATGACGCCCCGGATCACCGGGTCGTCGAGCTGGCAGGAGGCGCTGATGTCGCAGGGCGGGTTCTCGCCGATGCGCCCGAGCACCCGGGCCCGCCAGGTGATGCGGCGCCGGGCGCCGGTGACGAGCTCGGCCAGCCGGGAGGCGGCCTCGTGGGCCTCGGCCTCGTCGAAGAGGGAGGCGAACGGCCGACCGGCGAGGTCGTCGCAGTCGTGACCGAGGAGTCGGGTGACCGTCTGGTTGGCGAACAGGATCGTCCCGCCGCCGTCGACGAGCAGCATCATGTCGTTGGTCTTGTCGACGAGGGCGTGGATGCGGGCCGCCTGCGACAGGAGTGCGCCGGCGCGGGTGGGATCGCGCAGCGAGATGATCATCCCGGCGACCGCCGGATCGTCGAAGGCCGAACGGCCGATGACGTCGAAGACCCGCCACGAGCCGTCGGCGTGGGCGACCCGCACCTGGACGATGGCTCCCGCGCCCTCGGCCTGGCTGCGGGCCTCGAAGTTGCGCAGGGCGTACTCGACGTCGTCGGGGTGGACGAAGTCGAAGATGGGGGTGCCGATGACCTCGTCCAGTGGGTGGCCGAGCGCGTCGACCGCGGTCCGGTTGGCATCGGCGATCCGTCCGTCGGCGTCCACGACGATCACGAGGTCGGGGAGCAGGTCGAAGACGCGGAGGCGGGCTTCGTCGTTCACACCACCGAATGTAGTGAGTCGACCACTGTGCGGGCCTGAGCCGTCCGGCTCGTTCGCAGGGGTCCGAGCGGCCCATCACGAACGACCCGAGCCGTCCGATGCGGAGGTCGAGCGCGTGGCCCGATGGCACCAGCGGGACGCGTCAGGTCGGCGCCCTGTCCTGCGAGGTTCACTCGGCCCGGTGGTGCACGCCGTGGTCCACGGCCCAGCGAGTCGCCGTCGCGCGGGTCGACGTCCCGATCTTCGTGTAGATGTTCTGGATGTGGCGATCGGCGGTCTTCGCCGAGATGAACAGCCGCTCGCCGACTTCACGCGTCGTCAGCCCTTCGGTCACCAGCCGGAGCACCTCGAGCTCGCGCCGGGTCAGCCCGCCAGGTGGCCACGCCGGCGACGACCCGGCTCGCTCCTGTCGGATCGATCGGATCTGCGTCCGTGCGAAGGCCGCAGCGTGGTCGAGGTCCATCTCGGCACCGGCCGCGAACGCCTCCCCGCCGGCGTCACCGAGCGCGTCGACGAGCCGGTCGCCGAGCGACGCCAGATCCGGGACGTGCTCGGCGCTCGCAGGGAGCTTCGTGCGTCGCGGCGTGGAGCGTGGCCGCAGACAGCGGGCGCACCGAGTCGGTCGAACAGCTCGGGCAGGCTGGCCAGGGTGATGACGAGCTGGGCGACGTTGCCGGACTGGTGGAACGTGTCGATCGCGGACTCGAACATGGCCAGGGCGACATCCGGATTGCCTTCGGTGAGGTGCAGTCGGGCCGCGTCCCGGGACAGGAAGCCCCGGAAGAAGTCGATGCCGTGCTCCTCGACGACGGCGACCCCCTCGTCCCACGTCGACAGCGCTCGAGCGGGATCCACCTTCGACAGCGTCATCCCCGACGATCCACAGCGCGTACACGATCCAGAAGGGACTGCCCACCGCGCGGGCTGCGGCGACCGAATCGTCGACGAGCTCGAGCGCCTCGTCGACACGGCCGGCCGACTGGAGCCCGTCGACGAGTGCCGGCCGAGCGAACGCCTGCGCCGCCCCGGGGGCCTCCGCCGCCAGGCCGGCGAGCTCGACGTACCGGTCGAGGTCGCCGGCGTAGACGTTGGCGAGCGCACCGATGAACGCCGACAGCCCGGGGGGACAGGGGTCGTACCCCGGCTCGGACTCGAGCTCGATCGCCCGGTCCGCATGGAAGGCCGCGATCGCGGGGCGACCCACGAAGCACGCGTAGCCGGCGGCGGCGTGGAGCCGTGGAAGGCGCGCGATGTCGGCGTGCGACGCCCGCTCGATCACCTGCTCGGCCCAGGCGATCGGCTCGAACACGTTCGCCGAGGTGCCGATCAGGGCGGCGTGCGCAGCGAGGTCGGCCGCGACCTCGACGTCGCGGTCCGCGCTCCACCGGAAGGCGGCGCGGAGGTTGGCGAGCTCGGCGAGGAACCAGTCGACCACGGCCCGCCACTCCGGCCCGTTCCAACGCTCCCACTGCGCCGCACCTCGTCGGGCGAAGGAGCGGGCATGACGGTCGAGGCATGCCTCCAACGACGACGAATCGTCGAGGCGATCGAGGCCGAACTGCCGGATCGTCTCGAGCAGGCGGTAGCGCACGCGCCCTTCGTCGTGGTCGGCGATGACGAGCGACGACCGGACCAGGCGATCGATCGTCCGCAGCACCGCGACGTCGTCCCCGACGTCGTAGACGTCGACGTAGGTCGCGAGATCGAAGCCACCGGTGAAGACGGCGGTTCGTTGCAGCACCTCTCGCTCCTCGGGCTCGAGGAGCTCGAACGACCAACGCACCAGCTCGGGCAGCGACTGGTGCCGCTCGGGTGCGTCGGGGGCTCCCTGGAGCAGCCGGAACCGGTCCCCGAGCCGGTCGCGGACATCGACGACCCCCATCCCGGCCATCCGCGCCGCGGCGAGCTCGATCCCCAGTGGGAGACCGTCGAGCACCCGACAGATCTCGATCACGCCGTCGCCCCCGGTCGGATCGTCGGTGATGGCGAAGTTGGGTCGGACACGCTGCGCACGCTCGGTGAACAGGCGCACCGCAGGTGACGACGACCCACCGTCGAGCGTCAGCGGCGGCACCACGACCTCCCGCTCGCCCGCCGTTCGCAGGCCCCGTCTCGACGTGGCCAGGACCCGCAGCTCACCGGGCCGGCCGAGCAGCGCCGACACGAGGTCGATCGACGCAGCGAGCACGTGCTCGCAGTTGTCCAGGACGAGCAGGAGCGGCCGACCGGCGAGCGTGGCGGCCACGGTCTCCAGGAGCGGCCTGTCGCCCTGCGGGGCGATGCCCAGCGCGGTGGCCACGGCGTCCACCACCGCCGACGGATCGTCGATGGTCCCCAGGGCGACCATCCACACGCCGTCGGGGAAGGCCTGGCCCGTGGTGGTGGCGATCTCGGTCGCCAGGCGGGTCTTCCCGACGCCACCGACCCCGGTCAGGGTGACCAGTCGGTGGGAGGCCAGGTCCTCGACGATCGACTGGAGCAGCTCGTCACGACCGAGCAGCGACGTCGGCGGCACCGGAACGTTGCCCGACGCCGGTCCCCCCATGGCCGCAGTCTCCCATCAGCGCTGGGCGCGGGGAGAGCACGCACCATTGGGGAGGGGGAGATGGGGAGGTCTCCCGATGCGGCCCGGCCAGGCTCCGAAGATCATCGAAGCATCAGGACGACCGACCAGGGAGATGAGACCGTGAGTGACACCATGACCAAGGCCGACGTGGTCCGCCGGGGCTACCAGGCGTTCAACGAAGCCGACCTCGACACGATCGACGCGCTGTGGGCCGACGACGTCACGTGGACCACGCCGGGCGAGAGCACCGTCGCCGGCACCGCCCGGGGCAAGGCGGCGGTCATCGCCCAGTACGGCCGCTACGGAGGCGAGACCGACGGGACGTTCAAGGCCGACCTGAAGGCGATCTTCGACGGCGACGACGGCCGGGTCATCGGCCTCCACCACAACTCGGGCACGCGCGACGGTCGCCGGCTGGACACCGACTGCTGCATCGTGTTCGAGGTCGAGGACGGACGCATCACGTCCGGCACCGAGCACTTCTTCGACCTGCACGACTGGGACCAGTTCTGGTCCTGAGCACCGGTCGGTGCCGACGCCCCGGCCGCTGCTCGGCCGGGGCGTCGGCACCTCCCCTACCACGAACGTCTCCAAGAGGTGGCCGAGCTCAGTCGACGCGGTCGGGTCTCGTCGCCTCTCACATCACCGCGCCATCAGTGCGAAGACGCCCCAGCCGAGGTACTCACGCGTGGAGCGGGCGTAGCGTTCGGGTTCGGAGTCGAGTTCGGCTCGAACATCCGCGGCGAGGTCGTCGTCGGGGTTCGCTTCGAGCCATCGGCGCATGGTGAGCCACTTGGCCGCCTCGTACCTGTCCCAACCGTCTCGGTCTGCCAGAACCATCTCCACGACGTCGTAGTCGAGGGCGCGGAACGACGCGAGCAGCTCGGGAAGCATGAGGAAGTCGGAGACCGAAGCGGCAAGGCATCCCTCGGCGACGTCCTCCGTCGGCGGCAACTGCAGCCAGTACGGCTCGCCGATGAGGATGATCCCTCCGGCGCGGAGGCTCTCCGCCAGAAGATCGATGGTGCCGGAGACTCCCCCACCGATCCACGTGGCACCGAGACATGCCGCTACACCGACCTCTTCGTCGGCGACGTAGCCGGCAGCGTCGTCGTGGATGAACTCGACCTGATCGGCGACGCCGAGCTCTTCAGCGCGGAGCTTCGCTTGCGCAGTGAACAGCTGGCTCATGTCGATACCGGTGCCGATGGTTCCGTGATCGCGCGCCCAGGTGCACAGCATCTCGCCCGAACCGCTGCCGAGGTCGAGCACGCGAGTCCCCGGTTCCAGGCGCAACGCCGAGCCGAGAGTGGCGAGCTTCTCGGGCGTGAACGGGTTGTGGATGCGGTGTGCACTCTCGGTGATGTTGAAGATCCGTGGAATGTCCACTGCAGGAAGCTCCCTACGCCGGTGTGAATGGAATCGGTGCGCCGCTCGCCGGTCATCGCAAGGCGCGGACGGCTCTCGACCTCCAGCGAGCGTACGCACGGGGGCCGCTCCGCCCGCCGTTCGATCCGTCGGAGTTCGTCAGACGTCCGGCGGCGTTCCCCACCCGCCGCCGCCCGGCGTGAGCATCCGGAGGACGTCGCCGGCCTTCAGCTGGATCGTGCACTTGTCCGGCAGGCGCTCGGCCCGCGACTCGTCGCCGCCGGGCAGCAGCCAGTTCTCCCCCACCGCCCCGGGCTCGCCGCCGGCGAGGCCCCACGGCTGCGAGACCCGCCGCTCGGTGATCAGCGCACACGGTCGCATCCGTCGAGCACCTGCAGGTCCCGCTCGATCCCCTCCCCACCCGGCGCCGAGCCTGCACCCCCGCTCCCCCGCCGCAGCCGCTGTCGCAGCACCCGCAGCGGGAACGCCCGCTCCAGCGCCTCGATGGGCGTGTTCTTCGTGTTGGTCATGGCCGTGTGCACCCCGCTCATGCCGGGGAGGAACGGACGGCCCCCCTGCCCGCCGGCCACGGTCTCGTAGTACACCCACGGCCGCGCCGGATCGGTGCCGCCGATGAGGACGTTGTTCATCGTCCCCTGGGAAGCAGCACCGAGGTGCCCGGGCCGGGCCGCGGCGAGGGCACCCAGGCACACGTCGGCCACCCGTTGGCTCACCTCCACGTTGCCGGCACCCACCGCCGCCGGCGACGTGGCGTTGACCAGCGTGCCGGCGGGGGCGACGACCCGCACCGGACGGATCGCCCCGCCGGTGCTCGGGATGGTCGGGTCGAGGGCCGAGCGGAGGGCGAAGGCGACGGCGCTGACCGTCACCGACTCCACCGCGTTCACGTTGCCGGGCCGCTGGGCGTCGGTGCCGGTGAAGTCGAAGGTGGCCTCGTCGCCGGCGATCGTGAGGGTGACGACGATCCGGGTCTCGTGCTGCTGGTGGTCCTCGGGGCCGAACGAGTCGACCACGTCCTCGAACCGCCACACCCCGTCGGCCACCGTGGCCAGCTCCGCCCGCATCCGCCGCTCGCCGTAGGCCAGCACCTCGGCCACCACACCCGCCCCGTTCGCCGAGACGAGCTCGACCAGTCGGGCCACACCGACGGCGTTGGCGCCGACCTGGGCGTCGAGGTCGCCGACCCGCTCGTCGGGAGTCCGTGAGTTGGCGAACAGGAGCGCCCGCACCTCGTGGGTGAGCCGCACCGGCGGGATGCGCAGCCCCTCCTCGAAGATCTCCACCGCGCCGGCCGGGATCGATCCCGGGGCCGATCCCCCGACGTCGGCGTGGTGAGCCCGGTTGGCGGCCCACCCCACCAGCTCGGTGCCGGCGAAGGCCGGGGCGACGAGGGTGATGTCGTTGAGGTGGGTACCACCGGCGAAGGGGTCGTTGACGATCGCCTGGTCACCGGGCCGCAGCGTCGGCCCGAGGTGCTCGACCACCGCTCGCACCGACGCCGGCATCGAGCCCAGGTGCACGGGGATGTGCTCGGCCTGCACCAGCAGCTCGCCGTCGGGCGTGAACAGGGCAGCCGAGCAGTCGGCCCGCTCCTTGATGTTGGGGCTGAACGCCGCCCGGCGCAGCACCGCCCCCATCTCGTCGGCGATGCCCGTGAGCCGGGACACGAGCACCTGCAGGGCGGCGGGGTCGAGGGTCATGGGGTGACCCCTCCACCGCGAGCCGTGAGCCGGGTCAGGACGAGGGCGCCGGCAGCGCCCGGCTCGGCCCGCCAACCCTCGGGCACCCAGATGGTGCAGTCGGGTTCGGCGATCACCGTCGGACCGACGGCCGCGCCCCGCTCGACCGAGGGCAGGTCGGCCATCCCGACGGGTGACTCGACCCGCGCCGACGCTCGCAGGGCGACGACCTCGACCGGGTGATCGGTCCGGGCGTAGCCGTTGCGCCGGGCGTGCTCGGCGTGGAAGTCGTCGACCGACGACACCGACAGCTCGTGGCTCTGCCCCTGGTAGCGGCAGTCGAGCCGGTGCTCGGTGCCCGCGTCGGGCCCGCCGACGCGGGCGGCGGCCTCGGCCGCGAGCGCCTCGACGGCGGCGGCCGCGCCGCCGACCTCGAGCGGGTCGGGCCACGACCGCACGAGGTCGACCTGGCGGGGCGCGGCGAGAATGCCGACGGCCGAGAGCACGCCGGCCCGGGCGGGCACGATCACCGCCGCCATGTCGAGGGCCTCGGCGAGGGCGCAGGCGTGCAGGGGCCCCGCCCCGCCGAAGGCGACGAGGGCCAGCCCCCTCGGGTCCGCCCCCCGCTCGACCGACACGGTGCGGATCGCCTGCTCCATCCCCGCGTTCACCACGGCGATGACCCCCTCGGCCGTCACCCCCGCTCGCTCGAGCGCGGTCCGGGCACCGTCGACGTCGAGGCGGCCGATGCCGGGCAGCTCGGCGTCGGACGGGATGCGGCCGGCGACGAGGTCCGCGTCGGTGACGGTCGGTCGGGTGCCGCCCTTGCCGTAGGCGACGGGCCCGGGCACCGCACCGGCGCTCTCCGGACCGACGACGAGCGCCCCGCCGGCGTCGATGCGGGCGATCGACCCACCGCCGGCGCCGATGGTGTGCACGTCGAGCGACGGCATCCGCACGGGGAGGCCGGCCACCTCCCGCTCGGCGGCCGGCTCGGGGCGCCCACCGAGCACCAGGCAGACGTCGGTGCTGGTGCCGCCCATGTCGAACGTGACGGCCTCGGGATAGCCGTTGGCGGCGGCCACCGCGGCCCCCGCCGCGACCCCTCCGGCCGGTCCCGACAGCAGCAGGGCGGCGGGCGTCTCGGCCGCCTCCACGGCCGGCACGAGGCCACCGGCCGAGGTCATCACCAGCACCTGGTCGGCGGCGTCGGCCAGCCCACGGAGGTAACGACGGCACGCCGGTCGGAGGTAGGCGTTCACCACGGTCGTCACCGTGCGCTCGTACTCGCGGAACTCGGGGGTGACGGCCGACGAGCACGACACGTCGAAACCGGCGGCGGCGAGGCCGGCGGCCACCGCCTGCTCGTGGTCGGGATCCAGGTCGGCGTGCAGCAGGCAGACGGCCACCGCGTCGACGACGTCGGGATCGAGGGAGGCGATGGCCCCCGCCAGCGAGCCCGGATCGACCGGGGTCAGCTCAGCGCCGTCGGCGGCCAGCCGTTCGACCACTTCGAACCGCAGCTCCCGAGGCACGAGCGGTGTCGGACGGTCGGCGTGCTGGTCGTAGAGCGAGGGCCGGTCCTGGCGGGCGATCTCGATGACGTCGGCGAAGCCGTCGGTGGTGACGAGCGCGACCGTGGCGCCTCGCCGTTCGAGCAGCGCGTTGGTGGCGACGGTGCTGCCGTGGGCCAGCTCGTCGAGGGCGTCGAGGGCGACGACGGCGAGTGCCTCGCGCACCGCCCGCCCCGGGTCGTCGGGGGTGGAGGGCACCTTGACGATGCGCCCGTCGGCGGCGACCAGATCGGTGAACGTGCCCCCGGTGTCGGTGCCGACCCGCGTCCGCCCGGACCGACCGCCGGTCACGGGGCGAGGATCCACACCTCGCCCTCGCCGAGGTGGTCGACGAGGGAGCGGTGCACCCGGCCGACGCCGTCGTCGACGCCGTCCCAGACGAGGAGGGCCTCGGCGACGTGGCGGGCGAACCAGGCGTCGCGCCGGGCGAGCGCGGCGCCGGCCTGCTGCTTCGACGACGGCACCTTGCGCTGCAGGGTGATCACGTCGACGGCGCCGTCGCGCAACTCACGGAAGCGTCGCCGGGCCGGAGCCGGCCACATCTTGTCGGGGTCGGGGTACGGCAGCACCACGAGGTGGGGCACGCCGGCGTCGACCGCGGCCTGCGCCCCCAGCGTCTCGGCGCCGAGCCGCAGGCCGCTGACCACGACCAGGTCCTCGTGCAGCTCGCGCTTGGCGGTGATGATCTCGGTGAGCCGGCGACGCAGGTCGCGCACCTCCGTCGACCCGCGGCCGTCGAACGCCTCGTAGCCACCGAGCTCGGGCGGGCGGTGCCCGAGCACCACGATCGGGTGGCCCGGCAGGGGCGCCGCCTCGACCGCCTCCGCCCGGGCGGTGGGCGTGTCGGCCGGCCCCAGCTCGGTGGGCGGCTCGTCGCCGTGGCGGGCCCGCTGGGTCAGGGCGGCCTCGACGGCCAGCCGGTCGACGAGATCGTTCATGGGGTCGCCGCCGTGGCCCTTCACCCACCGGAACACCACGTCGCCCCGCTCCCGCACCAGGTCGATCAGGGGCTCCCACAGGTCGCGGTTGGCGACCGGCTTGCGCTGGCTGTTGACCCAGTCCTTCCGCAGCCACGCCTCCCACCAGCGGTCGCGGAAGCAGTTGACGACGTAGGTGGAGTCGCTGACCACCTCCAGCCGGCCGGGGTTGGCCCTGACCGCTTCGAGGGCGGCGGCGATCTCCATCCGCTGGTTGGTGGTGTCGGGGTCGGGCCCGCTGGCGAACGCGCCGCCGGGCACCGCCCAGGCCCAACCGCCCGGCCCCGGGTTCCCGCTGCAGGCCCCGTCGGTGTAGACGACCGTCGACATGTGGGCGGCAGTCTCCCACGGCTGCCTGCCCCGCTCCGCGGAGCGGCCGATCCCGCCCACCCCGACGGTCGGGGCACTGCGGCATCGGCGTGGGCTTCCGGCATCATGGGACGACACCCCACCAGGCGAGAGGCCGGCCGATGATCATCGACCAGTTCGTCCACCAGCTCCCGGACGGCGATCCGCAGGAGACCGGCGAGTGGCTCGACTCGCTCGACGCCGTGATCGCCGCCAAGGGCCGCCAGCGCGCCCGCTACCTGATGAGCAAGCTCACCGAGCGGGCCCGGGAGCGCCAGGTGGGAACGCCGGCCGAGGTCAACACGCCGTACGTCAACACCATCCCGACGTCCGAGCAGCAGTGGTTCCCCGGCGACGAGCACCTCGAGAAGCGCATCCGGGCGTTCATGCGCTGGAACGCCGCGGTGATGGTCGTCTACGCCAACAAGCGGGCCGAGGGCATCGGCGGCCACCTGTCGAGCTACGCCTCGTCCGCCGCCCTCTACGACGTCGGGTTCAACTGGTTCTTCCGGGGCAAGGAGGATGGGCTCCCCGGCGACGCCGTCTACATCCAGGGCCACGCCGCCCCCGGCATCTACGCCCGGGCGTACCTCGAGCGGCGGCTCGACGAGGAGCACCTCGATCGGTTCCGCCGCGAGCTCGACCCCACCGGGAAGGGCCTGTCGTCGTACCCCCACCCGTGGCTCATGCCCGACTTCTGGGAGTACCCGACGGTGTCGATGGGCCTCGGCCCGATCAACTCGATCTACCAGGCCCGGTTCAACAAGTACCTGGCCAACCGCCGGCTCGACGACGCTGACGGGTCGCGGGTCTGGTGCTTCCTCGGCGACGGCGAGACCGACGAGCCCGAGACGCTCGGCTCGATCTCGCTCGCCGGCCGGGAGCAGCTCGACAACCTGACCTGGGTCGTCAACTGCAACCTGCAGCGGCTCGACGGACCGGTGCGGGGCAACGGCAAGGTCATCCAGGAGCTCGAGGCCGTGTTCCGCGGGTCGGGATGGAACGTGATCAAGGTGGTGTGGGGCTCGGCGTGGGACGACCTGCTCGCCCGTGACCACGAGTCGCTGCTGCTGCACAAGATGAACACCACCGTCGACGGCGACTTCCAGCGCTACGCCGTGTCCGACGGCGCCCACATCCGCGAGCACTTCTTCGGCCCCGACCCGCGTCTGCGCGAGCTCGTCGCCCACCTTTCGGACGAGGAGCTACGGGCCCTCCCCCGCGGCGGGCACGACTACCGCAAGATCTACGCCGCCTACCACGCCGCCACCCTGCAGACGGGCGCCCCCACCGTCATCCTGGCCAAGACGGTGAAGGGCTGGGCCCTCGGGTCCGACGTCGAGGGGCGCAACGCGACCCACCAGATCAAGAAGATGACCGTCGACCAGCTGAAGACGCTGCGAGCCCGGCTGCACCTCGAGGACGTCATCGCCGACTCGGCGTTCGAGGGCGACGACCCGCCCTACTTCCGGCCGCCGGAGGACTCGGTCGAGACCCGCTACCTCATGGATCGCCGCCGGGCCCTCGACGGACCGCTGCCGTCTCGGGTGGTCACGAACCGCCGACCGCTCACCCTTCCGGACGACGACGCCTTCGCCGAGCTGGCCGGCGGGTCGAACGGCCAGGAGGTCTCCACGACCATGGCCTTCACCCGGCTGCTGCGCACCCTTGCCCGCAGCGAGGGGTTCGGGCCGCGGGTGGTGCCGATCATCCCCGACGAGGCGCGCACCTTCGGCATGGACTCGCTCTTCCGGGAGCTGAAGATCTATGCCTCCCAGGGCCAGCTGTACGAGCCGGTCGACGCCAAGTTGCTGCTGTCGTACACGGAGAGCAAGGACGGCCAGATCCTCGAGGAGGGCATCACCGAAGCCGGCTCGACGGCCAGCTTCACCGCCGCCGGCACGTCGTACGCCACCCGGGGTGTGCCCATGGTGCCGTTCTTCACCTTCTACTCGATGTTCGGCTTCCAACGGGTGGGCGACCTGATCTGGGCGGCGGCCGACGCCCAGGCCAAGGGCTTCCTGCTCGGCGCCACCGCGGGCCGCACCACGCTGCTCGGCGAGGGGCTGCAGCACCAGGACGGCCACAGCCACGTGCTGGCCTCGACGGTGCCCACCTGCCGGGCCTACGACCCCGCCTTCGCCTACGAGATGGCCGCCATCATCCGCGACGGGCTGCACCGGATGTACGGCGACGACCCCGAGCAGGTCTTCTACTACCTGACCCTCTACAACGAGAACTACGCCATGCCCGCCCGCCCCGACCACGTCTCGGAGGACGACGTGGTGTCGGGCCTCTACCGCTGGTCCGAGGCGCCCGCCGGTCTCGAAGCGCAGGCCACGATCCTCTTCTCGGGCACCGCCCACCGGGCGGCTCGCGACGCCCAGGCGGCGCTGGCCGAGCAGGGCATCGGCGTCGAGCTGTGGAGCGCGACCTCCTACAAGCGACTGCGGGAAGAGGCACTCGGGGTCGAGCGGTGGAACCGGCTGCACCCGCTCGACGAGAAGCGCACCCCGTACGTCACCTCCCGGTTGGCCGGATCCTCCGGGCCGATCGTGGCCGTCACCGACTTCATGAAGGCGGTGCCCGACCAGGTCGCCCGGTTCGTCCCCGACGGTCGGCCGTTCGTCCCCCTCGGCACCGACGGCTTCGGCCGCAGCGACACCCGGGAGGCCCTCCGCCGGTTCTTCGAGACCGACGCCGCCCACGTCGAGGTGGCCGTCCTCTCGGCCCTCGCCGAGGCCGGCCACGGTGACCCCGAGGCCGTGGCCCGGGCCATCGAGCGACACGACCTCGACCCCGACCTCCCCGACCCCGCCACCCGCTGAGCGGCGAGGCGGCCTCCTCCAGCGCTCGGGCCTCCCCCTGCGCCGGTTCGGTGCGTCGCGGGGGTCGCCGGGCTTCTAGCCTCCCGTCCATGGCTGCTGCGAAGACCCTGCCCGTCACCGGGGATCCCGAGGCCGACGACCTGCTGGTGAAGGACCCGTTGGCCCTGCTCATCGGGATGCTGCTCGACCAGCAGGTGCCGATGGAGTGGGCGTTCAAAGGACCGTCCACCCTGAAGGACCGGCTCGGCGGTCACCTCGACGCCGCGGCCATCGCCGGGTACGACCCCGAGGCGTTCGAGGCCCTGTGCAAGGAGAAGCCCGCCCTGCACCGCTACCCCGGCTCGATGGCCAAGCGCACCCAGGCCCTCTGCCGGGCGGTGGTCGACGACTACGACGGCGATGCCGCCCGCATCTGGAACGGCGTGCAGGACCCGGCGGAGCTCTACGCCCGTCTGCGGGCCCTGCCCGGCTACGGCGAGGAGAAGGCCAAGATCTTCCTCGCCATCCTCGGCAAGCGGCTCGGCGTCGCCCCGAAGGGCTGGGAGGAGCTGGCCGCCCCGTTCGGCGACTCGACGCCCCGCTCGGTCGCCGACATCGACTCGCCCGAGGCCCTCCAGGCGGTGCGGGCGTTCAAGCAGGAGCGCAAGAAGCAGGGCAAGGGCAAGGCCGACTGACCCCGGCGCCACCAGCCGCCGAGCCGCGGTCAGGCCTGCTGGGTGGCTCGGACCCGTTGGCGGTCGAGCCAGCCGAGCAGCATCGCCACCGCCCGGGGATCGTGGCGCAGCTGGTGGGCCCCGCCGTCGACGATCCGCAGGTCGGCGTCGCCGTGGGCGTCGGCGAGCACGCGGGCGTCGAACACCGGCACGGCGTCGTCCTCGCTGCCGTGCACCACCAGCAGGGGCCGGTCCCCGAGCTCGGGGGCGCAGGCGACGGGACGGACCTCCTTGATCTCCCGCGCCCATGCCTCGAACGCGGTCGGGAAGTTCGGGGTGCGGATGACCCCGACGTCGCGGGCGTGCTGGAGCAGCCGGCGAGGATGGCTGGCCCAGTCATCGAAGTCGGCCGGTGTGCCCAAGGCGGCCACGCCCCGGATCTCGGGGTCGCGGGCACCAGCGCAGATCGCCATGGCGCCACCGGTGCCGAACCCGGCGATCCACACACCCCGCACGCCCTCGACCGATCGCAGCCACTCGCAGGCGGCCAGCAGGTCGTCCTGCCAGCCCCCGAAGGAGAAGTCACCGCCGGAGTCGCCACATCCGCGGAAGGTGAAGACCAGGACGAACCACCCCATCTCGGTGGCGATGCGGTCGGCCAGCTCGGGGAACGAACGGGCCGACAGCCGCCCACCCTCGCGCAGGTGCGGGAAGCCGTGGCAGATCACGAGACCGGGAACGTAGGTGCCGGGCGCGCTGCGGGGCCGAGCGAGGTGCCCGGCGATCTCGATGCCCCCCGACTCGAACAGCTTCTCCATCGTGAGCCGCCTACAGACCGAGCAGCCGCTCGGCGTTGCTCCGCAGCACCTTGGCTTCGATCTCGGGTGACGGCTCGTGGGCGCGGAAGGCGTCGAGCCACTTCCGGTAGGTGATGAAGGGGTAATCGGTGCCGAACAGCACCCGGTCCTGCAACGGTCCGAGGACGGCCCGGGTGAGCTCGGGCGACCACCGCTTGGGCGACCAGCCCGACAGGTCGATCCACACGTTGGTCTTGTGCTGGGCGACGGCCAGCATCTCGTCCTGCCACGGCCACGACGGATGGGCGCCGATCACCTGCAGGTCGGGGAAGTCGGCGGCGACCGCGTCGAGCAACATGGGCCGCGAGAGACCGAGCTTGATCCCCCCGCCGCCCGGCAGGCCCGCGCCGAGGCCGGTGGTGCCGGTGTGGAACACGATCGGCACACCGAGCTCGACGCACGCCTCGTAGAGCGGGTACCAGCGCCCGTCGTCGGGGGAGAAGCCCTGCGCGCTCGGGTGCAGCTTGAGGCCGACGAGGCCGAGGTGCGTGACCGCCCGACGCAACTCGACCACCGCCGCGTCGCCCTTGTGGGGGTCGACCGAGGCGAAGCCGAGGAAGGCGTCGGGGTGCTCGCGCACGCACCCGGCCACGAAGTCGTTGGTGGTCGGTGGCAGGCCGGTGGCGGTCTCGGCGTCCCACGCGAACAGCACGGCGATCACGTCGTCGGCACGGAACTCGTCGGCCATCTCGGCGACGGTGCGGACCGGGATCTCGGTGCGGAAGTAGCGCTCGGTCGCCTCGCGGAACGGGCCCAGCCCGTCGACGAGCCATTCGCTCGTCGAGGGGTGCACGTGCATGTCGATGGCGGCCAGCGCCACGGGCCCTACGCCTCGACGTCGACGTCGGTGCGGCCGCTGCCGTTGCCCTTGTAGGGCTTGTAGCCGCGGTTGCGGGCCTCGGCCAGCGTGTCGGGGCCGAACCCGAGGAAGGTCTCGGCCGCCATCAGCTCCTCGACGATGGAGGCGTCCTCGAGGTTGTCGAGGTCGTAGACGACCTGCTTGCGCTTGTCACCGACCCACCGGTGGTGCTCGAACTTGGTCGGGCGATCCATGCCCGGAGCATAGGGCGACGCTCCGCCCGGGCTGGAACCGGCAGGACCCGTCGACCGTCGCCGGCGCCCGCACCACCTGATCAGGGACCTTCCTGCACCGCCCGCGGCGACCCGGCGTCGATCCGCCAGGTCGCCTCGGTCCGGATGGGGCTGTCGACGTCTTGCACGTCGTCCAGCATCCGGAACCGGGCGGTCATCCGATCGGGTTCGAACGTCGCCGTCAGGTAGCCGTTGCCGTCGAGCTGCTGGCGGAGCTGCGGCGTTCGGGCCGTCACGTCGGCGTCGAACGGGATCGACGAGATGGCGGGAGAGAGCAGCTCGGTGGCCACGACCTCGCTCGTCTGGTCGAACGGCTGTCGGTGGAGGTCGAAGACCAGGCCGGCGTGGTAGTCGCCGGTGAGCACCACCGGGTTGCGCGTGCCGGCCAGTGCGTCGATCAGCCGGAGCCTCGCGTCGGGGAACCCGTCCCAGGAGTCGAGGTAGTACTCGGGCGCGCCGGCGGTGCCGGCGTCGACCCCCGACAGCGCCACCGGGTTCCCGAGGACGTTCCAGGTGGCGGTGCTCTGCGCCGCCACTTCGGCGAACCACGCCTCCTGCTCGGCTCCGAGCAAGCTCCGGTCGGCGGCCGTGCGGGCCGGGCAGTCGCCGACGTCGTCGACGGCTCCCGACCCGTCACGGCAGGGCGGCACGTCGGCGTGCTGGCGGGTGTCGAGCACGTAGATGCGGGCCAGGGCGCCCACGTCGACGACCTGGTGGACGTCGACCTCGGGACCGTCCGGGGGACCGATCCTCACCGGCAGGAACTCCCACCAGGCCCGGTAGGCCGCCGTCCGACGAGCGAGGACCACGTCGGACGGGAGCCCGGTCGGGTCGGTGTCGCCCATGTAGTTGTTGAGCACCTCGTGGTCGTCCCAGGTGCAGATGAACGGGAAGCGGGCATGGGCCGCCTGCAACGCCGGGTCGACCCGGTAGCTCGCGTAGCGCAGTCGGAAGTCGGCCAACGACTCGGGGATCCGCTCGGGCTCCGCGATCTCGCCCGGGTACTCGTAGATGTAGTCGCCGAGGAACAGGACCACGTCGAGATCCTCGTCGACCATGTGGCGGTAGGCGCCGTACCGACCCGAGTCGATCCACTGGCAGTTGGCCACCGCCAGCGAGAACCGGTCGGGTGAGGCACCGGCGGCCGGCAGGGTGCGGGTGCGTCCGACCGGGCTCACCTGGTCGCCGACCACGAAGCGGTACCAGTGGTCGGTTGCCGGATCGAGGCCGGTGGCCTCGACGTGCAAGCTGTGGCCCGATCCCGGCTCGGCCGTCGCCACCCCGCCGGCCACGACGTCGGCGAACGACTCGTCGGTCGCCACCTCCCAGCGCACGTCGACGTCCCGCGCGGGCATGCCGCCGAGGCCGTCCGAGGCGAGGGGCTCCGGCGCCAGGCGGGCCCACAGGATCACCGAGTCGGCACGGGGGTCGCCGGAGGCGACGCCGAGCGCGAACGGGTCACCCGACAGGTCGACCGTGTCCACGACGGCGGGGACGCCCGTGGTCGATCCCACGGCTCCCTGGCCCCCGGTGTCGCCGTCGCTGCTGCAGGCGGCCAGGGCCACCACCGACGCCGCCCCGATGATGAGCTCGCGCCGGCCGATGAGCGGCCCGTCGACCCGATGCTCCCCCACTGCTCGACTCCTCCGGGCCCCGCTTCCCCGTCGGTGACCCCTCCCCGAGCAGCACTCTAGGACGCGACACGGGGGAGGCCTGAAGACCTCCCCCGTGCACGTTCGTTGGAAAGACCGGATGTCGGTTGCTACCGGGAGGGACGAGGCCCCGGCCCGTGTCATCCGGCGGTGGACTGGTTGGACTCCACCAAGTGGTCCAGCGAGCCGCTCAGCGGCCAGCCACCTCCAGGGTCCCGTAACTACCGTCGATCATGCTTGGACCACCTCCTTTCTCTGGTAGCGGAGATGGTAGCGAAACCTCCCGGGACCGTGGCGACCTTTGCGCGGATTCCCGGGCCTCAGGAGGTGGGCGCGGTCGGGTCGGGTGGCGGAGGCACCTCCGTGCCGATGGCCCCGATGGCGGTGAGGTAGTCGATCCCCGCCTCGACGACCTCGAGCACCTGCACGTCGTCGACCTGGACCCCCGCCTCCGACGCCCGGCCGAGCACGTAGGCCACTCCCTCGTCCTCGCCGGCGACGATCGGCCCGCTCGGCCGGGCCTCGAGGTCGTGGTCGCTCTCGGCCGCCACGCCCTTCAGCTCGAGGTAGTCGAGGTACCAGCCGAGCACCGACCGCACGTCGTCGTAGCTGAGCACGGCGGTGAGGTCGTCGGGCAGGCGGTCGGCCACGTAGTGCACGGCCTCGTCGAGGTCGAACACCGACGTGGGCGGCTCCTCGGATAGCCGGCCGGTGACGCCCCCGACGGCGACGAGGCCGATGGCCACGACCAGCACGGCGGCCACGACGACGAAGAGGACGATCATCGCCAGTCAGGCTAGGGCCGCGACGACACGCTGCCGCTTCCGCTCCCCACCGCTCGGGCGCGGCCGGCCACCCGGCACGGGCCGACCGGGCTCAGATGCCGATGCGCTGGGCGAGCAGCTCGCGGTGGTAGGTCGGGTCGCCGAACAGCAGCTCGGAGCTCTTGGCCCGCTTGAAGTAGAGGTGGGCGGGGTGCTCCCAGGTGAACCCGATGCCGCCGTGGATCTGGATGTTCTCGGCGGCGGCGTGGAAGTAGGCATCGGAGCAGTAGGCCTTGGCCAGGCTGGCGACCGAGGGCAACTCGTCGTTCATCTCCGACGCGCACCAGGCGGCGTAGTAGGCGGCCGACTTGGCCGACTCGACCTCGAGCAGCATGTCGGCGCACTTGTGCTTGATGGCCTGGAACGAGCCGATGGGCCGTCCGAACTGCACGCGCACCTTGGCGTACTCGACGGCCATGTCGAGGCAGCGCTGGGCGCCACCCACCTGCTCGGCGGCGAGGCCGACGGCAGCGAGGTCGAGCACGGTCGACAGCACGTCCCAGCCGGCGCCGTCGGTGCCGACCAGGCGACCCTCGACCCCGTCGAGCTCGAGCTTGGCCTGCTTGCGGGTCTGGTCCATGGTCGACAGCGGGATCCGGGTGAGCCCCGAGGCGTCGCCGTCGACGGCGAAGATCGACACACCGGCGCCGGTGCGGGCGGCGACGAGGATCAGGTCGGCGGTGTGGCCGTCGAGCACGAAGCTCTTGGTGCCCGACAGCATCCAGGTCCCGCCCGACTCGGTGGCGGTGGTCTCGATGCCCGACTCGTCCCACTTGCCGTTCGGCTCGGTGAAGGCGAGCGTGGCGATGGTCTCGCCGGAGGCGATGCCCGGGAGGTAGGCCTTCTTGGCGGCGTCGTCACCCGACTGCAGCAGGGTGTTGGTGGCGAGCACGACGGTGGAGAAGAACGGGGCGCACAGCAGGAACTTGCCCATCTCCTCGAGCACGACGGTGAGCTCGACGTAGCCGAAGCCCTGCCCCCCGAACTCCTCGGGCACGATCAGGCTCTGCAGCCCGAGCTGCTCGGCCATCTGCTGCCAGACATCGGGGTCGTAGCCCTGCTCGGTCTCCATCTGCTCCCGCACGGCCGTCTCGGGCGACTTGGCCTCGAGGAACTGACGGACGATGTTGCGGAGCTCTTCCTGCTCCTCGCTGAAGGCGAAGTTCACGGCTGGCGTCCCCCTGTGGACGGTGCTCGGTGGCGGCGTGCTCGGGCGCCGCCATTCTTACTTGACCCTGCGGTCAAGAGCCACTCCGACGCCGTCCTCGGCGACGGCACGGGGCGGTCAGCTCACGATGACGAAGCTGCCCGACCACTGCCCGTAGGGCTGGGTGGCGACCCCGTTGCGGGTGGAGCCCTCGTAGGCGTCGAGGCCGGGGCGGATCTCGATCTCGACGGTGCCGCCGGCGCCGAAGGTGATCTTGCCGGCGTGCACGGCCGCGGTGCAGACCGAGGAGTCGTCGGTGTACACGTCGGTGCCCCACACGGTGTTCGCCGTGCCGCCGGCCGGGCAGGCGTAGGTGTACCTGCGGCCGTCCTCGCCCCGGTACTGGGCGGCCACCGACGTCCACTCGCTCCGGTCGACCGGGCTGGCCGAGTCCCCGGCCAGGGTCGTGCCCGATCCGCCGTCGGCGGCGGCCTCGGTGGTCCCGGTCGAGGCCCTGGTCGTGGTCGTCGACTCGGCCTCGGTCGTCGAGCTGGCCGCCGCACTGGCGTCGGTCGAGGCCACGTCGCCGTCGTCGTCCGAGCTGCAGGCCGACAGCGCCACCATCGCCGCCGCCGCCATCAGGATCCCGATCGTCTTGCGCATGGTTCCCTCCCCAGCGGGCCGCCTGCCCTCGTGGTGACCGTACTCCGTCGTACGCTGAGCGGGATGGGAACGCTGCACTACGCCGACGAGCAGGCCGAGATCCACAAGGTCGTCGTCGGCCCGATGGACAACAACGTGTTCGTCCTGCGCTGCACGCAGACCGGCGAGGCGGTGCTGATCGACGCCGCCAACGAGCACGAGCGCCTGCTCGAGCTGTGCGAACGGCTCGGGGTGCGCAAGGTGCTCGAGACCCACGGCCACTGGGACCACATCCAAGCGGTGCCCGCCGTGCGCGACGCCGGCTACGACGTGGGCGTCACCGCCGAGGACGCCGGGATGCTCGACTCCTACGACTTCGTGCTCGACGACGACAGCGTCATCGAGGTGGGTCGGCTGCGCCTGCGCACCATCGCGTCCCCCGGCCACACCCCGGGGTCGATGTGCTTCCGCCTCGAGGGCTCGCCCGTGCTCTTCTCCGGCGACACGCTCTTCCCCGGGGGCCCGGGCAACACCAGCTACGGCGGCGACTTCCCGACGATCATCGAGTCGATCGACGCGCTGCTGTTCCCGCTACCGCCCGAGACGATCGTGCTCCCCGGCCACGGCGACGACACCACCATCGGCACCGAGCGCCCCCACCTGCAGGAGTGGATCGACCGGGGCTGGTGAACCGACGACCTCGGCTCGCGGGGCGACCCGGTCGGACCGCTCCGCCCGTTCGGCCCGGACCCGGCGGGCGGCCCGCACCACGAGGGCCACGCCGACGGCGGTGAGGGCGACGAGGGCGACGAGACGGGCCGGGCCCGGCACCTCGGCCCAGAGCAGGATCGTCCGGGCGTTGGTGACGAGGATCAGGGCGCCGACGAGGGTGCCCGACACGGCCGCCGGCAACACCCGCACCGCGTAGGCCGCCAGCGGCGCGGCGATGGCGCCGCCGACCAGCAGGGCGGCCACGATGCCGAAGTCGATGCCCTGGCGGCCGAGGGCGAGCAGGAAGCCGATCGAGGCCGACAGCGAGATCAGGAACTCCGAGGCCGAGGCCGAGCCGACCGCGGTGCGGGGCTCCATCCGCCCGATGGCCATGAGCGACGGGGTCATCACCGGCCCCCACCCGCCGCCCCCGACGGCGTCGAGGAAGCCGGCACCGGCACCGAGCGGCGCGAGGAACCGGCCCCGGACGTGGTCCTCCCGCACCGGTCGGCGCATCACCCCGAAGGCGAACCGGGCCAGCACGTACACGCCGAGCGCGAAGAGGATCCCGGCCACCAGGGGCCTGACCCAGTCGGCGGTGAGGTTGCCGAGCACGGTGGCGCCGGCGAAGGCCCCGACCGCTCCGGGAACGGCGATGAGGCGCACCGTGCGCCACCGGACGTTGCCGAACCGCCAGTGGGAGACGCCCGACACGAACGTGGTGCCGACCTCCGCCAGGTGGACGCTGGCCGAGGCGACCGCCGCGGTCGTGCCCGTGCTCAGCAGGAGGGTGGACGCGGTGACGCCATAGGCCATGCCGAGCGCGCCGTCGACCAGCTGGGCGACCAGCCCCACGACGGCGAACAGGAGCAACTTCCGCACGCCAATCCCACTTTCCCTACGGACCGGGTGGGGAAGCTAACAGGACGGGCCGCTTTGTCAACAACCTGGATGGGAAAGCCCGAGATTCGGGGTGGCCCGGTCGACACCCGTCGATCAGCGCCTGGCCCAGGCATCGGGGTCGCGGACCAACCTGGCCGCGGCGGACGGCAGCTTCCCGGCCGCGATGTCGGCCAGGGTGATCGTCTCGAGCACGCCCCGCAGCGCCGCCCGGGTCGCGATCCAGACCTCCTGGAGGGAGCCGGCGCCGTCGGGATAGGTGACGTCCTCGGGCCGCTCCCCCCGCACGTTGGCGAGGGGCCCCTCGACGGCCCGGATCACGTCGGCCACGGTGACCTCCCCGGCCGGGCGGGCCAGCCAGTAGCCGCCCTCGGCCCCCCGCTGGCTGCGCACGATGCCCGAGAGGCGGAGCTCGGCGAGGATGTTCTCGAGGTACTTCACCGGGATCTGCTGCTGCCGGCCGATCTGGTCGCCCTTCAGCGGTCCCCCACCCGGTTGGGCGGCGGCCAACAGCGTGGCCGCCCGCACCGCGTAGTCGACCTTCGCCGTCACCCGCATCGCCCGAGTATGCCCCCCCGACCTCCCCTTCTGGCTGGGAAGCCCCGTGCCGGGGCACGGGGTTTCCCAGCCAGATCGGGGGTGAGGGGGTACGGCGGCGCGGGGGCGCAGGGCGTGGTGCGGGTACGGTGCGGCCATGTCCGGTCCCGCCCTGCCGGCCGACGAGCGGCCGGTCGACCCCACCCCGGTGCACACGGCCGACCTGCCGCCGACGCCGATCCGCGACCGCAACATCCCGGCCGAGGCCTGGGTCGAGGCCCCACCCGAGCTGCTCCACCTCGGCGACGACATCGCCCAGCCCCTCGTCACCTACAAGCGCCGGCTCGGTCGCTGGCTCCTGTGGCGGGCCGGGCCGGCCAGCCGGGCCGACGCCCGCTACCTGGCCGTGGACGCCGACGACCTGTCCCGCCAGTACGCCTTCCGCCTGTATCCCGACGGGTCCGGCGACGGCGAAGGCCCGAGCGGCGAGCGCCACGCCCGCTTCCGCTCATGGAAGGAGGACCTGAACGCGCACCCGTGAGGCTGCTTGCATTTCCCCTACCCGGATAGTGCAAATCGGGGGTCCTGCGTAGACTGGCGGGCATGGCCGCCGCCCCCCTCTTCCAGATCGAGGACCTCCACGTCGTCACCGCCGACGAGCACCGCCACCCCATCCTGCGGGGCGTCGACCTCATCGTGGCCGACGGCGAGGTGCACGCCCTGATGGGGCCGAACGGGTCGGGCAAGTCCACCCTCGCCTCCACCCTCATGGGCAGCCCGGAGTACGAGGTCACCCGGGGCCGGATCCTCTTCAAGGGCGACGACATCACCGACTGGGGTGCCGACGTCCGGGGCAAGGCCGGTGTCTTCCTCGCCTTCCAGTACCCGCAGGAGATCGCCGGCGTCTCGGTGCTCAACTTCCTCCGCCAGGCCCTCTCGGCCCGCAAGGGCATCGACCTGTCGATGCTCGAGCTGCGACTGGCGATCATGGAGTGGATGGGCCGGCTCGACATGGACCCGTCGTTCGCCGACCGCTACCTCAACGAGGGGTTCTCGGGCGGTGAGAAGAAGCGCAACGAGGTGCTGCAGATGGCCATCCTCGAGCCCGAGGTGGCCATCCTCGACGAGACCGACTCCGGCCTCGACATCGACGCCCTCAAGGTCGTGGCCAAGGGAGTGAACGAGGTCCGGGCCGCCCGCCCCGCCCTCGGCGTGCTGGCCATCACGCACTACCAGCGGTTGCTCGACTACCTGCAGCCCGACCGCGTGCACATCCTGGTCGACGGTCGTATCGTCGACTCCGGCGGCTCCGACCTGGCCGAGCGGCTCGAGCGCGAGGGCTACGACGCATGGCGATGACCTCCCCCACCACCCTCGACGCCGCCGCCGTGAAGAAGGACTTCCCGCTCCTCACGTCGGTCGAGATGCACGGGCGCCCGATCGTCTACCTCGACTCGGCCGCCACGTCGCAGAAGCCGCAGGCCGTGCTCGACGCCCTCGACCGCTACTACGAGACGGTCAACGCCAACGTCCACCGCGGCGTCTACCAGATCGCCGAAGAGGCGACGAACCAGATGGAGCAGGCTCGCGACAAGGTGCGGTCGTTCATCGACGCCGGCAGCTCACGCGAGGTCGTGTTCACCAAGAACGCCACCGAGTCGCTCAACCTGGTCGCGCAGTCGTGGGGGCGGGCCAACCTGACCGAGGGCGACGTCGTCGTGCTCAGCCACATGGAGCACCACGCCAACATCGTGCCCTGGCAGATGCTCGCCGCCGAGAAGGGCCTCGAGCTGCGGTGGATCCCGCTCGACGGCCAGGGCCACCTCGACCTCACCGACCTCGACCGCCTGCTCGACGGGGCCAAGGTCCTCGGCGTGACGGCGATGTCGAACGTGCTCGGCACGATCACCCCGATCCGCGACCTCACCGCCGCCGCCCACGCCCACGGTGCGGTGGCCGTGGTCGACGCCTGCCAGTACGTGCCCCACGTGCCCACCGACGTGCAGGCGATGGGCGCCGACTTCGTCGCCTTCTCCGGCCACAAGATGGTCGGCCCCACCGGCGTCGGCGTGCTGTGGGGCCGGGCCGAGCTGCTCGAGGCCATGCCGCCGTTCCTCGGGGGCGGCGAGATGATCCGCGACGTCCGCCTCGACGGCTTCACGCCCAACGAGCTGCCGTGGAAGTTCGAGGCCGGCACCCCGCCGATCGCCGAGATCATCGGGCTCGGTGCCGCCGTCGACTACCTCAACGGGCTCGGCATGGACGCCGTGCGCGGGCACGAGATCGCCCTCACCGGCTACGCCCTGCGCACCCTCGGCGAGCGCTTCGGCGACGACCTCGTCATCCACGGACCGAGCAACCCCCACGAGCGGGGCGGCGTGCTGTCGTTCGCCTTCCGCGACCTGCACCCCCACGACATCTCCCAGGTGCTCGACCAGCACGGCGTGTGCGTGCGGGCCGGCCACCACTGCGCCAAGCCGCTCATGCGGGTGCTCGGCGTGGGCGCCACGGCGCGGGCGTCGGTCTACCTCTACAACGACGAGGCCGACATCGATGCATTGGCCGAGGCCCTCACCGCCGCTGCAGACTTCTTCTCGCTGTGATCGACTGCATCGACCGAACTCCGCCGACCCGCCCCCGACGAGAGAGCTGATCATGCCCGGCCTCGAAGACCTCTACCGCGAGATCATCCTCGACCACTACCGCAACCCGCGGAACCGGGGCGAGCTCGAGGTGCCGCCGGCCCACCGGGTCGAGGGGTTCAACCCGCTGTGCGGCGACGAGATCGTCGTGTACCTGGTGGTCGAGGACGGCGTGGTCAACGACATCCGCATCGCCGGCCAGGGATGCTCGATCAGCCAGTCGTCGGCGTCGATGATGACGTCGGCGGTGAAGGGCAAGACCATCGCCGAGGTCCGCGACCTCACGAAGGCCTTCAAGGGGATGATGTCGATCCACGAGTCGAGCCTCGAGGGCGACGCCGCCACCGGCGAGCCGCTCGAGGAGGTCCCCGACGTGGCGCTCGGCGACCTCGAAGCGCTCCGTGGCGTGGTGAAGTTCCCGGTGCGCATCAAGTGCGCCACCTTGGCGTGGAACACCCTGGCCCAGGGCCTCGACGAGGCCGAAGCCGGCTGAGCGCGACAGCCGGTCGATGCGCCCGGCGAGGGTGAAGCACCGGTCGGTGAGTCCCCCGGCGGCGTGGCTGACGACGTCGATCACCACCCGGTTCCACGAGTTCGACCAATCCGGGTGGTGATCGATCTTCTCGGCCTCGATGGCGACCCGCACCATGAAGGCGAACGCCTCGGAGAAGTCGCCGAAGCGCAGCTCGCGGTGCAGGCGGCCGTCGACGACCGACCACTCGGGCACCTCGACCATCCGGGACTCGACCTCTTCGGGGGACAGGACGGTGTCGGCCATGGGTGCCTCCTCGGCGGGACGGTCAGGCAAACGGATCGGCGAAGGGATCGAGCTCGCGGGGCTTGGTCGACGGATCGACGGCCGGCTCGTCCTCGAGGTACCCGGCGTAGCCGGTCTGCTCCAGCTCGTCGGCCAGCTCGGGGCCGCCGGTCGCCTGGATGCGACCCTGCGAGAGCACGTGCACCACGTCGGGGCGCAGCTCGGTGAGCAGCCGGCTGTAGTGGGTGATGGCCAGCACGCCGAGGCCGTCCTCGGCGGTGGCCACCTCGATGCGGCGGGAGCACGCTCGCAGGGCGTCGACGTCGAGCCCCGAGTCGAGCTCGTCGAGGATGGCGATGCGAGGCTTGAGCACGGCCAGCTGCAGCGTCTCGTTGCGCTTCTTCTCGCCGCCCGACAGATCGACGTTGAGCGAGCGGTCGAGCAGCTTCACGTCGAGCCCGATGCGCTCGGCCTCCGCACCGACCAGCGCCGGCACCTGCTCCGGGTCGCGGCCGGCGGCCACGAACGCCTCCTCGAGCAGGTCGTCGAGGCTGACGCCGGGCACCTCGATCGGGTACTGGAGCGCCAGGAAGAGCCCGGCCTGGGCCCGCTGCCACGGCTCGAGGGCGAGCAGGTCGACCCCGTCGAGGGTGACCGTGCCCCCGATGACCTCGTAGCCGGGCTTGCCCATGAGCACGTGCGACAGCGTCGACTTGCCCGACCCGTTGGGGCCCATCACGGCATGGACCTCGCCGCTCGACACGGCGAGGTCGATGCCGCGGAGGATCTCGCGGCCGGCCACGGAGGCCCGAAGCCCTTCGATGCGCAGCTCGGTCATGACGGCACCTCGATCAGCACGTCGTCGCCGTCGACCCGCACCTCGTAGACGGGCGTCGGCTTGGTGGCGGGCAGCGAGCTCGGCTCGCCGGTGGTGAGCGAGAAGCAGCTGCCGTGCTTCCAGCACTCGATCTCGAGGGTGTCGGGGAAGACCTCGCCCTCGGCCAGGGAGATGTCCTGGTGGGTGCAGCGGTCGCCGATGGCGTACCAGTCGTCGTCGATGCGGACGAGGGCGACCCGGAGCTTGCCCAGGTCGAACCGGCGCGACTCCCCGGGCTCGAGGTCCTTCACCGAGCACAGCCGTTCGAGGGTCATGCGTCCACCTCGGCCGCCACCGGGTCGGCACCACGCTCGAGCCGGGCCTCGATCTCCTGGCGGACGAGCTCGGCGGCGGCCGGCTCGGGCAGCTGGCCCAGCACCTCCTCGAAGAAGCCGGCGACGACCAGCCGCTCGGCGACGCCCGGCGGGACGCCGCGGCTCTCGAGGTAGAAGCGCTGGTCCTCGTCGATGGGACCCACGGTGGAGGCGTGGCTGCACCGCACGTCGTTGTTCTCGATCTCGAGGTTGGGCACCGACTCGGCCCAGGCCTCCTCGGAGAGCTTCATGTTGCGGTTGGTCTGGAAGGCGTTGGTGCCCCGGGCCTGCTTCCCCACGTGGATGAGGCCGGTGTACACCGAGCGGGACGTGCCGCCGACGGCTCCCTTGAACAGGAGGTTCGAGGTCGTGTCGGGGGCGATGTGGTCCTGGAAGGTGCGGAAGTCGAGGGTCTGGCTGCCCTCGCCGAAGTAGGCGGCCAGCAGGTTGCCGGTGGCCCCGCGGCCGACGAGCCGGCAGTCGGCGCGGGTGCGGGCGTACTCGCCGCCGAGGGCGGCCTGGGCGGCGACCAGGGTGGCGTCGCGGTCGACCTGCGAGGCGAGGGTGCCGATCTGCCACACGCGCTCGCCCCGGAGCTGGACGTGGGTGGTGCCGAGCCGGGCGGCCGGGGCCACGTCGAGCTCGACCACCGGAGCGGCGAAGGCGGCCACGTCGTCGGACCCGTGCCACTCGAGCACGCGGACGTCGGCGTTCTCGCCGACGCGAACGACGAGGTGCGGGTACACGGCGGCGCCGTCGGCGTCGATCCAGTCGACGACCACGACGGGCGACTCGATCGCGGCGCCGGCGGCCACCTCGATGAGCACGGGATCGGTCGACCGGGCGGCGTTGAGGTCGGCGAACAGATCGGTGCTCCCCGGTCCCGCGGCGCCCGGGCCCGGCTCGCCGAGCACCACGCCGGCGGCGGCCTCGCCGTTCGGCGCCTCGGCCAGACGGCCCACCCACAGTCGATCCTCGAGGCCGGGAGCCACCTCGACGTGGACGACGAACCCGTTGCGGACCACCACGGCGGCGGCCCGGTCGGCCACGGCGTCGAGGATCCGCTGGGCCTCGGCGGGCACGCCGTCGGCGGGCCCGGCGATGGGCGAGAAGCCGTCGAGGTCGAGCTCGTCGACCCGGCTGTAGCGCCAGACCTCCTCCTCGGTGGTCGGCATGGGGGCGTCCGCGGTGCGCTCGGCGGCGTCGTGGCGGCGGCGTTCCAGCCACTCGGGTACGTCTCGGCTCACGAGAAATAACCCTACCGCCGTAGTGCTAATTGGCACCAGGCGGCGTGCCCGCCGACGACCCCGTTCAGCTCCGCCGGAACCTGGACCGGATGCGGCCGAACACGCCCCGGTTCCGCCGGTCCCGCTCGGCCAGCTCGGCCATGATCTCGGGACCGGCCGAGTTCACGATGTCCTCGGCCGAGTCGAGCAGCTCGGCGATGCCCTCACCGTCGGGCTCGGGTGGCGTGGGGGGCGTGACGAGGGTGCCGTAGCTCCAGTTCACGTCGGCCAGCCGCCGCTCGTACCTCGGGCAGTCGTCCGGGCACCTCCACGGGGCCTCGGGGGCGAGGTCGAGGTCGCACTTCCGCACGGTCTCGCCGTTCGGGTAGGTCCGACTCTCGAAGTGCTTGCAGTCCTGCCGCATCGGCATGCCGGACATGCTGCCAGATCGTCCGCCGATTTCCACGGCATCGGCCGTGCAAAGAACGGTGCCGGGAGGCGAGCCACGCCGCCCGACTCGCTACCGTGAGGGTGTGCTCGGTCGAGGCCAGCCCCACCGTGAGGTCGATCCGCGCGCCGAGAGGGCCAGCACCGTCGCCGTCGTGGTGTTCGGCGTCGTGATGCTGGCGCTGACCATCACCGCCCTCGTCGCCGCCCTGGTGAGCTGACCCACCGAGGCGGGACCGGTCAGCCGACCGAGCCCTCCATCTGCAGCTCGATCAGGCGGCTCCACTCGACGGCGTACTCCATGGGCAGGGTGCGGGTGACCGGCTCGATGAAGCCGTTCACCACCATGCCCATGGCCTGCTCCTCGGAGAGGCCGCGGCTCATCAGGTAGAAGAGCTGCTCGTCGGCGACCTTGGAGACGGTGGCCTCGTGGCCGATGACGGCGTCGCGGGCCCCGACCTCCATGTAGGGGAAGGTGTCGCTGATGCTGTCCTCGTCGAGGATGAGGGCGTCGCACTGCACGTGGCTCTTGCAGCCGTAGGCGTCGTCCTCGACCCGTACGAGGCCGCGGTACGACGTGCGGCCGCCGTCCTTGCTGATCGACTTGGAGACGATCTTCGACGTGGTCTCGGGGGCGGCGTGCACCATCTTGGCCCCGGCGTCCTGGTGCTGGCCGGGGCCGGCGTAGGCGACCGAGAGCACCTCACCCGAGGCCTTGGGGCCGACCATGTAGACCGCCGGGTACTTCATGGTGAGCCGGCTGCCGATGTTGCCGTCGATCCACTCCATGTGGCCCTCGGCCTCGACCCGGGCCCGCTTGGTGACCAGGTTGAAGACGTTGTTCGACCAGTTCTGGATGGTGGTGTAGGTGACCCGGGCCGACGGCTTCACGACGATCTCGACCACGGCCGAGTGCAGCGAGTCCGTCGTGTACACGGGGGCCGAGCAGCCCTCGATGTAGTGCACCTGGCTGCCCTCGTCGGCGATGATCAGCGTGCGCTCGAACTGGCCCATGTTCTCGGCGTTGATCCGGAAGTACGCCTGCAGCGGCATCTCGACGTTGACACCCGGCGGCACGTAGATGAACGAGCCGCCCGACCACACGGAGGTGTTGAGGGCGGCGAACTTGTTGTCGTTCTTCGGGATGACCGTGCCGAAGTACTGCTTCACCAGCTCCGGGTACTCCCGCAGCGCGGTGTCCATGTCGCAGAAGATGACGCCCTGGCGCTCGAGGTCCTCGCGGTTGCGGTGGTAGACGACCTCGGACTCGTACTGGGCGGTGACACCGGCGAGGTACTTGCGCTCGGCCTCGGGGATGCCCAGCTTCTCGTAGGTCTCCTTCACCGAGTCGGGGAGCTCGTCCCAGGCGTCGACCTGCCCCGCGGTGGGCTTGATGTAATAGAAGATGTCGTCGAAGAAGATCTCCGACATGTCGCCGCCCCAGTTGGGCATCGGGCGACGCTCGAAGTGCTGGTACGACTTCAGCCGGTTCTTCAGCATCCAGTCGGGCTCGCCCTTCATCCACGACATCTCGCGGATGATGTCCTCGTCGAGGCCCTTCTTGGGCTTGAAGACGTAGTCCTCCTCGTCGTGCCAGCCGAGCTTGTAGCGACTGAGGTCGAGGCCGAGGTCGGTGGACGCCATTGCTGCTCCTGGGGAGGCGCGGGGGAATTTCTCCTACGGCGATAGTAACAACTCCTCCGGCGCCCGCACCCCCGGATCCGGGGATTTCTCCCGGCCCCGGCGGGTCGGGCCGGCCCCCGGGGCCGGACCCCGCGGGCCGGCCGACCTCAGGACGAGGGCACGACCTTGAGGATCGAGCCGGGGTTGGCGTCGACGGCGAGGTAGAGGTTGCCGTCGGGGCCCTGCACCGCGACCCGGAGCCGGCCCTGGTCGGTGATGCGGATCCACTCGCTCTTGATGCCCACGTCGCCGTCGATGGCGAACACCCGGAGCTGTTGGCCCTTCAGCACGGCGAGGGCGAGCGTGTTCACCCACCCCTGCCACTGGACGCCGTCGATGAACGTGCCCCCCGACGGGGCGATGGTCGGACAGCCCGAGCTCCAGATCGCCCGGCGCGCCGTCGGGAACTTCACCAGGTCGGTCATCGGCTTCGACTCGTCGTAGAAGCCGGGGCGGCTCGGGTTGACCGGGTCCCATCCGTAGTTGCCGCCGGGCACCAGGATGTTGACCTCGTCGTCGCACCCGGTGCCGTGCTCGATCGAGAACGGCCGGTCGTCCCCGAAGCGGAACGCCACCCCCTGCGGGTTCCGGTGCCCGTAGGTGAAGATCTCGGGCCGCAGGGTCCCGCCGGGGTTGCCGGGGGCGCCGTTGCCGTTGCGGTCGATGCGCAGCACCTTGCCGCCCAGGGACTGCTTGTCCTGCGCGATCGTCGGCATGGCGGCGTCGCCGGTGCTCATCCAGAGGTAGCCGTCGGGCCCGAAGCGCGGGCGGCAGCCGCTGTGCCGACCGGCCTGCCCGTTCGTGTTGACGGGCATGCGGGTGACGATGTCGGCGCGATCGGTGAGTCCGGTGAAGGTGCCGTTCACCCGCCATCGCACCAGGCGCACGTCGAGGGCACCCCCGGCGTTGGACATGAAGCAGGTGTAGATCTGCCGGTTGGTGGCGAACTGGGGATCGACGGCCAGGCCGAGCATGCCGCCCTCACCCTGGGCGACCACGTCGGGCGGGGCCGCCAGCACCCGGTTCTGGCCAGAGACCACGGCCCCGATCCGCCCGGCCCGTTCGGTATAGACCATCGAGCCGTCCGGTGTGAAGGCCAGGTCCCAGGGGTTGGCGAGGCCCGACACGACCGTGCTGATCGTCAGGTTGGCGGGTGGAGCGCAGGCCGCGGCCGCCACCAGGGCGGCTCCGACGACCGCGATGACCAGGATGCGTGCCCTCATGCGTCTCCAATCGGGGTCCGTCCTGCCGATGGTACTCAGGTCTAGCAGTGGCGGAGCGACTACACTCAGTGGTCACGGCGGAGAGGCGGACCCCCGGGGACATGACGAGCACGACGGATGCGGACCACCGGTCCGCCGAGGCGCCCGATGCCGGCGACCCCTTCCGCCTGCTCGCCGCGTCCTCACCCGTGGGCCTGGTGCTCACCGACGAGCGCGGGAACGCGGTGTGGGTGAACGACCGGTGGCGCCAGATCACCGGATCGGTCGCGCCGGTGCCGATCTCGTTCGCCCGGCTGGAGGCCTTCGTCCACCCCGAGGATCGCCCCGACACCGCCACCGTGCTGGCGGAGGCGGCGCGGCGTCGCGGCGAGTTCGCGACCGAGACCCGGATCGCCCGGCCCGACGGGGAGGTCCGCCACGTCCGTCTCCAGGGCGCGCCCATGGTCGACGCCGCCGGCGGGCTCATGGGCTACGCCGGCACGCTCGTCGACGTCACCGATCTGATGGACGCCACCACCAGGCTGATCGCGAGCGAGCGGCGCGAGCGCAACCTGCTCGAGAACGCGCCGATCGGCCAGGTCCTGTTCTCGCTCGACGGGACGATCCTCGAGGCCAACGAGGCATGGTGCCGCATGCTCGGCTACCAGCCCGACGAGGTCGTCGGCATGTCGGCCTCGTCGTTCCTGCATCCCGACCACGTCGCGTCGGCCAGGAACCTGGCGAGGGAGCTGGCCGTCGGACGGTCGGCGGCGTTCGAGCAGGAGCGCCGTCTCCTGCGCAAGGACGGCGGCACGGTGTGGGTGCTGTCGACGATCACCCTCGAACGGGGGGAGCACGGGGAACCGAGTCACTTCCACTCGCTGGTGGCCGACATCACCGAGCGCAAGGACGCCGAGCTGTCCCTGCGGCGGAGCGAGAACCGGTACCGCAAGCTGCTCGACGAGGCCCCGGTCGGCCAGGTCGTCTCCGAGCTCGACGGTCGCCTGATCGAGGTCAACCGCGCCTTCCTCGAGCTCATCGGGGGGACGCTCGACGAGCTCCTCGACCTGCCGCCCGAGTCGCTCTTCCACCCCGACGACCTCCCCGAGCTGGCCCGGTTGACCGACCGCCTCGTCCGCGGCGAGATCGAGAGCTTCCAGACCGAGCGACGGCTCCGTCGGCCCGACGGCGGCGTCGTGTGGGTGGCGGGCGGCACGTCGCTGCTGCGCGACGGCGACGACGTGGTGCTGCACTCGATCGTCCACGACATCACCGAGCAGAAGGTGGCCGAGCGGCTGCTGCGGGAGAGCGAGGGTCGCCACCGGGACGTCGTCGAGGCCCTCCACGACGCCATCCTCGTCGTCGGTCCCGACGGTCTGGAGGCGGTGAACCGAGCGGCCCTCGAGCTGTTCAACCTGCCGTTCGAGGACCTCGCCCGGTCCGAGACGTGGGAGGCGCTCGACCCCGTCGACCGGGACGGGAAGCCGATCCCCCTGCACGAGCGAGCGCCGATCGTGGCCATGCGGGAGCGCCGGCCCGTCTCCGACGTGATCAGCGCCCTCGACATCCCCGGACGAGGCCGCAGGTGGTTCGACACGAACGCCCTGCCCCGGATCCGCGACGGCGAGGTGATCGGCGCCGTCATCACCTTCTCCGACGTCACCGAGCGCGAGCTGGCCACCGAGGCCCTACGGGAGAGCGAGAGCCGGTTCCGCACCCTCGCCGAGTCGCTCCCCGTCGGTGTGTACCGGGCCGACCCCGTCGGCCGGCTCACCTACGTCAACCCTCGGTGGTGCGAGATCACCGGCATCGACGAACGCCGGGCCGTCGGTCACCAGACCCTCGACCTCGTCCATCCCGACGACGCCGCCGAGGTCGTCCGGCGGTTCTCGCGGTCGCTCGCGGGCTCCGGCGCCTACCGCGCCCAGCACCGCATCGTCACCGCCCGCGGCGACGTGTGCTGGGTCAACGCCAACGGCACGCCCATCGTCGACGACGACACGGGCCAGGTCACGGGGTTCATCGGCTCCCTCGAGGACGTCACCCCGCTCATCCACGCCCAGGACGAGACCACCCGCCTGGCCGGCATCGTCGAGGCGACGAGCGATCTGGTCGGCATCGCCGATGCCCGCACCGAGCGCCTCGTGTACCTCAACCGCGCCGGGCGCGAGCTGTTCGGCTACGTCGATCGCTCGGTCCGCGAGGTCGAGCTCGAGGCCATCTACCCGCCGGAGTCGCTCGAGCGGGTGGAGCGCGACGTCTACCCGGTGCTCGCCCGAGGCGAGGCGTGGAGCGGTGAGCTGGCCATGACCGCGGCCGACGGCACGGTGCGCCACGTGTGGCAGACCATCACGGCCACCCTCGACCCTGCCGGGGCCCTCGTCGAGCTCTCGGCCGTCGGCCGCGACGTGACCGAGCGCCGCCGGTTCGAAGCCGAGCTCGCCCACCAGGCCACCCACGACGCCCTCACCGACCTCCCCAACCGGGCGCTGCTGCTCGACCACCTCGAGCTGGCCCTCGCCCGGGCCGAGCGCGACCGCACGCTGGTGGCCCTCTTGTTCCTCGACCTCGACCGTTTCAAGCTGGTGAACGACAGCCGTGGCCACGACGCCGGCGACGAGCTGCTCGTGCAGACGGCGCAACGGATCGCCGAGGTGGTGCGCCCGGTGGACACCGTCGCCCGCCTCGGTGGCGACGAGTTCGTCGTCCTGTGCGAGGACGTCGAGGACGAGCACCACGCGTTGGCGATCGCGCAGCGCGTCAGCCGGGCCATCGAGTCCCGTCCCTTCGTGATCGACCACGTCGAGGTGGCGATCACCGCCAGCGTGGGCATCGCCGTGTCGACCGGCGGCGAGGCGTGCCACCCGGAGGCGCTCCTGCGCGACTCCGACGCCGCCATGTACCGCGCCAAGGACGCCGGCCGGGCCCGACTCGAGCTGTTCGACGAGTCGATGCGGCGACGTTCGGCCGCCCGGATCCACCTCGCCCACGAGCTCACCGAGGCCATCGAGCAGGGCCACATCGTCGTCTACTACCAGCCGTGCGTCGACCTCCGCACCGGTCGGGTGTCGAGCGTCGAGGCCCTTGCCCGCTGGGCCCACCCGAGGCGCGGGATCCTCTCGCCCGGCGAGTTCATCGGCCTCGCCGAGGAGACCGGCCTCGTCATCGGCCTCGGTCTCCGGGTGCTCTCGGACGCCTGCCACCAGGCGCGCGAGTGGGAGCTCACCCTCGGCCCCGACGCCCCTCGGGTGCACGTCAACCTCTCCGCCCGACAGCTCGTGGTCCCCAACATCGCCGTGCTGGTTCGCGGGGTACTCGAGGGCACCGGGCTCGACCCCGCACTCCTCTGCCTCGAGATCACCGAGAGCGTGGTCATGGACGACGCCAGCGCCGTCATCGACACCCTTCGCCAGCTCAAGGACATCGGCGTCAGCATCGCCATCGACGATTTCGGCACCGGCTACTCGTCGCTGTCGTACCTCCGCCGCTTCCCCGTCGACGTGCTCAAGGTCGACCGCTCCTTCGTCGACGGGCTCGGCCCCGACCCGGAGGACTCGGCCATCGTGGCCGCCGTCATCGGCCTGGCCCGCACGCTCGACCTGCAGGCCGTCGCCGAGGGCGTGGAGACCGCCGAGCAGCTCGACGCCCTGGTTCGACTGGGCTGCGATGCGGCACAGGGCTACTGGTTCGCCCGGCCCGACGAAGGCGGCAAGGTGACCTCGCTGCTCACCAGCGCCTTCGCGGTGCCGGCGTTCCCCGAGCCCCCGGCCCACGTGCGATAGAGCGCGGCGTAGGCGCCATCGGTCGCCAGCAGCTCGGCGTGGGTGCCGAGCTCGACCAGGCGGCCATCGGCCACCACGCCGACCCGGTCGGCCCGCTCGGCGGTGGAGAGCCGATGGGCGATCACGATGACCGTCCGCCCCTCCATCAGCCGGGCCATGGCCTCCTCGACCAGGAGCTCGGTGCCGGGGTCGAGGCTGGACGTGGCCTCGTCGAGCACCAGCACCGCAGGGTCGACCAGGGCGGCCCGGGCGAGTGACACGAGCTGCTTCTCCCCCGCCGACAGCCTCGACCCCCGCTCGCGGACCTCCGTGTCGAGCCCGTCGGGCAGCCCCTCGAATCGCTCGAGGGCGCCGACGGCGGCGAGCGCGGCATCGACCTCGGCGTCGGTGGCCGAGCCCTGCACGACCCGGACGTTGTCGCGGATGGTGCCGTTGAACAGGAAGCCCTCCTGGGGCACGACCACGATGCGGTCGCGCAGCGAGCGGAGCGCGGCCCGACGCAGGTCGACGCCACCGAAGGTCACCGATCCCGCAGTGGGGTCGTAGAGCCGGGCGATGAGCTTGGCGAGGGTCGACTTGCCGGCTCCGGTGGGCCCGACGAGGGCCAGGCGCTCACCGGGTGCCAGCACCAACGAGACGTCCCGCAGCACCGGCTCACCTCCGGCGTAGGCGAAGGTGACGCCGTCGACGACGACCTCGCCGACGGCGGGGAGCTCGACGGGGTCGGGGTCCTCGACGACGTCGACCGGCGTGTCGAGCAGATCGAACAGCTTCTTCAGGCCCGCTCCGGCCGACTGCACCGTGTTGAACAGCTGGCTGAGCTGCTGGATGGGCTCGAACAGGTTGCCGAGGGTCAGCACGAAGAAGGCGATGGTGCCGATGGTGACGATGTCCTCGACGACCATCCAGCCGCCGGCGCCCACGACGATCGCGGTCGTGCCGAGGCCGGCAAGCTCGATCACCGGCAGGTACCAGGCCTGCACCCACACCGATCGCATGTGCGAGCGGTAGAGGGACTGGTTGCTCTCGTCGAACCGTGCGGTCTCGAGCTCCTCCCGCCCGAACGCCTGGATCACGCGCACCCCGGAGATGCCCTCCTGGAGGCGGGAGAGCGTGCTGCCGATGCGATCGCGCACGTCGAGGTAGGCACGGTTCGAGTCGCGCTGGAACTTGATGCTCGCCAGCACCACCGGGGGCACGGCGACCAGGCACAGCAGCAGCAGCTGCCACGACACGACGGCGAGGACGACGACCGAGAAGACCAGGAGCAGCGCGTTCATGGCGAACATGAGCAGCCCGAACTGCACGAGCTCGGAGAGCGCGTCGACGTCGGAGGTCATCCGGGACACCAGCACGCCGGCCTTCTCGCGGTCGTAGAAGGGCATCGACAGCCGCTGGAGGTGGGCGAAGACCCGTCGGCGGAGGTCGCGGAGGAACCCCTCGCCCGCCCGTCCGACCAGCAGCACCTGGGACCGGTACACGAAGTACGACAGCCCGGCGACGCAGGCGTAGGCGACCACGGCGGCGGTGAGCGCGGCGCGATCGCCCTCGGTGATGCCCTGGTCGATGCCGTACCGGACGAGGAACGGCCCGGCCAGGATCGACGCCGTCCAGAGCACCACGAGCGCGCCGCCGAGCGCGACGTCGCGCCGATAGGGCCGAAGCATCGGCAGGGCGCGTCGGAGCACGAACCGGGCCTGCTCCCGGTCGAGGCGGTCGTCCTCGCTCAGGCCGGCCTCACGCACCCACATCGGCACGCGCCTCCCGCTCGGACCCGTCGCCCCGGCTGGCCCCGTCACTCCCGTCGGCCTCGATCGAGGCCAACACCTCGCGGTAGGCGGGGCTGGTGGCGAGCAGGTGCTCGTGGGTGCCCTGCGCCCCCACCTGGCCGTCGACGAGCAGCACCACCCGGTCGGCGAGCGCGATGGTGGCGGGGCGGTGGGCGATGACGAGCGTCGTGCGACCCCGCATCACCTCGCCGAGGGCGTCACGGATCTCGTGCTCCTTGGTGGGGTCGACGGCGGAGGTGGCGTCGTCGAGGATGAGCACGCGCGGATCGGCCACGATCGCCCGAGCGATGGCGAGGCGCTGTCGCTGGCCGCCCGAGAGCGAGTAGCCCCGCTCGCCGACCTCGGTGTCGTACCCGGCCGGGAGGCGCGAGACGAACTCGTGGGCACCGGCCAGGCGCGCCGCCCGCTCGATGTCGTCGGCGCCGGCGTGGGGCTTGGCGAAGGCGATGTTGGCGGCGATGGTGTCGCTGAAGAGGAACGTCTCCTCGAACACGATGCCGATGGCCTCCCGAAGCTCGCCCAGCGCGCACGTCGCGCACGTCGACCCCGTCGAGCAGGACGCGGCCCCCGTCGACGTCGTAGAAGCGGGCCAGCAGCCGGGCCACCGTCGACTTGCCGCTGCCGGTGGATCCCACGACGGCGACCGATTCCCCCGGCTCGATGCGGAGGTCGAGGTGGTCGAGCACCGCGACCCCGGACGTCGGTTCGTAGCCGAACACGACGTCGTCGAACCGGACCGCGCCGAGCTCGGTCGTCACCCGACCCCCCGGGCCGGCCCCGCTCGGCAGCGGCACCGGGGTGATGGGGTCGACGATGACCGGGTCGGTGGCCAGCACGTGGTGGACGCGGTCGCCGGAGGCGGCGGCGCGCTGGCCCTGGGCGATGATCATGCCGAGCATGCGGAGCGGCCAGATGAGCAGGACGATGTAGGCGTTGAAGGCGACGAGGGCGCCCAGCGAGAGGTCGCCGTCGATGACCTGTCGCCCGCCGACGGCCAGCACGAGGATGAGACCGATGTTGGGGAGCAGCTCCATGGCGGGCAGGAAGCGGGACCGCACGCGGGTTGCCGCCAGGGACGCGTCGTAGAGGTCGTCGGCCTCCGCGTCGAGCCGCTCCCGCTGGTACGGCTCGGCGCCGAACCCCTTCACCACCCGGACCCCGCTGACCGTCTCCTCGACCACCGCCGCCAGCTCGCCGGACTCCTGCTGGATGCGCATCACCTCGGGGTGCAGCCGGCTCGAGAAGCGCTTGCCCAGCACGTTCAGGAACGGCAGCGACCCGAGGGCGAGCACCGTGAGCCAGGGGTCGATCAGCGCGAGGATCACGGTCACCGCCAGCACGGTCACCGCGTTCGAGATGGTGAGCGGGATGAGCACCACGAACGCCTGGATCTGCTGCAGGTCGGTGTTGGCCCGGCTCATCAGGTCGCCGGTGGGGACCCGGTCGTGGAAGCCGAAGTGCAGCCGTTGCACGTGGGCGAAGAGGCGTTGGCGGAGGTCGGCCTCGACCCATCTCGACACCCGGAACGCCCAGTACCGGCGCAGACCGGTGAACAGGGCGGCGACGACGGCCACGACGAGGATGAGGAACGAGTAGCGCCACACGACGGCGGTGTCGCCGGCGAGCATGCCCTCGTCGATGGCGGCGTCGACGAGCGCCGGCACCGACACCTTGGCCACCGTCCAGCACAAGCCGACGACCACGCCGACGGCCACGCCTCGCCACTCGCGGCGCAGCGCCGAGCGGATGAGCTGCCAACCGTCCCGGCTCACTGCCGGTGTCCCTCCCCCTGGATCGGGGCCCTCGGTTCCCGACCCGGGTGCCCGGGCGGCACCCTACTCCCGACCGATCGCCGGCCCGGACGGGTTTCGCCTCCGAGCCCCCGAAGCGGGCGCCGAAGCGCCGGTGCGCTCAGCGCACGACCGGGTGGTTCGACAGCCCCACGTCGTCCGGCACCCCGAGGTCGATGGAGGCGTGGCCGCGGCCGACGGGGCGTGCCTCCTGCGGGTCGGTCTCGGCCACGTCCTCCCTCCCGGTCGGTCGCCGGACACACCTCTCGATGCGCGCCGAGGTATGGTCTCGCCGTGGAAACGCTCGAGTCGCGCCCGAGCCCCCCGGACGCCGGGACCCAGGTCGACGCGCCGACCCCACCGCTGCCCGCCCCGCCCCACGAGTGGACCTGGCACGACCGGCTGCGGGGCGCCCGCCTCCCGGCGGCCCTGCTGGCCGGCGGCGTCGCTGCGTGCACCTACGTGGCGATCGTCGACCCCAACGGCGCGGGTGGCTACCCGGCGTGCCCCTTGAAGGTGATGACGGGCATCGACTGCCCCGGCTGCGGCATGACCCGGGCCGCCTTCGCCCTCATGCACGGCGACCTCGGCCGGGCGCTCGACCACAACCTGGTGTTCGTCATCGCGCTGCCGTTCCTGCTGTGGGCCGTGGCCCGGTGGGCGACGGCGAGCATGGGCTGGACGCTGCCGTCGATCCCCCGACCGAGCGCCAGGTGGTTCGGCACCGGCCTGGCGTTGGCCGTGATCACCTTCGCAGTGGCGCGCAACCTGCCGGTCGAGCCGTGGTCGTGGCTCGGCTCCGCGGCGACCTGAGCCGGTCCACCGAGCCCGTCAGCCGAGCCGCCGCAACCCGGTCCGATAGGTGGCTGCCCGCGCCACGTACGACTGCATCGGGCGCTCGATCATCTGAGGGTCGACGGCGTCGGGGCGGATCCTGGCCGGCACCCCGAGGGCCATCGCCCCTGTTGGTACCTCCATCCCCGCCGGCACCACGGCGTTGGACCCGACCAGGGCCCCGGTGCGGATGACGGCTCGGTGCAACACGACGGCGCCGTTGCCGACGAGGGCTCGATCCTCGACCACGCAGCCCTCGAGGTGGACCATGTGGCCGATGACGGCCTCGTCGCCCACGACCGTGTCGAGCTCGGTCGTGCAGTGGAGCACGCTTCCGTCCTGGATCGACGTGCGGGCGCCGACGCGGATCCAGCCGTCGTCCCCCCGGAGCACCGCTGCGGGCCACACCGACGACTCGGCGCCGAGCACGACGTTGCCGATGACCACGGCATCGGGGTGCACGTAGGCGCCGGGGTGGATCTGGGGCACGGCGTCACCCACCGCGTAGATGGCCATCGGCGGCGACGCTACCGGCCGCCCGTCACGACGGCCCACTCCCGCCGCCCCCGATGGCGGCGAGGCGCTCCCGGAGGGCGCGAGCGACGCGGTCGCGGTCCGCGACCGTGACGGTGAGCCCCGGGTGGCGCAGCAGCGGGCCGGCCAAGGCGGTGACCGGCTGGCGGAAGAGCAGGCACACCCCGCCCTCGGTGCTGGAGCCGAAGGTCGCGCCGCGGTCGGCGAGGCTGCCACGGGCGCCGATGCACCGGTACCAGCGGTAGGGGCCGGTCACCCGGACCTCCCGGACGTTGGTGAGCGGCGTGACCACCCGCCACCGGCCGAACCGCACATCGAGGTGGTCGTCGGCGGTGAGGGTCACGCCGGAGTTCGCCGGGGTCACCCCGAGCAGGCGGAGCAGCGGTGCGAACTGGCCCTCGAAGGCCAGGGGGAAGTGCTGTTCGGACCCGTCCTCGCCGCTCCCGTGCGGGTCAGACGGTGAAGCGTCCGTAGCCACCTCGGAAGAAGACGAGGGGGCCGCCCTCGTGCCGGACCTCGAGGTCGGCCACGGCACCGATCACGATGTCGTGGTCGCCGGACGGCACCACCTGGTCGATGGTGCAGTCGATGTAGGCGAGCACGCCGTCGATGACGGGTGAGCCGTTGCCCGACCGCTTCCAGCCGATCTCGGCGAACTTGTCGGTCGCCTTGCTCGCGAAGACCCGGCAGACGTCCTCCTGGTCGTCGGCGAGCACGTTGACGCAGAAGGCACCCACCGCCTTGATCTTCGGCCAGGTCGACGAGTGGTGGCCGGCGCAGAACAGCACCTGCGGCGGCTCGAGCGACAGCGACGCGAACGAGCCGATGGCGAGCCCGAGGGGGCCGTCGGCGCCGTGCGCGGTGATGACGGTCACCCCGGTCGGGAAGTGCCCGAGGACCTGTCGGAACTTGGCGGCGTCGAAGGCGCCGCTGTCGTCGGTGATGTCGGTCACGGCCGCACCTTAGCGAGGGTGCCGGGACGACGGGCACGGCCGGGCCGCGCCCCGGACGGGCCGCGCCGTGCTCAGCGGGCGGCGGCCGGGAGCGACGAGAAGTCGAGGGTGAGCCCCTCGCTCGCGGCCACGACCTCGTCGAGGCCCAACGCGTCGGCCTGGTCGGAGGCGTCGAGCACGATCGCGTCGATCATCTCGTCGGTGTGGGCCGGGTCGTGGTGGAACAGGGCGAGCCGCTTGGCCCCCGACTCCTTGGCCACGTGCAGCGCGTAGTCGATGGTGCAGTGACCCCAGTGGCGCTTGGCCTGGAACTCGTGGGGGAGGTACTGCGCGTCGTGGATGAGCAGGTCGGCGCCATCGGCCAGCTCGAGCACCTCGGGGCGGATGTCGAAGCCGCCGTCCTGGGGCTGTTGGTGGTCGCTGATGTAGGCGACGGTCACGCCGGCGAGCTCGACGCGGTAGCCGAGGGTGGGGCCGATGTGGGGCACGTAGCGCGCCCGCACCTTGGCGTCGCCGGCGACGAACCCCTCATCGCTCACCGTGTGGAAGTGGATGTCGCCCATGAGGTCGGCGACACCCACCGGGAAGTACGGCGGGCGCATGAACTCGTCGAAGGCGGAGGCGAGGCCGGCGCCGTCCTGCGGTGGGCCGTACACGTCGAGCTGGGCGCCCACCTGGTTGACCGGCACGCAGAACGGCAGTCCCTGGACGTGGTCCCAGTGCAGGTGGGTGACGAGGGCGTGCGCCCGGAACGAGCCGTCGGCGGGCTGGTCGTCACCGAAGAAGCGCAGGCCCGTGCCGAGGTCGAAGATCACCGGATCGGAGCCGGGCGCCTCGAGGGACACGCACGCGGTGTTGCCCCCGTAGCGGTGGTTCCCCTCGCACGAGCAGGGGGTGGAACCTCGGACTCCGTGAAACGTGACCTGCACCGAACGTTTCCCCCCGTTCAGTCCCTGGGAACACAGAGCGTAGTGGGCCGCAACGGGCCGAGGCGGGAAAAGTGACAAACGTCTCGTCGCCCCTCCGATCGCGGCGGGTGGGAGGCCGGGGATAGGGTCCCGGCATGACGGACCGGCGGGCCACCGATGACGTGCGCGACGGTCGGGTCGAGGCCAACGGGGTCGACTTCGCCTACCTGGAGCTGGGCGAGGGCCCCCTCGCCCTCTGCCTGCACGGCTTCCCCGACACCGCGTGGGGGTGGCGACCGCTCATGGCCGCGCTGGCCCACGCCGGGTACCGCGCCGTGGCGCCGTTCATGCGCGGCTACGCCCCCACCGCGGTGCCCGAGGACGGTCGCTACCAGAGCGGCGTGCTCGCCCTCGATGCCGTCGCCCTCCACGAGGTGCTCGGCGGCGACGGCGACGCCGTGATCGTCGGGCACGACTGGGGGGCGCTGGCCACCTACGGCGCCGCTGCCCACGCGCCCGAGCGGTGGCGCCGCGTCGTCGCCGCCAGCGTGCCGCCCGCGAGCGTGATCGGGGAGCTGCTGCTCGACTACGACGTGATCCAGGCGAACACCTGGTACCAGTTCTTCTTCTGCAACCCCTTGGCCGACCTGGCCGTCCCCCTCGACGACCTGGCCTTCATCGACCGGCTGTGGGCCGACTGGTCGCCCGGCTACGACGGTGCCGCCGACGCGGCGCGGGTCAAAGAGGCGCTGCGCGAACCGGGTCGGATCACCGCGGCCCTCGGCTACTACCGCCAGACGCTCGGCGCCGCGCCCCAGGACCCCGCGCTGGCCCACGTCCAGAACCTCACCTTCACCCCACCGCCGAGACCCACGCTGTACCTGCACGGCGTCGATGACGGGTGCATGCCGTGCCCGGAGCGGCGGGCGCTGGAGGTGGCGTTCACCCACGAGGGCTCCCGGGTCCAACTGGTGGCGGGGGCCGGGCACTTCCTCCAGTACGAGCAGCCGGACGTCGTCAACGCCGCGATCGTCGACTTCGTGACAGGCTGACGCCATGTCGGGGACGGCCGAGCTGCGCGACGGGCTGGTGGCGATCGTCAAGCGGGACTGCCCCACGTGCGTGCTCGTCGAGCCGGTGCTGCGCGAGCTCGCCGACCGCGGCGACGGGATCGTCGTCTACACCCAGGACGACCCCTCGTTCCCCGACGTGCCCGGTGCGGTCGTGGACGACACCGACCTCGACGTCTCCTACCACCTGGCCGTCGAGACGGTCCCCACCCTCCTCCGGGTCGAGGGCGGGCGGGAGGCGGCCCGCACCGTCGGCTGGTCGCGCGACTCCTGGCAGTCCCTCACCGGCGTCGAGGGTCTCGGCGACGGCCTGCCCGACGTGCGACCCGGGTGCGGCAGCTTGAGCGTCGACCCCGCCCGGGTCGACGAGCTGCGGGAGCGCCACGAGGGCGATCGCCTCCGCAGCCGCCGGGTGGAGATCTCCGAGCTCGAGGACGAGATGGAGGCCATGTTCGACCGGGGCTGGACCGACGGCCTCCCGATCGTCCCCCCGACCGTGCCGCGCGTCCTGCGGATGCTCGAGGGCACCGACCGGGACCCCGAGGACGTGGTGGCGATCGTCCCGCCCGACCTCGTGGCCTGCACCGTGGAGAAGGTCGCCGTCAACGCGGTGATGGCCGGCTGCAAGCCGGAGTACCTCCCGGTGGTGCTGGCCGCCGTCGAGGCGGCGTGCACCGACGAGTTCAACATGCACGGTCTGCTGTGCACGACGTGGTTCAGCGGGCCGGTCGTCGTCGTGAACGGGCCCGTCGCGGCGCGCATCGGCATGAACTCGGGGATGAACGCGCTCGGCCAGGGCAACCGGGCCAACGCCACCATCGGCCGGGCGCTGCAGCTCGTGGTCCGCAACGTCGGCGGGGGCCGCCCGGGCGAGATCGACCGGTCGACCCTCGGCAACCCGGGCAAGTACACGTTCTGCTTCGCCGAGGACGAGGCCGGCTCACCCTGGGAGAGCCTCGCCGCCGAGCGCGGCTGCGAACCCGATCGGTCGACGGTGACGCTGTTCCCCGGCGAGGGCGTGCGGGGCGTGGTCGACCAGATCTCGCGCACCCCCGAATCGCTCGCCCGCTCGTTCGCCGCGTGCCTCCGCACGGTGGCCCACCCCAAGCTCGTGATCGCGTTCGACGCCATGCTCGTGGTGTCCCCCGAGCACGCCCGCGTCTTCCGGGACGGGGGTTGGTCCAAGGCCCGCCTGCGCGAGGAGCTCGACACCCTCCTCCTGCTCGACAGCGACGAGCTGGTGCAGGGCGCCCACGGCATCGACGAGGGCATGCCCGCCGCCTTCGCCGGCACCCAGCTCCCGAAGTTCCGCGACGGCGGCCTCCAGATCGTGCACGCCGGCGGCACGGCGGGGCTGTTCTGCGCGATCATCGGCGGCTGGGCCAGCGGTGCCCTCGGCAGCGAGGTCGTCACGTGGCCGATCGACGCCCGACCAGGAGGAAGCACATGACGCGGGTCCTCGACCCCACCGGTGAGCGCACACCCGTCGGGCGGCCGCGCACGGCCCGACCGGCCTCCCTCGACGGGCTCACCGTCGGACTGCTCGACATCTCGAAGATGCGGGGCGACGTGTTCCTCGACCGCCTCGAGGAGCGCCTCACCGAGCGGGGCCTGCGGGTCGAGCGGTTCCGGAAGCCGACGTTCACCAAGCCGGCCCCGGTCGACCTCCGTCAGGAGATCGCCGTGAAGTGCGAGGTCGTCATCGAGGCGCTCGCCGACTGAGGGAGCTGCACGTCGTGCAGTGTGCACGACATCGTGGATCTCGAGTCCCGCGGGCTCGTCGGGCGTGTTCGTGGCCTCCACCGAGTTCGTCGACGCCGCCGCGGCCCAGGCCAGGACCCTCGGCGCCGAACCGGCGTCGGTGTTCGTCGACCATCCCATCCAGGACCGCACCGACGACGAGCTGCGCGCCCTCGCCGACGCCGCCGTCGACGAGATCGTCGCCGCCGTCACCGACGCGGGGCCTCCCCCGCCATCCTGAGCGCGCCGTCGGCGGCCCACACCGCCAGCCCGTCGCGCACGAGACCGGACGCCACCCGCCGGGCCCGCTCGTGATCGTCGGGCCACCCGGCGCCGGCCGCGAGGGCGTCCGAGGGCACGGCGCCCGTCTCGCGCAACGCGTCGACCAGTCGGCCGCGCCCCTGGCGGTCCGAGCCCTCGAACCGGCTCTGACCCCGCGCCACGCCCGCCGACCCGTCGGCCGGATCGGGCGGGGGCCGTCCTGCCACCGCCCAGGCGCAGGCGTGGGCGACGGGGCAGTCGGCGCAGACGGGGGCCCGCCGGCGGCAGACGGAGGCGCCGAGGTCGAGCATCGCCTGGTTCCACGCCCAACCCGCGCCGACGGGGACGGCGGTGTCGGCCCGCGCCTGGGCTTCCGCGGCGGTGAGCGCCCGACCCTCCCACCGGGCCAACACCCGCGCCGCGTTGGTGTCGACCACGCCCACGTCGTGCTCGTAGGCGAAGGCGAGCACCGCCCGCGCCGTGTACGGCCCGATGCCGGGGAGCGCCCGGAGAGCCTCGAGGTCGTCGGGGAGGCGGCCGCCGTGGTGCTCGACGACGGCGGTGGCGGCCCGGTGCAGGTTGACGGCGCGGCGGTTGTAGCCGAGCCCGGCCCAGGCGCGGACGACGTCGCCGAGCGGCGCCCAGGCGCACGCCGCCGCCGTGGGGAAGGCGTCGAGGAACGCCTCGTATCTCGGCACGACCCGCGGCACCTGCGTCTGCTGCAGCATGAGCTCGGACACGAGCACCGCCCACGGGTCGCGGGTGCGGCGCCACGGCAGGTCCCGCCGGGTCGCCTCGCTCCAGGCGAGCAGGGCGGCCCCACGGTCGCCCCGCGGGCCGGTCAGACCCGTCGGCACCAGTGGACCGCGGTCCGGTACGGGAACCCGAAGTGCGCCCGTCCGGCCAGCTCGGGGTGGGTGCGGGCCAGGTCGCGCACGCGGGCGAGGACGACGGCCCGCTCGTCGGCCGGCAGGGCCCCCACCACGCTCACCGACGCGGCGCGGTCGACCAGCAGCTCCTCGTCGACGGGCTGCTCCCAGTCGACGTGCCAGACCTCGAGGGGCCCGAAGCCGTCGGCACCGGCGACGATCGCGGCGTAGTCCACGTCGTCGTACGAGTCGTACGGCCGCGGCAGATCGCCGTCGACGAGCAGGTCGCCGAACGCCTGCACCCAGTCGACGCTGCGGTCGCGGGTGTTCCACGTGAGCACGAGCGTGCCATCTCCTCGCAACACGCGTCGCACCTCGGCGAGCGCGGGCTGGGGATCGAACCAGTGGAACGCCTGGGCGACGGTGACGGCGTCGACCGACTCGTCGGGCAACGGGAGCGCCTCGGCGGTGCCGTCGAGCACCTCGACGTCGGGGAGCAGGGCCACGAGCTGGTCGCGCATGGCCGCGACCGGCTCGACCGCGACCACCTCGGCGCCGGTCGGCACCAGCAGGCGGGTGAGCTTGCCGGTGCCGGCGGCGAGGTCGAGCACCCGCCGACCCGGTCCGAGCCCGGCGTGGCCGACGATGTGGGCCACGGCCTCGGCCGGGTACGAGGGTCGCGAGCGCTCGTACTCGGCGGCGTTGGCCTGGAAGCCGGCGGCGGCCGCGGCCGGGACCCGCTCGGTCACCGTCGTCTCACCCGTCGGCGAACACGTCGTCGCCGTAGGGAAGGCCACGCTGCGGCGCGAACTCGCGCTTCCAGACCATGACCTTCCGCCTGAAGTAGCAGACCTCCTCGCCCCGCTGGTTGATGCCCTTGGTCTCGACGGCGACGATGCCGCGCTTGCCGTCCGACGTCTCCTTCTTCTCGAGGACGCGGGTGACGGCGTAGATCGTGTCGCCGTGGAAGGTCGGCTTGGCGTGACGCAGGGTCTCGATCTCGAGGTTGGCGATGGCGGCACCGCTCACGTCGGGGACGCTCATCCCCAGCACCAGTGAGTACACGAGGTTGCCGACCACGAGCGGCTTGCCCATGGGCGACTCGTGCTCGGCGAACCAGTTGTTCGTGTGGGTGGGGTGGTGGTTCATCGTGATCATGCAGAACAGGTGGTCGTCGGCCTCGGTGATCGTCTTGCCCGGCCAGTGGCGGTAGACGTCGCCCACCTCGAAGTCCTCGAAGTGGCGGCCGAACGGGCGGTCGAGCACGGTCACGGATCCCTCCTCAGGGGTCGGCACGGTCGGGCGGTTCGCGGTAGCGTCGCTTCCGGCGAGGCGTCGAACGGACAGTAGGCCACGACCGTTCCGCCGGACCATCCCGCAGCTCTCCTCCCCGGCGACGGCCGTGCCCTCGCCTGACGGGAGTGGGAATGGACGACGCCAGCTGGGTGCAGGCCGTGGTCGAGCGCATGCGGCTCGCCCTCTTCGTGTTCCGTCTCGACGACGAGGCCGACGACGACTCGTTGCGGCTGGTCGCCCTCAACCCGCGGGCCGCGGCGGTGCTCGGGCGACGGGCGACCGGCATCGTGGACGCGCGACCCGGCGACGGCGCCCTGCTCGTGGACCTCACCGGCCCCGGTCGCGTCGCCGCCGCCCTCGCCGACGTGGCTCGCACCGGCGAAGCGTGGGTCCTCGACGAGGTCCACCTCCGGCCGTGCTCGCCTCGAGGGCGGGTGTTCGCCGCCCACGCCTTCCCGCTCCCCGACCGGGCCGTCGGGCTGTCGCTCGAGGACGTCACCGAGCGGGCCGTCGCCGGCGAGGTGCTGCGACGCCAGGCACTGCACGACGGGCTGACCGGGTTGGCCAACCGCACCCTGCTGAACGACCGTTTGCACCGGGCGCTGGCCCAGTCCCGCCGCACGGGCCGGCCGGTGGCGCTGCTGGTGCTCGACCTCGACCAGTTCAAGGAGGTCAACGACGCACTCGGACACGACCACGGCGACCGGCTCCTCGTGGAGATGAGCCATCGGCTCCAAGGCGTGCTGCGCGACGTCGACACGATCGCGCGCGTCGGTGGCGACGAGTTCGCGGTGCTCGTGACCGATACGGACGACGAGCAGGGAGCCCTGGTCGTGGCCGACCGCATCCGCGCCGCCCTCCAGGAGCCGTTCCCCCTCGGCGGCATCAGCGTCCAGACCGACGCCAGCATCGGCGTCGCGATCCATCCTCGACACGCCGACGACGCCGACACCCTCACCCGGCGGGCCGACGTCGCCATGTACAACGCCAAGCGGTCGGGCACAGGGGTCGCGCTCTACCGACCCGACCTCGACCACCCGTCCGTGCAGCGGCTCGCCCTGTTGGGTGAGCTCCGCAGCGCCATCGACCACGATCGCCTGCACCTGCACTACCAGCCGTCCATCGACCTTCGCACCGGCGAGCCGCGGGGCGTCGAGGCGCTGGTGCGATGGCGTCACCTCGTCCACGGCGAGGTCCCGGCCGCCGAGCTCGTCGAGCTGGCCGAGGTGTCAGGGTTGATCCAGCCACTGACACGGTGGGTCCTCGCCCGTGCCGTCGCCCAGGCGGCCGCGTGGCTCGACGACGGGCTCGACCTCGTGGTGTCGGTCAACCTGTCGGCTCGGAACCTCCACGACCCCGGACTGGTGCCCTACGTCGCCGACCTCCTCGACATGCACGACCTGCCGGCCACGAACCTGTCGGTCGAGATCACCGAGACACGCCTCATGGACGACCCGGCCACGGCCCTCGACGTGCTGAGCCGGCTCAAGGAGCTCGGTGTCGGCACGAGCATCGACGACTTCGGCACCGGGTACTCGTCACTGTCGTACCTCAAGCACCTGCCGCTCGACGAGCTCAAGGTCGACCGATCCTTCGTGTCGTCCATGGCGCGCGATGACAACGACCTCACGATCGTCCGCTCGACCATCGACCTCAGCCACAACCTCGGCCTCGAGGTGGTGGCCGAGGGGGTCGAGGACACCGAGACGCTGTGGGCGTTGACCGGCCTCGGCTGCGACCGGGTCCAGGGGTACCTGGTCAGCCCTCCGATGCCGGCGGGCGAGGTGGTGTCGTGGGTCGCGGCGAGACAGGTGGGAGCGGAGGTCCCGGTGCGTCAGGCGGGCACCGACTCGAGGGAGCCGGCGACGACAGGGCGCCGCGCCGGTGCCGGCCAGTTCGCGACGAGGCCGAGCGCGCAGTCGAGGCAGTAGGGCGACACCGAGGCCCCGAGGGCGTACACGAGGCAGCCTGCGCAATAGGTCTCGTGGCAGCAGCGGCAGGTGCCCGCTGCGCTCTCGCTCGGATGCGTGTCACACCGCATGGCCCTCGTCCCTCCGGCGGCCTGATGGACCCTCGTCCACCGCCTGCACCGCCAACCTAAACGAGCTCGGGCGTCGCCGGTATGGGTCGGTCGAACCTTCGCGTCGCCCTGGCGTGGGTCGTTCGACCCGGTTCGGTGTCCGGTGGGCACGACACGCCGGAATGTGAGATGACGCCGCCCGGTGGGTACCTTTTCCGGCATGAGCACCGCTGATCTGCCCACCGCCAAGGTCGTCATCGACATCGCCGGCGAGGTCGTGCTGTCCGCCACCCGACGCCTGGCCGACACGGGCGACGTCGACGCCCACCAGGTGCTCGCCTACGACCTCGCCCACGCCGCCGCCGCCGTCGAGACCGGGCGGGCCATGCTGGCCTACGGCGAGCTGGGTGACGTCGAGGCCGACATCACCTGCGCGTTCATCGCCGACGCGGTGGCCGACCTGGCCGCCAAGGTCTTCGGCCGCGAGGCCGACTGGGGCGTGGGGCCGCACGTGCTCGATCCGACCCGGGAGTTCGTGGCCACCTACCGCGACCCCGACTTCCTCGCTTCGCTCGCCGACCGGCCGGGCCCCCGCCACCTCGACAGCGACTTCGAGCTGGTGCAGGACACCTTCCGCCGCTTCGCCGAGCAGGAGATCCGCCCCGTCGCCGAGCACATCCACCGCGAGAACGCCGACATCCCCGAGGAGCTCATCAGCGGCCTGGCCGAGATGGGCGGCTTCGGTCTGTCGGTGCCAGAGGAGTACGGCGGCTACTCCACCGGCGGCGAGGGCGAGTACATCGGCATGGTCGTCGCCACCGAGGAGCTGTCGCGCGGATCGCTCGGCGCCGGCGGGTCGCTCATCACCCGGCCCGAGATCCTCACCCGTGCCCTGCTCGCCGGCGGCACCGAAGAGCAGCGCCAGGAGTGGCTCCCCAAGCTGGCCACCGCCGAGGTCATGGCGGCCGTCGCCGTCACCGAGCCCGACTTCGGCTCCGACGTGGCCGGCATCAAGGTGACCGCCACCCCCACCGACGGCGGCTGGCTCATCAACGGCGTGAAGACCTGGTGCACGTTCGGCGCCCGCGCCAACGTGCTCATGCTCCTGGCCCGCACCGACCCGGACCGGTCGAAGACCCACCGGGGCCTGAGCCTGTTCGTCGTGCCGAAGCCGCTGGGCGACGCCCACGGCTTCGAGTTCACCCAGCCCGGTGGCGCCGAGGGCAGCGGGAAGATGGAGGGCCGCCCGATCGACACGATCGGCTACCGCGGCATGCACTCCTACGAGATCGCCTTCGACGACTGGTTCGTGCCCGCCGAGAACCAGGTCGGCCTCGACGGTGGCCTGGGCAAGGGCTTCTACTACCAGATGGCCGGCTTCGAGAACGGCCGGCTGCAGACGGCCGCCCGGGCCGTCGGCGTGATGCAGGCCGCCTACGAGGACGCCCTGCAGTACGCACGCGACCGGGTCGTGTTCGGCTCGTCCATCGCCGAGTACCAGCTGACCCAGGCCAAGCTGGGCCGGATGGCCGTCGTGATCCAGGCGGCCCGGCAGTTCTCCTACCAGGTGGCCAAGCTGATGGCGCGGGGCGAGGGCCAGCTCGAGGCCTCGATGGTCAAGGCCTACGTCTGCAAGGCCGCCGAGTGGGTCACCCGCGAGGCGATGCAGATCCACGGCGGCTACGGCTACGCCGAGGAGTACGCCGTGAGCCGCTACTTCGTCGATGCCCGGGTGCTGTCGATCTTCGAGGGCGCCGACGAGACCCTCTGCCTGAAGGTCATCGTGCGTCGTCTGCTCGACGGCGTGAAGTAGCCACCGCCCCTCCCTCCCGGTTCTGGTGTGAGAACCGGTCGCGCCCGCCGCGCGATCCCACACCAGAACGTGCCTGGCTCCGGCTGGGCCAAGTGGACGTCAGCCGAGGGCGGCGATGGCGTCGGCGATGGCCAGCGTGCGGCGGGCCTGCTCCACGTGCAGGTTCTCGATCATCCGGCCGTCGACGGTCACCACGCCCTTGCCGGCGGCCTCGGCCTCCTCGAAGGCGGCGATGATCGTCGCCGCCCGCTCGACCTCGGCCTCGCTCGGGGCGAACACCCGGTTGCACGGGTCGAGCTGGCTCGGGTGGATGAGCGTCTTGCCGTCGAAGCCCATCTGGCGACCCTGCACGCACTCGGCCTCGAAGCCCTCGACGTTGCCGATGTCGTTGTAGACCCCGTCGAGGATCACCTTGCCGGCCGCCCGCGCCGCCAGCAGGCAGAGCCCCAGCCCCGTGAGCAGCGGCTGGCGGCCGGGGACGTGCTCGGCGTGCAGCTCCTTGGCCAGGTCGTTGGTGCCCATGACCAGCACCGCGAGCCGCTCGGAGGCCGAGGCGATCTCGTCGGCGTGCAGCATGGCGACCGGCGTCTCGACCATGGCCCAGATGCGGGTGTGGTCGGGGGCGTCGCCGGCCTCGAGCGCCGCCTCGACGGCCTGCACGTCGGCCACCGAGTTGATCTTGGGGACGACGATGGCGTCGGGGCCGGCCTCGGCGATGGCGGCCACGTCGTCGGCGTGCCAGTCGGTGTCGAGGCCGTTGGCCCGGATGGCGATCTCGCGGTTCCCGTACTCCCCGACGTCCGACGGCGGCGCACACGCGGTCGCGGGCCTCGGCCTTGGCGTCGGGCGCGACCGCGTCCTCGAGGTCGAGGATCAGGGCGTCGGCAGCCAGCCCCTTGGCCTTCTCGAGGGCCCGCTCGTTGGCACCCGGCATGTAGAGGACCGACCGGCGCGGTCGGAGGGCGTCATCGCTCATCGGTCGGCTCCTAGAGGTCGTAGGCGGCGGCCAGCCCGGCGTCACGAGCGGCCAGCGTGGTGGCCAGGTCGACGACCACCTTGCACTGCTTCACGGTGGCGTCGTCCTGCATCTTCCCGTCGATCATCACCGCGCCGGTGCCGTCGCCCATCTCGTCGATGACCTTGCTTGGCCCAGGCCACCTCGTCGGGCGATGGGGAGAAGACCTTCTTGGCGATGTCGATCTGCACCGGGTGCAGGCTCCAGGCGCCGACGCACCCGAGCAGGAACGCGTTGCGGAACTGGTCCTCGCAGGCGACGGTGTCCTTGATGTCGCCGAACGGGCCGTAGTACGGCGAAGATCCCGTTGGCCACGCAGGCGTCGACCATGCGGGCGATCGTGTAGTGCCAGAGGTCCTGCTGGAAGATCGCCCGGGTGCGATCCGGGTCGTCGGCGTCGGGGTCCTCCCGCACCAGGTAGCCGGGGTGCCCGCCACCGACGCGGGTGGTCTTCATGCGACGGTCGGCGGCCAGGTCGGCGGGGCCGAGCGACAGGCCCTGCATGCGGGGGCTGGCGGCGCAGATCTCCTCGACGTTGGCCACACCCCGGGCGGTCTCGAGGATGGCGTGCACGAGCAGCGGCCGGTCGAGCCCGGCGCGGGCCTCGAGCTGGGCGAGGAGCCGGTCGACGTAGTGGATGTCCTCGGCCCCCTCGACCTTGGGCACCATGATGACGTCGAGCGCGATCGCCGATCTCGGTGACGAGGGTGGTGAGGTCGTCGAGCACCCACGGCGAGTCGAGGCTGTTCACCCGGGTCCAGAGCTGGGTGTCGCCGAAGTCGATGCTCGCGACCGACCTTCACGAGCCCGGCCCGGGCCGCCTCCTTCTGGTCGGCCTGGATGGCGTCCTCGAGGTTGCCGAGCAACACGTCGGCCTGGCCGATCATGTCGGGCAGCTTGGCGACCATCTTCTCGTTGGACGGGTCGAAGAAGTGGATCATCCGCGACGGCCGGAACGGGATCTCCCGGACCGGCTCGGGGGCGCCCACGGCCAGCGGCCGGAAGAAGTCCTTCGGGTTGCGCATGGAGCCGAGGCTAGGACCGGCGCGACCACCCGGTGAAATCTGCCGGCGTCACCCGACCAGATCGGCCGGGATCAGCTGCTCGGTGACCAGGCGGGCGAAGCGGGCGGGGTCGCCGTCGACGTAGTTCCGGCACAGGGGCAGACCCTCGACGTAACAGGAGATGTAGGCCCGCCAGGTCGGGTCGGTCAGGAACTCGACCGCCTTCTCGGCCCGGGCCCTCGACAGCAGGCCCCACCGCTCGAGGTAGGCCACGACCTCGTCGACCGGCCGTCCCTCCTGGTGCAGCAGCCAGGCGGCGTTGGCCCGCACCCCGCTGAGCACCTCCCCGGCCCCGGCGACGGCGGCGATCACCTCGGCGTCGTATCGGATGCCGAGCGGACGGAGGTGGGCGGCGATGGCCTCCTCGGGCCGGCGGCCGAGCAGCACCTCCAACCCGAGGTCGGCGAGGCCCTCGGCCAACAGGCACTGCGGGGTGCCGACGAGGAAGATCGTCTCCTCCAGCCACCGTCGCCGGCGCACCAGCCCGGCCTCCTTGCGGCTGTGCTCGGTGTGGTGGCCGGGATAGGCCTCGTGGGCGACGAGGTGGGCGAGCGAGGTGGACAGCACCGGCAGGTCGACGTTGATGGCGACGCGGCTCCGGAACCCGCCGAGGTAGTAGTTGAAACCCGACCAGGGCCGGTCGGTGACGAGCTCCCACTCGACGTGCTCGCCATCGGGCAGGCCGAACAGGGTGCGGGTGCGCTCGGCGAAGTCGCCGGCGAACGATCGCAGGGCCGGTTCGAGCCGGTCGGGCGGCACGGCGTGGGACTCGCGCCAGGCGACGTAGCGGTCGGGCAACGGGCCGGAGCCGGGCAGGGCCTCGTCGAGGGCCCGGTGGGCGGCGGCCAGGTCGTCCTCGGGGATGGGAGTGGGCCGCACGCCGTAGCAGGCCTCGACCTCGTCGGCGTAGGCGATGGGCTCCCCCGCGAGCTTGCGGGCGCTGGTGTGGAGGCCGACGACCTGGGCCCGGATCCAGCGGCGACGACCGGCGTCGAGCTCGGCGTCGCCCACGCCGGCATCGAGGTCGGCGAGGAGGGCGGCGGCGTCGTGCACGAGCGAAGCCGGGGGGCGTACCGGTTCGCTGGCGACCCGCGTCGTCACCGCCTCGGGCCCGTAGTAGGCGTCGACGAACCCGTCGACGTGGCGACCGAGGCGCAGGCCCAGCTCGAGGTAGCGGTCGACGGTGCCGGGCGGGTTGGTCACGGAACGACGGGCTCGACGCCGGCGCGCCGGCTCAGACGACGTGCTGGCGGAAGAAGGCGAGGGTGTCCGCCCACGCCTCGGCCGACGCCTCGGGGTCGTAGACCTCGGGGCGGGTGTCGTTGAAGAAGGCGTGGTCGGCGCCGGAGTGGACGATGAAGTCGGCGTCCTTGCCGAGATCCTGCAGCCGGTGCTGCAGGTCGGCCACCTTCTCGGGGCCGAAGAAGCCGTCCTCGGCGGCGAAGTGGCCGCGCACCTTGGCCTGCAGCTGCGACCAGTCGGGCTCGGCCGACTCCCACGGGATGATCCCGTAGAAGGGGGCGACGGCGGTGACGGCGTCGGGGCGCTGGGTGCCGAGCATCATGGCCAGCCCGCCGCCCATGCAGAACCCGATCACGCCGACGCCCGTGCTCGTGACGGCGTCGAGAGCTCGGAGGTGGTCGACGGCGCCGCTCATGTCCTTGCCGGCCTGCTCGAGGTTGAGGGCCATCATGAGCTTGCCGGCCTCGTCGGGCTCGGTGGTGGTCTCACCTCGATAGAGGTCGGGGGCCAGGGCCACGAAGCCCTCGGCGGCGAACCGGTCGACCACGTCTTTGATGTGGGGCACGAGGCCCCACCACTCCTGGATCACGATCACCCCGGGACCGGACCCGGAATCGGGGACGGCCAGGTAGCCCTGACCGGTGTGGCCGTTGCTCGGGAACTCGACGATCTCACCCATGGCCAGCACCCTACCGAAGCCACTGGGGGCCGGAGGTGCCGACCTCGGGGTGCCCGTTGGCCGGCGATCACGTCGTGTGCGTGACGGTCCACCGTCCGGGTGGTCAGGTACGCAGACGACGGGGACGTCGCGCACGCGTGCGTACCCTTCCACCTCTCAGGTGGTCAGCTACGCACACGACGGGCGCGGCGTCCCGGCCCGCGTGCGAAGGCGATCAGTAGGTCCCGGCCAGCTTGCCGTGGTCCCAGGAGACGATCTTGTCGGGGATGATCTCGACCGCGACGCGCTTGTTGGCGAGGGCGACGGCCATGACGTCGGCCTCCTCGTCGTTGGCCGGCGACCAGTAGCGGCTGACCACGCTCTTGGCGACCTCGGCGGTGGTCGACGCGTCGTCGTGGATGACGGCCCGCCCGACGAGCTCGACCCCGCGGAGCTCCTCGTACTGCTCGCCGGCCTCGACCAGCACGGTGATGCGCGGGTCGCGTCGGAGGTTCTTGACCTTCTGGCTCTTGGCGTAGGTCTCGAACGCCGGGTTGCCGTTGAGGAAGCCGTACCACATGGCGACGAGGTGGATGTTGCCGTCGGGACCGAGGGTGCCGATGTTCATCACCCGTCGGCCGTGGAGGAACTCGTCGATCTCCTCCGGGGTCATCTTGATCAGGTCTCGACGCTTGGCCATGGCCGAGACCCTACGGCGCGCCGCGCCTCGACCCCGCACTCGCTAGAAGACGTCGCCTTTGAACAACTCGGGGCAGACCGGGCAGTCGGTCCGGCGCAGACCGTCGACGACGGCCTCGGGGCCGGCCACGCCGGCGATGCGGTCGACGAGCGAGAGCGGCACCACCTCGTCGTCGACGTCCCACGGATCGTCGTCGGCCACCGCCCGTCGCTCGAAGCCGTCCCACATCCGCTGGGGCAGCAGCCGGCCGACGCCGCCCACCAGCCACACCGGCACCTCGTCGGCCCTGGCCACCGCCGCGGCCGCCCGCGACCCCGACACCGCCAGGAAGCGGTCGGGGCCGATGCCGGCCGCCTCGAGCAGCACCAGATCGGCGCTGGCCACCGCCGCGCCGAGCCCGGCGAGGGGCACGTCGACGGCGTCGACGTCGGCCCGGTCGAGCCGGGCGACGAAGCCCGAGCCCTCGTGGGCCACGTCGACGACCAGCACCTCGACGTCGCCGCGACGGGGCAGGGCCTCGCCGATGACGTCGGGCCAGCCGAGCACCACGACGGTGGCGTCGTCGGGCAGGGCGTGGGCCAACTCGGCCGGGGTGGGGTCGGCGGCGATCTCACCGGCCGCCTCCCAGATCTCGTGGTCGGGGTTGCCGGCGCTCAGCACCCGGGCCGCGAACCACAGCAGCGGCCCCGACGTCGGCTGGCGCGACACGATCCGCCGGCAGGCGGTGACGAGGCCGTGGGGATCGGAGGCGAACGACGCCAGCGCCCGGGCCGTCTCCTGCACGAGGGACTCCTGCGACGCGCCCGAGGCGCGGGCCACGTAGCGGAGGCGCTCGATCGGGTGCATCGCCGCGACCGTACCGGCGGATCGCCTCGGACGCCGAGGCTCAGCGGGTCACCAGGTCAGAGGCCCGGCTTCCAGATCATCAGCCAGAGCATGACGAGGAGCGACAGGTGGACGATGCCGGTGAACATCGCCACCCGACCGGCGGCGGCCTCGTCGCCGGCACCGACCTTCTTGAGGGCGGGCACGATGGCGAAGAAGTACAGGGCGGCCTGGCCCAGCCAGATGAGCACTGCGGCCGACAGCCAGCCCTGGGAGAGCCGGTACTGGAGCTCGTCGGTGCCCGGGACCTTGCTCAGACCCGACAGGCCGAAGCCGAGCAGCCCGGCGATCAGCAGGGCGGGGATCGAGATGCGCGTGGCCGCCGCCGCCTGGGCACCGGCCACGGTGCCACCGGCGCCGTCCCGGGCCGAGAGCCGGTAGATCACGGGATTGGCGAACGGCGCCCCGAAGGCGACGATCACGGCGACGAGGTGCAACAGCAGCAGGATCTTGTACGGCGTCGAACCGAGCTCGGCGAGGATCACGTCCGCTCCTTTGGCGACAGGCGGGAGTGTGCTGCGGGCAACGTAGCCGCAGTATCGTCTCCGCTCGTGCCGACCGACGTCCCGCCCGACACGCCCCTCACCCGCATCGGCGGCGAGACCCGCACGTTCCGGGAGTGGACCACCACGTTCCACCTCGCCCTCGTCGTGCTCGACCCGTTCACCTACGAGAGCGCCTGGATCCTCGACACCGCCGGCCGCATCCTCCGCAACTTCGCCGAGGCCGACTGCCGCACCGCCTTCCTCGTCACCTGCCCCGACGACGATGCGGCCACCTTCCTCGGGCCGTGGGGCGAGGAGTTCCTCGGCTTCGCCGACCCCGACCGCCTGGCCGTGAAGGGCCTCGGGCTCGAGCAGCTGCCGGCGTTCGTGCACGTCAACCAGGGATGCCAGGTCGAGGCGGCCGCCGAGGGATGGGACCCCGACGCGTGGCGTGAGGTCACGGTGAACCTGGCCGACCGGATGAGCTGGCGTCGGCCCACGATCCCCCAGCCCGGCGACCCCACCCCCTACGAGGGCACCCCCGCGCTCGGCTGAGCGCCGCACCGGCCGGTCAGCCGACCAGCCGGCGCATCACGACCCGTCGGCTGGGATCGAGCCCCCGAGCCGTCTCCTCGGCCCGCGCCGTGGCCAGCTCGGGCCCGAGCCGGTCGAGCGGCACGAGCTCGAACCCTCGGCTCGCGTAGAACGGCTCGTTCCACGCCACCCCCGAGAACGTCGTGAGCGTGACGAAGGCGTGGTCCCGCCCGGCCGCGAGGAGGCACACCGCCTCGACCAGCGCGCCGCCGATGCCGCGGCGGCCGAACGCCGGATCGACCGAGAGCTGGTCGAGGAAGGTCTGCCCGTCGACCGCGGACACGACCGCGTAGCCGGCGACCTCCCCGTCGACCTCGGCCACGAGGATGCCGTCCTCGGACAGGTGGCCCTCCAGCTCGGCGATGGACGGCGGGTCGTCGTCGGCGACCTCGGGCATCCCGACGTCGCGGAACAGCTCCCCCGCGGCCCGCTCGACCTCCTGCAGCCGGGACAGGTCGGCGGCCCCACCGGGCCGGATCCTCACTTGACGACGCCGCCCTTGGTCATCGACAGCACGTCGAGGGCTCGGTCGAGCTCGTCGTCGGTCATCAGCCCCTGCTCCTCCACCAGCTCGCGGATGCTCCGGCCGGTCCTCACCGACTCCTTCACCAGCTCGGCCGCCTTCTCGTAGCCGACGTAGGGGTTGAGCGAGGTGCCGATCGACGGGGACGACTCGGCGTAGGCGCGACACCGCTCCTCGTTGGCCCGGATGCCGTCGACGGCCTTGTCGGCGAACACGACCGAGACGTTCGACAGCAGCCGGATCGACTCGAGCAGGTTGCGGGCCATCATCGGCATCTGGACGTTCAGCTCGAACGCCCCCTGCGCCCCACCGAAGGCGACGGCGGCGTCGTTGCCGAACACCTGGGCACCCACCTGGGTGACGGCCTCGGGGATCACGGGGTTCACCTTGCCCGGCATGATCGACGAGCCGGGCTGGAGATCGGGCAGGGAGATCTCGGCCAGGCCGGCGCGCGGCCCGCTGCCCATCCACCGCAGGTCGTTGGCGATCTTGATCAGGGCCACGGCCAGCGTGCGCAGCTCACCGGACGCCTCGACGAGGGCGTCGCGGGCGCTCTGGGCGGCGAAGTGGTTGGTGGCCTCGGTGAGCGGCAGCCCGGTGCGCTCCACCAAGCCGCGGATCACCTTCGGCGCGAACGTGCGCGGTGCGTTGATGCCGGTGCCGACGGCCGTGCCGCCCAACGGCACCTCTCCCACCCGGGGCACGGTGTCGCGCACGCGGGCGATGGCGTGGTCGATCTGGGCGCGGTACCCGCCGAACTCCTGGCCGAGGGTGACCGGTGTGGCGTCCATGAGGTGCGTGCGCCCGGCCTTCACGACCTCGGCGAACGCCTTCTCCTTGCCGGCCAGCGCCGCGCTGAGGTGCTCGAGGGCGGGCACCAGGTCGCGCAGGATCGCCTCGGTCACGGCCAGGTGGATGGCGGTCGGGAACACGTCGTTCGACGACTGCGACGCGTTCACGTGGTCGTTGGGGTGGACGGCTCCCGGTTCGCCCAGCTTCTCCGAGGCGAGCGAGGCCAGCACCTCGTTCATGTTCATGTTCGACGACGTGCCCGACCCGGTCTGGAACACGTCGACGGGGAACTGCTCGTCCCAGAACCCCTCGGCGACCTCGTCGGCGGCTTCGGCGATCGCCCGGCCGAGGCGACGGTCGACCTGGGGCACGTCCCTCAGCCCCATGTTCACCAGCGCCGCCTGTCCCTTCACCAGGGCAAGGGCCCGGATCAGGCGGGGCTCGATGGTGATGCCCGAGATGGGGAAGTTCTCGACGGCGCGCTGGGTCGACGTGCCCCACCGGGCGTGGGCGGGGACGCGGACCTCTCCCATCGAGTCGTGCTCGACGCGGGACGGGGGCTCGGCCGGCAGCAGGTCGTCGCTCATGGCGCGGACGGTATCCGCGCGGCACCCGACCGGGACGGGTTGGCTCCGACGGGGTTCGGCGCGACCGCTACCTGGTGGTGAAGGCGACGGGCTTGGAGACCTCGGCGAAGAAGTCGTTGCCCTTGTCGTCGACCACCACGAAGGCGGGGAAGTCCTCGACCTCGATCTGCCAGACGGCCTCCATGCCCAGCTCGGGGTACTCGAGCACCTCGACCTTGGTGATGCAGTCCTTGGCCAGGCGGGCCGCGGGTCCACCGATCGAGCCCAGGTAGAAGCCGCCGTGGCGCTTGCAGGCGTCGGTGACGGCTTGCGACCGGTTGCCCTTGGCGACCATCACGTGGCTGCCGCCGGCGGCCATGAACTCGTCGACGTAGCCGTCCATGCGGCCGGCGGTGGTGGGCCCGAACGACCCGGAGGCGTAGCCCTCCGGCGTCTTGGCCGGGCCGGCGTAGTAGACGGGGTGATCCCGCAGGTAGTCGGGCAGCGGCTCACCCGAGTCGAGCCGCTCCTTGATCTTCGAGTGGGCGATGTCGCGGGCGACGACCATCGGCCCGTCGAGCATCACCCGGGTCCGCACCGGGAGCTTCGACAGCTCGGCGCGGATCTCGTCCATCGGGCGGCGCAGGTCGATGTGGACGACGTGGTCGGTCAACTCGTCCTCGGTGGTCTCGGGCAGGAACTGGGCGGGGTCGTGCTCGAGCTGCTCGAGGAACACGCCCTCCTCGGTGATCTTGCCCTTCGCCTGGCGGTCGGCCGAGCACGACACGGCGATGGCCACCGGGCACGACGCCCCGTGTCGCGGGAGCCGGACCACCCTGACGTCGTGACAGAAGTACTTGCCGCCGAACTGGGCGCCGATGCCGAACGCCTGGGTCAGCTCGAGGATCTCGGCCTCGAGCTCGAGGTCGCGGAAGCCACGTCCGGTTTCGTCGCCGGTCGTGGGCAGCGTGTCGAGGTAGCGGGCCGAGGCCAGCTTGGCCGTCTCCAGCGCGTACTCACCCGACGTACCACCGACGACGACGGCGAGGTGGTACGGCGGGCAGGCCGAGGTGCCGAGGCCACGCAGCTTCTCGTCGAGCCAGGTCATCAGCCGAGTCGGGTTCAGGAGCGCCTTGGTCTCCTGGAAGAGGAGGCTCTTGTTGGCCGAGCCGCCGCCCTTGGCCATGAACAGGAACGAGTAGGTGTCGCCGTCGACGGCGCCGATCTTGATCTCGGCGGGGAGGTTGGTCCTGGTGTTGACCTCGTCCCACATGCCGAGCGGAGCCATCTGCGAGTACCGCAGGTTGCCGTCGCGGTAGGTCTCGAGCACGCCCTGGGCGATGGCCGCCTCGTCGCCCCCGCCGGTCAGGACGAACTGCCCCTTCTTCCCCTTGATGATGGCCGTGCCCGTGTCCTGGCACGACGGCAGCACGCCGCCGGCGGCGATGCAGGCGTTCTTCAGCAGCTCGAGGGCGACGAATCGGTCGTTGGCCGAGGCCTCGGGGTCGTCGAGGATCGAGGCGAGCTGGGCCAGGTGGCTGGTGCGCAGGAGGTGGGCGATGTCGCGCATCGCCTCCCGGGTGAGCAGGGTGAGCACCTCGGGCTCGACCCGCAGGAACCGGTGACCGGCCGCCTCGACGGTCGACACCCCGTCGGTGGTCAGCAGCCGGTAGTCGGTGTCGTCGGGCTGCAGCTGCAGGATCTCCGCATAGCCATCGCTCATGGGGCCGTTGCTCATGGCGAGCCAATGTAGAGGCCCGACAGGGCCACCGTGCCCCCCTCGATCGGAAGGCCGGGCCGGCCGCTCGCCGTCGTCCACACGGTGAAGTCGACGACGTCGTCGTCGGCCCCGACGGCCTGGGCCAGGCGCACGACGGTGAGATAGGCACCACCCGTCATCAACTCGGCCTGGACCGTGCGGTAGTCCTCGACCTGCGCGGCGAAGTCCTCGGTGGTCCTCGCCCGGTCGAGGGCGTCGTCGATGCCGCCGGTGCCGAACCGGGCCAGGTTCGCGCCGGGCACGCCCTCGGGTGCCATCACCGAGCGGTGCAGCGCCGGATACCAACCGTCGGGGTGCCAGCTCCCGAACAGCGGCAGCAGCACCGCCTGGTAGCGGCCCGACGCGGCGTCGGCCTGGGCCCGCGGCAGTGGCGTCGGCACCACGTCGACGACGATCCCGGCCTCGGCCAGTTGGCGCTGCCATGCGCTGGCGAGGCGCAACGACGTGGCATCGGTGGGCACGGCCAGGGTGAAGGACAGCCTCTCGCCGTAGAACCCCTCGTAGCGCGCGGCCTCCTCGCGCGCCCGACCGACGTCGTGGGCGGGCACGGCCACGTCGTTGAACCACAGCGAGCCGTCGCTCACCGGGCCCTTGACCCGGTCGAGGACGTCCGGGAAGGCGGCCTGGTGCAGCGCGATGCGATCGGTCGCGGCGGCAAGGGCCTGCCGGGCGATCGGGTCGAGGAACGGCATGGCCCCCGCGTTGAGCACGAAGGTGAACTTCGGCGACTCACCGTCGCGGTCGACGGCGAGCTGCACCCGCTCGGCCTCGGCGGCGACGGCAAGTCGCTCCACCGACCTGGGATCGTCGGTGAGGGCCAGGTCGAAACGTCCGGCCAGCAGCCCGTCGGTGCGGGTGGCCTCGTCGGGCACCACCTGCACGTCGACGGCGTCGAGGAGGGGCGCACCCTCCTGCCAGTACGACACGTTGCGCTCGAAGCGGGCCGACGCGCCCCGGCTCCACGCGACGAGTGCGAACGGGCCGCTGCCGACGGGACCGAAGGCGCCGTCGGGTGCGTCGAGCGTGGCCGGCGCGGCGATCGAACCCGACTGCCCGGTCAGGGCATGGGCGAAGGTCGACCACGGGCGTCGCATCGTGACCACGACGGTGAGCGGGTCGACCGCCGTCACCGCCGTGACGGGCGCGAACAGCGCGGCGGCGTACGGGGAGCCGCGCTGGGCCTCGAGGTTGCGGCGCACGGCCTCGGCGTCGAGCGGCGTGCCGTCGTGGAAGCGGACGTCGGGGCGCAGCCCGATCGTCCACTCGGTGAACTCGGCGTCGGGTTCGATCGAGGCCGCCAGCTCGGGCTGGAGCTGGTTGTTGTCGTCGTAGGCGGCGAGCGGGTCGTAGACGGCACGGGCGATCTGACGGGTCGACGGCGACCACGAACCGCCGGCGGGCGACACCCCGCCGGCGTCGGTGGACACGGCCAGCACCAGCTCACCGCCCCCACCCCCGTCGGCGACCGGCCCCTCCGTGGACGGCGGCGGCTCGGCGACCGGCCCGTCGTCGCACCCGGCGAGCAGGGCGACGACGGACACGACCACGGCGATCGGGACGACGAGGTGGCGCGCCCGCCGGCGGGCGTGCGGGAGACGGCTCAACGGGCGGTCCACCCACCGTCCACGGTGAGGACGTGGCCGGTGACGTAGGTGCTGGCATCGGACGCCAGGAACAGCAGGGCGCCGTCGAGCTCGTCCTCGGCGCCGCCCCGCCCCATCGGGTCGTTCCGCTCGATGTAGGCGATCGAAGCCTCGTCGGTGAACATCGACTGGGTCATCTCGCTCGGGAACCAGCCCGGGGCGATGGCGTTCACCCGCACCCCCTTGCGAGCCCACTGCACGGCGAGCTCCCGCGTGAGGTTGACCACCGCGCCCTTCGAGGCGGCGTAGCTGGCCTGCTGGATCGGCGCCGAGGCGACGAGCCCGAGGATCGAGGCGATGTTGACGATCGAGCCCGAGCCCCGCTCGATCATCGCCGGGGCGGCCAGGCGGCTGAGCTCGAACACCGCGGTGACGTTCAGCTCGAGCACGTCGCGGAAGTGGTCGACCGGCTCCTCGAGCGCCGGGTGGGGGCGACCCATCCCTGCGTTGTTCACCAGCACGTCGATGCTGCCGGTGAGCGACGCCGCCTGCTCGACCAGGGCCTGCCGGTCGGTCTCGACGAGCAGGTCGGCCCGCACGGCGAGGGCATCGTCGAGCTCCGCGGCGAGGGACTCGATGCGGTCGAGGCGGCGGGCGGCGAGCACGAGCCGGGCCCCGGCGGCGTGCAGCACCCGGGCGAAGCGGGCGCCGAGCCCGCTCGACGCGCCGGTGACGACCGCCACCCGGCCGTCGAGGCGGAACAGGGATGCCGCGTCGATGGCTCCGGGGTCGATGGCTCCGGGGTCGATGGCTCCGGGGTCGATGGCTCCGGGCTCGCCGGCGGCGGCGGACGGCTCGGGCGGCGGCGCATCGGTCACGGCGGGGATCGTAGGGGCCGGCCATCCGGCCGGGGGCGCGCCCGGCCGGACCGTCGGGCAGCCTGGCTAGGGTGCCGGCGTGAAGGTCAGAGTGGGCTTCGGTCTCGGCACCCGCACCCTCGTCGGCGAGCCCGCGAGCTTCGCCGCCGTCGTGGACGACCTCGAGGCCCTCGGCTTCGACTCGCTCTGGCTCAGCGAGCGGGTCACCGGTCAGGCGCCGGATCCCCTCATCGGCCTGGCCGTCGCCGCCGGTCGCACCCGGCGCCTCAAGCTCGGCACCAGCGTGCTCGTGCTCCCGGGCCGCAACCCCGTGCTCACCGCCAAGGCCATCGCCAGCCTCGACCGGCTCTCGGGGGGACGGGCCCTCCCCGCCGTCGGGCTCGGCGTGGCCGACCCCGTGGAGCAGCAGGCCTTCGGGGTCGGGCGAGGCGACCGGGGGGCCATGTTCGACGAGGCCCTCGGGCTGATGCGCCGGCTCTGGACCGAGGACCACGTCGCCCACGACGGACGCTTCTTCCGCTACGACGACGTCACGGTCCTCCCCCGACCCGTCCAGGACCCGCTCGAGGTCTGGCTCGGCGGCATCGCACCGTCGGAGCTGAAGCGGGTCGGCCGCCTCGGCGACGGGTGGCTGCCGTCGTTCTGCACGGCCGAGGAGGTCGCGGCGGGCATCCCGACGATCGAGGCCCACGCCGAAGAGGCGGGCCGGGAGATCGACCGCGAGCACTTCGGGGTGCTGCTCGCCTACGCCCACGGCGAGATCCCGCCCCTCCTCGCCGCCTTCGTCGCCGAGCGCCGGCCCGGTCTCGACCCGACCGACATCATCCCGACGGGGATCGACGTGGTGCGCCGACGGCTCGAGGCCTTCGTCGAGGCCGGGGCGTCGAAGTTCGTGGTGGTGCCGATCACCGATCCGCCGGACTGGCACGACGAGCTCGCCGCCCTGGCCGATGCCGTGCTCCCGTTGGCGACCTGACCCGAATCGTCGCTGCGATGGCATGCTCGTAGACTCCGTCCCGATCAAGGGGGATGCCGATGAGCACGCAGGTCGAGTTCACGACCGAGGAGCTGCTCCTCACCGACCCGGGGCTCGAGCCGCTGGTCATCGACGGGGTTCGCTGCCACGGCGGGTTCGACGAGGACGGGAACTACGTGTCGCCCCGCACCCGCTTCCGGGGCCCGGCCATCGACGCCTGGGAGGCCCAGCGTGTCCGCCAGTTCGGCACGCCCATCCTCGACGCCCCGCTCGACACCTGGCCCGAGTCGTTCCCCAACGTCGAGCAGTCGACGTACCTGCTGCGGGTCGGCGCTCCCGACACGATGATCTCCCGGCTCACCCGGATCGGCACGGTCGAGGGCTTCGGCGGGATGCTGCGGTTCCTCCCCATCCCCGACTGGCAGCGGTGCTTCGTCGAGGACGTGCAGGGAACGGCCACCGCCCACATCGGCACCGGCCTGTTCGAGGCCCACGCCCGCGACGAGGCCGGCCACGAGGACGAAGCCGGGCACGACCGCATGTGGTACGTCGCCCGTGACCTCGCCTTCGACCACCCCACCACCGAGGACGAGACGGCGTTCATGCTCGAGCGCATGGGCATCCCCTCGCCGTCGTCGCGGCCGAGCCCGCAGGCCGCCCTCGAGGCCGCCCGCGCCGCCAGGGTGCTCCCCGACGACATCGACCTCGCCCTGGAGATCGTGATCCGGCGCATGATCGGGCTGCTCTTCATCGAGATCAGCGCGTTCCACAGCTTCCGGTGGGCGGAAGCGGTGCTGTCCGACACCGACGTCGTCGCCGGCGACGGCGAGGCGGCGCGGATCGTGTCCCACATCCGCGCCGACGAGACGCCGCACGTCTCCTACCTCCGGACGGCGCTGTCGGAGATGCGCGACCGCACGTGGGTCGGCAGCAGCGGAGCCCGCTACGAGGGTGCCGAGATGATGCCGCTCGTGTGGGACCGGGCCCTCGACGAGTCGGCCGTGGTCCGGCGGGCCGACACGCTCCAGATGGAGATGCGCGAGATCGAGCACGCCCTCGACGGTCGGTCCGACCGCGACGACGTGATCGAGGAGTTCCTGTCGCTCGGCACCGTCCGCCGCCTGGCCGACGGCACGCTGGTCGACGCCGACGACGAGCGCCACCCCGGAGACGACGCATGAAGTTCGGCGTGATGTTCGCCAACAGCGGGCCGTTCGCCACGAGCGAGGGGGCCGAGGCGATGGCCCGGGCGGCCGAGGACGCCGGCTTCGAGTCGCTCTGGACCGTCGAACACGTCGTCGTGCCCGCCGGCTACGAGTCGGAGTACCCCTACGACAAGAGCGGGAAGATGCCCGGCGGCGACGAGATCGACATCCCCGATCCGTTCGTGTGGCTCGCCTACGTGGCCGGGCTCACGTCCGAGATCAAGTTGGCCACCGGCATCGTGATCGCCAACCAACGCAACCCGCTCATCACCGCCAAGGAGGTCGCCACCCTCGACCGGCTGTCGGGTGGCCGCATGCTCTACGGCGTGGGCGTCGGTTGGCTGGAGGAGGAGTTCCGGGCCCTCGGCGTACCGTTCGAACGCCGCGGCGCCCGCCTCGACGAGTACCTCGAGGCGACCCGGGCACTGTGGGCCGAGCCGCGGGCGTCGTACCACGGTGAGTTCGTCGACTTCACCGACGCCATCAGCCGCCCCCAGCCCGCCGGCGGGTCGGTGCCGATCCACATCGGCGGCCACACCGAGCCCGCCGCCCGGCGGGCCGGTCGCCTCGGTGACGGCTTCTTCCCCGCCCGCGGCAACGACGAGCGACTGCGGGAGCTGATCGCCATCGCCCACGCGACCGCCCTCGAGCACGGGCGCGATCCGGAGGCCATCGAGATCACGACCGGCGGCGCCGCCGCCTTCGCCCCCGATCCCGTGGCCGCGCTCCGCGAGCTGGAGGCGGGCGTCGGCGTCCACCGGGTCGTCATCCCACCGCTGTCGTTCGACCCTCGGGAGATCGGTGCCGCCCTCGGCCGATTCGGCGACGACGTCATCGCCAAGGTCGGCTGAGCTTCGCACGGTCGGGCCCGTCGGGTGACGCCGGTCAGCCGCACGACGTCAGGCGCACCAGCTCCGGGGTCGGGGACTCGACCACCATCGACGGCACGAACCGCGCGGCGTCGCGGAGGGCCGACTCGAGGTCCCCGCGGTCACCGGGCGTGTCGGCCGCGACGTCGACCCGGATGCAGGTCGAACCGTCGGGACGGGCCCAGGCCACGTACTGGTCGCCGCCCCAGCCGTCGACCAGCTCGGGGTCACCGAGACCGCTGCCGTTGGTGACGACGATGCCGAGCATGAGCTCGCCGAACGTGCCCTGGTCGATCACCTCGCCCTCGGCCGGCGGCGGCGCCACCGGCACCGCCCCCTCACCGTCGAGGTACGCATCCGGGTGCAGCACCTGCTCGCTCGTGGTCGGCGGCCGGGTGAGGGCCGCGGTCAGCCCCTCCTCCCCCTGCTCGTCGACGATCTCGTCGACGAGGATCGGGCCGAACTCGTAGGGTGCCTGCAGCTGGGCGAGCAGCACGAACGGGATGCCGGTGAGGTCGACGTCGGCCCCGAACGACCGCTCTTCGTCGAGCAACCGGGCCCGGTCAGCGCTGCTCAGCGAGGACTCGTAGGCGTCCTCCACCCGGGTGGCGCTGCCCTCGACGACGGCGGTGAAGCCGAAGCTCGACTCGTCGGAGGCGTCATCGAGCTCGGGACGATCGAGGTCGAAGTGCTGGTCGTCGAGGGCGTGGGTCAGCTCGTGGGCGACGGTCTGGCGCGTGTACGGGGTGAGCTCGCCGCCGCGCACCACGAGCTCCTTGGTCTCCGGGTCGTAGAAGCCGAGCACGCCGACGCCGAGCAACTGGTCGACCGCGGCCGCGAGGTCGGTGCCCGGCGGTACCAGGCCCAACGCCTGCAGCAGCCGCCCGGTGAGGGCCAGGTCGGCGGCGACTTCGGGGTCGTCCTCGAGCAGCCTGGCCTCGAACGGGTCGTCATCGAGGAGCTCGACCTTCACCGGCTGGACGAACTCGAGGCCGCGCTCGCGCTCGACGAAGGCGGCGATCTGGTCGAGGGTGGCGTCGGCCTCGGCGTCGCCGGTGGGCACGATGTCGCCCTCCCCCGCTGGGGCCGCCGTCGACGACGTCGGCGCCGTGCTCGACGGGGACGAGGCCTCGAGGCTCGGGCCGACCGCGCTGACCTCCTCGCCACCGCGGCCGCGCCAGGCGACCACACCGACGGTGGCGACGAGCAGCACGGCGACGACGGTGACGACGGCCACGATCCACGCCGGCGACGGCCGGGAGGGCGCTGACGGGGCGGACGGCGGGGCAACGAAGGGCCCGCTCGCCGCCGTTGCGGGCGGGGACGGAGGCGGCCCGTCGGGTGGAGGTGGCGCCGGCTCGCCACGAAACGGGGGGCGAGGACCGGGGTCGGTGGGCCAGTCGGTCACGGGCGCAACCTACCGGCGGTCGGCGGCGCGGCGGCCGCGGGGACGGGTCAGTCGACCGAGAGCTGGGCGAGCAGGTCCGCTTTGCGCTCTTCGAAGGTGTCGAAGTCGATGGCGCCGTCGTCGTACTGCTCGTGGAGCCGGGCCAGGCGGGCCATCACGTCACCGGCATCGGCCGAAGGCGGCGGCGTGGCGACGCCATCGGCGTCGTGGTCAGCTGCTTCGATGGCCTCGAGGCCACCCGCTTCGCTGCGCTCGGCCCGACGGGCGCGCTTGGCGGCCGCCTTCTCCTTCTTGGCCTTGTCGCGGGCCCGCTTCTCGAAACTGCTCTGCCGGTTCGCCATGACGCCTGCCAGTCTACGGGAGCCGGCGGGGCGAACGACATTCGACCCCCGGGCGGGCCCGAGGGCTTCGCCTCACTGGCCCTCGATGACGTCCTTGGCCTTCTCGGCGGCGGCGTCGACGGCTCCGTCGGCCTGATCGGGCGCCTTCTCCTTGGCGACCTCGGCCACCTTGTCGACCCCCTCGGACACCTCGTCCTTGTGGCCGCCGAGAGCTCCCTTGATCTTGTCGAAGATTCCCATGGGCGTTCCTCCGTTGATGGTCGACCAGGGAGCGAACGGCGCAGCGTCGCCGGACGCCCGCTCCTGCGGTCACCCTAGTCAGTGAAACGCAGTGCCTCCTGCCGCCTCGCACCGTGCCTGCTGGTGCCCGGGGCGGGAGTCGAACCCGCACGCCCCTTGCGGGGCCGAGGGGTTTAAGCCCCCTGCGTCTACCGGTTCCGCCACCCGGGCCCGACGCCACGGTAGCGGCCGGGGCTCACGCCGCTCGTGGAGGAGCGACGGCGTGGAGCCGTGCACCCGATGGCCGCGATCGGCGGTCCGCGCCCGGCGACCGGGTGACGGCGCCGTCGGCCGGGCCGGCTGCGTCCCACAGCGCCGAGCGGATGTGGTCGGCGGCCGGGCCGTGCAGGTCGTTGGCCGCCACCACCCCTTCGATCATGTCGGCCAGCACCGCCGCCCAGGGACGGCCCCGCAGCCGAACCGCCACCGTGGCGCCGCCGTCACCCCGACGCCGGATCGATCGGTCGGCCCGCTCGAGCCGGGGCGGGCTGCGGAACGCGGGCACGGCGAGGTCGTGTGCCCGCGCCACCCGGCCGAGGGTGCGGGCGGCGGCGGCGAATCGGACGGTGGTGGCTTCCATGGCCCACCCATCATCCCTGCGGGGCCTGACAGGAACTCCGCCGACCCGGGCGCCCGCACCTAAGGTCGGCCCGTGATCGAGTTGCGACCGGTGGGCCAGGTGCGCGGCGGGCGGGGCGAACCGCTCGACGACGGGTGGGACGCGGAGGTCTGCGAGATCGTCCTCGACGACACCCGGTTCGCCCCCGACGCCCTCGCCGGCCTCGAGGACTTCTCCCACCTGGTCGTCGTGTACCACTTCCACCTCGTCGCCGAGCACGAGGTGCAGACCGGCGCCCGCCACCCGCGGGGCCGCGCCGACTGGCCCCTCGTCGGGATCTTCGCCCAGCGCGGGCGGGTGCGGCCCAACCGGCTGGGGGTCAGCACCTGCCGCGTGCTCGGGGTCGAAGGGCTGACGGTGCGGGTCCAGGGCCTCGATGCCGTCGACGGCACCCCGGTGCTCGACCTCAAGCCCCACGTCGAGGAGTTCGACCCACGCGGCGAGGTGCGAGAGCCGGCGTGGATGCGCGAGCTGATGGCCGGCTACTGGGAAGGCCCCCCGACCTGACCGGCCGCGACCGCGTCCTGGTGTGAGAACGGGCTGCTCCGCCGACGCGATCCCACACCAGAACCCGTTGGCGGACCGGGGCGGTGGTCCCTGGAGCTGTCACCGCCGGTGCGTACGGTTCGGGCATGAGCTTCGGCGGCGAGGTCCCCCGCAACCCGGCCCAGCAGGAGGTGCTCGACCTGCTCGGGGCCGCACCCGACGAGCGCCCCCACTTCGACGCCGGCCTGCGCCACGAGCTGCGGGCCGAGCTCGAGGCCGGGCTGGCGCCGATCGTCGAGCGGCTGCCGGCCGACGAGTCGCTCTGGCTCGGCAAGCACGACCTCGGGTCGGTGCACGGCTGCGAGCGCCGCTTCCTCGGCGAGCGGGCCCAGCCGTTCGGGTGGAGCCCGCCCACCGCCCGCGGCGCCGTCGCCCACAAGGCCATCGAGCTCGGCCTCAACTGGAGCGGCGAGGTCACCGCCCTCGACCTGGTCGACGAGGCCGTCGCCCGGCTGATCGTCACCGGCGACCGCTGCGGCGACTGGCTGTCGACCTGCTCGCCGACCGAGCGGGCCGAGGTTCGGGCCGAGGCCAACGACCGGGTGGCCAAGTTCCTCGAGTGCTTCCCGCCGCTCAAGAAGTCCTGGTACCCGGTGCCCGAGAGCAGCACCCGGGTCGAGCTGCTCGGCGGGCGGGTCGTGATCCGGGGCAAGGTCGACCTCTCGCTCGGCCGGGCCGTCGGCACGACCGCCGGCAAGGTGCTCATCGACCTGAAGACCGGCGGGTTCAGCCCTGGCCACCTCGACGACCTCCGCCTCTACGCCCTCCTCGAGACCCTGCGGCTCGGCACGCCCCCGCGACTCGTGGCCGGCTACTACCTCGACCAGGGTCGCCTCCACCCCGAGGCGGTCTCCGAGGGCCTGCTCGACGCCGCCGTGCGCCGCACCGTCGCCGGAGCCGAGCGCATCGTCGGTCTCGTCCACGACGCCGTCGAGCCGGTGGTCCGTCCGGGGCGACCGTGCCGGTGGTGCCCGGTGCTCGAGGGCTGTGACGAGGGGCGGTCCCACCTCGCCCGCCTCGACGACGAGGCCGGCGCCTTCGACGACGACGAGCCGTAGCGTCCGGTCAGGTGGCCGACACGGGCGACGGGTGGGCCTCGGCCCCCTCGTCGGGCGGGTCGTCCATGTGGGCCACCAGACCGGTGAGCCACCGCAGCCCGCCGCACACCACGAGGAAGGCGGTGCCGGCGATGGCGACCGCGGCGCGGGGCCCGATCACCTGCACCATCGCGCCCTGCACCAGCGACCCGATCGGCAGGGCGGCGGTGAGCAGCATCACGTAGAGGGCGAGCACCTTGCCCCGCCGGGCCTCCTGCACCTGCAGCTGGATCGTCGTGTTGAGCGTCGAGGCGACGGCGAGGTAGCCGCCGCCCATCACGAGCAGCGCCACCAGCGCGGCGCCGTAGACGGGCGCCAGCGCGAACGCCACCATCGACGCGCCGTAGGTGAGGGTGGCGACGGTGATCAGCCGGCGGCGCGGCAGCTTCGTCGCCGGCCCGGCGACGAACGGCGCGGCCAGGATCGAGCCGAGCCCGATGCCGGCGGCGAGCAGCCCGTAGGCGACCCCGCCGACGCCGTAGACGTCGAGGGCGAACACCACCAGCAGCTGGAACACCGGTCCGCCGAGCAGGCCGAGGGCGGCGACGATGGCCAGGCAGGCGACGATGCCGGGCCGGCCACGCACGTAGCGGACCGTCGATCGCATCTCGTCGCGCACCGGCGGCCGTGGACCGTCCGGCTTGGGCAGCCGGGGCACCCGGATCAGGACCAGGGCGACGATCACCGCGCCGAACGACGCCGCGTTCAGGAGGAACGCCCAGCCCACCCCGAGGGTGCCGAGCACGAGGCCGCCGATGGCCGGACCGAAGGCGCGCGCGGCGTTGAACTGCGTGGAGTTGAGGGTGACGGCGTTCAGCAGGGTGTCGCGCGGCACGAGCTCGCTGACGAACGCCTGCCACGACGGGATGTTCAGCCCGACGATGACGCCGCCCAGCGCCACGAGGGCGATGATCGCCGCGATCGAGCGGACCCCGGCCGTCCAGACCACCCACAGGGCGAAGGCCACCAGGGCGGCGGCGGCCTGGGTGACGAGCAGGACGTTCCGGCGGTGGAAGCGGTCGGCGATCGAGCCACCGATCGGCCCCATCACCACCACCGGCCCGAACTGCAGGAAGCCGGCCACGCCCAGCCAGAAGGCGCTGCCGGTGAGCTCGAACACGACGAAGGGCACGGTGACGCCCTGGATCCAGGTGCCCGTGTTCGACAGGAGCGCTCCGGACCAGAAGAGGGCGAAGTTGCGGTGGCGGAAGGCGGCGAGGGCCCCGGGCATACCTCGGCGACGCTACCGGTGGCCGGGACCGCGCGTCGGGTGCGGAACGCAACCGGCGGACGAGGGCCCCGGGGGCATCGGTACCATGAGCGGCCATGGCCTCCTCCGATCCCCACCCCGAGGGCGACCTCGAACATGCCGGCCTCGACCCGGCCGAGCGGGAGCCCGTCGCGGTGGATCCGGCGGAGGAGCGCCTCGAGGCCACGCTCGCCGAGGCCAAGGAGCACCTCGACCACGCCGTCGCCGTGGCCGAGGAGCGATCGCTGGTGCCGGTGCCGGCCGACGACCGGGTCGAGCCGCTGCCCGACCCCCGCCGCTCCGACGTCGACGAGTGGGGCCGCTCCGAGCACATGCGACGGCTGGCCCGAGCCCTCTACGAGCCGATCTACTCCGGCTGGTTCCGGGCCGAGTGGGAGGGGCTCGAGAAGATCCCGACCGAAGGCGGCGCCCTGCTCGTCGCCAACCACGCCGCCGCCATCCCGAGCGACGCGCCGGTGATCATGCACGGGATCGAGAAGGAGCTCGGCCGACCCGTGTACGGGCTGGCCGACCACCTGTTCAAGTCGGTGCCGGTCGTCGGCGTGTACTGGTCGAGGCTCGGCGGGGTCGTCGCCCACCCCGACAACGCCTGCCGGCTGCTCCGCGAGCAGCACCAACTGGTGCTCGTCTTCCCCGAGGGCAGCAAGGGCCCGGGCAAGCACTACGGCGAGCGCTACCGGCTCCGACGGTTCGGCCGCGGCGGGTTCGTCGAGATCGCCATGCGCGCCGGCGTGCCCGTCGTCCCCATCGCCGTCGTCGGCGCCGAGGAGTCGATGCCGATCGTGTGGAAGTCGGCGACGGTGGCCAAGCTGCTCGGCCTCCCCTACTTCCCGATCACCGCCAACCAGCTGCTGATGGGTCCGCTGCTCGGCACCGTCGGCTACCTGCCGGCCAAGTTCAAGCTCCGGGTGCTCGACCCGGTGCACTTCGACGTGGCTCCCGGCCAGGACCGCTACTCGAAGAGCCGGGTGATGGAGGAGTCCGAACACATCCGCGAGCAGATCCAGTCCGCGCTGTACGACATGCTGCGGGCCCGCGAGAGCGTGTGGTTCGGCTGATGGGTCGGCGCGTCCTCATCACCGGACTGGCCAGCTTCTGGGGCGGCCTCGTCGCCCAGCGGCTCGAAGCGGGCCACGACGTCGACGTCATCATCGGCCTCGACACCCGCGAGCCCTCGATCGAGCTCGAGCGCACCGAGTTCGTGCGCACCGACGAGAACTACTCGATCCTCGCCCGCATCGTCCGCGCCGCCCGGATCGACACCATCGTGCACACCTTCCTCGTCGTCGACTCGACGCAGATGCGCCGTCGGGCGATGCACGAGATCAACGTGATCGGCACCATGAACCTGTTCGCCGCCGCCTCGGCGCCCGGGAGCACCGTGCGTGACGTGGTGGTGAAGTCGTCGGGCTACGTCTACGGCACCGCGATCGAGGACCCGGTCTGGTTCACCGAGGAGACCCCCCGCAGCCACACCCCCCGCTCGCCGCTGGAGCAGAGCCTCGAGTCGGTCGAGGGCTACGTGCGTGACTTCGCCGAGGACAACCCCCACGTCAACCTCACCCTCCTGCGCTTCTCCAACGTGCTCGGCCCCGACATCGAGACGCCGATCACCCGCGCCCTCGAGCTGCCCGTCGTGCCCTCGATCTTCGGCTACGACCCCCGCGTGCAGTTCGTGCACGAGGAGGACGTCATCCGGTCGATCCTGTTCGTGCTCGACCGGCGGCTCCCCGGCATCTACAACGTCGCCGGCGACGGCCTCATCCCCTGGAGCGAGGTCGCCCGCATCTGCGGCAAGCGCACCGCACCGCTGCCGCCCATCGGCACCAACTGGGCCGCGTTGCCGCTCCGACGCATCGGCGTGCCGTTGCCCGACGAGCTGCTCGAACTGCTCCGCTACGGCCGGGGCATGGACAACCGGCGCCTCAAGCGGGCCGGCTTCCAGTACCGCTACACGTCGGCCGGCGCGGTGGACGCGTTCGTCCAGGCCCTGCGCCTGTCGTCCACGGTCGGCTCGGTCGAGCCCGGCTACCACTACGAGCGCGACGTCGAGCAGTTCTTCCGCCACTCCCCCGCCGTCGTGCGCGACGGCGAGGCGGGCTGAGCGCGTGGCCGACACCCCCGAGGTCCACGTCGAGGTCGCCGACGGCGTGGCCACCCTCACCGTCGACGACGCCGGCCGCCGCAACGCCCTGACCGCGCCGCTCGTCGATCGGATCGTGGCGGCGTTCGACACCATCGAGGCCGATGCTGCGGTCGGTGCGGCCGTCGTCACCGGTGCCCCGCCGGCCTTCTGCGCCGGCGCCGACCTCTCCGACCTCGGCGCCTCCCGGGAGCAGGGCCTGCGCCACATCTACGAGGGGTTCCTCCGGATCGCCCGCTCCCCGCTGCCCACCGTCGCCGCCGTCAACGGGCCGGCCGTCGGCGCCGGCATGAACCTGGCCCTCGTGTGCGACGTGCGGGTGGCCGGCCGATCGGCCCGCTTCGACACCCGGTTCCTCCAGTTCGGCATCCACCCCGGCGGTGGGCACACGTGGATGCTGCGCCGCATCGCCGGCCCTCAGACGGCCGCCGCCATGGTGGTGTTCGGCGAGATCCTCGACGGGGCGGCGGCGGCCGAGGCCGGCCTGGTGTGGCGCTGCGTCGACGACGACGCCCTGCTCACCGCGGTCCACGCCCTGGCGGCGCGGGCCGCGGCCAACCCCCGCGAGCTGACGCGTCGGGCCAAGGCCACCCTCGCCGACATGGCCGCCGTCGACGATCACACCGCCGCCGTCGAGCGCGAGCTCGTCACCCAGCTCTGGTCGATGGACCAGCCCGAGTTCGCCGAGCGACTCGCCGCCCTCCAGCGAACGATCCGCACGAAGCCGTGACGCGGCGAGCCGGCGGCTCGCCGCTCGCGCCGTGACACCCGGATGGCCGGGCCGCTCGGCCGGAGGCGGGGCCGCTCGGCCGGAGGCAGGGCCAACGTGTCAGTCGGTCCACGCCGCGAGCAGCTCCTCGCGGCGTTCGAACCACTCCTCGGCGGTGATGGCGAAACGGAGGTGGTCCTCCCACACGCCGTTGATCTCGAGGTAGCGGCGGGCGATCCCCTCCTCGCGGACGCCGAGCTTGTCGACGACCCGCCGGCTGGCGACGTTGCGGGGGATGATGGCGATCTGCATGCGGTGGAGGCGCAGGTCCTCGAACACGAACCGGGCGAGCACGACCACCGCCTCGGGCACGTACCCGTGGCCCGCCTGCTTCTGGTCGATCCAGTAGCCGACGTAGGCGCTCTGGAACGGCCCCCGCTGCACCGACGACAGGTTGACCTCGCCGGCGAACTCGCCGTCGACGAAGATGCCGAACCCGAAGCCGGTGCCGAGCTGACGCTCGCGCTGGCGGGCCGAGCATCGCACCGCGAAGGCGTCGCGGTCCTCGACCACGTCGGGCTGGCCGGGGATGTGCGCCGGCTCCCACTTGGTGAGCCAGTCGGCGCTGCGCCGGCGGACCTCGCGCCAGGCGGGGAAGTCGCTGACGACCAGGGGGCGGAGCATGACGCGACGACCGAACAGCGTGGTCACGAGCCGAACAGCTCCTCGAGGGCGGCGAGCAGGAGGACGACGTTGCGGAGCCGCGCCGTGTGCCCCATGCACCCGATCCGCCACACACGACCGGCGTACTCGCCGAGGCCCGACCCGACCTCGATGCCGTAGCGCTCGAGGAGGGCCCGCCGGGCGCCGGCCTCGTCCATGCCGTCGGGGAGCCGGTCGAGCGGCACCCACACCGACGTGAGCTGCGGCAACCGGTGGCCGTCCTCGGCGAACAGCACGAAGCCGAGCGACCCGAGCCCCGCCTGCAGTGCGTCCCCACAGGCCTGGTGCCGGGCCCACGACGCCTCGAGGCCCTCGGCGAGCACGGCGCCGAGGCCGGCGTGCAGGGCGTAGACCATCGAGATGGGGGCCGTGTGGTGGTAGGCGCGGGCGCCCGCGCCGTCGACGTAGCGGGCGATCATGTGCAGGTCGAGGTACCACGACTGCGGGGTGGGAACGAGGCGGGCCACCGCCGCGTCGCTGGCCGTGAACGGCGACAGCCCCGGTGGGACGCCGAGGCACTTCTGCGTACCGCTGTAGGCGAGGTCGACCGACCACCCGTCGATCTCGACGGGGATGCCGGCGAGGGAGGTGACGCAGTCGACGAGCAGGAGCGCGTCGCCCTTGGCCGAGCCGACGCAGGCGACGTCGTTGCGGACGCCGGTGGACGTCTCGGCGTGCACGAGGGCGATCACCTTCGGAGCCGGGTGGGCGTCGAGGAGGGCCTGCGGGTCGAGCGGGCGCCCCCACGGCGCCTCGACGCGGGTGACCCGCGCTCCGGCACGGGCGGCCACGTCGCACATCCGCTCACCGAACACGCCGTTGACCCCGACGACGACGTCGTCGCCGGGCTCGACCACGTTGACGAAGGCGGCCTCCATCCCGGCCGAGCCGGTGGCGCTGATCGGGAAGGTGAGCCGGTTGTCGGTGCGGAACACCTCGCGGAGCCGGTCGCCGGTCTCGTCGAGCAGGGCGAGGAACTCGGGATCGAGGTGCCCGAGCACGGGGCGCGCGAAGGCCGTGGCGACCTCGGGGTAGGGGTTGCCCGGCCCGGGGCCCATCAACACGCGGTCGCTCAGGGCCCGGAGCGGCACGGGAGCGGCGTCCTGTCGCATCGAGGCCGGACTGTAGTGCTCCCGCCCGCGACGACCGGTCGCGTCACGGACCGGGGCGGACCAGCGACAGGGCCAGGCCGTCGAGGATGTCGGCCTCGGACACGAGGCAGCGCTCGAAGCCCAACCGACGCATGATCGTGACCAGGATGCACATGCCCCCGACGATCACGTCGGCCCGCTCGCGCTCGAGGCCGGGGTTGTGCACCCGCTCGCCGAGGGGCTCGGTGGCCAGCGTGCGGAAGACGTCCTCGACCGCCGGCTTGGTGAGCTCGAAGTGGTGGATGCGGTCGCGGTCGTACTCGACCAGACCGAGCTCGACGGCGGCCGCGGTGCTGACCGTGCCGGCGAGGCCCACGAAGGTGCGGGCCTCGGGGGCGTCGGGCACCGCCCGCAGGACGTCGTCGAGGTAGATGCCCACCACCGAGATGCAGGCCGACAGCTCCTCGGCGGTGGGCGGGTCGTGCTCGAAGAACTTCTCGGTCAGCCGCACGCAACCGATGTCGAGCGAGATCGAGGCCTCGCTCTCGTCGGTGCCGTAGGAGAACTCGGTCGATCCCCCACCGATGTCGACCACCAGGAACGGCCCCTTCGCCCGGTCGAGCTCGCTGGTGGCGCCGAGGAACGACAGCTCGGCCTCCTGCTCCCCCGACAGGAGCTCGGGCACCACGCCCACGGCCGCCTCGGCGGCGGCGAAGAACTCGCCGTGGTTGGCGGCGTCACGTGCCGCCGAGGTGGCGGTCATCCGCACCCGTTCGACGCCGTGGCGATCCATGACACCGCGGTACTCGCGGAGCACGTCGACCGTGCGATCGATGGCGTCGGGATCGAGGCGGCCGGTGGCATCGACCCCTTTGCCCAGCCGGGTGATGCGCATCAGTCGCTCGAGCGAGGTGCCGTCGTCACCCCGCACCAGCAGGCGGGTGGAGTTGGTGCCGCAGTCGATGGCGGCCACGGGCGCGGTCACGAGCCGAGGCTACCGAGGCGCTCGTCGACCCAGCGACCCACGGGGTCGTCGCCGCCGGCGAGGAACCAGGCGTAGTGGGCGTGCAGGCACTTGACCCCGCGCCGGGTGCCCCCGACGCCGCCGAACGGGCGGGGGCCGTCATGGTCGGCGGAGATGGCGGCATCCCGCTCGGCGGCATACCGGGCGTGGGCGGCGGCCAGCTCGTCGGCGTCGACCTCCGCCTCGGCGGCGCGCACGCCGCCCTCGGCCTCGACGCGCCCGACGTCGCGGCGGAGGGTCGGGTCGACCAACCAGTACCGCGTCGGCATCGGCGTGCCGTCGTCGAGGAACGGGGCGTTGCGCAGCACCACCGGCGCGCCGGCGGTGTCGCGCACGACGACCTCGTAGGCACCTTCGGGCTCGCGGCCGAGGAGCTCGGCGACGACGGCGCGCTCCGCCCTCCCGTCCCCGGCTCGGTGCGGTCCGCCGTCGTCGCCACCCATGCCGTCCGTTCTACCGCCGAACCCGCACCCCGGCAGCCGCTTGTAGGGTCGGGCGTCATGAGCACCGAACGGTTCGACGAGCCCCTCGTCGAGGTCGCCATGTTCCTGGCCGACGCCGCCCAGGTGCTCGACGGCAAGCTCTACGTGCTCGGCGGCGGGCTGCAGGCCATCGGGCCGAACCCGCAGCCGGTCGCCATCGTGCTGCTCATCCAGGTGCCGTGGGACCGGGCCAACCTCCAGCACGACTGGCAGCTCGAGCTGCTCGACGAGGACGGCATGCCGGTCCTCCACCAGGACCGGCCGATCATGGTGGGTGGCCAGTTCGAGGCCGGCCGACCGCCGGGCTCGGCGCCGGGCACGCCGTTGCCGGTGCCCCTCGCCATCACCTTCACCGCCCTCCCCCTCGCGGGCGGTCGGTCCTACTCGTGGCGCCTGGCGGTCAACGGCACCAGCGAGGCCACCTGGCGGGTCGTCTTCCGGGTCAACCCGGCGCCCGTCGTCGACGCCTGACGTCGGGCGTCGGGCGCCGGGCGTCGCATCCGCGGCGGCGGTCAGCCGCCGGTGACCCAGATGAGCACCTCGGCCCCGTCGTCGCCGCCGGTGACGGTGGGGCTGCCGGCCGCGGTGAGTCGGGCGGCGTCGCCCGTCGCCAGGTGCCCGGCGCCTTCGAGGGTGAGGGCGCCGTCGGCCACGAAGACGTGGGCGAACGGTCCGTCGGGCACGGCGACCGTGCCGTCGGCGGGGAGCCGAGCGGCCCACAGGGTGGCGTCCCGCTGGTGGATCCGGACCCCGGCGTCGGGCTCGGAGCCCGACGCCACCGCGACCAGCCCGCCACCGTCGAGGGCGGCGGAGATGTCGGCCTGCTGGTAGCCGGGGTCGACGCCGGCGGTGTCGGGGAGCACCCACATCTGCACGAAGTGCACCGGCAGCACGTCGCTGTGGTTCATCTCCGAGTGCATGATCCCCCGCCCGGCGCTCATGCGCTGGGCCAGTCCCGGGCGGATGACCCCTCGGTTGCCGAGCGTGTCGGCGTGCTCGAGCTCGCCCGACAGCACCCAGGTGACGATCTCCATGTCGCGGTGGGGATGGGTGCCGAACCCACCGCCGGGCGCGACGCGATCGTCGTTGCTCACCAGCAGCAGGCCGTGGTGCACGTTGGCCGGGTCGTGGTGGTGGCCGAAGCTGAAGCTGTGCCAGGAGTCGAGCCAGTCGATCCGGGTGTGGAAGCGGCCGGCGGCGGGCCGTACGTCGATGGCGGTCACCCCTCGTCCTCCGCGCCATCGGCTGGGGACAGCCCGCAGTCGTCGTCGCCCCCGCCACGAGGCGCGAGCCGTTCGACGAGGTCGGCGAGCAGCCGTCGCTCGTCACCGCTGAAGCCGGCCAGCACCTCGGCCTCGCGCCGCCGCAGGTCGGGCAGGACCTGACGCAGCCGCGTCGACCCGGCCCGGGTCAGCGACAGGAGCACGCTGCGCCGGTCGGCCGGATTCGGGTCGCGTCGGATGAGCCCCTCGCGCTCGAGCGAGTCGAGGACGCCGGTGAGCGTGCCCCGGGTCACCAAGCGACGGTCGGACACCTCGTGGGGGCACAGCGGCCCGCCGGCGCCGTCGAGGATCATCAACACGTTGAAGCCCGCGCTCGACACCCCGTGGGCCCGGAACACGGGTGCCAGTGCCGCGGACAGGGCGCTCTCGGCCCGGAAGAACCCGGTGACGACACGGGTGTTGACCTCCTCGGGGACCGCCTCGGGGACGTCATCGGTGGCACCACCTCGGACGGCCGCGGCGGGCACCGGGGCGGGGATCGCCGTCATCGGGTCAGCTCCGTTCGAAGGCCAGCTGGACCTCGAACTCGCCCACGTCGTCCACGGCGACGAAGGCGCTGTTCGGGGGCTCGATCTGGAAATCGGCCAGCGTGACCCGGGTGCCACCGGCCACGTCGATGATCGATGACCCGTTCCAGCTGGCCTGCAGGGTGAGCTCGACCGGCTGCGTGACGCCGTGCAGCGTGAGGTCACCGCTGGCCGTGACCTGGATGGGGGAGCCCGCCGCGGGGACGGAGCCGAGCTCGACGGGATCGGTCAACGTGAAGGTGGCCTCGGGGAACTGCTCGATCTGCAGCCCACCCGTGAGCTGGGTGTCGTCCCGACGGCTCGAGTCGCTCGTGAGCTGGGTGAGGTCGGCGGTGATCGACACCGTCTGGATGGTCGTGCCGCTGATCGTCATCGTCCCCGACACGGCCGGGGTGCGACCGACCGCGGTCTTCTTGACCGTCTCACCGCCGAACAGCTCCTGGATCCGATAGCCGGCGAAGACCTCTTCACCCGCGACCACGTCCCAGGTGCCGTCGATCGTGGCGTCACCACCGGTCGCGGTGTCGCCGGTGGCCGGCGCGGTGTCCTCGGTGCGCACCGGCAGGGAGGCCCGCTCAGGGGCATCGTCCCGGAGGACGAACCACCAGAACCCGAGGGCGCCGAGGGCGACGACGAGCACCGAGGCGATCAGTGCGACCCTGGCTGACTTCTGCATCCTGTACCCCGTCCGTTCGTGCCCGCCCCTCGTCCCCGGGCTCCCCCAGCCTAGGACGATCGACGACGGGTGGCGCGGTGCCGAACCATCTCGGCGCGCCGGCACCGTGGGTCAGCGGACGAACACCAGCTGCACCTCGAGCTCGGCCCGCTCGTCGACCTCGATGAACGGGGTGCGGGGCGGCGTGATCCCGAAGTCGGGCAGGAGCACCTCGGCGGCACCGGCCAACTCGATCGACCCCCCGCTCCACCGGGCCTCCACGACCACCGTGACCGGTCGCGTCGTGCCGTGCAGGGTCAGCTCGCCGGGCAGCTCGAGCGAGACGACCTCGCCCGGCGTGACCGGCGGCAGGTCGACGGGGGCCGTGAGACGGAAGCGGGCCTCGGGGAACCGATCGGTCGACAGCGCTTCGCCCCGCAGGTAGGCGTCCCGCGCCGACTGGTCGCTCCGCAGCTCGGCGAGCACGGCGGACACCTCGGCCCGGCCGAGTCGTGCGCCCTCGGCGTCGGCCCGCCCGCCGCTCGGGCGCTCGATGCGCATCGTCCCGTCGACGGCGGGGGTGCGCCCCACCGCGGTCTTCGAGAACCGGTCGGCGGCCCACCGCTCCGTCGCCCGGTAGCCGACGAACACGTCCTCGCCCGGCTGCACTCGCCAGTCGCCGTCGAGCGTGGCCCCTGCCCCGGCCGCCGGTGCCGCCGATGCGGGGAGGCCGGCGACGACGTCGGGCAGCCCGGCTCGGGACGGCGCGTCGTCGTGGAGGAAGGTCCAGGCGACGGCGACCACCGCCACCACCAGGGCGGACACCCAGAGGGCGATGCTCAGTCGAGGGGGCTTGCGCATCTCCGCCCAGCGTACGAACCGCCGCCCGTGGTCGGCCAACCGCCGACCCCACTCGACGGGCACGGCACGGGGTGGGAGGATGGACGAAGCGAACGGCCAGCGGGGCCGTGCACGGGAGCCGGTGATGGAGCTGCGACACGCCGACGAGGTCGAGGTCGACGCCGACGAGCGCGGCGATGGCATCACGCCGGTCGAGGACCGCCTCCGCGAGCGTGCCGTCGACGCCATCGTCGGCAGCATCCTGCTCGACCCCTACGGGGCGATGGCCGGAGCCCCACCCCAGCAGCTGATCAACGCCTCGGCCGCGTACCACGCCAAGGACGTCGAGGCCCTGCGGTCGCTCCTGCCCGACGTGACCGAGGTCGCCCGGCTGGCCGTCGACCAACTCGGCGACGAGGGCATGGCGCCGTCGGCGATCCTGTCCGAGATCGATCCCGAGGCCACCATCGACCTGCGGGCGCTCGACGGCGGCGCCGGACCGGCCTTCGCGGCCGACGCCGGGACCGAGCCGTCGACCGACCTGGCCGGCGACGTCGCGCCCGGGCTCGACCCGCTCGACCCCGGCGGGCTCCCCCCGGGCCTGCGACCCCCGCCCCCCGACGCGCGACCCACCCGAGCCTCGAGTCGCTGGGCCCGTCGGCTGCGGGGCCACCACCAGGCATGACCCCCCGACGCCTCGGGGTCGCCGTCGCGCTCGTGGTCGCCCTCGCCGGGGCCACCGCGTGCCTGCCGGCCGAGGTCGTGCCCAACCGACCCGCCGACCCCGTGGTGATCAAGGGCAGCGACGCGGGGCGCCTCGTCGGGGTCGCACCGGGCGAGATCGTGGGCTTCCGCTGGTGGGCCGGCACGTGGCAGCAGGTACCGGTGCAGGTCGACGAGCGCGCCACCGTCGACCTCGGCCGGGTCTACAACCAGGCCGACGTGGGCGTGGCGGTCAACGTCTACACCGACGCGGGCACCTGGACCGGCGCCGATCCCAACCCCTTCCTCGACGCCGACGACGAGATCGTGTTCATGGCCCGTGACCTCGGCGCGAGCGCGCCGAGCGGCAACGACCCCGCCGGCATCGTGGCGGGGTCCGGCGTGCGGGTGCGGGCGACCGATCCCCTCCAGGCCAACACCGCCGGCTACCTGTACCTGTTCCGCCGCTCCGGCAGCCTCGACCCCTCCGCCGGGCGCCGGTACGTGAGCTACGCCTTCGGCCTCACCAGCGGGGCCTACAAGACCACGTACAAGCTGCAGGACGGGCCCAACCCGGAGACGAGCGTGGTGCAGGGCGCGTGGTACACCCACCGCTTCTCCGACCGCTGGACCTCCGACGTGGTGAACATCAACGCCCCGGGCGCCAGCGGGGTCGACATCCTCGACCGCCACAAGCCGCAGTTCGGCCCGGGGGTCTGCGTCCGCACCGAGGACACGTTCAACGACGCCGAGGGCGCGTTCATCGTGAACAAGAACGGCCCGGTGCGCGCCCTGAGGTCCTACATCGGCGCCAACAGCGGCCCGTACACCCAACGCGACCACGCCTTCTACGACCGGCGTGAGGACATCACGACCCACCTCCGGGTGCACGCCATCCCCGCCATCATGGACACCTTCGACTACAGCCCCGCCGCCGTCGGGATGAGGTACACGAACAACCTCAACCCCGCCGGCGTGACCATCGACGGCGTCGCCGACACGGTCACCCCGGGCACGCTCACCTGGGAGAAGGTCGAGGGCGCCCAGGGCACGATGGTGCTCGGTCACGGCTACGAGACCAACCTCACCAACACGCCGACCTCGTACTACCTCGACGCCTCGCAGCCGTCGGTGGTGCAGTGCACGGGCGACGCCGCCGCCCTCGGCACGAGCGGGCCCTACCTCAGCACCTCGGTGGCGTGCACCGACCCGGCGACGGGATGCACGGGCTTCCTGCGCACGTTCCGACGCCTGGTGTACGGGCCGCCCCCGGGCACGACCACGGTGGACGCCGCCACCGTCTCCCGGCAGGCGGCCACGCCGCTCGCCTCCACCGTCACCAACTGGTGACGCGGCGGCGTCGACGTGGTCAGGGCACGAGCTTGCGGAAGCCGCGCCAGGCGAACAGCCCGAGCAGCAGCGCGCCGACGCCGATGGCCGCCAGGCCCGGCCACGTGTCGGCCCAGGTGACCTGGCCGAGGTAGCCCTGCCGGGCCATGTTCAGGATGTAGGTGACGGGGTTCCGCTCGGCCACCCACAGCAGCCAGCCGCTCATCACCGCCAGCGGCACCTGACCCACCGACAGGAACAGGGCCATGAAGATGCCGGCCTGGACCAGTGACCCGGCCCGCTGGGACCGGGCCCGGTAGATGACGCCGAGGCCCCAGAGGCTGGCGAGCACCGAGACCCCGACGGCGGCGACGGCCAGCACGACCACGCCGGCCGCACCACCCTGGATGCGGGCCCCGCCGAGGTAGCCGACGGGCACCACGATCACCAGGGGCAACATCGCCCGGAGCGAGCTGTACAGCAGCGGACCGAGCACGAGTGCCGGTCGCGGGACGGGGCTCAGCAGGAGGCGGTCGTAGAAGCCGTTCTCCAGGTCGCGTCCCGCACCGAAGGCGCTGCCGAACCCGGCGAAGGAGGCGCCCTGGATCACCGCGAACGGGACCATCCAGTCGAGGATGTTGTCGGTGGGGAAGCCCGGGATGTCGGTGATCGCCGAGAACGAGCCGCTGAAGGCCAGGACGAAGAAGACCGGCATGATGACGACGGGCACCACGGTGGCGGGGACGCGCAGCATCCCGAACACGCCCCGCTGGGCCAGGCGCCCGACGACCGGGCCGACGCCCCCGAACCCCGTGTGCCGGCCGTCGTCGGTCGATGGCGGGGGCGACGGCGACCCGTCGACGCGCTCGGTGGCGGTGGTGGCCACGGCTCAGTCCCCCGTCCGGAGGCGCCGGCGGAACTGGGTCGTGGCCAGCGTGATCGTGACGACGGCGAGCCCGGCGGCCACGCCGAGGGCGGTGAGCGCCTCCTGCCACCGGAAGCCCTCGATGACGAGCACGCGGAGGGCGTCGATCATCCAGGTGATCGGGTTGGCCTCGGCCACCGTCTGGTACCACCCCGACATCAACGCGGTGGGGAAGAACGCCGAGCTGACGAACACCAGCACGAACAGCAGCGGGAACGCGTTCTGGACCGCCTCCTGCGAACCGGTGCGCAGGCCGAGCCCGGCGGCGAAGCCGCCCACGGCCAGGGCGACCACGCTGGCGGTCAGCATGATCACGAGCACCGCCGGGAGCCCGCCCAGGATCTCGGCCCCGAAGGCCACGAACACGGCGACGAACACGACGGCCTGCACGGCGCCGAGCACCGCCGAGCCGGCGAGGCGGCCGACCAGGATCGCCGGGCGGGCCACGGGCGAGGCGATCAGCCGCTCGAAGAACCCGTTCTCGATGTCGAGGGCCACGTCCGAACCGCCGAGGATGCCCCCGAAGAGCACGCCCTGGGTCAAGGTGCCGACGAGGAGGAACTGACCGAACGAGGTCACCTCGGGGAACCCGGGCAGTGACGTGGCACGACCGAGGGCGGCCGAGTTCACCGCCGCGATCACCAACGGGAACAGGAGCGCCGGGAACCACATGGTCGGCTGACGGAGCGTGCCGAGGACCGACCGCCGGGCCAGGATCCCCGTCTGGGCGATCAGGTGGACCGGGTGCTCGGTGGCGGGGACGGGCCCGCCCCCCGATGGGGTGATGACGGTCACGGCCGGGCGCCGGCGACCGGCTCGGCGCCGGCCGCGGGCTCCTCGGCGGCCCCCTCGAGGCGGCGACCGGTGGCATCGGCGAACACGTCGTCGAGGCTCGGCTGCATCAGCTCGATGTGCTCGACGCGGGCGCCGATCTCGTCGAGGAGGCGCACCACGTCGGTCATCTGCTGGGCCCCGCCCTCGAGACCGATGGCGAGCTCGCCCGGACGCGGCGCGGGCCGTTCCGAGCCGAACCGGGCGCACAGCTCACGACGGGCCAGCTCGACGTGGTCGTCGTCGAGCTGGAGGGTGAGGGTCGGCGCGCCCACCTGCTCCTTCAGGGCGGCCGGGGCACCCTCTCGCACGATGCGACCCTGATCGATGATGGCGATCCGCTCGGCGAGCTGATCGGCCTCCTCGAGGTACTGCGTGGTGAGGAAGACCGTGGTGCCGTGCTCGCGGTTGAGGGTGCGGACCTCATCCCACAGGGCGATGCGGCTCATCGGGTCGAGCCCGGTGGTGGGCTCGTCGAGGAACAGCACGATCGGCTCGTGCACGAGCGACAGGGCCAGGTCGAGCCGTCGACGCATGCCGCCGGAGTACGTGCCGACGCGCCGGTCGGCGGCGGCGGTGAGGCCGACCCGCTCGAGCAGCTCGGCGCCGCGTCGGGTGGCCTCGGCCTTGGGCAGCCCGTGCAACACCGCCTGGAGCCGCAACAGCTCGTGACCGGTCATCAGCGGATCGATGGCCGCGTCCTGGAGGGCCACGCCGATCGATCGGCGGACCTCCCTGGCCTGGCTGACGACGTCGAAGCCGGCGACCCGGGCCCGCCCGCCGCTCGGGCGGAGCAACGTCGTCAGCATGCGGACCATGGTGCTCTTGCCCGCGCCGTTCGGCCCGAGGAAGGCGAACATCTCGCCCTCGTCGACCGTCAGGTCCACCCCGGCGACCGCCTCCAGGTCACCGAAGCGACGCACCAATCCCTCGGCCTCGACCGGTTTGCCCACAGATCTCCCCACGTCCGCACGCGCCGGCGGCGCGTCACCCCCGGCGAGGCTACCGCCGCCGATCAGGGGTCGATGCGCTGGTCGAGCCGGTTGAACGGCCAGGTGTCGGGGATGGCGACGGGGTCCTCGGCGGGTGGCAGCACCCGGTAGACCTCCTCGCCGGGCCGGGCGAGGCCGTACTGCTCCCGGGCCAGGCGCTCGATCTCGGCGTCGCTCTGCAGGGCGTCGGCCCGGGCCTGCAGCTCGGCCCGCTCGCCCTCGAGCTCGGCGAGGCGCCGCTCGGCGGTGGCCTCGGCGCCCCGCTGGTCGAGGTAGGTGCGGGTGGGGAACACGCCCAGGAACAGCACGCCGCAGACGAGCACGGCCACGGCGATCGGCCACGCCGCCCGGCGAGCGCGGCCCACCACCGCCGCCGCCGATCGCGACGCGCGGGAGCCGGTGGCCGCCACCGCGGTCATCGTGGCTCGTGCCCCATCAGCCCACACCTCGGGCCAGGGCGGACCCACCCCAGTAGGCGGCGGCCTCGCCGAGGTCGTCCTCGATGCGGAGCAGCTGGTTGTACTTGGCCACCCGGTCCGTGCGTGCCGGTGCCCCGGTCTTGATCTGGCCGCAGTTGGTGGCGACGGCCAGGTCGGCGATGGTGACGTCCTCGGTCTCGCCCGATCGGTGCGACATCACCGCCGTGTAGCCCGACCGGTGGGCGAGCGACACCGTCTCCAGGGTCTCGGTGAGCGAGCCGATCTGGTTGACCTTCACCAGGATCGAGTTGGCCACCGCGAGGTCGATGCCCCTCGACAGCCGATCGACGTTGGTGACGAACAGGTCGTCGCCCACGAGCTGGACGCGGTCACCGACGGCCTCGGTGAGCATCGCCCAGCCGTCCCAGTCCTCCTCGGCCATGCCGTCCTCGATCGACACGATCGGGTACCGGGCGCTGAGGTCGTCGTAGTAGGCGGCCATCTCGTCCGGCGTGAGCTGCCGGCCCTCGCCGGCCAGCACGTAGCGGCCGTCGCGGAAGAACTCGGTGGACGCCGGGTCGAGGGCGAGGGAGATGTCGGCACCGGGGGTGAACCCGGCCCGCTCGATGGCCTCGACCAGGAGCTGGACGGCCTCCTCGTTGGAGCCGAGGTCGGGGGCGAAGCCACCCTCGTCGCCGATCGCCGTCGACAGGCCGCGATCGCCGAGCACGCCCTTGAGCACGTGGTAGGTCTCGGCGCCCCACCGCAGCGCCTCGGAGAACGACGCCGCGCCGACCGGCATGATCATGAACTCCTGCACGTCGACGTTGTTGTCGGCGTGCTCCCCACCGTTGAGCACGTTCATCATCGGCACCGGCAGCACGTGGGCGTTGGTGCCGCCGACGTAGCGGTAGAGGGGCATCGCCACCTCGTCGGCGGCGGCCTTGGCCACGGCGAGCGACACGCCGAGGATGGCGTTGGCGCCGAGCCGCGCCTTGTTGTCGGTGCCGTCGAGCTCGACCAGCATGCGATCGACGTCACGCTGGTCGAGCGCATCGATGCCGATCAGGGCGTCGCTGATCTCGCCGTCGACGTGGCCGACGGCGGTGAGCACCCCTTTGCCGCCGAACCGGGACTCGCCGTCACGCAGCTCGACCGCCTCGAACTGCCCCGTCGACGCACCCGACGGCACGATCGCACGGCCACTGGCTCCGGACTCCAGGACGACCTCGACCTCGACGGTGGGGTTGCCACGGGAGTCGAGGACCTCCCGTCCGACGATGTACTCGATGATGCTCACTGGCTGAACGCTCCTTCCGAGTGGGGGAAGTCTCGCAGACCGGGCCGGGGGATCCGTGAATGTCAGACGTCGCCGGGGTCGTGCTCCGCCGCCCGGGCGGCGTCGCGCTGCTGCCCGGCGACCACGCGCAGGGCGGCCTCGGGATCGACGCCCTGGCGGCGGGCGAGGTCGACCACGGCCAGCAGCAGGGTGCCGACCGCGTGGGCGTCGGGGGCCACCGAGGCCCGGGCCACGGCGTGGTCGAGCGGGGGCGGCTCGGGGACCGTGACCCCCGCGTCGGCGAGCGCGGACGCCTTCTTCAGCACCTTCAGGGCGAACAGGAGGGCGGGGAGGTGGGCGGGGATGCCGTCGAAGACGCTGTCGCGACCCTTCTCGGCCTTCTTGATCGCCTCCCAGTTGCGGACCACGTCGTCGGCACCGTCGACCTCGACCTCGCCGAAGACGTGGGGATGACGGGCGTGGAGCTTGTCGTGCACCGTCCGGGCCACGTCGGCCAGGGTGAACCGGCCCGCTTCGGCGGCCAGCGTGGCGTGGAAGAGCACCTGGAACAGCAGGTCACCGAGCTCCTCCTCGAGGTGGTCGTAGCCCTCGCCCTCGCCGACGTCGAGGGCGTCGATCGCCTCGAGCACCTCGTAGGTCTCCTCGACCAGGTGACGGGTGAGCGAGTCGTGGGTCTGCTCGCGGTCCCAGGGGCACTCCCGGCGGAGGGTGGCGACCAGCTCGGCGAAGCGCTCCACCTCCCGGGCCACCGGCGCGTGCAGCGTCGGGATCCACAGCGAGGTGAGGTGGTCCGGCTCGACCACGCGGTCGAGGTCGTCCCAACGGACCGTCCGCAGCTCCTCGTCGGGCAACCCGAGGTGGTGCAGCACGGTGATCGTGGTGTCGGGCCCGACCGCCGGCTCGGGCCCGGCGTCGAGCGTCAGCTTGATGTCGCTCAGCACCAGCCGGTCGTCGCACTGGGCGACCAGCAGCGGGCCGCGCTCGCCCGCCGCCTCCACCCCGAACCGTTGGCCGTCGACCACCCGCACCCCGAGGGCCACCGGATCGACGCCGAGACGGACCCAGGCCAGGTCGAGGAACGACAGGGCCGGCACGAGCTCGACCTCGAGGCGATCGTCGGCCCGGAGCAGCTCGACCGTCCGCTCGGCGACCACCGGCGAGCCGGGCACCGCGTACAGCACGGTGCCGTGCTCCTCGGCGGCGGCCGCGAGCTCGGCGGCGACCCGCGTGTAGACGGCGTCGAGCGTCGGCTCCGACTCGTAGACGGCGTCGAAGCTCTCCGCCCCGGGGACCACCGACGCCGCCGGGTGACGGACCGTGCGGAGGTACCGGACCGGATGGGCGGCGACGGCGGTCAGGGCGGCGTCGGTGACGAGGTCGGGCCCACCCGGACCCAGGCCGACGACGACGACTCGACCGTCCGTCGGTCGACCGTCTCGTGGCCGTCCGCTCACGGCCCGGAGCTCACCGGTGCTTCCGCGCCGTCGAGGGCACCGCCGTCGTCGGGCAGCAGGCCGGCGCCGGCACCGGGCACCGTGGCCGTGCTGGCCCCCTCGGGGGGCACGACGATGCCCTGGGCCGGGTCCCACGTGCCCCAGCGCGGGTCGACCTCGATGGGCACGGCACCGGAGCGCTCGGTGATCCAGGCCGACAGCACGCCCTCGGCGCCCGACGCCTGCTCGTCCTCCAGGATCTGGCGGATGTCGTCGGTCACCTCCTCGAGGGGGAGCACCCCGCGGCTGCGCACGAGGATGACGTGGTACCCGAAGTCGGTGCGCACCGGCTCGCCGACCTCGCCGACGGGCTGGGAGAACAGGGCCTGCTCGAACTCGGGTACGAACTGGCCGGCCTGCGGGCTGCAGCCGAGGTCGCCCCCCTCGACCGCGCTCTGGGTGTCGTCGGACACCTCGCCCGCGACGGTGGCGAAGTCCTCCCCGGCGTCGAGCCGGGCGAGCGCCGCCTCGGCCTCGGCGAGCGCGGCGGCGTCCTGCTCGGCCGTCGGCTCGGTGTCGGAGGACGGGGGCTCGGTGAAGCCGACCAGGATGTGGCTGGCACAGGCGAACTCGCCCTGCTCCATGATCCGGTCGATGTTCTCGTCGTAGTACGCCTGCACGTCCTCGTCGGTGACCTCGCCGGTGGGCTGCTCGGCGGCCAAGGCCTCCGACAGCGCGATCCGGTTGCTGATCGAGGTGATCTGGCGAGCGCGGTAGTCCTCGGGCAGCACGGCGGCGAACTCGCCGTAGCCCTCCTGGAACTGCTGCTCGGCGGCCGCCTGCTGGTCGGGCGTGGGGACGATGCCCCGCGCGTCGACCTCCTGACCGATGAGCTCGTCGATGATGAGCACCGACAGCACCTGGCTGGCGAAGGCCGTGCTGTAGGTCGAGGGCTCGTTGTTCGGCCCGTACACCTCGACGCCCTGACCCTCGATGGCCGCCCGCACCTCGTCGTTCGAGGACAGGGCCTCGAGGTCGGCGAGCAGGGCCTCCTCGCTGATGCCCTCGCCGTCGACGGTGGCCGCGGCGTTGAGGGAGCTGGTGCTCGAGCCGCAGCCGGCGACGGCGACGGCGACGGCGACGAGCGCGACGGCGAGGAGGGGGGGACGTCTCACGAGGAACGGGAGCCTAGGGAGGCCGACGCCGCGGGGCCAGTCAGGCCCGCTTCAGCCCCCGCCGACACCCGCCGGCGGGACGACGGTGGCGTTGTCCGGATCCCACACCCCCCACGCCGGATCGACCTCGATGGCGGCGGCGCTGGCCAGGTCGACCAGCCACGGCGCGAGATCGCCCGGGAACTGCTGGGCCCGCTGCCGCTCCAGGGTCTCGACCAGCTGGCTCCGGAGCTCGGCGAGCGGCACGACGCCCCGGCTGCGGACCTCCACGAGGTAGTAGCCGGCCTCGTCGGGGACCGGTGGGGCGATCTCGCCGACCGGCTGGGTCGCCACCGCCTCCTCGAACGGCGTCGCCGGATCGGCCTTCACCGGCACGCAGCCGATGTCCCCGCCCACGTCCTTGCTGCTGTCGTCGGAGATGTCGAGGGCCACCCGGACGATGTCCTCGCCGCCCTGCAGCCGGACGTAGGCGGCGTCCGCCTCGGCCCGTGCCGCCGCCACCTGCTCGGCAGTGGGCTCGCCCTGGCCCGGCTCGGCGGAGGCGACGAGCACGACCGTCACGCACGCCACGTCGCCCTGTTGAGCCGCCCCGGCGACGGCGCGCCGGTAGGCGACGTCGATCTCGGCGTCGGTCGGGTCGGTGGGCGGTCGCTCGAGGGCCAGCGCGTTCGAGAGCGCGATCCGGTTGGCCATGGCCGACACCCAGCGGTCACGAAACCCCTCGTCGAAGGTCGCCGACGCGCTCCCGTAGGTGTCCTGGAGCAGCTGCTCGGCCCCCTCACGGTCGAAGTCCGACGGGACGATGTCCCGGGCCGCCAGCTCCTGGACGACGAGCTCGTCGATGACCCGCACCGACAGGGCGGTGGCCTCGACCGAGTCGGGGTAGACGCGCGTCGCGGTGCGGTAGAGCTGGGCCAGCTCCCCCCGGAACGCGCTCGTGGTGGCCTCGTCGGCACCGAGCACGGCGACGTCCGCCTCCACCTCCGAGGCCGGGATCTCGACGCCGTTCACGCTCGCCGCCGCCGTCGAGCCCCCGTCGTCGGACGAACAGGCCGCCCCCACCAGCACGGCCGCGACCACGACGAGGACCGCGATGGACGGTGACGACCGACGACACAGGAGCACCACGAGACGGGCAGGTTAGGAACGGCACCCACCGATGGGTCGTCGGCGACGCCAACGGCGATCGAACTCCAGGGGAACGTTCGGTGAACACCGGTCAGGCGGAGACGGCCCGGTCGTCGGGCACCAGCTCGGCGAGCGCGGCCACCACCTCGGCGGCGGCCGACGCCGACGCCTTCACCGGCAGGTGCAGCTGGGCTGCGTCGTGTTTCACCACGGCCCCCTTGTAGAGGCGCTCGAGGCGGATGCGCTTGCTCGCCGGGAGGTCGATCGGGGCGATGCGGGCCACGAGGCGGGGACCGCCGAACCCGCTGCCCTTCACGACCGTGACCTCCCGGACACCGGCCCGCACGCACTCGGCGCGCAGGCGCGCCACCTCGAGCAGCGCCTCGGCGGGGGACGGCACCGGGCCGTAGCGGTCGACCCACTCGGCCCGGATGTCGTCGACCTCTCCCGGCGTGGTGACGGCGGCCAGGCGACGGTAGGCCTCGAGCCGCAGCTCCTCGCGGGAGACGTAGTCCTTCGGGAGGTTGGCGTCGAGGGGCAGCTCGAGCTTCACCTCGGCCGGCTCGCGGGGCTCCTCCCCCTTCAGCTCGGCCACCGCCTCGGTGACCATCTGGCAGTAGAGGTCGTAGCCGACGGCGGCGATGTGGCCCGACTGGCCGGTGCCGAGCAGGTTGCCGGCGCCGCGGATCTCGAGGTCCCGCATGGCGATCTTGAAGCCCGACCCGAGCTCGGTGGCCTCACCGATCGTCTTCAGCCGCTCGTAGGCCTCCTCGGTGAGGGACCGGTCGGGCGGGAAGAACAGGTAGGCGTAGGCGCGTTGTCCGGCGCGCCCGACCCGCCCGCGCAGCTGGTGGAGCTGGCCGAGCCCGAGACGGTCGGCCCGGTCGACCACGAGCGTGTTGACCGTCGGCATGTCGATGCCCGACTCGATGATCGTCGTACACACGAGCACGTCGTGGCGACCCTCCCAGAAGTCGATCACGATCTGCTCGAGCTGACCCTCGTCCATCTGTCCGTGGGCGACGGCGACGCGGGCCTCGGGCACCAGGTCGCGCAGCCCGGCGGCCACGTGCTCGATGTCCTGCACCCGGTTGTGCACGAAGAAGACCTGACCCTCGCGCAACAGCTCGCGTCGGATGGCCTCGGCGACCGCCCGGTCGTCGTGCTCGCCCACATAGGTGAGGATCGGCTGGCGCTCCGCCGGCGGTGTGTTGAGCAGCGTGAGGTCGCGTATGCCGGTGAGGCTCATCTCGAGCGTGCGCGGGATCGGCGTCGCCGTGAGGGTGAGCACGTCGACGTCGGCGCGGATGCGCTTGATCGCCTCCTTGTGGTGGACGCCGAAGCGCTGCTCCTCGTCGACGACGAGCAGGCCGAGGTCCTTGAACGAGATGTCGTCGGACAGCAGCCGGTGGGTACCGATGATCACGTCGACCTCGCCCTCGCGGAGCCCCTGCACCACCTGGCGCGCCTGGCCCGGGGTGAGGAAGCGGCTCAGCACCTCGACCCGAACCGGATAGCCGGCGAATCGCTCGCTGAAGGTCTGGAAGTGCTGCTGGGCGAGCAGCGTGGTGGGCACGAGCACGGCCGCCTGGCGGCCGTCCTGCACGGCTTTGAACACGGCCCGGATGGCGACCTCGGTCTTGCCGAAGCCCACGTCGCCGCACACCAGCCGGTCCATCGGCACGCCGGACTCGATGTCGGCCTTCACCTCGTCGATGGCCTTGAGCTGGTCGGGCGTCTCCTCGTACGGGAAGCCCTCCTCGAGCTCGCGCTGCCACGGCGTGTCGGGCGGGTAGGCGTGCCCGGGCGTGTTCACCCGGGTCTGGTAGAGCACGACGAGCTCCTGGGCGATCTCGGTGACCGCCGATCGGACCTTCGCCTTCGTCTTCTGCCACTCGCTGCCACCCAGCCGACTGAGGGTGGGTGATTCGCCGCCCGTGTAGTGGCGCACGGCGTCGATCTGGTCGGAGGGGACGTAGAGCTTGTCGTCGCCCCGGTACTCGAGCAGGAGGTAGTCCCGCTCGACGCCGCCGATCGCCCGCTTGACCATGCCGCCGTAGCGGGCCACGCCGTGGGCGTGGTGCACGACGAAGTCGCCCGGGGTGAGGTCGTCGAAGAAGCCCTGGGAGGCCTGACGCCGAGGCCGGGGGCGGCGGTGGGCCCGGCGCCGGCCGGTCACGTCGGACTCGGCCAGCACCGCCAGCCGGGCCGAGGTGAGGATGCACCCGCGCTCGAGCGGGGCCACGGTGACGGTGCCCCCCGGACGGGTGAGGTCGGTCGAGCCGTCGGCGTCGAGGTGGAAGTGGAGCCCGTGGTCGGCGAGCAGGGCCACGACACGCCCGGCCGAGCCCGGCCCGTCGGCGCCCACCACCACCCGGTAGCCGTCCTCGAGCAGCTGGTGGATCTGGCGCACGAGGGTGGCGCCGTCGCCGACGGCGGGGTCCCAGCCCGCCACCGCCATCACCGCCACGCCGGGGCCCTCGGGTGCCGTCGTGACCGTCCACGCCGGCGCCTTGGTCTCGGCCAGCAGTCGGTCGAAGGGGAGGTGGAGGCGAGGGAACGCGGACCCCTCGGCGCCCCAGGTCTGGGACAGCGTGGCGGCCAGGTCCTCCTCCTCGGCGAGGATGTCGCCGGCCCGGTCGCGCATGCGACGAGGCTCGACCAGCAGCACCTGGGCGTCGTCGTCGAGCAGATCGAGCAGCACCCGCTCATCGGGCGTGAGCCACGGCAGCCACGACTCCATGCCCTCGAACGTCAGCCCCTCGGCAAGGCGCTCCCATTGCTCGCGACCCCACGGCTGCTCGGCGACGAGGCGCTCGGCTCGCTCTCGCACCTCGTCGGTGGGGAGCAGCTCGCGGCACGGGAACAGCTCGACCGACGCCACGTCGTGGGTCGATCGCTGGTCGGCGACCGCGAACTCGGTGAGGCGGTCGACCTCGTCGCCCCACAGGTCGATCCGCACCGGCACGTCGGCGGTCGACGGGAAGACGTCGACGATCGACCCCCGCACCGCCACCTCACCCCGGTGCTCGACCTGGTACTCGCGGCGATAGCCCACGCGCACCAGCTGCTCGACCAGGTCGGTGGGGTCCACCACGTCGCCGTGGCGCACGACGATCGGCGCGACCTCTTCGACGTGGGGCCCGAGGCGCTGCACCAGGGCCCGCACCGACGCGACCACCACGGTCGGCCCGGCATCGTCGGCGTGGCGACCGGTGCCGAGGCGCCACAGCGCTCGCAACCGGTGGCCCATCGTCTCGACCGTGGGGCTCACCCGCTCGAAGGGCAGCGTCTCCCAGGCCGGGAACAGGTCGACGTGGTCGTCGCCGAGGAAGGTGGCCAGGTCGCGTGCGAGCCGTTCGGCGTCACCCGTGGTCGGGGTGGCGACCACCACCGGGCGCCGTGACGACAGCGTCGTGAGCCCGGCGATGGCGAGGGCCCGGCCGGGATCGGGGACCGCCAGCACCGCGCTCGACCGCCCCAGCACCTGGAGGAGGGCAGGGTCGTCGCGCAACAGCGGGGGGAGGTCGGTGAGAGCCCGGACGGAGACGGGCACGGTCGTCGACATCGGCTCGGCCAGGCTAGCGAGACCCCGCGGCATCGGCGCCGGCGGACGTCTAGATCGCGTTGAACCTCTGCATGGCGGGGTCGACGCCGTCCTCAAGGATCGTCTCGACGACGTCGGCGGCCCGATCGACCATCTCGTCGAGGACGCCCCGCTCGGCCTTCCCCATGCGCTTCAGGACGTGGTCGGCGCCCTGCTCCTTGCTCGGGGGCTTGCCCACGCCGATGCGCACCCGCACGAAGCCGTCGTCGTGCAGGTGAGCCTTGATCGACCGCAGCCCGTTGTGGCCGGCGAGGCCGCCACCGAGCTTGACCTTCATCCGACCGACGGGGAGGTCGAGCTCGTCGTGCACGACCACGAGCCGGCTCAGGTCGGTGATCCCGAAGCGCCGGACGAGCGGCCCGACCGACTGGCCGGAGTCGTTCATGTAGGTGAGCGGCTGGGCCAGCGCCAACCGGTGCCCACCCACGCGCACCTCGTCGACGAGGGCGAGCTCCTTGCCCTTGCGGAGGCGGGCGCCGTGGCGGGAGGCGAGCAGGTCGACGACCTCGAAGCCGACGTTGTGGCGTGACCCGACGTACTCACGACCCGGGTTGCCGAGGCCGACCACGAGGAGGTCGGCGGGCGTGCCACGTCGCGGCTCGGCGCGTCGGAGGGGCGTCACGACGTCATCGCCCGGTCACGCCGCCCGGGCGCACGACCGTCGAGCGGCCGGCCCCCGACGCGCTCAGCCCTCGCCGTCGCCCTCGCCGGCCTCGGCCTCCGCCGGCTCGCCCTCGCCCTCTTCGCCCACGCCCTCGGCGCCCTCGGCGCCCTCGGCGCCGGTGAAGCGGGTGGCCACGCCGACGACCACGACGGCGTCGTCGGGGAGATCGGTGGTGACGCCCTCGGGAAGGGCCACGTCGGCGACGGTGATCGTGCCGCCGATGCCGAGCTCGGTGATGTCGACCGACAACTCGTTGGGGATGTTGCCCGGCTTGGCCTTGATCGTGAGCGTCTTCAGCGACTGGTCGACGACGCCGCGGGCGTCCTCGACCTCCTTGGCGGTGCCGACGGTCAACACCGGCACCTCGACCTCGACCGTGGCGTCGGGGTCGACCCGCAGGAAGTCGACGTGGATGACCTCGCGACGCACGGGATCGCGCTGGAGGTCCTTCACGATGGTGAGGTCGCGACGACCCTCGACGTCCAGGGTGATCAGCGCGTTCAGGCCGGCTTCGGTGGTGAGCGCCCGACGGAGCTCGGACCAGGGCACGGTGATGGCGGTCGGCTCGCTCCCGAGGCCGTAGACCACGCCGGGCACGAGGCCGCCGGCGCGGATGCGGTTGGCGGGCCGACTGCCGGTGGGCCGGCCGACGGTGGCGGTGAGGGTGAGTTCCATCTGGGGCTCCTGCGGCGGCGCCGAGGTCGGTGGGGGAACGGCCGACGGCTGGCGACCGGGGTGGTCGAGGACGGCTGTCGATGCTACCCGGGGCCCGTCCCGCCGGGCGAACCGGCTCGTCGCTCCCGGCGAAGCGACCCCCGGCGGGACCTTCGACCCTGGAAGCGCGCCGGCTCGTGACCCACGCTGCGCCCAGGAGTGCGAGGCGCAGGCATCGCCGCGGTCCACCGGTTCCGACGGGTCTCGGCGTGGTCGTGCTGCGTGCGAGCCGCACCGAGAGCGAGGCACCGAGCGCGAGGAGGACCCATGGCGACCACCATCGACCGTCCCACCACCACCCCCGACGACAGCCCCGACAGCCCCGACAGCCCCGACACCATCACCGCCGAGGACGTCGGCTTCGGGAAGGCCATCCTCTACGGCTCGGCGATCGGCATCGTGGTGTTCGGCGTCCTCTGCTTCGTCGCCATCCGGCTCGTCGGCTCGTCGATCTCGGTCGCCGCCGATCTCGGCATCTCGATCTGGGTCGGCATCTGGGCCGGCCTGTTCCTCGGCGGGACCATCGCCGTGGGTCGCTGGACGATGCGCCAGACCGGTCACTGACCGATCAGGACTGGTTGGCGCCGGTCAGGACTGGTTGGCGCCGCCGAAGATCTCGCTCACCGACGTGTCCTCGAACACGGCGTCGATGGCGTCGGCGATGATGCCGGCCACCGAGAGCACCTCGATCTTGTCGATCTGCTTCTCGGGCGGCAGCGGGAGCGTGTTGGTGATCACGACCTTCGAGATCACCGAGTTCTTGAGTCGGTCGATGGCCGGGCCGCTCAGCACGCCGTGGGTGGCGGCGGCGTAGACGTCGGACGCGCCGTGGTCGACGAGCTGCTCGGCGGCGGCGACGATCGTGCCGGCGGTGTCGATCATGTCGTCGATGAGCACGCACGCCCGCCCGTCGACCTCACCGACGACGTCACGGGCCTCGACCTCGTTCTTGGCCCCCTTGACCCGGCGCTTGTGCACGATGGCGAGGTCGGCGCCGAGCTGGTTGGCGTAGCGCTCGGCCACCTTCACCCGGCCGGCGTCGGGCGACACCACGACCAGGTCGTCGCCGAGGCCGCCCATGTAGTCGACGAGCACCGGCATGGCGGTGAGGTGGTCGACGGGGCCGTCGAAGAAGCCCTGGATCTGGCCGGAGTGCAGGTCGACGCTGATGATGCGACTGGCACCGGCGACCTTGAACATGTTCGCCACGAGCTTGGCGGTGATCGGCTCGCGGCCCTCGGACTTCCGGTCCTGCCGGGCGTAGCCGTAGAACGGACAGACCACGGTGATCCGCTTGGCCGACGCCCGCTGGGCGGCGTCGACCATGATCAGCTGCTCCATCAGCGAGTCGTTGAGCGACATCGCCGGCCCGTCGTCGGGGACCAACCCCGAGTGGCTCTGCACGATGAACACGTCGGTGCCCCGGATCGACTCGCCGAACCGGCAGTGCAGCTCGCCGTTGGCGAACTCGGCCAGGTTGGCGTCACCGAGCTCGACGCCCAGCGCGGCGGCGATCTCCTCGGCGAGGGGGACGTTGGCCCGGCCGCTGACGAGGTGCAACCGCTTCTTGCTGACCAGCTCCATGCGTCGTCCTGGGTTCGCTCGGGCCGGCTGCCCTGCCTTCGAGCCCCCGCGCGTCACGAGGGATCGTCGCCCGAAGTCGCAGTGTAGAACGGGCCGGTGCGGGCGGCGGCCGGAATCTGGGCACCCGGCTCGAGCACGGCGAACGGCCCGACTCGGGCCTCGGCGCCGATCTCCGCATCGCGGCCGATGGTCTGCTCGACGACCGCCCCGTCGCCGACCACGCAGTCGACCAGGCGGGTGTCGGGGCCGATCTCGGCGCCGGCGCCGATCACGGTGCGGCCCTGCAGCAGGGTCCCGGGGAACAGGGTGACGTCGGTGCCGAGGTCGACGGTGGCGTCGAGGTAGGTGTGGTCGGGATCGAGCATCGTGACGCCTCGCTGCAGCCACCGGAGGTTGGTGCGGCGACGCAGCTCGGCCTCGGCGGCGGCCAGCTGACGGCGGTCGTTGACGCCCTGGGTCTCGCCGGCGTCGTCGGCGACGAGCGACATCACCGGGTAGCCGGCGTCGTGGAGGACCTCGACGACGTCGGTGAGGTAGTACTCGCCCTGCGCGTTCTCGGGGTTGAGCCGTCGGAGCGCCGGGGCCAGCACTCCTCGCCGGAAGCAGTAGATGGATGTGTTGACCTCGTCGATGGCTCGCTCCTCGCCGGTGGCGTCGCTCTCCTCGACCACCCGGCGGACGCGGTCGTCCTTGCCCCGCACGATGCGGCCGTAGCCCGCCGGGTCGGGCAACCGGGCGGTGAGGATCGTGCACGCCGCGCCGGTGTCCCGGTGACGGGCCAGCAGGGCGGAGATCGTCGACCGCCGCAGGAGCGGCGTGTCGCCCGGGAGCACGAGCAGGTCGCCGTCGACGTCGTCGAGGTCGTCGTGGGGGAAGGCGGTGAGCCCGACGCTGACCGCGTCGCCGGTGCCGCGCTGCACGTGCTGTTCGACGAAGTCGAGCAGGAGGTCGGGCGCCTCCTCCTGCAGCTTCTTCGTGACCCGCTCGGCACCGTGGCCGACCACGATCACCGCCCGGCGGACGTCGACGTCGCCGAGGGCGTCGAGGACGTAGAGCAGCATGGCCCGACCGCAGAGCAGGTGCAGGGGCTTCGGGCGCGACGACCGCATCCGGGTGCCTTCCCCGGCGGCGAGCACGATGGCCGACACGGGCGACGTCATGGACCCTTTCTACCGCCCCCGACCGGCATGCGGGATCACCCCGGCCTCACCCGCTCCGGACCCGGCCGCCCGGTAGGGTTGCCGCACCCTTCGGGGGTGATGTAATCGGCAACATGCGAGGTTTTGGTCCTCGACTTCGGGGTTCGAATCCCTGCCCCCGAGCTCGTTTGGTGCTGGGCCGCATGCCGCTGCTAGCGTGCCCGACGCCATGGGCTCGCTGATCAAGAAGCGCCGCAAGCGGATGCGCAAGAAGAAGCACAAGAAGATGCTGAAGCGCACGCGCTTCCAGCGTCGGGCCGCCGGCAAGTAGCGCCTCGCGACCCGTCAGCCCCCTCCGACCACCGTCCCCCCGACCGCCATCGTGCGGGTGACGACGCGCCCGTCGCCCGGGAACGCACCCTCGACGAACCACGTCGAACCGCTCCCGGCCAGCCGAGGCGTGCATCCCGTGGCCTCCCCCAGCGTGTCCCGCCATGCCGCCAGACGGGGCTCGACGGCCAGCGCGGCGGGTTCGAGGTCGTTGCCGTTGGCCCCGATCGGGCCGCCCAGCTCGTCCCACGCGTGGTAGACGGCGACGGTGGAGCAGCCGAAGGGCGGCGTCAGGAGGGTGAGCTCCCGGTCGACGGGGGGCAGCGGGGTCAGCCGCTCGCCGATCCCCTCGACCCGTGCCCGGCCGCCGAGGAGGCAGAACGGCACGTCGGCGCCGAGCCGGACCGCCGTCGCAGGGTCGTCGATGCCCGCCCATCGCAACACGGCGGCGGCGTCGGCCGACCCGCCCCCGAGCCCGGCTCCGGCGGGGATCCGCTTGGTGATGACGACGTGGGCCCGGCGGCCGGCCAGGGCCAGGGCCCGGGCGACGAGGTTGTCGGCCCCGGCCGGGACCGCCAGACCGCCCTCGGCGGGCACGACCTCGATGCCGTCGCCGGGGCCGACGGTCAGGCGATCGGCCAGGTCGACGCTGACCATCTCGGCGTCGAGCAGGTGGTACCCGTCGTCGCGACGGCCGGTGACCCGCAGCGAGAGCGTCAGCTTGGCGTGGGCCAGCAGCTCGACGGGTGGGCGGTCGTCGAGGCGGTCGGTCATCGGCCGGAGCCTAGGCAGGCGGACCGCTGCGGTCGGCCACGGCGTCGGCCAGCCGCCCCCACGCCTCGATGCCGAGCTCCTCGGGACGAGCTTCGGGGCGCACGCCGGCAGCGACGAAGGCGTCCTCGTCGACCCGGCCGGCGAGGCTGCGACGCAACATCTTCCGGCGCTGGCCGAACGCGGTGCGCACGAGCTCGAACAGCACCGACGGGTCGGCGTCGACGGCGGGCGCGTCCCGTCGCTCGATGCGCACGAGGGCCGAGTCGACCCGCGGGCGGGGCAGGAAGACGCTGGGCGACACCCGGCCCACCAGCGTGGCCCGGGCCGAGTAGGCGACCTTGACCGACGGGATCCCGTAGGCCGCGTCACCGGGCTCGGCGGCGAGCCGCTCCCCGGCCTCGAGCTGCACCATCACCAGCATCGTGGTGATGGCCGGAACCTGGTCGAGCAGGTCGAGCACCAGTGGGGTGGCGACGTTGTAGGGCAGGTTGGCGACGAGGGTCCACCGCTCGTGGGCGGCCAGCAGATCGCCCCAGTCGAGGGTCGTGGCGTCGCCCTCGACGACCCGGACCGAGGTGCCGGACACGACCCGGCCGAGGATGGGCACGAGGCGACGGTCGATCTCGACGGCGGTGACCTCGGCGCCGGTCTCGGCCAGGGCGAGGGTGAGCGACCCCACCCCGGCGCCGATCTCGACCACGGCGTCGCCGGGCCCGACGCCGGCGCGCCGGGCGACGGCGCGGACGGTGTTGGGATCGACGACGAAGTTCTGCCCGAGGGCGCGGCTGGGCGCGATGCCGGCGTCGTCGAGCAGGGCGCGAACGTCGGTGCGCGTGAGCGTCACGCGCCGCCCCGCACGCTCAGCAGGCGCCGTTCCAGGGGGCCTTGCCCTGCCAGCGGTACAGCGCCAGGGCCATCGCGTCCTGGTCGGCCGGCGCCGCCCGGTCGGGTCGGACACCGACCAGATCGCCCCGTCCGGCGTGGCGAGCCGTGTTGTCCCAGGTCGAGATCATGAACTGGTAGGCCCCGAAGTAGAGGCCCGTCGACGACACCGCCTGGTAGTTCCCACCCGACTCCCGCCGGCGGAGACAGGCCAGGAACTCGGCGTCGCCGCCGCCGGGCGTGGCCACCTGGGCCTCGACCTTCGGCGCCGCCGGGGCTGGCGGCGTCGTCGTCGTGGTGGTGGTGGCCGGCTTGGCCGTGGTGGTGGTCGTCGTCGGCCTGACCGTCGTCGTGGGCGCCTGCGTCGTGGTGGGTCTCGCCGTGGTCGTGGGCGCCGCGGTCGCCGTCGTCGTGGGCGGTGCCACCGTGGTGGGCGGCGCCGCGCTGGGGGGAGGTGCCGCCATCACGACCTGGGTGTCGTCGGCCACCGCCCCGGGCTCGGGCACCAACCCGGCCAGCCCGACCGCCGCGGCGACGAGCGCCAGCCCCACGACGAACGCACGGCGACGCTGCTGTTGGGGCGAGCGCGGCGTCGGAACGGCCGCGCCCCCATCCCTGCTCCGACCCGGGGCCACGTCGCGAACCTAGGTGTGCCGTCACAGAATCGCAACCTAAGTAACACCGTTGTCATCCGCGGGCGGGCGGACTCAACCGGGCGGGAGGCCGTAGACCCGGGCGGTGGTGGCCCAGGTGGCGGCGGCGACTGCGGTCGGGGAGACACCTCTGACCGCGGCGACGGCGGCGCCGACGACCGGCACCCAGGCCGGCTGGTTGGGCCCACCCCGGTGGGGCACCGGCGCCAGGTACGGGCTGTCGGTCTCGATCAGGAGCCGGTCGAGTGGCGTCGCTGCCACCGCCGCCCGGACCTCGTCGGCGGTCGGGAAGGTGACGATGCCGCTGATCGAGAGGTGGGCGCCGCGCTCGAGGCAGGCGGCCGCCTCGTCGGGGCCGCCGCTGAAGCAGTGGAACACCGTGCACCGGGGCACCCCCTCGGCGTCGAGGACGGCGAACGTGTCGGCCCACGCCTCGCGGGTGTGGATGACGAGCGGGAGGTCGCGGGCGAGGGCGAGGGCGACCTGTTCGGCGAACACCCGGCGCTGCACGGCACGGGGCGAGTGGTCGTAGTGGTAGTCGAGACCGCACTCCCCGACCGCCACGACCTCGGGGGCGTCGAGCAACTCGACGATGCCGTCCACCCCCTCGGTCGCGTCGTGCGGGTGCACGCCGGCGGTCGCCCACACGCCGTCATGGGCCCGGGCGACGGCGAGGGCGGCGCGCGAGGAAGCGGCGTCGGTGCCCACGGTGATGAGGCGCTCGACCCCGGCCGACCGCGCCGCGTCGATGGTGTCGGCCGCCACGTCCGGCTCGAGGTGGCAATGGTCGTCGGCCCACCGGAGCGGGACCGCCGGTTCCGTGCCGGGCGGGAGCGACGCGGTCACGGCGCCTTGATGCGGGGGAAGAGCGGCTCGCCCTTCTCGACCGGCGATCCGCCGGGGTAGCCGCCCCAGGACGCCGCGTCGGGGAGCTGCTGGTCGGTCGGCGACCCCGGCAGGCCGATGCGCCGCCAGATCTCGGCGGTCGCCGTGGGGAGCGCCGGGCTGGCCAGGACGGCGACGATCCGCAGCACCTCGAGCGCGTCGCCGAGCACACCGTCGAGCTCGGGCCCGGGCTCGAGCTTCCAGGGCTCGTTGGCCTCGAGGTGGGCGTTGGCCTCGCGGACGAGGCGCCAGGTGGCCTCGAGCGCGCGCGAGGGCTGGACCTCGGCCCAGCCCCGGACGGCCGCCTCGTAGGCCTCGGCGGCGAGGGGCGCCAACGGGCTGTCGGCCCGCGGCGCAGGACCGATGCCGCGGCACGACTTGCCCACCACGGTGGCCACGCGGGACAGCAGGTTGCCGAGGTTGTTGGCCAGATCGGTGTTGTACCGGTTGACCATGGCCTCGTAGGAGAAGTCGCCGTCGGGCCCGAACGGCTGGTCCCGCAGGAAGTGGTGCCGGAACCCGTCGACCCCGAAGTCGGCCACCAGGTCGGCCGGGAAGATCTGGTTGAGCCGGGTCTTGCTCATCTTCTCGCCGCCCACCAGCAAGAAGCCGTGGATGTGGAGGCGGTGCGGCGGGGCGAGCCCGGCGGCCAGCAGCATGGCCGGCCAGTACACGGTGTGGAAGCGGAGGATGTCCTTGCCGAGGAGGTGGTGCACGTGCGGCCACCACTCGTCGAAGCGGGCCTCGTCCGCACCGAAGCCGATGGCCGTGGCGTAGTTGATGAGGGCGTCGTACCAGACGTAGAAGACCTGGTCGTGATCCCACGGCACCGGCACGCCCCACTTGATCGACGTGCGGGTGATCGAGATGTCGTCGAGGCCCTGGCGGATGATGCCGAGCGCCTCGTTGCGCTTGCCCTCGGGCTGCACGGCGTCCGGATTCGCCTCGAGCCAGTCGAGCAGCGGCTGCTCGAAGGCCGAGAGCTTGAAGAACCAGTTGTCCTCCTCGAGCCACTCGACCGGACTGCCGTGGATCGGGCAGTTGCCGTCGATCAGGTCGCTCTCGGCGTAGTACGCCTCGCAGGACACGCAGTAGAGCCCGGCATAGGTGCCCTTCTCGATCCAGCCGTTGTCGTGGACGCGCTGGAGGAACGCCTGCACGCTGGTCCGGTGCCGGGGCTCGGTGGTGCGGATGAAGTCGTCGTAGTCGATGTCGAGCAGCTTCCAGGTCTCCCGGAACCGCTCGCTGGTGGCGTCGGCGTGCTCGAGGGGGGCGAGCCCGTTGGCCTCCGCCGCCCGCTGGACCTTGAGGCCGTGCTCGTCGGTGCCGGTGAGGAAGAACACGTCGTCACCCACGAGGCGGTGCCAGCGGGCGAGGGCGTCGGCCGTCACCGTCGTGTACGCGTGCCCGATGTGGGGCACGTCGTTCACGTAGTAGATGGGGGTGGTGACGTAGAACCGGTCGGACACGTCGGTCAGCCTACCGACCGGTGCCGACCCGCCTTCTCGGGTTAGCCGAGCCGTACCGGGCGTAGCCGCGGCGGCCCGCCGGCGGTGCCGGTGGCCGCAGGCTCGTCGACGTCGTCGGCGTCGACGGCCGACGACGGGGGATGCGCCGGGTCGTCGCCCGGGGCCGGCGTGACCGCCGGCGGGCCGCGGTCGTCGTCGACCGTGGGCAGGCCGCGACGGGAGCGCAGGTCGTCGATGCGGTCGAGCTGCTTGTCGAGCTGGCGCCGGCGGGTGCCGGCCAGGTCGTCGTAGGCCTTCTGCGTCGTCTCGAGCCGCTTGCCGAGCGTGTCGAAGCCCTCGCTGAACTTCTGCCACTGGCCGCTGAAGGCGGTGAGGGCCTGGAGGATCTCGTCGCTGGTGCGCTCGAGGGTGAAGGCATCGACCGCCTGACGCACCACCGCCAGCACCGCGAACAGGGTGAACGGGGAGCAGAGGACGACCTTGTCGCGAAGGGCGACGTCGACCAGCGCCGGGTCGCGCTCGTGGATGAACCCGTAGAGGGCCTCGTTGGGGATGAACAGCAGGACGGCGTCGACCGTCTCGTCGGGGTCGATGTAGGCCCGTCCGGCGATCTCGCGAACGCGCTGGCGGACGTCTTTCAGGAACTGCGCCTCGTGGCGGGCCCGCTCGTCGTCACGCTCGGCCTGGAGGGCTCGCAGGTAGTTGTCGAGCGGGAACTTCACGTCCATGTGCAGGACCCGGCCCTGCGGGAGCAGGAAGGTGATGTCGGGGATGCCGCCACCGGCCACCGCGGTCTGCTTGCGGTAGTTGACGCCCTCGACGAAGCCGGCGAGGCGCAGCACGTCGTCGGCCATGCGCTCGCCCCACTGGCCCCGGGCCTTGGTGCTCGAGAGGGCCTCGCGCAGGCTCTGGGTGGTGTCGGTGAGGGTGCGGCTGGCCTGGACCGCCTGGGCCAGGCCCTGCTCGAGGCGACCGTGCTGCTCGGACCGCTCGCGCTCGAGGTCGCCGAGCAGGGCGCGCACCCGCGCCAACTCGGCCTGCATCTCGCGGTACTGCTCGCTCATCGCCCCGGACCGCAGGTCGAGCTCGCGCGAGGCCGCCGACGTGTGGTCGGCGAACTTCTCGCCGGCGATGGCCAGCAGCGTGTCGATCGAGGCCTTGGCCTGCTCGGCCTGGGCGGTGGCGAGCTGCTGGCGCAGCTCGTCGAGGGCCCGCCGCTCGGCCTCGGCCCGCCGCTCGGCGGCGCGGCCGTTGGCGACCACGACCGCGAGGGCGGCGGCGGTGACGACCGCGACGAGCACGGCGACGAGCACGGCGACGAGGACCATGGCACCAGCGTACGAACGGGGTCTGACAGGAACGGGGACCCGCCCGCCCGGGACCGCCCCGACGGGCTCCGCGCTAGCGGGGGGCGAGCCAGGGGCGGACGACGATGCGGCTCGCGCGCGGCACGCCGAACGCCGGGATGAACGTGACCCAGCGCTCCCCCAGGTCGTCGAACCCGGGATCGAGCTCGACGTGGGCCTGGCCCGCGTCGTCCCCGTCGACGACGTCGCGCAGACCGAGTGCCACCGCCGACAGGAGCGCACCCCCGGCCAGGCCGCCGCGCCGTCCGATGCGACGGCGGGGCTCCACGCCCGCCCGAGGCACCCACCGATCGAGCGCCGCGAGGGTGTCGGCGTCGTAGACGTCAGCGAGGTCGTCCTGGCGTCGCGACTGCCCCGGCACGCCACCCTGTCCCTGCACGGGCCCAGCCTACGCAGCCGCGGCAGACTGGCCCCGTGCAGATCGCCATCCCCGTGTTCGACCGCCTCACCGTCCTCGACGCCATCGGCCCCTACGAGGTCCTCCACCGCCTCCCCGGCGCCGAGGTGGTGTTCGTCGGCCACCGGACGGGTCCCGTCCGAGCCGACAGCCGGTCCCTGTCGCTCGTGGCCGACGCCACCTTCGCCGAGGTGCCCCGTCCCGACGTGGTGCTGTTCCCCGGCGGGTTCGGCACCCGACCCCTCCTCCACGACGAGGAGGTGCTGACCTGGGTGCGCACCGCTCACGAGACCACGGCCTGGACCACGTCGGTCTGCACCGGCTCGCTGGTGCTCGCCGCCGCCGGCGTGCTCGACGGGGTCGATGCCACCACCCACTGGGCAGCGATGGGCGAGCTGCGCGACCTCGGGGCCGTCCCGGTGTCCGAGCGCGTGGTGGAGCGCGGGAAGGTCATCACCGCCGCCGGGGTGTCGTCGGGCATCGACATGGGACTGACCCTCGCCGCCCACCTCAGCGACGACCTGACCGCCCGCGCCGTGCAGCTGATGATCGAGTACGACCCCGACCCGCCGTTCGACGCCGGCTCGGTGGCCACCGCCGGCGACGAGGTCGTCACCCGCCTGCTCGAGCTGGCCGCCGCCGAACCACGGGACTGACCGGCGGTGGACCACGCCCCTGCAGGCGACGCCGGCGTGGCCGGCGACCCCGCCCCCGACACTCCCCCGAGCCGCCGGTGGCGGAAGCGGGTGCTCGTCGGTGGCGCCGCCGTGCTGGCGGCGGTCACCGTGTTCGTCGCCGTCACCGCCGCCACGGGCCTGCCCGCCGCCGGCCCGCTCCACCGCTACCCGTACGGCGAGCTGGCGTCGCTGCGCGACCAGGTGAACGCCGACGCCGGCGACATCCGCACGCCCGACGACTGCTGGCGGGAGCTCTCCGGCGACGACGGGCCCCTACGCGACATCGCCGCCGTCGACCTGCTCCGCAGCCGCGTGGTCGTGCGCATCTACAGCGGCAACGTGGGCGAGGTCGATCCGTGGACGTACAACGCCGTGGTCGGCCGTCTCGACGCCATCGTGCGGTCCGACCCCGACCTGCGCTGGGGGATGATCCAGATCGAGGCCTCCCCCGACGGCTGGTCGCCTCTGGTGTCCTGCCGCCTGGTGACGCGCGGCTACCGACTGGAGAGGTGAGCGCTCCCCCGACCGCTGCTCAGCTCCGGGTGGCGATGTCGTAGACCCGCCGCTTCGACACCCCGAGGGACGCCGCGACGGCCGCCACCGCGTCGCGCGTGCTGCTCCCGGAGGCTCGCTCGACGTCGAGCGCCGCCCGCACGCGCTCGTCGTCGGGCGGGGAAGAGGGCGGGGCGCCGTCGAGCACCAACACGTACTCGCCGCGGGGCTCGACATCCTGGGCGCGGGCGGCCGCCTCGGCGAGGGTGCCCCGCCACACCTCCTCGTGGAGCTTGGTGAGCTCGCGGGCCAGCACGACGCGCCGCTCGCCGCCGCAGCCGGCGGCGAGGTCGGCGAGCGTGCGGCCGAGGCGGTGCGGCGCCTCGTACAGCACCACGGTGCGGGGCTCGGCGGCCACCGCCGCCAGGCGCTCGGTGCGCCCCGAGCCCTTCCGGGGCAGGAATCCCTCGAACGCGAACCGCCCGGAGGGAAGGCCGCTCACGACCAGCGCGGTGACGGCAGCCGACGGCCCCGGGACCACCTCGACCGGGTGGCCCTCGGCGGCCGCGGCCCGCACGAGCCGCTCCCCCGGGTCGGCGATGCCGGGCATCCCGGCATCGGACACCACGACCACGGTCTCGCCAGCGGCGAGACGGGCGAGCACCTCGCCGACCCGATCCGCCTCGGTGTGGTCGTTCACGACGACCAGGGCGCGGGCCCGCACGCCGAGGTGCTCGAGCAGTCGTCCGGTCCGTCGGGTGTCCTCACAGGCGACCGCGTCGGCGGCTCGAAGGGCATCGGCAGCCCGCGGTGACAGGTCGGCCAGGTTGCCGATGGGCGTGCCGACGAGGACCAGCCGGCCCGACGCCGGGCCCCGCGCCGTCCGGTCGGGCGGGGTCATCCCGCGTCCCGGATCTCGAGGCGGTCGCCGGGGACGACGTCCCAGTGGGCGAAGCAACCGGCCTCGGTCTCGATCACCGCGTGCGCGGACCACACCGGCGCGGCGACGCGGTTGGGTGCCAGCGTCACCACCTTGCGCACCACCAGGTCACGGTCGACGAAGGCGGCGTCGATGGGGAAGCGCATCCGGAACGTGTGCACGCTCCTCGCCGGCCGGAGGAGCAGCGCGCCGTCGATGCCGTCGCGGCCGAGCAGGCCGCGGCTTCGGGCGCGCCAGCCCTCGGCGACCTCGAGGGAGGCCAGCACCAGCTCCTCGCCCGGCGCGCCGGGCGCCCCCACGCGCACCAACCAGGCCATCGCTCACACGTTGAAGCGGATCTCGAGGACGTCGCCGTCCTGGACCTCGTAGTCCTTGCCCTCCACCCGCAGCTTGCCGACCTCGCGAGCCTTGGACCACGACCCGATGTCGAGCAGCTCGTCCCAGTGGATGACCTCGGCCCGGATGAAGCCCTTCTCGAAGTCGGTGTGGATCACCCCGGCGCACTGGGGCGCCTTCCACCCGGCGCGGAACGTCCAGGCGCGGCTCTCCTTGTCGCCCGTGGTGAAGAAGGTGCGCAGGCCGAGCAGGTGGTAGGCGGTGCGGATGAAGCGGGGCAGGGCCCCCTCGCCGAGGCCGAGGGCCTCGAGCATCTCGGCCCGCTCGTCGACGTCGAGCTGGGCCGCTTCGGCCTCGAGCTGCACGCACATGCCGATGACCTCGCCGCAGCCCTCGAGCTCGGCCTCGACCGGCGCGGTCTTCTCGGGGATCCGGTCGAGGTCGTCCTCGCCGACGTTGACCACGGCCAGCACCGGCTTGTTGGTGAGCAGGAAGTACGACCGGAGCAGCTCGCGCCGGTCCGCCGGGAGCTCGGACCGGTAGATGGGTCGCCCCTCGGCGAGCACCGCGTGGGCCGCCTCGAGGGCGGCGACCTCGTCGGCCAGCGCCTTGTCGGCCCGGGCCGCCTTCTGCCGCTTGGTGAGCTGCGACTCGATGCTCTCGAGGTCGGCGAGGGCGAGCTCGATCTCGAGCACCCGGAGGTGCTCGAGCGGGTCGGACGGACCGGGCACGTCGGTGTCGTCGAACGCCCGGAGCACGAACACGATGGCGTCGACCTCGCGGATGCCGCCGAGGAAGCGGTTGCCGAGGCCCTCACCCTTGCTCGCCCCCTCGACCAGCCCGCCGATGTCGACGAACTGCACGCTCGTCGGCACGACGTTCTTCGAGCTGCTCATCTCGGCGAGCCGATCGAGGCGGGAGTCGAACACCTTGGCCACCCCGACGTTGGGGTCGGTGGTGGCGAAGGCGTAGGGCGCGGCCAGTGCGCTGCCGCCCGACAGGGCGTTGTACAGCGAGGACTTGCCCGCGTTGGGCAGGCCGACGAACCCGAAGCGCTCCACGACGTCAGGGTAGTGGCGGGCGGCGCTACCTTCGGCCGACGTGGATCCCGCCGCCGCCCTCGACCGGGTCGTCTACCTGCTCGACCGCACGCTGGCCGACGCGCCCCGGGTGCGGGCCTTCCAGCGCGCCGCCGAGGTGGTCCGCGACGCGGGCCCCGAGCGCATCGACGAGCTCGACCGTGCCGGCCGGCTCGAGGAGCTGCCCGGCATCGGCCGCTCGACGGGACGGGTCATCCACGAGGCGCTCCGCGGCGACACGCCCGGCTACCTTGCCCGACTGGAGGCCGAGTCGGTGCTGCCCCTGTCCGCGCCGGCCCGTCCCTACCGCGAGGCGCTCCTCGGTGACTGCCACACGCACTCCGAGTGGAGCGACGGCGGCGCCCCGATCGAGGTGATGGCGGTGACCGCCATCGAGCTCGGCCACGAGTACCTCGTGCTCACCGATCACTCGCCCCGTCTCACCGTCGCCCACGGCCTCGACCGCGACCGGCTGCTCGACCAGCTCGACGAGGTCGCCCGCCTCAACGCCGACCTCGCGCCGTTCCGGATCCTCACCGGCATCGAGGTGGACATCCTCGACGACGGCTCCCTCGACCTCGACGACGACCTGCTGGCCCGGCTCGACGTCGTGGTCGCGAGCATCCACTCGAAGCTGCGCATGGAGCGCACGGAGATGACCCGCCGCATGGTGATGGCCGTGGCGAGCCCCCACGTCGACATCCTCGGGCACTGCACGAACCGGAAGCTGCGGTCGCGGGGTTCGGCCGTGGCGTCCGACCCCGACGTGGCCCGCGCCCCGTCGCAGTTCGACGCCGAGATCGTCTTCGCCGCCTGCGCCCGCTTCGACACCGCCGTCGAGATCAACTGCCGGCCCGAGCGGCGCGACCCGCCCGACGACCTGCTCGACCTGGCCCTCGAGTGGGGATGCAAGGTCGCCATCGACACCGACGCCCACGCGCCGGGCCAGCTCGAGTGGCAGGTGTTCGGCTGCGAGAGGGCCGCCGTCCACGGCATCGAGCCCGAGCGCATCGTCAACACCTGGGCGGCCGACGAGCTCGTGAGCTGGGCCGACACCCACCCCGAGGGGTAGCCTCGCACTCCTATGTCGAAGAAGACCGCCAAGCGAAAGACCAACGCGCGCCGCAAGAAGGCGAACCACGGCAGCAAGCCCAACGCCGGCCGCTGACGCGCCGGACCCCTGCCGGACCCGGTCATGCCGTCGCAGCCCTCGACCGACCTCGTCACCGTCCCCAACCCGCACCCCGGACGGGACTACGAGGTGTCCTGCGAGACCCCCGAGCTGACCTGCCTCTGCCCGGTCACCGGGCAGCCCGACTTCGCCGAGGTCACCATCCGGTACGTGCCCGACCACACCCTGGTCGAGCTGAAGTCCCTCAAGCTCTACCTGTGGAGCTTCCGCGACGAGGGCGCCTACCACGAAGACGTCACCAACCGGATCCTCGACGACCTCGTCGGGGCCGTCGCCCCCCGCCGCATGACGGTCGAGACCCGCTGGAACGTCCGCGGCGGGATCACCACCACCGTCACCGCCGCCCACCCCTGAGGGACGCCCACGGCGGCCGTCCGGCTCCCCTCGGCGCCGGCTCGTACGCTCCGGCCCCGCGGATCGGCCCGAACGGACCTTCGCCCCTTCCCCTCGGCCCGCGCCGGTCGTAGGTTCATCGGGGAGAGCTGAACTCGGAGGGGGCCGATGTCCGAGCACGCGGCGAGGTCGATCCCATGACGCCGAGCCCGGTGCGACGGCGCACCCCTGTCGACGCGGCCATGGCCCATCTCCTGCACCTGTTGATGGCCGAGGACCTCCCGCCGGATCGGGCCGCACCCCGGTTGTGCGAGCAGGTCCGCGATCCTCGTGTCCTGCGCCAGATGGCGGCCCGGGTGCAGCGGGCCCTGGTCGAACGGCCCTCGGCCCTCGCCATCGCGACGCTGCAGACCATCGAGACCGCCCTCGGCCTGGTGGAGCGGGCCGAGCCCGGGTCGGCACCACCACGAGCCGCCGGCTGGGGCTGACGCTCCGCGCGAGGGCTCGGTCGAGCCGGGGCGCAGGTTCGACCCCTCGCACGACCCGCTACTCCTCGAGCCCCATGAGCTCGTCGGCACCGGCGCGCAACGCCGCCAGCCGGGCCTCGCCCTCCTCGGCCGACGAGGCCACGACCTCGGCGTACGCCTTGAGCTTCGGTTCGGTGCCGCTCGGCCGGAACGCGACACGGGAGCGGTCGGCGAGGTGCAGGACGACCACGTCGGCTGGTGGCAGCCCGGACACGCCGCCGGCGAGATCGACGACCGAGGTGACCCGGTGGGCGCCGAGGGTGGCCGGTGGGGCGGCTCGGAGGCGCGCCATGGTCTCGGCCATCCGCTCCTCGGCCCCGGGCCCCTCGAGCCGCCACGACCACCCGGCGGTGAGGTGGTGGCCGAAGCGGTCGGCCAGGTCGCCGAGCCGGTCCCACACCGAACGCCCCTCGGCGCGGAGCCGGGCGGCGACGTCGGCCAGCACCAGGGCGGCGGCGATGCCGTCCTTGTCACGGACGAACCCGTCGACCGAGAACCCGAGCGCCTCTTCGTAGCCGAACACCCAGGTCCAGTCGGGATGGACGATCCCGGGTCGCACCACCCACTTGAACCCGGTGAGCGTCTCGGCATGATGGGCACCGTGCGCCTCGGCCAACCGGTCGAGCAGCGACGACGACACGATCGTGCGCACGACCAGGCGCTCACCACCGAGCCGCGTCCGCAGCAGGTGGTCGGCGAGCAGGGCGGCGATCTGGTCGCCGTCGAGCTCGCGCCAGCCGCCCTCCGGGTGGGGTGCGGCCACCCCGAGTCGGTCGGCGTCGGGGTCGTGGGCGATCACGAGGTCGCTGCCGGCGGCCGCGGCGCGCGAGACCGCCAGCTCGAGCGCGCCCGGCTCTTCGGGGTTGGGGAACAGCAGCGTCGGGAAGTCGCCGTCGGGTACGGCCTGCGAGGCGACCACGTCGAGGGGCGGGAACCCGGCGGCGGCGAAGGCGCGCCGGGTGAGCTCGAGGCCGACACCGTGGAGCGCGGTGTACGTGACGGCCAGCCGGCGGGGCGCGTCGTCGTCCCGCACGAGCGACGTGATCCGCTCGAGGTAGGCCTCGACGAGCTCGTCGCCGAGCACCGCGACCCCCTCGGCGGCGGCCAGCACCGTCGGGTCGGCGTCGCCCGGCACCACCGTGCCCAGCCGAAGGTCGACGGCCAGCTCGATCTCGCCCTCGGCGGGGGGCACCGGCTGGGCACCGTCGCCCAGGTAGACCTTGATGCCGTTGTCGGCGCGCGGGTTGTGGCTGGCGGTGATCATCACCCCCGCGTCGGCGGCGAGGTGGCGCACGGCGAAGGCCACCAGCGGCGTGGGCACGGGTACCACGAAGCGCTGCACCCGGCAGTGGTGGGCGGCCAGCACGGCGGCGACGTCGCCGGCGAACCCGTCGGACCGGTGGCGTGCGTCGTACCCGACGATCACGAGACGGCCGGGGCCGAGCCAATCGGCCAACCCGCCGGCGACGGCCCGCACCACGGCCCGGTTCATCCGGCGGGGGCCGGCGCCCATCGGGGCGCGGAACCCGGAGGTCCCGAAGCGGATCGGGCCGCCGAAGCGGTCGACGAGGTCGGGCAGCACGTCGAGGTCGGTGCGGGCCAGCAGCTCCTCCAGCTCGCCGCGGGTCTCGGGGTCGGGATCGATCGCGATCCAGGCCCGGGCGCGGGCGTCGAGGTCGGCCCTCGTGGCCGCGGTGGGGGGCTCGGCGGGCTGGTCGCCCGACGGATCGGTCTCGGACACGGTCGTACAGTCTGCCCCGAGCCCGACGCGCCCCCGTACCGGCCCCGGTCGCGTCCCGGCCGGCCGGGTTAGGGTCCCGTCGGTGGTCACCATCGACGAGCTGCGGGTCGGCGACGAGCCCGAGACCTGGGTGGCGGCCGGGTTCCACGTCGACGACGACGGGGTCTGCCGGATCGGCCACGTGCGGGTGCGCCTCCTCGGTCGCGGGGCCGGCAGGCGGATCCTGTCGTGGAGCCTCCGCGACGCCGTCGCTCCCCCGGGCGGGTCGATCGACGGGCTGGCCACCGACGACGCGACGGCCGAGCCGTGCACGCCGGCCGGGCACCCGAACGGGGCGATGCTGATCGACCACGTGGTGCTCGTCACCCCCGACACCGCCCGCACGGTCGAAGCCCTCCGTGCCGTCGGCCTCGAGCCGCGCCGGACCCGGCACACCGACACCTACGGGGCCCCGTTCCTCCAGACCTTCTTCCGGGCCGGGGAGGTCATCGTCGAGCTCATCGGACCCGAGGCGCCGTCGGGAGACGGCCCGGCCGCGTTCTTCGGGCTCGCCCACACGGTCGACGACCTCGATGCCACCGCCGCGTTCCTGGGCGACCACCTCGGCCGGGTCAAGGACGCGGTGCAGCCGGGCCGGCGGATCGCGACCCTGCGCCACGAGGACGCGGGGATGTCGGTGGCCACGGCGTTCATGAGCGCGGGGGACCCCGCCCGGCCGACCGAGAGCGACGACCGACCGCCGTGACGGCCCTCGACCGGCAGCCCTCCTGGGACCGGGTACCCTCGGCAGCGCCATGCTCGACCACGTCTTCACCGACGCCATCGGCGCACTCCGGGACGCGTTCGAGAACGCCCTCCTCGAGCGCCAGGCCTTCGAGGAGCGGTTCCAGGTCGACGTGCTCCTCGGCGACATGACCTGGGAGACGAGCTACGGGCTGCCCGGCGAGGGCCTCCCGCCGCGGGTGCAGGCCGACATCACCCTGGACTGGGGCACCTGGTCGCAGACGGCCTACCGGTCGTGGTACATCGGCGAGCCGTTCGACGAGCCGCCTCGCATCGACATCGAGATCGTGCTGCGGGTGCAGCGCCTCGCCTCCGCCCCCGATCCCGCCGCCCTGCTCGACGTGCTCCCCGAGGAGAGCACCACGATCGGCGGCGAATCGCTGCGACGATCGGGCCCGACCATCGAGACGTCGTACCCGTTCGACCTCAAAGAGCCCGAGTACGCCATCGAGGTCTCCTACGAGGGCAGCTACGAGTTCGACGAGTCGGTGCTGGCCGACGGCTCGCTGCTCGACGGCCACTTCCAGGCCATGGGCGGGTGGATCTCGTCGATGCTCGTGCGGGTCGGCGACGTGAAGTGGGACTTCCTCCCGCCCTTCGAGCTCGACACCTGACCGGGGAAACCCGCGAGACTCGGACCATGACCGACGTCGTGCTCGTCGAGGTCGCCGATCGGGTCGGTCTCGTCACCCTCAACCGGCCCGAGAAGCGCAACGCCCTGAACCGGGAGGTGCAGCGCGCCATTCCCCGGGTGATCGCTGACCTCGATGCCGACGACGGGGTCGACGTGATCGTCCTCACCGGCGCCGACCCCGCGTTCTGCGCGGGGGTCGACCTGAAGGAGCTGGGCTCGGGCTCCCGTGAGCTGGTGCTCCCGAACGACGAGGACACGACGGGCGGGTCGTCGCCGCGCCGGGGCCCGATGCCGAGCCACGCCAAGCCCGTCATCGGCGCCGTCAACGGCGTGGCCGTCACCGGCGGGCTCGAGCTGGCGCTGGCCTGCGACTTCCTCGTCGCGTCCGAGCGGGCCCGCTTCGCCGACACCCACGCCCGGGTGGGGGTGATGCCGGGCTGGGGGCTCACGGTGCTGCTCCCCCAGGCCGTCGGCCTGCGGCGAGCGCGGGAGATGAGCACCACCGGCAACTACGTCGACGCCGGGACGGCGCTGGCGTGGGGCCTGGTCGACCACGTCGTACCCCACGACGAGCTCCTGGCGTTCACCCGCTCGCTGGCGGCCGACATCGTGAGCAACGACCAGCGGGGCGTGCAACGCCTGCTGCAGACCTACGCCGAGGTGGCCGGCACCACCGTCGACGAGGGATGGCGCATCGAGTCGCGGGTGGCACGCGAGTGGGCGGCCACCGCCTTGGACCCGGCCGAGGTGGAGCGGCGCCGGCAGGGCATCACCGAGCGCGGACGCGCCCAGCAGGCATGAGCTCCCTCGGTGCCTCGCCGGCTCAGAAACCCTCGGGGTTGGGGAGCAGGTCGTCGAACGACGGATCGCGCTGCTCGCCCTTGGCGGCGAAGCTCTCCATCATGTCGGCCGGCTGGAACATGCCGGTCTGCCACGTGGCGATGTAGTTGAGGGCGTCGGCGGTGGAGTGATCGCGGGCGTAGGTGATCATCTCCTTCGAGCCCCACACGGCGAGCGGGCTCTTCGACGCGATCTCGGCGGCGATGCCGAGCACGTCGGTGAGCATCTCGGCCTGCGTCGGGTACACCTCGTTCACGAGGCCGACCTCCTTGGCCCGAGCCGCGGTCATGCGCCGACCGGTGTAGGCGTACTCGCGGGCGACGCCCTCCGGGATGAGCTTGGGGAGGCGCTGCAGCGTGCCGACGTCGGCGGTCATGCCGATGTTGATCTCCTGGATGACGAAGAACGCGTCGTCGGTGGCGTATCGGCAGTCGGCGGCGGTCACCATGTCGACCGCTCCCCCGACGACCCCGCCGTGCACGGCGGCGAGCACCGGCATGCGCGACTGCTCGAGGGCGCTGAAGCTGTCCTGCAGCATCAACGCCGTCTGCCGGAGGCGAGCCCTCAGCCGACCGGTCTCGGCCGGCTCGGCGCCGCCCCCCTCGATGCCGCCGCCGCTCGTGAACACGCTCAGGTCCATGCCGGCGCTGAAGTGCCGGCCGGTCGACGAGATCACGAGCACGCGGGTCGAGCCGTCGGCGTCGAGCTCACGGACGAGCTGGGGAAGCTCCGTCCAGAACGCCGGGATCATGGAGTTGAGCTCGTCCGGCCGGTTGAGCCTGAGGTGGGCCACCTTGTCGGTGACCTCGAGGTCGAAGCACGTGGAACCCATGGGATCAGCCTCTCATGAACGCGAGCGGGGCGCCCCGGAGGGCGCCCCGTCGATCGATCGGAACGCGCGCGCTCAGGCGCCGGCGGCGGCTCGGTCCTGCGAGACGGCGTCGAACTCGAGGTACTCCTCGCCGGTGTCGGCCCAGTCCTCGAACTGGATGACACCGATCTCCTCGAAGCGCTCGCGCAGCCAGCCCTTCCCGCCGTTGGTGGCACCGGCGTCGAGCAGACCGAGCTTCTTGCAGTTGGGCACGATCTTCGAGAACAGCATCTGCTGGAAGATCAGATCCTCCTCGGGGGCTTCGAGCAGCAGCTTGACCATCTTGCGGTTGTCGAGGCCCATGCGCTCCCACACCTCTTGCTGGAGGAAGCGGTCGCGCATGCGCACCGCCGCCTCGAACGCGAACTCCTGGCGCTCGCGCAGCTCGGCGTGGGAGAGCTCGGCGTAGTACTCCTTCAGCGACAGCACGCCGAAGGCGACGTGGCGGGCCTCGTCGCTCATGACGTAGCGGAGCAGCTGCTTGAGCAGTGGCTCCTCGGTGAGCTGGTACATGAAGCCGAAGGCGGCCAGGGCGAGGCCCTCCACCATGATCTGCATGCCGAGGTAGGTCATGTCCCACCGGCCGTCCTCGATGATGTCGTCGAGGAGCAGGCGGAGGTGGGCGTTGATCGGGTAGTACCCGGTGAGCTTGTCCTGCAGGTACTTGGCGAAGACCTCGACGTGGCGGGCCTCGTCCATGACCTGGGTGGCGGCGTAGTACTTGGCGTCGATCCACGGCACGGTCTCGACGATCTTCGCCGTGCACAGCAGCGCCCCCTGCTCGCCGTGCATGAACTGGCTGAGGCGCCAGTTCATCGACTCGACGCCGAGGGCGGTCCACTCCTTGTCACCGAAGTTCTTGAACGGGGAGTCGGGATGGCTGGCGAGGTAGCTGAACGGCCCCGCGGCGTTGGACCCCTGCATGAGGGTGACGATCTTCTCGGGGTCGACCTCGGTCGACCAGTCGAGATCGGTCTCGCCGTTCCACTGCGCCGTCTTGGCCTTCTCGTAGAGCTTGTTGAGCGCCGGGCGGGCACCCTTCTCGTAGTCCCAGGTGAAGATGGCGTCGGCGTTGTCCTTGACCTGGTGGACGAGGGCGTCGACGTCGGAGTTGGAGATCGCGAGGATCGCCTCGAGATCGTTGACGTGCTCGCGACCGAGGATCTCGGCGTCATTGGCCATCGGTGTGGCTCCTCTCAGGGGCTGGCGGTGGGCTGGCAGGGTCGGGCCCGACCCCTTCGGGCCGGGTCAGGTCGATGGCGGCATCGGCGGGGACGATCGACGACAGGACGCGGCCGATGACGTCGCGCCAGGGCTCCGGGGCCGGGTTGCGGGCGCCGATGGCCTCGTAGAGCAGGAAGCCGAGGCCGACGGCGTGGGCGAAGTGCACGACGGCGGCGGTGTCGACGGCGGGGTCGACCTGGCCGGACGCCTTGGAGGCGTCGATCAGCACGGCCATGCGGGCGGCCCGGTCGGCGAGGTGGTCGCGCAACACGGCCGCGACCTCGGGGTCGCGCCGGGCGGCGACGAAGGCCTCGAGCAGCAGGGCGTGGCCGGGCTCGGGGGGACGGGTCACGAGGTGGGTGCCGACGGTGCCCAGGATGTCGGCGGCGTCGGCCTGGAAGCGGTGGTCGGCGAACAGCTCGTCGAACTCGTCGGCGGTGCAGACCCGGATGGCCTCGGCCAGGAGCTCGGCCTTGCCCGAGAAGCGGCGGTAGATGGCGCCCGTGGTCAGCCCGGCCCGGCGGGCGATCTCGGCCACGCCGGCGCCGTCGTAGCCCCGCTCGGCGAACACCTCGGCGGCGGCCGCCACGAGGCGGTCGACGGTGGAGTCCCCCTCCAGGGTGGGCGAGGCGACGGCCTCGGCGACCTGGTGCACCCGGCCATGATAACGGTCGTTATCCCACGGTCAAGGGTGGGGTGGGTGGGGTGCCGGGTGGGTGCGGTGCCGGGTTGCTCCGACGCGGCAAGATCAGGTGCGCTCGAGGACGACGACCGGGATGACCCGGCTCGTGGCGTCCTCGTAGCCCTGGAACTGCGGGTAGGCCGCCTTCTGCCGGCTCCACAGCTCGTCGCGCTCGGCGCCCTCGGCGACGCGGGCGTGGACCGGGACCGTCTCGGTGCCGAGCTCGATGGTGGCCTCGGGGTGGGCCAGGAGGTTGTGGTACCAGTCGGGGTTGGTGGGCGCCCCCGCCTTGGAGGCGAAGACCACGACGTCGTCACCGTTCGGCAGGCACATCAGCGGGGTGGTCCGCTCGGTGCGGGTCTTCGCCCCCGTGTGGGTGAGCAGGACCATCGGCGCCCCCTCGAACGGACCGCCGACGTGGCCGCCGTTGGCCCGGAACTCGGCGATGATCCGTTCGTTCCAGTCGTTCACATCCGCATCGGACACGGGAGCTCCTCACCGGGTTCGGGGATCGACGACGCCCTCGGCCCGGTCACCGGCGACGCCCACGAGATCGTATCGACCCTGATCGTACGTTCCCAAACCAGTCTCCTCGTGCGATCCCGGTCCGCTAGACAGGAGTCCCCCCGGGGGCCCCCGACGGCGTCCAGGGGTCGATGCCTGCCATGGATCCCGACCCGACCTCGCCCCCGCCGGCCCCGGATCCCGTGGATCTGGACCACGAGCGGGCCGAACTCGAGCGCGCCCGGGCGGCGGTGGCAGCCAAGCTCGCCCGATTCGCGACGATCGGGGGCGGCGGGGCCGACGCCGTCGCCGACGACTACATCGACGCCGTCGTCGCCGGCGCCGTCGACCAGCTGCAGCGGGAGTTGGTCACCTTCGGCCGCATCGACGACGACCGCCCCTGGCGCGTCGGGCTGTTCGGCATCGACGCCGATGGCGACCAGCTCGTCGTCGACTGGCGCGCGCCGTTCGCCGGCGCGTTCTACCAGGCGTCGTTCGACGACCCGATGGGCCTGGCCCGCCGCGTCAGCTACGTCGGCTGCATCGACGACCTCCTCGTCGAGGACTTCGCCGCCGGCGACGTGGCCGGCAGCTCCCCGCTCCTGCACGAGCTGTCCCGCACGCGGGGCGCGACGATGCGCACCGCCGTCGCCACGCTCCAGTCGGAGCAGGACCGCCTCGTGCGAGCCGACCCCGCGGCGCGACTCGTGCTGCGCGGCGGGCCCGGCACCGGCAAGACCGTCGTCGCCCTCCACCGGGCGGCCTGGCTCGTCTACAACGACCGACGCGTCACCGCCGACCGGATCCTCGTCGTCGGCCCGAGCGAGCGCTTCCTCCGGTTCGTGTCGGCGGTGCTGCCGACGCTCGGCGAGGCCAAGATCGCCCAGACCACCTTCGACCGCCTCCTGGGGCGGTCGACGCCGGCGGGCAGCGACGAGGCCTGGGTCGGACTCCTCGACCGGTTCGAGGCGTCGCTGTGCCGGCCGCGGGAGATCCGTGTCCGGGGCCGCATCGTCGGAGAGGCCGACGTCACCGAGCTGGTCGAGCGACTGCTCGGCCGTCCCCTGCCGTGGCGGGACCGGCGGCGGGTCTTCGTCGAGACGCTCGCCGCCCGCACCGAGCTCCCGGCGCGGGAGATCGCCGCCGTGGTCCACGAGGTCTTCCCCGCGATGCCCCGGTCGAAGGCGTGGGCCCGGCTCCGCAACCGGCGGGTGCTGGCGTCGCTCGGGGCGGCGGCCCCGCTGGTGGACGCCTGGCTGGCCGACCCGGCCGACGGCGCGCTGGAGGACGAGGTGCGGGCCCGGTTCGAGGGCGTGCCGGCGCGCTACGCCCACGTGATCGTGGACGAGGCCCAGGACATGAGCCTGCTGCAGCTCCGGGCGGTGATGCGACGGTCCGAGGGGGTCACCCTGGTCGGCGACGACGCCCAGCGCAGCAACCCGGACGGCATCGGCCTGCGACGGGCCGGGTCGCTGCTGGACGTGGCCGTGGACGAGATGGCCACCGCCTACCGGATGTCGGCGGAGATCGCCGAGTGGCTCAACGCCCACGCCCGCGCCCACGCCCTCGACGCGGTGGAGCTGGTGGGCATCCGTCCGACCGACGTGCCGGTGCGCGACCTCGGCAGCGGAGCCGAGGTCGACGTGGTGTCGCTCGAGCTGCGCGACCGGTGGACGAACGTGGCGGTGATCGGCGCCGGGCAGGTGTGGGACCACAAGGGGGTCGAGTACGACGCCGTCGTGGTCCGTCGGGAGGGACTCACCCCCCGCGAGGTCTACCTGGCCGCTTCCCGCGCCGCCCACGAGCTGGTCCTCGTCGGCTGACCGCCGCCCGACCCCCACTGGCCACCCGGTCGCCGAACTCCGGTCCAGGCCAGCCCCATCGCGCAACCAGTTCGGCTCGGGCGGGGACGCCGGCGGGACCGTTCGGGGTGCTCAGGCCTCGAGGAGCTCGCGGAGGGCGATGGCGGGGCGGGCGCCGACGTGGGCGATGACCTCGCCGGCGGCGAGGGCGGCGAGGCGGCCCGCCTCGGCGAGGGGCATGCCCCGCGTGTAGCCGTACAGGAAGCCGGCGGCGTAGAGGTCGCCGGCGCCGGTCGTGTCGACCACCTCGGCGGGGGCGGCGGCGACGGCGACGCGCTCGCCTTCCCGGGTGATGATCACCGAGCCGTGCTCGGACCGGGTGAGGCACGCCAGCTCGCAGTGCCCGGCCACCCGATCGGCGGCCTCCTCCCACGAGGTCGTCTCGTACAGCGAGCACAGCTCGGCCTCGTTGGCGAACAGGATGTCGACCCGGTGCTCGGCGAGCTCGAGGAACTCCGCCCGGTGCCGGTCCACGCAGAACGAGTCGGACAGGGTGAAGGCGACCTTGGCGCCGGCCGCGGAACCCGTGTCCATGGCCTTCACCAGCGCGTCCTTGGCCTCGGGGAGGTCCCAGAGGTACCCCTCGCAGTAGACGATCTGGGCGTTGGCCACGAGCTGGGCGTCCACGTCGTCGGGCCCGATGGCGGACGACACCCCGAGGTAGGTGTTCATGGTCCGCTGGGCGTCGGGGGTGACGAGGATGAGGCAGCGGGCCGTGCCCCGACCGTCGGCCACGAGCCGGATGGGATCGAAGTGCACGCCCGTCGCCCGGATGTCGTGGGCGAACACCTGCCCGAGCACGTCGTCGGCCACGCGACCGACGAAGCCGGCGGCGCCCCCGAACGACGCGATGCCCGCCGCCGTGTTGGCGGCCGAGCCGCCCGATGCCTCGAGGGCCGGCCCCATGGCGTCGTAGATGCGGTCGACGGCCTCACCGTCGACCAGCTGCATCGACCCCTTGACCATCGCGTGGTCGGCGAGGAACCCCTCGTCGGCGTGGGCGATGACGTCGACGATGGCGTTGCCGACGGCCACCACGTCGAGGTCCTTGCCCGCCACCGCGGGCGCTCCTGGTTCGGTCACGGGGGCGGACCCTACCGCTCCGCGGCGGCCAACCCGGACGCCACCGCTCCTTCTCGGGACGACCCGGTCACGGCCCCGGGGCGCCGGGAGGCCCGGTACGCTCGCCCCGCCGGGCCACGGCCCGCCGTCCTCGACCAGAGCCTGCCCACCAGGAGCCCTCGTGCCCGCCGACCCCACCGCCGACCCGGCGATCGATCCCCATCGCCTGCCGCGCGACGTCACCCCCGTCCGCTACGACCTCGTCCTCGAGCCCGACCTCGACCAGGCGACGTTCCGGGGCGCGTGCCAGACGACCGTGGAGGTGCACGACACGATCACGTCGATCGTGCTGAACGCCATCGAGCTCGACGTCCACGAGGCCTGGATCGAACGGGTCGCCGACGGCACCCGGGTCGACGTCGACGCCATCCTCCCCGACGAGGGGACCGAGCGGATCACCCTCGAGCTGGCGGCCGTCGTCGAGCCGGGCGCCTGGGACCTCCACCTCCGGTTCGACGGGATCCTCAACGACAAGCTCCGCGGCTTCTACCGGTCGAGCTTCACCGACGCCGACGGCGCCGACCAGGTGATCGCCACCACCCAGTTCGAGGCCACCGACGCGCGTCGGGCCTTCCCGTGCTGGGACGAGCCCGATCGCAAGGCCGTCTTCCACGTCACCCTCGTCGTGCCCGAGCACCTCACGGCGGTGTCGAACGCACGCGAGATCGCCCGCCGGACCGGCTCCGAGGGGAAGGTCGCGATCGAGTTCGCCGACACCATGAAGATGTCGACCTACCTGGTCGCGTTCATCGTGGGCCCGCTCGACGTCACCGACCCGGTCGACGTCGACGGCACGCCGCTCCGCGTCGTCTACCCGCGGGGAAAGGGCCACCTCACCCCGTACGCACTCGAGGTCGGTGCGTTCTGCCTGCGTTACTTCGCCGACTACTACGGGATCGTCTACCCGGGCGACAAGCTCGATCTGGTGGCGGTACCCGACTTCGCCTTCGGGGCGATGGAGAACCTGGGCTGCGTCACCTTCCGCGAGGTCCTGCTGCTCGTCGACCCCGACGAGGTCACCAAGCCCGAGCTCCAGAACGTCACCGACGTGATCGCCCACGAGCTGGCCCACATGTGGTTCGGCGACCTGGTCACCATGAAGTGGTGGAACGGCATCTGGCTGAACGAGGCCTTCGCCACGTTCATGGAGATGTCGGCCACCGACGCGTTCCGGCCCGAGTGGGACCGCTGGGTCGACTTCGGCCTCTCCCGCACGGCCGCCTTCGACGTCGACGCCCTGAAGAGCACCCGGCCGATCGAGTACCCGGTCGTGTCGCCCGACGACGCCGAGGGCATGTTCGACATCCTCACCTACGAGAAGGGCGCCGCCGTCGTCCGCATGCTCGAGCAGTTCCTCGGCCCCGACACGTTCCGCGACGGCATCCGGCGCTATCTGAGCAGGCACCAGTTCGCCAACACCGAGACCGGCGACCTGTGGGACGCCATCGAGGAGGCGACCGACGAGGCCGCCGCCTCCGACGACGCCGACGTCGCCCGGTCGGTGCCCGTTCGCCGGCTGATGGACTCGTGGATCTTCCAGGGCGGGTTCCCCGTGATCGACGTCGACCTCGTCGACGACGGCGGCACCATCCGACTGACCCAGGAGCACTTCGGCTACGCCGGCGACCTGGGCGAGGGCGACGAGGACACCGAAGAGCTGGAGGGACGTCGCTGGATCGTCCCGGTCATCCTCACGATCGCCATGAACGGCGTGGTCACGGTCGACAAGGTCCTGATCGAGGGCGACACGGCGGACATCCCGGTCGTCGAGGAGATCGACTGGGTGCTCGTCAACACCGAGGGCACCGGTTTCCACCGGGTGCGCTACGCCCCCGACCTGCTCGCCGCGCTGGTGGCTCGCGCCCAGACCGAGCTGTCGCCCATCGAGCGCTACGGGCTGGTCGACGACGCGTGGGCGGCCGTGCTGGCCGACGAGATGACGGCGCCCGGGTTCCTCACCTTCGTCGAGGGGTTCGCCGACGAGACCGACCTGGCCGTGTGGCAGCGCATCGTCGGTGGTCTGCACGCGCTCGACCGACTGGTCGAAGGCGACGCCCGCGACCGGCTGAGGACGCGCATCGCGACGCTGCTGCAGCCCGCCCTCGATCGACTCGGACCGACCCCGGTCGACGGCGAGGGGGACCGCGAGCGCCAACTCCGGGGCGTGCTGTTCGCAGCGCTCGGTGCCCTCGCCGACGATGCAGAGGTGCGGGCCGAGGCCCGTCGGCTCTACGCCGCCGGCACCACCGACGCCGGCACGGTCGATCCCTCGCTGTTCGCCGCCTCGATCGAGGTGGTCGCCGCCACCGGTGGGCCCGAGGAGTTCGCCGACATGCGCGCTCGCTTCGCGGCCGCCGCCACCCCGCAGGAGGAGCTGCGGTTCCTCTCGGCGCTGGCCGACTTCGACGACCCGGAGCTGCTCCGCCAGGTGCTGGCGATGAGCATCACCGACGAGGTCCGCACCCAGAACGCGCCCTACCTGATCCGCCGGGCCCTCACCAACCGCTCCCACGGGGCCCTGGCCTGGTGGTTCGTGCAGGACGAGTGGGACACGATCAACGAGCGGTTCCCGACCAACAGCATCGCCCGGCTGCTCGAGGGCATCCGCTCCCTGTCGCGCCCCGACGTGGCCCCCGAGGTGTTCGTCTTCTTCGAGACCCACGAGGTGCCCCAGGGCGACAAGATCCTCGCGCAGCACCTCGAGCGGCTCGAGGTCAACGTGGCCCTCCGAGACCGCGAGTCGGCGCGCCTGGCCGAGTTCGTCGGGTGACGTCGGCGGGAGGACGCGCCCGCGTCTTCGCCGTCGAGGACACCGCCGCCCAGCTCGTGTGGCGGCGGTCGCCCCCCGGCGTGGTGAAGGTCACCGGTCCCGCCGGCACCGTCGAGGCCGTCACCGATGGCGGGCCGGGCAGCATCGTCGTCGAGGGGCTGCGCCCCGACACGGACTCGCGCGTCGAGGTCGCCGGCGCCGACGGCACCACCGTGGTCGTGCCGGTGCGCACCCTCCCGAGCCCGCCGGGCGCCGAGCGGTTCCGCTTCGCCACGATCTCCGACCTCCACCTCGGCGAGCGCGCCTTCGGCCTGCGCCGCACGATCCGGGAGCACGCCGGGCCGGCGCGGCCCTACCCCGAGCGGGCGCTGCGCGCCTCGTTGGACGAGTTGCGCGTCTGGGGTGCCCAGCTCGTGGTGGTGAAGGGTGACGTGACCCACGGGAGCGCCGTGCGCTCCTGGCGGGCGTTCCACGAGCTCAGCGCCGACGTCGGCATCCCGATGGTGGTCATCCCGGGCAACCACGACACCTCGCACTACCACGCCGCCCGCGATCCGGTCGTCGCCCCCGGCGACCGGTGGGACGCCTACACCGCGGCCCGTGAGCTCGGGCTCGCCACGGTCGATCCCGCGACCAGCGCGACGGTCGTCGACCGGCCGGGGATCCGGCTGATCCTCACCGACACCGTCCTCGCCGTCGGTCACCCGGGCACCATCCGCCGGGCCGAGCCGGCCGTGCTCGAGGCGGCGGCATCGGCCACGACGCCGGTCGTGGTGATCCTGCACCACCAGCTCGAGGTGTGGCCGGTCACGCCCTACCGACCGCCCGGCGTCGCCTTCGCCGAGGCCGACCCGTTCCTCCGCCGGCTGGCCGGCGCCAACCCGGCCTCCCTCGTCACCTCGGGCCACACCCACCGCCACCGCCGGCACGTCCGGCACGGGGTGGTGACGACCGAGGTCGGTTCGACCAAGGACTACCCGGGCACCTGGGCCGGCTACGTCGTGCACGACGGCGGCATCCGCCAGGTGGTACGGCGGGTGGCGCGGCCCGACGTGCTGCGCTGGACCGAGACGAGCGGTCGCGCCGCCCTCGGCATCTGGCGGTACTACTCGCCCGGCCGCCTCGGCGACCGGTGCTTCACCCATCCGTGGCCGCCGCGGCGCGACGGCGCGGCGCGTGGACCGACGGCGGCTCCTAGGTGACGGTGACGGTGCGGCAGCCGATCAGCGGGTTGGTGCCCACCCCGACGTCGATGGCCCACACGCACACCTGACGGGTGCCGCGAGCCGCCGGCACCGTCACCCCGTACCCGTGGTTCGGGCCGTAGACGGGGAACACGTTGCCCACGTCCGGGCGGGCCGACCCGGCGGTGACGAGGCCGGCGAAGGCCCCGTCGACGTAGACGTGCACGTCGATCGGGGCGGTGGTGTCGGGATCGATGGTCCAGCCCGAGACGGTCGCCCTGCCGGCGCCGCCGACGGCGGCGTCGAGCGAGCCGAACGGGTTGCCACCGGGCACGACGACGGTGCGGCAACCGATCAGGGCGTTGGAGCCGATGCCCACGTCGATGCCGAACACGCACACCCGGTGGGTGCCGCCACCGGCGCCGACGGTGATGTCGAAGCCGTGGTCCGGGCCGTAGCCGGGGAAGGCGGCGGCGATGTCGGTGCGCAGCGTGTTCGCCGAGCGACTCGCCGCGAACGTCCCGTCGACGTAGACGTGCACGTCGATCGGCGCGGCGGTGTCACGGTCGAGCGCCCAGCCCTGCACGGTGATGCCACCGGGCACGGTGGGGGCGGCGTCGAGCGAGCCCGACGGCGAGCCCCCGGGCAGCGTCAGGCTGCGACAGCCGAGGAGGCGGTTCGAACCGGCGCCGACGTTGATGCCCCACGCGCACACCTCGCGGGTGCCGCCGGACGCGGGCACGGTCAACGAGTAGCCATGGTTCGCGCCGTAGCCGGGGTACACCGCGGCCACGTCACCTCGCGTCCCGGCCGCGGTCGTGAGCCCGGCGAAGACACCGTCGACGTAGACGTGCACGTCGATCGGCGCAGCCCGGTCGGGATCGATGGTCCAGCCCGAGACGACGACGGAGCCCGGCGCGCCGGGCGCCGCCTGCTCGAGCCAGCCGAACGGCGAGCCCGTCGGCACCGTGACGGTGCGACACCCGAGGGGGGTCGACGGTCCGGCCGGCACGTCGTTGCGGGCGGTGACGCAGACCTGCCGCGTGCCCGGTCCCGCGCTCACGGTCGTGGCGAAGCCGTGGGCACCGCCGTAGCCGGGGTACGCGGCGCCGACGTCGGCGCGGTCGACGGTGGCCGTCCCGGACGCGACGGTCACGCCGTCGACGCGGACCTCGACCGGGACCGCACCGACGGTGTCGGGATCGATCGCCCACCCGGTGACGGTCACGGTGCCCGGGCCGGCGCTCGCGCCGTCGTAGGCGCCGAACGGGGCGAGGCCGGCCAGCGCGTCGGCCACCTGGATGACCGGTGTGGAGCGGCCGCTGGCGAGGTCGGTCACGTTGCGGCCGCTGCGCTGCAGGAGGAGGAGGGACTGACCGACGGGAGCCGTCGGTCGGGCCTGACGCACGAGGGCGATGGCGCCGGTCACGAACGGCGTGGCCATCGACGTGCCCGTGTTCGGGCCGTACCGCCCCCCGGGGAACGACGACGTCACGTCGACGCCGGGGGCGAGGAGGTCGAGGCCGGGACCCGAGCTGGAGAAGTACGGCACGGTCCAGCCCGCGCCAACCGAGGTGGTGTCGACCGCGCCGACGGCGATCGCCTCGGGGATGCACCCCGGGCTGGCGATCGAGGTCTTGCTCCCGGCGTTCCCCGACGCGGCCACGACGGCCACACCGGCATCGGTGAGGGCCACGATGGACGGGCGGAGGACGTCGGTGGTGCACCCCAGCGGCGAAGCCGGTCCGCCGAGCGAGAGGTTGAGCGCGGCGAGGCTCGGCGGCGCGTTCGAGCGCAGCCAGTCGAACGCGGCGAGGAGGTCGGCGTCCATGGCGACGATCGACTTGTCGGCCGGGCTGTAGCTGAACACCTGCACGGCGATGATCGACGCCGCCGGCGCGATCCCCGAGGCGGCGGCCGCCGAACCGCCCGGGCCGCCGGCGGCGATGCCCGCCACGTGGGTGCCGTGGGCGCACTGGGCCTCGACGCGCGATCGCTGGGAGGACGAGAGCGACGGATCGACCACTGCGCAGGGGGCCGCCGACCCCGGCCCGGCGGTGACGGGCTGGCGGGTCCCGTCGAGCGGGCAGAGGGAGACGGTGATGCTCGTGTCGCTCGAGAAGCAGGCCTCGGTGGTGACCGAGCCGGCGAAGAACGGATGGGTGGCGTCGATCCCGCTGTCGAACACGGCGATGGTCTGGCCCTGGCCCTTCACCCCGGTGGCCCACACGGCAGGGACCTCGACGTCGGCGGCGGCATCGGTGAGTGTGGGCCGATGGGCCCGGTTCAGCGAGATCCGGGTGACGCCGGGCGTGTTCCGGAGCCGATCGAGCTCGTCCTCGTCGGCGGTGAGCACGACGCGGGGCGCGATGGTGGCGACGACGTCGACCTCGTCGACGTCGACCACGTCGGCGACGACCTCGCGGCTCTCCCGGTCACGGGCCTCGGTGCCCGGGGCCGTCGGCGTGTCCGGCTGCACCTCGACGATGAGCGGTGCCGACCCGGCGGCGGTCACCGCTCGGGCGACGTCGGCGTCGACCGCCGCAGGACCCGACCCGGGATCGGCCTGTCCCGACGCCGGGACGACGGTCACGAGCACCGTGGCGCCCAGGACGAGCGCGGCGAGGACAGCCGCCAGCGCGGGCGTCGAGCTCGGGCGGGGCGTGGCACCGGGACCGACTCGGCGCGCCCGGGGGGATGGGGGATGGAGCCGCCGCATGTGTCGCCGAGCGTAGCCCGACCCTGCCCGGGCGAAGGAGTCAGGAACCGGGCTTCTGGGGCACGATCACGACGGGGCAGCCCACCGCGGACGGAAGGCGAGTCGCCACCCCGCCGAGGATCCGTTCGCGCCATCCCGTGCGTCCGTGGCTGCCCACCACCACGAGGTCGGCCCGTCGGGCCTCGACGACGCCGACGATGGCGGCGATGGGGTCGCCCTCGACCAGTTCGGCGGAGTGCGGGACCCCCAACACCCCGAGCGGCGCGGCGGCGTCGGTGGCGAGGGCTTCTCGGGCGATGGCCTCGAGCGCGGCGAAGTCGATCGGCGGCGTCGCCCGGCCGAGCTCGTCGAGCGGGTCGTACCCGCGCACGACGACCACCTCGGCATGGAGCGCGGCGGCGACGGGCGCCAGCCACGCCATGGCCTGCACCGCACCGGCCGACCCGTCGTAGCCGACGACGATGGTGCGCACGGGCCGCGACTCGTCGACGGTCACCTCCGCCGCTCCTCGGCCGCGGCGTGGCGGAGGGACACGACCACCGTGACGGAGAGCACCGCGGCGATCACCCCCAACGACAGCAGGGTCGGGATGTGCACACCCCAGAACGAGATGATCATCTTCACCCCCACGTAGGCGAGGATCACGCCGAGGCCCTTGTTGAGGTAGACGAGCTTGTCCTGGGCACCGGCGAGCAGGAAGTACAGCGCCCGCAGCCCGAGGATGGCAAAGGCGTTCGAGCTGAACACGATGAACTGCGATCGGCTGATGGCGAGGATGGCGGGGATCGAGTCGACGGCGAAGACCACGTCGGTGGCCTCGACCAGCACCAGCACGACGAGCAGCGGGGTGGCGAACCGCCTGGCGCCGTCCTTCACGGTGAAGCGGGTGCCGTGGAAGTCGGCGGTGACCGGGATGACCCGGCGCATCACCTTGAGCACCGGGTTCCGCTCCGGGTGGATCTCCCCTTCGTCATGGGTCCCCACGCGCCACGCCGTGAACACGAGGAAGGCGCCGAACGCCACCAGCATCCACTCGAAGCGGTTGATCAGGGCGACGCCGGCGAAGATGAACACGGCGCGCAGCACCAGGGCCCCGAAGATGCCCCAGAACAGCACCCGGTGCTGCAGGGCCTTGGGGACGGCGAAGTAGCCCAGGATGACGGCCCACACGAACACGTTGTCGACGGACAGGCTCTTCTCGATCGCATAGCCGGCGAAGTACTGGGACGCCGCCGATCCACCCAGCCACCACCACACGAACACGCCGAAGGCGAGGCCGAGGGCGATCCAGCCGATGCTCGACCCCGCGGCCTCACGGATCGAGATCTCGTGCGCCTCCCGGTGGAACAGCAACAGGTCGGCGAGGAGCACGACGGCGATGAAGGCGAGGAACAGCGCCCACTGGGCGGGGCTGACGACGATGTCGGCGCCGGGCACGGTCGACGTGTCGGCGGAGGCGACCAGCACGGGTCAGGCCCTCTCCGCGAGCCGGCCCGGCACGGCCGGGCTCGATCCGCCGACGCGACCGCGGCCTACCCTGGCCGCCGTGGCGCGACGGGTTCGCCACCGAGCAGACGATGGGGGTTGGGGGATGAGCGACGGGGACATGGGGCATTGGCACGACGTCGACCTTGCCGGGCTGACCCCCGATGAGCGAGTACGGCTCGACCAGACGCTGCGGGCCGAGCGTATCCCGGCCACGTGGGGCGGGACGGTGCTCCGGGTCGACGACGCCTACGAGGCCCGGCTCGCGACCCTCGTGGACGAGATCCGCCAGGCCCCCGCCCCGGCCCCCGGATGGGCGCCGACACCGCCGCCGCCGCCGACACCGCCGCCGACGGCCTACGGCACGGCGGCAGCCGGCTTCGCCGGCTACGGGTCTGCGCCGCCACCCACGGCCAGGACCAACACCTCGGCCATCGTGTCGCTCGTGTGCGGTCTGGTCAGCGTGCTGAGCGGCTGCCTGCCCACCGGGCCGGTCGGCATCTACTTCGGCATCCGGGCCCGGAAGGAGATCCGAGAGACCGGTGAGCAGGGCGACGGGATGGCCATCGCCGGGCTGATCGTCAGCGCCATCGGCACGCTGTTCCTGGTCGTCGCCCTGTTCTTCGTCGTGTTCGTGGTGCTGCTGGGCCTGCTCGGCTCGTCGTCGGGCTGACCGCCGTGGCGGGGTCCGGCGCGTCGCGGTGCGCCGGCCTCCTACACTCTCGGCCGATGGAGGTCTGGCCCGGGGCGCCGTTTCCGTTGGGGGCGACGTTCGACGGGAGCGGGACGAACTTCTCGATCTTCTCCGAGGCGGCGACGTCGGTCGAGCTGTGCCTGTTCGACGACGACGGCACGCCGACCTGCGTCCGCCTGCCCGAGGTCACGGCGTTCGTGCACCACGGCTACCTGCCCGGCGTGCAGCCCGGCCAGCGCTACGGCTTCCGGGTGGAGGCGCCCTGGGACCCCGCCAGCGGCTCGCGCGGCAACCCGGCCAAGCTCCTGATCGACCCCTACGCCAAGGCGGTCGAGGGCCGGGTCGAGTGGGCCGACGCCGTGCTCCCGTTCACGGGCGATGATCCCGACGGCTCGCCGTCGCCCACCGACTCGGCGCCGTTCGTGCCCCGCTCCGTGGTGATCAGCCCGTACTTCGACTGGAGCGACGATCGCCACCCGCGCACCCCGTGGCACGAGACGGTGTTGTACGAGACCCACGTCCGCGGCCTGACCATGCGCCATCCGGACGTGCCCGAGGAGCTCCGGGGGACCTATCTCGGGCTCGCCAGCCGGCCGGTCATCGACCACCTGAAGCGACTCGGCGTCACCGCCGTCGAGCTCATGCCGGTGCACCAGTTCGTGCACGACCAGCGGCTCGACGAGCTCGGCCTGCGCAACTACTGGGGCTACAACTCCATCGCCTATCTCGCGCCGCACAACGAGTACGTCGTGTACGGCCAGCGGGGCCAGCAGGTGCAGGAGTTCAAGCAGATGGTGAAGACCCTCCACGCGGAGGGGATCGAGGTGATCCTCGACGTCGTCTACAACCACACCGCCGAGGGCAACGCGTGGGGTCCGATGCTGTCGCTCAAGGGTGCCGACAACGCCGCGTACTACCGGCTCGATCCCAACGACCGTCGTGTCTACGTCGACTACACGGGAACCGGCAACAGCCTCAACATGCGGCACCCGCACGTGCTCCAGCTGATCATGGACAGCCTGCGGTACTGGGTCACCGAGATGCGGGTCGACGGGTTCCGATTCGACCTGGCCGCCACCCTCGCCCGCGAGCTGCACGACGTCGACAAGCTGTCCTCGTTCTTCGACCTGATCCAACAGGACCCGATCGTCAGCCAGGTGAAGCTCATCGCCGAGCCGTGGGACGTCGGCGAGGGTGGCTACCAGGTCGGCAACTTCCCGCCGCTGTGGTCCGAGTGGAACGGCAAGTTCCGTGACGAGGTGCGCGACTTCTGGCGGGGCGCCGACCACGCCATCGCCGAGTTCGCCTACCGCTTCACGGGGTCGAGCGACCTGTACGAGTCCAACGGGCGAACGCCGTACGCCTCCATCAACTTCGTCACCGCCCACGACGGGTTCACCCTCACCGACCTCGTCTCGTTCAACGACAAGCACAACCAGGCGAACGGCGAGGACGGTCGGGACGGCACCGACGACAACCGCTCGTGGAACTGCGGGGCCGAGGGCCCGACCGACGACCCGGAGGTGCAGGCGCGACGGCGTCGTCAGCGCCGCAACCTGCTCGCCACCCTGCTCCTGTCCCAGGGCGTCCCGATGCTCCTCGGCGGCGACGAGCTGGGCCGGACCCAGCAGGGAAACAACAACGCGTACTGCCAGGACAACGAGATCAGCTGGTACGACTGGGCCGAGGCCGACGAGGAGCTGCTGGAGTTCACCCGCCGCCTCGTGCACCTTCGGCTCGACCATCCGGTGTTCCGGCGGCGCAACTTCTTCCAGGGCCGCCCGATCATCGGCGAGTCGGTGGACGACATCGAGTGGTTCACCCCCGAGGGCACGGTGATGACCGACGGCGACTGGCAGGTCGGGTTCGCGCGGAGCATCGGCGTCTTCCTCAACGGCGAGGCCATCCAGATGCGCGGCCCGCGAGGTGAGCGGGTGCACGACGACTGCTTCTACGTCGTGTTCAACGCCTCCGAGGCGACCGTCGAGTTCACCGTCCCGCCGGCGTCGTACGGCGAGCGCTGGGCCAAGGCCCTCGACACCTCCGAGGACGACGTCGACCTCGCCGTCCCACACGACGGCGAGGTCACCAAGGCCGGCGGGACGGTCGCCGTCCCTGACCGGACGGTGGTGCTGCTCCGCCGGCTCGAGGACTGAACCACGTCGCGTTGACCGACCTCGCCACCTACCGGCTCCAGCTCGGACCGACGTTCGGCTTCGCCGAGGCCGCGGCCGTCGTGCCGTACCTGGCCGACCTGGGGGTGAGCCACGTCCACACGTCACCCATCGCCGAGGCGGTACCGGGGAGCACCCACGGCTACGACGTCGTCGACCACCATCGGGTGCGGACCGAGCTGGGCGGCGAGGACGGCCTTCGGCACCTGTGGACCGCGCTGCGGGACCGGGGCCTCGGGCACGTCGTCGACGTGGTGCCGAACCACATGGCCGTCGATGCGCGCAACCGGTGGTGGTGGGACGTGCTCGCGCGCGGTCGTGCCTCCGTCTACGCGGGGCACTTCGACATCGATTGGGACGACCCCCGAGCCGACGGCCGGGTGGTGCTCCCCCACCTCGACCGGCCGCTCGACGACGCCATCGCCGACGGCGTGCTCACCGTGGCCCGATCCGCCGACGGCACCCTCGTGCTGCGCCACCACGAACGCGAGTGGCCGCTGCGCGCCGACGGACCCCTGGACGGCGACCTGCGCGAGATCGCCGCCGCCCAGCACTACGAACCGGTCTGGTGGCGCGAGGCAGGCGAGCGGCTGAACTACCGCCGCTTCTTCGACCTGACCGACCTCGTCGCCGTGCGCGCCGACCGACCCGACGTGTTCGCCGACGTCCACCGCCTCCTCGCCGCGTGGATGGACGACGAGCTGGGCGGGTCCGTCGTCGACGGGGTGCGGGTCGACCACATCGACGGGATCGGCGACCCGTTGGCGTACCTCACCATGCTCCGGGACCTCGTCGGCGACCGGCGCGTCGTCGTCGAGAAGATCCTCGGGCCCGACGAGACGCTTCCCGAGGGTTGGCCGGTCGAGGGCACGACCGGCTACGACGCCATGGCCGAGATCACCGCCGTGCTCGTCGATCCCGCCGGCGAGGCCGCCCTGACCGCGGTGGCCGCCGACCTGGGTGCCACCGCCGAGCCGTGGGCCGACCTGGTCGCGGCGGCCAAGCGAGAGGTGTTGGCCACGCGTCTGCAGCCCGAGCACCGGCGGGCCGCCCGTGCCCTCGTCGCCACCGGCGCACCGACCGCCGGGGCCGACGACGCCGTCGCCCGGCTCGCGCTCGCCACCGACGTCTACCGCGACTACCCGGTGCTCGGGGGGTCACCGGCGGAGGAGGCCTTCGCCATCCGCCTCGCCCACCTCACCGCCCCCCTGGCCGCCAAGGCGGTCGAGGACACGGCGCTGTACCGCGACGTCCGCCTGCCGGCGATCGACGAGGTCGGGTCCGACCCGGGGAGGTTCGCGCTCCCGGTCGACGACTTCCACCGCCGCATGGCCGCCGCCGCCCGGCGCCGCCCGCGCTCGATGGTGGCCGCCACCACCCACGACACCAAGCGCAGTGCCGACGTGCGGGCCCGGTTGGCGGTGCTCGCCGAGCGGCCAGCCGCCTGGCGGACCTTCGTCGAGCGGTGGCGGGACCTGACCGCGGGCTTCCGCACCGTCGCCGAGGGTCGGACCTGGCCCGACGACGCCCTCGACCTGTTCGTCGTGGCCAACCTGGTGGGTGCCTGGCCGATCGACACCGACCGCGCCGGCGCGTTCGCCGTCAAGGCGGCGCGAGAGGCCAAGCGCGCCACCTCGTGGATCGACGTCGACGAGGCCTACGAGCGGGCGCTCACCCGGCTGGTGGACGCCGCTGTCGACGACCCGCCGGTCGTCGCCCACCTCGACGGGTTCGTCGCCACCATCGACGCCGCCGCCCGGGTGAACGCCCTCACCACCGCGGCCCTCACCCTGACCGTCCCCGGCGTGCCCGACCTCTACCAGGGGGACGAGCTGTGGCTCCACGCCCTCGTCGACCCGGACAACCGGCGTCCGGTGGACTTCGACCGGCGGCGGGCCACCCTGGCCCGGCTGGCCGACCTCGACCCGGCGGCGCGGTGGGCCGAGGAGCAGGCCCGGGGCGTGGCCGACGACGACCCGGGGGAGGGTCTGGCCAAGCTGGTGCTCATCCACCGGACCCTCGGGCTCCGCCGGCACCGACCCGACGCCTTCGCGCCGGACGCCGACTACCGACCCCTCGAGGTCACCGGCGCCGAGCGCGACCACGTCATCGCCTTCCTCCGGGGCGACTCGGTGGCCGTGGTCGTCCCTCGGCTGCCCGCCGCCGGCGAGGGCGAGCGCGGCGACGCCGTGGTGCACCTCCCCCAGCGCTGGTGGCGCGACGTGGTCACCGGACGATCACGCCCCGGCGGCCCGGTCGGCGTGTCGCGCCTGTTGGCCGACTTCCCCGTCGCCGTGCTCGCGTGACGCTCGAGGCTCCCCCCGCTTGCGCGACGGGGTGCGGCGTCCGGGTCGCGCTGCGGCCCTAGGCTCGCGGCGTGCTCGAGGCCCGGCTCGATGAACCGACGGCGGGGGCCGGCCGGGAGGCTGCTCCCGCGTCGACCCCTCGTCGCGTCGTCGGCCGCCACGTCGTGTGGTGGCTCGTCGTCGGGCTGATCGTCATCCGCCTCGTCGCCGTCGGCCTGCTCCTGGCGAGCGGCGTGGAGGACGAGCACAGCATCCTCGGCGGCGATGCCCGCCGGTACGAGGCGATCGTCGCCGGCGAGGGCACCCCCTACCGGGACTTCGAGGTGGAGTTCCCGCCCGTCGCCCTCGGGCTCATGCACGTCGTCCACGGCATGACCACGTGGCAGACCCTGCTGTTCCTCGCGCTGTCCCAGCTCGCCCTCGAGCTGGCGACCGCCGCCGTGATCCGGTGGGCGTGGGGCGGTCGAACCGCCGTCGCCTACCTCCTGCTCGGCACACCGATGGCGTTCTTCCCGTTCCCCTACGTCCGCATCGACTTCGTGTCCGTGTTCCTCGCCGTGCTCGGGTTGGCCCTCGTGCGCAAGCGCGCCGAGGTCGCCGGCGGCTCGCTGCTGGCCGTGGCCGTGTTCGCCAAGCTCTGGCCCCTCGCCGTCGCGCCCGCGCTGCTCGTGCGCCGTCGGTGGCGGGGACTGGCCGCCTGGGCCGTCACCGGTGCCGCCGGTGCCCTCGCGTGGGTCGCCTGGGCCGGAACGTCGGGGCTCTCGCAGGTCGTCACCTTCCGGGGCGCCACCGGCTGGCAGATCGAGAGCCTCCCGGGCGCCGTGGCGCACATGATCGACCCCGGCGGCTCGACCGTGCAGCAGGGGGCATGGCGCACGGCGGTGGCCATGCCCGTGTGGAGCCGGCCGCTGCTCACCCTGCTCAGCGTCGCCACCGTCGCGGTCTCCTGGTGGCTGGCCGCCCGCAGCCGAACACCGACGCCGCCCGGCAGGGCCACCGGCGTCGAGGACGACGTGGTCGTGCTCGACGGGCTGGCGCCGCTCGCCGCCGTGCTCGGCCTGCTGATCTTCTCCCCGATCATCTCGCCGCAGTACGTGCTGTGGTGCGTCCCGTTCGCCGCCGTGATCGTTGCTCGCGGCCACCGGCTGCTCACCTGGTTGATGGTGGGCGTGATCGTGCTGACCACCTACGGGCTGGCCACGATCCACGGGCAGATCCCTGGTGAGCTGTACGCCACGGTGCCGGTCCTGGTCCGCAACGCCCTGCTCGTCGTCGTCCTGGCGGTGTGCCTGAGGGAGCTCGCGACCCGGTCGGCAGCCCCCCGCCCGGTCGTCCCCACCGCCGCTCCCGCCTGACGGGCGAGGGCGACGGGCCTCAGCGGACGCCGAGCGGGTGGGGCGCCCCAGCCCGGTCCACCGACGGTGTCGGCGTGGAGGCCGACGGGGCCGCCACCTCAGAGGTGGAGGGCCCGGCGGCCAGGTGGCGGTCGACCCGGCGACGGTGACGCCAGTCGGCCAGCCACTGGGCGGCGACCGTCGCCGCGGCGATGAGCAGCACCACGCCCAGGCCGAGCAGGTGCTGGTACCGGTTGAGGCTCACGACCGGCTCGACGGAGGTCGGCCACACGAGCAGCGTCGCCGCGAACACGAGCACGAAGTACGACGGCCGGTAGCGGCCGATGCCGACGGCGGCGAGGAGGGCCAGCCCGGCGGTCAGGTACCACGGCCACACCACCGGACCGAGGAACACGTAGGCCACCAGCACCAGGCCGACGGCCCGAACCACCCCGATCCGGGGCGAGCGGAACAGCAGCAGCAGGGCCAGCACGCCGGTCACGGCCATGCCGGCCAGCCGGAACAGCGCCACGACCGTCGACTCGCCGAGCGGCACGCCGATGGCGGACGCGCCGTCGGCCAGGACGTAGCCCAGCTTGGTGGTGCCCGAGAAGGTGTCGGTGACCTTGCCGGTGTTCTGCAGGGCGAGGATCCACCCCGGCCCGGTGCCGACGAGCAGGCTGAGGACGGCGATGACGCCGAGTCCGCCCGTGGCGACCATCACGACGTCGCGCACCCGACGGCGGACGGGCACGTCGTCGCCCGACCAGGTCCACCCGATGTAGAGGAAGGCGATGCCCGCCGGGAGCTTCACCGCAGTGGCGGCGGCGACGAGCGCGATCCCGAGCCCGCGCCGCCCGCGGACGTGGGCGGCGAGCCCGAGCGCGAGCAGGCCCAGCATCAGGGCGTCGTTGTGCACCCCACCGATGAGGTGGAGGAGCACGAGCGGGTTGGCGATGCCGATCGCCACCGCGACGGCGGGCGACACCCCCTTGGCCCGGGCGATCAGGGCGATGCCGACCGCAGTCATGACCACGCCCGAGAACACGATGCCGCGCCAGACCCAGACCGACGCGGCGGCATCGTGGCCCGCGACCTCGACGGCCGTCTCGCTCACCTCGACGGCGACCGGCCCGTAGGGCGCGGGGTTGGTGCGCCACACCGGGTCGGCGGCCTTCATGATGTCGCCGCGGCCGAGGTAGATGGGGCCGTGGGCCGTCGGGTCGAGGCCCCGGCTGGCGAGCTCGCCCTGGGCGACGTACGAGTAGACGTCGTTGGACAGCAGCGGCGGACCGGCCAGGATCGGGATCGCCCAGAGGCCGGCCACGAGGAGCACCATGGTGAGTCGGCGCCGTTCGGACCCGCGCTGGCGCTCGGCCCGGCCGACGAGTCCGATCCACGACAGCGTCATGAGGACGACGCCGACGAGGAACGCGGTGCCGTTGAAGAACGACGAGCCGGGGTGGGGCACGCCCGGGAGGGTGAGCCGCCACGACGGCGCCGCCAGTCGCCACACCGGGGCGGTGGCCACGATGACGAGTGCGCCGGTGAACCCGGCCGTCGCCGAGGCGACGAGCACCAGATGGCGTCGGATCGGGCCCGCGTGCCGGTCGACGACCGGTACGGGCACGTGGTCGGAGATCTCCTCGTCGGGCCGGCGACCGTGGACCACGTCGCGCCAGACACGCCCCCAGGCGCGCGTCGCCCGCCCGGTGGCGGGTGCGGGGGCGTCCTCGGTGGTGACGAGGTCGGCGGAAGGCGCTGAAGGGGTCGCTGACACGGGAACCTGTTCGGTTCGGGGCATCGCAGGGCCGCCGGCGGCCGGTGGGCCGCTCCCGGTGGGGGGGCCGGGACCCCTCGACGCTACCAGCGACGACGGGCGGATGGCAGGACGCCTCACGCCGGAGCCAGGAAGAGCACGCCGAGCGGCGGGATCACGAGGGGCAGGGACCACGGTCGGCCGTCGGCCTCCGACGCCTCGGCCTCGACCCGGCCGGCGTTGCCCGCCCCCGATCCGCCGTAGACGGTCGCGTCGCTGTTGGCCAGCTCGACCCACGCCCCGCCGACCGGCACGCCGACGCGGTGGCCGTCACGACGGACGGGCGTGAAGTTGCACACCACCAGCACGTCCCTCGGCTCACGCCGGCCGGGCAGGCCGGCCGCGGGCCGACCCGGCGCCTCGGCATCCCACCGAGGGCGCCGCAGGAAGCTGAGCACCCCGGCGCCGGCGTCACCGCCGTTGACCCACTCGAAGCCGAACGGCTCGACGTCACCCTCGTGGAGGCCGGGCTCGGACCGGTAGAGGCGGTTGAGGTCGCTCACCCACCGGAGGATCCCGCGGTGCTCCTCGTGCTCGAGGAGGTCCCACGACAGCGCCGTGTCGTGGTTCCACTCGCGCGACTGGGCGAACTCGTCGCCCATGAAGAGCAGCTTCTTGCCGGGCTGGCCGTACATGTACCCGTAGAGGGCGCGGAGGTTGGCGAGCTGCTGCCAGCGGTCGCCCGGCATCTTGTGGGCGAGGGAGCCCTTCCCGTGCACGACCTCGTCGTGCGACAGGGGCAGCGTGAAGTTCTCCGTGTAGGCGTACACCATCCGGAAGGTGAGCTCGTCGTGGTGGTAGCGACGGTGCACCGGCTCGCGGGCGAAGTACTGGAGGGTGTCGTGCATCCACCCCATGTCCCACTTGAAGCCGAAGCCCAGCCCGCCCATGTCGACCGGCCGTGACACCATCGGCCACGCCGTGGACTCCTCGGCGAAGGTCTGCACGCCGGGGTGCTCGCCGTACACGGTCTCGTTGAGCTTCTTGAGGAACCGGAGCGCGCCCAGGTTCTCGTTGCCGCCGTACTCGTTGGGGATCCACTCCCCTTCCTCGCGCGAGTAGTCCAGGTAGAGCATCGACGCGACGGCGTCGACCCGGATCCCGTCGACGTGGTAGCGGTCGAGCCAGAAGTGGGCACTCGACAGCAGGAAGCTGCGCACCTCGTGGCGGTCGTAGTTGAAGATCAGGCTGTCCCAGTCGGGGTGGCGGCCGAGGCGGGGGTCGGCGTGCTCGAACAGGTGGGTGCCGTCGAAGTACGCCAGTCCGTGCTCGTCGTCGGGGAAGTGCGACGGGACCCAGTCGACGATCACGCCCACACCCGCCTGGTGGAGGGTGTCGACGAAGGACATGAAGTCCTGCGGGGTGCCGAACCGCGACGTCGGGGCGAAGTAGCCGGTGGTCTGGTAGCCCCACGAGCCGTAGAAGGGGTGCTCCATCACCGGCATCAGCTCGACGTGGGTGAAGCCACACTCCACGACGTAGTCGGCCAGCACGGGAGCGAGCTCCCGGTAGTTGAGCGAGCGGTGCTCGCCCTCGGCGTGGCGCCACGAGCCGAGGTGCAGCTCGTAGATGGCGATCGGCGCGTCGAGGGCGCCGCGCGGGCCCCGATCGGCGAGCCAGGCGTCGTCGCCCCACTCGTAGTCGAGGCTCCACAGGCGGGACGCGGTGCGGGGGGGCTGCTCGGCGAAGAAGGCGAACGGGTCGGCCTTCTCGACCCGGTGGTGCCCGCCCCGGGACTCGATGTGGAACTTGTAGCAGGCGCCCTCGTCGAGGCCCGCCACCCGGCCCTGCCAGACGCCCGACGACTGCTGCGGCTCGAGCGGGTCGGCGCCCGGGCGCCAACCGTTGAAGTCGCCGATGACCGACACCAGCCGGGCGTTGGGTGCCCACACCCCGAACGTGACGGTGCCGTCGTCCTCACGGTGGGCGCCGAGCTTGTCGTAGAGGCGGAGGTGGACGCCTTCGTTGAACAGCCAGAGATCGTCGGGGGTCACCAACCGGTCGCCCGCGCCCGAGCGGCGGGGAGCGGGATCACCAGCGCCCGAGCGGCGGGGAGCGGGATCACCAGCGCCCGAGCGGCGGGGAGCGGGATCATCAGCGCTCATGCGCCACCCTCCCCCGCCGCCCGTTGGACCGCGCGCGCATGGGAGCCGAGCCGTGCGGCCTGGACGGCGTCGAGCTCGGCCCGCAGCGCCGGATCGGCCTCCACCTCCTCGAGCGGCCGGGGCCAGCGGTGGACCCAGTTCGGTCGCTCGAGCGGGGTGCCCGGGATGTTCTGCGCCTCGGTCTCGCCCCACAGGTCGTCGGGGGTGACGAGCAGGCCGGCGGCGTCGCTGTCGCCCAGGAGGGCGAGCACGCCGCGCAGGAGATCGCCCTCGCTCGGGTCGGGCCCGACGAGGCCGCGCTCGGTGAGGACGCGCACGAGGTTGGCCTGGATGGCGGCTCTCGTGGCCCGGCCGTCGCCCGCCTGCTGCTCGTCGATCAGGCCGTGCTCGAGGTTGCGCTCGACGTCGACGGCGTGCAGGTAGCCGGCGAAGGTCGGCGTGTCGTGGGTGTTGACGCTCGCCATGCTGCGGTGCGGCGGCACGGCCGGGTCGGCACCGTCGGCCGGCACCTGGAACTGCATGACGTACATGCCGAGCAGGCCGTGGCCGTCGATGCCGTCACGGACCTCGTCGGGCACGGTGCCGAGGTCCTCCCCGACGACCAGGCATCCGGTGCGGTGGGACTCGACGGACAGCACGGCGAACAGCTCCTCACGGGGGTAACGCACGTAGACGCCTTCCTTGGCGCCCGCCCCGTCGGGCACCCAGTACAGCCGATGCAGCTCCATCACGTGGTCGAGGCGCACGACGCCGGCGACCTCCATGTGGGCGCGGACGCAGGCGGCGAAGAACCGGTGGCCGTCGGCCCGCAGGGCGCCGGGGAGCAACGGCGGGAAGCCCCAGTTCTGGCCCTCCTGGAAGAAGTCGTCGGGCGGCGCGCCCGTGCCCATCCCCCACGCGAACTGGTCGTGGTGGCGCCACGTGTCGTAGCCGTCCCCGTGCGAGCCGATGGGGAGGTCGAGGTAGAGACGCTGGTCGCGTCGGGCCAGGCCGGCGCCGAGGTCGTCGAGCTGGGTGCGCATGGCCCACTGGGCGTAGAGGTGGTAGCGCACGGCGCCCTCGTCGAGGTCGCCGTCGAGGCGGCCACCGCGCTCGGCGGCCGGCCAGGCGTGCCAGCCGGCGCCCCGTGCCTCGACGGCGGCCCGGAAGCGAGCGTAGTCGACGACCGACGGCGTGCGGGCGACGAACTCGTCGAGGTCGGGCGGGGGCCCCGCGGCGAACGACGCCTCGACGGCGGCGTCGAGCACGTGTCGCACGAGTGCCGCACGCGTCCGTACGTCGAAGTCGTCCGCCGACCGCAGCCGGGCGGCGGCGTTCCGGACCTCGGGCTCGTCGAGGGCACGACGCGCGGCGCCGGCGCCGGGTCCGGGGAGCGCCGACAGGTCGAGGTAGAGCTCGTTCCAGAACTGACGGCTGACCGGCGCGTACGGGCTGGGGTCGAACGGATGGTCGAGGTACGACGCCAGCACCGGCAGCGTCCCCACCAGCCGACCGCCCGACTCGTCGATCCAGGCCGCGAGCCGGGCCAGGTCGCTCACGTCGGGGCCGGTGCCGGTGTGGCGCCAGAGGGCGTGCAGGGGCGCGAAGACGCCCCAGAGCCGTTCGGTCGGGGCGGGCCCGACCACGCGCGTCGGTGACGCGACCACGGTGGCCTCGCCCCGACCCGTCGGATGGTCGACCTCCAGCCGGTGGTAGCCGGTGGGGAGGCCGCCCGGGAGCCGCACCTCGACCCCGGTGAACGTCCGCCCGTCGGCCCGGCGGGTGCCGATCTCGTCGAGCCCGCGCCCGCCGACCGCCCACGGAGGTGCGCCGTCGTCGTCGGCGAGCCGCACCGACAGTCCGTCGACGCCGGTGCCGGGCACCCACACCTCGACCGTGACGGGCTCGCCGTCCCACGCCACCGCGACCGGTGGCACGAGGGCGGTGAGCCGGTCGGCCTCGAGCCGACCCCGCCGCGCCGTCGGCGTCGCCCTGGTGGTCGAGGTCGATCCCGAGCACCCGGAGCACCCGCACCAGGGCCTCCGCCGACGCGTCGTGCCACTGCCCCCGCGTGTCCCAGTAGCCCGGCTCGACGCCGGCGGCCTCGGCGAGCGCCCGCAGCTCGGACGAGGCGTCGGTGGCGGTCATGACGGCGGCGGGGCGAGCTGCTCGAGCACCTGCACCACCCCGTGGAGGGGGATGGCGGCCCAGTCGGGCCGGTAGCTGAGGTCGTACCGCACCTCGTAGAGGGACTTCTCCAGCGTGTACGCGGTGAGCAGGGTGGTCATGTCCTCGGGGTCCTTGGGCACGAAGACGGCGTCGCCCGCCTCCTCCAGGTACCCGGTGAGGAACCGGACGGTCACCCACATCTGCCAGGCCTCGCCGCGAGCGAGCATGCCCTCGCGCTGGTGGGCCTGCAGGAGGCCGCGGTCCTCGTAGGCCCGCACGCCGGCCGCGACGGCGTACTGGAACGACCGGAGCATGCCGGCGACGTCGACGAGTGGCGATCGCTTGATCCGTCGCTCGGTGGGCGAGCGGGACGGCTCCCCCTCGAAGTCGATGATCACGAAGTCGCGCCCGGCGTGGAGGACCTGGCCGAGGTGGTAGTCGCCGTGGATGCGGATCCGGTGGGCGCCGATGCGGTGCTGTCGCAACCGGGTGAACCGCTCGAGGATCTCGGCCTCGGCGGCGAGGATCGCCTCCCCGTCGGCGCGGGCGGCCGGGTCGAGGTTCGGCAGCGCCCGGCGGATCATGACCATCGTCGGGCGCACCTGTCCACGCATCGACTGGAACAGCGAGCGCTGGTAGAGCGTGGAGAACGGCTCCGGCGAGAACGCCTCGTCCTCCCCCGCGGCCAGCGCCTGGTGGAGCTGGGCGGTGCGCCGGCCGAGCAGCTCGGCCGAGTCGAGGTAGGGGCCGATGGCGTCGGCCACCACATCGGTCGGCATGGTGCCGAGGCTCTGCAGCAGCGCCGTCCACGACGGCGCATCGAGCTGCTCGTCGGGGATCGAGCGCAGGGCCGTCTCGTAGAAGAGACCGAGCTGGTCGAGGGTGTAGTGCCAGGCGTCGCCCTCGTTGGGCACGTAGCCGCTCAGCACCGCCAGCGTGCGCGGCTCGGCCCGCCCCTTGTGGAGCTCGAGGGCGCCGAGCAGCGGGGGGCTGTGTCGGAACCCGACCTCCTGGGTGAGGTAGCGACCGATCTCGAGGTCGGGGTTGACGCCTTCCTGGGCCCGCCGGAACGTCTTCATCACGACCCGGTTGCCGAAGATCGCCGAGCTGTTGGACTGCTCGGTGCCGACGAGCTGCACCGACAGGTCGTCGGCCCCGGTGATCGCCCGGCGGAACCACGGGGTCAAGCTCGGCCGCAGCTCGGCGCCCGACGGCCCCCGGAACGACCGTCGCCGGCGCAGGGCGTTGAGCGTCGCCTCCATGAAGGTGGTGTCGACGAGGGCGTCGAAGAGGAGGAGGCGGTCGGCGGAGGCCCGCACGTCGATCCACGCCACCCCGGCGTTGGGGTGGTCACCGAGGATCTGGTCGGCAGCCGCCTCGGGCACCACGCTCAGCGGGAGCACGTAGGTCTCGGGCTCGCCCTCGGCGTAGTCGATGTGGCACAGCACGATGAAGGCGCCGGGCTTACCGCGGCCGGCGGCCACCGGGATGGCGTCGTCGATGTCGACCGAGCGGACGGACCGGGCCTTGCCCGCGAACCAGCGGTTGTGGTGGAGGAAGTCGGGCAGCGTGGCCGCCACCGCCGCCCTGTTCCGGCCCCGGAACAGCTGGCGCCAGTCGCTGGCGGTCGACAGGGAGGGGAGGTCGCGGCCGTCGTGGAACACGGGGTGGCCGTCGCTGCGCTGCGACTCCAGCGAGAACCAGTAGAAGCCGTACGGGCCGAGCGTCAGCTGGTAGTGGCTCTCCCCCACGTGGCCGAACTCGGTGCCGCCGAACAGCTCGACGGGCACCGCGCCCGGTACTCGTGGAGGTCGAGCTGCACGCTCTGGGCGAACCGCGACAGGTTGGCGACGACGAGCACCCGATGGTCCTCGTCGGCCCGGATGAAGGCCAGCACCTTGGCGTTCTCGGGGTAGAGGAACTCGATCGAGCCCCGCCCGAAGACCTTGTGCTGGGCCCGCAGGGCGATGATCCGCCGCATCCACTACAGCAACGAGCTCGGGTTCTGCTGCTGGGCCTCGACGTTGACCGTCTCGTAGTGGTACTCGGGGTCGATGATCACCGGCAGGTAGAGCCGCTGCGGGTTGGCATCGCTGAACCCGGCGTTGCGGTCGGGGCTCCACTGCATCGGGGTGCGCACCGCGTCGCGGTCACCGAGGTAGACGTTGTCGCCCATGCCGAGCTCGTCCCCGTAGTAGAGGACCGGCGTGCCCGGGAGCGCGAACAGCAGCCCGTTCATGAGCTCGATCTTGCGTCGGTCGTTCTGCATCAGCGGCGCCAACCGGCGCCGGATGCCGAGGTTCACCCGCATCTGCGGATCGGCGGCGTAGGCGCGGTACATGTAGTCCCGCTCCTCGTCGGTGACCATCTCGAGGGTGAGCTCGTCGTGGTTGCGCAGGAAGATCGCCCACTGGGCGCCGTCGGGGATCTCGGGCGTCTGCTGCAGGATGTCGATGACCGGGTAGCGGTCCTCCATCCGCAGGGCCATGAACAACCGCGGCATCAGCGGGAAGTGGAACGCCATGTGGCACTCGTCCCCGTCGCCGAAGTAGGCGACGGCGTCCTCGGGCCACTGGTTCGCCTCGGCGAGCAGCATCCGCTCGGGGAAGTGCTCGTCGACGTGCGTTCGCAGCTCGCGCAGGAAGTGGTGGGTCTCGGGGAGGTTCTCGCCGTTCGTGCCGTCCCGCTCGAACAGATAGGGCACGGCATCGAGCCGCACGGCGTCGACGCCCATGGCGAGCCACTTGTCGACGACCCGCAGCATGGTGTCGCGCACCTCGGGGCTGTCGAAGTTCAGGTCGGGCTGGTGGGAGAAGAACCGGTGCCAGTAGTAGGCGTTGGCGACCGGGTCCCAGGTCCAGTTCGAGGTCTCGTAGTCCTCGAAGATGACCCGGACCTCGGGATAGCGGTCGGGGCTGTCGCTCCAGACGTAGAAGTCCCGCCAGCGGCTGTCGGGTCGCGCCCGCCGGGCCCGCTGGAACCACGGGTGCTGATCGCTCGTGTGGTTGAGCACGAGCTCGGTGATCACCCGCAGATGGCGACGGTGGGCCTCGCGCAGGAACCGCTTGAACGATCGCAGGTCGCCGTAGGCGGAGTTGATGTCCCCGTAGTCGGCGATGTCGTACCCGTCGTCGCGGAGCGGCGACGGGTAGAACGGCAACAGCCACAGGGCGGTGACACCCAGCTCCTGGAGGTAGTCGAGCTTCGACGTGAGCCCGTCGAAGTCGCCGACGCCGTCGTTGTTGGAGTCCCCGAAGGCCCGCACGTGCAGCTCGTAGATGACCGCGTCCTTGTACCAGTCGGGGGCATCCGGCTCGCCGCTCGGTGGTTGGTAGGGCATCAGTTCTCGATCTCGATCTCGATCTGGGGTGGGGGCTCCTGGCTCACGCGCAGCAGGTGGCCGGGTTCGGTGGCGGGGTGGAGCTCGACGTAGTTGTCGGAGCCGGCCCAGGTGAACGAGCGACCGGTCAGCAGATCCTGCACGCCGAACGGGCGGGCCGGGTCGATCCCCAGGGCCGGGAGGTCGAGGTGGACGAGGCCCGCCTGCGGCCAGGCGGGATCGAGGTTGGCGATGGCCAGGACGGGATTGCGGTGGGGGCGGTCGGGGTGGGGGTCGGCCCCATCGTGGGCCGTCTTGGAGTAGCAGAGCAACTGCTCGCCGTCGACGGGGTGGAAGCGGAGGGTGCGCAGGGTGTGCAGCGCCAGCTGGTCGTGGCGCGCCCGGTTGAGGTCGGCGATCAGCTCACCGATCGAGCGGGGGTCGTCGCGTTCCCAGTGGCGGATCTCGTACTTCTCCGAATCCAGGTACTCCTCCTTGCCGTTGCCCGCCGGTCGGTTGTCGGCCAGCTCGAAGGTGGGGCCGTAGATGCCGTAGCTCGGGCAGAGCGTGGCGGCGAGGAACACCCGGACGGCGTTGGCCTCTCGGGGCGCGTCCTGCAGCTGCCAGGCGAGGATGTCGGGGGTGTTGGGCCAGGCGTTGGGGCGGAACTCCTCGACGCTCGGCGGGGTCGACAGCTCGGTGAAGTAGTCGACGAGCTCGCCCTTGGTCGTCCGCCAGGTGAAGTAGGTGTACGACTGCGAGAACCCGACTCGTCCGAGCTGGTGCATCACCTCGGGTCGGGTGAACGCCTCGGCGAGGAAGATCACCTCGGGGTGCGTCGATCGGATGTCGCCGATCAGCCATTCCCAGAACGGGAAGGGCTTCGTGTGCGGGTTGTCGACCCGGAAGACGCGGATGCCCTGATGGACCCAGAACCGGGTGAGGTCGCGCAGCGCCTCCCACAGCCCGCGCCAGGCCGGGCTCTCGAAGTCGAGCGGGTAGATGTCCTGGTACCGCTTGGGCGGGTTCTCGGCGTACTGGATGGAGCCGTCGGGCCGGTGCCGGAACCACTCGGGGTGCTCGGTCACCCAGGGGTGGTCGGGCGAGCACTGGAGGGCCAGGTCGAGGGCGACCTCGATGCCGTCGGCGGCGGCGACGGCGACGAGGTGGCGCAGGTCGTCGACGGTGCCGAGGTCGGGGTGGACGGCGTCGTGGCCGCCCTCGGCAGCACCGATCGCCCAGGGACTGCCCGGGTCACCGGGGCCGGCCGTCTCGCGGTTGTTCGGCCCCTTGCGGAAGGAGCGGCCGATCGGGTGGATCGGCGGCAGGTACAGCACGTCGAAGCCGAGGTCGGTCACGTAGCCGAGCTGGTCGGCGACGTCGCGGAGGGTGCCGTGGGGCCGGGAACGGGGGTCGGTGCTCCAGGACCGGGGGAACAGCTCGTACCAGGTGCTGAACAACGCCTTCTCGCGCTCCACGTCGACGGCGATCGTGGGGCCGACGGCGGCGAGCTTGCGGGGCAGCCGGGCCCGGAAGCGCTCGCCGGCCGACGGGCGGGCCTCGCCCCCCGGGTCGGTGAGCGGGAGCGGGTCGCCACCGCGCAGGGCGGCGGCCGCGTCGACCAGGGGGCCGGCGTCGCGTCGCGGGGCACCGGTGCTGGCCTCCTCGAGCAGCGCGGCCGCCATGAGCAGGTCGGCGCCGACCTCGACCCCAGCGTCCAGCTTGCGCTCGACGGCGTGGCGGAGCGAGGCGAAGTGGTCGATCCACGCCACCACCCGGAAGCGGTGCACGCCGGTGACGGCCGGGATCCACCGGGCCCCCCAGCGGTCGAGCCCGGGGTTCACGCTGCCCATCGGTGCCGACGACCACCCCTTGGTGCCCGGCACCTGCCACTCGACGACGACGTGGAGGGCGTCGTGACCGTCGGCGAACACCGTGGCCTCGACGTCGACCGGCTCCCCGACCACCCGCTTCACCGGATACGCGCCACCGCTCACCGCCGGCGCGACGTCGTCGATCACGATCCGGTTCGGCGCCATCGCGCTCGCGGCCATACCGGTCCCCTTTCTAGTCGGTGGAGACCCTCGTCAGACTCGGGCCGGACGTTGGTTAGGGTCGAGGCCGTTCGTCCTACCTGGGGGAAGGAACCACCACATGACCCGTCTCGGCTCGCGCCGTCCCGTCGCCGCCGTCGTCCTCGCCCTCGCCCTCGCGCTCGTGGCGGCCGGCTGCACCGGCGACGACTCGGCATCGGGCCCGGACGCCACCGAGGGGGGTGGCACCCTCGTCGGCGCCGAGGGCACCTACGAGGCCACCATCCGTCGCACCACCGACGGGATCCCCCACATCACCGCCGACTCTCTCGCGAACCTGTCGTTCGGGCAGGGCTGGGCCAGCGGCGAGGACCGGGCGTGCGACCTGGCCGACCAGGTCGTCAAGGTGAAGGGCGAACGGGCCAAGTGGTTCGGGGCGGGCGACGCGGACGCCAACCTGAACTCCGACCTGGCCTGGCGGGCCCTCGGGCTCGAGGAGCGGGCCGCCGCCGACTTCGAGGCCGCGCCCGCCCAGGTGGTCGAGCTGATCACCGCGTACACCGACGGGTGGAACGCCCACCTCGACTCGGTCGGGGCCGACGACCTGCCCGACTGGTGCGCCGGCGAGCCGTGGGTGAAGCCGCTCGAGCCGGTCGAGGTGTACGCCTACGCCCGGTCGATCGCCCTCCAGGCGTCGGGTGGTGCCGTGGCCCAGTACCTCGCCACCGCCCAGCCGCCGGCAGGGGCCGGCACCACCGAGGGCACCGACGAGGCCGCCGTCGCCACGTTCGGCGCCGCCCTCGGTGACGTGCCGATCGCCTCGAACGGATGGGCCGTCGGCCGCGACCGGTCGACCGACGGCGGCGGGCTCCTCCTCGCCAACCCCCACTTCCCGTGGGAGGGCGAGCTGCGCTTCTGGGAGGTCCACCTCACCATCCCCGGCGAGCTCGACAAGTACGGCGCGCAGCTCTCGGGGCTGCCCGGCCTGGCCATCGGCTTCGGCGAGGAGTTCGGGTGGACCCACACCGTGTCGGCCGGCAGCCGCTTCACCGCCTACCGGCTCGACCTGGTGCCCGGCGATCCGACCCGCTACCGCTACGGCGACGAGGAGCGGGCCATGACCTCGACCGAGGTCACCATCGAGGTCGGCAACGACGACGGCACGATCACGTCCGAGACCCGCGCCCTGTGGTCGACCCAGTACGGCCCGGTGCTCGACTTCCCCGGCATCGGGTGGTCGGAGACGACGACCATCTCGTACCGGGACGCCAACATCGACAACGACGAGTTCGTCGAGCAGTACCTCGGCATGCTGAGCGCCGACACCCTCGACGAGTTCGTCGCCGTGCACCGTGACGTCACCGGTGTGCCGCTGTTCAACACCGTCGCCGTCTCGTCCGACGGCCGGGCCTGGTACGCCGACACCTCGGCCACCCCGAACCTGTCGGCCGAGGCGCTCGCCGCCTACGACGCCAGCCTCGCCTCCGACCCGATCGTGAAGGCGGCCGCCGACAGCCGGGCGATCCTGCTGGACGGCTCCGACCCGGTGTTCGAGTGGGTCGACGAGCCCGGAGCCCGGGACCCGGGACTGGTGCCCTACGAGGACCTCCCGCAGGTCGAGCGCCGCGACTACTTGTTCAACGCCAACGACTCGTTCTGGATGCCGCACGCCACCGCGCTGCTCGAGGGCGACTACTCCCCCCTCCACGGCCGCCAGGACACGGCACGCTCGCCCCGGACCCGCGAGAACGCGACGGTGCTCGACGACACGTCGGCCACCGGGCCCGCCGGTGACGACGGGGACTTCACCCTCGACGAGCTCGCCGACGCCGCCCTCCAGAACCGGGGCTTCACCTCCCGCGAGCTGCTCGACGCCGTCGTCGAGCGCTGCACCAGCGTGCCGGTCGTGCCGGTCGGCCCGCTGCTCGGCTCCGACGGCACCGAGCAGCTGCCGGCCGCTTCGGTCGACGTCAGCGAGGCCTGTGCCCTGCTCGACCAGTGGGACGGCGTGTACGACCCCGACCGCACCGGGGCCCCGATCTGGCGGGAGCTGATGGCCCGCTACCCGTCGAGCGCGCTCGGCGAGGCCGGTGCCCTGTGGGCCGAGCCGTTCGACCCTGCCGATCCGCTCGGCACCCCGAGCGGCCTGGCCCCCGCGCCCGACGGCGGCACCGACCCGGTGGTCGAGAACCTGGCCCGGGTCGTACAGCTCTTCCAGGTGGCCGGCCTCCCGCTGGCCACGACCCTCGGCGAGGCCCAGTTCGCGGTGCGCGACGGGAACGAGGTGCCGATCCACGGCGGCGACGCCCGCGACGGCACCACCAACGTGGTCGGCTGGGGCCGAGGTTGGTCGACGAAGGACCCCTACCTGGCGTCGCTCGATCGCAAGACGGTGATCTCGGGCACGTCGCTGGCCCGCACGACCGACGAGAGCGGCGAGACCCGCACCGGCTACTGGATCAACAACGGCACCTCGTTCCTGATGGCCCTCCACTACGGTCCGGACGGGCCCGAGGCCAAGGCCCTCCTCACCTACGGGAACCCCGCCGACCGCTCGAACGCCGACTACCTCGCCGCCACCGAGCGCTTCTCGCGCAAGGACTGGCGGGACGTGCTCTTCACCGAGGACCAGATCGAGGCCGAGACGCGGTCCACCGAGACCGTGCGCGGGTAGCACCGCGGCGGCCAACCGGTCCGGGCGCCCGCGCGCCGTGTGGGTGGGTCATCCCGAGCGCCGTCCCGTCCAGGGCGAGGACGGCGTCGTCGCCGCCCGCCGACGAGGCCCTCGCCGCACCGTCAGGCGGCGTCGAACCGGAGCCGGCCAGGGCCGTCGGGCGACGGCCGGTCGGGGTCGGATCGCCCGGGGTCGGATCGCCCGCGGTCGGGCGAGGCCCGGTCGGGCGGGTCGCGGCCCGCTCGGAGGTCGCTCGGTGATCGATGCTCGTCGGGTGGGTGCCAGGTCCAGGATCCGGGGCCGCCGCGCAGGTCGTGGCCGCGGTGGGTGATGAGGTCGTGGTGGTGGGCGCACACGGTGGCGAGCTCGTCCAACGTGGTGCGGCCGGTGTCGGCGAACGGGACGGTGTGGTGGACCTCGAGCCGTCGGGTGCTCGAACAGCCGGGCACGACGCAGCAGCGGTCGCGGACCAGCAGGGCGTCGTCGATCTCGGGGGGCCGGCGCCGGCCGAGGCGCACGACGCGGTGCACGTCGGTGCCGTCGGTCTCGACCAGCGACACGAACGGGTTCGGGCCCCACATCTGGCGGGCCACGGGCACGGGGACGGGGCCGACGCCGGCGATCTCACAGGTCTCACCCGGGTGCGGTGCGCGCCGCGGAGCACGGCGGTGTCGGTGACGTGGATGTACACCCGCGGGTCGCGGCCCGGCGTGGATCCGTCACCACCCGACGACGACGCCCGGACCAGGCGCACCATGGCGTCCGAAGCCAGGTGCCGGTCGGGGTCGCGTCGCCCGGCCCGGTACGCCTCCTTGAAGGCGTGTTCGCGGTGGCGTTGGTGAAGGGACAGGAACTCGCTGTATTCGTCGAGGGTGGTGCGCCAGTGGACGTTGCCCATGCCCTCGTCGTCGACGAAGGTCCTCAGCTCCCGGTCGTGGCGTTGCCGGGCGTAGCGGCGCTGCTCGTCGGGGTCCCCGGCCGCCCTCGCCTCGGCCGCGGCCTTCTTGAGCTGCCCGAGATCGGCCCGCTTGGCCGTGTCGAGCAGGTCGCGCTCGCAGCCCGGGTCGACCTCGGCCGCCCGGGCGATCGCCGCCGCCTGGTCGATCGACACCGCACCGGCGCGCACCGCGTCACCCGTCGGACCCAGCGACTCGAGCTTGCGGGCGGTGTCGACCAGCTTGCCGACACCGCCCGGTGACTCCCCGGTCCTGGTGGCCAGGAACTCCCGCACCGAACGCGAGCCCGACGCCTGCCAGGCGTTGGCCTCCTCCACCCGGCGAGCGGCCAAGGCCTGCCCGGTCTCGGCCAGCCGTTTCATCTCGGCGAACAGCTCGACCGCCTCGACCGCCTGGGCCCCGGTCAGGCACCCCGGCTCGAACCCGGCCACCGCGGCCCGCAGGCCGTCTCGGAGGGTCCCCAACGCCATGCCGACCATCGTAGCGAACACCAGTTCGCTTGGCAAGAGGTCGCCGACCGTTACGATGCGCCACATCGACGGCAGGGGGTGACCGATGACCGAGCACCAGGACTTCTTCGCGGCCAACGCCGCCCTCGGCCGGGTCGAGGTGCTCGACGTGCCGGCCATGGAGTTGTTGATCACCGTCGAGCGCACGGGACGCGTGTTCTACGAGCAGCTCGCCGAGCGCATCGGCAATGACGAGGCGGCCGAGCTCCTCCGTCGCAACGGGCGGGAGGAGGTCGGCCACGCCAACCGCATCCGCAGGGCCATCGCCGTGAAGCAGGGCGCCGAGTACGAGCCGTCGGCCGAGGTGCTCGAGCCGCTGCCCGTCCCCCTCCCCGACCACGTCGACCTCGAAGTCCTGCCGCTCATCGTGCAGGGCGAGCTCGACGGCAACCTCGGCTACCAGCGGTGGGCCGACCGGGAGGCCGATCCCGAGGTGGCGGCGATCCTCCGCCAGAACGGGGCGGAGGAGACGCTCCACGGCGAGCGGGTCGAGCGCGTCATCGCCATCCTGCGCGCCGACGCCGACTGAGAACGGGGAACCAGAGCGCCGGCCGTACCGTCGGAACGGACATGCGCCGCCTGCTCGCCCTCATGGCCGTCGTCAGCGCCCTCGCCGCGCTGGCGGCGTGCGGATCCGAACCCGCCGACGGGCCCGGCGGTCCCGGCACCCCGACCGCCGCCGAACTCGACGGGCGCACCTTCGTCACCGAGGGGCTCACCCTGTCCTTCCGCGAGGGCAGCCTGTCCGCCCAGCCCGGCTGCAACACCATCGGCGGCCCGTACGACCTCGAAGGTGGGAAGCTGGTGGTCACCGAGCTGGCCATGACCGAGATGGCCTGCCTCGACCAGGCCCTGATGGACCGGGACACCGCCTTCGTCGCCTTCCTCCAGGCCGGTCCCACGATCACCCTCGACGGTCCCACCCTCACCCTGGCCACCGCCGACACCACCTGGGTCCTCACCGACGAGGAGGTCGCCGACCCCGACCGCCCGCTGGAGGGCAGCTGGACGCTGGAAGGCCTCGTCGACGGCGAGACGGCCTCGTCGGTCACCGCGGGCGTCGATGCCGGCATCGTGGTCGCCGCCGGGTCGGACACGGTGGGCACCGACACGACCCTCGCCGGGCCGACGCAGATGACCTGGTGGGCCGGCTGCGAGATCGCCGGCGCCGAGATCACCGTCGACGACCACGCCTCCACGATCACCCTCGGACCGCCGCTCGCCATCGCCAACGACTGCACGCCGACGTCCATCCCCGAAGACGACCGCCGCACCTTCGAGGCGATGGGCGCCGTCCTGGCCGACACCGTCACCTACGAGATCGACGCCGACCGCCTGACCGTCACCGATGGCGACCGGGGCCTGCAGCTGCGCGCCGCGCCCTGACGCGCCGTCCCCTGGCCGCGGGGCACGATCGGGTCAGCCCGTCATCTCCTGGCACTCGGGCGGGAACGTCCCGGCCGGATCGCCCTGCTCGGCGATGGCGTCGAGGCACGCCTGGAGCTCGGGGAGTTCCAGCTCGGCGGGCGTCGACGGGAGGAGCCGCCCGTAGCAGCCGAGCCCCCCGAGGGCCATGGGCCCCGTCTCGGCGGTGTACTCGGCCACCGTCTTGCCCGCCGCCTGCTCGCGGAGGCAGGCCGCCACCGCATCGGTGTCGAGGGCGTCGACGTCCCCTCCGGGACCGAGGTCGTCGGTGCCCTCGGGCAGACCGAGACCGGCGGCGCAGTCGAGCACCGTGCCGAGCGGGTCGTCGACGACGACCTCGGCGGGGAGCTCGCCGAACGGGGTGACCTCGGAGGGCGCCGGCGGGCCGACCTCCACCGGCTCGCCGTAGGCCCAGATCTCCATGGTGAACACGAGCGGGGACGGGGCCGACCCGGCCTCGCCTCCCGGCGGCGGCGCGGCAGGGGTGCGCCACTCGATCCGACGCACCAGCCCGTCGTCACCGACCCACACCTCGGCGCTCGCGCCCGACCCGCCCCCCTCGGTCACGGGCTCGATCCCGAGGGCGTACCGGGTCGTCATGTCGCCTCGGACCTCTTCCCGTCCGACCTCGGTGATCCCGGTCGCCTGCGCGCGCAGCTCGTCGAACAAGCGGTTGACGTCCATGCCGGCGTCCATGCCGGCGTCCATGCCGGCGTCACCGCCATCGTCCTGCCCGGCGGCGGCGATCACCGCCAACGACATGGCTCGGGGCTCGGCGAACAGCAGCACCACCAGCTCGGACGAGTCGACGGCGTCCACGTCGATCCACGGCGTCGGCACCGGCCAGTCGGGCACCACCTCGCTCGAGACGAACAGCCGGCCCCCGTCGGCGATCCCCTCGGGGGCGTCGTCGTCGTCGATCGAGACCCACGCCCGCCCCGACGTCGCGTCGATGGCCCCGGTCGCGTCCAGGTCCAGCCCGCAGCCGACGCCGAGACCGGGCATCGACGCGACGTCGCTCACGAACGAGAAGCGGAACGAGTCGGACGACGACGAGGCGTCGAGGGAGGCGTTCAGCAGGTCGAGCGAGGCCGGGCCGGCGTCGAGGCGCTCGGCGTCGTCGACCGACGATCCGCAGGCGACGCCGACGAGGGCGGCGGTCGCCGCCACGATGCCCAACCAGGTCTGCCGCCTTCGCCGCCGCATCGATCCTCCCGTGTCCGATCTCGACCAGTGTCCCGTGACCGATGGGAACCTGCCAGTGACGTGCACCTGACGACCCTCCCTACGAGGCCCCGACGGCCTGGCCCGAGTTGGCCGCGACCCGCAACGAGGATGCGTCGACCACCTCGAAGTCGCTGCCCTTGATCTGGCCGAGGGTCCGGAGCTGGTCGTTGTGCCACCGCTCGTCCGGGGCGCCGCTCAGGTACCACGCCGAGCCGTTGTCGGCGACGATCGCGCCGTAGGTCTGCAGGGCCACGACGATCGGCTGCACCTGGGCCGGGAACCGGGACGGGTCGACGCTCGGCTTCAGCCGCAGCCAGGTGCCCATGGGCGGCACGTTCGGGTCGGTGGTGGAGCCGGCCTGGTGCCGCGCCGGCCACACGTAGGCCCTCTGGGTGCGGGGCACGGTGATGCGGATGGCGTGCAGCACCTTGCCCGCCTCGACCTCCTCGTAGCGCACGAGCCCGGGGAGGATGGGCAGCCCGGCGGCATCGGCCGACGTCCAGCCCGCCGGCCGCAGGGCGTTCGAGGTGGTGTCGAAGACCGCGCCCGACCCGGCTCGCCAGCTCCCGTCGCCGTTCGGGTAGGCGGCGAACAGCTCGTAGATCTTGCAGGCGTCGGCGTCCATGACCAGCACGTGCCGGTCGCCGGTCGCCGACGGGCCGCCCTCGATCTCGGCGTCGGCGGGGATCGGGTACGGCCCCCGGTCGGACTCGCTCGCGTAGGTGAACGAGACCGGCACCTTGGGCTGACTCCCACCCACGACCGTGTAGGGGATGCCGATGGGCCCGCCGTTCCACAGGCCGGAGCCGAAGTCGGCCTTCAGCCCACCGGTCGTCCCGATGGCGGAGAGGTAGCCCGCGGAGCGCGGGTGCACGGGCAGGGAGCCGACCCGGGCCCGCCAGTAGCTGTCGGCCGGCGTCAGACGGCAGTCGGGTGCGCCGGCGAGCGGGATCGAGGTGCACCCGGCGGCGAACAGCGCCACCACCGCCGCCACGGCGAGGACGCGTCGCCCCCGCACCTTCCCGCCCGTCGTCGTGGTCGACATCGGTCGCGCCTCCTCCCGCCCCCCGCCGCCGGGGCCCGAGAGGGGTATCGGCGCCGATCAGACCGGACTTGACGCCATCAGCGCCCGGATGGCCTCGACGTCGGCGACGGACGGCCGGCCCCAGGTCGCGCGGTAGTCGAACAGCTCGGCCAGCGTGGTGCTCTGGTAGCCGGTGCCGATGATCTCGACGTCGGACGCGGCGACGAGGGAGGGGTGCACCTCGCCGCACGCCCGCGCCAACCGCAGCAGCTCGTGCCGCAGCGTCGCCACGTAGGCCGCGCACCGCACCGACTTGAGCTCGGGGTCGAGGCCCCGCTCGAGCCAGGGCGACTGCGTCGCCACGCCCGACGGGCACCGTCCGGTGTGGCAGCGCTGGGCCTGCACGCAGCCGATGGAGAACATGGCGGTGCGGCCGACGTTCACGAGGTCGCACCCGAGGGCCATGGCCTCGAGGGCCCGCTCGGGCAGGCCGAGCTTGCCGGAACCGACCCACACGACGTCGCCCTCGAGGCCCCGCTCGGCGAAGGTGCGGAACACCCGCGTGAACCCCCACATGAACGGCAGGGCGACGTGGTCGCTGAACGTGAGGGGGGCGGCGCCGGTGCCGCCCTCACCGCCGTCGACGGTGATGAAGTCGACGCCGCGCCCGGTGCGGTCCATGCGCAGGGCCAGGTCGTCCCAGAACGCCGTCTCCCCGACCGCCGACTTCACGCCGACGGGCACGCCGGTGCGGTCGGCGATGGTCTCGACCAGCTCGAGCATCCCGTCGACGTCGCGGAACGCGGTGTGGGCGGCGGGGCTCTTGCAGTCGACGCCGACGGGGATGCCGCGGATCTCGGCGATCTCGGGCGACACCTTGGCGCCGGGGAGGAACCCGCCGAGGCCGGGCTTGGCGCCCTGGCTGAGCTTGATCTCGATCGCCCTCACGGCGGGGGTCCCGGCGACCACGTCGACGAGCCGCTCGAGGTCGAGACGGCCGTCCGCGTCGCGGCAGCCGAAGTAGCCGGTGCCGATCTGCCACACGAGGTCACCGCCCCGGCGGTGGTGGGGGGAGATGCCGCCCTCCCCCGTCGTGTGCAGGCAGCCGGCGAGGTCGGCACCGCGGTTGAGCGCCTCGATGGCGGCACCGCTGAGCGATCCGAAGCTCATGGCCGACAGGTTGACGACCGACGACGGCCGGAACGCCCTCGCTCGCCCCCTCGCCCCGCCGAGCACCTTGGCGGCGGGAAGCGGCCGCCTCGGGTCGGGCTGCATGGGCTCGTCCGGCGGCGGGGTGCGCGGGAAGGCGACGTGCTTGACGATCACGTACTCCGCCGCCCGCTCGAGGTCGTTGTCGGTGCCGAACCCGAACCAGTTGTTCTCGCCCTTCGACGAGGCGTAGACCCACCGGCGCTGGTCACGACTGAACGGCCGCTCCGAGTCGTTGTCGGTGACGATGTACTGGCGGAGCTCCGGGCCGATCGTCTCGAGGATGAACCGGAGGTGCCCGATCACCGGGAAGTTCCGGAGGATGGCGTGGCGCCGCTGCACCAGGTCGTAGGCGGCCACACCGGTGGCGGCGGCGGCCGCAGCGGCGACGAGGGCACGGACCTTCATGGGCCGAGCGTAGGGCTCAGACCAACGAGAGCACGATCAGGGCCTGGCCCACGTGGTAGGTGACCATCACGACCAGCCGGCCGTAGGGACGCTCCTCCACGAAGCGGTTCCACGCCAGGGTGGCGTCCGAGACGTAGAACGACATGGCCCCCACGATGGCGAACGGGTTCTTGGTGCCGAAGGCGGTGGCGACCATCACCGAGATCACCGCGATGTAGGCGACGACCGGCGCGACGAGGGAGGGGTGGGGCCCGTCCCGCACCCCCCGCACCACGCGCAGCCCGATGGTGACCACGGCCAGTGCGACGACGCCGAGGCCGACGACGAACCAGACGCCGGTCTGCCCCCGCAGCTCGAAGGCGACGACGTAGGCGACGTGGCCGGCCAGGAAGGCGGTGAGGCCGGCGACGAACAGGTTGCGCCCGTCCTGCTGGGGGAGCATGAGGAACACGTCGCCGGCGAGCGAGCAGACCAGGCCCACGACGACCGCGATGCGGGCGGCGTCGTCGACCGGCTCGAGGGTGAGGGCGACCCCGACGAGCAGGACCATCACCGCCGGCTTGGCGACGTACTCGAGTCGCCGGTTGGAGTATCGGACGGCGACCCAGTCGACGACCGCGACCACGGTGGTGAGCGCGAGGAGCAGCGCCGCGTCGCCGGTCACGGCGCGTCGAGTCGGGGCATCACCAGCGCTCGGGTGTCGGGGCAGAGCTGGTGGCGTTCGATCCAGGCCGGCAGCTCGAGCGGCGGCACCCAGGCGATCGCGGTGACCTCGCCGTCGGTGAAGGAGAACGGGCCGTCGTGGCGAGCGAGGTAGACGCGAGCCACCTCCCGCACCTCGTCGTCCTCGTAGTCGTCCTGGCCCAGGTAGAGGAGCTCGGCGTGGGCACCGGCCTCCTCGTCGAGCTCGCGCGCGGCAGCGACCTCCCACGGCTCGCCGGGCGCGCACACACCGCCGAACGCGAGGTCCCAACGGCCCGGCCACACGTCCTTCCACGCCGCCCGCTTGTGGACCAACAGCTCTCCGGCGTGGTTCACCACGACCACGAACACGGTGCGGTGGCGGAGGTTCCGCTCGCGCACCTCCCGTCGGGCGACGATCTCGACGACCGCGCCGCGATCGTCGACGACCTCCACCAGCTCCTCGTCCGTCGGCGTGACGGTCATGCCATCTCCTTCGCCCGGGCCAGGGCCTCGTCCCACGACCAGCCGTCGACCACCAACGGCCGCAGCTGCATGACGTGGCGGGGGCGGTTCATCCCCAGCACGCCTCGTACCCGCCCACCGCGCCCGTACAGGGCCACGAACCGCCGTTCCTCCAGGCTGCCGACGACCACCTCGACGTCGTGGTCACCTCCGGACCGGCCCGCCAACTGGATCTTCCGATCGTACTGATCGCTCCAGAACCACGGCACCGGGTCGAACACCTCCGGCTCGCCCGTGGCGAGCAGGCGGCGAGCCGCCGCCTCGCCCTGCTGGATCGCGTTCTCCCAGTGCTCGACGCGCAGGACCTCTCCGAACCGCCGGCTCGGCCACCGGGCGATGTCACCGGCGGCGGCGACGCCCGGCGCCGCGAGGAGCGTGTCGTCGCACACCACGCCGTCGTCGAGGGTGAGCCCGCTGTCGGCCAGCCAGCCGGTGTTGGGCGCGACGCCCACGCCGACCACGACGACGTCGGCCGGGATGACGCTGCCGTCGGCGAGCACGACCTGCTCGACCCGCCGGCCGCCCTCGATGGCCGAGAGCCCGACCCCGAGCCGGACGTCGACGCCGTGGTCGCGGTGGAGATCGGCGCACACCGCGCCGATCTCGGGGCCGAGCGCCCGCTCGAGCGGGACCGGCGCCACCTCGACGACGGTGACGTCGAGGCCGCGCCCCCGGCACGTGGCGGCGACCTCGGAGCCGATGAACCCGGCGCCGATCACGACGACGTGCGCGGGCCCGGCGTCGAGGTCGGCCCGGAGGGCGAGGCAGTCGTCCAACGTGCGCAGCAGGTGCACCCCGGGAAGGTCGGGCTGACCGGGGAGCCGCCGGGCGGCGGCACCGGTCGCGATGACCAGCCCGGCGAACGGCACCTCGTCGGCGGGACCGTCGGCCTCACCGCCGGGTGCGGCCAGGCGGAGCACCCGTCGGCCGAGGTCGACCGCCTCGGCCCGGCGACCGAGCCGCCAGTCGATGTCGAGGTCCTCCTCGGCGGCCGGCAGGCGGATGCGGTCGGCGTCCCACTCGCCGGCCAGCACCTGCTTCGACAGGGGCGGCCGGTCGTAGGGGCGGTGCGGTTCGGCGTCCACGACCACGAGGTCGCCGCCGTACCCCTCCTTGCGGAGGGTGTGGGCGGCGTGCATCCCGGCCAGGGATGCGCCGACGACGACGATGGGCTCGGACACGTCGGGAGCAGCGGAGGTGCGGGCCGGTCAGCCCTCGAGCGTGATGGCCTGCTTCGGACAGCGCTGCACGGCCTCTTCGACCTTGGACCGCAGCTCCTCGGGCGGCTCCTCCTGGAGCACGTAGAGGAAGTCGTCGTCGCGCACCTCGAAGACCTCGGGGGCGATCCCCATGCAGACGGCGTTGCTCTCGCACAGGTCGAAGTCGACGACTACTCGCATGCGGCGCTCCAATCGTGACGGGTGTCCGGCGCATCATGCCTCATGTGGGGTTGGTGCGCCGACCGGCGCGTCCGCCACCCCTGGAAGCCGCCACCCCTGGAAGCCGCCACCCCTAGAAGACCGTGTAGCCGCCGTCGACGACCAGGCAGTCCCCCGTGTGGAAGGTGTTGGTGGGGTCGGCGAGGAACACCGCCGCCGGCCCGAGGTCGGCGGGCACGCCCCACCGTCGCACCGGCGTGCGGCGGACGGTCGCCTCGACGAACTTCGGGCTGGAGGTGCCCGGGTCGAGCATCTCGCTCTCGGTCCACCCCGGCATGATCGTGTTGCAGCGGATGCGATGGCGGGCCAACTCGACGGCGAGGCCGCGCATCACGGCCAGGAGGGCGGCCTTGGTCCCGGCGTAGTGCTGCATGGCCGGGGCGCCGTGCACGGCCGAGGTCGACGACACGGCGACGAGCGAGCCGCCCTCGCCCCGCTCGACGAGGTGCCGGGCGGCGGCGCGCAACGAGAGGAACGCGCCGTCGAGGTTGACCGACGTGACCCGGCGCCATTCCTCGAGCGACATCTGGGGGAACGGCGAGTAGCCGCCGATGCCGGCGTTGGCGATCAACGAGTCGACCTTGCCGAAGGTGTCGACCGTCGCCGCGAACGCAGCCTCGACCTGGGCCTCGTCGGCCACGTCGCAGCGGAGGGCCGCCACCCCGGTGCCGATCTCGGCCAACTCGGCCCGAGCCCGCTCGTTCTTGTCCTCGTTGCGGCCCCAGACGGCCACGTCGGCCCCGGCCTCGGCGAGGGCCCGGGCCATCCCGAGCCCGATGCCGCCGTTCCCACCGGTCACCACCACCACCCGTCCCCGCAGGTCGAACATCCCGAGACCCTAGGACCCGGCCCACGTCTCCCCCACCCCGGGCTGCGCGGCGATCCTGACGGTGTGTCAGATTCTGGGGATGACCGCAGATCCCTCCGCTCCCCACTCGGGCGCGAGAACGCCCCTCGAGGGGGTCCGCATCATCGAGGCGTCGATGCTCGGCCCCGCCGCCATCACCACCGCGCTGGCCGACCTCGGCGCCGACGTGATCAAGGTCGAGTCCCCCCAGGGCGACTACGGCCGCCAGATGACGTGGCCGATCGTCGAGGGCGTCTCGTTGATGCACCTCCACGTGAACCGGGGCAAGCGATCCATCGTGCTCGACCTCCGCACCGACGAGGGCGTCGCCACGTTCCTCGAGCTCGTCCGCGACGCCGATGCCGTGATCGAGGCCATGCGGCCCGGCGCGCTCGAGCGACGGGGCCTCGGCTTCGACGCCCTGCAGGCGGTGAACCCGCGCATCGTGTTCTGCTCCATCTCCGGCTATGGGATGACCGGCCCCTACCAGAACCTGCCGAGCCACGGCATCGCCTACGACACCTGGGCCGGGGTCGTGTCCCCCGCCTACGACGAGGACGGTCACTGCTTCATCCCCGAGCACGTGTCGATCGGCATCAACGCCGGGCCGCTGTACGGAGCACTCGGCGTGCTCGCCGGGATCATCCAGGCCCGGGCCACCGGTGAGGGCAGCCGGATGGAGGTCGCCCAGTCCGACGCCGCCGCCGCCGTCGACTGGCTGCGCAGCGAGACGTGGCGCGCGTACGAGCGGCCCGAGTCGGAGGTCACCGGCAACCCGTCCGACGGCTACGAGCGCCGCGCCCCCGGCACCGCCGGCATGCGCGAGGGCGTCCGCTACCAGCTCTACGAGTCGGCCGACGGCCACGTGCTGTTCATGGCGTCGGAGCAGGAGTTCTGGAAGAACTTCTGCGAGGGCGTGGGTCGGGCCGACCTGTTCGAGTCGCACCCGGGGGCCAGGTACGCCGACCACGCCCGCGGCGACTGGGCCCTGCGCGACGAGCTCGAGACGATCTTCCGCACGAGGACCTCGGCCGAGTGGCTGGCCTTCGCCGAGCGGCACAACACCACCATCGCCCCGGTGAACACGCCGAAGACCCTCCCCCAGGACCCTCAGTTCCAGGACCGCCTGGGCTTCCTGCCCGCCGACCGGCTCGGCGCCGAGATGCTGCCGTTCCCGGTGCGGCTGATCGACCAGGAGCTGCCCGTGCCGACCCGGGCACCGACGCTCGGCCAGCACACCGACGAGGTCCTCCGGGACGTGCTCGGCAAGGACGCCGCCCAGATCGCCGCCCTCCGCGAGGCGGGCGCCCTCGGCTGACGAGACGGTGGTCCACCGCTCGACCTGAGTAGGTTGCGCAGATGGCCGTCTTCGGTGAGGGGCCGACGCCCGTCCCTCCCCCGACCTCGCGACCGGCGCCCAGCGGCCGTCGGCGTGGCGGCTGGTCGGCCGGATGGCCCTGCTGCTCGTCGCCGCGCTCACCCTGTACGGGCTGGCACCGAGCCTGCTCGCCGTGTTCTCCGAGGCGCCCCGCCTGAAAGACGTCGACCCGTTGTGGTTCGTGGCCATGCTGCTCGCGGAGTGCGTGAGCTTCGTGAGCGTCTGGTGGCTCACTCGCATCGCGGTGCCGGGCACGACGTGGTTCGTCACCGGCACCTCGCAACTCGTCGCCAACGCGGTGAGCCGCATCGTGCCCGGTGGCGTCGCCTTCGGCACGGCCATGGGCTGGCGGATGCTCGCCGCGTCGGGCGTCGATCGGGGCAGGGCGGGGGCGGCGATGGCCGCCACCTCGTTCATCTCCAACGGGGTGCTGTTCGCCATCCCGCTGGTGGCGGTCATCGGCTCGGTCTTCGGGGCGCCGGTGCCGCGGAACCTGTCGGTGGTCGCGTGGGGTGGCGCGCTCATCTTCGTGGTGCTGTTCCTCCTCGGGTTCGTGCTCGTGCGCTTCGACCGTCCGCTCCACGCGTTCGGCCGGTTCGTGGAGTGGGCGGCGGCGCCGATCTACCGCCGCCTCCGGCGGGACCGCCCCCCGACGGCAGCGAGCGTCGTGCACCAGCGTGACTCCGTCGTCGAGGCACTGGGTTCTCGCTGGGAGCAGGCGCTCGCCGCCGCCGTCGGCAAATGGTTGTTCGACTACCTTGCGCTGGTGTGCGCGCTCTACGCCGTCGGCGCCAGCCCCCGGCTGAGCCTGGTCCTGCTGGCCTACGGCGCCGCCGCCGTGCTGGCCATGATCCCGATCACCCCCGGCGGGCTGGGGTTCGTCGAGGCCGGGCTCACGGCGATGCTCACCCTCGCCGGCATCGACGGCAACCAGGCCCTGCTCGCCACCCTGGCCTACCGCATCGCCTCGTACTGGCTGCCCCTGCCCGCCGGTCTGGCGGCCTGGATCCTGTTCCGGCGCCGCTACGGCACCCCGCCCGAGCGGATCGCCACCGCGTGACCCACGCCACAGATCCCCTCGGAGTAATCCAGCGAGGACGTCGGTTACGGGAAGGGACGAGGACGAAGGAGTCACCGATGCCCTCCACCACGATCTCCAGCCCCAGCCCCACGACGTCCGGCCCCATCCCCTCCGGCGCCGGCGTCGGGGTCGACGCCGAGCTGCTCCGTGCCGCTGCGGTGCTCCGTGAGCGGGCGACGAGCCTGCGCTCGCAGGCCGACCTGCTGCCCGGTGTCCTGGCGTCGACCTACCGCCGCCGGGCATCCGAGCTCGAGCTCGAGGCGTGGGTGGCCGAGCTGCAGTCGGGCGTGCCCGTCGAGCAGGTCCGCCCCGCCGCCTGACACCGGATTCCCCCCCTGCGCCGATGGCTCGGACGCACGACGCACCCGCCCGATGAGGGCGGGTGCCGTCGTCTCCGGGCCTCATCCGACCGGCCGGGCGCCGCGAGAACGCGTTCTATAGTCGGGCGATGGGCCCGTTCACGCCGGACAACCGTTGGGGAATCGGCATCGTCGACACGATGCTCGGGATCCCCGAGCACGACCGCGGGGACTGGTACGAGTTCCTCAAGCCCCAGCTGCGCGACCACGAGAGCCGCGAGGAGTTCGAGTTCCCGGCGCAGTACATGTTCAAGGAGATCCCGCCCGGACACGAGGGCGATCCGGTCGAGGCCACCGTCGTCGAGATGGACCGGTGGGGCATCGAGGTCGCGCTGATCGGCCACACCGACGTCGGCACCCAGGCCGAGGCCCGACGGCGCCACCCCGAACGGTTCGCGACGTGCGCCGCCGTCGAGCCCAACCGCGGGATGGACGCCGTGCGCGACCTCAAGCGGGCCGTGCTCGAGGAGGGCGCGGTCGCCGCCCAGTGGTTCCCCGCCGGCAGCAACCCGCAGGTGCCCATCAACGACAAGAGGGCGTACCCGATCTACGCCGCGTGCGTCGAGCTCGACATCCCGATCTTCGTGTGCGTGGGCGTGCCGGGCCCGCGGGTCCCGATGATGTGCCAGCACGCCGAGCTGGTCGACGAGGTCTGCTGGTTCTTCCCCGAGCTCACCTTCGTCATGCGCCACGGCGCCGAGCCGTGGGCCGACCTCGCCGTGAAGCTGATGCTCAAGTGGCCCAACCTCCACTACTCCACCAGCGCCTTCGCCCCCCGCTACTACCCGAAGGCCATCGTCGACTACGCCAACACCCGTGGCGGCGACAAGGTCATGTACGCCGGCTACTACCCGATGGGCCTCACGCTCGAGCGGATCATGGGCGAGCTGCCCCAGGTGCCGTTCGACGACGAGGTGTGGCCCAAGTTCCTGCGGGACAACGCGCGGGCGGTGCTCAAGCTCTAGCTAGACCTTCCTGGCGGCGACGTACCCCGGCGCGATCGGGAGCCACAGCAGGACGACGCGGAGCACGATCACCGCGGCCACCGCGTCGGCGGCGCCGACACCGGCCCGCCACAGGCCGAGGACGAGCACGGCCTCGACGATGCCCACGCCGGCCGGCCACGGGCCGAGGACCACGCCGGCGGTCACGGCGAGCAGGCCGAGCCCGAGGGCCACGTCGAGGCGGACGTCGGCGCCGACGGCCTCGGCGGCGACCCACACCGCCACGCCGGGGAGCAGCGCCAACCCGGCGGCGGTGGCCACCAGCTGGGCGACGGCCGCCGGGTTCGACGCCCCGTCGCGCAGCAGCCGCCACGCCGACGGGTCGGGGGACACGACGAGCTGGCGCCAGCGTCGGGGCGCGGTGACGGCGCCGGCCACCGCGATCGGCAGCGCGGCGATCGCCACGACGAGGCCCCGCGACGGCAGGGCGGCATCGGGGGCACCCCCGGCGACGACCACCAGGGTGAGGACCACGAGCAGGAGGCCGTGGACCCCGGCGGCCGCGACCACGAGCGCGCCCGCCTCGGCCACCGCCCGCTCCCGGGGGGCACCGAGCTCCACCTCGTGGTGGGCGTCGAGGCCGGACGCCCCGAACTCGGGGAGCACCGGCGACGCGAACGAGGTGGCCACGGCGGCGGTCGCCCGGCCCGACGGCGGGACCGAGCTGCGGTGGGCGGCGTCACGTTCGAGGACGGTGAGAGCCCAGCCGAGGACCACGAGCACCGCCAGGCCGAGCACCGGCGCCGCCCGCAGCCCGAGCACGGCGTCGAGGCCGTCGCCGAGGCCCACGACCAACAGCAGGCCGAGGATGGTCAGCGCCCCGCCGGTGACCAGTCGGGCGACGTCGCGTCCCTCGACCTCGGGCAGGCGTCGACCGACGTCGTCGACCGGGACGACCGGACGGTTCCACGACCGGCCGGGCACGACGTCGGGTCGATCGCGCAGCATCGACTCGAAGCGGGGGGCGCGTCGCAGCGCCAGCCGATCGTCGATCAGGCCGAGCACGGCCCCGATGAGCCCGAAGGCGATGAACGCCACGAGGGCGATCCCGGCCCGCGACAGCTGCTCGTCGGTGCGCTCCCGGCAGCTCGGCTGGTCGACGCGCTCGAGCTGCCCCGGGGTGATGGCCGGGTCGCTCGCCCGGAGGCGCACGTTGTCGCCACCCATGGCGAAGGTGAGCGGCGGGCCGCAGTCCTGCACGCCCGGGTTGGACACCGGTCGGAGGGCGAACCAGCAGGCGAGGACGAGGGCCACGGCGGCCAGCCCAAGCGCGAGGCGCGCGACGAGCCACAACCGGGTGGCACGGCGGCCCTCGTCGACGCGGGATCCGCTCCCGGCCGTCACGGTCACCCCGTGTAGCGCGGGGCGGTCACCGCCGCCAGGGCCGGAGCCGACGTGGGCGGCGTCGGGGGGGCCGTCGGCGGCGGGGGCTCCGGCAGGTCCTCGATGGCGGCGGCGGTGCACCCGGGCGGCGCGTTGACCGGGTTGCAGCGCGCCGGGTTCCCACCCGGGATGGCGGCGAAGTAGTCCGAGCCCCATCGGGCCGCCATCCCCGGCACCGGGTAGTCGGTGCTCACCCACTGGGCGCCGCTGGCCAGAGCCGCCTCGCGTTGGATGGTGTCACCCGACTGCGGCGTCTTCACCGGGCTGTCGGCCCGGGTCCGAACCACGTAGCCGGCCTCGACCAGGGCCTCGATCTCGGCCTGGAAGGCACCGGTCGGGTCGTTCATCTTGATGAAGGCGGCGTCGGGCTGGCCCGGCGTCGACGGGGTGAACGCGGCCCGCCCCTCGAGGCTCGGGTGGCCGTCGACGTAGTCGTCCCGCTTGTTGTCGAGCAGGAACAGCACCTGTCCCCGCACCTCGTCGATGACCGGCCATCCCTCGTCGAGGACGGCCTCCTCGAGCGTGGCGGCGTCGCCCCGCACGTCGTCGGGGGTCAGGAGCCGGTCCTCGCCGAACACCGAGCGGATCTCGGCGTCGAGCGCGTCGTAGTCGGCGGGCGTCATCGGCAGCGGGTCGGGCGGCCCGATGAACTCGGGCTGGTCCTTGATCTCGAGCTGGATGGCGATGGGCATGTGCAACGGGTTGCCGTCGCTCCAGCTCCTCACCGACTGCAGGCACTCGACGAGCGTGAGGCAGGTGCTGCCCTCGTCGATCTGCTCGATGTGGAACACCTTGAACCCCGTGTCGCCGAAGGGCCGGAAGAGGTCGCCGTTGGGGTCGCGGCGGATGTCGAGCTCGATCTGGCGGACGCCCTGATCGTCGAACTGCACGGGCAGCGGCGCGTGCGAGTAGGCGAGCTCGATGGCACCGGGGTCGACCGTGAGGTAGAAGTCGAGCACGTCCGGGGGTGGCTCGACGTGGTAGCTGTTGTGCGACCCGATCACCTGCATCTCGTTGAGGCGCACCTCCGGCACCGCCCCCGTCGGCGCCGCCGAGAGCGGCGCGCTCACGGCGGTGACGACGAGCAGCAGGGCGGTCAGCGACACGCCGATGGTTGCGACGAACCGGGTCCGGCGTCGAGCCACGACTCCCCCTTCGGTCAGGCCGCGACCGAGGCCCCAAGGGCTACGCGCGGCGGGACTCGACGGTAGCACCGCCCGTTCCCGCCACCGCGCCGGCCAGCTCGTCGAGCGCCGGGCCCATGGCGCCGGCCAGCTCGGCCAGCTCGGGCAGCAGGTCGGCGTCGGCCAGCAGGCCGACGTGGAGGCGACCGGCATAGCTCCACACCGTCACGTTGAGCCCGACGCCCTCGAGCACCGGCCCCACCGAGTAGAGCTCGCGCAGCTGTGCCCCGTGGACCTCGAGCGGCACCGACGGACCGGGCACGTTCGACACGACGAGGTTGATCGGCGGCGGGACGCGGTCGCCGAGGCGCCGACCCGAGTACTGCCGCATGAGCCACGCGTAGGGCGCGGGCGGCGTGTACTGCACCCACGACCCGAAGGTCGTCTCGCCGAGGATGCGTTGCTGGGCCTTGGCCTCGGCGGTCACCCGGTGGATCTGCCGGAGCCGGTCGGCGGGGTCGTCGCGATCGGTGGCGAGGGTCGTGAACAGGGTCGACAGGTCGTTGCCCTCGAGCCGATCGACCACCCGCTCGTCGACCGGACGGGTGTCGGCGGCGACCGGGACGGCGGCCACGAGCGGCGTCGCCGGCAGCTCGCCCCGCTCGAGGAGGAACCGGCGCAGGGCACCACCCACGACGGCGAGCACCACGTCGTTGAGCGACACCCCGGCGGCCTTGCGCACCATCGCCGCGTCCTCCAGCGAGAGCCGTGCCGTGGCGAAGACCCGGGTCGGGCCGATGGCCCGGTTGAACGACAGGCGGGGCGTGTCACGCATGGGTAGGGGTGGGGTCGCGGGCCCGGCCCGTCGCCGCCGGCCGGCGCGCCAGCCCCGGGCGACCGTCCGGGCGAGGAGCACGGGGAGCCGCGCCAGCTGGCCGAGGTGGTCCCGGAAGGCGTCGGCGACCAGCGCCGCCGAGGACGGGGGCGGTGGGGCACCGGGGCGCACGGCGGGTCCGACGGGCTCGGTCAGGGCCCGGGTGAGCAGCGCGCTGGCGGCGACGCCGTCGGCCACCGCGTGGTGGACGATCACGATCACGGCGATGCGGCCGTCGGCCAGCCCCTCGCACACCTCGACGCGCCACAAGGGGCGAGAGCGGTCGAGCGGCTCGCCGGCGGCTCGGCCGACGGCGGCGTCGAGCGCGGCCCGGTCACCGGGAGGGGTGACCGCGACGCGGCGCACGTGGTGGTCGAGGTCGAGGTCGGGGTCGTCGACCCACACCGGGTGGTGCAGTGCCCAGGGGACGTCGACGACGCGGCGGCGGAGCGGCGGGAGGGCGGCGAGGTGGTGGCCGATCAGCGCCTGCACCTCGTCGAACGGGAGGGTGCCGTGCGGCGGCGGATCGAGGATGGCGACCTTGAGCGTGTGCATGTGCAACGTCGGGGTCTCCATGTAGAGGAACCCGGCGTCGAGCCCACCCAACCGTTGCACGCGGCCCACTATCCCACGCCCCCGAACGACCGGGCCGGGCGTCGGCCGCTAGCGTCGGCCTCGTGACCGACACGAGCCACACCGACCTCGACGTCGTCGATCCCGCCGAGGTCGGCCTCGACCGCGATGCGGTGGCCCGGCTCGTCGAGCGCGCCCACCGCGAGGTCGACGACGGACTGCTCCCGTCGTGCCAGCTCGCCCTGGCGAGGAACGGGCGGCTGGTCGCCTTCGAGGCCATCGGGGCCACGTCGCGGTCATCGCGCTACCTGGTGTTCTCGGTCACGAAGGGGATCGTCGCCGGGGCGATCTGGCTGCTCGTGGGCGACGGCTCCCTCGACGTGTCGACCCGGGTCGCCGAGCTCCTCCCCGAGTTCGGCACCCACGGCAAGGACGTCGTGACCGTCGAACAGCTCCTCACCCACACGTCGGGGTTCCCGTTCGCGCCCCTCGACCCACGCGTCGACGTCTCCCGGGAACAGCGCCTGGCCCGCTACGCGTCGTGGCGCCTCGACTGGGAGCCGGGCAGTCGTTTCGTGTACCACCCGACCGCGGCCCACTACGTCCTCGGCGACGTGATCGAGGCGGTGAGCGGCCTCGACGCCCCGACCTTCGTGCGCACCCGGGTCGCCGAGCCGCTCGGCCTGGCGTCGCTGCGCCTCGGCGAGCCGCCCGAGCGACAGGGCGACGTGCTCCCCTTCGACGACGGCGGCGAGCCTCCCACCCCCGAGGAGCTCGACGCCCTCGGCATCCCGGGCCTCACCCTCGACCTGCTGGTGGGCACGGTCACGACCGACAGCCTGCTGCTGTTCAACGACCCTGCGGCCCGGGCCTCGGGCGCGCCGGGCGCCGGCGGCATCTCCCACGCCGCCGACCTGGCCCGCTACTACCAGGCCCTGCTGCACAACCCCGGTGAGCTGTGGGACCCCGAGGTCCTCGCCGACGGCACCGGGCGGGTTCGGGTCGACTTCCCCGAGCCCGTGCTGCAGCGCCCGTCCCACCGCAGCCTCGGGCTGATGATCGCCGGCGAGGGCGCGACGGCCTCGACCCGCGGGTTCGGGTTCACCTGCTCGCCCCGGGCGTTCGGGCACGGCGGCGCCGGCGGTCAGATCGCGTGGGCCGACCCCGACACCGGGATCTCGTTCGCCTACCTCACCAACGGCCTCGATCGGAACGTGCTGCGGGAGGCCCGCCGCACCGCCGGGCTGTCGAGCCGGGCCGCCGCCTGCGCGGCCTCACCGGAGTAGAACCTGTTCTAGGCTGCCGGGAATGGCCATGCCCACCGACGTCGCCGTCATCGACACCATGGTCGGCTTCCCGAGTCGCAACCGCCGCGAGGTCTACAAGTTCCTCGCGCCCCACCTGCGCGACAAGGAGAGCAAGGAGGAGTTCCGCTTCCCGGCCGAGTACATGTTCAAGGACGTGCCGCCCGACCTCGAGGACAACGTCGACCCGGTGGCCGTGCTCATGGACAACCTCGATCGCTTCGGCGTGGCCCAGGCGATGATCAGCGTGGGCCCGGGTCGCGACGACGCCGAGCGGGCCATCACGGAGCATCCCGACCGCTTCATCCCGTCGGCGACGGTCGACCCCAACGAGGGCATGGATGCGGTGCGCTCGCTCGTCGACCTGCACGACCGGTACGGCATCAAGGCGGCGACCACGTTCCCCGCCGGGGCGCAGGTGCCGATCAACGACAAGCGCTACTACCCCGTCTACGCCAAGTGCGTCGAGCTCGACATCCCCATCTTCGTCTGCGCCGGGGTGCCCGGCCCGCGGGTGCCGATGGCACCGCAGAAGGTCGAGCTCATCGACGAGGTGTGCTGGTTCTTCCCCGAGCTGCGCTTCGTGATGCGCCACGGCGCCGAGCCGTGGACCGACCTCGCCGTGAAGCTGATGCTCAAGTGGCCGAACCTCTACTACTCCACCAGCGCGTTCGCCCCTCGGCACTACCCCAGGGCCATCATCGACTACGCCAACACGCGTGGTGCCGACAAGGTGATCTACGCCGGCTACTTCCCCGCCGGGCTCACCTACGACCGCATCTGGGGCGACATGCCCGGGGTGCCGCTGAACGACGAGGTGTGGCCCAAGTTCCTGCGGGACAACGCGCGGGCGGTGCTCAAGCTGGGCTGAGCCCTACGTCGCCTTGTCGACCTGGCCGGGGGCGATGACGCTCGGGTCGTCCCCGGACGCGCCGGACGTGCCCCCCTGGCCCGTGCCCCGACCCTGGCCGGGCGTGACCTGTCCCTGTCCGGGCGGTGCCTCGGGCTTGTTGCCCTGGTCGCCCGACTGACCCGGCGGGACCTCGGGTCGGTTGTCGGTCTCGCCGGGCGTGCCGGTCTGGCCGGGGGCGGTGCCCGACCGACCCGGGTCCTCGCCGGTCTGGCCCGGGGCCTCTTCGCGACGACCGGGGTCGACGACCGGCGGGGCGACGTCGGTGGGTTCAGCGGGTTCGGTCGGCTCGGTGGGTTCGGTGGGTTCGGTCGGCTCGGTGGGATCGGTCGGCTCGGTGGGATCGGTCGGCGACGGGGTCGTCGTCGAGCCCACCCCGCCGCCACCCGAGTCGGGGGCGTCGGTCTCGTCGTCGTCCCCGTCGGGGACGTCGACCCCCACCACGCCGACCAGCGCCGACACGCCGCGCTGGAGGGGCCCGGGCAGGCTCCCGTTGGCGGCGGCCACACCACCGATGCCGAGCACGGCGGCGGCCAGCGCCCCGGCGGCGATCGCGGCACCGGTGCGGCGACGGCCACGAAGGGGGACGACGGTGGTCGGCTCGGCGAACAACCGGTCGAGGTGGGTGCGGGCCACGTCGTCGTCGGGTGGGGTCACGAACGCGGCGCGCAGATCGTCGACCACCTCGCGGAGGCGGGGATCCTCGATCGGGTCGCGCTCGTCGTCCACTACTCCTCGCAATCGTCGCGGGTCGGGCTTCCGATACCGACGGCGTGGCCGTTCATGGTCGACGAGATCGACGCACGCCGCCTGGCCGACGCGGTCCCGCTGGTCACGATGGGCCCTCCCCGCCGTCGGGGTCGTCGGCCGTGTGTCTCTCGTCACCCTCCAGGCGGCGGGCCAGCGTGGCGCTCGCCCTCCGCAACAGCGCCTTCACCGCCGACTCCGGCTTGCCCATGATGTCGGCGACGTCCCGCACCGGGAGGTCGGCCAGGACCCGCAACATGAGCGCCGCGCGCTGGTCGTCGGTGAGCCCGTCGATGGCGTCGAGGAGCCCCTGCACCCGAAGGCGGCTCATCGCCTCCGACTCGCCGTCGGTCAGGTCGAAGGCGCGCTCGCCCATCTCGTCGACCGGGACCGGGTCCTCGGGTCGCCGTCCCGACCGCCGGAGCTGGTCGACCATCCGCCGGTAGGTGATGGTGAGCAGCCACGACCGGAACTGGCGCTCGTCGCCGGTGAAGGTGGCCAACCGGCCGAGCATCGACACGAACACGTCGGACGCGGCGTCCTCGGGCTCGCGGGCCCCGTTCGACCGCAGGTAGCCGATCACCAGGGGCGCGACGTCGCGGTAGATGCGCTCGATGGCGCCGTGGTCGCCGGCCCGGGCATCGGCGATGACCTCCGGGAAGTCGTCACCGATCACGACGCGGGCCACCTCGCCACCACGTCACGGTCGCACTCGCCCGGCCGTCCGCCTCGGGCCGACGCGGTCGCTCGACCGTGCCCGGGCCAGGCCCGTCGCGGGATTACCATCGGTCGGGACAGGAGGCGCACGTGCCCGACACCACCCCGATCTCCGAGCGGACCCGCCCGGACTGGACGTTCCTCACGAACCACGCCCACGTCCTGCTGTGCATCACCATGGACCCGGAGATCCGCCAGCGCGACATCGCCCGCCTGGTGGGCATCACCGAGCGGGCCGCCCAGAAGATCGTGAGCGAGCTCGAGGAGGGCGGCTACGTGCAGCGCGAGCGGGTCGGCCGACGCAACCGCTACGAGGTCAACGTCGACATCCCGCTCCGCCACCCGCTCGAGTCGCGGCACAGCATCGGCGAGCTGCTGCGGATCTTCCGCACCGACAGCGCGACGCGCGCCTAGGCACCGGGGCGCCACGGGTCGGGCGACGTCGACCGACGCCGTCACCGCTCGCGGTCAGCCGAAGCCGGCGCCAGCGGTCTGCCCGCCGTCGATGACGAACTCGGCGCCGGTGCAGTACGAGCTCTCGTCCGACGCCAGGAACGCCACGAGGGCGGCCACGTCGGCCACGGTGCCGATGCGGGCGATGGGAAGGGTCTGGGCGAAGGGCTCGAACATGTCGACCGTCGTGGTCTCCGGATCGCGGATCAGCGGTGTGTCGATGCCGCCCGGGTGGACGGAGTTGACTCGGATCCCGGACGGGCCGAGCTCGAGCGCCGCGGTCTTGGTGAGCCCCCGGACGCCCCACTTGGAGGCGACGTAGGCGCTGACCAGTGGGAAGCCGGTGATGCCGGCCGACGACGAGATGTTGACGATCGAGCCCCCGCCACCGTCGGCCATCGACGGGGCGACCACGTGCATCCCGAGGAACACCCCCACGAGGTTGACGTCGAGGACGCGTCGGAAGTCGGCCTCGGAGGTGTCGACCAGGTTGCCGAAGTGGACGATGCCGGCGTTGTTCACCAGCACGCTCGGGGGACCGAACACGTCGAGGGTGAGGGCGAGGGCCTCGCGCCACGATCCCTCGTCGGTCACGTCGAGCGGCGCGAACCGCGCCTGCTCGCCGAGGGCGGCGGCGAGGGCCCGGCCGTCGTCGTGGAGGATGTCGCCGATGACCACGGCGGCGCCCTCGGCGACGAACCGCCGGGCCTCCTCGGCCCCCTGTCCCCGGGCGCCCCCGGAGATGATCGCGACCTTGCCGTCGAGCCTGGGCCGGCCGCCGAGCTCGGCCATCAGGGCTTGTCGGCCCCGACGACCCACATGGCGAAGAACTGGGAGCCGCCGCCGTAGGCGTGGCCGAGCGCGGTGCGGGCCCCGTCGATCTGGTGCTCGCCGGCCTGCCCCCGCACCTGCAGCGCCGCCTCGGCGAAGCGGAGCATGCCCGAGGCGCCGATCGGGTTGGTCGACAGCACGCCACCCGAGCAGTTCACCGGCAGGTCGCCGGTCATCTGGGTGACGCCGTCCTCGACGTACCTCCAGCCCTCGCCCTCGGGGGCGAAGTGGAGGTTCTCGAGCCACATGGGCTCGAACCACGAGAACGGGACGTACATCTCGATCACGTCGATCTGGCGACGGGGGTCGTCGATGCCGGCCTGGCGGTAGACGTCGGCCGAGCAGTCCTGGCCGCCCTGCGGGTTCACCTGGTCGCGGCCGGCGAACATGGTCGGCTCGCTGCGGAAGGCGGTTCCCTTCACCCACGCCGGGGCCCGGCCCTCGGCGGCGGCGGCATCGCCGCCGGCCTCGTCGGTGAGCACCATCGCCACCGCGCCGTCCGACGACGGGCAGGTCTCGGAGTAGCGGATGGGGTCCCAGAGCATCATCGAGTCCTTCACCGACTCGAACGTGATGCCCTCCTCGTGGAGGTGGGCGTACGGGTTCTTGAGGGCGTTCTGCCGGTCCTTCAGCGCCACCAGGATGCCGATGTGGTCGGGCGCCCCCGACCGGCGCATGTAGGCCCGGATGTGAGGGGCGAAGTAGCCGCCGGCACCGGCGTGCATGGGTGGCTGGAACGGGATCGGCATCGACAGCGCCCACATGGCCTCGCTCTCGCTCTGCTTCTCGAAGGCGACGGTGAGCACCCGACGATGACGACCCGAGGCGACGAGGTCCTGGGCGACGATGGCGGTCGATCCGCCGACGCTGCCGGCGGTGTGCACCCGGAACATGGGCTTGCCGGTGGCGCCGAGGGCGTCGGCGAGGTACAGCTCCGGCATCATCACGCCCTCGAAGAAGTCGGGCGCCTTGCCGATGACGACGGCGTCGATGTCGGCCCAGGTCAGGTGGGCGTCGTCGAGAGCACGCGTCGCGGCCTGGCGCACCAGGCCGGCGATCGAGACCTCGATGGTGGCCTGGTGGTGGGTCTGGCCGATGCCGACGACGGCGACGCGTTCCTGTCCCATCACTCCCCGTCCCTTCCCGCCGCTGCGGCGTCCATCACACACACCAGGTTCTGCTGCAGGCACGGGCCCGACGTGGCGTGGGCCACCGCCCGGTCGCCGTCACCCATGGTGAGGCGGGTCGCCGCCTCGCCGATGCGGATCAGACCCGAGGTCATGATCACGTTGGCGGCCAGCGCGCCCCCCGACGGGTTGACGCTGACACCGTCGCCGAGGCCGAGGGCGTCGCGCAGGATCAGCTCCTGGCTGGTGAACGGGGCGTACAGCTCGGCCAGGTCGGCGTTGCCGTCGAACCCGGCGGCGGCCGCCGCCTGGCGGGTCGACACCGAGTCGGTGAGGTCGCGCACACCGAGGGCGTGGGGCTCGATGCGGTGGTCGATGCCCCGGATCCACGCCGGCCGGTCGGAGAGCTCGCGGGCCACGTCGCCGGCGGCGAGCACGATGGCGGCGGCGCCGTCGCTGATCGGCGGGCAGTCGTGGCGGCGCAGCGGGGCGACGAAGTAGTCGTCGGCCAACAGCGTGGCCGCCTCGACGTCACCCGAGAGCTGGGCGTAGGGGTTGGCCTTGGCGTTGCGCCGGCTGGCCGCGGCGACCTCGGCCATGTCGGCCTCGGTGAACTTGCCGGCGTCGAGGCAGGCGCGCGTCTGCAGCGCGGTCAACCCGACGGGGTCGGCCCACAGCGGTCCGGTCGTGTACGGGTCGAGCTGGCGGGTGAGCACCCGGCGGATGTCGCCGGGGCTCGACTTGCCGTAGGCGTAGATGACGGCCATGTCGATGTGGCCCATCTGCATCTTCACCCAGGCCTCGTAGAGGGCCCAGGCGCCGTCCATGTCGACGTGGCTCTCCGAGATGGGCGGCCACGGGCCCATGGCGTCGAGGGTCATCACGAACGAGAACGCCTGGCCGGCCAGGTAGTCGGAGCTGGCCGAGCACACGAAGTCGACCTGGTCCTTGGTGATGTTGGCGCCGGCCAGCACCTCCTGCAGGACCGGCATCAGCATCTCGACCTCGTTGAGGCCCTTCTGCTCGCGCACGTGCTTCGTCTGGGCGAAGGAGATCACGGCGATGTCACGCATGGCGCTTGCCTTCCTCTCAGACGTTGTCGGCGTAGGACTCGAACGGCGCGTCGGGCTCGCCCGTCGGGCGGAAGTACCTGATGCTCTCGAGGGTGGGACCGATCTCGTCGTCGGGGACCCAGACCGCCTCGACCCGCATGCCCATGTGCACCTGGTCGTAGGGCACCTCCTGGATGAGGTGCATGATCGGCAGGTCGGCCCCGTCGAGCTGGATGAGCCCGCTCACGTAGGGCAGGTCCATGGCCTGACCGTAGAACTGGACGTTCACCACGCAGAAGGTGGTGACGGTGCCGGTGTGACCGAGCTCGACCTCTTCCTCGGTGGGCACGCCGTCGGTGGGGCAGGCGCCGCGCGGCGGCACGTAGACCTTCCGGCACACCGGGCAGCGCTGGCCGAGCAGCTTCTTCTGCTCGATGCCCTTCAGGAACCGGCTGGTGGCCCGACCGGCGGTGTAGGTGTAGTCGAGGCGGGCAGGGGTGCGGATGGACCGCACCTGCTCGACGCCGGCCAGGCGGGACGGCAACGTGAGCTCGGCCATCAGCGGTCGCCTCCTGCCGGTTCGAAGCACTCGATGTCGAGGATGTGGCCCTCGCGCTCGGCCCTCCACCTGGCCTTGACCCGCGAGCCGGTGGCGATGCCGTCGATGCCGCCCGCGTCCACGGCGTGCACCAGGCCGGTGTCGGCACCGTCGAGCTTGATCAGCGCCCACGCGAAGGGACGGTCGAGGGGTTGGCCGTCGAGCGGCTCGGTGACCCACGCCCAGGTGATCACCTCCCCCTCGTCGCCGACCTCGACGAGCTCGGTGAGCTCCTCGGCGGTGTCGGGGTCGTACTCGACGGGCGGCACGATCACCCGTCCGTCGGCGCCCCTGACGCCGACGACGAACCCCTCGCGCAGGGCGGTGAAGAACGCCCCGAGCACGGGCCCGGTGGTGCGCGTGAACGGGTACTCGATGATGTTGGGTGCGATCAGGACGTCGCCGGCATCGGCGGCGCCGTCGGTCTCGACTGGGCCCAATGTTCCCCCCCGGGGAGATCGGTCACGAACGGCGGCGAGACTAGAACAGATTCTACTTTTCCGCGAAACCCGAGCTCCCCTTCGCGCGACCGGAACTGGTTGCGGGATCCCTGCTCGGGAGGGGGTGGTTCGGCAACCGGTTCGGGAGGTCGGGGGTGCCGGGCGCTCAGATCTTGCGGTCGCGACCTTCCCAGTACGGGTCGCGCAGCTTGCGCTTGTAGAGCTTGCCGTTGGGGTCGCGGGGCATGTCGACGATGAAGTCGATCGTCTTCGGCCGCTTGTACTTGGCCAGCTGGCCCTCGCAGAACGCGGCGATCTCCCGACGCAGCTCGTCGTCCGCGTCGACGCCCTCGGCCGGCTGGACGACGGCCTTGATCTCCTCGCCCCAGTCCTCGTTGGGGACGCCGAACACGGCGACGTCGGCCAGCTTCGGGAAGGTGAGCAGGACCGACTCGATCTCGGCCGGGTAGATGTTGACCCCGCCCGAGATGATCATGTCGCTCTTGCGGTCCTTGAGGAACAGGTAGCCGTCCTCGTCGAGCAGGCCCCAGTCCCCCACCGTGAAGAACCCGTCGCGGCGGTTGTCGCTGGTCTTGCGCTCGTCGCCCTTGTACTCGAAGTTGGCCTGGGCCAGCGCCATGTAGACGGTGCCCTCCACGTTGGGTGGGCACAGCTCGCCGGCGTCGTCGTAGATGCGGATCTCCGACCCGGCCCACGCCCGGCCCACACTGCCCGGCTTGCGCAGCCACTCCTGCGGCGTGATGATCGTCCCGCCGCCCTCGGTGGCGGCGTAGTACTCCATCACCGCGTCGCCCCACCACTCGATCATCCGGCGCTTCACGTCGGGCGGGCAGGGCGCGGCGGCGTGCACCATGCAGCGCACCGACGAGCAGTCGTACTTCGAGCGCACGTCCTCGGGCAGGGCCAGCATGCGGTGGAACTGGGTCGGCACCATGTGCGACGTCGTGACCTTGTGCTTCTCGATCAGCTCGAGCATCGACTCGGGCGTCCACTTGTCCATCAGCACCACGGTGTGGCCCATGTGCAGCGAGTTGGCCGTCCACATGAGCACGGCCGTGTGGTAGAGCGGCGAGCCGGTGATGTGCACGTTGCCGTCGAGCGGCTGCACCCCGAACAGCCCCTGGAAGCCTGAGTAGAGGGCACCGAGGTCGTCGGGGTCGATCTCGACCAGGCCGCGCTTGACGCCCTTGGGCTTGCCGGTGGTGCCCGACGTGTAGTGCATCGGCGAGCCGGCGATGCGGTGGTCGGGGGTGGTGGCCGGCTGACCCTCGATCAGGTCGGCGAACGGGCGGGTGCCGGGCAGGGGGTCGCCCACCATGAACACCCGGTCGGGAGGCAGGGAGACCTCGGCGAGCGCCTTGGCGATCTCGTCGGCGAACTCGGCATGGCCGACCAGCACGCCCGCCTCGCTGTCGTCGACGATGTAGGCGATCTCGGGGCCGACCAGGTGGTGGTTGATCGGCGTGAGGTAGAGCCCGATCTGCATGGCCCCCAGGTACAGCTCGATGAGCTCGAGCCCGTTGGGCAGCACGCAGGCCACGGTGTCGCCCCGGTCGAGGCCGAGGGACCGCAGGCCGTGGCTGATGCGGTTGGCGGCGTCGAGCAGTTCGCCCGCCGTCCGCTCACCACCGTCGGGGTCGATGAGCGCCACGCGATCCGGATCGGCGGCGGCCATCCTCCAGAACCCCAACTCGGTCATGCCCTGTCCCCCTCGGTGGTCCGCTCCCCGCCGCTCGGGCGAGGCGATCTGACGAGCCATCAGATCATGGCCGCTACCGGGTCTCCCCTGCCAGACCAGCGCGGTAAGGTCCGCCCTCGACCCCGACGGACGGGGACGACCACGACAGGGGGACGCGAGATGCGCGCCGCAGTGCTGCAGAACATCGGGGACGAGACGCTCGAGATCGTCGACGGCGTCGAGGCCGGCGCATTGGGCCCGACCGACGTGCGAGTCGAGATCAAGGCCACGGGCGTGTGCCACTCCGACCTGCACGCCATGAACGGCGACCTGCCCCAGGGCGCGCCGTTCGTCCCCGGCCACGAGGGCGCCGGCATCGTCACCGAGGTGGGCGAGGCGGTGCGCGCCCTGGCCGTGGGCGACCACGTCGTCGTGGCCTGGTCGCCGCCGTGCGGACAGTGCGTGGCCTGCGTGGAGCAGCGACAGCCCCACCTCTGCATCATGATCCAGTTCGCCATCGCCGGCCTCCCCCGCTTCACCCGGGAGGGCACCGACCTCTACGGGATGGCCGGCACCGGGACCTTCGCCGAGGAGATGGTGCTGCCCCAGGAAGCGGTCGTGAAGATCGACGACGACGTCCCGTTCGACGTGGCCTCGCTCATCGGCTGCGGCGTCACCACCGGTGTGGGCGCCGCCATCAACACCGCCAAGGTCAGGCCCGGCTCGACCTGCGTCGTGTTCGGCTGCGGCGGCGTCGGCATCTCGGTGATCCAGGGCTGCCGCATCGCCGGCGCGGCCACGATCGTCGCCGTCGACCTGAACCCGGACAAGCTCGAGACGGCCAAGCGGTTCGGCGCCACCCACGGCGTCGCCCCCGACGGCCTCGACGCCCTCAAGGGTGAGCTCACCGGCGACGCCGGCGGCTTCGACTACGCCTTCGAGGCCATCGGCCTGCCGGTCACGGTGCGGGCGGCCTACGACGCCGCCCGTCGCGGCGGTACCGCCGTCGTGGTCGGTGTCGGGAACATGGCCACCACGGTCGAGTTCAACATGTTCGAGCTGTTCTTCCAGGAGAAGGCCATCCTCGGCTCGTACTACGGCTCGGCCGACGTCCGTTCCGACTTCAACCGGCTGCTCCGCCTCTGGAAGGCGGGCAAGCTCGACCTCGAGGGCATGATCACCCAGAAGATCGGCATCGAGGGCGTCAACGACGCCATCGAGCAGATGAAGCGTGGCGAGGTCATCCGCACCGTCATCGAGTTCTGAGCCGGCGCCCGAGCGCCCCGTAGGTGGCCGCGAGTCCCGTACGCTCGGGTCCGCGATGAAGATCCCCATCCGCCACCTCGAACCACCATCGCTCCGCCACCACCTCGACCAGCACATCGTCGGGAGGGGCCTCGAGCTGGGGCCCGGTCACGTCCCGTACCCGGTGCCCCCCGAGGCCGAGGTGCTGCTCGTCGACCAGTGGACGTCGGACGAGAACCGGGTGCTGTTCTACGAGCTCGAGTCCGGGGTGACGTTCCCGAAGCCCGACATCATCGCCAACCTGGACACCGACCGCCTCCACGGCGTCGAGCGCGACAGCCAGGACTTCGTGATCGCCAGCCACGTCCTCGAGCACCTCGCCGAACCCGTCGGGATGCTCGTCGACGCCTTCCGTGTGCTGAGACCGGGCGGGAAGCTCCTCATCCTCCTGCCCGATCGACGCCGCACCTTCGACCGCACCCGCTACGGCACCGGCCTCGCCCACACGATCGCCGAGTACGAGCAAGGCGTCGACCACGTCGACGACGATCACGTGGTCGAGTTCATCGTGCACGCCGACCATCCCATCCACCGCAAGGCGGGGAACGAGCCGGAGCCGATCACCGCCGAGCTGATCGAGGCGCACCGCATGCGGTCGGTCCACGCCCACTGCTGGACCGAGGACGAGTTCCTCGACGTGCTCCTGTACTGCCAGCGGGAGCTCGGACTCGGCTTCCGGCTGGTCGACGGCATCTCGTCGCGGGCCGGACGGCGAGGCATCGAGTTCGGCTTCGTGCTGGAGAAGTGCGCGGTGCCGGACGGCGATGCCAGCGAGGAGCTCCTGGCGACGTGGGACTCGATCGTCGGACGACAGGAGCTCACCGACCGCTGGCCGCTCGGCCGGATCCTCGCCCTCGCGCTGGCCGAGCTCGGGCCCGTCGATCCCCCCGCGGTCGGCGCCGTGCACGACGTGATCGACCTGGTCCTCCACCGGGCCGACCTGACGCAGGCCTTCGCCGCCGACGAGCTCGACCTCACCGCCGCACTGGCGTGGGCGTCGGGGGTCGCGGCCGGCACCACCGCCGACGACGGTGCGGCGCTCCTGCGGCCGCACGCCGCCGCGCTCCGCGACCTCGAGGTCGACCTCGTCGACCACCCCGACCCCCGACCGGCGCGGTCGAGTCGGTGGCGTGCCCGCGGCACGAGGCCACGCAGGGGCGAGACGTGACGCCGGACCCGATCGAGGCCATCGGCGGTGCTCAGGCGTCGAGGGCCTGGCGGTGGCGCTCCATGCGCTGGTAGAGCCCGTCGAGGTCGTGCACCGGCGGGAGCGAGATGCGCTCCCCCGAGTTGAGCTCGATCTCGAGGTTCCAGAACCCGGGGATCACGTCGATCTGCAGGATCCGGTACCAGGGGATGTCGCGCCGCAGGGGCCAGTTGCGCAGGATCAGCAGGCCCCGCTCGCGCACCACCAGCACCGCACCGAGGATGATGCGGAGCCCGATGAGGGCGGTGACGAACCCGACGACGCTGAGCACCCGCCACCACAGGTCGAGGCCGTCGGCGACGATGCCCGGGACGAAGAAGACCGCGAGCAGGACCAGCAGCACCGCGGTGGCGATGCGCCGTACGGGCGACATCCGCAAGCGGTATCGGGACGACATCGCCGCCATTGTCGCAGGCGCGGACCCGAATGCCACAACGGGTCAGGGCCGCCGGCCCCAGGCCGAGATGCCGAGCGGCGAGAGCACCGCGAAGCCCGGGTCGCGGGCCTGGGCGAGGGCGGCGTCGACGACGGCCTCGTCGAGCCGCCCGGCGTCGACCAGCGCAGGCTTGGCCCGCTCCAGGGCGAGGACGAACCACTCGGCGCTCGGCGTGCCGCCGTGCATGGTCGTGACCGTGCCGCGGGACTCGACGTCGACGAGCCCGGCGGCCCGCATGGCGGCGAGCATCCGTCGGCCCCAGTACCCGTCGTACCCGGATCGTGACGCGTAGGCCTCCTGCACCGTGCGGTGGAGGGTGGCGAACGGCTCGGGGAGGGGCTGCTCGTCGAACACGAGCCAGTCGATGTCCTCGATGACCACCCACCCGCCCGGCTTGGTGGCCGCGATCATGCGGTCGAGGGCCTGCTCGCGGGCGGGCACGTGCTGGAGCACGGCCCGGGCGTGGGCCAGGTCGAAGTGGCCCGACGGCAGCGGGTCGGTGGCGACGTCGTGCCGGCGCAGGATGACGTTGGGCGGCACCTCCCCCACGAACCGCAGGTCGACGTCGGTGGCCATCACCCGCCCGTCGTCACCCACCGCCCCGGCGAGCCAGCGGGCCATCGAGCCCTGCCCGGCGCCCACCTCCAGGCAGTGCCAGCCGGGCGCGATCCCCAGCCGGCCGATGAGCTCGGCCGAGCCCCGGTCGAACAGCGACGACAGGTGGCCGAGGCGCTCGGTCTCGATGGCGGCGGCCTCCTCGTCGTCGGCGGCCAGGCCGTAGCCGAACTCGGGGTCGCTCATGATCGGGGCAGGTCCCTCCAAGCCCGATCCTTGTCGTCCCGCGGCTCGGGCGGGAGGCCCAGGGCCCGCTCGCCGATCATGTTGCGGTGCACCTCGTTGGTGCCGCCGCCGATCCGCGACGAGAACTGCCCCATCACCTGCTTCTGCCAGAACCCGCCCTGCGGGGCGTCGGCCCCGGCCAGCATGCCGTCGGCCCCTTCGAGGGCGATGGCCAGCTCGACCCGCCGGGACAGCGCGGTGGTGAACACGTTCTTCAGCACCGACGGGTCGACGGGGATGCCGCGCCCCTGCATCACGACGGTCTGCATCCGCATCTGGTGGAAGCGGAGGATGCGCTCCCAGCTGTAGACCTCGGCGAGGGACTGCCGCACCCGCGGCTCGCCCGTGCGCTCGCAGGCCTGGGCCAGCGCCAGCACGGCGGCGAAGGTGGTGGTCTGCCCGGCGCCGCCGATCATCCCGGCCTCGCTGGCGAGCGTGGCCCGGGCCGGGCCCCATCCGCCGTCGACCTCGCCGATGACGTCGGCCGCCGGGATGCGCACGTCGGACAGGAAGACCTCGTTGAAGTGCGACAGCCCGGTGGCCTGCACGAGTGGGCGCACGTCGATGCCCGGGGTGCGCATGTCGACGACGAAGAAGGTGATGCCCTTGTGCTTGGGCACGTCGGGGTCGGTGCGGGCGAGGAGGATGCCGTGGTCGGCGTGCTGGGCCTCCGAGGTCCACACCTTCTGGCCGTTCACGACGAACTCGTCGCCGTCGCGCACCGCCCGGGTGGCGAGCGAGGCGAGGTCGGAGCCGGCCCCGGGCTCGCTGAACAGCTGGCACCACAGCTCGTCGCCGCGGAGCAGGGGGGGCAGGTAGCGCCGGCGCTGCTCCTCGGTGCCGAACCGCAGGATGGGCGGGCCGACGAGCTGGAGGGCAGCGCCGACGAACCCGGTGGTGACGTCGAACTGCGACGCCTCCTGGTTGAAGATGATGCTCTCGGCCGGCGTGCCGCCCCGGCCGCCGTACTCCCTGGGCCACGTGAGGCCGGCCCACCCCTCGTCGAACAGCGTGCGCTGCCACGCCCGGCACCGCTCGCGGTAGACGGCCCGCACCTCGGGATCGTCGGCCACCGCGCCCCGGGTCCAGTCGGCGTCGGTGCCGGTCTTCAGGGTGGCGTGGGCCTCGAGGAAGGTCCGCACCTCCTTGCGGAACGCCGCCTCGGCCGGGGTGTCGTCGAAGTCCACGCCGCGATCCTAGAACGTGTTCTCGCCCGCTCCGGCGGGCCGGGAGGTCGGCGGTACTGTGCCCCGATGCTCCCCCCGCTCCCCGCTGCTCGGGCGGGGCGACGGCGGGTCCTGGCCGCCCTCCTCGTCGTCGCCTCCCTCACCGTCGTGACCGTCGGCTGCTCGGGGAGCGACGAGCCGCCGTCACCCGCCACCGGCACGTCGCCGGTCGGCACCGCCGTGGCCCCCACCGACCCGGCGCTCGCCTACCCGCTCTTCGCCGACCCGGCCGCGCCGGTGTGCATCGGGCTGGCCCGTCGGGCCGGCATCGTGCTGGCGGCCCGACCCTCGGCCGGCGAGCGGTGGCGGGTCGTGACCGCGCCCGACCCGGCCGTCGCCGTCCCGGTCGGCACCGAGTTCGTCACCGGCAACACCGCCCTGCCCGGGGCCCCCGACACCGAGATCCTCTCCTACGCCGGCGAGGCCGTCGGCACCACCGCGGTCGAGGTGGTGCTGCTCGGCGCCGACGGCGCGCCCCTCGGCGAGGGGCTGCCCGTGCGCTTCCAGCTCGAGGTGACCGCCACCGGCGAGTGCCCACCGCCGCCCCTAGCCGCCCCTGCCGCCCCTGCCGCCCGAGGCGACCACGACGAGCCTCCCCGCCGAGGGCTGAGGTCCGGCGCCGACCATGCACCGCCGGGCCGCGCCCGGCGCGTAGCGTTCGGGCGAAGCGTCGAGCAGGAGCGAGGACGAAGATGACCGGGGTCACACGGGTCGCCACCGACGGGCCGGACGCGGCCGGGTTGGGACGACGGTCGTTCCTGGGCAAGCTCGCCGCCGGTGGGGCCGTGGCCTGGGCGGCGCCGATGATCGTGTCGAGGCCCGCCCTCGCCGCCGGCACCTGCCTGTTCACCCCCCTGCTCCTGGCCGGCGGCGGGCAGTCGAACGGCGACTTCGTCGTCGTGGGCTCCGGCCCCCTCTGGCGGCGCAGCAACGACGGCGGCCTCAACTGGGCGGCGTCGGCGACCCCACCGCCGTCGACCTTCGTGCCCGCCCTGCTGGCCGGCGGCGGCAACGGCACCGGCAACGCCGGCTCGAACTTCGTGGCCACCGACGGGGCCGGGGCCTGGTACCGCACCGCCAACGGCGGCGGCACCTGGACCCAGGTCACCGACACCGACGTCAACGGCACCTTCAACGCCACCCTGCTCGCCGGCTGGGGCAGCTCGGGCGCTGCGGCCGGCAACGGCGACTTCGTGGCCTTCCAACCCGGGGCCACCGCAGGCGCACGATGGCGTTACAGCCTCAACGGTGGCGTGAGCTGGTCGGCACCGGGAGCCGGACCCGGGGGCCGACCGCCGCTCGGCTTCACGCCGACCCTGCTCGCCGGCGGCGGCGACAACACCGCTGACCCGGGCGACTTCGTCGCCGTGAACGGAGCGACCGGCGCCGCCTACTACTCCCTCAACGGCGGGCAGAACTGGACCTCGGTCGCCGTCGGCGCCCCACCGGGCGGCATCGCCTGGACGTTGCTCGCCGGTGGCGACGACGTGCCCGGCAACTTCGTCATCACCAACGGGGCCGGCGCCTGGCGCTACAGCGTCGACGGCGGGCAGACCTGGGCCACGCCGACCGGCGGCGGGCCGCCCATCAACGCCGTCGTGCTGGCGGGGGGCGGCGACAGCGACGGCACCGGCGCCAACCGCGGCGACTTCGTGGCCGCCAGCGCCACCGGGCAGTGGTACCGCAGCTCCGACGGCGGCCAGACGTGGGTGGCGGTCACCACCCCGCCACCGGCCGGCTTCGTGCCCGCCCTGCTCGCCGGTGTGGGCGACGCCGAGGGCGACAGCAACGACTTCGTGACCACCGACGGGGCCTGCGGCTGGTACCGCAGCATCGATGGCGGCACCACCTGGTCGCTCATCGTGGCCCCCCCAGCCTGACCGACTCCTAGCGACCGGTGGCCGGGCCCTCGAGCTCCAGCTCGAAGCCGGGCGCCACCCCGTCGTCGAAGTCGAGCGGCCGCATGGCCAGGTCGATGGCGGTCCAGATCGTCCGCGAGAACGGGAAGAAGAGGAACGGCACGGCCACCGCCGCCGCGGCGTCGACGATCGCCAACGGCACCACCGGCGTGGACGGGAACGTGACCGCCACCCCGACGACGAGCACGAGGACCACCGCAGCCTGGGCCACGCAGATGTTGAGGAACCACGAGCCGAGCCACTGACCGGGCGCCCGCTGGAACCGCAGGCCGCACCTCGGGCAGGCGGGGACCATGCGGACCCAACCGCGGAACAGTCGGCCCTGCCCGCACACGGCGCAGTGCTTCACGAATCCCCGGCGCAGCATGGTCGACGTCGGCAGCGCCACGGCCCCAGTGTGCCCCGCCGTCCCCGAGGTGTCCCACCGAGGGCCGCCGATCGGTTGCGTAACGATCCACACCCCGTGTCGGTGGGTACGCACCCGACGCGCCGCCGTGGATCGGCTGCGTCACCGTCCACCCCGGGCGTGGGTGGATACGCAGGCGACGTGGGGGTCAGACCGGGGCGAGGAAGCCGGCCATCTCGTCGGCGCAGTCGTCGACCGACCCGAACAGCGGCTCGAGGGCGTAGGCCCGCTTGAGGAACAGGTGGGCGTCGACCTCCCACGTGTAGCCCATGCCGCCGTGCACCTGCACCCCGGCCTTGCCGTTGCCGACGGCGGCCTCGTCGGCGGTGAGCTTGGCCGCGGTCACCGCCCGGGCCACGTCGCCGACCTCGGGATCGTCGAGGGTGACCCCCGCCGCGTACACCGCCCCGCGGGCGACCTCGGTACGGGTGAACATGTCGGCGAGGAGGTGCTTCACCGCCTGGAAGGCGCCGATGGGGCGGTCGAACTGCACCCGCTCCTTGGCGTAGGCGACCGACAGGTCGGTGGCCGCGCCGGCGATGCCGAGCAGTTGGCCGGCCACCAGGGCCCGGCCCTGGCGTCGGAAGGCCTCGACGGCCTCGGCGTCGAGCACGCGCTCGCCGGGCGGGAGCGGAGCCGTGAGCCGGCTCACGGGTGTGATCGGATCGAGCGGGTTGGCGATGGGCGCGAACCCCAGGCCCGATGGATCCACCGACCACACGCCGTCGTCGTCGACCACCAGCAGCCGGTCGAGGTCGGCGGCGTGCTCGACCAGACCCGACGGGTCGTCACGCTCGATGCCGCCGACGACCACCTCACCGGTGGCGGCTCCCTCGACCAGACCGGCGGCCAGGTGGCTCCACACCAGCGGCCCGGGCACGAGGGCGCGTCCCAGCTCCTCGAACACGAGGACGGCGTCGGCCCAGCCGAGCTCGACCCCGCCCTCGGCCTCGGGCAGGCGCAGGGCGAACACGCCCAGCTCGGCCAACTCCGACCAGCGGGCGCGGTCGAGGCGGCCGGCGTCGCCGATCTCGCGCACCACGGCCATCGGGAACCGCCCCTCGAGGAGGTTGCGCACCCCCTCCTGGAGCGCGACCTGGTCGGCGGAGAGCTCGAAGTCCACGGGGTCAGCCCTTCGGGAGGCCGAGGATGCGCTCGGCGATGATGTTGCGCTGGATCTGGCTGGTGCCGGCGGCGATGGTGAACGACGTCGAGCGCAGGCGCTCCTCGACGAACGTGCCCGACGCCAGCTCGCCGAGGTCGTCGCGGCTGAGCGAGGCCCGGTCGAGGATGCGCATGGCCAGATCGGTGATCCGCTGGAACAGCTCGGAGTAGTACACCTTCACCACCGAGCCGGCGGGGCCGGGCACGCCGTGGCGGTCGGCCTGGGTGAGGTTGCGCTTGGTCATGGCCCACAGCGCGTCCATCTCCGCCTGGGCGTGGCCGATCTCGCGCCGGAGGGCGACGTCGTCCCAGGCGGTGCCCGACCGCCGGGTCACCCGGCGGGCCAGGGCGGCCAGCTCGCCGATCATGCGGTTGGTCTCGACCAGGTCGGAGATGAACCCGGTGCCCCGCTCGAAGCCGAAGGTCACCATGGCCACCCGCCAGCCGTCGTTCTCGATGCCGACCCGGTTGGTGATCGGCACCCGGGCCCCGTCGAAGAACACCTCGCTGAACTCGGTCGAGCCGACGATGGTGGTGATCTCGCGGATCTCGATGCCGGGCGTGTCCATCGGGAAGACGAGCCAGGTGATGCCCCGGTGCTTCGCGGCGTCGGGGTCGGTGCGCACGAGCAGCTCGCAGTAGTCGGCCACCTGGGCGAACGACGTCCAGATCTTCTGCCCGGTGATGACGTACTCGTCGCCGTCACGGACCGCCTTGCACGACAGCGAGGCCAGGTCGGAGCCCGCACCCGGCTCGGAGAACCCCTGGCACCACACCTCCTCCCCCCGGAGGATGCGGGGCAGGTGCCGTTGCTTCTGCTCCTCGGAGGCCTCGGCCATGATGGTCGGCCCGGCGTGCAGCATGCCGACGAAGTTCACGCCGATGTACGGCGCGCCGGCGAGGGTGGTCTCCTCGAGGTAGATCAGCTGCTCGGTGAGCGTCGCCCCCCGACCGCCGTACTCCCTCGGCCAGTTGATGCCGGCGTAGCCCGCCTCGAACAGGGTGCGCTGCCAGCCCGTGTCCCACTCGCGGCGCCCGGCCCAGTCGTCGGGGGCCGGCTTGGGCGGCACCGTGGGGAGGGTGGCGGCCAGCCACTCGCGCAGCTCCTTGCGGAATCGCTCCTCGGATTCGGAGTAGCGCAGGTCCAACGGTCGCTCCCGGTCTCGTTCCTGACGACCCGTCAGGTCAGCGGCCGTCAGGTTAGCGGAGGGGTCACGGGCCTCCGAAGTCGGACCGGCGTCACCCGCCGAAGAGCGCGGTGTCGGGGACCGCGGCCAGGCGGACGGCCTGCTCGGCCCGTTCCGTGGCGAAGGTGTGGCAGCTGTCGGCCATCACCCCGAGGTCGAGGTCGGCGGCCACCCGGAACGACGGCCAGTCGAGCTCGAAGTACCCGAGGGCCACGGTGGCCGCCCGGCGCAGGACGTGCACCGCCTCCCGCTCGTCGTCGTCGGCGCCGACCTCGGCCAGCCGCTCGCTCCAGGCTCGCTCGGCGACGTGCAGACCCCGGAACGGCCCGGGGCTGGCGAGGACCCAGGTGTCCAACCGCCAGCCGAGGTGCGGCGTGCCGTCGCGACGGAGGGTCGCACCGAGCGGGGTGATCTCCACGTCGTAGCGACGGGACTCGTGGGTGCGGGACGCCAGCCACACCAGGTCGTTGACGTGCACGCACGTGTGGCGGCGGCCGGCGGTCAGGATCGCCCCGGGCATCGCGTCGACCGGGCCGCGGAGGCGGGCGACGGCGGCGAACGCCCCGGGACAGGTGGTCCACGGGTGCCGGTGCGAGCTGGCCTCGGCGTCGATCACCGACCCGGCCCGCACGTCGAGCCGCACGGTGAAGCCGTGGAAGTGGTCGTCGACCGTGGCCAGCGACCGGTCGGTGCCCCCGGGGCCGTCGACGGTGCGGGCCACCACGGTGCGGGTGAACGGGGCCACGGCGCCGGAGGGTACCCGGATAGGTTCGCGGCCCGTGACCCCACCCCGCCCCACCTCGACGCCCGCCGCGCTGGCCGCTCGCCTGCGCGCCGACGTCGTCGGGCACCTCGAGGCCTTCGTCGATCGCCACGCCCCCGGCTTCGAGCTGCCCTCGACCTTCGCCGGCTGGCGGATCGGGTCCGACGTGCGAGCCGACCTCGCCTTCACCCTCGCCTGGCTCCACGACGGAGGCGTCACCGAGGTCACGGGCGTGCCGGTGGTCGAGGCGACGAGTCGGCTGCTCGCCGGCGTCGACGGGGCCGACACCCACACCTTCTTCTCCTACCGGGTGGCCGAGGCCCTCCGGCGGTTCGGCCCCTGGGAGGACAACTCGCTGCTCACCGAGCTCAGCGAACCGGTGCGGGCCGAGCTGCTCGAGGCGGTCGACTCCACGGCCTGGCTCCCGCTGCTCGACGAAGGATTGCCGGCCAACTATGCCGCGGTGCTGGCCCGTTGCGAGCTCGCCCGCGACGCGCTCGGCATCGAGATCGATGCGCGCGTCCTCGACGACCTGCTCGCCCGCACCCATCGCCTGCTCACCGCCAACGGCCGCGGCTTCCTCGACGACTCGGGTCCCGCCGACGAGGGCCGCTACGACATCTACACCGCCGACGTCTACCTCTTCACCGAGCCGTTCGCCGACCGGATCGGCCAGGCGTGGGACTTCGGGGCGCGCACGGCGATCGACCTCAGCGCCGGCGTGGGCACGACCAACGGAGCGGCGGTGCCGTGGGGGCGCTCGCTCGGCGTCCTCGCCGTCTGCCACACCGTCGAGCTGGGCGCCCTGGCCGTGGCCCGCGAGCTGTCCGACGAGCCCGGGCTCTGGCTGGCCCGGGCGGCGGGTGCCGCCGACCGGCTCCCCGAGTGGTTCGACGACGGCGTCGTCACCGCCCACCGGGGCCGCTCCCAGGACCACTACCGGGGGCCCGACCGGTGGCTCCAGCTCACCTTCGACTGCCTCGGCAAGCTGGCCTGGGCCGCCACCGTGCTCGACGGCGCGGCACGACCGGACGAGCCCCGAACCGGCGAACCGTTCCCCGACCGCGACGAGCTGCGCTGGCTCGACGAACGGAAGAAGGCCGCGGTCTGGACCCACCGCTCCCCCGGCACCGCGGTGGTGGTGCCCCTCGTCGGCACCCCGTGGGCCGACTACCTGCCGGCCCCGCGCAACCCCGGCCTGTTCGAGGTGCCGGTCGACGTCGACCTGCCCACCGCCGTGCCGGTGGTCGACCACGACGGCGTGCGCTACGTCGGGGGCGGCCTGCCGACCGACGTCGCCCATGGCCCGGGCCGGCTCACCGTCACCTGGGACGGGCTCCCCGAGCTGGCCGGACGCCACGCGGAGGGCCGCCGCCTCGACGGCCGGCGGCAGGTGACGTACCGGGTCGAGGGCGCGACCCTCCACGTCGACGAGCACCTGACCCTGCCCCGCGGCGCCACGGCCGTGTCGGTGCAGGTGGCCGAGGCGGAGCACCGCCCGCTGCGGGTCGAGTGGCGCGGCGGCGGCCGGCCCGGCGTCATCGAGACCGGGGGGTTGGCCGCGTACCGCTCGTTCTGGGGCGAGCTTCCCCGGGTCCATCAGCTCGACCTCCCACCGGCGGCCGAGGTCGCGTTCGGCTGGTCGGTGACGCCGCTCCTGCGGATCGCCACCGTCGACCCAGGCCACCACTACCACCGCTCGCTGTACGACCCGCTGCGCGGACGGGTCGTCGAGCACGGGTTCGGCGGTCACCTCATCGGCCGGCCGGCCGACGCCCGCCGGCGCCTGTCGGCCGTCGACGCCTTCCACCTCCACTGGCCCGAGTGGTTCGTGGCCACCGTCGAGGCGACCGACGCCTTCGTCGAGCTGCTCGACGAGACCGGCACGTCGCTGATCTGGACCCAGCACAACCTCGTCCCCCACACCACGGTGGCCGATGCCGACGCGATCTACGCCCGGTTCGCCGCCCGGGCCGACCTGGTCGTCCACCACACCGAGTGGGGCCGGGCGCGGGTGACCGACCGCTACGCCTTCCGGGCCGACGCCGTCCACGTGGTGCTCCCCCACGGCCACTTCGGGCACCTGGTGCGTCCGTCCGACCGGGCCCAGGGCGAGGCCGAGCTGGGCCTGCCCCCTGCCGGCATCCGCATCGGGATCGTGGGCGCACCCCGGCACGACAAGTTGACGCAGGCGTTCATCGAGGCGTTCACCCGGACGTCCCGGCCCGACCTCCAGCTGCTCGTGCTGTCGCTCGGCCCCGACGAGCTCGACGCCGGCCCCCCCGTCGAGGACCGGCGCGTGCACACCGTCCCCTACGAGTTCGTCCCCCGCGAGGTCTACGACCGGCGACTGGCCACGCTCGATGCCGTCGCCCTGCCCTTCGCCCCCGACGGCGACATGCTCACGACCGGCACGGTCGGTGACGTGGTGGCCTTCGGTCTGCCTGCGCTCGTCACCGGCTGGCCGTTCCTCACCGAGGCCCTCGGGGAGGCCGGCGTCGCCCTCGGCGACGACTGGACCGAGACCCTCCAGGGGCTCACCGTCGGCCGCCTGGCCGAGGCCGCCGGCGCCGCCCGCGCCCTGCAGGACCGTTACGACTGGGTCCCGATCGCCGGCCGATTCCTCGACGCGGTCGTCACCGCCGGCCTCCTGAAGCGCTGACCTCCCCGAGCTCTCGAGATCAGCCGTTCCGGCTAACCTCGTGCGGGTATGGCCACGGCGGACCCGGCGGACCCGGCGGGCGCGGCGACCCAGATCGGCCGGCGGTTCCTGCTCCTCGCCGACACCGAGTTCCACGGCTACAGCCCGCTCTACGAGCGACTGGCCCACCACGTCGCCGGCCGCCCCGACCTGCTCGCCGCCCTCGTGGGCCGCGCCCCCGAGAACCAGACGCCCGTGCGGTTCCTCGCCGCCGTCCACGACCTGCTGCTCCGCCACCCGGACGAGCCGCTGGCCGCCGTGTTCCGGGGCGAGGTCGACGATCCCCCCGAGCCGCGCTTCGACGCCCTGGTCGACGCCCACCTCGACGAGCTGGTCACCACCCTCACGCACCGTTCGATCCAGACCAACGAGGTGGGACGGTCGGCGGGACTGGCTCCGGTGCTCGGCGAGCTGACCCGGACCATGGGCCGGCCACTGGCCCTGATCGAGCTCGGACCGAGCGCCGGGCTCAACCTCGCCTTCGACCGGTACCACGTCGACCTCGGCGGGCGGATCACCACCGGCCCGGCCGACTCCCCGGTCCGGCTCCACTGCACCCTCGTCGGCCCGACGACGCCGCCGGAACCTGCGCCGATCGTGCCCGTCGCGTCGCGCCTCGGGATCGACCTCTCGCCGGTCGACGTACACGACCCCGACGCCTGCCGATGGCTCGAGGCATGCGTCTGGCCCGACGTGCCCCACCGCCTCGAGCGACTCCGCGCCGCGCTGGCCGTCGCCCGCCGCGACCCGCCCACGCTCCTCCGGGGCGACGCCCTCGAGGTGCTGCCCGGCGTGCTCGACGAGGTGCCCGACCACGTCGTGCCGTGCGTGCTGTCGACGTGGGTGCTCGCCTACTTCAGCCCCGCGGGCCGGGCCGAGGTGCACGACCTGCTGGCGACCGTCGGCGCTCGCCGCGACGCCGCCCTCGTGACCCTCGAGTACCCGCACGTGACCCCTTGGCTGCCCGCGCCCGTCCGCCCGGCGGTCGTGCCGGGCAGGGGCGCCTCGCTGTTCGGTGTGGCCACGTGGCGCGACGGGGTGGAGCACGCTCGTCCCCTGGCCTGGATGCAGGCGCACGGTCAGTGGCTCGACTGGCTCGAACCGGACGGCACCGCCACCGACCGCGACCCGGCGCCCGTCGTCGCCGCCGAGGCGGGGTGACGGGGAACGTGCGCCGCCAGGCCGCCCGCGTCGTGCTGCTCGACCGCCACCAGCGGGTGTTGCTGCTGCGCGCCTCCGACCCGTTCGACCGCTCCAAGCGCCCGTGGTGGGAGATCCCGGGCGGTGGCATGGACCGGCGCGAGCCGAGCGAGGACTGCGCCCGCCGCGAGCTGTACGAGGAGGCCGGGATCGTCGACGCCGAGATCGGGCCGTGCGTGTGGGTGCAGCACGCCCGGTTCCGGTTCGCAGGGCTCCACTTCGACCAGCACGAGCGCATCCACGTGGCCTGGTGCGACGCCGACGGCGACGACGTCCCCCACGCGCCCGCCGGCCTCGAGGCGCTCGAGGCCATGGCCTTCGACGGGCGCCGCTGGTGGACGGTCGACGACCTGCTCGCCTCCGACGAGCCGGTGCTCCCCCGGCGCCTGCGCGAGTTCCTCCCCGGCCTGGTCGACGGGCCGCTGCCGAACGAGCCCATCGACATCACCGCGCCACCCGAGCTCTGAGCCATTCGACGGGGTCGCCCCCGCGCTGCTCCAATGGTCGTCCCATGGCTGCTCCCACCTCGACCCGCGCCTCCTACGGCATCGACTCCCCGGTGGTGGTCGGCGGCTTCGTGGCCGTGGCCGTCGCCGCCCTCGCCTTCGCCGTCGCCGCCCTCGCCCGTGGCGAGCTCGTCGGGGTCATCGGTCCGGGCGTCGCCGCGCTGCTCCTGCTCGGAGCAGCCGGGGTGATGATCCGCGGCTCGAGGACCGGCAAGCCCGAGCTGTGGGACGAGCTGCTCGACGACCTCGACCTGGCCGGCGACGAGCGGGTGCTCGACGCCGGGTGCGGCCGCGGCCTGGTGGCCATCGAGGCGGCCAAGCGGGTGCCGGACGGCGAGGTCATCGGGGTCGACATCTGGCGCGGTCGCGACCAGAGCGGCAACTCCCGCGAGGCGGCCGAGGCCAACGCCGCCGCCGAAGGCGTCGCCGACCGGGTCGAGATCGTCGACGCCGACATGGTCGACCTGCCGTTCGAGGACGCGCAGTTCGACCTCGTCGTGTCGAGCCTCGCCATCCACGCGGTCCCGCTGCCGGCCGACCGGGTGCGGGCGTGCGGGGAACTGGCGCGGGTGCTGGCACCGGGGGGCCGGATCGTGATCGTCGACCACGGCCGCACCGAGGCGGTGGCCGACGCCCTCGATGCCGAGCGCCTGGTCGGCGTCGAGCGCTCGAAGCTGCGGTGGGCCACCTATCCTCCGTGCCGGGTGGTGACCGCCCACAAGCGGGCCGCCGGTGGCGGCGGTGGCGGCGGAAGGAACGGCGGCAAGCGGGCGAAGAAGCGACGCTGAGCCGACCCGGCCGCCGCCTCGCCCGAGCGGCGGGGAGCGGAAGGAACGGCGGCAAGCGGGCGAAGAAGCGACGCTGAGCCGACCCCTCAGGCGTTGACCTCGGCCAGCCGGTCGAGGCAGGGCTGGAGCTCGTCGAACGCGGCCTCGACCCCGTCGGCGTCGAAGGCGAAGAACAGGGCCGTGACCTCGTCCACCCCGGCCTCGGCGTACTGCTCGACCATCTCCGGCGTGATGCCGTTGAAGTAGGGGCACACCGTCACCCGCACGTCGGCCCGGCTGCGGCCCTCGGCCTCGAGGGCGACCTCGAGCCGGGCCAGCCCCTCGGGGAGGTCGGGCGGCAGCCGGTTGAACGAGTACCAGCCCTGCCCGACCCGCGCCACCCGCGCCAGGGCGGCGTCGCTCTCCCCGCCGAAGTGCAGCGGCGGGTGCGGGGTCTGGATCGGCTTCGGGTGCATGCTGCACGGCGGCAGCGTGTAGGTGTCGCCCTCGAACGACGACGGGTCGTCCTGCCACAGCGCGCGCAGCACCTCGAGGTACTCGTCGGTGCGCTTCCCCCGGTTGGGCCACGGCACGTTGACGACCTCGAACTCCTCCCGCAGCCAGCCGACGCCGATGCCGAAGTCGACTCGGCCGCCCGACACCCAGTCGACGTTGGCGACCTCCTTGGCCGTGTAGACGGGGTTCCGCTGGGGCAGCAGGCAGATGCCGGTGCCGAGCCGCACCGTCGTCGTCACCGCGGCCAGGTAGGCGAGCGTGGTGAACGGCTCGAGCATCCCCGATCCGGGCGGCGCGGGGATCTTGCCGTCGGGCGAGTAGGGGTAGCTCGACGAGTACTGGTCGAACAGCACGACGTGCTCGGGGACCCAGATCGACGACCACCCGCGTTCCTCGGCGGTCGTCCCGACGGCGGTGAGCCACTCGGGGGTGGCGAACGGGTTGGCGGTGGGGGCGAACAGTCCGAGCTTCATGCCGGGAGTTCTAGTCCGCCGTCGGGCCCCGTCGCTCGACTCAGCCGTACTGGTCGAGCACGAGGTGGGCGGCGGTCGCCAGCTCGTCGCCGGCGTCGCCCATGCCGAACCACCCGTTGGTCCACCCGACGAGCGACGAGAACCAGACGTGGCCGAGCATCCGGGTGATGGTCGCCCGCAGCTCGGGATCGAACTCCGGGGGGAAGGCCTGGGACTGGATGCGGTCCATGACGATGCCGACCTCGCGCTGGCAGGTCACGACCTTCGGCTCCGACGACGACAGGGCGGTGATGACCGCGGCCGACAGATCGGGCTCCTTCTCCATGGCCCGGGTGGCCCGGCCGAGGATGTCGACGACCCGGTCGGCGGTGGTGACCCCGCGCGGTGGCCGCTGGCCCACGCGCCGTTCGAGGTCGTTGGCCCACTCGACCAGCGCGGCGGCGAGCAGGTGGTCCTTCGAGGAGAAGTAGCGGTAGATGGTGCCGAGGGCGACGTTGGCCCGGGTGGCCACGTCTCGCATCTGCACCGCGTCGTAGCCGCCCTCGGCCCCGAGCTGCATGGCCGCGGCGATCACCCGCTCGCGCCGCGCCGCCTGGCTCTTGGTCAACTGATCGCCGATCGTCGCCTCGGTCATGTCCGCCCTTTCGCCCGCGCCTCCCGGGGGAGCCCGAGCACCCGCTCGCCGATGATCGTGCGCTGCACCTCGTTGGTGCCGCCGGCGATGCCCGAGTGGGGGGCCCACACGAAGCGGTAGCCGAAGTAGCCCGCCCACGTGCCGGCCTCGCCGTCGAGCATGCCGTCGGCCCCGAGGAGGGCCTTGCCGAGATCGCCGGCGTCGCGGAGGTGGGTGCCGTAGATCAGCTTGACGACCGACGTCTCCGGTCCCGGCGACTCGCCCCGCGCCAGCGCGGTCTGGACCCGGTACCCGAACCACCGCAGGAGCTGGGTCGCGGTGTGGGCCCGGGCGATGCCCTGGCGCACGACGGGGTCGTCGAGCCGACCGGTCCCCCGGGCCAGGGCGACGAGGCCCTCGACGTCGTCGTCGACGGCGGCCGCCCCGATCATGTTCCGCTCGTTGGCGAGGGTGTGGATCGCCGCCGGCCAGCCCTGGCCGATCCCGGCCTCGCCGCCGAGCACGAGGTCGGCCGGGATCCGCACCTCGTCGAGGAAGACCTCGCTGAAGTGGGCCTCGCCGGTCATCTGGCGCAGCGGCCGCACCTCGATGCCGGGGGTGGCCATGTCGAGCAGGAAGTAGGTGATGCCGGCGTGCTTCTCGGCGGTCGGGTCGGTGCGGGCGAGGAGGATGCCCCACTGGCTCCGGTCGGCGCTCGACGTCCAGACCTTCTGGCCGGTGACCACCCACTCGTCGCCGTCGCGCACCGCCAAGGTGGCGAGCGACGCCAGGTCGGACCCGGCCCCCGGTTCGCTGAAGAGCTGGCACCAGACCTCGTCGCCCCGCAACATCGGCTCGATGAAGCGCTCCTGCTGGGCCCGGGTGCCGAAGGCGAGGATGGCCGGACCGACCATCGTGTGGGCGACGGCGAAGATCCCGCCGTGCTCACCGGTGCGGCGGACCTCCTGGGCGTAGACGAGCTCCTGCATGGTGGTGCCGCCCCGGCCGCCGAACTCCTTCGGGTAGCTGATCCCGGCCCAGCCCCCGTCGAACTGGCGGCGCTGCCAGCGACGGGCCAGCGCCTCCAGCCGGTCCCAGTCGGCGGACTGGTCGAAGAACCCCCGGGAGATGTCGTCCTCGTGGCCCTTGGGGACGGCGTTGGCCGCGAGCCAGTCGCGCGCCTCGGTGCGGAAGACGGCGTCTTCCGGCGTGTCCTCGAAGTCCACCGCGAAATCGTAACCTGTTCTAGTCCGCGACCCGGGAGGGCCGGACCGGGGGAAGATGCCGGCATGACCAGGTCCACCCCGTCCGGCACCCAAGGGCCCAGCCCCCGCACGCCCAGCCCCCGCAAGATGGTGCTGCGGGCCGCCGTGCGCCACTGCCCGGTGTGCGGCTCGGGGCACCTGTTCCGCCGTTGGTTCACCATGGTCGAGCGCTGCCCCCGCTGCGGCCTGAAGTTCGAGCGGATCGAGGGCCACTGGACCGGCGACCTCGGCATCAACACCATCGTCAGCTTCGGGGCGCTGCTCGTGACCCTCCTCGTCGGCACCTTCGCGACCTATCCCGACGTCCCCGCCGTCCCCCTCTTCGTGGCCGCGTTGCTCGTCGCCGGCCTCACCCCGGTGGCGTTCTTCCCCTTCTCGAAGACCCTGTGGTTGGCCCTCGACCTGGCCATGCGCCCCCTCGAGCCGGGCGAGGTGGCGCCGCGCGACGGGCCACGGACCGATCCCCGCGCCGCCTCGGCACCCGGGGAGTAGCGTCGGTCGCGGGGCCGGGGGCGGGCCGGGACGGCCGCCGATCCGCGAAACCTGCAGATCCGACGGCAGGTGCCGATAAAGAACCACGAGGCGCTGCCCGCGCCCCGCGAACTCGTCGGCTGCCGTCAGCGGCGGAGGTACTCCGTGGGCTCACAAGCGAAGGTCCTGATCCCCGTCGGCCTCATCGGCCTCGTCGTCGCCGGCCTCACCTTCTGGCGCCTCGGGCTGGTGGCCGGCATCGCGGTGCTGGTCGTCGCCGCCCTCGCCGTGGTGGCCATCGCCCAGCGAGAGGCGGACGGCGGCACCTTCACCCGGCACGGCGGGCGCGACGACCTGTTCGCCGACCTCAGCCACGACGACCTCAGCCACGACGACCTCGGCCACGACGACGTCGACCACCGGCGCCGGGACCTCGGCGGCCTGCCTGCCGACCTCGGCGTCGACCAGCCCCTCGGCACGTGGACGCCGCCGGCGCCGCCCACGGCCCCGGTCCCCGACGGCCCCTCGGCGTTCGCCGGCCGCCCCTTCGGCGACGACACGCTCGACCGCGCCGACGACCTCCCCTTCGTCGACGAGGCTCCGCTCGCCGAAGCGCCCTTCACCGAAGCGCCCTTCACCGAGCCCGGCCCCGCCGAACCCGCGAGCCCGTGGGCCGACGGCGGCAGCTGGGGCGAGGGCGGGCGCACGGCCGAGCGCAACCCGCTCGACGAGCTCGTCGGGCTCGACGAGGTCGACGTCGTGGCCGAGGTCGAGCGCCTCGAGGCCGGCGGCCCGCGAGCGTTCGAGCGCGACCTCGACCAGATCGACGACGGCGTCCTCGCCGACGTGGTGCCGTTCGAGAAGCACCGGGTCAACGAGGAGGTCGCGTCGCCCGACGACATCTTGGCGGCGAGCCACGCCACCGAGCTGGCCGTCGAGGGCCCGGCCGACAACTCCGAGCTGGCCCGCCTGCTCGCCAAGGTCCAGGCTCGCCTGGCGGCCTACGAGTAGCCATGAGCCAACAGGACGGGAGCGGGGGTTCGGGCGTCCTCGGTCGCCTCCGCGGCCGACAGGGCCCGGCCAGGACCGAGTCCCACGCCGGCAACGCCATCGATCCCGTCACCGGTCTGCCCGATCGGGCGCACCTGCTCGAGGTGCTCGCCGACGCGGTCGCCCGCAGCCAGCAGGACTCGGGCGTCGCCGCCCTCGCCTTCGTGGAGATCGCCCAGCTCGGCGACGTCAACGACAGCTTCGGCCACGACAGCGGTGACGACCTGCTCCGCGCCGCCGCCGAGCGGCTCGGCACGGTCGACCTGCCCGGCACCGTGGTCATGCGCTTCCCGGGAGCGTCGTTCGCCGTCGTGTTCGAGCGGATCCCCGGCCCTGGGCAGGTGGAGGAGATCGGTCGGTTCCTGATCGAGCTCATGGCCGAGCCGATGCCGTTCCGCGGTGACACCCTGGCCCTCCCCGTCCACGTCGGCCTGGCCGTCAGCGCCGACCAGTACGAGCAGCTCGACGAGCTGGTCCACGACGCCCGCGACGCGTTGGTGCGGGCGAGGGAGCACGGCGGCAACACCTTCGTCGTCCACGACGAGACCAGGCGGGCCCGGTTCACCACCAAGATCGACGAGCGACGCCTCGCCGACGCCCTCGCCAACGGTGAGTTCCTGCTGCTCTACCAGCCGATCGTCCGGCTCGACCGGCGCGAGATCATCGGCGCCGAGGCCCTGCTGCGCTGGGCGGCGGGCTCGGCCACCAACGTCGGGCTGCTGTCCCCACGCGACTTCCTGCCCCTCCTCGAAAAGACCGGGCTGATCGTGCCGGTCGGACGGTGGGTCGTCGAAGAGGCGTGCCGGCAGACCGCGGAGTGGTCCCACCGCTTCGAGACCCAGCGCCGCCCGATCGTCACCTGCAACCTCAGCGGGCGACAGCTCGCCGACCCCTCGTTCACCGCCGCCGTGCTCGACGCCGTCGACCGCCACGACCTCGAACCCTGGCAGCTCTGTCTCGACATCACCGACGACACCCTCGGCTACCACCGGGAGGCCACCTGGTCGGCCCTGCGGGGCCTGAAGGACGCCGGCGTCAAGCTGGCCCTCGACGACTTCGGCCAGGGGGAGGCGTCGCTGGCCCGGCTCCGCGAGCTCCGCCTCGACATCCTCCGGCTCGACCGCATGTTCGTCATCGGCATCGAGCACAACGCCGAGGACCGGGCCATCGTCCGCCACACCGCCGCCCTGGCCCACGAGCTCGACTGCCTGGCCCTCGCCGAGGGCGTGGAGAACGAGGCCCAGGCCGAGCGCCTCGCCGAGGCCGGCGTCGACCTGGGACAGGGCTTCCACTTCGGCCGTCCCGAGTCGGCCGAGACGTTCACCGAGCGTCTGGCCGCCGCCCACGACGCCGCGCCGCCGGAGCCGCCGGCTCCGCCCACCCCGTTCTAGGCCAGATCCGTGTGGATCGGTCTGGTCGCGGTCGCGGTGGTCGCCGCGTTCCTCGTCGCCGGGGCCTTCGCCGCCCGCGCCGCCGCCCGCCGAGCCCGGGATCTCCCCGACGTCGCCCGCCGAGCCGGCCTCGAGTACCGCGAGTTCGACCCGTTCAACTCGACCGCCATCGCGTTCCCCCTCTTCCGAGCGGGCGACGAGCGCGTGGTCGAGCACGTCATGTGGCGCGGCGACGGGCGGGTCCGGGCCTTCGACTACGGCTACGCCGAGCGCTCGCGCGACGGTGAGCGCGAGCGCTGGCGCCTGTTCTCGTGCGCCATGGCCCGCCACGACGGCAAGTGGCCCGAGGTCGCCATCCTCCCGGAGCGCGTGTTCGACCGCGCCCTCCAGGCCCTGTCGCCGATCGACGTCGACGTCGAGTCCGAGGAGTTCAACCGCACCTTCGTCGTGCGCTGCGACGACCGGAAGTTCGCGACCGACCTGCTGTCCCCGGAGATGATGGAGCTCCTGCTCACCACGCGGGGACGGCTGTCGTTCGAGACCCGCGGCCGGTTCCTGCTGGTGACCGGGCCGCGCCTCGAGGGCCCGCTCCTCCCGGGACTGGTCGCGGTGGCCGAGCGGTTCGTCGCCACCATCCCGCCGGTGGTCACCGAGCTCTACGGCCGCTTCCCGGAGGGGCTCGGCACCGAGGACATGCCCCTTCCCCCATCCCGGCCCGAACGTGAGCGCCCGTTGGTCCAGGGCGGCTTCTTCGGCGACCTCGACGACGATGCCCTCGCCGGGCGGCGGGAGCCGTTCCGATTCGCGCCGCCGCCGGACCTCGAGCCGAGCGACGACCCGTGGGACCCGACGCCGGGCGTCGACCACGACCTCGACGGCCGGCCGCTGCCGCCCGCGGGCGAGGACCCCTGGGGCGAGGGCCGGCCCCGGCCGTGACCCGGGTGCCGGTCGGCCCGGCCCCGTGCGAGCCGGGTGGTCCCGCTCCGGGCCCGCCCAATACCCTCCGATCGTGGGGACGCACCTTCGTCCGGTGATGACGGCCGACGTCGTGGTGGTCGGCGCCGGCCCGGCCGGCTCGGCGGCGGCCATCACCCTCGCCCGCGCCGGGCTCGACGTCGTGGTGGTCGACAAGGCGACCTTCCCCCGTGACAAGACCTGCGGCGACGGGCTCACCACCGGCGCGCTCCGCCACCTCGAGCGCCTGGGCCTGGACCCGACCGCCGTCGCCTCGTGGACCGTCGTCGACGAGGTCGTGCTCCGCGACCCCGGCGGCCGCGAGGTCGCGTTCGCGCTGCCGGCCGACGGCACCCAGCACGCGGCCGTGGCCCGTCGGGCCGAGCTCGACGCCGCCCTCGTCGACCTCGCCCGGGCCGCCGGGGCCGAGCTGCTCGAGGGTCACCCCGCCGAGGGTGTGGACGCCGGCGACGCCGCCACCGTGACCGTCGAGGTCGGCGGGCTCGGGCCCGTCCGGGCCCGCTACGTCGTGGCCGCCGACGGGATGTGGTCATCGATGCGGCGGGCCATCGGCGCCGACCTGCCCGACTACCGGGGCGACTGGCACGCGTTCCGCCAGTACGTCACCGGCGTCGGGCGGCGAGCCCGCCGCCAGCTGTTCGTCTCGTTCGAGCCCGATCTGGTGCCCGGCTACTTCTGGTCGTTCCCCGTGGGGGGCGACGCCGCCAACATCGGCTTCGGCATCCCCCGCTCCCTCGCCGGCACCGCCCACCCCACGAAGCCGCCCTATCGCGTCGGGGTCATGGGCGAGGTGTGGGACGACCTGCTCGCCCGGCCCCACGTGCGCGCCCTGTTGGGCGACGCCCGGCCCGAGGGCCCCCACCGGGCATGGCCCATCCCGTCGCGGGTGCGGACCGTCACGCCGGCCGAGGGACGGGTGCTGCTCACCGGTGACGCCCTCGCCGCCACCGACCCCATGACCGGCGAGGGCATCGGACAGGCCCTCGCCACCGGCACCTGGGCGGCCGAGGCGCTCCTCGTCGCCGGGCCCCACGACGGTGGGGCGGCAGCCGACCACTACCGGCGGCGGGTGCGCGCCGAGCTGGTGCCCGACGACGCCATGGCCCGGCTGCTCGTCCGCGCCCTGCGCCACCGGCGGGGCGTGCGCACGGCCATCCGGGTGGCGGGGGCGACCGACTGGACCCGGCGCAACTTCGCCCGGTGGTTGTTCGAGGACTACCCGCGGGCGATCGCGGTGACACCTCGCCGCTGGCGCCGCGGACTGCTCACCGCCGACGGCGCCTACGCCACCGCCACCCGACCCGATCTGGCTGGTCAGGATCGGGCCGGAGCCCGATCCTGACCAGATCGACGGGGTTTCGGCGACCGGACCCGCGCGGTTCAAGCGGGGGAAACGCGCCGGCAACGTCGCGGCGGTACAACGATCACCGGGTGCTGCGCCGCATTCGACCTTCCCCCATCGGTGCGCCACGCGGGACCCTCACCCACTGGGGTGGTCGGCCGAGCCGCATCCTCGGCCGACCACCCGGGTGAAGCTGCCAGACTGGCCCGCATGCGCACGCGGCTGACCGACGTCCTCGAGATCGACCACCCCGTGATGCTCGCCGGCATGGGAGGTGTGTCGTACCACGAGCTGGTCGCCGCCGTGTCCGATGCCGGCGGGTTCGGTTGCCTCGGGGCCTCGATGATGGACCTCGACCGCATGGTCGCCGAGATCGAGGCGGTTCGGGCCCGCACCGCCCGCCCGTTCGGCGTCGACCTCCTCACCGCCTCACCCGGCGACCTGCTCACCCAGGTGCAGGCCCTCATCGACCACGGCGCCCGCGTCTTCGTGGCCGGGCTGGGCGTCCCCCGCGACGCCATCGAGCTGTGCCACGAGCGCAACGTGCTCGTGGTCAACATGTGCGGCAAGGTCCGCCACGCCGTCGCCGCCGTCGAGGCCGGGTGCGACATCGTCGTCGCCCAGGGCACCGAGGCCGGGGGCCACACCGGCCAGATCGCCACCATGGCCCTCGTCCCCCAGGTGGTCGACGCGGTGGGCGATCGGGTGCCCGTCGTCGCCGCCGGCGGCCTGTTCGACGGTCGGGGGCTGGCGGCGGCGCTGACCCTCGGCGCCGACGGCGTGTGGCTCGGCACCCGGTTCATCGCCACCCCCGAGGCCCGCACCACGCCGGGCTACAAGGACGCGCTGCTGCGCATCCACGAGGACGGCACCGTCGTGTCGCGCGGCTACACCGGCAAGACGTGCCGGGTGGTCGCCAACGACTACACCCGGTACTGGGAGGAGCACCCCGACGAGCTGCAGCCCTTCCCGATGCAGTTCGTGCGCTCGTGGGAGGACGGCGCCAACCACCTCGGCGAGGGCGCCGAGGTCGACCCGTCGACCGTCGACCCGGGCCGGGAGTTCTGGCCCGCCGGCCAGGGCGCGGGCGCCATCGACGCCCTCACCCCCGCCGGCGACCTCGTGCGTCAGATCGTCGACGAGGCCGAGCAGGCGCTGGCCCGGGTCAGCTCGACCACTCCTTGAGCTTGTCGAGCAGCGCGGTCGGGTCGCCGCCCACGGGGGTCACGTTGAGCACCGACACCCCCGCCTCCCGGTAGGCGGCGAGGCGCTCCTTGATCCAGCCCTCGGGTCCCACCAGGTTCGACAGCTGCAGGAACTCGGTGGGCACCTTGGCCGCCGCCTCCTGCTTCTTGCCGTCGAGGTACAGGTCCTGGATCTCCTTGGCCTCGGCCTCGTAGCCGTAGCGACAGGTGAGCTGGTTGTAGAAGTTGCGGTCGCGGGCGCCCATGCCGCCGATGTAGAGGGCGGCCATGGCCCGGCCGAAGTCGAGCACCGGTTCCGGGTCGTCGGTGATGCCGACCATCCCGCCGGCGGCGATCTCGAGCGGTCCGAGCTCGGGCGAGCGCCGGGCGGCACCGGCCCGCAGGTCGTCACCCCACACGTCGTCGGCCTTCTCCGGGATGTAGAAGATCGGCAGCCAGCCGTCGGCGATCTCGGCGGTCATCTCGACGTTCTTGGGGCCGAGCGACGCCACGTAGATCGGGATGTGCTCCCGCACGGGGTGGGCGATGATCTTGAGCGGCTTGCCGAGGCCGGTGCCCTGATCCTCCGGCAGGGGCAGCGTGTAGTACCTGCCCTCGTAGGACAGCTTGTCCTCTCGCTTCCAGACCTTCCGGCAGATGTCGACGATCTCGCGGGTGCGGCCGAGCGGGGCGTCGTAGCGGATGCCGTGCCAGCCCTCGATCACCTGCGGCCCCGAGGCGCCGAGGCCGAGGATGCACCGTCCGTCGGACATGGCGTCGATGCCGGCCGCGGTCATGGCGATCAGCGTCGGGGTGCGGGTGTAGATCGGCAGGATGCCGGCGGCGATCTGCACGCGCTCGGTGGCGTGGGCCAGGTAGCCCATGAAGCTGGGGGCGTCGAAGCCGTAGGCCTCGGCGACCCAGGCGATGTCGAGACCTGCGGCCTCGTAGTCGACGACCCGCTCGGCCGACGCCTTGAACCCTCCCGAGTAGTCGAGCTGCATCGCCAGTTTCATGGTTCCCCCTGGGTGGTGGTGCGGCCGGCCGGTCGTCGAACGACCGGTGGTCGGCTCAGTGCGTGGTCCTGGTGGTGACGGTGGCCGACGCCAGCCGCTCGGCGGCGCGGGCCTTGGCCTCGGCCCGGCGCGCCTCGAGCTCCTCGGCGGCCCGCGCCTCGTCCCACTCCTTGCGGTCGGCGAGCTGGGTCGCGTCGAGCGACGAGATGATCTCGGCGTTCTCGAACCGCACGTGGTAGCGGAACCAGGTCACGCCGGCGACGTAGAGCACCTGCCCGGGCGTGCCCGCCGGGACGTGCGGGAGGTCGACGGCGGCCACCACCTTGTGGTGGCGGTCGAAGCGCTGCTCCTTCGTGGCCGTGGCCATCAGTGCCGGTCCTCTCCTGGGTGGTCGTGGGGGTGGTGGGGACGGTCGTGGCTCATACCGATGCCGCCACCGGCGTCCGACGGGACTCGGCCCAGGTGAGGCCGGCCTCGACGTCGAGGTCGTGGGGCAGGCCGAGCACCCGCTCGGCGATGATGTTGCGCTGCACGTCACCGGTGCCGCCGCCGATGGTGAGCGCCTGGCTGAACAGGTAGCCGTAGTGCCAGAACGAGGCATCCTCGGTGCCGAGCAGGCGGCCGTCGGTGAGCAGCGCGTCGGCACCGCAGAGGTCCTTGGCGAAGCCCATCACGTGCTGGCCGTGCTCGTCGGCCAGCACCTTGCGCACGCTGGCCTCGGGCCCGGGCTCGCGCCCGTGCACGGCGGCGCTCACGGTGCGCAGTCGGATCAGCCGCAGGATCTCGGCCTCGATGAACAGGCCGGCCGCCTGCTGGCGCCGCACCGGATCGGTGACGCCGCCCGCGGCCCGCACCAGGTCGAGGAGGTCGTTGGCGTCGGGCCCGAGGCCCCAGAGCGCGCCGCCGCCCGACAGCGACACCCGCTCGTTGCCGAGGGTGACCTTGGCGAGCGTCCAACCCTCGTCCTGCTGCCCCACCAGGTTCTGGGCGGGGATGCGAACGTCGTCGAAGAAGACCTCGTTGAACGTGTGCGAGCCGGTCATCTCGACGATGGGGCGCACCTCGATGCCGGGCGTGTCCATCGGGCAGATGAAGTAGCTGATGCCCTTGTGCTTCGGGGCGTCGGGGTCGGTGCGGGCGATCAGGATGCCGAAGTGGGCGAGGTGGCCGAACGAGGTCCAGATCTTCTGGCCGTTGACGACGAACTCGTCGCCGTCACGCTCGGCGCGGGTGCCGAGGTTGGCGAGGTCGCTGCCGGCACCGGGCTCGCTGAACAGCTGGCACCAGATCTCCTCGGCGGCGAGCAGCGGGAAGAGGTAGCGCTGCTTCTGCTCCTCGGTGCCGGCGTGGATGATGGTCGGACCGGCCCAGCCGATGCCGATCTGGTTCGACGGACGCCGCACGTCGGCCCGCCGCAGCTCGTCGTCGATGACGAGCTGGTGGATCGGGTCGGCGGCCAGGCCCCACGGCTCGGGCCAGTGCGGGGCGACGTAGCCGGCCTCGGCCAGCTCCCGCCCGCTCGGCGACGGGTGGGCGTCGAGCCAGGCCCGCACGGCCGCGCCGACGCGGGTCGTCGTCAGGGGGGAGCTCGAAGTCCACGGCGGCGAAGATAGCCCCCAGGCCCCCTTGCCTTACACTTCGTGCCGCCCGGCGACGGCCGGGCGCGTGCACGACGTGATCGGGGGACGGATGCCGGGCTGGAACTACGCCGAGATCTGGGAGGTCTGCGCCGACCGGTTGCCCGACGCCGTCGCCCTGCGCCACGGGGACCGCGAGGTGTCGTGGCGGGACTTCGACCGTCGGGCGGACGGCATCGCCCGCACCCTGCTCGATGCCGGCGCCGGGGAGCAGGACAAGGTCGCCCAGTACCTGTTCAACGCCCCCGAGTACATGGAGTCGATGTTCGGCATCTTCAAGGCCGGCCTCGTGCCCGTGAACACGAACTACCGGTACGCCGACGACGAGCTCGTGTACCTCTGGGACAACGCCGACGCGGTGGCGGTCGTGTTCCACGGCAGCTTCGCCGAGCGCATCGAAGGCATCCGCGATCGGGTGCCGAAGGTGCGCACGTGGCTGTGGGTGGACGACGGCGAGGGGTCGTGTCCCGAGTGGGCCACCCCCTATGAGGACGCCGCCGCCTCGGCCGGCGACGGGCGGGTCGTGGCGCCGTGGGGCCGGGACGGCCACCAGCTCCTGTTGATGTACACCGGTGGCACCACCGGCATGCCGAAGGGCGTCATGTGGCGCCAGGACGACCTCATCCACGCCATCCTCCCGACCGTGAACCCGCTGTACGGCACACCCGGCCCCGACGACGAGGCGCTGGCCGCGTCGATCGACGGGCCCGGCATCCAGATGCTCCCGGCCTGTCCGCTGATGCACGGCACCGGCCAGTTCACCGGGTTCATCGGCCTCAGCTCGGGCGGCTCGATCACCACCCTGACCAAGCGCCACTTCGACGTCGTCGAGCTGCTCGACACCATCGAGGACAAGCGGATCCAGAGCCTCACCATCGTCGGCGACGCCTTCGCCAAGCCGATCCTGCGCGAGCTCGACGCCCACCCCGGTCGATGGGACCTCTCGAGCCTGTTCCTCATGACGTCGTCGGGCGTGATGTGGAGCGAGCCGGTCAAGCAGGCGCTGCTCGCCCACAACCCGGGGATGATGCTCATCGACGCCTTCTCGTCGTCGGAGGCCATCGGCCTCGGGCAGTCGGTGTCGACCGCCGGCAACGAGGCCCGCACGGCCAAGTTCTCCCTCGGCGAGAACGCCCGGGTCATCACCGACGACGGCCGCGACGTCGAACCCGGGTCAGGTGAGATCGGGCGCGTCGCCGTGCGGGGCCACACGCCGATCGGGTACTACAAGGACCCCGAGAAGTCGGCCGCCACCTTCGTCACCATCGACGGGGCGACCTACTCGATCCCCGGCGACTACGCCCAGGTGGAGGTCGACGGCACCCTCACGCTGCTCGGCCGCGGCTCGGTCTGCATCAACACCGGTGGCGAGAAGGTCTTCCCCGAGGAGGTCGAGGAGGTGCTCAAGAAGCACCCCTCGGTGCTCGACGCCGTCGCCGTCGGCCTGCCCGACGACAAGTTCGGCGAGACCGTGAACGCGGTGGTGCAGCCCCGCGAGGGCGAGCGCCTCGACGAGACCGAGCTGATCGCCTGGGTGAAGGACCACCTCGCCCACTACAAGGCGCCCAAGCGGGTCGTGCCGGTCGACACCATCGGCCGGGCGCCGAACGGCAAGGTCGACTACAAGCGGCTCAAGGGCTACGCCGCCGACCAGCTCGGCCTGGCCCTCGGCTGAGCGGGCGGGCGCCCCCGTTTTCGTGCGCCCGCGGCCCCGTCGCTAGTCTCGCCGGGTCCCAGGACCGGAGCGAACGACGGGGAACCACATGGCAGACATCGGCTACGACGGCAAGGTCGCGATCATCACCGGCGCGGGTGGCGGCCTCGGCCGCGAGCACGCCCTCGAGCTGGCCCGACGCGGCGCCCGGATCGTCGTGAACGACCTCGGCGGTTCGGTGAGCGGCGAGGGCGGCGACGCCGGCCCGGCCCAGCGGGTGGCCGACGAGGTCAACGGGCTCGGCGGCGAGGCCGTCGCCAGCACCGACAGCGTCGCCACCCCCGAGGGTGGCGAGGCCATCGTCAAGACCGCCGTCGACGCCTTCGGCACCGTCGACATCGTCATCAACAACGCCGGCATCCTGCGGGACAAGACCTTCCACAACATGACCGCCGAACTGGTCGAGCCGGTGGTGCAGGTGCACCTGCTCGGCGCGTTCTACGTCACCAGGCCGGCCTGGGTGATCATGCGCGACAAGGGGTACGGCCGCGTGGTCAACACGTCGTCGAACTCGGGCATCCTCGGCAACTTCGGCCAGTCCAACTACGGCGCCGCCAAGATGGGCCTGGTCGGGTTCACCCGGGTGCTGGCCAACGAGGGTCGCAAGTACAACATCGGCGTCAACGCCATCGCCCCCGTGGCCAAGACCCGCATGACCGAGGAGCTGCTGGGCGCCGTCGGCGACATGCTCGACCCGGCCACCATCACACCGGTCGTGGCTTGGCTCGCGTCGCAGGACTGCGACGTCACCGGAGAGGTCTACAGCGTGGCCGGCGGGTTGGTGAGCCGGTTCTTCATCGGGCTCACCCCCGGCTACTTCAAGTCCGACCTCACCGTGGAGGACGTGCGCGACCACTGGTCGGAGATCCGTGACACCGACGGCTACCTCATCCCCGACGGCCCCAACGACGAGCTCAAGAAGATCTTCGAGGTGCTGTCGAAGGGCGAAGAGGGCCCCGTCGGCTGACCGTCCGTCACCAGAGTCGGCCGCCGGCCCGCCAGCGGTCGAGCTCGTGCTGCGTGGCCGCCGACCCCCGCCGCTCCTGGAGGTGGCGGTAGGCGTCCTCCATGTCCTGCCGGGCCTGGGGCTTGCTCGGCTCGTGACGCCAGCGCCACAGCAGGGCGACGGGCACCGCGAACAGGGCGACGAAGATCGGCCACGCGACCCAGGCGCTCACGACGTCGCTCCCATGGGGTCAGTCTCGCAGGGTTCGGCGCCGGACGCCCCCGCCCCGATCGGGCCTACGGGTTCACGTAGATGAAGCCGTAGGCCTCGTCGCGGTAGGCGACGCCGCAGTCGTCGAGGGCGTCGGCCCAGGAGCCGGTGCAGGTCGGGTCGCTCTCCTCCATGCCGTGGTCGGCGACGAGGAAGAAGGCGGTGCGGTCGAACACGCCAGCCTGCTCGACCGCGGCCAGCACCTCGCCGATGCGGGCGTCGGTGTCGCGGACGCTGGCGGCGGCGATCTCGGAGTACGGGCCGCCTTCGTGGAAGGCGGCGTCGGTGAGCGAGAAGTTGACCCACGTGAACGTCGGCACCGGCCACGAGCGACCGCGGTAGCTGCCGCTCCAGATGCCGACGAACTGCTCGACGGCGGTGTGGTCGACCAGGCTCGACCACCGGTACTCCTTCACCGGCCGCACGAACATCTGGGAGGCGTGGGGCAGCTCGTCGGCCGGCGGCGGCCGGTCGATCGGCTCGCCCCGGCGCATGAGGTCGAAGATCGAGTACGCCGCCCCGGTGTCGCAGGGCTCGTTGATCGACACCGTGGTGGCGCCGGGCACGGCGGCGGCGACGGCCTGGTGCACGGTCTCGACCCCGGGCCGCAGGGTGGCCATGGCCGTGACCCAGGTGGCCGGGGAGTTGGTGATGAGCTGGCGCTGGGCCTCGCGATCCCACCAGGCGTTGTGGAGGATGCCGTGGTGCCCGGGGTAGGCACCGGTGAGGATCGTCGTGTGGTTGGGCAGGGTGACCGTCGGCAGCGACGACATGGCTCCGTGGCCGAGCGCCGTGCCCATGGCCATCAGCCGGGCCACGTTGGGGGCCTCGCCGGCGGCGACGAGGTCGTAGAGGACGTTGGCGTTGGTGCCGTCGACCAGGAAGCCGACGACGTGGGCGGGCGGCGGCTGGTCGGGATCGACCAGGTCGAGCAGGGGCTCGCCGTCCTGGCGGGCGAGCACGGCGTCGTCGCGTGGCTCGCCGTTGAGACCGACCCCGGCGCGGGCCGGCGCACCGAGGAGGTGCAGCACGGTGGGGGCCACGTCGACGAGGCGACACGACCGGGCGACGGTGCCGAGCGACCGCACCCCGGCGCCGGCCAGCACGAACGGGGCCCGCGCCTGGATCACCCCGATGGAGCCGTGCTCGCCCCGGTGGCCGCCGTGGTCCTCCCAGTTGTGGGCCGAGGTGTGCACGGCCACCAGGTCCGGGGCGGTGGGGTCGTCGAAGAGCTGGGCGACCTGGTCGTAGGCGAACGGGTAGGCGTTGTCGACGCGCGACGGATGGGGGTTGGCCCGCTCCTCGGCGAGGGGCGAGAACCGGTCGGTGGCCTGGTCGCCGAGCGGGTTGCGTCCCTCGACCCGCTCCTCGACGAACCTCCAGCCCGTGCCCTCGGGCTCGCGGCGGAAGCGCACCCGGCCGTCGACGGCGGCCGCCTCGTAGGCGTGGTCGCCGACCGACCGCAGGACGACCTCGACCAGGTGCTCGACCGCAGGGTCGAGCAGGGCCGCCTCGGCGGTGTCGACCGCGGCCCGGTGCTCGTCGCCGGCGGTGCGGGACACGACGGAGGACGTGGTGAGGGATGAGGAGCCGCTCATGCGGTGAGCCTAGGCTCTCGGCATGACCAGCGGCCCGGCCGAACGCGCCCCCGACCGGCGGGAAGCGGCAGCCGTCGACCCCTACGACTTCCTCGCCGTCGACCGACTCCTGTCCGACGAGGAGCGCCTCCTGCGCGACACCGTGCGCCAGTTCGTCGGTGACCGGATCCTCCCCGACGTCGGCGACTGGTTCGACCGGGGGTTCTTCCCGAAGGAGATGGCCAAGGAGATGGGGGCCATGGGCCTCCTCGGGATGCACCTCGCCGGCTACGAGTGCGCCGGCACCAGCGCGGTGGCCTACGGCCTGGCCTGCCTCGAGCTCGAGGCGGGTGACAGCGGGGCCCGCAGCTTCGTGTCGGTCCAGGGCTCGCTGGCCATGTTCCCGATCTGGCGGTTCGGCAGCGAGGAGCAGAAGCAGGAGTGGCTCCCCCGGATGGCCGCCGGTGAGGTGATCGGCTGCTTCGGCCTCACCGAGCCCGACTCCGGCAGCGACCCCGCCTCCATGCGCACCCACGCCCGTCGCGACGGAGGGGACTGGATCCTCAACGGCTCGAAGCTGTGGATCACCAACGGCAGCATCGCCGACGTGGCCATCGTCTGGGCCCGCATGCCCGACGACGACGGCGGCGGCTACGGCGGGTTCGTCGTGCCGACCGACACCCCCGGGTTCACCGCCAACGACATCCCGAGGAAGCTGTCGCTGCGCGCGTCGGTCACCTCCGAGCTGGTGCTCACCGACGTCCGCCTCCCCGCCTCGGCCCGCCTCCCCGAGGTCCAGACCATGCGGGGGCCGCTCTCCTGCCTCAACGAGGCCCGCTACGGCATCCTTTGGGGCTCGGTCGGCGCCGGTCGGGCCTGCTACGAGGCCGCCCTCGACTACGCCAAGGAGCGGGTGCAGTTCGACGTGCCCATCGCGTCGTTCCAGCTCACCCAGCGCAAGCTCGTCGAGATGCTGGTGCGGGTGAACAAGGGCACGCTGCTGGCCCTGCACCTCGGACGCATGAAGGACGAGGGCCGGCTCACCCCCACCCACGTGAGCTTCGGGAAGATGGACAACGTCCGCGAGGCCCTGTGGGTCGCCCGCGAGGCCCGCTCGGTGCTCGGGGCCAACGGCATCACCCTCGAGTACCCGGTGATCCGGCACATGAACAACCTCGAGTCGGTCTCCACCTACGAGGGCACCAACGAGGTCCACACGCTGGTGCTGGGCCAGGCCATCACCGGCCTCGACGCGTTTCGCTAGCCCTCGCCTGGCGGACCACGTCGCCGGTCGCGTACCGCAGCAGGGCCTCGAGGCCCCCGTCGATCACCACCAGGGCGTCGGGGCGCAGCCCGCTCACGATCTCGACCCGACCCTGCCCGATGCGCAGCGTGGCGGCGGCGCCGACGGCGTCGTCGTCGTCCCCGGTGGGGCGCACGCCGATGGCGACGGGCACCGGGTTCCACAGCAGCAGGGCGCGCAGCACGGTGTTGCCGAGCAGCACCGGCAACGACCCGGCGAGCAGGTGCACCACGAGGTTGGCCTCGTCGTCGACGACCTCGGCCGTCGGCACCCTCGGGACGATCGCCTGGGCCGAGCGCATGAGCACGGCGACGGCCGCCTCGGGGAGCAGGGTGGGCCGGCCGAGCACCCCGAGCCCGCTCTGGAGCTCGGCCCGGGCGATGGACGCCCGCAGCGATCGGACCACGGCCGGCTGGTAGACGACGAGCAGGGTCGTGGGATCGAGGGGCGCACCCGCGTCGATGCTCGACGCGGCGTAGGCGACGAGCGGTTCGGTGACCGGATCACCCTCGTCGACCGACCCGGGCCCGAGGAACGAGAGCCAGGTGCGGTGGACCCAGGCGGCGAGCGGGTCGTGCCGACGGTCGGCCACGGCGACGAGGATGCGCTCGCGGGTCCGGGGGTCGATGCCGCCGGCGCCGGGGACGTGGGCCTCGACCACGCCGGGGGCCACCGAGGCGAGCTCGGCCGCCCACCGGAGGAGGTGGCGGGGTGAGTGGGGGAGCCACCGGCGCAGGCGACGCATCGCCCTCACCGTAGGCGTCGGCGCCGGCGCGCGGGGACGAGGACGAGGACGAGGACGATCAGTCGGCGGCCACCACGACCGACGAGCCGTGGTGGGCGACGAGGCGCCACCCCCCACCGCCACCGGAGCGCTCGTCGTCCCGCACGAACACGTTGAGGGCGGTGACCGTGGAGCCGGCGTCGGTCCCGATGATGTTCTCGTCGACCGTGACCCATGCGGTGTCGCCCGCGAGGGTGACGTGCTCCTCGGTGAGGATGAACTGCAGGCGGTGCGGACCTCGGAAGATGGCGAGGAAGCTGGCGGACACGGCGCCCCAGCCGCGGAGCACGGACCAGCCGGGATGCACGCACGACACGCGGTCGGAGTGCTCCCACAGGTCGGACATGGCGTCGAGGTCGGCGGCCTCGAACGCCTCGTAGAACGCCCTATTGGCCGATCGCACCGCCTCTTCGTCGTCCGGGTCGACCGCTTCCGACGTCACGCGGGGACCCTAGCTCCCACCCGCCGTCGGCCCGACCGGCGGCGGGCCGGTCCGAGCGGCGGCGCGCCGGGCCGACATGGGCCGGGTGGCCCACGGGTGGGTCTCAAGACCCAGACGGAGCCTGCCGATAGGAAGCCGTGAGCACGACCGGGCCGATCGGCAGCGAGGGCATCGACGGGGTCCTCCGGGACCTGGCCCCTCGCCACCTGATCGCCGTGGCCGGCGACGCCCGGCTCGTGACCGGCTCGGCCGGGGCGTTCGTGCTCCTCCCGGCCGGCGACGCCCCCGACGGTGCCGCCGAGCGGTGCGGTCGGCTGGCCGAGACCACCCGGGCCGCCCTCGCCCAGCACATGGGCTGGGTGCCGTTCGTCGACGCCGTGGTGGTCGTGCGCCCCGGCGAGACCACCGGCGTCGCCGCCACCGCCGTCCCCCTCGACCTGCTGGGCGAGGTGCTGGTCGAGGGCCCACCGGTCATCGAGGGGTCGACCCTCGACCAGATCGCCCAGCTCGTCCGGGATGGCGCCCTCGTCACCTGGCGGACGGCGACCACCGGCGACGATGGCAAGATCGACCTGTGCGAGCGCGTGCCGCAGATCGTGGGGACACCAGCGTCGGTGCCCGTGGCCCCTCCCCTCGACGGGGTCGGCTCGGGGCCCGACGTCGCGCCGGCCTGAGGCGACCCCCGCCGTGAGGCGGGTCGCCTCGACCGCCGGCGCCGAGCTGGTGGTCCACGAGCTGGCCGATCGGGGCGCCGACGACGGACGCGGCCGGCGGCCGCTCCTGCTCGCCCACGCCACGGGCTTCCACGGCCTCGTGTGGCGGCCGCTCGTCGCCCACCTCGACGGCGTCGAGGCCGTGGCACCGGACCTCCGCGGCCACGGCGCCTCGACCGCGCCCGCCGACCGGCGCTACGGCTGGGAGGGCTTCGCCGACGACGTGCTCGCCGTCGTCGACGCCCTCGGCCTGGACCGTCCCCTCGCCGTCGGCCACTCGAAGGGCGGCGCCGCCCTCCTCCTCGCCGAGCAGCGCCGCCCGGGCACGTTCCGGGCCCTCTACCTGTACGAGCCGGTGGTGTTCCCGACCGAGGTCCGGGCGCAGCGCACGGGCGGCGAGAACCCGCTGGCCGCCGGGGCTCGTCGCCGCCGCGACCGGTTCCCCGACCGCCACGCCGCCTACGAGCACTTCGCCGCCAAGCCGCCCTTCGACGCCCTGCACCCCGAGGCGCTGTGGGCGTACGTCGAGCAGGGGTTCGTCCAGGTCGGCGACGAGCTCCGCCTGGCCTGCGCCCGCGACGACGAGGCCGAGGTCTACGCGATGGGCGCGCGGCACGACGCCTTCGAGCACCTCGGTGAGGTCGCGTGCCCGGTCACGGTCGCCACCGGGAGGGTCGACGACTGGGGGCCGGCGGTGTTCGCCGGGCGCATCGCCGCCGGCCTCCCGCAGGGCCGGCTGGTGACCTTCCCCGAGCTCGGGCACTTCGGGCCCCTCGAACGTCCCGCGGTGCTGGCCGCGAGCATCACCGACGCCTTCGCCGACGCGTGAGCCTCGCCCCGGGCGATCGGGCCCCCGGCGGACGGTCAGTCGAGCCGGATGATGCCCAGCCGCACCGCCGTGGCCACGGCCTCGAGCTTCGAGTGGGCGCCGAGCTTCAGCAGGATGTTGCGCACATGGTTGCGAACCGTGTGCCGGCTCACGACCAGCTCGGCCGCGATCTCCTCGGCGGGACGTCCGCTGGCGACGAGCCAGAGCACTTCGAGCTCACGCTCGCTGAGCCCGTGCGCCGCCGGCTGGTCGAGCCGCGGCGCGGGGAACGCCGTCTCGCCCCGGCGCACCCGTCGCACCGCTTCGCCGAGCTCGTCGACGCTCGAGGTGGCGCTCACCACGCCCACGGCGCCGGCGCGTCGGGCGCGGGACACGACGTCGGGGGTGATGGCCCCGGTGAGCAGCACGACCTTCAGCTCGGGGTGGGCCACGACCAGGTCGGCGGCGACGGCGACCCCGTCGGCATCGATCAGACGGTCGTGCACGATGACCACCTCGGGGTAGGCCCGGTCCACGAGCGGGACGGCGTCGCAAGCCCGGTGGGCGACGCCCACGACGCGCAGCCGCGTCTCCCGGGCCCACGCCGCGATCAGACCCTCGACCACCATCCGCCGGTCGTCGACCAGCACGACGTCGACCGCCGCCTGCCGCGCCCTCACCGCCGTTCGCGTCATCGACTCGTCCACCGCCATGGGACCCGCCTCCTCGATCGCCCCGCCGGCCACCCGGCCGTCGGGGGAGCCACACCGCGTCGTCGGACCCGATGCGCACTGTGGCGCGGCTCTCGCGCGCCATGCATTGTCCCAGCCTCTCTCCGTGGTGGCATGAGTCGTTCGGCTCAACCCACGCGCACCAGGTCGTGCGGGCGGGGGTTCCCGATCCTGTCGGACCCCCGGCGTACGCTCGGGCCATGACCCTCGAGTTGCCGACCTCGCTCACCCCCTCGAAGGTCTCGTCGTTCACCGACTGCGCCCTCGCCTTCCGGTTCTCGGCCATCGACCGGCTGCCCGAGCCGCCCTCGGCGCCCGCCACCAAGGGCACCCTCGTGCACGCCGCCCTCGAGCGTCTCTACGTGCTCGAGCCGGCGAACCGCACCCTCGCCGCCGGCCTCACGGCCGTCGACGAGGCGTTCGAGGTGCTGCGCCACGAGCCCGACTACGCCGACCTCGGGCTGGGTGCCGACGACGAGGCCCGGTTCCTCGACGACGCCGAGCAGCTCGTCCGGCGCTACTTCGAGCTCGAGGACCCCACCACGATCCACCCCATCGGTCTCGAGCTCCGGCTCGAGGTCGAGCTCGACGGCCTCACCCTCCGCGGGATCATCGACCGACTCGAGCTCGACGACGACGGCGAGCTCGTGGTCACCGACTACAAGACCGGCCGGGTCCCCCCCCTGCAGCACGAGCAGGCTCGGCTCGGCGGCGTGCACTTCTACGCCTTCCTGTGCGAGCAGCTCTTCGGCCGGCGGCCGGCCAGGGTGCAGCTCCTCTACCTGGCCGAGCCGGTGGCCATCACGACCGTGCCCACACCGCAGTCGATCCGGGGCCTCGAGCGCAAGGTGCGGGCGATCTGGTCGGCCATCGAGAAGGCGTGCGACCGTGAGGACTTCCGGCCGCGCCTGTCCCGTCTGTGCGACTGGTGCGCGTTCACCGCCCTGTGCCCGGCGTACGCGGGCGCGCGGGCCGAGGTCGAGGTCGAGGCCGGCCTCGCCCCGTCGCCGGTCCCCGTGGCCCTACCATCCGCGGGGTGAGCGTCGCCGACCCGTCACCCGCATCCGACGACGACCCCTCCGTCGCCGGGTTGCCCGGCCACGTCCTCGGCGACGAGCACGACGGGCCCCTGCCGCCCCCGCACCGCCAACGGGCCATCCACCGGTTCGACGACGCCGTCGATCGCAGCCTCGTCGGGCTCCGCGGTCGAGAACCGCTCGACCGCATCCTCTACGCCATCACCGAGCTGGCCGACTTCAGCCTGCTGTGGCACCTCCTCGGTTGGACCCGGGCCCTCGCCGACGACGACCAGGTCATCCCCGCCGTCCGGTTGTCGGCGGCCCTCGGCGCCGAGACGATCATCGTCAACGGCGTCCTGAAGACCCTCTTCAAGCGCGAGCGACCGGTCGAGCAGGCGCCCCGTCCGCACCGCCTGCGGGTGCCGCTCACGACCAGCTTCCCGAGCGGCCACGCCAGCTCGGCCACCATGTCGGCCATGCTCCTCGGCGACACCAGCCGGGTGCCCGCGGCATGGGCGGGTCTCGCCGCGGTCGTGGCCGTCAGCCGGGTGCACGTGCGCATCCACCACGCCTCGGACGTGATCGGCGGCGTGGCGGTCGGCGTCGCCCTCGGCGTGGCCGCCCGCCGGGTGTGGCCACTCCCCCGTCGCTGAGCCCGCCCGGTCCACGGGGGCGGGAGGGGAATGCGCCCCCGGGCCGGCCGGTTGGACGGCCCATGCCGCTCACCTTCGCCGTCACGTGGGACTACCGCTGCCCGTTCGCCCGCAACGCCCACGACCGGATCGTCGAGGGGCTCCGCGCCGGCGCCGACTGGGACGTCACCTTCGTGCCCTTCTCCCTCGGGCAGGTGCACGTGGCCGAGGGAGACCCCGACATCTGGGACACGCCCGAGCGCGACAGCGGTCTGCTCGCCCTCCAGGCCGGGGTCGTCGTGCGCGATCGCCACCCCGACCGGTTCCTCGACGTCCACCAGGCCCTCTTCGACGCCCGACACGAGCACGGGTTGCACCTCAAGGACGAGGCGGTGGTCCGGGATGCCCTGCGGGCCAACCACGTCGACGCCGACGCCGTCTTCGCCGAGATCGCCGCCGGCGTACCGCTCGAGACGATCCGCAAGGAGCACGAGTCGGCGGCGAGCACCCACGACGTGTGGGGCGTCCCCACCTTCATCGCCGGCGACCACGCGGTGTTCGTCAGGCTCATGACCCCGGCCGACGGTGACGGCGAACAAGCCCGCACCTCGATCGAGCGCATCATCGGCCTGCTCCGCGGTTGGCCCGAGCTCAACGAGTTCAAGCACACCAGCCTGTCCCGCTGACGCGACCCCCGCCCGACGCCCGACGCTGGTTTACGCTGGCCTCGATGGCCGAACGGGACCTTCGCGGCGATCGTCGCATGTCCGACATCGAGGCGTTGATGTGGGCGGTCGAGAAGGACCCCTACCTCGACCCGACCTTCGGCAGCGTCACCCTGCTCGACCGCCCGCCCGACCTCGACCGGCTACGCCGTCGTCTGCTGCGGATGGTCCACCGCATCCCCCGGCTCCACCAGCGGGTCGTGCCGTCGTTCGGCCGTCTCGCCCCACCCGAGTGGCACGACGACGTCGACTTCGACATCGACCACCACCTGCGACGGATCGTCCTCCCCGCACCGGGCACCGTCCGGCAGCTGTACGACCTGGCCGCCACCATCGTCCACGACCCGCTCGACCGGACTCGTCCCCTGTGGGAGTTCACCGTCGTCGGCGGGGTCGAGGGGGGCGAGCCGCGCTCGTCCAGAAGATGCACCACACCGTCACCGACGGTGAGGGCGGGATCCGCATGTCCGAGCAGTTCATCGACGCGACCCGCGAGGCACCCGACGTCGACGAGGTGGTGATCCGTGCCGAGCCCGGTCCCCCCAGGCCCGACCTCGTCCACGCCGTGTCCGACGCCGTCGTCGACACCTGGCGGCGAGCCCTCGGCATCACCCACCGGGCGGCGGGCGGCGGCGCCGCCGCCGTCGCCCATCCGAGCCGGGTCGTCGCCCTCCCCGGCGACGTCGTCGAACTGGCCCGGTCCGCGCTCCGCCAGGTCGCAGTGACCGATCGGGCCCACTCGCCGATCTGGGTCGAGCGGTCGCTCGAGCGGCGCCTCGAAGTGCTCGACGTGCCCTTCGACGAGGCCCAGCGGGCGGCCAAGGGTCTCGGCGGCAGCCTCAACGACGTGTTCGTGACCGGTGTCGCCGGGGGCGCCGGCCGCTACCACCGCGAGCTCGGCGCCCCGGTCGACTGGCTGCGCATGGCGATGCCCGTGTCGACCCGCGCCGACAGCTCGGCCGGGGGCAACGCCTTCGTGCCCACCCGCGTGCTCGTGCCGGCCGGCATCGAGGATCCGGTCGAGCGGTTCCGGGTCACCAGCGCGGCGCTCACCCGCACCAAGCACGAACGGGTCATCGGCGCCGTCGGCCCGCTCGCCGGCGTGGCCAACCTGTTGCCCACCTCGGTGCTGGCCCGCGTGGCCAGGGACCAGGCCCGCACGATCGACTTCACCACGTCCAACGTGCGGGCCGCGCCGTTCGAGCTGTTCATCGCCGGTGCCCGCATCGACGCGACCTACGCCCTCGGCCCGGTGTCGAACACCGCGTTCAACCTGACGATGATGTCCTACCGCGGGAGCCTCGACATGGGCCTGCACCTCGACGCCGGCGCCGTACCCGAGCCCGCGCACCTCCGACGGGCGCTCGAGGAGTCGTTCGCCGAGCTGCTCGCCGCCGGCGCCTGACGCGCCGACCGGGGAACGCAGACGGCGAGGTCACCCTCTCGGGGACCTCGCCGTGGCGCATGCGCCCTGACGGGCGGTGGATCGGTCGGCCGGGGGCCGGCTAGTTGGTCGACGCAGCCTCGAGCTCGGTCGTCAACAGGAGGCGCACGTCGAGCAGGAGGTTCGCGACCTCGTCGGTGGACACGAGCTCACGGTGCATGATGTCACCCAGGCCACGATCGATGAGGGCCAGGGCTTCGCTGATCGCTTCCACCTCGCTGGTCTCGGTCATGTCTCTCCCCGTTCGTGGGTGTCGCCGAGATGGCGGCACCTCGTGGAACCCCGTCCTGTCCGTGGGTGTTCCGTGACATCCGTCAGTGTGTCGTGACGGCCGACCCGGTGACCACCCGATCACCCTACCGGTGGGGGGTGACGCGTGTGGTGACGCGAGTGTTTCGTCGGTGTTTTTCTTCTCCCCGGAAGGTGAACCGCTCCCACGATCGCACGGTGGCTCCCGACCCGGCCAGACCCGTTCGCGTCACTAGCCTGACGGCTCGTGCAGTACGTGGTCCAGCACCGCCTCGGACGGGGCGGCTCGGGTGTCGTCGACCTCGCCCTCGACCCAGCGGGACGTCCCGTCGCGCTCAAACGGCTCGCCCTCCACGGGAGCGCCCAGGAGCTCGAGCGGGCGCGGCTGCGCGTGCACCGCGAGGTCGAGGCCCTGCGACGCCTCGACCACCCCGCCATCGTCGGGTTGCTCGACGTGGTCGACGACGGCGACGACCTCGTCCTGGTCATGCCCCACCTCTCGGGTGGCACCCTCGGCGACCACGTGCGGGCACGGGGGCCGCTGCACCCGGGGCAGGTGTCGGTGCTGGCCGACCGCCTGCTCGACGCGTTGGCCGCCGCCCACCGCCTCGGCATCGTCCACCGCGACCTCAAGCCGGGCAACGTCCTGTTCGACGCCGCCGGCAACGCCTACCTCGCCGACTTCGGCATGGCCAGCTTCCGCGACGCCACGAGCGGCCTCACCGCGACCGGCATGATCGTCGGCACGCCCGAGTTCATGGCCCCCGAGCAGGCCCGCGGTGAGACGGCCACGGCCGCCAGCGACGTGTTCTCGATGGGGGCCACCCTCCTGTTCGCGGCGACCGGCCGAACGCCGTACGGCCGGGGCGACCCGCGCATCGTGCTCCAGCTCGCGGCCCGGGGTCGCGTCGCGCCCATCCCGTCGTGGGTCGACACGGGCGTGCGCCGGCGCCTCGAGCCGATGTTGCGCCGCGACGCCCGGCGTCGCCCCACCGCGGCCGAGGCGGCCGGCGGGCCGGCGGGCACCCTGGTCCGCTCGGCGGTGACGAGGCGGGCGGTCCCGCTGGCCGTCGCCGCTGCCGCGCTCCTCGGCGTCCTCGGCATCGCCGCCACCCTCGCCCTGGCCCTGCGCACCGGTTCCTCCGAGGCCGCCGGCCCTCCGGCGTCACCGACCCCGTCGTCGACCCAGCCACCGTGCAGCCCGCTCCCCTACCAGCCGTGCGGTCAACCGGTGGCGGCGTTCACCGACGGCGTGCGCTGCATCGCCGACCACGCCGACTACGACGGCGATGCCGGCAACGGGTGCGAGGCGGCACCCGACGACGTGGACGGCGACGCCCTGCGCACCCGCATCCAGGCCAACCTGGTGCCGGCGGGCGACATCGACCGCTACCCGACCGAGGTGGGCGACGGCTTCGACCTGTTCTGCGACGGCACGTTCACCGTCGCCCTGACCGCACCGGCGGGCACGTCGATGCGCCTCGAGGTGCTCGACGGCGACGACGTCGTCGACACCGCGGTCAGCAGGGACGGACGGCCCGCGTCGGTGTCGCTCTACGAGACCGACTGCTTCGGCGACGACTCGACCGAGCTCGTCACCCGGGTCAGCTGGGTGGGTGACGCCCGTTCGGCCGACCCCTACCGCCTCGAGCGCCGCGGCAGCTTCTAAGGTCGGGGCATGTCCTCGGATGCCCCGCTCGGGGTCACGTTCGCGAGCTTCATGAACCTCGGCCTCGGGGCGGCCATCGACACGGCCCGGCTCGCCGAGTCCCTCGGCTACCGGTCGTTCTGGACGGCCGAGACCACTGGGCCCGAGGCGTTCTCGACCCTCACCGCCGCCGGGGCCGTGGCGCCCTCGCTCGACCTCGGCACCGGCGTGCTGGCCCTGCAGCTGCGAACGCCACCGCTCGCCGCCATGGGCGCCGCGACCCTCCAGTCGCTCCACCCCGAGCGCGACATCCTCCTCGGGGTCGGCATCTCCTCGCCGGTGGTCACGAGCCAGTGGCACGGCGCGCCCTACGGCGACCGCCCCCTCGACCAGGTCCGCGAGTACGTCGCCCTCGTGCGCGAGTGCCTGAGCGGCGAGAGCGTGTCGTTCAAGGGCGACTTCTACGAGGTGCGCCGGTTCCGCCTGGGCATCCGCCTCGGCGATCGCCGCCCGAAGATCGTGGTCGGTGCGTTGAACCCGAGGATGCTGCAGCTCGCGGGGGAGGTCGCCGACGGGGTGCTGCTCAACTACCTGCCCGCCTCCCACGTGCCGTGGTCGGTCGAGCAGGTCCGCAGGGGCGGCGACGCCGCGATCTACGCCTACGTGCACGTCGGCGTGTGCGAGCGCGAGGACGGCATCGAGGCGGCCCGTCGCGACCTCTTCTCCTACGCGGTGGTGGACGCCTACGCCCGCAACTTCGTGCGCGCCGGCTTCGGCGACGAGGTCGAGGAGGTGCGGGCCCGCCACGCCGACAAGGACCGCGAGGGCGCGCTGGCCGCCGTGTCCGACCGGATGGTCGACGCCATCGACGTCATGGGCGACGAGGACCACGTGGCCGCCACCGTGCGCAGCTACGTCGACGCCGGCGTCGAGGTCCCCATCGTCATGCCGCTGCCGTGGGGGCCCGATCGCATGGCCGTGATCCGGCGCACCCTAGAGGCCGCCGCCGGCTGACGGCCCGCCAACCCTCGGGCGACCCGCCAACCCTCGGGCGACCCGCGAACCCTCGGGCGACCCGCCAACCCTCGGGCTTCTGGTGTGAGTTCTGGTCGCCGAAGCGACCAGAACTCACACCAGAACGCGACCTCGATCCGGAGGGGGTCGGGTGGCCGGACCGGGGGCCTACGATCGGGGCGATGGACGTTCGGGATCGCACGGTGGTCGTCACCGGCGCGGCGTCGGGCATCGGTCGGGCCCTGGCCCTCCGGTTCGCCGACGACGGCGCCGCCCAGGTGGTCGTGGCCGACCGCGACGACGCCGGTGCCCGGGCCGTGGCCGACGAGGTCGGCTCACGGGGCGCGGTGGGCGTGGCCGTGGCCGTCGACGTCGCCGTCGAGCAGGAGCTGGCCGACCTGGTCGCCGCCGTCGAGGCCGACGTGGCGCCCATCGACCTGTTCTGCTCCAACGCCGGCATCCTCGTGATCGGCGGCGTCGAGGTGCCCGACCACGACTGGCGCCGCATCATGGACGTGAACGTCATGGCCCACGTGCACGTCGCCCGCCACCTCGTGCCCCGCATGGTCGACCGCGGTGGCGGCTACCTGCTCAACACGGCGTCGGCCGCCGGGCTGCTCACCCAGATCGGCTCGGCCCCGTACGCCGTCACCAAGCACGCCGCCGTCGCCTTCGCCGAGTGGCTCGCCATCACCTACGGCGAGCGGGGCCTCAAGGTGTCGGTGCTCTGCCCGCAGGCGGTCGACACGCCGATGATCGCCGGCACCGTCGAGGGCGGCGTGGCCGGCGTCGACGGCGTCCTCGACCCGGCGGCGGTGGCCGAGGTGGTCAGCGCCGGGCTGGCCGACGAGCGGTTCCTGATCCTCCCCCACCCCGAGGTCGCCGACTACCTGCGCCGCAAGGGCGACGATCCCGAGCGGTGGATCGCCGGCATGCAGCGCCTGCAGCGCCGGTTCCTCCCCGAACCGTGAGCCCTCGCCCCGACCCGCCCGCCGACGACACCGGCCTCGTCGAGCTCGGCCTGCGACCCGGCGCCCGGGTGCGCTTCCGCCGCGACGAGGGGCAGCGCTGGCGCGACGCGGTGGTCGAGCGGCGCGAGCGCGACGGCAGCATCGGGTTGCGAGACGGCAAGGGCGCGTCCCGGGCCATCCCCATCGAGCGCATCGAGGTCCGCACCGAGGGGCCCCGCGGCGGGGTCGTCTGGGAGCCCCTCGCCGAGCGGGCGGCCCGAGCCGAGCAGATGAAGCTGCTGTAGGTGGACGAGGCCACGGCCCGGGTCTACGAGGCCCGGGCGAGCGAGTGGGAGGCCCGCCGCACCCCCGACCCCACCGCCGCCGAGGCGTTCGGGGCCGACGTCGCCCGGGCCCGGCGCGGCCGCCCCGTGGTCGACCTCGGCTGCGGTCCGGGGTGGTTCACCGCCGGCCTCGGTGACCGGGCGATCGCCCTCGACGGGGCGCGGGCCATGCTCGACCTGGTGCCCGGCCACGCCCCCGACGCCTTCCGCGTGCAGGCCGACCTGGCTCGGCTCCCGTTCCGTCGGGGCTCGCTCGGCGCCGTGTACGCCAGCAAGAGCTACGTGCACCTGCCCCGGGCCGAGGTGCCGCTCGCCCTGGCCGACCTGCACCACGCCCTGCCCGTCGGTGGGCTGGCCGAGCTGCTCGTCTTCGCCGGCGATCTCGAGTGGGGCGGCCTCGAGCACGACGACTTCCCCGGGCGGCGGTTCTCGCGGTGGCCCGAGCGGCTGCTGCGCGACGTGCTGCACGGGGCCGGCTTCGCCATCCGGTCCTGGCGAGCCCAGGAGAGCGGGCTGCGAGTGCGACTCGTCCGGCGGCGGACGCTCCCCGACACCGTCGGGCCCGACATGCGGCTCCTGATCGTCGGCCTCAACCCGAGCCTGTACTCGGCCGACGCCGGCGTCGCCTTCGCCCGGCCCGGCAACCGGTTCTGGCCGGCGGTCCGGCAGGCCGGACTGGTGACCCGCGACCGCGACCCCCGGCACGCCCTCGCGGCCCACGGCCTCGGCCTCACCGACCTCGTGAAGCGGGCCACCCGCCGGGCCGACGAGCTCTCGCCCGCCGACTTCCGCCGGGGGCGCCGCCGCCTGCAACGGCTGGTCGGGTGGCTCCGGCCGGGGGCCGTGTGCGTGGTGGGCATCACCGGGTGGCGCCACGCCGTCGACGCCACGGCGACGCTCGGCCGCCAGCCCCCGGTCCTCGGCGAGACGCCGGTCTACGTGATGCCCAACCCGAGCGGGCTCAACGCCCACGCCCAGGTGCCCGACCTGGTCGGGCACCTGCGAGCCGCCGCCGCCCTGGCCGGCTGAGCCGCCGAGCGGGCGGTCAGGAGGTCAGGAGGTCCCGGTGCGGCGCCGGCCCCCGGCCACCAGCGCCGTCGTGGTGAGGAGCAGGGTGCCGCCGAGCACCAGCCAGATGCCGACGAGCAGCGGCATCCGCCAGTCCGAGCCGGTGCGGGGCAGCTGCTGGGTGCCGGCGACGGCGACCTGGGCCTCGGTGGTGGAGGTGGGCGCCGCGGTGGTCGTCGTGGTCGGCACCGGCTCACCCATCGTCGCCGGCAACGAGGCCGACGACGGCAGACCCTCGCCCCCGTCGTCGAGCACGGTGACGGTGGCGGTGTAGGCGGTGCCGACGGCGACGCCGGTGATCGTCGCGTTCGTGACGTCGCCGGCCACGTCGACCACGATGGGCTCGGCGGCGGGCTCGATCCCCTCGGCGGCGGCGTCGACGTCGTCGGCCCCCACCGGCCGCACGGTCACGCGGTAGCCGGTGGCCCCGCCCCCTTCGGGGGCCGTCCACGACACGGCGAGGGTGCCGTCGAGGGCATCGGCGGCGACGACGCCGAGGGCCCGCCGCTCGGGCCGGTAGTCCCGGCACGGCTGGTTGCGCAACGACGGGCAGGGCGGGGCGACGTCGGGCACGTCGGGCGCGACCGACGGCGGCAGCACCGGCAGCACGAGGCTCGACGGCCGGCCGGCCGAGTGGGCCAGGGCGTCGACCTGGTCGCCGTCGGGGTCGAGGCTGGTGAACGCCCACAGCGGCTGGTTCCCGCCCGGGGCGGAGACGGTCAGCCGCAGCCGGGAACCGGGCCGCACCACGTGGGCGAACGGGAACAGCGGGATGCGGACCTGGTCGAACGCGCCCGCCGCCAGCGCGGCCGCGTCGCCCTCGAGGTGGGTCGGCACGGGCTCGAGCTCGGTGGACCGCTCGGGGTCGAGGGCCCGGTGGCTGGCCCGGAGCCAGCCGCTCTGGACGTAGCGCTCCTGGCCGTCCGGGCGCACCTCGCTGAGCACGACCTCGAGGTCGGTGTCGGCAGCGGTGGACCGCAGCCACAGGTCGACGGCGCCCATGCCGGCGAGGGCGGTCTCGGCGGTGAAGGGGGCGGTGACGAAGCTGCGGGCGGTGCCGTCGACGAGCGGCGTCCAGTCGAGGGCGCCGTTGTCCCTCCAGATGTCGACGCCCCCGCTGGCGGTGGCCTCGGCGCGGGCCGCCGGGTCGTAGGCGTAGGCCGACACCCCGCGGGCGGCGTCGTCGGGGGTGGTCGAGGGCTGGTCGGCCAGCACCCCGTCGGCGTCGAGGTACCAGCGGCGGGTCTCGGCCTCGGGCACCGGCCAGCCGTCGTGGGTCGACACCGCGGTGGCGACCGGCTCACCGGGGTTGCGGCCGGCGCCGTTCTCCCACAGCACCGTCACCCGGGGTTCGGCCTCGTAGGCGGCCCGGGCCGCGGCCGGGGAGAGGCCGGCGAACCGGTCGGGCCCGATGCCGAGGCCCGGGGCGCCGAACAACGAGTCGTAGATGCCGCCGACGGCGAAGCGGATGAGCGGGTCGACCGACGGCGTGCGCCGACCGACGTAGAGGTCGACGAACTCGAGGATCGGCTGCAGCTGGTCGGGGCCGAGCGGCTCGATGTGGGTGCCGTTGGTCAGGGTGACCCTGACGATGGGGCTCGACGTGAAGTCGCGCACCATGGTCGAGAAGTGGCCGCCGGTCTGCTCGTCCTGGAACTGGCCCGACAGGTACACGGGCACGGTGATGCGGTCGACGAAGGTGCGGGGCGAGAGGGCGTCGCCGGCCGCCTCGTAGTAGCGGTCGGGGCGGATCTCGGCCACCAGGTCGCGGCTCTGCAGCCGGAGGGACTGGTTCTTCTCGCACACCACGTCGCCGCCGGCGATGCGTTGCTGGGCCCACGGTCGGGCGGCGGGCTGGGCGGCGGCCTGGCGGTCGGCGGCCCACGGCAGGGCGAAGCCCTCGTTGCGGATGCCCCCGGGGAACAGCGTCGAGCGGTAGGTGTCGGCGATCACCGAGAGCGGGGTGATGGCCCGCAGGTGGGGCGGCTGGGTGGCGGCGACGAACAGCTGGGAGATGCCGGGATAGGAGATGCCGACCATCCCGACGTCGCCGTTCGACCACGACTGGGCGGCGACGGCCTCGATGGCGTCGTACCCGTCGAGGCTCTGCAGCGTCTCGAAGTAGTCGAAGGCGCCACCCGAGCAGCCGCTGCCCCGCATGTTCACGCCGATCACCGCGTACCCCTGGAACAGGAAGGCGGCGGCGTCCTGGGGCGGGTCGCCGGGTTGGGAGGGGTCGTAGCCCGAGTAGTCGACGACGGCGGGGAACGGTCCGGGGCCGTCGGGCAGGTGGACGTTGACGCTGAGGAGCGTGCCGTCGCGCGTCGGCAGGTAGCCGTAGCCCTCGGCGAGGGTGATCGAGTCGTAGAAGGCCGGGCCGGGGTGGTCGTCGGGCGCCCGCACGGTGAGCGGTGGGCTCGGCAGGCCGTTCTGGCGCACACGGTAGCCCGAGCCCGGGGCCACCCCGCGGAAGAGGTGGGCGCCCTGCTCGTCGGCGCGAGCGGCGACCGCGGCGGTGCCGTCGGGGGCGATGAGCTCGACCCCCTCGCCGGGCACCAGGCCGGTGACCCAGACCTGCTCGACGCTGCCGCCGGCGACGAACGGGGTGAACGCCGCCGCCGGCGCGGTGGGCGACCCGACCGGGCCGACCAGCGCGGCCACGACGGCCAGGGCCAGCGCCGCGAACGCAGCGCGTGACGTGCTCGACCTCTGCATGGTTCCCCTCGGCTCGGACTGCGGGCCGAACGTTAGCAGCGGCCACGGAGCGTGACCCGGGCGCGGCGGTGGCCGCCCGCCTAGGGTTCGGGCATGCGCGTGCGCCTGGAACCGGCCGACGAGTACCTACACGAGTTGGGCCCCGAGACCAACTTCAACGAGTCCATGTACTTCAACGTCTACGACCCCGCCCAGCGCCTGGGTGGGTTCTTCCGCCTCGGCAACCGGGCCAACGAGGGCAAGGGGGAGATGACCATCTGCCTCTACCTGCCCGACGGCCGGGTGGCGTTCATGTTCCAGCGGCCCGAGGTGCGCACCAACGACGCCTTCGACGCCGCCGGGATGCGCTTCGACGTGGTCGAGCCGTTCGAGCACCTCACCGTGTCCTACGAGGGCAAGGTCGTCCTGCTCGACGACCCGCTGGAGATGGCCGACCCGCGCAGGGCGTTCACCGAGAACCCCTACGCCGAGGCCGGCGTGCGCCTCGACTACACCCGGGTGAGCGACATGTTCGGCGGCGAGCCCGAGGAGTCCCACGAGCGTCCCGGTGAGGAGTTCGCCAAGGGCCACTACGAGCAGCTCGTCGCCGGCAAGGGGACGATCCGGGTCGGCGACGACGAGTGGTCGATCGACGGCTACGGCCTGCGCGACCACTCCTGGGGGCCCCGGTACTGGCAGGCGCCGTGGTACTACCGGTGGCTCACCGCCAACTTCGGCGACGGGTTCGGGTTCATGGGGTCGCGGATCGCCCGCAAGGACGGCGAGGGCACCCGTGGCGGGTTCGTGTGGGACGGCGAGCGGATGCGTCCCTGCCACTCGTTCGAGATCTCGACCGAGTGGGAGGGGGAGGACACCTACCACCAGCGCATCCGGGCGGTGCTGCACGCCACCGACGACGACGGCGAGGCCCGCTCGTGGGAGGTCACCGGGAAGGTGCTGTCGCTCATCCCGCTGCGCAACCGGCGCGAGGGGCTGGTGACCCGCATCTCCGAGGGCATGACCGAGTGGACCCTCGACGACGGGCGGGTGGGCTACGGCCTGTCGGAGTACCTCGACCAGATCATCGACGGCGCCCCGGTGGGCGTCGACGAGTAGCACGACGACCCGAACGAGTCCTGGGGGGACCATGACCATCGCCGACGACCAGACGAACCTCTCTCCCTACCTGCGGGGGAACTACGCACCGATCGACGACGAGCTCGACGTCGACGACCTGCCGGTCACCGGTGAGCTCCCCGAGGGCCTCGACGGGCTCTACCTCCGCAACGGCCCCAACCCGGCGTTCCCACCGGTCGGCCGCTACCACCTGTTCGACGGCGACGGCATGCTCCACGGCGTCGAGCTGCACGGCGGGAAGGCGAGCTACCGCAACCGGTGGGTCCGGTCGAAGGGGCTCGGGGCCGAGCGGCGGGCCGGGCGGGCGCTGTACGGCGGGCTGTCCGAGTTCGTCGCCCCCGACCCCGAGCTGGTGGGCGACGCCGGCGGGTTCAAGAACACGGCCAACACCAACATCGTCCGCCACGCCGGCCGGTACCTGGCCCTGATGGAGGCCGGCCCGCCCACCGAGGTCACGAGGGAGCTGGCCACGGTCGGCGAGTACGACTTCGGCGGTGCCCTCGAGGGCCCGATGACCGCCCACCCGAAGTGGGACGCCGCCACCGGCGAGCTGCTGTTCTTCGGCTACAGCGCCATCCCGCCCTACCTCCGCTACCACGTGGCCGACGCGTCGGGACGGTTGGTGCGGTCGGTCGACATCGATCTGCCACGGTCGGTGATGATGCACGACTTCGTCGTGACCGAGCGGTGGGCGGTGTTCTTCGACCTGCCGGCGGTGTTCGACCTCGAGTCGATGTTCGCCGGCGGCCCGATCATCTCGTGGCGCCCCGAGTTCCCGGCCCGCATCGGGCTGCTCGACCGCTCCGGCGACGGCGACGTGCAGTGGTTCGAGCTCGACCCCTTCTACGTCTTCCACTTCCTCAACGGGTTCGACACCGACGACGGCAAGGTCGTGGTCGACGGCTGCCGGGCCCCGCACCTGCCGGTCGCCTTCGGCGACGAGGTGCTCGACCCGTGCCTGCCCACCCTGCACCGGTGGACGATCGACCCGGTGGCCGGCACGGTCGCCGAGTCCCAGCTCGACGACCGGTTCGGCGACTTCCCCCGGATCGACGATGATCGGCAACGGCCGCCCGACCCGCTACGGGTACATGGCCCACGCACAGCCCGCCGGCGACGGAACGACGCAGTTCACCGGGGTGGTGAAGTACGACCTGACCACCGGTTCGTCGTGGGTGCACGAGTACGGCCGCGACCACGAGGCCGGCGAGGCGGTGTTCGCCCCCGACCCCGACGGCTCCGCCGAGGACGACGGCTGGCTGCTCGACATCGTCCACGACCGCACCGAGGGCACCAGCGAGCTGGTCGTGGTCGACGCCCGGGACCTCACCGCCGAGCCGGTCGCCCGGGTGCGGATGCCACGGCGGGTGCCGTTCGGCTTCCACGGCAACTGGCTGGCCGACTGACGACCGACGACCGGCGACACCGCTCGCACCGGGTTCTGGTGTGAGACTGCGCCGTCGGAACGACGGGATCTCACACCAGAAGGAGCGTCGGCTCCCGCCAACCCCGATCAGCGCGGGGCCAGGTCGCGCACGGCCTGGGCCTGGTCGACACCCGGGAACGGCAGGACGGCGAGGGCCGGGGTGCTCACGCCGTTGTCGACGTAGCGCTGGACGTGCTCGCGGCAGGCCTCGGGCGGGCCGTGCACGATCAGTTGGTCGACCAATGAGTCGGGGATCTCGTCGAGCGCTCCCTTGCGGTCGCCCTCCTTCCACTTGGCCCACATGCCGGCCAGCTCGTCGCCCCGGCCCAGCCACTCGTGGAAGGCGGCGTACACCGGCACGTTGAGGTAGGCGGCGATGGCGAACTTGCCGTGCCCCGGGCCGTGTCGACGTCGACACCCGGTGCCACGAAGATGCGGGCCACGATCTCCTTGTCGTCGCCGAACCGGCGGACGATGGGTGCCACGGTGCGGACGTCGTCGGCCGACAGCCAGTTGATGATGGCCCCGTCGCCCTCGCGGCCGGCCAGCTCGAGCATCCCCTGCCGCAGGGCGGCGATCAGGATCGGCACCGGCTGCTCGGGCACGGGGCCCAGCTTGAAGCCGTTCACGGTGAACGTGTCGTACTCCTCCTTCACCTTCTCGCCGGTGAGGGCGGTGCGGAGGAACCGCACCATGTCCCGCACCCGCTTGTAGGGCTCCTCGAACGGGATGCCGTTCCACCGCTCGACGATGACGTCCGACGAGGTGCCGATCCCGAAGGCGAACCGCCCGGGCGCGGCCTGGGCCAGCGAGCCGACCGACTGGGCCAGGCAGGCCGGCCCCCGGGTGAAGGCGGGCACGATGGCGGTGCCGAGGCGGAGGGTCGGCGCCCACGCCGAGGCCAGCGCCAGCGGGGTGAAGGCGTCGGCCCCGTCGGCCTCGGCCGACCACACGTCGGTGTAGCCGAGGTCGGGGAGCTCGGCGATCCAGTCGCGCTGGGTGTGCAGCGGGCCGTCGAACGGGATGGTGATGCCGTAGCGGTCGGACATGGTGATGCTCCCCTGGGACAGGTGTGGGCCGGGCGGTCAGGGCGCCTGGCGCCGGCGGACGATGGCGGACTGGCTGGCGGTGGCCATGAGGGTGCCGTCCTCGGCCCACAGGTAGACGAGGCCGTGGCCGAAGCCGTTGGCGACACCAGGTCGACGCGGATGTCGAGCAGCACCCACTCGGTCGGCACCGTGCGCCCGACCCGGAGGGTGTTGTCGAGGCTGTTGCTGGTGATGGGCTCGCTGATCGTCTGGCCGAGGCCCAAGGGCACGTAGTCGCCGAGCACGGCCAGCGCCGCCGCCGACAGCTCGAGCAGCTCGGGCATGCGCGTCCAGATCGCGCAGCGACCGTCGCCCTGCTCGGTGCGGGCCCACCGCTGGTCGAGCCGGCCGGCCAGGCTGTCACCCGGGTCCATGAGGTACTCGCGGGGCGGGCAGTCGTCGGGCGGCGGCACCATCGGGCGCTCGACCCACTGGCCCGTCCTCGGCCAGGTCGCGGTCGCCGAGGGCGGCGTTCACGGTGAGGATCTCGGTGTCGGCCACGTGGCCGACCGCCCGCGCCTGGGTGGTCTGGCGACCGGCGTTGGCCACGGTGACGTCGACGTCGAGCACCGACGGCGGCCGGGCGAACGACAGGTACTGGGCGGTGGCCCACACGACGGGTCGACCGGTGGTGCCCTCGAGCGCCTCGATGGCGGCGCCGAGCCCGCAGCCCCCGAACAGGAAGCCCTCCCGGGTGGAGAGGCCGGCCACGACCGGCAGGAACCAGCGGGTGGGGTTGTGGGTGGGCTGCAGCCCCAGCCACTCGCGGGCGTCCATGGCGGGCGAGGCTAGACGCGGGCCTGCAAGACTCACGGCCCTATGACCGACACCCCCTGGTCCGGAGATGCCTGCTCGCTCGTCGACGCCTTCCGCGCCGGCGAGCGCTCACCCCGGGAGGAGCTCGGGGCGAGCCTCGCCGCCATCGAGGCCAGCGAGCTCAACGCCTTCTCGTTCCTCGATGTCGAGCCCGCCCTCGAACGGGCCGAAGCCGCCGACGTCTCGCTGCCCTTCGGCGGCGTGCCGCTCGGCGTCAAGGAGCTCGACCAGGTGGAGGGCTGGCCCGACACCGAGGCCTCGCTCGTCTTCCACGACCGCACGGCCACCTACACCGGCACCATGCTCCACCGCATCACCGGCGCCGGCGGCGCCAACCCGATCGGCCAGACGACGGCCAGCGAGTTCGGCGGGCTCAACGTGAGCGTCACCAAGCTCAACGGCGTCACCGGCAACGGCTGGGACGCCACCCGCACCGCCGGCGGCTCGTCGAGCGGGAGCGCGGCGGCCGTGTCCGGCGGGCTGGTCACCATCGCCAGCGGCGGCGACGGCGGCGGGTCGATCCGCATCCCGGCCGGCTTCAACGGCCTGGTCGGGATGAAGGGGACCATCGGGCGCATCCCCCGCGGCCCGCGCATGATGTGCGGCGCCATGACGGTCGTGCTCGGCTGCCTGGCCCGGTCGGTCCGCGACGTGGCCCGCTGGTTCGACGTGGCCAACGGCAACGACCCGCGAGACCCCTACAGCCTCCCCCGGGTCGAGGGGTGGGAGGCCGGGCTCGACACCCACGACCTGGCTGGCCTGCGGGTGGTGATCTCCCCCGACCTCGGCAGCGCCGTCGTGCACCCCACGGTGCAGGAGATGGTGCGCGAGGCCGGCGAGGCGCTCGCCGCCGACGCCGGGCTGCGCATCGTCGACGACGTCGAGGTCCGCGTGCCCGAGCTGGGCTTCGAGTGGGCCATGGCCGGGTTGTCGACCCTGGCCGCCGACCTGGCCGGGCTCTGGCCCGACGTGAAGGACGAACTCACCGTCGAGATGGCGTTCGGGATGGAGCTGGCCTCGGGCGTGTTCAACCTCGAGATGGCGGCCCGGGTCGAGGAGAACCGCATGAAGGCCATCGAGCAGATGGCCTCGGTGTTCGACCAGGTCGACCTGGTGATCTGCGCCACCAACCCCGATGCCGCCTACCCGGCGCCGGTCACCCTCAACACCCGGGTCGGCGAGGAGCAGGTCGGGCCCGAGAACAACGGGGCCCTCACCATCCCGGCCAACATCTACGGCAACCCGTCGGTGTCGATCCCGATCGGCCAGCTCGACGGCCTGCCGATCGGCATGCAGGTGATGGCCCGTCACCACCACGACGCCCTCCTCCTCGACCTGGCCCGGGTCGTCGAGCACGAGCGCCCCTGGCCCCTCGTGGCACCGGGCACACCGCCGCGCTGACCGGCCCCGCCACCGCGCTGACCGGCCCCGCCACCGCGCTGACCGGCCCCGCCACCGCGCTGACCGGCTTCGCCTCCGGCGGAGCGGCTCTGGCGGAGCGGCTTCGCCATCCGGGCCCCGCCCACCCCTCGACGCATGAGTGTCACACCCCCTCGGCACACTGGAGCCATGGATGCACAGCTCCACCTGCTCCAGACCCGCCCCGACGGGGCGCCCGCCCCCGAGGGTGACGCTCGGGGCCAGGCCGCCATCGAGGCGTCGGCCCGCTGGCACCTCGACGACCAGACCCGTGCGGTCGGCCGGCGGGGCGTCGCCCAGGCCCGTGAGGCCCTGGCCGTGGCCCGGAAGCACCATCTGGAAGACGCCGCCTAGGCGGCCGTAGGCTCGACCCATGACCGAGGTCGTGATCGTCGAAGCCGTTCGCACGCCGGTGGGCCGGCGTGGGGGCGGCCTGTCCACCATGCACTCCGCCGACCTGCTGTCCGAGGCGCTCGGCGCCCTGGTCGAGCGGTCGGGCATCGATCCGGCCGAGGTGGGCCAGGTCATCGGCGGCTGCGTCAGCCAGGTGGGCATGCAGTCGTTCAACATCGCCCGCACCGCCTGGCTCAGCGCCGGCCTGCCGCTGTCGGTCCCGGCCACCACCGTCGACACCCAGTGCGGGTCGTCGCAGCAGGCCACCAACCTGGCCACCAGCCTGGTGGGCAGCGGTGTGGTCGACGTGGCCGTCGCCTGCGGCGTCGAGATCATGAGCCGGGTGCCGATGGGGGCGAGCGTCGCCCGAGAGCTCAACGTGGGCAAGGCGGTGCCCAAGTCCTACTTCTCCCACTACGAGTTCACCTCGCAGTTCGAGGGGGCCGAGCGCATCGCCGACAAGTGGGGCATCACCCGCGACGACGCCGACGCCTTCGGCCTGCTCTCCCAGCAGCGCGCCGCCCGGGCCTGGGCCGAGGACCGCTTCGCCACCCAGCTCGTGCCCGTCGACGCCCCCGACCTCGACGACGAGGGCAAGCCCACCGGCACCACCCACCGGGTCGAGCGCGACGAGGGCCTGCGCGACACCACCCTCGAGGCCCTGGCCAAGCTGAAGCCGGTCGCCCGCGAGCACGGCGTGCACACCGCCGGCAGCTCCTCGCAGATCTCCGACGGTGCCGCCGCCGTGCTGGTCATGACCCGCGAGAAGGCCGATGCCCTCGGCCTCACCGCCAAGGCCCGCATCGTCGACACCTGCCTCGTGGGCGTCGACCCCGTGCTCATGCTCACCGGCCCGATCGACGCCACCCACCGCCTGTTCGAGCGCACCGGCATGACCATGGGCGACATCGACGTGGTCGAGATCAACGAGGCGTTCGCCTCCGTCGTGCTGGCCTGGGCCCGCGAGCTCGATCCCGACATGGACACGGTCAACCCCAACGGCGGGGCCATCGCCCTCGGCCACCCGCTCGGCGGCACCGGGGCGATCCTGCTCACCAAGGCGCTCCACGAGCTGCACCGGGCCGACAAGACCAACGCCCTCGTCACCATGTGCTGCGGTGGCGGGCTCGGCACCGGCACCATCATCGAGCGCCTCTGACCCTCCCCTCGCGGCGCCGCCGCCTCACCCACACCGCCACCGGGGAGGCCCCGTGCCACGAGCCCACACCCGTCACCCCTCGACCGCCCGGTTCCTCGTCGCCGTCGCGCTCGCCATCGTCTCGTCGGCCGGGATGGCCGGCTGCGGTGACGGCGGCAGCTCCTCGTCGCCGCCGACCGAGGGCGCCTTCGTCGAGCGGGTGGTCGACGGCGACACCCTCGTCGTCACCGTCGACGGTCAGGAGGACCGCGTCCGGCTGATCGGCGTCGACACGCCCGAGACCAAGCACCCGTCCAAGCCGGTCGAGTGCTTCGGGAAGGAGGCGTCGGCGTTCACCGAGTCGCTCCTGCCCGAGGGCACCGAGGTGCGCCTCGAGCGCGACGTCGAGGCCCGCGACCGCTACGACCGGCTGCTGGCCTACGTCTACCGGGTCGACGACGGGCTGTTCGTCAACCGCGAGCTCCTGGCCCAGGGCTACGCCGCCGTGCTCACCGTGCCGCCCAACGTGGCCCACACCGACGAGTTCGTGGCCCTCGCCGGGGAGGCCCGCCGCGAGGGTCGGGGCCTGTGGTCGGCGTGCGGCGACGTCGGGGTGCCGGCGGCGTAGGCCGTCGTCACGGCTCCGGCGGTAGCGTGACGGGCGATGTCCACCCTCGCGGAGCGTCTCGGCCACGCCGCCGACGACCGGCTGCTGATCATCAACTGCGACGACCTGGGCGCGTGCCACGCCGCCAACACCGGCGTGTACGAGGCGCTCCGCCAGGGCGTGGCCACCAGCGCCACGCTCATGGTCCCGTGCCCGTGGGCCCGCGAGGCGGCGGCGTCCTACCTCGGTGAGGACGTCGGGGTCCACCTCACCCTGAACGCCGAGTACGACCTCTACCGCTGGGGACCCATCACCCACGCCCCGTCCCTGCTCGACGGCGACGGCGGGTTCCCCCGCACGGTCGAGGACGTGTGGGACCACGCCGACCTCGACGAGGTGCGGCGCGAGTGCCGGGCCCAGGTCGAGCGGGCGATCCTGTGGGGCTTCGACGTGAGCCACCTCGACAGCCACATGGGCACCCTCCAGCTCCGCCCCGAGTTCTTCGACGTCTACCTCGAGCTGGCGGTCGACTTCGGGCTGCCGCTCCGGCTGTCGGGGGCGACCACCGAGCGGTTGGTCGGCTTCCCGTTCCGCCGGTTGGCCGCCGAGGAGGGCGTGGTCTTCCCCGACCACTTCGTCTACGTGAACGGGGTGGGCAGCCGCCGTGCGATCGAGAAGACGCTGCTCGACCTGCGGCCCGGCGTCACCGAGATCTACGTCCACCCCGCGGCCGACACCGCCGAGCTGCGGGCCCTCGCCCCCGACTGGGCCAACCGGGTCGACGATCACCACCTCGTCACCCACGACACCGGCCTGCGGGCGATGATCGAGCGCACCGGCGTGCAGCTCATCGGGTTCCGCGAGCTGCGCGACCTCCAGCGGGCCGCCTGAGCCGGAGGCCACCCGTCGGTTCAGGGGCGGCGCTTGCGGTACAGGCGGAAGGTGCGGCTCACGCCCGCCCCGGCCTTGGCGTAGAACCGCACGGGGTCGACCCAGCAGATCTCGCCGGCGGTGTGGTGGGCCACCATCAGGTCCCGGCACAGCGAGCCGAGCAGGGCGTGGCCCACCCCGCCACCGCGACCGGCCGGGTCGGTGCCCATCGGTCCGATCCAGCCGGTGCGGTTCACCGAGTGGCAGGCGAAGCCCACGACCGTGTCGTCGCGCCAGGCGCCGAAGCAGCCGCCCTGCTCGATCCCTCGGGCCGCTTCCGGCACCCACCACGGCCAGATGCCGTCGATGAAGCCGACCACCGCATCGACGTCGTCGGGCTCGAGCACCCGCCGCAGCTCGACCCCGACCGGCGGCTTGGCCCGGAAGGTCGTGGGAATGCCCATGTTGATGTCGCAGGCGAAGGACTCGAACTCGCGGGCCTCGGCCAGGCACATCATCGGGAGCATGCCCGTGTCGACCCCGGGCCACAGGTAGAACGGCGGCGCCCCGGCGAGCTGCACCTCGAACACGCCCCGGTCGAACAGCCAGTCCTCGGCGGCGGCCAGCAACCGGGTGCCGAGCCCGGTGCGCTGGGCACGGGGCACGACGGCCAGCAGGCTGACGTAGCCGACGGCGACGTCGCCGTGGCGACGGACCACGGCGCTCACCACCCCGTCGCCGCCGGGCGAGGCCAGCACGACGCCCTCATCGGCCTCGAGGCAGCACCCCAGCAGCTCCTCGGCGACCAGGCCCTCGTTCGGGAGCGCGAGGTCGACGATGCCGGTCAGGTCGTCCAGGTGGCGCTCGTCCCACTCGTCCCACTCGTCCACGGAGCGAGGCTAGCCACCAGCCGCTCGACGGCCGCCGGAAGGAAATATAGGATCCCCTACATATGCCGACCCAGGCCGAGCGCAAGGCCGACACCCGGGACCGCCTGCTCGAGGCCGCCGCCGCCCTGTTCGCCACCAAGGGGTTCGACGGGGTATCGGCCGACACCGTCGCCGCCGCCGCCGGCCGCACCACGGGTTCGGTGTACGCCCACTTCGGGGGCAAGGCCGGGATGCTCCTGGCCCTGCTCGAGGAACGGGCCCTGGCCACCGGCCGGGCCATGAAACGGGCCCTGGCGGACGGCGACGGGTCCACGGCCACCGGTCGCCGCCGTGCCGACGAGGTCGACACCCTGTGGGAGGGCTTCGCCGAGGGCGCCGACCAGGACGAGGCGTGGATGCTGCTCGAGCACGAGCTGTGGCTCTACGCGGCGCGCCACACCGACGCCCGTCGACGCCTGGCCACCCGCTACCGGGGCGCCCGCCGGGCCATGGGCCGCTCGTTCACCGGCTGGGCCCACGAGCGGGGCGAGCCCCTGCCGGCCCCACCCGACCGCACCGCCACCCTGGTCCTGGCCCTGCTGTTCGGCCTCGACATGCAACGACGGATCGAGCCCGGCTCGGTCCCCGACGACCTCGCCGAGCAGGGGCTCCGCCTGCTGCTCGGACGGACACCGCCGACCGACCCTCCACCCCGGAGGCGACCGGCCCGACGAAAGGAGCGCCCCCGTGCGCACCGAGCTCTGTGAGCGCCTCGGCATCGAGTTCCCGATCTTCGCCTTCACCCACTGCCGCGACGTGGTCGCCGCCGTCAGCAACGCCGGGGGCCTCGGCGTGCTGGGCGCGGTCGGCTTCTCGCCCGAGCAGCTGGAGGTGGAGCTGGAGTGGATCGACGAGCACACCGACCGCCCGTACGGCGTCGACGTCGTCATCCCGGGCAAGTACGAGGGCATGGGCGAGCTCGACCCGGTCAAGCTCGAGAAGGACCTGGCGGGGATGATCCCCGACGACCACCGCCGGTTCGCGAGGCAGCTGCTCGCCGACCACGGCGTGCCCGAGCTCCCCGACGACGTCGAGCCGCCCGGCCTGCTCGGCTGGACCCTGGCCACGGCCACGCCCCTCATCGAGGCCGCCGTGCGCCACGACAAGGTGAAGCTGATCGCCAACGCCCTCGGCACCCCGCCCCCCGAGGTCATCGACGAGATCCACGACCACGGCCTGCTCGTCGCCGCCCTGTGCGGATCGGCCGCCCAGGCCAGCCGTCACCAGGCGGCCGGCGTCGACGTGGTGATCGCCCAGGGGACCGAGGGCGGTGGCCACACCGGCGAGATCGGCTCGTTGGTGCTGTGGCCCGAGGTGATCGACGCCGTGGCCCCCACCCCCGTGCTGGCCGCCGGCGGCATCGGCAGCGGCCGCCAGATGGCGGCCGCCCTGGCCATGGGCGCCCAGGGGGTGTGGACCGGCTCCCTGTGGCTCACCGTGGAAGAAGCCGACATCCCACCGGCGCAGATGCAGGCCTACTTCGACGCCACGTCGAAGGACACCGTGCGCTCGAAGTCGTTCACCGGCAAACCGTGTCGGATGCTGCGCAACGACTGGACGGAGGCGTGGGCCCGGGAGGACACCCCCGACCCGCTCGGCATGCCGCTGCAGTTCATGGTCACCGGCGAGGCCGTCGCCCGACACGCCCGCTACGCCGACAAGGCCCAGGCCGTCGGCTTCAACCCCGTGGGCCAGATCGTCGGCCGCATGGAGCGGGTCCGCAAGGTCCGCGAGGTCATCTACGACATGGTCGAGGAGTGCATCGAGTCGACCGAGCGGCTCGAGCGCCTGCTGGCCAAGGGCTGAGTCGCGAACGCCCGCCGGGGTGCCCGGTGGCGGGGAGCCCGCGTGCCAGACTCGGCCGGATGCGTCGGTCGGGTCCGCTCCTCGTGGTCGTCGCCGCCGCGCTCGCCCTCGGCGGGTGCGGCGGCGACGACGACGCCGAGCCCGGCATCCCCACCGTCGACTTCACCCCGACGGCGTCGATCGACGTGACCGCCGACGGACTCGGGTGCGGTCTGGAGACCGTCGTGGTGACCGAGCGGTGCGAGGTGCCGGCCGGCAGCGTGGTCGAGGTCCGCAACCGGACCGACGCCGACGCGAGGGTGCGCGGTGGCGATCTGTTCGACACCGGGAGGATGGAGCCCGGCGACACCACGACCGTGGTGCTGGCCGCGCCCGGTGACGTCGAGGTGGAGACCGTCGGGCCGCCCGACGCCACCCTGACGGTGGTGGTGACGCCCCGGGAGGGCTGACCGGTGCCGGCCGATCAGCGCAGGCCGGCGAACAGGTCGTGCTCGGGGATCAGGGTCGCCACCCGGCTGTCGGCGAGGATGTACTCCTCGTAGGGGTGGATCTCCCGGGCCACGTCGCGCGGCAGGCCGAACCAGAACGGCGACGTCGGGTCGACCTGGGTGGCATGGGCCAGCAGGGCCTCGAGCCGCACGTCGTACCAGTCGCCGATGGGCACCGCGGTGGTGATCCGGTGGTCCTGCGAGGGCCGGTCGAACCACTTCTCGTCGAAGGGCGACTCGACGCCCAGCTCGACCATCTTCTGGTGCGTCGCCAGGATCCGCTGCCGCGACCAGACCGAGTAGTAGAGCTTCGACGGCGTCCACGGATCGCCGAGGTCGGGGTACCACGCCGGGTCACCGGCCCTGGCGAACGCCGGGATGGAGATGTCGTGCACCATCAGGTGGTCGGGGTGCGGGTAGCCCTCCTGGTCGTCGCCGTAGGTGAGGATGACCTGTGGCCGCTCCCGGCGGATGATCTCGACCAGCCGGCCGACGGCCTCGTCGAGGTCGGCGTTGGCGAACGCCTCGGGGCGGGCGTTGGCCTCGCTGTCGGGCATGCCCGAGTCGCGGTAGCCGAGCAGCACGACCTCGTCGTAGCCGATGATCTTGGCGGCGAGGGCCAGCTCGTCGCGGCGCACCGCGGCGAGCCGCTCGCGCACCTCGGGCGTGTCCATGGCCGGGTTGAGGATGTCGCCCTCCTCGCCGCCGGTGCAGGTGACGAGCACGGCCCGAACCCCCTCGGCCTTGTAGCGGGCGACGGTCGCCGCGCCCTTGGAGGCCTCGTCGTCGGGGTGGGCGTGGACGCTGAGCAGGCAGAGCGGCTCGGACATCCGACCAACCTACCGCCGCCGCGGGGGACGTCGAGGGGTCAGCGGGCGTTGAGGTCCCAGGTGCGCACCGGCACCTTCTGGCCGAGCGGTTCGAGCTCGAACTCGCCGGTGTCCTCGTCCTCGTAGAGCCGCCAGCCGAGGAGCTGCGCGAGGATCTCGCTCCCCTCGTCGGGACCGGAGGCGATGAGCTCGTCGTCGGCGAGCAGGCGCACGCTGCCCCGCGGCCGGTAGAGGTAGCGGCCGCCACGGCGAACGGCGAGCACGCCGAAGCCCGGGTCGATGTTGAGCTGGAGCTCGGCGAGGGTGGCGCCGTCGGCGGTGGAGCCGGCGGCCACGGGCATGCGCACGACGACCTCGTCGGCCTCGCCCAACGCGATGTTCAGGATCGGGTGGATCTCCTCGCCCTGCTCGATGATCCACACCATCTGCTGGGCGGCGTCGCCGATGTCCTCGGCCGCCTGGGACAGGTGGAGCAGGCCGCGCAGCGGTGAGGGGTCGAACGACTCGGCACCGGCCCGCAGCACCCAGACCTCGAGCCGGTCCTTCATCTCGTCGAGGCGGTCCTCGAGGTGGCGCACCTCGGCGGCCAGGCCGAGGTCGCGGAACACGAGCGCCGAGTAGGCCAGCCCGACGGCGACCTCGGAGATGTTCTTCATCTCCACCAGCACGTCGATGGCCCGATCGAGGTCGGTGAGGGTGCCGTCCTCGGGCGGCACCGGCGGCTCCCAGAACGGGGCGTTGGCCAGCTCGCGGATGCGGGCGATGCCGGCCGGCGGCCCCTCGAGGAACAGCACGTCGCCGGGCAGCAGGACCTCGTCGCCCTCGACGTCGGTGACCCACTGGCGGTCCCGCCGGATGGCCATGACCCGCATGCCCGTGGCCACCGGGAGCTCGAGGGCGCTGAGCGGACGGTGGGCCATGTGGGAGCCGTCTCGCACGAGCACCCGGTGCGACACCTCGGCCGCCGACGACAGGTCGGCCACCAGCTCGCGGGGGATGCCGAGGCGGTGGGTGACGATGCGGGCGATGTCGACGGCATCGGCGGCGATGCGCTCGATGGCGGAGATGACCATCAGCACCGAGGCCATGCCCTCGGCCTCGCGGCGGTTGCGGGCGGCGAGCACGCTGACCGCCCGCATGTCGTGGACCAGGTCGGTCAGATCGCTCTCGAGCTCCTGCACCTCCTCGGCCATGTCGGGGTCGCCGAAGTACAGCGCCGCGTAGGCGAGGTCGACCATCAGCTCGGAGGTGTCCTTGGCCTCCGAGAGCATGGTGCGGAGATTGCGGGGTTTGTCGTCCATGGAGGGCTGTCGCGGCGAGCATAGGCGCGGGCCCTACGCTGTTGCGCCGTGGCCGATCCCCGTCACCGCGCCGGTCCCGGCCGTGTCGCCCCCGCCGTCCCCGCCGTCGCCGTCGTCGTCGTCGCCGTCGTCGTCACCGTCGCGCTGGCGATCGGTGCGGTCGCGTGCGGCAGCTCCGGCCGCGAGCTGCGCGAGCCGACCCCCGGGGCGACCGCCCCACCCCGCCGGCCACCGGCTGCCGGCACCCGCCCGACGGTGTCGACCACGCTCGGCAGCTTCTTCGCCCTCACCACCGACGCCTGGACCCCGGCGGCGGAGATCCCCCGCAGGTACACCTGCGACGGCGAGAACCTGTCGCCGCCGCTCGTCATCTCCCAGATCCCCGTCGGCACCGTCGAGCTCGCCGTCGTCATGACCGACCCCGATGCCGGCGGGTTCGTCCACTGGGTCGTCGCCGGCATCCCGCCGGCCACCACGTTCCTCGAAGAGGGCGTCGTGCCGGCCGAGGCGGTGCAGACCGCCAACGACGCGGGCACCGTCGGCTGGACCGGTCCCTGCCCGCCGGTCGGCGACGGGATCCACACCTACGACTTCGCGCTCTACGCCCTGCCGGTGCCGTCGGGCGTGACCGCCGCCGACGCGCCCGACGCCGCCATCGCCGCCATCCAGCAGGCGGCGACGGCGACGGCGCTGCTCACCGGCACGTACGAGCGGTGAAGGGGTCGGGGGCTCGACCGTGACCGGGCTGGTCGTCGCGGCCGCGATCGTGGCCGTCGTGGCGTTGGTGGCCGTGCTCTCCTACAACCGGTTCGTACGCCAGCGCCAGCTCATCGGCAACGCGTGGGCCAACGTCGAGACCGAGCTCCGCCGCCGCTACGACCTGATCCCCAACCTGGTCGAGACGGTGAAGGGCTACGCCACCCACGAGCGGACGACCTTCGAACAGGTCACCGAGGCCCGCCGGGTGGCGGCGGCCGACCACGAGGGCCCCGCCGCCCAGGCCGGCGACGAGAACGCGCTGGTGGGCGCCCTCGGCAGCCTGCTGGCCGTGGCCGAGGCCTACCCCGACCTGCAGGCCAACACCGGCTTCCTCGACCTGCAGCGCCAGCTGACCGCGACCGAGGACCGGATCCAGGCCGCCCGACGCTTCTACAACAACAACGTGCGGGACTACAACGAGCGGGTGCAGTCGGTGCCGAGCCTGCTCGTGGCCAAGGCGTTCGGCTTCCACGAGCGCGAGTACTTCGAGATCGACCGGGCCGTCCGTGACGCCGGCGCACCGTCCGTCGGCTTCGGCGACTCGGACGAGCCGACCGCTCCCTGACTCGCCGGTCTCGGCGGTCCGTCACCAGGACGGCACGGCATCGGGCATCGGGTCGATGCGCCAGGTGCGGGCCCGCAGCACGACCGGTGGGTGGAACCGGTCGCTGCGGTCGGACGACCACATCGCCGGCGGCGCCGAGGCGAGGGCGCACAGGGCGAGCAGGGGCACGTCGTAGTTGACCCGCCAGCCGGCGAAGTCGCGCCAGGCCTGCTCGCGGTCGGCCTTCAACGGGATCCCTTCGGCGACCAGCCGCTCGCAGAGGGCGTCGTACTCGGCCCGGGTCACCGAGATCGGGGCGTTGGGCGCGGGGTCGGGGTCGAAGGGCACGTGGAAGAAGGACGCGATGGCCCGCAGGGCGAGGAAGCCCGACCGGATCGTGAGCGCGGCCTGGGGGTCGGTGGGGGTGTCGAGGGTCGACAGCGACAGGGCCGCGGTGTCGAGCACCGCCCCCGCGGCGGTGATCCACGAGTTGTCGGGGCGCTGGGAGCGGAACAGCACGAGCGACGGCTGGGAGGTGTGGCTCTCCTCGACCTCGGTGAACCACTGCTCCCAGTCCGCCCAGGAGTCGGTCAGCCGGTCGACCCACTCGATGCGGTGGAACCGGATCAGGAACTCGGCCGGCGACGGGGGGCTCCCGGCCCGCACCTCGAGCTTCAGCACCTCGGCCTCGCGCCGGGAGAAGTGGCCGTAGATGGTCGGCAGGTAGGCGATGAGCAGGGCGAGCAGGCCGAGGCCGATGAGGGCCTCGACGAAGGCGACGAGGGCGGCGTCGGACTCGGGCGAGGGGACGAAGCCGAGGGTCGTGATCGACGACCCCGACAGCAGCGCCGACTCCTCGAGGTCGAGGCTCGTGAACCCCCAGAAGATCGGGACGAAGCCGATGGCGACGAGCACCACCCAGGTCGCCGCCAGCACCACGAGGCTCATCGGGGCGAAGCGGGCGAAGATCGCTGACCGCCGCTCCCTGCGGTCGGCGTGACGCCGGCTCACGGTCTGGTAGAAGGCCCGCATGGCGAGGAACACCACCCGCGGCAGCAGCACCTGCTCGCCCCGAGGGACCACGACGGTGCGCACCGCCGACCGCACGACCGCCTGCACGATGAACACGCCGAGCGCGACGGCGAGGACGTGGAGCACGATCACGAGGGCGCAGCCTACGGGCGCACGTGTCAGAGTGGTCTCGTGAACCCCGCCGAGCGCGTCCGCTTCGTCGTCGAGACCGCCCGGGCGGTGCTCGACGGGCGTCTCGCCGCAGACGAGGGCGCCGCCGCCGTGCTCCTGCAGGCCGAGCAGATCACCCCGCTGCTGCGGTCCGATCGCGACGGCGTCACCCGGTCGGAGAGCGAGTCGGTCGCCACCCAGCTCCGACTGCTGGCCGAGCAGGTGAACGATCGGGCCTCGGGCCTCGCCGACCCCAGCGCCCACGTCGAGATGGCCCGCGCCATCGGCGAGATGGCCCAAGCCCTGCGCTAGCCGCCGCCCGGGTCGGCCGGCAGTCGGTCAGGCGTCGGCCGCGGTGCGCTCGGGGCGCCAGAACACGGCCAGCAGGGCGAGGGCGCCGCCGATGCCACCGATGGCGGCGATGGCCAGGCCCACGGAGCCGACGAGGTCGATGCCGAGGGCGTCGTCGAGCGACCACTCCCCCGGCCCCATGGCACCGATGGCGATGCCGGTGACGGCGAGCACCATCACGTACTCCCAGCCCTGACCGGGCTTGAAGATGAAGAAGCCGTTGGTCCGGTGGGCGGTGATCCAGGCCACGACCATCACGCCGGTCACACCGGCGGCGCCGAGCGGGGTCAGCAGGCCGAGGATCAACAGGGTGCCGGCGCCGAGCTCGGTGATGCTCGCCATCCAGGCGTGGGCGATGCCGGGCTTGAGCCCCATGCTCTCGAACCACCCGGCGGTGCCCTGGATCTTCCCGCCGCCCCAGATGTGGTTGTAGCCGTGGGCGATGATGACGATCCCCACCGTGATGCGGAGCAGGGCGAGGCCGATGTTCAGGCCGTCGGTGTCGAAGATGCCGGAGGAGGTTGCGAGGGTCTCGGTGAGCACGGCCGGGAGCCTATGCCGGAGTGGGTGGCACCTCTGACGTTCTGGTGTGAGAAGCCGTCGTTCCGGTCGCCGGATCTCACACCAGAACGGTGGGAGAGGGCGGTGGGAGAGGGCGGTGCTACCGGAAGTCGCGCGACATCGACCCGGCCGCCACCGGGAGGGGGCGGAGCTTCTCGGCGATGACGTTGGTGACCCCCTCCGACCGCTCGAGGCGGCCCCGGATCAGCAGGGCCGGAGCCGAGCGGGCCACCCGACGGTGGCGGAGCCAGCAGCCCCTGGACACGACCACGTTGATGAGCCCGGTCTCGTCCTCGAGGTTGATGAACGTGGTGCCCCCGGCCGTGGCCGGCCGCTGGCGGTGGGTGACGACCCCGCCCACCAGCACCTTGCTGCCGGGCTCGACGGCCTGCAGGCCGGCGGCGGTCACCACGCCGAGGTCGTCGAGCTCGCCCCGCACGAACCGGGTGGGGTGGCCGTCGGGGGCCACCCCGGTGGCCCACAGGTCGGCGCCCGACTCCTCCTGGGGGGACAAGCCGGGCAGGGTCGGCGCGTCGGCGCCGGTGACCACCCCGGCCAGGCGGTCGGCGCCACCCTGGGCCACCGCCCCTGCCGCCCACAGCGCCCGGCGGCGGTCGAGCGGGGTGCCGGCCGAGTCGACCAGCCCGCCGAAGGCCCCGGCGGTGGCCAACGCCTCGAGGATGGGCAGGGTGAGGCCGGGGACGCGGCGCTGCAGGTCTTCCATCGAGGCGTAGGGGCCGTGCTCGTCGCGCTCGGCCACGATGCGCTCGGCCCGGTCGTCGCCGAGGGAGCGCACCGACCCGAGGCCGAGCCGCACCGCCGGCTGGGCCGGGGACGACCCGGACTCGGGCAGGCCGGCCGCCCCCGAGCCCACACCATGAGCCGGCTCATCGAGCCAGGCCAGGGTGGCCCCGACGCCGGATTCGTCGAGGTCGGGGGTGCGCACCTCGACGCCGTGGCGGCGGGCGTCCTCGCACCAGGGTGTGGGGCGAGTAGAAGCCCATGGGCTGGGCGTTCAGCAGCGCGGCGCAGAACGCCGCCGGGTAGTAGCGCTTGATCCACGAGCTGGCGTAGACGAGGTAGGCGAACGAGACCGAGTGGCTCTCGGGGAACCCGAAGTTGGCGAAGGCGGCCAGCTTGTCGAAGATCTCGTCGGCGACGTCGCCGGTGATGCCCCGCTCGGCCATGCCGTCGTAGAGCCGACCCCGCAGGCGCTCCATCCGTTGCCGGCTGCGCTTCGACCCCATGGCCTGGCGGAGCTGGTCGGCCTCGCCCGGCGTGAAGCCGGCCACGTCGATGGCCATCTGCATCAGCTGCTCCTGGAACAGCGGCACGCCGAGGGTCTTGGCGAGGGCCGGCTCGAGCAGGGGGTGCAGGTAGGTGACCGGCTCCTTGCCGTTGCGGCGGCGGATGTAGGGGTGCACCGACCCGCCCTGGATGGGGCCGGGGCGGATGAGGGCGACCTCGACCACCAGGTCGTAGAAGGTGCGGGGCCGCAGGCGGGGCAGGGTCGCCATCTGGGCCCGGCTCTCGACCTGGAACACGCCGATGGAGTCGGCCGGCGCAGAGCATGTCGTAGACGGCCGGGTCCTGGGGCAGGGTGGCCAGGTCGACGGTGACGCCGTGGTGCTCGGCCACCAGGTCGACGGCGTCGTGCAGGGCCGAGAGCATGCCGAGGCCGAGCAGGTCGAACTTCACCAGCCCCGCCGCCGCGCAGTCGTCCTTGTCCCACTGCAGGACGCTGCGGTCCTCCATGCGCCCCCACTCGACCGGGCACACCTCGATCACCGGACGGTCGCACAGCACCATGCCCGCCCGAGTGGATGCCGAGGTGGCGGGGGAAGTGCTCGACCTGGGCGGCGAGGTCGAGCACGGCGTCGGGCACGTCGAGCGCGGCCCGATCCTGGCCGGCCCCGATCTGCCCGGCCAGGCCCGACCAGCGGTCGAGCTGCTTGGACCAGGCGTCCTGCTGGCCGGGGGCGTAGCCGAGGGCCTTGGCCATGTCCCGCACCGCCGAGCGGGCCCGGTAGGTGATGACGTTGGCGACCTGGGCGGCGTCGTGGCGGCCGTAGCGCTCGTAGACGTACTGGATGACCTCTTCACGGCGGCCGCTCTCGATGTCGAGGTCGATGTCGGGCGGCCCGTCGCGCTCGGGCGAGAGGAACCGCTCGAACAGCAGGCCGAGCGACACGGCGTCGGCCTTGGTGACGCCGAGGGCGTAGCAGACCGCCGAGTTGGCGGCCGACCCCCGGCCCTGGCAGTAGATGTCGTGGCGGCGGCAGAACTCGACGATGTCCCAGACGATGAGGAAGTAGCCGGGGAAGCCGAGGGCCTCGATGACGTCGAGCTCGTGGTCGATCTGGGCCCACGCCCCCGGCACCCACTCGGCGTCGCGGGGCCCGTAGCGGCGGCGGGCGCCGGCCTCGGCCAGCCGGCGCAGGTGGCCCATCTCGTCGAGCCCGTCGGGGCACGGGAACGGCGGCAGGTTCGGGGCGACGAGGGCGAGGTCGAAGGCGCAGGCCCGCGCCAACTCGGCGGCCCGCTCGACCACCCCCGGGTAGCGGGCGAAGCGGCGGGCCTGCTCGGCCCCCGACCGCAGGTGGGCGCCCGACGCCGCCGGCAGCCACCCGTCGAGCTCGTCGAGGCTGCGCCGGGCCCGCACCGCGGCCAGGGCGGTGGCGAGGGGGCGCCGGGCGGGGGTGGCGTAGTGGACGTTGTTGGTGGCGACCAGCTCGACGCCGGCGCCGACGGCCACCTCGGCCAGGGCGTCGTTGCGGGCCGAGTCGAGCGGGTCGCCGTGGTCCCACAGCTCGACGGCCACGTGGTCGCGACCGAACCCCTCGACGAGGCGGTGCAGCTCGCGGCGGGCGGCCGCCGGGCCGTCGGCCACCAGGGCGGCGGGCACCGCGCCCTTGCGGCAGCCGGTGAGCACCGTCCAGCGGCCCTGGTCGGCGGCCGGGGCCCCGGCGCCCCCGATGGCCACCAGGTCGGCGAGGGTCGCCCTGGGCACGCCCTTCTCACCACGGAGCTGGGCCTCGCTGATGGCCCGGGCGAGGAGGGCGTAGCCGCGAGGGTCGCGGGCCAGCACCACGAGGTGCGACTCGGGCGGTCGGCCGGGCTCGAGGCCGGGGTCGGCCGCGCCGGCCGGGGAGGCGGCGCGGCCGAGGGTCAGCTCGGCCCCGAACACGGTGGCCAGCCCGAGGGCGCGGGCCGCCTCGGCGAAGCGGACCACCCCGTAGAAGCCGTCGTGGTCGGTGAGGGCGAGGGCCTCGAGGCCGAGCCGGGCGGCCTCCTCGACCAGCTCCTCGGGGTGGGACGCCCCGTCGAGGAAGCTGAAGTTGGAGTGGCAGTGGAGCTCGGCGTAGGACACCACCGGGGACCGGGGGACGATGGCCGGCGGCTCGTAGCGCTCGCGCTTGCGGGACCACGCCGGGCTGTCGCCCCCGTCGCCGATCGCCATCCCGCTCTCCGCCGCTCGGCCGTGGGTGCCGTTCCCGGCCCGCTCCTCGACGCCGCTCCCGCCCGGGCGGGTACGGTCGGAGAGGCGCCGCTCGAGCTCCGACCAGGGCACCGGGGGGTTCCGGAACGACATGCCCCCACCGTACCGAACGCGTGTTCGGTGTCAACCGGGACTCATGGGGCGACGGGTGGAAGGTACGGGGCTACGGTCTGCGCGTGGACCCGGTCGACCCGAACGAACGTGGCCGAAGCGGTCTGGAGGGATTACCGACGAACTCGGCTGAGGTCCTCGCCTTCGACTCGATCTCGGCACCCGGACGCGACCTCGGCGGTCTGCTGGTGGCGTGGTCGGGAACGGCCGCGCTGGTCGCCTTGTCGTGGTTCGGTCGGTCCCTGGTTCTCGCCTTGTTCGCTCTCCTGGTGGGCGCACTCGCCGTCGCCTGGACGGTGGCCCGGGTGCGGCCCTGGATGTCGGCTCGGAGAACCATGCGAGCAGGACGCCACAGCCAGGATCCGTGACGGATCACGCCTGAACCCGATCGACGCGTGATCTCGCACCGCAAGCGGGACCGGATCACACGCCGGTCGACGCGCCGATCAGCGGTAGCGGGCGGCGCAGGCGTCGACGCCGTCGGCGAGGGCTGCTGCCCGGGCGTCGGCCCCGGCCTGGCGGCGGGGCCCCGGCACCACCACCGTGCCGGTGAGCGGGTTGACGAGCTGGTCGAGGTGCAGTTGGTCGACGACGAACCAGTCGAGGCCGTGCGGGCGGCTGATGCCGGCCCAGTCGACCACGACGTCACCGGCGAACGCCGAGGCCAGCACCTGGTTGGTGGCCGGCGCATGGTCGGGCCGGTAGATGGGGTTGGTGGCGTCACGGGCGTTCATCCACACCACGCAACCGCCGGGGGCCAGGAACCGGGTGGCCACGAGCTTCCAGCGGTAGCCGTCGAGCGCGGCGGGCAGCCCGCGCGACGTCGGCGACGTTGGCGTTGGCCAGGGCGTCGTTGTTGCCGGTGTCGATCGCGACGATCGGCACGTCGGCCGCCGACGAGACCTGCGACCGCACCCACGGGTGGTCGATCGTGACGCTGCTGCGGGCCACGACGGTGGGTTGGTAGCCCCGCGCCGTCAACGCCGCCTGCACCTCGGGGATGTTCTGCTCCTGCACGCTGCTGCCGATGACGGCGACGCGGAGCGGTCCGCTGCCGGGCACCACGACCGAGCGGCAGCCGAGCTCGGGGTTCACGTCGCCCTCGCCGGCGTCGATGGCGTACGCGCACACGCGGCGGAGCCCGGGCGACAGGGGGATGGCGACGTCGTAGCCGTGGTTGGGCCCGGCGTCGGCGTAGGCGGCGTCGACGTCGGGACGGGGCCGGTCGGCCCGCACGGCACCGACGATCCGGCCGTCGGCGTACACGTGGACGTCGATGGGGTCGGTGGTCTCGGGGTCGCGGGCCCAGCCGGTGACCCGCACCGGCTGACCGCGACGGGCCGTCACCTGGTCGACGACGCCCTGGGGCAGGCACGCGGTGGCGACGAGCGCGACGGCGACGACGAACAACGCACTCCGCACGGCCCGGCTCACGGGTCGAGACGTTAGACCGAGGTGGCCAGCTCCGGCCCGGCCGACGGGTCGTCGTCGGTGAGGAGCACCTCGTAGACCTCGCGCACGGCGAGGGTACGGCGGATGCCGGCGCTCACGTCGGAGGCGAAGCGCTCCCGATAGGACTGGTCGGTGAGGGCCACGACGGTGAACTGCAGCCCGGCGATGGCTCCGACGAACAACGCGGTGCGCACGAGCTCGGAGGTGATCGCCACCTCGGAACCGAACAGCCCGAGGCTCCACCAGGTGGTGATGTCGTCGCTGCCGGTCCACTGGACGATGGTCGTGTCGATGACGGTGAACGCCCCGAACAGCACGTAGAAGGCGACGATGGCGGTCGTGACCAGGAGGATCTGGGACGCCTGGCTGGAGAAGAGCAGCACGCCGATGTTGATGCGGGCCCGACGGGACAGCTCGAGGGCGGGCGGCGGGTCGTCGAGACGGTCGACGTCGACGTCGGCAAGGGGGGTGCCGTCGAGCTGCTCGCCGATCTCGTGCCAGGTCGGGAAGCGGGCCGATCCCTCGATCTCGGAGCGCAGGAAGAGCAGCACGAACGCCGCACCGGTCGTCACGAGGATGGCCAGGGCGACGGCGAGGAACCCCGGGGGAAGGTCGTCGACGACCTTCCAGAGCTCGGCGTTGAAGAACATGAACATGGTGACGAGCAGCAACAGGGGCAGCGACCGGGCCAGCAGGGTGCCGAGGCTCGACACCTGCCGACGGATCTGGCGGGCGGCCCACAGCGAGGTCGGCACCACGCCGTAGCTGGTGACGAAGTAGGCGAGGGCCAGCAGCACGAGGTTGGCCACGAGCAGCTCGAGGGCCTGGCCGCCGTCCTGGCTGACGATCAGCGGCAACAGGGCCGGCACGAGCACGAAGATGGCGAGCTCGGGGATGCCCACGTCGTCGGGCAGCTCGAAGGGTCGGCGGCCGCGCCGGCGGTTGGCGAGGGCGACGACGGCGGTGACCACGGCGACGACCCCGACGACGGCGAGGGCGTTGGCCCACCAGTCGAAGTCGACGTCGAGGGCGAAGAACAGCTCGACGACGAAGACGAGGGTGAGGAACGGGGCGGTGCGGGTGAGGATGTCCTCCTTGGCGTTGTAGCCCTCGATGAGGTGGGGTAGGCCCTGGCGCACGAACCACCGCTCGGTGCGCTCGCGACGGGCGCCGTGGTGACGAGCCATGCGGCCAGTCTGTCCGGCTCGGATCGGCGGAGCGGCGACCGTTCGGCGAGCGTTCGGCGAGCGTTGCCGGTGAGGGCACTAGTCGTAGGTGGCCTCGACCCACCACCGGCCGCCCTCGAGGGCGAGCAGGTGGGCCCGGCCGTCGGCGACCACCTGGAAGCGGGCCCGGCGGCGGGCGGCGGCCGGGTCCCACCAGCGCTCCTCGCACGGCCACGGCCCGGCCCATGCCTCGACCGCGGCCCAGGGACCACCGTCGACCGAGAGGCGGGCCGGGGGCCGGGTGGCCTGGCCCCGGCCGTCGACGGCGACGGGGGTGCCGGTGCCGTCGACCACCTCGGCCGGGCGGGGGGCCGGGGGCACCGTGGCCGGGGCGGGCGGGGGGACCCGTCCCGGCCACGGTGCGGTGCCCTTGCCACCGATCCCGGGGCCGCCGGGCACGAGGGCCCGGGGCTCGGTGAGGTCGACGGCGGCGGCGGGCACGAGGGCGATGCGCTCGGCCGGGCCCCGACCACCCCGCCATTCGGGCACGGTGACGGCGTCGGGACCGAGCAGGCCCTGCACCCGGGCGAGGGCGCGGGCGGCCCGGTCGGCGCCGGCGGTCTCACCACCCCAGAACCCGAGTTGGCGACCCCGGCCGGGGACGACCTCGTCGGGCACGAGGGCGAGGTGGGCGACCCCGGCGGTGGGGCGTCCGACGGTGGGACCGGTGAGCCACCCGTCGAGCTGCCATCGGGCCCGCTCGGCCACCGCGGCGGCGCCGAGGGTGCCCTCGTGGCGCCAGGCCCGCTCGAGCCGCTCGCCGTGCTCGGTCTCGACCACGATCACGACGCGGGTGCAGGCCAGGCCCCGCTGCGAGAGCCGGTCGTGGAGGTCGTCGGCCAGGCGCTTGGCGGTGAAGGCGATCACGTCGACCCGGTCGGCGGGCGGGTCGATCTCGGCCTCGACGGCGCAGCTCGGGCGGGGGGGGATGGCGTCGGGCGGGACGGGGGTCGAGGCCGCGGGCCAGCCGGTGGGCCCACGTCCCCGCGGCGCCGAACCGGCCGACCACGTCGGCGGGGTCGAGGGCGGCGAAGGCGCCGAGGGTGGGCAGCCCGAGGCGGACGAGCACGTCGGCGAGCACGGCGCCGTCGTCGCCGAGGCCGGCGAGCACGGCGACCGGGAGGGGGGCGAGGAAGGCCGCTCCCCCGCCGGGGTCGACGACGATGGTGGGGTCGGCGTGGCGGGGCGAGCGACCAGGGCGACATCTTCTCGGCTCGAGGGCGATCGAGCGGGCCCTCCCCGAGCGCCGCCACTCGCCCCCGGGCCGAGTCGTTCACCCCCAACGCAGTCGAGGCCTCGGTCGGGGCCGAGGGCACGAACGAGAGCGCCCGGGGATGGTCCTGGGAGATGCACGCCGGGGCCAGCACCTCCACCCACCGGCGCAGGGCCTCCTCGCCGCCCAGGCCCTCGGGGGGATCGTCCGCCCGGCGGCGGCGAGGGCGTCGGGCGGCACCGGGCCGTCGAGGGTCGGCTCGTCCCGCACCCGGTCGAGGGCGTAGCCGAGCACGGCGGCGGCCAGGGCCTCGGTGCGGTCGTCGTAGGTGTGCACGCGGGCGGGGCCGTCGAGCGCGGGATCGGTCACCGTCCCATCGTGGCGCAGTGCGGGCCGTCGGCCCTCGCTCCCCGAGCTGGCTTCGAGAACGGCCGTCGTCGGCGGCGGTCGCTCCCCGCCGGCACCGCAGGGGACTTGCGGGTTTCGAACATATGTTCGATACTGGACCGTGGCCATGACCGAACCCTCGGCGTCCTCCGCACCGGCCGCGGAGCCGGGCCTGCCGCCCGAGCTGCGCCGGTTGGTCGAACGTACCCGCCCGGTGGCCCTGGCGCGCGAGCAGCAGCTGCCCGTGCTCGACGCCCTCGCCCCCTGGTCCCCGGCAGGGCCCTCCGCCGGGGCGCCACGGTGGTCGTGGCCGGGGCCGACGGCGCCACCTCCCTCGCCCTCGCCCTGGCGGCGGGGGCGTCGGCCGCCGGCTCGTGGGTCGCCGCCGTCGGCCTGCCCGACCTCGGCCTGCCCGCCGCCGCCGAGCTCGGCGTCGCCCTCGAGCGCCTGGCCGTCGTCCGTCGCCCGCCTCCGGCGTCGTGGGGCACCGTCGTCGCCGCCCTCATCGGGGCCTTCGACGTGATCCTGCTCGCTCCCGCCCACCGCGTGCGCCCGGCCGACGCCCGCCGCCTCGCCGCCCGGGCGCGCGAGCGGGTGCGTGCTCGTCGCCCTCGCCCCACCCGATCGTCGGGGGGCGCCGGGCGACGCCGACGTCACCCTCACGGTCGCCACCACCCGGTGGGAGGGCCTCGGCTCGGGCCACGGCCACCGCCGCGCCCGCCGGGTCGAGGTCGTCGCTGGCGGTCGCCGGGAGGCCGACCGCCCCCGCCGGATCGAGCTGTGGCTCCCGTCCCCGGACCCGGCCGTCCCGTCGGCCCCGTCGGCCCGCGTCGGCCCCGACACCGACACTCACACCGACACCGCCGGTGGCGCCCTCGCCCCGGTCGTGCCCCACACCCGGCGGCGTTCCGGCTGACCGGCGACCGGCCCGGGGGCGATCGCCGGGGGGGAGCGCCGCCGGTGGCGCGTTGCCCCGACGGGCCGGTGGGGGCCGCCGGGCCCCGGCCCACGAGCCGGGGGCGGGCGGGCCAACCGCGTGCTGGCCACCTCGCCCGCCGCCCGGGCCGAGGGCGTCACCGCCGGCCAACGCCGGCGTGAGGCCCAGGGGCGCGGTCCCGACCTCGCGGTGATCGAGCACGACGAGCACGGCGACGCCGGCTCTTCGAGCCGATCGCCGGCGCCCTCGAGGTGTTCACCCCTCGCATCGAGCTCACCCGGCCCGGCACCGCCGGGTTCGCCACGCGGGGCCCCGCCCGCTTCTTCGGTGGTGACGACGTGCTCGCCGCCCGGGTGCGCGCCGCCGTCGACACCGCCCTCGCCCCGTTCGGGTGGACCGGGCACGCCCACGTCGGCATCGCCGACGGGGCCTTCACCGCCGCCCTCGCCGCCCGGCAGGCCGCTCCCACGCTGGTGGTGACGGTGGGTGACGGCGCCGGCCTTCCTCGCCCCGCTCCCGGTCGGTGTGCTGGCCGGCCTCGGCGACGACGGGTCGGGCCTGGCCGACGTGCTCGTCCGCCTCGGGCTCCGCACCCTCGGCGCCTTCGCCGCCGTCGACCCCGGCGACGTGGTCGGCCGGTTCGGGGCGACGGGGGCCGGGCCCACCGGCTGGCCCGGGGCCTCGACCCCCGCCCGCCCGACGCCATCCCGCCCCCGCCCGAGCTGGCCGTCGAGGCCGAGATCGACCCACCCGCCGACCGGGTCGACGTGGTCGCCTTCACCGCCAAGCGCCTGGCCGACGACCTCCACGACCGTCTGTCGGCCCGGGGCCTCGCCTGCACCCGGGTGGTGATCGTGGTCGAGACCGAGCACGGCGAGCGGCAGGAGCGGACGTGGCGCCACGAGGGTGCCCTCGGCGCCGCCGCCGTGGCCGAGCGCGCCCGGTGGCAGCTCGACGGCTGGCTCACCGGGCCCACCGTCGCCCGGCCCACCGCCGGCGTCACCCACCTCGCCCTGGTGCCCGACGAGGTCGTGCCCGGGCGAGGTCGCCAGCTCGGCTTCTGGGGAGGCGAGACGGCGGGGGCCGACCGCGCCGCCCGCGCCCTGGCGCGGGTCCAGGGCCTGCTCGGCCCCGACGCCGTCACCGTCCCCGAGTGGCGCGGCGGCCGGGGCCCAGGCGAGCGCATCGCCCTCGTGCCCGCCACCGCCGTCGACCTGACCGCCCCCCGGGCCCTCGTCCCCGACGGCCCGGGGCCGACGGGTTCCGCCCTCGCCCCGTGGCCGGGACGGGTCCCCCCACCGGCCCCGGCCACGGTGCCACCCTCGCCCCGCCCCGCCGAGGTGGCCGACGACGCCGGCACCCGGGTGGTGGTCGACGGGCGGGGGCAGGCCGCGGCGGCGCCGGCCCGGCTGTCGATCGACGGGGGCCCGTGGGCGGCGGTCGAGGCGTGGGCCGGGCCGTGGCCCTGCGAGGAGCGCTGGTGGGACCCGGCCGCCGCCCGTCGCCGGGCCCGCTTCCAGGTGGTCGCCGGCGGTCGGGCCCACAGCTGCATCGATCGCTCGGCCCCGTGTACCACGAGCCGCTCGTCCTCCCCCTGGCGGTGTCTGCGGCGTGGGCGATCGACGATCTCCTCGTCAAGAGTTGGCGACGCCGGATCGCCGTCGGTCTCGGTGTGGCGATGGCCGGGCTGCTTACCCTCGGTATGGCCCGACCGGTGCTCGAGCGGGCAAACCGAGACGGTCAGTTCCGGGCAGACGAGGCTGCGTCGGTGAGCGCTTCGGATCCATCGCTGGCGATGCAGGCGCCAACCTTCCCAGGCGATCCGTACGTCAGGTTCGCCAATGAACCCGATCTCAGCGGCGACCAAGTCGTCGCGGTCGACGACCCAACCGGCGCGTGCAACTCGCGTACCGCTTCCCCGAGCGGACGCTCATCCTGCTCGAAGACCGCAAACCATTCGGCGACCTCTTCGGCAAGTCACGCCTGGAGCGACTCGAGCCGCGGCGGGTCGAAGGCCCGACGGTGTCGTTCACGATCGAGGAGGGACCCGGGGCACCTGCGCTGCCCGCGTGGATCGCCGTCGGCGATCGCACCGCATCGGTTGGTGACGACGGCACGGTCCTCGTCGCAGCGGCTGACGTGCCCGACGGTGTCCCCACCACCGTTACCCTGTTCCTCGCCGCCACACCGGATCTCGCGACGGCACCGTTCCGGCTGGAGTGGACGGTGCTGCGAGTAGATGGTCAGCTGCGCACGCTCGATGAGCCCCGACCGCTTCAGTACTACGACTTCGGTGAAGGCAGGACTGCGACCGCCGTGACCGATATGCGCCCCGCAGTGGACGGCGTCGCGGCTGCTGGAGGTTCCCCGGGTTGACGGACACCTGAGCTGAGGGGAAGTTGGGCGTCTGGAAGGAATCCTGATCGCGCGCTCCCCAACCTGCGGAGTTGCGTCAACGAGCCGTCGAGCTTGCGGGGATGCGGAAGAAGCCGGTGTCGCGGATCGCTGCCGATCTTGGGATCTCCGAGAGCTCTCTGCGGAACTGGATGACACAAGCCGACATCGACCCGCCCTCAAGCTCAACACCCGACCTCGCAAGGCCCTCGGGAACCGCACCCCCGCCACCATCCTCGAGCAGGTGTTTCTCTGACCGCCTGAATCTGCTGCCGCGCACTTCGCCAGGAGAACCTCCTCCAAGTTGGCCTACACCTTCATCGCCGAGTGCTGCTCGAACCTGCCCGTCGCTGTCTGTTGCCACGAGACGGGGGTGTCGACCTCGGGCTTCCACCACCACCCCGTCACGGCCTGGTCCGAGGTGTCGAGCACGGGGAGCTGCTGCTCGCGCGCCAGGGCCACCGGTCGGGCGCGTTCGACCAGTCGCCGCAGCTCGGGCGGGAGGGTGCCTACGGCACCGGCCGGGGAAGGAGGCGAGTGGGCGGTCACGGCCACCGGCCCAGTATCGAACAGGAGTTCGGTGATCGCAACCCGTCGCCGACCCCCCGTCGACGCGCCACAGTGGGGCGGTGACCGATCCCACCCGCATGCACACCTACGACGACCGCACCGACGCCCTGGCCGCCGACGTGCTCGGCTACGCCCTGGTCCGCATCCGCGACGACCCCACCCTCGACGGCCCCGCCGACCCGGCCACCCTGGCCGCCGCCGTCGGGCGCACCATCACCCCCGAGGGGCTGGGCGGCGACGAGGCGCTGCGCCGCTGGGTCGACGTGCTGGCCCCTGCGTGCATCTCCCAGGACCATCCCCGCGCCCTGTCGTTCGTCCCGTCGGCGCCGACCGAGGCGGCGGTGCTGTTCGACCTGGTGGTCGGGGCGTCGTCGATCTACGCCGGGTCGTGGCTCGAGGGGGCGGGGGCCATCCACGCCGAGAACGAGGCCCTCCGGTGGATCGCCGACCTGGCCGGGTTGCCCGAGGGCTCCGGCGGCTGCTTCGTGTCGGGCGGCACGGCGGGCAACCTGTCGGCCCTGGTGGCCGCCCGCCACACCGCCGGGATCGAGCGGGGCCGGCCCGCCCGTTGGCGGGTGGCGTGCTCGGCCGAGGCCCACTCGTCGGTGGCGTCGGCGGCGCGGGTGATGGACGTCGAGGTGCTCGACGTGCCGACCGACGAGCGGGGCCGGCTCACCGGCGAGGCCCTCGACGCCACCCTCGACGCGGCCGGCACCGACGGGGTGTTCGCCGTCGTGGCCACCGGCGGCACGACCAACGCCGGGCAGGTCGACGACCTGGCCGGGGTGGCGGCGGCGTGTGAGCACCACGGGCTGTGGATGCACGTCGACGGCGCCTACGGTGGGGCCGCCCTCGCAGCGCCGAGCGCCCGGCCCCTCTTCGCCGGCATCGAGCGGGCCGACTCGCTGGTGGTGGATCCGCACAAGTGGCTGTTCTCGCCGTTCGACTGCGCCGCCCTCGTGTACCGCCGCCCCGAGCTGGCCCGAGCGGCCCACACCCAGGAGGCGGCCTACCTCGAGGTGCTCCACCACCCGGAGGACCGCGGAGAGTGGAACGCCTCGGACTACGCCCATCACCTGAGCCGTCGGGCCCGGGGCCTGCCGTTCTGGTTCTCGTTGGCCACGTGGGGCACCGACGCCTACGCCGACGCGGTCGAGCGGACGCTGACGACGGCCCACGAGATCGCGGCGGTGATCGACGCCCGACCCGGGTTCGAGCTGGTGATGGAGCCCGAGCTGTCGGTGGTGATGTTCCGCCGGCTCGGGTGGGACCGGGCCGACTACCAGGCCTGGAGCGACCGCATGCTGGCCGAGGGCGTCAGCCTCACGGTGCCGAGCAGCTGGCGGGGCGACCCGGTCATGCGGTTCTGCGTCGTCAACCCCCGCACGACGCTGGCGGACCTCGAGCTCATCCTCGACGAGATGGACTGAACGACCGTTCTGGTGTGACTTCCGGGCGCTGGAGCGCCCGGAAGTCACACCAGAACCGGGGATCGGCGCGGGCCCGGCTACCGGCCGGACTCGGCCAGCAGGCGCTCCACCCCGGACAGGTCGAAGGGTGGGCCGATGCCGTGGATCAGGTGCGTGGCCCCGGCCTCGAGGAACTCGTCGATCTCGTCGAGCTCCTTCGGGTTCATGAGCCCGACCGTCCGCTCGATCTCGGCCGGATCGCGACCGAGCCGCCCGCACCAGTCGTCGAGCACGGCGTTCTTCCTGGCGTAGCTCGACGGCGGGCCGAAGGTGTTCCACGAGTCGCCGTGCTCGGCGACGAGGCGCAGCGTGACCTTCTCGCCGCTGCCGCCGATGAAGACGGGCAGGTCACCGACCGGCGGTGGGTTGAGCTTGGCCAGCCGGGCCTTGATGCGGGGCAGGGCGGCCTCCAGGTCGCGCAGCCGCCCGCCGGCGGTGCCGAAGTCGTAGCCGTACTCGTCGTAGTCCTTCTCGAACCAGCCCGACCCGATGCCGAGGTACGCCCGGCCGCCGCTCAGGTGGTCGACGGTGCGGGCCATGTCGGCCAGCAGCTCGGGGTTGCGGTACGAGTTGCAGGTGACCATCACGCCGATGCGGGCGTCCGACGTGTCGGCGGCCATGGCCGCCAGCAGCGACCAGCCCTCGAAGTGGGCCCCGTCGGGCTCGCCGTAGAGCGGGAAGAAGTGGTCCCACACCCAGATCGAGTCGACGCCGAGCGCGTCGGCGGCCTTCCACGCGTGGCGCAGCTGATCGGTGGTGCAGTGCTGGGGGTGCAGCTGCACCCCGACCTGGAACCTGGCCATGTCGCCCCCTCGGGTCATCCGACGAGCACGACCGTATCGGCGGCGTCAGGCCTCGACGCCCTCGGGGATCTCGACCTCGACGCCCTCGCGGTAGTAGAGGAACAGCTCCTCGACGAGCTCCTTGACGCCGTCGGTCGAGCCGTTCGGCGCCACGTTGACCGTGATCACGTTGCTGTTCACGTGCACGCTGTCGATGCCGCCACGCTCGAACAGGCGTCGGGCCAGCACGGAGCCGGGATGGTCGCCCTGGGCGTCGTCGAGGGAGCGGTAGTACTCGTGTCCCATGCCGGTGATGCTGCGGTTGATCTCGAACCGCACCACGCCGGGGCGGGCGCCGCGCTTCTCGATGACGGTGACGGGCTGTCCCATGGGGTGGGCAGGTTACCGGGGCACCGGTTCGCCGAGCCAGATGGTGCGGGCGGCGCGGGCCACCGGCCAGGCCAGGGCCACGGCGACCACGCCGAGCATCAGGTGCACCGCCACGAAGCCGACCGAGTGGCCGCCGAGGGCGATCTGCACCATCCGGACGGGCCAGTAGACGATCGACAGGACGGCGAGGGCCAGGAGGACACCGGCCCCGGTGCGGTCGACGGCCCGATGCCGGCGGGAGAAGAGCACGACGGCGGCGGCGACGGCCAGCACGCCGAAGATCGCCGCGGTGACGAACGAGACGACGCGGGCCGCGGTCGACTCGTCGCCGCTCACGGTGTTGGCGACGCGGTTCGCCCACACGAAGACGGTCCAGGCCACGAGGCCGGCCGCGTACCAACGGGTGCGAGGGGTCATGCCGGCACGGTACCGAGCGACGGCCCGGCCTCCGAATCGGGCGAAACCCCGGGGTCCGAGATGGGACGGCCACCGCCCCGCCCGCTATCTTGACCAGGCAGTCAAGTGAACGGACCGGCAGTCCCGGGGAGGACCGACACCATGGCCGACCAGCTCAGCCTCGACGAGTTCCGCCAGGAGGTCACCGCCTTCCTCGACGCCAACGCCGAGCCTCGCGAGGAGCAGACCAGGGAGTTCGTGTGGGGCGAGGGCTCCGACGACGTCGCCCTGTTCGAACAGGTCGACCGGGCCAGCGAGCTCGAGGCCATCGCCCGGGCCCAGGCATGGCGAGCCACGCGCTACGACGCCGGCCTCGGCTGGATCACCGGCCCGAAGCAGTACGGCGGTCGGGAGCTGTCGAGCAACCACGACCGGCTGTACCAGTCGCTCGAGGCCAGGTACCGGGTGCCCGACCAGAGCTTCTTCGGCATCGGCCTCGGCATGGTGGCCCCCACGATCCTGGCCCACGCCACCGACGAGGTGAAGGAGGCGTACCTGCCGAAGATGTACCGGACCGACATCGTCGGCTGCCAGCTGTTCAGCGAGCCCGGCGCCGGGTCCGACCTCGCCAGCCTGCAGACCAAGGCCGTGCGCGACGGCGACGAGTGGATCCTCACCGGCCAGAAGGTGTGGACCTCGGGCGCCCACTACAGCGACATCGGCGAGATCATCTGCCGCACCGACCCCGACCTCCCCAAGCACAAGGGCCTCACCGGCTTCGTCGTCGACATGAAGGCGCCGGGCGTGGAGATCCGGCCGCTCCGCCAGATGACCGGGGGCGCCAACTTCAACGAGGTCTTCTTCACCGAGGTGCGGGTGCCCGACAGCCACCGCCTCGGTGACGTCAACCAGGGCTGGACCGTCGCCCTCACCACGCTCATGAACGAGCGGGCCTCCATCGGCGCCGGCGGTGGGGGCGGCGGGCTCGGCGTGGCCAACGTGACCCGCCTCGCCGAGATGTGCCGCCACTTCGGCGTGATCGACGAACCTCTCGTGCGCCAGGAGCTGATGGACGTCTACATCAACTTCCAGGTGAGCCGGCTCAACAACCAGCGGGCCCTCGACAAGATCAAGTCGGGCCAGCTGCCCGGTCCGGAGATGTCGATCGCCAAGCTGTCGCTCACCAACAACCTGTGGCGCACCGCCAACTTCGTCACCGACGTGCTCGGGCCGCGCGCCATCGCCGACACCGGCGAGTGGGGCACCTACGCCTGGTCGCAGATGCTGCTCGGCGTGCCCGGCATGAAGGTGGCCGGCGGCACCGACGAGGTCATGAAGAACATCGTCGGCGAACGGGTGCTCGGCCTCCCCAAGGATCCGGGCATCGACTCGAAGACGCCGTTCAAGGACCTGCTGGTCGGCACCCAGTCGCACTGACCCACCCTGAGGGCGGGTCAGGGGAAGTACTGCTGCTGCATGGCCACGACCCAGCCGTCGCGCACCTCGATCCACCAATCGGGCCGAAGGAGGGGGCTGGTCTCGACGCGAGCGACCGCGTCCAACCCGGTCTCGGGAGGCGCGAACTCGGCGGGCCGGTCCTCGACGAGGGTGACGACGGCCACGTCGGGCACGACCGGCAGCGTGTACACGTTCGTGCTGGCGTTGCGGATCCAGTAGTCGTTGGGCACCGGGATCTCGGTGAAGCCGTCGGCGGCGGCGGCGGCGTTGGCCGCCTGCCCGAAGAACAGGCAGGCCAGATCGAGGCCCACCGTTCCCGCCGACGGGTCGACGCTGGTCAGGACGCCGAACCAGATGCCGTCGGGGAGCTCGTTCGCCGACGACGGCGAGCACCCGCTGCCCTCCGGCGAGACCCCGTCGGTCGAGGCAGGTGGGAAGGTCACGAACGGCGCCGTGCCGGCGGGGGGAGGAACGGACGACGTGGCCGTGGTCGCCGACGTGGCCGGGGGTGAGCCGCTCGAGCCTGGAACCGGGCCGACGACAGTGGTTGCACTCGTGACGCCGACGTCCGATGCGTCATCGCCCGAGCAGGCGCTCGTGGTCAGCAGGAGCACCGAGACGAGGACGACCACCACGAGGCGGGGCACGACCCGATCGTGGCCTCGGATCGCGAGCGCCGCCAGAGCAGAACGCCCCAACGAGCGCCATCGAGCCCGGCCGGAGAGCCGGTCAGCCGCTCACCAGCACGGTGCCACAGCCGAGCACGGGGTTGGTGGTGCCCGAGCCGGTGTTGATGGCGAACACGCACACGTTCGCGGTCCCCGCGTCGGCCGGCACCGTCGCCTCGAACCCCCGGTCCGGGCCGAACCCCGGGTAGACGGCGGCCACGTCGGGTCGGGAGCGGTCGGCGGTGAACTCGCCGCGGTACCGACCGTCGACGTACACGTGCACCCGGCCCGAGGCGGCGTCGTCGGGATCGAACGTCCACCCGGCAACGGTGATCGTGCCCGTCCCGGCGCGGGCGGCGTCGAGCGAGCCGAGGGGGTTGCCCCGGATCACGGTGACCACCTTCGTGCCCAAGAGGGGGTTGGCGCCTCCTCCGGCGTCGATCGCCCACAGGTCGACCCGCCGCGGCCCGCCGGCGGCCGGCACCACCACGTCGACACCGTGGGACGGGCCGAACTCGGGATGGACCGACGCGACGTCGGGGCGGAGCCGGTCGGCCGTGACCGCGGTCTGGAACCGACCGTCGACGTACACGTGCACCTCGATCGGGTCGACCGTGTCGGGGTCGACGGCCCAGCCGATCACCTCGACCCCGCCGGGCGCCGTGTGCACCTGGTCCAGTGCACCGAACGGCCGACCGCTGTCGACCGTGCGGCACCCGAGCACGGGATTGTTGGTCCCCGTGCCGACGTTGATGGCGAACACGCAGACGGAGTGGCGGCCCGCGGCGACGGGGATCGCCGCCTGGTAGCCGTGCGCCGGGCCGTAGGCCGGGTAGAAGTTGGCCACGTCGGGACGTGGGCGGTCCGCCGGGTACTCACCCCTGAACTGCCCGTCGACGTAGACGTGCACCTTGATCGATGCGGCCGTCTCGGGATCGATCGCCCAACCGCTCACCGTCAGGTTCCCGACGAGCGTCGTGGCCGCGTCGAGCGTGCCGAACGGGGTGACGCTGCGGAGGCACCGGTCGGCGGCGTCGCGCACCAGAGCGGCGTACCCCTGGGTGCCCAGCCCCTGGTTCGGGTGGACCGTGTCGTAGAAGTAGTCGGGGTGGGCGGCGGCGAAGGCGTTGAGGTCGACGATGATCGGGTACTGGCCGCCGAAGACGAGGTAGAAGTTGAACTGCTCGGCGAAGGCGTTCAACGCCGGGGTTCCGGTGTGTTGGTTGAGGGTGGCGACGGCGAAGCACTCGCCGGTGAAGTGCGAGCGGATGGCGGCGATGTTGTCGAACGTCGCGCCGAGGTCGATGGTCGGGTAGTCGTTGGTGCCCACGTTCACGATGACGACGTCGGCCGCCGGCGCGTAGAGCAGCGAGTTGCGGTAGATCTCCGCGGAGGTGTGCCCGCACACCGCCGACACCGACGTCAGGTAGGTGGTCTGCATCTGGGCGCGGATGTCGGCCTCGGAGACGGAGGTGATCGAGTCGCCGAGCACGACCGCGCGGGCCGGTGGACGGCCCGAGGAAGCTCGGGGGCTGGTCGCCGGCGACCACCGCGCTGGAGGTGGCGGAGCCGTCGGGGCCGCCATCGGGATCCGCGACGGACGCTCCGAAGGTTCCGGGCGGGCACTCGATCAGGCTCGGGGGCTCGACGTGGGTCGGCGCGACGTGGGTCGGCGTCAGACTCGGCTCGGACGCCACCGCCTCCGAGACCGCAGCCCGACTCCCGACGGCCATGGACAGCAGCAACAGACCCGCCGATGCGATCGCCACCGGTCCACGCACGTGGACACCTCCTCGCATCGGAGCCCCACGGATGAGGGGCCACCTCTCCTTCTACCGCCGCGAGGATGAGGAAGGAGGGTCGGATGACCCAAACCGACCCCGACGAAGACCCTCTGTCGGTCCGGGCGAGCCGGGCGGACGCCGACCGGATCGTCGTCAGAACAGCTCGAGCTGCGGGTCGGGGGGTTCGGGCGGGCGCACCCTCGGGGTGCCCGTCCACGGGATGTGGTCCATGAAGACCCATGACCGCCGGTGGATCGAGGTCGGCCCCATCCCGGCCAGCGCCATCTTGTGGCGCGGGCACGGGTAGCCCTTGTTGAGGGCGAAGTCATAGCCGGGAAACGACTCGGCCTGGGCCCTCATGACGCGGTCGCGGCTGACCTTGGCGAGGATCGATGCCGCCGCGATCGACAGGCAGCGGACATCGCCCTTGACGAGCTTGCGGGTGTTGCCACCACCGACGAAGTCCCAGTTGCCGTCGACGAGCACCTGGTCGGGGGTGAGCCCGAGGCCCTCGACGGCCCGCCGGGCGGCGAGGCGCTGGGCCTCGGACATGCCGAGCTCGTCGCACTCCTGCTGCGACGCGGCGCCCACGGCCCAGGCACGGCACCAGGACGCGATCCGGTCGAACATGGCCTCGCGCTCGGGCTCGGTGAGCATCTTCGAGTCACGGATCTTGTAGACCCGGCGGTCGGCGGGCACGACCGCGGCGCCCACCACGAGCGGTCCGGCCCACGCGCCCCGCCCGACCTCGTCGACGCCGACGACGACGTCGTGCCCCGCCGACCAGAGCTCGCGCTCGACGGCGAGGCTCGGGGGACGTCCCTTGATCGCCTTGCGCAGCCTCGGGACGGCGGTGCGGGTGGTGACGGCGGCGCTCGATTCGGCGGGCATGGTGGCGACAGGCACGGTGCGCGGGATCGCGACTGCGGGCGACCCTACACTCCGGCCATGGCCCTTCCCCGCCCCCACGCCCCGCTCCCGAAGACGCGGCGCCGGGTGGCGACCGTCCGCCGCCACGTGTCGATCACCCCGCTCGACCACAAGCGGACCCGCCGCTCGGCCTCGTTCGCCTCGCGCTCGTCGCACCGTTCGTCGTGGTCGGTGCTGTCGGGCTGGTCGGCCGGTTCGGCGGTGTCGCTGTGGTCGTTCGGCTCGGTCCTGTCGATCGGTTCCGCCGGCTCGATCGGCTCGATCGGCTCGGTGGGCTCGATCGGCTCGATCGGCTCGGTCGGGCTCGATCGGCTCGATCGGCTCGGCCGGCTCGGTGTTCGCCATCGGCGGCAAGGGCCAGCGACCACCCCTGTCGGGGGCCACCGACGACAAGCCCCACCTGGCCCTGGTCGAGCCGGGCGCCACCCTGCTCGGCCTGGCCGCCCTCGTGGCGGCGGCGCGGCAGGCCTGGGCCTGAGACCGCCGCCTCTTCCCCCGGGACGCGACGATGCCGGGTGGGCGGGCCCACCCGGCATCGACCGGACTGCGATCGCCACGACCGTGAGCGCTACTGCTGCACCCAGGTCTCGGTGAGGCGGTGCCAGCCCGACTGGAACGGCAGCGACTCCTGCCCGTCGGGCAACGTGGCGTTGGCGATGTTGCGGACGTCGTTGGCCGCGCCGATCGCCCACACCGTGGTGCTGAGCCAGACGTAGGGGACCTGGTCGGCCCAGATCTCCTGCACCGTCTGGTACGCCTGCTTGCGGACCTCCGGGTCCGGCGTGGCCCGGGCCTCGTCGAGGGCCGCCGACAGCTCGTCGTTGGCGAAGCGGGCGAAGTTCAGCGTGATGCCGCCGGTGGCGTTGCTCTTGTGCCACCACAGGTAGTCGCCGTCGGGGTCGGTGGCTCCGAACTGCCGCCACAGGTTGGCCTGGTAGTTGCCGGTGGCGGCGTCGACGATGAACTGGCCCTGCTCGGTGCCCTTCAGCGTCACCTGCATGCCCACCGCGTTGTACTGCTCGGCGAACAGCTGGATGATCTGCTGGTTCTCGGTGACCGGCGTGGTGGTCAGCTCGAACGCCAGCGGCTGGCCGGTCTGGGCCGTGTACTCCTGGACGAGGCGCTCGGCCTCGGCCGGGTCGTAGGTCGGGAAGTCGGTGTCGACGTAGTAGGGCGAGTCCTTGCCGAACGCGCTGTCGGTGGCGAGCTCGGGATCGGTCTCGGTCACCGCGAAGTAGGGCTCGTAGGGCGTGGCGTAGGCCACGGCCCGGCGGGCGGCCACGTTGTCGAACGGCGGCTTGGAGGTGTTCAGCATGACGAACGACTCCTCGTTCTCGCCGCGGTCCTCGACCAGCTGGACGTCACCGCCCGCCGCCAGCTCCTGCAGCTCGGTGCGCTGCTTCGACGCGGAGGTGTGCATCATCGTGATGTCGCCGGCCTCGAGGGAGGCCACCCGGGTCTGGGGGTCGGGGATGGGCCGGAACTCGACCTGGTCGAGGTAGGGCAGCGGGTTGCCGGCCGAGTCCTTGCGCCAGTAGTTCGGGTTCTTGGTGGCCACGAACCGGTTGTCGGGGATCCACTCCTCGAGGATGAACGGGCCGGTGCCGATCGGGTCACGCGAGGCCTTCTCCTTGTCGCCGGCGAGGGCGGCGTCGAGCTGCTCGGGGGCCGGGATCATGCCGGCCTGCCCGACGAGGACGGTGGGGAACGACGCCCACGGGGCCTTCATGTTGACGATGAACGCCAGCGGGTCGGTGGCGTCGGTCTCGACCGTGTCGACGTTGCGCAGCGCGCCACCGGTGAGCGGCGCGGCGGCGATGCCCCGGAGGAAGTTGGCGCCGGCCTCACCCGTGAGGGGCTGGCCGTTGGTGAAGCTGATGTCCGGACGCAGCTTGATCGTCCACGACGTGAAGTCGGCGTTGGGGGTGAACGACTCGGCCAGGTAGGGCTGGATGTTGCCCTCGGCGTCGTAGGCGGACATGGGGTCGTAGATGACGCCCGCGGTCATGTTGCCCGCGATCGCCCACCGGTCGTCGAGGGCGTTGTAGCCGCTGGTCTCGGCCTCGAGGCCGTAGATCACCGAGCCGCCCGGCGTGGGGTCACCTTCGGCGGCGATGGTCACGTCGGCGCCGGTGGTGCCCCCGGACCCGCCTTCGTCGCCGCCGTCGTCATCCGAGCTCCCGCACGCCGCGGCGATGGCGACCGTCGCCATCAGCACGGCGAACAGCCGGAGCCACAGGCCACGGCCCGATCCGGAACGTCGCATCGACTTCCCCCTTGCCCACGCGACCCGGGGGTCGCTCGTCTGGTCGGCGCCCTGGCGGCACCGCTCCCCGTGAGCGGTCACACTAGACCGGCAGGCGTGCGCGAGGGGGGCAACCCCCGTCGTTTCCGGGGCGTGTCGAGGGCGAGAACGGGTGTGAACGCACGGCGACGGATCCGGGAATCCACCCCGTCGGGGGTTGTGGGTGAGGGAGGAGGTGCGAAGATCGCCATGGGACCGAGCCAACCGAGCCAACCGAGCCAACCGAGCCAACCGAGTGAACCGAGCCGACCGACCGAACCCGACCGGGGCACGACCGCCGAGGGGGCCGAGCAGATGGCGACGACCGAGGTGACCGAACCGGTGGCGGCAACGGGCGAACCGAGTCGGCCGTCGGTCCCCGAACCGCTCCCCGAGGGCACGCGCGTCGAGGTGCGCAACCGCCTCGACGGCACCTGGTCCCGCGGGTTCGAGGTGGCGGGCGGCGACCCCGAGGGCTATCGCATCCGGCGCCTCTCCGACGGTGGGACCCTGCCGGTGCTGTTCACCGGCGACGACGTCCGCATCGAACGCGAACGTCGTCGCGGTACGTGGTGGTACTGATCCTCAGCCCACGCCCTGGCCGAGCGAGGCGATGAACTCGTCGACGGGGATGGCGGTGAGGGTTCGGGTCTTGAGCGTGCCCCTCGCCGCCAGGGTCGTGGCGATCCGGGCCATCACCCGCTCGTCGGGGGCCTCGATGATGGTCAGGAAGTCCCACTGACCGAGCAGGGCGTACTGGTCCTTCACCCGGGCGCCCATGGCCTCGACCTCGCCGTTGACCTCCTTGATGCGCCTCGGGTTGTCCTTGAGCGTCTCCGAGCCGTCCGGCCCGAGCGTCGACAGCAGCACGAAGGTGATCATGGCGACACCGTAGTGGCGGGCCCGGGGGCCTCGCCCCGCCGGCGACGAAGGGCGGGGGCCCCGGTCAGGAGGTGGGCCGCTCGACCTCGGCGATGGTGGCCGCCTCGCCGACGTCGGGGCCGGTGCCGAGGAACGCCTCGACGATCTCGATGGCGACCGGTCCGGTGGCGAGGCGCAGGCTGAGGGCCACCACGTTGGCGTCGTTCCAGCGGCGGGCGCCGCGGGCCGTCTCGACGTCGCCGCAGAGGGCGGCCCGGACACCTGGCACCTTGTTGGCGCTGATGCTCACCCCGGTGCCCGTCCAGCAGCACGCGACGCCGGCGTCGGCCCGACCCGAGGCGACCGCCTCTCCGACCGCCCGACCGACCGCGGGCCAGGCGTCGTCGCGCCCGGTGAGCTCGTCGGCCACGGGGACGAGGTCGTGGCCGGCCGTGGAGATCCAGGCTCGCAGCTCGTCGGTGGCCGGGGTCCGCTCGTCGGTGCCGAAGGCGACGCGCACGCGTGGAGCCTACGCTCGGCCCATGACGCGTGAGGTCGCGGTCGTGCCGCACACCCACTGGGACCGCGAGTGGTACGCCGCGTTCCAGACGTTCCGCCTGAACCTCGTCGACCTGGTCGACGACCTGCTCCCGCTGCTCGAGGCCGACCCGGGCTTCGCCCACTTCATGCTCGACGGGCAGATGGCGGTGGTCGACGACTACCTGGCCGTGCGGCCCGAGGAAGAGGGCCGCCTGCGAGCGCTGGCCGGGTCGGGCCGGCTCGGCATGGGGCCGTGGTACGTGCTGATGGACGAGTTCCTCGTGTCCGCCGAGACGATGGTCCGCGACCTCCAGCTCGGCTTGGCGAAGGCGGCCGGGTTCGGCGGTGCCATGGAGGTCGGCTACCTGCCCGACATGTTCGGCCACGTCGCCCAGATGCCCCAGCTCCTCCGCCAGTTCGGGCTCGACCACGCCGTCGTGTGGCGAGGGGTCCCGTCGGCGGTCGACCGCTCGGCGTTCTGGTGGTCGGCCCCCGACGGGTCGACGGTGCGCGCCGAGTACCTGATCGAGGGGTACGGCAACGGCGCCGCTCTGCCCGACGACACCAAGGAGCTGCTCGCCATGATCGAGCGGTTCGAGCGCGACCACGCCTCGTTCCTCCGATCCGACGACGACGGCCCGGACGACCCCGGCGAAGCCGGCCCGATCCTGTGGATGAACGGCACCGACCACCTCCTGCCCAAGGCCTACCTCGGGCGAGTGGTCGCCGAGGCCAACGCCCTGCAGGACGACTACCGCCTCCACGTCACCTCTCTCGCCGCCTACCTGAGCACGGCGAGGAGCGAAGGGCTCCCCCGCTGGCGCGGCGAGCTGCGCTCGGGAGCGCGGGCCAACCTGCTCATGGGCGTCGGGTCGAACCGGGTCGACGTGAAGCAGGCCGCGGCCGGCGCCGAGCGGGCCATCGAGCGCCTGGCCGAGCCGCTGAGCGCGCTGTTCCTCCCCCCCGGGCGGTGGCCCGGCGCGCTGCTCGACGTGGCCTGGCTCGAGATGATCCGGAACTCGGCGCACGACTCGAGCTGCGCGTGCTCGATCGACGAGGTCGTCGACGCCGTGCGCCACCGCTACGCCGAGGCCCGCCAGGTGGCCGACGGCCTCGTCGAGCGGGCGACCGCGGCCCTCGCGGCGTCGGTCGTCGTGCCCGGGCCGGTCGCCGTGAACGCCTCGGCGCGGTCGCGGGGCGGGGTCGTCGAGCTGGTGCTCGTCGGCACCGAGCCGGTGGCCGGCACCCAGGTGCTCCACGTGAGCGACGGTCGGGCCGGGGCCGAGGGCCTCACCCGCCAGGACTGCGTCACCCTCGTCCAGGCGGCCATGGACGGCATGGCCGAGCTGCGCGACGTCGAGATCGAGGTGCTCGAGATCGAACGCGGCGAGGAGGGTCCCGGCGTGCTCGACGTGCGCCTGGTCTGCTCGGTCGACGACACCGGCACCCGCTACCACGGGCCGGCCAAGGGCGTCATCGCCGAACGGGCGGCCGAGGCCCCCGACGGCCCGGCCCGCATCGCGGTGGTGACCCCGCCGAGCCAGCGGGTCCTGGCCTGGGTCGACGACGTGCCCGGCTACGGCTGGACCCACGTGGAGCCCCAGCCGCTGCCGGTCGACGAGGTGCGGGTCACCGAACCCGATGGGCGCCCCCGGCTGGCCAACGGCCGGGTGGTGGTCGAGGTCGATCCCGACACCGGCACCTTCGGGCTGGCCTCCCCCGACGGGCTCGTTCACGTGGACGGCCTCGACCGGCTGGTCGACGACGGCGACGGCGGGGACACCTACAACTACTCGCCCCCCGACGCCGACCTGGTCGTCGACGAGCCCACGAAGGTCGTCGTCACGATGCTCGAGCGGGGGCCGCTGCGGGCCCGGGTGCGGATCGACCGGACCTATCGCTGGCCCGAGCGCGTCTTCGCCGCGCAGCGCAGCGGCGAGCGCGAGGTCACCGTCACCACCACGCTCGAGCTCGTCGCCGACCGCGCGCTGGTCCGGGTCACGACCGAGCTCACCAACCCCTGCCGCGACCATCGGCTGCGCACGTGGTTCCCGCTGCCCCGACGGGCCGGGTCGTCGCACGCCGAGTGCGCGTTCGCGGTGGTCGAGCGCGGGCTGCGCGCCGAAGGGGGTCCCCACGAGCGCCCCATGGCGACCTTCCCGTCACGGCGGTTCGTGATCGCCGGCGGGCTGACCGTCGTGCACGAAGGCCTCCTCGAGTACGAGCTCGTCGACCTGCGGACCGACGACGACCCCGACCGCGACGATCGCGACGACGGCGAGGGCGCGGGCGAGGGCGCCGAGACGGCGGGGGCGCTGGCCCTCACCCTGCTGCGGGCGACCGGGCTGTTGAGCAACGGCCCCATGCGGTACCGACCGCTGCCCGCCGGCCCGATCGTCCCGGTCGAGGGCGCCCAGATGATCGGGCCGCAGACGTTCCGCTACGGGCTGATGCTGGGTGACGATCCCGCCGCCGCCTACGGAGCGGTCGACGAGGCCTTCCTGCCGCTGCTCGTGCGCACCGCACCGGGCGGGGGGCGGCGGCCGGCGCGCGGCACCGAGCTGGACGTCGGCGGCGCCGAGGTGTCGGCCGTCGTCCGCGACGCCGGGCACCTGGTCGTCCGGGTGTTCAACCCGACCGACGAACCCACCGAGGTGCGCATCCGCGGCCGCCGGGGATGGCTGCGCGACCTGCGCGGCCGCACGCTCGAGTCGTTCGAGGAGCGGTTCGCCCTCGAGCCTTGGCAGATCGCCACGGCCCAGCTGGCCGACTGAGCCCACCAGGCCGGGCCGACCAGGCCGGGCCGACCGGGCTGCTACCCCTTCTTCTTCTTGCGGCGCTTGGCCTTGCGCTCGGCCTCGACCTTGGCCTCCTTCTCGACCTTGTCGGCCTGGCGCTCGACCCGCTCGGCGACGCGCTGGACCTTGCGGCTCGCCTCCTCGTTGACCCGCCGCGACTTCTGCTCGGCCTCCTCGAGGGCCTGCTCCACCTTGCGGCGCGCCTCGCGCTCGGCCTCCTCCACGCGACGCCGGGCCTCCCGCTCGATCTCCTCGAGTCGCCGCTCGGCTTCGAGGTCGGCCTCGGCCGCCTTCGCCTGGGCCTCCTGCTCGAGACGGTGCAGACGACGGGCGGCCTCGAGCTCGCCGAGCAGCTCGACCTGCAGCTCGGGGTCGAGGTCGGACTCGAGCACCGCCTCGGTGATGGCCTCGAACTGCCCGGTGGCCAGCGACTCGGTGTGGCCGTCGACGTCGCCGTCGCGCTCGGCGGACAGCAGGCCCGACTCGATCACCGCCGTCGGGATGGGGGCCGATTCCTCCGAGGACCACTGGCGCGCCTCGGCCCGCAGCTCGGCCCACCGGTCGAGCAGGAACTGGCGGGCGGCCAACCGGGCGAGCTCGTTGCGGTAGGGGACCTCCCCGCCGCCGGGTCGGCGCAGGGCCCACAGCGACACCCGACCGATGTCCTTGAGGTAGTGCGAGCGCAGCGACTTCATGACGAACCGGTCGTCGTCACGGAGGTGGTCGAACACCTCCTCGGACACGACCACCGTGGCGGGGTAGGCGATGGTGACGATGCGGCTGGCCAGGTTGACGACCGGTCCGTAGACGTCACCGTCGCGCTCGAGCACGGGGCCCGAGGCCAGGCCGACGCGCACGTCGGACAGGTTGGGGTCGGAGCGGAAGGCGTCGGCGAGGGCGAGGGCCAGCTCGGCCCCCCGCGACACGTCGTCGTGCAGGAACATGACCTCGTCGCCGATCATCTTCACGACCCGGCCGCCGGTCTCGGCCACCACGTCGTAGGCCACCTGCTCGAAGCGGGCGACCACCTCGGCCAGCTCGTGCTCCTCGAGCTGCTGGGTCTTGGCCGTGAACCCCACCAGGTCGGCGAAGCCGATGACGACCTCGGCGCCGTCGTCCCCCGCGGCACGCGTCATCCGGCGGCGGGCGGCGCCGGACAGCTGGCGCCGCCACACGTACTCCATGATCTTCGGCATCAGCGACAGCACCTCGGCCGTCGCCCTCGCCGAGGCGGGCGGCGCGGTGGTGCCGTTGGCCACCGCCGTCCGGCGGGACTCGATGGCGTCGACCTGGGCGGCGGCGATGCGCTCGAGCGACGAGCCGATGACGCGGGCCATCTGCACGGCGAGGTCGGGCTCGAGGGCGCCCTCGGCGATGAACGCCATCACCGCGGAGAGCATCTCGACGTCGGCCTCGGTGAACAGCTTCTCGCCCGGGCGCGGGTCGGGGAACCCGAGGGCGCGCCAGTACTCGCGGACCTCCTGGACCCCGATGCCCGACAGCGCGCACACCTCGGCGATGTCGAAGCGCGGGTCCTCGAGCGACACGATCTTCTCGAGGGCGAGCAGCTCGAGGGCGCCCGCGGCCCGGGCCTCGTCGATCTCGCGGGAGGGCACGCCGAGGTCGGCGAGGACGGCGGGGAGGTCGAGGGGTTCGGTCATGGCACGCTCACGCGAACGACGATGATGCCCCAGGCGGCGGGTCGTCCGCCGGTGGGGGTTCGGGAGCCCGTCGGCCGGGTGGGGTCGTCGAGGGGACCACGGGCGCGAGGAGGGCCTCGCCCCGGGGCTCGGTGGTCGACCACGACGGGTCGAGCCCCGGGGCGGTCAGGCGGACCGCGCCGCCCGGCCAGCCCTCCCGGTCGAGCTCCCACAGCAGCGCGGGCCGCTCGCCGTGCCACCGCACCGCGTAGCCGAGGCGGCCGCACCGAGTGGGCGCGTCGTGCACCTCCCATCCCTGGCCGAGCCACGCGTCGGGCACGACGCTCGACAGGGCCAGACCGCCCCGCTCGCCGTCCCGTGGCCGTCGCTCGTCGACCAGGGCACGGCGCACGAAGCCGAGCACGGCGGCGAGCGTCGGCAGGTCGTGGCCGTCGCCGGCCGAGCCGCCACCGGTGCGGGGGTGGACGACCGCCGGCCAGGCGCCGGTGGGCGACGCCAGGTCCAGCAGCCGGGCGAGGCGGGCGTGCACCCGGCGATCGCCGACGCGAGCCTCGACGGTGGCGAGGGCCACGGTCAGCCGGGCCGACAGCCCGGCGTTGCCGACGGCCTGGAAGACGGCGCCGTCCACGTCGAAGCGCTCCCGCACGTACTCGGCGGCGGCGGCGGCCACCGGGTCGTCGGCGTCGAGCACGTCGAGGACGACGGCGGCCAGGTTGGCGACGACGCCACCGTCGAGGGAGCGGCCCGGACCGGCCGGCGGCACGGCGACCCCCAGCCGGGCGGCGTCGGCGGCGACGGCCCGCGCCACCGCCTGGCGCAGCCCCAGCGCGAACCGACCGACGTCGTCGGCCACCTCGGGTTGGCCGGCGGCGGTGAGGGCGGGGGCCACGGCCGCCAGCCCGGCGATGCTCCACCAGGCGTCGTGGTACGAGACCGTCGGCGCACCGATCCACGCCGGCTGATCCCCGTCCGGCAGGAGCCCGGTGGTGGCGCGGTCGCGGCGACGGCGCGACGACGAACGGCGCTTGTCGATCCAGTGGGCCGCCTTGGCCAGCGGCCCGACGAGATCACCGACGAGCTCGTCGTCGCCGGTGAGGGCCCAGTGCTCACCGGCGACGGCCAGGACCGCGCCGGGCCCGTCGAGGCGGGTGGCGTCCCCCCGGACGAAGCCGTCGAGCTGCTGGCGGTCGGGCACGGCGGCGAGCACGCCGGCGACCTCGTCGTGAAACCCGTGGCGGTCGAGGGCGAGGAGCACGTCGGCGGCGTCGGCCCACTCGAGCGGCCGGTCCGGCCAGCACACCAGGTCCTCACCGGCGACGGCCAGGAGCAGCGACCGTCGGCCGCGGTCGACGACGCCCGACAACCGCTCGTCGGGCAGGTCGAGCCGGAGCCCCCGGCGGGTCTGGGCGGCCCAACCCGACGCCACCTGCGTCGCGCTCGGCGGGGTGCCGGTGACGACGCGGTGGGGCAACAGCACCCGCACCGTCGCCGTGTGGGGCACCGGCACCACGAACGCGGCGTGGGCCCGACCGTCGGGGCAGGTGAGCTCGCCCCGCCACTCGCCGGCGCGACCCTCGACGACGGCGTGGACCACGTCGCCGGCGGCGGCCGAGGACGCGTCGGCGCGGGCCGGCGACTTCGGGAAGACGACCGCGACACGGCCGTCGACCCGGGCCGTCGTACCGTCGAAGGCGACCGACCGCACCGTCACCGGGCCGAGGGGGTCGTACGGGCGGATCGCCCAGGCCAGCGCGAACGGGACGGCCGAGCGGTTCTCGACCTCGACGACGACCACGTCGTCGGCACCCCCGCCCGTCGACGGCGCCGGCACGCCGGGCACGGGCTCGCCGATGTCGGCCACGCGGGCCACGTAGGCGCGGTGGACGGCGTCGCCGCCGGGGACGCGCATGGTCGTCTCCACCACCGGGGCGTCGTCGACGAGGGTCTGGCGCACCGCCACCTCGCGGCTCGGCAGGTGCCAGCGGTCGTCGGCGCCCACCCACCAGTCGAGCGAGGGGCCGCGCCCCCACGGCGTCACCAGGCCCCGAGGGTCGACGACGGCGCGCGACGGCGTGCCCACCGCGCCGAGCAGGGTCCACGACCGGTGGGTGAGGTTGCGAGGGGCGTCACCGCTACCCCCGGCGACGCCGGGGAGGAAGTCGGGGCTGCGGGGGTCGCGCTGGCGCTCGAGCCACCAGGGCCAGAGCCAGTCGGTGCCGGCGAGCATGGGAGGGTCGCCGCCAGCCGTCAGTCGGAGGTGAGGCCGTGCATCTCGCGACGTTGCCGTCGCCCGAGCAGGCCGCGGTAGGCGTCGGTGGCCGGGCAGCCGTCGTTGAGCACCCGGTAGACCTGCTCGGCGATCGGCATCTCGACGCCGTGCTCCTCGGCCAGCTCGAGCACGACCGAGGCCGACTTCACGCCCTCGGCGACCATGTGCATGTCCTCGACGATCTGCTCGAGGGTGCGGCCCTGGCCGAGCTGCTCGCCCACGTGGCGGTTGCGGCTCTGCGGGCTGATGCACGTGGCGACCAGGTCGCCCATCCCGGCCAGGCCGGCGAAGGTCATCGGGTGGCCGCCGAGGGCCATGCCCAGCCGGCTGAGCTCGGCCAGGCCCCGGGTGATGACGGCGGCGCGCGTGTTGTCGCCGGTGCCGAGGCCGTCGGCCATGCCCGACGCGATGGCCATCACGTTCTTCAGCGCGCCGGCGATCTCGCAGCCGACCACGTCGTCGTTGAGGTAGACGCGGAACAGGTCGGTGGCGAACACCGACTGCAGCTCGACGGCGATGGTGTCGTCGCTCATCGCCAGCACGGTGGCGGCGGCGTCGCCGGCCAGGATCTCCTTGGCCAGGTTCGGCCCGGTGAGCACGCCGTAGGGGTGACCGGGCAGCACCTCGGCGATGACCTCGGTCATGCGCTTGCGGCTGCCCTGTTCGAGGCCCTTGGCCAGGCTGACGACCGGCACCCAGGGGCGGAGGTGGGCTCGGACGTCCTCGAGCGTCGAGCGGAAGCCGTGGGACGGCACCCCCATCACCACCACGTCGGCGCCCGACACCGCCTCGGCGATGTCGCTCGTGGCCCGGAGGTCGGGGTGCAGCGCGTAGCCGGCGAGGTACCGGCCGTTGACGTGCTCGGCGTCGATCTCGCGGGCCACGTCGGGATCGCGGGCCCACAGGACGGTGGGCGCGTTGTGGGCGGCGAGGTGGGCCACGGTGGTACCCCAGGAACCGGCACCGATGACGGCCACACGGATGCGCATGGCGCAACCGTAGACTCGCCCGCGTGACCGCGCCCGGGCCGTCCCCCTCGCCCCTTGCGAGCCCCGACGACCGCACCGCCGCCGTGCTCCTGCCGGTCAAGGCGTTCCACCAGGCCAAGCTGCGCCTGGCGCCGGCCCTCGACGACGACGACCGGGCTGCGCTGGCGCAGTCGATGGCCACCACGGTCGTGCGGGCGGCCGGCCCGCTGCCCGTGTTCGTCGTGTGCGACGACGAGGCCGTCGCCGCCTGGGCGCGACAGGTCGGTGCCACCGTGGTCTGGCGCCCGGGCCTCGGCCTCAACGGGGCGGTCACCGACGGCGTCGCCACGCTGGCCAGCGACGGCATCGACCGCGTGATCGTGGCCCACGCCGACCTGCCCCACGCCGTCGACCTGACGTGGCTCGCCGACGACGACGGGGTCACCCTCGTGCCCGACCGCCGCGACGACGGCACGAACGTGGCCTCGGTCCCGGCCGCCGCCGGGTTCCGCTTCTCCTACGGCCCGGGGTCGTTCCCCCGGCACCTGGCCGAGGTCGACCGGCTCGACCTCCCCCTGCGCGTCGCCCGTGAGCCCCGGCTGGCATGGGACGTCGACCTCCCCGACGACCTCGCCGTGCCATCCTGGCTCGCCTGATGACGTCTCCCCCCTCCTCCCCTCCGCCGGCGCCCACCCCGACCACGTCGCTGCCCACCCCCGGGCGCGCCCTCGCCATCGGCGCCCACCCCGACGACATCGAGTTCGGGTGCGGGGCCACCCTGGCCAAGTGGGCCGCCGCGGGGTGCGTGGTCAACCACCTCGTCCTCACCGACGGGTCGAAGGGATCGTGGGATCCCGACGAGGACGTCGAGGAGCTGATCGCCTCCCGGGAGGTGGAGCAGTTGGCCGCCGCCCGCGCCCTCGGCTCCACCGGCAAGGTGGTGATGCTCGGCTACGTCGACGGCGAGCTCGTGTCCGGCCTCACCGAGCGGGACCGGGTCGCCTACTGGATCCGCCGGCTGCAACCCGACGTCGTCCTCGGTCACGATCCCTGGAAGCGGTACCGCCTCCACCCCGATCACCGCCACGCCGGCTGGCTCACCGTCGACGGCGTCGTCGCCGCCCGCGACCCCCACTTCCACCGCGACCACGACGTGGCCCACCATCGCCCGGACGCGCTGCTGCTGTTCGAAGCCGACGAACCGAACCACGTCGAGGACGTCACCGGCTTCGGCGACACCAAGGTCGCCGCCCTGATGGAGCACCGCAGCCAGCACCGCTCGACGATGCACATCGAGCCCGGCGACGACGGCACCCAGCGCGACGCGTTCCGCCGTCGGGTGCTCGACCGGCTGGCCGACCACGGCGCCGCCGCCGGGGTGGGTGGTGCCGAGGTGTTCCGCCTCCTCCACGAGGTCTGAGCCGCCGGTGGACGACCCCGACGGCTCCGCCCCGACCGCCGACGAGCTGGTCGAACGGTTGGCCGCCACGCTCGGGCCGGCCGGCGACGGGCGGCGGGCCGCCGACATGCGCCGCTACCTGCGCGACCAGTTCCCGTTCCTCGGCGTGCCTTCACCCGAGCGGCGGCGGCTGGTGCGGGCGGTGGTCGCCGACGTCCCCCGACCCGACCAGGCGACCGCCCTGGCGGTGGCCGACCGGCTCTGGGGCCTCCCCGAGCGGGAGTACCAGTACGCAGGCGTCGACCTGCTCACCCGGTGGGTCGGCGCCCTCGACGCGTCAGCGCTGCCCGCGCTCGGGCGCCTGGTCACGACCAAGGCGTGGTGGGACACGGTCGACGCCCTCGCCTCGGCCGTCGTCGGCGGGATCGTCGCCGTCGAGCCCGACGCCGGCCCGGTGATGGACGAGTGGGCGGACAGCGGCGACCTGTGGCTGGTCCGCACCGCGATCCTCCACCAGCTCCGGTACGGCGAGCGCACCGACGCCGACCGGCTGTTCCGGATGTGCGCGGCGCGGGCCGACGAGACCGACTTCTTCTTGCGCAAGGCGATCGGGTGGGCGCTGCGCCAGTACGCCCGCACCGACCCCGACGCGGTGCGGCGCTTCGTGGCCGACCACGCCGACGAGCTGTCACCGCTGTCGACGCGCGAGGCGCTCAAGCACCTGCGGTAGCCGGGCAGGGCCCGACGACGACGTGGGGCGTGTCGACGAAGCGGTAGCCGTACCGCACCTCGGCGCACCGACCCACCGCCCACCCCGCCTCCTTCGCCAGCTCCGGGCCGAACCTCCAGCAGTGCTCGGCCCCGCCGCCGACGGGCTCGGCGCACATCCCGAAGGCGTCGACCGAGGTGATGCGCACCTCTTCGACGGGAGCGGGCCAGAAGGCGACCAGCGCGCCGATGCCCACCACGGCGACGACGAGGACGACCCACACGACCCGGAGACCTCGTCGACGGGTGGCACGCGCCGACGCGCCGCGCTCGCCTCGGGTCCCGTCGTCGCCGGTCACGGGTCGATCGTGGCACGCTCTGGCCCGTGATCGACGACGGCCGCTACGACGTGTTCGTCGTCGACGCCACGCCCCTCGAGCGCAGGGACGCCGGCCTCGGGGGTTGGCGGCTCGAGCTCACGATCCTCGCCGGCGCGCACAAGGGCGAGGTGGTCGCCGTGAGCGCGGCCGGCCTGCGCGGGAGCGAGTTCGACCTGATCGGCATGCCCGGCACCCTCGTCATCGAGAACGGCGAGCCGGCCTTCCGCGTCGATCGGTAGCGTCGGCCCATGCCCGGCTCGGTGTGGCCCCTCCACGACCTGCGGGTCGTCACGCCTCGGCTCGAGCTGCGCTCCCCCCGCGAAGCCGAGATCGAGGCGCTCGCCAGGCTCTCGGTCGACATCCACGACCCGGCGACCATGCCGTTCCGCACCCCCTGGTCCGACGTGCCGTCACCCGAGCTCGAGCGGAACACGATGCAGTTCATCTGGCGGTGCCTGGCCGACCTCCGGCCCGACGCCTGGCACCTCCCGCTGGCGGTGGTGGTCGATGGCGAGCCGGTGGGGGTGCAGGGGCTGGTCGCCGACGACTTCCCCCACCGACGGTCGATCGAGACCGGTTCGTGGCTGGCCCGGCCCCACCAGGGCAAGGGCTACGGCCGGGAGATGCGCGCCGCCGCCCTCCACCTGGCCTTCGCCGGGCTGGGAGCTTCGCAGGCCACCACCGCGGCCTACGTCGACAACGACGCCTCGCTGGCCGTGACCGCGACGTTCCCCTACGAGCCGAACGGCGAGGACGTCCTGGCCCCCCGGGGATCCCCCCGGCGCGAGCTCCGGTTCCTGCTGCGGCGGGAGGCGTGGGAGACCGTGCGCCGCGACGACATCGTGATCGAGGGCCTCGACGCGTGCCGCGGGCTGCTCGGCGCGTGAGACGACCGGCGGCGCGCGTCGCCGGTGTCGACGGGTGCCGTGGCGGCTGGGTCGTGGTGAGCGCACCGGTCCGTCGCGGCGGCGACAGCACGGTCACCCTCGAGACCGCCGTCGCCGACGTGGTCGACCGCGCCCGGCATGGCGAGCTCGCCGTGGTGGGCATCGACATGCCCATCGGGCTGCCCGTCGACGGCGACCGGGCCGCCGACCGGGCCGCCCGGGCCCGCCTCGGCCCCCGGCGGTCGTCGGTGTTCCCCACCCCCGCCCGGTCGGTGCTCGGCGCCACCGACTACGCCGACGCCCTCGACCGCAGCCGGGCGGCGACCGGTCGGGGGCTGTCCCGCCAGTCGTTCCACCTGCTCCCCAAGATCGCCGAGCTCGACGCCGCGGTGCGGCCCGACGACCAGCGCCGGGTCCTCGAGGTCCACCCCGAGTCGTGCTTCGCCGCCCTCGCCGGGGCGCCGCTGCCCACCGCCAAGCGCACCGGGGAGGGCCGGATCACCCGGGTCGGGCTGCTCCTCCCCCACTTCCCCGACGTCGCCGACCACCTGGCCGGGCGGCCGGCGGGCGTGGCCGCCGACGACCTGCTCGACGCCTTCGCCGTCGCCTGGACGGCCCGGCGAGCCGCCCGGGGCGTGGCCGAACGGCTCGGCGACGGGGCCCGTGACGCCCGTGGCCTGCGGATGGAGATCGTGGTCTGATCCGGCCGCTGGTCGGGGGTGCTCGGCTCGCCCGACCGTGGGAACATGACGGATCCCCGGTTCGCCGGCCGGGACGACGATGGGGGAGGACGCCATGCAGCGACTCACGGGCCTCGACGCCGGGTTCCTGTACATGGAGACGCCGACGTCGTTCATGCACGTCGCCAGCCTCATGGTGTTCGACCCGTCGACCGCCCCCGACGGCTTCAGCTTCGACCAGCTCAAGGAGCTCTACCGCCAACGGCTCGACCTGGCCCCGCCGTTCCGCCGCCGGCTGGTCGAGGTCCCCCTCGGCATCCACCACCCGGTGTGGATCGAGGATCCCGACTTCGACCTGAGCTGGCACCTTCGCCACATCGCGGTGCCCGCCCCGGGCGGGATGAAGGAGCTGTGCGAGCTCGCCGGCCACCTCGTCGCCATCCCCCTCGACCGGACCCGCCCGCTGTGGGAGGTGTGGCTGATCGAGGGGCTCGAGGGCGGCAACGTCGCCGTGCTCAGCAAGGTCCACCACGCCGCCATCGACGGCGCATCGGGTGAGGAGCTGATGGTCGCCATCCTCGACCTCAGCCCCGAGATCGAGCAGAAGCCGGCACCGGCCGAGCCCTGGACCCCCGACCACGTGCCGTCCGACACCGAGATGGCCGGCTACGCGCTCTGGTCGCTGGCCCAGCAGCCGGTCCGCGCCCTGCAGACGGCGCGCCGCACGGCCGGCGCCGCCCTCCAGGTGCGCCAGCTCAACCGCCGCCAGCCCGACCTCACCCCGCCGCCGGCGCCGTTCTCGGCGCCGCGCACGTCGTTCAACGCCGCCCTCACCCCGCACCGCGACTTCGCCACCGCGTCGCTGTCGCTGCCCGACGTGAAGGCCGTGAAGAACGCCATGGGTGCGACGGTCAACGACGTCGTGCTCACGCTGTGCTCCGGCGCCCTGCGCCACTACCTCGACAGCCGGGACGAGCATCCCGACGGCCCGCTCGTCGCCATGGTGCCGGTGTCGGTGCGCACCGACGACCAGAAGGGCACCCACGGCAACCGGGTGTCGTCGATGCTCGCCTCGCTCGCCACCGACCTCGACGACCCGCTGGATCGGCTGGCCGCCATCCACGACAACATGGCGCTGGCCAAGGAGCAGCAGAACGCCATCGGCGCCGACACCCTGCAGGACTGGGCCGAGTTCGCCGCCCCCGCCGTCGCCGGCCAGGCGGCGCGCCTGTACTCCCGCATGCGGTTCGCCGACCGGCACCGACCGCTGTTCAACGTGACCATCTCCAACGTGCCGGGCCCGCCGTTCCCGCTGTACGTGGCCGGTGCCCAGATGAAGGCGACCTACCCCATGGGGCCGATCTTCGATGGCGGCGCCCTCAACATCACGGTGATGTCCTACCTCGACAGCCTCGACTTCGGCTTCGTCGTGTGCCCCGACCTCATCCCCGATCCGTGGGTGCTCGCCGACGGCATGCACCTCGCCCTCGAGGAGCTCCAGAAGGCCGTCGAGGCCGAGACGGGCGGGTCGGGCGATTAGCCACGGCCGCCCTCACGCGGTGTCGTCGAGCGCGTCGCGCAGCCGCGCCGCGTAGGCCTCGGCGTCGGCCTCGTCGTCGTAGGAGGTGCGCGGCCAGAAGAAGCCGCGCAGGCCGTCCTGGCGACGGCGCGGCACCACGTGCACGTGCAGGTGGGCGACGCTCTGGCTGACCGTGTTGTTGACGGCGACGAAGCTGCCGGCGGCGCCGAGCCCGTCCACCATGGCCGCCGCCAACCAACGGGCCCGCTCGAACAGCGGCCCGACCCGCTCGGGCGGCAGGTCGGGCAGGGTGACGACGTGCTGGCGCGGCACGAGGAGCACGTGTCCCTTGAACAGCGGGCGGTGGTCGAGGAACGCGACGGCCACCTCGTCGTCGAGCACCGTGGGTGCGGGCACCTCGCCGGCGACGATCCGGCAGAAGGTGCACGCGGGGTCCATGGCGCGGCGACGGTAGCCCGACGATGACGTCGAGGTGAATGCTTCGTGATGGCCGTCGACCATCCACCGCCCTCGACGATCGCAGGTGTTTGATGGGCGGCGGTGACCCGTTCCGCACCCGAGTCGAGCCCGTCCTGACCGAGGATGCGTCGCTCGTGGGTGCCCGTCCCGGTGGGAGTCCTGTGACCGACCTCGCTCGTCCCGCGCGCCCGTCCACCCGCACCTACGTCGTCGACACGTCGGTGCTGCTCTCCGATCCGCGGGCGATGTTCCGCTTCGAGGAGCACGAGGTGGTCCTGCCGCTCGTGGTGCTGACCGAGCTCGAGGCGAAACGGCACCACCCCGAGCTCGGGTGGGCGGCGCGACGGGCGCTGCGCCAGCTCGAGGCGCTGCGCACCCGCCACGGCGGGCTGATGCTGCCGGTACCGGTGAACGACGAAGGCGGCACGGTGCGGGTGGAGATCAACCACCAGGACACCGCCCGCCTGCCCCAGACGCTGACCGTCGACACCAACGACCACCGCATCCTCGCCGTCGCCCGCAACCTGGCCGACGAAGGACGCGACGTCACGCTCGTGTCGAAGGACCTGCCGCTCCGGTTGAAGGCCAGCGTCGTCGGCCTCGCCGCCGACGAGTACCGCAACGAGCTGGCCGAGGACACGTCGTGGACCGGCTACACGGTGCTCGACGTGGCGCCGTCGGCCATCGACGAGCTCTACGACGACCGCATGATCGACCTCGACGAGGCCCGCGACCTGCCCTGCCACACCGGCCTCGCCCTCGTGTCCGGCTCGCAGTCCGCCCTCGGCCGCGTGCACGAGGACAAGCGGGTCCACCTGGTGCACGCCGAGCGCGAGCTGTTCGGCGTCCGGGGACGCTCGGCCGAGCAGCGCATCGCGCTCGACCTCCTGGCCGATCCCGAGATCGGCATCGTGTCCATCGGCGGCAACGCCGGCACCGGCAAGAGCGTGCTCGCCCTCGCCGCCGGCCTCGACGCCGTGCTCGAGCATCGCAGCCACAAGCGGGTCACCGTGTTCCGCCCGATCTACGCCGTCGGCGGCCAGGAGCTCGGCTACCTGCCGGGCAGCGCCGACGAGAAGATGTCGCCCTGGTCGCTCGCCGTCGCCGATGCCCTGGAGTCGATCGCCGGGCCCGAGGTGATCGACGAGGTCGTGGCCCGCAACCTGCTCGAGGTGCTGCCCCTCACCCACATCCGGGGTCGCAGCCTCACCGACTCGTTCGTGATCATCGACGAGGCCCAGAACCTCGAGCGGTCGGTGCTGCTCACCGCCCTGTCCCGGCTGGGGGTGGGCTCACGGGTCGTGCTCACCCACGACGTCGCCCAGCGCGACAACCTGCGGGTCGGGCGCCACGACGGCGTGGTGTCGGTGATCGAGGCACTGAAGGGCCATCCGCTGTTCGCCCACATCACCCTGCAGCGCTCCGAGCGCTCGGCCGTCGCCGCCCTCGTCACCGACCTCCTCGACGGCCCCGACCTGTAGCTGCGCATCCCCGTTCCTGTCGGACCCCCTCAATAGGGTGCTCGGCGATGGCCGACGCGTCGCTTCCCCCCGTCTACGGGCTCGACATCGAGACCGACACGGCCACCGACGGCCTCGACCCGACCGTCGGACGCATCCTCTGCGTCGGCCTCGCGGCCGCCGGCGGTGAGATCGTGCTCGCCCACCACGACGAGGCCGAGCTGCTGCGCTCGGTCGACCGGTGGCTCGCCGAGCTCGCCCCCGGGGTGCTCGCCACCTGGAACGGCGCCGCGTTCGACCTCCCCTATCTCGCCACCCGGGCCCGGCTCCTCGGCGTGCCGTCGGGCCTCCGGTTGGCCCTCGACCCCGGCATCGTGGTGCGGGGCGAGCCGCTGCCCGGTCACGAGGGCGCCTACCGGGGGGCCTGGCACGGGCACCGCCACCTCGATGCCTACCGCCTGTTCCGGGCCGACGTGGGCCCGGCCCTGCGCATGTCGTGCTCGCTCAAGGCGGTCGCCGGCCTCGCCGGCCTCGCCGCGGTCGACGCCGACGCCTCCCGGGTCCACGAGCTGCCCCGTGCCGTGCTCCACGCCTACGTGGCCAGCGACGCCCGGTGCACCCGCGAGCTGGCCCTGCGCCGCTGGCCCACCGCCGCCGCCGCCGTCGACGGCCCCGTCCGGGTCGGGGCCCTAGCATGAGCGGCCAGGCCGAGCGGAAGGGGAAGCCGGTGCCCGAGCCGCGGCGGCGACCCACCTCCACCTCCGGATTCGGGGTGGGGCGTCGCGAGAGCCACGACGCGTCCGACTTCTACGCCCGCTTCACCGCTCCCGCCCTGAGCGACGACGACGCGGTTGCGAACCCCGCGGACGTCGACCTGCCCGACCCGTTCGTCGTGGGTGATGCCCGGGACATGCACCATCTGCCCGACACGAGCGTCGCGCTCGTGGTCACCTCCCCCCCGTACTTCGTCGGCAAGGACTACGAGCGCGACATCGAGCGCGCCGAGGTGCCGGCGTCGTACGGCGAGTACCTGACGATGCTGGCCGAGGTCTTCGAGGAGTGCGTGCGGGTGCTCGAGCCCGGTGGCCGGATCGCCGTGAACATCGCGAACCTGGGGCGCAAGCCCTATCGCTCGCTGTCGGCCGATGTGATCGACATCCTCCAGAACCGCCTCGGGCTCCTGCTCCGGGGCGAGGTGATCTGGCAGAAGGGCAAGGGGAGCACGGGCTCGTGCGCGTGGGGCACCTTTCGCAGCCCCGCGAACCCGGTGCTCCGCGACATCACCGAACGGGTCGTCGTCGCCTCCAAGGGCCGGTTCGATCGCGCGAGGAGCCGCGAGGAACGAGCGGCCAGCGGTCTCCCCCACCGCGTGACGACGACGAGCGACGAGTTCATGGAGGCGACGCTCGACGTGTGGCAGATCGACGCCGAGAGCGCCAAGCGGGTCGGGCACCCGGCGCCGTTCCCGGTCGACCTCCCAGCCCGGCTCATCCATCTCTACACCTACGAGGACGACCTCGTCCTCGACCCGTTCATGGGCTCGGGCTCCACGCTCGTCGCCGCCGCCAAGACGGCGCGCCGCTACGTCGGGTACGACCTCGACCCCGCCTACGCCGAGATCTCACGGAAGCGGGTGCACGGGGTCGAGCAGCGTCGAGCGATGCCCGTGGCGACGTCGACGAACGGTGAGCGGGAGGCCGCGACCGGTCTTGCCCGGGAGACGGAGCAGGCGAACTTCCAGGCGCGAGCCGCGAAGGAGGGCAAGCGGGCCCGAGACCTGGCCGAGCAACGTCTCGAAGAGGCGGGCTTCGCGATCCTGCAGCGCAACCATCGCCTGCGGGGTCTCGGTCTGACCGTCGACTTCCATGCCGCAGACGCCGCTGGCGGCGAGTGGTACTTCGACGTGACCGGGGCGTTCACGAGCGTTCGGCCCGGCCTCATGCGCACCGACACGGTCTGGAAGTGCCTCGGACGGGCCCACGTGCTCGCCAACCAGGGCTACGAGCGGGTGGTGTTCCTGACCTCGAACCTCCCCCGGCGCGGCTCGGACGGCGATCGGGCCCTCCGCAACGCCACGAAGCAGGCGTTCTTCGACGCCATCGAGATCTTCTCCGAGGTGGACTTCGCACGGCTTCGTGCCTACGCCCGCGGCGACGTCCACGAGCCGCTGCCCGGCTTCTGGACGGAACGTGATCTGGAGTGAGCCATGATGCTGGTGGCGTGCGCGATCGTGCACGGGAAGCCCCCCGAGGTGTTCCTCGCCGATGACATCGAGACCCTCAACTGGGTGCTCGCGATCAGGTTGGTGGCACAGAGCCGGGCCCGAGACTTCAGTCCGTCCGTCAGGGACGCGCTTCGAGCCGCCCTCCTCGAGGAACGATGGGGAGACGCGTTGATGGACTGGATCTCGGCATCCGGGCAGGCGGTCGACGTGTACCCGTCGTTCGAGGTGTACGGCGCCGAGCAGCTCACCGCCGAGCTCGGCGCGGCGGAACTGCAGTTCACGCCGCTGTTCCGCGACGAGTCCGGCGGCTGAGGCGTTGGCCACCGACAAGACCAAGCTCACCGAGCTCGGCACCGCCGTCGGGTTGGTGCACGACCCCGGCGGCCACTGGCCCGACTCCCTCGACCGGCTGGAGGTCCCTGGCATCGACGACGCCGTGTGGCGCCCGGTCGTCGTCCCCGCGGCGCGAGCCCACGGCCCCGCTCGCGACCTGCTGCTGCGGGCCATCGGCAACGGCCAGGCGTTCCGCGATCGGGTGCTCGGAGGCCGTCTCCCCGGCCACATCGCCTGGACCGGTGCCGCTCGCTCGGTGTGGACCTCGGACGTCCCCCGCGACCTCACCGTCGACGGGGTGTGGTTCATCCAGGCCAAGTACGACTCGCGCTGCGTGCTCAACACCTCCCCCGGCGCGCTGGTCGACGACCTGCTCGTCGACCACACCATCGAGTCGCGGGTGTCGTGGTTCGAGGAGGTCGCTCTCCCCCAGCTGCGGGAGTACTACGACCAGGCCCGCGCCCGGCTCCCGCTGTCCGACCTGCCCGACGACGTGCTCGACCTCGACCGCCGCCACAAGGAACTCCTCAAGCGGGTGATGCGCGAGGGCGACCCGACCCCGGCCGAGCGCAACGCCTACGACGCGCTGTGCCGGGCGGTGTCGATCGAGACCACGTTGCGCTGGCGGCACCACCTCGAGGCGGCGACCGTCGCCCAGCGCACCCAGATGCTGTTCCGCATGCTCCGCATCGCGGGCGGTCCCTACTGGCTGCTCGGCACCAAGGGCTCCCACCCCGTGCAGCTCCGGGTGGCCGACACCCGGTCGTGGCGGGAGCGGTTCGAGCTGAGGGGCTTCACCGTGCTCGACGCCCACGCCGGCCAGCCCCAGGTCGACTGGCGGGCCCGCATCGCCGAGCGCACCACCGGTCAGAGCCTCACCGTCGAGGGGTACTGCGAGATCCGGTGGTCGCACGGCAAGCTGCAGGGCCATCCCGAGTGCAAGGTGCAGGTGAGCACCCCCCTCGAAGACATCCCCGGCTACGAGCCGATGGGCGGCTGACGGCGGAGTCGCCCGCACCCGAAGCCGGCGACGGTGTCACACCCCCCTGACACCATGGGATGTGCATCGCGGCTTGCGCCGCCGGTCCACGTGCCGACGTCCCGGAGCCCGCCATGTCCTGCCGTCCCTCCCGCCGTCCCTCCCGCCGTCCCTCGCCGCGCACCGCGCACCGCGACCGCCTCGCCGCCCTGGCCCACCTCCTCGCCGTCGGCGACGACGAGGTCGTCGGCGAGGCCGCCGAGCCCCACACCGCCTTCGCCGTCGGCGTGTCCGACCCGCCCGACGACCCGCGCCGCGGGTGCCTCCACCTCCAGCCACTGGTCGGCGACCCGGTCGAGGCCATGGTCGGCTTCGTGGCCCCGTCCGAGTGGTGGGCGTTCGGGGTGGTCGCGCCCGTCACCCTCCACGCCCTCGGCGACGGCACGGAAGGGTCCGACCTGCGGCCGGGCCGTCGGCTGGCCCACTTGGTGAGTCGCCACGGGTCCACCTGCTCGGTCGCCGCCGGGCCCGAGGGGGTCGACGTGGCACAGGGCCCGCGGGCATCGGCGTTCGAGGGCCGGATCCCCGACGCCTGCCGGCGGGTGCTCGGCCTGGCCACCGCACCTCCCACGGTGAGCACCGGGGCGTTCTTCGTCACCCGATGGCTCGACGACGCCCTCGAGCGGGCGCTCGCCGGCGACGACCTCCCCGCCGTCGACGACCTCGCCGCCGCCGCCGCCGAGTTCACCCGGCGGTGGTCGTGGGAACGCCTGCGCCGGGCCTGCGCCGCCGCCCAGGAACCGGTGCACGGCATGACCGCCGACGAGGCCGCCTGGTGGGACGGGGGTGGGTTCTCGCGCCGAGCCTTCGAGGGCTACCTCGCCGCCTCCACCATGCTCGACGTCCTCCACGAGCTCCGGCCCGCCTGGCTGACGCGGACCTTGCGCGCCGGTGACCGTCCGGCGAACTCGTGAGGACGCCAACGATTACACTCCGGGGCTTCCCCGCCGATCCATCCGGAGGCCCCCGTATGCGCAGTCCCGTCCTCAAGCTCGCCGCGCTCGTCGCCGCCGCCACGCTGCTGTTCACCGCGTGCGGCGACAGCGACGACGACAGCTCCACCGACACCACCGCCGGTGGCTCGGGCACGACCGCTGCGGCGTCGGCCGACCTTTCGGGCCTGATGGCCGACGTCACCCTCATCAACGAGGGCACGCTGTCGATCTGCACCGACGCCCCGTACACCCCGTTCGAGTTCTACTCCGACGAGAACCCCGACGAGCTGACCGGGTTCGACGTCGAGGTCGTCGACGACATGGCCGGCCTGCTCGACGTCGAGACCGAGTGGGTCATCACCCCGTTCGACGGCATCATCCCCTCGCTCGTGGCCGGCAACTGCGACGTGATCGCCTCGGCCATGACCATCACCGAGGAGCGGGCCGAGCAGGTGGCCTTCACCGACGGCTACTTCGACTCCGAGCAGTCGCTCCTCGTGCGCGCCGCCGACGAGGAGACCTACACCTCCCTCGAGTCGCTGGCCGGCAAGACCATCGGCGTCCAGTCGGGCACCACCGGTGAGACCTTCGCCAACGAGAACAAGCCCGAGGGGGCGACGATCAAGGCGTTCGAGGGGGGCGAGGAGCTGTTCACCGCGCTCAGCACCAACGACATCGACGCCGCCCTCCAGGACTTCCCGGTCAACTACGTGGCCGCCCAGGACGACCCCGAGCTGGTCATCACCACCACGTTCCCGACCGAGGAGGAGTACGGCATCGCCCTCCCGAAGGAGAGCACCGCCCTCCTCGAGGCGCTCAACGCCGCGCTGGCCGAGCTGCGCAGCTCCGGCGCCTACCAGACGATCTACGACACGTGGTTCGAGAACGCCTGAGCCCTGACACCGAGGTGGGCACGACGGGCGGGGGCCGACGAGCCCCCGCCCGTCGTCGTCCGCCGCGCATGAAGCGGCGGACCCGGCAGAAGCTGACCCGCTACGGCGTCTACGCCCTCACGCTGGCGGTCATCGGGTTCCTGGCCTTCAACGTCGACTGGGCCACCATCGGCGAGAAGTTCTTCGACCCCGAGATCTTCGCCGAGCAGTTCTGGGACATCGTCACCGTCGCCGCCTGGCACACGCTGATCTTCACCTTCTTCGGCTTCAGCGGCGGCTTGGTCATCGGCCTCGTGCTGGCCCTCATGCGGCTGTCGTCGATCCGCCCCTACCGGTGGTTCGCCGCCGTCTACATCGAGATCTTCCGCGGCGTCCCCATGCTGGTGACGCTGCTGATCATCGGCTTCGGCATCCCCATCGCCCTCGGCACCCGGGTGCCCTACACCTATGGCCCGGGGAGCCTCGCCCTCGCCATCGTCTCGGGCGCCTACATGGCCGAGAGCATCCGGGCCGGCATCGAGGCAGTGCCCAAGGGACAGATGGAGGCGGCCCGGTCGCTCGGCATGAGCCAGCCCAAGGCGATGGCCTTCGTGGTGATCCCGCAGGCGTTCCGCATCATCCTGCCGCCGCTCACCAACGAGCTCGTGCTCCTGCTCAAGGACACCTCGCTGATCTCGGTGCTCGGCGTCACCGGGGCCACCATCGAGCTCACCAAGTACGCCCGCGACAACGCCCAGCAGTCGCTCAACAGCACGCCCTACATCGCCGCCGCGTTCGTCTACCTCTGCCTCACCATCCCCCTCACCCGCTTCGTCGCCTACCTCGAGCGCCGGGCCAAACGGGCCAAGTGACGAGCCGAGCGTGACCGACACCCCCGCCGCCGGGGCCCACCGGGCCATCGAGATCAACGACCTCCACAAGTACTTCGGCGAGCTCGAGGTGCTGCGGGGCATCGACTTCGCCGTCGACCGCGGCGAGGTCGTGTGCATCATCGGGCCCTCCGGCTCGGGCAAGTCGACGCTCCTGCGGTGCGTGAACCGCCTCGAGGACCCCACGAAGGGCTCGATCCTCATCGACGGCGAGGACATCTGCGACCCCGACTGCGACCTCGACGGCATCCGCACCCGCATCGGCATGGTGTTCCAGTCGTTCAACCTGTTCCCCCACGTCGACGTCGAGCGCAACCTGACCATGGCCCAGCGCAAGGTGCTGCGCCGGTCGAAGCAGGAGAGCATCGACAAGGCCGGTGAGGTGCTCGAGCGGGTGGGCCTGAGCGAGAAGCTGCACGAGTACCCCGCCCGGTTGTCCGGTGGCCAGCAGCAACGGGTGGCCATCGCCCGGGCCCTGGCCATGGATCCCGACATGATGCTGTTCGACGAGGCGACGTCGGCCCTCGACCCGGAGCTGGTGGGCGAGGTGCTCGAGGTCATGCGCGGCCTGGCCGAGGACGGCATGACCATGCTGGTCGTCACCCACGAGATGGGCTTCGCCGAGCGCGTCGCCGACCGCGTGGTGTTCATGGACGGCGGTGTGGTGGTCGAGGAGGGCCCGCCCCGTCAGGTCCTCCAGAACCCCCAGCACGAGCGCACGCAGCGGTTCCTCACCCAGGTCGAGGAACGCTGAGGGCCCACCTCGGTCAGCCCCCGAGCCGGCGCACCGCGACCTCGCTCACCAGCGCCCGGTCCTCGCCGGCTTCGCGCACCTCGCCCACCAGGGTGACCTCGCCGCCCAGTCGGAGGTCGCCGCTCGACGCGCCGACGTGCACGCGGATCACCCCGGGCTCGACGATGCGACGCAGGTCGAGCCCGGTGAAGGCCACCAGGTCGGTGGGCACCGTGAAGGTCACCTCGGCGGCTTCGCCCGCCTCGAGCGCCACCCGGGTGAAGCCGCGCAGCGCCAGCACCGGTCGTGCCACCGAGGCGACGGGGTCCCCCAGGTAGAGCTGCACCACCTCGGTGCCGGCGCGCGCCCCCGTGTTGGTGACCGTGCCCCGCACGGTGAAGGTGCCGGACACGTCGACCTCGGCGGGGGTGATCTCGAGGCCGCCGTAGGCGAAGGTCGTGTAGGTCAGCCCATGGCCGAACGGGAACACGAAGCCGAAGTCGTCCTGGCGGGGGAAGCCGGGCGAGAGCGGCTTGTGGTCGTACGACGTCGGCTGGGCCCCGGCGCCCCGGCTGAACGACACGGTGGTGCGCCCGCCGGGCTCCCCCTCGCCGAGGAGCACGTCGACGACGGCGGCGGCGCCGTCCTGTCCGGGGAACCAGGCCTCGACCACGGCGGCGGCCCGGTCGGCCACGTCGACGAGGGCGAAGGGACGGCCGTTGAGCAACACCACCACGGTCGGCGTGCCGGTGGCGAGCACGGCATCGACGAGGGCGGCCTGGCTGCCCGGCAGCGTGAGGTCGGTGGTGTCGGTGCCCTCGCCGACGGTGCCGAGCTTGAAGTGGCCGGCCTTGTCGCCGACCACCACCACGGCCACGTCGGCCTCGGCGGCGAGGGCGACGGCGTCGTCGATGCCGCGTCGATCGTCGATCATCACCTCGGCGCCGCGCTCGTAGCCGACCCGGTCGAGCCCCAGCCGGTCGCGCAGCACGTCGGCGACGGTGGGGGCCGACACCACGTCGCTGACGTCGGCGAAGTGGGTGGACACCAGGTGGTTCTCGAACGAGTAGTTGCCGAACAGGGCCATGGGCTCGTCGGCGTTGGGGCCGATCACGGCGACGCGGCCGAGGGTGGCGGCGTCGAGGGGAAGCACGCCGTCGTTGGCCAGCAGGGTGATCGACCGGCGGGCCACCTCGCCGGCGAGGGCCCGGTCGGCGGCGGTGTCGAGGGCGATGGCCGAGGTGTCGACGTAGGGGGCCTCGAACAGCCCGAGCCGGAACTTGGCCCGCAGCACCCGGGTGACGGCCCGGTCGACGTCGTCGACGGTGAGCAGGCCGCGGTCGATGGCGGCGGGGATGCCGGTCGGGTAGGCCGCGGGTGCGGGCAGCTCGACGTCGAGCCCGGCCCGCAGCGCCAGCGCGGCGGCGTCCACCGGTCCCTCGGCCACCCCGGCGAACAGGTGCAGGAACGAGATGGCGCCGTAGTCGGCGACGGTGAACCCGTCGAACCCCCAGCGGTCGCGCAGCACCTCGGTGAGCAGGTGGTGCGACGACCCGGGCTGCTCGCCGTCGACCTCCTGGTAGCTGTTCATCACCGAGTCGGCGTGCCCGAGCTTGATCGCCATCTCGAACGGCAGCATGAACACGTCGGCCAGCTCGCGGGGCCCGACGTGGGTGGGGGCGAAGTTCCGTCCCGCCTCCGAGAACGAGTAGGCGACGAAGTGCTTGAGGGTGGCGACCACACCCCCGGCGCCGCGGTCGCCCTGCAGGCCGCGCACGTAGGCGCTGACCATGAGCCCGACGAGGTAGGGGTCCTCCCCCATCGTCTCCTCGATGCGGCCCCAACGGGCGTCGCGGGCGACGTCGGCCACCGGCCCGAGGCCCTGGCGGTCGCCCACCATCCGCATCTGCCGTCCGATGGTCGCCCCCACCTGCTCGATCAGGTCGGGGTCCCAGGTGGCGCCGTAGTTCAGCGGCGACGGGAACGACGTGGCGCCCTGGGCCATGAGCCCGGTGAGGCACTCCTCGTGGAACAGGATCGGGACGCCGAGCCGGCTGCCCTCGACCGCCCGACGCTGCAGGTCGTTGACCGTGGTGGCGCCGACGACGGGGTCGACGGGCACGGTGCCGAGCGGGCGGGTGACCTGCCCCACGCCGAGGTCGAGGAGGGCCATCTGGTCGGCCAGCTCGCCGAACATGGCCGCGAACTGGGCCGGTGCCACCTCCCCCCGTTCGGGGTCGACGGTCAGCCACACCGAGGTGAGCTGGGCCGCCTTCTCCTCCAGCGTCATGCGAGCCAGCAGGTCGGCGACCCGTTCGTCGACGGACCGCGACGGGTCGCGGTAGGGCGCATCGGAGAGGTCGTCGTTCATCGGTCGGCTGTCCTCCCGGTCGTCGTCCGGCCCGGCCGCCGCGAGGCGGCGCGCTTGATCCCGGCCAGCTCCACCCGCTCGGGCCGGGACCGGTAGAAGTCGTCGAGCGGATAGCACCCCGACACGAGGCCGTGCCGGGGCGCGGTGGTGCAGTCGCTGAAGGTGCGGCAGAGGAGTCGTCGGTCGAGCGGGCGGCCGGCCAGCACGTCGGCGGGCAGGCGCGGGTAGCTGAGCATCATGCGACCCAGTCCGATCGACGCCGCTCCTCCACCGGCGACGACGGCGTCGGCCACGTTCGGGATCCACTCCTGCAGGTAGGTGAGCCCCGACGCCACGAACGCCACGTCGGGGTGGGCCTCGGCCATGGCCGCGATGGCCTCGACCATGCGGGCCACGTCGACCAGCGGGTCGCGGGGCGGCAGGTAGCCGTCCGATGGCGGGAAGAAGGCGGGCCGCTGCACGTGCGGGCAGTAGTACGGGCTGCCGGCGGTCGTGCACACCATGCCCACGCCGAGCTCGGTCAACATCCGCACCAGCTCGTGGGGCTCGGCGAGATCGACACCCGTCCCGGTGCCGTCGCCGCCGAAGGCGTGGCGGTAGGTGGCGGCGGCGGGCACCACCTCGGGCTCGCCGGTGCCGTCGGCGCCCGGCCGGTGCGGCACCACGTCGAACAGCGACAGCCGCACCCCGACGGCGAGGCCGGGGACGCGCCGGCGGACCCCCTCGACGACGGTGCGCAGGAAGCGGGAGCGGCCGGCGAGGTCGCCGCCGTAGCGACCGGGCCGGTCGACGGCGCTCAGCAGCTCGTGGCCGAGGTAGCCGTGACAGGCCTTCACGTCGACGAAGGCGAAGCCGGCATCGTGGGCGAGCGCGGCGGCGGCGACGAACGCCTCGACGAGGTCGTCGAGGTCGTCGTCGGTGAGCACGCGCCCGGCCGGCGACCGGCCGTCGAGCACCGGGTGGCGGTAGGCGACGACGGGAGCCGGCTCGCCCGCCGGCCGGGCGAAGCGGCCGGAGTGGGTGAGCTGGAGGCCGACGAGCAGGTCGTCGGCCGAGCCGACGGCGCGTCGGTGCTCGTCGACCAGCGCCTCCCGGAGCCGACGCAGCCCGTCGACCCGATCGGCGTCGATGAGCAGCTGACGGGGGTTGGCCCGGCCGTCGGCCCGCACCGCCACCGCCTCGCCACCCCAGACGAGCTTGGCCCCGCTGGCACCGAAGCGCCGCCACCGACGCTCGACCAGCTCGGTCGGTCGACCGTCGTCGGTGGCGTCCCAGCCCTCCATGGGGAGCACGCACAGGCGGTTGCCGACGACGAACGGGCCGGCCGAGCCGTCGACCACCCGCAACGGTGCGGCCAGGGGCGATCCGCCCCCGCCGGCCGGCGTCTCGGTGAACGGCAGGTCGACGCCGAGCCCGTCGAGGTGGGCGAGGAAGGCGTCACGCTCGCGCAACCGCTTCACCTGGACGGCGTTGCGGCTCATGCGACCGCCTCCTCGATGGCGGCGACGATCAGGGCCAGCACGTCACGGTCGCTCGCCGGCCGTCGGGGCGCGCCCGGCGGGGTGGCCTCGGCGTCGATCCACCCTCGCATCGACAGCACCATCGCCGCATCGTGGCGGTAGGCCGGCACCGGCTCGCGGAAGGTGAACGCGCCCAGGTACTGCAGCAGGTCGTTCAGCCCGTAGAACCCGGGGTCGCGCGCGGCCCACCGTCGGTCGCGCTCGGCGAAGGCGTCGGGCGCCATCGTCGACAGGCCGAGCAGGTAGTCGGAGCCGTACGTGACCATGTCGATGGCGAGGTCGTTGCCGGTGAGCACGAGGAAGTCGGGTCGCTCGGCGTCGCGGAGCGCCAGCCGGTCCCACTCGAGCACCCGGTCGAGCGACGAGTGCTTGGCGCCGACGCACTGCGGGATGGCGAGCAGCTCCCGGTACGCGTCCAGGGAGTAGATCCGCCCGTACGGCACGAACATGGGTCCGAGCTCGAAGGCGAGGAAGCGGTCGGTGGTCTCGGCCACGGCGGCGTGGGCGGCCACCCAGGTGTCGTCGTCACCGCTCGTCAGGCCGTGCGAGGGGAACACGACGGGGAGCCCGCCCCGCGTCGCCACCTCGTCGACCGACCGGCGGTGGGCGTCGAGGTCGAGGGCGGCACCCACCTCGTCGGCCACGAACGCGCCGGCCACGAACCGGTCGCCGACGAGGGCGGCCGTGCGGTCGAGCACCTCGGCCCGTCGCGCCGGGTCGAGGATCTGGACGTACCCGGTGTCCATGTTCACCGCGGGGACGAGCCCGACGTCGGCGGTGCGGATGACGTGGGCCTCGAAGCCGTCCCAGTCGACGTCGGTGCCGCCCTCGGCGAACGGCAGCAGGACGGCCGACATCCCGGTGATCGCCCGACCCGGCCGCACCCGCGCCGGCGGATCGGGCACCGGCGGATCGGGCGCCGTAGGACGCGGCGCCGGCCGGGCGGACGTGGGGTCGGGCACGGCGGGTCACCTTACGGCCCGGGGGCTACGTTCGCGGCCGTGACCGATGCCTACGAACCGACCCCGGACGACCACTTCACCTTCGGGCTCTGGACGGTCGGCAACACGGGGCGCGACCCGTTCGGCCACGAGACCCGGCCCCCGCTCGACCCGGTCGACGCCGTCCACCGCCTGGCCGACCTCGGCGCCTACGGCGTGAACTTCCACGACGACGACCTCGTCCCCCACGGGGCGTCGGCCCGCGAGCGCGAGGCGATCGTCGGGCGATTCCGTCGGGCCCTCGACGACACCGGCATGCACGTGCCGATGGCCACGACGAACCTGTTCAGCCTCCCGGTGTTCAAGGAGGGGGCGTTCACCGCCAACGACCCGCGGGTGCGTCGCCTGGCGGTGGCCAAGACCTTCGAGGCCATCGACCTGGGGGCCGAGCTCGGCGCGTCGGTGTACGTGATGTGGGGCGGTCGGGAGGGCGTCGAGGCGGAGGCCGCCAAGGACGTGCGTCTCGCCCTCGATCGCTACGCCGAGGCGGTGGACCTGTGCTGCGCCCACGCCCGCGACCGCGGCTACGACCTGCGCTTCGCGCTCGAGCCCAAACCCAACGAGCCCCGCGGCGACCTGCTCCTGCCGACGGTCGGCCACGCCCTCGCCTTCATCGGCGAGCTCGAGTGGCCCGAGATGGTCGGCCTCAACCCCGAGTTCGCCCACGAGACGATGTCGGGGCTCAACATGACCCACGCCGTCGCCCAGTGCCTGTGGCACGACAAGTTGTTCCACATCGACCTCAACGCCCAGCGGATCGGCAAGTACGACCAGGACTTCCGCTTCGGGAGCGAGGGGATCCGCGACGCCTTCCACCTGGTGAGGCTGCTCGAGGACTCGGGCTGGGACGGCATGCGCCACTTCGACGCCCACGCCTACCGGGTCGAGGACGCCGACGGCGTCTGGGACTTCGCCCGCGGCTGCATGCGCACCTACCTCATCCTGAAGGAGAAGGCGGCCCGCTTCGCCGACGACCCCGAGATCGCCGAGGCCCTCGCCGCGGCCCGGGTCGCGGCCCTGGCCGAGCCCACCTCGCCGGGGGGCCTCGGCCCCGACGCCCTCGCCGCCCTCCGCGGCGCCGACCACGACGAGGCCGAGTTGGCCGCCTACGGCTACGGCCACGAGCGGCTCGACCAGCTCGTCACCGAGCTGCTCGTCGGCGTGCGCTGACCGATGCCGCTCGTCGTCGGCGTCGACTCGTCGACCCAGGCCACCAAGGTCGAGATCCGCGACGCCGACACCGGCGCCCTCGTCGGCGCCGGACGGGCCCCACACCCGCCGGTGCACCCGCCCCGATCCGAGCAGGACCCCGAAGCCTGGTGGCAGGCCCTCCAGGCCGCGGTGGCCGCCGCGCTCACCGACGCGACCCGTCCTGGCTGGGTGGTGGGGGCCATCGGAGCCATCTCGGTGGCGGGGCAGCAGCACGGGATGGTGGTGCTCGACGCCGAGGGCGAGGTCATCCGCCCGGCCAAGCTGTGGAACGACACCGAGTCGGCCCCCGACGCCGACTGGCTGGTCGGACGGCTGGACGGTCCGCAGGCCTGGGCCGAGGCGTGCGGCAGCGTGCCGGTGGCGTCGTTCACCATCACCAAGCTGTCGTGGCTGCACCGCTGCGAACCCGACGCGTGGGCCCGCCTGGCCCGGGTGCTCCTCCCCCACGACTGGCTCACGTTCCGACTCACCGGCGAGTACGTGACCGACCGCGGCGACGCATCGGGCACCGGCTACTGGTCGGCGCCCGACGAGGGCTACCGGTACGACCTGCTCGCCGTCGTCGACGACGGGCGCGACTGGTCGACCGCCCTGCCGACGGTGCTCGGTCCCACCGAGCTCGCCGGGGCGCTCGGTGCGTCGGCCGCCGACCACCTCGGGCTGCGGCCCGGCATCCCGGTGACCGCCGGCACCGGCGACAACATGGCCGCCGCCCTCGGCATCGCCCTCGACCCCGGCGACGTGGCCGTCTCCATCGGCACGTCGGGCACGGTCTACGCCACCAGCACCACCCCCACCGCCGACCCCACCGGCGCGGTGGCGGGGTTCGCGGATGCCACCGGCCGGTTCCTTCCGCTCGTGTGCACCCTCAACGCCGCCAAGGTCACCGACGCGGTGGCTCGCCTGTTGGGCGTCGACGCCGACGCCTTCGACGACCTCGCGCTCGGCGCGCCCCCGGGGGCCGACGACCTCGTGCTCGTGCCGTACCTCGACGGCGAGCGCACCCCGAACCGGCCCGACGCCACCGGCACGCTGCTCGGCCTGCGCAGCGACGTGCGCCGCGAGGCGTTCGCCCGAGCCGCGGTCGAGGGCGTCGTGTGCGGGTTGCTCGAGGCCCTCGACGCGCTGGTCGCGGCGGGCGCCGATCCCCGTGGTCGCCTGCTGCTGGTCGGCGGGGGCTCCCGGTCGGCCGCCTACCGGCGGGTGGTCGCCGACCTCGCCGGGCGGACCGTCACCGTGCCCTCCGGTCACGAGCACGTGGCGACCGGCGCGTGCGTGCAGGCCGCCGCCGCCCTCACCGGCGCCGAACCCCTCACCGTCGCCCGGGCCTGGGCGACGGCGCCCCACCTCGTGATCGACCCCGACCCGGCGGTCGACGCCGACGCCGTCCGTGCTGCCTTCGCCACGGCTCGGGGCTGACGGAAAGGGACGTTCGCCCCTGGGGCGGCCGACGCCCCGTCGCCACGATGCCGGAGGGGTCGCCGCCGAGCGCGTACGGTGTGGCGTGGACGGCGACAGGATCGGGGGACCGGCGTGAGCGAAGTCGTCTTCGAGGGAGTCACCAAGCGCTTCGGCGACGTCACCGCGGTCGACTCGTTGACCCTGGAGATCCGCGACGAGGAGTTCATGGTCCTGCTCGGTCCCTCGGGCTGCGGCAAGACCACCGCCCTGCGCATGGTGGCGGGGCTCGAGGCCATCACCGAGGGCACGCTGCGCATCGGTGACCAGGTCGTCAACGACGTCGAGGCCAAGGACCGGAACGTCTCGATGGTGTTCCAGAGCTACGCCCTCTACCCGCACATGACGGTGGCCAAGAACGTCGAGTCGCCGCTCGTCGCCCGCAAGATCCCCGTCGAGGGCGAGGCCGAGCCCCGCAAGCTGCACAAGCACGAGCGCGACGAGCGGATCGCCGAGGCGGCGCGCATCCTCGGGCTCACCGACTACCTGGGCCGCAAGCCCGGCCAGCTGTCCGGCGGCCAACGCCAGCGGGTGGCCCTCGCCCGGGCCATCGTGAGTCGCCCGGCGGCGTTCCTGATGGACGAGCCGTTGTCGAACCTCGACGCCAAGCTCCGGGCCCAGACCCGCCTCGAGCTGGTCGACCTCCACCGCCGCCTGGAGACCACCTTCGTCTACGTCACCCACGACCAGGTCGAGGCCATGACCATGGCCACGCGCATCGCCATCATCAACGAGGGGCGTCTGCAGCAGGTGGGTCCCCCGCAAGCGGTCTACGAGCGACCGCAGAACCTGTTCGTGGCCCGCTTCATCGGCAGCCCCCCGATGAACACGATCCCCGCCCTGTTCCGGGTGGTCGACGGCACCCCGGTGGTCGAGGTGTCCGACGGCACCAACGCCGAGAACCCGGGCCGGTTCCCCGTCGAGGCGGTGGGTGGGCCCCCGATCGCCGACCAGACCAAGGTCGTCATCGGCGTGCGCCCCGAGCACCTGCGCTTCGGCGAGAGCCACGTCCACGTCACCGTCACCGCCGTCGAGTGGCTCGGCCACGAGCGCCACGTCGTGTGCGATCTCGACGGCACCCTGCTCACGATCCGCGAGACGACCGAGGGCCCGGCGCTCGACAAGGGCACCCGGGCCACGATCACCACCGAACCGCAGCACATCCACCTGTTCGACCCCGACACCACGGAGCGTCTCAATTGACGACGCTCACCAACGAGGAGCGCAGGGCGCCGTCGCTCGAGGCGGCGCCGGCCACCCCGCCACGCCACCTGTCGCGGAAGCTGAAGGACAACCTGGTCGCCGTCGCCCTGCTGGTGCCGTCGGCGATCATCTTCGTGACCTTCTTCTTCTACCCCCTCTACCGGCTCTTCTACCTGGGCCTGCACCAGCAGAACCGCTTCGGCACCGGCGAGCGCTACGTCGGCTGGTCGCAGTACAACGACGTGCTCACCGGCGAGGACTTCCTCGACGGCGTCCGCATCAGCACCACCTACGTCTTCCTCACGGTGCCCCTCGGGATCGTGCTCGGCATCCTGCTTGCCGTCGCCGCAAACCGACGCCTCCGGGGCATCAAGTTCTTCCACACCGTGTTCGCCTCGACCGTCGCCAGCTCCGTCGCCGTGGCCTCGGTGGTGTTCTTCGTGCTGATCAACCCCCAGGCCGGCTACTTCCGCGACGTGGCCTTCCTCAGCCTCTCCGACCCCGACACGGCCCTGCGCGGCGTGGCGCTCTCGTCGGTGTGGCAGAACCTCGGGCTCACGTTCATCATCGTGCTGGCCGGTCTGCAGGCGGTGCCCGACGAGATCTACGAGGCGGCCACCCTCGACGGCTACGGGCCCGTCCGACGCTTCTTCCGCATCACGCTCCCGCTGATCTCGCCGACGCTCATGTTCCTGGTCGTCGTGCTGGTGATCTTCGCCTTCCAGGCCTTCGCCCAGGTGGACATCCTCACCGGTGGCGGCCCGGCCGGCGCCACCGAGACGCTCGTGTTCAAGATCTTCAACAGCCAGGAACCGATCAACCAGGGCACGGGCGCGGTCATGGCCATCGGCCTGTTCGGCATCACCCTCGTGGTGACGCTCGCGCAGTTCCTGATCCTCGACCGGCGGGTGCACTATGGCAACTAGCGCCGAAGCCGCCTCGATCCAGGCCCCGTGGAAGAAACTGGTCTGGTACGTGGTGCTGACCCTGTTGTCGATCGTGGTGCTGTTCCCCGTCTACATGACGTTGGTGCGGGCGCTGTCGACGCCGGCCGCCTACGTGCGCGAGGGCCAGCCGCTCTACCCGGTCGACATCCAGTCCGACGTCTTCCGGCGGGCATGGGAGCAGGGCGACCTCGGCGTCAAGATGTTCACGAGCGCCGTCGTGACCTTCGTGATCGTGGCCGCCCAGCTGGTCACCTCCGTGTTCGCCGCCTATGCGTTCGCCTTCCTGCGGTTCCCGTTCCGACGGGTGCTGTTCATCGTGTTCATGGCCACGCTGATGCTGCCCATCGAGGTCACGCTCATCCCGAACGTGCTCACGATCCGGGAGTTCGGCTGGCTGAACAGCTACGCCGGACTCACCGCCCCCTTCCTCGCCACCGCCTTCGGCACCTTCCTCATCCGCCAGGGCTTCCTCGGCATCCCGCGCGACCTGCGCGACGCCGCCCAGCTCGACGGCTTCGGCCACCTCTCGTTCCTCTGGCGGGTCGCCATCCCCGTCACCCGTCCGGTGATCGCCTCGTTCACGGTGATCGCGTTCCTGTCGGCGTGGAACCAGTACACGTGGCCTCGCGCGGTCGTCACCGAGAGCCGGTGGGAGACGATCCAGATCGGCCTGCGCTCGCTGTCGGCGACGGTGGTCGAGGAGAACAACGTGGGCCTGGCCGCGGCGATCATCGCCGCCCTGCCGGTGCTCGCCCTGCTCATCTTCCTGCAACGCCAGCTCATCCGCGGCCTGACGGCCGGCGCGGTGAAGGGCTGATCCACCCCCCACGGAGGCAACCTCATGACCCGGTCCCCTGCCCACGGTCGACTCGGCCGGTGGCTCGCCATCCCCCTGCTCACCTTCGCCCTCGTGGCCGCCGCCTGCGGTGGCGGCTCCGACGAGGGCAGCGACGACGCCGGCTCCGACGGCGATCTCCCTCCCTGCCCGCTCGACGCCCTCGACTCGGCCACCCAGCCCGTCGAGGTGGTGGTGTGGCACAGCTACGTGGCCAAGACCGCGGAGACGCTGCAGGAGCTGATCGATCAGTACAACGGCGAGCAGTCGAAGGTGCGGGTGCGCCTCGAGAGCCAGGGCAGCTCCTACGAGGAGCTGTGGCGGAAGTACCAGCAGGGCGCCCAGGCCGGCGACCTGCCCGGCATCGCCATCCTCGAGGACACCAACACCGAGGCGGTCATCGACAGCGGCACCGTGTTGCCGGCCCAGTCGTGCCTCGAGGCATCGGGCCAGTCCACCGACGACCTGGTGGCGTCGGCGGTCGACTACTACTCGATCGACGGAGACCTGTACCCGGGCACCGTGAACCTCTCGACGCCGCTCGTCTACTACAACACCAACCACTTCCGGGCCGCCGGCCTCGACCCGGCCGACGCCCCGGCGACGCTCGCCGACGTGCGCGGCGCGGCCGAGGCCATCAAGGCCGCCGGCATCGTCGACACCCCGGTGGTGCTCAACCTCGAGTCGTGGTTCTTCGAGACGTGGATGACCGGCGCCGGCGCCGGCATCGTCGACAACGACAACGGCCGCGGTGAGGGCCAGACCACGGCGGCGGCGTTCGACGACGCCCCCATGAACGAGGCCGTCACCTGGGTCAAGGGCATGATCGACGACGGGTTGCTGGACCCGATCCCCAACACCCCGGGTGGGGTCAACCAGTACCTCGCCCTCGCCAACCAGAACGGCTCGATGACCCTCGCCACCTCCACGGCGGCCACCTCGGTCGAGGCCTTCCTCGCTGGCGACACGTCGGTGGCGGGCGAGGCCGATACCGCCGGCGTCGACCTCACCAAGCTGGCGTTCGACGCCGGGCCGTTCCCGGGGCTGTCCGAGCCGGGCAAGGTCCAGATCGGCGGGGGCGCCTGGTACATGACCAACACGACGCCGCCCGAGGTGCAGGCGGCGGCGTGGGACTTCATCACCTGGTGGAACCGGCCCGAGACCCAGGTGGTCTGGCACCTCGACGGCTCCTACCTGCCGTTCAGCCAGGAGGCGGCCACCGACCCGAGGGTCACGGACTCGTGGACGAACGACCAGTCCGGCCGGTGGCTGTCGGTGTCGTACGAGCAGCTCACCGAGGGCGTCGACCCGGACTGGCCCGGCCCGCTGATCGGCCCGTACGACCAGTTCCGCGACGCCCTCGAGGGCGCCGTCGACGCCGTGGCCCTCTCCGGCGCCGACCCGGCGGGGGAGATCACCAGGGCGGCCGACGCCACCACCGAGGCCATCACCGCCTACAACGAGGAGAACTTCTGATGCGGCTCCCCCGCTGGCGGCTGCTCGTCGCCGTCCTGGCCGCCGGCGCCCTGCTCGCCGCGGCCTGCGGCGACGACGGGGGTGGCGGCGGCGGGGACGCCGCCGGCGGCGACCTCCCCGGGTGCCCGATCCAGGCCCTCGAGGACGCCACCGGCCCGGTGGAGGTCGTGCTCTGGCACTTCCTGTCGGCCAAGACCGAAGAGGCGCTCCAGCAGATCGCCGCCGACTACAACGCCTCCCAGTCGAAGGTGCAGGTTCGGGTCGAGTCCCAGGGCACCAACAACGACGAGCTGTTCGCCAAGTACCGGGCGGGCGTGGACAGCGGCGACCTGCCGTCGATCGCCGTGGTGGACGACACGGTCACCCAGCAGATGATCGACAGCGGGACGGTGCTCCCCGCCCAGTCGTGCGTCGACGCCACCGGCTACGACATGAGCGACTTCGTGCAGGGCGGCAAGGACTACTACACGATCGACGGCGTCCTGTACCCGTCGTCGCTCAACCTGTCGTCGGCGTTGCTCTACTACAACAAGAACCACTTCCGACGGGCCGGCCTCGACGCCGAGACGACGCCGCAGACCCTCGCCGAGGTGCGCACCTACGCCGAGCAGATCAAGGCCGCGGGCGTCGTCGAGACGCCGGTCGTGCTGAAGGTGAGCCCGCCCATCCTCGAGATGTGGCTCACCGGGGCGGGCCAGGCCGTGGTGGACAACGACAACGGTCGCGGTCCGGGCCAGACGACCGAGGCGGTGTTCGACACCGACACCACCGTCGGCCTCTACACCTGGGTGAAGGGCATGGTGGACGACGGCCTGCTCGAGGCGGTGGCCGACACGCCCGGGCAGATCAACCACTACCTCGCCCTGGCCCAGGGCAACGGGTCGATGACCATCGAGACGTCCACGGCGGCCACCTCGGTCGAGGCGTTCCTCGCCGGTGACACCTCGGTGGCCGAGGACAGCGGGGCCGATGCCGGCGCGGTCGACCTGAGCGCGCTCGACATCGGGGCGGCCCGGGTGCCCGGCATCGACGCCGTCGGCCGCATCGCCATGGGCGGCGGCGCCTGGTACATCACCAACACGACGCCGCCCGAGGTGCAGGCCGCGGCCTGGGACTTCATGGTCTACTTCAACTCCCTCGACAGCCAGGTGACGTGGAACCTCATCGGCTCGTACCTGCCCTACCGCACGTCGGCCGCCGACGATCCCCGTGTGCAGGAGCGCTGGACCACCACGCTCGCCGGTCAGTGGCTGGCCATCGCCTACGACGAGCTCCTCAACGGGATCGACCCGGACTTCCCCGGTCCCCTCATGGGTCCGTACGAGCAGTTCCGCCAGTCGCTGCGCGACTCGGTCGACGAGGTCATCTTCCGGGGCGCGGCGCCGGCCGACGCGGTCACGCAGGCCGCCGAGGACACGACCGCCGCCCTCCAGCAGTACAACGACGAGAACTTCTGACCGGGACCTCCCGGCCACACGAGAGAAAGGCAGGGGACCGAGATGCGCCGTCTCCGAGTGCTCGCAGTCCTCACCGCGTTCGTGCTCGCCGCCGCCGCGTGCGGCGGGGGCGATGACGGGGGAGGTGACGAGGCCGGCGGCGAGCTGCCCGAGTGCCCGGTGTCGGCCCTCGACGAAGCCACCCAGCCGGTCGAGGTCGTGGTGTGGCACACCCAGACGGCCCGCCCCGGTGACACCCTCACCGCGCTCGCCGACGAGTACAACGCCTCGCAGTCGAAGGTGCGGGTGCGGCTCGAGAACCAGGGCTCGAACTACCAGGAGCTGCAGCGCAAGTTCGAGTCGGCCATCGCCAGCCGGCAGCTGCCCGACCTGATCGTGTTCGACGACACCGCCGTGCAGATCATGGCCGACAGCGGCGTGGTGCTCCCCGCCCAGAGCTGCGTCGACGCCGACCAGTACGACCTCGGCCAGTTCCGCGACGTCGCCGTGAACTACTACACGATCGACGACGTGCTGTGGCCGGCGTCGGCCAACCTCGGCAACGCGCTGCTCTACTACAACAAGAACCACTTCCGCGCCGCCGGCCTCGACCCCGAGAAGACGCCGCAGACCCTCGCCGAGGTACGCACCTACGCCGAGCAGATCAAGGCCGCCGGGGTCACCGGCACGCCGCTCGTGCACGAGTTCGCGTCGTGGAAGACCGAGTTCCTGCTCACCGGTGACGGGGCGACGGTCGTGGACAACGACAACGGCCGCGGTGGAGAGGAGACCACCGAGGCGACCCTCGCCGACAACCCGGCGGCGCTCGAGCTGTTCACGTGGTTCGAGGACATGCAGACCGACGGCCTGATCAACCCCGTCCCCCGCGTCGACGGCCAGATCGACCAGTACCTGGCCATGGCCCAGCAGAACGCGTCGATGCTCCTCGAGTCCTCCTCGGCGGCCACGTCCGTGGAGGCCTTCCTCGGCGGCGACACCTCGGTCGCCGCCGACGCCGGCGGCCAGGAGCTGTCCGGCGAGAACGTGAGCGGGCTCGACCTCGGTGCCGCCGTGTTCCCGGGCATCACGGCACCGGGCAAGACGCAGATGGGCGGCGCCGCCTGGTACATGCTCGACGCCAACTCGGCCGACAAGCAGGCGGCGTCGTGGGACTTCATGAAGTTCATGAACTCCGTCCCGGCCCAGGCCAAGATGCTCACCGGCGGCTCGTACTTGCCCTACACCACCGCAGCCAACGACGATCCCACGGTGGTGGCCTTCTACGAGGGCAGCCTGTCCGGCCGGTGGCTGAAGATCGCCAACGACCAGATCGACCAGATCGACCCCGCCTTCCCGGGGCCGCTGATCGGCCCGTACTACGACTTCCGCGAGGCGATCGAGAACGCCCAGGACGACCTGATGTTCGCCGGGGCGTCCCCCCAGCAGGCCCTCGACGACGCCCAGCAGGCCGTGACCGACGCCCTCACCACCTACAACCAGCAGGGGTTCTGACGAACGGCTCTGTCGTCGCAGGGTCGACCGTCGGAGGCTGACGGGAGCGCGCATCCGACCACCGGGAGGCAGGGATGGACGAGCTCGACGGGAAGGTCGCCGTCGTCACCGGGGCCGCCGCCGGCATCGGGCGGGCCGCCGCCGTGGCCCTGGCCGATGCCGGCGTCGCCGTGGTGGTCGCCGACGTCGACACCAAGCGCGGCGAGGCGGTCGCCGCCGGCATCCGCGACGAGGGTGGTCGTGCGGTGTTCGTGGCCACCGACGTGGCCGACGACGACGCCGTCGCCGCCATGGTCCAGCGTGCCGTCGACGAGTTCGGCCGGCTCGACCTGGCGTTCAACAACGCCGGCATCGAGGGGGTGTCGGCCCCGACCCACGAGTGCACGACCGACAACTGGCAGCGGGTCCTGGCCGTCAACCTCACCGGCGTGTGGTCGTGCATGCGCCACGAGATCCCGAGGATGCTCGAAACAGGTGGCGGTTCGATCGTGAACTGCTCGTCGGTCGCCGGGCTGGTCGGGTTCGCCACCTCACCCGCCTACGTGGCGTCCAAGCACGGTGTCGTCGGGCTCACCAGGACGGCGGCGCTGGAATACGCGACCGAGGGCATCCGGGTCAACGCCGTGTGCCCCGGCGTGATCGAGACCGAGATGATCGAGAGGTTCACCCACGGCGACCCGGTTGCGCAGGAGGCGCTGAACGCCATGGAACCGGTCGGACGCCTGGGCCGGGCCGACGAGATCGCCGACGCGGTGGTGTGGCTCTGCTCCGACCGGGCGAGCTTCGTCACCGGTCAGGCCATCGCCGTCGACGGCGGCTTCGTCGCCCGATGACCGGGGCGCCGTCGCCCGCCGGCGCGGCCCGGCAGTCCCGGCCGCGGCCCGCGGAGGTCGTCGACTGGGTCGACCGGACCCGGCTCCGTCCCTGGCTCCTGCTGTCGATGGCGGCCGCCGTGCTCGCCGGCGTGGGCAACGTGGTCGGTCTCACGGTCGAGCGCATCTACGCACCGGAGACGGTCGACTGGCAGGGCCAAGCGCTGGCCCAGGACCTGGTCGGCCTGGTCGTGGTGGTGCCCGCCGTGCTGATCACGGCGATCGCCACGCGCCGGGGGTCGCTGCGCGCCTACCTGCTGTGGGTCGGCTTCCTGACCTTCATGGTCTACAACTACGTCATCTACGCCTTCGGCGTGCAGTTCGGGCCGCTGTTCAACGTGTGGGTGGCGGTGCTGGGCGCGTCGTTGTTCTCGCTCATCGGCGGCCTCGCCGCCGTCCGGCCCTCGGCGGTGCGCGACCACTACGACCGAACCCGCTCCCTCGCCCCGACGGCCTGGTTCCTCGTCGGCGCCGGCGCCCTGTTCGCCGTGCTGTGGCTGAACGAGATCGTCCCCGCGCTGCTCGCCGACGACCCGCTCGAGTCGGCGGCGGAGGTCGGGCTGCCCACCAACCCCGTCCAGGTCCTCGACCTGGCGTTCTTCCTCCCGGCGGTGATCGGCATCGGGCTCGCCCTCCGACGTGGCCGACCCTTCGCGTTCGTCACCGCGCCGGGCCTGCTGGTGTTCATCGCGGTGACGGGGCTCCCGATCCTCGCCACGCCGTTCGTGCACGTCGTCCGGGACGAGACCGCCGAGTGGGGTCCGTTCGGCCCCATCGCCGTGCTCACCGTGGTGACCGTCGTCGTGACGGTCCGGCTCCTCGCCCGGGTGCACGAGGTGGCCCTCGACGCCGGTCCTGCGGGTCCGCGACCTGCGATCGCGCGGGACCACCGGTAGATTCGACGGCCGGATGTCCGACGCCGAACCCCCCTCGTCGCCGCGCCCCGACGCGTCCTCCGGCCCCGCCGACCCGGGTCGCCGGAAGCTCCTCCTCGTCGCCGGCTTCGGCGGCGCCACCACCCTCGTGCTGGCCAAGCTCGGGCAGGGCGGCGGACCGTCGGCGCCGACCGAGCAGGCCACCGTCGACCTCGTGGTGCGGGGCGAGCGGCCGGGCCCGGCCACGCCGCCGGCGCTGGCCGACGCCGCGCCGGCGCCGCCTCCCGAGCACGTCTTCGACACCGTCATCCGCGGCGGTCGGGTGATGGACCCCGACTCCGGGTACGACCAGGTCGCCGACGTCGGCATCGACGGTGACCGCATCACCTCGATCAGCGCCACGCCCCTGCAGGGCCGCTCGACGCTCGAGGCCGCCGGCACGGTGGTGGCGCCGGGGTTCATCGACGTCCTGTCCTACGAGCCCAACTCCTACGGGGTCTGGTACAAGGTCGCCGACGGCGTCACCACCAACCTCGGCATGCACGGCATCAACGACACCGCCGAGAGCTTCTTCGACTACTTCGGCTCCGAGGCCCAGCGACCGCCGGTCCACTACGGCGGGGCGTTCGACAACCCCCACATGCGCTCGGTGGTCGCCGGGCTGGGCGACGACACCGCGACGGCCCGCCAGATCGGCGAGCTCGAGCGTCTCCTCGAGGACGGCCTCGCCGACGGCTGGATCGGGCTCGACCTCGAGCCCGAGTACACGCCGTGGGTCACCACCGAGGAGATGACGGCGCTGGCCGAGGTCACCGCCCGCTACGGCATGCCCGTGTTCTCCCACATCCGCTACTCGTCGCCCGGCACGCCCGAGGAGGGCAGCCTCGCCGCCATCGACGAGCTGCTGCAGATCGCCGAGCGCAGCGGCGCCGCCGTGCACGTCGACCACATCACGAGCATGGCGACGCACGTGATGGGCGACGCCCTCGCCAAGATCGACGACGCCCGCTCCCGCGGCCTCGACGTCACCGCCTGCATGTACCCCTACGACTTCTGGGCCACGACGCTGGCCTCGCAGCGGTTCGCCCCGGGGTGGGAGGAGCGGTTCCGCATCTCCTACGGCGACCTCGAGATCGCCGGCACCGGGGAACGGCTGACCGAGTCGAGCTTCGCCCGCTACCAGGCCCAGAACAAGCTGGTCGCCGCCCACGCCATCCCCGAGGCCGACGTGCGCCAGGCACTCGAGGCGCCGTGGGTGATGATCGGCAGCGACGCCATCCTCGAGCCCGGCGACAACAACCACCCCCGCTCGACGGGCTGCTTCACCCGCACCCTCGGCACCTACGTGCGCGACCTCGGCGTGCTGTCGCTCATGGACGGGCTGGCCAAGATGACCATCCAGCCGGCGCGCCGCCTCGAGGCGCGCGTCCCCGCGCTGCAACGGAAGGGTCGGATGCAGATCGGCGCCGACGCCGACGTGACCGTGTTCGACCCGGCCACCGTGGCCGACCGCTCCACCATCGCCGACCCGGCCCAGATGGCGGTCGGGGTGCGCTACGTCGTGGTGTCCGGCCAGGTGGTGAAGGACGGCGACACGATGAACGAGGACGTGCGCCCCGGCCAGCCGATCGGCCCCGCCACCACCTGACGCACGCCGTCGGGCCACGGGGTCGGCGCCGACGCGCGCCCGCGACGAGTACCCCGTACGGGATTCGAACCCGTGTTGCCGGCGTGAGAGGCCGGTGTCCTAGGCCGCTAGACGAACGGGGCTGGAACGTGCCCCCTCACCTGACCGGGAGCACGGCCTCGGCAGTGTAGCGAGCGGGATGGGGCGGCCCAAACGTCGGCCGAACGGGCCAAACGTCGGCCGAACGGCTCGGACCGGTCCCCGCCGGACCCGGAGGGCCTCGGCCACGACGCGGAACGGCCCGTCGCGCGTGCGACGGGCCGTCTCGGCGCTCGGGGGGGAGGACTCGAACCCCCAACGACAGGGCCAGAACCTGTTGTGTTGCCGATTACACCACCCCCGAAGGGCGAACCGGCAGGATACCGGTCGGGGCCGGGGCGAGGAAACCGGCCCCGGCGCTACGAGATCGACGCCAGGCGTCGGTAGCCGAGGATGCGACCGAGCGAGACGGCCGCCGTCTCCCGCGCCAGCGAGGGCAACGACGACGAGGTCTCGGTGGGCGACACGTGGGGCGACAGACCGACCTCCCGGGCGATCTGGTCGACCCGGTAGGCGTGGTACGGCGACGACACGATGAGCACGTCGTCGGCCAGCTCCTCGTTGCGCACGATCAGCGCCGAGGCCGAGAGCTCCTCGTAGCTGTTCGTGCCCTCGACCTCGACCCGGATCGCCTCGTCGGGGACGCCGAGGTCGCGCAGGTACTGGTAGCCGGTGAGCCCCTGGGTGGTGACGTCGCCGACCTGCTTGCCCCCGGTCACGATGATCACCGGGGCCAGGCCCTGCTCCCACAGCTCGGCGGCGTGGTCGAGGCGGGCGGCCAGCACCGGTGACGGCAGCCCGTTCCACTGGGCGGCGCCCATGACGACGATGGCGCCGGCCTCGGCCCGGTCGTCCTGGTTGGACGCCCACAGGACCTGGGCGAAGGTCACCCCCACGTAGACGACGGCGAGGGCGACGAGGGCGAGCGCGAGGCGCCAGACCCAACGCAGCACGCGGATCATGGCGAGAGGCGGTCCCGGGCGGCGGCGATGCGGCGGAGCGACTCGTCGCGGCCGAGCACCTCGATCGACTCCCACAGCGGCAGGCCGACGCGGTGACCGGTGACGGCGACCCGGATGGGGGCCTGGGCCTTCCCCGCCTTGAGGTTGCTGGCCGCGAACCAGTCGGCGAAGGCGTCGCCGATGACCGTCGCGTCCCACTCGCACGATCCGAGGACCTCACCGGCGGCCTCGAGCACCGCCCGCGCCTGCTCGGGGTCCTTCGTGGCCCTGGCCCAGGAGTCGTCGTCGATCTCGGGGTCGGCGAGGAAGGCGAAGGCCAGGAACGACGGCACCTCCGACAGGGTCTCGACCCGCTCCTGCACGAGGGGGGCGAGCCGCTCGAAGGTGGCCGGGTCGAACCGTTCGGCCGGCCACGGCGGCGACGCCACGAGCCACCGCGTGGAGCGGTCGACGAACTCGGCCGGCGACAGCGCCCGCAGGTACTCCTTGTTGAACGTGGCCAGCTTCTTGAGGTCGAAGAAGGCACCGGCCTTGTTGACGTCCTCGAGCCGGAACAGCGAGACGATCTCGGGGCGTGGGCGGATCTCGACGCCGTCGGGGGCGCCCCACCCGAGCGTGGCCAGGTAGTTGGTCATGGCCTCGGGCAGGTAGCCCCGGTCGATGTAGTCGCCGACCGACACGTCGTCGCGGCGCTTCGACAGCTTCTGGCGCTTCTCGTTGACGATGAGGGGCAGGTGGGCGAACACCGGGACCTCGCCCACGCCGAGCGCCTCCCGGAGCAGCAGCACCTTCGGCGTGGTGTTGATCAGGTCCTCGCCCCGGATGACGTGGGTGATGCCCATGTCGGCGTCGTCGACGGCGTTGGCGACGAGGAACAACGGGACGCCGGTCGAGCGCACGACCACGAAGTCCTCGAGGTCGGCGTTCTCGAAGCTGATCGGTCCACGGATCACGTCGTCGAACGCGGTGGTGCCCTCGCCGGGCGTGCGGAACCGCACCACCCGGCCGGGGCCCGGCCCCAGGCCGCGGTCGCGGCAGTGGCCGTCGTAGCCCGGCTTGCCGCCGCGGGCCTCGGCCCGGGCCTGGACGTCGGCGGGGGTGCAGTCGCACCAGTAGGCCCAGCCGGTCGCGAGCAGCCGGTCGGCGGCGTCGCGGTACAACTCGGCCCGGTCGGACTGGTGCACGGCCTCGCCGTCCCAGTCGATGCCGAGCCACTCGAGGGCCCGGAAGATGACCTCGATGAGCTCGGGGCGGCTGCGCTCGGCGTCGGTGTCCTCGATCCGCAGGAGCAGCTCGCCGCCCTGGTTGCGGGCGAACAGCCAGTTGAACAGCGCCGTCCGGGCCCCCCCGATGTGCAGGTAGCCGGTGGGCGAGGGCGCGAAGCGAGCGCGGACGGGGGGCGGGGTCACGGCGCCCGATCGTACCGGCGGGGTGCCTGTCATCACCGGGAGGGCCTGGGTACCATGCCCCCGTGCGCCGCAAGACCTCCCCCCTCCTCGCCCTCGCGCTCGTGTTCGCCTTCGTCGCCGGGGCCTGCTCCTCGGGCGACGCCGGCGACGGCTTCCGCCTGAGCGCCGACCAGCTGACCCCGGAGACCACCACCACGGTCCCGCCCGAGCCGTCGTTCACCACGACCGTGGCCACCGCCAACGGCGCGGTGCTCGTGGTGTACGCCGACAAGCCCGCCGGCGGGGGCGGCCCCACCGCGGCCCCGGCCGGCGCCGTCGTCGGCCGGCCCGGCCCCGACGGCGTGATCCACCCGCCCATCCCCCGCGACGGCCTCAACTCGGCCAACGTGCGCAAGACGGCGACCGGCTGGGAGTTCGACAACCCCACCTACTTCGGCAACCCGCTGGCGATGGTGGTGACCGCCGACGAGGGCGAGTGGCTGAAGGTCCGGCTCCCCGCCCGCCCGAACTTCCAGGAGGGCTGGGTGAGCGCCGCCGAGGTCACGCAGTCGGAGCACCGCTACCACGCCACGCTCGACCTCTCCGACCGCAACCTGGTGGTGATGGACGGCGACGCCGAGGTCGTCACCACCCAGGTGGTCGTCGGCAAGGACGCCACGCCGACGCCCACCGGCACCTTCTACTTCAGCGAGAAGATCCGCCAGTCGAGCGGTGGCGGTGCCTACGGCCCGTGGATCCTGCCGACCAACGGCTACTCCGAGGCCATGGACTTCTTCGACGGCGGCCTCCCCGTCATCGCCTTCCACGGCACCAACCAGCCCGGGCTCATCGGCACGGCGGCCTCCAACGGCTGCGTGCGCCTGCCCAACGAGGTCATCACCCAGCTCGCCGAGACCCTCCCCGCCGGCACGCCCGTCGAGATCGTCGAGTAGACCCGCTCACCGCTCGGCGCGCCGGCCAGCCGGTCAGCCGGTCAGCCGGCGAGGTGGGCGAGCAGCAAGGCGTCGAGCTCGTCGGGGGCGTGCTCGGGGATCCAGTGCGAGACGCCCTCGAGCACCTCGAACCGGTAGGGCCCGTCGACGCACGCGGCCGTGGCCTCGGCCGCCGCGGCGCCGAGAGCGGGGTCGTCGGTGCTCCACACGTAGAGGGTGGGCACGGTGACCGGGCCGAGCCCGTCGACGAGGGTGAGGTCGGCGGCCCGATACCAGTCGAGGGCGGCGCGGAGCCGGTCGACGTCGGAGAACGCCTCGAGGTAGGGCGCGGCCTCCTCGTCGGTGAGGCCCGACGCGGCGTAGATCAGGCGCAGCCCGGCGGCGTCGTCGGCCAGGATCAGGTGCTCGGAGCCCTCGGCCCGGAACAGCTCGATGTAGCCGGACCGCTGCGCCTGGTCGCCCTCGCTCGATCGAAGGGCTTCGCCGAACGCACGCGGGTGCGGCGTCGACACCACGGTGAGCGTGCGCAGCCGGTCGCCACCTCGACCGGCCACCTGCCAGGCGATGCTGCCGCCCCAGTCGTGGCCGACGAGGTGGAAGCGGTCCCAGCCGAGGGCGTCGGCCAGGCCGGTCACGTCGCCGGTGAGCTCGACGGTGGCGTAGGCCTCGACCGCCGCCGGGCGGGCCCCGGCCGAGTAGCCCCGCTGGTCGGGGGCGACGGCCCGGTAGCCGGCGTCGGCGAGGGCGTCGAGCTGGTGCCGCCAGCACCGGCTCGTCTGGGGGAAGCCGTGGAGCAGCAGCACGGGCTCGCCGTCGGGGGGGCCGGCGACGAGGGCGTCGAAGCGCAGCTCACCGAAGCGGCGGTTCGGGACGGTGAGGGTGAGGGCGTCGCTCACGTGGCCGGCGAGTCGCCCGCCGCGGCACCGGCTCCGGCCGGGGGACGACGCCGGAAGATGCGCTCGCGACGGGGATCCTCCACGCAGGCCTTGGCCACCTGCTGGGGGGTGAGCTTCAGCACCGCCACCGGCACCACGTCGGCGATCCGGCGCCGTTCCATGTAGTGGTGGGGCGAGGCGACGGCCCGGAAGTACTTGCGGCGGAGGCGCACCAGCTCGGGGGCGGCCTCGGCGAGGTAGCCCCAGATGGTGAAGGCGACGGTGAGGTCGTGCACGACGGGGGCCCGGCCGAACAGGGACGACCGCTTCTGGGCGACCACCACGCAACCGGCGATGGCGTCGTCCTCGTGCTCGCCCGGGGTGAGCACGAGCTTGCCCCGGAAGAGCTGGTTGGCCAGCTTCGTGGCGTAGCCCTGGTCGGGCCCGGGGTAGCCGAGCCGCGGCCCGGTCGGCTGGGCGCCCTCGAGCTCGCCGGGGCGGTCGGCGAACCACTGGTCGCCGCTCCACGGCGGCGACTCGTAGTGCTTCGGCGGCGCGTCCTTGGGCTGCGGGACGTACTCGGGGGCGGCCATGGGGGCAGCCTACGACGTCGGCGGCGGAGCCGAGGCCGCCGGGGTGGTGTGGACCAGGCCGTACACGATCGAGTCGAGCAGGGCCTGCCAGGAGGCCTCGATGATGTTCTCCGACACCCCGACGGTGGTCCAGCTCTCGTCGCCGTTGGTCGAGTCGATCAGCACCCGCACCACCGAGCCCGTCGCCGCGACCCCGTCGAGCACCCGTACCTTGAAGTCGGTGAGGTGGATCCGGTTCAGCGCCGGATAGCGGCCGTCGAGGGCCCGCCGGAGCGCCACGTCGAGGGCGTTGACCGGCCCGTTGCCCTCGCCGACGGCGGCGATGCGGTCGTCGCCGATCCAGATCTTGACCGTGGCCTCGGTGCTCACCTCGATCTCGCCGCTCGGCATGACCGGACCCTCGCGGTGGTAGCTCGACACCCGGTAGGCCTCGACCTGGAAGAAGTCCTGGGTCCAGCCCGCGGCCTGCAACATGAGCAGCTTGAGCGACGCGTCGGCCGCCTCGAAGAGCCAGCCCCGGGACTCGAGCTGCTTCAGCTCGTCGGACAGGACGGCGGCGGCGTGGTCGTCGATCTCGACACCCAGCTCCTCGGCCTTCATGGCCATGCCCGCCCGGCCCCCGAGATCGGAGACGAGCACACGGGTGTGGTTGCCGACCAGCTCGGGATCGACGTGCTCGTAGGTGGCGGACCCGGCGCGCCCGAGGGCCGAGGTGTGCAGGCCACCCTTGTGGGCGAACGCCGACGTACCCACGTAGGGGTCGGCGGGCTGGGGCGGCAGGTTGACGAGCTCGGCCACGTGGTGGCTCACCAGCGTCAGTCGCTCGAGCCGGCCCGGCGGCAGCGTCTCGATGCCCATCTTGAGGGTGAGGTCGGGGATGACCGTCATCAGGTTGGCGTTGCCGGTGCGCTCGCCGTAGCCGTTGACCGTGCCCTGCACCTGCGTGGCACCGGCGACGACCGCGGCCACCGTGTTGGCGACGGCGCAGCCGCTGTCGTTCTGGGTGTGGATGCCGACCGGCACCGAACCGAAGTAGGCGACGACCTCGCCGACGATGCGCTGCACCTCGTGGGGCAACGAGCCGCCGTTGGTGTCGCACAGCACGAGGGTGTCGACGCCTGCGGTGGCGGCCGCCTCGAGCACGCGCAGCGCGTACTCGGGGTTGGCCTTGTAGCCGTCGAAGAAGTGCTCGGCGTCGAAGAAGACGCGCCGACCGGCGGCCTTGAGGTGGCGCACCGAGTCGCCCACCATGGACACCCCCTCGTCGAGGGTGGTGCGCAGCGCCTCGGTGACGTGGAAGTCCCAGCTCTTGCCGACGATGCAGACGGTCGACGTGTCGGCGTCGAGCAGCGCCTGGAGGGTGGGATCGTCGTCGACCTTCCCGAGCGGTCGGCGGGTCGAGCCGAAGGCCACGAGGTCGGCGGCGGCCAGGGAGAGCTCGGAGGGGGCCCGTTGGAAGAACTCGGCGTCTTTCGGGTTCGCCTGGGGGTAGCCGCCCTCGATCCAGCGCACGCCCAGCCAGTCGAGCTGCTCGGCGATGCGGAGCTTGTCCTCGACGGTGAGCGAGATGCCCTCGAACTGGGCGCCGTCGCGCAGGGTGGTGTCGAACACGTCGACGCGGGCAGGCGGGCGCTCACTCATCGATGTACTCCAACCAGTCCTTGTAGCGATCGTCCTGGCCGCGGACGGCGGCGAAGTACGCCTCCTGGATCTGCTTGGTGATCGGGCCCGGACGACCGAGCTCGCGGTCGTCGACGGCGCGGATGGGCACGACCTCGGCGGCGGTGCCGGTGAGGAAGGCCTCCTTGGCCAGGTAGAGGTCGGTCCGCAGGATGTTGTCCTCGACGACCTCGAAGCCCAGGTCGCTGGCGATCGTCATCACGCTCTCGCGGGTGATGCCCTCGAGCGCACCGGCGCTGACCGGCGGGGTGACGATGCGGCCCCTCTTCACGATGAAGAGGTTCTCACCCGTGCACTCCGACACGAAGCCCTGCGGGTTGAGCAGGATCGCCTCGTCGTAGCCGGCCTTGATCGCCTCGACCTTGGCCATCGACGAGTTCACGTAGTTGCCGGTGACCTTGGCCGCCGGGGGCATGGCGTTGGGGTCGTGGCGCACCCACGAGCTGATCTTCATGCGCACGCCGTTGGCCAGCCCCTCCTCACCGAGGTAGGTGCCCCAAGGCCACACCGCGATGGCGGTGTCGACCTTGCACGGCAGCGGGTTCAGTCCCATCTCGCCGTAGCCGAGGAAGGCGATGGGCCGGATGTAGCCGGCATGCAGGTTGTTGACCCGCATCAGCACCTTGGTCGCCTCGACCAGCTCCTCGACCGAGTAGGGGACGTCGATGTGGATCACCTTGGCCGAGTCGTGCAGGCGCGACATGTGGTCGGTCAGCCGGAACACGGCCCCGCCGCGGTCGGTCTCGTAGGCGCGGATGCCCTCGAACACGCCGCTGCCGTAGTGCAGCGTGTGGGTCAGGACGTGGATCGTGGCGTCGGCCCAGTCGACGAGCTCGCCGTTGAACCAGATCTTGTCGGTGGCGGTGATGGGCATCGGGTGGTCCCCCCTCAGACTCGTGCGGCGACGGCGTCGCCGATCTCGGCGGTGCTGCCGGTCAGCGCCGAGGCGTCGGTGCTGGCCTTGCGGATGCGGGCGGCGGCATCGTCGTCACCCAGGAACTCCAACATCATCGCCGCCGAGAGGATGGCGGCGATGGGATTGGCCAGCTGCCGGCCGGCGATGTCGGGAGCCGAGCCGTGCACCGGCTCGAACATCGACGGCCCGGTGCGATCGGGGTTGAGGTTGCCCGACGACGCGAACCCGATGCCTCCGGACACGGCGCCGCCGAGGTCGGTGAGGATGTCGCCGAACAAGTTGTCGGTGACGATCACGTCGTAGCGCTGCGGGCTCTCGACGAAGTAGATGCATGCGGCGTCGACGTGGTGGTAGGCGGTGTCGACGTCGGGGTACCCGGCGGCCACGTCGTGGAAGGTGCGCTCCCACAGGTCGCCGGCGAAGGTGAGCACGTTGGTCTTGTGCACGAGGGTGAGGTGCTTGCGCGGCCGCGACCGGGCCAGCTCGAACGCGTACCGGACGCAACGCTCGACACCGAAGCGGGTGTTGACCGAGCCCTGGGTGGCGATCTCGTGGGGCGTGCCCTTCCGCAGGAAGCCACCCTCGCCGGCGTAGGTGCCCTCGGTGTTCTCGCGGATCACGACGAAGTCGTGGGTGGGACGACCGTCGGAGCCCCGGCCGGGCGCGACGAAGGGCCGCTGGTTGATGTAGAGGTCGAGCCCGAACCGCATCTTCAGCAGCAACCCCCGCTCGATGACCCCGGGGGCCACGTCGGGCGTGCCGACGGCACCGAGCAGCAGCGCGTCGAGCCCCCGCCACTCCTCGAGCACCTCGTCGGGCAGCACCGTGCCGTCGCGCAGGTAGCGGGCCCCGCCGAGGTCGTAGTCGACGGTGTCGATCTCGACGCCTGCGGCGCGGATCGCCTTCAGGGCCTCGGCGATGACCTCGGGGCCGATCCCGTCGCCTCCGATGACTCCGATCCTGTGGCTCACGGCGGTCGTCTTCCTCGTGTCAGGGTGTGGTCGGTCTGGTGGGTGCGGGTGGGGCGAGGGCGCCCCAGAACGAGAAAACCGCCCACCGGGGTGGACGGTCGAGCGGCGCACGTCGCATGGCGACGTGCGCTACGGAATGATGATCGAGAGGGTGGTTGCGAGGGCAAGCACTGCGGGAGAGTGTGGCCCCTGGCCTGCCCGAATGCAACCCGTCCGGCACTCGCCGCCGTCGAGGACCGTCGCTACCCTGGAGCCGTGCCCCCCGAGACCCACCACCTGTCCCAGGCGACCTTCGACCGGCTCACCGCGGAGCTGGAGGAGCTCACCACCCACGGCCGCATCGACATCGCCCGCAAGATCCAGTCCGCCCGGGAGCTGGGCGACCTGTCCGAGAACGGCGACTACCACGCCGCCAAGGAGGAGCAGGGGAAGATGGAGGCCCGCATCCGGCACCTCTCCGCCCTGCTCGAGTCGGCCGAGATCGTCGAGTCCACCGACTCCGACGTCGTGTCCGCAGGGTCGATCGTGTCCATCTGCTACGAGGGCGACGACACCCCCGAGACGTTCCTCATCGGCAGCATCGAGGAGCGCAGCGGCGACATCGACGTGATCTCCCCCGGCTCGCCGCTCGGCCGGTCCCTGCTCGGCCGGACCGTCGGCGACATGGTCGAGTTCGAGGCCCCCGGCGGCGCGCTCAAGGTCGAGGTCACGGACATCCAGGGCTGATGGACGCCGGGGACTGACGGTGGGGGCGTTCACGCCGCCCGGGTTGCCCGCCGGACGAGCGGTCGCGCTCCCCGGCCGGGGCACCACCTTCGCCTACGACACCGGCCCCCGCGACGCCCGCCACGCGTTCCTCCTGCTCCACGGCTGGACCGTGACCGCGGCGGTCAACTGGTTCCCGTCGATCGAGCCCCTCACCGCGCTCGGTCGAGTGATCGCCCTCGACCACCGCGGGCACGGGCGCGGCATCCGCACCCGGTCGCGCTTCCGCCTCGCCGACTGCGCCGACGACGCCGCCGCCCTGTGCCGGGTGCTCGGCGTGGAGCGCGTGATCCCCGTCGGGTACTCGATGGGCGGTCCCGTCGCCCAGCTCACGTGGCGCCGCCACCCACGGCTGGTCGAGGGCCTGGTGCTGTGCGCCACCAGCCGCAACTTCACGGGGCGGGCGCCGCGGGACCGCGCCATCGCCGGCGTGGCCACCGGTCTGTCGATCGCGGCGCGGGCCACACCCGGCACCGTCCGCCGACAGATGACCGAGCGGGTGCTGGCGGCGCGCTACGACGACTCGCCGCTCGGCGAATGGGTCCGAACCGAGCTGCGCGGCAACGATCTGCGGATGGTCGTCGAGGCCGGACGCGCCATCGGCGCCTTCTCGTCGCGCGAGTGGATCGGCGGGGTCGACGTGCCCGCCTCCGTCGTGCTCACCCAGCACGACCTGGCCGTCCCACCGATGCGCCAACAGCGGTTGGCCCAGGCCATCCCGGGCGCCTCGCTGCACCCCGTCGACGGCGGCCACGACGTGTGCGTCACCCAGCCCGAGCGGTTCGTACCGGTGCTGCTCGAGGCGGCCCGAAGCGTGGTCGGCCGGGCCGAGGGTCGGCGCGCCGCGTCCTGAGCGCCGGTCACGCCGACGCCGCCTCCTCGATCCGCACGGGTCGTCCCAGCACCTCTTCGAGCAGGCCCTTGCGCTCGGTGGCGGTGAACACCTCCAGCGACAGGTCGGCACCGGGATCGCCGCTCACCTCGAGCACCACCGCCTTCCCCTCGGGGCGGGCGCCGACGGCGCGCACCAGGGCGGCGTGGGTCCGGTCGAGGGCGATGGCCACCCTCAGGATCGACGCCAGCGAGCGCACCAGCTCCTGGTCGGCCGGGCGCAGGGCGGCGAACTCGGGGTGCTTGGGCTTGGGCGCGCTCTTGCGGTGGTAGCGGGCGACGAGGGCGACGAGCTCGATCTCGTGGTCGGTGAAGCCGGCGAGGTGGTCGGAGTTCCGGATCACGTAGTAGCTGTGCTTGTGGTGGCCGCTGTGCGACACGAACAGACCGACGTTGGCGAGGAGGGCAGCGGCCTCGAGCAGCTCCCGTGAGCGCTCGGGGAGTTCGTGCCACGGCGCGGTCTCGTCGAACAGCTCCAGCGCGAGCGTGGCGACGTGGACGGAGTGGGCGGGGTCGTCGTCCATCAACTCCATCAGGTGGACCACGCTGCGGCGCCGGAGGTCCTGCAGGTGGTGGAACGCGCCGTCGCGCTGGCGGGAGAGGGCATCGAGCAGCGCACCCTCCCGGAGGGCGTTCTCCGACAGGATCATCCGCTTGATGCCGAGGGACTGCATCGTCTCTTCGAGGATGAGCGCCCCGGCCAGGATGATGTCGACGCGGGTCTCGTCGATGCCCGGCAGCCGCCGTCGCTTGTCGAGCGTGTCGGCGTCGGCCAGCCGTCGCACGACCGCCCGCACCTCGGACCGGGTGAAGGCGAAGTTGTTGAGCGTCCGGGGCGCACTGCCGTCGTCGCGGGCGACCTGGATCATGGCCGCCACCGCCTCGATGGTGCCCGAGCTCCCCACGGCGACGTCGAACCCGTGGCGGGCGACCTCGCGGCGACATGGTGACGAGGGCGGCGCGGACGAAGCGCCGGCAGGCGTCGACGGCGCCGGGATGCAGGCGGTTCGATCGGAAGAAGCGACGGGTCAGCCGGATCGCGCCGAGCTTCACGCTGCCGACGGCGAGGGTCTCCCCCCGCTCCCCGACGAGGATCTCCGTGCTGCCGCCACCGATGTCGACCAGCACCAGGCGGGTGTCGTAGACGGGCACGGCCTGGAGGACGCCGAGGTGGATGAGCCGCGCCTCCTCGACGCCGGAGATCACCTCGACCTCGATGCCGGCCTCGTCGCGCGCCCGGTCGATGAACGCCGAGGCGTTCTCCGCCTCGCGCACGGCGCTGGTCGCGACCGCATACACGTCGGCGTCGGAGATCTCGGCGATCTTGCGGAACCGCCGCAGGCAGTCGATGCCGCGGTCGATGGCGTCGGGGGCGAGCTCCTTCATGTCGCCCGACCCCGAGCCCAGGCGGACCATCTCCTTCTCGCGGGCGATGACCTCGAACTGGTTCCCCTCCCCGACGCGCGCCACGACGAGGTGGAACGAGTTGGTGCCGATGTCGACGGCGGCCAGGGTGCGGGGGTCGTCCGGCGGGGGGTCGGGAGTCACCGACCACGAGCCTACGCCCCGGGCGGGCCGTCCAGGCCGGCGGCCGACTCGATGGCCCGCGCCGCGTCGACCACCGCTCCCGCGTAGCGGCGACCGGGATGGCGGGTGGTGCGCTCGATCGGGCCCGACACGCTGACGGCGGCCACCACCGCGCCGGCGGCGTCGCGCACCGGGGCGCTCACCGACGCCACGCCCGCCTCTCGCTCCTCGGCCGTCTCCACCCACTGGCGACTCGCGGGCGGCGGGTCGTCGCCGAGGAGACGGCCGGCCGAGCCCCGGTCGAGGGGCAGCGACGCTCCCGTGGGGACGATGGTGCGCAGGCCGTGGGGCGACTCGAGGGCGGCCACGCAGACCCGGCGATCGCCGTCTCGCACGTACAGCTGCACGCTCTCGCCGGTCGCGTCGCGGAGGGCGGCGAGCGCGGGCGCCGCCACCTCGGCGAGCGGGACGGCGTCGGCGGCCGCCCGGCCGAGGGCGACCAGTCGGGTGCCGAGGGCGAAGCGGCCCTCCCGGTCACGGCAGACGAGCCCGTGGACCTCGAGAGCGACGGCGAGCCGGTGGGCGGTGGCCCGGGACAGGCCGGTGGTCCCGACCAGGTCGGCAAGGGCCAGGGGCCCGGCCTCCAGGGCGCCGAGCACCACCACCGTCTTGTCGATCACGCCCACGCCGCTTACACTCGTTCCCACATGGCAAGACTATTGTCTCAACATACGAGACAGCAAGACGGCTCCGGCACGACGACGAAGGAAGCGGCATGAGCGCACCGCGCACCCTCAGCGAGAAGATCTGGGACGACCACCTCGTCGCCGCCCGAGCGGCGGGCAGCGGGGCGCGTCGCACGGGCGAGCCCGACCTGCTCTACATCGACCTCCACCTCGTGCACGAGGTCACCTCGCCGCAGGCGTTCGACGGCCTGCGCCTGAGCGGCCGCCGGGTCCGCCGACCCGACCTCACCGTCGCCACCGAGGACCACAACGTCCCCACCACCGACATCGACCAGCCCATCGCCGACCCCATCTCCCGCAAGCAGGTCGAGGTGCTGCGGGCGAACTGCGCCGAGTTCGGCATCACCGAGTACCCGATGGGCGACCCCGGCCAGGGCATCGTCCACGTCATCGGCCCCGAGCAGGGGCTCACCCAGCCGGGCATGACCATCGTCTGCGGCGACAGCCACACCTCCACCCACGGCGCCTTCGGGGCGCTGGCGTTCGGCATCGGCACGAGCGAGGTCGAGCACGTGCTCGCCACCCAGACCCTCCCCCAGCACCGGCCGGGCACGATGGCGGTCATCGTCGACGGCGACCTCCCCGACGGGGTCACCGCCAAGGACGTCATCCTGGCGATCATCGGGCGCATCGGCACCGGCGGCGGCATCGGCTCGGTCATCGAGTACCGCGGGCTCGGCCATCCGCGGCCTGTCGATGGAGGGGCGGATGACCGTGTGCAACATGTCGATCGAGGCCGGCGCCCGGGCCGGGCTGATCGCCCCCGACGACACGACGTTCGCCTACCTCGAGGGCCGCCGCTTCGCGCCGACGGGCGCGGCCTGGGAGCGACGCCCTCGACGACTGGCGGGCGCTGCCCACCGACGACGGGGCCGTCGTTCGACAAGGAGGTCGCCCTCGACGCCGCCGCGCTCCTCCCCCACGTCTCGTGGGGCACCAACCCGGCCCAGGTCGTCGCCGATCACCGGCACCGTGCCCGATCCCGACGCCTTCGCCGACCCCAGCCAGCGCGAGGCGGCCGCCCGGGCCCTCGAGTACATGGGGCTCACGGCCGGCACCGCCGCTGCGCGACGTCCCGGTCGACACGGTGTTCATCGGCTCGTGCACCAACAGCCGCATCGAGGACCTCCGGGCCGCGGCCCGAGTGGTCGAGGGCCGCACGGTGAAGCCGGGCATGCGGGCCCTCGTGGTCCCCGGCTCGTTCCGGGTGAAGGAGCAGGCCGAGGCCGAAGGCCTCGACCGGGTGTTCACCGCCGCCGGCTTCGAGTGGCGCGAGCCGGGCTGCTCGATGTGCCTGGCCATGAACCCCGACAAGCTCGCTCCCGGCGAGCGAGCCGCGTCCACCAGCAACCGCAACTTCGAGGGCCGTCAGGGCCGGGGCGGCCGCACGCACCTCGTGTCCCCCGCGGTCGCCGCCGCCACCGCGGTGGCCGGCACCTTCGCCCGCCCCACCGACCTCGACTGACCCACCCGACCACCCCGCCGGACAGCCCCCCAGAGCCCCAGCCAGAACGGGGGTGGAGCGACCAGCGACAGGAGCACGACCATGGAACCCGTCAGGATCGTCACCGGGACCGCCGTCCCACTCGACCGCTCCGACGTCGACACCGACCAGATCATCCCGAGCGACTGGCTGAAGCGGGTCGAGCGCACCGGCTTCGGGGCCGGGCTCTTCTCGGAGTGGCGGGACGACCGCGACTTCGTGCTCAACCACGAGCACTACAGCGGCGCCACCATCCTCGTCGCCGGGCCCAACTTCGGCACCGGCTCGTCGCGCGAGCACGCCGTGTGGGCGATCATGGACTACGGCTTCCAGGCGGTGATCTCGCCGCAGTTCGCCGACATCTTCCGCAACAACTGCACCAAGAACGGGCTCGTACCGGTGCAGGTGACCCCCGCGGAGGGCGAACAGCTGCTGCGGGCGGTCGAGGCCGACCCCGGGCTCGAGATCACCGTCGACGTGGCGACCGGCACCGTGGCCGCCCCGGCCATCGGGCTCGAGACCGGCTTCCCGCTCGACGAGGCGACGCGGCGGCGGTTCCTCGAGGGGCTGGACGACATCGGCATCACGCTGCAGCGCGAGGGCGACATCACCGCCTACGAGGCGACCCGCCCGACCTGGAAGCCCTCCGCCACGACCAGCTGAGGCCGCCCGCTCCGTGCCGGCATCGGGGGCGCATCAGCCGACTCGGCCGGACCCGCTCCCCACCCGCCGGGAACCAGGGCCTGGCGGGCGACGTCGGAGGGAGTGGCGCGAGGGCGCCGGTCGACAGGGAGGGATCGCCATGGGGAACGCGACAGGGGGAACCCGAGGCGTGCGGCGGCGGCCGGCGCCCTACCGGGGGATGATGCCGTACCGGGGGATGATGCCGTACCTGGCGATGGCGGTCACGCTGGCGGCGCTGGTGGCGCTCGGGTGCACGCGCCCCGACGACACCACCGACGGACCGCCCTCGATCGGCGGTCCGGGCGCCGGCGAGGGGGCACTGGCCGCGTTCGGCGACTGCGACGCGCTCGTCGACGAGGCCCGGGCCGAGGCCCGCCGACAGCTGGCGGGCTGGGGCCCGGGCGGGCCCACCCTCGAAGGCGACATCGCCACCGCGGCCGACGGGCGCACGACCTCGGCGGCCAACGCGGCGCCGACCACGACCACCCCCGGCTCGCCCGACGGCCCGCCCGCTCCCGCTCCCGCCCCCGACGACGGGACGGCGACGCCGGGCGCGTGGGGCGGCACCAACGTGCAGGAAGGCGGGGTGGACGAGCCGGACATCGTGAAGACCGACGGTGACCGCCTGCTCGTGCGCACGGCCTCCGGGCTGGCGGCGGTCGACAGCGCGCCCGAAGGGCTCGTGCTGGCCGGGAGGCTCGAGCTGCCCTCCGGGTCCGACGCCCAACTGCTCGTCGACGGGACCCGTGCCCTGGTGATCTCCGGCGGCGGGTACGGCTCCCGCGAGCCGATGGGAGGGGCATCGCCGACGGTCGAGGAGCTCCAGCCGTGGACGGGCACGACCCTGACGGTGGTCGACATCGCCGACCCGGGGGCCATGGCCGTCGAGTCCCGCACCGAGCTCGAGGGGACGCTGGTGTCGGCCCGACTGGTCGACGGGGTCGTCCGGGTGGTCACCACCTCGTCCCCGGCCCCGGTCGCCGTGCCGATGGGCATCGTCGACGAGGACGGCACCGTGTCGACCGACGCTGCCGAGGCGGCCATCGCCGCGACGACCTCGGAGGACTGGCTGCCCCGCTTCCGCACCGTCGACGCCGACGGGCGCGAGACCGATGCCGGGCCGCTCGTGTCCTGCGATGCCGTCTACCACCGGGCGACGACGACGGGCGACGACGGCTCGTCGGGCGCCGCCCCGGCGGCCGACGCCGCCACCGGCGCGATCGGCCCGGGTGGTGGCCTGACGACCGTGACGGTGACGACGCTCGACCTGCGGTCGCCGTCGCCGCGCCCCGACGGTGGGGCGGCGATCATGGGCGCCGGCGAGCACGTGTACGCCTCCCCGTCGTCGCTGTACGTGACCTCGACCGAGGCGCTCATCCCCGACGAGGCGACCACGCCGTCGTCGACGATCCTGGACGGACCGGCCGTCGGCGTGGCGCCGTCGGCCGGGACCGCCACCGCGGTCCACCGCTTCGCCATCGGCGGCCGGGGACCGGCCGTGTACACCGGGTCGGGCCGGGTGCCGGGCGCCGTGCTCGACCAGTTCTCGCTGTCGGAGGGACCGGGAGGCGAGCTGCGCGTGGCGACGACGCAGTGGGCGACGGGGCCCGACGAGCCGTCGGAGAGCTTCGTCACCGTGCTGGCGCCCGGCGACGGCAGCCTCGATCCGATCGGCCAGGTCGGCGGGCTCGGCCTCACCGAGCAGATCCGCTCGGTGCGCTTCCTCGGTGAGGTCGGCTACGTCGTGACCTTCCGCCAGACCGATCCGCTCTACGTCGTCGACCTGCGGGACCCCGCGGCCCCCACCGTCGCCGGCGAGCTGAAGATCCCCGGCTACTCGGGGTACCTCCACCCCCTCGGCGACGGACGGGTGCTCGGCATCGGCCAGGACGCCACCGACGACGGCCGACTGCTCGGGATGCAGGTCTCGGTCTTCGACGTGTCGGACCCCGCAGCCCCGGCCCAGACGGCCAAGCTCACCGTCACCGGGGCGAGCGCCCTGGCCGAGGCGGACCACCACGCGTTCCTGTTCGCGCCGGAACAGGGCCTGCTCGTGCTCCCCGCCTCGGGAGCGTCGGCCGACGGCGCCTACGTCGCCGGTGCGCTGGCCATCGGCGTCGACGGCGACGCCCTCGTGGAGCGCGGCTGGCTCACCCACCCCGCCGACGACCCCTACGGTTTCGGCATCGAGCGGGCCCTCGTGGTCGACGGTCGCCTGCTCACGATCTCGCTCGGCGGCATCGAGGCCACCGACCCGGCCACGCTCGGCGACCTCGCCTGGCTGCCGCTCGGGTGAGGGTCAGAGCCCGCGCAGCGAGCCGGGACGGTCCACGCCCGAGGTGTCCTCGCCGCGGTCGCGCACCCGCACCACCCGATTGATGGCGTTCAGGAACGCCCGAGCCGAGGCCTCCACCACGTCGGTGGACAGGCCGCGGCCGGGCATGGCCACTCCGTCGACCTCGAAGCGGAGGGCGACGTCGGCCAGGGCGTCGACGCCGCCCGTCACCGAGCTGACCGAGTAGTCGGTGAGCCGACCCTCGATGCCGGTGGCCTGCTTGATCGCGGTGCAGGCCGCTTCGACCATGCCGTCGCCGAGCGCGGTGGCCTCGAGCTTCTCGCCGTCGAGGTCGAGCACGATGGTGGCGGTCGGGTGCTGGCTCGATCCGCCGCGGCAGTCGATCGACACCAGCTGGTAGCGGTAGCGGACCGTGTCGCCGACCTCTTCGGCCACCAGCGCCTCGAGATCGGCGTCGGTGAGCTGCACCTTGCGGTCGGCGAGCTCCTTGAACCGGCCGAAGGCCTGGTTGAGGGCGTCGCCGTGGAGGTCGTAGCCCATCTTCTTCAGCGTGTCGGCGAAGGCGTGCCGACCGGAGTGCTTGCCCAGCACGATCTGGCTGTCGCCGGCGCCGACGGCGTGCGGGTCCATGATCTCGTAGGTGGTGCGCTCGCTCAGCACGCCGTGCTGGTGGATGCCGGACTCGTGGGCGAAGGCGTTCCGCCCGACGACGGCCTTGTTGTACTGCACCGGGTAACCGGTGAGACGACTCACCAACCTGCTGGCACGAGCGAGCTCCTCGGCGCGGATGTTGGTGTCGACCCCGCCGAAGTAGTCGGCCCGGGTGCGCAGGGCCATGACGACCTCTTCCATGGCCGCGTTGCCGGCCCGCTCACCGATGCCGTTGATCGTGCACTCCACCTGGCGGGCACCGGCGTGCACGCCGGCGAGCGAGTTGGCCACGGCCAGCCCGAGGTCGTCGTGGCAGTGGGTCGAGATCACGTAGTCACCCGGCACCTGGGCCCGCACCCGGCGCAGGCGCTCGGCGTACTCCTCGGGGATGCCGTAGCCGACGGTGTCGGGGATGTTGAGCGTCGTGGCGCCGTTGTCCACCGCCACCCGCAGCACCTCGCACATGAAGCCGAAGTCGGACCGGGAGGCGTCCTCGGGTGAGAACTCGACGTCGTCGGTGTAGCCGCGGGCGTGGGCGACGGCCCGGGCCGCTTCGGCCGTCACCTGCTCCGGCGTCATCCGGAGCTTGTTCTTCATGTGGATCTCGCTGGTGGCGATGAAGACGTGGATGCGGGTGCGCTCGGCCGCCTCGATCGCCTCCCAGCAGCGGTCGATGTCGGCGAGGGCGGTGCGGGACAGCCCGCAGATCACCGGGCCTCGTACTCCGGCGGCGATGGCCCCCACCGCCTCGAAGTCGCCCTGGCTCGCCACCGGGAAGCCGGCCTCGATGACGTCGACGCGAAGACGCGCCAGCTGCTCGGCGATCTCGAGCTTCTCGCCCTGGTCGAGCGAGATGCCGGGCGACTGCTCGCCGTCTCGCAGCGTCGTGTCGAAGATGATCACCTGGTCGGGGTCCACCATCGCCGCCTCCTCGCTCTCGGTCACGCCCGGGGTGCGGACCGGGAGGGGGTCTCGGCACCGACGGGCCCGGCCTCGGGAGACCTCCGTGGTCCGGTTTGGGTACGGTACCCCCACACCCCCGTTCCCGACCAAGATCGAGGAGGCACCGTGCAGCGCGTGCTCCGCATCACCTTCAAGCTCGGGCTGATCGCCGCCGTCGGCGTCGGCATCGCCGTCGTGGTGAAGAAGCTCACCGCCCCACCGACCGACACCGCGTCACCGCTCGAGCCGTGGCCGCCCCTGTCGACCGACACGCTGGTCACCGACACGCCGGCGACCGACACGCCGGCCACCGAGGCCGAGCCGAGCCTCCGAGGACCACCGAGGCCACCGAGCCGACGACCTCCGAGGACGACGGCAGCGGGCCCGGCGAGGAGAGCGACGCGATCGGGGAACCGACGCCGTCGAGCAACTGATCCGACGCGTGGTCCTGCGCTCCGGCCACGCGGCCGGAGCGCAGGACGGCGATCAGCTCTCGCGCACCTCGGCCTGCACCGTCTGCTGGGGTGCCCGCTCGAACTCGAGGGTGACGGCCACCGTCGACCCGGTGGCGAGCGGCTGCGGCAGCTCGAGCAGCATGATGTGGTAGCCGCCCGGCTCGAGGGAGACCGTCTCGCCGGCGGGGAGGTCGATCTGGTCGACCTCGCGGATCTCCATCATCCCCGAACCCATCGTCCCCTCGGTCGTCCCGGCGGTCTGGTCGTCCATGGCCTCGCCCTCGGACTCGGCCATCGCCTCGGTCTCCGCGCCCTCGCCCATCGTGGTGCCGGTGTCCATCGTGCCCTCGGCGCCGGCCTCGACGGTCTCGTGGATCTCGGTCTTGGCGGCGACCGACGTCGGCACGCTGGCCTCGACCAGGGCGTCGGCCTCGCCCGACCCGTTCTCGATCAGCATGTAGCAGGCGCCGGCCGTCGCCATGGCCGGCGAGGTGCGACACCACGCGTCGGAGACGGTGATCCCGGCCGACGCGGCCGCCGTGGTCGTGGTCGCGGCGGCGTCGTCGTCGTCGCTGTCGCCGCAGGCGCCTGCGGCGACGAGCAGGCCACCGGCCATGACCACGGCGAGGAGAGAACGGGCTCGCATGATGTGCTCCTTGTGGGTACGTACGAGCGAGGAGAGGTCCCTCGATCGGAGGGATTGGTCGTTCGGGGAGGGCCCCGAGTTCCCCGGGTCCCCGTCTTCGGGACCAAAGTCCCGAATCGGCCCGATGGGGGGAACTCCGGCCGCCTCGGCGGCGACAATGGGGGTCGTGCACCACGTACGCCCCTCGAGGGTCGCGGTCGTCCTGGCCGCCGGCCTGTTCGTCGTCGTCCTCGCCGCCTGTGGCGGCGACTCGGCGACCTCCGGCGGCGACGGCCCGACGACGACCGTGGCCGAGTTCGCCGGGCTGACGCGGGCCGAGCCGATCCAGGTCGGCGCCGTGACCCTTCCCGAGGTGACCACGGGCACGGCCGGCGGGCCGTTCGCGTTCAAGGCCGCTCCCGGAGAGCTCCTGATCGTGTACTTCGGCTACACGAGCTGCCCGGACGTGTGCCCGACCACGCTCGCCAACCTCCGGGTCGCCCGCGAAGAGCTCGGTCCGGCCGCCGAGGGCATCGACCTGGCCATGGTCACCGTCGATCCCGACCGCGACACCCCCGAGGTGCTGTCCGGCTACCTCTCGTCGTTCGCCGACCGGTACCATGCCCTGCGCACCACCGACCGGGCCGAGCTGCAGGCCGCCGAGGACGCCTTCGGCGCCAGCTCGAGCGTGACCACGACCGACGACGGAGAGATCGAGGTGGCCCACTCGGGCACGACCTACGTGGTCGACGACCAGGGACGGGTGCTCGTCGAGTGGCCGTTCGGCGTGTCCGCCGACGAGATGACCTCGGACCTCCGGCTCCTGCTCGCCGGGGAGGCGACGTGACCGATCTCGCAACCGACCGGCCGGCCCGCAAGGGGCCCTGGCGCTGGGTGCCGGCCATCGCCGCCGGCGCGCTGCTGGCACTGGCCGCCGGCTTCCTCGTGGTGGTGCTGACCCAGTCCCCCGACGAGCGCATCGGCGAGTACACGGTCGTCATCCCGGCCGGCACCGCGGCCCGCGTCGACCGGGGCGAGGACGTGGAGCTGATGCCCGCCGACCTCAGCCTCCGCAAGGGCACCACCTTCGTCGTGGTCAACCAGGACGATCGGCTCCACGACGTCGGGCCGTTCACGGTGAGGGCGGGCGAGACCATCCGCCACCAGTTCCGGTCGACCGGCACCTACATCGGCAACTGCACGCTGCGCCCCTCGGGCCAGGTCCAGATCCGGATCGTCTAGCGACCACCGCCGCGGCGACGAGGTCGCGCCTCGATCCTCCGGAGGGAATCAGCCGAGGTCGATGGCGTCGACCGACACGATGCCGGCGGCGGCGCGCAGCTCCTGTTGCACCGCTTCGGGTACGGGCCCGGCGGTCGCCAGCACCATGAGGGCCGACTCGCCGGTCGGCGACTGGCCGACGTCCATGTCGGCGATGTTCACGCCCGACCGGCCGATGACGGTGCCCACCAGGCCGATCATCCCCGGGCGGTCGTCGTTGCGCACGACGAGCATGTGCCGCGCCGGGGGCAGGTCGACGCTGTGGTCGTCGACGGTGACGAGCCGGGGCTCGCCCCGCAGGCCGGTCAGGGTGCCGGCCAGGTTGTGGTCGCCCCCCCGCACCGTGATCAGGTTCACGAAGTCGTGGGCCGTGGTGGTGGCCGTCTCCTTGACCTCGATCCCCTGCTCGGCGGCGATCTGCGGGGCGTTCACGTACGAGACCGGCTCGTCGCTGATCTGACCGAAGAAGCCCTTGAGCAGCGAGAGGGTCAGGATGCGGGTGTCGTAGCCGGCGATCTGGCCCTGGTACTCGATCTCGAGGCTCTGGGCGCCGGTGGCCAGCGAGGCGAACAGCTGCCCGAGGCGCTCGGCCATGGCGAGGAACGGCCGCACCGTCTCGGAGGCCTCGGCCGCGCTGACGTTCACCGCGAACGGCACGAACTCGCCGGCGAGGGCCAGACCCACCTGCTCGGCGATGGTGTCGCCGGCCTTGTCCTGGGCCTCGTGGGTGCTGGCGCCGAGATGGGGGGTGACGACGACGCTCGGCAGGCCGAACAGCGGCGACTCGGTGGTGGGCTCGTGGTCGAACACGTCGAGGGCGGCGCCACCGACGTGGCCCGAGCGGATGGCGTCGGCGAGGGCCTGCTCGTCGACGATGCCACCGCGCGCGACGTTGACGATGCGGATGCCGGGCTTGGCGGCGGCCAGCCGCTCGGCGTCGATCAGACCGATGGTCTCGGGCGTCTTGGCCACGTGGAGGGTGACGAAGTCGGACACGGCCAGCAGCTCGTCGAGTGGCACCAGGTCGATGCTCATCTGGCGGGCCCGCTCGGCGGCGACGAACGGGTCGTAGGCGACCAGCCGCATGCCGAACGCCAGCGCCCGCTGGGCCACGAGCTTGCCGATCCGGCCGAGCCCGACGATGCCGAGGGTCTTGTCGGACAGCTCGACGCCCGTCCACTGCGAGCGCTCCCACCGGCCGGCGACGAGGGCGGCGTGGGCCTGGGGGATGTTGCGGGCCTGGGCCAGCAGCAGCGCCATGGTGTGCTCGGCAGCCGACAGCGTGTTCGACTGCGGCGCGTTGACCACCATCACGCCCCGCGCCGTCGCCGCTCCGACGTCCACGTTGTCGAGGCCGATGCCGGCCCGGCCGACGACGACCAGGTCGGCGCCCGCCTCGAGCACCTCGGCGGTGACCTGCGTCGCCGACCGGATGATCAGGGCGTGGGCGCCCCGCACCCGGTCGAGCAGCTCGTCGGGGGACGGCCCGAGCGTCACGTCGACCTCGTGCCCCGCCGCCCGGAGGCGGTCGAGGCCACCCTCCGCGATCTTCTCGGTCACCAGGATCCGGGCCATGCCTCATCCTGACCGGTCACTCCCCCGACCCGCCAGACGACGTGGCGGGCGTCCTCACCGCCCGACGGCCCGGACCGCCCGATGGCCCGGACCACCCGATGGCCCGGACCACCCGACGATCAGGATCCGACCGCGTAGGCGACCCAGAAGGCGAGGAGCGGGATGACGACGAAGGCCAGCGCCACGAGGCCGAACACGAGGTACTGCTGGCGGCGGCGCCCCGCCTCGGCTCGGGCCTGCGTCGCCTCCACCTCGAGCGTCGAGTCCACCCCGAGCAGCTCGCGGGCCCGGACGACGTCGGCGGCCACCACCCGCACGGCGTAGGCCCCGGCCTCGGGCTCGGGCTCGGTCCGCTCCCAGGTCGCACCGATGCCGCGGAGCAACAGCAGCTCGACCGCCCGATGGGCGTCCGGCTCGGTGCCGACCCGCACCACCTCGACGAGGTCGCTGTCGTCCGCCACGCTGCCCCCTCGCGGCCGTCTCCTGCTCGATCCACTGCGGGGCTCAGAGGCCCTCGATCACCACCGGTTCGGGATCGACGGCGGCCGCGAACCCGAAGACCCGTCCGTAAAAGTAGTGCTCCGCCTCGAGGACGCGGCGGATGTTGTCGGCGTTGCGGAAGCCGTGCTGCTCGTCGGCGAAGGCCACGTACGCGTGGGGCACGCCCCTGGTCCGGCAGGCCTCGACGAGGGCCTCGGCCTGTGACGGCGGCACGATGCGGTCCTCGAGCCCCTGGAACACGATGAGGGGCCGGTGGAGGCGGTCGGTGAGGTGGATCGGCGAGCGCTCCTCGTAGCGGGAGCGGTACTCCGGCAGCGGGCCGACGAGGGTGTCGAGGTACCGCGACTCGAACTTGTGCGTGTCCCGGGCCAGGGCGGCCAGGTCGGTGACGCCGTACAGGCTCGCCCCGGCCCGGAAGGCGTCGGTGGAGATGAGCGCACACAGCGCGGTGAACCCGCCGGCACTGCCGCCGCGGATGGCGGCCCGCTCGCCGTCGACCAGGCCCACCTCGGCGAGGTGGCGGACGGCGGCGGCGCAGTCCTGAACGTCGGCCACGCCCCACTCGCCGTCGAGTGCCCGTCGGTAGGCGCGGCCGTAGCCGGTGCTCCCGCGGTAGTTGACGTCCACGACGGCGAAGCCCCTCGACGTCCAGAACTGCGTGGCGAGGCCGAGCTGGCCGCGGGCGGCGGAGGTCGGCCCGCCGTGGATGACGACGATGACGGGGGGGCGCTCGCCGTCGGGCGCCACGACGTCGGGGTTGGTGGGCCGGTAGAGCAGCGCGTGGGCGCGGGCACCACCGGCGGTCGCGTAGGCGAAGGGCTGTGGCTGCGACCACCACTCGGCGCCGATGCCGAGGTCGCGGGGTGGGCGCACCAGCGCGACCCCGACGGCGGCGCCGGGGTCGGTGGGCACGTCGAGGATCGCCACCGCGGCCTCGGCCGTCGGCGAGCCACCGACGCACACCGCCCCCGAGCCGAAGGCGCGGAGCGACGCGATCTCGGTGAACGGGCCGGGGACGGCCTCGACCGCACCCCCGCCGGCGGGCACCACCCCGAGGTGGTCGACGCCGTCGCGGGCGTAGGCGCACAGCACCCGCCCGTCGGCCAGCAGGGTCCAGCGAGACTGGCCGAACACCCACTGCGGCACCCCGATCTCGCCGTCGACGGTGCCGTAGGGCTCGGGCTCGGGCTCGGGTGGACCTTTCGCCGGGTCCCCGCCGCCCGGGCGCGGTGCGAACCGGTCGGGGCCCAGCCGGTAGAGGTTCCACCAGTCGCGGCGGTCGGAGACGAACAGCAGCGAGCCGTCGGGCAACCATCCGGGCTGGAAGACCGACTCGTCGACACCACCGGCGACGCACCGCTCGGCGGCGAGGGCGATGCCGCCCTCACCGTCGCCGGGCCCGCCGGTCGGGCCGACCGTGACGAGCTCGGCGACCCACAGCTCGGTGCCGTCCCACGGCATGTTCGGGTGGTTCCACTGCAGCCACGCCAGACGGGTGCCATCGGGGCTCACCCTCGGCGTCGACACGAAGTCGGGGCCGGTGACGAGGACGACGGGCTCGTCCTCGTCGTGGGCGGGCACGGCCACCAGCTCGTTGGTCGGGTCGAGGTCGTCGTCGGAGGCATGGCGCTCGCGCACGCAGACCACCCAGCGGGCGTCGGCGGAGAGCACGCCGTCGGCATAGCGGTCACCCGCGGTGACCGCCGGCTCGGGCGTGAGCGGCCGGGGGGCCTCCCCGGGGTCGAGGCGGTACAGCCGTTGGTCGGTCCAGTTCACGAAGAACGCGCTGCGGTCGTGGAGCCACCACGCGCCCCCGCCGTACTCGTGCACGCGGGTTCGGGCCGAGTAGCCCTCGGGCAGCACGTCGAGTGCCGCGCCGTCGGGTCGGTGGCGGACCAGCTCGACGCGGCCGGCCTCCTCGGGCCGCAGCTCGGCCCACCAGACGTCGTCGTCGCCGACGTGCACCTCACCGAGCGACACCGACCGGGCGACGACGACGTCGGCGGTCACCGGCGACGGCCACGTGCCGTACGGCGCCGTCGCCCCCGCCCGATCGGCGACGCCGGCCGGTCCGTCGCTCATCGGGCCCGGGCGAGGTAGTCGCCCATGCGCCGCACGCCTTCCTCCAGGTCGGCCTCGCCGAGGGCGAACGACAACCGGGCGTAGCCGGGCGCGCCGAAGGCCTCACCGGGCACGATGGCCACCTTGGCGTGCTCGAGGATCAGCTCGGCCAGCTCGACGGTGGTCCGGGGCCGGTTGCCGTCGAGGTCGCGCCCGAGCACACCGGTCAGGTTGGGGAACGCGTAGAAGGCGCCCTCCGGCTCGAGGCAGGTCACCCCCGGGATCTCGCCGAGCAGCCGGCGGATGAGCTCGCCCCTGCGGGCGAACGCGGTGCGCATCTCGACGACGGCGTCGAGGTCGCCGGCGACGGCCGCCAGCGCGGCCCGCTGCGAGACGTTGGCCACGTTCGACGTGGAGTGGGACTGCAGGTTGGTGGCCGCCTTGACGACGTCGGCCGGGCCGATCATCCAACCGACGCGCCACCCGGTCATGGCGTAGGTCTTGGCCACCCCGTTGAGCACGACGCAGCGGTCGGCCAGCTCGGGGACGAGCGCGGGCATGGACGTGAACCGGTGATCCCGGTAGGTGAGGTGCTCGTAGATCTCGTCGGTGACGACCCAGATGCCACGCTCGACGGCCCACTCGCCGATGGCCCGCACCTGCTCCTCGGAGTAGACGGCGCCGGTGGGGTTCGACGGCGACACGAATACGAGCGCCTTGGTGCGCGCGGTGACGGCCGCCTCGAGCTGGTCGACGGTGACCTTGAACCCGGTCGACTCGTCGGTGGGCAGCACGACCGACGTGCCGCCGGCCAGCGCGACCGGCTCGGGGTAGGTCGTCCAGTACGGCGCCGGCAGCAGGACCTCGTCGCCGTCGTCGACCAGCGTGAGCAGGGTGTTGTAGACGGCGTGCTTCCCGCCGTTGGTCACGAGCACCTGCCCGGGGAGCACCTCGTAGCCCGAGTCGCGGAAGGTCTTGGCGGCGACGGCCTCCTTGAGCTCGGGCAGTCCCCCCGCCGGGGTGTACTTGTGGTTCTTCGGGTCGGCACAGGCGGCGACGGCCGCCTCGACCACGTGCTCGGGCGTGGGGAAGTCGGGCTCGCCCGCCCCGAAGCCGATGACCGGCTCGCCGGCGGCCTTCATCGCCTTGGCCCGGGCGTCGACGGCCAGGGTCGCCGACTCGGTGATGGCGGCGACTCGTCGGGAGATGCGTTGGGTGGGCATGGGTCCTTCCGGGCTGGTTCGGGGCCGGTTCCGTGCGCTGATGGGGCGTCGGGAACCGATTTCGCGGGGGATCGTTCGGCCCGCGATAGTGGCACGCGATGAGCCCCGACACGCCAGCCATTCGCATCCCCGCCGACCTCCTGCCGAGCGACGGGCGGTTCGGCAGCGGGCCGTCCAAGGTGCGCCCGGAGGCGATCGAGGCCCTGGCCGCCGTCGGCGGCACCTACCTCGGCACGAGCCACCGCCAGGCCACGGTGCGCTTCACCGTGTCCCAACTCCGGAACGGATTGGCCGAGCTGCTCGCCCTGCCCGACGGCTACGAGGTCGTCCTCGGCAACGGGGGCACCACGGCATTCTGGGACGCCGCCACCTTCGGCCTGATCGACCGTCGCAGCCAGCACCTGTCGTTCGGGGAGTTCTCCTCGAAGTTCGCCGCCGCCGTGGCCGCCGCGCCGTTCCTCGACGAGCCGACGGTGATCTCCTCGGATCCGGGCACCCACCCCGAGCCGGTCGCCGACGCCGCCGTCGACGCCTACGCCCTCACCCACAACGAGACGTCGACCGGCGTCGCCATGGACCTCGCCCGCCCGGCGGGCGACGACGATGCCCTCGTGCTGGTGGACGCCACCTCGGCGGCGGGCGGGCTCCGCTTCGACCCGACCCAGGTCGACGTCTACTACTTCGCCCCGCAGAAGGGCCTGGCCTCCGACGGCGGGCTGTGGCTGGCCGCCGTCTCACCGGCGGCGATCGAGCGCATCGAGCGGATCGCCGCGTCCGACCGGTGGGTCCCGGCGTCGCTCGACCTCGGCATCGCCCTCGACAACAGCCGCAAGGACCAGACCTACAACACGCCGGCGTTGGCCACCATCTTCCTCGCCGTGCAGCAGGTCGAGTGGATCAACGGCAACGGTGGCCTCGAGTGGTCGGCGAGCCGCTGCGACCGCTCGGCCGGGATCCTGTACGGCTGGGCCGAAGACGCCGGCTACGCCACGCCGTTCGTGACCGACCCCGCCGAACGCAGCCACGTGGTCGGCACCATCGACCTCGATGACGGCATCGACGCGACGACGGTGTCGAAGGTGCTCCGTGACAACGGCATCGTCGACACCGAGTCCTACCGCAAGCTCGGTCGCAACCAGCTGCGGATCGCCCTCTTCCCGGCCATCGAACCCGACGACGTCGAGGCGCTCACCGCCTGCATCGACCACGTGGTCGACGCACTGGCGTGACGCGCTCGGCATGATGCCCTCTGATCCCGGGAGGGGCCCGGGGCAGGGGGAAGCGCGAACATGCCGACCACGCTCGAGGTCCGTGAGCAGCTGACCGGCCCCGGGGGGCCGTTCGAGGTCGTCACCGAGGTGGTCGACGGCGTGGAGATGAAGGTCTACAAGGACCGCCTCCCCAACCTCCGCGCCGTCGCCGAGATCGCCGCCCTGCGCGGCGACGACGACGAGTTCCTCGTCCACGGCGATCGCCGAGTGGGCTTCGGCGAGTTCTTCCGCCTGGCCAACTCGGTGAGCCACGCCCTCCACGACGGGTTCGGGGTCGGCCACGGTGACCGGGTGGCGGTGCTGTCGGCGAACAACCCGGAGTGGTGCCTGAGCTTCTGGGCGACGGTCGACCTCGGCGCCGTCCTGGTGGGTCTCAACGGGTGGTGGAAGACCGACGAGATCGTCTACGGCCTGCAGGACTCGGGCGCCAAGGTGCTGGTGGTCGACCGTGGCCGGTTCGTGCGCATCGCCGAGCACCTCGACGACGTGCCCGACCTCGAGGCCGTGTTCCTCGTCGACGCCGACCCGTCGGAGTTCCCCGGCCCGGACGGCCACCCCGACCCGAGGCTGCACCGCTACGACGAGCTCACCACCGAGCCGACCGCCGCCCTGCCCGACACCCCCATCGACGAGGGCGACCACGCGGTCATCTTCTACACGAGCGGCACGACCGGACGGCCCAAGGGCGCCATCTCGTCGCACCGCAACATGATCGCCAACCTGCAGAACACCATCTACAACACGGTGGCCAGCGGCATGGTCGATCCCGGCGCCCCGAGCCTCGGCGACGGGCTCCGCACCGCCGGTCTGCTGACCTCTCCCCTGTTCCACGTGTCGGGCTGCCACTCGAGCCTCGTGGTCGGCACGCTCGGCGGCATCAAGCTCGTCATCCCCGAGGGCAAGTTCGAGCCCGACAAGGCCCTGCAGCTCATCCAGGACGAGCAGATCACGATCTGGGCCACGGTGCCGACGATGGTGTGGCGCGTGTGCGAGCACCCCGGCCGCCACGACTACGACACCTCGTCGGTCAGCTCGGTCGCGTTCGGGGGCTCCCCGTCGGCCGACGAGCTGCAGCGGATGGTGCGGGAGACCTTCCCCAACGTCCGCTCGACCTCCAACGCCTACGGACTGACCGAGAGCTCGTCGGTGGCGACGGTGATCAACGGACGCGATGCCGTCGAACGCCCCACGTCGGTGGGGCCGCCCGTCCCGGTGGTCGACATCAAGATCGTCGACGCCAACGGCGACGAGGTGCCCCAGGGCGGCACCGGCGAGGTGCTCATCAAGGGGCCGATCATCATGGCCGGCTACTGGGGCAAGCCCGAGGCCACGGCCGAGACGGTCCGCGACGGGTGGCTGCACACGGGCGACGTGGGCCACGTGGACGAGGACGGCTACCTCTTCATCACCGACCGGGTGAAGGACATGATCATCCGGGGCGGTGAGAACATCTACTGCGTCGAGATCGAGCAGCGCCTGGTGCTCCACCCCGACATCGCCGACGCCGCGGTGATCGGCGTGCCCCATCCCGAGCTCGGCGAGGAGGTCAAGGCCGTGGTGCAGGTCGCACCCGGCGCCACGCTGACCGACGACGACGTGCGGGCCTGGGTCGCCGAGACCCTCGCCAACTTCAAGGTGCCCACCTACGTCGAGCGCCGCGAGGGCAAGCTGCCCAGGAACGCGTCGGGCAAGCTGTTGAAGAACGCCCTGCGGGGCACCGGCGAGGTCAGCTTCGAGGAGACGATGTGACCGGGCCCGGGACCGGGATCCGGCGGACCCGCCGTCGGATGCGGGCCACCTCGGCGAGGGTCCTCGGGTAGGACCCGATCCGCACCTTCGTGCCGTCGACGTGGTGCCACGCGACCGGCACCTCGATCACGGGCACGCCCACCCTGCGGGCCACGGCCAACAGCTCGACGTCGACGGCCCATCCGTCGGTGTCGCAGTGCGGGAGCACGCGTTCGCAGACCTCGGCCGGCAGCAGCTTGCACCCGCGCTGGGGGTCGTGGACCCCGGGCAGGGTCGTCGCCGCGATGAGCCGGGCGCCGAGGGTGCCGGCGAGGCGCCGGACCCACAGCTGATCGTTGTGCACGGTCGCCCCGTCGACGCCGATCGAGCCGATCACCACCGCGCCGGGACGGGCGTCGGCGGCGCGGCGGAGTCGCTCGAGCTCTTCGACCGGGGTCGACCCGTCGGCGTCGAGGAACGCCCGTTGCCGACCGGTGGCGGCGCCCAGGCCCGTGCGCACCGCTGCCCCCTTCCCCCGGTTGGCCGGGAGCGAGATCACCCGGAGCCCGGGGATCTGGTCGGCATAGCCGCGCACGACCTCGACGGTGCCGTCGGTGGAGCCGTCGTCGACGACGATCACCTCGACGACGTCGGGTTGGTCGGCGATCCACCGGGCGACCTCGCCGAGGAACGGCCCGATCCGTGCTGCCTCGTCGAAGGCGGGGATCACGATCGACAGGGCGGGCTCGGTCACGACCCCATCCTGGCCGCCGGGCGAGGGGTCGACGGGCCACCGGTGGCGAGCACCCCCGCCCGTCGGACCTCCAGCACCACCCAGACCAGCACCGCCACCGTCACCGGCCCGAGCGGCGACAGCGGGAGGGCGTCGGCGAACAGCTGGGTGAAGGCGACGGCGTAGAGCGCGCCGAGCCCCCACCAGGGGGTCGGGTGCCGTGACGCCAGCACGCCGAGGGCGAGCACGAGGACCCCGGCGTCGTAGAACATGGCGTGCGGCGCGATCAGGATCATCGCCGGCAGGGCCAGGGCGAGCAGCCACGGGAGCCGGGCGGGGTCGGCCCCGCGCCACCAGCACCAGGCCAGGGCGAGGGCGGTCACGCCGGCGAGGCCCCAGCCCACCACGAGCGCGGGGCCGCTGCCGACCCCCCAGACGGACTCGGCCATGCCCAGCCACGAGATGGCGTTGCCGGCGTTGACCTCGGCATCGATCTCGGTGAACCACCGCACCTGCTCGATCCACGGCCCGACCCAGCCCCACCCCTGCACGGCCACGCCGACGAGGTAGAGCGCGGCGGTCATGACGGCCACCCCGACGAGCACCCGCCAACGCCGGGCCAGCACCGCGCACCCGACGAGCGGAACGGCGTACTGCGGCTTGAAAAGCATCCCGGCGAGCACCAGCCCGGCGGCCACGTCGTGCTCGTCGTGCAGGAGACGGAAGGCACCGGCCACGAGCACCAGCACCAGCGCCGTGTTCTGGCCGAGGGTCACGCCGGCGAACAACGGGTAGAAGGCCAGCGCGGCGACGACGCTGACCTCGAACCGCCGGGCGACGAACGGCACGAGCGGGCGCACGAGGGCGAGCGCGGCGACGACCAGCGCCCCCATCACGAGGGTGTGCACGACGTAGGCGAGCCGGTAGGGCAGCTCGGCGAGGGCGACGTAGGGCGCCGCGACGTAGGGCGGATAGGCGAAGTAGAGGAAGCCGTCGGTCTCGCCGCCGAACAGGTCCACCTGGGCCGCGGTCTGGCGAGCCGGCTCGTACAGGGCGTCGGGGTCGTCGAGCACGAGACGACCGGCGGCATAGAAGGCCGGGAAGTCGCCGCCCAGCCGCCCGGACACGGCGTCGCTCCCCGACCCCGCAGCCACCACCACGACGAACGCGACGACCATCGCGGCCAGGATCGCCCGGGGGTACCACCGCGCCCGCCACGACGGCTCGGCCACGGGACCGCCGTCGATCGGGGCGCGCTCGTCCACGAAGCTCACCCTGCCATCATCGGCAGGTCCGGTCGCGCCGATGAGGCCGGCGACCGGCGGCGATCCCGTCGAGCTCAGCGGCGGGCGGCGGCGAAGCCCTGGTCGAGGTCGGCGATGATGTCGTCGATGGTCTCGATGCCGACCGAGAGCCGCACGAGGCCCGGCTCGACGCCGGTGTCGCGCTGCTCGGCCTCGGTGAGCTGGCTGTGGGTGGTCGTCGCCGGGTGGATGGCCAGCGAGCGGACGTCGCCGATGTTGGCGACGTGGCTGTGCAGCTCGAGCGCCTCGACGAACTTGCGCCCGGCGTCGGCACCGCCGTCGATGATGAACGCCGGCACCGACCCGGCGCCCCTGCCCCCCGTGTAGCGACGGGCCCGTTCGTACCACGGGCTCGACGGCAGGCCGGCGTACTGCACCGACTCGACCTGGTCGTGGGCGTCGAGGTACTCGGCCACCGCCTGGGCGTTGGTGTTGTGGCGCTCGACGCGGAGTGACAGCGTCTCGACACCCTGCAGGAAGAGGAACGAGTTGAACGGCGTGGTCGACGCGCCGATGTCGCGGAGCAGCTGCACGCGCGCCTTGAGGATGTAGGACCCGGCGCCGAGGGCGGGCCAGTACTGGAGGCCGTGGTAGCTCGGGTCGGGCTCGGTGAACTGCGGGAACTTGCCGCTGGCCGAGAAGTCGAAGTTGCCGCTGTCGACGATGACACCGCCGATCGACGTGCCGTGGCCGCCGATGAACTTGGTGGCCGAGTGCACGACGATGTCGGCGCCCCACTCGAACGGGCGGAGGAGCCACGGGGTGGCGACGGTGTTGTCGACCATCAGCGGGATGCCGTGGTCGTGGGCGACGGCGCTCACACCCTCGAGGTCGAGCACGTCGTTGCGGGGGTTGCCGATGGTCTCGCCGTACAGGGCCTTGGTGTTGTCGCGGATGGCGCCACGCCACTCGTCGAGGTCGTCCGGGTCCTGCACGAAGGTGACGTCGATGCCCATCTTGGGCAGCGTGTAGTGCAGCAGGTTGTACGTCCCGCCGTAGAGGGCGGCCGACGACACGATGTGGCTGCCGGCCTCGGCCAGGTTGAGGATGGCCAGGGTCTCGGCCGCCTGACCGCTCGAGGTGGCCAGCGCGCCGGGGAGCCCGATGGCGGTGGTGACGCCGCCCTCGAGGCTGTTGATGCGGGCCTCGAACACCCCCTGGGTGGGGTTCATGATCCGGGTGTAGATGTTGCCCACCTCGGCCAGCCCGAACAGGTTGGCGGCGTGGGTCGTGTCGCGGAACTGGTACGACGTCGTCTGGTAGATGGGCACCGCCCGGGCCCCGGTGGTCGGGTCGGGCTCCTGGCCGGCGTGGATCTGGCGGGTCTCGAAGCCCCACTCGGACTCGGGCATGGACGTTCCTCCTCGGCTGGCGGACGGTGGCGGACGGCGCCGCGGCGCCCGACCGCGGGGGACGGGCAGGACGGCGTCCCGACTCGTGGGCGGCGGTGAGCCTAGAACGGAAAAGTTGACCGGTCGAGTAGGAATTAGCGCCCGCGCCGGCCGCCGGCCACGACCGCCGCGCCGAGGGCGGCGGCCAGCACGACCGTCGACCACGCCACGAACAGCACGGCGAGGCCGATCCAGTGCGTGCCGGTCAGCCCGCTCGCGGCCACCGCCGGCGTGAGCACCAGGCCGGCGCCGCCCGTGATCGCCGCGGCGGCCCGCATGGCCCACAGGTGCGGACGCTCGGGAGCGAGCATCGTCACCATCTCGGCGAACCGCTGATCGACATCGACCTGATCGAGCTCCACGGTGTCCCCCCCGGGTCGTTCGCCGGCTGCCGACCCGACGGCGCCGACGAACCCGACCACCGTACGAAGGCAGGGCTGTGGGGAGGAAGGGGGACAACCATGTGGATTTCCGGTGGATGAACCCCCCGTTCGTCCACAGTCCCCAGGTCAGGGGTTCCGGGCCCAGGGTTGGGCCGTCGCCCCGGACGCCGTCTACCATCGCCGCGGCCGGCGGGGGTCGGCGTGACGATCACCGGGGGGCCAGCCGAGGTGCGACGAGTCGGGCGGTTCGGACGGGCGCACCCGATCGTCGCCGCCGTCGTCGTGGCGGGCGTCGTGATCGTCGGCGTGGCCGGCGCCGCGGCCCTGGCAGTGTGGCGCGAGCTCGACGTCGAGCGGGTCGAGATCAGCTACGTCGTGCCCACCGCGCCCCGGCTCACCGCCGAGACCCCCACCCAGACCGTCTATCGCATCGACGCCGCCCGCTCGTCGGTCACCTACGAGGTGGACGAGGAGCTGGCCGGGGTCTCGCGGACGGCCACGGGATCGACGAGCGGCATCGCCGGCGACGTGCGCATCGACCGGTCCGACCCCTCGGCCACCACCGTCGGCCAGATCGTGGTCGACGTGTCCCAGCTCACCTCGGACCAGGAGCTGCGCGACCAGCGGCTGCAGCACGACTTCCTCGAGGCCCAGGAGTTCCCCCTGGCCACGCTCGACACCACGTCGATCGCCGGGCTGCCCGAGAGGATCGAGACGGGGGTCGCCTACCCGGTCGAGCTGCGCGGTGACCTCACCGTCAAGGAGACGACCGCACCGGTGACGTTCACGGGGACGGCCGAGGTCGACGGCGACGAGCTCACGCTGGACGCGTCGACCGAGACCACGCTGTCGAGGTTCGACGCCGGCCCGATCGAGCTGCTCGGCTTCGTCTCCACCGGCGACGACGTCGTGCTGACGGTGTCGGCGGTGGCCGTCGACGTGGCCGCGTCGGAGGTGCCGACCGAGATCGCCGGCCCCGCCGCCGAGCCCAACACCGGCGGCGGCGGCCCGTCGTTCGCGGCGACGGTGCAACCGATCCTCGCGTCGCGCTGCGCCACCTGCCACAACCCCGGCGGCGTCGGCTCCGACATCTGGCGGCTCGACACGGCCGGCGACGCATCCGTCGTGGCCACCGGGCTCGGGCTGGTGACCGGTGCCGGCGCCATGCCACCCTTCCCGGCGTCCGAGGTGGGCGTGCCGGTGAAGCACCGAACCACCCTGACCCCCGATCAGGTCGCCGCCATCGCTGCGTGGGCCGAGGCCGACGGGCCCCTCGACGTGGACCCCTCGACGCCGGTGCGTCCGACGGCGTCGGACGTGGCCCCGCTCGAACGCGACCTCGAGCTGCCCATGGCCGAGCCGTACCAGGGGTCGCCGTTGGTCACCAACGACTACCGGTGCTTCATCCTCGATCCCGGGCTCACCGAGAAGGCGTTCGTGAGCGGCTACGGCTTCGAGCCCGACCGCGACGAGATCGTCCACCACGCGCTCGGGTTCCGCGCCCGCGCCGCCTCCCGCGACGACCTGCTCGCGCAGGACGCCGCCGACCCGGGCGCCGGCTGGTCGTGCTACGTCGGCGCCGGCCCGGGCGGTGGGCTCGGCGGCGGCGACGACAGCACGCAGTTCATGGCGTGGGCACCCGGCCAGGACCCGGCCCGCTTCCCGGACGGCGTCGGGATGGGGATGGAGCCGGGGGATCTGATCGTCGTGCAGATCCACTACCACTACGAGCACCGCGCGCCGCCCGACCGCAGCGCCATGGTGCTCGACCTGTCCGACGACGATCCGAAGACGATGCAGGAGACGTCCCACGGCGTGTACCTCGCCCCGGCCGAGATCCCGTGCGCCTCGAACGACACCGGGCCCCTGTGCGACCGAGACACCGTGCTCCGCCAGCTCGCCGCCGACTACGGCCCCACCGCACCGGCGATCGCCAACGGCCTCCACCGCCTGTGCGGCAGCAAGGTCGAGGACTTCGCCGGGCTGACCGAGGGCCGGGCGAGCGCCTCGTGCGACCACCCGATGCGGTCGCGCCAGGAGATCATCACCGTGTTCGGCCACATGCACGAGATCGGCGACGCGTTCCGCATGACCCTGAACCCGGGCCGCCCCGACGAGCAGGTGCTGCTCGACATCGCGCGCTGGAGCTTCGACTGGCAGCTCAACTACGAGCCGGTCGACCGGATCGTGCTCGAGCCCGGTGACGTCATCCGGGTCGAGTGCACGTGGGACCGCGCCCGCAAGCCGGGTGCCGAGCCGCGGTACGTCACGTGGGCCGAGGGCACCGAGGACGAGATGTGCTACTCGACCATCACCACCCGACCGGCCGATCCGGCCGATCCCGTGGCTCCCTAGCGCCGTGTCACGCACCTTTGCGCGGTCCCCGAACGGCACATGAGGGGCAGTCCGTCAGGCAGAGGGTGCTAGCGGCGGCTACTGGTGGGCGCCCATCTCAGTCGCGTCCGGCTTCGTCCCGACGATGCAGCGCGCCACGCCCGGAACCCGGACCTTGCCGTCCACATCAAACATGCTCACCATCGAAAGGGCATGCGCTCGAATCCGCTCCCGCGCCGCATCGTCGACGTGCTGAAGCGCCGCGACTGCGAGCGAGACGTGCTCGCTGATCACTGCCCAGTACTCCTCGGGTGACGTTGTCACCAGTTCGACGTGGACGTCCCACTCGGCAACATCACGCAGCCCCGAGCCCTCGTACAGGGCACCGACGCAACCCTCGGCGGCGCAACGGAACATGTTCGGACCGTCGGGATCAGGTGGCGCCAACTCCGTCTCGGTTGCGATGGCTTGCACGGCGATGGCGGTCCACGGGTTCTCCTCGGGCTTGATCCAGACCGATGCGCAGAGACGTCCGCCGGGCTTGAGCACACGAACGAACTCGGTTGTGGCCGCGGTCATGTCGGGTAAGAACATGTACCCGAAACGGACCGAGATGCTGTCGAAGGTCGCGTCGTGGAACGGCAAGTCTTCCGCACTGCACACGACCGTCTCGATGTTCTTCATCCCGTTCGCCAAGGAACGCCGCGCGGCGATGTCCAGCATCTCCGCCGAAAGGTCGGTCAACACGACGAGTCCCTCCGGCGACGATCGAGCGATGCTCAAGCCCGGCTCACCAGTGCCCGTCGCAATGTCGAGATGCTGCTGACCCGCCGCGATGCCGAGGCGCTCGATCATCGCTGCACCGACCGGGCTCAACTGCTCCCTGATGACCGAGTCCCACTTCTCCCAGGCCGCAGAGAGTTGAGCCCACGTTTCCCGCTGACCGCTCCGAATGGCATCGGGGCTCGGCACTGGCACTCCCTCTCAATGCACTCACCCAGGGCACCAGCGAGTCTGGCATGTGGCATCCAGGAGCCGCTGGCATCTCCCGGACCAGACGAACACGGTGCCCCACAACGCCGGGTATGAGCGCCGAATCGCGGTTGGCGCCCTGTTGCCGCGTCCGTCAGGCTCCGACCGTGGCCATTCGTGAGACGACCGAGGCTGATCTCGATGCAGTTGCGGAGCTGCGGCTGCAGTTCCTGGCCGAGCACCGCGGGATCGACCCGACACGGCTCCCGACGAAGTTCAGAGCCACGACCATCGAGTTCCTCCGCCGACACCACGAGTCCGCCTCGAGCCGATCCTGGTTGGCCGAGCACGACGGCATCGCCGTGGGCGTGGTGACCATGCTGCTGCTCGATCTTGCACCTCGACCCGAGGACACCTCGGGACTCGAGGGCTACATCATCAACATGTACGTCGTGCCGCCCCATCGGCGTCACGGCCTGGGTCGACAGCTGCTCGCAGCCTGTCGTCACGAAGCAGACCAGCTCGGCCTCAGACGACTCCTGTTGTACGCAACTCCTGACGGGAGGCCGCTCTACGAAAGCGCCGGGTTCGAGCCGAACCCGAACTGGATGGAGTTGCCGCTCTGACCTGCCGGTCGGGTGCCCCAGATCGCCGGCTCGCGGAGTTGGCGGATGTGCCCTCGACCTTGACGCGAAGCAGCGGTGAGCTGGACCTCCCAACACGATGAGGAGGTTCACCGATGACCACGATCGCTTCCGCGACCACGACGGTGCAGTCGCCGTTCGACTGCGAGGCGTTCGACGAGGCGCAGTTGGCAGCCGCGTCGTTCTTGGCCCGCTACAGCGGCCGCACCCTCGAGGCGTACCGCCACGACCTGCGCGGGTTCTTCCAGTGGGCAGCCGACAACGGCGTTGATGTTCTTGGTGCGACTCGACCGCACATCGAGCTGTTCCGAGCCTGGATGGAGGCGCGCGGCCTGGCGGCCTCGACCATCGACCGTCGGCTCTCGACGGTGTGTGGCTTCTACCGCTTCGCCCACATCGACGGGCGGATCGCCTCGAACCCCGCCCAGTACGTGCGCCGACCCCAGTTCCACCCTTCCGACTCGAGAGGACTCGACCGGTCCGAGCTCGGTGTGTTCCTGTTCACCGCCGAGCAGTACGACCGCGACCACGCCGCGCTGGCTGTGCTGCTCGGCCTCAACGCGCTCCGCGTCAGCGAGGCGTGCGGCTACCAACGTCGAGGACCTCGGCTTCGAACGAGGCCACCACACGCTGCGCATCATGGGCAAGGGCAACAAGCCCGCCACGATCCCGCTCGTCCCCCGGACCGCCCGAACGATCGACCTCGCAGTCGGCGAACGCCACGAAGGCCCGATCCTGCGCCGCAAGGACGGCCAACGCCTCGACCGGCGGACTGCACACCGGTGGGTCCGCTCGATCGGCAAGCGCGGCGGGCTCGGCCACGTCCACCCGCACATGCTGCGGGCAGCGTTCATCATGGCGGCCCTCGACGCAGGAGTCCCTCTCCGCGACGTCCAGATCGCCGCCCGTCACGCAGATCCGCGTACGACCACGATCTACGACCGGCGGCGGCAGAACTTCGACCGCCACGCCGCCTACGTCGTCGTCGCCTTCGTGGCCGGCGGCTGAGGATCGGCGTACGCTTGCGTCCGTGAGTGACGGCGCAGCACATCATCGAGATGAGACACCTCGGGGCAGTGGACTGCTGCCCGCTGACCTGACCCCCGACCAGCTCGCGTCTGCACCGACGATCTCATCGGTCGACATGCTGCTGATCGACGATCTCACCGACGACGAAGACGACGCCTTCGCAGCTGCTGTCCACGAGTGAGGGTCGTCGTCGACACCGGCGTCTTCAGCGCTTCGCTGAGCCGTCGCCGCCGCGCACGTCTGGAATCTCATGTTCGGTTGATGGCCGGGCATCAGGTCTTCCTGGCCGCAGTCACCGTGAGCGAGCTCCGCTACGGCGCGCTCGTCGCGCAGTGGGGTGAGCCTCGTCGCCAGCGACTCGAGGGGTCCATCGAGGCGACCACGGTGATTCCGGTTAGCGATGGCCTGCTCAGCACCATCGCCGACCTTCGCTTCGCGTGCCGGCTCGCTGGTCACCCGCTCCACGAACGCAGCCACGCCGGTGACCTGTGGATCGCCGCGTCGGCCATCCACATCGGAGCGCCGCTGCTCGCGGCAGACGGCATCTTCGAGAACACCCCAGGGCTGACGCTCCACCAGTAGCTGGAGGACTGCCCCCGAACGCCGGCACTGCGGCGTCTGATGATGGAAGCATCTGGTCGTGGCGTTCCAGCAGCACGGATCCAGGGTCGGATGATGACCGGGGCGAGCCGTCGCTACACCGACGAGGTGCCAGGGCACATCGAAGTCCGTCTGCGCGCGCTGTGTCTCGATCTGCACGAGGCCTACGAGGAGCGGGCCTGGGTCGGGACCCGCTGGATGGTCCGCAAGCACACGTTCGCCCATGTGCTGGGTGTCGAGGATGCCTCCGAGGGGTCGTTGGTCGTGCTGGCCTTCCGCTCGCAGGGCGAGGAGTTGGAGGTGTTGCGCAACGCCGGTCGGCCGTTCCTGGTGCTTGGGTGGGGTCGTGACGCGATCGGGATGGTGCTCGACGACACGACCGACTGGGACGAGGTGAGGGAGGTGGTGACCGAGAGCTACTGCGCGATGGCTCCACAGAAGCTCGTCGCCCTGGTCGAACGCCCCGACGAGGACGGGCACGTCTCGCCGGACCCTCGCCGCCCCTGAACGCCGGTTCAGCAGTCGACTGCAGCGCGGAGGGCCTCGCACGCTTCGGCGAGGCGCATCGGGTCGAGCGTGCACTGCCGCTCGACCAGGAAGGCCTTGGCCACCACGCGCAGGTTGTCGAAGCTCGCAACGCACTCGGTCGGCATGCCGTCGCTCGTACCCAGTCGGAGTTCGGTCGGAATGTCGCGGATCGTCCGCGTCACCGGCGCCGCGAGCACGCTGTGCAGGACGGGGATCGCAGCTGTCCTCGTCATCACGAGGAAGGGCCGACGGCCGACGTCTTCGATCTCCCCCCACCAGACCTCACCTCGCCTCGGCTCTGTCACCACGGCTCCTCGGCGATGGCGTTGCGAAGCGACGCGATCGCCGCTGCCGTCTCGGCATCGGTCGGCGGCGTGCGCTGGTAGCCCTCCACGATCGAGCGGTCATCCCGGCGCCGTCGATCGAGCTCCACGATCGTCTCGATGCCGGCGCGTACAGCGGCGGCTCGAGTCGCGTAGACACCCCGGTCCACGAGGTCATCGAGGACCTCGAGCTGCTCCGTCGGGAGCCGCACGGCGATCTGCTCCGTTGCCATGGGTTGGAAGCATACCGTGGCGGTATTCGGTTCGGTATGCGCAGGTGATCTCACCTCCGGCGGACCGACCGGCTTCCCTGGGCGAGGTGTCCTGCAGGGCCGGCAACGCGGCGCTGGAGAACGACACGATGAGCGCCTCGATCGAGCTCGCAGGCGACGGTGTCACCGCCAACGTCGTCCACCCACCCGTCACCGACACGGGATGGATCACCGACGAGGTACGAACCTTCGTCGCCGCCAGCACCGACCGATTCTCAGCACCCCTCTGGACGTCCCGGCGACGACGGGGACTACGGTCGGGTCCGTGAGCATCCCGCGCTTCGCCCCCGACGTCACCCCCGACGCGGTCGCCGCCGCCATCCGTGACCACGGCGTCGCCGTCGTCGAGCGACTGGCCCCGCCCGAGCTGTGCGACCTGGTGGACGACGAGCTGGCGCCCCACATCGCCGACACGCCGACCGGGCGCGACGAGTTCACCGGCGCCGACACCCGCCGCACCGGTGGCCTGCTCGGCCGGAGCCGGGCCAGTGCCGAGCTGATCGCCCACCCGCTGGTGCTCGACGTGGCCGACGCCGTGCTCTGGGACAAGAAGACCGCCTTCCAGCTCCACCTCACCCAGGCGATCTCGATCGGTCCGGGCGCCGAGGCCCAGTACCTGCACCGTGACCAGTGGTGCTTCGACTTCTTCCCCTTCCCCGACGACGTCGAGGTCGAGGTCAGCACCATCTGGGCGCTCACCGAGTTCACCGAGGAGAACGGGGCGACCCGGGTGGTGCCCGACAGCCATCGGGCGTCGGGCCGCCACGAGTTCTCCCTCGCCGACACGCTGCCCGCGGAGATGCCCCGGGGCTCGGTCGTGCTCTACACCGGCCGCACCGTCCACGGAGGCGGCGCCAACCGGAGCGACCGGTGGCGCACCGGCATCAACGTCGACTACGTGCTCGGCTGGCTGCGCCAGGAGGAGAACCAGTACCTCTCGGTGCCCCGGGAGGTCGCCCGAGAGCTGCCGGAGCGGGTGCAGCGGCTGATGGGCTACGGCATGGGCGCCTACGCCCTCGGCTACATCGACGACGTGCGCGACCCCATCAACGTGCTGCGCGACGTCCCCGACGACGAGTCGACGTTCGCCCCGCGGACCTGACCCGGTCCGCCGCCGCATCCCGGGCGGTCCGCCACCACCGGCGACGGTTCGGGGACACTCTGCGTCGTGGGGAAGCGGCGCCACGGCGCGGTGGTCGACGATCTCGAGGCCTGCCGGCGGCAGGGCCGACTCGTCCGGGTGGAGCGCTCCGATCGCGTCCCCGATGCCCCGGTCGAGGGGGTCGTCGTCGCCCTCGGCATCCGGTGGGCGGTGCTCGCCCGCCTGCACCCCGACGTCCTGCTCGACGGACACGTCGCCGTGCGGGTCCGCGACGTCGTGCGGGTGCGGGTGGTGCCGGCCGACGACTGGCGCGAGCCGCAGCTCGACCTCCGTCCCCCGCTGCCCGTGCCCCCGGTCGACCCGACCACGACCGGCACACTGCTCTCCTCGCTCCGTCCGGCGTTCCGCGTGGTGGCGATCGCCACCGAGAGCCGGAAGAAGGAGCGGTCGTGGGTGGGGGTGGCCGAGGATCACCACGACAAGCAGCTGCGGCTGGCCGTCATCGACCCCCGGACGCTCGCCGAGGACCGCGATCGGGTGCTGCCCTTCGGCCAGATCACCCGCATCGAGTTCGGCACGCGCCGCCTCGAGGCCATGGCCTCCGCCCTGGTGCGCCGCCGGTCCGATCCCGACGCACCAGGCGTCACCCGTCAGCCGAGGAGCCGGCTGATGCCGTAGAGCACGAGCCCGGCAAGCGCGCCGACGACGGTGCCGTTGATGCGGATGAACTGCAGGTCGGGACCGAGCAGCAGCTCGAGGCGGTCGGCGGTCTCCTCGGCGTCCCAGTGGGCGATGGTGGTGGAGACGAGGTCGCCGATCTGGCCGTGGAACCGCTCGACCACCTGGGCCACACCGGTCTCCAAGCTGCGCTCGAGCTTGCCGGCCAGCACCGGATCGTCGTCGAGGCGGACCCCGACGGCGGCGATGACCGTCGACAACCGGTCCCGGAGCGGCGAGTCGTCGGCCTCGGCCTGCGAGCGGAGCCGGACCTTCACGTCCGACCACAGATCGGTGGCCCAGGCCCGCACCTCCGGCGTCGACAGCACCTCGTGCTTGAGCTGCTCGCCTCGGGCGAGGTGGTCGGGCGAGGTCTGCAGCTCGGTGGCGAGGCGGACCAGCCGCTCCTCGAAGCGCCGGCGGAGGTGGTGCTCACGGTCCTCGAGCATCTCGGCGATCAAGGCGCGGGCCCCGTCGACGAGTCGCTCGAAGATCCGGTCCTCGGCTGCGCCCGGCAGCCACCACGGCGACTGGTCGCCGAGGCGACGCCGGAGGTCGTCGCGGTTCTCGTGCAGGTAGAGGTCGAGCTCGCGGAGCGCCACGTCGAGGACCTGCTGGTGTCGGCCGTCGCGGATAAGGAACGCCAGGCCGCGACCGACCAGCGGCGCGAGCGGCACGGCGTCGACCCGGTCGCGCACCACCCCCTCGAGCACCCGGTGCACGTCGTCGTCACGCACGAGGTCGGCGACGCGTACCGATCCGTCGAGCAGCTCCCCCGCCACCCGCTCGGCGTTGGCCGGCTGCTGCAGCCAGCGAGCGGTCCGGCCGACGGCGTCGGCGCTGCGCACGCGTGCGGTGATGGTCTCGGGGGTGAGGAAGCTCTCCTGGATGAACTCGCCGAGCGTGTCGGCGAACTGGTCCTTGCGCTCGACGACGATCGCGGTGTGGGGGATGGGGATGCCGATCGGGTGGCGGAACAGGGCCACCACCGCGAACCAGTCGGCCAGGCCGCCGATCATCGCCGCCTCCGCGGTGGCGTGGACATACGCCACCCAGGTCACGTCCCCACCCCACACGGCGGTGACGAGGAACACGGCGGTCACGGCGGCCAGGAGGGCCGCGGCCCGGCGCTTCATGGTGGCCAGGCGGGCCCGACGCAGCTCGGGCCCACGCAGCGGGGGCGTGGCGAGGCCCGACAGGGCGTGCACGTTCGTCATGGCGATGGTGTACCCGCGGCGGCGGGTGGGGCGCCGGACCTAGCCTGTGACCGTGGACGACGGGGCGCTGCAGCGGGCCGGGCTCTACGACCCCGACGCCCCCGATGCCGAGGCCCGGCTGGCGCTGCTCCGGTACGTCGCCGAGGCCGGGGCGTCGGTGGAGCGGATGGTCGAGGCCGACCTCGACGGGAACCTGGCGAGCCTCAGCCTCGACCTGGTGCTCGAGCGCGGCGATCTCACCGCCCGCCAGCTGGCGGGGCAGGTGGGCATGCCCCTCGACGACCTCGTGGACGTGTACCGGTTGCTCGGCGTGCCGGTCACCGACCTCGACGCACCGTGCTTCGAGACCGCCGAAGTCGACCTCGTCTCCCGCCTTCGGCTCGGCGAGGCCGCCCTCCCGATCGCCGAGGAGGTGAACCGCGCCATCGCCTCGGCCATGTCGCTGCTGGCGACCACCGCCGTCTCGGCGTTCGTCGGCACCGTCGAGGACGACCTCGAGGCCGCCGGCGATCCGGTGCGACGGGCCGAGATCACCTCGGCCACGGGCGAACTGGCCCTCGACCTGTCGTCGCGGCTTCGCCCCCTGTTCCGTCACCACCTGCGGCTCGCCGTCACCCGGCAGCGGGCGGCGATGGGGGCCGGCGTCGACCGCCGATCGTCCCACCTCGGCGTGGGCTTCGTGGACCTGGTCGGCTTCACGTCGACCACGGCGGGCATGAGCTCGGCCGAACTGGTCGACTTCACCGGTGCCTTCCACCGTCGGGCCCACGACGTCGTCACCCGTGGCGGGGGCCAGGTCGTCAAGCACATCGGTGACGAGATCATGTTCAGTGCCGTCGACCCGGCCCGCGCCTGCCGCATCGGCCTCGCCCTCATCGACGCCTTCGACGTCGAGACCCGACCACGGGGCGGATTGGCGTTCGGGCCGATGGTCGCCCGCTACGGCGACCTCTACGGCACCACCGTGAACCTGGCCTCCCGCCTCGCCGACATCGCCGTCCCGGGCGAGCTGTTGGCGGCAGCCGACGTCGTCGACCCCGCCACCGCCGCGCCCGACGGGGCCGGGTTGTGCTTCGAGCCGGCCGGGCGCCGCATGCTGAAGGGCTTCGACCGGCCCGTCGCCGTCACCTCGGTGACGCTCGCCGACGCCACCCGTGCACCGGCGCCCTGACCCCTCGCCACGCTCCCGTCCGCATGTCGACCACCGGTCGTCCGAACCCCCGGGCGGACCGCGACACATCGCCGCGTGGGCTGAGTACCTTGATGGCGTGGCACCGGCACGGCGCACTCCGACCGCGACGTCGTCGACGCGCCCATCGATCCACCTGGCCGTCGACGTGGTCGCCCTCGCGCTCGCCGAGCGCGACCTGCGGGCCGTGGTCGTCGAGCGTCGCCTCGAGCCCTTCGCCGGCCGATGGGCGCTCCCCGGCGGCCTCGTGGGCGAGGACGAGGATCTCGACGTCGCCGCCGGGCGGGTGTTGCAGGCGCACACGGGGGTTCCGGCCGCCGCCCACCTCGAGCAGCTCGGCGCGTATGCCAGGCCCGACCGCGATCCGCGCGCCCGCATCGTCTCGATCGCCTACCTGGCCGTGCTCCGCGACCTCGGGAACCTCACCGACGACGGCGGCGCCGACGCCGTCGAGCTGGTACCCGTCGCCAAGCTGCTGCGCCGGCGCGGCCCGACGCCGCTGGCGTTCGACCACGGTCAGATCCTCGGTGACGGCGTCGAGCGGGCCCGGAACCAGCTGGAGAGCACCAACCTCGCCGCCGCCTTCGTCGGGCCCACCTTCACGCTCTCCGAGCTGCGCGGCGTCTACGAGGCGGCGTGGAGCACGCGCCTCGATCCCGGCAACTTCCGCCGCAAGGTCCTCTCGACGGAGGGCTTCGCGGTGCCCACCGGTCGAGTGGCGGTGCCCGGGCCCGAGGGCGGCAAGCCGGCCCAGGTGTACCGGGCCGGCACGAACCGCCGACTCCACCCCCCGATCATGCGGCCGCCGGCCGACCGTTCCCGTCCGACCTGAGCGGCCGGTCGATCGCCACCTGGGCCGAGCGCCTCGGGGCGTCAGTGCTCGTGGAGGATGCGGTTGAACGTCGGGGACGGACGCATCACCGCATCGGCCTTGGCGTCGTCGGGCCGGTAGTACCCACCCAGGTCGACCGGGTGGCCCTGCTCGGCGTCGATCTCGGCGAGGATCGTCTCCTCCTCGGCCTCGAGCGCGCGGGCGAGCGGGTCGAAGCGGGCGGCCAGCTCGGCGTCGTCGTCCTGGGCGGCCAGGGCCTCGGCCCAGTAGCGGGCCAGATCGACGTGGCTCGTGCGGTTGCCGAGCTCGTGGACCTTGCGCCCCGGCGAGCGCCCCTCCTCGAGGATCCGCCCCACCGCCTGGTCGAGGGTGGCGGCCAGCACCTGGGCCCGGCGCCCACCGCCACGGTCGGCGAGGTGCTCCAGGGACGCCACGAGGGCCATGAACTCGCCGAGGGAGTCCCACCGCAGGTGGTCCTCCTCGAGGAGCTGCTGGACGTGCTTGGGCGCCGACCCGCCGGCGCCGGTCTCGAACAGCGCACCGCCGTTCATGAGCGGCACGATCGACAGCATCTTGGCGCTGGTGCCGAGCTCGAGGATCGGGAACAGGTCGGTCAGGTAGTCGCGCAGCACGTTGCCGGTGACCGAGATGGTGTCGGTCCCCGCCCGCACCCGTTCGAGGGTGAACCGCATGGCCTCCTCGGGCGCCATGACCCGCAGGTCGAGCCCGTCGACGTCGAACGTCCCGAGCGCGTCACGCACCTTGGCGATCACCTGGGCGTCGTGGGCGCGGGTCTCGTCGAGCCAGAACACCGCCGGCGAGCCCGTGGCCCGGGCCCGGGCGACGGCGAGGCCGACCCAGTCTCGGACCGGCGCGTCCTTGGTCTGGCAGGCCCGCCAGATGTCACCCGGCTCGACCCGGTGCTCCATCAGCGTGGCCCCCGAGCCGTCGACGACCCGCACCACGCCGGCGGTGGGGACCTCGAAGGTCTTGTCGTGCGAGCCGTACTCCTCGGCCTGCTGGGCCATGAGGCCGACGTTGGCGACGCCGCCCATCGTGGCCGGGTCGAACGCGCCGTGGGCCTTGCAGTCCTCGATCACCACCTCGTAGATGCCGGCGTAGCTCGAGTCGGGGATCACCGCCTTGGTGTCCTGCAGCTCGCCGGCCGCGTTCCACATCTGCCCGGACGAGCGGATCATGGGCGGCATGGAGGCGTCGACGATCACGTCGCTCGGCACGTGCAGGTTGGTGATGCCCTTGTCGGAGTCGACCATGGCGAGGTCGGGCCCGTCGGCCATGGCCGCCTCGATGGCTGCGACGACTTGCGCGCGCCGGTCGTCGGGGAGCTCGTCGAGACGGTCGAGCACGGCCCCGAGGCCTTGGTCGGGGTCGACGCCGAGCGGTTCGAGCACGTCGGCGTGCACGGCGAGGACGTCGCGCAGGTAGGCCGACACGGCGTGGCCGAAGATGATCGGGTCGGAGACCTTCATCATCGTGGCCTTGAGGTGGATCGAGAACAGCACGCCACGGGCCTTGGCGTCGGCGAGCTGCTCGTCGAGGAACCGGCGGAGGGCGGCGACGTGCATGACCGTCGCGTCGACGATCTCGCCCGCCAGCACCGGGATCTCCTTCAGCACCGAGACCTCGTCGGTGGCGGCGTCGACCAGCTCGACCCGCAGCGTGCCCGGCTCGGCGATCGTCACCGACTGCTCGTTGCTGCGGAAGTCGTCGGCGGTCATGTGGGCGACGTGGGTGCGTGAATCGGGTGACCAGGCGCCCATCCGTTGCGGGTGGCTGCGGGCGTACCGCTTCACCGACGCCGGCGCCCGCCGGTCGGAGTTGCCCTCGCGCAGCACCGGGTTGACCGCCGAGCCCTTCACGCGGTCGTACCGCGCCCTCACCTCGTCCTCCTCGGGGGTCGAGGGCTCGTCGGGGTAGTCGGGCAGGGCGTAGCCCTTGGCCTGCAGCTCGGCGATGGCGGCCTTCAACTGGGGCACCGACGCCGAGACGTTGGGCAGCTTGATGATGTTGGCCTCGGGCCGCTGCACCAGCTCGCGCAGCTCGTCGAGGTCGTCGGGCACGCGCTGGTCGGCGCGCAGATGGTCGGGGAAGGCGGCGAGGATCCTCCCCGCGAGGGAGATGTCGCGCGTCTCGACCCGGATGCCGGCCGGCTCCAGGAAGTGGCGGACGATCGGCAGCAACGACCGGGTCGCCAGCGCCGGCGCCTCGTCGGTCAGCGTGTAGATGATGGTGGGGGGTGCACCGGACATGACGGCATCCTCGGGGACGGAGGAGGGGGGACGGGACGGGACCCTACCCCCCGGCACGGCCCATGAAGGCGCTCACCGGCGGCCGAGGAGGCCCCTCACGTAGGCGGCCTGACCGGCGTGTTGGATGTCGTCGTCCGCGATGCTCACCAGCCGGACGCCCAACGTCACCGGAGGGTCCCAGCGCCGGTCGACGATGCGATCGAGGTCGTGGGGCGTCGTCGACCGCAGCAGGGCGAGGGTCCGGGCCTCGACGGCCGTGTAGTAGTCGAGGAGGACCGGGCCGCTCTCCGGGCGGACCGCCGCGACCTGCTCGGCGGTGTGACCCCATCCGTGGTCGTCGGGATCGGACACGGCCAGCCCGAAGCGTGGCCCCCAGTCACCTTCGACCCACACCTGCTCGCGCTCGAGGAGCTCGCTCACGTGGTGGTCCTGCACGCGGGTGAGGTGCCAGATCGTCCAGCCGATCGGGTTCGAGCCGGGTTCGGGCTGGACCACCAGGTCGGCCGGATCGAGGCCCTCGACGACCTCCTCCACGTGCTCCCGCACCCGCCCGAACAGCTCCACCAGCAACCCGTCGACGTCCATGGACCCGATCCTGCCTCAGGCGACCTCGTCGCGGAAGCGGTGTCGTCCACCTCGGGCTCGCCTCGTCGTCGGTGACCGAGAACGTGTCGCCGGCCATCGCGCCGTCGCGACGCCACGACGAGACCGGCCGAGGAGCACTGGGCATCCTCCCGGTTCACCCGGTGGCCGGCCTGCCAGACTCCGGGGCGACGCCGACGATCGCCACTGGAGGCCCTCATGCCCACACCGCTCGAGCCCTGGGTGTACGCCTGGCCGGTCTCGGTCACGCCCGGCGAGCAGGTCGGGCTGCACGTCGCCGGGCCCGCCGGCACCGTCGACCTGGAGGTGGCCCGCGTCGGCGCGTCGCGCCAGGTCGTGCACTCCGGTCGGCTGACCCTCGTCCCCCACGACGTGCCCGACGACGCCAACGTGGCGGGCTGCGGTTGGCCGGCGGCGGTGACCCTCGACATCCCCACGTCGTGGCGGTCGGGCTACTACGAGGTCGTGCTCCGCGCCGGGGTCGGCACCTGGGCGGAGAGCGTCGGGTACTTCGTGGTGCGGTCCGCACCGGGCATGGCCGATCCGGGTCGACCGCTCCTGGTGCTGTCCACCAACACCTGGGCGGCCTACAACGACTGGGGCGGCCCGAACCTCTACGACGGGGGCTTCACCTTCCCCGTGGCCTCTCCCCGCGTGGCGATGGCCCGGCCGATGGCACGCGGCATCCTCCGCAAGCCGGCCGGCCCCGGCATGCGGGTGGCCGTGCTCGACCCGCCCGATCCGGCGATGACGAGCCACGTCCGCTACATCCTCGAGCACGGCCTCACCGAGTGGGCCGGTTCGGCCGGCTGGCCGTCGTGGGAGTGGCCGTTCGTGCGGTGGGCCGAGCAGGCCGGCTACGAGCTCGACTACGCGGCCAACGCCGACCTCGAGCAGGTGCCGGAGCTGCTCGACGGCCGCCGGCTGGTGCTGAGCGTCGGCCACGACGAGTACTGGACGTGGGGCATGCGCGACGCGGTCGAGGGCTTCGCCGCCGACGGCGGCAACGTCGCCTTCCTGTCCGGCAACACGAGCTTCTGGCAGGTCCGCCTCGAGGACGAGGGCACGACGTTGGTCGGCTACAAGCAGCGGTTCGAGGACGATCCGGTGTTCGGCACCGACCGCCAGCACCTGCTCACGTCGATCTGGTCCGACCCGCTGGTGGGACGGCCCGAGACGGCGATGACCGGGGTGAGCTTCGCGCGCGGCGGCTACGCCCGGATCGGTCGCAACGTGGGTCGGGGCTCGGGCGGCTACACGGTGCACCGGCCCGAGCACTGGGTCTTCGAGGGAACCGAGCTCGGCTGGGGCGACCTGCTCGGCGCCGAGGCCGTCGTCGTCGCCTACGAGTGCGACGGCTGCGACCTCACGCTGGTCGACGGTCGGCCGGCGCCGACCGGCGCCGGGGGCACCCCCGACGACTTCCAGGTGCTGGCCACGTCGCCGGCGGCGCCGTTCGGGCGCCACAACGAGCTGCGGCCCACGCCCGACGATGAGCGCTCGGAGATCGAGTTCAACGCCTGGCGCCTGTTCGGAGCCGACGACCCGCACACGGTGGGACGGCTCCTGCACGGCCACGCCGTCATGGGCGTCCACGAGCCCGGCGGCACGGTGTTCACCGCCGGCTGCACCGACTGGGCCTGGGGCCTCGAGCGAGGCGACCCCATGGTGGATCGCATCACGAGGAACCTGCTCGACCGGCTGAGCAGCGGGTGACCCCGCACCGGCCCCGGACGGGGTGCGCGAGGTCGACGGGCTCGCGGATCCCCTGATACCCTCTGGGGTATGCATCGAGATGCCCGCCCCTCCCTCCGCACCCTCATCCCGCTGCTCCTCGTGGGCGCGCTGGCGCTCGGTGCCACCGCGTGCTCGTCGGGCTCCGACACGAGCGCGACGGCGGAGGCCGCCGAGGCCCCCGCCCCCGGCGCCTCGTCGGCCGAGTTGGCGCTCGACGAGCAGCGGATGGTGATCGACGTGCGCACGCCCGACGAGTTCGCCGCCGGCCACGTCGCCGGCGCCACCAACATCGACGTGCAGGGCGACGGCTTCGCCGCGGCCATCGACGACCTCGACCCGCAGCAGGCCTACGTCGTGTACTGCCGATCGGGGAACCGGTCGGCGATCGCGGCCGACGAGATGCGAGCAGCGGGCCTCGACGTCGTCGACGGTGGCGGCTTCGACACCATGACCGCCGCCGGTTGGCCGGCGGCCTGACCAACTCGGTCCTGCGCCACCTGGCTCAAGCCAGCCGCGACCGGATCACGGCGACGCAGTCGTCGGGTGCCTCCACCTGCAGGAAGTGGGATGCCTCCTCGATCCGATCGAGCGTCGCGCCCAGCTCGGCGGCCCACTGCTCGGCCCACGACCAGGTGAAGATCGGGTCGGCGTCGCCGAAGGCCACGTGCTTGGGGATCTCCCACTCCCGGAGTGCGGCCCGCGCCGCCGCCTGACGCTCGGCCTCACCCAACCCGGGCTCCCCGAAGGGGAGGCAGAACGGGAACCGACGGGCCCCGGCCTTCGAGTCGGGGTTCGGGAACGGCGCGTCGAAGGCGGCGACCAGTGCAGCCTTGTCGACGTCTGACCGCTGCACGGTGCCGGCGACGATGGTGCCGCACGGCATGTCCCCTCCGAGCTGCTCGGGGTCGATCGCGGCCTGGCGCCACCATCGGATGCCGTCGCCGTACTCGAAGGTGTCGTCGTGCAGCCAGGTGTCGAGGATGAACAGCCGGGCGTAGCGGTCGGGGTCGGCCACCGCGTTCATCAGACCGATGGGTCCGCCCCAGTCCTGCACGACGAGGTGGATGTCCCGCAGATCGAGCGCGTCGATGAGCCGGCCGAGGGCCTCGCGGTGGCGGCGGATCGTGTACCAGTCGTCGTCGGTGGGCTTGTCGGAGCGGCCGAACCCGAGGTGGTCGGGCGCCACCACCCGGAACCCGTCGGCGACCAGCGGGCCGATCCAGTCCTTGTAGAGGTAGGCCCACGACGGCTCGCCGTGCAGCAGCAGGAACGTGCCCCGCTCGGTGCCGTCGGGGCGAACGTCGACGTAGTGCTGGCGGAGGCCGTCGGGGTGTTCCAGGTAGGACGGCGGCCAGTCCCAGCCGATCCCCCCGAAACGGGCGTCGTCGGTGCGGATGACGTCCATCGCCCGCTCAGCTCGTCATCCCGCCGAGGCCGACGAGGCCCCGGGCGAGCTCGATCTCGCCCATGTGACGCAGGCCGTGCTGGTAGAGCCAACACTCGAACCCGTCGAGCACGGTGATCCCGTCGGGACCGGCGACCCGGGCGCTGTAGGTGCTGGCCACCTGGTCGGGGAACGGGCGGGTGATCAGCACTCGGGCGAAGTCGGCCGGGTCCATGTCGGCCAGGTAGGCCTCGGTGCGGTCGAACACCTCCCGCTGGTAGGCCTTGAACGCCTCGTAGCCGCCGATGCGCTGGTGGACCATCTCGTCGACCGTGCGGTGCTTGCCGTGATCGTTCACGGTCATCTGCACCTCGGCCTGCCACTCCTCGTCCCACACCGGCGGGATGCCGGTGATCATCATGAACGAGGCGTCCTCCATGTTCGTGTAGTGGAACAGGGAGAAGGCGATGGGCAGCACGCCGTCGCGCTCGAAGTGGTTCACGTGCTCCGGGCCCATGGTGGACACGGCCTGGTAGTACAGCGAGTGCATGGCAGCCATCCGCCGCTGCAGCGAGTCGAGGACGAGGTCGGTCATGGATCCCCCTTCGGCCCACCAGCCTAAGTTTTGGCAGTCACGCTGTCAATTGTTGAGCGCCCGGCTCAGCTCCGGCGGTCCTGACGGCGCTCCTTGCGCCGGCGACGGCGGCGCATCACCCCGAGCCCGAACCACACCAACGCGCCGAACAGCGCCGACACCAGCGTGAGCAACCAGACCTTCCAGGTGAAGTCCCAGATGAGGAAGTCGACCTGGACCTCCTCGGTGTTCTGCAGCATGAAGACGACGAGCACCCCCACCCCGACGATCGACGCGATGGCGCCACCGCCCAACCGGAGGCCGTCCTTCTGCTCATCGGAGCCCCCCTCGACGTGCATCCCCATGGTCACCCTCCCTCGGTTCGTCGGTGCTCGGCGCCCGGAGCTCGGAGTCCGCAACGCCGACGGCGCCAGCGTCGCATGTCGCCGGGCGCCAGCGGGGCATCCCTCCCCCCCGATCCCGGTCGAGGGACCTCGGATGGCCGGCCCGTCACGGGTCGATGGCCCGCCGATCGAGACAGGTGAGGCGGTAGCCGCCGCCGACGTCGACGGTGTCCCCGCAGCGCACGAGATCGGTCCCGTCGAGTTGGTCGACCCGGCCCGGTGCCTCGACGAGCCAGACCACGCCCGTGGGTCGTTCGGCGTCGACCACCCACGCGACCGTCTCGGGCAACTCGACGTCGAGGGGGACGAGCTCCCGATCGTCGACGCGCCCGAGGTACCACTCGAGCAGCGTGCCGAGGTTGCCCGGTCGCATCGCCACGACGTCGCCCGGTCGCGCCTCGACCCGCACGGCGTCGACCATCGACCCCGATCCCTCGTCGAGCGTCAGCGCGGCGTCGACGTAGGGCACCGTGAGCAGGACCACGAGGACGGCCACCAGCCCGCCGGCCAGCCATCGCTGGTCCCATGCCCAGCCGATGAGCGAGCCGAGCGCGACGGCCACGCCCCAGGACACCACCATGAGCGACTTCGGTGCCAGCACGCCGGACCACAGCCCGACCGCGGCGAGCAGGGCCACGGGACCGAGGAAGAGCGCGCACCAGACCCGCCGCAACGCGCCGGCGCAGGCCAGGACGACCGTGCTCCCGCCGGCGAGCAGGGCCAGCACGAGCCACCGCTGGTCCGGTACCGGGGCCACGAGCTCGTTGAGGGTGATCGAGAGCCACTCGAGATCGGTCGTCGGGTAGAAGGTGTCGGTCCCCGCCCTCGACACGAGGGTCGGGCCGAACACGGCCGCCGCCACCAGCCCGGCACCGGCGACCGCGGCCCGGAGCTCCCAGGCGGCGCGATCACCGCGCCACGACGGCACCACCCACAGCCCGAGCAGCACCACGAAGCCGAGGGCATGGGAGAGCGACGCCACCAGACCGGCACCAGCGGCGACGAGCATCCAGGGCCGGCCGCCACGCTCGAGCCAACGCTCCGCGGCCCACGCCGCGACCGTGCCGGCCAGGACGACGAGCCCGTACATGCGCGCCTGTCGGGCGAACGCCAGCTGCTCGGGACCGAGCGCCATCACCACGACGGCGGCGAAGCCGGCGATGCCCCGACGGTGCTGCCAGACCGCCATGACCGCCACTGCGGCGGCCGAGCACAGGGCCGGGAGCAGCCGCAAGGCCCACGCCTCGTCCGAGATCGCGACGAAGGGCTTCGCCAGCAGGTAGCTCAGGGGCGGGTGGGGGTCGGTGTCACGGAGGAACGGCAGGAGATCGGCGAGGGGCAGGGTGGCGGCCACCGCGCTGTAGCTCTCGTCGGCGCTGAGGGACGCGGCACCCACGTCCCACAGCCGCAGGACCACGCCGGCGGCCACCGCGGCGACGAAGCACCACGTCGGGAGCGACCCACGCGTGCCCGTGAGGGCGGGCCCGTGGCCGCCGCGCAGGGCTCGACCGGGTGAGCGGGTCGAGATCCCCATCGCCGAGCCCGCGGCGACGTCGTCAGCGCCCCTGGCGATGTCGTCGGCGCCCCTGGAGTCCGTCACGCGTGGTCGAGCCTAGACGGGCGCCAGCGGGGCATCCCGGCGACGAGCTGCGCTCAGAACCCGCCTTCGGCGTAGCGCCGGACGCTGTCGGTGATGGCGGCGTGGGCGTCGGCGATGGCCCGCTCGGGCGGCACTCCCTCGAGCAGCTCGGCGGTGAGGGCGTCGCGCAGGGTGTTGCGCACCTCGTCGTAGGGGCCGATGAGCGGGCCGGGGAAGGTCGGGTCGATGGTCTCGACCTGCTCGTTGGCGATGCGCAGCCAGCCGCCGGCCAGGCTGGAGTCGAAGAACTGCCGGGCCTCCGGGGTGGTCGCCGCCGAGCGCCGATAGGGCAGGAACGAGCCACCGGTCAGCATCGTCGTCTGGGCCTCCTCACCGTTCATGAACGTGAGGAAGTCCCAGGCCGCCGCCTGCACCTCGGGCGGGCTCGTCGACATGAGGTACCAGGCGGGCCCACCCATCTGCGTGCGGCCCGGCTCCGACAGCCCGGGGAACGCGCCGGCGCCGACGTCGAGGCCGCTGACGTTGGCGGCGCCGCCGTCGAGTCCGACGTCGGCGCCCGAGAGGTCACCGGCGAGGAACGCCTCCACCGAGGTCGACGCGCTCGACGACTCGACGATGATCGACGCCTGCTCGTTGGCCATGGCCAGGTACTGGTTGATCTGGCCCTCGGCGACGGGGACGGGGTCGACCAAGCCGTCGGCGTTCATGTCGGCGAACCACTGGAACAGGGCGAGCGTGTCGTCGTTCCCCTCGAGGGCGGCGGCCGACGCCGGGGCGCTGCGGCCGTTGTCGTTGTCGACGATCGGGGCCCGGGCGCCGGTGAGCCAGAACTCGGTCTTGTACGAGGCGACCTCGTGCACGAACGGCTTGTCGACGATGCCCGCCGCCTTGATCGCCTCGGCGTCGGCGCGGAGCTCGGCCAGCGTGGCGGGCGGCCGTTCGGGGTCGAGGCCGGCCCGCCGGAAGTGGTCCTTGTTGTAGTAGACGAGCGCCGAGCCGGGGTTGGCCGACGCCGCCCACAGCACGTCGTCGATCGTGTAGTAGGCCTTCACCGTCGTCGCGAACGGGCTCATGTCGTAGCCCGACGCATCGATGCACGACTGCGCCGGCAGGGTGACCCCGCTGTCGATCATGGTCTGGGTCATGGTGTCGTTGGCGACGAAGATCGAGGGCAGGTCGCGGCTGGGCAGCGAGCCCTGGAAGCGCCGCAGGAGCTCCTCGTCGGTGCCGGCCACGTTCTCCATGCGCACCCGCACCCGGTCCTGGGAGGCGTTGTACCGTGCCGCCAGCTCGTCGACCGTGTCGCTCTGCTTGGCCACGAGCGAGTGCCACACCACGACCTCGACCGGACCCTCGGTGGCGGCCTCGTCGAGGGCGCCGAGTGGGCACTCGGGCAGCGCACCGTCACCCGGCGCGGCAACGCCATCCCCACCGTCCGAACCACCGCACGACACGGCGAGGAGCACGACGACCACGGCGAGCGCCGTCGAGGCGCGCCGATCACGATGACGGGGAGTCCGCACGTCACCGACGGTACGACTCGCCGGGACGGCGGTGAAGGGCCGATCGTCCCTGACCCCCGGGTCACGGTCGTCGTAGGGTGATCGCGCCCGAGTCGATGCAACGAGGAGGACGATCGCCATGAGTGACGGATCCAAGGTCGAAGACGTCGTGGAGGAGTTGGTCGACCGGTTGGGTCGTGCCTCCGAGCAGATCGCCGAGGCGACCGAGGAGAACGCCCGCCAGTTGCAGGACCGGATCAAGGAGCTGGTCGACCGCAGCGAGGAGGCGGCCGAGCGGCTGGCCAAGCGGATCGAGGAGGAGGTGCGGGTCCAGCTCGACACCCTTCGCAAGGACTTCGAGGACCTCGACCGTCGGGTGACCGAGCTGCGCGCCGGCGTCGCCGCCAAGGTCGCCAAGAAGGCCCCCGCCAAGAAGACCGGCAAGAAGGCCCCCGCCAAGAAGACCGGCAAGAAGGCCCCCGCCAAGAAGACCGGCAAGAAGACCGCCGCCAGGAAGACGGCCAAGAAGGCACCGGTGGCCCGAGCGTCGGCGGCCAAGGCCCCCCGGAAGGCCACCAAGAAGGCCGCACGCCGCTAGGCGGCGTCGTTCGCCGACGCCGACCGCTGCGGCGGTCCCTCAGGCTCGTCGGTCCGCCGCCGACCGGGCGGCTCGCGCGGCCTCCTTCGCCGCCCGCAGCGGCTCGGGCGTGCGGGCCGCGCCGGACGTCCGCATGACGACGGTGATGGCCGTGTCGACGTCGGTGCGCCAGGCCGCGTGGGCGGCCACGGGGCGCACACCCGACGCCGTGCACACCCACGCCGCCACCGGACGGCCGTCGGCCGCCACGATGGGTGCCGCCTCCCCCCGGCGACCGAGGGGAGGTGGCTGGGCGTGGCGCTGCTCGAGCAGGCGGTGCGTGACGCCGACCGTCGGCAGGCCGAGCAGGTACCCGAGGTGCACGGCGAGGCCACAGCGGCGCGGGTGGTCGCGTCCCGTCGCATCGACGAGCACCACGTCCGGGGGCGCGTCGATGGCGTCGACGAGGGCGCGAAGGGCGTCGAGGAGCAGCTGACCCTCCCGCAGGGCGAGCAGGCCGGGGCGATAGGAGTCGCCGGCGGTGCCGCGGGTCACGAGGCTCGCCCCGGTGGTGCCGTCCTCGTCGACGATGGCCGCGCCGACCCACGCGTGATCCCCCGCCCGGCCCGGGCCTTGCTCACCACGCGCGAAGGCGACGAAGCAGCCCGCGGTCCGCAGCGGCTCGCGGGACGGTGTCCACGGTGTCGGCTCGGCCCGTCCGACGGCCTCCTGCGCCACGACCAGCGCGTCGGCATCGACGAACGTCCGCTCCGCCTCCACGCTGCGACCCTAGCGATGCGGAGAGGTGGCGCCCGGCGGGGCGGCCACCTCGCCGTTCCCCTACGCTCGCGCTCGACCCGAGGGGGCTCCATGGCCGAGACCGACCGCACCGAGGAGTGGGCCGAGCTGCGCCGCCGCCACCTGCGCGCCCCCGAGGCCCGGCCGACGTCTTCGGCGCAGGGCGTCCACCACGTGGCCCTGCTGTCGAGCGACGTCGAACGGACGATCCGCTTCTACCAGGACCTGCTCGAGTTCCCGCTGACCGAGCTGTTCGAGAACCGCGACTACCAGGGGTCGACCCACTTCTTCTTCGACATCGGCCACGGCAACGCCCTGGCCTTCTTCGACATGCCGGGCCTCGACCTCGGCCCCTACGCCGAGGTGCTCGGCGGCCTGCACCACCTCGCCATCTCCGTCGAGCCGACGCGGTGGGCCCACCTCCGCCGCAAGCTCGACGACGCCGGTGTCGCCTACCTCCACGAGTCGGGCACCTCGCTCTACCTCTCCGGGCCCGACGGCGAGCGCATCGAGCTGCTCGCCGATCCCCTCGGCGAGATGTACGGCAACAAGGTGATGTAGCCGGACCGCGACGGTCGGGAGCCCGTGCTCAGGCGTAGGTGCGGGCCAGCTCGAGCACGCGCGCGCCGCGGGGACCGTCGGCCCGGAGGTCGGTGTCGTCCGGGCGCAGGCGGCGGGCGGCGAGTCGGCACCACTGGCCCGCCGGACCGGCGACGACCACCTCGGGTTCCGAGGTGCCGTCCTCGAGCACCCACTCCTCGCCCGAGGGGGACGTCAGCCGGAGCCGAACCGACGGCGGCTCCTCGTCCTCGGCGGCGAAGGCGTAGGGCAGGGTGCGCCACGCCAGTCGGGCGACGTGCCACAGCCGGTCGGTGTCGACGCTCGGCACGCCGAGCGGCTCGCGGAGGTCGAGGCCGTGGATCCAGTGCTCGGACAGACGAGTGGCGGCGAGGGTGCGGGGGGCCAGGGGCGCGGCGACCCACGGCACGCGCGATGCGGGATCGGCGGCGCGCAGCCGGGCCACCGCCGCGTGGTTGGCCGCCTGCCACCGCTCGAGCACCGCAGCCGGGTCGTCGGGCCGTTCGCCCTCGACGGCGGCCGCCATGATGGCGTCGACCATGCCGTCCCCACCGCGGCCGACGAGCTCGAGGTAGGGGGCGTAGGGCACGCCCGAGTCCCCCTGGTCGAAGGCGCTCACCACGCTCTCCTCCGACTGGGCGAGGTGGAGCACGACGTCGGACACCGTCCAGCCGGCACAGCCCGACGGCCGGCGCCACTGCTCGTCGGTCAGCGAGGCGAGGAGCTCGGCCAGCAGGTCGGTCTCGGCGGCGTAGGCGGTGATGGCGTCGTCCATGTCCCCATGGTGCCAGGGCCGCGCCCGCCGCCCGCCGCCGCCTCGGTCGGGCTCCGTCCGGCTCCTACGCGGTGGATGACTCGGCGACGACGGCGACGAGCTCGGCCGCCGACTCCTCCATGGCGGCGACGAGGGCCTCGGCGTCGGGGACCACGTCGGCATCGACGGTGATGCCCACCCCGAGCCCGTCCTCGTAGGAGAGGACCCCGATGATCGTGGCGATGTTGCCGGTGACGCCGACGTACGGGTACAGCTCGAGCATCCGGGAGCCGAGCAGGTACATGGGGTCCCGCGTCCCGGGCAGGTTGGTCACCGCCAGGTTGACGAACGGCTGGTGGGCCAGGATCGTCGGGCCGGCGAGGCGCAGCAGCGCCGGGGGTACGAGCCCGGCGACGGTGAACAGCGCCGGCCCCATGTCGGACTGGGACCGCTCCTTGTGCTCGGCCATCTCGGCATGGACCCGCTCGAGGCGCTCGACCGGGTCGGCGACGGCGAGCGGGAGGTCGGCGATCATCAGCGAGAAGCGGTTCTCGATCTCCTCACCGGCGAGCACGTGGGTCGAGACGGGGACGATGGCCCGGGCGGCGCGGTCGATCGGGGCGCCGAGGCGCAGGAGGTAGCGGCGAAGGGCGCCGGCGACGACGGCGAGGACGACGTCGTTGAGCGTCACCCCGTGGGCTCGCTTCACCGTCAACAGGTCGTCGATGGGCAGGCGCACCCAGACGAAGTCACGGTGCGGTCCGACCGGTCGGGTGATCGGCAGCGCGGGTGCCACCGATGCCATCGAGGCGCCGATGCCGGCGAGCTCGACCGCTCGACGGACGAGGCGATCGGGACGCAGCAGCGAGCGGGCGACGCCGGTCGCCAGCGCGGCGACGTCGCCGGTCCGCCGGATCACGCCGACGATCGGCCCTCGATCGCCCTCCGGCGCCGACTCCCGTGACGAGGCCACCGGCGACGGGGGCGCCGGCTCGGGCGAGACGACCGGTTCGAGGTCGAGGAGGGAGAGCGCGAACTCGAGCACCGCCATGCCGTCGGCCATGACGTGGCTCACCTTCGGCACCACGGCGATTCGATCGCCGGCGACCCCTTCGACCAACCAGATCTCCCACAGCGGTCGAGAGGGGTCGAGCGGGACCTCGAGCAGGCGAGCGACGAACTCCCGCAGCTCGGCGTCGCCGCCCGGGTGGGGCACGGCGGCGATCCGGAGGTGGTGGGCGAGGTCGAAGGCCTCGTCCTCGACCCACGCCAGTGCCTGGTTCATCCCGGCGGGGGCGAGTCGCGTGCGGAAGCGGGGCAGGCCGCGGAGCCGGGACTCGACGTGGGCGCGGAGATCGTCGACGCGCACCACGCCCTCGGCGTCCACCAGCGGGCCGGCCTCGAACAGGCAGAGCGCACCGATCTGGAGCGGCGCTTCCGGTGCCTGGACGCACCAGAGCGTGGCGTCCTGGGGTCGGAGGGGTTCAGCCGGCACGGGACGGCTCCGGGGCGGCCACCGGGAGCTCGTCGATGAACACGCCGATCACGTCGGTCAGCCGGTCGGGCCGCAGCCGCAGCTCGAGGGGCGAGCGGGCTCGCTCCAACCGGGCGTTGGGCAGCTGCTCGGCCAGGTTGTGGGCGTCGTCGAAGGGGTGGATCACGTCGTTGCGGTGAGCCAGCACCAGCGTGGGCACCTCGATGGACGCCCGCTCGTCGATGGTGGGGGCGATCGGCCCGACCAACACGCCGTGCAGCACCGCGGCCATGGCCTCGGGCGGGATGGTGCCCACGTGCAGGGCGCTGTCGAGCGGCGGGAACGACGTCGGGGGGATGCGCTTCACCACCGCGCCGACGAAGCGGAGCACGGGCCCGCCGTAGCGGGCGGCCAGGAGCATGCTGGTGAAGATCAGGGCGCCCGACGGGACGGCCCACTCGAGCACCGGCATCTCCAGCACGAGCCCACGGACCCGCTCGGGGCGACGGCTGGCGGCGAACAGGCTGACGTTGGCGCCGAGCGACATGCCGCCGAGGGCGGTGGCGTCCTCGCCCAGGTGATCGAGCAGGCCGAAGACCTGATCGGCGTAGGTGTCGATGCGGTACTCGGAGGCGTGCACCGGCTTGTCGCTGCGACCGTGGCCGAGCAGGTCGAGCAGCACGACCCGATGCCCCCGGTTGGCCACGGCCTCGGCGATGCCGCGGTTCATGTCGGAGTCGACGAGCAGCCCGTGCAGGTACACGAGCAACGGGCCCTCGTCGCCGTAGACGTCGTAGACCAACCGGCGATCGCCGTGCTCGAACCAACCGGTGCGGATGCTGACTCGGTCCTGCCCCATACCCTCAGTGTCAGCCCCGGGGCCCCGTCGGCAAAGAGGCCAACGTCCTCATGCTCGTCGCCGGTGACGGGGTCACGTGCGGGGCTCGAGCGACACCAGCTGCCACCAGCCCAGCTCCGCGTAGTCGATGGTGCCGACGGGGGAGTCGGTCTGGAGCGTGATCGTGCGCTCCACCCGCAACGGCAGACCGGTGTCGGCCGCGTACCACCAGTCCTCCCGGTCGACGCCCTGCTGCCCGCCCGTCATGTTCCGGGTCTGGCTCTGGTGGATGGCGGGGACCTCGATGCCGCCGATCACGAGGGTCTCCGGGCCGACGACGACCGCCGCCCCGGTCGCGAGGCTCTCCCCCGGCACCGCCGAGTTGGTGCCGGTGCAACGGTGCTGGAAGGTGGTGCCCGGGGTGGCGTCGGCGTCGACGACCGGGCTCGGCGGGTCGCAGGTGAACTCGGCCGCGTTGTCGACCGAGGCGGTGCCGAAGTCCCATCGTTGGAGGTTGCGCTGGCCGGTGAGGACGAGGTCGGGGCCGATCGGGCACAGGTCGACCTCGTGCCAGCGGGCCTCGTTGTAGTTGACCCGCCAGCGCCAGCAGCCGTCGGGGAGCCACTCGAGGGAGGCGGGCATCACCGCACCGTCGTCCTGGGAGTCGGGCGGGAACGAGATCTCCACCCGGCCTGCGCCCTCGGCGGTGTACACGCCCGCTGCGGGCCGCCGGAACGCCGGCTCGTCGGGCGCGACCGTGGTGCTGGAGGCCCGGAAGCTCTCGACCGCCTCGTCCACCCCGAGCGGATCGGGCCGGTCGCGCATGACGTAGGGCACCACGACGACGGCCACCAGCACGAGGAGGAGCCCGACCACGACGGCGAGCACGATCCGGCCACGTTCACGATGGCGGCGCGGAGCGCCGTGCTCCGGCGCCTCGCCGCTCGCTCCGTGGACCTCGGCCACTTCGGTCATCACCTCGACCGTACGGAGGTCGGGCGGCGGGGGGAAGGGCCGACCGACCCCTCCCGAGCCCGCACGGGTCGCGTCGGCGCGCCGGCGGGCCGGTGATCGGAGGACCGGTGATCAGCGGATCAGCGAGGGCGCCGGAGCGGACGGCGAACGCTCCCCTGGCGCACGGCCCGGATGTGGCGGTCGAACTGGGCCAGCGCCTCGTTGCGGGAGGGGGCGTGGGCGGTCCACCCGCAGTGGCAACCGCAGCGGTGGTCGCCGTCCCCTCCCCGGGGCCCGATCGGCCCGTGCCCGGGTGGCAGGCCGTGCCACACCAGTCCCTTGTCGTCGTGGAGCGCGGCCGCCACCGGTCGGCGCCGCGCTCGTGGAGCACCCGGCCATTCCACCATCGCCGAACCCCCCTCTCGGGATCCGCCGACGGAGCACCGCCGCCACCACCCGGATGACGACGGGCACCCTGGTGACGGCCTCGACCGCCACCTGCCCCGCCAGCCCTCTCCCATCGGCACCCCGGCCCGGTTCGTGAACGAAACCCGACGCGATCGCCGACGAGATCGGGTGCCGTCACGGCCCACAGGCCAGGGGCCCGGGCCCGGTGCCGGACGGCGGGACCCGTCCCGAGCGAGGGCTAGGGTCGCGCCGCCCCGTCCCCGACCCCCCAGGAGCGCACCGATGGCCCACGTCGTGATCCTCGGTGGCGGTTTCGGCGGTCTCGCCGCGGCCCACGAGCTGCGCAGGTCCCATCCCGAGATCGACGTCACCCTGGTCGACCGGCGCGACCACTTCGTCATGGGGTTCGCCAAGCTGTGGGACCTCGGGGGCATCCGGCCCCTCGCCGAGGGCACCCGTCCGCTGGCGGCCCTGCGCGACCGTGGCGTCGACTACCACCGCAGCGAGATCACCGCCCTGGACCCCTCGACCCGACGGGTGGAGACCACCGAGGAGGGGATCGACGCCGACGCCGTGGTCATCGCCCTCGGTGCGGCCAAGTCACCCGAGCACCTCGGGTGGTTGGCCGGCGAACGGGCCCACGACGTGTACGACGCCGCTGCCCTGCCCGGCATCCACGCCGACCTCGACGCCGTCGAGGAGGGCCGTGTCGTCGTCGCCATCCTGGGTGGGCCGTTCCAGTGCCCGCCGGCGCCGTTCGAGGCCGTGCTGCTCGTCGACGAGCACCTGCGCCGGCGAGGCGTGCGCGACCGGGTCGAGGTGGTGATCTCGACGCCACAGCCGATGACGCTGCCCGTCGCCGGCGTCGACGCCAGCCGGTACGTGGCCTCCCACCTCGGCCAGCGCGGCATCCGGCTGCTCGCCGAGCACGCCGTCACCGACGTCGACGGCGCGGACCGAACCATCGGGTACGCCACCGGCGCGACGCTGCCCTACGACCTGCTCCTCGGCGTGCCGGCCTCGACCCCGCCACCGCTCGTCGCCGCCGCCGGCCTGGCCGGCGGCTCGGGGTTCATCGAGCCCGACGCCCGAACCATGCGCACCTCGTTCGAGCGGGTCTACGCGGTCGGCGACTGCACGCACGTGCCCAACGCCATCGGCGCCATCCCGAAGGCCGGCGTCTTCGCCGCCGCCCAGGGCACCGTGGCCGCCCGCAACATCGTCGTCGACCTGCTCGGCGGCGACGAGGCCCGCTTCGACGGTCACGGCTACTGCTTCCTCGAGCTCCCCGGTGAGCTGGTGGCCTACGTCGAAGGCGACTTCCTCGCCGAGCCCCGGCCGGCGGTCACCCTCTCCGAGGCCGACCACGAGCAGTTCCTCCGCAAGCAGGCCTACGAGCGCGAACGCCTCGACGCCTGGCTCGGTTGAGCCCGCGGGTACGCGGACGCCGCATGGCCGACCTCGCCCGGATCCACCCCGAGACCCCCTCCGCGTGGCGGGCGTGGCTCGAGGCCAACCACGACACCAGCCCCGGCGTCGAGCTCGTCCAGTGGCGGTCGCAGACCGGCCGCTCTCGGCTCGACTACGACGACATCGTCGAAGAGGCCCTCTGCTTCGGGTGGGTCGACAGCAAGGCGCGCAGGCTCGACGACGAGCGCGCCATGATCACCATGACGCCACGGAAGCCCACCAGCACCTGGGCCCGCACGAACAAGGAGCGGGTCGAGCGGCTGATCGCCGACGGCCGCATGACCGACGCCGGCCTCCGGGCGATCGAGGTGGCCAGGGCCAACGGGCAGTGGACGTTCCTCGACGACGTCGAGGACCTCGTCGTCCCCGACGACCTGACGGCGGCGCTGGCGAGCAGGCCGGTGGCGGCGGCGAACTTCGACGCCTTCCCGCCCTCGGCCCGGAAGCAGATCCTGTTCTGGATCAAGACGGCGAAGAAGCCCGAGACCCGGCAGCGGCGCATCGACGAGACGGTGGCCAAGGCGGCCGAGGACGTCCGAGCCCAGGGCTGACGTCGGCCCACTTGCGCGATCCGGTCGCACCCGGCACACTTCTGGACACATGTCCAGTTTCGCGGGGGGAGCGCTGGAGGTTCCGGCCGACCCGACGCGTCGCGCCCTGACCGCCCGGCAGGCCGAGACCGTCGGCGTCCTGGTCGATGCTGCGGTCGACGAGCTCCGGGCCACCGGGTACGAGGGGCTGACCGTGCGCAACGTGGCCCGACGCGCTGGGGTGGCGCCCGCCACCGCCTACACCTACTTCGCCTCCAAGGACCACCTCATCACCGAGGCCTACTGGCGTCGGCTCGTCGCGCTGGGGGAGACCGCCTTCACCTCGAGGGCGAGGACCGAGACGCGGGTGGCCCGGACGCTCGCCGACATCTCCCTGCTCGTCGCCGACGAGCCGCAGGTGGCGGCGGCGTGCACGATCGCCCTCCTCGCCACCGATCCCGACGTCGCCGTGCTCCGGGCTCGCATCGGCTCGGAGATGCGACGGCGCCTCGCCCGCGCCCTCGCCCCCGACGGCGAGCGGCCCGACCCCGACGTGCTGCGGGCCCTCGAGTGGTCCCTCACCGGCGGGCTGGTGAACGCCGGCACCGGCCACGTCAGCTACGACGACCTCCCGGCCCGCCTCGCCGACGTCGCCACCCTCGTGCTCCAGGGGAGGAACCGATGACCACGACGACCGAGCAGCCGCTCGTGTTCGACCCGTACGCCTACGAGTTCCACGAGGACCCGTACCCGCTCTACGCGCGCCTGCGGGCCGAGGCGCCGCTCTACCACAACCCCGATCGCGGCTTCTGGGCCCTGTCCCGCCACGCCGACGTGATGGACGCGTTCCGCGACTCGGCGCGCTACTCGTCGTCCGACGGCGTGTCGCTCGACCCGGCGGCGTCGGGCCCGCACGCCCACAAGACCATGTCCTTCCTGGCCATGGACCCGCCCCGCCACGGTCGGATGCGCTCGCTCGTGTCGCGCGGGTTCACCCCCCGTCGGGTCGCCGAGCTCGAGCCCCGCATCCGCGAGCTCACCCGCCGCCACCTCGAGCCCGCCCTCGAGCAGGGCACGTTCGACTTCATCGACGCCCTCGCCGGCAAGCTGCCGATGGACGTCATCTGCGAGCTGGTGGGCGTGCCCGAGGCCGACCGGGACGACATGCGCCACCGCGCCGACCTGCTGGTGCACCGCGAGGACGGTGTGCTCGACGTGCCCCCGGCCGGGCTCGAGGCGGCACTCGACCTCGTCGTCTACTTCCAGGCCATGGTCGCCGAACGTCGGGCGGCGCGCACCGACGACCTCACGTCCGCGCTCCTCGAGGCCGAGATCGACGGGGACCGCCTCGACGACGAGGAGATCATCGGCTTCCTCTTCCTCATGGTCGTGGCCGGCAACGAGACCACCACCAAGCTCCTGGGCAACGCCTGGTACTGGGCGTGGCGGCACCCCGACCAACAGGCCCGGGCGCTGGGCGACCCGGTCGGCATCCCGGGCTGGGTCGAGGAGACCCTGCGCTACGACACGTCGAGCCAGCTGCTGGCCCGCACCGCGACCGAGGACATCGCCCTGCACGGTGGGGTCATCCCGGCCGGCGGCCGGGTCGTGCTGGCGGCCGGGTCGGCGAACCGCGACCCGCGCGCCTTCGACCATCCCGACACCTACGACATCGGTCGGTTCGGCCCCGACGGCACCGGCAGTCAGGGGCTGCTGGCCAGCTTCGGCGTCGGGAGGCACTTCTGCATGGGCGCCTCGTTGGCCCGCCTCGAGGCCCGCATCGCCCTGGAGGAGGCGCAGGCCCGGATCGAGGACTACGAGGTGCACCCCGAGGGCATCGTGCGGGTCCATTCGGTGAACGTGCGTGGGTTCTCGGCGCTACCCACCACCGTGGCGCGGCGCAGGACCGCGGGGCGCCGCTGATGCCCCGCTTCGAGCCCCACCCCGAGCGCCGGCCGGCCGTCGTCACCGGCGCGTCGTCGGGCATCGGCCAGGCCACCGCCGTCGCCCTCGCCGCCGCCGGCCTCCCGGTCGTGCTCGCCGCCCGACGGGTCGACAAGTGCGAGGAGACGGCCGCCGCCATCCGGGCCGAGGGCGGCGAGGCCCACGCCCTCCACCTCGACCTGCTCGACGAAGCGTCGATCGAAGCCTTCGGCAAGGCCGCCGTCGACGCCGTCGGCGATCTCGAGGTCATCGTGTCCAACGCCGGCGACGTGCAGCCGGTCACCGCCATCGGGGCCGAGCCGAGCGAGTTCCTCCGCCAGGTGGGCGTCAACCTGCTCGGCCCCCAGGCCCTGCTCCACCACCTCGCGCCGGCCATGGTCGAGCGTCGCCGCGGCGACCTCGTCTTCGTCACGTCGGAGGTCGCCGAACGACCTCGCCCCCACATGGCCGCCTACGTGGCGTCGAAGTCGGGCCTCGAGGGTCTGGCCGACGCGCTGCGCATGGAGCTCGAGGGCACCGGCGTGCGGGTCGGCATCGTGCGCCCCGGCCCCGCCGCGACCGAGCAGGGCAGCACCTGGTCGGCCGAGGCCATCGACACCACCACCGAGGCCTGGGCCAGGTGGGGCGTCATGCGCCACGCCGGCTACCTGCGCCCCCGCGACGTCGCCGCCGCCGTGCTCGCCGTCGTCGGCACCCCGCGCGGCACCCAGCTCACCCTGATCGAGGTCCAACCCGAGGCGCCCGTCGACCAGCCAGGAGGGACCCCGTGACCGCCACCACGCACCCCACCATCCCCACCGTGTCGGGCGGCGGGGGCGACACCGGCCACCTCGAGGAGCTGCGGGTCGACCCCATCGGCCTGCTCGAGCGGGTGCGAGCCGAGTGCGGCGACGTCGGCCGCTTCCGCCTGGCCGACCGCGACGTCGTGCTGCTCACGGGCGCCGAGGCCAACGAGGTCTTCTTCCGGGCGCCCGACGAGGATCTCGACCAGGCCGAGGCGTACCCCTTCATGACGCCGGTGTTCGGCGAGGGCATCGTCTTCGACGCATCACCCGAGCGACGGCGGGAGATGCTCCACAACCAGTCGCTGCGCGACAAGTACATGCGCGGCCACGCCGAGACCATCACCCGCGAGGTGCAGGAGATGGTCGCCGGCTGGGACGACGCCGGCGAGATCGACCTCCTCGACTGGTTCGCCGAGCTCACCCTCTACACGTCGTCGTCGTGCCTGATCGGCCGGCGCTTCCGCGAGCAGCTCGACCGCCACGTCGCCGAGCTGTTCCACGACCTCGAGCGCGGCACCGACGCCGTCGCCTTCGTCGACCCCTACGCCGACATCGAGTCGTTCCACCGCCGTGACGCCGCCCGGGCCGCGCTGGTCGAGCGCATGGAGACCATCCTCGCCAGCCGCCGCGTCGGCCCGGATGAAGAAGGTGCAGCCCCCGAGGGCGAGCGCGACCTCGTCGACGTGCTCGAGTCGATCACCGACGAGGACGGCACGCCACGCTTCAGCGCCGACCAGGTCACCGGCATGTTCATCTCGATGATGTTCGCCGGGCACCACACCACCTCGGGCACCGCGGCCTGGACGCTCATCGAGCTGCTGCGCAACCCCGAGTGGTTCGCCCGTGTGGTGGCCGAGCACGACGCCCTCGCCGCCGAAGGAGAGGAGCTCACCTACCAGGCGCTGCGGGAGATGCCCGTCACCGAGTCGGCCATCAAGGAGGCCCTGCGCCTGCACCCGCCGCTCATCCTCCTGCTGCGGGTCGCCAAGGTGGCGATCGAGGTCGAGGGCTTCACCATCGAGCCCGGCATGCTGGTCGGCGCCTCGCCGTCGGTGTCGAACCGCATCCCGGAGGACTTCGCCGACGCCGACACGTTCGATCCCGGCCGCTACCTCGAGCCTCGCCACGACGACCTCGACAACCCCTGGACGTGGATCCCCTTCGGGGCCGGCCGCCACCGCTGCGTCGGCGCCGCCTTCGCCATGATGCAGCTGAAGGCGATCTTCTCGATCCTGCTGCGGGACTGGACCTTCGAGGCGGCCCAGCCCCCCGACACCTACCGCAACGACCACTCGAAGATGGTCGTGCAGCTCGCCCAGCCCTGCCGGGTGCTCTACCACCGCCGCACGGTGGGTGGGGCCCCGACGGTGGGCGGGGCCGCCGTGGCCGCCCCGACCCGCCCCGAGGGCGGCACCCGCGCCGCCGGGTGGTACGTCGAGGTCGACCGTGACCTGTGCCAAGGGCACGGGGTGTGCGAGTCGGAGGCACCGACGGTGTTCTCGGTGTCCAAGGCCGGCGACCTCACCATCGTCGACCCGTCACCTCCGGACGAAGAGCGGGCCCGCGTCGACCAGGCCGTGCGCTACTGCCCCACCCACGCCCTGAAGATCACCGAGCCACAGGAGGAGAGCTGACATGCCGGCATTCCCGCGCGACGAGCTGGAGGAGATGGTGGAGCGGTGGCTCCAGGCCAACCGCGACGCCGAGGCGGCCGGCGACTGGCGGCCCATGGCCGAGCTGTTCACCGAGGACGCCACCTACGGGTGGAACTACGGTCCGGACACGGAGTTCATGGCCGTGGGCCGAGACGAGATCCGCGAGCTCGCCCTCGGCGCCGAGATGGGCGGCCTCGACGGCTGGGAGTACCCCTACCAGGACATCCTCATCGACGACCGCCGGGGCATGGTCGTCGGCTTCTGGAAGCAGATCGCCGACGCCACCCGCGCCGACGGCCGCACCTACGAGGTGGCCGGCATCGGCGGGTCGTGGTTCCGCTACGGCGGGAACTTCCAGTGGAGCTGGCAGCGCGACTTCTTCGACTTCGGCAACGCCACGGCGCTGTTCGTCGAGATGATGCAGGCCGACGTGCTGAGCGACGGGATGACCGCCCGCATGCACCGCTCGATGAAGGGGCCGTTGCCCGGCTACTACCCGGTCCACCAGGCGCCGGTCGGCATCTGGGACCTGCCGTCATGACCGCGTCCCCTTCTCACCCCCACCCGGCCGGGGCGCCATGGGCGGGCCTCGGCCCGCTCGACGTGGTGCTCGTCGACGGTGAGCTGCGGCCGGCGTCGGGTGGAGGGCGGTTCGCCACGATCGACCCGGCGACCGAGGAGGTGCTGGGGGATGCCGCCGACGCCACCGCGGCCGACGCCGACGCCGCGGTCGCCGCCGCCCGCCGGGCCTTCGACGAGTCCGGGTGGGCCACCGACGTCGAGCTGCGGGCCCGCTGCCTGCGCCAGCTGCGCGACGCCATGGCCGACCACGCCGACGATCTGCGCGAGCTCACCATCGCCGAGGTCGGCGCGCCCCGCTTCCTCACCGCCGGCGCCCAGCTCGAGGCGCCGGTGGCCGACCTCGGGTGGATGGCCGACCTGGCCGAGTCCTACGACGGCTGGAGCGAGGATCTCGGCGAATCGGCGTTCATGGGCATCACGTCGCGGCGCTGGGCGCTGCGCGAGCCGGCCGGCGTGGTGGCCGCCATCACCCCGTGGAACTTCCCCCACCAGATCAACCTGGCCAAGGTCGGCCCGGCCCTGGCCGCCGGCTGCACCGTGGTGCTCAAGCCCGCCCCCGACACCCCGTGGTGCGCGTCGGCCATGGCTCGCATCGCCGCGACCGAGACGGACCTGCCGCCCGGCGTGCTCAACGTCGTGACGTCGTCCGACCACGAGATCGGAAGCCGCCTCACCACCAATCCCGACGTCGACCTCATCTCCTTCACCGGCTCGACGGCCACGGGCAAGAAGGTCATGGTCGCCGCCGCCGAGCGCATCGCCCGCGTGTTCCTGGAGCTCGGCGGCAAGTCGGCGTTCATCGTGCTCGACGACGCCGACCTGGCCGCCGCCTGTTCGATGGCGGCGTTCACGGCCTGCACCCACGCCGGCCAGGGCTGTGCCATCACCACCCGCCTCGTCGTGCCCCGGGCCCGCTACGAGGAGGCGGTCGAGGCCGCCGCCACCACCATGGCCGCCATCGGCGCCGGCGACCCTCGGGACGACGGCACGATCTGCGGCCCGGTGATCTCGGCCCGCCAGCGCGACCGCATCGAGGGCTACCTCGCCTCGGCCGTCGACGAGGGCGGCACCTTCGCCTGCGGCGGCGGCCGACCGCCCGGGCGGGACCGGGGCTTCTTCATCGAGCCCACCCTGATCGCCGGTCTGGGCAACGAGGCCCGGGTGGCCCGTGAGGAGATCTTCGGGCCGGTGCTGGTGGCCATCCCCCACGACGGCGACGACGACGCCGTGCGCATCGCCAACGACTCGCCCTACGGGCTGTCCGGTGCGGTCCACTCGGGTGATCCCGATCGGGCGTGGACGGTGGCCCGGCGGGTGCGCACCGGGACGATGAGCGTCAACGGGGGCGTCTGGTACGGCGGCGACGTGCCCTTCGGAGGGGTGAAGCAGTCGGGGATCGGGCGCGAGATGGGTCGGGCCGGGTTCGAGGAGTACCTCGAGATCAAGGCCGTGGCCGAGGCGATCTGACCGGCACGGCACCAGATCGATCGTTCTGGTGTGAGATCTTGCGGCCGGGACGGCCGCATCTCACACCAGAACCGGACAGGACGGGAGTGAGATGGGACGGTTCGACGACAAGGTGAGCATCGTCACCGGCGCGGCCGGGGGCATCGGCGAGGCCTACGCCCGCAGCCTGGCCGCCGAGGGGGCGTCGGTGGTGGTGGCCGACATCGACGTCGCCGGCGCCGAGGCGGTCGCCGGCGACATCGTGGCCGGTGGCGGGACGGCCCTCGGCCTGCGGGTCGACGTGTCCGACCCCGAGTCGACCAGGGCCATGGCCGACGCCACCGTCGAGGCCTTCGGCGGCATCGACCACCTCGTCAACAACGCCGCCATCTTCGGCGACATGCAGATGGACTCCCTGCTCAACGTCGACTGGGACTACTACCGCCGGTTCATGTCGGTGAACATGGACGGCGTGCTGCTGTGCACCCGGGCCTGCGCCCGGCCGATGCGCAAGCGGGGTGGCGGGGCCATCGTCAACCAGTCGTCGACCGCCGCCTGGCTCTACGCCGGCTTCTACGGGCTGGCCAAGGTGGGGGTGAACGGCCTCACCCAGCAGCTCGCCCACGAGCTCGGCGGCATGGGCGTGCGGGTCAACGCCATCGCCCCCGGCCCGATCGACACCCCCGCCTCTCGCAACCAGGTGCCGAAGGAGTACCTGGACCAGCTGGTCGCCGGGTTCGCCCTCAAGCGGCAGGGCACGCCCGAGGACCTGGTCGGCATGTGCCTGTTCCTGCTCTCCGACGAGGCGTCGTGGGTGACCGGCCAGATCGTCAACGTCGACGGCGGCCAGGTGTTCCGCTCATGACCGACCCGGTGGGGTTCATCGGGTTGGGGAACATCGGGGCGCCGATGGCGGCGCGGCTCGTGTCGTGGGAGGGCGGGCTCGTCGTGTGCGACGTCGTCCCGGCGGCGTGCGAGCCGCTCGTCGAGGCCGGCGCCCGGGCCGTCGCCACCCCGGCCGAGGTGGCGAGGGCCGGTGCCACCGTGATCTCGGTGATGGTGCGCGACGACGACCAGGTGCGCGCGGTGCTCACCGGTCCCGACGGCATCGTCGCCGCCGCCGCCCCGGGCACGATCGTGGCCATCCACTCGACCATCGGCGCCGACACGGCGCCGGCGTTGGCCGCCGAGGCCGAGGCCGCCGGCGTGGTGGTCGTCGACGCACCCGTGTCGGGCGGCGGCATCGGCGCCGCGGAGGGCAACCTGGCGGTGATGGTCGGCGGGCCCGACGACGCCGTCGAGCGGTGCCGGCCCGTGTTCGAGCGCTTCGCCGGGCTCGTGGTGCACACCGGGCCGGTCGGCTCGGGCACCCGGGCCAAGGTGGCCCGCAACCTGCTGACGTTCGCGTCGTTCGCCGCCGCCGGCGAGGCCCAGCGCCTGGCCGAAGCCGCCGGCATCAGCCTCACCACGCTGGCCCGGGTGGTGCGCCACTCCGATGCCATCACCGGCGGCGCAGGGGCGATCCTGCTGCGACGCACCACCGACGCGCTGCCGGCCGACGATCCGCTGCGCCCCATCATGGAGCACACCCGCGGCCTCGGCGAGAAGGACCTGGGGCTGGCCCTCGCGCTGGCCGGAGAGCTGGGCGTCGAGCTCCCGATGACCGCCCTGGCCGCCGGTGACCTGGCCGGCGCCCTGGGCGTCCCCCACGACGACGAGCCGGAACTCGAGGAAGGGAGTGGCTGACGTGACCGAGAGCAGCGACCGCCGGGCCAAGGGCAAGGCGATGATGAAGCAGGTCTACGGCTGGGACGTCGGCGACCCGAACGACCGGTTCGTCGAGCTCACCATCGACCACCTCTTCGGTGACGTGTGGGCCGAGGGGACGATGTCGGTGCGGGAGAAGCGACTCCTGCTGCTGGGTCTGCTGGTGGGCACCGGCCAGGACGACGTGGTCGGGCTGCAGCTCGACGCCGCCCTGCGCCTCGAGGAGCTCTCCCCCGACGAGCTGCGCGAGCTCGTGGTGTTCATCGCCCACTACGCCGGCTGGCCGCGCGGGGCGAAGCTCAACTCGACCGTCGAGGACCTGATCGCGAAGGCCGAGAAGGGTTCGTGAGGCGGTGAGCGATCCCCGGGATCGGCTCGACCGGGCCGCACTGGCCCGGCTCGTCCGCGAGCACCTGCTGGCGGGCCACCTGATCGACCGGGCGGGGATGCCGCTGCTGCTGGCCCACGTCACCCCCGACGTCATGGCCCAGGTGGCCATCGAGGAGTGGGCCGGCGCCAGCCCGCTCTACACGCGGCGCATGCAGCGGCTCCTCGGGTTCGAGGGCGACGACGTGACCACCATCTTCAAGGGGATGCAGCTCGACGTCGGGGCGCCGCCGCAGTTCATGGACTTCCGCTACGAGGTGCACGACCGCGACCACGGCGAGTTCCGGCTGGCCCACTGCGGGGCGTTGATGGACGTCGAGCCGATGGGCGACGAGATGGTCGTGGCCATGTGCCACGACATCGAGGACCCCACCTTCCCGGCCACGGCCTGCGCCACCAACCCCCGGGCCCAGGTCGAGCCGGTGCACCGCCCGCCCCGCTCCCCCGCCGACCGCAGCTCCATCGATGGCTTCCGGCCCCACTGCCACTGGACGGTCACCATCGACCCGGACCATCCGGCGGCCGACGAGCCCCCCGAGGCGGCCCGCCTGGCCGACTCGTTCGCCGCCTCACTGCCGTTGACCGACCCCGGTGCGATCACCGACGGCGAGGGCCGCCGCTGGTACGACGGTCCCCTCGAGGCCGACATCGACCTCCACGCCTTCGCCGCGCCGGTGCTGGCGGCGATCGACGACGAGGTGTGCCTGCAGGGCCACCTGCTCGTGCTGTCGTTCCTGGCGTCGGTCATCGAGCGGCTCGGCCCCGAGGTCGCCTCCGACCTGGGCCGGGGCCAGCTCACCGGCATCGGCGCCGTCGCCGTGGACCGGCTGCGCGACGCCTTCGGTCTCGGCGACGACCTCGATGCCATCGCGACCGTCGTCGACCTCCACCCGGCGTTCCGCCCTCGCTCCTACGTCGACCTGCGCGTCGACCGTGGCGACGCCACGCTGCGGCTGGCGCTGCACCCCTGCCCGGCCATCGACGAGACGCTGGCTCCCTCGTGGGCCGGGCTGCTGGCCGCGGCACCCGCCGACCCGAAGCCCCTCGACGCCATCGTCGGGGCCGTGAACCCGACGGCCCGCTGCCAGCCGGTCGACCCCGACCGTGGTGCCGTGGCCGCCTGGGAGGTCGTCCTCACCGACACCGCCGCCGACGAACCGACCGAGGTCACCCTCACCCGGTTCTCCACCGGCGCCACGTTCCGCTTCCGCGACTGATGCGGATCGCCGGCCGGGGCGACGAAGGCGAGCTGGCGCGCCCGGTCACTGCACGGTCAGCACCGCCTGATCGGCCCGGATGCTGGGGTTGCCGGCGACGTCGCGCACCCGGCACCGCACGACGTAGTTCCCGGCGACCCGAGGGAGGAACATCCGCCCCCACGTCGTGTCGGGCGCCCCCGGCGTGGCGAGGGTGGCCGACAGCCAGGTCTCGACCGACGTCAGGACGTCGGCGGCGTCCAGGTAGGCGCCGGTGGCCTGCAGTTGGATGCTCACCTCGACGGCGGCCACGCCCTGGTCGTCGTCGGCCACCCCGGAGAGCGTGCGGGGCCGGGTGCGCAGGACCGTCGAGCCGTTCGCCGATGGGTACCGGAGGTCGCACCCCGGCGCCGAGACGGCGGCATCGCGCTCGGCGGTGACGGCGGCGAGCTCGTTCGTCAGCCCCCCGTTCTCGACGGCCAGGTCGCCGTTGGCCGCCTCGAGGACGCCGTTGCGCTGCTGCAACCGGCCGACGACGTCGGCCACGCGGTCGGTGAAGGCGCGGGTGCCGTCGAGGATCCGGTCGTCGGTCGGTGCGCCGGCGAAGAAGTTGCCGCTGCAGGACACCGCGCCGTCGGACCGCAGCGCGCACAGGGACTGGGACGCGAGCGTGGCGGCGACGAACGGCCCGCCTTCCGGGAGGAACGTGCGGTTGAGGCCCCAGCACCGGAGGTCACCGGTGGTCGCGACCCCACAGGTCCGCCCGTCGCTGAGGGTGACGTCCACGAAGGTCCCGCCGAGGGGCGCCGGCGCGTCGGCCCAACCCCAGCAGGTGACCGTGCCGTCCGCTCGGATCCCGCAGGCCTCGACGCCACCGACGGCCAGCCTCGTGAGCGGTTCGGCGGGAGGCGGGTCCTCGGGGAGCCCGAACAGCTCACCCCAGCACTGCGGGGTGGCGTCGGTTCGAAGTGCGCACGAGTAGTGGAACAGACCGACCTCGACCGTGGTGAAGGTGCCGGTCGGCGCGCCGAGCCGACCGCCGTCGGCCGAGCCCCAGCAGGCGATCGACCCGTCGTCGCGCACGGCGCAGGCGTGGTCGCCACCGGCGGAGACGTCGGTGAACGAGCCGTCGGGGGGAATCGTGCGGCCGGAGCCGAGCTCGTCGCCCCAGCACGCCAGCGTGCCGTCGTCGCGGACGCCGCAGGCGAACGCCGACCCGCTGTCGCCGCCGACCGACACGTCGACGAACCGACCGGGTGCTTCCTGGTCGACGGTCGAGCCCTTGTCGGACCAGCATCGGGCCTCGCCCGAGGGGATGATCCCGCAGACCCCGCTGGTGGCCCCGTCGATGGTGGTGAACCGCACGGTGTCGTCGAGGTAGCGCTGCCACCAGCCTTCGGGGTCGGTCGGTGTCGGGGGTGGTGCGGCGGCGGTCGTCGCGGTGCCGGCGGTGGCGCCGAGGCCGAGACCGGCCAGCAGGGCGACGACCAGGACGACGGACGTGCAGGACCGGGCGAACGACCGGTGGTGGGGGGTGTGCATCGAGGCCTCCGGGGAAGGAGCGGGCCCGTGTCGCCGAGACGACGGTCGGGCGGTCATGCCTCGCGCTCAGAGTGAACCACGCGCTGCGGCCCGTGGCAAGCGTCCGTCGTCGCTACGGCTGCTGGAGCTCGTCGCGCAGGTCCTCGTCGGTGCGGTGCTCCAGGCGCTCGGCCACCATCGTGATCACCACGACCACGACGGCTCCGACCACCACCAGCGCGATGGGCACCCACACGTCGCCCTCGGGCCACGACAGCTCGGTGCCGTCGGTGCCGTCCGGCCAGGGCCACAGCACCCGGAGCGAGCCGACCATCAGGCCGATGAGGGCGGCCAGCATCGTGCGCTCGTGGTGGACGAGGCCCCAGTGGAGGGCCTGGGAGAACAGGGCCAGCCCGAGGACCGTGCCGAGGACGAACACGCCGAGGGGCAGGAGGTCCCGGTCGTTCACCGCTCCCAGGACGACGTCGTACATGCCCAGCATGAGCAGCAGGAACGAGCCGGAGATGCCAGGAAGGATCATGGCGCAGATGGCGATCGATCCCGACACGAAGAAGACCCACAGCGCCGGGTCCTCGACCGCGCCGGACTGGAACCCGAGCACCACGAAGGTGACGACCGCGCTGGCGCCGAGGGTGGCGAGGCGACGTCCGTCCCACCCCTTCACGAGGGTGGTGGCGACGTAGATCGAGCCGAGGACCAACCCGAAGAAGAGCGCCGCCATGCGTACCGGCTGCTCCTCGAGCAGGGTCTCGATCGCCTGGGACAGGGCGAGGATGGAGATGCCGATGCCGACGGCGAGGGGGACGAGGAACAGCCACTCGATCCCCTTCACCCCGTCGACGAACCCCCGCACGTCGAGGCGGACGAGTCGGGCGAGGGCACGCGCGCCGTCGCGGATGTTGGTGATGAGCTGGTGGTAGATGCCGAGCACCAGGGCGACCGTGCCGCCCGACACCCCGGGAACGATGTCGGCCGCCCCCATCAGCATCCCGCGCACCGTCTGACCACCGATCCGGGCGGGGGTTCCGGGTCCGGGCGCGCCGGCGCGAGCGGGGGGGTCGGCGGGTTCGGGCACCCCGAGATCGTAACGTCGCCCACGCCCGAACCGGGGCCACCGGCGACCCTGCGGATCAGGACGGACGGGCGAAGCCGAAGCCGATGCCGCTGCGGATGAGCGGCAGGTCGGCCATGGTCCTGATGCCGGGTGGGGCCTCGCACAGCGCGGGGATGGCGTTCACCGCCTGCATGGCGGTGGCGACGCTGGCCGCCCGGACGTGCTCGGCGATCGGCAGGTTCCTGCTGAAGCTGGCGAGCGTGAGGGTGTGGGTCTGGATCGACGGGTCGCCCTCGATGGTGAGGGTCCAGCCGTCCTGCGGCCGGGGCCAGTGATCGGGGTACTCACCGCCGACGGTCCAGAGGGCGTCGATCTCGACGAGCGTCTGCCCGTCGCGCCGGCCCTGCCAGTGCCAGCGCTGGCCGGCGACGGTGCCGGCGGCCAATGGGATGCCGAAGATCTCGTGGTCGTGCGTCGCCAGCACCAGGTCGACGTCGGTGGTGACCTCGTCGAGCCCGGCGCCGAGCGCGTCGCCCACCAGCTCGATCTCCTCTCTGAAGATGCCGCTGTTGAACCTGAGGAAGTCGCTCGACTCCTCGTTGACCTCCTCGGCCGGCCGGCCGAAGCGCATGTTGTCGAACGTGATGCTGGTGCTGTCGTAGAACGACCAGTCGGCCCGCTCCTGCAGCGTGATCTTCTCGATGCGGCGGGTCATGCCCGACAGGGCGAGCGGTAGCACCCCGCTGAGGTTCCCGGGGTTGAGGCCGGTGCCGTGGATCGACGAGCCGCCCTGTTCGCACGCGTCGAGCAGTCGCTGCAGGTCGTCGGGTGGGAGCGACCGAGGATGGAAGAGGAAGGCAGTGGTGGTGACGTTCTTGCCGCTCGCCAGCAGCGCGCACACGTCGTCGAGCGACGTGTTGCGGGGCATGTAGGCCACGCAGTCGGCGTCCAGTCCGAGCAGCGCCTCGACGTCGCGGGTGGCGGTCACGCCGATCGGGTCGATCCCGGCCAGCGTGCCGAGGTCGGCACCGTCCTTGTCGGGCGAGTGCACCCACCCGCCCACCAGCTCGAGGTCGGGTCGGTCGACGATCGCCCGGATCGTCTCGACGCCCTGGGCCCCGGTGGCCCACTGGATGACTCGGTACGACACCCGTTCCCCCGTTCCCGGCCACGACCCGAACTCGGGCGATCCTAGGTGGTGTCGGGTGGTGGCGGTCAGCCGTAGAGCCCGCCGCAGTTGTTCTGCAGGTAGCCGAGCAGGACGCCGAGCGAGGCGGCGGCGTCGGGGTAGGCGGCCTCGTCGATCTCGGTCAGCCCTCGGGCCGTGGCGTCGCGCACGGCGGCGAGGATCGTCTGCATCTGCGGGGCGATGTCGGCGGGGGCGGTGGCGGTCAGGTCCTCGAAGATGCTCAACAGCTCGGGCGCGGTCGGGTCGATCTCCCCGTACTGGTCGGTGTAGGCCTGCCACTTGGCGCACCAGCTGGCCACGTCGAGGCTGCCCGACGGCGCCGGCGCCGGGGCCGGGGCCGGGGCCGGCTCGGTGACCGGTGGCGTCGTGGCCGGCGGCGTGGTGTCGGGGGGCGCCGGGGCCCCGACATCGCCGTCCTCGGCGCCGGTGGTGCCGGCGGGCCGGGTGAACGTCTCGCCGGTCTCGACGTCGGTGAGCACGTACACGTCGATGCGGACGTCGACCTGGTTCACGACGATCACGTTGATCGGGGCGAACCCGGGCCATGCCGGACCCGTGTAGACGGGCTTGGCCTTGAGGGGGGTGGGGGCGGTCAACGGGTTGCCGCAGTTGCACTTCACCCGGGGTACGCCGTAGCCGTCCACCAGCACCGCGGTGCCGGCCTGGAGCACGGCGGCACGCGGGGTGGGCGAGCCGTTGCGGTACCCGTGGTTGGTGACGCGGGTGTCGCTGGTGAGCGTGACGGGGGTGAGCTCGCGCAGGTAGGCGCCGATCTGGTCGACCGACACCTGGGTGCCGCCGCTCCACCGCAGGGTGGGATCGGCGTCGAGCGCGGCCACGAAGGCCCGGGCCACCGCCGGGTTGGCGGCGAGGAAGGACGCCTGCTGCCCGGGATCGCACACGGCCGCGTTGCGGGTGCCGCCGTAGAGGCCGACCTGGCCGCCGCTCACCGACGCGGTGGCGGCGGTCCCGCCGGTGGTGGTGCCCGTCGGCGCGGTGGTGGTGCTGACGGCGAGCGGCTTGCCCTCGAGGTCGTCGCCGAACGGATCGGCGCCGAGGTCGGCGGCGGGCTCGAGGAACACCTCGCCGGCCTCGGCGTCGTCGTCACCGATGACCACCACGACGAGGCCGACGACGAGGGCGAGGACGGCCGCGACGGCGACGGCGGCGAGCACCCAGGGCAGCTTCCGGTGGCCGCCGTCGGCGGGGGCGGGCGTGCCCGCCGGCGGGACCGGGGGGACCGGGGGTGGCGCGGGTGGGGGCGGGACGGCTCCCCCGGGCGCGGGGGTCCCGGGAGGCGGACCGGCCGGGCGGCCGGGGTGCGAGGGTGGAGGGTGGTCGGTCATGAGGGTGTCACCGCCCGCCGGGCCACCACGCCCTGCGCACCGGAGGGGTGCTGGACGCGGGCCCACTCGCCCTCGTCGCGAACCACGCGGTACCAGACCCGGGGCATCAACATCGCGACCACCTCGTCGGCGTCCGGCGCGGCGAGCACCGGACTCGGTTCGTCGACGAAGCACCAGTAGCCCTCGTCGCCCGGCATCGACGCCGGGGCGGGCCCGGGCGCGGCGCCGGGCCGTGCGAGGGCGGGTTCGTCGGGAGCGGGTTCGTCGGGAGCGGGTTCGTCGGGAGCGGGTTCGTCGGGAGCGGGTTCGTCGGGCACGTGGGCGACGGCATCCGGGCCGGCGAGGGCGACGACCGCCTTGCCCAGCTCGTGCACGGCATCGAAGACGGTGGCCGCCTCGGGCCGCACCAGCGTGCGGCGGGCCACGAGCTCGCCGGCCTCGACCGCGATGCGGGTGTCGCCGTCGGCGGCGAGGGCATGGGCTCGGAGTCGCGCCGCGGCCGGGGCCGCGGCCGGTGCCATCAGGCGGGCCTCGAGCTGGAGCCGGTCGGCGTCACCGCCCACCACGACGTGGACGGCCCGACCGAGCACGTCGAGCGTGGTCTCCGGGGGGTCACCCACCACCGCCAGCCCGCAGGTGGCCAACAGGGTGGGGACCGCGTCCTGCGGAGCGATGCCCATGGCACCAGTGTCGGCCCTGGCGACGTGGCGGCTAGAGCCGATGGTCCACTGGTGCGGCCCGTCGTGACCGACGCCACGCGGGCGCTCGAACAGGCGACGTTGGTCGGGGGTCGATGGGGTCGTCCGGCTCTGCCGCACCCTTGGAGCTGCTCCTACGGTCATCTCCATCATGGCGGACCAGGTGTTCTGCACGACGTGCGGTGCCCGCATCCCGGAGGGCTCGGCCACCTGCCCCACCTGCGGCACCCCGTCACCGGCCCCGTCACCACCGTCTCCACCGTCTCCACCGTCACGAGCGCCCTCGTGGCTGGTGCCGGTCGCCCTGGTGGTGGTCGGCCTCCTGGCCGCCGCCATCGCCGTGGTGGTCGCCGCCGGGCAGGACGAGGGCGTCGCCGCCGGCGAGGTGTTCCTCGAGGCGGCCGACGAGCCGGGGCCGGACGCGTTCACCGAGCCGGTCGACCCGGGGGCCCCGGCCAGCACCGCGGTCGCCGCCACCGTCGAACCGGCCCCGGCCGGCGGCGCGGTGCCGACCAGCGGGATCGCGCCGGCGCCCGGTTCGCCGCCCTACGGCGGCACCGGCGACGACCGGGTCTGCGACCGCGAGCAGCTCATCTCCTTCCTGTCCGCCCAGCCCGAGCGGGCGGCGGCGTGGGCCGGCGTGCTGGGCGTGGCCGCCGGTGACATCCCCGCCTACGTCCGCAGCCTGCGCCCGACGGTGCTGCTGTACGACACCCGGGTGACCAACCACGGGTTCGCGGACGGGCGGGCCACACCTCGCCAGAGCGTGTTGCAGGCCGGCACCGCGGTGCTGGTCGACGCCGACGGCGACCCGGTGGTCCGGTGCCGGTGCGGCAACCCGTTGCGGCCGGCGGCGGCGGTGCCCGCGCCCACGACCGTGGGCGTCCCGTGGCCCGGCTTCGACCCGACGGTGATGGTGGCGGTCGAGGTCGGGGTGACGGTCACCGTCCAGGTGAGCGGGGCCCCGCCATCGCCGAGGTCGGGCTCGTCGACCACGTCGACGGGTCCCTCCGGATCCGTCCCGGGTGGGGTGAGCGACGACGACCGGCAGGCGGCGGCCGGCCTGATCGCCGTGGTCAGCGAGTGCACCGCGGGCGGGCCGGTCGAGCTGGTCGACGTCGAGCCCGTCGCCGACCGCACCGGCGCCTTCACGATCCAACTCCTGGTGGGAGGGAGCGAGATGCTGTTCGTCTACGAGCCGGACACCGGCACGATCACCGAGGGCGACCGCGCCTCGGCCGAGCTGCTCGCGGCCTGCGGGGTGTCGTGATGGACGCCCGGGTGGCTCGAGCGCTCGTCGCCGCGGTGACGGCGACCGCCATCGCCGCCGGCCCGCTGCTGCTCGCCCCCACCCCGGTGGGGGCGCAGGTGACGGGCGGATGCACCGCGACGGTCGACGGACAGGACGTGGGCGGTGCCCGGTCCGCCCGGTCGGCGATCGAGGTCGGCGTCGACGACACGATCGTGGTGCAGGGCTCCGCACCGGGACCCATCACCGGCTACACGGTCTACCTGTCCTTCGCCGGCATCCGGTTCCCCGCCGCCGAGGGCGACGTCACCGATCAGGCCACCTCGTACACGACCGACGTGCAGGTCTCCGACTACGCCCGCTACGGCGTCGGCCTCTACCGGGTCGAAGCCGAGACCACGGGCACGCCGTGCAGCACGTGGGCCTACGTCGACGTCACGGGCCGGTTCCCCCTGTTCACCGTGGCCGGCGCCGTGGGTGGCGCCCTGACCCTCGGCGGGCTGTTCGGCATGATCCGGGCCGCCGTCCGCAAGCCGATCCCGGGAGGACTGCCATGAGCGCCGCCCCCGCGTCCCCCGCGTCCCCCGCGTCGACCCGACCGCCGGGACGACGGGTCGTGGGCACGATCTCGGGGTTCGGTTTCGGCCTCGGCGTGATCATCCTGTTGCAGCAGTTCGGCCTGGTGCCGCTCACCGCGCCGATGCTGGTGGTGCCGTTCGCCATGGCCGTCGTCGGCCTGGGCCTGGGCTGGCCCCGAGCGCCTCGCTCGGGCGGCGGGTCACGACGAGGCTGACGCGCCGGAGCCGGTTCCCAGGGCGGCTAGACAGAGGGGATGGAAGCGGCCATCGCGACTCGGGCGCTGGCCAAGCACTACCGGGACGTCCCCGCCCTCGCCGGCCTCGATCTCGACGTCCCCGCCGGGTGCGTGTTCGGCTACCTGGGTCCCAACGGGGCAGGCAAGACCACCACCATCCGCCTGCTCCTGGGGCTGATCCGCCCGACGGGCGGGTCGGCGACCGTGCTCGGGTTCGACACCGTCACCGAGCGCCACGAGGTCCACCGGCGGGTGGGCTACCTCCCGGGGGAGTTCGCCGCCTACCGCGAGCTCACGGGTGCGCAGTACCTCGAGTACCTCGCCGAGCTGCGCGGCGGGGTCGACCGCGCCGCGATCGACGAGCTCGCCGAGCGATTCGACCTCGACCTCCGCCCGCGGATCAAGAACCTCTCCCACGGCAACCGCCAGAAGGTCGGCATCGTCCAGGCGTGCATGCACCGTCCCGACCTCCTGATCCTCGACGAGCCGACCCAGGGGCTCGACCCGCTCATGCAGCAGGAGTTCCTCGACCTGCTGCGCGAGCACCGCGACCACGGCCGCACCGTCTTCCTGTCCTCCCACGTCCTCGCCGAGGTGGAGGAGATCGCCGATGCCGTGGCCATCATCCGCGCCGGTCGACTGGTGATGGTCTCGACCGTCGACGAGCTCAAGGCCCGGGCGCGGCGGCCGGTGGAGATCGCCTTCGCCGAACCCTCGGCCGCACCGCTCGACGCGCTGCGCGCCGTGGGCAACGTGGTCGAGGTCGGCGAGGTCGGCGATCGCGTCCGCGTCGTGGTCGAGGGTTCGATGGCCGAGCTCCTGCGGGTCGCCGCGCCCTACGGCATCGAGCGGGTGATCTCCGAGGAGCTCGACCTCGAAGGCGTGTTCCTGCAGTACTACCAGGAGGTGTGAGCGATGCTCGGCACGGTGTTCGCCAAGACCCTTCGGGACCAGCGCCGGGGACTGATGGGATGGGGCGTCGGGATCGTCGCGAACGTGGTGCTGATGGCGGCGATCTGGCCCTCGTTCTCCGACGTCGACTACGAGTCGCTCCTCGAGCAGTACCCGGAGGGACTGAAGGACGTCTTCAACATCGACGAGATGTCCACCGCCGCCGGCTTCCTCAACGGCGAGCTGTACAGCCTGGTCCTCCCCGCCGTCTTCATCATCTTCGCCGTCGGTCGCGGCGCGCGGCTCGTGGCCGGGGAGGAGGAGGAGGGCACGCTCGAGACCCTCGCCGCCCTGCCCGTGTCGCGCGACCGGGTACTGCTCGAGAAGGCCGCCGCGCTCGTCGCTGCGGTCGGCCTGTTGGCGCTGGCGCTGTTGTTCAGCTCGGTGGCCATGTCGGTGGCGGTGGGCATGGACATCCCGGCGGTCCACCTGTTCAACGCCGCCGCCGCCATGTTCCTGTTGGGCACCGAGTTCGCGCTGATCGCGCTGGCGTTGAGCGCCGGGACGGGAAGGCGGGCGCTGGCCATCGGCGTCGCCACCGGCCTCGCCGCCGCGTCCTACCTGCTGTTCGTCGTGGCGAAGCTGGTCGACGCCTTCGAGCCGTTCCTCGAGCTCTCGCCCTTCCACCAGGCCATCAGCGGGGGCCCGATCGGGCCGACGCTCCCGCCGATCGCCATCGCCATGCCGGTGGTCGGCCTGGTCGCGCTGGCGGCGGCGGTGCCGGTCTTCCACCGCCGCGACCTGGCGGTGTGATCAGCCCGGCCCGTCCGGTCACCGACGGCCTCCTCAGGGACGGCCGTCGTGGTACTCGATGAGCTCGACGCTGTAGCCGTCGGGATCGTTGACGAAGGCCACCGTGACCGGCCAGCGGTCCATCCGCTGGGGCTCCATGGTGGATTCGTAGCCGGCTTCGACCGCGCGCCGGTGGGTCTCCACGCAGTCGTCGACCCGCATGTAGATCTTCCAGAGGGCGAAGCCGTGGTCGATCGGCCGGCCGCCGTCGTAGCGCTCGGCGAGCTGCAGGCGGCCGCCGCCCTCGTCGGCGGCGAGGTGGGCCTCGTGCACGGCCTCGATCTCGGTGCGCCCCTGGAGCTTCAGCCCGATGACGTCGGTGTAGAAGCCGATCGAGCGCTCGATGTCGCTCACGTAGATGCAGTACTGCCCGACCCTGCTCGCCACTGTCGATCCCCCCTGCCGTGTGTGCGGGGGCACTCTAGGACACGCGGGCGACATTTTCCTGATTCGTCTTGTCACCGGCCCACGGGCTTGCTAGACCTCGGGGCGTGTCCGGGGGGAACTACGTCGTCATCTCGTCCGACTGCCACGGGGGCGCGAACGTCCGCGACTACCGGCCCTACCTCGAGGCGAAGTACCACGACGCCTTCGACGACTGGCTGGCCTCGTTCGAGAACCCCTACGACGACATCGAGGGCGACGACGCCGCCCGCAACTGGGACTCGTCCCGCCGCCTGCGGGAGATGGAGGCCGACGGCGTGGTCGCCGAGGTCCTGTTCCCCAACACGATCCCGCCCTTCTTCCCCAAGGTCTCGTTGGTCGGCCAACCGCCGGGTGCCGAAGCCGGCGACCTCGAGCGGCGATGGGCCGGGCTGCGGGCCCACAACCGGTGGGTCGTCGACTTCTGCAACGACACGCCCGGGCGCCGCGCCGGCATCATCCAGATCAGCCTGCACGACGTCGAGGGCTCGGTCCGCGAGATCGAGTGGGCGGCCGAGCAGGGCCTGACCGGCGGCGTGCTGCTCCCCGGTGCACCTCCCGGGTCGGGCGTCCCTCCCCTCTACGCGCCCGACTACGAGCCCATCTGGTCCGCGTGCGAGCAGGCCGGCCTCCCGCTCAACCACCACAGTGGCAGTGCCGCCCCCGACTACGGCGACTACCCGGCGGCGCAGGCCATGTTCCTGCTCGAGGTCACCTGGTGGGCCCACCGCACGCTGTGGCACCTCATCTTCTCGGGCGTGATGGACCGCCATCCCGACCTGCAGTTCGTGTTCACCGAGCAGGGCACGGCGTGGGTGCCCGACGAGCTCACCCGCCTCGACTACTACAAGGGCCGGCTGTCGGGCATGGGCGGGGCCTCCGGCTCCCAGGAAGCCAAGTTCGGTGAGTCGACGAAGGGCCTGTCGCTGTCACCGTCGCAGTACTGGGCCCGGCAGTGCCAGCTCGGGTCGAGCTTCATCCGCCGCCCTGAGGTCGAGATGCGGGAGCAGGTCGGCGTCGATCGCATCATGTGGGGCAGCGACTTCCCCCACCTCGAGGGCTGCTGGCCGTTCTCCCGCCAGCACCTGCGCCTGGCCTTCGCCGGCATCCCCGAGGACGAGGTGCGGGCCATGGTCGGCGGCAACGCCGCCCGCGTCTACGGCTTCGACCTCGACCTCCTGGCCCCGGTGGCCGCCGAGGTCGGGCCCACGCCCGAGGAGGTCGACGAGCCGCTGCCGGCCGAGGACATCCCCGATGCCGCCCTGCGCTGCCCCGCCTTCGCCGCCGCCCGCTTCCTCGGCACCTCCGTCTAGGCCGGCCGATGCGGGACTTCGCGGGCAGGGTCGCCGTGGTCACCGGGGGCGCCGGGGGCATCGGCCGGGCCCTCGGTGAGCGCTTCGCCGCCGAGGGCATGAAGGTCGTGCTGGCCGACGTGTTCGCCGAGCCGCTCGACGAGGCGGTCGCCGGGCTGCGCGACGGCGGCGCCGAGGCCATCGGCGTGGTCACCGACGTCGCCGACTTCGCCTCGGTCACCCACCTCGCCGACGAGGCCTACGGGGCGTTCGGCGCCGTGCACGTGCTGTGCAACAACGCCGGCGTGGGCGCCGGGGCCGAGGGCAAGATCTGGGACCACACCCTCAACGACTGGGGCTGGGGCCTGGCCGTGAACCTGTGGGGCGTGATCCACGGCATCAAGGCGTTCGTGCCCCGCATGCTCGAGGGCGGCGACGACGGCCACGTGGTGAACACGTCGTCGGGCAACGGCGGCATCGCCCCGTTGACCTCGACCGCCATCTACGCCACCACCAAGGCCGGCGTCACGACCATCACCGAGGTGCTCTGGGGCCAGCTCCGCTCGATCGACGCCCCCATCGGTGCGTCGGTGCTGTTCCCCGGACCGAAGGTCCTGCGCACCGGGTTGCTCGAGTCGTCGAGCAAGCGGCCCGAGCGGTGGGCCAACGCCGAACCCCGCAAGACGCCGTACACCACCGTCGAGTCGTTCGAGGCCCGGCTGCGCGCCGCCGGCATCGAGCCCGACTACACCCCGGTCGAGGCGGTGGCCGAGGAGGCCTTCCTCGGCATCCGCGACGAGCGGTTCTGGATCCTGCCCGCCAGCGAGCGCACCGATCGCGTCATCCGGGCCCGCGCCGAGTCGATGATCGGGCGCTCGGCCCCCACCACGTACCTGGAGGACCTGCGATGAGCGTCTCCCCTTCGAGCGACCGCTACCTCGTCATCTCGAGCGACACCCACGCCGGCCTGCCCGGCCCGGAGTACCGGGACTGGCTCGACCCCGGCTACCGCGACCGCTTCGACCACTTCATGGCCGAACGGGCCAAGGCGGCCGAGGCGGCCAAGGCGGGGTTCCTCAACGAGGAGTTCGCCAAGGCGTGGGAGGAGGAGAACGAAGAGGGACTGCGCGGTGGCTGGGACGCCGGACGGCGCGACAAGGAGCTCGACGCCGACGGCGTGGCCGGTGAGGTCATCTTCCCCGACGCCGACTCGGTCACCGGCGGGGCGTCGGCCCCCTTCGGCGCCGGCCTCGGCGCCACCGGCGACACACCCGGCGAGCTGCTCATGGCCGGGGCCAAAGCTCACAACCGGTGGCTGGCCGAGCTGTGCAGCGACAGCCCGGAGCGCCGGGCCGGCGTGGCCATCGTGCCGGTCATCGTCGACGTCGACGCCGCCGTGGCCGAGATCCGCCGGGCCCACGCCTCGGGCCTGCGGGGCGGCATCCTCATCCCGCCGATGTGGGCGCCCTACGAGCCCTACCACTCGACCCGCTACGACCCGGTGTGGGCGGTGTGCGAGGAGCTGTCGATGCCCGTGCACACCCACTCGGGCGTGGCCGACCGGGGGTCGTACGGGCCCCACGTCGGCATCTTCACCACCGAGACCCGGTTCTTCTCGTCGAGGCCGCTGTGGTTCCTCATCTGGTCGGGCGTGTTCGAGCGGTTCCCGAACCTGCGCTTCGGCGTGGCCGAGTGCGGCGCGTTCTGGGTCAACGACCTGCTGTGGCGGATGGACCTCGTGTTCGAGCGCGACCACGGCTCCCGCAAGCTCGGCGAGCAGCTCACCGCCAACATGTCGATGCGGCCGAGCGAGTACTTCGACCGCAACTGCTTCATCGGCGCGTCGAACATCGTGCGCGTCGAGCTGGCCCGCCGCTACGAGATCGGCGTCGGCAACCTGTGCTGGGGCAACGACTTCCCCCACCCCGAGGGCACGTGGCCGCACACCAGGGAGTTCCTCGCCAACGCCTTCTTCGACATCCCGCGCGACGAGACCGCCGCCATCCTCGGTCTGAACGCCGCCGAGGTCTACGGCTTCGACACCGACGCCCTGGCTCCGCTCGCCGACCGCATCGGACCGACCCCCGCCGACCTGAACCAGCACGACGACCCGTCGGCCAAGTGGGCCGACGCCCGGCGGGCCGGCCGACCGTGGCTCACCGGCATCGAGACGTACCCGGTCGCGGTCCCCTCCTGAGCGCCGCACCGTGACCACGTCGACCGACGCCCCCCGCTTCGATCCGCTCGACCCGAGCTTCGTCGAGTCGCCCTACGCGACCTACGCGGTGCTGCGGGACGAGGACCCCGTCCACTGGTCCGACCTGCTGTGGGGATGGGTGATCACCCGCTACGACGACGTGGCCGCCATCCTCGCCGACCCGTCGATGTCGAGCGACATCAACAACGCGACCCCCAACCCGCTGACCGAGCTGGAGATCGCCGGGCTCGAGCAGCGGGCTCGGGCGTCGCAGACCATCGTCCACCTCGACGAGCCCGACCACGGCCGGGTGCGCAAGCTCATGGCCGAGCCGTTCCGGGTGCGCGAGGTGACCAAGCTGGGATCGCTCATCGACCTCCGGGTCGGCGAGGCGCTCGACCGGCTACGCGAGGAGTACGGCGCGGGGCCGGTCGAGTTCGACCTCGTGGCCGAGCTGAACTACCCGCTGCCGGTGGAGATCTTCTCGGAGTGGCTCGGCGTGCCCGAGGAGTCGCACCCCCAGTTCCGCTACTGGACGAGCTGGGTGGCCCGGTCGCGCGACCCGATGAGCCTCGCCGAGCGCGAAGAGTTCTACGACGCCCTCGACTCGATGTACGACTACCTGGCCGAGCAGGCCGAGGTGAAGCGGCGGGCACCGACCGACGACCTCCTCACCTACCTCGTGCACGCCGAGGAGGGCGGTGCCGGGCTCACCGAGGACGAGCTCATGAGCCAGCTCATCACCCTCTACATGGCCGGCCACGAGCCCACCGCCGGCCTGGTCGGCAACGGCGTGCTCGCCCTGTTGCGCCAACCCGATCAGCTCGACCTGCTCCGTTCCGACGCGTCGCTGCTGCGCAACGGCGTGTCGGAGCTGCTGCGCTACGACGGTCCCAACCAGTTCGTGCGCCGCATCTCCACCCAGCCGACGGTGGTGAGCGGCAAGGAGCTGCCCGGTGGGTCGGTGCTCTACACGGGCCTGGCCTCGGGCAACCGCGACCCCCGGAAGTGGGGTCCGACGGCCGACGTGGTCGACGTGACCCGGGCCGACGCCAGCCAGCACCTCCAGTTCGGCGGTGGGATCCACCTCTGCCTCGGGTCCCACCTGGCACGACTCCAGGCGGAGCGATTCCTCGGGACCTACCTGTCCCGCCTCGAGGGCCTGGAGTTGGCCGGTGAACCGGTGTGGAGCAACCGCATGTTCATCCGGGGGCTGAGCTCGCTGCCGGTGCGGGCGACCATCACCCCGGGGTGACCGGCCCATGAGCGAGGTCGCGGAGTGGAAGGCCCGACCGGCGGGCCCCGACTACGAGGCCACCCGCCGACGGCTGGTCGACGCCGCCGAGGCCATCGTGCAGAACGACGGTGCCTCGGCGCTGCGGCTCGACCCCGTGGCCGACCGAACCGGCCTCCACCGCTCGTCGGTCTACCGCTACTTCGACTCGAAGGAGGCGCTGCTCACCGCTGTGGTGGTGCAGGCCACCCTGCGGGTCGGCGTCGAGGTGATCGAGGAGCTGGGGCCGGGGGCCGGCCCCGAGACCCTCCTGGTCGAGGGTCTCGCCCTGGCCATGGCCCGGCTGGCCAACGACCCGGTGCACCGGTCGCTCATGGCCCCGTCGAGCAGCGAAGCCATGACCCGGATCGGCACGCGGGCGCTGGCCGAGGGGATCCGCCCCGTGGTCGAGCCGCTGTTCGCCGCCGCCGCCGAACAGGGCGTGCTCAGGGAGGGGGTGACCGTCGACGACGCCCTGCAGTGGCTGCGCGTCGTGTCGATGGGGCTGCTGCGCTCCCCCGAGCTGGCCGGCGACGCCGAGGAGCTCACCCGCCTGCTCGAGCTGCTCCTGGTGCCGGCCCTGCTGGCTCCGTCGCCTCACCCGTCCTGACCGACACCCGACGGCCACCGGATGCCGGGCGGGGGTCCATCGTCCTGACCGTCGACCCTGGTGGTCGGGGTCCCGAGGGGCCATCGTCGCCACATGAGGACACGACCGATCATCGCCGTGACGGTGCTGACCGTCTCGCTGGGGCTGTCGGCCGCACTGGTGGGCTGCAGCGACGACGACCCTGCCCCCGAGGTCTCGATGTCGGCGTCGACCTCGTCGACTGCTCCCGAGCCGACCACCACCACCACGGCACCCCCGACCATGACGGCACCCCCGACCACCACGACGGTGGCACCGGGTCCGAGCATCCCGCCGCCATCGGACGGCAGCGCGACCACCTCGTTCGACGCGGTTGCGGTGTGGATGGTCGGCCAGGGCTACGAGTACGCCGGCGACTGCGTCTCGGCCTCGCTCGACACCGACATCGGCAAGTACTGCAGCCGGGTCGTCGCCGACCGCGGCACCGAGGTGGTCTACGAGATCGGCCCGACCTTCTCGGAGTTCACGACCTACCTGCTCGTCCGGCAGGAGGTGAGCGGCTGGGTGGTGGCGGAGACCGCCCCGTTGGGCGGCGCGCCTCCCTGGTAGGTACGGCCTGGTAGATCAGTCGGCCAGGGCGAAGCCCTCGTAGCCGTTGGCGGCCACGTCGTCGCACTTGTCCACGTACGGTGGGAAGCCGGGCAGAGGCATGAACACCCGCGGCTTGCCGGGCACGTTCGCCCCCAGGTACCAGCTGTTGCAGCTCGGGTAGAGCGTCACCGACGCGACCATGTTCACGTGGTCGACCCAGGCTTCCTGGGCCTCGGGCGTGGCCTCGATCGTGGCGAAGCCCTCCCGGCGCAGGTGGTCGATGCAGTCGCCGATCCACTCCACGTGCTGCTCGATCGAGGGGATCATGTTGGTGAGCACCGAGGGGCTGCCCGGGCCGGTGATGGTGAACAGGTTGGGGAACCCGACCGTGCCGAGCCCGAGGTAGGTGCGGGGCCCCTCGGCCCACGCGTCGCTCAGGCTGCGGCCGTCCCGGCCCCGGATGTCGATGGCCAGCAGGGCCCCGGTCATGGCGTCGAAGCCCGTCGCGAACACGATCGAGTCGAGCTCGTAGTCGACGCCGCCCGCCCGCAACCCCGTCGGGGTGAGGGCCTCGATCGCCCCCTCGCCACTCACGTCCACGAGGTGCACGTCGGGCCGGTTGAAGGTGGCGTAGTACCCGGAGTCGACGCACAGGCGCTTGCAGCCGATGACCGTTCGGGGCGTCAGCTTCTCGGCCGTCTCGGGGTCGTCGACGATCGAGCGGATCTTGCGGCGCACGAAGTCGGCGGCCAGCTCGTTGGCCCCGGGGTCGATGATGAGGTCGGCGAAGGCGCCGAGGAACAGCAGCCCGCCGAGCTCCCACCGCTCCTCGAAGGTCTTCTCGACGTCGTCGGGATCGGTCGTGGCGGCGAAGCCCTCGTTGGCCGGCGCCCTGGCGCCGAACGCCACCATCGACCTGGCGTTGGCCGCCCGCAGCGCGGGGTACTCGGCCTTGATGGCCGCCAGCTCCTCGGGGTCGAGCGGTCGGTTGTGGGCCGGCACCGAGTAGGTGGGGGTCCGCTGGAACACGGTCAGGTCGAGCGCCTGCTCGGCGATGATCGGGATGGACTGGATGCCCGACGAGCCGGTGCCGATCACCCCCACCCGCTGGCCGGTGAAGTCGACGCCCTCGTGGGGCCAGCGGCCCGTGTGGTACGTCTCACCCCGGAAGGCGTCGAGGCCACCGAAGTCGGGCACGTTGGCCGACGAGAGGCAACCGGTGGCCATCACCAGGAACCGGGCGTCGACGGCTCCCCGCGAGGTGCGGATCCGCCACCGCCGGGCATCCTCGTCCCACGTCGCCGCCTCGACCGACGTGTCGAACTGCATGTCGCCCCGCAGGTCGAAGCGGTCGGCGACGTGGCCGGCGTAGCTCAGGATCTCGGGCTGGGTGGCGTAGCGCTCCGACCAGTCCCACTCCTGCGCGAGCTCGTCGGAGAACTGGTACGAGTACTCGACGCTCTCCACGTCGCAGCGCGCGCCGGGATAGCGGTTCCAGTACCAGGTGCCGCCGACGTCACCGCCCCGCTCGAACACCCGGGCGGTCAGCCCCGACTGGCGGGCCCGGTGGAGCATGTACATCCCGGCGAACCCGGCGCCGACGATCACCACGTCGAACGACCCGTCGGAACGCTCCGGCACCTGCGGCTCCCCGACGCCTTCGGCCATGGCCCCCCTCCCCCATCGACTCGCCGGGCGGCGGGTCACATCCTGTCACGCCGACGACAGGCCACCTGCAGCCGCCGTCCGCGGCGATCGTGCACGCCCGCACAGGGTCCCGCGGGGTCCGAGGACGAGGCCGGCGGACAGCCGCGGGCGATGGTGCGGTCGAGCTCGACCAGGTCGGTCGACGGCTCGGTGCCCGTCTGGTCGATCAGGAAGGCGCGGTGCTCCTGGAACACCCGGAGGGCGTCGGCCTGCCGTCCGGACCCGTCGAGGGCCCGCATCAGCAGGCCGTAGGGCCGGTCTCGGAACGGCTCGACGGCGATGAGGCCGTGGAGTCGGTCGATGGCGGCGGTCCACTCTCGCTGGTCGATCAGGAGCTCGGCCAGGTCCTCGACGGCGCCGGCCCGCAGCTCGGCCAGCCGGCGCGACTCGGCCATGGCCCAGTGCTCGTGGGCGAACTCGGTGTAGGCGTCGCCCCGCCACAGGGCCAGGGCCGCCTCGAGCCGCACCCGACCGACGGCGCGATCCGGCTCGACGCGCGCCTGGGCGACGAGGCGCTCGAACCAGACGGCGTCGATGTCCCCGGTGCGCAGCTCGTAGCCGGGCGGCGCGGTGACGAGCACGTCGAAGCCCACGACACGGCGGAGCCGAGACACCGACGTGCGCAGCGCCCCGGCGGAGAGGCCGAGGTGCGTGGCCAGCACGTCGGCCGGCACCACGGAGCCCGCTCGTGCCACCAGCAGGCTCATGAGTCTCCGTTGGGCGGCGCTGGCCAGGCGGACGGGGGCGCGGTCCCTCCCGAGCAGGCACAGCGGTCCCAGCACGTGGAACTCCACCGAGCTGTCTCCCCCTCCTGCCGCCACCACGGGAGCGGTGATGCGCGCCTGTAACACGCTAGCCGGACCATCTCCGCGTCGCCGTGCGGCGTCGCCCCGCCCGAACGGCGGACCGTGGGGGACCGCACCACGACACGACACGACACGACACGAGGAGATGCCATGCACCTGTTCTCACGAACCGCGACCATCGATCCCGAACACACCGAGCACGCCCTCGAGTTCTGCGTCGAGATCGCCGGGTACGTCTCGAAGGCGACCGGCCTCGAGGTCGTCCCGTGGATGACCCTCTACGGCGCGCCGGTCGGCACCGTGACGTGGAGCTGCCGGGTCGACTCGCTGGCGGCGATGGGTGCCGCCCAGGACAAGCTCGCCGCCGACTCGAGCTACATGAAGAAGGTGGCCAAAGCCTCCGACGACCTCTTCGACGGCCCCACCGAGGACACCATCGGCCAGTTCGTCGCCATGGTCGGGTCGGGCACGGAGATCCCTCAGTACGCCACCGTCGTGAACGCCCAGTGCGCCAACGGCCGCATCGCCGACGCCATGGCCTGGGGCGTCGACATGACCACCCGGGTCAACAAGCTGACCGGGCTCGACGGGTCCTTCGTCCGTGGGCTCTACGGGCCGTGGGCTTCCGTGGCGTGGATCAGCCTGGCCGACTCGCTCGACGCGATCGAGGCCGGCGAAGCCGCCACGGCCGGCGATGACGGCTACCTCGAACAGATCGACGCCGGCGGCGATCTGTTCACGCCGGGCTCGGCCACCCAGCGCCTCATCCGCCGCCTCGCCTGACCCCCCGCCCACTTCCGCACCTCGACGAAGGAGACCAACGAACCATGAGCCACATGCAGCTGTCCCACACGCGGCCGGTCCAGGCCGAGTGGAACGGACTCAGCCAGGCCGATGCCGACGCCAAGACCACGGCGATCTACGACGTCATCGGGAAGCACGGTGGCGACGTGAAGGTCGTGGCCTGGCAACCGTCGAACATCTCGTTGATCTCGGTCATCGAGTACCCGGACGAGACCTCGGCACAGAAGAGCGTCGCCGAGATCCTCGCCCTTGGGACCCTCGAGTTCGTCTCCATCGACGGCCTCTGGGACGTCGCCGAGTGGACCGCCATGGTCCGCGAGGCGGCGGGCTGAGCGCGGCGGGCTGACGCCGACCCCTCGGGCCGAGCGCCCGGGGGGCGGCATCCGCCGCGGCGCGGTCCGCGCAGCGCGCGCGCGGCGCGGCGCGGACCATCGTTGCCCGGCTCGGTCCCTCGGCGTAACGTCGAGCTCCGTCGTCAGACTCGACAGGGGGACTTCGATGATCGGTGCACTCATCCTCGGCTTCGTGGCGGGGGCCGTCGCCCGCATGCTCATCCCGGGAGACGCGTTCCGGAACATGAGCGGGCCGGCCTCGTGGGGCGTGTCCATCCTCGTCGGCCTGGCCGGCGCGTTCCTTGGCTGGCTGATCTTCACCAAGGGTTTCGGCATCGGCGACGACGACATCTTCGATCTCGGTGGCATCGTCGGCGCCATCATCGGCACCCTGATCCTGTTGCCGATCGTCACGATCGTCCTGCGCCGCATGAACAAGGCCGACTGAGAGCGAGCCGACGCCCAGACCAGGCGGCTCACCGGGGCCGGGTCTCGGTCCCCAGGCCGGCGGTGACGAACAGGACGGTGGTCGAGCCGTCGACGTCGGCGGTGTGCCAGACCCCGGGCGGGTTGATGACGGCCTCACCGGCCGAGATGGTGACGGCGCGGAGCCGGCCGTCGACCTCCTGGTGCAGGGTCATCGACCCGTCGACGCAGACCACCAGCTCCTCGCCCTCGGGGTGCACCTCCCAGCTGTCCCACGGCTCGGTGAACGTGTGCAGGGAGACGAGACGGCCTTCGGCCCCGTCCGAGGCGGTCCGGGTGGCGTAGCGCTCGTACCAGTCCATCGAGCCGGTGAACGGCTCCTGGCGGACCACGGTGGCCCCGAGCCCGAGGTGGACGGGGACCTCACCCAGGCGGAACACGATGTCGTCGCTCATCCGGACGGCCTCACGTGACCGCTGGCGACAGCACGACCACCGGGATCTCGCGGTCGGTCTTGCGCTGGTAGCCGGCGTAGTTGGTGTGCCGAGTCGAGAGCTGCTGCCAGAGCTCGGCCCGCTCCTCGCCCTCGGCGATGCGGGCGACCATCGACTGCCTCTTCGCACCTCCGACGGCGACCTGGACGTGGGGGTCGTCGCGGAGGTTGAGGAACCAGGCCGGGTGCCGGTCGTCACCGCCGCGGGACGCCACGATCACGACGTCGTCGCCCCGCTGGAGGGGCGAGCTGAGCATCACGCTTCGCGGCTGGCCCGACTTCCGCCCGACGGTCGTCAGCTCGAGCATGGGCATCCCCGCCCCGCTCCAGCCGAGCTTCCCGAACGACACCGTGATGATCCCCCGATGGAGGAGGTTCATCCCCTTGAGCACCAGATCTGATGGCATGACCCCACCCTAGGCACGAAGCTGAGCCGGCGAAAAGAACTGCTGGATACGTTCCCGACTCTTGTGGAGGCCACCTTGTTCTCGATCGACTACGACAGCCCGGAGGCGCTCGGGCGGGCGTTCGATGCGATGGCCGACGACACCGAGCTCCAGGCGCTCATGGTCCGGCTGAGCGGTGCTGCGTCCCCGACGACCATCACCTCCCAGGTGATGGGGATGGAGCTGCCGATCGGGCGGGACCCGAAGCCGGGACAGGGGGGCGTCCTCGAGGTCCACACCAGCAAGGTGAACCCGGGGAAGATGGGACAGTTCCTCGCCGAGTCGGCCGAGGTGTGCGAGTTCGTCGAGGCCAACGGGGCCGTCAACGCTCGGGCGATCCAGCTCACCTACGCGGGGATGTCGAGCGGTCTGACCGCCCTCACCTGGGAGGTCGAGAACATGGCCGCCCAGGCCCGCCTGGGCTCGGCGTGGTTCTCCGACGCCGGGCTGGCGTTGCAGACCAGGGCCAGCGGCCCGGACGCGGCCTCCGTGACGGTCTCCAGCGCCATCTACAACGCGATCCCCCTCTAGCGCGCCCCTCGCGCGCCCGGCGACGGGGTCGACGGCGGCGCGCCCGCCGCGTGCGAGGATCACGTCGGCCCGGGCTCGGAGACCGACGGAGGAGAGGACCGCATGAAGCGATGGTTGCCGCTGATCGCGCTGGCCACCGCCCAGTTCGTGATGGTCCTCGACCAGTCGGTGATGAACGTCTCGATCAGCCAGCTCGTCGACGAGTTCGACACGACGGTCACCACGATCCAGGGCGTGATCACCCTCTACTGCCTGGTGATGGCCATGTTCATGCTCACCGGCGGCAAGATCGGCGACATCATCGGCCGCCGGCGGGCCTTCGTGATCGGCCTCGTCGTCTACGGCTGCGGGTCGGCCCTCACCGCGGCGTCGCAGTCGGTGGCGGTCCTCGCCCTCGGATGGTCGATCCTCGAGGGCCTCGGTGCCGCGCTGGTGCTGCCGGCCATGGCGGCGCTGATCGCCGGGAACTACGAGGGCGACGAGCGCAAGGTCGCCTACGCGGTGATCGGCGGCGTCGCCGGCGCCGGGATCGCCATCGGTCCCATCCTCGGTGGCTGGGCCACCACCGAGCTGTCGTGGCGGGTGGTGTTCGTCGGCGAGGTCGTCCTGGTGGCGTTCATCCTCGTGATGACCCGCCTCGTCGCCGACGCGCCGCGGCGCGGACCGAAGCTCCACCTCGACGGGGTGGGCTCGATCCTGTCGGCCGCCGGCCTCGGGATGATCGTGCTGGGCACGCTGCAGTCGAGCACCTGGGGGTGGGTCGAGCCGAAGGACTCGCCGGTCGAGCCGTTCGGCTTCTCGTTGACCGTCTTCGTCATCGCCGCCGGCGGCGCGCTGCTGTGGGGCTTCGTCCGATGGCAGCGGCACCGCGAAGCGGTGGGTGACGATCCCCTGGTGCACCTCGACCTGGTGCGCATCCCACCGCTGCGGTCGGGGCTGATCGGGCTCCTGACGCAGAACCTCATCCTCATGGGCGTGTTCTTCACCGTGCCCCTCTACCTGCAGCTCGTGATCGGTCTCGACGCCCTCGACACCGGCCTCGAGATGCTCCCCGTCAGCATCGCGATGTTCCTCGCCTCCGCCGCCGGCTCTCGGCTGTCAGCCCGCTTCCCGGTGCGCACCATCGTGAGGGCCGGGTTGTGGATCGTCGTCGCCGCCGCCCTCCTCCTGCTCGCCACGATCCAGCCCGAGCTGGCCGACACCGGGTTCGCCGCGTCGATGGCCCTCCTCGGCCTCGGCATGGGGCTCCTCGCCTCACAGCTCGGCAACGTGGTGCAGTCGTCGGTGGACGCGTCGGGTCGCGGGGAGGCGGGCGGGCTGCAGTACGCCGGGCAGCAGCTCGGCTCCTCGCTCGGCGTCGCCCTCATCGGCGCCATCGTGCTCAGCGGGCTCACGAGCGGGTTCGTGGCCAACGTGCAGTCCGACGAACGGATCAACGAAGGGGTCGAGTCGCAGGTCACCGTGGCCGTCGGGTCGGGCATCGACTTCGTCGACGCGGACCAGATCGGGCAAGCGGCCCGACAAGCCGGCCTCGACGAGGCCACCAGCGACGCCATCGTCGACGACTACGAGCAGGCCCAGCTCCGGTCCCTCAAGGCCGGTCTGCTGGCCGCCGCCCTCCTCGCCCTCGGCTCGCTCGCGTTCACCCGGGACCTCCCCCACGACCGTCGGTCGCCGAACGAGACGCCCGCGGCCGACGTCGCCGCCTGAGCTCGCCGCCGACGGCGCACCGGGATCGGTGCCTCGGGTCAGTCCTCCGAGCCCGAGGTGCGGGCGGCGTGGTCGGCGGTGGCCGCGCTCAACAGCTCGATGATGGTCCGCCGGTCGACCGTCCAGACCCCGGACGCCAGGGCCCGGTTGGCCTCACCCACGACGTGGGTCGGCCCGTTGCCGATGTTGGCGAGGATCTCCCTGGCCACGTCCTCGGGCAGCAGGTCCCGGGTCGGGTCGAACCGGACCCCCTGGCGGACGGCCGCCGGCGTCTGCACCGACCCGAGCACCGCGTCGCACACGTCGATGCCGTGCTCGCGCAGCTCGGCCCACAGACCCTCGGCCAGGTTGACCCCGAACATCTTCGCCGCCGAGTAGACGGCGACGTTGGCCGCCCCGGCGAGGCAGGCGAGGGAACCCACGAGGACGACGCCGCCCCGGCCCCGCGCCCGCATGCCCGGCGCCAGCTCCCGCACCAGCGCGAGCGGGCCGATGCAGTTCAGCTGCACGAGCTGGAGCGACGCCTCGAACGAGTGGTCGAGGAAGGTCGCGGTCTCGTTGACCGCCCCCGCGTTGTACACGAGCAATCCCACCTCGACGTCGGCCACGGCGTCACCGACCCGTCCGCCGATCGTCGGATCGGTGAGATCGGCGACGAGCACGCGCACCTGCACGCCGTGGACCGCGGCGACGCGAGCCGCGAGGTCCTCCAGGCGCCGCTCGTTCCTGGCGATCACCACCAGGTGCGAGCCGTGGGCCGCCAGCTGCTCGGCCACCGACGCGCCGACGCCCTCGGATGCACCGGCGACCACCGCCCACGGGCCGTACCGCTCGACGAACCTCGGTGGGGATGCTGGCTCGCTCATCGACCGTCCTCCTCCCGCTGTTCCGCCCCCGCGCCCACGATCGAAGCCTAGGCCCGGGCCTTCGGCCGGCGGCCGCTCACACCCGGGCCAGGGCGAACGGCAGCACCGGGCCCGAGCCCGCCCGGCGCAGCTCGTGGGCCACCACCGTCGCCGTCCAGCCGGAGTCGTAGAGGTCGTCGAGCAGCAGCACCGGCCCGGACGGGTCGGGCAACGACGAGAGGTCGACGGCGAACGCGCCCCACACGTTGGCCAGCCGGTGGGCGCCGTTGGCGAGGTCGGCCTGGGGCCGACCGGGCCGCGTGCGGGTCACCACGCCCCGACCGACGAGCCTGCCGGACGAGGCGATCCGCTCGGCCAGGGCCGACAGCAGCCCGACGCGGGACGGGTTGGACGACGGCACCCAGGTCACCCACGTCGGCCGTTGATCCCACGACCACCGCTTCAAGGCCGCGAACACGCCGTCGACCAGCTCGTCGGCAGGCTCGCCCGAGTCGAGCGCGGCGCGGACCGCCGGCCACCAGCCGTCGTCACCCACCCGACACAGGGCGCGTCCCGCCTCGGCCCGATCCTCCGGCTTGAGGTTGCCCCGGGGCTCGTCGAGACCCCGGGCCCACTGGCGTCGGGGCTCGAGCACGACCTCGACACCGCGCAGGTAGCCGAGCGCGGCGGTGACCACCGCGGGATCGAGCGTCACCGGATCGGCCCGGCCGGTGCACACCCGGCATCGGCCGCAGTCGGTCGCGTCGGGATCGTCGAGCGACTCGCGCAGGAACCGCATGAGACACCCGGGCGACGTCGCATAGGCGAGCATCGAGTCGGCCTCGGCGGCTCGGGCGGCCCGCACCCGGGCCACCCGGTCGTGGTCGTAGACCCACGGTTGGCCGGTGCGCACCCATCCTCCGTCGACGCGCTGGACCGCGCCGTCGACGTCGAGGATCTTGAGCAGGGTCTCGAGCCGGGTGCGCTTCAGGTCGACGATCGTCTCGAGCGCCGGCGTCGACGTCGGCTCGCTCCCCAAGGCGTCGAGCACCCGCCGCACCGGGGCCTCGTCGGGGAGGCCGACCGCCGCGAACCACGACCAGATCGCCCGGTCCTCCGGCGAGGGCAGCAGCTCCACCTCGGCCCGCTCGACGGCCCGCCCGGCCCGACCGACCTGCTGGTAGTAGGCGATGGGTGACGGCGGCGCGCCCAGGTGGAACACGAACGAGACGTCGGCCTTGTCGACCCCCATGCCGAGGGCCGACGTGGCGACCAGGCACTTCACCTCGTTGGCCCTGAACCGGGCCTCGAGCGAGGCCCGGTCGTCGGACGACGTGTTCGACGAGTAGGCGTGGGCGTCGACGCCCTGCGACGCGAGGAAGGCGGCGACCAGCTCCGTCTGGGCGACGGTGAGGCAGTAGACGATGCCGGTGCCCGGCACCTCGGGGATGCGCTGGGCGACCCAGGCCAGGCGCTCGGCGGCGGTCGGGAGCACGACCACCCCGAGCTCCAGCGACTCCCGGTCGAGCGGCCCCCGCAGCACGACCACGTCGTCGCCCAGCTGCTCGGCCACGTCGGCGGTGACGCGGGCGTTGGCGGTGGCCGTGGTGGCGATGACCGGCGTGCCCGGCGCCAGGCCGGCGATGGCGGAGCGGATGCGGCGGTAGTCGGGGCGGAAGTCGTGGCCCCAGTCGGAGATGCAGTGGGCCTCGTCGACGACGAGCAGCCCCAGCCCGGAGGCCAGGCTCGGCAGCACGCGGTGGACGAAGCCGGGGCTGTTGAGCCGCTCGGGCGAGATGCACACCAGGTCGACCTCGCCGGCGGCGATCTCGGCCTGGATCGCCGCCCAGTCGTCGACGTTGGTGGAGTTGATGGTGACCGAGCGCACGCCCATCCGCTCGGCGGCGGCGACCTGGTCGCGCATGAGGGCGAGGAGCGGTGACACGACCAGCGTCGGACCGGCCCCGGCGTCTCGGAGCAGGCGGGCGGCGATGAAGTAGATGGCGGACTTGCCGAACCCGGTGCGCTGCACGACGAGCACCCGCCGGTGGTGGGCGACGACCTCCGAGATGGCGGCGGCCTGATCGGGCCGCAACTCGGCGCCGGGCCCGGCCAGCGTCGCCAGCAACGCCGCCGCCCGCTCGGTCACCCCAGCGTCGAGCATCGTCGGTGGACCCATGGGCCGACCGTACCCGCCGTCGGTGACAGGAACGTCAGGCGCCGAGCTCGTCGATCACCTGGCGGAAGGTGGCGTAGCGCCTCGGGCCGACGCGCTCGGCGAACTCGGCCTCCATGGCGCGGATGCCCTCGTCGATCGCGGCCCGGACGCGGTCGCCGGCGGGGGTGCGACGCACGAGGACCGCTCGACCGTCGGACGGGTCGGGCTCGACGGTCACCCAGCCCCGCTCCTCGAGCTCGCGGATCCGCTGCCCGATGGCCTGCTTGGTGATGCCGCTGCCCTCGACGAGGGCCGACGGTCGGGTGCCGCGCTCGTCGATGAGGGACAGGATGCGGCCCTGCGATCCCCGGAGGCCCTCGGCGTTCGTGCGCACGAGCCGTCCCATGGCCTCGGCGATCGAGCCGCCGAGGCTCTCGAGGGCGGCCAGCAGATGGGTCGGGTGCTCCTCCGGCATGCCACCAGCATAGTCAATCTGATTGACCACCTCGTCAACTTGCTTTACGATCTGGAACATGTCCCCGCCGATCACGACCGAGCTCTCGGACGACGTCGTCCGGGTCCTCGCCCGACGAGCGACCGGCCGAGGTGGCGCCGAGGTCGCGTCCTGGCACCTGGAGCGCGCCGACCACCGGGTCGAGAACATGACGACCGACCGGCTCGAACGGCTGACCGGTGAGCTGACCGACGGCACGCCGTGGTCCGTGTTCGCCAAGACGCTCCGCCCCGCCTCCGAGTCACCGGCGTGGCAGTTCGTCCCGCCCGAGTTCCACCACCAGGTGCTCGAGGACCTCGACTGGGCGGACGAGCCCCGGGTCTACCGCAGCGGGATCGCCGCCGGCCTCCCCGACGGGCTCCGCATGCCCGTGCTGTTCCGGGTCGACGAAGCGCCGTCCCGGCTGACCCTGTGGATGGAAGACGTCGGCGACGACGACCGGTGGGACCTGACGCGCTACCACCGCGCCGCCACGAGGCTCGGCCAGCTGGCCGGGAGCTGGCCCGAGGCCGTCGCCGGGCCCGGGCTCGGGATGCGGCGCCGCCCGCTGGCCCGGCTGTTCTTCGGCAAGATCAGCCACGTCGACCTGCCGGCCCAGGCCGAGGACCGGTTCTGGCGCGACCCGGCCGTCGCATCGGTCGTCGACGACCGCCACCGTGCCGACCTCGACCGCCTGGCGTCGGCGGCACCGGCCCTGTGCGAGCGGACCGAACGCCTCCCGCACGGGCTGGCCCACGGCGACGCCACCCCTGACAACCTCCGCGAGCCCGGCGACGGAACGGTCGTGGCCATCGACTGGAGCTACGGGTCCTGTGCCCCGTTCGGAGCCGATCTCGCGCAGCTGCTCGCCGGGCGCGTCGAGTCGGGGACGATGCCGTCCGATCAGCTTGCCGGCACGGCGGCCTGCATCTTCGACGGCTACCTGTCGGGCCTCGCGACCGCAGGAGCGATCGTCGCCCCCGACGAGGTGGAGGCCGCATGGGCCACCCACCTCGCCGTCCGATCGGTGTTCTCGGCGCTCGTCGTGGATCACCGTCCGGATCTCGACGAGGCCGGCCGGCGCGAGCTGGTCGGCCGGCGCGCCGCCCTCGGCCGGTTCGGCCTCGACCTCGTCGCACGGGTGGTGGACCGATGACCGGTCCCCGCCGTCGGCACTGGCCACCGTGGCCGTGGCCGAGGGTCAGATCCACTTCCCCGGGTTGAGGATGCCGTCGGGGTCGAGAGCCTGCTTGACGCGGGCGGTGAGCTCCATCACGTCGTCGCCGAGCTGGGCCCGGAGGTGGCGGGCCTTGAGCACCCCGATGCCGTGCTCACCGGTGACCGTGCCGCCGAGCGCGAGGGCGGCGTCCATGACCGCGTCGAAGGCGGCGCCGGCTCGAGCGGCGGCGGCGGGGTCGGTGGGCTCGTAGGTGACGAGGGGGTGGAAGTTGCCGTCGCCGGCGTGGCCGATGACGGGGACGGCGGTGTCGTGCTCGGCGGCGATGCGCTCGACCGCGGCCAGCAGCTCCGGGATGCGGGGGACGGGCACGCCGACGTCCTCGATGAGCACGGTGCCCATGCGCTCGACGCAGGGGATGGCCATCCGGCGGGCGCCCATGAGCAGCTCGCCCTCGTCGGGGTCGTCGGTGTGGGCCACGTAGGCGGCGCCGGCCCGCTCGCAGGCGGCGGCGATCGCCTCGGCCTCGTCGGCGGCCCCGTCGGTCTGGGCGAGCAGCAGCGCGGCGGCGTCGACGTCGAGGCCCATCGGCTTCACCCGCTCGACGGCGGCGACGGCGGCCCGGTCCATGAGCTCGAGGGCGGCGGGCCGCACCGAGGTGACGATGTCGGCGACCGCTCGGCCGGCGTCGACCAGCGAAGAGAAGGTGGCGACGACGGTCGAGGCCGGCGGCGGGAGGGGCCGCAGCCGCAGGGTGGCCTCGGTGATCACGCCGAGCGTGCCCTCCGACCCGACGAAGAGGCGCTTGAGGTCGTAGCCGGCCACGTCCTTGATGGTGCGACCGCCGAGGTGCACCGCTCGACCATCGGCCAGCACGACCTCGATGCCGAGCACGTAGTCGGTGGTGACGCCGTACTTCACGCAGCACAGCCCGCCGGCGTTGGTGGCCAGGTTGCCTCCGACGGAGCAGATCTCGAACGACGACGGATCGGGTGGGTACCACAGGCCCCGGGCGCGGGCGGCGTCCTTCAGCTCGGCGTTGCGGATGCCGGGGCCGACCACGGCGACCATGGCGTCGGTCTCGATCGACAGGTGCCGCATCTGCTCGGTCGAGACCACGATGCTCCCGTCGACGGCCGCCGACCCGCCCGACAGCCCGGTGCCGAGCCCCCTCGGCACCACCGGGACCCCGAGGCGCGACGCGACCCGGAGCACCCCTTGCACGTCGGCGGTGTGGCGGGCCCGCACCAGGGCGACCGGACGGCCGGGCACCACCGCCGTCGCCCGGTCGTGGCGGTAGGCGTCGATGACGTCGGGATCGACCACGAGTGGCTCGGGACCGAGCTCGGCGACGAGGGCGTCGGGCACCCTCGACGCCCCGGGGTCGGCCACCGTCATCGGGGTCTGGTCATCGACGCGGTGGGGACGCGCAGCAGCTCGGCCTCGGCGGGGCGCACGGCGAGCCACACGGCCTCGCTCTGGGCGTAGTAGCGCATGCGGAGCGGCCACTGGCGGGCGTGGGCGAGCTCGCTGCGGGCTCCGGCCGGGGACAGGTAGTACTTGGCCGCCATCCGGGCCAGCGCCGCCGCGGGGGCCATCCCCGCGTGGACGGTGGCCGTGGCCCAGAGCCGGACCACCAGCTCGGACCGGCCGGCCTGCTCGCCGTCGAGGAGCACCGACACCCTCGGGTCGGCGGCGATGTTGCGGGCGGCGAGGGTGGTCGCGGCGGTGGCGGCGACGAGGGCGCCGTCGTGGGGCACGAACCAGATCGGGGTGAGCGAGGCGTGGCCCCGCCCCGAAAGGGTGGCGAGCCGCATGACCATCGAGGTGGCCACGTAGTGGCGAACGAGCGCGTCGTCGGGGGTCACGACGCCGGCTCCTCACGGAGCGCGCCGTAGTCCCACGCCACCGTGCGGCGGGGATCGAGGCGCAGCCACACCAGCTCCTCGCCGCCCGACGGCGCGCCCTGCGGCGGAGCGACCGGTTCGAACGAGCCGCGCCACACCACCGCCCGGAGCTCGAACCAGAAACGGCCGTCGTCGACGACCACCACCCCGTCGTCGGGCAGGTCGCCCGAGGCCAGCACGCTCGGGTCGAGCCCGATCCGCACCTCGTCGCCCTCGCCGGCGAACGCCACCGGCAGACACACCGGACCCCGATCCGAACCGAAGCCGATCGCCGCCCGGCCCGGGGCCGTCGCCAGATCGGCCACGTCGTCGACCGTCACCCGTTGGGTGACCCCGTCGCGGTCCGGTGCTGCCATGACGCCCTCCTGGTGCCGGTACCCGGAACCTAACCGTCCCGTCCGATGGAGGGCTAGCGTCTCGGTGTCCCGAATCGACCACGTGGGGGGATCCACCATGGCTGTTGCCGACATCCGTTCGAAGATGCGCTCGAACGAGGAGATCATCGGCCGGGCCGACCTCGACGACCCCGAGGCGATCCTCTCGGTGACGACCCTCGACGAGGAGGCGACGGTCTACGCGGTGAAGGACCACGCCGACGCCATCTTCACGTGGGACTACCACAAGGGAGCCCGGCCAGCGCTCAACAAGCTCTACGAGAAGGCCAAGACCTCCCAGTGGAACGGCGAGACCGACCTGCCGTGGGACACCGACGTCGACGTCGAGAGGTCCGTCCGCGCCCAGAACGCGGCCGTCAACCCGGGCGCGACCGACCTGTTGCCACCGTTCGACGTGTCCGGTACCGCGCTCGCGTCGTGGGGCGACGAGGAGTTCCTGGCCCTCGGCATCGAGATGCAGAACCACCTGCTCAGCCAGTTCATGCACGGTGAGCAGGGGGCACTGATCTGCACGGCCAAGATCGTCGAGACGGTGCCGTGGATCGACGCGAAGTACTACGCCGCCACCCAGGTGATGGACGAGGCCCGCCACGTCGAGGTGTTCGCCCGGTACCTCGACGACAAGCTGACCGGCCACTACCCCATCAACGCCCACCTGCGGATGCTGCTCGACGACATCATCGAGGACGAGCGCTGGGACATGACCTACCTCGGCATGCAGATCATGGTCGAGGGCCTGGCCCTGGCCGCGTTCGGCATGCTCCACCAGACCACCGCCGAGCCGCTCCTCAAGCAGCTCCTGCGCTACGTGATGAGCGACGAGGCCCGCCACGTGGCATTCGGGGTGCTGTCGCTGAAGGAGTACTACGCCGAGCTGTCGACGGCCGAGCTGCGCGAGCGCCAGGAGTTCGCGTTCGAGGCGGCGGTGCGGATGCGCGACCGCTTCCTGCAGCAGGAGGTGTGGCAGCGCCTCGACATCGACGTGGCCCCGCTCATCCCGATCATCCGCCAGGACCCGAACCGGAAGCTGTTCCAGCAGCTGCTGTTCTCGAAGATCGTGCCGAACTGCAAGAAGCTCGGCCTGCTCGACGCCGGCGCCACCAACGGCAACAAGGGCTGGTTGCGGGAGCGGTTCGAGGAGATGGACGTCATCCAGTTCGAGGACTTCCTCGACACCGGCGAGGAGTACGCCGAGCTCGACGCCGTCGCCGCCGACCGGGCGGCCGCCGGCGCCTGAGCCCCCGTCGAGTGGCAGGGTCGCCGACGAACGGTCGATCTCAGCCCAGGTGCTGGTGGAAGAAGGCGACGATGCGGCGACGGGCGTCCACGGCGGACGGCTCGTGGTAACGGGCAGCAGCCAGCCTGGCGACCACCTTGTCCCCCAAGGTGAGCTCGGAGGGGCCGTGTTCGTTGAGGAAGCCGTGCCCGGCACCCGGGTACACCTTGATGTCGTGGTCGACGCCGGCGGCGGTGAGCGCCCGCTCCAGGCGATCGGCGGTCTTGCGCACCCCCGGCCACCGATCCCTGGCACCGAAGCTGCCGACGATCGGGCAGGCGCGGGGCATGGCCCGCTCCGTCTCGTCGTCGAGGGCACCGTAGTTCACGCTGGCGGCGGCGAAGTCGTGGTCGGGGGCCACGAGCAGCGCGAACCCGCCGCCCATGCAGAAGCCCATCACCCCGACCCGGCCGGTGCAGTCGTGCCGGTCGGCGACCCAGGCGCGAACGAGGTCGAGGTCGCCGAGGGGTCGCCAGCCACGGATGAGCGACCACAGGCAGGTCCTCCGGCTGGCCCAGTAGAAGAAGTCGGGAGCGACGGCCAGAAACCCTTCGCCGGCCATCCAATCGGCCTGGTTCCTCGTGTCGCGGCTCAGGCCGAGGGCATCGTGGATGAGGACCACGGCTGGCCACGGCCCGACGCCCTCCGGTGCGGCGACGTAGGCGGGCATGTCGCCGTGCTCGCCCCGAACGGTCACCTCGGTCATCGCACCTTCTCGGGGGTCTGCGGTCGCTCGCCGAGCACGTCTCGATACAGCGCCTCGCGGAGCGAGAGCTCGCGGGCGTCGGTGAGACCGAAGCCGAGGCGGTTCGGCGCGTAGCAGTAGCCGATGCGGGTGTCGAGGTCGGCAAAGCCGAACGAGCCGCCGTTGCCGGGGGTGCCGAAGGCGGCGTCGGCGGAACCCCCGAACGGGAAGTCCTGGGTGGGCTTGAGGTACCCGAGCGAGTACACGGCCGGTACCCGGAGGACGAGATCGACGAGGCCGCCGCTCGGGGGTCGGGCCGGGCGGACCAGGGCATCGAGGGTCTGGTCGCGCAGGCCGAGCCCGCCCGTCACCGCCGCGCCGTACGCCGCGGCCACCGCCCGCGGCTCGCCGATGCCGTTGCCGGCCGGGATCTCGGCGGCCAGGACGTCGGGGCGGTTGTAGTTGGTGTCGACGAGGAGCTCACGCGGGTTGCTGAACGACCGGTTGGCCAGGCTCCGGGGGTTCATCATCGCCAGCAGGAGCCCGCGCGGCACCTCGTTCAGGTGCAGGAGGGACTCGTACTTGCTCCGGCCGTGGACGGTCGCGCGCCGGTCGAGCTCGAACCCCGGCGGCACGCCGATGAAGAAGTCGACACCGAGCGGCGTCGCGATCTCGTCGGCGAAGAACCGCCCGAGCGAGCGGCCCTTCGGGTCCACCCGGCGCAGCAGCTCTCCCTCGTACCAACCGAGCGTGATGCCGTGGTAGCCGTGACGGGTCCCGGGCGCCCACGACGGCGGCTGCAACGCGATGGCGGCGGCCACGAGGTCGAGGTCGCCCAGGTCGGCGATGGTCAGCGGGACGTCGATCACCGGGAGGCCCGCCTGGTGCGACAGAAGCTGGCGAACGGTGATCTCGCCCTTGCCCCGCCATGCGAACTCGGGCCAGTAGGCCGCGACCCGCTCGTCGTGGTCGACCAGACCACGTGAGTGCGCCAGCGCCAGCGCGAGGGAGGACACGCCCTTGGTCGTCGAGTACATGACGACGACCGTGTCCTCCCTCCACTCGGCGCGGGTCTCGCCGTCGCGGTAGCCGCCCCACAGGTCGACGACCTTCCTGCCATCGCGGTACACGGCACATGCCGCACCGACCTCGCCCCGCTCGGCGAAGTTGCGACGGAAGGCATCGGCCACCGGTCCGTACCCCTCGTCGACGTCCCCTCGGAGCAGCCCGGGCGGGACGTCGACCTTGAGCGTCATGACCGCGCGCGCCCGTTCACGGGACGGTCACCCAGCCCGACCACCCGCCGTTGGGGTTCAGCTGCCAGCTGCGCACGGTGAACGCACTCGTGCCGGACGGGGCCAGCAGGCCCACGAACAGCTCGAGGCGCCCGTCGGCGTTGGCACCCACGCCGGCCACGGCGGGGAGCCCGCCGTAGGCGAACGGGATCGGCGGGTAGGCGACGGCCGGGCTCCACCCGGTCGCGCCGTTCGGGCTGCGCTGCCAGACGTGCCCGGGGACGCGCTGGCCGGGCACCCCGGCGACACCGCCGATGGTGAAGAACACCTCGAGGCGCCCGTCGGCGTTCGGTGCGGCGGCCATCGATTGGGCGAACGGGGCGGTGGGCACCGGCAGGGCGACGAGCGGGCCGCCGGCCCACCCGCCGTTGGGCACCACCTGCCAGGCGTGCAGGATCCGGGTGCCGTCGTTGCCGAAGACCTCGAGCCGCCCGTCGGCGTTGGGGGCGACCGCCAGGCGACCGACGGCTCCCATGGGCAGCCCGGCCCAACCGGACCACGCCCCGCCGGCGCTGAGCTGCCAGGCGTGCCGAGGCCCGCCGCCGGCGGTGAAGACCTCGAGCCGGCCGTCGGCGTTCTGGGCGGCGGCGAGGTCGCCGGTGGTCCCGGCAACCCGATCCTCGCTCAGGGGCACCCACGCGCTCCAGGGGCTGCCGGGGCTGAGCTGCCACGAGTGGGCGACCCGCTCCTTTGCGTACCCGAACGGGCCACGGTCGAACTGCTGGACGGCGAACACCTCCAGCCGCCCATCGGCGTTGAGGGCGACGTCGAAGTCCGGGACGTAGCCACCGATGCCCATGGACACCCACGGCGCCCAGCCGTCGGCGGAGCCGTCCTGCCAGGTGTGCCACAACTCGTCGGCACCCGACGCGAAGGCCTCGAGGCGACCGTCGGCGTTGCGGGCCGTCTCGACGGGGAAGGCACTGAACGGCGCCGGGGGCATCGGACCCGACGACCATCCGTCGTTCGGCATCACCTGCCACGAGTGCCACACGCCCGGACTCCCGAACACGCCGCTGAAGAACTCCAGACGACCGTCGGCGTTGCTGACCACGCCGCCCTGGGGGGCTGCCCACCACTGCACGGGCTGGCAGCCCACCGCTCCCAGCACGACCACCACGATCGCCGCCACGGACCACCGGCGAGCCGTGCCCGATCGACCCCACGCCCAGGTACCCATCCGAACCACTTCCTCTCCCGGAGAGGCGGGCCTCGCACCCCTGCCCGTGCCCGGGCACCGGCCACGAAGCTCGTACCGGTGACCAGCATGCGCCGCCCACGGGCGCGGGCTCAGAGGCGAACGACCCGGATCAGGGCTCGAGCGCGCCACGGCACCTCGGGTCCTCGCCGTCCGCCGGGTACCGTCGGGCGGCCGGTTCGGATCGGGGCGGCGAGGACGGAGCGACATGGCGACCGCGGTGGTGCTGGGGGGATGCGGGGGGATCGGCCGGGTGGCGGTGCGGGCCCTTCGGTCGGGCGACTGGTTCGACGAGGTCGTGGTGGCCGATGTCCGGGAGGACGAGGCGAGGGCGTTGGCGGCCGAGCTCGGGGCCGGGGTGCGCGGGGTCGCCGTCGACGCCGCCTCACCGGAGAGCCTGGCCGCGGTGGTGACGGGCGCCGACGTCGTCGTCGGCTGCGTCGGCCCCTTCTACCGGTTCGGGGCGCCGGTCGTGCGGGCGTGCATCGACGCCGGGGTGCCGGTGGTGGACGTGTGCGACGACCTCGACGCGACCCGGCATCAGCTCGAGCTGTTCGACGCCGCCGAGGACGCGGGGGTCGTGGCGGTCATCGGGATGGGCAACTCGCCGGGACTCGCCAACGTGCTGACCCGCTACGCGGCCGACGAGCTGCTCGACGTCACCGAGTCGGTCGACATCATGCACATCCACGGCGGCGAGCCCGACGAGGGGCCGGCGGTGGTGAAGCACCGCATCCACGCCATGGTCGACGACGTGCCCCTGTACCTCGACGGCGAGTTCGTCGAGGTGCGGCTGCTCGACGAGAGCGGCGCGGCGTACGTCGAGGAGACGGAGTTCCGCGACGTCGGCCCCTACCCGGTGTTCCCCTACCCCCACCCCGAGACCATCACCCTGCCCCGGCACGTCCCCGGGCTGCGCCGGGTCACCAACCGCGGGGTCGTGTACCCGTTGGCCTACTTCGAGCACACGATGGACGTGGTGCGTCGCGGGCTGGCCGACCATCCCGGGGTGGCGGCGGCCCGGCTGCCGATCGACGAGTGGGTGGCGGAGATCCTCGCCGAGCGGCCCCGGCTGCTGGCCGAGGCGGGGGTGACCGAACCGGGCGGTTGCCTGAAGATCGTGGTGTCGGGACGCCGCGACGGTGAGCCGCACACCTATGTGTTCTCGCTGTCGTCGGCGGGGGGCGCCGGTGCCGGGGAGGGCACCGGCATCCCCGCAGCGCTGGGGGCGATCCTGGTCCACCGCGGCGCCATCACCTCCCCGGGGGTGCACCCGCCCGAGGCGGTGGTGTCACCCGTCGAGCTGCTGGCGCTGGCCGCCGAGGTGATCCCCCACTTCGGGATCGGCGACGGCGGTGGCGTGCCCATCCACATCGAGCACCGCCTCCCCGACGGGACGGTGGAGGAGCTGGCGCTGGGGCTCTGAACCCGAGCGGCGCGCCGACGTCCGAGCGGCCGTCATCGCGCCGAGCTCCTGGTCGAGGGCGTCGCGGAGGACCGCGAGGTCGGGACAGGCGTCGGGGTCGACGATGATCGTGACCGCCAGCGTGCCGGCGTAGGACATGACGGCGAACGACACCGTGACGTTGCCGGTGACCACCGCCAGGGCCAGGAGGTCGGTGACGGGCGCGCCGGCGAAGGCGAGCGGCTGGTCGGGGCCGCGCAGGTTGGTGACGAAGGTGGTGATCATCCGCTGCCGGTCGATGAACGTCTGGAACATCCCCAGCCGGGCGAGCAGTCGGAAGGCCGGACCGATGAGCGCCGCCGAGGCCCCACGAGGTGCCTCCTTGCCCGCTCGGGTGGCGGCGGCGATCGAGCGGAGCCGCTCGGCGCGGGCGCCGGTCGCCGGGAGCTCGACGGGCATCACGCCCACCCGGTTGCCGAGCTCGGTGGCGGTGGCGTGCCGCCGGGCCGAGACCGGGATCGAGGCGACGAAGCGGCTGGCCGGCTCACCCCGCGCCGCGACGACTCGCCCCAGCGCACCGGCCACCGCGGTCAGCACCACGTCGTTGACGGTGGCCGAGTGGGCGTGGGCCACGTCGAGGAGCGGACCGAGCTCGGCGCGAACGACGGCGAACCGTCGACGCGCCCCGGTCGGCCGGTTCAACGACGATCGCGGCGGGCGGCCGGGACGGGCGGCCCGCAGCTCGGCGACGGCGTCGCGCGCCGTGGCGACCGCCGACCCGAGGTGGGCGAGCGAGCGCAGTCGCTCGCGCGCGGCATCGACGGCCAGCCGACGGGTCGACGGCGTCCCCGCCGGGAAGTCCACGGGGTCGGGCGGCGGGGACCCGTCCACCAGGCTGGCGAGGACGGCGAGCCCGCCGATCCCGTCGGCGAGGACGTGGTGGAACACGATGACGAACCCGGTGACCCCCGGCGCCACGCCGGTGACGAAGGTGGCCGACCAGAGGGGCCGGTCGGGTGGGAGGGGTCGACTGATCACGTCGGCCGCCACCTGCAGGAGGGCGGCCTCTCCCCCACCGCCGGGCGCGGGCACCACGGTGACGTGCCGGTCGATGCGGAAGCCGGCGTCGTCGACCCAGATCGGGCGGCCGCAGCCGAAGGGGACCCGCACGAGCCGTTGCCGGAGACGGGGCACGGTCCGGATCCGGCTGCCGAGCGTGTCGGTGACGGCGTCGGCGTCGAAGCCGGCGCCGGTGTCGAGCACCAGGACGGCGCCGACCTGCATCGGCGCCGAGCCGACGTCGGTCGCCAGCGAGGTCAGGTCCTCGGCCGAGAGCCGTTCGATGGGTGCGGGGGCGGTGCTCACCCACCCATCGTCGCACCCCCTGGCCGACGTCGGGTCAGCTCTCGGGGTGCTCGATGTCGGCGTCGGAGCCGGGGAAGAACAGCACGTCGTGGGGCTCGCGATGGGGGTCGTCGAGCCAGCGGACGACGAAGGGGGGTCCGCCGTTCGAGCCCCGCACCTCGACGATCACGCCCCGCCGCTCCTTGCGGTCGATGGCGTGCCCGCGGATGACCACCACGTCACCGGGACGGGCCATCCCAGGGGAGACCACGGGGGTGTTGGCGGCGGTCTCGGCGACGGTCTCGACCTCCCCGGCCAGCTCTTCGAGCAGGTCGAACGAGCTCACCACGCCGACGACCCGTTCCCGCTCGGTCACGACGAGGTGGTGGATCCGGTGGGTGAGCATGAGGCGGGCGGCGTCGACCACGGGGGTGTTGGGCGACACGGTGTGGACGTCACGTGTCATGACGGTGACCACACCCTGATCGGGCTGCCACTCCTCGACGAGGTCCGACCCGGTCACGATGCCGGCCAGACGGCCGTCGGCGTCGAGCACGGGCACGCCGTGCAGCCGACCGTCGAGCATGGCGTCGCGCAGCGGGCCGACCACGTCGGTGGTGGAGACGGTGTGGACCTCGTCGTTCATGAGCTCGCGGATGGTCCTCATGGCGACCTCAGTTCTCCCGGACCTGGACCGGCCGGCCCTCCCAGCTCTCGATGGTGTGGGCCGCCTGCTCCACGAGGTGATGGCCGAGGTCGTGCAGCGCCCGAGCGGCGGCGATCTCCTCGCCCACGGCGGGGACGTCGGGATCGGCCGGGTTGCGCCGCGACCGCCCCCAGCCCCGCAGCTCCATCGGCCCCCCTTCGAGCACGGCGTCGGCCCGTGTCGCCTCTTCGTCCTCGGTGAAGACGACGGTCACCGTCCAGATGCGTTCCTCGCTCATGGCTCCTCCTCGGGACATCACGAGCATCGCCCGGTCGCGGGGATCCGGGCAGAGGAAGAGGTCCCGTCAGCTCGGCCCGCCGCGGGTGGTGCAGCCCCGACGAAGGGCCTCGAACCCCTCCTCCACGTAGCCCACGAGGTCGTGGAGGTCGGGGACGGCGTCCCAGTCGGCGTGGAACCCCCAGAACAGGTCCGTGTCGTAGCTCATGAGGGCGATCCCGAGGGCCTGGTGGGCCAGGATCGGGACCACCGGATAGGTCTCGAGCTGGCGGCAGCCGAGCAGGTAGACGGGGACCCTCGGCCCGGGGACGTTGGTCATGATCAGGTTGGCCACCGAGCTGCGCGAGGCCAGCCGGAACAGCGGGCCGATCAGCTGGGCGGGCAACAGCTCGACGGCCTGGTTGACGAGGTCGCCGGCGCCCGACTGGCCCGACGCCTTCAGCTCACGGGTGACGTCGACGACGGCCAGCAGCCGGCGCCACGGGTCGGCCTCGGCCAGCGGGAGGTGGGCGATCACCTCCGACACCCGGTTGCCCACCGCCTTCGCCTCACCGTCGCCCCGCACGTTCACGGGCACGACCGCCCGGAAGTCGAGGGCGTCCACGTCGACGTCGCGCCGCAACAGGAAGTCTCGGAGCGCCCCGGTGGCGACCGAGAGGGCCACGTCGTTGACGGTGCCGCCGGCCTGCTTGCCGATGCCGCGGACCTCGTCGAAGGGCAGCCTGGTCCAGTCGAACCGCCGGTGGGGACCGACCTCGACGTTGAGCGGCGTCGGCGACCCCTGCCTGGTGGCATTGCCGAGCAGCCCGCCCAGCCCCGCCCGACTGGCCGATGCCGCGCCCCGGGCACTGCCGCTCCCCGACCGCGAGGCGCGCAGCAACCGCACCGGTGCGGTGAGGCGATGGCGGGCCTCGTCGACGACGAGCTGCGGGGCGCCGGGCACCGGCCGCGGCTCCCACGGCTGCGGGTCCGGCGGCTCGTAGTCGGGCCGGGTGCCGACGAGCATCGAGGCGATCACCAGCCCCGACAGGCCGTCGGCGATGGAGTGGTGGATCTTGGAGATCACCGCGAACCGGTCGCCCTCGAGGTTGTCGACGAACCAGAACTCCCAGAGGGGCTTGGCCCGGTCGAACTCCTGGGACAGGATGCGCCCGGCCAACCGCTTCAGCTGCCGGACGTCACCCGGCGGCGGGAGCGCGGTGTGGCGGACGTGGAACCGCAGGTTGAACCGGTCGTCGTCCACCCACCCGGGCTGGGAGAACGCCGGCACCCAGGCCAGTCGCTGCCGGAGCCGGGGGGCCTTGTGCAGCTGGGCCTCGGTGAAGGCCAGCACCCGCTCGAAGTCGATGGCCCCGGCGGCGTCGCGCAGCGGACCGGCTTCGTAGATCGACACCGACCCGATGTGCATGTGGGCCCGGCCGTCCTCCATGGCGAGGAAGCTCGTGTCCATGGCGGACAACCGCTCGAAGTGCGCATCGGGCATCAGGACCCCCTCCCGGCGCGTCGACGCTACCGTCGGGCAGGCAGCTCGGGTCGTCCCGCGTCGGGACCCGAGCGTCAGGTGGCCGGTCCGTTGTGGGCGACCAGCAGCCCGCGGTAGTCGGCGGGCTGGGCCACGACCGGCTCGGTCGTGGCCATGAAGTCGCGCAGCACGTCGGCGAAGCGATCGGGGTCCTCGACGTGGGGGAAGTGGCCGCACCCCTCGAACACCTCGAGCCGGCTGCCCTCGATGAGCTCGTGGGCACGACGGGCGTGCTCGACGGGGATGATCGGGTCCTCGTCGCCCCAGACGATGAGGGTGGGGAGGCCGGCGGCGAGGTAGAGGCGATCGGTGGCGCTCACCGTCTGGCCGCCGGGGTCGATGACCGCCCGCAGCGTCCGCACGAACGCCTGCCGGCTCTCGGGCATGGTCAACGAGGTGTACGACCGCCACATCTGGGCGACGTGGGGCGCCCGGAGGCCGCGGTCGTGGAGGAAGCGGCTGACGGCGTTGCCCTGCTCGCGCACGAAGCCGGGGAACAGCACCGGCATGACGTAGTCGGCGCCGGGGAGGGTGAGGGCCCGCAGGATCCAGCTCACCTCGCGGCCCAGGCCGCCGCTGCCCACGAGCACGAGCCGTTCGGCCAGCTCGGGGTGCTGGTAGGCGAGCTGCATGGCGACGCCACCACCGAGCGACTGGCCGACGATGGTGGCCCGCTCGATGCCGAGCACGCCCAGCAGGTCGCGCATCCCGCTGGCGTACGCACCGAGCGAGTAGTCGCCCATCGGCTTGGCCGACTCGCCGTGGCCGAGCAGGTCGGGCGCGACCACGGTGTAGTCCGGCGCCAGCCGGGCCATGACGTCGAGCCATGTGTCGGATCGACCGGCCATGCCGTGGATCAACAGGATGACCGGGCCCTCCCCACCCATCCGATAGCGGATGTCGTGGCCGTGGATGGTGGCGTGACGACGGCTGAATGTCCCCGCGGGGGTTCCCATGCTCGAACCGTATCGACGGGCGATGGCCACCGGAAGGGCCGATCGGCACCGTCGACGACCCTTTCGCCCGACGGCCGCGGGCGCCTATTCGTGGTCGCCGACGGTGGGGCGGGCGTCGTGGGTGCCCGGACCGAGGTCGTCGATCGCCGTGGTGGTGCGAGCGTACGAGTCGGGGTGCGTGTCGGGGTCCGCCACCTCGATCACGTAGGAGGGCCTGCTCACGAAGGTGGGCGTGTAACGGAGCTCGGTCACGCGGAACCCCGAGCCGGTCTCGGTGACCGTGGCGTGGATGATCACCCCGTCCTGGGTGGCGGCGCGCAGGCCGCCGGCCGCCGACTGGTTCGAGATGAAGTTGCCCATGCCGTACACGACGTACTCGTCGCCGATCCGCTCGATCGGCTGGACCACGTGCACGTGCGAGCCGAGGATCAGGTCGATGTCGGGCGAGCCGAGCAGGGCGCGGGCCTGCTCGGACTGGGTCGGGGTCGGCGCCGTCTGGTACTCGGCGCCCCACTGGAGGCTGACCACCACGAACTCGGCTCCCCGGGCCGTGAGCGCGGCGGCGTCGGCGAGCACGCGGTCGACGTCGATCACGTTGACCAGCCACGGCGCGCCGGCCGGGACGGGGATGCCGTTGGTGCCGTAGGTGTAGGCGAGGTGGCCCATCCGCACCCCGGCGATCTCGGTGATGGGCGGGTTGGCCGCCTCCTCCGCGGAGCGGGCGCTTCCGGTGTGGACGATGCCGGCGGCGTCGAGCACGTCGAGGGTGGACGCGACACCTGAAGGGCCCTGGTCGAGGGTGTGGTTCGACGCGGTGTCACAGGCGTCGTAGCCCACCTCGGCCAGATCGCCGGCGATCTCGGTGGCGGCGTTGAACAGCGGGTACCCGGAGAGGTCGGTGCCGTCGGGCGAGATCGGGGTCTCCATGTGGCAGATCGCCCAGTCGGCGCCGGCCAGCTCGTCTCGCACCTCGGCGAACATCGGCGCGAAGTCGCGGGTGGTCCCGCCGACGAGCGCGGCCCGCATGACCGGCGTGTGCAACAGGACGTCGCCGGTGGCGGCCAGGGTGAAGGACCGGGACGGCGGCGGCTCGGGGGTGGGGGTGACCGGGTCGGCCGGTGCGGCCGGGGGCACCGGTGCGGCCGATGGCGGCGGGGACGTCGCGGTCTGGTCGACGGCCACGAGGCGATCGCCGCCGTCGAGCCAGCGGCGGCCGAGCCCGACCGCGGCGGCCAGCAGCACGGCGACCACGACGAGCGCCACGAGGAACCGGCGTCGCGCCATCGGTGGAGCGTAGAGCGCCGACGCAGGCCAACCGCGACACCGCGGGCGGCCCTCGTCGTCCACCCGGAGCGAGCCGGGACCGTTGCACCCTACGCTCCCCGTCGTGGACGACTCGGAGGCGGTCTCGCGACGACGAACCGCGCTCGTCACCGGGGCGTCGGGATTCGTCGGCGTGAACCTCGTGCCGCGGCTGTGCGAGCTGGGCTGGGCCGTGCGCGCCTACGGTCCGACACCGTTCGAGGGGCCCGGGGGCGTCGGCGTGTCGTCCGTCATCGGCGACGTCCGTGATCGGCGCCGGCTCGACGAGGCCCTGGCCGACGTCGACGTCGTGTTCCACCTCGCCGCGGTCATCACGCTGCTCCGCGACGATCCGGAGGCGTGGGACGTCAACACGAAAGGGCCCGCGATCGTGGCCCGCGCCGCGCTCGATCACGGCGTCGCCCGACTGGTGCACGTCTCGTCGGTGCACACGTTCGACCTGGCCCGCGCCCGACCCCGCCTGCGGGAGGACTCGCCGCGACCCGGTCCTGGCCGACCGCTGTACGACCGCAGCAAGGCCGCCGGCGAGGCGGCGGTGCGAGCGGTGGTGGCCGAGGGGCTGGACGCGGTGATCGTCAACCCGACGGCCATCATCGGCCCGATCGACCTGGGGCCGTCGCGCGCCAACGGCATCCTCCTCGCGGCGGCCAGAGGGCATCTCCCGGTGGCGGTCGCCGGCGGGTTCGACTGGGTCGACGTCCGTGACGTGGTCGACGGTTGCCTCGCCGCGCTCGATCGGGGGCGCACCGGCGAGGGCTACCTGCTGTCGGGCCACCAGGCGACGAGCGCGCAGATCGGGCGACTGGCGGCGGGCATGAACGGCCGAGTCGGCCCGCTGTTCGGTCTGCCGGGTTGGCTGGCGCGTTCGGTCGCGCCACTCGGGGAGCGGATCGGTCACCTCTGGGGGTCCGACGACTTCACCCCGGCGTCCATCGGCACCCTGCTCGACGATCCCCTCGTCGACCGCACCAAAGCCGTCCGCGAGCTCGGCTACGAACCACGGGCCCTGGAGGACACGGTGCGCGACCTGGTCCGCTGGTTCCGCGCCGAAGGCACCCTGGGGCCGAGCCCGGGCTTCGGTCGGCGACGACCGCGCTCGCGCCGCCGGTGGTCGTCGAGGGAGTCCCCACCCGCGTGGGAGTAGCGTCGGCATCGGATGAAGCAGTGGGACGTTCGCTACGCGCCGAGCCGGGGCGGGATCGACATCGCCTATCAGGTCGTGGGCGATGGCGACGTCGACCTGGTCTACGTCTCGGGCTTCATCAGCCACCTCGACCTGGTGTGGGACCTGCCGCACATCGGTTGGCTCCAGCAGCTCGACGGCGTCGCCCGGGTCCTCATCTTCGACAAGCGCGGCACGGGCCTGTCGGATCGGTCGCTGGGCTTCGGCAGCGTCGAGGAGCGGGCCGACGACCTGCGGGCGGTCATGGACGCGGCCCGCTCGGAGCGCGCCCACCTGGTGGGGGTGTCCGAGGGTGGCCCGCTGTCCATCGTGGCCGCCGCGTCCATGCCCGAGCGGGTGCAGGGGCTCGTGCTCTACGGCACCGCGGCCCGGATCGGTCAGGCCGACGACTACCCGTTCGGCCTGCCGGCCGACGCCGCCGAGGGCTTCGTCGAGTTCGTCCGCGAGCGTTGGGGGACGGGCGAGGTGTTCGGGGCCTTCATGCACAACGCCAGTGACCCGGACGCCGCGCGGCGCCTCCTCGCCCGCTTCGAGCGCAACGCGTGCACGCCGCAGATGGCGGCCGAGATCATGCGTCGGAACCTGGAGCTCGACGTCCGCCCGCTGCTCGGTTCGGTCCGTGCCCCGACGCTGGTGGTCCACTGCGCCGGCGATCCGATCTTGCCGGCGGCGGGTGGCCGGTACCTGGCCGACCACATCCCCGGTGCTCGCTTCCTCGAGCTGCCGGGGGCGTTCCACGGCTCGTGGCGGTCGTCCGACGTCGCGCCGCTGCACGACGCGGTGGTCGACGAGCTGGCGCGCGGCGGAGCGCAGACCGCACGGGTCGACCGGGTGCTGGCGACCGTGGTCTTCACCGACATCGTCTCGTCCACGGAGCTGGCCGGAACGGTCGGCGACGGGGCCTGGCACACGCTCCTCGACCAGCACGACCGCACCGTGCAGGGCGCCATCGAGCGCTTCGGCGGCCGACTGGTCAAGACGACCGGCGACGGCGTGCTCGCCACCCTCGACGGGCCGGGCCGCGGCATCGCGTGCGCGAAGGCGATGGGCGACGAGCTGCGAGCGCTCGGGTTGGGTGTGCGCGCCGGCGTGCACACGGGCGAGATCGAGCGACGCGGCGACGACGTCGCCGGCATGGGCGTGGTGATCGCCCGGCGGATCTGCGACCTGGCCCCTGACGGGCAGATCCTGGTCACGCGGACGGTGAAGGAGCTGGTGACCGGCTCCGGCACCGAGTTCCGCGATCAGGGCACGCAACGGCTCAAGGGCGTCCCCGACGAGTGGCAGCTCTACTCCGTGGCCTGAACCCGCCCGCCTGTGACCTTCGCCCCTCCCTCTCGCGCTCCGGGGCCCGGATGCTGGAGGTGTGGCCGACACGGGTACCGCATCCGCTCGCATCCTCGACGAGCAGGGTGTGGAGCGGCTCCTCGGTGAGCTCCTCGCGTCCCATGATCGCGTCCTCGGCCCGGTGGTGCGCGACGGCACGGTCGTCTACGACCTGCTCGACGGGCCCCGGGACCTGGCCCGTGGGGTGGGCGCCGATCAGTCGCCGGGCCGGTACCGCCTGACCGACGACCCCGAGGGGGCCTGGTTCGCCTGGGCCGCACCCGCCCAGAGCCTCAAGCCGTGGGTCCTGCCGGCCCGTGAGCTCGTGGCCGCCGCCGCCCGCGACCCGGCGACCGACACCTGGTCGTTCGCCCCGCCCGATGGGGACGGCGACGGGGCGCTCCCGGGTCGGGCCGGGTCCCTCGCCGCGTTCGGCGTGCGGGCCTGCGACCTGGCCGGCCTCGAGGTGCTGGGGCGGGTCATGAGGAGCGGGGTGCCGGACCCGGGTCCGGCGAGCCGGCGCCCCACGACCGTGGTGGCGGTGGCGTGCACGACGGTGGCCGAGACGTGCCTGTGTGCCTCGCTCGGCACCGGGCCGGCACCGGAGGGGGCCGACGTGGCCCTGACCGAGCTGGTCGAGGGCGGACGCCATCGGTTCGTGGCCGCCGCCGGCACCCATCGGGGGGCCGCCCTGCTCGAGGCGCTCGGCGCACCGGTGGCCGGCGACGTCGACGTGGCCGACGCCGCCGCCGCGGTCGGGCGGGCGGGCGCGGCGCAGGTCCGGGCGCTCGACGTGACCGGCCTCCCCGGCGCGCTGCGGGCGGCCGCGGCGAGCCCGGCGTGGGCGGCCGTCGCCACGCGATGCCTCACCTGTGGCTCGTGCACGTCGGTGTGCCCGACCTGCTGCTGCTCCACGGTCGACGACGGCACCGATCCGGGCGGCACCCGGGCCGAGCGTTGGCAGGTGTGGGACTCGTGCTTCACGCTGGGCTTCAGCGAGCTGCACGGCGGCAGCGTCCGCAACTCGGCCGCGTCCCGGTACCGGCAGTGGCTCACCCACAAGCTCGACACGTGGTTCGACCAGTTCGGCGAGATCGGGTGCGTCGGCTGCGGTCGCTGCATCACCTGGTGCCCGGTGGGCATCGACCTCGTGGCCGAGGCGGCGGCGGCGCGCGCCGACCCCGGCGGCACCCCGGTCGCCCTGGGCCGGCGAGATCAGGGAGGCCGGCGATGATGCGCACCATCCGCGACCTGCTGGCCGGTCAGGCCGACCTCGCCGGGCTGCCCGACCACGACCTCGCGGTGATGGCCGAGTGCGGCCGGAACGTCGTGGTCCGGGCCGGCGACCTGCTCGGCGCCGAGGGCGAGCCCGCCGACGTCTGCTTCGTGCTGCGCGCCGGGCGGGTCGGCCTCGAGGTCCACGCCCCCGGGGCGGGCTCGGCGCTGCTCATGACCCTCGGCCCCGGCGAGCTGCTGGGCTGGTCGTGGTTGGTGCCGCCCCACCGGTGGACGGCCGACGCCCGGGCCCTGACCGACGTGCGTGCCGTGCAGCTCGACGGCGCCTGCCTGCGCCGGCACTGCGCCGACGACCCGGCGATGGGCTTCCGCCTCACGCAGCGGATGGCCGGCGTCCTCGCCGGGCGGCTGCACGCCACCCGGCTCCAGCTCCTCGACCTCTACGCGGATCGCCCGCTCGCCGGGAAGGACCATGGCCCCGCCGCCTGACGACCTCGTCGCGCCGATGGCCCCGTGGCCGGCGGCGTCGCCGATGGCGCCGTGGCCGGCGGCGTCGCCGATGGCCCCGTGGCCGGCGACCGTGGTCGACCGGCGGGTCGAGACCGCAGACACCGTCACCGTCACCTTGGCGGTGCCCGATCGCGACCTGGCCGGGGCGTGCGAGCCCGGTCAGTTCTGCATGTTGTGGGTGCCCGGGGTCGGCGAGTCGGCGATCTCGCTGAGCGGGATCGGGGCGGACGGCACCGTCGACCACACCGTGAAGCGGGTCGGCGCGGTCACCGCCGCCCTGTGCGAGGCGCGCATCGGCGACGTGGTGGGGCTGCGGGGCCCGTTCGGGTGGGGCTGGGACCTGACGACGCCCGGCCTCGACGACCGGGTGGTGGTGGCCGGCGGGATCGGGCTGGCGCCGCTGCGGTCGCTGATCCGGCACCTGCTCGGCGGGGCCGCTGCGGCCCGCCGGCTCGCGGTGCTGGTGGGGTTCCGGTCACCGTCCGACGTGCTCTTCGCCGCCGAGCTGGACGACTGGCGCCGGCAGGGCGCCGACGTGCAGGTCACCGTCGACCGGGCCGACCAGGTTGGGGCCGACCAGGTTGGGGACGACCGGGTCTGGGACGGCGAGGTCGGCGTGGTCACCCGGCTCCTCGGCCGGATCGGGATCGATCCGACCACGGTGGCGGCGGCCGTGTGCGGCCCCGAGGTGATGATGCGGTCGACGGCCCGCGAGCTCGCCGAACGGGGCGTGGCGCCGTCGCACATCCAGGTCTCGCTCGAGCGCAACATGCGCTGCGGCGTCGGCCACTGCGGCCACTGCCAGCTCGGACCGCTCCTGGTCTGCCGGCAGGGCCCGGTCCGCCGGTGGTCCGACGTCGAGGGGCTGCTGGAGGTGCGGGAGCTGTGAACGTCACCCGACCCCGAATCGACCGGCCCCGAATCGCCCGGCCCCGGATCGCGGTGTGGAAGTTCGCCTCGTGCGACGGGTGCCAGCTCACCCTGCTCGACTGCGAGGACGAGCTGCTGACCGTTGCCGAACAGGTCGACCTCGCCTACTTCCTCGAGGCGGGCCGGGCCGACGTGCACGGCCCCTACGACCTGTCGTTGGTCGAGGGGTCGATCAGCACCGAGGACGACGTCGAGCGCATCCGCCACGTGCGGGCCGTGTCGCGGACGCTCGTCACGATCGGGGCGTGCGCGACCGCCGGCGGGATCCAGGCCCTGCGCAACTTCTCCGACGTGGGCGAGTACCTGTCGATCGTGTACGCCCAGCCCGCCTACGTCGACACGCTGGCCCGGGCCACCCCGATCGCCGAGCACGTGCCCGTCGACGTCGAGGTCCGGGGCTGTCCCATCACCAAGGCCCAGCTGCTGGAGGTGATCGCGGCGTCGCTGGCGGGGCGGCGCCCGGTGCTGCCCGGCCACAGCGTCTGCGTGGACTGCAAGGCCCGGGGGGCGACGTGCGTGCTGGTGGCCGACGGGCAACCGTGTCTCGGGCCCGTCACCCACGCCGGGTGCGGCGCGCTGTGCCCGTCGTACCGGCGCGGGTGCTACGGCTGCTTCGGACCGGCCGAGACCCCGAACCTGCCCGCGCTCACCGACCGGCTGGCCGAGCTCGGCGCCTCGTCGACCGCCGCGGTGCGGATGCTGCGCACCTTCAACGCGTGGGCCGAGCCGTTCCGGGACGAGTCGAGCCGCCTCACCACCACCCGACCGGGGAGCGGGTCGTGACCCATCGCACGCCGCCGAGCCACACCCTCCGGGTCGATGCCCTCACCCGGGTGGAGGGCGAGGGGGCGATGGTCGTCGAGGTCGACGGCGGCGAGGTGCGCGACGTGCAGCTGCGCATCTACGAACCGCCTCGCTTCTTCGAGGCGTTCCTGCGGGGACGGGGCCACACCGAGCCGCCGGACATCACGGCGAGGATCTGCGGCATCTGCCCCGTCGCCTACCAGATGAGCGCGTGCGCGGCCATCGAGGACGCGTGCGGCGTCACCGTCGACCCCCGGGTGCGGGCCCTGCGGACGCTGCTGTACCTCGGTGAGTGGATCGAGAGCCACACCCTCCACGTCTACCTGTTGCACGCCCCCGACTTCCTCGGCGTGGACAGCGCCATCGACCTCGCCGAGCGCGATCGACCGACCGTGGAGCGCGGGCTGCGGTTGAAGAAGGCCGGGAACCACGTCCTCGAGGTGCTCGGGGGCCGGGCCGTGCACCCGGTGAACGTCAAGGTGGGCGGCTTCTGGCGGGCGCCGACCCGGGCCGAGCTGCGACCGCTTCGCGACGAGCTGGCGGTGGCCCGCGACGACGCCCTGGCCACGGTGGCGTGGGTCGCCGGCTTCGACTTCCCCGACCACGGCGAGCCCCACGTCGACCTGGCCCTGCGCCACCCCCACGAGTACGCGATCCTCGACGGGCGCATCGTGTCGAGCGAGGGCCACGACCTGGCGCCCTCGGCGTTCGAGGACCACGTCGTCGAGGAGCAGGTCCCGCACTCCACCGCGCTGCACGCCCGGCTGCTCGACGGTCGCCACTACCGGGTGGGGCCGCTCGCCCGGTTCAACCTCAACCACGACCGGCTCTCGGCGGTGGCCGCCGAGGCGGCGGCCACCGCGGGGCTCGTCGCCCCGGTGCACAACCCGTTCCGCAGCATCGTGGTCCGGGCCGTCGAGGTGCTCCACGCCTGCGACCGGGCCGTGGCCCTGATCGACGACTACGAGGCACCCGACCCGGCGGCGACGCCGGTGCCGCCGGTGGCGGCCGTGGGCCATGGCGCCACCGAGGCCCCCCGGGGACTGCTGTACCACCGCTACGCGCTCGACGCCGACGGGACGATCACCGACGCCGTGATCGTCCCGCCCACGTCGCAGAACCAGGCGATCATCGAACACGACCTGTGGCACGTCGTCGACGACCACCTGCGGGCCAACGGCGGCGCGCTCGACACCGACGCCCTCACCCACACCTGCGAGCAGGCGATCCGGAACCACGACCCGTGCATCTCCTGCGCCACGCACTTCCTGGATCTCCGGGTGGTCGGGGATCTGCGGGTGGTCGGGCGATGAGCGCGCCCGTGGTCGTGATCGGGGTCGGGAACCCGTGGCGGGGCGACGACGGGGTGGGCGCCGCCGTGGCCCGGGAGGTCGCCGCCCGGCTGGGGCGCCGCGATCCCCGGCCCGAGGTCGAGGTGGTGGAGGTCGACGGGGAGCCGGCCCGGCTGGTCGAGCTGTGGGCCGACCGGGACCTGGCCGTGGTCGTCGACGCGGTCGTGTCCGGGGCGGCACCGGGGACGGTGCTCCGCGGCGATGCCACGCACCGGGGCGGCCCCGATCTCGGGCCCGCCCCCACCCGCTCCCGGGTCGGGGGATCGCACGCGGTCGGGATCGCCGACGCGGTGGCCCTCGGTCGGGCGCTCGGCCGACTGCCGGCGCGCCTGGTGGCCGTCGGGGTCGAGGCGGCCGGCTTCGGCCACGTCGCCGACCTGGCCCTCGACCCCCGGGTGGCGGCGGCCGTGCCGGATGCGGCCGACCTGGTCGTCGCCGAGGTCCTGGGAGGTGACGGATCGTGTGCCTGAGCCGGGAGGTGCGCCTCGTCACCATCGGTGAGCGAGGCGAGGCCGTCGGTGTGCCCGTCGGTGTGCCCGTGGGCGAGGGTGGCGGGCCGCGGGTCCGGGTGCGACTCGACCTGCTCGTGCTCGAGCAGCGTCCCGTCGCCGTGGGCGACGTGGTGGTCGTCGACTGCGGCTTCGCCCTCGACGTCGTGGAGACGGGAGACCGGACATGAGCGAGCGACGGGTCGACGGGGTGGCGGCGGCGGTGGTCGCGGCGGCCATCTCGGGGGTGGCGGTGTTCCTGAACGGCCTGGCCGTCAAGGGCGCCGGCGGACCGGCCCTGCACACCACGACCAAGAACGCGGTGGCGGCCCTGGTGCTCGTCGTCGCCGTGGTGACCCTGACCCGGCGGGGGTCCCCGGCCGGGTGGACGCGGCCGACGACGGCCGCGCAGGTCGCCGGCCTGGCGGTCGTGGCCGTCGTGGGCGGTGGGGTGGCGTTCGTGCTGTTCTTCGAGGGGCTGGCCCGGGCGTCGTCCACCGACGCCGCCCTGCTGCACAAGACGCTCGTGGTCTGGGTGGCGCTGGCCGCCCCGTTGGTGCTCGGCGAGCGCGTCGGCTGGCCGGTGGTGGCCGGCGTGGCCGGGCTGGTGGCGGGCCAGGTCCTCCTGGCCGGGGGCCTCGACGGTGTGGAGGTCGGGTCGGCGGAGGCCATGATCCTGGCGGCCACGGTGCTGTGGGCGGGCGAGGTCCTCGTCGCCAAGCGACTGCTCGGTGGGCTCTCCCCGCTCACCGTCGGCTCGGTCCGGCTCGGCGGCGGGTTGGTGGTCCTGGTCGCCTGGGCGGCGGCCACCGGTGCCCTGGCGAAGGTCCCCGACGCCGGCGTCGAGGTGTGGGCGTGGGCGGCGGTGACGGGGCTGGTGCTCGCCGGCTACGTGGCCTGCTGGCTCGTCGCCCTCGCCCATGGCCCCGCCACCGTGGTCACCGCGGTGCTGGTGCTCGCCGTGCCCGTCACCGCCGTGCTCGACGCCGCCTTCCGGGGCGTGGCACTGGCCCCGAAGCTCGAGGGCCTGGTCGTCATCGTCGTCGCCGGGCTGGTGGTCGTGCGGTGGCCCCGATCCCGGCGGGACCCGGCGTCGGCGAAGGGGCTGGCGTCGTGAGCGACGTGCCCGGTCGGGGGCTCGGCGGGGCGGTCGTGTTCGCCCGGTACGCCTTCCCCCCGAACGTGCTCGGCTACTGCGGGCCGGGCTCGGTGGACACGTTGTTCGAGCACGCCCACGCCGGCGTCGACGACGGCGGCATCCGGCCGTTGGCGCGCGAGTTCGAGGGGGCGTGGCCCTACCTCGAGGTGCTGGCCGGGGTGGTGGGGGTCGACGATCCGCTCGACCGGCGCGTGGTCGAGGCGTACTGGCTGGGTTCGCCGCTGGCGTCGCGGGTGGCGCTGGCCGATCTGGGCACGTCGGTCGAGGAGCGGTTCCGGGCCCGGGCCGGCCCCACCTGGGAACGGATGTCGCGGGCGCTGCAGCCGGGCGCGCCGCTGTGCCACGCCTTCCACGTCCTGTGCGTCAGCCCGTGGGTGGGCCTGCTGCGTGCCGGCGTGGCCGAGGCCGCGCTCGAGGTCGTCGATCGGTGCCGGATCCGGTGGGGCACCGTGACCGAGGTCGACGGGGACCGCTGTCGGGTCGAGAGCCGGCCGCTCGAGTGGGTGGGCGGGTCGCTCCACCTCGGCGCGGCGCGCGAGGAGTGGCTCCGCCACGCCCGTGACGGCGCCTCCCTCGGCCCGCCGCCGGGACCGGGCGACACCGTGAGCTGCCACTGGGACTGGGTGTGCGACGTGGTGACCCCGCGTCAGGTGGCGTGGCTGCGGTCGTCCACCGACGCCGCCGTGGGGCTGGCCAACGGCCAGCGCGGCGCGACGCGAGTCGAGCGCTGACGATCGACGAGCCCGTCAGACGCCCAGGGCCACGATGGCGGTGAGGTAGGCCGAGTAGCCCGCGAGGAGGAGCGACGCGCGCCGGCGACCGTAGCGGCCGGTACGGCCGGGGATGAGGAGCGCGGCGGCACCGAGACCGGCGGCGAGCCCGAGGGCGACCTCGTCGAACGGGACGCGCGCCGGTTGGATCACGACGGCGACGGGCACGATGAGCAGCCCGTTGAACAGGTTGCTGCCCAGCACGGTGCCGACACCGATCTCGGCGTGGTGGCGGCGGGCGGCGATCAACACGGTGGCCACTTCCGGTGTCGACGTGCCCAACGCGACGACCGTCGCGCCGATCACGAACGGATCCAGGCCCGCCCGGGTTCCGAGGACCTCGGCCGAGCTCACGATCAGCCGTCCGGCCGTGATCAGCAACGCCGTACCAGACGCGGCGCTGACCAGCGCCCAACCCACCCGATGTTCCCCCAACACCTGCTCGGCCGCGCTGCGCTCGCCGCGGGCGTGACGCACCGTCACGCCGAGCCAGCCACCGAAGACGACGAGGAGCACGAGCGCGTCCCACCGGGTGAGCACACCGTCGACCAGCAGCACCGCCGTGAGCGCGGGCGCACCGAGCGCGAAAGGGAGGTTGCGGCGCAGCGCGACTCGATCAGGCTGGATGGGGCGAAGCAGCAGCGCCAACGCCAGGACCACGGCGATGTTCACGATGTTGCTGCCGAGGGCGTCGCCGAGCGCCAGATCCGACCGGCCGTCCGCCGACGCGGTGACCGAGACCGCCAGCTCGGGGCTCGAGGTCGCGAACGCGGCGATCGTCGCGGCCGCGAGCCCCGGCGACACCCGAAGCCATTCGGCCAGCCCGACCGTGCCCCGCACGAACAACTCGCCGCCCACTGCGGCCAGCACCACACCGGCCACGAGGACCACGATCTCCGTCATCGGTCACGGTCCGGGCTCGGTCCCCCGCCGGTTCGCGCACGCCCCGGCGACGAGGACCACCGGATCGTTCATCGGCGCTGAGCCTAGGTGCCCGGCGTATCGATTCGCAGGCACCGATGCGCCGTCGGTGAGAGGATCTGCGCGTTCGCACTGGCTCGGGCGCACCGCCCCGCCGATCCGCTCAAGGAGATCCTGATGGCCGAACAGCCGAACGTCCTCGTCATCTGGGGTGACGACATCGGCATCTCGAACCTGTCCTGCTACAGCGACGGGTTGATGGGGTACCGGACGCCGAACATCGATCGCATCGCCGCCGGAGGGGTGCGCTTCACCGACTACTACGGCGAGCAGAGTTGCACCGCGGGGCGGGCGGCGTTCATCACCGGCCAGAACCCGTACCGGACGGGGCTGACGAAGGTGGGCATGCCGGGGGCGGACATCGGCCTGCGGGCCGAGGACCCGACGATCGCGACGGCGCTGAAGGCCCAGGGCTACGCGACCGGGCAGTTCGGCAAGAACCACCTGGGCGACAAGGACGAGTTCCTGCCGACGATGCACGGCTTCGACGAGTTCTTCGGCAACCTCTACCACCTCAACGCCGAGGAGGAGCCCGAGCTCGACGACTACCCGACCGACGAGGAGTTCCCGGACTTCCGGGAGCGCTTCGGGCCCCGGGGCGTCATCCGCTCGTGGGCCAACGGCGACGGGACCCAACGGATCGAGGACACCGGGCCGCTGACCAGGAAGCGCATGGAGACCTGCGACGAGGAGTTCCGTGACGCCGCCGTCGACTTCATCAACCGCCAGCACGAGGCGGGGACACCGTGGTTCGTGTGGTTCAACTCGACGCACATGCACTTCCGGACCCACGTGAAGCCCTCCAGCAAGGGACGCGCCGGTCGCTGGCAGTCCGAGTACCACGACACGATGCTCGACCACGACGACGTCGTCGGCGATCTGCTCGACGCCCTCGACGGGCTCGGCGTGGCCGAGGACACGATCGTCATCTACTCGACCGACAACGGGCCGCACCTGAACACCTGGCCCGACGCCGGCATGACCCCGTTCCGCAACGAGAAGAACTCGAACTGGGAGGGCGCCTACCGGGTGCCGGCCGCGGTGCGGTGGCCCGCACGGATCCCGGCCGGTCGGGTGCTCAACGGGATCGTCAGCCACAACGACTGGTTCGTGACGCTGCTGGCGGCGGTCGGGGTGCCGGGCATCGCCGAGCAGCTCCGGGCCGGCCTCGAGCTGAACGGGGTGACCTACCGGGTGCACCTCGACGGCCACGACCAGCTGCCGTACCTGACCGGCGAGTCCGAGACGAGCCCGCGCCAGCACTTCTTCTACGTGTCCGACGACGGTGACCTGACGGCGTTGCGGTTCGACAACTGGAAGGTCGTCTTCCTCGAGCAGCGCGCCACCGGGACGCTGCGGGTGTGGGCCGAGCCGTACACGGAGCTGAGGGTCCCGAAGATCTTCAACCTGCGCACCGACCCCTACGAGCGGGCCGACGTCACGTCGAACACCTACTACGACTGGATGCTCGACCGGGCCTGGCTGTTGATCCCCGCTCAGGCCTACGTCACCAAGATGCTGGCCACGCTCGTCGAGTTCCCGCCCCGGCAGGAACCCGCCAGCTTCAGCCTCGATCAGGTGATGGCCAAGCTCGGAGCCGGCATCACCAGCGCGTAGGGCCAGTCGACGCTCCTCACGGTCAGTCGAGGCCGAGGCTGCGGCGGGATGCTCGGGCGAACCAGCGCTGGGGCAGCAGCCGCTTGGCGAGGACGCCGGCCCGCTCGTCGAGCTTGCCCACCGATGCCCGCAGCGGCGGGCGCTCGGCGTCGAGGACCCGCTCGATCGTCGCCGCCACGACCTCGGGGGCGACGCCGGCGCGCTCGTCGCGCTCCATGACGCGCACCGCCTTCACCGCCCGCGCCGCGTAGGGATCCGGGTGGCCGCCCTCGTGGCGCCGTCGCGCCGTGAACTCGGTCCGCACGTTGCCCGGCTCCACCAAGGTCACGTGGATCCCGAACGGCGCCACCTCGGCCGCCAGCGCCTCTCCGTAGCCCTCGAGGGCGAACTTGCTGGCGCTGTAGAAGGCCTGGAACGGCACCGCGACGATCCCACCGAGTGAGCTGACGAGCACGATCCGACCCCCACCCTGGGCTCGCATCGCCGGCAGCGCCGCCTGCACCAGCCGGACCGCACCCCAGAAGTTCGTCTCGAACTGGGCCTTGGCCTGCGACAGCGGCGTGACCTCGACGGCGCCCGACAGCCCCCACCCCGCGACCGCCAGCACGGCGTCCAGGCGGCCGTGCTCCCCGATGATCGACGCCACCCCGGCGCCCACCGACTCGTCGTCGTCGACGTCCATCACCAGCGGCGCCCACCCGACCCCGCCGGTCCCCCGCCGGCTCGCGCCGATGACCGTCCAGCCGCGGCGCGCCAGCCGGTCGGCACACGCCCGACCGATGCCGGCAGACGCCCCGGTGACGAGGATCACCCGATCGGTCATCGACGGTGAGCCTAGGTGTCCGAGACCGGCCGACCCGAGGTCACGACAGGCTGGGCGGCTGGTACCACTTGGTGTCGAAGCGTTCGCCGGTGGGGTGGTCGTAGCGGGCCGGTTTCGGGCGGGTGGTGGGGGGCCGGGCGAGCGACCCGCCGTGCACCGGCCGTCCCCGCCGGTCGAGGACCTCGAGGGCATGGGCGGGACCGCGGATCGTCAGCAGCCCGCGGTGGTGGGCCCGATGGTGATGCGGACAGACCAGCACCAGGTTGGCGAGGTCGGTGGGGCCGCCGTCCTCCCAGTGCACCAGGTGGTGGGCGTGCAGCCCGGCCCGGGCGTCACACCCGGGGATCTCGCAACACCCGCGGGCGCGGTGCTCGAGCGCCCGCCGCAGACGCCGGCCGATCTCCCGGGTCGACCGACCCGCCCCGATCGGCACCCCGTCACGTTCGAACCACACCTCGACCCGGGCGTCACAGCCCAACTCCCGCCGCTCGGCCTCCGACAACGCCGGGCCCAGGTGCAGCCCGGACAGCGTCCGGTCGACGTCGACGTGCAAGACCACCGTGGTGCGATGCCCGTGCGGGCGCAGGTGAGCCGCCACGTCGAGACCGTGCTCGGCCATCCCCACCAACGCATCGGCCAACGTCGGCATCGCACGCGACGCCACCGCGCCGTCTTCCAGCTCGCGCTTGCGCTCGGCCACCAACGCCTCGAGATGGGCCCGCAGCGCCGTGTCGACCACCGCCCCGTCCAACTTCGCCAGCCGGGCGTGCAACACCCAGTCCCCCTCATCGGTCCAGAACGCCGCCACCTCCCCCACCCGACCCCGCCCCCGCTCGGGATCGGGTTCGGGTTCGGGCGCAGGATCGGGTTCGGGTGTCGGCGCGGCCCGCAGCGCCGTCTGCAACTGCGACACCGTGGCGAACCGGGCCAGATCCGCATAGTGCTCGTCGGTGCCGTCGGGCGCCCGGCGAGCGATCACCGCCACCTGATCCTCCGACAACAACCCCTCCTCCAACAGCCCCACCGTGGTCGGCAACACGTCACGACGACGAGCGATCGCGGTCAGGTTCCGAGCCCGCGCCGCCGACACCCCCAACTGCCACGTGGCGAAGTGCTCCAACGACCGCACCCCCGTCCCACCCCACAGACCCCCGGCCTCGATCTCGGCCAGGATCTCGGTCAGCCGCCCCACGATCGCGTTCTGCTGACCGCACAACTCCGCCAACTCCCCACACAGCTCGTCCAACCGGGCCTCACCCGGCGACGGCATCGGAGGTGGAGCAACCGCAAGCGCCATACCCCCCGACCATACGCAGGGGGTCCGACAAGAACCCGAGCCGGCCCCGCCGACACGTGGCAGCACGCCTCCGAGCTCTCCATGCGGCGGTGCGGGCCGCCGGCGGAGGCGGTGCAGCGTCCGCCCCCGACGGGCCGTTGGTCCCTTGCCCGGCGCCGGCAGGGAGCGCAGGGTGGGGGGCGAGGACGACCCCACACGAGGGAGGTCGACGATGGCAGCTCCCACGGAAGACCGACGGACCGACGACCAGCCCGGCACCACCCCGCTCGACGACGAGCGCGCCTCCGTCCGCAAGCGCTTGATCGACCGGCGGCGCTTCACCTCCGACCTGGTCGCCTACGTGGTCGTCAACGCGTTCCTGATCGGGGTGTGGGCCTTCACCGGCGCCGGCTACTTCTGGCCGGCGTGGGTGCTCGCCGGGTGGGGCGTGGCCCTCGTGCTCGACGCCTGGAACGCCTTCGGGCGCCGGCCCGTCACCGAAGCCGACGTCGACGCCGAACTGGCCCGCCGCCGCAACCGCTGACCGGGCGCCGCACCCTGCGACGCCAGGCGCAGCCGGGCGGCCCGGTCCAGGATGATCCCGGTGCTCGACCCGAGCGACCTGGCCGTGTTCAAGGTGCTGGTCGACCGCACGAAGCACTGGGCCGACCTGGAGGCCATGCACGAGGTGGGGACGGTGGACGCCGACGATGCCGTGACCTGGCTCGAGCAGCTCATCGGCGCCGACGACCCTCGGACGCAACGCTTCCGCCAGCTCTTCGTCTCCTAGCGCGGGGGCAACGGTTCAGCTCGTCGTCGCCTCGGGTCGGATGCGGTAGCGCATCGGCAGGTGCTTGAGCCCGACGACGAACGACGAGTGGATCTGCTGCGGGTCGCCGGCCGGCTCGGCCCACTCGAGGCGGCGGGCGAGCTCGAGGAGCAACGCCCGCTGGGAGCGTCGGGCCAGGTTGGCGCCGAGGCAGAAGTGCTCGCCGATGCCGAAGCCGAGGTGCCGGTTGGGGTCGCGGTCGACCCGGAAGCGGAACGGGTCGTCGAACACGTCCTCGTCGCGGTTGGCCGAGGCGTAGAACATGACCAGGCTGTCGCCCTCGGCGATCTCGCGTCCCCCGATCACGGTGTCGCGGGCGGCGGTGCGCTTCATGTAGTTGACGGGCGAGGTCCAGCGCACGATCTCCTCGACGGCCTTCTCCACCCGCTCGGGGTGCGCCCGCAGCTTGGCCAGCTCGTCGGGATGCTCGACGAGGGCCCGCATGCCGCCGACGAGCGCGTTCTTGGTGGTGTCGTGGCCGGCGGTGAACACGATGAGGAAGTAGCCGACCGTCTCGAGCGGCCCCAACGGCTGGTCGCCGACCAGGCCGTTGGCGAGGATGCTGGCCAGGTCGTCGCGGGGACACGTCCGGCGGTCCTGGATGATGCCGTCGAACAGCTGGTACAGCTCCTGGCCCAGCTCGAGGATGGCCTGGGTGCGGTCCTCCCCCTCGCGCTGCAGCTCGGGGTCCTCGCTGGCGAACAGCTGGTTGGTGAGCCGCAGGATGTCGGGCTCCTGCTCGCGGGGGACGCCGAGCATCGTCGACAGGATGCGCAGGGGGTGGGCGGCGGCGACGTCGTTGGCGAAGTCGCACTCGCCCTCGCCGCCGTCGGCGGCCAGGCGGTCGACGACCTCGCGGGCGCTGCGTTCGATCAGGTCGTCGAGGGCCCGGATCGCCTTCGGCGTGAAGACGTGGCTGGTCACCTTCCGGACGTCGCGGTGCTCGGGGGGGTCGATCATGATGATGACCCGCATCAGGGAGAAGGCGCTGTTCTCCAGCGCTTCGTCCTGGACCCGGTTGGTCACGATGATGCCGGGCTCGGAGCGGAACAGCTCGGGCTGGGTGGAGATCTCGACGATGTCGGCGTGCTTGGTGATGGCCCAGAACGGCTCGAAGCGCGTCGGTTCGCAGCGGTGCACGGGGGACTCGTGGCGCAGGCGGGTCCACAGGTCGTGGGGCGGGCCGTGCTCGGCGTAGTACTCCGGCGAGATCAGCTCGTCGCCGTTGGTGATGGTCATCGGACCTCCTGCGGGCGCCGCGGTCGTGTCTCCCATCCGGGGTCGGTGCGCCGACCCGACGCTACTCCCGTCCCACCGTCAGCACGGCACCCGCCGCGCCGGTGCCGGGGGCTCAGACGGAGCGGCCGGCGAAGGCCATGAGCCGCTCGGCCAGCGGCGCGTCGTCGGCACAGGGCTGGGCCTCGGCGAACATCCCGCCGGCCCGCATGTCGGGACTGAGCATGGCTTGCGCCGCTTCCCAACCGGCCTGGAGCACATCGGGATCGAGCTCGGTGCTCTGTCCCGTCGCGTACGCCAGGTCGAGGGCGTGCACCGTGAGGTCGAACAGGGCGATGTTGGCGGCCACGCCGGCGGGCATGGTGCCGAACGGCAGGGTGACCGTCTGCTCGAGCGCGCCCGGTGCCCCGAAGGCGGCGAGGGCACGATCCGCCGCCGCGCCGAACACCGCGCTCGGCTCGTCCCCCACGAGGTCGGTGGACATCAACCGGCCGAACTCCTCGTCGGAGACCGACCCGTTCTCGATGCACTCGGCGAACATGAGCGATCCGCCGGTCATGTGGTTCACCACGGTTCGCACATCCCACTCGGAGCACGGCGTCGGCGCCGACATCTGGTCGGGCGAGATGCCGTCGACCACTCCTCGGCACTGGTTGACCACTCGCGCCAGCATGTCGTCGCCCATGGCACAAACCCCTCCGACCGACGTCCGTCGGCCATGGCGATGAACCTAGCCGTGAACCGGCACGGGATGCCGAGACGCCGTGCGGAGAAGCCCGTCAGCGCCCCACGTGGGGAACGGCCGCGCCGGGTCGTCGCCCGTGGTGTCACGCGCCCCGCCGAGCTTGGGCAACCGGGAGCGGGTCCCGCCGAGCGACGCGCCCCCGGTCAGCTCTGGGGCTGGTCGGCGCTCACCTGCCACGGCGTGCCGAAGCGATCGACGAGGACACCGAAGAAGGGCGACCAGAACACCTCGCCGCCGGGCATCTGCACCTCGCCGCCTTCGGACAGGGCCTCGAAGACCTGGCGGGCTCGGGCGACGTCGGGGGTCGAGTAGTGGACGTACAGGTTCTTCATCCCCTCGAAGACGTCGTCGTAGGAGTCCGACGCCATCAGGGGCTCGCCGTCGACGTCCAGGAACGCGTGCATGACGAGGTCCATCTTGTCCTCCGGGACCTCGCCCGGGGGCGCCTCGTCGCCGGTCATGATCTGCAGCACGCCGCCGAAGACCTCCTGGTACCGGGTCATCGCCTCCCGGCAGTTGCCGCCGAAGTACAGATAGGGGTGGAAGGCCATCGGTCCTCCTCGCTCGACTGCGCGGATGGGACGACGGTAGCGGCACCCCGGGGCGGGCGCCGCGGTCAGAACTCCGGGATGGCCGGGCCGGCCGGCCGGTCGGGGTCGAGGGCGGGGTCGCCGTCGGGCAGCGTGCCGTCGAACCACGGATCGAGCTTCCAGTCGGGCACCGGTGGATCGGCCGAGGTCGTCGGCACGAACGGCGAGGGTTCCACCAGCGCGTAGCGGTGGACGTAGCGGCGGCAGTTGGCGAACACCGCCTCGGCCCGCACCCGGACCACGAACAGGGCCCCCGGGGAGGTCTCGAGCAGCGGGTCGTCGGGGTCGATCGAGGCGACGCCGTTGAGGCGCAACCGCGTGCCGCCCTCGAGGTCGACGAAGAGGAGGCCGACGTGGGGGTTCACGTCGATGTTGCCGGCCGACAGGAACATGCCGTTGCCGTCGTAGGAGGGGAAGGCGATCGTCCGGTCGTCGACCACCCGGACGAACCCGGGCTCGCCCCCCTTGTACGAGCACTGCGGTCGACCGTCGGCGTCGGCCGTGGCGAGGAAGAACATGTCCCGGGCCTCGATGAACCGCCGGTGGGCGTCGCCGATGCGATCGGTGGTGGCGACGTCGAGGCGGTCGGCCAACCGGCGGGTGTCGAAGCCGTCCTGCAGCCGCCGCTGACCGTCGTGGTAGTCCTGGCCCACGGGCCGCTCCTTCCCGCTCCCCGCCGCTCGGGCGCCTCAACCGGTGCGGAGGTCGCCGGTGATCCCGGTGCGGTACAGCTCGTCGTAGTGGGACCAGACGGGCTCGCCCTCGACCAGCTCGCGCAGCTGCCGGGCCCAGCGATCGGTCTCCTCTCGCCGGTTGTTGCGCTCGGCCTCCTCGACGGGGCTGCGCTCGTCGTCGACCTCGGCGAACTCGGCCAGGATCAGGTACCAGCCCGGGTCGTCACGGTCGGCGAGGAGGCGGGTGCCGATGTAGCCCATGATGTCGGCCGCCGCCTGGCCGGCGTCCCACTCCGCCAGCAGTCGCCGCAGCCCGTCGGGGTCGTCGCAGCGCACCCGGATCCCCTGTGCGAACTTCATGTGGCGCTCTCCTCCTGGTCGATCGATCGGGCGTAGTCCTGCTGCATCCGGGACATCCCGGCGACGTCGAAGGCGCCGGGCGAACCGACGGTCACCGCCGGCGCGCCCTTGGGGCCGATGCCGAGCTCGGCCCGCGCCTCGTCGATCGGACGACGGGCGAGGTCGTGGTAGTCGACGTCGAGCAGGTCGATGCCGAGGCACTCGCACACGTCCCGGCCCCGGCGCAGGGCGTCGGCCACGCGGACGTGCATCTCGGTGGTCTCGAGGTGCCGCTCCCGCACGTCGGCGGAGAAGAAGCCGGCGTCGGCGACGTAGCCGGTCTCGAACAGGCCCACCAGGGTGGCCAACCAGGCGAAGCCCTTCGGGTCGGGGTCGGCCCGTCCGATGAGGGCGAACACCTCCATCTCGCCGTCGAGGTTGGTGCCGTAGTCGGCCAGGACGTGCACGAAGTCGTGCTGGGCGAGGTAGGCCGAGGCCCCGCCGATCGACCCGGGGAGGGCGAAGCCGCGGCTGCGGTACAGGTCCCACACCCCTCGCCCGAGGGTGCCGGGGGCCAGCTCGGCGAAGGCCATCCACCGGTCGGCGAGCGCGGCGTCCTCGACCCCCAGGGCGAGCTGGTGCTCGAGTCGGACGGTCGTCCGCAGTTGGTCGGTGCGGGCCCGCTCCCAGTGCTCGGCGAAGCCGCTGCGGTGCAGGTCGAGCCAGGCCAGGCCGAACGCCCCCTGGGCGTACCGCTGGGCGATCCGCACGAAGCGGTCGTCGACGTCGAGCGCGGTGGCGTAGGCCCGGACCCGGCGGGCCACCTCCGGGGGGATGGGTCGCAGCACGAGCTCGCCCAGCACCATGAGGTGCACGACGCGGTGGCGGAACGTCGGCGGCCGGTCGGCCAGCGCGTGGGCCAGCTCGGTGGCGGTGAGCGGATCGCACGCCGAGACGTCCACGTCGACGTCGGACGACGCGGTGAGCACGGCGCGGAGCAGGCTCGCCTGCACGGCGGTGAGCCCCCCGTCGGGCGCGACCGCCGAGGCGACCCCTCGAGCGATGGTCACGGCCTCCTCGTGGGAGACCCCCGCAGTGGCCTGCACCACCGTCCCCCCTTCGCGGACCCCCACTGAGCCCGTCACCCAGCATGGGCGACGCACGACCACCGATCAACCCGATGAGCCGGCGAGCGTCGGGATCGGCCCGGCGCCGGGCCAGCTCGGAGCAACGCCCGCTGGGAGCGTCGGGCCAGGTTGGCGCCGAGGCAGAAGTGCTCGCCGATGCCGAAGCCGAGGTGCCGGTTGGGGTCGCGGTCGCCTCGGCCAACCGCGACGAGGACGTGTTCGACGCACGATCTCCTCGACGGCGTTCTCCACCCGCTCGGGGTGCGCCCGCAGCTTGGCCAGCTCGTCGGGATGCTCGATGAGGGCCCGCATGCGCTCGACGAGCGCGTTCTCGGTGGTGTCGTGGCCGGCGGTGAACACGATGAGGAAGTAGCCGACCGTGTCTCAGGCTCGTGTGCTGTTGGAGCTCACCAGGTGGTCTCGTCGACGATGGTCAAGTCCAGGAACTCCGGAGGGCCGTCGAAGATCTCGGCCATGGTCGCTCGTGCCGCCGCCAGGCCCTCCTCGCGTCGAGGATCCTGTTCCCGGGCGCGGGCCTGCTCCTCGCTCGCGAACACCACCATCATGTACAGCTGGCTCGGGTCCTGCTGATCGCGCATCACAGTGGTTCGCACCAGGCCGGAGCCGGGCTGCTCGACGGCGCGGAGCTGCTCGAGCAACTCGTGGACCCGATCGTCCATGCCGGGCTTCACCCGCGTCTTGATGATCTGCGCCCACATGAACGTCGGCCTCCGATCTCGTAGAAGCAGCGTCGCGAAGCTGCGACGTGACGGTGTGAGGCGACCCTAGTCCCGGCCCCACGGCGCCGCTCGACGGGCGAGCGCACGCACCCCGAGCGGTGACGGCCGCCGAGGCGTAGTGTCCGACCGTTCCCGCCGGTTCGCGGGCCGACCCTCGGAAGGGGCCTCACCATGCAGGTGATCGTCACGCACGACGTCGACGACGTCGACCACTGGTTCAACTCGCCCAAGCGAGCGGAGTTCTTCACCGAGCACGGGATGACCGTGACCGCGTTCCGCCAGCCCGGTGGCGACGAAACGCTGGTCGCGGTCCTGATCGACACGCCCGACATGGAGACCCTCCAGGCTGCGCTCGACACCGACGAGGCCCGACAGGCCCAGAAGCACGACGGCGTCCACGAGCCGACGATCAAGATGTTCGTCGCCGGGTAGCCACAGTCCATCGGCCACCGCAGGCCGTGCGTGGGTCGAGGAGGTGAGAGACGGACGCGGTGCCGGCGATCTCGGCCGACGACGGGATGTAGCCGAGGCAGCTACCGACGACTCACGGCCTCCACCAACGGTCTACGCGACCGAGTCCATGACCAGCGGCACGGCGTCCTCGACGGGGAGCACGACCTGGGTGTCGAACCGGTAGTTGGTGACGACGATCATCGTTCCCCCCCTGTCACGGATCCGCCGCTCGACGGATCCACCTCTCGACGTTGTTCCGATGTCGTCGGCCTGTCAACCGTTCGCGGCCGACACCCACACCCGTGTCCAGACCGGCAACGCCCGAGTCGCCCCGCGCAACCCCTCGCCCGACGGCGCCGTCCGTGTGACACTGAGGCGGCGAAGGAGGGCACGATGCGGGTACGGGTGGCGACGCCGCGCGATGTCCACGCGGTCACCACGTCGTTGGCCGAGGCGTTCTCGACCGACCCGGTGTGGTCCTGGGCGTTCCCCGAGCCGGCGCAGCAGCACGTGTGGTGGCGCTTCTGGGTCGAAAGTGCCGTCCCACAAGGGTGGGTGCGGATGACCGACGGGGCGGAGGCGGCGGCGGTGTGGATCCCGCCGGGAGGGGTCGAGTGCGCGCCGGAGGACGAGGCCCACTGCGATCCCCTGCTGCAGGTCCTCGTCGGGTCCCGTCGCCCGCTGTTGGTCGAGACGCTCGAGCGTTTCGAGGCCAACCATCCCCGAGACGTGCCGCACTTCTACCTGAGCCTGCTGGGCACGACCGACGCCCACCGGGGGCGCGGGCTGGGGATGGCCCTGTTGGCCGAGAACCTCGCCCGGATCGACGAGAAGCACGGTGCCGCCTACCTGGAGTCGTCGAACCCGGCGAACCTGGCCCGCTACGAGTCGGTCGGGTTCGAACGGGTGGGTGAGTTCCCGTTGCCCGAAGGCGACGTGGTGGTCACGACGATGTGGCGGGACCCCCGCTAGCGGGGATCCTCATGCGCTCGCCGTGGCCCGAGAGAGCCCGGTCGACGGCCGCTTCGGCGAACTCGTCCACGATTCGGAAGGCCGACTCGAGGGACGCGTCGGGCGTGCGGGAACGGGGGGCCTCGCCGTCGGGCCCGTCGAGGGCCTCAGGCCGGCGGCGCGGCGGGGAGGAGGCCGACCTGTTGCAGCAGCGACAGCATGTCGGTGACGCCCCAGTGCGCAGCGATGAGACCGGCGGCGTCGAACTGCATGATGTCGATGAGCTGCATCTCGACGCGGTTGCCGGTCGGCGGCGCCCCCATGAACTCGCCCTGGTGGGTGCCGGTGACCGTCACCCGGGCAACGGTCTTGTCGTCGTCGCCGATGAGGTCGTCGACCTGCATCCGCAGGTCGGGGAACGAGACGAGCAGCGACCGGAAGTAGGTGAGCATCCCGTCCTTGGTGGGCGGCAGCCCTGGGATCTCCTCGTGTTCGACGAAGTCGGCGGACACCAGATCGCCGAAGCCGGCCACGTCCCCGGCGTTGATGAGCTCGTACGCCCGACGCATCGTCGCGGCATTGTCCATGGCCGTCCCCCTGACGTCTCGTCGACGGCGATCCTATGCCGTCCGTCGCGTCAGGTGCCGTGTCGGTCGCCGACGGGTGCGCGGATCCCCTCGTCGGCTGCCCACGGCTCGTCTGACGCAGGACGGGCCGAGGATCACCCAGCGGCATGCGATGCCGGCCCGATCTCGTCAGCCGGTAGACGACGGGGTCGTCCCGGCCGCGGGCGTCGAGGGCGCGTCGCCACAGGGCGGTGGCGTCGGGGGTGTCGATGAACAGCGCCATCGTCGACCCGCCGAGGGTGGCGGGCGCCTGGGTCGGGCCCCCGGGCCACTCGTCGGCCAACATCACCACCGTCCCGGCGATGTCCAGCTGGGCGTGGTCGATCCGGCCGTCCGGGCCGGTCATGCGGGGTTCGATCTCGGTGGCGCCGAACGCCTGGTTGCAGAACTCGATCGCCTCGGCGCACGGGGTCGCGACGAGCGACGCGGTGACCGGCGCGAGCCGGTCGGGGATCGGGGACACGGCCATGGAGCGATGGTCATCGCGTCCGACGGGACTGCCAACGACCAGCGGTGGCCGGTGCTCGGCGGCTGGCCTCGCCCGCCCAGCATGACCTCGTGCGAACCTTGCCGCCGCGGTTCCGATGGCACCTCGCCGGTGCCGCCCCGATCGCCCGCTGAACCCATCGGGTACGGCCTACGCTCGGTCCGTGGCGCACCCGCAGATGTTCGACGACGACGATCCGTTGCTCGCCCGGGTGCGGCAGTTGGCCGCGGTGTTCCCCGGCGCAGGCGAGAAGGTGTCACACGGCCGGCCGGCGTTCTTCACCAAGAAGGTGTTCGCGTACTACGGCGGGTCGCGCAAGGTCGACGATGAGTGGGTCCAGCACCGTCGGTCGATCGTGGTGCTACCCGACCCCGACGATCGGCCTGCGTTGCTCCAGGATCCCCGCGTCTACGTTCCCGCGTACCTCGGACCGTCGGGTTGGATCGGGTTCGACCTCGACGAGGGCGGCGACTGGGACGAGGTGGCCGAGCTCCTCGACGCCTCGTTCCGGCTCACGGCGCCGCCGCGTCTGGTCAGCGAGTTCGACGACGACTCGGGCTAGCTGTGGCGGTCGAACCAGGCGATCTCACCCACCGCCGAAAGGAACGAGAGATGACCATCGCAGCCATCGACCGCCACGGGACGGTGAGGATCCTGCTCGATCTCACCGACTTCCATGGGGAGAAGGTCAGCGCCTGGGGCGCGGATCTCCACTTCGGACGCCAGACCACGACAAGATCGATCGCATGGCGATCGTAGGCGGCCCGGCAGCGGGAGCGCCGCCATGAGCGGGACGTTGCCGGTAGCCGACCGCACCCCGGCGATCGGGGCGGGTGAGCGCTCCCGGCACCCTGCGCTGCTCCGGCGGCCGACCTAGTCGCAGCGCCACAGCGTCAGCCGGTCCGACACGTCACGCACGGTCGTGTTCCCGGCGTCGTCGCGGGCGGTGACGATGAGCCGGACGGGCAACGACGATATCGAGGGGTCTGCGATCGTGCCCGGGGGGAAGGGGCCGACCTCGGCGTTGAACAGGTCACCGTCCTGGCGCATGAGGGTCGACCCGGTCGCCGTGCCCACCTGCCACTCGAGGGTCACGGTGGGCGTGGCGTCTCGGTCGTCGGACACGGTGGCCCGGACCACGGCGGTCGGGTCGATGCAGCCGATCTCCCAGATGTCGCGGGGCTCGGCGACGATGCCGCCGACGAAGGGGTCGGAGGTGTCGGGCGGAGTGGTCGGGGGCCCGGGCGCTCCCGGGGTGGTCTCGGTGGGCGACGCCGTCCCGGTCGTCGTCGGCGCTCCCGGAGCAGGCGGTTCGGTCGACGGGGGCGTATCGGGGCCGGTCGTGGCGGAGGGAGCCGCTCCCTCCGGTTCAGTCCACGAGCAGGTCACCGTCGGCAGCTCGTCGAACGAGTCGTCGGGTTCGACCGCGTCGACCGCGACCCATACGCGTACGTCGGGATCGAGCGGCGATCGCACTTCGACCCAGTCCCCGCTGTCGTCGCGGCCGGTGGCCAGCACCCGGTCTCCGCCGTGGAGATCGTCGAGCGGCCCTTCCCCCGGACAGCGGAAGTAGACGACATCGCCGGCCGAGATCTCCGGGCCATCCGCGAGGAGGTCGACCGCACCGGTCGCGCCCAGCGCGACACCGCCCACCAACGCAGCGACCACACCGCCGACGATCATCGCCAACCGCATCGCGGTCATCGCCCTCCCACGAGTGCTCCTGGCACCAGTCCACGTGCTCGACGCCGGGCCGGGCAGGGCCCCCCGATCGGAATCGGCAGGCCGTTCGTCCCGACGTGGCGGGGTGGGACCATCGGCTCTGGTGCGCGGGCGGCTCCATGATCACCATCACGAGACGTGAGCGAAGCCACGCGGGATCTCCCAGAGCGGACGCGGTCGCGTCGCGGCGCTCGTGTCGTGCTGGTGGGGCTCGGTGTCGCGGTGTTGCTGGGGGCGGCCGTGGTGGCCGGTGCCGCCCTGGGTGACGGGACGTCCGATGACGACGGAACAGCGGCAGTGTCGCCGATCGAGGAACCGGTCGCCATCGACGCCGACGAGCCCGACACGGGAGTGATCATCGACGGGGCACCGGCGGCGGCGGCGGTGGAGGGACTGCCCGGCGGTACGTGGATCAGCGAGTACGGCCCCATGGACGCCCCCGCCCCCGACCGCTCCGACGCCGATGCGAACACGACCACGACCGTGCCGGACACCACCGCACCCGGAATCGACAGCCCCGCACCGGCACCGGAGCAGGATGCCGCAACGACCCCGACCCCGGCGCCGCCCGGCGGGTGGGGGGCGCCCAGCCAGTTGGCGGCAGCGGTCGCTGCCACCCGACCGCCACCTGGCATCGCCCACTTCGTCGACCGGTGTGCCCAGGAGGCGACGTCGGGGTGCCCGGCGGGGCAGCCGGGCACGATCACGCCTTACGAGGGCAGCGGCGGCGCGCCACCCCCGCTCGAGATCCGTGTCTGGCCCGAGCTCACCAAGGCCCAGTACCCCTCGCTGCGCTGCGACCCGGGGTACCGGACCGGCACCCGTGTGCCGGTGGTGGTGACCACCAACCTGCCCCTCGCCCGCTACGAGGTCACGCTCGCGCTGCGCGACGCAGGCCAACTCGACGTCGACAACGGTGTCGGGGTCGACCCGACGGAGCTGACGCTGTTCCAGCAACGCCAGGCGGCCGGCACGGTGGGCGCCGACCTGGCCAACGGCACCCACTACTGCTTCTCGCTCGCCACCGAGGGCGATCCCGGCAACGCCGCGGTCGCCGCAGCCGCGGCCCAGCTCTCGCCCCCGCTGCAGCACGAGGTCGTCGTGCACGGCGAAGGGCAGGTGCCCGCCGGGGCGTACCCCACGCCGGAAGCGACGGTCACCTCGTCGTTCTCGCTGGGCGGGGTCGGGGACCGGCCACCGGTGCGCTTCCAGCCCCTCGACGGGTATCACGCCCAGCTCGTCGTGCCGCAGGGCAGCCGGTACCCGTTGTCGGACACGGGTGTGTGGATCCAGCCGGCGTACAACCCGCTCGTGTTCGACGAGCCGGCGAGCTGCGTCGACCCGTCGACGCTCGAACCGTGGTCGGCGTCGGGCGCGCTGACCTCCGACGGCCAGCCCGTCGACGCCGCTGAGCTCGCCCGGCCGGACTACCCCTACGACCGCGACTACGACCGGAATGCGGTATGGAACATCGTGCTGCGCAGCGGGCGTGAGTACCTGGTGTGCGTGCGGTGGGGGCCCGGCTATGGCGACGTCGAGGGCTGGCGGGTCAAGACACCGCAGGCCATGGCGTTCGCCCTGTCGTTCGGGTCGCTCACGGTCTACGACTGGGAGGGCACTCCGGTTACCGGCCCGGGCGGTCTGTTCTTCACCCAGCAGTACATGGTGCGGGTACCCGGTCTGTGCTGGGTCACCGGGGTGAGACCGCAGACGTCCTCGTACACGACGTCGGGCTCGACGATCACCGAGGGCTACGACCAGAACGCGCCCGTGTGTCAGAGCGATGGTTGGCCCGTCGGGTTGTCGACCGAGTTGCGGCTCGAGGAGTGGATCGACGAGGGGGATGGCGCAAGGTGGCACGACCGGGGCGAGCGGCGTGTGCTGACTCCACCACATTGCACGTCCTACGGGTGGGCGCTGGTCGCCCACGCCGTCGTGCCCCTTTCCTGCGGTCCGGGGGACTACCCGCTCACCCTCGAGTGGGTGACGCCGAGCAATTCGGTGTGCGGCAACGGACTGTGGTCGAGCTGCAGCTCGTCGAAGGTGCGCGCCCGGATGAAAGCCTGGGTCCGGATGGACGGCGCCCTGCCCACGGACGGCCCGCTCGACTGGACCTACTGGCGGGCCTACAGCTCCGGCACGGTGCCGGTCCTGTAGCTGCCAGCACCCGACTGGCGTACGGGCTGTCGGTGACGACACCCGAGTGCCATGCCCTCGGGGCCATGCTCGACACATGCGGCGGGGCGTCGACCGGTGCGGGGGTCAGGCGGGCTTCTCGACTGGACTCGGCCCGGGCGGCGACGAGCGCCGCGACCTGTCCGTGGAATCCATGGCCAAGCTCTTCGCCGAGTCACCACCGAGGAGCAGCCCCGGGCGGCCCCCACCGCCTGAGCAACACCGTGACCCGTCGAGCATCACTCCGATGTCGATCGACACCACCGCGCGAGACGTCGTCAACCCGCGTTCCCCGAGAGGGTCGTACTCACCATGAGCTCAGCGAAGCGAACGCGATGGCTGGCCGTGCTGGCCGCCGCCTGGGTGGTCGGCGGCATCCTCGTGAGCCCGCTCGCGCACGTCGCGACCGGTGAGGTGGCCGTCGATGTCGTCACGTCGACGGAGGACGGCACCGAGCGGGTCGACGTGCAGCAGCGGTCGGTGGTGCCCAGTGAGGGACCGGGACCACAGGTCCGGATCGACCCGGCCGGCGCCCACCAGCGGGTTCACGGCGTCGGGGCGGCACTGACCGAGTCGTCGGCCTACCTGTTGTCGCAACTCCCCGCCGACGAGCGACGACCGGGGCGAGGCGGCCGAACGGCTCGAGCCCGGCGACGTCCTCGTTGCGCCGTTCACCGGGCCGTCGTTCAACTCGCTGCTGCCCGTGCTCGGCGCCCTCGTGGTCGAAGAGGGCGGCGCGCTGCGCCACGCCGCCGTCGTCGCCCGCGAGTTCGACGTCCCCGCCGTGGTGGGCGCGCTCGGGGCGATGACGATCCCCGACGGAGCCACAATCGAGGTCGAACCCCCCCCGCCGGAGTGGTGCGGATCCTCTCCGGGTGATGCTCGCTCGCTACGCGATGACTGGAGCGGGGCCGGCTCATCACCCGAGCCGGGTTCCTGCCATGATCGCCCGATGGATGGTGATGCCCCTCCGCCCCCTGACGCCACGGCGAAGCCCCCGGCGGGAGCTCCCGGTTTGGCCCGGCTCTTGACGGTCCTCGCGATCCTCGCGCTCGTCCTCGGCGCCCTGGTGTGGGGAGCCGCGGCAGCGTCCTCGGACTTCGATCTCGGCGCCGACCTCGAGCTCGGCCAGCCCGTACACGGCACCGCAGTCGGCCCGCCCACCGCCTGGTTGGCCGCCGCCCTGCTCGTGGGGATCGCCGTGGTCAGCTGGTTCGACACGCAACGCGCCGCGAGCTTGTTGGTCTGGATCGCGGCCGTCGCCGTTGGCCTGACCGGAGGGGCGCTCGTCGTCCGGGCGATCAGCGGTCGGTTCGAGGTCGGTGACCTGCAGGTCATCCCCTTCGTCGTGGCGTTCTTCGTCGTCCCCACGCTGGTCACGGCCGTGATCCTGTGGCTCGCGGGACTGAGCGCCGGTACCGGTGCGTCCTCGGCCGAGCGCCCCACGCCGCCGGGCTGAGGCGTCGGTCGTCCACCAGGCCCGACCGGACCCGCAGATCTGGCACACCGAGTGCTCGGGCGGCGATTGGCAGAGCGAGCCCTTCGCCGACCTGGCCCGGCTCCTCATCACCGATCGCAACCACTGGTCCAGCGCCACGATCCTGTGGAACCTCGCCCTCGACCCCGCTACCGACACCTGGACCCCGGAGCTGGAGCGTGACCTGTGGGCCACCGTGGCCTGGTTCGGCGGCGAGGGCTCCGGCGTGCTCGACACGACGGCCTCGGACGGCCTCCTCGCCACGGAGGTGTGCAGCCCCGACCGTCGTCCCGCCGCCATCGTGTGACCCCGGCAGCGGGGTGACCACCACCGTGCGCTTCGGCGATCTCGCCCTGCCCATCGACCTCGCCGGACGTTCGCTCAACACCGTCCGCGCCCCGAGGGTGTCGACTGCGAGCTGGCCGACTGGCCGGCGCTGCCGGAGCCCACGCCGGGCTCCCGCCGCGCCGAGCCGACCGGTCGGCTCACGCGCGACCGATGCCGCGCCGTGGGCCGCCGTCGATCCTGCTACGACGGGGCTCGGGCGCAGGACACGAGCCAGGCGCCGGTGCCGAGTCGGACACCGACGCCCGGCTCGTAGCGTCGGTCGAGGCTGGCACCGATCGCGTCCATCACGTCGCCCCGCTCGTCGGGGCCCACGAGGTCGAGCAGCCCACGCACCATGCCGGTGCCGACCAGGAACTCGGTCGACTCAGCGACGGTTCCACCCCCACCGACCACGATGGCGGGCGAGAGCCCCTCGAGCTCGATCCGGGTGAATCCGCTCGCATCGAGCAGTGCGGCGATCTCGTCCGGGTCGGCGAGGGCGAACATGCCGGGACCGCGGTCCAGCCCTCCGAGTTGGGGAAGCTCGGTGTGGCGGGCGACTTCGTCGGCGACGACGGTGAGCCACTCGTTGGCCTCGAGTCCCTGCCAGCAGACGAGCGCCGCCCGCCCGTCGGGTGCCAGCGCATCCCGGAGGTTGGTGAACGCGGCCGTCGGGTCGTCGAAGAACATGAGGCCGAACTGGCTGATGACGAGATCGAACGCGCCACGGGCGAAGGAGTGGGTCTGGGCGTCGGCCACCATGAACTCGGCGTTGTCGATGGTCGCGGCTCGGGCTCGGCGCACCGCGATGTCGAGCAGGGGCCGGGACAGGTCCACGCCGAGCGCCGTGCGCGCCACGCGCGCCGCCAGGATGGTCGTGGCCCCGCAACCGCATCCGACGTCGAGCACGGCATGGTTCCGCTCGGGCGCGGCGCGCTGGAGCAGAGCGTCGGCGAACGGTGCGAGCTGGCGGTCGTAGCGTTCGGCGTGGTCGACGTAATGAACCGACTCGGCACCGTTCCAGTGCTCGGCTTGCCGCTGGTTCGCCTGCACTCGGGTCCTCGGTTCCGTACGGCCGCCTCGACCGCGGTGGTGCGATCGGGGCCCGGCGGATCGTACGGCAACCGGTACTGCCCGGTGGGCCGCCCGGACGCCTCCATGCCTCGAGACCAGGCCATCCGGCCGACTCGACGAGCACGACAGCCCATCCCCGTAGGCCGCCATCACCCGTGCAGCCGAAGTGGACCCCCGCCGAGCACGCAGACCGGCCCGCCGGGGTCGTACACCAGTGGGGCCGCCACCATCACCGCCTCGACGTCGAGCAGGGTGAGCGGGCCCCACGTCACCGGTGGCCCCGTGGGAGCGAGTTCTTTCACCCACCAGCGGGCCGTCACAACCAGCCCGGCCTCGGACAGCATCGTGCGCTTCGGTTCGTCCCGGCGCGCGGTGACGACCCGCACCACGGACTGCCCCAGAACGCTGGCCTTCCGCCACACGGCGTCGAGGAGTAGTCGGCCCTCGGTGGGCCACAGCGGGTCGTCCTCCACCGCGAAGTCGTCGACGACACAGCGTCCCTCACTCGGGACGCAGAACATGAAGCCGCGGTCCGTCCTGAGGGCGACTGCACCCTCGCGTTCAGCCATCACCGCCATGAAACCCGCGTCCCGGGTCCGGCGACGACGGCCCACGATCTCCGAGTGGCGCTGCGCTCGGCGTTGATACGGGATGGGGTCTCGGCGTGCAACGCTCTCGGGTGTGGCGCCCGGCTCCGGACCCTGGCGTGGTTCCGTCGCCCACCGCATCTGTCGAGGTCTTCCGCGCCATCGCCGATCCCCCTGCTCCTCGGGAACACGCCGGCGAGCGTCGGCGACGTCTCCCCCACGTCGCCCCGTGCCCCGACGGCAGCCGTCGTGGCCGTCGGCCCTGCCGGTCACCCCACCCGAGGGTCAGGGTGACAGCACTGCGATGAGAAGTGGGGACTTCCGGTCAGGACCAGTGCCAGGGACCGGTGACCTCGTAGGTGCGGCCCGGGTCGCGCTGCGAGGAGAAGTAGAGGCGGGTGCCGTCCGGAGTGAAGGCCGGTCCGGCCACCTCCGATCCGCTGGTGCCGGTGACCTCGACCACCGGCTCGACGCGGTCGCCGGCGACCAGCACGACCTGCATGTCGCCCCCGTCCTCGGCGACGTAGAGGTCCCCGGTCGGCGTCGCCGTGATGTTGTCGACGCCGGTCAGGGGACTGGCGGCTTCGTAGACCACCGTCAGGTCGTTCGCCGCCGGCTCGTAGGCCCACACCCGATTGTCGCCCTTCGTGGTGAAGAAGACGGTGCCGTCGAAGAAGCAGGCGCCCTCGCCACCGTTGAAGCGCTTGGTGCGCGGCACCTGGTCCTTCGTCGGGGTGGGCGCACCCCCGGGGTCGGGCACCGGCTGCCACGACAGGGTGGTGCCGTCCTCGACCAGCACCTCGAGCGAGCCGGCCGACAGGTCGGGGTACGCAGCGGGCAGGAACCGGTAGAGCGCGCCGTCGGGGAGGTCCTCGGTGAGGTAGACGGCCTCGCCTTCGGGGTCGACGGCCGCCGCCTCGTGCATGAACGACCCCATCGCCGGACGTACCTGGGCGGGCGTGGCGCCGGTGGGGTCGCACTCGTACACCTGGCCGTCGAGCACCTCCTCGCAGGACAGCCACGTGCCCCACGGGGTGGCCCCGCCGGCGCAGTTGCGCGACGTGCCGGTGAGGATCGAGCGGGCCTCGACGATCACGCCGTCGGGGTCGAACCGCACCATCGAGACACCACCCTCGGGCTCGCCGGTCTCGGCGTTGACGACGTAGCTCCAACCACCGTCGTCGGTGGGGAACACGGCGCCGCCGTCGGGGTTGGCCGGCCACACGAAGCCGGTCGTGGTCACGACCTCGCCGGTGGTGGCGATCACCCGTGACGTGAAGCCGGCGGGGAGCCGCAACCCGTTCTCGTCGGGCTCGCCGAGCGGCCCGTAGCCGGCGAACGGCGCCGCGGTAGTAGGAGGTCCGTCCTCCATGGGCGTCCCGTCCGACCCGCCGCCGGTCCCCGAGCTGGTGTCGGAGGAGGATGAGCAGGCGGCCAGCCAGGAGCCGCCCACGAGGGTCAGTCCGACAGCACCGGTCAGTCGGAGCAGATCTCGTCGTTGCACCGCGACACCGTAGCCAGCCACGGCAACTCGATGGCCGTACTCGGCGGGGCGGCGACAGGATCTGGGGGTGGACCCGTTCTCGGTCGGCGCGGTGGCCGGCGCCTACGACCTCGTCGCCGACGACTACGTGGCGGCCTACGGCGACGACCTCGCCCGCCTCCCCGTCGACCGCGAGGTCCTCGACACCGCCCTCGAGGCCGCCCCGCCCGGCGGCGTGCTCGAGCTGGGCTGCGGCCCGGCGCCGGTGGCCGACCACTACGGCGGGCGCGCCCAGCGCCTCGTCGGCCTCGACCTGTCGGTGCGCATGCTCTCGATCGCCGGCCGCAAGAACCCGGGTCTCGCACGGGTGCGCGCCGACCTGCGGGCACTGCCGTTCGGCGACCGCTCGTGCACGCTCGCCGTCGCGTACTACTGCCTGCAGCACCTCCCCCGGGCCGACCTGCCGGCGGCGCTGGCCGAGACCGCCCGGGTGCTCGCCGACGGCGGCGTCCTTGCCGTCGCCACCCACGCCGGGCACGGCGACGTCGAGATCCACGAGATGTTGGGTCACCGGGTGCCCACGTTCGCCGGCGCGTTCCACGAGGCCGACGAGCTCGTCGGCCTCGTCGAAGCCGCCGGGTTCGCAGTCGAGTCGGTCCGCGAGCGGGAGCCCCTCGACCACGAGTACGCCAGCCGTCGGCTGTACCTCGTCGCCCGCCGCGGCGGTGGGTAGCGTCACGTCGATGGGAGCGCCGTTCACGTTCCGAGCCGAGGTGTGGGAGCACGACGGGCCCGCCGCCTGGTTCTTCATCAGCCTGCCCGAGGAGCTCGCCGACGACATCGAGGAGCGGCACGGCCGGGACGCCAAGGGGTTCGGCTCGGTGCCGGTGGAGGTGACCGTCGGCTCGACCACCTGGCGGACGTCCCTGTTCCCGGACACGAAGCGGGCCACCTACCTGCTCCCCGTGAAGAAGGCGGTCCGCGCCGCCGAGGGCCTCACCGACGGGAGCAGGGCATCGGTGGCGCTCACCGTCGATCCGACTGGAGGCCGGCCATGACCACGTGATGATCCTCGGAGGCGGCTTCGGCGGGCTGGCCGCCGCCCATGAGCTGCGGACCTCGTATCCCGAGGTCGACGTCAGCCTGTTCGACCGGCGTGATCACTCCTTCATCGGCTTCGCCAAGCTGTGGGACCTCGTCGGCATCCGTCCCCTCACGGGAGGCACCCGCTCGCTCACCTGACTGCGGGACCGGGGGGTGCACTACCGCCAGACCGAGATCACCGCCATCGACCCCGCCGAAGCACCTCGGCTGGCTGACCGGGCCGGGGGAGCACGTCGATTGCGCCGACCCCGGCGCAGCCCCGCTGCTGATCGACCAGGCCGTGCCCGAGGCGACGAGCGCCGCGCTCGTGGCGACCTCGAACGGCGTCGAGCTCGCGCCGGAGCTACTGGCTCCAGGACTTCGTGACGTACATGCAGGCGCCAGTGGGCTCCGCAGCCGAGGCCGAGATCGAACTGCACCTGACCGAGCAGGAAGCGCAGATGGCGACCCAGACGGCCACTGTGCAGCAGGAGCTCGTCGACTGCCAGACCAAGTCCTGACCGGTCCGCCGGGGGCGACCCGCCGGGCCAACTCGACGGTGGTGGGGCCGCTCCCGCAGCCGACGTCGAGCACACGCCACCCGGGCGCCGGGTCCAGCGTGTCGATGGCGGCCCGGCCGAACGGGCCGCCCACCAGCGCGGTGTAGCCCTCGGCGTCGATCCACGACGACGTCCGGGCCTCCCAGTACGCCGCTTGGTGCCGGTTGGCGACGGCGTCGTCCACCGGGCGGACGCTAGACCTGCTCCGCCACGGTCGGTCCGGCAGTGGTCGGGCGGGCGGCGGAGGGATGCTCGCGGAAGAAGTGTCGTTCGGCCTCCGAGTCGCCGATGACGATGAGCTCGGCGTCGGCGGGCAGTAGCCGGGCGGGGTCGGGGTTGGACTGCACCCGGCCGTCCTCGACGATGGCGACCACGTTGCACCCGGTGCGGCGACGGATGCCCGCCTCGGCCAGCGAGCGGTCGACGAGCCCGTCGGGCACGTCGACCTGGAACACGTCGAGGCCCTCGGCCAGCACCAACGTCGGGTTGAGCCCGAGTCGGTTCCAGATCGCGGTCGCACCGGTGGAGGCGTAGGACAGGACGGCGTCGGCGCCGGCGCGGTGGAGGGTGGTGACGTTCCGGTCGAGGTTGGCCCGGGCGATGATCTGCACCTCGGGCCGCAGCTTCCGGCAGTAGAGGGCCAGGTACACGTTCACGTCGTCGTCGTGGGTGGTGATCACGACGGCCGCCGCCCGGTGGATGCCCGCCGCCTCGAGCACCTCGAGCTCGGCGGCGTCGCCGACCACGTAGTGATCGGGTTCCCGCACCCGTTCGGGCAGTCGCTCGACGATCCGGTAGTCGATGCCGTCCGCCTCGAGGGTGCGACCGACGGCCCGCCCCACCCGTCCGCCGCCGATGATCACGACCGGCGCGTCGAGGCGTTGCTCCAGGGCGAAGGCGGTGTCGTAGGCCGCCAGCTGCTCGGCCGATCCGGCGAGGATGAGCGTGGTGGTGGCGGTGAGCCGGCTCTCGGGTCCGGCCAGCTGGAAGCGGCCGCGCTGCCACAGCCCGACGACGCTCACGTTGTAGCGCCGGCGCAGGTCGGCCTCTCGCAGGGTCAGGCCCTCCAGGGCCGTGCCCGCCACCGCCGCCTCGGCGATGTGGAGGTCGCCGAACTCGCCCACGACGTGGCTGCGCGAGTCACCCCCGAGCACCCGCTCGGCGATGTCGCGTCCCAGCATCTCGCCGAGCTGGAGCACGACGTCGCACCCGGCGAGGCCGAGGATGTCGACCGACGCCGCCGACGCCGCGGTGGCCACCACCGGGACGTCGGGGCTGATCTCGCGGACGGTGAACGCGATGTTGGTGTTGGTGGTGTCCGGTCGGGTCGCGGCCACCACCGCCGCCTGTCCCACCCGGGCCGCCCGGTAGGTCTCGGGGTCGTCGAGGGCGCCGACCATGACCCGGTAGCCGAGGTCGTGGAGCCGTAGGGCGTCCTCGAGGACGGGGACGATGATGACGTAGGCGACGTTGGAGTCGTTGGCCCGCCGGATCAGGGCCTCTTCGATGGGGCTGTGGTCGGTCAGCACGATGTGGTCGCGGGTGCTCTCGGGGAGCTGGCGGGGCGCCCGCATCGACTCGCGCCGCGCCATCCACGGCAGGAACACGAACTGGATGAACGCGAACGGCAGCAGCACCAGGATGAACAGGGCGCCGCTGACCAGCACCACCATCGAGAAGATCCGCCCGACGTCGGACTCGAAGGTGATGTCGCCGAACCCGAGCGTCGACATCGTCGTCAGGGTCCAGTAGAAGCCGGTGACCCAGCTGTGGTCCTGGCCCTCGGACTCCATGATCACGTGGAACAGCACGCCGTAGACGGTGAGGAGCAGCAGGAAGATCCCGACTAGGGCGAGGACGACCCGCCCATTGCGGGCGCGCCAGGGGGCCGAGAGCAGGCTGAAGACGAGACCGAGCGCCTTCACGACGTCGACCGCATCACCGGCGCCACGACGGCGACCCTACCGGCGCCAGTCGGTGGAGGCCCGGTCCGGCGAACGGCGGGGACCGGGGGCGAGCCCCGCGGGGTCAAGGGGCGACGTCGTCGTCGACGGCGACGAACCGTTGGTCGACGAACCGGCCGGCGCCGGGTGAGGGCCACAGCGGGCCGATGAGCACTCGGCCGTCGGCCTTGATGGTGTCGAGCAGCTCGAGGGCCCGCTCGGGGTCGACGTGCTGGGGCTCGCAGATGCCGGTCGACAGGTGGAGCGGGCTGACGGCCAGGTGGCCGACGAAGGTGACGTCGGGGCCGGGTCCGAAGTGGATGACGTAGTGCCCGGGGTCGTGGGCGCCGGTGTGCTCCAGCACCACGCCGGGCGCCGGCTCGAACCCGTCGGTGAACACGTCGACGGCGTCGGAGGCGAGCAGGTCGTGCAGCACGTCGCTGGTCCAGTCGTCGGGGGTGCCATCACCGGGGGTACCGGCCTCGAAGTCGGCGATCGAGGTGTCACCGACCAGCACGCGGGCATTCGGGAACAAGGGCGCCCAGCCGTCACCGTCGCGGACGAGGACCATGCCCAGGCCCTCGATGTGGGAGAGCACGACGTCGGTGACCGTGTCGACGGGGATGCCGGCGGCGTCGAAGGCGTCGGTGACGGCGGCCCGGTGGACGTCGGCGGTCTCGGGGTCATGGAGGATGTCGTCGGCGTTGCGGAACGGGTCGATCACCAGGCGCCGGTCGCCGGTGGTGGCCACCCAAGCGGCAGCCGCCACGCGGATGCCGTCGTCGGTCACCCACCGCTCGTCGCACCAGGGCACCGCCCGGGCCTGGTCGAGGGTGAGACCGACGAACTCGATCGGCACCGTCGCGTCGACGTAGAGGACCCGGGTGAGGGTGACGGGTCCGGCGTGGACGACGGTCGGCACGGGCACGAGGGACAGTGTGGTGCGCCGGGGTGGTGGGTGCTCAGCCGTGCTGCTGGTCGAGCTCGTGCTCGACGGCGCGACGGATCCAGCTCGACACCGACCGGTCGTCGGCCTGGGCGAGTCGGCGAACCTCGGCCAGGGTCTCCGGAGGGAACCGCACGGGGACCATCTCGGTCAGGTTGGAGCGCTTCCGCCGTCGAGCGGGTCCTTGCGGCTCCTGGTTCTCCGACCGGGCGTAGAACTCGTACGCCTCTTCTCGGCTCATCCTCTTCGGCGTCTTCTCGTTGGTCATCGGTCCTCCCGGTCGCGGGTGGTGAGGTGGTTGGCGGCGGGTAACAGCCGATCGGCCGGCACCTGGCGGGGTCCCCCGAATCCGCGCGGGCGAGCGGCACGACCAGCACACGGGCTCTGGCACGGCTTGCGTCGGCGGTCCGCGTAGTTCGTGATCGGCTCGATCCGAGTTCCCTGCAAGACTCTCGCTGGTGCTCGACGATGTGCGATACGCCGACGCCGACGGCACGCACGTCGCCTTCCGTGTTGCGGGGGAGGAAGGGCGTCGCGACCTCGTGATGCTCTCGGGGCAGTTCTTCGCGGCGGAGCAGTTGGCCGAGGATCGTGTGGCTCGGCGGTTCATGGCGGGGTTGGCCGACCTCGGGCGCCTCGTGGTGTTCGACAAGCGCGGGGTGGGCCTGTCGGATCCGTTCACCGACTGGTCACGTTCCCCCCAGCACCAGTGGGCCGACGACCTCGCCGCAGTGATCGCCGCGGCCGAGCTCACGAGACCGACGGTGGTGTCCTGGGATCCGTTCGGAGTGGCGAGGCTGGCGGCTGCGCGCTCACCCTGGCTGATCGGGGGACTGGTGCTGATCAACCCGATTCCTTCGACCTCGCTCCTCCCACCGGTCGGGCCGGGAAACGCCGAGGGTCACCTCTCGACCGGACCGATCGAACGAGCGGCGTTCCCGAGCCGGATCGACGACCGCAGCTTCCAGGCCTGGCTCGAGCGCGCCGGCAGGACAGGTGCGAGCCCGGCGGTCGCATCGAGACTGTGGGAGGCGATCCGGTCCTACGAGTCTCCGCTCACCCCGGACGGGATCAGTTGTCCCACCCTGGTGTTGCACCGCGCCGACTGCATGGCGTCCGAAGACGTCGTCCGTCGCGTCGCGGAGGCGATCGATGGGGCGGTGTTCGTGCAGGTCGACGGCGTCGACGTCTATCCGATCGCCGGAGATGTCGATCCGCTGCTCACGGAGATCTCCCGGTTCCTGACCGGCAGCGCCGGGCTCCCCGTCCCGGAACACGTCGTTGCGGCCGTGCTGTTCACGGACCTCGTGGGATCAACCCCACGCGCGGTGGACGCAGGCGACGACTCCTGGCGGAGTGTGCTCGACGAGCACGACACCCGAGTTCGCCTCTGCGTCGAGCAGGCCGGAGGCGAGGTGATCAAGTTCACGGGTGATGGCGTGCTCGCGATCCTGCCGTCAGCTCGCGCCGCAGTGCAGGCCGCGCACACGATCCGCCGCCGGCTCGACCCGCTCGGCCTCGAGACGAGAGCCGGCATCCACGTGGGTGACGTGGATCGACGCGGCCGCGACGTCTCGGGGATCGCCGTGAACGTGGCCGCCCGCATCATGAGCCACGCCGCGCCTGGTGAGACCCTGGTCTCCGAGTCGGTCCGGCTCGCCATGCTCGGAACGACGGCGTTCGACGAGGTCGAATCGGTCGACCTCAAAGGCGTCCCGGACCGGTGGACGCTGTACCGACCTCGGTAGCCGCGTCCGGGGTCATCGATCACGGCGCATCTGTGACGGGCTCGCTGCCCACTTTGCCGGACCCTCACCGGTGATGTCGATGCCGCCGAAGCGGCCACGGTGGCCTCGGCCCGGTTCCTAACCGACTGGTAGAAGAGAAGGTCCGCCTCTCCCCGGTGCTGGCCTCTGGCCACAGGATGCAGTTGACCCGGTGAGGCGGAGCGCTCCGTACCGCCGCTACTTGAGGTCACCTCTGACGTTCAGCTTGAACGCCTTCTCAGGCGAGGACCACAGCATCTCGACCTCGCCGCTGCCCTTGAACCCGGGCCCGCAGAACTCCCAGTCGCCGTTGGCAGCGAACCCCATCGCCGAGGTGGGATCGGGCCGTCGGGTGAGGCGGACCCGCCCGTAGGTCTCGAGTTGCCCCTCCTTCGGGTTCTGGGAAACGAACGACAGCTTGACGGGATCGAGGTCGTAGGTGCCGTGCGTCCCGTCGGTCCAGACTGCCCCGAAGGCCACGCCGAGCCCCTTCGAGGCGTACGCCTTGTTCCCGATCTTCCCGATCCCGTCTTCAACCTCCACGACCATGTCCGTGAAGTGCATCCACTGGATTGGGAGATGAGCGGTCGCCGGGGCACCGACGGCCAGTCCCATCTCCTCCGCTCTCGTGCGAGGAGCTTCGAGCTTGAGCGGATGGTCGTGCGAGTACCAGACCCGTCCGCCCACGTGGTCGCCGACGGTGTACGTCAGCTCGATCTTCGCCATGTCGGTCCTCTCCGTGATCCAACCGCTGCTGTACGGGTCGATCCTGCCACGTTGTCGGGTCGGAGGAAGCCGCGGATCCCGGCCGCATCGCGCTACAGCAGGAACCGTCGCCGAGCAGTTGGGCGAGCCGCCCGAGGTCTCCCAGCCTCGTCGACTCCAGGCCGTCCGGCGGGCCAGCCGCTTGGTGGGCGAGATGGGCGATCGGTTGAGTCGAGGGAACACGAGCTGTCGAAGAAACCCTCGTACCCGGGCGAGGTGGCCACCGACCGTCGAACCGCTCCCGTGGTGAACGTAGACCGTTGGCGGGCCAAACGCCCGACCAGATCGCCTGCCCGTGCTCTGGCGGCTCTGGCCGCTGCCGCGGATGATTCACACCAGGGTCAATCGGGTGAGACGTCCAATCCCTGGCTGCCCATCTTCACGAGGAAGCCGGTCATCGCCCGGAAGAGTCGGCCTTTGATGCCTGGGACTTCGACGCGATCTGGTGCAGCAGCGCCAGCTTGTCGTGATAGGAGCGCATCTTGACGATCAGCCCTTGGTCGTCGACCTCGATGATGATGACGGAGGGTTCGTCGTACGGGATCCCGTCGGCCATGAGGTGCACGACGCGTTCGTACGCAGCCACATGATCCGCAGTGACAACCCGCATGCCGCTCAAGTCCACCGTGGCCGTGGGCGACAGCTCGAAGTCCCACTCCAGAACCTTGCGGAGCTTCTCCTTGCCCCGGAACGTGTCGCCTGCATCGGTCAGCTCGGCGTCGTCGGCGAAGAGTGCCATCATCCCGTCGATGTCACCCGCCACGTAGCGCTCGTTCACGCGGTCGACGAGCTCGACGAGCGTGTTGTCCTGGGTGCCGCTCTGATCGACGACGACATCGAGATCACTTTGCCGGGCAACCTCTTGGCGGAGGTCGAGGCCCTGCTCGACAGCTCCCAGGGGAGGACTGCACCGGGGGTGGTCTCGACCAACGGGGACAATCGGGTGGACACCCCATCTATGCTGCGAGCCGCAGCGGGCCCGAGCCGAACGACGCGGTCTGGCTAGGATGGCGCCGTGGGCGAGATGCCACCGCCGCCACCTCCGTACCAGGGAGGGCCGACGCCCCCGGCGGGCGGCGCACCTCCGCCGCCGGTGACGCCGGCCCCTCCGGCGAAGCAGGGGTCGAACCGGGGATGCATGATCGCCCTCGTTGTGCTCTTGATCGTGGGGCTGATGGCCGGTGCCGCAGCCGTCGTCGGGGTCGTCTTCGTGGGCCGGGCCGTCGACGACGCCGTCGACGAGGCCACCGGCGGACAGGGGATCGGCGGCGTGTTCGGCGGAGAGTGCGCCGAGTTCCAGATGGCCTACCTGTCGATCGGCTTCAGCGGGATGCTCGGCGCCGGCGTGGACGAGGCCCAGCGGGAGGAGATCGACGCCCAGCTCGGCGAGCTCGAGCAGCTCGTCCCCGCCGAGATCGAGGACGACTTCGCCGTGGTGTCGAACGCGCTCCGCGAGGCGATGGCCGTCGGTACCGGCGGCGCGGGGTTCGTGGGAGGGGTCGAACCCTCCGAGGAGGCGCAGGAGGAGGCGACGGCGATCCTCGAAGACCCCGAGGTCGTGGCCGCCCAGGAGAACATCAACGTCTGGGTGGAGCGCAACTGCGCCTGACCGTCACGCCTCGCCACCCCAGGCGCGCGGTGGTCGCTCGCCGAAGACCGCACATCGTGGTTCATGACGTCGCTGCCGACGTTCCGCCACGGTCGCGGCGGGTGAGGGCGTAGAGCACCAGGCCGATCGCAAGCAACGCTGCGACCCGCACGAGCAACCCAACGCCCCCGACGACGACGGCGTCGACCAGCAGGACGAGGCTGCCGATCGCGCCGACCGCCGGGACCGCGGCCGGGGCGCCCCGCCGACGGTCGGCGGGATGCCACAAGCCCGCCGTTCGTCGGCGCAGCACGAGCACGGTCACGTTCACCGTGGCGAACACGGCGAGGAGCAGGACGACGGTGGTGTCGGCCAGATCCCGGACGCCGCCGGTGGTCGCCAGTGCCGTCGTGACCACGGCGACACCGAGGATCGCCGGCCCGGGGATGCGCCACCGTCCGATCCGCCCCAGCAGCGACGGGATCGATCGCTGCTCGGCGAGCCCGTACACCTGGCGGGACGCGGTGGTGATGGCGATGAGCGCGGTGTTGGCCACCGCGACCAGTGCGATGGCGGCGAAGGCACGATCGGTCACCGGGAACGGTCCGGCTGCAGCACGTCTGCTCGAGGTGGGCGGGATCGCTCCAAGATCGAGCGATGAGCCGGCGGTCACCGCCGATACCGTCACCTCAGCAACCGAACAGTGGCCCCGGCGGTGCGCCAACACCCCGGGGCCTGGCCGGAACCCCTAGGAGGTCCCGACCGAAGACCGTCCGGTACCTCCACACGATCCTGCACAAGGCACTCGGGGACGCCGTCGACGCCGACCTCCTCCGCACGAACCCGGCCGGGAAGGGCTGCCAGTACTCGACGAGGGTGCGTTGGGCGGCGAGCTGGTCGGCGATCACCGTCCTGCCCTGGCGGGCGTACACCTTGGCCTCGACGGCGCGGAGCCAGTCGGGCCCCACGACCACGACGTCGGGGGTGTCCCGGCCGCCTTCGTAGTCGGTCCAGTCGCCGGTCCGGTCGTTCCACGTCGACTCGGCGAAGCCGTACTCGATGAGGAACTGGATCGTCTCGGACCGAGCCGAACGAACGGCCTCGACGACCGGGGCCAGCATCCCGCACACCGACAGGAACGCCGGCAAACGGACGAAATCGTCGGACGCCACGAGCAACGGGAGCACCGTGCCGGTGAAGAACCGCTCCTTGCGGTTAACGGGAGGTGGCCTGCGATCTCGAGCCCGTCCACGTCGTCAGCCACGGTTCCCGCTCCGCGTTCGCTCCGCCTCGACGACCAGCGGCGCCGGCCATTGATCGACCGGCACCTCGCCTGCCTCGATCGCTCGGAGTTGGGATTCGTCGACCCCCAACCGCCGGGCGAAGTCGCGGCGACGCTCGTGGTGGAGTCCTCGAGCGGCGAGCGCAGCGGCCGCGGATCGGGGGTGGGGTGCACCCTCTGCCCGCAGCCGCTCCGCCAGCCGCTCGCAGAACACGCTCACGTCGGTCGTCCAGGTCGACCGCCGGGTCGCCGGGCTCATGCCGCCATCACCGGCGAACGCCGGTCGCTCGGTGCCGAGCGCCTTCCCGTGATCCAGGCCAGGTCGGACAGCGGCGCGAACTCGTCGTCGGTCGCCGCCAGGGCGGCCAGCCGCTGACGCATCCGCCGGTCGAT